>NZ_JADKSH010000001.1:0-360 GCF_015350795.1 Microbacterium sp. VKM Ac-2870
GAGAGTAGGACACCGCCGGACTTCTTTCAGGAAATGGCCACCCACTGTTGGGTGGCCATTTCCCGTTAACACACCGAAAGGATCGAGCCGATGGCACAGGACCGCAACTCCGATAACGAGGACGCGAAGCCTGAGCGCCGTCGCTCCGATTCCGGGTCCGGACGCCCCGCGCGCGACTCCGGCTCAGCGCCCCAGCGTCCCCGACGCGATGGCGAGCGCAAGCCCTATGGAGAGCGCGATGGCCATCGTTCTTCGTCGTCCGGCCACGCGGGTGAGCGGAGGTCGTATCCGCCTCGTGATGGTGAGCGGAAGTCGTATCCGCCTCGTGATGGTGAGCGGAGGTCGTATCCGCCTCGTGAT
>NZ_JADKSH010000001.1:460-815630 GCF_015350795.1 Microbacterium sp. VKM Ac-2870
GGTGAGCGGAAGTCGTATCCGCCTCGTGATGGTGAGCGGAAGTCGTATCCGCCTCGTGATGGTGAGCGGAAGTCGTATCCGCCTCGTGATGGTGAGCGGAAGTCGTACCCGCCGCGCGATGGTGAACGTCGTTCGTACAGTTCGCGGGACGGAGATCGACGGTCCTCTTCCTCGCGCGATGGTGAACGTCGCCCGTATGCCGCGCGCGACACGCACGCGTCACGTCCGCCTCAGAGCTCCGAGCGCCGTACCGGTCCGGCTGCTCCTCCGCTGCCCGACGACGTCACGCCTCAGGATCTTCCCGCGGGCGCGCGCAACGAGCTCAAGACGCTGTCCAAGGAGAACGCCGAACAGGTTGCACGTCACCTTGCGATGGCAGCGCGCCTGATCGATGACGACGTCGAGCGCGCGCACGAACACGCTCTGGCGGCTTCGCGCAGCGCAGGTCGCATCGCTATCGTCCGTGAGACAGTCGCCATCACGGCGTATGCACTCGGTGACTTCGCATTGGCAGTGCGCGAGCTGCGCACGTATCGCCGTATCTCCGGTCGTGACGACCAGATCGCCCTGCTCGTCGACAGCGAGCGTGGCGTCGGACGCCCCGACCGGGCGCTCGAGGTCGGGCGGGCAGTCGATCGCGCAGCGCTGCCCACCGAGGTGCGGGTGCAGCTGGCGATCGCCATGTCCGGTGCTCGTCTCGACCTCGGCGAAACCGATCGGGCCCTGCAAGAACTCGACATCCCGGAGCTCGACCCCGACCGCGCCTTCAGTTGGAGCCCAGGGCTCTTCGCGGCGCGCGCGGCCGTGCTGGAGGAACTCGGGCGGATTGACGAGGCCGCCCAGTGGCAGCGTCGCGCCGACATCGCGGCGGAGGCCGTCGGAGCGGCAGACGCCGATTTCGAGGTGATCGAGATCGACGAGGTCGAGGAGGTTCCGCTCCCCGCGGACGACAACGACGCTCCCGAAGGCTCGACCGCCGACGTCGCGCTCGACGAATCCGATGCGCCGACGGGTGACCAGGTTGCCTCGGAGGACGCTGGCGACGATGTCGCAGCAGAAGACGACCACTGATGGCGCTGTTCTCCCGTCGTGCGCGCACGACGCCCCTGGACGGCGTGGATGCCGTGCTCGCCGATCTCGACGGCGTGGTCTACGCCGGCGCAGGTGCGTTGCCCTACGCGATCGAGAGCCTGAATGCCGCCGGCGCGTCGCGCCGTCTGGGTTACATCACGAACAACGCGTCGCGTCGCGACGCCACCGTGGCCGATCACCTGCGCGAGCTCGGGCTCTCCTCGACGCAGCCCGACGATGTCGTCACCAGCCCTCAGGCCGCGGTGCGACTTCTTCGTGAGCGTGTGGCCCCGGGCGCGACGATTCTCGTCGTCGGGGGAGACGGCCTCGTCTTCGAGCTCGAGAAGGCCGGGTATGTCGTCACGCGCAGCGCCGATGATGCCCCCGCTGCCGTCGTCCAGGGTTTCGCTCCGCATGTGGGATGGGAACACCTGGCAGAGGCATCCTTCGCGTTGGCGGCACCGGAGGATGCTGGCGGCATCCCATGGATCGCCACGAACACCGACTGGACGATCCCGCAGGCGCGGGGGATCGCGCCGGGTAACGGCACGCTCGTGTCCGCGGTGCACACCGCGGTGGGGCGTCTCGCCGTCGTCGCGGGCAAGCCGGAACGCGCGATCTTCGACGAAGCGGTGGCGCGTTTCGGAGCGCAACGCCCACTGTTCATCGGAGATCGACTCGATACGGATATCGCCGGCGCTCAGGCTGCGGGCCTGGACTCCGTGCTCGTTCTCACCGGCATCGACCGTCCCAAGCACGTGTTGGCCGCGCCTCCGACATCACGCCCCACCTATATCCTCGGCGACCTCCGCGAACTGCACGAGGAATATCCCGACACCGAGGTCCGCGGCGACGTCACGAGTGTGCGCGACGCTGCGGTGCGCATCGACGGACCCGACATCCACATCGTCGCGGAAGGATCGCGTCCTATCGACCTCGTTCGCGCCGGGGCGGCCGCCATCTGGGCGACCGGGCGCGCGATCTACGGCTTCCGCGTGCCGGAACGGCTCTACGCCGATCCGTTCCACCGTCCCTGATACAACGCACACCGACGGTCTCACGTCGAGATGTCAACCCCTGGGCCGACCGCGAAACCTCGACATAGCCTGATCGGACACGTCGATCGAGGAGGAACCATGTCGGGACTGAAGTTCTGGATCACCGTCGCCCTTGCGGCCGGAGCGGGCTACGTCCTCGGCGCTCGCGCTGGGCGCTCGCGCTATCGCGACATCAGCGCCGCAGCAAAGCACCTCTGGGACGACCCTTCGCTGAAGAAGGCACGCGTACAGTCCCGGAAGGTCATCGACAAGGCGGCCAAGAAGGCAGCCAAGAAGCTGGGCGCCTGATCCTGTGATGCGCGGGTGTCCCGATCCACGGGTCGTAGGGCGCCGAATCGCGACGCCTATGATGGAAGATCGTGACCGACAACCAGCGACAGATCTTCGATGCCGGCGTTCGTGATATCAGCTATCTCGACGAGGGATCCGGGCCCGCCATCGTGCTCCTCCCTGAAGCGGGGCTGGATTACGCGTACTTCGGTGCGCTCGTCAGCATTCTCGTCGAAGAGGACTTTCGTGTCGTTCGCATCGGCTCTCGTGTCGGGCCGGGCGAGGTCACTCTCAGCGAGCTCGCTCAGGATGTCGTGGACGCGCTCGACCACCTCGGTATCGACGAGGCGTGGATCGGTGGGCACGGCTTCGGAGGTGCGATCGCTCGTACGGTCGCCCTCGAACACCACGATCACGTCAACGGTGTGCTTCTGCTCGGGGTCGCTGAGGGGGAGCCCGCGGACGAGGCACTGGATGCCGAGGTGCGCGCTGTCTTCGGCGACGGTTTCTCGGCGCAGAGCGAACTCCTCCGAGCGCAGGCGGACGCGCTGACGGCGACGGCCACCGACCGGTGGCGGCCGATCGCCGACGCGACTCCGGTGCTCGTGATCCAGGCAGCCGAAGACACGGTGACGCCTGCCGCGGGCGGTGCGGCCCTTCAGGAATCCGCACCGGGACTCGTCAGTGTCAAGACCGTCGACGGTGCTGGACACTTCTTCCCGCTGACTCACCCCGGTGAAACATCCTGGTTCATCGAGGACTACCTCGACTGGGATTGATCGCCTCGGGGCAGGCAGGCCTCATCGCGTGGAGGGCGCGTCACGGCCACGGGGGTCGACAGCGTCGTATCATCGAAGGATGGCAACCTCGAACCTTCCCACGCCGCAGCTGCAGACTCCGGGGGCCGCGGCATCCCCGCAGCCCGTCACTCTGCTGCCGCTGGCCGATCGCGGCGCCGATGCCGGCTCGTGCTGCGGTGGCGGTTCCTGCAGTCTCAGCTGATCTCGCCTTCGCCCGCAGCCTCAGTGTGAGGGGGGACCAGCGACGGCGTCAGCAGGCTTGCGGATCAGGAAGGCGCTGATCAGCAGGGGTGTGCCGATGATCGCCGCCAGGAGGAACGCGGAGCGCGCCCCCGCCGCCCCGGCAGCAGCCTCCGCGGCGCCCGTTGCTGCTGCGGAGGCGGATGCCGAGGCCATCACCGAGATGAGCAGCGCGACGCCAGCGGCGCCGGCGACCTGTTGCACGGTCGACACCGTCGCGCTCCCGTAGGAGTAGAAGCGGGGCTCCAAGGAACCTAGCGACGCCGTGAACAACGGCGTGAACGAGAGGGCGAGTCCGATGGACAGCACCGTCTGCGTGACCACGAGGATCCAGACGGGAGTCGATTCGGTGAGCATCGTGAAACCCCACAGCACGGCGAGCACGATGATGGTGCCGGGCACCAGCAGGATCCGTGTGCCTCGGCGGTCGTAGACCCGCCCGATGACCGGGCCGAGCACGCCCATCGCGAGCGCCCCGGGCAGCACGACCAGACCGGACGCGCTCGCCGACAGCCCCAGCGTGTTCTGCAGGTAGAGCGGCAACGCGGTGAGCGTGCCGAAGAACGCCAGCGACATCACGGCGAAGTGGGCCACCGAGAGCGAGAAGTTGCCTGACCGAAAAATCCGCAGGTCCAGGAGCGCATCGTCCTTCTTCTGCAGCGACACCTGACGCCAGAGGAATGCGCCCAGCGCCACCACGCCGATCGTGAGGGCCACCACGAGGGTGGTCACGGCCGTGGTCTCGGCAGCAGCGTCGGTGCCGTGTCCGCCGACCTGGCTGATCCCGAAGACCAGTCCGCCGAATCCCAACGCCGACAGCAGGACTGACGGGATGTCGATCGGCGCGTGTGTCTGCTCGCCGAGGTTATGGATCCACCGGACGCCGACGACGAGGGCGACGACGGCGATCGGAAGCACGATCGCGAAGATCCAGCGCCAGGTGAGGTTGTCGAGTACGACGCCCGCCATGGTGGGGCCGATGGCGGGAGCGATGGAGATGACCAGGCTGACGCGGCCCATCATGCGTCCGCGCAGGTGCGGCGGCACGACTGTCATCAGCGTGGTCATGAGCAACGGCATCATGATCGCCGTGCCGGATGCCTGGACGACGCGACCGACGAGGAGCACTTCGAACCCCGGCGCGATCAGCGCGATCAGCGTCCCGGCAGAGAACAGTCCCATCGCGGTCGCGAACATCGCCCGCGTCGTGAAGCGTCGCAAGAGAAAACCCGTGGTCGGGATCACCACGGCCATCGTCAGCATGAAGGCGGTTGTGAGCCACTGCGCCGCGACGGCGGTGATGCCGAGGTCGCCGATCAGGTGCGGGATCGCCACGCCCATCGTCGTCTCGTTGAGGATCGCCACGAACGCGGCGGCCAGCAGCAGCCAGATCACACGGTTCTCCTTGGCACCCACCTGGGCTGACGCCTGCGAAACGGCGGTGTTGTCGGCGGCGGTCATGGGACTCCTCGAGTCTTCGGGGTAGGGCGCATGAGATGCGATGCAGCAAGCTCCTCACCCTAACCGCCGGGTCGGACATCGCATTCCCGCAGGGTGGTGAGACGATCTGAGCATGACCACCACGCGCCATCCGTCGAGGGTCGCGGTGCGCGGCCCCCTGTCCCTGGCGCTGGGCGCCGTCGTCGCCGTCGCCGTCGGGGTGGCATCCGGCGCCGCGGTCGGGCTGCTGGCCGGCTGGGCGATCGTTGCGGCGATCAACGTGGTGTGGCTGTTGTCGGTGGTGTGGCCGATGGACGCCGCTGCCACCCGATCGCACACGACCGCGGTGGACCCGGGGCGCCCGGTGGCGCGGCTGATCGCCCTCGCCGGCAGCGTCGCGAGCCTGGGGGGAGTGATCGCGGTACTCGTCGGCGGCGGGCACGGCGGCAGAACGCACGCCTTCGTCACCGCCGGCGTCGCCATCGCGGCAGTGGTCAGTTCATGGGCGTTGATCCAGGTCGACTACATGCTCCGCTATGCCCACGTCTACTACGCGCGACGGGCGGCGGGAAACACCGGCGGCATCGACTTCAATCAGGACGACGATCCGATGTACTCCGACTTCGGCTATTTCTCGGTGGGGCTCGGCATGACCTACCAGGTGTCGGACACCGACGTCTCCGCGAATGAGATCCGCCGTATCGTCGTGGCGCAGACGCTCCTCGCCTATCTGTTCGGCGCGGTGATCTTGGGGACCGTGATCAACCTCGTCGCCGGCCTCAGCTGAGCCGGCTCCGGTGGGCGGCCGGCCCCTGTGTCGCGGGGTTAGAGTGACCCGATGAGTATGGGGATGGGCGGCATGGGGCCGTCAGGTCGCGCGGCGGCCTTCCGCGGGGTCGACGAGGGAAGGCAACGCCAACTCAACGCGCAGGCTCCGGAGGTCGTCGACCTGCGCGCGCGGGTCGTCGGTCTGTTCCGTCCCTACCGTGGCCGCATCCTCCTGACCACGATCCTCGTCGTCGTGGGCGCAGCGATCGGTGTGGTGCCGCCGCTTCTCGTGCAGAGCATTTTCGATCAGGCCTTGTTCCCGACAACCGGCGGTGCCCCCGACCTTTCGCTGTTGCTCCGGCTCGTGCTCACGATGATCGGATTGTTCCTCTTCTCCGCCGTGCTCGGTGTGACGCAGACCTGGCTCACCTCGACGGTGGGAAACCGCGTGACGGGCGACCTGCGCGTGCGCCTGTTCGATCACCTCCAGGCGATGGAGCTGGGATTCTTCACCCGCACCAAGACCGGCGTCATCCAATCACGACTGCAGAACGACGTCGGCGGCGTCTCAGACGTGCTGACCAACACGATCACCAGCATCCTGGGCAACACCGTGACGGTGATCTCGGCTCTCGTCGCCATGGTTCTCATCGACTGGCGGTTGACGATCATCGCCGTCATCTTGATGCCCGCGCTCGTGCTCGTCCAACGCCGGGTCGGGCAGGTGCGCGCGCGCATCGCCGGCCAGACGCAGGAGTCGCTGAGCGAGCTCACCAGCATCACGCAGGAGACGCTGTCGGTGAGCGGCATCCTGCTGTCGAAGTCGTTCAACCGCCAGCGCGCGGAGTCGGAGCGCTACCGCGTCGAGAACACCAATCAGGTGCGCTTGCAGGTGCGGCGGGCGATGAGCGGTCAGGGCTTCTTCGGTGTCGTCCAGGTCATCATGGCGTCGGTGCCCGCCGTCATCTATCTCGTCGCCGGGTACCTGATCGTCGGCGGGACCGGCGTGATCACCGCGGGCACCGTGGTCGCCTTCACCACCGTTCAGGCGCGCCTCCTGCAGCCGCTGATGGGTCTCATGCGTGTCGCTCTCGATCTGCAGACGTCGCGGGCCCTGTTCGCCCGCATCTTCGAGTATCTCGACCTGACGCCGGCGATCGTCGATGCCCCCGACGCGATCGAGGTGTCTGCCGCGCCCGGACCGCTGGGACGTGTCGAGTTCCGGGAGGTGGTCTTCCGCTACCCGGATGCCGCGCCGACTTCTCGTCCGACGCTCGACGGCGTTTCGTTCGTCGCGGAGCCCGGGCAGCACATCGCCTTCGTCGGTCCGTCCGGCGCGGGAAAGACGACCGTGGTCTATCTCGCACCGCGCCTGTATGAGGCATCGGAGGGGGAGGTCCTGTTCAGCGGGGCCGATGTGCGGACGCTGACGCAGGAATCGATCGTGCAGAACATCGGCATCGTCTCGCAGGAGACGTATCTGTTCCACGCCTCGATCGCCGACAACCTCCGCTATGCCAAGCCCGACGCCACCGACGCCGAGCTCCTCGCGGCGTGCCGGGCCGCGAACATCCATGGCGCGATCATGCGCTTCGAGCGCGGATACGACACCATCGTCGGTGAACGAGGATACCGCCTCTCCGGCGGGGAGAAACAGCGCATCGCCATCGCTCGTGTGCTGTTGAAGGACCCGCCGGTGCTGCTGCTGGACGAGGCGACGTCGGCACTGGACACGGTGTCCGAGCGCGTCGTGCAGGAGGCGCTGGACAACGTCGCCCGCGGCCGCACGACGATCTCGATCGCCCATCGCCTGTCGACGGTCGTGACCGCCGACACGATCCACGTCGTCGACGCCGGACGCATCGTCGAATCGGGCACGCACACCGAGCTGCTGGCGCAGGGCGGACTCTACGCGGAGTTGGCGGTCGAGCAGATCGCCGCAGCGACGATCATGGGCATGGAGACTCCCGCGCGGCCTATCGAGGGCAGCTGAGGTCGATACGCTCAGCCGTGGCCGTCGTGAAGGTCACCAGAGTTCTGCGGCGCTGCGCAGGTCCGCCGCCCGCGGGTTGAGCGCGATCGCGTCGGCGAGCGCCCGGTCGTGGAGGTACCTCACGAAATCGCCCATCGCGCGGCGGTACGCGTCGTCGGGGTGGGACTGCGCGATGCGCACGAGCGGGGGCACATCCATCTCCAGGATCAGACGGATGCGAGCGCCGGCCGCGGCGCGCTGGCCGGCGGCATCCAGAACGGCGATGCCACCGCGGAGCGCCTCGAGGTAGTCGACCAGCACGGGCAGCAGGTCTTTGTTCTGCGTGATCGATGTGCCGTCTGCACGCTCTCGCCAGTGCACCACGACGTCGGGGATGACATCGACGGCGCGCGCCGCGGTGTAGAGCCGTTGCGCGACGATCTGGTCCTCGTAGAGCTTGCCCTCGGGAAAGCGCAGTCCGCTCCGCCGCCACAGCTCGACCCTGCTGAGTTTCGACCAGGCGACGATATTGCCCGACAGCTCGGGGTGGGCGGCGAGAGAAGTGCGGAGCCTCTCCGGCGACGTCGCTGCAGTCACCCAGGGCTGCACGGGTCCCGGGTGGTACTCGCCGTGTTCGTCCGCCCGCAGGCGCACGTACGCGCCGACGACCATGTCGCTGCCGGTGCGGTTCAGCGTTTCGACGAAGCGTTCCAGCGCCCGCGGGGTGAGGATATCGTCGGCGTCGAGGAACGCGACGAACGGGGTGTCGACGAGATCGAGGCCAGCATTTCGCGCCGCGGCGAGCCCGCGCGGGCTCGCGTGAGTGACCACGTGGAACCGGGCGTCGGCGGCTGCTGCGGCGGCGAACACGTCGCCGGTGCCATCGATCGATCCGTCGTCGATGAGGATGGCTCGCCAGTCGGTGAAACTCTGCGCGCGCAGCGACGTCAGCGCCTCTGCGGCGTACGCAGCGACGTCTCGGCCAGGGACGATGACGGTGACGACGGGGGTACTCACGCGCCCGATCGTACCGCCGCCACCGATGAGGCGACCGCGTCGGCCACGGCGTCGAGTTGCGTCCTCGCGTGCGAGGCGTCGTCGCGTGCGCGGTCATGCCCGAAGCTGAACCGCACGGCCGTCTGCGCGAGCGCGGCGGGCACGCCGAGAGCGAGGAGTACGTGCGAGGGCTCGTCGCTGCCCGCCGCGCAGGCAGATCCGCTGGACGACACGATGCCTCGGCGTTCGAGCTCGAGTAGCACTGCTTCTCCGCTCGTGCCGGCGAAGGTGAAACTCGCCGTGCCCGGCAGCCGGTGCACAGGGTGTCCGGTCAGTCGGGCCGTCGGCACATGGTGGAGGACGCGGTCGATGAAGCGGTCTCGCAGCGCCGTGACGCGGGCAGCGGCGGCGACGCGCTCGGCCTCAGCGAGCTCGAGGGCGGCCGCGAGGGCCACGGCGCCGGCGAGGTTCTCGGTACCGCTGCGCCGATCGCGCTCCTGGCCGCCGCCATGCAGGAGAGGCTCGAGCGGCAGGCGGTTGCGCACGGCGAGCAGGCCGATGCCGGACGGGGCACCGATCTTGTGTCCGGCGATCGAGAGCGCGTCGGCACCGGTGCCTGCCAGCGGCAGCCAGCCCGCGGCCTGGACAGCATCCACGTGCAGAGGCACTCCGGCGGCACGGGTCGCCTCGGCGAGCGCGGCGACATCCTGAATGGTCCCGATCTCGTTGTTGGCATAGCCGATGGAGACGAGGGCGGTAGCCGGGCGGACAGCCGCGGCGAGGTCAGCGGGGTCTATCCGGCCGGTGGTGTCCACCGGAAGTTCGGTGATAGCGGCTCCGTGCACGCGCCGCAGGTAGTCGCACGAGGCGAGGATCGCTTCGTGCTCGATGGGCGTCGTCACAATGTGGGGCGGTGCGCCGCGACGCAGCGCGGCGCCGAGGGCGAGCCCCTTGACCGCGAGGTTGTCGGCTTCCGTGCCGCCGGATGTGAAGACGATGTCGGCCGGGCGCATGCCCACGACCGCAGCGACCCGCTGGCGGGCGTCGGCGAGGGCGGATGCCGCGGCCTCGCCGACGGTGTGGTGGCTCGACGGGTTGCCGAAACGATCACGAAGGTACGGCAGCATCGCCTCGAGCACCTCCGGGCGGACCGGGGCCGTTGCGGCATGGTCGAGGTAGAGCATCGCCGTTCAGTCCGCGATCGGTCGGCCGGTCGTGGCTGCCGCGTCGAGACGGACGTCCAGGCCGAGGTCGAGTGCACGTGCGGAGTGGGTGAGCGCGCCGACGGAGATGACATCGACACCGGTCGCGGCGATCTCGGCGACGGTGTCGAGCGTCACGCCTCCCGACGCCTCGACGGTCACCCGGTGCGAGATCAGGGCGACGCCGGAACGCAGGTCGTCGATCGAGAAATTGTCGAGCATGATCGTGCCGATCCGCACCGTTGCGTCGCCGGCCGCCAGCACGGGCTCGATCTGATCGAGGCGATCGACCTCGACCTCCACGTGCGCCGTGTGGGGGAGAGCGCTCAGCGCGTCGCGCAGCGCCGACGTGACGTCGCCGCCACCGGCCGTCAGCACGGCGAGATGGTTGTCCTTCGCCATCACCGCGTCGGAGAGGGAGTAGCGATGGTTGTGCCCGCCGCCGCTGCGTACCGCGTGACGCTCGAGGGCGCGCAGTCCCGGCGTCGTCTTGCGGGTGTCGGCGATGCGGGCGCCGGTACCCGCGACCGCGGTGACGTAGCGGGCGGTGAGGGTCGCGATGCCGCACATGCGCTGCACCAGGTTGAGCGCCACGCGTTCTGCGGTGAGCACTCCGCGCGCCGGACCGCTCACCGTGGCCAGCACCTGTCCGGCGGCGAACGGTGCGCTGTCGGCGACGGCGAGAGCCACCGTGATTGTGGGATCGGTGCGGGTGAACGCGGCGGCGAACACATCACCGCCGCTGAAGACCCCGGCCTCCCGCGCCACGAGATCGGCGGTGGCGACGGCATCCGCCGGGATGAGGTACGCACTCGTCAGATCTCCCCACGGCGCGTCCTCGTCGAGAGCCGCCTCGACCACGCGGTCGATGTGACGGGCGGTCAGCACGTCGCCTCCTGCAGGGTGCGGGCTGCCGTCGCGGCAGCCTCATCTCGCCGCGTGTGGGCGCCGATCGACGCGGTGCGGGCGATCGCTGCATCCACGAGGGCCTGCGCGACGAGAAGGAGGTTCTCGTCCTCGAGTCTGGCCTCATCCGCAGCGTGACGAGGCGCCCGGCGCCAGGCCGCCAGCACACCGGCCGCATGCGCGAGTCCGCTCGCGTCACGCACCAGCCCGGCATCGTCCCACATCAGGCGCTGCAGCGCGCCTCGCGAGAACGGCTCTTCTGCGCGGGGGGCGACCGTCACCGGGGCCGGCTCGGGCTCTGTCGTGGGCGAGAACACCGATTGCGGCGGCCAGGCGCCGGACACCGCGTCGGTGGCGATCGCGTCGCCGGCCCGCGCACCGAAGACAGCTCCTTCGAGCAGAGAATTGGAAGCGAGCCGGTTGGCCCCATGCACACCGGTGCGGGCGACCTCGCCGACGGCGTAGAGGCCGCGGATGCTGGTGCGACCCGCGAGGTCGGTAGCGACACCACCCATCAGGTAGTGCGCCGCCGGTGTCACCGGAAGGGGCTCCTGCGACCAGTCCAGTCCGCGCTCGCGCACCGCCGCGTCGATCGTGGGGAAGCGCCGGGCGAGGAAGGCCGCCGTCTGCTTGCGAGCGGGACCCGAACCGGTCTGGCCGAGCCCGGTCGCATCCAGGAGCACGGGCCGTCCCTCCTGCTCTTCCATCACCGCGGCGATCGTGCGCGCGACCACATCGCGGGGGGCGAGCTCGGCGTCGACATGGGCGTCGAGCATGAAGCGGCGACCCTGCTCGTCGCGCAACACGCCGCCTTCGCCGCGGACGGCCTCGGAGATGAGAAACGCGTCACCGGAACCGGTGAGCACCGTGGGGTGGAACTGGAAGAACTCGAGATCTCGCACCACGGCTCCGGCGCGAAGGGCGGCGGCGATACCGTCGCCGGTCGCGACCGGAGGATTCGTGGTGTGGGCATACAGCTGGCCGGCGCCGCCGGTGGCGAGCACGACCGCGTCGGCCACGATGACTTCGCGACGGCTGTCGTCGACGAGCAAGGAGACTCCGCGCACCGATCCATCGTCGGCGAGCACGAGGTCGACGAGGAACGCGTGCTCGATCACGTCGACTCCGCTCGCCCGCAGCCGCGCTACCAGCGCCTTCTCGATGACGCTGCCCGTCGCGTCACCTCCGGCGTGCAGAACGCGCGGATATGAATGTGCCGCTTCGAGGCCCTTCACGAGTTCGCCGTCGACGCCGCGATCGAACGCGACGCCGAGGGCGATCAGCTCGCGAATGCGGTCGGGACCTTCGGTGACGAGCACGCGCACAGCCTCGGGGTCGCTGAGCCCGGCACCGGCGATCAGCGTGTCGTGCTCGTGCGCGGCGGCGCTGTCGTCATCGAACATCACTCCCGCGATGCCGCCCTGGGCATAGCGCGTGTTCGCATGTTCGAGGACGTCTTTGGTGACGAGGGTCACCCGGCAATCGGACGCCGAGGCGTGCAGCGCCGCGGTCAGACCGGCGATGCCGGAGCCGACGACGATCACACGCGGTGCGGTTGTGGCGGTCACGGCTTGGCCGCCAGCATCCGCTCGAGGGCCAGACGTGCCGGCTCGGCGACATCGCCCGGCACCGTGATCCGGTTGAGGACAACGCCCGCCACAAGGCTCTCCAGTACCCACGCGAGATATCCCGGGTGGATGCGGTACATCGTCGAGCACGGGCAGACGACAGGGTCGAGGCAGAAGATCTCGTGTTGAGGGAACTGCGCCGCGAGGCGTTGCACGAGATTGATCTCGGTACCGATGGCGAAGGTGGTCGGCTCAGTGGTGGCGGCGATCGCCTTGCGGATGTAGTCGGTGGAGCCCGCCTCGTCGGCGGCGTCGACGACGGCCATCGGGCACTCCGGATGCACGATCACACGGACGCCCGGGTGGGTGTTGCGCGCCGCGGCGATCTGGTCGACGGTGAAGCGACGGTGCACCGAGCAGAACCCGTGCCAGAGGATGACGCGCGCGTCTTCGAGCTGGGTGTCCGTCGAGCCGCCGAGCGGCTTGCGCGGGTTCCACATGGGCATCTGCTCGAGCGGAACGCCCATGGCCTTGGCCGTGTTGCGGCCGAGGTGCTGGTCGGGGAAGAACAACACGCGGCGTCCGCGCTCGAATGCCCACTCCAGCACGGTGCGCGCGTTCGAGGAGGTACAGACGATGCCGCCGTGCCGGCCGACGAAGCCCTTGATGGCAGCCGACGAGTTCATGTAGGTGACGGGGATCACCGGCACCCGTCCGTCGTCGTCGGGTGCGGTGAGATCGCCGTACAGCTCTTCGAGCTGCTCCCAGCACTCCTCTACCTCGTCGATCGAAGCCATATCCGCCATCGAACATCCCGCGGCGAGGTTTGGGAGGATCACGGCTTGCTCGGGACGTGAGAGCAAATCGGCGGTCTCGGCCATGAAGTGCACACCGCAGAAGACGATGGCCTCGGCATCCGGGTGTTCGAGTGCCGCGTTCGCCAGCTGAAAGGAGTCGCCCACGTAGTCGGCGTGCGTGACGACCTCTTCGCGCTGGTAGAAGTGTCCGAGGATGACCACCCGGTCACCGAGCGTGGCCTTGGCCGCGCGGATACGCGCATGCAGCTCATTCTCGGTGGCGGCGCGATACACGGCGGGCAGTTCGCCCTGGCGGGGTGCGCCGGTGGGGATCACGTCGCCCATCGACGACCCGGGGCCATAGCCGGGCCGGCCGTCGAAGTCCCACGGACCCGCGGCGAGGTCGGTGTTGCACGTCTCCGCGGTGGAAGCGCCCGAGACGATGGCCTGGATGCCGTGGTCGACGCTCGGGTCGACCACGTCCGGCCGGGGTTGCAGGGTGAGAACAGTGGCGCTCATGTCGTGACCTTTTCGGGAAGGACCGGTGGTGCGGTTGCGGGTGTGATGTCGGATCGGAGCGGGCCGCGTTCAGCGAGCTCCACGTCGTGGTTGTAGCGGTAGAGCCGCGCCGGGCGGTGGCTGCCCGTGCGGAACTGCTCGGTGGGGATGAGGGTGCCCGAGTTCTCCACCTGGCGGCGGAAGTTGGCCGGGTCGAGGTCGCGTTCGAGGATCGCCTCGTAGACCTCGCGCAGATCCGACAGGCTGAACAGGTCGGGCAGAAGACCGTGGGCAATGCGGCTGTAGCCGACTTTGTTGCGCAGACGCCAGAGGGCGTAGTCGACGATGTGGTTGTGGTCGAAGGCGAGCGTCGGCAGATCGGAGGCGTCGAACCACGCGACATTATGGGCGTCGATCGGCAGCTGGGCGCCCTCGCGCAGCAACGCCCAGTACACGATCGAGACGACCCGACCGGGGGAGCGTCCGATATCACCGAAGGCGTAGAGCTGCTCGAGGTAGCTCGGGGCGAGTCCCGTGGTCTCGGCGAGGGTGCGCGATGCCGCGACGTCGAGTTCTTCGGCGCCGTCGAGCCAGCCACCCGGGAGAGCCCATCGTCCTTCGTGAGGATCTCGCGTGCGGCGTACCAGCGGGAGGACGACGGCAAGGCGTCCCGTGGTCGGGTCTCGGCGCAGGCTGAAGATCACCGTCGATACGGCGACGCGGATGCCGTCCGATGGGGGATCTGTTCTTGTCATCATGACCATAACCTCGGCTCGATCTTAGAGTCGTCACGACACGAAGGTCAAATGGGCGCAGGCGTGAATTAAGGCTGCGTGCAGCCGCCGTGAAGCGTGGCCCGCTACGGTGTCGGCGGAGGTCACCCGTGCTCATCGTGGACATCATCGCTGTCGTTGCGCTGCTCATCGCTTTCGCGTCGGGAATCGCGCGCGGTTTCTTCGCGAGCCTCGGCAGCGTCATCGGCATGGTGGTCGGAGCGGCGGCCGCGCTCTGGTTGCTGCCCCTGGCGACACCGTGGTTCGCGACGATCGTGCCGGACGGCGGCTGGCGCACGGTCGCGCTCGCCGCCGCCGTGCTCGCACTGGTGGCGATCGGCACAGCCGGCGGCGCCGCGGTGGGCGGCGCGGTGCGTCGGGGCGTGGATCGCAGCCGGCTGCGCGGACTCGAGCGTGCCCTCGGCGGCGTCCTCACCACGGTGGCCACGGCACTGGCGTTGCTGCTGGTGTCGTCGGGTATCGCCACCGCTGGCATCCCCTATGTCTCGTCGGCCGTGGCATCGTCCCGCGTCATCGGCGTGCTCGATGCGCTGACGCCCCCGCAGCTGGACGAAGCGCTCGCCGCCGCCCGCGGCGCTTTGCTCTCCGACGGCCTGCCGCGTCTGGAAGCGGCGATCGGCGCGGTGGTGACTCCCACCGCGCCGCCCATCACGCTGGATGATCCGGAGCTCCAGGCCGCCGCCGCCTCGGTCGCACGGGTGAGCGGCACCGCCTACGCGTGCGGGGTGTCGATGACGGGTTCAGGGTTCGTTGCGGCGAGCGGGCTCGTCGTCACCAACGCCCATGTCGTGGCCGGCGTCGACACCCCCATCGTGGAGCTGCCCGGTGGCCGAGCCACCGAGGGGCGCATCGTGCTCTTCGACCCCGTGGACGACTTCGCGATCATCTCGATCGCCGGGCTCGACGCGGCGCCCCTCACGATCGCCGCTCCCGCAGCGGCCGGAACGCAGGCCGCGGTGCAGGGGTACCCGCACGGCGGTCCGTTCACGAGCATCTCCGCCGGGGTCCTGTCGGTCGCCTCCGTGCCGGTTCCCGACATCTACGACACCTCGGCGTCGCCGCGGGAGATCTATGCACTGGATGCCGATGTGCAACCCGGAAACTCGGGCGGACCCCTCTTGAGCGGTGACGGCGATGTCATCGGCGTTGTCTTCGCCCGTGGGGCCGACGGCGAGGGCCGTGGGTATGCCACGACAACGTCGGTGCTCCGACCGGATCTCGCCTCCGTCACGGCCGACTCGCCGACCGTCGCATCCGGGCGCTGTACGCGCTGAGCGCGTGCACGGTCACGCGCTATGCTGACAGGGCAATTGAAGACAGGCCGCATGACGTGTGCGGGAGAGCCTCGGCATCCACCGTTTCGGAGGACGTCGGGCACCGAAGGAGCAAGCCTCCCCGCCAATCTCTCAGGTCCGCGTACCGCTCGCGTCCGGCCGCTCTGAAAAGCGATTCCCACAGTGCGGGGAATCCGCCGACGGTGAAAGCCGGTGCCGCTGATGCGGGACCGGTGAAACTCTCAGGCCCATGACAGAGGGGGAGTTCACGGATACCGGTCCCGGTGTCCGTCCACCCGATCTCGGGGAGAACTCATGCCAGACCTTCGCACCACCGCCCTCGCCGATCGCCATGCCGCGCTCGGTGCTTCGTTCACCGACTTCGGTGGCTGGAACATGCCGGTGCGGTATACCTCCGACTTGGCCGAACATCACGCCGTGCGACGGGCGGCGGGCCTGTTCGACATCTCGCACATGGCGGAGTTCCTCGTGACCGGTTCGGGCGCCGCCGCCTTCCTCGACTATGCGCTCGCCGGGCGGATCTCGACCATGAAGATCGGCAAGGCGAAGTACTCGCTGTTGCTCGACGAGAACGGCGGCGTGATCGACGACGTCATCGTGTACCGGACCGGGGACGACGACTTCCTTGTCATCTCCAACGCCGGCAACCGCGCACGGGTGGCCGACGCGTTCGCGGCGCGGGTCGACCGGGCGGCGGAGATCGTACGTGCTGCCCGCGAGCCGGCCGCGGACGGCAGCTTCGCGTTCGTGGTTGGCGCGGAGAAGGCGCGCGTCGAGGACATCTCCGACCAGACGTCGCTGATCGCGGTGCAGGGCCCGCGCGCACGAGAGATCGTGGAAGCTACCGTGGGCATTGCTGACGTCGCTCCGGCGCTGGCCGACCTGGGGTACTACGCGTGGTCGCAGGGGACCTTCGAGGACGGGCAGCTGTTCGTCGCGCGGACCGGCTACACGGGCGAAGACGGCTTCGAACTGATGGTGTCCAATGCGCTCGCGCCGGCATTGTGGGACGCGCTGCTCGAGGCGGGGGAGCCGCTCGGGCTCGTCCCCGCGGGCCTCGCCGCGCGCGACACGCTGCGTCTCGAAGCCGGCATGCCGCTGCACGGACACGAGCTGTCCACCGAGATCCTTCCCGCACAAGCAGGGCTCGGCCGCGTCGTCGCGGGCGACAAGGACCAGTTCGTCGGGCGGGAAGCGCTCGCCGCGGCATCCGTGAGTCTGCCCGTGCTGGTCGGAATCGTCGCCGAGGGTCGCCGTGCCGGCCGCGCCGGGTACGCCGTGCTGGATGCTGCGGGCGAGCCCGTGGGGGAGATCACCAGCGGGGCGCTGAGCCCCACCCTCGGCTATCCCATCGCGATGGCCTTCGTCCCGCCGACGCTCGCCGAGACCGATACCCCTCTTTTCATCGATGTGCGGGGAACCCGCATTCCCGCGACCGTGACCGCCCTGCCTTTCTATCGGAGGACCGCATGACCGACCTGACCAGCCTCAAGTACACCGAAGAGCACGAGTGGGTCGCCCTCGAGGGCGACATCGCCACGGTCGGGGTGACCGACTATGCCGCCGAGAAGCTGGGTGACGTCGTCTTCGTCGACCTCCCCGCGGTGGGGTCCACCGTGACGGCGAACACCGTGTGCGGTGAGATCGAGTCGACGAAGTCGGTCGGAGAGCTCTATGCGCCCCTGTCCGGTGAGGTCATCGAGATCAACTCCGCCGTCGTCGACGACCCCTCGATCGTCAACAGCGGCGCATTCGACGCAGGCTGGCTCGTGAAGATCCGGGTCGACCCCGCCGAGGTCGACGCTCTGCTCGACCGGGCCGCCTATGTCGCGCTCACGGGCGGCGAGGAGTGAACACCGCGCCCTTCCGCGATCGGCACATCGGCACCGACGCCGCCGCCCAGGCGGAGATGCTCCGCGCCCTCGGCTACGACAGCGTGGATGCGCTCGTCGAACGAGCGGTCCCGGCGTCCATCCACGCCACCCCCGTCGAAGACAGCGCCATTCCGCTCGCGGCAACCGAGGCGCAGGCGCTCGCGGGGCTGCGCGAGCTCGCGTCGCAGAACCGGCCGGCAAGGTCGATGATCGGCCTGGGCTACTACGACACGCTGACCCCGTCGGTGATCGCGCGCAACGTCTTCGAGAACCCGTCCTGGTACACCGCGTACACGCCCTACCAGCCGGAGATCTCGCAGGGCCGACTCGAAGCCCTCATCAACTTCCAGACGATGGTCACCGATCTGACGGGCCTGGCGACCGCCAACGCATCGATGCTGGACGAGTCGACCGCCGTCGTGGAGGGCATGCTGGTCGCCCGCCGCGCGTCGAGGTCGAAGAGCACCGTCTTCCTGGTCGACGCCGACGCGCTCCCGCAGACGAAGGCGCTGCTCGCGCACCGCGCGGCCGCGCTCGGCATCGAGGTGCAGGAGACCTCCTACGGCGAGAGCCCCGTGCCCGCCGACCTCGACGTCTTCGGGGCGTTCGTCCAGTACCCCGGGGCGACGGGACGCATCTGGGATCCCAGCGACGTCATCGCGGCGGTGCAGGCGCAGGGCGGTCTCGTCGTCGTCGCGGCCGACCTGCTCGCGCTCACCCTGCTGCGATCGCCGGGTTCGCTCGGCGCGGACATCGCGGTCGGCACCACGCAGCGTTTCGGCGTGCCGATGGGCTTCGGCGGTCCGCACGCCGGCTACATGGCGGTCCGTTCCGGCCTCGAGCGGCAGCTGCCCGGGCGCCTCGTGGGCGTCTCGGTGGATGCCGCGGGCCGCCCCGCCTACCGGCTGTCGCTGCAGACCCGTGAGCAGCACATCCGCCGCGAGAAGGCGACCTCGAACATCTGCACCGCGCAGGTTCTCCTGGCCGTGATGGCCTCGATGTACGCCGTCTACCACGGCCCCGACGGACTGCGTCGCATCGCCGCCGAGGTCGCCGCGACCGCGGCTCTGCTTCGCGACTGGCTCGTCGACGCGGGAAACGAGGTGCTCCACGAGAGCTTCTTCGACACCGTGGTCGTCAAGGTCCCCGGGCGCGCGGACGCCGTCGTCGACGCGGCGCGCGAGCGCGGCTTCCAGCTGTGGTTCCGCGACACCGATTCGGTCGGCATCTCGGTCGACGAGACCACGACGCCCGCGGACATCCACGCCCTCGTGCAGGTCTTCGGTGGACCCGAGCAGCGCGCGTTCGGATTCGTCAGCGGGCCGCTGCCCGCGTCGGTGCCGTCTTCGCTGTGGCGGGTCGACGAGTTCCTGACGCACCCCGTGTTCCATGCGCACCACTCCGAGACGGCGATGATGCGCTACCTCAAGCAGCTCGCCGACCGCGACTACGCGCTCGATCGCGGGATGATCCCGCTGGGCTCGTGCACGATGAAGCTCAACGCCGCCACCGAGATGGCGGCGGTGTCGTGGCCCGAGTTCGCGCGCGTGCACCCGTTCGCGCCGGCCGACGACGTCGCGGGCTACCTCGTACTCATCGAGCAGCTCGAGTCGTGGCTGGCCGAGATCACCGGGTACGACGCGGTCTCCCTCCAGCCGAACGCCGGTTCGCAGGGGGAGCTGGCGGGCCTGCTGGCGATCCGCGGCTACCACCACTCCCGGGGCGACGTGCAGCGCGACGTGTGTCTCATCCCGTCGTCGGCCCACGGCACCAACGCGGCATCCGCCGTGCTCGCCGGGATGCGGGTCGTCGTCGTCGCCTGCGACGAGGCCGGCAACGTCGACCTCGCCGACCTCCGAGCGAAGATCGCGACGCACGCCGACGCCCTGGCGGCACTCATGATCACCTACCCGTCGACCCACGGCGTCTACGAGCAGGACGTCGTGGACATCACCGGCGCGGTGCACGAGGCCGGAGGACAGGTGTACGTCGACGGCGCGAACATGAACGCGCTCGTCGGCTTCGCCCGCTTCGGCGACCTCGGCGGCGACGTGTCGCACCTGAATCTGCACAAGACGTTCGCGATCCCGCACGGCGGCGGCGGGCCCGGTGTCGGCCCGGTCGCGGCGAAGGCGCACCTCGCACCGTTCCTGCCGTCGCACCCGCTGGCCCAGCGGGCCGAGCACGCCGGAGGGTTTGTCTTCGACGGGGGTCCGATCTCGGCCGCGCCGTACGGTTCGGCATCCATCCTGCCGATCTCGTGGGCGTACATCCGCATGATGGGGGCGCCCGGCCTGCGCGACGCGACAGGTGCCGCGGTGCTCGCCGCGAACTACATCGCCGTGCGTCTGCGCGATCACTATCCCGTGCTGTACGCGGGCGAGGACGGGCTCGTCGCTCACGAGTGCATCCTCGATCTGCGGCCGCTCAAGGAAGCGACCGGCGTCACCGTCGATGATGTCGCCAAGCGTCTCATCGACTACGGTTTCCATGCGCCGACGATGTCGTTCCCGGTGGCGGGGACGCTCATGGTCGAGCCCACCGAGTCGGAGGATCTTGGCGAGATCGAGCGGTTCATCGAAGCCATGATCGCGATCAAGGCCGAGGCGGATGCCGTGGCATCCGGCGTCTGGCCCGCCGACGACAATCCTCTCGCGAACGCGCCGCACACCGCGGAGTCGGTCATCGCGGGGGACTGGGAGCACCCGTACTCGCGCGAGCTCGCGGTCTATCCGGTGCACAGCCTGGTGCGCACGAAGTACTGGCCACCGGTGCGGCGCATCGACAACGCCTACGGCGACCGCAACCTCGTATGCGCCTGCCCGCCCCCGGAGGCCTTCGCCTGACGCGCTGTCCCTTCCCTAACGCTCTGCCTCTTCGCCGAGACACGGCCTGACGCCCGAGACGGCTCTACGTTTCGGCCGCCAGGTCGTGTTTCGGCGGTGGCGGCGCGCGCCCCGGGTCGGGTGAGGCGCGGCAGGGGGCGAGCGGCTGCGCAGGGGGTGTCTCAGCGGCTGCGCGGATTGTGGCGCAGCGTCTGCAGCTGAGCGTGTTGGCGCGTTCGCAGGCGCGGCACGCCCGACGCTTCCAGATTCCGGTCGAGCGGATGCACCTGCATCACATCTGCCCATTCCCAGCGCGCGACGGTCAGTCCGTGGCGGCGTAGTCGGTCTTCGCGCCGCTTCTCGGCGACGAGCGCATCGCGGGCAGATGCGGAGGTGTCGAGCCCGTACTTTCCCCACCCATCGGATTCACCCACGACGCGCACGCCCGGCCAACAGAAGTCGACGCGGTCGATCCGTCCTTCGAAGCGGAACTCGCGTTGAAGCTCCGGGTCGGCAAACCCGAGCCAGGAGATCACGGCGCGGCTGACCGACTCACCCGTCGACTCTGCGGCGGGGTCTGCGGCAGTTATGGCCCACCGCAGGCGTCGGATGCCGCGCGGGTCGACGGTCCGCTCGCGCACGGCGTCGAGCTCGGCCAGCGTGGTGAGCTGCCCCGACCGCGCCGATATGGCGGCGTCGACTACAGCGAGTCCGAACGCCGGAGGCAGGAACCGGGCGAGCGCGCACGTCGTCTCGGCGGGCGACACGACGTGCACCGCGCCGAGACAGTCGATCGTGGGCGGCACGAGGCTGGTGTGGTGCAGGATGTCGCCGACGCGGTGCGTGCGCTCGGACTGCGTGTCGAAGAGGTGAACATCCTTGGGTTCACCGAAGATCGGCAGCCCGAGAAGCGCCGCCGCCGATTCGAGACAGAAGATCGCGTCCGGTGACCGCAGTGCGACAGCGTGCACGCGAGCGAGATATCGCTCCCACGGACGAAGTCGCTCCCAGTCCTCGGATGCGGCGTATACGCCGTGGCGGACCCGACGCAGCGTGGCATCGCGGCGGGGGCGCGACGCGAGGCCATCGTCATCAGCGAGGGTCAACGCGACGGGCGAGCCGAGGGGATGCCGGATGGCGGGTGTCAGCAGGCTGGTCACCTCTCAACGATCGCCTCGCAGCGGCATCCGCCGCGTTCATCACGTCGCACCTGTGGGCGAATCGCCCGGTTCGCCCGCTGGGGAGGAGTCGACGCCGCGCTGAGACACGACCTGGCGCCCGAAACGCGCGTGTGTCTCGGGCGCCAGGTCGTGTTTCGGCGGTGGGATGTCGGGTCAGGCGAAGACCCCGGGCCACCAGGCGGCGGCGAGGGGGTAGCCGATGAAAGCGATCACGTCGATGGCGGTGTGCGCGACGACGAGGGGCATCACTCGTCCCCACCGGTGGTAGACCCAGCCGAACACGATTCCCATCGCGATGTTGCCCGCGATGGGCCCCCAGCCCTGGTAGGCGTGGTACGCGCCGCGCAGCGCGGCGGTCGACAGGATGATCGTCCACGTACCCCAGCCGAGCCGGCGAAGCCGATCGAACAGGTAGCCGATGAAGATCACTTCCTCGGTGAGCCCCGCCCGTACCGCCGCGAGCAGCAGCAGCGGGATCGTCCACCAGGATCCATCGAGGGGGGCGGCGTCAACCTGCACCGTGATGCCGAGGGCTCGACCCACGACATACAGCCCCAGACCCGGGATTCCGATGACGGCGACGAGCAGCAGGCCCGAACCCAGGTCGCGCCCGAACACCCGGAAGTCCAGACCGATCCGCCGGAAGGCGGAGCGGCCCGGCTCCCAGAGCAGGTAGATCGCGAGGACGATGGGCGCGAAGGCGAAGAATTGGCTCAGGAACTGGTCGAGCACGTCCCAGAACTGAGCGGCGTTGGCGCCCGGGTTCAGCGACGTGGACTGGTCGCCGAGCGACTGCTCACGGGTCAGTGCCTGCACGAGCGAGAGCACGGAGTACACGGCCGACCGTCCCACCGACAGAGCGAGCACAATGCCGACCTCCCACCAGAGTCGGGTGTGCATCCTCCTCATTCTTGGCAGTTCGTCGGTCAGAGAATCGCTCATCTTGTCAGATTGCCATATGTGCTATGAACTGAGTTAAGGGTCTGTAACGTTTTCCCTAACGGTTTTGATCAACGCTGATCAGAACTTATGGTTTCGGTATCCGCGCCATGGGGGTTTTCTGCCCGCCCGCGCATCCATCCCTTACACAGGAGGAAAATTGAAGAAGTCACGCTGGGGAGCTCTTGCTGCGGTCACCGCGGCCGGCGCCCTCGCCCTGACGGGCTGCACGGCCAGCGGCGGCGGCAACGCCACCAACGCTGCGCCGACCGGCGGCACCGTCACCATGGCCATCGTGAACGACCTGACGTCGCTGAACAGCAACACGCCGCAGGGCAACCTCGACACGAACGGGCAGTACGCCTACCTGACCACGGGCGGTTTCCTCTACCCCGACAACAGCTTCAACGTCGTCAAGGACGACTCGTTCGGCACGTACGAGAAGACCTCGGACGACCCGCTGACCGTCAAGTACACGCTCAAGAAGGACCTCAAGTGGTCCGACGGTGAGCCGATCACCGCCGACGACATGGTGCTCGCGTGGGCGATCGCCTCGGGTCACTACGACGACGCGACCACCGACGCTGACGGCAACGTCACGACCGGCACGCAGTACTTCCAGATCGCCGGTTCGACCGCAGGCATCAACTCGACCGACTTCCCGGTCGTCGGTGATGACAACACCTCGATCACCCTCAAGTACGCCGAGCCTTACGTGGACTGGGACATCATCAGCCCGCTCGCACAGCCCGCGCACGTCGTCGCGAAGAAGGCCGGCCTGTCCAGCGCCGCCGACCTCACCAAGCTGCTCCAGGGTCTGCCGAAGGGCGACCCGAAGGCTCCCGTTGCCGTCAACGAGACGCTGAAGAAGGCTGCGGACTTCGTCAACACGGGCTACGACATCACGTCGTTCCCGACGGACAAGGACCTGCTGGTCACGTCCGGCCCGTGGATGCTGTCCGCGTGGACGCCCGGCCAGTCGCTCACCTTCGAGCACAACCCGAACTACAAGGGCAACCTCGCCCCGAAGATCGACAAGCTCGTCATGCGTGTGATCGGCGACGCCGCCGCGCAGGTGACCGCGCTGCAGAACGGTGAGGTCGACCTGGTCTACCCGCAGGCATCTGCCGACACCAAGAAGTCCCTCGAGGCCGTTTCCGGCGCCCAGGTCATCACCGGTGACCAGGTTTCCTACGACCACCTCGACCTGAACTTCGGTTCGGACGTCTTCAAGGACGCGAACGTTCGCGAAGCGTTCCTGCTGACCATTCCTCGCCAGCAGATCCTCGATGCGATCGTCACGCCGGTCAACCCCGACGCCAAGGTCCTCGACTCGCAGCTGTGGCTGCCGAGCCAGTCGGACTACGCGAACACGATCAAGCAGAACGGTTCGGACAAGTACGACCCGTCGAAGCTGGATGACAACATCGCCAAGGCCAAGGAACTCCTCGCAGGCAAGACGCCGACCGTGAAGATCCTCTACAACACCAAGAACCCGAACCGCGTGGACGAGTTCCAGGCGATCCAGTCCTCGGCGGCAAAGGCCGGTTTCCAGGTCGTGGACGGCGGTGACCCCAAGTGGTCCACGCTCCTGTCCGCGGGCAACTACGACGCGTCGCTGTTCGGCTGGATCTCGGCCGGCATCGGCACCGCGCAGATCCCGCAGCTGTTCGCGTCGGACGGCGGTGGCAACTACAACAAGTTCACCGCGGCCAACGACGATGCTGTGGCGACGCAGACCACCGTCGACAAGAGCAAGCTGACCGACCTCATGCTGTCGATCGACAAGACCGCCTTCACCGAGGGCTACGGTCTGCCGCTCTTCCAGGCTCCTGGCATCTACGGCGTCTCCAGCAAGCTGGACGGCGTGAAGTACATGGGCAACCAGACCGGTCCGGTCTGGAACAACTGGGAGTGGTCCGTCAAGCAGAGCACCAACACCAAGTAACACCCACGCCAGGGTGGCGTCTACGGTAGATCCCGAAGGCGCCACCCTGGCCCCTGTCTGTCAACCGATGGGACGGGCGATCGCAACCCGATGCCGCCGTCCCTTCGCCCGTCGAAGTGAGTGACCTTTGGTCGGTTTCATCCTCCGCAGGGTCGGGGTATCGATCCTCATCCTGCTTGCGGCATCCTTCGTGATGTTCAACCTCGTAGCACTGTCCACAGACCCGCTCGAGGATCTGCGTAGCTCCAACAACCCGAACAAGCAGCAGCTGATCGAGGCACGCATCCAGCTCGCCAACCTCGATGTCGCTCCGCCGCTGCGTTGGGCGATGTGGGTGGGCGGTGCGGCGAAGTGCCTCATCCCGTTCGCCAACGCCTGCAACCTGGGCACCACATTCCAGGGCGCGCCCGTGACCGAGGTGCTGCCCATCGCCATGGTCTCCACTGTTCAGATGGTCACGGCGGCGTTGCTGCTGGCCATCCTGTTCGGCATCTCGACCGGCATCCTCTCGGCTCTTCGTGAGAACAGCGGCTTCGACGTGTCGTTCACTGTCCTCAGCCTGTTCCTCTACTCGCTGCCGTCCTTCCTCGCGGCAGCTCTGCTGAAGAACTTCGTCGCGATCGGCTTCAACGACTTCCTCCAAGATCCCCTGATCCCGATCGTCGTGGCGATCATCGTCGGGATCGTGGTGGCACTCATCGTCCAGGCCGTCGTCGGCGGCGATGCTCGGCGCCGGTTGACCTCCGGAGGTACCAGCTTCGTCCTCACCGCCGGCCTTCTGATCTACATGAGCGCGACCGGCTGGTTCCTCACTCCCGGCTTCGGCCCGGTCGGCGTCATCCTGCTCTCTGCGGGGGCCGCCCTCGGTGTCACGGTGCTCATCGCCGGTCTGCAGCAGCGTCGGGCCCTCCTGACAGCCGGCATCGTCGCCGTCATCGGCATCGTGTGCTATTTCGCCCTCCAGGGTCTGTTGGACGTCTCGACGTTCTGGACGATCGCCATCCTGTTCCTCATCGCTCTGGCTGTGGGGCTGGCGGCCGGCTACCTCGTCGGTGGCGACGACCGGTCCCAGAACATGCGCATCGGCATCCTCGTCGCGGTGATCGTCAGCATCATCATTCTGATCGACCGCTTCATGCAGTCGTTCCCCGGCTACATGGATGACATGAACGGCCGACCGATCGCGACGGTCGGATCCTCGACGCCCGGATACGACCCCGGCAACATGTGGCGGGTCGGCCTGGACGTCTTCTTCCACCTGCTGCTGCCGACGATCTCGCTGCTGACGATCTCGTTCGCGGGCTACACCCGCTACGCTCGCGCCGGCATGATCGAGGTGCTCAGCCAGGATTACGTCCGCACGGCGCGTGCCAAGGGCATGCCTGAGCGTGTCGTCGTGGTCCGCCACGCCTTCCGCAACGTGCTCATCCCGATCACCACGCTGGTGGCGACCGACCTGGGCGGCCTTCTGGGTGGAGCGATCATCACGGAGTTCATCTTCGCCATCCCCGGTATGGGCGCCCTGTTCCAACGCTCGCTCGGACCAGGTGACCTCTATCCGGTGATGGGGTACTTCATCGTCATCGCCTTCATGGCCATCCTGTTCAACTTCCTTGCCGATCTCGCATACGCGGCACTCGACCCGAGAGTGAGGGTCCGCTGATGTCCAGCACCATCTCCGAAACCCCCGGCGACGTCGAGGAGCGCTCGGTCAGCCAGAGCCGCATCATCTGGCGACGGTTCCTCTCGCAGAAGGTCGGCTTCATCGCCGCCATCGTCCTGCTCGCCATCGTGGCCTTCGCGACCAGTGCCGTCGGCCTCGGTCCGATTCCCGGCTGGTGGAAGTACAACTGGTACGACCTGTCGAACAGCGTCAATGGCGGCGAGCCGACTTTCAGCCTGTTCCCGTTCTCGCTCGGCGACCACCCGTTCGGGCAGGACCGTATCGGCCGCGACTACTTCGCCATGACCATGCGGGGTATTCAGAACTCGTTCGTGGCCATGGTGCTCATCACCGGCATCGCTCTCGTGGTCGGCGTGACCGTCGGTGCCATCGCCGGCTACTTCCGAGGCTGGGTGGACGCCGTCCTCATGCGCCTCACCGACGTGTTCATCGTCATCCCCGCAATCGTCATCGCCGCGGTCGTCGGTAACTGGGCCGGCGCGGTCGGCGTCTGGGTGCTGGGTTCGATGCTCGGCTTCTTCAGCTGGATGGTCATCGCCCGTCTCGTGCGTGGCGAGTTCCTGTCGCTTCGCGAGCGTGAGTTCGTCGAGGCGGCACGCGTCGCAGGTGCATCGGACGCGCGCATCATCTTCCGTCACATCCTGCCGAACGCGACCGGCGTCATCATCGTGTCGGGCTCGCTGCTGGCGGCCGGTGCGATCCTCCTCGAAGCGGCCATCTCCCTGCTCGGCTACGGCATCCGCTCGCCTGATGTCTCGCTGGGTCTGCTCATCGGCGTCAACCAGTCGGCGTTCACGGTGCGTCCGTGGCTGTTCTGGTGGCCGGCGCTGTTCATCGTCATGCTCGCCCTCTCGGCGAACATCTTCGGCGACGCGCTGCGCGAGGCGTTCGACCCGCGCAGCCGCCGGTTCTCCCGCCGTCGCACGAAGGACCGGG
This sequence comes from Microbacterium sp. VKM Ac-2870, assembly GCF_015350795.1. Lineage (GTDB taxonomy): Bacteria > Actinomycetota > Actinomycetes > Actinomycetales > Microbacteriaceae > Microbacterium. The sequence goes on from NZ_JADKSH010000001.1 coordinate 27,523, forward strand.
CGGCGGGCATCGAGCCCGACGTCGCACCTCCGACATCGTTGATGGATGCCGCGGCTCAGAACCCTCGCACCGGTACGCCGACCCTGCAGGATCCGGAGTAAACCGGATGCTGTCAGAGGTTCAGCAGCGCCGGGAACGTCGCGGCGGCCAGCAGCAGGGTCAGCGCGATCGCGCCGACGTGAACGCGGATGCGGGCACGGTCAGCGGCGGCGCGGCCGAGCGGAATCAGTTCGCGCTCGACGAGGTCGCGCCACACACCGCGAACGATGTACGCCGCGTCACCCGAATCGGTGCCGAGCGCGTCGGATTTGCGGAGCGCACCGCCCTCCTGGCTCGGGCCGAGGCTGTCACGACCACCGTGCGGCAGGGTCATCGCGCCGGCGGCCGGGGCGGCCGAGGAACGGAAGCGGCGGCGAGGTGTGACGACGGTCAGCGCGAATCGCGTATCGATGTCGACGACCATCGTCCACGGCACCACGACGGTCGCGTAGGGGTTGACGAGCGTGATGGCGGCGTCATCCCAGTGGATGCGCGGGCGCCAGAACAGTTCGCCGACCAGTGCCGCCAACAAGGCCAACGGCACCAGACCCCACAGCTGCTGAGGCGCGCGCGCCGCGCTCAGAGCCACGACCAGAGCCGCGCCCCCCGCTACGCACACCCACGCACCGATGGAGATCACGGTGTTGGTGGTCGAACGATAGTGGCGAACGTCATCCGTCATTACCCCATCGTCGCACTCCGGACCACGAGTCCGATCGCACGCACAACAGAAGGAACCCGCCGATGAGAACGTCCCGCGGCATGTTGCCCACCACCGAGGCACACCAGCCGGAGCGCGGCCCCGTGCTCGAGGTCACCGACCTCAATGTCGATTTCGGCGTCGACGGCTACTGGGTGCCTGCGGCGCGCCACGTCTCGTACACGATCGCATCCGGAGAGGTGCTCGCCATCGTCGGCGAGTCGGGCTCGGGCAAGAGCGTGTCGTCGATGTCGCTGCTCGGCTTGCTTCCCAAGAACTCCCGCGTCAGCGGCAGCGCGAAACTCGCCGGGCGCGAACTGATCGGCATGAAGCCGCGCGAGATGCAGGAGATCCGCGGCAACCAGATCTCGATGATCTTCCAGGAGCCGATGACCGCGCTCAACCCGGTGCTGACTGTCGGCTTCCAGATCGTCGAGACGCTGCGTCAGCACTTCGGCACCTCACCGGCAGAGGCCAAGGCGCGGGCGATCGAGCTGCTCACCTTGGTGGAACTGCCCGACCCGGTGAAGGCGTTCGATTCGTATCCCCACCAGCTCTCCGGTGGTCAGCGCCAGCGCGCGATGATCGCGCAGTCGCTGTCGTGCGACCCTCTGCTGCTGGTCGCCGACGAGCCGACGACGGCGCTCGACGTCACCGTACAGGCCGAGATCCTCGAGCTCATGCGCAAGCTCCAGGACCGCCTCGGATCGGCCATCTTGCTCATCACGCACGACATGGGCGTGGTCGCAGACATGGCGGACCGCATCGTCGTGATGCGTCAGGGTGACATCGTTGAGACGGGCGTCGTCGCCGATGTGTTCGCCGACCCGCAGCATCCCTACACTCAGGCCCTGCTCGCCGCCGTTCCGCGGATCACGACCGAAGACCTGCAGGCGCCCGAAGCGGCCAATCCGACGTCGCCCGTCGTCGTCTCCTTCGAGGACGTGGCGATCGAGTACCCCAAGCGCGGGCGCGTTCCCGCCTTCCGGGCTGCCGACCACATCGACCTGAAGATCTACCAGGGCGAGGTTCTCGGCCTGGTGGGGGAGTCCGGGTCGGGCAAGACCACGATCGGGCGCGCGACCATCGGTCTGCTTCCCATCCACTCCGGCCGGCTGCAGGTGGCGGGGATGGACATCTCCAAGGCATCGCGCGACGAACTGCACGCGTTGCACCACGAAGTCGGCATCGTCTTCCAGGACCCGTCGAGCTCGCTGAACCCGCGCATGACGATCGGCGACTCGATCGCCGAGCCGATCCTGCTCTCGGAGAAGATCAAGGGCGCGGCACTCGACAAGCGCGTTCGCGCGTTGCTCGACTCGGTGCGCCTGCCGCGGGAGTACGCGTCGCGCTATCCCCATGAGCTCTCGGGCGGCCAGAAGCAGCGTGTCGGCATCGCGCGTGCGCTCGCTCTCAACCCGAAGGTGCTCGTCGCCGATGAGCCCACCAGCGCCCTCGACGTCTCGGTCCAGGCGACGGTGCTCGAGCTGCTGAAAGACCTGCAGCGCGAACGTGGTTTCGCGTGCCTGTTCATCAGCCACGACTTGGCCGTGATCGATGAACTCGCCGATCGGATCGCGGTCATGCGCCACGGTGCGCTGGTCGAGGTGGGAAGTCGTGACCAGATCATGCGCCGCCCGCAGCAGGCCTACACGAAGCGCCTGCTCGCCGCCGTGCCGGTGCCCGATCCGACGGTGCAGCGAGAGCGTCGCGACAAGCGCCTCGCCGACCTTGCAGCCGGTGTCGATGCCGACGAGGTGCCCGGCGGCACGACCGCGTAGGCGGGATTGTAGGGCCTGGAGGCGGGGGCGGAGAACGCCACGGCATCCGGCTTGTAGAATGGGAGGCGCTCTGCTCGGAGCGTCTCCCTTTCTCGTTAGGTCATTTCATGGCGCACGCCCTCCGTCCGGATCTCCGCAACGTCGCGATCGTCGCGCACGTCGACCACGGCAAGACCACGCTCGTGGACGCGATGCTGCGCCAGACCGGCTCGTTCGGCTCTCACGAGCACATGGAGGAGCGGGCGATGGACTCGAACGACCTGGAGCGTGAGAAGGGCATCACGATCCTCGCCAAGAACACGGCGATCACCTACAACGGCATCCACACGGAGGTGCCCGTGACGATCAACGTCATCGACACTCCGGGGCACGCCGACTTCGGTGGCGAGGTCGAGCGCGGTCTGTCGATGGTCGACGGCGTGGTGCTGCTGGTGGATGCCTCGGAGGGCCCTCTGCCGCAGACCCGCTTCGTGCTGCGTAAGGCTCTCGAGGCCAAGCTGCCCGTGATCCTCCTGGTCAACAAGACCGACCGCCCCGACGCGCGTATCGCCGAGGTCGAGGAAGAGGCGCACGACCTGCTGCTGGGCCTCGCCGGCGACCTGGTCGACGATGTTCCCGATCTCGACGTCGACGCCCTGCTGGACGTTCCTGTCGTCTACGCGTCCGGTCGCGCCGGCGCGGCGTCGCGCAATCGCCCGGCGAACGGCGAGCTGCCCGACAACGACGACCTCGAGCCGCTGTTCGAGGCGATCCTCGAGCACGTTCCGGCTCCGGCCTACGACGACGAGGCGCCCCTGCAGGCGTGGGTCACCAACCTCGACTCCTCGCCGTTCCTCGGTCGCCTGGCGCTGCTGCGCGTCTTCAACGGCACGCTGAAGAAGGGGCAGACAGTCGCCTGGGTGCGCCACGACGGTTCGCACTCCAACGCACGCATCACCGAGCTGCTGAAGACCCGTGCGCTCGAGCGTTACCCCGCCGAATCAGCGGGCCCCGGTGACATCGTCGCCATCGCGGGCTTCGAGGACATCACGATCGGTGAGACCATCGCCGATCCTGAAGACGTGCGGCCGCTGCCGGCGATCACCGTCGACGACCCCGCGATCTCCATGACGATCGGCACGAACACCTCGCCGCTCATGGGCAAGGTCAAGGGCCACAAGCTCACGGCCCGCATGGTGAAGGACCGCCTCGACCGCGAGCTCATCGGAAACGTGTCGCTCAAGGTCGTCGACATCGGTCGTCCCGACGCCTGGGAGGTGCAGGGTCGTGGCGAGCTTGCTCTCGCGATCCTCGTGGAGAACATGCGCCGTGAAGGCTTCGAGCTCACCGTCGGCAAGCCCCAGGTTGTGACGAAGAAGGGCGAGGACGGAAAGGTCAAGGAGCCGTTCGAGCACCTGACGATCGATGCACCGGAAGAGTATCTCGGCGCGATCACGCAGCTGATGGCCGCCCGCAAGGGCCGCATGGACACGATGACCAACCACGGCACCGGCTGGGTGCGCATGGAGTTCGTCGTCCCTTCACGCGGACTCATCGGCTTCCGCAGCGAGTTCCTCACCATCACCCGCGGCACCGGAATCGCGAACGCGATCTCGCACGGCTATGACGACTGGGCGGGCCAGATCACGACGCGCCAGAACGGCTCTATCGTCGCCGACCGTCAGGGCGTCGTCACTCCGTTCGCCATGATCGCTCTGCAGGAGCGGATGAGCTTCTTCGTGCAGCCCACCGAAGAGGTCTACGAAGGCATGGTCATCGGCGAGAACTCGCGCGCTGACGACATGGACGTCAACATCACGAAGGAGAAGAAGCTCACGAACATGCGTTCGTCGACGTCCGACTCCTTCGAGTCGATGACGCCGCCGCGCATTCTCACCCTGGAGGAATCTCTGGAGTTCGCCCGCGACGACGAATGCGTCGAGGTCACCCCCGAGAAGGTCCGCATCCGCAAGGTCGTCCTCGATGCGACCGAGCGCGGTCGTTCCGCATCACGCGCCAAGCGCCAGGACGCCGGGGCCTGACCCCTCTTCTGTCTCGCGAGCCGCCACGTTTCGCTCGAGCCGCCACGTGGCGGCTCGTCGAATCGTGGCGGTTCGTGCTTTTCGGAGCGGCTCGCGGGAGGCTTGCGGGCGCGGGGGATCAGCGCACCTCGGAGATGAGGACGGCGGAGGTGTGGGGCTCGAGGGCTTCGAAGACGTGCGGCGCGTCGCCGCGATAGCGGAGGTAGTCGCCGGGGCCGAGTTCCACCGGCGCGTCCGTAGGCCCGACGAGGGCGGCTCCCGCGACGAGCACCACGTGCTCGACCGTTCCGGCGGCATGGGGCAGCGACGACCGCGGCGCCCCGGGTTCGGCGCGGAGCAGATAGAGATCGCTCCGCGATTGCGGCGCTCCGGCGGCGAGCAGCAGCGCTTCATACGGTGCGCCGCTGGCGCGGATGCCGCCGCCGTCGCGGGCGCGAATGAGCGTCGGTGGGTCGTCGAGTTCCTCGACGAAGACGGCGAACGGCACGCCGAGTGCCGTCGCGATGGCCCACAGTGTTTCGACGCTCGGGTTCGCGGTGCCCGATTCGAGCTGTGAGACGGTGGCTTTGCCGACGCCGGCCCGTCGCGCCAGCTCAGACACGCTCAGTCCGGCGCGTGCGCGTTCGCGACGCAGGGCGTGGGAGATCCGGGGGCCGAGGGGGTCCATGTCGTTCAGTATTGCAAACGATTGTTCGGTTTGACGAACGCTTGCCGCGTCGTGATGATGGTGATCATGGATGCCGGTACCGAGCACAGGGCGGCTGAGCGGCGTGCCTGGCGTGACGGCGTCGGTGTTGCACTCGCGACGAGCGCCTACGGAGTCTCGTTCGGTGCGCTGGCCGTGGCATCCGGGCTCGACGTTTGGCAGACCTGCGTACTGAGCCTGCTGATGTTCACGGGAGGGTCGCAGTTCGCGTTCGTGGGTGTGATCGGGGCGGGCGGGCTCGCAGCGGCTCCCGCGGCCATCGCGTCGGCCGCGCTGCTCGGTACCCGCAACGTCGCGTACGGGCTCCGCATGGCGCCCGTGGTCGGAACAGGTTGGCGTCGCGTCTTCGCACCCCACGTGACGATCGACGAATCGACCGCGGTGGCGCTCGCCCACGACGAGCCGAAAGCCCGACGGATCGGGTTCTGGGTCACCGGCATCGGGATCTATCTGGGCTGGAATCTCTCCACCCTCGCCGGAGCCCTCCTCGGAGACGTCCTCGGCGACCCGCGGACGTACGGATTGGATGCCGCGGCCGCGGCCGCCTTTCTCGCGCTTCTGTGGCCGCGCCTGCGGCGTCGCCAGGCGATCGCGGTCGGCGTCGCTGCGGCGGTGGTTGCCACCGTGCTCACGCCTGCGTTGATGCCGGGCATTCCGGTGCTCGCCGCCGCTGTCGTCGCGCTCGTTGTGGGATGGACGAACCTGCTCGGCCCGAAGCGGGCCGCGAGGAGGAACGCGTGACACTCTGGACAGCGGTGCTGGCCTCGTCGCTGCTCTGCTTGGCGCTGAAGGCTCTGGGGTACCTGATCCCGCCGCGCTGGATCGAGGCGCCGCGCGCGCAGAGGTCGGTCGATCTCCTCACGGTTGCCCTCCTCGCCGCTCTCGTCGCGGTGCAGACCCTCGGTGTGGGACAGCAGATCGTGGCCGATGCGCGCGTGCCCGCCGTGATCGTCGCGGCCGGACTGCTGGTGCTGCGCGCACCTTTCCTCGTCGTGGTGATCGCGGCGGCGGTCGTCGCCGCTCTTCTGCGGGCGTGGGGGCTGGCGACGTAGACTCGCGGGGTGAGAATCGCGCGCATCGGCACGTGGGTCGTGTCCGTCGTCATCGGCCTCGTCTACGGCGCCGCGGGCACGATCGGGCAGGCGGCGATGTGGGGGCCGATTCCCGTCGGCCTTCTGGTCGCGGTCATCGGGACGGCGGCGCTTCTCATCGCCGTCCGCCTGCTCACTGAGGATCGCTGGGCGGGCCTCGCCGCAGGCCTCGGGGTCATGCTCACGATGCTGGTGCTGTCGGGACGCGGACCCGGGGGATCGGTCGTCGTGCCGGCTCCGGCCGACGGCGCGCTGTCGACCGGAGTGGTGTGGACGTTTGCGGTTCCGGTGCTCGTGGCGATCGTGGTGGCGTGGCCGCGGCTCTCGGCGACGGTACGGAACCCTGAGGCAGGCACGGCGCCGCTTCGCGACGGGAACACAACCACGAACTAGACTCAGGGGGTGACATATGTGATCGCCCTGCCTTGCGTGGATGTGAAAGACCGTGCGTGCATCGACGAGTGTCCCGTCGACTGCATCTACGAGGGGGAGCGCTCGCTCTACATCCACCCCGACGAGTGTGTGGACTGCGGAGCGTGCGAACCCGTGTGCCCGGTGGAAGCGATCTACTACGAGGATGACCTGCCGGCCGAGTGGCAGGACTACTACACGGCGAACGTCGAGTTCTTCGAAGACATCGGTTCGCCGGGCGGCGCCGCCAAGGTCGGCGTCATCGCGAAAGATCACCCCGTGATCTCGGCGTTGCCCCCACAGGCACACTGATGGCCGTTCGGGATCTCGACGACTACCCCTGGGATGCCGTCGCGCCCTACGCCGCGCGGGCCAAGGCGCACGTCGACGGGATCGTCGATCTCTCGATCGGCTCTCCCGTCGACCCCACGCCAGGCGTCGTCGCCGCGGCGTTGCGAGACGCGACGGACGCCCACGCCTACCCGTTGACCATCGGATCGCCCAAGCTGCGTGAAGCGATCGCCGGCTGGTACGCCCGCCGCCGCGGAGTGCCGGGGCTCACGTCCGCCGATGTGCTGCCTACGATCGGCTCGAAGGAGCTCGTCGCGCTGCTGCCCCTTCTGCTCGACCTCGGTGTCGGCGACGTCGTCGTGCACCCGCGCGCGGCGTACCCGACCTACGAAGTGGGAGCGAAACTGGTCGGCGCCACGCCGCTCGCGTCGGACGATCCGGCCGAGTGGCCCGCGCAGACGCGACTGATCTGGCTCAACACACCCGGCAATCCCGACGGACGGGTGCTCGACACCGAACAACTGCGCGCCGCGGTCGAGCGCGGTCGCGAGCTGGGTGCGGTCGTCGTCAGCGACGAGTGCTACGCCGAGCTGGGCTGGGACGGTCGCTGGGCCACCGAAGCGGTGCCGAGCGTGCTCGATCCTCGCGTGGTCGGCGACGACCGCGCGAGCGTGCTGTCGGTGTACTCCCTCAGCAAGCAGTCGAACCTCGCCGGCTATCGTGCGGCATTCCTCGCCGGTGACCCCGCGCTCGTCGCCCGGCTCCTCACCGCCCGCAAGCACCTCGGACTCATGCTCCCCGCTCCCGTTCAAGCAGCGATGGCGGTCGCGTTGAACGATGACGAGCACGTCGCCGCACAGAAGGAGCGCTACCGCTCACGTCGTGATGTGCTGCGCCCCGCGCTCGAAACCGCCGGGTTCCACATCGATCACTCCGAGGGTGGACTCTACCTGTGGGCCACCGAGGGAGTGGATGCCTGGGAGAGCATGGATCGTCTCGCCGACCTCGGCATCCTGGCTGGGCCTGGACACTTCTACGGATCTCACTTTCCGCAGCACGTGCGGTTCTCCCTGACTGCCAGCGACGAGCGCATCGCCGCCGCCGCGCGCCGTCTGCGCGCGCGAAACTCGTAGCTTTCCTCCTACGGATTCCCGGTTCCTTTGCAGGGGATCGGAGTAGGCCCGCCCGCCCAGTAGGCTGTATGGCATCCCCAACGACCGCAAGGAGGCTTCGTGAGCGACGCGGGAACAACCCAGAAAGCCACGGTCATCGTCGGTGACCGCACCGCAGAACTGCCGATCCTCACCGGCACCGAGGGCGTACCGAGCGTCGACTTCTCGACCTTCACCAAGCAGACCGGTCACACCAGCCTCGACTACGGGTTCGTGAACACGGCGGCGACCAAGTCGGCGATCACCTTCATCGACGGCGACCAGGGCATCCTGCGCTACCGCGGCTATCCGATCGAGCAACTCGCGAAGAACAGCACCTACCTCGAGGTCGCGTGGCTGCTCCTCTACGGAGAGTTGCCGACGGCCGATGAGCTGGCGGGATGGGATGACAAGATCCGTCACCACACGCTGCTGCACGAAGACCTCAAGCGCTTCTTCTCCTCGCTGCCGCACACCGCCCACCCGATGTCGGTGCTGTCCGCGGCGACGGCCGCTCTGTCGACGTACTACGAAGGCCAGACCGAGCCCGACAACCCGGAACACGTCGAGCTCAACACGATCCGTCTGCTGGCCAAGCTTCCGGTCATCGCGGCCTACGCCCACAAGAAGAGCATCGGACAGGCGTTCCTCTACCCCGACAACTCGCTGAGCTTCGTCGACAACTTCCTGAGGCTGAACTTCGGCAACCTCGCCGAGTCGTACGAGGTCAATCCGATCACCTCGCGCGCGCTCGAGCGTCTGCTCATCCTGCACGAAGACCACGAGCAGAACGCGTCGACATCGACCGTCCGCCTGGTCGGTTCGACGGGCGCGAACCAGTTCTCCTCCATCTCCGCCGGTATCAACGCCCTCTACGGGCCCCTGCACGGTGGTGCCAATGAAGCTGTGCTCGACATGCTGGCGCGCATCCAGACCTCGGGGGAGAGTGTGCAGCGCTTCGTCGAGCGGGTGAAGAACAAGGAAGACGGGGTGAAGCTCATGGGCTTCGGACACCGCGTCTACAAGAACTACGATCCGCGAGCGAAGCTGGTCAAGGAATCAGCCGACGAGATCCTCGCCGAGCTGGGAGTCCATGACCCGCTGCTCGATCTCGCCCAGGAGCTGGAGCAGGTCGCCCTCGAAGACGACTACTTCAAGGAGCGTCGCCTCTACCCGAATGTCGACTTCTACACCGGCGTGATCTACAAGGCGATGGGCTTTCCCACGCGCATGTTCACACCGCTGTTCGCGATCGGCCGCCTGCCGGGATGGCTCGCGCACTGGCGCGAGATGCAGTACGACCCGCAGACCAAGATCGGTCGACCGCAACAGCTTTACGTGGGGGCGGGCGAGCGCACCTACCCCGGCCTCGGCTGACGCAGCACGCAGCAGCGAGGCGTCACGCGTCGATCCAGTAGGGTCGAGCCATGTCGCGTCTGCTCGTTCGCCGTCCGTCTCCCCTGCTCGCCGACGGAGAGGTCACCCACATCGGGCGCACGTCCGTCGATGCCGATCTGGCCGTGCGCCAGTGGGAGGCGTACGTCGACGTCTTCCGCTCGCGCGGGTGGGAGATCATCGAGATCGATCCCGCCGACGCGCAGCCCGATGGTGTCTTCGTCGAAGATGCCGTGGTCGTTTTCGGCGATCTGGCCGTCCTGTGCCGCGCGGGCGCGCTGTCGCGCCGGGGTGAAGCGTCGTCGGTGCGGGATGCCGTGGAGAGGACCGGCCTGGAGATCGAGGAGATCGCGGCTCCCGGCACGCTCGACGGCGGTGATGTGCTCAAGGTCGGTTCGACCGTCTACGTCGGGGCATCCTCGCGGACCAACGCCGACGGCATCGCACAGCTGACCGCGATGCTCTCGCCGCGGGGCTGGAACGTGGTCGCCGTGCCCGTCGAGCGAGTGTTGCATCTCAAGAGCGGCGTCACGGCGCTGCCCGACGGCACCGTCGTCGGGTTCGAGCCTCTCGTCGACGACCCGTCTCTCTTCCCGGTCTTCGAGGCGGTGCCCGAGGAACACGGCACGGCGGTGGTCGTCCTCGGCCCGCGGGAGGTCCTCCTGTCATCGGACGCGCCCGAGACTGCTGAACGCTACGTCGAACGCGGGCTGAGCGTCGTCACCACCCCCATCAGCGAGTTCGAGAAGCTCGAAGGCTGCGTCACATGCCTGTCGGTGCGCATCCGGGAGTGAGCCCCGGCGCGCGGCTGCTCGCCGGCCCGCGCGGGCGGCGCCCGTGCCTCGAGCTCGTCGCCGCGGGATCATCGGATGTCCGGGGCATGCTGTTCCACCTCGGATACGCAGCGGACGTGCATGCAGGCGCGACAAGGCTCGTCGCCTTCGTCGGCGAGCGCGTCGACGGCTCCGCCCTCGATGACCAGATGAGCGCAGCGAGCATCGATCGACTGGTGCAGCTGATCGGCGCGACGCGGGTCGCGATCACGCCCGCCGCGATCGAGGAGGCCCTGGTCCTCAGCGTCGGGGCCGCGCGCTACTGGCAGCCTCCCGACGGGTGGGACGTGCTCGCCGCGGATGCGCGGGTCACGGCCGCGCTGACCGCGGTGGCGGACCGGGTGGTCCGCCACCCGGCATCCCGCTGGTGGCGACGCGACATCGCCGACACGCAATGGGCGCTCGCCTTCGACGGCGAGCCCGCGATGTTCGATCCCGCTCCGGATGCCGCGGGGCGCTGGGCGGCCGCGACGCGCGCGGAGGAGGATCGCGCCCGCGAGCGGCGGCTCACCCCGGCGGGGCAGGGATTCAGCGGCCACTGGTGGTCGCACCCCTGGGGTGCGCCGCACACCACCGGCGAGCTTCCGGGCGGGCTCCCCGCGGGGCTGGCGTACGTCGAGGACGCCCTCGGGTGGACGCAGGCCGAGGCGATCCCGGTCGCCGGTACCGGCCGCATCCACGAGGTGCGCACCGCCGCCGACTGGGCGCACCTCTGCCGTCGGTACCCGCTGGAGGTCACCGCGGCGCGTCGCCACGACTGGTTCCGCACGACCGGACGCGACGGGCGGTGGCTGCTGCCGGAGTGGAGTCGCGTCGCACAGGAGTGGGACGGCGTACACCTCACTGGATGGGCCTACCTCACCGCCGCCACGCGCGCCATCGAGGTCGACGACGAGTATGCGAGCCTGATCGGAGGGTGGGGTCCCGACGAGACGTACTGGCTGACGGGGCGCGTGCGCGAGCTCGACGTTCCGCGCGTGCCGTGGCGTGCCAGCGACGGCCCGGCCGTGTCGTCCTGGACCCGCGCCTGAACGGATTCGGATACGGGCGTCGGATGCGGACGGCGCGGGCCGCGGCATCCGATTCTGTTGCGAAAGACCGATTCCGGACGCGGGTCAGCCGGCGGCCATCGGCCTCAGGCGTGCAGTGCCTCGTTCAAGGTCACGCCCACGCCTTCGCGACGGACGGCTTCGACCGCACCGGTGAGCGAGTTCCGGCGGAACAGAAGACTGTTCTGACCCGAGAGCTGCGCGCCCTTGACGATGGGACGCGAGCCGTCGTGCAGCGGGGGCTCGTGGGAGAGGACGATCTTCGTCCCCGCCGTCACGTAGAGACCGGCCTCGACGATGCAGTCGTCACCGAGGGAGATGCCGATGCCGGCGTTGGCGCCGAGGAGCGTACGCGAACCGATCGACACCCGGTGCGACCCGCCCCCGGAGAGGGTGCCCATGATCGACGCACCTCCGCCGATGTCGGAGCCGTCTCCGACCACGACGCCCTGCGAGACCCGGCCTTCGACCATGGACGAACCGAGGGTGCCGGCGTTGAAGTTGACGAAACCCTCGTGCATCACCGTGGTTCCCGGCGACAGGTACGCTCCGAGCCGCACGCGCGAGGCATCCGCGATGCGCACTCCCGGCGGTGTCACGTAGTCGAGCAGACGCGGGAACTTGTCGAGGCTGTGCACCTGGATGCCCTCGCGCTGCAGCAGCGGACGCAGTCGCGCCGCATCGTCGGGGTGCATCGGGCCGGCGGTCGTCCACGCGACGATCGGAAGGTGGGCGAAGATGCCGTCGAGGTTCAGGTCGTTGGGCGCGACGATGCGGTGTGAGAGAGCGTGGAGGCGCAGGTAGGCATCGGGCGTCGAGACGGGCGCGTCATCGAGGTCGATCGACAGGGAGATCAACTCGACCTCCACGGCGCGACGCTCGTCGGATTCGGCGAACTCGCTCCAGGTCATGACCGCTGCCGCGGCATCGCCGTCGGTCGGGATGCCGAGTCTGACTTCGGCGAACCAGGTGTCGAGGATCGTGCCGTCTTCGCTCTTCGTCGCCAGGCCGATGCCCCACACGGTGCGCTGTTCAGTCATGACTCTTAGGCTATCGAAGCGAGGACCCTCGGTAGACTCACCCCATGCCTGAGCTGGATCTGTCCGCCTCGTCCGTCGATCTCACTCGGGTGATCTGCGACATCCCCAGCGTCTCCGGCGACGAGAAGACCCTCGCCGACGCGATCTTCGCGGCCATATCGCCGCTGCCGCACCTCGACGTGTACCGCGACGGGGATACGATCGTGGCCCGCACGCAGCGGGAGCGATCGCAGCGCGTCGCGATCGCCGGGCACCTCGACACGGTGCCGATCAACGCGAACCTGCCCACACGTGACATCGAGGTCGACGGCGCCCCCTACCTGTGGGGTCGCGGAACCGTGGACATGAAGGCCGGCACCGCCGTGCAGCTGAAGCTGGCGGCAGAGCTGACCGATCCCCGTGTCGACATCACGTGGCTCTGGTACGACAACGAGGAGGTGGATTCCGAACGCAACGGGTTGACGCGCCTCGCGCGCACCCGCCCGGATCTCTTTGCGGCGGACTTCGCGATCTTGGGGGAGCCGTCCAATGGACAGGTCGAAGGCGGCTGCAATGGCACGATGCGCGCCGTCGTGCGGACCCACGGTGTTCGCGCGCACGCGGCGCGGGCCTGGATGGGCGAGAACGCCATCCATCGCGCGGCCCCTGTCCTGGCGCGCCTCGCGGAGTATCGCCCGCGCGAGATCGCGGTCGATGGGCTCGTGTACCGCGAAGGACTCAATGCTGTGCGCATCTCGGGGGGAGTCGCCGGCAACGTGATTCCGGACCTGTGCGAGGTGGAGGTGAACTTCCGCTTCGCTCCGAGCCGCAGCATCGCCGATGCCGAGGCGCACATGCGCCGGGTCTTCGAGGGGTTCGAGGTCGACATCGTCGACGCGGCCGCCGGCGCCCGGCCGGGGCTGGACGCCCCGATCGCCCGGGAGTTCCTCGCCGCCGTCGGAGCCGAGGCGCGGCCGAAGTACGGCTGGACAGACGTCGCTCGCTTCGCGGCGCTCGGCGTTCCGGCCGTGAACTACGGACCGGGTGACCCCCTGCTCGCGCACCACGACGAAGAACGCGTGTCCTACGCCCAGATCGAAGACGTCGAGCGGAGCCTTCGCGCGTGGTTGAGCATTCCCTGACGACTCCTGTTCCCGTGCGCGACCGGATCGTCCAGTGGCGGCCTGCGCTCGTCGTCGCCGCCATCTACGTTGCGGCGCGCCTCGTGACGACCGTGTTCTTCCTGATCGCTGCGGAGCTGTCCGGGCCAACGTCACGATTCGGTGCCGACGCCACGATCGGTACGCTCTCGATGGGGTGGGACGCCCAGTGGTACTGGGTCGTCGGGACGGCCGGGTATCCCGATCACCTGCCCCTCGACACCAGCGGGCACGTGACGCAGAACGCGTGGGCGTTCATGCCTCTCTACCCGGCCGTCTCGCGGGCGCTGTCGGCGGTCTTCGGCGGCAACTACCCGCTCGCCGCCGTCGTGCTCGCGATCGTGGCCGGCTACCTCGGCTGCCTCGTGCTCTTCCATCTCCTACGCGAGCGGATTGATGTCGGATCGGCATTCTGGGCCGTCGCTCTGTTCGCCGCTTGCCCACTCGCCGCGCTCTTCCAGATGGGGTATGCCGAGTCGCTGTTCCTGCTGTGGCTGTTCCTGGCGTTGTGGTCCCTGATGAGGCGGCGGTTCGTCTGGCTCTGCGTGCTGATCCCGTTGATGGGCTACACGCGCCCAGGCGTCCTCGCGTTCGCGTTGCTTCTTGCCGGGTATGCGATCGTTCGGTGGTTCCGGCGCCGGAGCGATGCCCTGCCCGCCGTTCAGATCGTCCACATCGTGGCGCTCGGCCTGCTCGCCGCGGCGGTGGGACTGTCATGGCAGTTCATTGCGGGTTTCGTCACCGGCGACCCGAGCGCCTACATGCAGACCGAGCTGTCCTGGCGACGCGGCTGGATCGGCGACGGCGGCTTCGCCCCGTTCGACGGCTTCATCCAGGCCACGGCGCTGTGGTTCCACCTGTGGGGGTTGCCGGAGATTCTCGGGTACGTGGCGCTCGCTGCGGCGGCGATCGGGCTCGCTGCGCCGCTGATGTTCGAGCCGCACGTGCGTCGGGTCGGCATCGAAGTGCGGCTGTGGTCGGCGAGTTACCTGCTCTACCTGCTCCTCGTCTTCTTCCCTCAGTCCAGCATCTTCCGGCTTTTGCTTCCGCTCGCGCCGCTCTACGGAGCCTTGGCATTGCCGCGGCATCCCCTCTGGCGGTGGACTCTGCTGGGGCTCGGCCTGACCGGCCAATGGTGGTGGATCTATCAGATGCTCGCGATCGGCAACACGTACACCCAGATCCCCTGAACCTGAAGCCCCCTGTCCCTGGTTCGGCCAGTGTCTCGGCATACCGATAAACTTGTCAGGGTAGTCCGACGACAAAAGGAGCCCGCAATGGCAGCCATGAAGCCGCGAACCGGTGACGGACCGATGGAGGCCGTGAAGGAGGGGCGCCTCATCATCGTGCGCGTTCCCCTCGAAGGCGGCGGCCGACTCGTCGTCTCTGTCAATGATGAAGAGGCAAAGGAACTGCACGGCGTTCTCGGCGGTGTGGTCGGCGCCGCCTGAGTTCCTCATCTCCACGAAAAGGGTCGGTCTTCGGAGCGACCCTTTTCGTCACCCGTGGGCCCGCTTTGTGAGGGTGGCGGCCGTCAGCGCGCGTCGGAAGCGACGGTGGTGAGCTGCAGCAGTCCCTCGCCGACGATCGACAGCGCGCCGAGGACGGCGGGGGAGGATTGGGTCTCCTGAATGAGCGTGCGGTAGGCGGTGGTCACCGCGTCGCGTCGCACCGGGTCGGCGACCGCACCGCCCGCGAGCACACGCGGTATCAGTACGGTGCCGCCTGCGCGGACGAGTCGAAGTCCGTGTTCGACGTGGTCGATCACGCCGTCGGGGTCGGCATCGACGAGCACGATGTCATAGGACGCCTCGTTCATGCGCGGCAGGACGTCGGCGGCTCGGCCGGCGATGAACCGCGCCCGTGCCGGCGGGATCTTCGCATCAGCGAAGGCGGTGCGCGCGGCAGCGAGGTGTTCGGGCTCCTTGTCGATCGTGGTGAGGGTCGCCCGCGGCGCACCGTGCATCAACCACAGTCCGGAAACCCCTGCTCCCGTGCCGATCTCGACGATGTTGAGCGCTGCCGTGGTGGCGACGATGACGGCGATCTGCGCGCCGACGGCCGGGCTGATCGGGTCGGCGCCCAGTTCGAGTGCGTGCGCACGAGCGCGCTCGATCTGCTCAGGTTCGACAGTCACTTCGTCGACGTACCTGCGGATCGCGTCTTGGTCGGCCATATCGTCTTCCTCCGTCCCCCACAGTACGGTGCGCGCCGCATCGCGGTCGTCAGGCGCACGGGTAACCTGGAGGCATGTTCTTCGGCCTCGACTGGGACAAGCTCGTCCTGATCTTGATCGTGGCCGCCCTGCTGGTCGGACCCGAGCGGCTTCCCACGTACGCGGAAACGCTCGCGCGGCTGACGGTGCGTGCTCGCGAGTGGTTGAGCGGTGCCAAGACGCGGGTGAAGGACGAGCTGGGCGAGGACTTCGACGATGTCGAGTGGCGAAAGCTCGATCCCCGCCAGTACGACCCCCGTCGCATCATCCGCGACGCGCTCCTCGATGACGCCCCGGTGCCGCTGGTGAAGGCCGCTGCCGTGGGTACCGCCGTGGCCGCGACATCGCCCATGACCCTGGTCTCCGCCTTCGACCCCGACCGCGACGTCCCGTACGACGACGAGGCCACCTGAGCCTCGTCGGCCCGGAATCTCAACGCGGTGCGAGCGGCAGCGAGCGTCCCGCGAGTCCGCGCGGGGTACCGGCGATGGCCGCGGCGACCGCAGACAGCGCGCGCGCTGCGGGGTCATCGGGGTCGGATACGACGATCGGTATGCCGGCATCTCCTCCCGCGCGCAGCCCCACGCTGAGGGGCACGGATGCCAACAGGGGCACCTCGGTGCTCTCTGACGAGAGCGCGGCGGCGACCGCGGCCCCGCCTCCAGAGCCGAACAGGTCGAGTGTGCTGCCGTCGGGCAGGGTCATCGCGGCCATGTTCTCCACCACGCCGATCACCCGCTGGCCGGTCTGAGCGGCGACGAGGCCGCTGCGGACAGCGATGTCGGACGCCGCCGACTGAGGTGTCGTCACGACGAGCACATCGGCGTGCGGCAGCAGCTGTCCGACCGAGATCGCCACGTCGCCGGTGCCCGGCGGCATGTCGATGAGAAGCACGTCGAGGTCACCGAAGTACACATCGGTGAGGAACTGCTGGACGGTGCGGTGCAGCATCGGACCGCGCCACGCCACGGCCGCCGACACGGGCTGGTCGCGCGGCAGGAACATGCCGATCGAGATCGCCTTCACCTCGTATGCGACCGGGGGCAGCATCAGATCGTCGATCCGGGTCGGTGCGGGCGGTCTGCCCTCGGCATCCACGAGTCCGAGCAGGGCCGGAATGGAGAAGCCATGGACGTCCGCGTCGATGAGTCCGACCGCGAGGCCGCGTCCGGCCAGCGCGACAGCGAGATTCGCGGTGACGCTGGACTTGCCGACCCCGCCTTTGCCGCTCGTGACAGCGATGACACGGGTGAGCGAATCCGGGCCGAAGGGCATGGTTCGTGCGGCTCGGCCGCCGCGAAGCCGTTCGGTGAGCGCCTGACGCTCGGCCGCTGTCATCACACCGACGATCACATCGACAGCCGAGATTCCGGCGACGCCGGCCGCCGCGGCACGGACGTCCCGTTCGATGCGGTTGGCGGCGGGGCAGCCCACGATCGTCAGCGCGATCTCGACGGCGGCGCGGTCTGCCGTCACTTGTACGTCGCGGATCATGTCGAGCTCGGTGAGGGGGCGCCGCAGCTCCGGGTCGATCACGGCGCCGACGGCGCGTCGAACCGCGTCGCGGCGCGCGTCGGTCGGCCCCTCGGATGCCGCCATCACGAGGGGTCGGCGGGCGCGCGCGTGCCCGACGCCGCGTCACGGGAGTCTTCGAGCGACTCAAGCAACGCCTTCAGCTCCTGTCGCAGAACCTCACGGGTCACCACGTGCTCGGAGACATCGGTCATCGCCATGCGCAGGGCCACGACCTCCCGTGCCAGGTATTCGGTATCGGCGAGGTTGCGCTCGGCGCGCTGGCGGTCCTGTTCGATCTGCACGCGGTCGCGGTCATCCTGTCGGTTCTGCGCGAGCAGGATCAGCGGCGCGGCGTACGAGGCCTGCAGCGAGAGGATGAGCGTCAGCAGTGTGTAGTTGTTCTCGGCGGCGTCGAACTGCATATCGCGGGGCATCGCCGTGTTCCACCACAGCCAGAGAACGACGAACACGGTCATGCCGATAAGAAACCCAGACGTTCCCATCGCCCGGGCGAACGACTCCGAGAAACGCCCGAAGCGGTCCTGCGACGGTTGCGGGGTGCGGTTGAGCATCCCGGCGCGTCCGCGGGGCGCGTCGAGGGAGAATCGGCCGCGATCCTTGGCCATCAGAACCTCCTCCGGACGGGGGCGGCCTGCGGCGTGGTCAGGACGGGCTCATGATCTCCGTCGTGAGAGCGCCAGTCGTCGGGCAGCAGATAGTCGAGCACGTCGTCGACGCTGACCGCGCCGACCAAGCGGCGGGCCTGGTCGACCACAGGCAACGAGACGAGGTTGTAACTGGCCAACAGGCGTGCGACCTCGGCGGCGGACGCCGTCGCCGTCACCGGGTCGAGCGTGTCGTCGATGATCGCGCCGAGTCGCTCGTGCGGGGGATAGCGCAGCATCCGCTGGAAGTGCACGGTGCCGAGCAGCCGGCCGGTGGGTGTCTCGTAGGGGGGCAGAGTCACGAAGACGGCGGCGGCCAGCGCCGGGTGCAGCTCGTGACGGCGAATGAGCGCGAGCGCCTCGGCGACGGTCGCGTCGGCTGAGAGCACGATCGGTTCGCTGGTCATCAGGCCGCCGGCGGTGTCGGGTCCGTACTTCAGAAGGGCGCGGACGTCTTCGGCTTCCTCGGGCTCCATGAGCTCCAGGAGCTCTTCGCGCTGATCTTCGGGCAGCTGCGCGAGCACGTCCGCCGCGTCGTCGGGCTCCATCTGGTCGAGGATGTCCGCCGCGCGCTCATCGCCGAGGGCCTCGAGGATGTGCACCTGATCGTCTTCGGGCATCTCTTCGAGGGCGTCCGCGAGGCGGTCGTCCGAGAGCTCTTCGGCGACTTCGAGCAGGCGCTCGTCCGGGAGGTCGAGGAGGGTGTTGGCGAGGTCGGCGGCTTTCAACTCGGAGAATGTCGCGACGAGCTGTTCCGCGGACTGTGACTCACCGGGCACCGCCTGCTCCCGCACATCGCTCCAGGTGGCGAAGGTCGTCGGACCCTTGGCAAAGGGGGAGGCGCTCGTCTTGGGCTTGCGCAGGAAGAGCTGTCCGATGTCCCACTCGCCGAGGCGATTGCGTTCGATGGCCGCGTCTTCGATGACGGCGTGCCCCGATCCGTCGGTGAAGTAGACCTTGCGACCGAGCAGTTCGCTCATGACGCGCACCTCACCGCCGCGCTGCTGGAAGCGGCGCACGTTGATGAGACCGGTCGTGATGACCTGTCCAGACTGGATCGAGGTCACCCTTCCGATGGAGAGGAACACGTGGCGACGGCCGGGGATCTCGACGACCAGACCGACAACGCGGGGCGGGTCGTCTTTTCGATAGATGACGACGACGTCCCGGACTTTGCCGAGCCGGTCGCCCGCGGGGTCGAAGACGGTGCAGCCCACCAGGCGCGCCACGAAAACCCTCTGCGTACTCACCCGACCAGCGTAGTCCGCAGACATGGATGCTCCGGGCGACGCACAGGCGGATGCACAGGGTCTGCGTGTCAAAATGGATTCGTGAGCATGTTGGGCGGAATTCCCCAGGAACAGGGCGAGAAGATCGCCGACTACGCGACGTATCCGGCGGCACAGAAAGCGGTCTCGCAGCTTGTCGAAGCGGACGTACCGGCTCGCGACATCGCCATCGTCGGCCACGGACTGCGGTCGGTCGAGACCGTCACGGGACGCCTGGGCTACGCCGCCGCGGCGCGCTCGGGCGCGATCAACGGCATCCTGCTGGGACTGCTCTTCTCCGCGATCTTCGTGCTCGGCACGCCGAACGCAGCCATTCAGCTGTTCGTCGGAGTGATGCTGGTCGGCATCGCGCTGGGCATGCTGATGAGCATCATCACGTACTCCATCGTCCGCCGTCGCCGTGACTACACGTCGGTCACTCAGGTGCTCGCCGATCGTTACGAGGTCACCGTTCTTCCGCGCAGCATCCACCGCGCGCGCGAAGTCGTCGGCCGCACGGTCGCGCCGGCGGCGCCCCGCCATGCGACGGTCGAGCACCAGCCGGCTCCGGCATCCGCACCCGTGACCCCACCGCAGTACGGCGAGCGCATCGACGACGTGCCGCCGCGCTACGGCGAGCGCATTCCGGCGGAAGAGCCCGCCACCGAGCCGGGCGCTCCGCAAGAGGCGGCGGGTCGCGATGGCGCCGATTCCGAAGCATCCGCCGAGAATCCCGGTGGAGCCGCTCCCGTCGAGAAATGATCGATGTCGTCCTGCCCGCAGGCACTGTCGCCGTATCGACCGGTCTGTGTGCGGCGGAGGATCCCTGGGCAGGGCTCGCCCTCGCCCATGGCGCGGGAGCGGGGATGGATCATCCGTTCCTCGTCGGGTTCGCCGAGGCCCTGGCTGCCAGAGGAGTCAGCGTGCTGCGCTTCGCATTCCCCTACGCGCAGGCGGGTCGACGGATGCCGGGACCTGCGCCTCATGCCGTGTCGACCTGGCGCGCCGCGCTGGGGGCTCTCGCCGACACCGTTCCGGACGTCCCTCACTTCGCCGCCGGCAAATCGTACGGAGGGCGGATGGCTTCGATGGCAGCTGCGGAGGGGGTCATCTCGCCGCGGGGCCTGATCTATCTGGGGTATCCGCTGCATCCGCCGGGCGCTCCCGAGAAGCTGCGCGCTGCACACCTACCGGCGATCACCGCACCCCAGCTGTTCGTGGAGGGAACGAACGATCCGTTCATTCTCCCGCGTGAACAGTTCGACGAGGTGCTGGCCACATGCCGCGACGCGACCCCCGTCTGGATCGACGGCGCCAGGCACTCGTTCGAGGTGAAGGGACGGCGGCAGCCGCCCGACGAGATCGGAGCCGAGCTCGCGGCATCCGTCCTGCCGTGGCTGCGGAGTCACGTCTCGCGCGACGCGGTCGACCGGAAGGCGTTCGTCAGCTCGTGACGATGCGCCCCGCGACCCACGCCTCGACCTCGTCGGCGGTGCGGGGGATCTCGGCGGAGAGGTTGACGGGGCCGTCGGCGGTCATGAGGATGTCGTCTTCGATCCGGACACCGATCCCGCGGTACTCCTCGGGCACGGTGAGGTCGTCGATCTGGAAGTAGAGGCCCGGCTCGATCGTGAAGACCATGCCCGGCTCGAGGATGCCGTCGTAGTACATCTCGCGGCGCGCCTGAGCACAATCGTGGACATCGAGTCCCAGATGGTGGCTGGTGCCGTGCACCATGTAGCGGCGGTGCTGCCCACCGTTGTCGGCGTCGAGCGCGTCCTCGGCGGTGACAGGCAGCAGTCCCCACTCGGCGACCCGCTCAGCGATGACCCGCATGGCCGCCTCGTGGATGGTGCGGAACTTCACGCCGGGGCGCGCGGCGGCGAATGCGGCGTCGGCCGCTTCGCGCACCGTCTCGTAGATCTTCCGCTGGATGGGGGAGAAGGTGCCGTTGACCGGGATCGTGCGTGTGATGTCGGCGGTGTAGAGGCTGTCGACCTCCACGCCGGCGTCGATCAGGATCAGATCTCCCGGCACGACCGCGCCGTCGTTGCGCGTCCAGTGCAAGTAGCAGGCGTGCGGACCGGAGGCCGCGATCGTGTCGTAGCCTTCGCCGTTGCCTTCTACGCGGGCGCGATGGTGAAAGAGGCCCTCGACGGCCCGCTCCCCGCGGGGAGTCTGAACGATGCGCGGAAGATCGGCGATGATGTCGTCGAAGCCGCGCGCCGTGATCTCGACGGCCAGACGGATCTGCTCGATCTCATAGTCGTCCTTGATCAGTCGCAACTCTGAGACGAAGCGTGTGAGTTCGTCGTCGTCGTCGAGGAGCACGTCGGAGTCACCGGCGACGAAGTGGTCGAGGTGCGCCGTCGCGATGGCCAGGTCGCTCGCCACCCCGGCGAGCGCCGGGCGCGGGCCGATCCAGAACTCACCGATCGTCGCGTCGCCGTAGAACTCGGCGCTCGTGCGATCGGCGCGCTCCCGCAGGTACAGGGTGACGTCGTGCCCGCTGCCGTCTGCGCGGGGGTCGAACACCAGCACAGAATCCGGAACGCTGTCGCTGGCCCACCCGGTGAGATGCGTGAAGGCGGAGTGCGCACGGAACGGGTAGTCCGTGTCATTGGAGCGCTGCTTGTACCCTCCGGCAGGAAGAACCAGCCGACGACCGGGGAACGCTGCCGACACCGCAGCACGGCGGGCAGCCGTGTAGGCGGCCTGGGCTCGTGGATCAGGCGTGAGCTCGGGACGTTCGGCCCAGCCCGACGTGATCGTCTCCAGGAAACCACGCGGGAACGGCTGCTTGCGGTTCGTGTTCTCGACGGGGGTGACGGTGCTGTCGGTCGTGGCGATCGTGTCGCTGTCGCTCGTGCTCATGCGTCCAGTCTCGCACCTCGGCTCAACCGTCGGAGGGCACCCGCTCGTACTGCACGACGAACGGTCGGTGGTCGCTGCCGCTCGCATCCAGTGAGCCGAGCACGGCGGATCCGGTGGGCTTCCAGCGGTCGGTGGCCATGATGTGGTCGATCGGCGTGCCGATGAGAGCTGGCCAACTCGTCGACCAGGTGCCGACGCCGCCCGACCCGGTGCGCGTCGCGGCGTCGCGGCACCGACCGAGATCGCCGCCGTCGACACCCAGGCGCGCCATGTTGTCGACGGTGGCGTTGAAGTCTCCGGCCATGATGACGTCGTCACTCGCGCACTGGTTCGCGATCCACTCGAGGTCACTGCGCCAGTCCGCCATGCGGTCCTGCCGCGGGGCGACGGCGTGCACCGCGACGATCGTCGGGCCGTTGCCGTTGACGGGCATAGCAACGACACTCGGGACAGCGGAGGTATTGGTGGCTCCGTCCGAGGTCGACGCGACGACGGCGTAGTCGCCGAGCTCGGGGGAGATGAGCAGCGTCGTGGAGTTGGCGGCCCAGTCGGGATAGCCGGGTCGGTCGCCGTAGTTCTCGTGGTGCGCCCACATCGGCGAGCCCATGTCGCGCATGGCGACGGCAACCGCCTCACCGGTCTCGATGGTCGTCTCAGGGAGCGCGACGACGTCGGCGCGCATGGCGACCGCGGTCTGGGCGATGACCTGCGGGTCCGTCGCGGTACCGGCCGTGTTCCAGGTCATGACTCGGATGGTCGTCGAGGTGGCCGTCGGCAGCGTACCGGTGCTGATTCCGCGGGAGAGCAGGATGGCGCCGTTCGCGAGTGCGCCGATCAGAGCAATCACCGCGATCGCCCCCGCGAATGCCCGCAGCGGACGCGCGAGGCTGACCAGCAGACCGACGATGAAGACGACCGCGAACACCAGAACGACGACGCCGCGCAGCGACACGATCTGCGCGAGGGGGAAAGTCTGCTCGAGACGGAAGAACTGCGGCCACGTGACGATCGCGGTCGCGATCGCCGCGGTCACCGTCATCAGGATCCCGAACAGGCGCAGCACGTCAGGGACTCTACGGCAGGTCTCCTGGGAGTTCCCGGACCGCGTGGGGCCTCGCGCGGCACCGGTACGCTCATGGCATGGTGGTGTCGGAGGGCGGGCGTCGGATGCCGCGGTTTCGCGGGCCGACGGATCTCCATCTGCACTCGGATCACTCCGACGGCACCGAACCGCCGGCGCGCGTCATGGCCGCAGCCCATGCGGTGGGGCTCGGCACGGTCGCCCTGACCGACCACGACACGACGTCGGGGTGGACCGAGGCGGCGGAGGCCGCCGGTTCGCTCGGGATGACGTTGATACCGGGGATGGAGTTGTCGGCGCGCCACGAATGGCGCAGCATCCACGTTCTGGCCTACCTCTTCGATCCGGAGCACCCGAATCTACGTGCGCTGACCGACCGCATCCGCCGGTCGCGTCTGACGCGCGCGCAGACCATGGCCGAGCGCATCGGGCGTGACTACGACCTGACGTGGGACGACATTCTCGCCCAGACCGCGGTGGGCGCGACGGTCGGGCGGCCGCATCTCGCCGACGCGCTCGTGGCTCGCGGCTACGTGCAGGATCGCGGCGAGGCGTTCGCCGGCATCCTGCATCCCGGAAGCGACTACTACGTCGATCTGTACGCGCCCGACCCGGTGACCGCGGTGGCGGCCGTGGTGGATGCCGGGGGAGTGCCGATCATCGCCCATCCTGCCGGACGCGGCGGGCTGCTGCCCGACGGGCTGATACGGCGGATGCTCTCCGCGGGTCTGGCGGGGTTCGAGCTCGGTCATCGGGAGAACCGTGAGCCGGCGCTGGGCGCGCTGCGCGCGCTGGTCTCCGAGCGCGACCTCATCGTGACCGGGTCGAGCGACTATCACGGACTCGGCAAGCCCAACCAGCCGGGGGAGTTCACGACCGCCGACGCGATGGTCAGCCGCATCATCGAAAGAGCCACGGGCAGCGCGCCCGTCTTCCCCTGACGGGTGCGCCGCGACGTATGCAGCAGCCCACCTCCCTCGAGCGTCGGATCGACGCCGCCGCTCACCGCGTGCTGCGCGGCGCGCCCGAGCGCGGCGTGCGCGCTGCTCTCGTCGAGACGGCGGTGTTTCTCATCAAGCAGGCGTGGGCATGCGTGTTCGGCTTCGCGCTGCTCGCGGTGATCGTCGCCGCACGTCTGTGGTGGCCGGAGGATGCCGCGCTGGCACGCAACGACGCACTCACGATCGCCGCGGTGCTCATCCAGATCGGCTTGCTGATCGGACGGCTGGAGAATGGACGCGAGGTGTGGGTCATCGTGCTCTTCCACATCACGGGCACGGTGATGGAACTCTTCAAGACCGACGTCGGATCGTGGGCCTACGCGGCGGAGGGCGTGCTGCGTATCGGCGGGGTTCCGCTGTTCAGCGGCTTCATGTACGCGGCTGTGGGTTCGTACATGGTGCGCGTGTACCGGCTCTTCGATCTCACGTTCGCCCGTTATCCGCGGCGCTGGCTCACGGCGGTGGTCGCTGCGCTCATCTACGTCAACTTCTTCGCGCATCACTTCGTGTGGGACCTGCGCTGGGTGCTGCTGGTCGCCGTGGTCGCGCTGTGGCTGCCGACGGTGATGCACGCGCGGATCTGGCGACGGACACTGCGCCTGCCGTTGCTCGCCGCCTATGCCGGCGTTGCCGTGTTCATCTACCTCGCGGAGAACATCGGGACATGGGCAGGCGCGTGGCTCTACCCGGATCAGCTCGATGGCTGGCAGCCCGTGTCGATCACGAAGCTGGTGTCATGGTTCCTGTTGATGATCGTGTCGGTCGTCATGGTGACGTGGGTGTACCCGCCGCGGCCTCCGGCGAGCGCCGAACTCAGCCTGCGGCCGTCGTGAAGACCGGGATCGTGCGTTCGGGCGCGACCGTGTAGCGGCGTCCGTAGGGCGAGACCCATTCGAGTGCCCCCGAATGGGCGGGGTCGGTGAGTTGATGCACCCGCCAGCCGCCGTGGTGTTTGACGGTGTGGTGTCCGCGGCAGAGGGGCGCGAGGTTGGTGAGTGCGGTGTGGCCGCCGTGTTCCCAGGCAAGGGTGTGGTCGAGATCGCACCGGTCGGCCGGGGTGCCGCACCCGGGCGCCATGCACCGGGCGGCTCTCCAACGGGCGAGTTTCTGGAGGGCGGGTGGGGGTCGGTAGCGTTCGCGTCCGACGGAGACGACGGCGCCGGTGTCGGGGTGGGTGAGCACCCGCATCCACCCGTCCGCTCCACCGCACAACTCGCGTGCCCGTTCGATCGGGATCGGCCCGACACCGTCGACGACGGCGAACCCGCCGTTCAGAGCGTCGGTGGGGGTATCGAGCAGCGCGAGGGCGGGGACGGTGACGACGACGGTGGCGCGGATACCGCGGGCAGCCTCGGGATGGTCGGTGCAGGTGCCGTCGATCAGCAGGTCGCCGAACACGTCGGCGCGGGCTTGATCCAGGGTGCGCTCATCGCCGTCCGGAGCGGTCACTGTCTTCGCAATCGCGGTGATCCTCCCGTGGATGGCGTGGGCTTCCACCGCGGGCAGATATGCGGTCAGCCACGCCATCCCCTCATCGGCGGGTTCCACGAAAACGCGCCGCTCCCGCAACGCCCATTCGTGACGTTCCGGAAGGGTTTCCACCCGGGTCTGGTCGATCAGTGCGCGCAGTCGTCGACGGAACGTGCCGACCGGCTCCGTCTCCGCGAGCACCATCGCCTGCGCGAACACCGCGTCGCACTCACCAGGGGTGAGCGGGTCGAGCAGCTCGATCAACACCTGCACGTGCCGTTCCGTCACCCGCGCGGAGCCCAGGGCATCCAGGGCGGCGGGGTAGCGGATCTCCAGGGCCTGCGCCTGCGTGATCAGCAGCCCCGCGGCATGCTCCGTGACCCGCAGTGCCGCGGCCAACTCCAGACGGATCGCCCGCTCCACCACGTCGATGAGCCCCCGCCCACGTCCGGCCGCCTCGGCGAGAGCCTCCCGCCGGTAGGCAGCGACCCGGCGGTAGCGTTCCGCGGTGAACACCGCGACCATCGCACCCGCGTCACAGATCAGGTCCAGCGCATCCGGCGGAACCCACCCCGGATCGCACGGAAACACATCATCCTCGACCGCATCCGCGCCACCCGGGATGCCCGGGGAGCCGATGCCATCGATGACCTTCATAACCCCGACGCTACCGACAACCTCCGACATCGAAACCGGTGGTGTGAATGTCCCGGTTCACCCACCGAGCGACGCCGCGGCGCTGAGTCAGGCGCCGGCAGCCGGCGTCTGCGAGGGGGCCCCGCCGCCTGAACCACGACGACGACGGCGGCGACGTGCGGGCGCGGCGTTGCCGTCACGGTGCTCCTTGCCGGCCCCATCATGGGTGCCCGCGCCCTCAGCGTCGCGCGGAGCTTCGCCCGTGCCGGCTGCCGCGCCATCCGCGCTCTGCGGCGCGTCATCGGCGAATGTCGAGCCGACCGACGGTGAGCCGGTGCGACGGCGACGGCGCCGGCGCGTGCCGGCCTCGGTTGAGCCCTCTTCGGCGACCTCTTCCGCACGCGCCGGCGCGGGGCGCTGGGTGCGCACGGCCTCGGTCTTGGGGGCCTTGGTGATGCGGCCCTTCGTCCCCGCAGGGATGTCGAGGTCGGCGAACAAGTGCGGGCTCGACGAGTAGGTCTCGACGGGCTCGGGCTGGCCGAACTCGAGAGCGCGGTTGATCAGTGCCCACTTGTGCAGGTCGTCCCAGTCGACGAACGTGACGGCGATGCCGGTCTTGCCCGCGCGACCGGTGCGTCCGGCGCGGTGCAGGTAGGTCTTCTCGTCGTCGGGGATCGTGTGGTTGATCACGTGCGTGACGTCGTCGACATCGATACCGCGCGCGGCGACATCCGTGGCGATGAGCACGTCGCGCTTACCCGCCTTGAACGCGGCCATCGAGCGCTCGCGCGCCTCCTGGCTCATGTCGCCGTGAACGGCGCCCGCGTTGAAGCCGCGGTCGGTGAGTTCGTCGACGAGCTTCTGGGCAGCGCGCTTCGTGCGCGTGAACACGACCGTCTTCCCGCGGCCCTCGGCCTGCAGGATGCGCGCGATGACCTCGTCCTTGTCGAGCGAGTGCGCGCGGTAGACGAGGTGCTTGATGTTCGCCTGGGTCAGGCCCTCGTCGGGGTCGGTGGCGCGGATGTGGATGGGGTTCGTCATGAAGCGGCGCGCGAGCGCGACGATCGGCCCCGGCATCGTGGCGGAGAAGAGCTGGGTGTGGCGCACCGGAGCGACCTTCTGGAAGATCTTCTCGATGTCGGAGAGGAACCCGAGGTCGAGCATCTTGTCGGCTTCGTCGAGGACGACCTCGACGGCACCGGAGAGGTCGAGCAGCCTCTGGTTGTTGAGGTCGATGAGTCGACCGGGCGTGCCGACGACGATCTGCGCACCCGCCTTCAGCTGGTCGATCTGGCCCTCGTACGCCTTGCCGCCGTAAATGGCGACGACGCTCGTGGACCGGTTCTGCGTCAGCATGTCCATGTCTTCGTAGACCTGGACGGCGAGCTCGCGCGTGGGCACCACGATCAGGGCCTTCACACCCGGAGCCGGGTCGAGCCCCAACCGCTGGACCACCGGGATGCCGAAGCCGAAGGTCTTTCCCGTTCCGGTCTTGGCCTGTCCGATGATGTCCTGCCCGGGAAGACCGAGGGGGATCGTCTGCTCCTGGATGGGGAATGCGTCGACGATTCCCTTCGCGGTGAGTGTCTGGACGATGTCGGGGTCGATTCCGAGCTCAGCAAATGTCGTCACGATCGTGCCTGTCTGGCGGTGAGAAGCCGCCGGTGAGGAGGTCCACGCCTTCTACTCATCCGCAGGCGCGGGGGCCCCGATCCGTCGCCGGGACCGTCCCAGCCTACCGGAGCAGGGATGGACCTCCTCGGAACCGGCACGCCGCCCTCTAGGCTGAGCAGGTGGTGACCTGGCCCTGGCAGCGCGATCGCACGGTCGCGCGGACGTTGCGCGTTCGTTCGCGCGGCGACTTCGGTGACGTGCGAAGGGTGGACTTCGAAGAACTCGCCCCCGACATCGATACCTTCCTCGGACAGGCGGCGTACCTGCAGTTGGGCTACTTCGAAACGCTGAGCGAGTTGATCGCGCCGACGCCCGAGCTCACGCAGAAGGAGTCGATTTCGGTCGCCGCCGGCGCGGCACTGCAGAAGCACCGTGAGATCCTCGCCGTGATCCGTGGGCGCGGAGATGACGCGCTCGGGCTCATGCTGCCGTTCCGTGAGCCGCTCGACGCCTTCCGCCGTGCCACGCACGGCGCGCGTCACCTGGAGACGATGCTCTCGGTGCACATCACCGCGGGCATGCTCGACGACTTCTACCTCGCTCTGTCGAACAGTTACGGCGCGACCGGTCGTCGCGTCGCCGACATCCTGGACGCCGACAACGATCGGCGGGCCCTCGCCGATATCGTCGCCGAGGCGATCGCCGCCGACGAGCAGTGGAAGTCGCTGCTCGCGCTGTGGGGACGCCGACTGGTGGGCGACACGCTGCTGATCGCGCGCGGCGCGCTGCGACCTCAGACTCTGGATGCCGCGGAAGAACGCAAAGTCGAGCCGGTGTTCACCGACCTGCTTGGCGCGCACTCGCGGCGGATGGCTGCGATTGGCCTCGACGCCTGACGGCGGTGCGCCCTCAGCGCAGCGACCGTTCGAGATATCAGTTCAGGAGATCTTCAGCCGGAGGCGCTCACGGGCGTCATGGGTCGCACGTGTTCGGGTCAGCACCGCCAACACGGACGGCACGACGACGACCGGGACGGCGAGCGAAATGATCCAGAGCCACGGTGTGAGAGTGGTCATCCCGAGCCAGGTGAGCACCATCCACGTGAAGCCGCCCAGGAGGGCGCCGAGCACCGGCGCGAGGGCGGTGCCGCGCGACGAGCGACCGGGCATGAGGTAGTGCAGGACGCCGCCGAATGCACCGCCGAAGATGAAGGCGAGGAGGATGTCCACGTCGAGCGCCCGTCGTGTCAGGCGACGAAGCCGACGCGGCGCGACTCTTCGGTGCCCACCTCGATGAAGGTGATGCCCGCGGTCGGCACGATGTAGGTGTTGCCCTTCACATCGGTGAAGGTGACGAAGGGCTCGTCGGACTCGAGGGCGCGCTGGATCGTCGTGGTCACGGCATCCGCGGACTGCGCCGACTCGAAGCTGAGCTCTCGGGGGGTGTTCGCGATGCCGATGCGGATCTCCACGGTGACTGCCTCACTTCTTTTCGTGACCCTCCCTGTGTCGCAGGAGCGGGGCGATCCGGTGCGCCGGTCGCATGTCGACTCTACGACACGCGCTGCGGGCCGGGATCGCTGCGGAGCGGGTCACCTGCTCGCTGTGCGCGAACGTCGGTGTCGGCCCTTCCGGCTAGCGTGAGATGCATGGATGCGGTGACGTGGGATGCGGCGCAGCGCGTGGTCATCGAGCTTCCGGCATCCGCCTCCGGCGTCGTCGTCGGCGCTCCCGGCTCGGGCAAGACGGTGACGGCGATCGCTCGCGTGGCACACCTGGTGCGTCCGCCGGCGGGCGCGGGTTCGGGCGAGGTCGCTGGCGCGCGTCTGTCCGCAGAAGAACTGCTCGTGCTCACGCCGTCGCGCACCGCGGCGACCCTGTTGCGCGACCGCTTGGCGCTGGCAGTCGGGGTTGCAACCCGCGGCGCGCTCGCGCGCTCGGTGGTGGCCTTCGCCTTCCAGATCGTGCGCGCGAACGCGGTACACAACGGAGCCGAACCACCGCAGCTGCTGACGGGCCCCGACGAAGACCAGTTGATCGCCGATCTGCTGGAGGGCGACGCCACGGACGAACGGGAAGGGGTGCGGCGCTGGCCGGAGTCGCTACCGGTTCCCGTCCGCGAGACGCGTGCCTTCCGCGCCGAGCTGAGGGCCCTCCTGGCCGAGTGTGCACAGCTCGGCATCGAACCGGATCGGCTCGCCGAACTCGGCGAGCGGGACGGGGTCGCGGAGTGGACAGCGGCGGCCTCGTTCGCTCGTGAGTATCTGTATGCCCGTGACGGCATGCGCGGGGCGCACCGCGATGCAGCGGGCCTGGTGCGGGAGGCGCTCGGTCTCGTGCGCACCCTGCCGGCCGGCGCACCCGGTTTGGATCCGATCGAGCGGCTGCGGACCATCGTCGTCGACGACGCGCAGGAGCTCACGCTCGGCGGAGTCGAGCTGCTCGAAGCATGCCGCGCCCGCGGCATCGCCGTGCTCGCGTTCGGGGATCCCGACGTCGGGTCGGGCAGCTTCCGCGGCGCGAGTCCGGAGAACTTCGCGCGCCTCGCCGCGCGCTCAGACTTGTACGTCCTGCCGAACTCCCACCGTGGCACGTCGGCGCAGCGCCGCCTGGTCGCCGATGTCACGAGCCGCATCGGCGCGGTCGGTGTCGTCTCTCACCGGCGGGCGGCGGCCGCGGCCGTCGACGGAGATCACGAGGACGACAGCGTCCGTGCGCTGGTGGCGAGATCCGCCGCGGAGGAGCATGACGTCATCGCACGACTGCTGCGCGAGCGCCATGTGCACGACGGCGTGTCGTGGGCGGACTGTGCGGTCATCGCACACGACAGCCGGCAAGTCGCGGCGTTGGAGTCCGAGCTGGCGGCCCGGGAGGTTCCGACGCGCACGAGCGCCCGGCGCCCGTTGGCGCAGGCTCGTGCGGTGGCCGACCTGCTGAGGGTGGTCCTGCTGGCCGACACCGACCCGGCATCCTGGACGCTCGACGACACGCTCGAGGCGCTGCACGCCGGCGGGATGGACCCCGTCGAGGTGAGGCGCCTGCGCACGGCCTTGCGGCAGGCATCGCTGGCCAGCGACGCCGCGGCGGACGGCGATACGCCAGAGCCGACGGGCGGCGAACTGCTCGTCTCCGCCCTCGCGCACCCCGTCGCCTTCGGCATGCTCGACACTCGCGAAGGTCGTCGCGCCGAACGCATCGCCCAGACCCTCCAGGCGCTTGGCGCGCAGTGGCATCTCGTGCATACGCACGGGGCAGACGGTCCGACCGCCCACGAGCTTCTCTGGGCGGGGTGGCAGGGTCTGGGCGCGGAACGGACGTGGGCGAGCGCTGCCGCGGGATCCGGCCCTCTCGCGGCGCAAGCGCGCCGAGAGCTCGATGCCGTCGTCGCGCTCTTCCAAGCCGCGAAACGGCACGGAGAGCGAGCCGACGGGACATCACCGGGTGCGTTCCTACGTGGCGTGCTCGAATCGGATGTCGCCGAAGACCGGCTCTCCGACGGAACGACGACGGATGCCGTCGCCATCCTCACGCCGGCCGGTTCTCTCGGCGCCGAATACGACACGGTGATCGTCGCGGGTGTGCAGGACGGCGTCTGGCCGAACCTGCGTGCCCGCGGAAGCTTGCTGCAGAGCTGGCGATTGGCGGGATCGGATGTCGCGGAATCGGCCGATCGTGACCGGTCGGCGCTCGACCGCCGACGCGCTGTCCTGCACGACGAACTGCGACTGTTCGCCCGCGCCTGCTCCCGAGCCCGGACGCTCCTGGTCGTGACGGCGGTCGACGACGACGACACGGGCCCGAGCGCCCTGTTCGAGCTGCTCCCGGACCGTGAGCAGGCGGCCCGCTCGACGGAGCATCCGCTGACGCTTCGAGGCCTCGTCGCCCGCCATCGCCGTCTGCTCACCGACAGTGATGCGCGGATGGGCGGACCAGGGGAGCGGGCGGCCGCGGCAGCCCAGCTGTCTGTGCTGGCCGCCGCGGGGGTCGCGGGTGCATCGCCCGACGAGTGGTACGGGATCGCGGCACGGACCTCGACCGCGCCGCTGCGTGATCTGAGCCGCGAGGATGTGCGCGTCTCACCGTCTCGGTTGCAGACGTTGGAGGAATGCCAACTCAACTGGCTCTTGTCCGACCTCGGCGCCGACGACGGCGGGTCCGTCGCCGGGCTGGGAACGCTCGTGCATGCCGCGCTCGAACACGCCGAGGCCCCGGATGAGGGCGCGCTCTGGGCCGTGGTCGAAGCGCGCTGGGGGGAGCTCGAGTTCGAGTCGGCCTGGCGGGAACGGGCAGAACGCGTGCGTGCACGTGACCTCGTACGCCGGCTCGCGGTCTACCTCCGTCGGTTCGAGGCCGCGGGCGGAACCCTCGTCGGCGCGGAGCCGCACTTCGAAGTGCCCATCGCCCTCGACCCACCTCAGGAGCACGGGGCGATCGTCAGCGGCTACATCGATCGCGTCGAACGCACCGCGGGAGGAGAGATCGTGATCGTCGACCTGAAGACAGGCAAGCGCGAACCGCAGACCGACGCCAAAGTCGTCGACAACCCGCAGCTGGCCGCGTATCAGCTTGCGTTGGAGACGGGGGCCATCGCCGAGGCGGTCGATGCGAAGCCCGGGGGAGCGAAGCTGCTCGTCCTGCGGCCGACCGCCGCCACGAAGGACTACGTCGAACCTCGCCAGCCTCCCCTCGATGACGACGCGCGAGCGGCGTTCGTGGGCCGCGTGCGCCAGGCGGTTGCGGTGATGAGCGGGGCGGTCTTCTCTGCACCGTTCGAAGAGCACTGCCGCGACGACTACGCGCACGGGCTCTGCCGCGTGCACACGATCGGCGCGGTGAGCGCGTCGTGACGGTCGTCCAGCCCGCCGCGCTCGCGGCCGCCCTCGGGCAGTTTCCGCCGACCGCCGAGCAGGCTCGGGTCATCAGCGCGCCGCTGGCCCCCGCGCTCGTCGTCGCGGGCGCCGGCAGCGGCAAGACCGAGACGATGTCGGCTCGGGTGGTGTGGCTGGTGGCCAACGGATTGGCGTCGCGCGACGCGATTCTCGGCCTCACCTTCACCCGCAAGGCCGCGGGGGAGCTCGCGGAGCGGGTGCACCGGCGCCTGCACCGCCTCGGCGAGTTCGAGCGGCGCGGTCTCGTCGCCCATCTCGACGAGCTCTCCGCACGCGGGCGACTCGACGTCCTCGGCGAGCTCGAGCGCAGCGGCGCCCCCGAGCGCGTGCGCGCGGAGGCGCTCGACGCTCTCGCGCGAGAGTGTGGGGCCCTCGCGCCTGACGGCGACGGGGGAGCCGACGCGCTGCTCGAGCGTCCCGCGATCGCGACGTACAACAGCTTCGCCGACGGCATCGTGCGCGAGCACGCCGTGCGCGTCGGTCGCGACGCCGAAGCCGCCGTGCTCAGCGAGTCCGCTGCGTGGTTGCTCATGCGCCGTGTGGTCCTCGAGTCGGACGATCCGCGTCTGGAGGTGCGCGACGAGGCCCTCCGGTCGATCATCGACGCGGCTCTGCGGATCGCGCGCGACGGCGTCGACAACCGGGTGGATTTCGACGAGCTGGCTCGTTTTCCGCAGCGCTTCGCCGGGGTGCTCGAGCGGCCGTCGACATCGGCGCGCGTCACGGTGTACGCCGATATCGCGAAGGCCGCGACGGCCGTCGGCGCGCTCGACGTGCTCGTCGATCTGGCCCGCGAGTACGCGAGGCGAAAGCGGCGCCTGGGCGTGATCGACTTCTCCGACCAGGTGGCCGGCGCCTGTGACATCGTCGAAGGTCATCCGCCGGTGGGCGTCGAACTTCGGGAGCGGTATCGCGTCGTCCTCCTCGATGAGTACCAGGACACCTCCGTGGTGCAGACTGATCTGCTCGCGGCCGTGTTCCGGGATTCCGCGGTCATGGCCGTGGGCGACCCGCACCAGTCGATCTACGGCTGGCGCGGTGCCAGTGCCGGCAACCTCGGCGGTTTCGCGGGGGCGTTCAGCTCCACGGGCACCGCGGGCGCGTATGCGCTCATGACGAGTTGGCGCAACAGCGTCGATGTGCTCCGTGCGGCGGGCGCGGTACTGGCGCCGCTGGCCGCGTCCGTTCCGGTGCCGGTGGAAACGTTGCGGCCTCGCCCCGGCGCGGTTCGCGGCGAAGTCGACCTCCATGTCGACATCGACATCGATGTCGAAGCCGACCGCGTGGCGGACTGGTTCGCGCGTGTCCGGGGCGAGCGCGCACGTGCGGGCGCCGCGACGACGGGCGCCGTGCTGTTTCGAAGCAAGAAGCACATGGTGCACTTCGCCGATGCGCTGGGTCGTCGCGGCATCCCGCATCGTATCCTCGGCCTCGGCGGGCTGCTCTCCACCCCGGAAGTGGTCGACGTGGTCGCCGCACTCCGTGTGATCAGCGACCCGCGGGCGGGGTCATCGCTGATCCGGTTGCTCGCCGGTCCGCGATGGCAGGTCGGCGTCGCCGATCTGCGTGCGCTCACCGAGTTGTCGCGTCGCATCGCGCGGCATGACGCCGCCCTGCAGCCGCTCGCCCCCGAGGTCGTTGAGCGGATGAGGGTTTCAGCGGGCGATGAACAGGGCTCTCTCGTCGACGCGCTCGACTTCTTCCTGCGGCACGGTGCCGATCACGGATGGCTGTCGGGCTTTACGCCGGCGGCGCGTGAGCGCCTGAGAGATGCAGCCGCAGTGTTCGCCGGACTGCGTCGTCACGCCGCGCTGCCCGTCCCGGAGCTGGTGCGGATGATTGAGCTCGAACTGCGTCTCGACATCGAATTGGCCGCGAACGAAGCACGCGGGCCCGCCCGCGTGGCCGGGGATCAGCTGCGGGCGTTCGTCGACGAGCTGCACGGGTTTCTCGCCACGGACGAACGCGGATCGCTCACGAGCCTGCTGGCGTGGCTCGATCACGCCGAGCGGTTGGACGAGTTCACGCCGCGCACGGAGCCACCCGAAGACGACGTCGTCCAGCTGCTGACGATCCATGGTTCGAAAGGGCTCGAATGGGACGCGGTGGCGGTCGTGCGGCTCGTGGAGGACGAGCTTCCGACCCGCCCGAAAGATACGCGCGGCTGGTTGGCCTTCGGGGTGCTGCCCTACGGTTTCCGAGGAGACGCTGCCTGGCTTCCGTCGTTCCGCTGGCGTGCGGAAGACTCACCCACTCAGCAGGACCTCTCCGCCGCCCTGGCCGACTTCGTCGAGGCCGGGCGTGCTCGCCAACTCGAAGAGGAGCGCCGCCTTGCCTATGTCGCCGTCACCCGCGCGCGCTCCCATTTGCTGCTGACGGGCTCGCTGTGGTCGGGCACGAAATCGGCTCGGCGTCCGAGCCCGTTCCTTCGCGAGATCGCCGACGCGCTCGAGGCTCCGCTCGAGGTTCCCGACGATGCGGGCGAGAATCCCTTCGAAGGACGTCGTCGTCTGTTGCAGTGGCCGCTCGATCCGCTCGGTGCGCGGCGGCGGGTGGTCGAGTCTGCAGCGGAAGCCGTGCGTGCCGCCGCGGCGTCGCCGCCTCCGGCGCCGACGCGCGAACTCGCCCTGCTCCTGGCCGAGCGCGAGGCGCGTGAGCGACCGCCACGGCCCACGGCGCCGGTGCGGATCCCAGCCTCTCGCTTCAAGGACTTTCTCGGCGATGCCCCCGCCCTGGCGCGCGCCATGCCGGAGCGTCCGTATCGCCAGTCCCGACTCGGCACGCGGTTCCACGCCTGGGTCGAGCAGCGCTCGGGGCTCGTCGGGGTCGGCGTCTCACCCGATGACGTGCTCTGGGACGACGACGAGGGCGATCAGGTCTCTGCCGGCGAACCCGATGCCGAGTTGGCGGCGCTGCAGGAGAAGTTCCTGGCGTCGGAGTGGGCGCAGCTGCAGCCGCTCGAGGTCGAGACCGAGATCGACGTGACGATTGCCGACGCGCTCGGCGACGGGCGCGACCATGTGGTCATCTGCAAACTCGACGCGGTCTACCGTCGAGGCGAGCGTATCGAGATCGTCGACTGGAAGACCGGGCGCGCCCCGCGGACAGCGGCCGAGCGCGACGAGCGTATGGTTCAGCTTCGGCTGTATCGCACTGCGTACCACGCACGCCACGGCGTGCCGCTGGACCAGATCGACGTGGTGCTCTTCTACGTCGACGAGGGTCTCATCCTGCGCGATTGATCGACGACGCCGATCAGGCGGTGCCGGTCCAGCGCCGCAGAGCGTTTCGAGCGGCGGTGTCCCGATCGATGTCGTCGGCGCTCGAGGATGCCGAGGCCTCACGATCGTCCGCGGGCGCATTGCTTTCCTCGGCGGGTGACGGGGCGACGGGCACGTCGGAGGTGTGCACTGGCACGCGACCGGAGACCTGCGGCGCCGGGCCCGACGGCGACCAATCCGACAGCTCGATCGGGACCGTCTCGAGGTGTCCGGTCTGCCCATACGCGGTGTCGTTCTCGTCCGCGAGGAAAGCAGCCAGAGTCTCGGGATCGAAGCTGTCGGTCTGCATCGAGGTGTCGGCGACCTCTCCCGCACCGGCCGGTACGCGCTGCGTCGCGGCGAGTGCCTGGTCGAGGGTGACGTCGTCGCGCGCGCGCACCGGCTCGTCCCGCACGCTGGCATCCAGCGATTCGAGCAACGCGACCGCGTCGCCGACGACGGTCTGCTCGCCGGCCTCATGACCGTGTACGAGCCACTTGGCGAACTCGAGTTCGGCGTGCAGGCGCGCGCGCTCGGCGAGCAGGGCGTCGGGGGCGCGGTGCGAGCGGCGGGCGTACTCGTCGAGCACATCGGCCTGGGCAGCCGGCGCCGACGCCGTCCACCGCACGTCGATCGCGGGATCGCCGACCCCGAGGCTTCCCCAGGACAGCAGACCGGTCACGACGGGAGCACCCTCCTCGTCGTCCTCGAACACGAAGGATGCCGGGTCGACCCCGCCGAGAACGACCGTCGTCTCGAAGCGCCAGAGCGGATCGGAGCCGAGCGAGGTGCTCCACCGACGGAGAAGGCCGAAGGGAAGCAATCCCGTGGCTTCCGCCCGGTCGAGGAGGCGTTCAGCCTCGTCACGCACCTGCGCAGCGGTGAGCATCGGCAGTCCGGCATCGCGGATGACGGTGACCGGCAGGTCGTGAACCGCGGCGATCGCTGCGGCGAGCGCGGTTGCTACTCCTCGCCCCGCCGGGACGTGCGCCGCGTCGACGCGGTAGCCGGGCAGCAGCGTCTGCACGAGGGTGGCGCGCCCATCGACGGTCGTCTGTCCGAGCACGTCCGGGGCGCCGAAGGGAAGCACACCGCGAACGCCGGCGGTGAGCGAGGTGAGCGCGCGTG
This sequence comes from Microbacterium sp. VKM Ac-2870, assembly GCF_015350795.1. Lineage (GTDB taxonomy): Bacteria > Actinomycetota > Actinomycetes > Actinomycetales > Microbacteriaceae > Microbacterium. Next base: position 64,785 of record NZ_JADKSH010000001.1, read on the forward strand.
CTTCGGCGAGAAGGTCGGCCTCGGCCTGGTCGTTCACGGGCACGCGCACAACCACGCGGCGAGCGTCGTCGAGAGTCGCGATCGCGCTGTCGTAGCGACCGGAGACACCCTCGGTCAGCGGGGCCACACCGACCACCGCGACGCGGGGCAGGGCCGACGTGACCGACGCGGCTAGAGTGAGTGGTGAGCGTGCCATGCCCCCAGGGTAGGTGTGCCGCGCCCCGTCCCCGTGTGCGCCACGCCCGTCGAGGAAGGTCCCGCATGTCGTCATCGGCTGAGTCACCCATTGCGGTTCGTCCGCCCGCGCTTGCGCGCGGCGGCATCGATCGTGCTGCCGAGGAGCGCACCGACACCGGTCTCATCGAGCGGTTGCGTGCCGATGCCGGTGCACGGGTGGTCGCCGTGCACGGCGACCGCGTGCCGGTGGACGCCTCCGGGGCGCTGCGCACCGTCGCCGTCGGCGAAGTGCGCGAAGACAGCGCGTGGGCTTTCCTGGGGCGCGACGCGACCGGTGCCGCAATGCTGCTCGCGGCGACCGCATCCAACGCGGCATCCCCCGTTCGCGAACCCGCCGCGTTCGAGAGTGACGCCGGATGGGCGTCTCTGCGGGCGGTGGGGGGAACGCTGTCGGCGACCGACGCGGGTGTGGTCGTCGAAGCGGTCGCGCTCGGGCGCTGGCTTGTCGACGCCCCGTTCTGCTCGCACTGTGGCGCCCGTACGGTGGAGCGGTCGGCCGGATGGGCACGTCACTGCCCCGTGTGCGGGCGGGAGCACTTCCCGCGCACCGACCCGGCCGTCATCGTCGGGGTGATCTCGCCCGATGGGTCGCGGCTGCTGCTCGGCAAGAACGCCGTCTGGGCGGAGCGAAACGTCTACTCGACCTTCGCCGGATTCGTCGAGGCGGGGGAGTCGCTGGAGTCCGCGATCATCCGCGAGGTGCACGAGGAAGCGGGAGTCGAGGTCGGGTCTCTCGACTACCGCGGTTCGCAGTCGTGGCCTTACCCGCGCTCGCTCATGCTGGGCTTCCACGCCGTCGCTGCCGATCCCGACGTCGCCCGCGCTGACGGCGAGGAGATCGTCGACGTGCGATGGTTCACCCGCGACGAGGTTCTTGCGGCGCTCCGCGGGGAGGGCGATGTCGTGTTGCCGGGCACGTCATCCATCGCGCACCGCCTCATCGCCGACTGGGCCGGGGCGCCGGAGTGAGCTCATCGCCTCTGGCCGACCTCGACGAACAGCAGCGGGAGGCGGCCTCGTCGCTGCGCGGTCCGCTGTGCGTGCTGGCTGGGGCAGGCACGGGCAAGACGCGGGTGATCACGCACCGCATCGCGCACGGTGTCGATACCGGTGCGTACTCGCCGTCGCGGGTGATGGCGGTGACGTTCACCGCCAAGGCCGCTGGCGAAATGCGCGGGCGCCTGCGTGCTCTCGGCGTGCAGGGCGTCGCCGCACGTACTTTCCACGCCACGGCGCTCGCGCAGCTCAACTTCTTCTGGCCGCAGCTGGCGCGCGACACCGCCCCCTCGATCATCGACAACAAGGTCCGGGTCCTCGGCCAGGCAGCAGACAGCCTCAGTTTGCGGCTGGACGGGACGACGCTGCGTGACGTCGCCAGTCGCATCGAGTGGCGCAAGGTCGCGATGCGCACGATAGATCAGGATGCCGCCGCCCACCCCGACGGACTGGGGCCGAAGCTCAGTGCGGACAGGCTGGCCGAGCTGCAGCGCCGCTACGAGAAGCTGAAGGACGAGCGCCGCCAACTCGACTTCGAGGACGTCCTGCTCGCATGCGCCGGCATGCTGGAGTCGGAGCCGCGGGTCGCGGCGGCGGTGCACGAGCAGTACCGCCACCTCACGGTCGACGAGTTCCAAGACGTGTCGCCTGTGCAGTACCGGCTGTTGGAGCTCTGGCTCGGCGATCGCCGAGATGTCTGCGTCGTCGGAGATGCGAGCCAGACCATCTATTCGTTTGCCGGCGCCGATCCTCGCTACCTCCTCGAATTCGTCGATCGTTACGAGGACGCGCGGCTGGTCCGGCTGGAGCGGAACTACCGGTCCGACCCGTCGGTGCTCGCGGTCGCGAATGCCCTCATGCGCGGGCGTCCGGGTGCGCTCGCCCTCCGCTCCGATCGCACGGCGGGACCGACGCCGACACTCACCGGCTACCCCGACGACGCCGCCGAGGCGGACGGGGTGGCGTCCGCGATCGCGGGTCAGATCGCCGCCGGCGTCGAGCCCCACGACATCGCCGTGCTCTACCGCGCGAACGCGCAGTCCGCGTCGCTGTTGGCTGCGCTGGCATCGCGCGGCATCCCCGCCACCGTCCTCGGCGGCAAGCGCTTCTTCGACCTGCCCGAAGTGCGCCAGGCCGTGCTGGCCCTGCGCGGCGCGTCGGTGGCGCCCCTGGAGACGACGTTTCTGGCCGCAGTGCGCGATGTGCTCCGTTCGCTCGGCCTCACCGAAGATCCGCCCCCGGCCGGAGGCGCGCTGCGTGACGCCTGGGAGGCGCGGGCAGCGGTGCTGCGCCTGGCGGAGCAGGCTGAGGAAGGAACGACGCTGCGTGCATTCACCGATGAGCTCATGGCGCGCGGTCGTGACCAGCACGAGCCGACGATGCGCACGGTGACGCTGGCCACGCTGCATGCGGCCAAGGGGCTCGAGTGGAATCACGTGCACCTGGTGGGCCTGTCGGAGGGGTTGCTGCCCATCTCCTACGCCACGGGGTTCGAGGAGATCGATGAGGAGCGCCGCCTGGCCTACGTCGGCATCACGCGCGCCGCGCACTCGCTCTCGTTGAGCTGGTCTGAGCGCTCCGGAACGCGTCAGCGACAGCCGTCACGGTTCCTCCAGGAGATCGGCACAGGCACGCTGCGTGCGGGCGATGCGCGTGCCACGTCCGCCGGACGTGCGCGGCGCTGAGTCCCACCGACAGGCTCGAGCGTGCCTCGGGATGTTCGGCACCGTCGCCCGGATCGAGCATCCCCTCGGCGTGCACGCGCAGAAGTCGTGCGGTCAGAAGCGCCGCCTCCACGAGCAGCGCCGGGTCGGTGCGGACGGGGTCACGGCCGAGTAACTGAGCGGCCACGAGCGGCCACTCGGGATCGTCCGCCGTGCGCTGCGCATGCAGACAGGCGGCGCAGGCGGTGACACCGGGGATGATGACCGGCCCGACCTGCACGCGATCGCCGGCGAGCTCCACGGGAAGATGCGTGACATCCGCTGCCATGAGCCGCGCCGCGCGTCGTGGATCGAGCATGCGATGCGCGACGACGATCAGGGCGATGCCGCGTTGCGGCGCGTCGGACGCCCATCGCGTCAGCCCGACGCGGGTAAGCCCCGCCGCGTCCCACCCCGCCGTCAGCGCGTCGAGTTCGGCGTGGGTGAGCCCGTCGGGGATTTCCACCTGCACAGGGATCGGTGCTGGCGTCTCCGGCGCCAGCGCGCCCTCGATTCGCGCCGCGAACTGCGTGGCCTCCGCATCGGTGGCACCGAAGCTGCGCGCCAGGGGGATCAACATCGCGTCGGGGATGCCGTCGCCGAGCGCATCGATCAGACGCTCTTGCCACGGATGGATGCCGTCGACTCGCACCGGCGCGTCGGTGCCCAGTTGGAGATTCGACGGCGTCCGCCACAGCGGAGGGTGCGAAGGCGCGAGTCGGAGCATGCCCCGATTGTGGGGCACCCGCTTAGCCGACGACGCGACTGTCCACAGGTGCGGGTCGGCTCACGGTGCGGCTCGCACCTGTGGAGGAAGCGGCGCCTGGTCAGACGGGGCGGGGGTCCTCCGGGCCGTCGTCGCCGGCTCCGGCGTCATCCGACGCCCGCTCTTCGGCGGCCTGCGCGAGCAGGGCGTCGATGGCGTCGTCGAGCGCGTCGCGTTCAGGCTCCTCGCCGCGCGCACGAGCCTGCAGCCGGGCGATGAGTGCCTGCGGATCGTCGATGTCCTCCGCGGTCGGCATGAGGTCGGGGTAGTCCCACAGGCCGTCGCGGGCTTCGATACCCACGGCATCCGTCACGGCACGCCACATCGCCGCGGCCTCGCGAAGGCGCCGCGGGCGCAGCTCCAGGCCGACCAGCGAGGCCATCGCCTGCTCCGCCGGACCGCCGACCGCACGCCGCCGACGCACCGCCTCGGCGATCTTCGGACCCTCGGGCAGTCGTCCGGTGGCGTCGCTGGTGACGACGTCCACCCAGCCCTCGATCGTCGCCAGAAGGTTCTCGAGACGGGCCAGCGCAGCATCCTGCGCCGGTGTGCGCTGCGGGAGGAGCGCGCCGGACTCGATCGCGGAACGCAGTTCGTCGGGGGAGGAAGGGTCGAACCGGGAGGCGAGGTCTTCCAGCGCACCGGTGTCGACGTGAATGCCGCGGGCGAACTCGGTCACCTGCGAGATGACGTGCAGCCGCAGCCAGCGGGCGTGGCGGAACAGGCGCGCGTGGGCGAGCTCCCGCGTGCCGAGATACAGCGCGAGCTGATCGTCGGTGACGTCGAGGTCGCGGGCGAAATCGGCGAAGTTCTGGGGCAGGATTGCGGCCACACCGTCAGGCATCACGGGGATGCCGACGTCGCCGCCGGAGAGCACCTCCTGCGAGAGCCGACCGATCACCCCACCGAGCTGGGCGGCGAACAGCGAACCGCCCACGCGGCGCATGAAGGTTCCGGCGCCCGCGATGAGCTGCTTCATCTCCTCCGGCGTCTGTTCGTCGATCGCGGAGGTCAGCGCGCCGGCGATGGAGTCGGCGACCGGCTCGGCCAGGTCCTGCCACACGGGCAGCGTGACCTCCACCCACTGCCCACGCGTCATCGCCTGCGGCGGCGCGGCGAGGTCGGAGATCGTTGTGGCTTCACCCAGCCACAGCGTGGCGAGCGCGAACGCCTGATCGAAGTCCTGCTTGTCACCGGAGGTGATGCCCAGGCCGTCCCTGTTGGCCAGGTGCAGCGCCTGCGTCTTGGCCGCGCTCCAGTCGATGCCGTCGTCGCTGCCGGTGGCGAAAGCGTGCTGCAGCTGCGCCATCATCTGCTGCAGCATCGCCGGGTCGACGCCCATGCGAGAGAGACCCTCGAGCTGTGCGGGGTCGAGGCCCGCGCCGCCGCCGAGCAGGTTGCGCAGCATCTCCTGGAAGTCGTCGTCGTCGGGGCGGTCCGGGTTATCGTCGTCAGCCATTTCAGGCGCCTTTCAGCAGGCGGTTCACGTTGCGTTCTACGCTAATGGCTGGACTTCCCCGCACGGCCGCCTCGGCCCGCCATGGAGGATGTCGCGTGTACGCCGATCGCGAACGATCGGCCGGGAAGGTCTGCTGTGGCACTGTTCGACGAGGGCACGACGATCGTGCCCGCGCGCCGCCGCCCGTTGTCTCGTTCGCTGCGTGTCGGCGTGTGGGCGCTCGCCGTGGCGCTCGTGGCTCTGCTCGCGCTGACGCTCATCCCCACCAACTACGTGATCCAGCGCCCGGGGCCGGTGTTCAACACGCTCGGCACCACGGAGGACTCCAAGGGAGCAGAGGTGCCGCTGATCACTGTCGCAGGCGCACCCACCTACCCCACCTCCGGCGCGCTCGACCTGCTCACCGTGCAGGTCGTCGGCAATCGCGAGCGCACACCGTCGTGGTTCGAGCTCGCCCTGGCCTGGCTCGATCCGTCCAAGGCGGTGCTGCCGATCGACGAGGTCTTCCCCGAGGGGCAGACGACCGACCAGCGCAACCAGGAGAGCGCCGTCATGATGGTCGACTCGCAGAAGGAGGCGACGGCCGCCGCCCTCACCGAGCTGGGCTATGACGTGAAGCCGATGGTGCGCGTCTACGCGCTGACCGACGATTCGGCGGCGCAGGGGATCCTGCAAAAAGACGACATCATTCGTGCGGCCAACGGCCAGCCGATCACCGAGACCGACCAGTTGCGCAGCATCATCAACGCCGGCGCCGGTGCCCCGGTGAAGCTCACGATCGAGCGCGCGGGTGCGAGCCTCAACGTCGACGTCACCCCGAAGCAGGCGACGGTGAACGGCACCACGAGCTGGGTCGTCGGAATCTCGTCGATGCACGACTACGACTTCCCGATCGACGTGACGATCCAGCTCAACAACGTGGGCGGTCCGAGCGCCGGCATGATGTTCGCGCTCGGCATCATCGACACGCTCACCGACGGCACGCTCAACGGCGGCGAGAACGTCGCCGGCACCGGCACCATCGATTCGACGGGCACCGTCGGCCCGATCGGCGGCATCCGACAGAAGATGTACGGCGCCGTCGGAGCCGGAGCGACCTATTTCCTCGCCCCGAAGGACAACTGCGACGAGGTCGTCGGGCACGTGCCCGACGGGCTGAGGGTGTTCTCGGTCGCAACCCTGAAGGACTCGCTCACCGCGCTGTCGACGATCCGCGACAAGGGCGACCTCGACGCGTTGCCGACCTGCCGCTGAGGCTCTCGGCATCCTGGGAGGTTCCTCAGCATCCCTGAAGAACAGCCCCGCTTAGGATGGTGGGGTGACCACGACCTCAGCGCCGAACCAGGCCACGCCGAATCCCTTCCGTCGCGCCATCGCCATCACGCTCGCCGTGATCGCCGTCATCGTCGTGGGTTTCTTCGTGTTCGCCAGCCTCTACGCGGACTGGTTGTGGTACGACCAGCTCGGCTTCTCGAGCGTGCTGTGGACCCAATGGACGGCGCGGGCGATCATGTTCGTCGTCGGCTTTGTCGCGATGGCGCTGCCGGTGTTCGCGGCCATCCAGTTGGCCTATCGTCTGCGACCGGTCTACGCGCGTCTGACGTCGCAGCTCGACCACTACCAAGAGGTGGTGGAGCCGCTGCGGCGGCTCGCGATGTGGGGGATCCCGGTGTTCTTCGGGTTCTTCGCCGGATTCGCCGCTTCGTCGCAGTGGGAGACCGTGTGGTTGTGGGCCAACGGCGTCAACACGGGCGATCTGGACCCGCAGTTCCAGATGGACACCGGCTTCTACCTGTTCTCGCTGCCCTTCTTCAGCTCGGCGCTCGGCTTCGCGTCAGCCGTCCTGCTCGTGTCGCTGATCGTCACCGCCCTCGTCGCCTACCTCTACGGATCTGTGCGGATCGGTCAGCGTGAACTGCGCATCTCGAAGGCGGCACGCATCCAGCTCGCGGTGATCGCCGCGCTATATCTGCTTGTGCAGGCGACGAGCCTGTGGCTCGACCGCTACAAGACCTTGACCCAGCAGAGCGACCGCATCACGGGCGCCAGCTATGTCGACGACCATGCGATCATCCCGGGCCTCACGATCCTCGCCATCGCCGCCGCGATCGTCGCGGTGCTGTTCATCGTCACCGCCGTCATCGGCCGCTGGCGTTTCCCCCTCATCGGCACCGGGCTGCTCGTCGTGTCGGCGCTGGTCGTCGGCATCGGCTATCCGTGGGTGGTCACGAACATCCAGGTTCGTCCGAACCAGGAGACGCTCGAGAGCCCGTATTACCAGCGCAACATCGATGCCACCAAGAAGGCCTACGGCATCGACGGTCTCACCAAGAGCGACTTCCAGGCCGTGACCAACGCGGCTCCCGGGCAGTTGCGATCGGATGCCGACACGACGGCATCCATCCGCATCATGGACCCCGCGATCATCTCTCCGACCGTCCGCCAGCTCGAGCAGTACCGCTCCTACTACCAGTTCACGAACCCGCTCGACGTCGACCGCTACCAGATCGACGGCAAGTCACAGGACACCGTCGTCTCCGTGCGCGAGCTGAACATGGCCCAGTTGGGCCAGGCAGCGTCGTGGTACAACTCGACTCTCGTCTACACACACGGCTATGGCATGGTCGCCGCGAAGGGCAACGAGCGCACGGCCGACGGCAACCCCGTGTTCGTAGAACGCGGCATCCCCACCACGGGCGCCCTGACGACAGCGGAGAAGTACGAGCCGCGCATCTATTTCGGCGAGAACTCGCCGACGTACTCGATCGTGGGCGCGCCGGAGGGCACCGCCGACATCGAGCTGGACTACCCGCGCGGCACCGGCGACGCGGCACAGACCAAGACGACATTCACCGGCAACGGCGGCCCCAAGATCGGCGATCCGTTCAACCGGCTCATCTACTCGCTCAAGTTCCAGTCGACCGACATTCTCTTCTCGGACGGGATCAACGCCGACTCGCAGATCCTCTACGACCGCGACCCCGTGACGCGGGTCAACAAGGTGGCGCCCTACCTCGAGCTCGACAATGACCCGTACCCGTCGGTGGTCGATGGGCGTGTCGTCTGGATCGTCGACGGCTATACCCTGAGCGCCAACTACCCCTACTCGTCGATCGTGAGCCTGCGCGACGCCATCAGCGACACCACCAACACCACACCGCGGGTTGCCCTCGACGACGTCAACTACATCCGCAACTCGGTGAAGGCCACCGTCGACGCTTACGACGGCAAGGTGACCCTTTACGCGTGGGACGACAACGATCCGCTGCTGAAGACCTGGCAGAAGATCTACCCGTCGACGATCAAGCCGCTGTCTGACATGAGCGCCGATCTGATGAGTCACGTGCGCTACCCGACCGACCTCTTCAAGGTGCAGCGCGCCATGCTCGGCACCTACCACGTCGACGACGCCGGATCGTTCTACCAGCGCGACAACGCCTGGAAGACTCCGAACGACCCGGTGTCCAAGCAGGAGGTGCTGCAGCCGCCGTACTACCTGACGATGAAGATGCCGGGTCAGGATGCGCCCAGCTACTCGATGTTCACGACGTTCATCCCGGGCGGTGACGATACGCGCAACGTGCTGATGGGCTATCTGTCCGTCGATTCGGATGCCGGCGCGAAAGCCGGCGTGAAGGATCCGAATTACGGCAAGTTGCGCATGCTGGAGATCAACGCGGAGACCCCGGTCCCCGGCCCTGGTCAGGTGCAGAACAAGTTCAACTCCGAGCCGAGCGTGTCGTCGTTCTCGAACCTGTTGAACCAGAACCAGTCGCAGGTGCTCAACGGAAACCTGCTGACACTACCGGTCGGTGGCGGCCTGCTCTACGTGCAGCCCGTGTTCGTGCAGTCCTCGGGCTCGACCAAGTTGCCTACCCTACAGAAGATCCTCGTCGGCTTCGGCAACCAGGTCGCGTTCGAGAACACCTTGCAGGACGCGCTCGACAAGCTGTTCGGCGGCGATTCGGGAGCGAACGCCGGTGACGGCGGCGTGGCTGCATCGCCCGCGCCGACCGCCACGCCCTCGCCGAGTGCCACACCGGGGACGGGGGGCTCGGGCTCGACCGGAGGTGCGGGCACCAGCGTCGACTTCCAGGCGACGCTCAAAGACGCCCAGCAGGCGATGATGGACCGCCAGGCGGCACTCACCCAGGGTGATTGGACCAAGTACGGTGAGGCCGACGCGCGACTGACGGCGGCCATCCAGAAGCTCCTCCAGCTCGAGGGCCAGGGCTGAGCAACGAGCCGTCGGGTGCCTACGGGTGTCCGACGGCTCGTGCCTGCGAGTTCGGCGGACGGTTCGAGTGTCAGCGGACCAACGCGAACCAGATGAGCAGCAAGGTGACCGCGAAACCCGTGAACTGATTGAGCCACAGGAACCGGTCCCACCCGCGGGTGGCGGTCGCGGCATCCGCGTCGGACACGGAGCGATACGGCCACACCGTCACGATGTAGGGCGCAGCGAGTACGACGGCCAGCGGCCCCGGCCATGTCGCACCGAGCATGGCGATGCCCGACAGTGCGTAGCAGATGATCGCGAGGCGGACGGTGATGCGGGCGCCGAACGCCGTCGCGATCGAGCCGATGCCGGCTTCACGGTCGGCCACGACATCCTGGACGGCGCCGAACGCATGCGAGGCGATGCCCCACAGCGCGAAGGCGACGATCACTGCGGCGAGCTGCCATGTCCAGACGGCGCCGCCCAGAATGAGGGCGTAGACGGCGGGGGAGAAGAAATGGATGCTGCTGGTCACCGAATCGGCGACCGGACGCTCCTTCAACCGCAGCGGCGGCGCGGAGTAGAACACGACGAAGAAGAGGCTCGCGGCAAGGGTGAGCCATGACAGCGGTGACCCGACCGCGATCAGATAGATGACGAAGGGTACGCACGACAGCCCTGCGGCCCACAGCGTGACGCGGTGGAAGCGGCGATCGAGCACAGCGCCGTGCGCGCCGCCCTTTCGCGGGTTTCGCATGTCGGATTCGTAGTCGAAGACGTCGTTGATCCCGTACATGGCGAGGTTGTAGGGGATGAGGAAGAAGATCGTTCCGATGATGAGCGTCGCATCGACCCGCCCGGTCGTCAGCAGCAGAGCGGCGGCGAACGGATAGGCGGTGTTGATCCAGCTCACTGGCCGTGAGGCGATGAGCAACTGGCGCAGTGTGGCTCCTGCGGTCATCGCGAACTCCCCGTCTCGGTCTGCGCACCTCGTGAGACGTTGCGGTCTGGCCGGCGCAGCAGCTCGGCGACGGCCGGCAGTGCGAACGACGCCACGATCGGGTACGAGAGGTCTTCGATCGGAGCGAGCCCGAGGCGGATGCCGCTGATCAGGTGTTCCGGGTACGTGAACAACCCCGCGGCGATCATGACGTTGTCGAACACGATCGTGAGCACGACGAGGACGACCGCGGTCACGCCGCTCGCCCGCAGTCGCGCACCGAACTGCGGGCGACGCACGGTGGCCAGCACGGCGCACAGCCCGAGCAGCGCGAAGGGAAGGACGATCACCGGATACGTCACGACGCCTCCCGTGTCGGGGCGGGCCGCCGGCGTGCGCGACCGCCGAGACGGCGGACGGCGGTGTGGACGACGAGAGTGAGGTAGCTCAGAAACGCGAGGAAGACGGGCTCTTCGAGCGGCAGGTGCGGGGCGAGATCGATGCCCAGCAGGTAGGGGCTGTCGCCCTTGACGAAGACCCCGGTCACGATGCCGACGGCATCCCACGCCAGGAAGAAGACGGTCCCGATGACGATCGCCGCGAGCGTGCGTGCGCGCACGCGTTCGACTGCTGCGTCGTGACGGGCCCAGAGCGCGAGGCGGAAGCGGGCATCGAGCGCCATTACCCCGCCGATCGATACCAGCAGGACGAGGAGATACGCGCCCGGCATGTCAGGAGTCGTCCGCGGCGAGGCGGCGACTCGCGCCGACACCGGAGGGCTCGGGCAATCGCGCAGCTCCCCGGTCGCCGCGGAGCCGTTTGACCACGAGCTCCGCGGAGATGAGGCACATCGGCAATCCGATGCCCGGAAGTACCGACGTTCCGGCGTAGAAGAGCCCCTTGACCTTGCGTGACGCATTGCGAGGCCGGAAGACGGCACTCTGGCCCAGCGTGTGTGCGAGCCCGAGGGCACCGCCGCGCCAGGCTCCGAGGTCGGCTTCGAAGTCGGCGGGCGCGATCGTCCGCCGCACGCGGATGCGGTCGGCAAGATCCGGGATACCGGCCCACGCGGAGATCTGCGCAATGACGCGGTCGGCGGCCTGCTCGATGGCGGCGGCGCCGGCGCCCTCTATGCCGCCGCGGCCGAGCGAAGGATCGGCGGGCATGGGGACGAGGACGAAGAGGTTCTCGCTGCCGGCGGGAGCAACCGATGCGTCGGTCGCGGACGGGCGGCAGATATACAGCGACGCAGGATCGGGGATTTTCGTCCGCGGCCCGAAGACGTCGCCGAAGTTCTGCTCCCAGTCGCGCGCGAACAGCAGCGTGTGGTGGGCCAGCTGCGGGAGTTCGCCGTCGACGCCGAGCAGAATCAGCAGCGCGCCGGGACCGGGGTTGCGCTTGCGCCACCACCGCTCGGGGTAGGTCTGCAGCGACGACGGCAGCATCGTCGTTTCGGTCTCGTGCAGGTCGGCGGACGACACCACGATGTCGGCTTCTCGGATCGTGCCGTCGGCGAGGCGGATGCCGATGGCACGTGCATCGTGCGTCAGGATCTCCGCCACGGGTGACGAGGTGTGGATCGTGGCTCCCTGTGCCCGCGCGACGCGGGCGACGGCGGCGATGACTTCGGTGAACCCGCCCTGCGGATACAGCACGCCTTCATCGAGGTCGAGGTGACTCATGAGGTGATACAGGCTCGGTGCGTCGAACGGGGACGATCCGAGGAACACCGCGGGATAGCCCAGAATCTGCCGGAGCACCGGATCGCGGAACCGGCGCGCCACGTGGGCGTGCAGCGAGCGCGTCAGTAGCGGTGCGAGTCGCGGCAACTGCCCGGCGACGGCGGGGTCGCGGAGGCCCTGCGTCGAGGCATAGGTGTCGTAGAGAAAACGCGACACCGCCAGGTCGTAGGCGTCTTTGGCGGAGTCGAGGTACTCATCGAGGCGGGCGCCCGCACCCGTTTCGCGGCTCTCGAAGAGGGCTCGTGCCTGCTCCCGGCCTGACACGACGTCGACCGCTTCGGCCGTCTCGCCCGGCTCGGGCTCCGGATATACGCGATAGGCAGGGGTGAGGGGAGCGAGGTCCAGCTCGGCGGTCGCCGAGGTGCCGCACAGGCGGAAGAAGTGATCGAACACCTCGGGCATGAGGTACCAGCTGGGGCCGGTATCGAAGCGGAATCCGTCGCTCTCCCACGAGCCGGCGCGCCCGCCGACCTCGTCGGCGGCTTCGTGCAGCTCGACGCTCCAGCCGTCACGGGCCAGCAGCGCCGCGGTGGCCAGACCCGAGATTCCGCCGCCGATGACGAGGGCCGTGCGGGTCATACGTTGCTCCGTTTCGGGGGACGTCCCGCGAGGGCGCGGGCCGCGATGGTGGCTTTGACCGGGGCGGGCACCGACACGCGGGCCGTCTCATCGTCGTCGCGCAGCCGCCGGGCGAGCTCCGCGAAGAGGCCATGGGCGGTGGTGACCGCGCGTCGGCAGTCGGTGGGGAGATCGGCGATGGCGACGGCGGCAGCGTCGAGGTCGGCGTCGATGCGGTCGAGGATGGCTGTGCGATCGTGGCGGCCGTCCTGCAGGCCGAGGTAGTCGCGCCCGAGCCGGCTCTCATCGTCGTTGCGGTCGCGGAGGAAGTTCACATCCTGGAATGCCGCTCCCAGACGCCGCGCTCCCTCGACGAGGGTGGGATCGGGCTCGATCGGGCTCGAGCGCCCGGCGTTGACGAAGACCTGCAGACACATCAGGCCGACGACTTCGGCCGAGCCGTAGACGTACTCGTCGTGTGACGCGTCGTCGTGCTGGGTGCGCGTGAGATCGGTGCGCATCGAGGCGAAGAAGGGGCGCACCAGGTCGTGCCCGATGCCGCACTCGCGGGCCGCGAGAGCGAACGCGTGCACGATGAGGTTGGTGCTGAAACCCCGCGCGACGGCGGACAGCGTCTCGGCTTCGAGTTCGTCGAGGAGCAGTCGCTGTGTGGCAGCGGGTAGTCCGGTTTGATCGGCGGCACCATCGACGACCTCATCGGCGATGCGCACGAGCGCGTAGATGCTCCGCACATGCGTGCGCACACGCGGGCCGAGCAGTCTGCAGGCCAGGGCGAACGAGGTCGAGTACGCCGAGATGACGGTCGCCGCCGCCTCTTGCGCGCACCGGTCGTAGAGCGAGCCTCCGTCGAGGGAATCGCTCACGGGATGCGTCTTTCGATCGTGCCTGCGACTTCGGCGAGCAGCGCGACGGCAGCTGCCGGAAGCAGGGGTGACGCCGCACGGGTGCGGGCTCGTCGCAGTCGGTCATCGATGAGGGCGACGAGGTCGTCACGCGCTCCGCTGGCCTCGAGTTCCTTCTGCGCGCGGCGCACGGCGATCGGCCCGGTGTGCGCGACGGCGAGGGCGGAACTGACGCGCGGCCACGCAGCGGTGTCGCGCGCGAGCGCGATGAGGGGAGTGCGCTTGGCTTCACGCAGATCCGCACCAGGAGCGCGTCCCGCCTGACTGCGGGAACCGAAGGTACCGATCAAGTCGTCGACGAGCTGGAACGCGAGGCCGAGGTCAGCGGCGGCCAGCGACAGCTGCGTGCGCGCCGCGTCGCTCGCGCCGGCCATGACAGCGCCGGCGAGCAGCGGCGCCTCGAACGAGTATGCGGCGGTCTTGTCGTGCGCGGCGTCGAGCAGGGCATCGGTGTCGGGATAGTCGGCGCGCGCCGCGTGCTCGACATCCGCCAGTTCGCCGACCGCGGAGACCAGGATGGCGTCGTCGATGATCTCGAACAATGCACGTCGTGTGGCGTGGTCGACGTCGGCGTCGGCGACCAGTCGACTCGCCTCGAAGAGCAGCAGATCGCCGGCGAGCACCGCAGCGGCGTCGCCCACGGTCGCCGATTGCTCGGGTGTTGCCCCGAACGCCTGGGCTCGCGTGCGGAAGCGCCCGCTCACATTCGGGATGCCGCGGCGCTCGAGGTCGCGATCGATGAGGTCGTCGTGCACGACGAAGGCGCTGTGGAGCAGCTCGAGGGCGGCGGCGATGTCCCAGATCGCGTCATGGTCGACCTCGGACGAGGCATCGGCATGGCCGACGAAGGCGCGGTAGGACGCCACCACGAGCGCTGGCCGCAGGCGCTTACCGTCGGAGGTTGCTGCCGTGGCGGCGGCCGCCAGGGCAATCGCTGCCTCGCCCAACCGCGCCGCGCGCTGTTCGAGACGCTGCAGCGACCTGTCGATCGCGGCATCCATTCGCGCGCGCGCTGCGTCGTCGAGCAATCCGATCATGAGGCCCTCCGCACGGTCGACTCTGCGAACACGCCCAGCTGTTCTGCCTGCAACACCAGCCACGGGCTGAAAGCCCAGGGGGTCGCCGCCAGCGAGACAGCGAGGTCGGCGGGGTCTACCCAGCGCGCCTCCGCAACCTCCGACGGGTTCAGCCGCGGTTCGTCGTCGACGATCGCCGTGTACACGGGGCAGATCTCGTGTTCGACGATGCCGCTGGCGTCGACCGCGCGGTACCGGAAAAGGGGCAGCGCCAGCTGGACGTCGCGCAGCACGAGCCCGAGCTCTTGCTCGGCGCGACGGTGGACGGCGTCGAGCACCGGCTCAGCGGGGCGGGGATGCCCGCAGAACGAGTTGCTCCACACACCCGGCCAGGTGCGCTTGTCGAGCGCGCGCCGGGTGACCAGCGTTTCTCCGCGGGCGTTGTACACGTGGCATGAGAATGCGAGATGGAGGGCAGTATCGGTGCCGTGCACACTGGCTTTCGGTGCGGTGCCGATCTCATCCCCGTTGTCGTCGAGCAAGACCACATATTCTGTCGGGGACACAATCTTCTCCTTATTGCTAGTTTAGCTAGCGATTTTAAGGGATACTACCTTTCGAGTGAGGGGGTGTCCAGCGTGACAGACCGATGGATCCCGACGACGGACCGTGACCAACTTGTGCGTGATGCCCTGGTCGCGGTGCGTTCCTTCAGCGATTCTATGGACCGTATGCACGGCGTGCTGCGTTCTGACATGGATATGAACGGTTCCGACCTGGCAGCGTTGCGGATGCTCATCGTCCGCGAGCAACGGGGGGAGTGGGTGTCGCCCCACGAGATCGCGAAGCACCTGGCGATCTCGACGGCATCGACGACGAAGCTGCTCGACCGTCTCACCGAACGAGGGCATATCGAGCGTCGCCCGCACCCCGCCGACCGGCGCGCCCGCATCGTCGTGCTCACTGACCGTGCGCGCAGCGAGTTCTACCGCCATCTCGGACACCGCATGACGAAGATGCGCGATGTGATGGACGGATACAGCGACGAGGAGCTGCGGTCGATCGCTCGGTTCCTCGATGACATGGAGGACGCGCTCATCGAGTAATCGTGCGAGGCAAAGTGAAAGGCTCCTGATCTGGGATAATCCCTGATCAGGAGCCTTTCTTCTGTTGCGGGGACAGGATTTGAACCTGCGACCTCTGGGTTATGAGCCCAGCGAGCTACCGAGCTGCTCCACCCCGCGGCACAAGGAATAGCCTAACACGGCTTCGGAGCACCGGCGAACAGCGCCGAACTCCCCGGGGCCTCGTGCGCGGCCGTCGACGACGCGCCGGGGCTCGCACCGTTGCCGCCGGACGGGCCGACGGGGGAGGATGGTGCGATGACCTCGGCATCCACTCACGCCCCGATGGTGCGGTGGTTCGTTGGGCCGCTCATCGTTCGGACGCCACGACGCTCGGCCTTCTTCGGTGCGCACGCGTACGGAGCACACGGATGACCGCGGATGCCGTGGGTATCGCGGTGGCGCAGTTCGCTCCCACCGCCGATGCCGCACACAACATCCGTGAGATCGAAGAGCTGACCGTACGGGCTGCGGCCCGAGGCGCGCGCGTGGTGCTCTTCCCGGAGTACGCGAGCTACTTCGTCGACCCGTTCGACGCGAGTCTGGCCGCACACGCGCAGGATCTGGACGGTCCCTTCGTCGAAGCGCTCACGGCGATCGCGGCGCGCAGCGGCGTCGTGGTCGTGGGCGGCCTCGTCGAGCGGGGCGCGGGCGACCGCGTACGCAACGCCGTGGTGGCGGTCGACGAGCGCGGCGTGGTAGCGGTGTACCGCAAACTCCACCTGTATGACGCGTTCGGCCAGCGCGAATCCGACTGGGTCGAACCGGGCGAGCTGAGCGCCCCCGAGACGTTCGAGGTGGACGGTCTGACCATCGCGTTGATGACGTGCTACGACCTGCGCTTCCCCGAGGTCGCGCGATTGTTGGCGGATGCCGGTGCGCACGTCGTGCTCGTTGCGGCGCAATGGGTGCGTGGTCCGCTCAAGGAGCACCACTGGCGGACGCTCCTGCACGCGCGCGCGATCGAGAACACGCTCTATGTGGCCGGCGCCGATCATCCGCCTCCGCTGGGGGTGGGAGCGTCCATCGTCGTCGACCCGCAGGGGGTCGAGGTCGCCGGTGTCGGAACGGCAACGGACGTCGCGGTGGCCTTTGCGGATGCCGGCACCGTCGAGCGGGTGCGTCGTGTCAATCCGGCGCTGTCGTTGCGGCGCTTCCGCGTCGTTCCGCGCTGATCGCCCAGGGGCCGGAAGACTCAGCGGGCGAGGCCAGCCAGTCCCGCCAGGCGGCCGGCCGCGTCGGCGATGACATCTTCCCGTTTGCACGCCGCGAAGCGCACGAGGGTGGCGTAGTCCGCGCGATGCGGCCTGCTCACGAAGGCGGTCAGCGGGATCGCCACGACACCCACGCGCTCCGGGAGCGCGCGACAGAAGTCGGCGGCATCCGTCCCCGGAGCCATCAGCGCTCGGGCATCCGCCACCGTGAAGTATGAACCTGCGGGTCGTGACACGGTGAAGCCGGCGGCTTCCAATCCGACGCCGAGCAGATCGCGCTTAGCGCGCAGCGCCGCCGCAACACCGCTGAAGAAGTCGTCGGGCAGCGCGAGGCCGGCCGCGATCGCGTGCTGGAACGGCGTGCCGTTCACATACGTCAAGAACTGCTTCACCGCGAGTACAGCGTCGACGAGGTCGGCCGGTCCCGATACCCATCCGATCTTCCAACCGGTTGTCGAGAAGGTCTTGCCGGCCGAGGAGATCGACAGCGTGCGTTCGTGCGCGCCGGCCAGTGTTGCGAGTGGTACGTGCGGTTCGCCGAAGACGAGGTGCTCGTACACCTCGTCGGTGACGACGATCGCGTCGTGGCGTTCGGCCAATCGAACGATCTCTTGACGCGTCGCGGCTGAGAAGACCGCGCCGGTCGGATTGTGCGGATCGTTGACCAGGATGATGCGGGTGTGATCGGTGACAGCGCGCGAGAGATCGTCGAGGTCGGGCTGGAAGTCGGGCCAGCGCAGCGGCACGGTGACCAGTCGCGCGCCCGCCAGTGCGACGCACGCCGCATACGAGTCGTAGTACGGCTCGAAGACGACGACTTCGTCGTCGGGGGAGTCGATCAGTGCGAGAAGAGTGGCGGCGAGCGCTTCGGTGGCACCGGCCGTGATCAGGATCTCGGTGTCCGGGTCGGGTGTCAGACCGTAGAACCGCTGCTGATGATCGGCGACCGCGTCACGCAGCGCCGCGACCCCGCGTCCGGGAGCGTACTGATTCGCTCCGGAGGAGATCGCGTCGCGAGCGGCGTCGAGCACAGCGGCCGGTCCGTCTTCGTCGGGAAAGCCCTGGCCGAGGTTGACCGCACCCGTGTGCGCGGCGAGCGCGCTCATCTCGGCGAAGATCGTCGGCGCGGCGGCGCCGGTGTCGGATAGCAGTCCCGCGCCCTGCGCGGTGCGGCGCCAGGCGCCCGGAATCTCTCGCATCGCGCTCAGGTTACATGCATAGGGTGGGTCGAGTGCGGCCATAAGCAACACACAGGATTGCGCGACATTCTGGTCAGGACCTGGGAAGAAGGAAGCACACATGAGCGAGAACATCCCCTCCAACACCGACCCGCAGGATGCTGCCGCGAAGGGCGACGACGCCACGCAGAGCCACGTCGCCCCGCAGGACGATGCCTCCGGCGCGACCGCCTCGTACGAGCGTCCGCCCATGCCGGCGCAGTCGGCGACCTACGCGGCTCAGGCCCCTGCGGCGCCGTCTGGCTACGCAGCCCACGCTCCGTACACGGCTCCGACGGCGCCTGTGCACGGAACGCACGCCCCGGCGTACGGTGCACCGGCGTACGGCTCCGCACCCTACGGCGCGCATCCCACCGCGCCTTACGCCACAGCAGCGGCGGCATCGGCGGAGCCGGCGGCACCGTCCGCCAAGGTCGGCGCCGGAAAGATCGTGGGCATCATGGTCGCGGCTGCTCTCGTCGGCGGCGCCGCGGGCATCGGCGGCGCCGCGGCTGGGGCGTCGCTGTTTCCGCAGTCGCAGACCGTCGTCAATGGCGCACCGTCGACGGTCACGGTCAACAACACCGCATCGGTGAACCAGACCACGGCGATCGCCGCAAAGGTGCTGCCGAGCGTCGTGACGATCTCGGCGACGGCGGGCTCCTCGGGCGGCACCGGATCCGGTGTCGTGCTGAGCGCCGACGGGTACGTCGTCACGAACACCCACGTGGTCACCCTCGACGGCCAGACCGGCGATGCGAAGCTCTCGGTGACGACCTCCGATGGCAAGGTCTACGCGGCGACCATCGTGGGCACCGACCCGACCTATGACCTCGCCGTGATCAAGCTCACGGATGCGTCCGGGCTCACCCCGATCGAGTTCGGCGACTCGTCGAAGCTGAACGTCGGCGACCAGACGGTCGCGATCGGAGCGCCGCTCGGCCTTTCGAACACCGTCACCACCGGCATCGTCAGCGCGCTGAACCGCTCCATCCAGATCGCCTCGTCGGCGGCGCCCGAAGGTGACTCTGCGGAGCAGACTCCGCAGCAGGGCGACAACGGCTCGCCGTTCCAGTTCGACTTCGGGCAGGGTCAGCAGCAGCAGTCGACGCCGAAGAGTTCGATCTCCATCGCCGTCATCCAGACGGATGCTGCCATCAACCCGGGCAACTCGGGTGGCGCGCTCGTGGACGGACAGGGCAAGCTCATCGGCATCAACGTCGCCATCGCTTCGGCGGGCGGCTCGAGCTCGAGCGGTCAGTCCGGCTCGATCGGCGTCGGCTTCTCGATCGAGTCGAACATCGTGCAGCGCGTGACCGATGAGCTCATCAAGAACGGCAAGGCCACGCACGGTCTGCTCGGCGCGGGTGTCCGCGACGCCGCCAGCCAGGACGGCGCGACGGTCGCTGGCGCCTACATCGCCGACGTCACTTCGGGCGGTGCGGCTGCCGGAGCCGGGCTGAAGAAGGGCGACGTCGTGACGTCGTTCAATGGATTCCCCGTCACCAACGCGACCGACCTCACCGCTCAGGTGCGGGCTCTCGCGGCCGGCTCGAAGGCGACTATCGTCTACCAGCGCGGCGGCAAGTCGGCCAGCGCCGAGGTCACACTGGGTCAGCTTCAGTAATACGCAGACGGCATCCGTCTCACGAACGCCACTTCGCCTTTCGGTGGGGTGGCGTTCGTCGCGTCTGCGGGCGGAGCCTCAGCGCGGCGTGCCGTCCGTCGTGTCGTTGTCGCCGGACTGCTCGTCGAGGAAGACCTCGACGGGCACCGAGATCGCGACACCTGCAGCGCCCAGGATGCCGAGATCGTCGACCGGAGGCGGCAGGACCTCCGCAGGCCCGCGCGCGTCGAGGGGTTCGGACGGCAGCCCGCCCCACTCGGACGGTTCTTCAGGACGGCTCTGGAAGATACCCATGTCCCCATTGTGCGGGGCAGGGCGAACGCTGGGGTGGATCAGTCCGGCTCGGCGGTGGCTTCGATGTCGCGTTGCTGCTCTCGCTTGCGCGGGGCCCGCGAGCCGATGGCGCCGGCGACCGACCCGAGCGCGCCCGCTGCCTTCCGCCCACCGGCGCCCACGGCACCGCCTGCACGTCGCACGACAGCCAATGCCGAGCTCTCCACGCGTTCGGCGCCCGGACGCGGCTCGAGCTCGGTCGGGTAGACCGAGGGGGGCACCCCGAAAGCGCGCCGTGAGCCGATGATGACGCGGCGGCCGAGCAGGTGGTTGCCGGTTCCGCCGATGGCCGCCCCGATCCCGAACGGCAGCGCTTTGCCGATCACCGAGGCGCTGCCCTTCGTGGCGAATTGGCGGATGAACGAGCTTTTGAGCCGGTCCACGAGCGGGCCGACTGCGGCGCGCGGCAATGACCGGGTGATGAGTTCACCCCAGTAGCCCGACCTGTCGGTTCCCGTGCCGGCAACCTGACGACCGAGTTGGGCGACCAGGTCGACTCCCTCTTGTCCGAGCATCAATGTCAGCACGAGCGCTCGCGCGCGATCGGGGTTCTCCACGCGAATGCCGTGCAGCTCTGCGAGTGACTGGGCGAACAGCGCCGTGGCTTCGAGGAACCCGACCGTTTCCACTCCCGACAGCGCGAGGGTCACGCCGGTGCCGATGCCCGGAACGACCGCCGTCGCCCCCACGGCCGCGCCGCCCGTCGTCACCGCGGCCAGATAGCGTCGCTCGAGCATCCGCACGATCTCTGCAGTGGTGGCGTGAGGGTGGCGCAACCGGATGCTCCGCAGATGGGCGATGACGGCGGGGCGCTGCACCTGCAGAACGCGGTCGAGCGCGCGCACGGTGCGCGGGTGCTCGGGCGACCCCTCCGGGGGGAGCCCGCCGTCCCAGGGCGCGTCATCGGAGAGCGAATGGATGCGGTGGATCTTGGCCATGTCGGCACGATCCTATGGACGACCCCTGGGCGGGGGCTGAACGGCGCGGTATGACATCCGCGCCGGAAGATCGGCTCGAAAGAGGCGTGCTCTCTGTGGACGACTCGCGGCAATCGTCGGACCGGCTTGCTAGGTTTGACGGGTGAGCGCCCCCCAGCCGATCCCCCAGGACGACGACGGCGTGCACGCCCTCCCGCCGCTTCCACCGGTCGCGGCTGCAGAAGCTGCTGCGCAGCTGGATCGCCAGCCCGCGGACGCCGATGAACCTGCGGCGGAAGGCGCTGCGCCGCCTTCGAAGCCGCCGCGCCCCCGTCGGCCGCCGGCCAAGCGTCCGGCACAGCCGCGCAAGCCGAAATCGACGGTTCCGCCCCGCCCGAAGATCGCGCCGGAGCTGGCTGCTGCCCGGTTCGAGGCTGCCGCCGTAGATTCCGGGCAGGTCCCGCCGGACGCCGGCATCGACGCGGACGCGGCGACCGTGGGATCGGAACCGGTCGCCGCTGCGCCGGAGCCCGAGCCGGTCGTATCCGCGAAGCAGGTTGTCGAGCCCGAGCTGGAGCCGGAACCGGAGGTCGTCGAGCCGGAGCCGGAGATTGTCGAGCCCGAACCCGTCAATGTCGGATCCGAGGTCGCGCAGACCGAACCGGAGCCCGACGTCATTGACGCCGAGCACGAGTCCGACCTCGCACTCCTGATGGTCGATGATGCCGACGACGAACGAGAATCCCGCCCCGCGGAGGCTATCGGTGAGTCCGATATCTCGTCGAGCCCGCCCGCGGTGCGCCTGCGGGCCGTGACGAAGACATTCGGGTCGACGGTGGCGGTCGACGCCATCGACCTGCGGATCGAGGCGGGGACGTTCTACGGAATCGTGGGTCCGAACGGCGCGGGCAAGACGACGACGCTGTCCATGATCGCGGGGCTCCTGCGCCCCGACCGCGGCGATATCGAGATCGCGGGCGTCGACCTCGCCGCCGATCCACGACGTGCCAAGCAGCAGATGGGGATCCTGCCCGATCGACTTCGCACCTTCGACCGGCTGACCGGCCGGCAGCTGCTGCACTATTACGGTGTGCTGCGGGGGTTGCGCTCCTCGGTCGTCGAAAGCCGAAGCGCGGAGTTGGCCCGTGCGTTCGATCTCACCGATGCGCTGTCGCGTCCGGTCTCCGACTACTCCGCCGGCATGACGAAGAAGATCATGCTCGCCGGCGCGATGATCCACTCTCCCCGTGTGCTCGTGCTCGATGAACCCTTCGAATCGGTCGACCCCGTTTCCTCCGCCGTGGTGCTCGACATCCTGTCGGCGTATGTGTCCCACGGCGGCACGGTCGTGCTCTCCAGCCACGGCATGGAGCTCGTCGAAAGGGTGTGCTCGGGGCTTGCTGTCATCGTCGGCGGCCGAGTGCTCGCCGAGGGCACCGTCGACGAGGTGCGCGGTGGTCTCACGCTCGAAGAGCGTTTCATCCAACTGTCCGGCGGCATCAGCGATGCGGAGGGCCTGGAGTGGTTGCACACGTTCTCCGACTGAGGCTCGACCTGCTCGTCGGGGCGCTGCGCGGCGAACGCCGTCAACGTGTGCGCACCATCTTCGGGTTCGTTCTCGTCGCTCTCGCCGTGGGCGCTGTGTGCGCTGCGACCGCCCGGTTGGGCTCTTCGTCGGAAGGGGCCGCTTTCGCGGTGACGATCGTGGCCACGTCCGCCCTCACACTGGGGTTCTTCGTCACGGCCCTCGTGGGTGGCATCGACGATCAGCTCGATCCGCGGCGATTCGCTGTGCTCGGAGCATCTCCTCGTGAAACGGCGTGGGTGACCTTGTTGGCCAGCACCATCAGCGTCCCGGTGCTGGCACTCGTGGTGGTCGCCGTCGCGCTCGGTGCCTTGTGGGCGCGACACGGCACGCCCGTCGGACTGATCGTGCTGTCCTCGATCGTCGGCGTCCTCACCTGCATGCTGCTGGCGAAGATCGCGCTGGCCATCGGCGGCATCCTGCACGACCGTCGGTCTCGGGAGCTCACCGGCATCTTCCTCATCGCCGTGATCGTCGTGGTGGTGCCGGTGGTGGTCTTCCTCGCGTCGCTCGAGTGGACCGACGGTGTGCCGTCGGCGCTCGCCGAAGCAGTGGACGTCCTCGCCCTGACGCCTCTGGGAGCGGCGTGGGCGATCCCCGGTCGGGCGGTGGAAGGGAACCTCGCCGGCTCCCTCGCCGTCGCGCTGGCCTCGGTGGCGGTGCTCGCCGCGGCGTGGGTGTGGCTTGTCCGCCGCCTGATGACGACGACCGATCGCCCGGGCTCCGCGCGCGAGCGTCGAGGGCTGGGGTGGTTCGATCTCACGGGTGGCACACCCGCCGGAGGAGTGGCCGCGCGCAGCCTCGTCTACTGGCTCCGCGACCCGCGATACCTGGTCAACATGATCATCGTGCCCATCGCCGCGGCGGTCACCGTCGCCCCGCTCGTGCTCGTCGGCGTGCCGTTGTCTTTCGCGATTCTGATCCCCGCGCCGCTCATTGCGCTCTTCCTCGGGTGGATGCCGCACAACGATCTCGCCTACGACTCGACGGCGCTGTGGATGCATATCGCGGCGGCCGTGCGCGGTGCCGCCGATCGGGCGGGACGCCTCGTACCGATCGCGCTGGTCGGCGTGGTCGTGCTTGCCGTGGCCATACCCGTGACGATCTCGGTCCACGGCCGGTGGGCGATTCTGCCGGCCATGATCGGCGTGTGCGCCAGCCTGTTCCTGAGCGCACTGGGCCTGTCATCGCTCGCCTCCGTGGTGGCGCCCTACGCGGTATCCCGCCCGGGAGACAGCCCCTTCCAGCAGCCGCAACGCACCGGAGGCGGGCTCTCGCAGGGAGTCGTCATGGTCGGCGCCCTGGTCCTCAGCATCCCTGCGTTGTGGTGGGCATGGCTCGCCCTCACGGTCGATGATCAGTGGGCCTGGACTGCGCTGTGGGGCGGGGTCGGCATCGGCGTGGTGGTTCTGCTGGGCGGGATCTTCGGCGGGGGAGCGGTGTTCGATCGCACCGGCGCGCGGCTGATGGAGTTCGCCGAGTCGACCTGATCGGCTGTGCATGAACGCGGCCCCGGTGGGCGCGGCGCCGATAGAATCGGTCACCATGAGCCCCCTCGATAGCCCCGACGCACCCGGCGACGGCGGAGTCGCCACTCTCGACCGCGAGCTCGAGGAGCTCCTGCGCGAAGAGAACGTCGAGCCCGGTGATCACGAGCGCTTCTCCCACTACGTGAAGAAGGAGAAGATCCTCGAATCGGCGCTCACAGGAAAGCCCGTGCGGGCGCTCTGCGGCAAGAAGTGGACGCCCGGACGCGACCCGGAGAAGTTCCCGGTCTGCCCGACGTGCAAAGAGATCTACGAATCGTTGATGACCTGACCGCGGAACTCAGGCGTCGATGTAGACGGTCGGCAGCGCGGGATCAGATCGGCTGAGGGCAAGAGCTGCCACAGGTAGCTCTTCGCGCGCGACCGCGTGGTGAGCCCGCGCCAGCGCGACGCCGGTCGGGCCTTCGAAGTTCGTGTCGGTGTCACCGTGGTCGACGAAGGTCACCTGCAGTGCCCGCGCATCCGGGTGGTCGAGCTCGGTCTGCACGGCCTCGAAGCCGTCAGAGACGGCGATGAGCTCGCTCGTGGCCGTACCCCGGTCGAGGGTGCGGAACGCCGCCTTCCGGCCACCCTTTGAGGCCTTGTCGAGCGATGCCTTCGCGACCGAGACCCAGCCGCCCTCGGCATCCTGTCTCGCGACGAGCTTGTAGACCATTCCTGCCGTGGGGGCTCCCGATCCGGTGACGACCGACGTTCCCACGCCGTAGGCGTCGACGGGCGAGGCCGCGAGAGCCGCGATCGCGAACTCGTCGAGATCGCTCGTCACGGTGATCCGGGTCGCCGTGGCGCCGAGCGCGTCGAGCTGGGCGCGTACCTCGGCGGCGACCGTCGGCAGGTCTCCGGAGTCGATGCGCACGCCGCCGAGGCCCGTGCCGGCCACCCGGATGGCTGTTTCGACGCCGCGGCGGATGTCGTAAGTGTCGATGAGAAGTGTCGTGTCGACGCCCAGGGCGGCGACCTGGCTGCGGAAGGCCTGCTCCTCGGTGTCGTGCAGCAGGGTCCACGCATGAGCGGCCGTTCCCATCGTCGGGATGCCCCACTCACGCCCGGCCTCGAGGTTGCTGGTGGCGCCGAAGCCGGTGATGTAGGCGGCGCGGGCGGCGGCGACGGCAGACTGCTCGGCGGCGCGGCGCGATCCCATCTCGGCGAGCGGGCGATCGCCGGCAGCGATGCTCATGCGTGCGGCGGCGTTGGCGATGGCGGAGTCGTGGTTGAGGATGCTGAGCGCAAGGGTCTCCAGCACGACGGCCTCGGCGAACGAGCCCTCGACGGTGAGGATGGGGGATCCCGGAAAGTAGATCTCGCCCTCGAGGTAGCCACGGATCGTCCCGCCGAAGCGGTAGTTTTCCAGGAATCGCAGCGTCTCGTCCGCGACGACACGATTGTCGCGGAGGTAACGCAGCTCGTCGTCGCCGAACCGGAATGCGCGCAGCTGTTGCAGCAGGCGGCCCGTGCCCGCCACGACACCGAAGCGGCGGGCGCCGGGAAGGCGGCGACCGAACAGCTCGAAAACGCAGCGGCGGGCCGCCGTGCCGTCGCGGAGGGCGGCGTCGATCATCGTGAGCTCGTACCGGTCGGTCAGCAGGGCGGACGACGGGGCCTCGGCGCGGGTCATGCCGTCACTCTAGCGACGGTGCCTGATGAGCGACGCGCGCTCGAAGCGGCGGGTAGGGTGGGGGATCGTGAATGACGCGCCGATCGGGATCTTCGACTCGGGGGTCGGCGGGCTCACGGTGGCTCGCGCCGTGTCGCAGCTGCTGCCCCGAGAATCCGTGCTCTACATCGGCGACACGGCCCACTCGCCGTACGGTCCGAAGCCCATCGCCGACGTCCGCCGCTACAGCCTCGAGGTTCTGGACACGCTCGTCGACCAGGGCGTGAAGATGCTCGTGATCGCCTGCAACACGGCATCCGCCGCCATGCTCCGCGATGCGCGTGAGCGCTACGACGTGCCCGTCGTCGAGGTGATCGGACCGGCCGTGCGTACGGCGATCTCGACGACCCGCAACCGCCGCATCGGCGTGATCGGTACCCTCGGCACCATCGGCTCGGGGGTCTACCAGGACATGCTCGGCGTCAACGAAGACCTCTCCGTCTTCGCGCAGGCATGTCCCCGTTTCGTGGAGTTCGTCGAAGCGGGCATCACCGGCTCGGCGGACGTGCTGCGTGTGGCCGAGGAGTACCTGGCTCCGCTGCGTCATGCCGGCGTCGACACTCTCGTGCTCGGATGCACGCACTATCCGTTCCTCGAGGGCGCGATCAGCTACGTCATGGGCCCCGAGGTCTCGCTCGTCTCCAGTGACTCGGAGACCGCGAAGGACGTCTACCGCCAGCTCGTGTCGCGCGATCTGCTCGCCGGCCCGGATGCCGTCGCCACCCATGTCTACGAAGCCACCGGCGACTCCGCCGAAGACTTCCTCCGTCTCGCCGACCGCCTGATGGGGCGCGGTGTCTCCAGCGTGCGCCTCGTTCAGACCGGCGTCATCGATCTCCCGCAGCCCGGAAAGGCCCCCGCATGACCGAGAACACCACCCGCGCCGACGGGCGCACCGTCGACCAGCTTCGCCCCGTGACGATCGAACGCGGGTGGAGCGCGCACGCCGAGGGGTCGGCGCTGATTTCCTTCGGCGGTACGAAGGTGCTCTGCACCGCATCGTTCACCGGCGGCGTGCCGCGGTGGCTCACCGGCAAGGGCAAGGGCTGGGTCACGGCGGAGTACGCGATGCTGCCGCGGGCCACGAACTCCCGCAACGATCGTGAAGCGGTCAGGGGCAAGATCGGCGGCCGCACGCACGAGATCTCGCGCCTCATCGGCCGGGCGTTGCGTGCCGTGGTCGACACCAAGGCGCTCGGCGAGAACACGATCGTCATCGACTGCGACGTGCTGCAGGCCGACGGCGGCACCCGTACCGCCGCGATCACGGGAGCCTACGTCGCACTGGCCGACGCGATCGAGTGGGGTCGGGCCAAGGGTCTCGTCGCCAAGAATGCGAAGGTGCTGCTCGATTCGGTCTCAGCCGTGTCGGTCGGCATCATCGACGGCGAGCCGATGCTCGACCTTGCCTACGTCGAGGACGTGCGCGCCGAGACCGACATGAATGTCGTCGTCACCGGGCGCGGACTATTCGTCGAGGTGCAGGGCACCGCCGAGGGTGCACCGTTCGACAAGCGTGAACTCGATGCGTTGCTCGAGCTCGGTGTCGCCGGGTGCGCCGACCTGCGCGATGCGCAGACCGAGGTACTCGCGTCGTGAGCGCGGTCCCGAACTCCTCCATGGCGGTCGGCGGCGCACGTCGCGTCGTTCTCGCGACCCACAATCCGCACAAGGTGGAGGAGTTCGGCGCGATCGTCGCGAGGGTGCGACCCGATCTCGAAGTCGTCGGCTACGACGGTCCCGAACCCGTCGAGGACGGGGTGACCTTCGCGGCCAACGCGCTGATCAAGGCTCGCGCGGCTGCTGCCCACACGGGCTTGCCCGCGCTGGCCGACGATTCGGGCGTGTGCGTGGATGTGCTCGGCGGTTCACCGGGGGTGTTCTCCGCGTATTGGGCCGGACACCGCAAAGACGCGCGCGCCAACCTCGAGCTGCTGCTCGACCAGCTCTCCGACGTCTCCGATCCGCACCGCACCGCGCAGTTCGTCTCAACGATCGCCCTGGTGGTGCCCGGTCCCGACGGTTCGGTACTTCGCGAGGAGACCGTCGAAGGGGTGTGGCCGGGTCGGCTTGCCACCGCGCCGTCGGGCGAGGGTGGTTTCGGCTACGACCCGATCTTCTTGCCCGACGACCAGGGTGGACGTTCGGCAGCCGACCTGTCGGCCGAGGAGAAGAACGCGGCGTCGCATCGGGCGCGTGCCTTCGTCGCGCTCGCGCCGTTGCTGAGCGCCCTGGAGCGATAACCGCTTTCATTCCCGACTAGGCGCAAACCGCCGTGCGGGGTGGGTCGGCGTCATAGCCTCGTCATATGCACGATCACGCACCGACAGGCATCCGGGAGTCGAGCAACCGCCGTCTGCTGACGATCTCACTCTGCCTGACCGCCACCGTCATGCTCGTGCAAATCGTCGGGGCGGCGCTCACCGGGTCGCTTGCGCTGCTCGCCGATGCGGCGCACATGTTCACCGACTCGTCGGCGCTCGTGATCGCCCTGATCGCCTCGACGGTCGCGGGACGCCCCGCGGACGACCGCAATACGTACGGATACCAGCGCGCCGAGGTGTTCGGCGCGCTGATCAACGCGGTCATCCTCATCGCCCTCATGGTGTGGATCGCGATCGAGGCCGTGCAGCGCCTCATGAACCCTGCCGAAGCGGAGGTCGCGGGCGGGCTCATGCTGGTGGTCGCGGCGGTCGGCCTCATCGCCAACGCGGTGTCCATGTATCTGTTGAGCGCCGCGCAGAAGCGCAGCATCAACGTGCGCGGCGCGTACATCGAGGTGCTGGGCGATCTGATCGGCTCCGCCTTGGTCATCGTCGCCGCCGTCATCATCTGGACGACCGGATGGATGCCGGCGGACGCCCTTGCCTCGCTGCTCATCGCCGTCATGATCCTGCCCCGCGCGATCGGGTTGTTCCGCGAGGTCTTCTCCGTTCTGGGCGAGCGGGCGCCGAGGGGAACCGCGGTCGCGGAGATCCGCGACCACATCCTCGGCGAGACGGGTGTCGTCGATGTGCACGACGTGCACGTGTGGCAGCTCACCCGCGGCGCGCCGGTGTTCACGGCCCACGTCGTCGTCGCCGATGACGTCCTCGCCGGCCGTGAGGGCGGTTCGGCGTCGCTGCTGTCTCGCCTGCAGACGTGCCTCTCGCGTCACTTCGACGTCGAACACTCCACCTTCCAGTTCGAACCGGCCGGCCACCGCGAGCACGACGCCCACGTGTAGGTCCGCAGCGGTCGACTCGGCTATGCGACGATGCTGAGCATGGACGACAGATCCGGTGACGAGCTCAGCGCGCTGCGGCGCCGCGCATACGGACCGCATGCCGACATCGCCGGCGATGCCACGGCGCTGGATCGGCTGCGTGACCTCGAGAACCAGGCGCGGGCCTCTAGGAGCGCAACGACATCCACCGTCGAGGACGCGCCGTCACAGTCGGCCGGGGATCCTCGACCGCCGGAGCAGCAGGTGACCGCCGTCGCTGGCGTCGACTCTCCGACGGCTCTCGCACAGGAGCCGGAGAACGAGCCGTCATCTCGTTCGCTGACACCTCCCCGGATCGGCCGCGCTCTGCTGATCGGGTGGGCGGCATCCATCGTCGTCGTGGCCGTCGTCGTGGGTGCCCTGGTGTTCGGGCTCGCCTCGATGCGTCCGGTCGTCACGGATGCGGGCGCGAGGCAGGTCGCCGCGTTGCAGACGCCGGCCACGGGGGTGAAGACGGGTGAATCGATGGCGTTCTTCGCGCAGGCGATCGGTCTGTATCGTTACGCCGGCCTCATCGTCGCGGTGTTCGACAGGGGTGTGATGGATCCCGATCAGACATGTCTCGTCGTGGGCCCAGAAGCGAGCGTGGCCGGTGACGGGGAAATTCGATTCGCCAGCGGCTGCACTGCGGGTACGTTTCGCGCCACAGCGACGGTAACGGTCTCGCACAAGAGTCCCGCCGAGTTGCGCGACGCGTTTGCCGACGGCACGGCGCTGCAGTTCATCTGGGACGGCACCGCTGTCGCGGTCTTCGCCGCCGATCCTCCGGCGCCCACGAACGCCCCGGCCTGACCCTCAGTCCTCTCGACGTACGTCCGCGGGCTCGACGTCGGGTCGCAGCCCGCGCCAGCGAGCATGCCGGAGCGTGCCTCCCGGCGTGAACTCCGCGTACTCGACCTCGCCGACCAGCTCGGGTCGCAGCCAGAGGGCGTCGGCGGCGTCGGCGGCAGGCACGCCGATGAACGGGTTCGTCTCCGTGCGCAGCGGATCGAGAAGGGCAGCGAGTCGGGCACGTTCACGCTCGCTGAACCCGGAACCCACTCGACCGACGTAGCGAAGACCGTCTTCATTCGGGATGCCGAGCAGCAGGGAGCCGATACCGCCGCGCCGCTCGCCCCTGCCCGGTCGGATGCCGCCGATCACGACGGCCTGCATCGCGGTGAGCTTCACTTTGAGCCACTGCTCGGAGCGTGCGCCCCGGCGATAGGGCGAACCCGGATCCTTCACGACCACGCCTTCGAGACGGAGGTCGGCGGCGGCCGCGAGGGCGTCGAGGATGTCGTCGGCCACCGGCGGGACGGCGAGCACCGGCGCGGCGTCTGCGGCCAGCGCCTCCAGCGCTTCGCGTCGCTCGCGGAGCGGCCGGGTCGTGAGGTCGTCGTCGCCCCGACGCAGGACGTCGAACATGAAGTAGCTGATCGGCGTGCGCTCGGCCTCTCGGGCGATCTCGTGCGGTGACGTCAGGTGCATGCGCGATTGCAGCCGGCTGAAGCTGGGGCGACCCGCGGCATCCAAGGCCACGATCTCACCATCGAGCACCGCCGGTGTCGGTCCGAGACCGATGTCACCGGTCGTGAGCTCGGGGTAGCGGTCGGTGATATCGGTGCCGCTGCGGGCGCGCAGCCGCAGGCGCGTTCCGTCCCACACGCCGATGGCACGGATGCCGTCCCACTTGAACTCGACCCACGGCACATCACCCCAGCGTCGCCCGGCTGCCTGGGCGAGGGCCGGGGTTGTGGAGACGGCGAGCATCGGCGCGTCCGCCCCGGACGGCGCGCGCGACGGGGCGCGGTGGCCGGCGCGCGCGGCGCGCACCGGCGGGGTCGCGGCATCCTTCGTGCGGTGCAGTAGCCACTGCGATTTCTCGCCCGCGCCCGAGGTGCGGATGAGCGCGATCCGCACCTGTCCGAGCGGGCCGTCGGGGCGGCCGGTGAGCGTCGCGATCACCTCGTCGTCGCGCCACTTCTCGACGGCGAGCGTGCCGGTGTCCCAGACCGTCATCGTGCCCGCACCGTACTCGCCGGCCGGAATCGTGCCCGAAAAGGCGAGGTACTCGAGCGGATGCGGTTCGGTCATGACAGCGAGATGGTTGCGATCGGGCGATGACGGGATGCCGCGCGGCACCGCCCAGCTGACGAGCACCCCCTCCCGCTCCAACCGCAGGTCGTAGTGCAGCCGCGACGCGTGGTGCTCCTGAATCACGAACCGCCGTGGCTCGGTCGATTCGCTCCGGCTCGCGGACGCGAGGGGGAGCGCGGGAGGGAAAGGCTCGGGGGTGGCACTGGGGGTGCGTTTGGAGATGTAGAGGGCGAGCGGGTCGGCCGTCAGCGGGGCGAGCGGCGCGAGGAGGTCGCCGTCGGCGGCGACACGGTGCAGCACCTCGTCGAGGAGGAGGTGGCGCAGGTCGGGATCGTCGAGTTCCGCCCACGTGCGCGGGGCCGCGACGGTCGGACGCGATCGCCCCCGCAGCGAGTACGGGGCGATCGTGGTCTTGGCGGCGTTGTTCTGACTCCAGTCGACGAAAACCTTGCCGGGACGGGCCGCCTTGCTCATGGCGCTGACCACGAGATCGGGGTCGTCCGCCTCGAGTGCCCGCGCAAGCTCGCGCGCGAAGGCGGAGATGTCGTCGCTCGTGCGCGTGGCGTCGAGCGGCGCGTACAGGTGGATGCCCTTCGACCCGCTGGTCACCGGCAACGGGTCTATGCCCATGCCCGACAGGATGCCGCGGGCCCGCCGGGCCACCTCCGCGCACTCGGCCAACCCCACCCCCGGCCCGGGATCGAGGTCGAGGACGAGCCGGTCGGGGACGCCGCGGCCTCCGCCGTCGAAACACCACTGGGGAGTGTGCAGTTCGAGGCTTGCGACCTGCGCGAGGTACACGAGCCCGGCAACACTGTCGATGAGGGGGTAGTCCTTGGCGCCGCCCGAGTGGTCGATCGCGTGCCGCGGCATCCACTCGGGTGCGCCGGCTTCGAGATCCTTCGCGAAGAAGGGCGGCTCTCCCGTGCCCTCGGGCCAGCGCAGGCGCGTCACCGGGCGGCCGGCCAGATGCGGCAGCATCACGGGGGCGATGCGCGAGTAGTAGTCGATGACCTCGGCCTTGGTGGTGCCGGTGTCGGGGTAGAGCACCTTGTCGAGGTTGCTCAGTCGCAGGCGGCGACCGTCGACCTCGACCACCTGCGCTGCCTGTGCCATGGCGCCAGGCTAGCGTCCAGCCCCTGGCGCCGCCGCGCAGGAGCCGGTTGGATGGGCCCATGAGAGCGATCTGGAAGGGTGCGTTGACCTTCGGTCTCGTGAACGTGCCGGTGAAGGTGTATTCGGCGATCGATGATCACGACGTCCCGCTGCACCAGGTGCACGCCGCCGACGGCGGACGCATCCGATATCAGCGCATCTGCGAGCTCGACGGGGAGGTCGTGCCGTACGCGGAGATCGATAAGGCGTACGACGACGGAGATCGCACCGTCGTGCTCACCGCTGACGACATCGCGTCGCTGCCGTCCGAGCGCAGTCGCGAGATCGAGGTGGTCGAGTTCGTGCCGAGCGATCAGATCGACCTGCTCACCCTTGACCGTCCCTATTACCTCGAGCCTGACTCGACCTCGCCGAAGGCGTACGTGCTGCTGCGAAAGACGCTGGAGCAGACCGAGCGCACCGCGGTGGTGCGGTTCTCGCTGCGCCAGAAGACCCGGCTCGCAGCGCTGCGGGTGCGCGGTGACGTGCTGGTGCTGCAAACCCTGCTCTGGGCCGACGAGGTGCGCGAGGCGTCGTTTCCGGCGCTCGACGAGCCCGTCAAGATCTCGGCGAAGGAGCTCGAGCTGTCGGCGTCGCTGGTGGAGAGCTTTTCGGCCGACTTCGACCCCGATCAGTTCGTCGACGAGTACCAGCAGGAGCTGCGCACCCTCATCGACGCGAAGCTCGAGAAGGGCGACGCGCTCGACACGTCCGTGACGTTCGGCGACAGGGCGGAGAAGGATGCCGGAGGTGAGGTGATCGACCTGATGGCGGCGCTGAAAGCCAGCGTCGAACGCAGCCGTGCAGCACGCACAGAGCACGAAAAGGTGGCCCCGCCCAAGAAGGGCAAGGCCACCAAAGCGTCGTGAGCGAAGGGTGACTCAGACGGCGGGTGCGTCGTCTTCGAGCGGCTCGACCGTCTCGGGGGCAAGGCCGGCGGCATTCTCCTTCTTCACCTTGCGGCGCTCAGAGAAGTAGTGCCAGATCGTGACCAGCGCGGTCCCGCCGACGGCGGCGAGCAGGATGAGGTCGATGTAGTTCTCGACGAACGTCGCCACCGGCGGGATGAAGCCGATGACGTAGCCGAACATCGTCAGGCCGAAGCCCCAGAGGATGGCGCCGATGAGGTTGTAGAGCGAGTACTTGCGCCACGGCATGTGGCCGACGCCAGCGGCAACCGGTGCGAAGGTGCGCACGATCGGCACGAAGCGGGCGAGGATGACCGTCAGCCCGCCGTACTTCTCGAAGAACGCGTTGGTGCGCTCGACGTTCTTGCGGCTGAAGAGTCCGGACTCTTTGCGCTCGAAGACCGCGGGGCCGCCCTTATGCCCGATGAGGTAGCCCACCTCGCCGCCGACGAAGGCCGCGAGACCGATCAGCAGAGCCACCCACCAGACGTCCACGCCGAAGATCCCGTGGGGCGTGGTGGCCGTCGAGTGCGACAGCAGGCCCGAGATCACGAGCAGGGTGTCACCCGGCAGAAGGAAGCCGACGAGCAGACCCGTCTCGGCGAAGACGATGAAGCAGACCACCAGCAGAGCCCACGGACCCGCGTTCTGAATGATCGCGGCGGGGTCGAGCCAGGGGATGAGGGCGAGAGCGTGCACAGAGTTCCCGTCGGTAGATCGGCGGTGGAGATTCGCTCGACAGAGCGGTCGCGGTCAGTCTATCGGGGCGCTTCCCGTGTGATTCCGGTGAATCGGCTGATCAATCCAAGGATCGACGGACGACCGATTTCCGTGCGGAAGGTGGGACTTGAACCCACACGCCCGAAGGCACAGGAACCTAAATCCTGCGTGTCTGCCAATTTCACCACTCCCGCGGAGTGACCAGTCTATCCGGCGGTGGTGACGGCCTTCGGGGTCTCGGCGCCCGCGTGCGCGGCGGCGCGGGGGCGTCCGCCGATGACCCAGTACCCGAGTCCGACGACGATGGCGCGTGGTGGCCGACATCCGAACTCCGTGGGCAACGGATGCCACCGGTGCGAAAGTCGCTACGCGCTATGAGGCTACGGGTAGTGTCCTTACGCAGGTCGTGGAGCATGTGGGCGCCAACTACCCCGTTGTCGCTGATCCGACTTTTGATCACCCGAATTTCTTCCAATATCGAGTTCGATTCGACCGAGCCGAGACCTCCACAATTGCATCCGGGGGCGCGGGTATGATCGCCTCTATCGGTTGCGGTTCCATGCTTCCGGTATGCGTGCTCGCGGGCGCTACGATCTGGTGGAACGCGAGTGTCGCAAACAACTCCGGTCAGTGCGTTCAGGTTACTGCGACGCAGCCTTACGTCGTTCCGACTTTGATTTGGTGGGTCGATCAATATAGCGAGGGGCCCTGCCGATGACGATGCAAGACAAGCGAGTGGCTCGCTCCGGCTGGTTCGCCACCATTACGCGGCCCGGCCTGCACCTCTTCGCCTCAGCAATGATGTTCGGGATGATCGTCATGGGTGTTGGTTTGAGCATCGCAGTGCCCGCTGCTGCCGCCGCAATCACGGTCGGCATTGCTCTGCCAGCTGCAGCCTGGTGGTACTGGATGATGCGCGTTTCCCGATCGAACTAGGTTCGCGGGTCAGATAGAGCCCCGACCACACATTGGTCGTGCCTCTCGCCGACTAGTCCAGCGTCTGCGCAAGCAGTGACGCACTCTATGATTTGCCGCGCCTCAGCGAAGATCGGGGTTGCCCCCGTGATCCTCGCATTTTGCTGCGCCTCCGTCGCGATCGTGCTGGTTCTCGTTCGCAACGACGAAACGGGCGTCGGGCTGATGTAGAAACGGCTGTCGGCTGACGAAGATACGCAGCCGTTGCCGCCGCCGAGGGATTCACGCCGAGGCCCGTCACCAACGGCCCGAGCGCAAGATCCTGCGTGTCTGCCGATTTCACCACTCCCGCGGAGCGACAAGCCTATCCGGCGGTGGTGACGGCCTTCGGAGCGTCGGCCTCCGTGTGGGCGGCGGCGCGGGGGCGTCCGCCGATGATCCAGTACCCGAGTCCGACGACGATGGCGCCGCCGACGAGGTTGCCGAGTCCGACCCAGAGCATGTTGTTGGCGAAGAGGCCCCACGTGAAGTGCGGGTCGCCGCTGAACAGGCCGATGCCGTAGGTGGTCATGTTCGCCACGACGTGCTCGAAGCCCGAGCTGATGAAGGCGAGGATCGCGGCGAAGATGAGGAGGATCTTGGCGACGTCGGAGCGCACGCGGGCGCACATCCAGATCGCGAGGCAGACGAGCACGTTGCAGAGGATGCCGCGGACGAATAGCTGCAGGGGGCCTTCTTCGGCCTTGGCGGCGAGCATGTCGGCGAGCATTTTGCCCGCAGGGGCGTTGGCGTGAAGGACGCCGGATGCGACGATGAGCCCCGCGAAGACAAGGGCGCCGACGAGGTTGGCGACGAACGTCGCGGCCATCGTGCCGATCGCGCGCCACCACCCCACCGCACCCATCAAGGCGCCCTGGGGGAGGATCATCATCGCGCTCGTCAACAGGTCGGCGCCCGCGAAGACCACGAGGGTGAGCGCGACGCCGAAGACGAGGCCCGCCACGAGCTTGGCGAGGCCGTCGCCGGCGGCGATGAGCGGTCCGGCGGTCGCGACCATGAGCACGACGCCGATCCCGATGTACGCGCCGGCCAGCATTCCGGAGACGGCGAAGCGCCCGGGGGAACCCAGTCCCTCGGCCTTGTGGATGGCGGCATCCGCCTGCGCCTGCAGAGTTTCCGGGATCGTAAGCACGAACCGAGTCTACTCTGTGGTCCGACCACAACGGGAGAACGGGCTGTGGAAAACTGCGGCCGCCGTAGAGCGCGGATGTCAGGATGCCGGGGTGAGCCCCTCCACCTACGCCAGTGACGCGCCGCCGTTCGAGCGCGCCGGTGGGTCCGGCGGTCAAGCGGCTGTCGTTCAGGCGATCGCGGAGCGGGTGCGCAATCGCTTGCGTGAAGAGCAGGCCGACCCCTTGCGGCATCCGGAGCGTGCTCAGCAGGTGGCCGCCGCCGAGGTTCGCCGCCACAACGATTTCGCCCTCGCACGCGGGTTGGAGTTCATCGAGGACGAGGGCGCAGCGGTGCGCGAGATGCTCGCACGGGTCACGGGCTACGGACCGCTCCAAGCGTTGCTCGATGATCCCGAAGTGGAGGAGATCTGGATCAATGGGCCGGGAGCGGTCTTCGTCGCTCGCTCCGGGCGCAGCGAGCGAGTGCCCTTGCGGCTGAGCGACGACGCGGTCCGTGACCTCGTCGAGAAGATGCTCCACGCGACCGGGCGCCGCGTCGATCTCAGCCAACCGTTCGTCGACGCCTCACTTCCGGACGGCAGTCGCTTGCACGTCGTCATTCCCGACATCACTCGGGCCCATCTCGCCGTCAACATCCGCAAGTTCCTGCCCGCGCGGCGCACCCTGGACGATCTGGTCGCGGCGGGGTCGATCCCGACGAACGCAGCCGACCTGCTGCGTGAGGCGATGGTCGAGGGACGCAATGTTCTGGTCTCGGGTGCGACGCACGCAGGAAAGACGACGCTGCTCGCAGCACTCATCGGCGCGTGTCTGCCGGATCAGCGGATCATCACGGTCGAGGAGACCTTCGAGCTCGCAGTGACGGCGCCGGACATCGTCGCACTCCAAGGGCGTCAGCCGAGCCTCGAGGGCACCGGGGCTGTGAGCCTTCGGCGCCTCGTCAAGGAAGCACTGCGCATGCGCCCCGATCGCCTCGTCGTGGGTGAGGTTCGCGACGCCGAAGCTCTCGATCTGCTGCTGGCGCTGCACACGGGTGTTCCGGGTGCAGCGACGATCCACGCCAACTCGGCCGATGATGCGCTGTCGCGACTTGCGACGCTTCCTCTGCTGGCCGGCCGCAACATCGACGCGGCGTTCGTGCAACCCGCCATCGCCACGGGAGTTCACCTGGTCGTCCACTGTCGGCGCGCGCGCACCGGCGAGCGGTTCGTCGAGGAGATCGTCGAGACGACCGGCTCGATCGATGACGGCGTCGCCACCACCCGATCGCTGTACCGCCGGGGGCGGCGATGACGATCGTCTGGGGTGCGCTGCTCGCTGCCGGCATCCTCCTCGTGCTCTCGCCATGGCTGTGGCCGGCATCCGACCGCGCTGAGCGCGCGCGCTCCGACGGGCGCATCGCGCGGCTGTTGCAGGAGGCTGGGTTCGCGCATTCCTCAGCGTTCAGGCCGGTGCTCATTGCAGCGGTCGTCTCGGTCGTCTGCGCGGCGGTTGCTTGGTTGGCTACGGGTCTGGGCGCGGTTGCGCTCGTGGCTGCTGGCGCCGGTGCTGTTGCGCCCTTCTCCTGGTTGCGCGCACGCGGTCGCCGCTTGCGTCGCTCGCGCCGGGCGCTCTGGTCCGATGTCTGCGATCTGCTCATTTCTTCGGCGCGAGCGGGAATGTCCCTGCCGGATGCCGTGTCCGCCCTCGCCGTCAACGGGCCTCCGCCGCTGCGTCCTGCCTTCGCGCGGTTCGGCGCGGATATGTCGGCCTCGGGACACTTCGATTCCAGCGCCCTGCGGCTGAAGGCGACGCTTGCCGATCCTGTCGCCGACCGCATCATCGAGACCCTCCGCATGGCACGCCAGGTGGGTGGCACAGAACTCACCGGTGTTCTGCGTGCGTTGTCGGCATCCGTGCGGGCCGACGCGACGCTGCGGGCCGAAGTGGAGGCGCGCCAGTCGTGGGTGCGGGGTGCCGCGATCGTCGGGGTCGTGGCGCCATGGATCGTGCTCGGACTTCTTGCGCTGCGTCCCGAGGGTGCGACGGCGTACTCCAGCCCGGCGGGGGTTCTTGTCGTGATCGTCGGGGCCATTGTCTCGGTGGGGGCCTACCGACTCACGATCCGGATCGGCCGGCTGCCCGAACCGCGGCGGTGGTTCGCGTGAATCTCGTGAGCCTCACGGCGTCCGCGGTCATCCTGGGCGTCGCGTTCGCATCGGGCCTCCTTCTGGTCGCGGGAAGGATGCCGAGGTGGGCCGCACCATCGCTTTCACGGCGTATCGCGCCCTATCTGCGCGACATCGCCGACCCGCGGGGTATGACTCCGCTCACGCCGACGCCGCTGGCTTCGTCGTGGCGACTCACCCGCGATCGGCTGGCCGCTGGCTGGGTGGGCATGAGCGGCGGGGCGACCGTGACACGTCGTCTGCGCCAGGCGGCGTGGACGCAGGATGTGCTCGGCTTCCGTGCCATGCAGCTGGGATGGGCTGTCGGCGGGCTTGCGACGGGCGGAGCCTTCGCGGTCGCTCTTACCCTCGCGGGGCGGGGCGGCCCCACGGCCGCGTTCATAACGCCGTTGCTCACCGCCGCGGGAATCCTACTGTGCGACTACCGACTTTCGCGCGCCGCTCGGCATCGGGTATCGCGGGCGGAGGAGGAACTGCCCACGGTGCTCGAGTTCCTTTCCCTGTGTCTGGCCGCGGGTGAGGGCCTCCGTGACGCACTGCGGCGGGTTGGAGACGTCGGATCGGGTGTGCTTACGGGAGAGTTGAGGGGAGCCGTGCTCGCCAGTGGCACGGGTTCGAGCCTGCCGGACGCATTGCTGTCGGTGGCAAAAGGCCTGGACGTGCCGGCGCTCTCGCGTGCGGTGGAGCATCTGGTCGCGGCGATGGACCGCGGTGCGCCGCTCGCGCACGTTCTGCAGGAGCAGGCCGTCGACGCGCGCGAAGACGCGAAGCGCGGCCTGCTCGAATCAGCAGGGCGCAAGGAGATCCTCATGCTCCTGCCGCTGGTGTTTCTGATTCTCCCGCTGTCGGTGCTGTTCGCGATCTTCCCGGGCATCGTGATGCTGCGACTCGGCGTCGGCTGACTCCCGCTCTGTGGATAACTCCGGCGCCGACCCGTGGACTCGAACACACTCGACTCATGGAAACGTCACAGCGATCTGCGCTCCGGGATCTCGCCGAGGACGAGACCGGAGACGTCCCCGGCTGGGTGCTCGTCACACTGATGACCGCAGGTTTGGTGGTGGCAATCTGGACTCTCGCGGGCCCCGCGCTCGCTGACCTGTTCCAGCAAGCGCTCAGCCGCGTCTCGGGCTTCTGATCGAAACCGTCGTGAGCGGCATCCAGAGCGACGAGCGTGGCTCGAGCACCGTCGAGTTCGTGCTCGTCGGAACGCTGCTCACGGTCCTGACTCTGGGCGTCTTGCAGCTCGCGCTCGCCGTCTACGTGCGCAATGTGGTGCACGATGCCGCCGTCGAAGGAGCCTACTTCGGGGCGCTCGCCGACACCGACACGGCAGCGGGAGCGGCGCGCACCGCACAGTTGATCACGACGGCGGTCGGCGACGGTATCGGCGCCCAGGTGACAGCGGTCGAGACCGACTCGGTGCGCGGTCCTGAGGTCCAGGTCACTGTGGTCGCCACCCTGCCGCTCGTGGGTCTGCTCGGTGTGCCCGCGGGGATGGAGGTGACCGCCCGTGCGCCCAGCGAGAGCTTCGACTGAACCGAACCTCCTCGATGACGAGGGATCGGCGTCGCTGGAATTCATCACCGTCGGCCTCATCATGCTCGTGCCGCTCGTCTACCTCATCATCGCGCTCGGCACGATCCAATCGCAGGCGTTGGGCGTCGAGACCGGTGCCCGTCAGATCGCCCGCACCATCGCCTCGGCGCCCGACACCGCGACCGCCGACCTCCGCGCGAATCGCGTTCTCGACGCCATCGTCACCGAGTACGGCATCGACCCTTCTCGCGTGGCCGTCGACGTGCGGTGCACGAGCGTAGGTCCATGTCCTGCGGCCGGGGCAACGGTCTCGGTGACGGTCACGACGGAGGTCGCCCTGCCGCTCGTTCCGCCGGTGTTCGGGCTCGATCGAGCGGCGCGCGTGCCCGTCACCGCAACCGGTGTGCAGAAGGTGTCACGCTACTGGGTCGAGCCATGACCCGCCGGTGCTTCGCACGAATCCGTGAGGACGAGGACGGCAGCGTGCTGATCCTCGCGCTCGGATACGCCGTGATCGCGATCGTCCTGGTGCTCGTCTGCGTCGATGCGACAAGCCTCTACCTCACGCAGAAGCGTCTGGACGCCGCTGCGGACGCCGCCGCCCTCGCGGGCGCCGACGGCTTCACGCTGGTCGTCGCGGATGGAGCCCCCAGCGCGCGACTCACGGATGCGGGCGTCTACGACCAAGCGCGCGAACTTCTCGA
Source organism: Microbacterium sp. VKM Ac-2870 (assembly GCF_015350795.1). Classification (GTDB taxonomy): domain Bacteria; phylum Actinomycetota; class Actinomycetes; order Actinomycetales; family Microbacteriaceae; genus Microbacterium. The sequence continues at coordinate 105,208 of NZ_JADKSH010000001.1, forward strand.
CGCGATGCAGACCGCCGAGCTGGTCGCGGCATCCGCCCCGGACGGGCTCTCGGCGCGTGTCACCGTGGCGACCGTGTGGCATCCGCCGGTGCTGACGCTCTTCGTGCCGGAGGGATGGCCGCTGCAGTCGACCGCGACGAGCCGCACGGCTTTGCGTTAGTCGCTGGCCGGGGCGGACCGCCCCCGCGGAACGAACCGCGGCACCCAGCGGATGAAGCCCGCCGCCCCTGCCAGCCCGATCACACCGATCACCCCGGTCGCGACCGACAGCGACACCACGGCCGCGATGGCCGAGACGAGCAGGGGAGCGATGGCGCCCCCGGCATCCGTCAAGGTGCGCCACGACCCGAGGAACGCCGCCGGATCCTCCTGCGGTGCCACATCGGCGCCGAGGGTGAGCAGGATGCCGCTCGACAACCCGTTGCCCACGCCCAGCACCGCGGCGAACAGCGCGAACCACATCGCCGCCTGCGTGAGGTCGTGAGTAAACGCGAGCGCGACGAAGCCCGACCCCATCAGCACCATCGCCGGCAGTGCCGCCCAGAGACGGCCGAAGCGGTCCATCACCTGGCCGCTCGCGTAGAAGAGGGCGAAGTCGATCGCCCCCGAGATGCCGACCACGAGCGCGATCGTCTGCGCGTCGAGCCCGATCGACAGCCCCCACAGCGGCAGCACCACTTGCCGCGCCGAGCGCACGGCAGACAGGGATGCCGCCGCGAGTCCGAGCCGCGACAGCACCGGGCGAAACTGCCACATGGTGCGGAACACCCCGACGCGCTCGGGCACCGGAATCGACCCCGTCACCGGCTCGCCGGTGTCTTCCGCGAGCCGCGGGTCGCCGGAGGTGCGCGTGATGCGGGGGACCGGCACGGCGTCCTCCGGGTCGGGTCCGAACACCAGCAGCGCGATCGTGGCGATAAGGCACCCGCCGAAGAACCAGACCGTCGAGTGCTCGTCCTGGAAGATCGCAATGAGCGCCGCCGCAAGGAACGGACCCACGAACATGCCGAGGCGGAACGTGCCGCCCAGCAGCGACAGCGCCCGCGCCCGGTAGGCGAGCGGCACCCTCGTCGTCATGAACGAGTGACGGGCCAGGCCGAAGGCTGCCGCGCAGAAGCCGATGAGGAACACCGCCGCCGCCAGCACGAGCAGGCTGGGCGCGAACAGCATCCCGGCCACCCCGCCGACGGCGAGCACACCGCCGATGATCATCGTCATCCGCTCACCGATGCGGCTCACCGCCCAGCCGGCCGGGATATTGCCGCACAGCTGCCCCACGACGAGGGCGGATGCCACGAGTGCCGCGGTCGGGACGTCGGCGCCGAGCTGAGCCGCGATGACCGGGAACAGCGGCACGACGGCGCCCTCGCCGAGGGCGAAGAGCACCGTCGGACCGTAGATCATGGGGGCGAGGCGCCACAGCATCGGGCCCATTCCCGGCTCGGGCGCGGACTCTGAAGCGCGGCTGGTCATCGTCTTCACGTTACTCTGGAGTGCCATGCTTGATTTCGATCCTTCCGCCGACATTCAGGCGCTGCGTTCCACCTTCTCCGACATCCAGGCGGTGGTCGACGTCGAGGGACTGCGTGCCGAGATCGCGCGCCTGTCCGAAGAGGCAGGCGCCCCCGACCTCTGGGACGACGTCGAGAAGGCGCAGAAAGTCACCAGCGCCCTCAGCCACCGCCAGTCCGAGCTCAAGCGGGTGACCGATGTCGAGCGTCGTCTCGACGATCTCGACGTTCTCGTCGAGATGGCTCACGAGATGGACGACGAAGAGACGGCCGGCGAGGCGCGTCGCGAGATCACCGCTCTGCAGGATGTCATCGGTCAGCTCGAGGTGCAGACGCTCCTCGACGGCGAGTACGACGACCGTCCCGCGGTCGTCACCATCCGCTCCGGCGCGGGCGGCGACGACGCCACCGATTTCGCCGAGATGCTGCTGCGCATGTACCTGCGCTGGGCTGAGCGTCACAAGTACTCCGTCAAGGTCATGGACACCTCCTACGCCGAGGGCGCCGGCATCAAGTCGGCCACGTTCGAGATCGACGCGCCCTACGCGTACGGCACCCTCTCGGTCGAAGCCGGAACGCATCGCCTGGCCCGCATCAGCCCCTTCGGCGGTGCCGACAAGCGTCAGACCTCGTTCGCCGCGGTCGAAGTGATCCCCGCGCTCGAAGAGGCCGTCGAGGTCGAGGTTCCCGAAGGCGACATCCGCGTCGACGTTTTCCGTTCGTCGGGGCCGGGCGGCCAGTCGGTCAACACGACCGACTCCGCCGTGCGCATCACGCACCTGCCCACGGGCCTGGTCGTCTCGATGCAGAACGAGAAGAGCCAGATCCAGAACCGCGCCGCCGCCATGCGTGTTCTCCAGACGCGACTGCTGCTGCTCAAGCGCGAAGAAGAGGCCGCCAAGAAGAAGGAGCTCGCCGGAACGATCACGGCCAGCTGGGGCGACCAGATGCGCTCCTACTTCCTCTACGGCCAGCAACTCGTGAAAGACCTGCGCACCGGCTACGAGGTCGGAAACCCCGCGGTGGTCTTCGACGGCGATCTCGACGGACTCATCGCCGCCGGCATCCGTTGGCGCAAGCGCAAGGGCGACGACGACTGATCAGTCGCGCCTCAGCCATCCGGTGACCGCCTCGCGGAACGCCTCGGGCTGTTCGACCCACGGATAGTGTCCGCAGTCGCTCAGCCAGACGATCTCGGCGCCGAGCGCCTCGGCGTAGTCGGCGACCGGCTGCACGCCGGTGAGTAGATCGCCGTCCCCCGCGACGACCAGCGTCGGCGGGAGCGCGGCGTGGCGGATACGCTCGGCCCCGTCGGTCGGGATGTCGCTGAACCACGCGGATGCCGCGGCCAGACTCACCGCTCCCACGCGGGCGTGGGCCTGCTCCATCGCTGTCCAGCGCGCGTACCCGGCGGCTGACTGTCGCCGGAACTGGTCGACGAACGCCTCATCGTCGGAGGCCGTGGGCTCGGTGAGCGCCGCCAGCGCGGCGGCGACCTCGGGTTCGGCGCGGCCGGCCCCGACGCTCTCCGCATCCCACGGCGTGCCGGTCAGCCAGGTCGCGGGGGGCGTGACCAGCGCGAGCCGGGCGACGCGATCGGGGAAGCGCACCGCGGTCGCGAGGGCCAGCCGTGTTCCGGCGGAGTGTCCGAGTACGCGCGCCGAGGGGAGTCCGAGGGCATCGAGCAGGGCGACGACGTCATCGGCATCCGTCCACCATCCGCGGGAGAGGCCGCGACTCTGCGATGTTCCGCGCGGATGCAGAACCACGATGCGCGCGTACGCGCCGATGCCGGCCAGATCCTCGAGGTACTCGGGATCGCGGCACGGGCCGCCGGGCAGCACGATCAGCGGGGGAGCGGCGGCGTCTCCCATGGTCGACACGGCGAACGGAAGATCGAGATCGAGGCGCTCCACATTCCCACGCTAGCGCTGCGTGTGCGGCGATCATCGCTGCCACCGAGCCCCGTCGACACGCGGCGAGTGTCGCACCCGGCATCCGACGATCACCGACGTAGGCTCGTCGAGTCATGATCCGGTTCGAGCACGTCACCAAGAAGTACCGAGGGACCAGTAAGCCGGCGCTGAGCGACGTCGACTTCGAGGTGCAGCGCGGGGAGTTCGTCTTCCTCGTCGGCGCGTCCGGCTCGGGAAAATCGTCCTGCCTGCGTCTCATCCTGCGCGAAGACAGCCCGAGCGAGGGGCGCGTCGTCGTGCTCGGTCGCGATCTGCGGTCGCTGTCGACACGCAAAGTGCCTTACTTCCGCCGGCACATCGGCTCGGTGTTCCAGGACTTCCGTCTACTGCCGAACAAGACCGTGTTCCAGAACGTCGCGTTCACGCTGCAGGTCATCGGGGCTTCGCGCGGATTCATCCAGCAGGCCGTGCCCGAGGCGCTGGCGCTGGTCGGCCTCGACGGCAAAGAGAAGCGCCTGCCCCACGAGCTCTCCGGCGGTGAGCAGCAGCGTGTGGCCATCGCCCGTGCGATCGTCAACCGCCCTCAGATCCTCCTCGCCGACGAGCCCACCGGAAACCTCGACCCGGCGACCTCGATCGACATCATGCAGCTGCTGTCGCGCATCAACGCGGGCGGCACCACCGTGGTCATGGCGACACACGAGGCCGGCTTCGTCGACCAGATGAAGCGTCGCGTCATCGAGCTGCGCGGCGGCGTCATGATGCGCGACGACCGCCACGGCGGCTACGGCGACACCTCTTCACTGCCCTCGCTCACTCCGCAGGTCGAGAAGGGGGCTGCTGCGACCGCAGCGCTCACCGCCGTGCTCGAACTGCAGCGCGAGATCGCGCAGTCGCCGGTCGAGCCCGTGCCGCCGCGCACGCGTACGGCTCCGGATGCCGCGGCATCCGCCACTGCACAGTCCCGCCCGAATGCGCAGCCGCCGATGCAGAGACCTGCGCCGCTTCCGCCGGAGCCGGCGCCGCAGACCCGGCCCATCTCCATCGATGCTCCGGAGGTCGATCTGGGCGAGCTCGGCCTCGGCGACATCGACCTGGGCAAGCTGGGCGTCGCCGACCGCGTGCGCCGAGACACCGACGAGAACGACGAAGTGGGACCCACCTCATGAGGATGCAACTGATTCTCGGCGAGGCACTCACGGGGCTTCGCCGCAACGCATCGATGGTGATCTCCGTCGTGCTGGTGACCTTCGTGTCGCTGACCTTCGTCGGTGCGGCCATGCTCATGCAGATGCAGATCGGGAAGATGCGCGACTACTGGTCCGACCGCGCGCAGGTGTCGATCCTCATGTGTCGTGCCGACTCGACGGCGACGACGTGCGCCGACGGTGCGGCCACGCAGGAGCAGATCGATGCCGTTTCGCAGCGGCTGTCGAGTCCCGCGCTCGGCGGTGTCGTGCGCGATGTGCGCTTCGAGTCGTCGGACGAGGCGTACCAGAACCTCCTCAAGCTCTACGGCGACGAGTACAAGGACTACGTCACTCCCGCGCAGCTGGGTGACACGTACTTCGTGGGCCTCGTCGACCCGGAGAAGGCCGACGTCATCACCGAGGCGTTCAACGGGGCAAAGGGTGTCGAAGGCGTCAAGAACCAGCTGCAATACCTCGAGCCCCTGTTCTCGGCGCTGACCATCGCGACCTACATCGCCGTCGGCATCGCCGGGCTGATGCTGATAGCGGCCGTGTTGTTGATCGCCACGACCATCCGCCTGTCTGCGTACGCGCGAAGACGGGAGGTGGGCATCATGAGACTCGTGGGCGCCTCGAACCGTTTCATCCAGACGCCGTTCATCCTCGAGGGCGTGTTCGCGGCGTTCATCGGGTCGGTGATGTCGGGAGCCGCGATTCTCGTCGGCGTGCACTTCGGTGTCGATCAGTACCTCAAGGGTCGCGTGACCTTCATCACCGACTGGGTGGACCTCGGCGACGCAGCCATCGTCATCCCGATCATCATCATCATCGGTCTGGTTCTCGCCGCGCTGTCGGCAGGCTTCGCGATCCGGCGGTGGCTGCGGGCGTGAGATACACTGATGGGCTGCCGTGTCTGCGGCATCCCGTCGATCGTCGGCGGACCACTCAGCAGGACCAGTCAACGAAGGATCAGCCATGCCCAGGGAACGCGGGGAGAAGGTCGTCGCGACCAACCGTCGCGCGCGCCACGATTACGCCATCGAGAAGACGTACGAGGCGGGCCTGGTGCTCACGGGCACCGAGGTCAAGTCACTGCGTCAGGGCCGGGCGAACCTGAGCGACGGTTACGCGTACATCGACGGTGGTCAGGCCTACCTCGACGCCGTGCACATTCCGGAGTATTCGCAGGGGCACTGGACCAACCACGCCTCAAAGCGCACCCGCAAACTGTTGCTACACAAGGAAGAGATCGTCAAGCTCTCGCACGCGGTGAGCGCCGGCGGATACACGCTCGTTCCGCTCAAGCTCTACTTCTCCGATGGCCGCGCCAAGGTCGAGATCGCGGTGGCCAAGGGCAAGCGCGAGTTCGAGAAGCGCCAGACGCTGCGCGAACGCGAAGACAAGCGCGAGGCCGAACGCGCCATGCGCAGCCGCAACCGCCTCGGCGAGTAGTCCGGGACTCCGGCCGTCACCGCGCGACGAATCGCGCTTCCACTCCCGCCGACACGACGATCTCATCGGGGCGGAACTGCACCGCAGAGCCGGCCGCGTCGAACGCGGCGGCTTTCGCCATCGATCGGGCCGGGGGAGCGGATGCCGACCCCAGCAGCCCCAGGTCGGCGATCTCGATCGGCCGCACATCGTGACGGCCGATCGCCGCGGCGTACGCGCTCGCGCGCGCGACGGCGACAGCCACGGCATCCGTCGCGACCGCGCGTTCGATCCGCGTCCGCGTTTCGGGTGTGAGCTGCCACTCAACAGGGCCGACCTGCAGGCCGTCCGTCGCGGCGATGGTGTTGAGCCACTCCGAGAGGACGAGGGGATCGGCGAAGGTTGCCGAGAAGTCCACCGACGCGTGATGCACCAGCTCGAGTTGCTTTCCCTCGCTGTTCCACGGCCGGTCCGCCCAGACCGACATGCGCGCGCTCGTCCAGTCGATGAGCGTCCCCGTCCCCGCCAGAGCGGTGAGGTCGGCCCGCAGCGGCTCGCTCAGTGCGGTGACGCGCTCGACGACGGCGCTGCGCGTCGGCCCGTCGGCGGATGCCGTCACGTGCGCGACGGCACGCTCGGGGAGCACGCTCGTCTGACTCTCGCCACGGACGGTGATCGTGACATCGCTCATGGGGTAAACTGTAATGCTCGGGTGCCGACGGCATCCGATGACAACTCCACAGTGTGACAGTGGCTCATTCGCCGCAAGGCACTTCACTGCAAGGCACAAGGGGCTGATCGGTTTCGACAGCGTCTGTGAATCTGCGAGAAGCGGGCCGAGGATGCAGAGTTATCTCGTTAACGATCTCTGCGAAACTACAAGTGCCGAATCCAAGCGCACTGACTTCGCCCTCGCTGCCTAAGCGAGCCCGATAGTCCGTCAGACCGTGTGTGACCCCGCCACGGATCCTGGCGTCATCTAGGGGTCTTGCTGTGTGACGGCGTCTGGACGTCACACGGGACTCTTTCCAGGCTGGGCTTGTCGACTTAGGTGTCTGTGACAAAGGTCGGAGCCGAGCAGAACGTCTTCACAGACTGCGCCCGGAGAAAACGCAGTATCCCAGCGTTGGACGGGGGTTCGATTCCCCCCAGCTCCACGACGTCACTGTCACAGGCGTAGGCCCCGGCATCCGATTCATGGATGCCGGGGCCTTCGTCGTCTGTCAGCTGGCCGTGCGCTTCGTGCGACGGCGCATCAGCAGGATGCCGCCGGCGATGAGCAGTGCGCCGCCGATACCGCCCACGACCACCACGCCCGTGTCGTCGCCACCGGTGGCGGGCAGCGTGGCCTTGGTGCTGGCGTCGGCCGCTGGCGTCGCCGTGGAGGCCCCGCTCGGCGCCGGCAGTGCCGCGTTCACCACGTAGCGGGCGACGGTGGTGCCGTCCTGCGCCGTGATCGTGATGGTCACTGTGCGCCCCGCTACCGTCGTGGAAGCTGTGGCATTCGGATTCGTCGTCGTGACCTTCACAGCGCTGGCGGCCAGCGTGGTCTGCGGGTCGGTGATCGTCGAGCCGGCCGTAGTGGCTGCGGCATCCAGGGGCACGGAAACTCCGTCGACGGTGATCGCCGCGGCGGTCGCGTCGTTGGAGACCAGGAGGTTGGTGCGCAGCGCCGTGACGTCCTGGTCGGTGAGGCCGATCGTCGTGCGCAGGTACGCGTCGATGCCGCCGTACTTCGAGGCGACGTCGGATTCGAATGTGCCCTGCAGCAGCTGGGGAGTCGCCCACCCGACCTTCAGCTGGGTGTTCGACAGCAGGTAGTCGTGCAGGATGTCGGACTCGCTGACGCCGAGAATGTTGTAGAGGAGGTCCATCACGGTGCCGGTGCGGTCCATGCCGTGCGAGCAGTGGATGAGCACGGTCCCCGTGGTGTCCTGAGCGATGAGGCGGAGAATCTGCGCGTACGCCGTGATCATGGGTCCACGATCGGTCGGACCGTTGTAGCCCTTGTCGACGAGGTCGTGGTACATCACGGTGTCGTCGGGATAGTTGCCGTCGGCGCCGAACATGGAGATGTTGACTGCCTTCGCGCCGGGGATCGGCACATCGGGCTTCGCGGCGATCTGGGTGGGCGTGCGAAGGTCGATGACGAGGTTCACGTGGTACGTGGTCGCCAGGGTGGCGGCGCCGTCGCTGGTGATCTTGTCGAGCGACTCGGTGCGCAGCAGACGCGGCGCGTTCACGAGCTGGCCGTTGAGGCCGGTGAACGATCCGAGCTCACGGCCGTTGACGAGGCCAGAGACGTCGGTGATGGCGTGGTCCTTCGCGGTCAGCGGGGGCTGGTTGGAGGAGTCGTCGGCGCTGGCGCTCGTGGCGCTCAGACCGACAGAGCAGACGACGGCGGCGGCGACGAGGGTAGTCGCGCCGAGTCGGCCAAGGATTCCGCGTCGGGTGCGGTGCGTGATCACTGTTTTCCTTACAGTCGAGGGACGGTCGTCCGGCCTCGCGCACGCCGTTCGGGTGCGGCGAGGGGGCGGACGATCGTCCAGACTGCGGTGTGCGGACGGCGAGAACTGCAACGTCTGATGAACCCGCGCTGACCAGGGTCGATGCGTATCGCCAGCGTCGACTATGTGGTCACTGGGAATCCGACCGCGACCGTGTGTCGCAGGTGGGCGGCGCTACGTCAGCTGCCGTCAGCGGGTCGCCGTGACGGGCATGAGCAGCAGGCTCTGCTTGGTGTCGGAGACGGCAACCCAGCCGTCGCCGAACTGATACGTCATGCCGTGGCCGGTGTCGTCGGTGTTGATCGCCTGCGCGGGGTCTTGGGTGATGTAGAAGCCGGATTCGGCAGGCTCGCGGCGCCAGCCTTCTTTCTCGAGCTGGGCGGCGGCCGTCGCGGCTTTGTCGGAGGTGATCGGGGCCCATCCGAAGTCGATGAGGTTGCCCGACGAGACGGAGTAGTTCGCCCAGGTGCAGATGATGCCGTTGTCCAGTGGTGCGCTGGGCGGCTGCGTCTCGAAAGTGAAGGGCTTCTGCTTGTACGTCCACCCCTTGGCCTTGAACTCCGCGAGGGTATCGGGCTCGATCATCTGCTCGCAGTTGCCCACGGCGCTGCTGGTCTCTGTGGGCAACGGGGTGGGCTCGCCTGCCGCGTCGGTCGGCGTGGGCGAGACGGCGTTGCCCGTGGTGGTGGGGGCAGGCGACGGCGTGGACGTCGCGCACGCGCTGAGCAGCAGCACCGAAGCGAGAGCGATCGCGGAAAGGGCGAGGGGCGCGAAGCGAGAACGTGTCATCGGTGCTGTCCGGTCGGTCAGAGGGTGGCGGCGTCGGGAGCGCCGAGGAGAGTGAGGAAGTCGGAGTGGAGGACGCCGTTGGTGGCGAGAGAGGAACGCGATGAAATCGAGTCGGCGCCGTCGATGTCGGTGAACCGGCCGCCGGCCTCGTGCACGATCGGCACGAGCGCGGCGATGTCGTACTCCTTGACGCCGAACTCGGCCACGAACTCGAGGCGGCCCTCGGCGAGCAGCATGTACGGCCAGGTGTCGCCGTAGCCGCGGTCGCGCCAGACGGCACGGCTGAGGCGCAGGAGGTCGTCCGTACGTCCGACGTCGTCCCATTGGGCGATCGACTGGAAGCTGACGCTGGCGTCTGCCATCGTCGCGACCGACGAGACGCCGAGGCGGCGCGCGCCGCCCTCGGGGGTGTTCGTCCATGCGCCCTGTCCGGATGCCGCCCACCAGCGCCGTCCGAGAGCGGGTTGACTGGCGACGCCGACCCGTGGAACGCCGTCGATCGCCAGCGCGATGAGGGTTGTCCACATCGGGATGCCCTTGAGGTAGTTGGCCGTGCCGTCGATCGGATCGATGATCCACTGGCGGTGGGCGTCACCCGACGTTCCGTACTCCTCGCCCAGGATGCCGTCGTTCGGGCGCTCGGTGGCCAGGATGCCTCTCAGCGCTCGCTCCGTAGCGAGGTCGGCCTCGGTGACATGCGACGCGTCGGCCTTGAGCTGCACGTCGAGATCGGCGGCGTCGAAGCGCGCCATCGCTACGGCATCCGCCGCCTCAGCGAGGCGCAGCGCAAGCTGAAGATCATCGGTGAGGTCACCGTCGAAGGGCGTGCTCCAGGCAGACGCGGTGGCGGGGGAGGTCACATTCCCAAGGATACGCTGAGGGGCGGCCTCGATTCGCGACGGGGCGTTCGGGATGGTAACGTTGTCCCTCGGTTCGACAGTGATCTTCTCGAGAGATTCGGCGGACAACGGAACGCACCTCTAGCTCAATCGGCAGAGCAACTGACTCTTAATCAGTGGGTTCTGGGTTCAAGTCCCAGGGGGTGCACCACCGAGCGAAGGCCCGGACTCTGAGTGGATCAGAGTCCGGGCCTTCTGCGTTCCTGGCCGTCGCTTCCCGAGCTCCCCCGGGGTCCGGCTACGCCGCGTCTCCGACGAGCACGGCGGCGGCTTCCTCCCCGGCATCCGCTTCATGTCCGTCGATGCGAGCCAGCGCACGACGTCCGATGAGAATCGTCGCGGCCGAGACGAGCACCGAGATCGCGGCGAAGACGAACGGCACCGAGGGTGTGAAGGCAGCTGCCAGCGCGGCGGCGATCGGGGGAGCAGCAGCCCCACCGAGGAAGCGCACGGCGGAGTAGGCCGACGATGCCACCGAACGCGGCAGGTCGGTCGCCTCCATCACCGACTCGGTGAGGATGGTGTTCATCAATCCCAACAGCAGGCCACCCACGATGATGCAGACCACGAGGCCCGCGGGGGTGCCGACGACCACCGCGGCCACCAGGAGGTCGATCGCCAGCAGCGGCAAGATCAGCAGCATCGCGGTGCTGCGCGACAGGCGCCGCAGCAGAATCGGAGCGATCCAGACGCTCGTGATCGCGAGCGCCACACCCCAGCCGAAGAACGTCAGGCCGATACCCATCGCCCCGAAGCCCAGGGGGAACGGCGAGTAGGCGAGCAGCACGAAGAATCCGATGTTGTAGAACAGGGCTGCGATCGCCAGCACCGCCAGCGCGGGCTGCGTCAGCGCCGTGAACGGTGCCGACAGCTTCACCGGTGTGCGCTTCTCGTCACCGCCGCGCAGCAGCGTGAGCACGGCGACGAACCCGACCGCCATCAGCACGACCACGCCGAAGAACGGTCCGCGCCAGCTGATCTCTCCCAGGATGCCGCCCAGCAGCGGTCCGATCGCGATGCCCAGGCCGAGGGCCGCCTCGTACAGGATGATCGCGGCTGAGCTGCCGCCCGACGCCGCACCGACGATCGTCGCCAGCGCGGTCGAGATGAACAGAGCGTTGCCGAGACCCCACCCCGCGCGGAAGCCGATCACGGCATCGACGCTGCCCGACAGAGCGCAGAGCAGGCCGAACACGACGATCAGGCCGAGTCCGATGAGCAGCGTCGCCTTCGTGCCGATGCGCGACGAGATCCAGCTCGTGATCAGCATCGCCAGCCCGGTGACGACCAGATAGCTGGTGAAGAGCAGCTCGGTCTCGACCGGGCTCGCCTTCAGCGACTTGGCGATGGCGGGAAGGATCGGATCGACCAAGCCGATGCCCATGAACGCGATCACACACGCGAAGGCGACAGCCCACACCTGGGGCGGCTGGCGCCAAATACTGACCGTGGCGGAGCCGCTCATCGAACCGCCTCCGTCACGCGTGTGCGGGCATTGACGATGTCGGCCGCGCGTCGCATCGTCGCCCACTCCTCATCGTCGAGATCGGCGAAGCGCGGCGCGAGCGCGTCGCTCAGCACCCGCAGCCACTCATCGAGCGCCCGCTGCCCGGCATCCGTCGACGACACCACGGTCGCCCGCGAATCGTCGGGATCGGGCGTGCGCTCTACGAGGCCCGCCTCCGCCATCTGCGCGACGAGACGTGTGAGGCCGGGCTGGGTGACCCGGCTCAGTGCCGCGAGGTCGCCGATGCGCTGCGGCCCGTTGTCGCGCAGCAGAACGAGCGTGCGCCACTGCGCCGCGGGTGCCTCGGCGTGTGTTTCGAGTGCCGCCATCCGGGTGAGGGCGTGCGCTCCGAGGAGCAATCGCAGAATGTCGTCGGAATGTTGCATATCAACAGTATATACCGAAGGTATGGAAACGCTTCGGGTCGCTGACGCAAGGATCACGGCAGCGTTGACACTTCGGTCTCTGGCGAACAGAATCGCCTCGCGCGGTCACCACGTGAGTGTGTGCGAACGAAGGAGTCGAGCATGACGGAGCAGAACCTCGCCGGACGTCGGGCGGTGGTCACCGGGGGAGCAAGCGGCATCGGCCTCGCGTGTGCTCAGGAGTTCGCCGCCCGCGGCGCGCACGTCGTCATCGCCGACCTGAACGCCGACGCCGCTCACGCGGCATCCGATGCGATCGGCGGCGAGGCGTGGACCGTCGACCTCTCCGACACGGCCGCGCTCGAAGGCCTCGCCCTCGACACCGACATCCTCGTGAACAACGCCGGCGTGCAGACGATCGCCCCGATACCGGAGTTCTCGCCCGACCGTTTCCGCTTCATGCAGCGCCTCATGGTCGAGTCGCCCTTCCTTCTCATCCGCGCCGTGCTGCCCGGCATGTATGACCGTGGCTGGGGACGCATCATCAACATCTCCAGTGCTCACGGCCTGCGCGCCAGCGCGTACAAGTCGGCCTACGTCACCGCCAAGCACGCCCTGGAAGGGCTCTCGAAGGTCACCGCGCTCGAGGGTGGGCCGCATGGCGTGACGAGCAACTGCATCAACCCGGCGTACGTGCGCACGCCTCTGGTCGAGCGCCAGATCGCCGATCAGGCGCGGGTGCATGGCATCGCCGAAGACGAGGTCGTCGAAACGATCATGCTCACGGAATCGGTGATCAAGCGGCTCATCGAGCCTTCGGAGGTCGCCTCGCTCGCCGGATGGCTGGCCAGCGACCACGCGGGAATGGTGACCGGCGCGAGCTACACGATGGACGGCGGATGGACCGCGCGATGAGCCACCATCCCTCCGCCGAGACACGACCGGGCGCCCGAAACGCGGGTACGTCCGAGGCGCCCGGTCGTGTCTCGGCGAGGGATGCGCGAGCAGCGGCGGTGCCTGTCGCGGGCGGCGAGTTGCAGGTGGGCGTGTGGGATGCCGCGTCGGGCGCGCCCACGATCGTCGCCGTGCACGGGGTCACGTCGTCACACCTGGCGTGGCAGTGGCTGGCCGACGCATTGCCGGGCGTGCGGATCGTCGCGCCCGACCTCCGCGGCCGCGGTCGCAGCAACACGCTGACCGGCCCCGCGGGTCTGGCAGCCCACGCCGATGACCTCGCCGCCGCCTGTGCGCATCTCCACGTCGCGCCCGACCTCGTCGTCGCGCACTCGATGGGCGCGTTCGTGGCCGTCGTGTTCGCGCACCGGCATCCGTCGCTGGCGCGCCGTCTCGTGCTCGTCGACGGCGGCCTTCCCTTGCCGCCGCACCCGGAGCTGTCGCCGGACGAGCTCGTCGCCGCGATTCTCGGGCCCACAGCGGCCCGCCTGTCGATGAGCTTCGACACGGTCGATGACTACCTCGCCTTCTGGCGCGGGCACCCCGCATTCGCGGCGGACTGGTCGCCGAGGCTCGAGCGGTACCTCGCCTACGACCTCGACGAGCACGGCGACGGTGTGTACCGGCCCGCTACCAGCTACGCGGTGACGGTCGAAGACACTGTCGATATGAACACGCGCTCCACGCTGCGCGACGCCCTCGACGTGCTCAGCGTGCCGACGACGCTCGTGACGGTGCCGCGCGGTCTGCAGGACGAGACCCCCGGGCTCTATCCGCCCGCCCATCTCGCCGCACAGTTGCAGGCGTGCCCGTCGGTCGCGCACATCGCGTGGCCCGAGTTCAACCACTACACGGTCGTGCTGTCCGCAGCCGGTGCCGACCGGCTCGCCGCGCTGGTCGAGGAGCAGCTCGGGGTGTAGCTCGCGGCTGCGGTCAACGGGCGCCCGCGGCCACGCGCGTCGACAGTTGATGTGCGTGCGCGAGCAGGGTACGGCCGAGTTCGGGGACGCGCTCCGGGGAGAAGCGGAACTCGACACCGGTCAGGCTCAACGCCCACTGCGGATGTCCCGACCGGGTGAACACCGCCGCGCCCAGCCCGTAGCTGCCCTCGACGATCAGTCCGGGGTTCAGCGCGTACCCGCGTGCATGCGTGTCGCGCAGCCGTGCGCGCAGCCGCGGTTCGGCGTGGGCTGCTCCATGCTTCTCAGCCAGTTCGGGATGCCGCTCGAAATACGCGTCCACATCGTGGGAAGGGAGGAACGCGAGAATCGCGAGCCCGGCCGATGCAACACCCAGCGGAAAGCGGACGCCTTCCGACAGCACGAACGACCGGATCGGAAACGCGCCGTCCTCGCGAATGAGACACACCGTCTCGTCGCCGCGACGCACCGACAGGAACGCGCTCTCTTCGGTGCGCACCGCCAACGACCGCACGATGTCGCGCGCGATGGCCGTGATGTCGTAACGGGATGCCGCGACCGTGCCCATGAGATAGAGCTCCGGTCCGGGGATCCAGGCGCCGGTGTTCTCATCCTGGTCGACGAGGCCCTCGCGACGGAGCGCACTGAGCAGACGGTGGGTCGTGGGTCGCGTGAGATCGGCGCGGCGCGCGAGATCGGCGACGGAGAAGCCATCCTCGCCCGCGGTCGTCACCAGCCGCAACAGCGCCGCCGCCCGCGCCACCGACTGGGCTCCGGGTACGGTTCGCCGCGATGGGTCCATGATGTGGACGGTACGCCACGCGACATCCACATGGCAAACAGTGACGTGCGCGCCCGCCACCAGCGACGCAGGATGGAAGCGCACGCGCGATGACAAGGGAGTGATTCGTGATCGACAAGACCTACCGCTCGGCCGCCGATGCCGTCGCCGACATCCCCGACGGTGCGACGCTGGCCGTCGGAGGTTTCGGCCTTTCCGGCAACCCCATCTCCCTGATCGAGGCGCTGCTTGCGCAGGGCACCGGCGACCTTTCTGTCGTGTCGAACAACTGCGGCGTCGACGACTGGGGTCTCGGGGTGCTGCTGAACGCGAAGCGCATCCGCAAGATGACATCCTCGTACGTCGGCGAGAACAAGGAGTTCGAGAGGCAGTTCCTCTCCGGTGAACTCGAACTCGAGCTCACTCCCCAGGGCACTCTTGCGGAGAAGCTGCGCGCCGGTGGGGCGGGTATCGCGGCCTTCTACACGCAGACCGGCGTCGGCACCCAGGTGGCCGAGGGTGGGCTGCCCCGGAGGTACGACGGGGCGGGAGGCGTTGCCGTCGCTTCGCCGCGCAAGGACGTGCGGGCGTTCGCGGTCTCCGGCGAGGAGCGCGAGTATGTGCTCGAAGAGGCGATCGTCACCGACTTCGCCCTCGTTCACGCCGCCAGAGGCGATACCCACGGCAACCTCGTCTTCCACAAGGCGGCCCGCAACTTCAACCCGCTCGCCGCGATGGCGGGACGCATCTGTATCGCGCAGGTCGAAGAACTCGTCGCCCCCGGTGAACTCGACGCCGACAGCATCCACCTGCCCGGCATCTACGTGCACCGCATCGTCGAGGTCGGCCTCGACATCGAAAAGCGCATCGAACGCCGCACCGTCACTGCGGGCGACGATGACGCGCGCCGAACCCCGGACGGAGCCTGACATGGCGCTCACCCGCACCGAGATGGCTGCCCGCGCGGCCGCCGAACTTGCGGACGGCTCTTACGTCAACCTCGGCATCGGTCTGCCGACGCTGGTGCCGAACGTCGTCCCAGCGGGCGTGACCGTGGTGCTGCAGTCCGAGAACGGCATCCTCGGAGTCGGGCCCTATCCGACCGAGGCGAACGTCGATCCAGATCTCATCAACGCCGGGAAGGAGACGGTGACGGTGCTGCCGGGCGCCGCATTCTTCGACTCCGCGCTGAGTTTCGGAATGATCCGCGGTGGAAAGATCGATGCCGCCATTCTCGGCGCCATGCAGGTGTCGGCGACCGGCGACCTCGCCAACTGGATGATCCCTGGGAAGATGGTCAAGGGCCCGGGCGGCGCGATGGATCTCGTGCACGGCGCGGCGCGGGTCATCGTGCTGATGGAGCACGTTGCCCGCGACGGTTCGGCCAAGATCGTCGACACGTGTTCGCTGCCGCTCACCGGGCGCGGCGTGGTCGACCGCATCATCACCGATCTGGCGGTCATCGACGTGACCGCCGATGGGCTCGTGCTCATCGAGACCGCACCGGGGGTCAGCGTCGACGAGGTCGTCGCCGCGACGGAACCGAACCTCATCATCGCCGACACACTGAAGGAGATCGCATGACCGCCGATGACGTCGTGATCGTGGCCGCTGCCCGCACCCCGCAGGGCCGGCTGAAGGGACAGCTCGCCTCGTTCACGGCTCCGCAGCTGGGCGGTTTCGCCATCGCCGGGGCTCTCGCGAAAGGCCGGATCCCTGCGGATGCCGTCGACGCCGTGATCATGGGGCAGGTGCTGCCGGCCGGATCGGGCCAGAACCCCGCTCGGCAGGCGGCTCTCGCCGGGGGTCTCGGGTGGGACGTCCCGGCATCCGCGGTGAACAAGGTATGCCTCTCCGGACTCACGGCCATCATCGACGCGAAGCGCATGATCGCCTCGGGAGACGCGACCGTCGTCGTCGCGGGTGGCATGGAATCGATGACCCGCGCGCCGCACCTGCTGATGGGATCGCGTGACGGCTGGACCTACGGCTCGGTCGAGGTGCTCGATCACATGGCCTACGACGGACTCACCGATGCGTATGACCGAGAGAGCATGGGCGCGTCGACCGAACGGCTCAATCCTCGTTTCGAGGTCACGCGCGAGCAGCAGGACCACGTCGCAGCGCTTTCCCATCGGCGTGCCGCCGCCGCGCGCGACGGTGGCATCTTCGAGGCAGAGATCGTGCCGGTCGAGGTGGTGCCGCGCCGTGGCCCCGCCGCGATCGTCTCGAGCGACGAGGGCATCCGCGCCGACACCACCGAGGAAACGCTCGCGGGTCTGCGTCCCGCCTTCGCCGCCGACGGATCGATCACCGCGGGCAACGCGTCACAGATCTCCGACGGGGCCGCGGCGGTCGTGCTGACCACCCGCGCGCACGCCGACGTCAACGGATGGCCCGTGCTGGCTGTCGTCGGCGCCGCAGGCCAGGTCGCCGGTCCGGACAACTCGCTGCACGCCCAGCCGGCGCGCGCCATCGAACAGGCGCTGCAACGGCAGCATCTCTCGGCATCCGATCTCGACCTCGTCGAGATCAATGAGGCGTTCGGCGCCGTGGTCGCTCACTCTCAGCGCGAATTGGGCGTCGGGGAGGACATCGTCAACGTGCACGGCGGCGGGATCGCGCTCGGGCATCCGATCGGTGCCTCCGGCGCGCGTCTGGTCGTGCACGCGGTGCACGAGCTCGTGCGCCGCGGCGCCGGCACGGCGGCCGTCGGGCTGTGCGGCGGCGGGGGCCAGGGCGAAGCGCTCATCCTGACCCGCTGACGGCGTGCGACTATTCGATAGACGAATGTCTGGCGAACTGATGACTTCGATAAGAGAGCCGTGAGATCGCTTCAGCCGGGCCGTGCCACTGGTTAGCGTCGCCACGTGACATCACTACACAGAACGTCTCACCGCCGACGCCGCCGCGCGGCGACCCTCCTCGCCGTGATCGTCGCGGCCGGCACGGTCGGAGCGGTGGCGCCGGCGTCAGCGACCACGACCACGACCACGACCGACGTCGTATCCGCGTCCACGACCGTCTCGAGCCTGCACGGGCTGCACTATGTCGCGCTGGGTGATTCCTACGCGAGTGGTTACGGCCTGAAACCCTTCGGCAACAAGCCCGCGTTGGGGTGCTACCAGGCCGAGCACGACTACCCGCACCAGGTCGCTGCGACGCTGGGGCTCACCCTTGACGACCGCACTTGCGCCGGCGCCTCGACGGCCAATGTCACCGACACGCCTCAGTCCACCGACACCGGCGCGGGCACCGCGCCCGTGCAGGCCGATGCGCTGAGGCCCGACACCGATATCGTGACGATATCCATCGGCGGCAACGATCTCGGCTTCACGGACGTGATCCAGAACTGCATCGCTTCCGCGGACGATGGCCCGCTGTTCTTCGACATCAACGGCGCCAGCTACACCCACTGCCGTGACTACTACGCTCCCGTCGTAAATGGCGTAGAGCAGGACAAACTGGGCGCGATCATTCGTGACACCCTGGCGCCCCGCCTCAGTCACATGTTCGACGTGATCTCTCAGCGCGCGCCGAAGGCCAAGGTGTTCGTCGTCGGGTATCCGACGATCGCGCCCGACACCTCCCACGCACCGCACGGCTGCTTCTCCAGCATCTTCGGTGATTCGGGTTTCGAGCCGCCCTTTCCGACCAACACGTTCCCTTTCACCAGCGCCGACACGGCATACATCCACCGCGAGGAGGTCACGCTGGACGACACGCTCGCTTCCGCCACTCGCGCTCACGGCTTCACCTACGTGCCTACCCTGGATGCGTCGGCCGCACACAGCGCCTGCGCGCCCGCGGCCGATGCGTGGATCGCAGGGCTGACCCTCACCGACCACGCGACCCTCGCCAACAGCAAGCCGATCGACGGAACGAACTACGGCGTGCTGCTGGGAGCGATGCACCCGAACGCCGCCGGCGTCGCCTTTCTCCGCGACCAGGCGGCCACCGCGATCGCCCGCGCGTTCTGTCACCACCACGGGGGAGCCGATAGCTGAACCCTCGGGTGCCTTCCCGTCTACTCGATAGGCTCGACCGGACGGGGAGGCTGGCCGAGTGAACGCAGCTCGTGAGACACCGCCGCCCGCGGTCTTCGTGCGGTATTGGGCTGCGGCGGCGATCAGCTCGTTCGGAACCGCGGTGACGACGGTCGCCATGCCCGTGTTGGTCGTTCAACTTCTCGGCGCGAGTGCTTTCGAGGTCGGCATGGTGAACGCGGCGCAGTTCATCCCCTATGCGCTGCTGGGAGTGATCGCCGGTGTGTACACCGACCGCTGGCGGCGCCGCCCGATCCTGGTGTGGGCCAGCGTCGGGCGCGCGTTGTCACTCGGCGCGATCCCGGTGCTGTGGCTCTGCGGCATCCTCGAGGTCTGGATGCTGGTGGCCGCACTGCTGCTGTTCGGATCGTTCTCGGTCTTCGGCTTCGCCGCCGCGCAGTCGCTGCTTCCGCGCCTCGTGGCGAGGGGCGACCTCTTGCGTGCCAACGTGCGTCTCGATCAAACGGATGCCGCGGCACAGACCATGGGCCCGTCGATCGGCGGCGGCCTCGTCGGGCTCCTCGGCGCACCGATCGCACTCATCGTCGACGCGGTGAGCTACCTCGTCGATGCCGCACTCAACGCGACCCTGCGCGTCGATGAGGAGCGTCAGGGCGAGCGACCCCGCGGAGTGGGCGCCGAGATCCGCGAGGGCTTGGCATGGACCTACCGGCACCCCACGCTGGGTCCGCTGACCCTCTCGACACACGTCTGGTTCATCGCGAACGGCGCGGCGATGACGGTGTTGTCTCTTCTCGCGCTGAGGGAGCTGGGATTCTCCCCATTCACCTTCGGGCTTCTGCTGACGGTCTTCGGCGTGGCGAGCTTGATCGGCGCCTCCTGTGCGGCCGTGATCACGACGCGAGTGGGCGCGGGGCGCGCCATCATCGGCGCCCGTGCGATGTACCCGGTGGCGTGGCTCCTCGTTGCGGTCGCCCCGGCGGCGCCCGGCGGCACCGTCGCTCTGTTCGTGGCGCTCATGCTGCAGGGGCTCGCGATGGGGACGGAGAACTCGCCCGAGCAGATGCTGTGGCAGACGCTCACCCCCGACCGATTGCTGGGGAGGACGAACGCGACGCGCCGCGCCGGCAACCGCACACTCGCGGCGTGCGGGGCGCTTGTCGCCGGCGGCGCCGCTGGACTGGTGGGGGAGCGCCCCGCGCTGGTCGGCATCGCGGTCATCTTCGCCGTTGCCGCGGCGATAGCGGCATTCTCGCCGCTGCGGGTCAGTGAGAACCGATCCCCAGGGCCGGAAGAAGAACGTCGTCCACCAGGGTGATGACGTAGTCGCGGTCGACGGTGTGACCGAGCATGAGCGACTTGTAGGCCGTCATCGAAGGGATGACCTGCGCGAGCAGGTGGACGTCGACATCGGTAGATACCTCGCCCCGCTCGATCGCCCGCTGGATGAGAGTGCGGATGGCAGCGGCACGCGGCTCGACGATCACGGCGCGCGCCGCATCAGCGAACTCGGGAGAGGCCGACATCAGGGAGACCATGCCGGCCATGATGCGGAGCTTCCGCTCGCCGTCCTTCACGGCCGGCGTCTTGATGTTCGCGACCAGATCGCCACGAAGGGATCCGGTGTCGGGCAGGTCTGTCGGGTGGCTGCTCTTCATGCAGGCGACCGCGTCGATGACCAACTCGGCCTTCGACGGCCAGCGTCGATACACGGTCGCTTTGCCCGCCCGCGCGCGGGTGGCGACCATGTCGACCGTCATCCCCTCGTAGCCCTTCTCCGCGAGCACATCGAGCGTCGCCGAGAGGATCTCCGGATCGCGGGAATGGTCGCGCTTGCGGCCGAGCTTGGGGGTGGAGTCGACGTCCTCCGCGCTGAGGGTTGTGTCTGCCATGGGAACAGTATAGTTCAGGAACTCGCACGTTCAGGAACCAGTTGGTTTCGGAACTGGCTGGTGTCGTATATAGTCTCCCGCATGACCTCACCTTCACCCGCTGCCGCCGCCTCGGCGCACTCGTCACGGCGATGGCTGACGCTCGCCGTCGTCGGCCTGGCTCAACTCATGGTCGTGCTCGACGCGACCGTCGTGAACATCGCCCTCCCGGCCGCGCAGGCCGACCTGCAGTTCTCCAACGGAGACCGCCAGTGGATCATCACGGCGTACTCCCTGGCGTTCGGTTCGTTGTTGCTGCTGGGCGGACGCCTGTCGGACCTCATCGGACGCAAGCGCGCCTTCATCATCGGGCTCATCGGCTTCGCGCTCGCCTCCGCCTTGGGCGGAATGGCGGGCTCCTTCGGCATGCTCGTGTTCGCCCGTGCCCTGCAAGGCGCGTTCGGCGCCCTCCTCGCCCCGACCGCGCTGGCCGTGCTGACGACGACCTTCACCGACCCGAAGGAGCGCGGCCGCGCGTTCGGTGTCTTCGGTGCGATCGCGGGTGCCGGCGGAGCCATCGGCCTCTTGCTCGGCGGCATCCTCACCGAAGACCTGAGCTGGCGCTGGAACCTCTACATCAACGACGTCATCGCGGTCGTCGCGATCGTCGGTGCGATCTTCTTCGTCCACACCGTCGCTCGCACCGGCCCCCGGCCCAAGCTCGACGTTCCTGGAACGCTGCTGGTCTCGGGCGCGCTCTTCGCGCTCGTCTACGGCTTCTCGCACGCAGAGACCGACGGCTGGGGTGCGCCTCTCACCTGGGGGATGCTCGCGGCATCGGGCGTGCTGCTCGTTGCGTTCGTCCTCTGGCAGCGTCGCGCCTCGCATCCGCTGCTGCCGTTGCGAATCGTCCTCGACCGCAACCGGGCGGCGGCCTACAGCTCGATCCTGATCGCGGGCGCGGGCATGTTCGGCATCTTCCTCTTCGTCACCTATTACCTGGAGACGACGCTGGGCTACTCGCCCATCCAGACGGGGCTGTCCTTCCTGCCGATGATCATCATGCTCGTGCTGAGCGCGCAGCTGTCGACCAACATCTTCCTGCCGCGGTTCGGGCCCAAGGTGATGGTGCCGATCGGCATGCTGCTGGCGATGTCGGGCATGGTGCTGCTGACGCAGCTCGACGCCGCGAGCCGATACGCGGTCAGCGTGCTGCCTCCGCTCATGCTGCTCGGTCTGGGGATGGGTTCGATCATGCCGCCCTCCATCCAGACCGCGACGCTCGGGGTCGATCGAGAGTTCGCCGGCGTCGCGTCCGCGATGGTCAACACCTCTCAGCAGGTCGGGGGCTCGATCGGCACGGCACTTCTGAACACCCTGGCAGCCACCGCCGCGACGGACTTCGTGACGGCGCACGCGCCGGCCACGCCACAGGTGCTCGCGGACGCCGCCATCCACAGCTATGCCACGGCCTACGCCTGGGGTGCGGGAGCGTTCGCGCTCGGCGCTGTCGTCGCTGCGGTGACGTTCCGTCGAAAGGGACGGCCGTCGACGAACCGGACGGGGGTCGATGGCGCGGTCGAAGCCGCGGGGGAGCCGGTACTCGCTCACTGATCCTCGGCCAGAGGCCGTCGTTCGTCCTTTGGATGGCGGACGACGGCCTCGCCGCGTGCGGCTAGTGTCGGCCTATGGTGACCATCACAGCCCTCACCGCCGCCGACCGAGATGACTGGACGCCCCTCTGGCAGGGCTATCTGACCTTCTACGAGAGCGCGGTGTCAGACGAGGTCACCGACGACGTCTATCGACGCCTGGTCGACGCCGACGTGTTGCACGGCGCCCTGGCGCGCGACGACGAGGGCCGCGCCGTCGGCATCGTGCATTGGCTCTATCACCCCGCGACATGGGCGATCGGTCCCTCCTGCTACCTGGAGGACCTCTTCGTCTCGCCCGACGTGCGCGGCGGCGGGGTCGGAGGGGCGTTGATCGCGCATGTCCGCGCGCACGCGGTCGAGGCGGGCGCGACGAAGGTGTACTGGCTCACCCAGCGGGACAACACCACGGCCCGGGCGCTCTACGACCGCGTCGCCACAGAGTCGGGCTTCGTGCACTACCAGATCGGACTCTGACCGACCGCTGCCGAACTCGTCTCAGCGCTTGAGGCGCTTGGCGAGCAGCTTCTCTTCATCGCCGCGGAGGGGCGAGTCGGTGGCGATGAGTCGTCCGCGCGAAGCGCGGTAGGTGTCGACGATGGTGCCGATCGACAAGGCCAGCGTGATGCCCCAGCTCAACCACGCCAGTGCTTGGCGCCACGTGAAGGGCACGTCGCCGCGGAGCCCTCGCAACAATGCGACACCGCTGGTCACGGCGGAGATGATCCCGGTCCCGAACAGGTACTTGCGCATGCGACCACGTTAGCCTGGAAGAAGACCTGCCGAGAGGAGCCGCGTGAGCGACCCGAAAACCGAGGCCGATGTCATCGTCGTGTCGAACCGTCTGCCCGTCGATCACGACGAGAACGCGGAAGGGGGCTGGCGGCGCTCGCCCGGAGGCCTCGTGTCGGCACTCGAACCGGTGCTGCAGAAGACCGGCGGCGCCTGGGTGGGCTGGCCGGGAACGGCGGGCCTCGAGCTCGACCCCTTCGAGTTCGATGGCATGGCGCTCGTTCCCG
Source organism: Microbacterium sp. VKM Ac-2870 (assembly GCF_015350795.1). Taxonomy (GTDB): domain Bacteria; phylum Actinomycetota; class Actinomycetes; order Actinomycetales; family Microbacteriaceae; genus Microbacterium. The sequence goes on from NZ_JADKSH010000001.1 coordinate 128,527, forward strand.
TCACGCTGAGCGCCGACGACGTCGAGCTGTACTACGAGGGCTTCTCGAACGACACGATCTGGCCGCTGTACCACGACGTCATCTCGCCACCCGCCTACCACCGGGAATGGTGGGAGGCCTACGTCCGCGTCAACGAGCGGTTCGCGCGGGCCGCGGCATCCGTTGCGGCGCCCGGCGCCCTCGTCTGGGTGCAGGACTATCAGCTGCAGCTCGTTCCGCGGATGCTGCGCGAGTTGCGTCCTGACGTGGTCATCGGGTACTTCCACCACATTCCCTTCCCGGCATACGGCTTGTACGCTCAGCTGCCGTGGCGCAAGCAAGTGCTGGCCGGACTTCTCGGAGCGGATGTGATCGGCTTCCAGCGGGTTCAGGATGCCGGCAACTTCACCAACGCGGTGCGACGTCAGTTGGGGCTCGAGACGAAGGCCGGCGCGATCCGGGTCACCGCAGAGGATGGCTCGGTGCGGACGGCGGTAGCGAGGGCCTACCCGATCTCTATCGACACCGAGGCCTACGACGAACTCGCCCGTCGCCCAGAGGTGCAGGCGCGGGCGAAGGAGATCAGAGAGAGCTTGGGCGATCCGCAGACCGTGCTGTTCGGTGTGGACCGCCTCGACTACACCAAAGGGATCGGTCACCGTCTGAAGGCCTACGGCGAGCTCTTGGAAGAGAACCGCCTCGAGGTCGAGGACGTGACTCTCGTGCAGGTCGCCAGCCCCAGCCGCGAGCGCGTGGCCGCGTACATGCAACTGCGCGACGAGATCGAGTTGACGGTGGGTCGTATCAACGGCGACTACGACACCGTGGGACACACCGCCATCCGCTACCTCCATCATTCGTATCCGCGGGAGGAGATGGTGGCTCTCTATTTGGCGGCGGACGTCATGCTCGTCACGGCGTTACGCGACGGCATGAACCTCGTCGCCAAAGAGTATGTCGCGAGCCGCGTCGATAGCCGTGGCGTGCTCGTGCTCAGCGAGTTCACCGGCGCGGCCGACGAGCTCTCGCAGGCCGTCAAGGTCAACCCGCACGACATCGATGGCCTGAAGGACGCGATCATGACCGCGATCGACATGCAGCCCGCTGAGCAGGCGCGCCGCATGCGTGCGCTCCGTCGTCGGGTTCGCGAGCGCGACGTGGCCGACTGGTCGCGCCGCTTCCTCGCTGACCTCCATGCCGTTCGCGGTGACGACGCATGAGCGCGCCCGACCCGATCACCGCGCTGGCGCGCACCGACCGGCTGCTGATCGCCCTCGATTTCGACGGCACGCTCGCGCCCCTCGTCGACGAACCGATGCAGGCGCGCATGAGCCCCGCCGCGCGCGCCGCCGTCGACGCGTTGGCCACGGCGCCCGCCACCACCGTGGCGCTCGTGTCGGGACGCACGCTGCGCGACCTGCGGGTGATCGCCGAGCACGATGACGCATCACCGATCCTCCTCGCCGCTTCGCACGGGGCCGAGCAGTGGCCGCCGCGCGATGGCCAGGAAGCGGACGTGGATGCCGACGACGTCGCTCTTCGCGACCGCTTGCGTTCTCAGGCGGAGGACATCGCCGGAGCCATCGAGGGTGCGTGGATCGAACCGAAGGAGTTCGGGTTTGCGCTCCACACGCGCCTCGTCCACGACGACGCGCGCAAGAGCCAGGTGCACGACGATGTCGCGACGATGATGACTGTCGCGGCGCCGCACTGGCGCCGCCGCGACGGCCACGACATCCTCGAATACGCGTTCCGCTCCGAAGGCAAGGACGGCGCGATCGAGCGTCTACGCGTCCAGACCGGAGCGACCGCCGTGCTGTTCGCCGGGGACGACGTCACCGACGAGGATGCGCTGCGGAGCCTCGGTCCTGATGACCTTGGTGTGAAAGTGGGCCCGGGAAAGACGGCCGCAACGGTGCGCGTTGACGGAATCGCCGAGCTCGCGGAGCTCCTGGTGCGGGTGGCGCGCGAGCGCGTCACCACGCGGGAATACAATGCGAGGATGCCTGGCAGCGACCCCACCATCGATATCAAGCCCCGCAGTCGTGTCGTCACCGACGGTATCGAGGCAACCACCTCCCGCGGCATGCTGCGCGCCGTCGGGATGGGCGACGAGGATTGGGACAAGCCCCAGATCGGCATCGCCTCGAGCTGGAACGAGATCACGCCCTGCAACCTGAGCCTGGACCGGCTTGCGCAGGGCGCGAAGGAGGGCGTGCACGCCGGCGGGGGCTACCCGCTGCAGTTCGGCACGATCTCCGTTTCGGACGGCATCTCGATGGGCCACGAGGGCATGCACTTCTCGCTCGTCTCCCGTGAGGTCATCGCCGATTCCGTCGAGACCGTCGTCATGGCCGAGCGTCTCGACGGCACGGTGTTGCTCGCCGGTTGCGACAAGTCGATCCCGGGCATGCTGATGGCCTCCGCGCGTCTCGATCTGTCGAGCGTCTTCCTCTACGCCGGTTCGATCGCGCCGGGATGGGTCAAGCTGTCGGACGGCACCGAGAAGGACGTGACGATCATCGACTCGTTCGAGGCCGTCGGTGCCTGCCTGGCCGGAAAGATGAGCGAAGCCGACCTCAAGCGCATCGAGTGCGCCATCGCGCCGGGCGAGGGCGCCTGCGGCGGCATGTACACCGCCAACACCATGGCGTCCGTCGCCGAGGCGCTCGGACTCAGCCTGCCCGGCTCGGCCGCCCCGCCGTCGGCAGACCGCCGGCGCGACTACTTCGCACACCGCTCGGGGGAAGCCGTCGTCAACCTGCTGCGCCTGGGCATCACGACGCGTGACATCCTCACGAAGGAGGCGTTCGAGAACGCCATCGCGCTCGCGATGGCCCTCGGCGGCTCGACGAACGTGGTGCTGCACCTGCTGGCGATCGCGCGCGAAGCCGAGGTCGAGCTCAGCCTGCACGACTTCAACCGCATCGGCGACAAGGTGCCGCACGTCGCGGACATGAAGCCCTTCGGCGCGTACGTGATGAACGACGTCGACCGGCACGGCGGCATCCCCGTGATCATGAAGGCCATGCTCGATGAGGGCCTGCTGCACGGCGATGCGCTCACGGTCACGGGCAAGACGCTCGCCGAGAACCTCGCCGACCTCGACCCCGACCCCGTTGATGGCACCGTCATCCACACGTTCGACAACCCCATCCACGCCACCGGCGGAATCACGATCCTGCATGGCTCGCTCGCCCCGGAGGGCGCGGTCGTCAAGACCGCCGGCTTCGATGCCTCGGTGTTCGAGGGGCCTGCACGCGTGTTCGAGCGCGAGCGCGCCGCGATGGACGCGCTGGAGGCGGGGGAGATCGCTGCGGGCAGCGTGATCGTCATCCGCTACGAGGGTCCGAAGGGCGGCCCGGGCATGCGCGAGATGCTCGCCATCACCGCGGCCATCAAGGGCGCCGGGCTCGGAAAAGATGTACTACTCTTGACAGACGGCAGATTCTCAGGCGGCACAACCGGCCTGTGCATCGGCCACATAGCACCCGAAGCGGTGGACGCAGGTCCCATCGCCTTCGTGCGCGATGGTGATCTGATACGGGTCGATATCGCGGCTCGCACTCTCGACCTACTCGTCGACGACGCAGAGCTGAACTCCCGCCGTGACGGCTGGGAGCCGCTTCCCCCTCGCTACACCCGTGGCGTTCTGGCCAAGTACTCGAAACTCGTGCGCTCCGCAGCGGAGGGCGCGACGACAGGCTGAGGCCCCCGACTCCGACGGCGGGAAGCCGCCCTCACACGCATCCGAACACCCGAGGTATCACCATGTCTCTCGACACCGCGGCCGTGCCGCGACCACCCGCCCGAGGAACTTCCACCGCTCCCATGATGACGGGCGCCCAAGCCGTCGTCCGCTCCCTCGACATGCTCGGGGTGACCGACGTGTTCGGTCTTCCGGGTGGCGCGATCATGCCGGTCTACGACCCGCTCATGGACGACGACGCGGTGCGCCATATCCTCGTGCGTCACGAGCAGGGCGCGGGTCACGCCGCGGAGGGGTACGCCGCGGCATCCGGTCGTACCGGCGTCGCGATCGCGACCTCGGGCCCCGGAGCGACGAACCTGGTGACGGCCATCGCCGACGCCTATATGGACTCGGTGCCGATCGTCTGCATCACCGGCCAGGTGTTCAGCCACCTCATGGGAACCGACGCGTTCCAGGAGGCCGACATCGTCGGCATCACGATGCCGATCACCAAGCACTCGTTCCTCGTCAAGAGCGCCGAGGAGATCCCCGGCGCGATCGCCGCCGCGTTCGAGGTCGCCTCGACCGGCCGTCCCGGACCCGTGCTCGTCGACATCACAAAGGATGCGCAGCAGGCATCCGCTCCCTTCGTGTGGCCGCCGAAGATCGACCTGCCCGGATACCGGCCGGTGACGAAGGCGCACGGCAAGCAGATCCAGGCGGCGGCGCAGTTGATCGCGCAGGCCAAGAAGCCCGTGCTCTACGTAGGCGGCGGCGTGGTGCGCGCGCGTGCGGCGGCCGAGCTGCGCGTGTTCGCAGAGGCGACCGGTGCGCCCGTCGTGACGACGCTGATGGCGCGCGGGGCCTTCCCCGATTCGCACGCGCAGAATCTCGGCATGCCCGGTATGCACGGCACCGTTCCCGCGGTGCTCGCGTTGCAGGAGTCCGACCTCATCGTGGCCCTCGGTGCGCGATTCGACGACCGGGTCACCGGCAAGGCCGACGAGTTCGCTCCGAACGCGCAGGTCGTGCACGTCGACATCGACCCCGCGGAGATCTCGAAGATTCGGACCGCCGACGTTCCGATCGTGGGCGACCTCAAGGAGGTGCTCGTCGACCTGGATGCGGCCTTCCAGAGCGCCCGCGCCGACCACGCCCCGGATATCGCCGAGTGGTGGTCGTACCTCGACGGGCTGCGCGCCGAGTTCCCCCTGGGGTACTCCGAGCCCGAGGACGGACTTCTCGCGCCGCAGTACGTGATCAAGCGCATCGGCGAGCTCACCGGACCCGAGGCCGTCTACGCCGCGGGCGTGGGTCAGCACCAGATGTGGGCTGCTCAGTTCATCCAATACGAGCGTCCCAACGCGTGGCTGAACTCCGGTGGCGCCGGCACGATGGGCTACTCGGTGCCTGCCGCCATGGGCGCGAAGGTCGCCGAGCCCGACCGCGTCGTGTGGGCCATCGACGGCGACGGCTGCTTCCAGATGACGAACCAGGAACTCGCCACGTGCGTCCTGAACGACATCCCGATCAAAGTCGCGATCATCAACAACTCGAGCCTCGGCATGGTGCGCCAGTGGCAGACGCTCTTCTTCTCCGGACGGCACTCCCACACCGACCTGAACACCGGTCACGGCACGGTGCGGGTTCCCGATTTCGTGAAGCTCGCCGAAGCGTATGGCTGCCTCGGCATCCGCGTCGAGAAGGCGGAAGAGGTGGATGCCGCCATCACGCTGGCCCTCGAGACGAACGATCGTCCGGTCGTCATCGACTTCGTCGTGTCGGCCGACGCGATGGTGTGGCCGATGGTGCCGCAGGGCGTGAGCAACAGCTTCGTGCAGTACGCACGACAGCATGCGCCCACCTTCGACGGGGAGGACTGAGATGAGCCGTCATGTGCTGAGCCTGCTGGTCGAGAACAAGCCGGGCCTGCTCACCCGGGTCGCCGGGCTTTTCGCCCGCCGCGGCTTCAACATCGAGTCGCTCGCCGTGGGCGTCACCGAGGTTCCGGGACTGTCGCGCATCACGGTCGTCGTCGATGTCGAGGAGCTGCCCCTGGAGCAGGTGACCAAGCAGCTCAACAAGCTGATCAACGTCATCAAGATCGTGGAGCTGGAGCCCGCGGCATCCGTGCAGCGCGAGCACATGCTGATCAAGGTTCGCGCCGACAATCAGACCCGATCGAACGTGATCGAAGTCGTGAACCTCTTCCGCGCCTCGGTCGTCGACTACGCCACCGATGCGCTCGTCGTGGAAGTCACCGGCGATCGCGGCAAGATCGAGGCGATCCTCCGCGCCCTCGAGCCCTTCGGGATCAAGGAGCTCGCCCAGTCGGGGCTTCTGGCCATCGGCCGAGGCGGCAAATCCATCACCGAGCGCGTCCTGCGCGGCTGACCTTCGAACCACTAGCAAGGAGAAACACACACCATGGCTGAGATCTTCTACGACTCCGACGCCGACCTGTCCGTCATTCAGGACAAGAAGGTCGCAATCGTCGGCTACGGCTCGCAGGGTCACGCGCACGCGCAGAACCTCCGTGACTCGGGCATCGAGGTCGTCATCGCGCTCAAGGACGGCTCGAAGTCCATCGCGAAGGCGCAGGAGGACGGCTTCGAGGTCAAGAACGTCGCCGACGCCACCGCGTGGGCCGATCTGATCATGATCCTCGCGCCCGACCAGCACCAGCGCGGCATCTACAACGACAGCATCAAGCCGAACCTCAGCGCCGGCAAGACGCTCGCGTTCGCACACGGCTTCAACATCCGCTTCGGCTACATCGACGCACCCGAAGGGGTCGACGTCATCCTGGTCGCTCCGAAGGCTCCGGGCCACACCGTTCGTCGTGAGTTCGTCGCCGGTCGCGGCATCCCCGACATCATCGCCGTCGAGCGCGACGCGTCGGGTCACGCGTGGGACACCGCGCTGGCGTACGCGAAGGCGATCGGTGGTACCCGTGCGGGCGTCATCAAGACCACCTTCACCGAAGAGACCGAGACCGACCTGTTCGGTGAGCAGGCCGTGCTCTGCGGCGGTGTGTCGCAGCTCGTCCAGTACGGATTCGAGACCCTGACCGAGGCCGGTTACCAGCCCCAGATCGCCTACTTCGAGGTGCTCCACGAGCTGAAGCTCATCGTCGACCTCATGTGGGAGGGCGGCATCGCCAAGCAGCGCTGGTCGGTCTCCGACACCGCCGAGTACGGCGACTACGTCTCGGGCCCCCGCGTCATCGACCCGCACGTCAAGGAGAACATGCAGAGCGTTCTCGCCGACATCCAGTCGGGTGCCTTCGCGGAGCGCTTCATCGGCGACCAGGATGCTGGTGCACCCGAGTTCCTCGCGCTGCGCGAGAAGGCGGCCGCTCACCCGATCGAAGCCGTCGGCAAGGAACTGCGCGCTCTGTTCGCGTGGAAGCAGCAGGACGCCGACTACGTCGAGGGCTCCGCGGCACGCTGACCCACAGACTCTCGGCAGACCCGCCGAGCCGGCTTGCGAAAGCCATACGGGCCCGGCCTCCTCACAAGGGGGCCGGGCCTTCGGCTTTTGCTAGCGTGACGGGATGAGCGTGTCCCTCGAAATCGCCGTCCAGGATGCCGCCGGAGCCCGCGCCGCGATCGCGGCGGGCGCCGACCGGCTGGAGCTGTGTCAGGCGCTCGGGGTGGGAGGACTCACGCCGTCGGTCGGACTGATCGAAGCCGTCGTCGACGCCGTCGGCGGCGACCGGGTCAACGTTCTCGTGCGACCGCGCGGCGGCGGATTCGTCTACGACGCCGACGAGGTCGCCCTCGTCGCGGCCGATATCGCCGCGGCGGCACGGGCGGGAGCCGGCGGGGTCGTCATCGGCGCGCTGACCGCCGATCGCCGTGTCGACGTCGAGGCGGTGCGTCGGTGGCGCGAGGCAGCCGGCGGGCTCACGGTCGTCTTCCACCGGGCCGTGGATGCCGCGGCAGACCCTCTCGCGATCGTCACCGAGCTCGCCGGGCTCGGCGTCGACCGCGTGCTCACCTCCGGCGCTGCCCGACGCTCCATCGACGGCCTGCCCGTGCTCCGTCAACTGGTCGACGCCCGGCTCGGTGTGCAGATCATGGCGGGCGGCGGCATCCGCGTGGAGGACATCTCGGCGATCGTGGCGACGGGCGTCGACGCGGTGCATCTGTCGGCACGGGCCGTCGCAGGCCTCGATGCCCCCGCGGGCCCGGGCGGAGGTGCAAGCGGGTACGACGTGACCGACGCCGCGCAGGTCGCGGCGGCCGCGGCCGCGGTCGGCAGTACGCTGGCGGAGTGAGCACCCCACGCGATGACGACGCCCTCAGTTGGGGCGGCGACGACGACCCGACGCTCGACGTCGGACGGCCCCGCAACACTGCCGTGCGGCCGGGTGACGAGGATGTCTCCGTCGACGCGCCCGCGGCACCTCCTGCTCTTCCCGATGGCTACACGGCCGTCGGCAAGGGCAGCGCTGAGGTCGGGCATATCGACGCCGACGGCACGGTCGCCCTTCCTGAGGAACCGGTGCAGATGTCGAACACGGTGCTGGTCACTCTCGGCATCCTGGCCGGCGCCTACCTGCTGTTCACGATCGGCTGGGTCATCGGTGGGCTGCGACTGCAGGGCACCGCGGAGTTCCTGGTCAGCCCGGTCGGCTACACGGTCGCCTTCTGGCTCGCTGTCGCCGCGCCCGCCGTATGGTTCTTGACGGTGTTCGTGCTCACTCGGACGTCGAGAGCATGGATCCGGGTGTTGCTCTTGATCGGCGGGCTGGCGTTGCTCGTGCCGTGGCCCTTCATCCTCATCGGGGCGGTGGGACGATGACCGAATCGACGAGCGGCGTGAGGAAGACCCGCGCGCTACCGACGTGGCTGATCGTCACGATCTCGGTGATCTTCGGGTTGTTCTACGCCTACTTCGTGTGGAACGCGGTCGGCTTCCTTGCGCAGGCGGCCGGCGGTGCCCAGCAGCTCAACGGTTACGGGTGGTTCGTGCTCCTGCTGGCGGTGGTGTTCCCGCTCATCGCTTTCGGTGTCGCTTTCGCCGCCGGATGGCGACGGACCTGGTGGCAGTTCGCCCTGGTGCTGCTGACCGGATTGTGCGTCTCGGCGCTGTTCTGGCTCAACATCCTGACGTATGCCGTGGGACCGTCAGGTGTCGCGCTCTTGAGCTGACGAGCGGGATTTCTCCGGCCGTCACACGGTCCAGAGCGGGGGAGTGTGACCGGTAGGCTGGCATCCTTCCACCCGATCCCGCTCCTTCGCAAAGGTCCTGCCGCTGTGTCCAAGCCTGTCGTCCTCATCGCCGAAGAACTCTCCCCCGCAACGATCGACGCCCTCGGGCCGGACTTCGAAGTCCGCTACGTCGACGGCGCCGATCGCGCCGCTCTCCTGCCCGCGATCGCCGATGCGCACGCCATCCTCATCCGATCGGCCACCAAGGTGGATGCCGAGGCCATCGCCGCAGCACCCGTGCTGAAGGTCGTGGCGCGCGCCGGAGTCGGACTCGACAACGTCGACATCAAGGCGGCTACCGCCGCCGGCGTGATGGTCGTGAACGCGCCCACGTCGAACATCATCTCGGCGGCGGAGCTGACGGTCGGTCACATCCTCAGCCTCGCTCGTCACATCCCGGCCGCGCACGCCTCGCTGGCCGCCGGCGCCTGGAAGCGCAGCTCTTTCACCGGAACCGAACTCTTCGAGAAGACGGTGGGCATCATCGGTCTCGGCCGCATCGGCGCGCTCATCGCCGCCCGCCTGCAGGCCTTCGGTGTCACCGTCGTCGCGTACGACCCGTACGTCACGCCCGCCCGCGCTCAGCAGTTGGGCGTCACCCTGCTGAGCCTGGACGACCTGCTCGTGCAGAGCGACTTCATCACGATCCACATGCCCAAGACGCCCGAGACGACCGGCATGATCGGCGCCGAGCAGTTCGCCCGCATGAAGCCGACCGCCTATGTGGTCAATGTCGCGCGCGGCGGCCTCATCGACGAAGCGGCGCTTCACACGGCACTGACCACCGGGGAGATCGCCGGGGCCGGTCTCGACGTCTTCACGAGCGAGCCGCCCAAGCCCGAGGGCACCGCCTTCCCGCTGCTGTCGCTGCCGAACGTCGTCGTGACCCCTCACCTCGGCGCATCGACCGACGAGGCGCAGGAGAAGGCGGGCATCTCGGTGGCGCGTTCGGTCAAGCTCGCTCTCGAGGGTGACCTCGTTCCCGATGCGGTCAACGTCGCCGGCGGTGTCATCGACCCGTTCGTGCGTCCCGGCATCGCTCTCGTCGAGAAGCTCGGCCAGGTGTTCTCCGGCCTCGCGACGAGCGCCCTCACGAGTCTCGACATCGAGGTGCGCGGGGAGCTGGCCGCCTACGACGTCAGCGTGTACCGCCTCGCGGCGCTCAAGGGCATCTTCACCAAGATCGTCAGCGAGAACGTCTCTTACGTCAACGCGCCGTTGTTCGCGGAGCAGCGCGGCATCGAAACGCGCCTGATCGTGGAGGCTGACAGCCCGCTGTACCGCAACATCACGATCCTGCGCGGCACCCTGTCGGACGGATCGGTGCTGACCGTCGCCGGAACGCTCGCCGGAACGCGGATGGTGCCGAAGATCGTCGCCATCAACGGCTACGAGATCGAGGTGCCCATCGAGCAGCACCACCTCGTCATGCGCTACGCCGATCGTCCGGGCATCGTCGCGATCTACGGCAAGAAGCTCGGCGACGCCGGCATCAACATCGCGGGCCTCTTCGTCGCACAACCCGACGCATCGGGCCGGGCGCTGTCGGTGCTGACCGTCGACCAGCCGGTGGCCGACGACATCCTCGACGACACACGTGACGCGATCGGCGCCGACCTGTTCCGCCAGCTCGAGGTCACCGAGGCCTGACACGCGGCTCGGGGGACCGCTTCCGGTCGTTGAGCGGGGACCGCAGCGACGATTCGAAACGCCCTCGGCGGTCAGCGGACGGCGCGCTCGACCAGGTCGACCAGCGCGTCGAGCGCGGCTCCGCGGGGCACGGGACCGGGGATCGAACCGCCCGACAGTGCGTTGTTGAAGTACAGGCCGTCGCCGACCAGCATGACCAGGTCGAGCGCGGCACCGTCGGGCGCGTAGGGGCGCAGAGCGTCGGCCCACTTGACGCGTACCTCACGCAGAGCCTCGGATGCATGGACATTGCCGCCCTGGGCGAGACGCGAGGTCGCGAGGATGACACGATCGATCGGCTCATTTTCCATCACGGACGAGCGCAGGTAGTAGGAGATCGGCCCGTCGGCGGCACTCGACATCGCCACGACGTCCGCGTCGACCAGCGTTTGCAGACGCTCGATGAGGCCCGCCTCCAAGATCTCCTTGGAGGCGAAGTGGTACAGCAGGCCGCCCTTGGAGACTCCGGCGGCGCGCGCCGTGGCATCCATCGTCGCCGCACGCTCGCCCTCGTCGACGAGGATCGCCTCGAACGCGTCGAGCACCTTCTCGCGGGCCAGGGGAGGGCGACTCATGATCTCGATGCTATCCAGCGCGTCTCAGCCATGCCTGTTACTATACCGGCTGGACGGTGTACTAAAAATGACTCTGACGGAAGAAATCAATCTCGCCGAGGCGAACGGCACGCGCGTCGGCTGGCGCGGCTGGCTCGCACTCATCGCCCTGATGCTGCCGGTGCTGCTGGTGTCGGTAGACAACACGGTGCTGAGTTTTGCGCTGCCCGACATCGCGCTCAGCCTGAACCCCTCCAGCGCCCAGCAGCTCTGGATCATCGACGCCTACCCCCTGGTGCTCGCCGGCCTGCTCGTGACGATGGGCACCCTCGGTGACCGCTTCGGCCGCCGCCGGATGCTGCTGATCGGCGCGACCGGGTTTGCGGCCGTGTCGGTGCTGGCCGCCTTCGCCCCCAGCGCCGCCTGGCTCATCGCCGCCCGCGCGGGGATGGGCGTGTTCGGTGCCATGCTCATGCCCTCGACCCTCTCGCTGCTGCGCAGCATCTTCACCGACCGCGATCAGCGCCGCCTGGCCATCGCCGTCTGGGCCTCGATGTTCTCGGCCGGTGCGGCACTCGGGCCGATCGTGGGCGGCATCCTGCTCGAGCACTTCGCCTGGGGTTCGGTCTTCCTGATGTCGGTGCCGGTGCTCATCCCGCTGCTCGTGCTCGCCCCCGTTCTCGTGCCCGAGAGCCGCGATCCGCACCCCGGTCGCATCGACCCGGCGAGCATCGCCTTGTCGATGCTGACGATGGTGCCGATCGTCTACGCCATCAAGGAGGTCGCCGTCCACGGATTCGGGGTGCTTCCGGTCGTGCTGACGGTGGCGGGGGTCGGCTTCGGCATCGCGTTCGTCCGTCGTCAACTCGCGGCGGAGCGCCCCATGCTCGACATGCGGCTGTTCTCTCGCGGCAGTTTCAGTGGCGCGCTGCTGGTGAACCTGCTGAGCGTGGTCTCCCTCGTCGGCTTCCTCTACTTCGTCGCCCAGCACCTGCAGCTGATCGTGGGTCTCACGCCCATGGAAGCCGGATTCGCACTGGTGCCGGGCATGCTGGGAATGATCGTGGCCGGTCTGCTCGTCGTTCCCGTCGCCCGGCGGGTGTCTGCGCGGGTCGTGGTGCCGGTCGCGTTGAGTTTCTCGGTCGTCGCGTACTTGATCGTTCCCGGGGCCGTTGGCGACGGCGCCCTGCCTCTGCTCATCGCGGCCTTCGTGCTGCTCGGCGTCGGAATCGGAGCGGCCGAAACCGTGTCGAACGAGCTGATCCTGGCCAGCGCCCCGCCTGCCAAAGCCGGGGCCGCGAGCGCGGTGTCGGAGACGGCGTACGAGCTCGGGGCGGTGCTCGGCACGGCGGTGCTCGGCGGCATCCTCACTGCCGCGTACCGCACCGGCATCGTGTTGCCGACGGGTGTCGAGGGCGCTGCCGCGGATGCTGCGCGGGAGACGCTCGCGGGAGCGATGTCCGTTGCCGGCTCGCTCGATGCCGCGACAGCCGATGCTCTGCGCGCGGCCGCGGCACACGCTTTCGACGCGGGAGTGGGAACGACGGCGGTCATCGGTGCGGTGCTTGTCGCCATCGCGGCGGTCATCGCGGCCACTACGCTGAAGGGGTCCCGTAGCGCGCCCGCCGAGCACTGAGATCGTCCGACCCGGATGACGACGCCGACGGTGCGGGCTGTCCGTGAGTCGGAGGAGATCCATGTCGCGTGTCATCAAGCTGGCCGTCATCCCGGGTGACGGCATCGGCCCGGAGGTCGTCGGCGAGGCGGTGAAGGTGCTCGACGCCGTGACCGCGGCATCCGACGTCACCTTCGAGAAGACACCCTTCTCGCTCGGCGCCGCTCGTTATCTCGAGACCGGCGACACGCTCACCGACGCCGATCTCGCGGCGATCGCCGCGCACGACGTCGTCTTGCTGGGTGCCGTGGGCGGGGTACCGGGCGACCCGCGCCTCAAGGACGCGAACATCGAGCGCGGCCTGCTCCTGAAGCTGCGGTTCTCGCTCGATCACTACGTGAACCTCCGACCCTCCAAGCTCTACCCTGGCGCGCCGGGGCCGCTCGCTGAGCCCGGGGAGATCGACTTCGTCGTCGTGCGCGAAGGCACCGAGGGCCCGTACGTCGGCAACGGCGGGTCGATCCGCACCGGGACGCCGCACGAGGTCGCCAATGAGACGTCGGTGAACACCGCCTTCGGTATCGAACGGGTCGTGCGGTATGCGTTCGCTCAGGCCGAGCGCCGTCGCAAGAAGGTCACGCTCGTGCACAAGACCAACGTGCTCGTGCACGCCGGTGGAATGTGGAAGCGGATCGTGGATGCCGTGGCATCCGAGCACCCGGGCGTCGCCGTAGACTACGTGCACATCGACGCGGCCACCATCTATCTGGTCACGAACCCGGGCCGCTTCGACGTGATCGTCACCGACAACCTCTTCGGCGACATCCTCACCGACTTGGCCGGCGCCGTCACCGGAGGCATCGGTCTCGCCGCTTCGGGAAACATCAATCCCGACGGCGCGTTCCCCTCGATGTTCGAGCCCGTGCACGGCTCGGCGCCGGACATCGCGGGCCAGCAGAAGGCCGATCCCACGGCCGCGATCCTCTCCGTCGCGCTCATGCTCGATCACCTCGGGCTCGCCGACGAAGCCGCGCGCGTCACCCGCGCCGTCGAGGCGGACATCGCACAGCGTGGCGCGGAGCCCCGCACCACCACTCAGGTCGGCGACGCGATCGCCGCAGCAGTCCGGGCGTAGCCTGGAACCGCCGCACCGCCCACCGCACCGCACACACCCTCAGGACACGACATGAGCCTCACCTACGAACCCGACGCCGGACTCGCCCCCCTGGAGTTCGCCGTCACCCGAAACCTCGCCGCCAAGTCGGCGGCGGAGCGCGAGCAGCTGCTGGTCGACCCCGCTTTCGGTACCACCTTCACCGACCACATGGTCGATGTCTGCTGGTCGGTGCGCGGTGGCTGGCACCGCCCGCGCGTGCAGCCCTACGGCCCCCTCTCGCTCGACCCCGCGGCATCGGTGCTGCACTACGGTCAGGAGATCTTCGAGGGGATCAAGGCATACCGCCACGCCGACGGCTCAGTGTGGACCTTCCGGCCCGACCAGAACGGCCGTCGCCTGCAGCGCAGCGCACGACGCCTGGCCTTGCCCGAACTGCCCGTCGAGTACTTCATCGAGTCGCTGAAGGCATTGGTCGCCGTCGACGGCGCGTGGGTGCCGTCGGGCGCCGACCAGAGCCTGTACCTGCGGCCGTTCATGTTCGCGAAGGAGGCGTTCCTGGGGGTGCGACCGGCGAACAAGGTCGGCTACTACGTGATCGCCTCGCCGGTCGGTGCCTACTTCAAGGGCGGTGCGAAGCCCGTGTCGATCTGGTTGAGCGAGGACTACTCGCGCGCCGGCAAGGGCGGCACGGGTGCGGCGAAGACCGGCGGCAACTACGCGGCCAGCCTGCTGCCCCAGGCGGAGGCATACGAGCAGGGCTGCGACCAGGTCGTCTTCCTCGATCAAGACCGCAACGTCGAGGAGCTCGGCGGCATGAACATCGTCTTCGTCTACAAGGACGGCACGATCGTCACCCCGCAGTCCGACTCGATCCTCGAGGGCATCACGCGCGACTCGATCCTCCAGCTCGCCGCCGACCGCGGCCACAAGATCGAGGGTCGCGCGGTGTCTATCGACGAATGGCGTTCGGGGGTCGCCTCGGGCGACATCGTCGAGGTATTCGCGTGCGGCACGGCCGCCGTCGTCGCACCCATCGGTGTGCTGAAGGGGCGCGACTTCGTCGACGAACAGCCTCTCGGGCCACTCGCGCAGTCGCTGCGCGAAGAGCTGACCGACATCCAGTACGGTCGCCGCGAAGACACCCACGGCTGGCTGCTGCGCCTCGACGAGCCTTCGAGCGGTGGGGAGTCCGCCTCGTGAGGATCGTCCGCTTCAGTCATCACGAGTCGATCCGCTTCGGCATCGTCGACGGCACCGACCTCGTCGTGCTGGCGGGAGATCCGCTGTTCGCCGGCTTCGACACGACGGGGGAGCGTGTGCCGCTCGCCGAGGTCGCCCTGCTCGCGCCGGTCATCCCGCGTTCGAAGGTCGTCTGCGTCGGCAAGAACTACCGCGACCACGCCGCCGAGATGGGCGGCGAGGCGCCGGCCGCGCCGCTGCTCTTCCTCAAGCCGAACACCGCCGTGATCGGTCCCGGCGACGCGATCGTGCGCCCGCCGCAGTCGCAGCGCACAGACTTCGAGGGCGAACTCGCCGTCGTGATCGGACGCGTCGCGAAGAACATCGCCGCATCCGACGCCCTCGACTACGTGTTCGGGTACACGATCGGCAACGACGTCACCGCGCGCGATCTGCAGCAGGCCGACGGCCAGTGGGCCCGCGCCAAGGGCTTCGACACGTTCTGCCCCCTCGGGCCCGCCATCGAGACGGAGTTCTCGCTCGACGGCGGCGCGCGCATCGTCACGCGCGTCGACGGCCAGGTGCGCCAGGACGGCCCCATCTCCGACATGGTGCACTCGGTTCCCGACATCATCGCGTATGCCTCGGCGGCCTTCACGCTGCTGCCCGGAGACGTGATCCTCACCGGAACCCCGGCCGGCATCGGTCCCTTCGAGGCCGGGCAGAGCGTCGAGGTCGAGATCACCGGACTGGGAACGCTGCGTAACACCGCCCGCATCGCGTGAGCGCTGAGGCAGGACTGGATGCCGCGGCCATCGGCCGTGTGCGGAAGCGCACGGTCGGGGTTCTCGCTGCGGGCCAGGTACTCGGCGGCATCGCCTTCGGCGCGACGGTCTCGCTCGGTGCGCTGCTCGCGGCCGACCTGTCCGGTCAGGAGGCGCTGTCGGGGCTCGCGACGGCATCCGTCACTCTCGGCGCCTCGTTCTGCGCGATCCCGCTGGCGCGTCTGGCGGCGCGCCGAGGACGTCGTATCGCGCTGACGCTCGGCAACCTGTTCGCCCTGGTCGGTATCGCCATCGTGATCACGGCGGCCGCGGCGCGGAGCTTCCCCCTGCTGATCGTGGGAGTCATCTTCATCGGCGCGGGCAACGCCGGCAACCTGCAGTCGCGTTTCGCCGCGACGGACCTCGCTCCCGCTGCGCGGCGGGGACGTGACCTGGGCACGGTGGTGTGGGCCACGACCGTGGGAGGCGTGATCGGTCCGCTCCTGCTGACACCCGGCGAGGCGATCGGCGCGGTCATCGGCATGCCCCCGCTGACCGGGTCATACGCGTTCTCGATCGTCGCCCAGCTGGCGGCCTTCGCGCTGTATGTCGTCGCTCTGCGCCCCGATCCTCTCGTGCTCGCGCAGCGCCTGGCCCGCAGCGGCGAGGCCCGTCGAGAGCACATCGTCGAGGAGGACCGTCCGGTCGCTGCCCGCTACGCGATTTTCGCGGTCGCCGGATCGCACGTCGTCATGGCGTCTGTGATGGCGATGACGCCGATCCACCTCGCGCACCTGGCGCCCGATCAAGTGACGATTGTGGTCGGCACCACGATCGCCCTGCATGTGTTCGGTATGTACGGTCTCTCACCGCTGTTCGGAATGCTCGCAGATCGGTGGGGTCGCATCTCAACGGTTCTGCTGGGGCAGGTGCTGCTCGCCGCGTCCCTCGTGATCGCAGCGGTAGCGCCGGATTCGCAGTGGGCCGTGCTGGTCGCGCTGTTCCTGCTGGGAGCGGGGTGGAGCGCCGCGACGGTGTCGGGGGCGGCGCTGTTGACCGAGAGCTCCCTGACGGCCCTGCGGCCGCGGCGGCAGGGCCTCAGCGACACGATCATGACCTTCAGTGCAGCGGTCGGCGCCGTCCTCGCGGGTGTGGTGCTGAGCCAGATCGGGTATGGCGGGTTGGCGCTCGTCGCGCTGATCGTCGTCGCCGCCGTCACCGTGTTGTCTCCTTACGCGCGTCCGCGCTGACGCGCGTACGTCGGGGCGGCGGCTGCCTCAGCGTCGGAGAACAGCGACCGCGCGGTCGACGTCGGCGTCGTCGTTGAACACATGGAAGGCGAGCCGCGCGCGACCGTTGCGACCGGAAGCGATGAGGCTGGCCGCGGTGAGCCGTGCGAGGTCAGCGCCGTCGGGGTCGAGCCACGTCACGATGGCGCTCGCGATGTCGGGCTGATCGATTCCGAGCGCGCGGCGGAATCGCGCGGCGAGCCCGGTCGCGTGGGCGTGGAGCTCTGCCATGTCAGCCTCGGCGAAGGCGCGCAGTGCGGGTTCGGCGCCGACGAATGCCTGCCACGCGGGCGAGACGTCGAAACGGCGTGCACTGGTAGCGAGCTCCGCTCCGCCGCCGTAGCAGGATGACCACGGATCGTCGCCGGCGTACCAACCGGCCTGGACGGGCGTGAGCGTTCGGGCGTAGTCCTCGCTCAGGGCGAGGAACGAGACGCCGCGCGGGCAGCACAGCCACTTGTAGGTGTGGCAGAGCAGGGCATCGAAGCGGACAGCGTCGACCGGCATCCATCCCACGGCCTGCGTCGCGTCACACACCGTACGTGCTCCGACAACGGCAGCGGCCGCGCAGATCGCGTCGATGTCGGCCACATGTCCGCAGGCGGACTGAACCGCGGAGAAGGCCACCAGAGCGGTTGTCGGCGTGATCGCCGCCGCGAGCTGGGACAGCGGTGCGGTGCGCACCCGGATGCCTCGGCCCGCGTGCACGAACGGCATCACGAGCGACGAGAACTCGTGCTCGGGAACGAGCACCTCGGCGCCATCGGGGAGGGATGCCGCCAGGAGCGAGACCTGCACGGACGTCTGCGACCCGATGGCGATGCGGTCAGACGCGACGCTGACCAGCCTCGCGAAGTGAGCACGCGAGGCCTCGACGGCGCGGTTGTACCGTGCGACATCCGGTGCGGTGGCGAGATCGCTGAGGATCGCGTCACGGGTCGAGGCCATGGGCAGCCCGACGGTGCAGGCGGCGAAGTACCCGGTCGAGCTCGGGAACTGTGCCCGAAGCGCGGAAAGGGCGTCGACCTCCACGATGTTCATGTGACCAGCCTCGCCTCGGCAGTCGCATGCGTCTATGGCAGGTATTGCATGAAAAACATGCCATGAGATTATGGATGCATGGCCGAGGATATCCCCGAGTTCGACGTGCAGAGCCTCCGCACCGTGCGCGCCATCGCCGACACGGGCTCCATCACGGGAGCGGCCGCGGCGCTCGGCTACAGCCAGCCGGCGATCAGTCAGCACCTCAGACGGCTGGAGCGTCGACTGGGCGTGGCGCTCGTGGAGCGGGTCGGCCGCGGGGTGCGTCTGACCGAAGCCGGCCGCGTTCTCGCGCGGCACGCGCCCGCCGTCGCCCACGCCTTCGATGCCGCCGCCGAGGAACTGGCCCAATTGCGGGGCCTTCGCACCGGCATCGTCCGGCTCGTAGCGTTTCCGTCGGCGTCTCCCGTGTTGGTTCCGCGGCTCATCGCCGCGCTCGCGGCATCCCATCCCGGTCTGACCCTGACCTACGTCGAGGCGGAGCCGCCGGAGGCCGTCGAGGCGATCCGCGAGGACCGCGCCGACATCGCGCTGACCTTCAGCTATCCCGGCGATCGTGATGATCCGCACGGCACGAGTGCGCGCGGACTGTCGGTGCGCAGCGCCGGGCGCGATGACCTGCTGCTCGTGCTGCCTGCGGGACACCCCGCCGACCCGGCGGAACGCTCCGGTGAGCCCGCCGATGTCGCAGCACTGTCGGGCGAGACATGGATCGGCGGCTGTCCTCGGTGTCGCGGGCATCTTCTCGAGCTGTGCGGGCGGGCGGGATTCGAACCCCGCATCGGGTTCGAGACCGACAACGCTGTCGCGGTCGAGGGACTGGTAGCGCAGGGCATCGGTGTCGCAGCGCTGCCCCGGATGGCCGTCGAGTCCTTCCCGCTGCTGCCCGGCGTCGTCACGGCGCCGTTGGCCGCCTCCGAGGCTCGAGGCCTGCACATCGTCACCGCGCGCGACGCTGCCCGCGTGCCATCGGTGAGCGCCGTGCTCGGCGTGCTGGAGCGCGAACTCAGCACGATCGGACGCTCACGGGCGACGCTGAGCCCAGCGCGGCCGTGAAGCGTGGCAGACCCGACACCTAGACTGGAGGGGATGTCTGCCGCGATCCATCCCCGAACCACTGCCGCCACCGGAACCGACGTTCGCGTGCGGTTCTGCCCCTCGCCGACGGGTCTGCCGCACGTCGGCATGATCCGCACCGCGCTCTACAACTGGGCCTATGCGCGGCACACCGGCGGCAAGCTGATCTTCCGCGTCGAAGACACCGACGCCGCCCGTGACAGCGAGGAGAGCTACCGGCAGCTCGTCGATGCGCTGACGTGGTTGCGCATCGACTGGGACGAGGGTGTGGAGAAGGGCGGACCGCACGCTCCATACCGTCAGTCGCAGCGCCGCGAGATCTACGCCGAGGTACTCGATACGCTCATCGCCGCAGGGGCGGTGTACGAGTCGTACTCGACGGCCGAAGAGATCGATGCGCGCAACGACGCGGCGGGCCGGGCGCGCCAGCTCGGCTACGACAACTACGACCGCACGCTGACCGACGAGCAGAAGGCCGTTTTCCGGGCAGAGGGGCGCGAGCCCGCGTGGCGGCTGCGCGTGCCCGACGTCGACCTCACCTACGTCGACCTCATCCGCGGCGAGGTCACCTTCCCGGCCGGCTCGTTCCCCGACTTCGTCGTGGTGCGCGCGGGCGGTCAGGCGCTCTACACCTTCACCAACCCGGTGGACGACGCCCTCATGGGCATCACCCACGTGATCCGCGGCGAAGACCTCATGCCCTCGACGGCCCGTCAGCTCGCTCTCTACGGTGCGCTCATGGACGCCGGCGTCACCGACTTCATGCCGCGCTTCGGGCACATGCCGCTCGTGCTCGGTGAGACCGGCAACAAGAAGCTGTCCAAGCGCGACCCGCAGGCCGATCTGTTCCTGCATCGCGAGCGTGGGTTCATCCACGAGGGCTTGCTCAACTACCTCGCTCTTCTGGGATGGTCGATCGCCGCTGACCGCGACGTGTTCTCGCTCGAGGAGTTCACCGCCGCGTTCGACATCGCCGATGTCAACCCCAACCCGGCGCGCTTCGACCAGAAGAAGGCCGAGTCGATCAACGGCGACCACATCCGCATGCTCGATGCGGCCGATTTCGCCGGGCGTCTGGTTCCCTACCTCCACGCCGCGGGCCTTGTCGAGAACCCCCCGACGGCCGCACAGCAGGAGATCCTGGATGCTGCGGCGCCCCTCGTGCAGGAGCGCATGCAGCTCCTGGGCGAAGCGCCCGGACTGCTGGGCTTCCTCTTCCGCGAAGACGTCGTCTACGACGACGACGCGCTGGGTGGGCTGCCCGCGAACGCGGGGGAAGTGCTGGTGGCATCCGTCGGGGCTCTGGAGCTCGTCCCGGAGTCGTCGTTCACGGCCGCGGCCATCCAGGAGGCGCTGTCTGCGGCGTTGATCGATGGCCTCGGATTGAAGCCTCGCATCGCGTACGGTCCTCTCCGCGTGGCGGTGAGCGGACGACGCGTGTCGCCGCCGCTCTTCGAGTCGATGGAGCTGCTCGGCAAGCCCGAGTCGGTTCGCCGGCTCGATGCCCTGGTGCAGCGCATCGGCTGATCACCTGCCGCGGCGATCAACGACGCGACGTGGTCAGCCGCCGCACGAATACAGTCCCGAAACGGGCGAACCCGTGACCTCGGTGCAGGTGGCCAGCACCCAGGTACGGATCTGACCGGCGGCGGTGGTCACGGCATCCGTGCCGGTGAGTCCCCCTCCGGAGGCGCCGAACCCGCCGGCGCCGTTTCCGGCGAGCACGTAGCGGAGGTCGCCATCGGCCACCAGCTGCTGGAAGGCGGCCAGAGTCGGCGCGGGGTCGCGTTCGTCGAAGCCACCGATCGGCAGGAACGAGCCCCCGTCGGACGCGAGGATCAGCGTGGCTGCGCTCTGGGCGCCGAAGGTCGCCGCGAGATAGGTGGTGCCCTGTTGATGCTCCGTGAGCCAGGCCACTGTCGAGGCGGATGCCGCACTGTCGCCGCGCCCGGGGCCACCCGCGCCGCCCATGCCGCCCGCGCCGAAGGGCCCGGGCCCACCGGCGTCGCCGCGCGAAGGTGCCGCGTCAGCGGATCCCGACCTGCTGAGGCCGCCGTCGCCGCGGTGAGCAAACGCGCCGCTGCCGCCCGTGCCGTTGGTCGCGCCGCCGGGTGTGGAGGAGCCGGGCGTGGACCAGCCTGGTGCGCCACCTCGCGCCAGTCCGCCGAAGCCGGACATGCTGGCGACCCCGGCCGCCGTCGGATTGATGGAGTTCGGCGACCACACGGTGACCACCGACCAGGCCGCGGGCGTGAGGAGCATCGCCACCACGCTCACCGCGGCAGTGAGCCTCCGTGGCGCACCGCGGCGGTGCTCGAGAAGCAAGAGCACGACCGCCACGCCTGCGACCACCAGCTGGGCGATCGACACGGGTAGTGAGAACCCGGCATCGCGCTCGGATGCCACCGAGAGGCTGATCGCGAGCGCCGTGACAGCTGCGGTGAGGGGCAGCGCAAGCTGTGGCCAGAGCATCCGTCGGCGTCGGGCGCGGGCGAACGCGGCTCCGATCAGGAGCGCCATGGGGATGGCCAGCGACGCCGTGTAGAACTGATGCATGCCGGCGACGAGCGAGAACATCGCGGCGAAGGTGAGGAACCACACGGCTCCGAAGACCAGCAGAGGTCTGCGCAGACGCAGCACGATCAACAGCACGATCGCGACGATGGCTACGGGAATCGGCCATCCGATCTGGTCGGCCAGCGACGCGTTCAGCAGGCGCACGAGCGACGGATCGCCGGAGAACATCGGCGTGAACGAGCGGTATGCCCCGGTGTCGGCGGTGCTCGACCCGAAACGACCGAGCCCGTTGTAGCCGAAGACCATCTCCCACGGGTTGTTCGACAGGGTGCTGCCGACGTAGGGGCGGGAGGATGCCGGAACCAGCGAGACCGCGATGACCCACGCGAGCGAGGCGCCGAGGCTCACCACTCCTGCGACACCGAGGTGCCACACGCGGCGTGCCCAGGGCAGGCGGGTGCAGAGGTACGCGGCGGCAAGGGCCGGCCAGACGGCCCACGCCTCGAGCATGTAGGTCTGGAACCCGGCGGCGATGAACAAGCCCGCCAGAATCAGCCACCCCAGGCTCGCGCGGCGCAGTGCATGGGTCGCCGCCCACGCGGTGAGCGAGAGTGCGAGAACGAAGAACGTCTCGGGCTGGTTCGACCGGGCGACGGCGACGAGGATCGGCGTCGTGGCGACGACGATGCCAGCCACGATGCCGGCTGCCTTTCCCGCCCAGCGGCGTGCAGTGACGGCGGTCACGACGGCCGCCGCGGCCGCGGCCAGCGCGTTCGGGATGATCACGGTGGCGGGGGAGTACCCGAAGATGCGCACAGCCAGCGCCGGGATCCAGAACGAGCCGGGAATCTTGTCGAGGGTGACCGTTCCGGCCGGATCGAATGACCCGAAGAAGAAGTTGGGCCAGCTGCGGCTCATCGACAGGGCGATGGACGCGTAGTACTCCGACATCGAGCCGCCCACGCCCCACGCGGTGAGCAGCAGAGCAACGACAGCGATCGTGAACAACGACCAATGCCACCGGGGGTCACGTCGGCGTCGTGTCGCGGCGCGTACCCGCGTGGACGAGAAGGATGCGGGCGAAGCCGAGGCGGAAAGTGCGGTCACGATCGTCACGCTAGGACCGCCGCTCGAAGACTGACGAGGTGCGAGCTATGAAATGGCTACGACGGGAGCGATCAGTCCGATGCCCACCTCGCCCAGACGACCGTCTGCCCGTCGACCTCTTGAGGACCGGCGCCGCTGTCGGACGCCGCCGGGGTCGCCCCGTCTGTGGTGGTCGGTGCGGCAGCCGCGCATCCGCTGAGCAGCAGCAGTGTCGCCACAA
The DNA here is from genome assembly GCF_015350795.1 of Microbacterium sp. VKM Ac-2870. Taxonomy (GTDB): domain Bacteria; phylum Actinomycetota; class Actinomycetes; order Actinomycetales; family Microbacteriaceae; genus Microbacterium. The sequence goes on from NZ_JADKSH010000001.1 coordinate 151,585, forward strand.
AGACGCGGGAGTATCGGGGGGCTTTCACGGCTTCAGTCTCGGCTGGCGCGCCGTGGGGACACAATGCGTGTTCCGGCTGGTTTGGACACGGTGTCGGTGTGGGCTAAGCTAGACCCTCGGTACGACTTCGGTCGTCACCCCCTGGGGTATGGTGTAATTGGCAACACGGCGGTTTCTGGTTCCGTTGTTCTTGGTTCGAGTCCAGGTACCCCAGCAACACAGATAGCCTCGGAATTCCGCTGAAAAGCGGATGACCGGGGCTCTTTCTTTTCTCCGATCGGTCGGTTCCCGCTCGCGGGAGGCGTCTCCGGCGTGACGTGGTTTGGCGTGCGCCCTTGACGCGGGAATAGTATGTGCGCATACTAATTAACATGATTCAGTTGGCATCCGCGTCCCGATACTCCACCGCCGCACCGAGAGCGTTTTTCGCGAAGTGGGTCGATCACAGCTCGTGGGCGCAGTGGTCGCCGGATACGGAGTGGGTGAAGCTCGACGGGGAGGTGCGTGAGGGTGCGAAGGGCGTGCTCAAACCGGTGGCTGGCCCGAAGGTGAAGTTCACGATCGCGGAGTGCATCCCCGACCGCGTGTACACCGATGTGAGCTCGTTCCCAGGCGCGCGGCTCAGCTTTCGGCACACGGTAGAGCCGGTCGACGCGGGTTCGGCTCTGACGGCATCCGTGTGGATGGAAGGCCCGCTCTCCGCGTTCTGGGCGAAGGTCATGGGCACCGGCTTCGCGACATCGGTTCCCGCCGATCTGGACCGACTCATCCGGGTCGTGGAGGCACAGTGACCGCCTGGCTCGGAGTCGTGTCTGCCGAACACGTCGCGCGGGGCGTCAGTCTCGGCATCGCACAGTTGCGACAGTTCACGGCAGTCGGACGCGTCAGTGGTGACGACATCTGGCAGGGGGACGAAGGCTCCTTTCATCCGTTTCGTCGCGCCGTCGACTACCTGGCCTCTCGGCCGATGATGGCCTCATGACATCTCGCCTCCAGACGCGATACGAGTCTTCTGATGCAAGTCCGGGATTTTTGCTGTGGCGGGTCACTAACCAGTGGCAGGCGCTTATGCGCCGCACGCTCGCGCCGTTCGACCTCACCCATGTGCAGTTTGTCCTCCTCGCCGTCCTCACCTATGCCGGCGACCCGAAGGGCCTCACCCAGGCGCAGCTCGCCCACCGGGCGCGCGCCGACCCGATGATGGTCTCGCAGGTTCTTCGCGCTCTGGAGCAGAAGGGCTTTGCCGAGCGTCATCCCGACCCCGATGACGGGCGAGCGCGACGCGTCACCGTAACGGACGACGGGATTGCCGCCGCCCGAGCAGCAAATCGGGCCGTCGAGTCCGCGGACGAAACCTTCTTCGGCGGGAGCGCCAACCGGTCGCTCCCGCTCATCGCGCACCTTCAGCACCTGGACCAGAGCGACGAGTGAGCCCTCACCGGCGGTGTTATCGTTTGATAACCACCTGCTCGAAAGGACTCGCGGATGCCGTCTGCTCGTCGCCCCCCGGCGCGCAACGACGAACTCCTCGCTGCTTCTGAGCGTGCCTTCGCCGCTCGCGGCTATTTCGGCACTTCGACAGCGCAGGTCGCGGCGGCGATGGGGGTATCGCAGCCCTACGTTATCCGCACCTTCGGCTCGAAGCGAGAGCTCTTCCTACGCACCCACGCACATGCGGGAGCGGCGATCGTCTCGGCGTTCCGCGCAGCGGCGAGCTCTTCTGAGGGCGCCTTCGACCCGAAACATGTCGGCGCCGCGTATCGCGCCCTGGTGCTCTCACAGCCGGCATCCGTTCTCGTCTGGGCGCACGCCTTCTCCGCCGCCACAGCCGAGCCGGCGATCGGGCTGGAATCGCGGCGGATGTTCGACGAGGTCTACCGGGCACTCCGCGACGCCGGCGCATCTGCTCTCGAAATGTGGGACTTCATGGGCCGCGGGATGCTCATGAACACCCTCCTGCTCATGGAAGCCCCCCGGTACGCCGACGAGTACGACTTCGCGCCGATCGTCGATCTCGTCTTCGGTCCTCCTTTTTCATCCGCACGCACTGCCGTCGCCGACGGCCACCGTCCCGAGTAAGGAATGACGTATGAGTGACCTCGTCCCCTTCACCGACAACGTCAGCGACCTGTCGAACGCCGACGGGTACCAGTTCGAGTTCCGCTGCGAACGGTGCGGCAACGGGTACCGCTCCGCCTTCCGTCGCGATCCGCGCGCGGCGGGTCAGAAACTCGCGCGCGGGCTCGGCAACCTCTTCGGCGGATCGCTGTCGGAGATCACGTCCATGGCCGACCGGCTGCTCGATCGCGGAACCAACTCGCCGGCGAAGGACGAGGCGCTGCGTGCTGCGACCGCGGAGATCGGCCCGATGTTCCACCAGTGCCGCGGGTGCAGTGACTGGGTCTGCGACGACGTGTGCTGGAACGACACGATCGGCCAGTGCGTGCGGTGCTCGCCGATCGCCACCGAAGAACTCGCCCAACTGCAGGCCGAGGCGCGTCGTCGACAGGTGCAGGAGCGGCTGGAGACGGTCGACCTCGTGGGCGGCGTAGACCTCAAGACTCAGGCCCGACCACGCTGCGGATCGTGCGGCGCCCAGTCGAGCGGCGGCAGGTTCTGCGGGGAGTGCGGATCGCCGCTCGCCGTCGTCATCGCCTGCTCCGGATGCGGCGCAGACAACCCCGCCGGCGCCCGATTCTGCTCGAGCTGCGGAACAGGTCTGGCGGCCTGACTCCTGCCCGATGGGGCGGTGGCTGCCTCGATAGGCTTGTGAGCATGCCGGAAGAGACCTTCGTACTGCCCGCACGTCCGCTCGGTCGAACGGGTCGCACGGTGTCGGCCATCGGTCTCGGCACGTGGCAGCTGGGAGCTGACTGGGGCGACGTGAGCGAAGCCGACGCGGCGGCGGTGCTGTCGGCATCCGTCGACGCGGGGGTCACGCTGTTCGATACCGCTGACGTCTACGGCGACGGCCGCTCAGAGCAGCTCATCGGTCGCTTCCTGGCGTCTCGGCCGGGCCATGGCGTCACCGTGGCGACCAAGATGGGCCGCCGCGTGGACCAGGATGCGGCGAACTACACGCTCGACAACTTCCGGGCGTGGGCCGACCGGTCACGCAGCAACCTCGGTGTCGAGAGCCTCGACCTCGTTCAGCTGCACTGCCCGCCCACGGCGGTGCTCGAGGATGACCGTACGTTCGATGCCCTGGACACGCTGGTCGACGACGGCGTCATCGCCGCCTACGGCGCTTCCGTCGAGACGGTGGCGCAAGCATTGGCGGTCGTCGGCCGTCCCGGCCTGACGAACGTGCAGATCATCGTCAACCCCTTCCGCCTCAAACCGCTCGACGAGTTCTTGCCGGCCGCTGCGGACGCTGGAGTCGCCGTCTTCGCGCGTGTACCGCTCGCGAGCGGACTCCTCTCCGGTCGCTACACGGCCGAGACGACCTTCCCGGCGGACGACCACCGCGCCTACAACCGCGAGGGCGCCGCGTTCGATCGCGGTGAGACCTTCTCGGGCGTCGATTTGGAGATCGGACTCGCCGCCGCTCATGAGCTGGCTGCCGCGCTGCCGCCGCACATCAGTCTTCCCGCCGCCACCCTCGCATGGATCGCCTCACGCCCCGGCATCACGAGCGTCATCCCCGGCGCGCGCACGCCGAGCCAGGCGGCCGCGAACGCTGGCGCCGCGGCACTGATCGACCGCGAGTTCGACCTCGAACGATTCGACCAGGCGGTGACAGACGTCTACGACCGGCGACTCCGAGCGGCGATCCACCCACAGTGGTGAGCCTGACGCATCCCGCATTCATACCGCGCCCATAGCGGCCGGCGAGCTTCGGTCGAGCCGACGGGGTTAGCGTCACGATCGTGCTGGACACGCCCGCCCTTTCCCGATGGTGGCGAGAGCCCTGGGGGGCGCGCATCACCCTTGCTCTCATCCTCGTCGCCTCTGCGGTTCTCACTGTGTGGAATCTCGCGCGCGGCGGTGACTTCGCGTTCTACGAGGCGTCGGCGCGATCGATGTCACAGTCGTGGCGGGCGCTCCTGTTCGGCGCGTTCGACCCTGCGGCCACCGTCACCCTCGACAAGTTGAGCGGCTTCGCCGTTCCGCAGGCGCTCAGCGTGCGGCTGTTCGGTATGTCGACCTCCGCTCTCGCGTTGCCGCAGGTGGTCGAAGGCCTCGTCACCGTCTGGGCGTGTGCGCTCATCGGGCTGCGTTGGCTGGGGAGAACCGGTGGGCTCGTGGCGGCGGCGGCCGCGGCATCCACGCCGATCTTCGTGTCGATGTTCGCCCACCCGATGGAAGACGGCCTGCTCACCATGGCCCTCGCGGTCGCGGTGCTCTGGTGGCAGCGAGCGATGCTCACGGCCAGGTGGTGGCCGCTGCTGGTGGCCGGAGCGTTCGTCGGCGTCGGATTCCAAGCCAAGATGCTGCAGGCGTGGTTCGTCCTTCCCGCACTCTTGGTCGGCACGTTCGTTGCGGCAGGCGGATCGTGGGCGCGACGCGCCGGGAGGGCAGCGATCCTGCTGGCGAGCTCCGTCGCGGCATCGCTGTCGTGGATGCTGGCGATGCAACTCGTTCCCGCGGCGTCCCGCCCCTTCGTCGACGGATCGACCGACAACGACGTGTTCGCCATGGTGTTCGGCTACAACGGTATCGACCGGCTGTTCCCGAACGCGGTCGCCGGTGCGGTGCACAGCGGCGGGGGAGGAACGTCCTCCGGCGGGTCCTCGGATGCCGCCCTCAAACTTCTCGATCCGATGTACCTGACCCAGATCGGTTGGCTCTATCCCGCGGCTCTCTTCGCGATCGGGCTCGGCCTCTGGCGCTGGTGGCGGCCGGCGGCTCAGCGGGATACCGATGCCCAGGGCGCCGCGTCAACGGGCGCACACCGTGCCATGTTCTCCGTGGCAGTCATCTGGTTGATCACCGGGGCCGGGGTGCTCTCTGCGGCCCGCATGCCCCACACGGCATATCTATCGGCGATCGGGGTGCAGCTCGCGCTGCTCTCGGCTCTGGCGGCCAGTGAGGCTGTCCGCCTGCGGGCGTCCGAGCGGGCTGTCGAGCGAGCAGTGCTTCCGGTGCTCGTGATCGCGCAGGGCGGGTGGGCACTGGCGCTGGCGTGGTGGGGTCATTTGCCGCTGCCGCTCGCACTTCCTCTCGCGGTCGTAATTCTCATCGGTGTGGTGGCCGCGCTGTGGGGCTCCCGCGCTCGGACCATGCGGGGCGGTCGCACCGGCGTGCGCGCCGCACTCGTGGCGGCCGGCGTCGTGGCGATCGTCGCCGGCCCGGCGCTGTTCAGCGCTCAGGTACTGGACTCTTCGAGAGACGGCAGCGGCGGCGACGCGTATGTGGGTATCAAGCCGGTGGCGGGCGCACCCTCCGCCACCCGTGCGCTTTCGGTGTCGGCGCCGCAGGTGTGGGGCGGATCGCCCGGAATCACGCCCCCACTGATCGAACTCCTCGGCGCGGTGCGCGCCGCCGGAGGCGGAGCCGACGGCCGTCCCCTGTTCTTGACGGACGCCTGGAGCGTCGCGGCGCCCATCATCAACTCGACCGGTCAAGAAGTGCTGACCGACGGGGGCTATTCCGGGCAAGCGGCGGTCTTCACCGCAGACCAGGCTCGGACCGAGATCGCCGACGGAGTGCATCTCGTGGTCGTGAAGGATCATGCCCCCAAGACCGACCCCGTATGGATCGCGGTGCGCGCGAGCACCTGCTCGACTCTACGATCGTGGCCCTCGACCACCGGCGGTGCGTCATCGAGCTCGTCGTCCCATACGCATGACGCGGCATCCGGATCGGCGGTCGGCTTCACGCTGTATTCCTGCTCCTGAGTGGCGCCCTCACTCCAACGCGGCCAGCCGCTTCTTCCGGCGGTTCTCCCGCACGACCCAGGCGATGTCCGGGTCGTCCGTGTCGAGGGCGCGAAACGCTGTCAGGCCTGGCGCTGGGTCGGCAGCGACCGCCACACTCCACGCGTAACCGAGCGCCTGGCGCAGTGTGCGGGCATCCGGTTGAGATCGACGCGCCGGTGCGAGGCCTACGAGGTGCGCGCTGGCGCGCTGGCACACCGTGATCGCCGTCGCTGCGGCGTCGGCGGTGCGCAACAGACGCGGCTCGCACACGGCGGCCACCGCCGCGCGCTGCACCAGCGGATCGGCGTCGTCCACCCATGTGGTGACGATCATGCGGAAGGTCGAAGGGAAACCGTCCGCGCACAGCTGTAACCCGATGGCGACACCCTCGCGCACCCGCCATCGTTCATCGGCGGCGAGAACGCGGGCGCGATCAGCGTGTTCGGGGTCGTCAGCGCCCCGGCCAAGTGCGGCCGCGGCGCACATCACTGGGTATTCGCCACCGTCGGTGAGGAGCGCGTCGATAGCCTCGCCCGTTGCCGACCGTGCGACCGCCTCCACGAGGGCCAGGTTCGCGCGGGGTCCGGGCAGGCCGGAGTGCTCCGTGACGAAGTTCGGCCAGAGCTCAGGTCGGAGTGTCGCGAGTTGGGCGCTCCACGCGGATGTCGTCGACATTCGTCGACGGTATCGCTGGAGCTCTCACTCCAGAGGACGCGTCGCCCGTGTCAATTCGCTGCGGTCGCCGACGGTGCGGCATCCGCGATCGCGGCGAGCAGGCTGACGGAGGGAGCGAAGAACGTCGCGCCGGTCTGCACCGCCGAGAAGTCGAGCAGGCGGTCGTGCAGACCGGGTGGGTCTCCGACGAACATGCGCTCCAGCATCCGCTCGATCACCCAGAGATGGCGCGTGTAGCCGATGAAGTAGGTGCCGTAGATGCCCTGGCCGGGGCTGGCGAAGGGCATGTTGTCTCGCAGGATGTCGTGCTCGCCGAGGTCATCGACGATGGTGCTGAGCGTCTTGTGCGATTTCTGACCGCTCACCGCGTCGTCGAGTTCGATGTTGTCGAGCTTGCGGCGTCCGATCACGGCTTCTTGCTGTTCGGTCGTCAGTTGCTGCCACATCGCCAGCGGGTGCGTGTACTTCTGCACCACCACGTAGCTGCCGCCTGCGTAGTTGGGGTCTTCGTCGCCGACCAGCGTCGCTTCGGGCAAGTCTGGACCGACCGGGTTGGCGGTCCCGTCGACGAATCCGAGGAGGTCGCGGGTGTCGAAGTAGCGGAAGCCCTGGGTTTCGTCTGCGACGGTGACGCTCTCGCCGAAGGCCTGCAGGATCTGCTTCTCCAACTCGATGCAGAGGTCGGCGCGTTCGGAGCGGATGTGGAAGAGGACGTCGCCCGGGGTCGCGACGGCGGTGTGCCGCGCGCCGACGACCTCGCGGAAGGGGTGCAGTTCTGCGGGCAGCGCGCGTCCGGTCAGTTGCTGCCACACGCGCGCGCCGATGCCGACCGTGCACGACAGGTGCCCGGTCAGGTCACGGATCGCAACGTTCTTCACGAGATCGTCGATGCCGGACACCACGTCGCGGACCGTGTCCATCGCTCCGTCTGCGTCGGAGACGACGAGCACCAGAAAGATCGCCATGCGCGTCAGCGGGGCGTCCACCTGCTGCGGTGCAATCGGTACGCGAAGGTTCGTCTCGTCGCTCATGATGCCACCTCGTTCTCGCCCGGCGTATTGAGGTCAGTGTTGCGCATCAGGCGTGGGTGCTGCGTGTCCTCCTCGGGGTCACCGTCGGCGCGAGCCCGCAGGGACGATCACCGTGAGCGCGCGCGGCAGGACGCGAGCCGTCAGATGGTCGACCTCCTCACCGAGCTCGCCGTCACGGGCGATGCGATATGGGCCCTCAGGCAGTTCGAGCTGGAACTCGGCATCCGAGTACTGCTGATAGCGGCGATTGCGCGAGATGCGCCCGGTAAACAGATCGACCACCACGCGGGCGCGCGAACCGCGGCGCGATACCCCCAGCACTCGCAGGTCGAGTCGGGCATCATCCAGAGTGGCCCGGTGCACCGGCGCGAAGCCACGCGGCTCGTAGCGCCCGTTGCCGAGGAAGAGCAGGCTGAAACGGGCATCGATCGTCTCGCCGTCGAGGTCCTTGACGCGCACGTGCACCGCACGGGCCTGTCGGAGCGTACGGGCCGCGGCGACCACAGCGGCCAGCGGCTTGCCGATGCGATGCTCGTAGTGCTCACGGATCGCGACGAAGTCCGTGTACGCACCGACGCTGGCGGTGTTCACGAAGATCTTGCCGTTGATCTCGCCGAGGTCGACCGTGGCCACCGTCCCCGCACGGATCGCATCGATCGCGGTCGCCAGCGGGAACATCCCCAGATCCTTTGCGAAGTGGTTGAACGTTCCCGCAGGCAGGACCGCCAGCGGGATGCCGTTCTCGCGTGCGGCGCTGGCGGCCTGCTGAACAGTGCCGTCGCCGCCGGCGACGGCGAGCACCTCGCAGGACGAGGCCGCGTCTCGGATTGTGCCGGCGTGGTCATCATCGTCGCCGAGGGCAACGATGCGCATCCGCGGGAGCGCGCGACGCACGTCGGGGAGGATGCGGCCGGCGCGACCCGACCCGGAGCGAGGATTGATGATGAGGGTGATGCCCTCACCGTGCGGCCTCGGCGTTCCCGCGTGCACGGCGAGAGCATCCTGCAGCGGGTTGACGCGCTCCACAGGAACCAGCCGCGTCGTCAACCACGCGATCATCTCGCCGAGGGCGAACCCGGCTGCCACGTCGGTGGGGTAGTGCGCACCGGTGGCGACACGGGAGAACCCCACGAGGCCCGCAAGCGCGCGAAGCGGCACAGTCAGGGCCGGCAGCTCCGCAGATGCCGCGGCTGCGAAGGCCACGGCGCTGGCCGAGTGTCCGCTGGGAAAGGACGTCGACGTCGGAATGCGGTGGGCCAGGCGCTGAACGGGGACCTGGGTCAGCGACGGCCGGGGGCGGCGATGAACGCGCTTGGACACCTGGTTGGCGATGAGGCTCGTCACCGCGATCGCGGCCAGTCCTCGTCCGGCCGCGCGGCGCGCGCGTGGCCGTCCTGACAAGGCCAGCAGACCCGCGATCGAGATCCACAGCACCGAACGGTCGGCGGCCCGCGTCAACGGCGGCATGGTCGCATCGAGGAGCGGGCTGCGCGTGCGGGCGATGGCCGTGAAGGTCGCCACGTCGAGGTCGTCGAGCTGGCGCCGCGCTCCGCGCCGCTGGCGCTGGCGCTGCGATGAGGTTTCGGCGGGCTCGGCGGAGCGGCGAGAGGGACGCGGTCGGCGACGTGACACGGGGGATCCGATCATTTCATCGCATTGCCGATGTACGAGTACTTGACGAACACCTCGGAGGCCCAACCGGCCTCGTCGAGCACGCCTTGCACCGCTGTCAGCATGTACTTGGAGTCCCAGCCCATGTAGAGGTACTGGCCGTCGCCGAGCTCGTCCCAGTGTCCGTTCCACGCCGTGGCGGGATAGACCGGTCCGCCGCGTCGCGCACTGAAGTCGATCACACTCTGACGCGAGTCGGCCCACAGACGGTGGAAGATGCGATTGAACAGGTAGCGGATGTCCGGTACCTCCCAGTGCTCGCCGCGGAACTCGACGTAGTCGAACTCGCGCTGCCAGCCGCGCGGCCATCCGCGCCGCGCGATGGCGTCGAGGATCGGGGTGAGGTTGTCGTCGTCGATGCTGACCACGGCGGGACGCTTCCACACGGAGAGGAAGAGCGTGCTCAGATGCTGCGTCCGGGCGGTGATCGCCGCCGTGCTCCACCCGTCCAGGTCGGCAAGCGTCTGGGTGAGCTCGATATCGCTCGAGCGGTAGACCGCCTTCTTTTGCGCGAAGGACGCGTCGAAGGCGCGATCGAAGAGAGTCTGCTCCAGGAGCGTGAGATTGCCGAGCGTGGGGGCGAGGGCGCGGAAGCTGTTCTGCTCGTCCTCCGACAGTTCGCTCCAGCGCCGTACGCCGTCAGGAGACCATTCGTCGGATGGCGCCATCGGCACGATGTGCTCCACATCGAACGTCGCGGCGTCGACGTCGCCCGCCAGACGCGCGAGAACATACGGCGCGTGGGGGAGCGGGCTGTATTTGAGTCCGACGCGCGTCCGCTCGTCCGACGGCGTGATCCGGGCGATGGCACGCACGAGCGCATCGCGCGAGATCGCGGCGGCGCGGCACAGGCGCGCGACGAGCCGGTCGGTGCTGACTCCCACGACGGTGCGGCGCAGCAACAGCGACTGCAGCTTCTCGAGCGCGTCGATCAGCTCCGGCGTCGACAGTGCCGCGTCGCGATGCTCGCGCACCAGTCGCATGGTCAGGGGGTACATGCCGCGACCGAATGTGTTCAGGTAGCCGAGTTGCCGGCCGACCGCATCCTCGGTCGCGCGCGAAGGATCCAGCAATGTGCGGTAGATCTCGGAGTGCGACCGCCACTGCGCGGCGCGTTGCCTGAGCGTGGCCAGGTCGAGGCGCGGAAACTCCGTGCGGAACGTGTCGTAGACGCCGCGTTCGCCGACGACGGTGACCTCGCGGCCGGTCAGCATCACGAGGTAGTGCCGCCAGAAGTCGCCGATCTGCTCACCGGTGTTCTGTTCGATCGGTACCCAGTACTCGTCCTCGATCTCGATCTGCTCGGAGTGCGACAGACCCATCAAGACGTAGTTGTGGATCAGTTCGTGGTCGCGCAGTGGCTCGCCCGTGGAGTTGAGGCTCTCAAACGTCTGCTGCGCGTTCGCGTCAGGTCCCAGAGTGATCGCGACGTGTTCGAGGCGCTCCAGTCCACGCCAGATGTGGGCCGCCTCGGCCGGGCGGATCTGGCTGCGAAAGAACGCATAGTTGTCGTCGAAGCGCGACTCGCGTGTCTCGTCGCCGGGAGCGCGACGGTCGAGGACGACGCTCTCGAACACGTCTGCCCACGCGCGGTGCGGGCGCAGTTTGGTGCGCGCCGGATCGTTGGTGCGCACCAGCACACGCTCGAGCTCGGTCGCCAGCGCCGGGTCGTCCTCCCGCAGTGTGTGGTGCAGCGCGGCAACCAGAAGCATGAGCGTGGTGATGCGCTGCTGGCCATCGATCAGCACGAGATGCGCGTCGGAGTCCTCTGCCGATGCCGTGGAGAGGATCGAACCGATGAAGTGCGTCTGCCCGTCTGGGGCATCCGCGACCGCGCGTACGTCGCTGAGGAGTTGTTCGCATCCACCGATGTCCCAGCGGTATTGGCGCTGATAGACCGGCACGACGATGGGGGTGTCGGATGCCGAGAGCCACGCGATCGTCGCCACGGCGGTGGCTGACACATGCGTCGCGGAGACGGACGAGGCGAAATTCGTGCCGCTGCTCATAGTGTCCGTGTCGCCTCCGGGCTCGCTGTCGATGACCGCCGTCGAGTCTAATCGCGTTCTCATCGGGCCTCTGTAGGCTGACCTAAGTCGGGCCTGTAAAAACTTCGCTTGTCCGGCAGAAAGGTTGATCCGTCATGGGTTACATCAAGAGCGCGGCTCTCGAGGAGACCGGTTACGTCGTCCTCGACCGCTACAACAAGGTGATCGATCCGAAGGAGTGGCTCGACGTCGAATACGTCGACTGGAAGTCCTCGGGCGACACCCGCTTCGCCCCTCTTGCCTCGGCGAAGGGTGAAGTCGAGTGCAACGGCTTCTGGAACCACAAGCCGCCGCGCACCGACAAGGACGGTGTCTGGATCGACTCCCAGACCGCCATCGCCCCGACCCTCACCGCGCGCGCCATGGAGCCGGGCGCGAACGTCGGCCGCTGCCGCATCATCGAGCTGCAGCCCAACACCTACGCCGACTGTCTGTACAACCTGCACCAGGATGACAACAACCGTCTGAACCCTGACGGCACCGGCTGGGTTGTGCGCGGCTTCTTCAACCTCACCGACGACGCCACGAGCTACTTCGTCCTGCGCGAAAACCGCACCGACCCCAGCGAGGAAACGCGCATCGCCCTTCCCGCCGGCGCGCAGCTCATCGTCGACACGCAGCGCCTCTGGCACGCGGCCACTCACCCCGGCGACGAGCCGCGGTACTGCCTCATCACGTCGTGGGAGTCCGGGCCTGAGCTCGACGCCTACATCGCAAAGTACAACGGCGTGAACAAGGTGGACAGCTACCCGGTCGATCAGGAGATCCTCGACGCTGGTCAGATCGAGCAGGAGCGTCGCATCGCCGCGCGTGCCGCCGCCCTCGCCGCTCGCGGCCAGCAGGAGGTCACGGTGATGAGCGAGGCCTAAGCCTCGGCATCCCCGGCGGGTGCTCACGCCCGCCCACGGAACGGCCCCGATCTTCGGATCGGGGCCGTTCCGTTCGTCGTGTTGTTTTTCACGGTTTTGGGTGTTGTTACATCTGTGTTTGTGTTGTAACTTGTGGGTATTCAAGGAGGAACCGTGTACGCGACGGAGCGCCAGCAACTCATCGAGCAGCTGATCACCACAGACGGACGGGTCGTCGTCGTCGACCTGGCCCGCCGCTTCGGTGTCACCACCGAGACGGTGCGCCGCGACCTGGATCACCTCGAAGCCGCAGGTCTGGTGCGACGCGTGCACGGGGGAGCGGTGGCCCGCACTCGCGTGAGCACGATCGAAACCTCTCTCGCCGAGCGCGCCCAGCGCCGCAGCGACGCGAAACTCGCGATCGCCGCGCGCGCCCTGGAAGCGATCGGCGCCGACGGTGACGGCTCCGTCTACATCGATGCCGGAACCACGACCGCAGCTCTCGCCACACTCCTGGCTCAGCGGCCCGCCGCCGGTCGCCCGCTCGAGGTGGTCACGCACTCGATGACGGTCGCACACGTGCTCGCCGGCGCTCCCGGACTCAATCTCACGGCGATCGGCGGGCGGGTCCGCGGTCTCACTGCCGCCGCCGTCGGCGCGCAGACGGTCGACGCGATCTCGCGCCTGCGCCCCGACCTCGCCTTCATCGGCACCAACGGACTTTCCGCCGCCTTCGGCCTCAGCACCCCCGATCCCGACGAGGCCGCCGTCAAGCGCGCCATCATCTCTTCCGCACGGCGCATCGTGGTCGTGGCCGACGCGGAGAAGTTCGATGGCGAGCTCCTTGTCTCGTTCGGCCGCCTCGCCGACCTCGACATCCTCGTCACCGACTGCGAGCCTCCCACCGACCTCGTCGCCGCGCTGGCGGATGCCGATGTGGAGGTGTGGCTCGCATGATCGTGACACTCACGGCCAACCCTTCGCTGGACCGCACGGTCACGCTGTCTGAGGCGCTGCGCATCGGCGAGGTGCAGGCCGCCACCGCTGTCCGCGAAGACGCCGGCGGAAAGGGCATCAACGTCACACGGGTGCTCGCCGGCTCCGACGTGCCCAGCCGTGCGGTGCTCCCGCTCGACGCGGACGACCCATTCGCCGCTGTCTTGCGTGCCGCTCGCGTGCCGGTTCTCGCGGTTCCGCTTTCCGGCGCGGCTCGAGCGAACCTCACTCTCACCGACCACGACGGCATCACCACGAAGATCAACCTTCCCGGTGTGACCCGTAGCGCGTCCGATGCCGCTGCCCTCATCGAGGCCGCGGTGCAGGCGTCGCGCGGAGCCCAGTGGCTCGTGCTGGCGGGCTCGCTCCCTCCAGGGCTGGCGGACGACTTCTACGTGCAGGTCATCACTGCGGTCCGATCCGCCGGGGGCGACGTGCCCCGGATCGCCGTCGACACGTCGGGGGCAGCTCTTCGTGCCGTTGTCGAGCGCGGCGCTCCCGATCTGATCAAGCCCAACGACGAAGAGCTCGTCGAGCTCGCCGGCATCGCCCTCGATCCCGCGCACCCTCTCGAAGAGGCCGTGGTCACCGTCGCGGCCCGCCTCGTTCCTGCACGCGTGGGCTCTGCCTTCGTCACGCTCGGCGGCGACGGCGCCGTGCTGGTGACACCGGACGGCGCGTGGTTCGGTACCCCCCCGCCCACGCGCGTGCGCAGCACCGTGGGTGCCGGCGACAGCTCGCTCGCCGGATACCTGCTCGCGGATGTGGCCGGCGCCGCACCGGCAGATCGGGTGCGCAGCGGCATCCGGTACGGATCGGCCGCAGCCGCGCTACCCGGCACTCAGGCACCCACGCCCGCAGATCTCCTCCCCGGCGACGTGCCGGTGAGGTCGCTCACCCTCTGAAATCCCATCCTGAACCCACCCGACCACTGGAGGTCACCGTGTCAGAGATCATCACGTCGGCGCTCGTCAGTCTTGACGAGTCGCTCGGCACCGACAAGCGCGCCGTCATCGACGCCCTGGCCGCGCGTGTCGCGGCGACCGGGCGCGCGAGCGACGCCGCGGCCCTGGCCGCCGACGCGTGGAAGCGCGAACAGACCGACGAAACCGGGCTTCCCGGCGGCATCGCGATTCCGCACGCCAAGAGCGCAGCGGTGCGCGAGGCGACGCTGGCCTTTGCGCGCCTGAAGCCGGGAATCGACTTCGGCGCCGACGACGGCCCCGCCGACCTCGTGTTCCTCATCGCCGCGCCCGACACGGCCGCCGAAGAGCACCTCGCGGTGCTGTCGCAGTTGGCGCGTAGCTTCATGCGCGATGACTTCACCGCGGGTCTGCGCTCCGCCGCGACCCCCGAGGACGTCGTCGCCCTGGTCACGGCCGCGGTGTCGGGCACCGGTGCTCCCGCTGCGGCCGCTCCGGCGGCCACCGCCGCCGCCGACAGCGCGCACCTGATCGATGGTCGTCCGGCCCGCATCGTGGCCGTCACCGCCTGCGCCACCGGCATCGCGCACACCTTCATGGCCGCCGATGCCCTCACCGCTCAGGGCACCAAAGACGGCGTCGACCTGATCGTCGAACCGCAGGGATCGAGCGGATACAAGGCTCTCGACCCGAAGATCATCGAGAATGCGGATGCTGTGATTTTCGCCGTGGACGTCGACGTTCGCGAGCCGCAGCGCTTCGCGGGCAAGCCCGTCGTGCGTGCCAGTGTCAAGCGGGGCATCGAGGCGCCGGCGCAGTTGGTCGCCGAGGCGATCGCGGCCGCAAAGAACCCGAACGCGACGCGTGTCAGCGGTTCGGCAGCTGCGGCATCCACCGCCACGTCGGGCGCAGGGGAGTCGTACGGCGCCAGCATCAAGCGTGCGCTGCTCACCGGCGTCAGCTACATGATCCCCTTCGTCGCCGGTGGCGGTCTGCTCATCGCCCTCGGCTTCCTGCTCGGCGGGTACGAGATCGCGTTCAACGCCGACAAGATCCTCGGCGCCTCCACGCTGTGGAACCTCGGCGACACGTCCCTCATCGTCTATCTGGGCGCCGTGCTGTTCAAGATCGGTGCACTCTCGTTCGGCTTCCTGGTCCCGGCTCTGGCGGGCTACATCGCCTACGGCATGGCGGATCGCCCCGGCATCGCGCCGGGCTTCGTCGCCGGTGCCGTGGCGGGCTTCATGGGCGCGGGCTTCCTCGGCGGCATCGTCGGTGGTCTGCTCGCCGGTGTCGCGGCGCGTTGGCTGAACGGCCTCGACGTTCCGCGGTGGTTGCGCGGCCTCATGCCCGTCGTGATCATCCCGCTGCTCGGCTCCATCTTCGCCTCCGGCCTCATGCTCCTGGTGCTCGGCGGCCCGATCGCCTGGCTCACCAAGTCCCTCAACGACTGGCTGTCGGGCCTCACCGGTGCCGGCGTCATTCTTCTTGGCGTCATTCTCGGTCTCATGATGTGCTTCGACCTCGGCGGCCCGATCAACAAGGTCGCCTACGCCTTCGCCACGGGTAACCTCGCCGCCGGCATCGCCGGTGACGAGCGCTACCTTCAGATCATGGCTGCGGTCATGGCCGCGGGCATGGTTCCGCCGCTCGCGATGGCCCTGGCATCCACGGTCATCGACCGCAAGCTCTTCACCGAGCCCGAGCGTGAGAACGGCAAGGCCGCCTGGCTGCTCGGTCTCGCGTTCATCTCCGAAGGTGCGATCCCGTTCGCTGCGGCCGATGTCTTCCGGGTGATTCCGGCGATGATGCTCGGTGGCGCGGTCACCGGTGCGCTGTCGATGGCCTTCGCCGTCACCAGCAAGGCGCCCCACGGCGGCATCTTCGTCTTCTTCGCCATCGACAACTTCTGGCTGTGGCTGCTGTCCATCGCCGTCGGCACCGTCGTGTCTGCGTTCACGGTGGTCGCGCTCAAGCGGTTCGTTCGCCGCGGGCCGTCCGTCGACGAGGGTATTTCCGGCGCATCCTCGGTTTCTCGCGAGACCGCAAACGCCTAGTCTCGATAGGCAACGATCCCTACACGATCCAAGGAGGATCTCATGGCAGAACGCCAGGCCACCGTCGCCAGCAGCTCGGGTCTGCACGCGCGCCCCGCGAAGCTCTTCGTGCAGGCTGTGCAGCAGACCGGCATCCCCGTGACCATCGCGGTCGAGGGCGGCCCGGACCTCAACGCCGGCAGCATCCTCACCCTCATGGGACTCGGCGCCACGCAGGGCACGGTCGTGACGCTCAAGGCGGATGGCGAGGGTGCCGATGCGGCGCTGGACTCGCTCGTCACCTTCCTGGAGACGGACCACGACGCCGAGGCGTGATCGTCGGATGACAGACGGATGCCGCGGCCCCCTCCACCGGGGACCGCGGCATCCGTCGTTTTCGGCCGAGGCTCAGAGATCGATGGACTCGCCCGGCTCGAGGGCGGTGAATTGACCCCCGTGCTGCTGCGTCGCCCACTGCAGACGCGAGCGGTGCATGTCGAGGCCGATGCGGGAGAGCGTCATGTCGTGGGTCGCGAACGCGTGGGCGGGCTTGACGGCGAGGACGAAGTCCATGGCGTCGCCGATCTTGAGCCAGGGAGCTCCCACCGGGGCGGCGAGAAGCCGCACGTCGACCCCATCCGGCAGGCTGTATGCGTCACCGGGGTAGTACACCGCGTCGTCGACGAGGACACCGACATTGTCGATGGTCGGGATCGATTCGTGGATGACCGCATGGCGACCGCCGAAGAAGCGGAGAGCGAACGGACCCGCGGTCGCCGTGTCACCGTGGGCGACAGTGATGACGTCGAACTCAGCCGCCGCAGCGGCGACGCCCGCGGGACCGTAGATGGGGATGCCGGGCGCGTGCTCCCGAATACGTCGCAGGTGTTCGGGGGTCCAGTGGTCGGGATGCTCATGAGTAAGCACCACGCCCACCGTGCCCGCGAGGTTCTGCAGCGGCAGTGTGAACGTGCCGGGATCGATGATCAGCTGCTCGCCCTCGCGCTCGAGGCGGAGGCAGGCATGTTCGTGTTTCGTAACGCGCATGTCGTTCAGTCAACGCCTCCCGGGGCGCCCGAGCAAGCAGCGGACGCGTGCGTGCCTCGATTTGGTGGGGAGTGCGCAGGCATGGCATAATCGAACGGTTGCTTACGCAGCAGAAAGTACGGCCCCATCGTATAGCGGCCTAGTACGCCGCCCTCTCACGGCGGTAACGCGGGTTCGAATCCCGCTGGGGTCACTCACAACGACAGAAGCCCGGTCCACACGGACCGGGCTTCTGTCGTTTGTGCGCGTCTAGTCGTCGACGGGCGCCTTTGCGCGCTGTGTCCGACGCCGCAGCATCCGTCGCACGAGCCACACCACGACTGTCGCGACCAGCACGACCGCGACCCACGGCAAGAGGAACCCGATCGCTACGACGAGACCGTTCAGCGTGGCGACGAGGCCGTTCCACCCGGCGCCGATGCCGTCGCCGAAGCCCGCCGGGTTCGCGGCGACGGTGGGGGCCGGCTCGACGAGCGAGACGCTCAGCGTCGACATCTGCACCTGCGACTGCGTCCACGACAGCTGCTGACGAAGTGATTCGAGCTCCGACTGCCGCTGCGACAAGGCCGACTCCGCGGAGATGAGATCGGCCGTCGACGTGGACTGGCCCATCAGCTCGGTCAGTCGGGCGACGGATGCCTCCAGCGCCGACACGCGCGCTTGCAGGTCGAGGGTCTCGGTCGTCACGTCGTGGCGGTCGACCTGCGAGGAGGTGACAGTTCCGTACTGGGAGAGGCCGGCGATCGCGTCGGCGAGGCGGTCTGCGGGCACGCGCACGGTCACCCAGGCGCCCGGCGTCTGCGCAACGACCACGCGGCTGTCGGTCATCGGTTCGACGGGCGTCCCGGAAGCACCGCCGGTGCTCTGCGACTCGACGTACCCGCCGGCAGCGACAGCCGCGGCGCCCACCGCCTGTGCCGCAGCCGCGGTGTCGTCCACCTGGACGGTCGCCGATGCTGTCGTCGCGACCTGGCGCTGGGCGCCGGAGCCCGCCGCACTGTCCGCTGCGCCGCTGCCCGACATGCTGGCGCTCTTGCCGTCGGTCATTCCGAGATCCGCGGCGGGCCCGCCCTCGGCCCGCATCGCGGGCAGCTCAACGGATGCCGTGGTGGAGGCGCTGCGTGAACCCCCGGTCAGCTGCGGGGCGATCACCGCGGCCACGGCGATCAGCGCGGCGGCCGCGGCGCCACCCATCCAGAAGCGCCCCCGTCGCACCGCGCGCACCCGCGCGCGCTCGGCGGATTGCCAGTGGGCGGATTGGCGCTGCGCGGAGCGCTCCTCGGCGATACGGGCGAACAGGTTCTGTTCGATCTCGTCGATACGGTCCTGCCCCAGTTCGGGAAAGGTGGTGCGTTCGGTGTTCATGACCCCTCCGGTGCAATGGTGGTGCGCAGCGCGCTGCGGATGCGGGAGAGACGATTGCGAACGACGCCGTGCGATACGCCGAGGTGTTCCGCGGCTTCCTGGTAGCCGTAGCCCTCGGTGGCGCACAGCCGGAAGATGCTCTGGTCGAGTTCGCTGAACGACGACAGCTCTGCCGCGATGCGCTCGGCCAGCTGCCCGTCGATCACCTGCCTCTCGACGTCCACCGCAGCCGGAACCGACTCGGCGACCGGTCCGCCGAGGTGGGCGCGATCGCGTTGCTGGCGGCGGATCCGATTCGCCGCCTGGAACCGGCAGATGGTCACGAGCCAAGGCAGCAGCGACGGGCTCTGCAGCTCCAGCTCCGGCAGCTTGCGCCAGGCCGCGAGGAAGGTCTCCTGAGTGACATCCTCCGCGTCGTGCGTCGTGGCGACGAGGTCGTGTGCGATCCAGTAGACGGGTCGCACATACGCGCGGTAGAGCGCGCGGAACGCGGTGTCGCTGCCCGCGGCGGCCGCCGCGACCATCTCCGCGTCCGTGCCGGTACCGGTGTGCTCGATCATGGTCTCCTCATCGTCTCTCACCCGGTAAGTGTCCGCATCGGCCGGATCGTCTCGCCTGCGCCGAGACCCGGTATGGTTGAGCCCGCGAGAGGGAGTATCCCAGTCTCGCGCGTCCGTCATCACGGGCCCCGTCGTCGAGGCCCCGGGCGCGCGCCGCAGCAACGCTGTCGGGGGAGAGACTTTCGACGTTTCGTCATCCCTCGAAAGGCCTCCATGGACCTGCCCCTCTGGTTCGAGATCGGCTCGCTCGTCGTTCTGGTGCTCATCCTCGTCGCCGATCTGGCGTTGATCGTGAAGCGCCCGCACATCCCCTCGCCGCGGGAGTCGAGCCTCTGGGTCGGGTTCTACGTACTGCTGGCGCTGATCTTCGCGGGTCTGATGTGGTTCTTCGCGGGCGGGGAGTACGCCGGACAGTTCGTCGCCGGCTGGCTGACCGAGTACAGCCTCTCGATCGACAACCTCTTCGTCTTCGTGCTGATCATGGGTCAGTTCGCGGTACCACGTCGGTATCAGCAGAAGGTGCTGATGGTCGGCATCATCATCGCGTTGGTGCTTCGCGGTCTGTTCATCCTCGCCGGGGCGGCGATCATCGAGCAGTACAGCTGGGTCTTCTACCTCTTCGGCGCCTTCTTGGTCTATACCGCCTGGAAGCAGGCGTTCCCCGCCGCCGATCACGAAGACGACGTCAAGAAGGAATCGTTCGTCGTGCGGCTGCTCCGGCGCACGGTCGACATCAGCGACGACTACGACGGACCGAAGGTGCGCACGGTGGTGGGTGGCAAGCGGATGTTCACGCCCATGATCATCGTGTTCGTGGCGATCGGAATGACCGACCTGCTGTTCGCCCTCGACTCGATTCCGGCGATCTTCGGAATCACCCAGAGCGCGTTCATCGTCTTCACCGCGAACATCTTCGCGCTGATGGGGCTCCGCCAGCTCTACTTCCTGCTCGGCGACCTGCTCGACCGCCTAAAGTACCTGCACTACGGGATCGCCTTCATCCTCGCGTTCATCGGTGTGAAGCTGATCGCCCACGCGATGCACGAGAACGAACTGCCGTTCATCAACGGCGGACAGCACATCGAGTGGGCGCCCGACATCT
The DNA here is from genome assembly GCF_015350795.1 of Microbacterium sp. VKM Ac-2870. Lineage (GTDB taxonomy): Bacteria > Actinomycetota > Actinomycetes > Actinomycetales > Microbacteriaceae > Microbacterium. The sequence goes on from NZ_JADKSH010000001.1 coordinate 171,748, forward strand.
CGACGTTGATGTCGCTCGCGGTGATCGTCGTTTCGATGGTCGTCGCCACGGGCGCCAGCCTGATCTCGGCGCGCAGGGAGCGGCGAGTGGGCTCCGGGACCGGGCTCTGACGATCCGTCGGCGATCCGCGCGGTGCTATTCTGAGGCCGTGCGGATCGCTCGCCTTCTCCTTAGCGGCCGCGACGAGACCTCGTTCTGAGCCCTCTCTCGTCGCGGAGTCCGTTGCGGGCTTGATCCTCTTATCTGGAGAACGAGACAGCATGAGCACCACGATTTCCGACCGTCCGCGAACGCTGGCCGAGAAGGTCTGGGACGACCATCTCGTCGTCAAGGGCGAGAACGGCGAGCCCGACCTGATCTACATCGATCTGCACCTCGTCCACGAGGTGACCAGCCCGCAGGCCTTCGACGGTCTCCGCGCCGAGGGCCGGCCCGTCCGGCGGCTCGATCTCACGATCGCCACGGAAGACCACAACACGCCGACGCTCGACATCGACAAGCCGATCGCCGATCTGACCAGCCGCACGCAGATCGAAACCCTCCGCCGCAACGCCGCCGAGTTCGACGTGCGACTGCACTCGCTCGGCGACAAAGAGCAGGGCATCGTGCACGTCGTCGGACCGCAGCTGGGGTTGACCATGCCGGGAATCACCGTGGTGTGCGGCGACAGCCACACCTCCACTCACGGTGCGTTCGGGGCGATGGCTTTCGGCATCGGCACCAGCGAGGTCGAGCATGTGCTCGCGACGCAGACGTTGCCTCTGAAGCCGTTCAAGACCATGGCCATCACGGTCGAGGGCGAGCTGAAGCCCGGCGTGACCGCGAAGGACATCATCCTCGCGATCATCGCCAAGATCGGCGCCAACGGGGGCCAGGGCTACGTTCTGGAGTTCCGTGGCAGCGCGATCCGCTCGCTCTCCATGGAGGGCCGGATGACCATGTGCAACATGTCGATCGAGGCCGGCGCGCGCGCGGGCATGATCGCCCCGGACGAGACCACGTTCGCCTATGTCAAGGACAAGCCGCACGCGCCGCAGGGTCAAGACTGGGACGACGCGGTGGCCTACTGGCGCACGCTGCCGAGCGACGAAGGCGCCGTCTACGACGCCGAAGTCTTCCTCGACGCCGCCGAGCTCGAGCCGTTCGTGACCTGGGGCACGAACCCCGGTCAGGGCGTCTCGCTGTCGGATGTCGTCCCCGACCCGGCATCCTTCGCCGACCCGAACGAGCGCGCCGCCGCTGAGCGTGCACTCCAATACATGGACCTGCGCGCCGGCACCCCGCTCAAAGAGGTGCCGGTCGACGCCGTCTTCATGGGGTCGTGCACCAACAGCCGTATCGAGGACCTGCGCGCCTTCGCGTCCGTCATCGAGGGCCGCCAGAAGGCGGACAACATCCGGGTCATGGTCGTCCCGGGCTCGGCTCGCGTGCGCCTGGAGGCGGAGGCGGAAGGGCTCGACAAGGTGTTCACCGCGTTCGGCGCCGAGTGGCGCTTCGCGGGCTGCTCGATGTGCCTGGGGATGAACCCCGATCAGCTCGCTCCGGGGGAGCGGTGCGCTTCAACGAGCAATCGCAACTTCGAGGGGCGCCAGGGCAAGGGCGGCCGCACCCACCTCGTGTCGCCGCTGGTGGCTGCGGCGACCGCTGTGCTCGGGCGTCTCGCCAGCCCGTCCGATCTGCCCGCTGTCGAGAAGGTCGGAGCCTGACATGGAGAAGTTCGCCACCCACACCGGCGTCGCCGCGGCGCTGAAGCGCTCAGCCGTCGACACCGACCAGATCATCCCCGCTGTCTACCTGAAGCGTGTCACCAAGACCGGTTTCGAAGACGCGCTGTTCGCGAACTGGCGTCAGGACCCGGACTTCGTTCTCAACCAGCCCGCCTTCGCGGGGGCGTCGATCCTCGTCGCCGGGGCTGACTTCGGCACGGGCTCCAGTCGCGAGCATGCCGTCTGGGCCCTGCGTGACTTTGGTTTCCAGGTGGTTCTCAGCCCGAAGTTCGCCGACATCTTCCGGGGCAATGCGGGCAAGCAAGGGCTCGTGACCGGTGTGATCGGCGAAGACGACCTCGAGGCGATCTGGGCGGCCATCGACGCGCAACCGGGCATCGAGATGACTGTCGATCTGCATGAGCGCACCGCCGTCCTCGGCGAACTCCGGGTCGCGTTCGACATCGACGATTACACTAGGTGGAGGCTCCTCGAAGGTCTCGATGACATCGGGCTGACGCTGCGCAACGAGGACAAGATCGCGCAGTTCGAGGCGCGCCGCGAGGCGTGGCGCCCGCGGACGCTCCCCGTTCGCTAGGACGGACCGCCCCACACGGGCGGTTCCCGTCTTCGATTTCCCGTCCTCGACACACACTGTGAGGTCCGATCCATGAACACCCTCTTGAGCGCTTCGGCGTCGACACCGGCAGAAGGCGAGGGCTCGGTCCTCGAGATCCGCGGCGGACGACCGCTGAGCGGACGGGTCGAGGTGAAGGGTGCCAAGAACCTCGCGACGAAGGCGATGGTCGCGGCCCTCCTCGGTGAGACGGAGAGCGTTCTGCGGGATGTGCCCGATATCAGCGACGTGAAGGTCGTCCGTTCGCTCCTCGAAGTGCACGGCGTGACCGTGACAGACGACGGCGAAGGCGCTCTGCGGCTGGATCCTCGCGGTGCGGTCTCCGCTCACATGGAGGAGATCGACGCGCATGCCGGTGCGTCTCGCATCCCGATCCTCTTCTGCGGGCCTCTCCTGCATCTGCTCGGGCAGGCCTTCATCCCCGACCTCGGTGGATGCCGCATCGGCGACCGTCCGATCGACTTCCACCTCGACGCCCTCCGCGCCTTCGGTGCGACCGTCGACAAGCTCCCCAGCGGAATCCGTCTCTCGGCCCCTGACGGGTTGCGCGGAGCGAACATCGCTCTGCCGTACCCCAGCGTGGGTGCGACCGAGCAGGTCTTGCTGACGGCCGTTCGCGCCAAGGGCACCACGGAGCTGCGCAACGCCGCGATCGAGCCCGAGATCATGGATCTGATCGCTGTGCTGCAGAAGATGGGCGCGATCATCTCCTACGAGCCGAACCGCGTCATCTTCATCGAGGGCGTCGACTCGCTGCGCGGGTACGACCATCGCAGCATCTTCGACCGCAACGAGGCCGCGTCGTGGGCATGCGCCGCGCTCGCGACCGACGGTGACATCTACGTCGGCGGCGCGAAGCAGCAGGAGATGCTGACCTTCCTCAACGTGTTCCGCAAGGCCGGCGGCGACTTCGACATCTACGAGGACGGCATCCGGTTCCGCCGCGGCGGGGCGCTGCGTCCGGTCATGGTCGAAACCGATGTCCACCCCGGCTTCATGACCGACTGGCAGCAGCCGCTCATCGTCGCACTCACGCAGGCCGAAGGCGTGTCTACGGTGCACGAGACGGTGTACGAGAACCGACTGGGCTTCACGCAGGCTCTCAACAAGATGGGCGCGAACATCGTCGTGCACGCCGAGGGACTTGCCAGCCCCGACCGCCGTGTACCCCGGCGTGCTCTCGAGCAGGCCGCCGTCATCACCGGTCCGACGCCGCTGCATGGCGCCGAGGTGGTCGTGCCCGACCTTCGCGGCGGTTACAGCTACGTCATCGCCGCGCTTGCCGCGGAGGGAACCTCGCGGGTCTCGGGCGTCGACATCATCCGGCGCGGATACGAGAAGTTCTTCGAGAAGCTCACCGCGCTCGGCGCCGACTTCGACGTCGTCGGATGACCGACGTGGTCCCTCCTGCTCGCCGTCGCGCCTCGCCGGAGAAGACCCGGCCGACGGTGTTCTGGCCGCTCGCGGCGATCATCGTCCCCGCCGTGGGCTGGTTTGCGAAGATCGAGGTCAGCGGGGCCGAGAACGTGCCCATCGAGGGTCCCTACGTCATCGCACCGAACCACTACAGCGAGTTCGACCCGCTGATCGTGGCGGTGGCGACGTGGCGCGTCGGTCGCGCCCCCCGCTTCATGGCCAAAGAGAGCCTGTTCCGGGTGCCGGTGCTGGGGGCTGCGCTGCGGGCGACGGGCATGGTTCCCGTGGCCCGCGCATCATCGTCCGCCTCGGCCAAACAGACGCTCCAGCAGTCCGAAGACCTGGTCACCCACGGTCGGGGCGTGATCGTCTATCCCGAAGGATCGCTCACGCGTGATCCGGAGATGTGGCCGATGCGCGGCAAAACGGGCGCTGTACGTCTCGCGCTGGCGTCCGGTGAGGCGATCCCGGTGATTCCGGCCGCCACGTGGGGCGTGCAGCAGATTCTGCCCCGCTACGGAAAGCTGCGCTTCTGGCCGCCGCGTCGTCGAGTGCGCGTGGTTTTCGGTCCGGCCACCGATCTGTCGGCCTATGCCGGCGCTGGCGCGAAGGGGTCGGCGAACCTCATCGCCGCCACGGACGCCGTGATGGCGGATGTGGCGGCGCTGCTCGGAGACTTGCGCGGTGAACAGGCTCCCGCTGAGCGGTGGAATCCGGCAGCTCACGGGCAGAACGAGACGGGTCGCCTTGAGTCGTAGAGGCGAGACCGCGATGCCTCGTGTCGCCGTGATCGGCGCGGGCAGCTGGGGAACGACGTTCGGCAAAGTGCTCGCCGACGGTGGGGCCCACGTGGTCATGTGGGCGCGCCGCGCGGAGCTGGCTCAGGAGATTCAGGAGGGGCACCGCAACAGCGAGTACCTCCCCGGAATCAACCTGCCCCGCACCATGTCGGCCACTTCCCACCTGTCCGAGGCCCTCGACGGCGCCTCCCAGGTGTATCTGGCGATCTCGAGCCAGGCGCTGAGACAGAACCTCAAGGCCGTGCGCCCACTGATCGCCGACAGCGATGCCGCCGTCGTGTCGCTGATGAAGGGCGTCGAAAAGCGCACCGGTCTGCGGATGAGTCAGGTGATCGAGCAGGAGTTGCGTTGCGATCCTTCGCGCATCGCCGTCGCCTCCGGACCGAACCTCGCGCTCGAGATCGCACGTGAACAGCCGACGGCGGCCGTGATCTCGTCGACGAGCCGGGAGACGGCGGAGGCGGTCGCGCGGCGGGCGCGCAACGACTACTTCCGCACCTTCGTGAACACCGACGTCATCGGCACGGAGTTCGGCGGGGTGCTCAAGAACCTGATTGCGGTAGCGATCGGGATCGTCGACGGTGTCGGGTACGGCGAGAACACGAAAGCGTCGATCATCACTCGCGGTCTCGTCGAGATGACGGATTTCGCCGTCGCGCAGGGTGCCCAGCCCGAGACGCTCCAGGGACTCGCAGGCCTCGGCGACCTCATCGCGACGTGTCAGTCGCCTCTCAGCCGCAACAACACCGCCGGACGCTTGCTCGGCCAGGGATACAGCTTCCAAGACGTCGTGAAGCAGATGAATCAGACGGCCGAAGGCCTGGCATCCGTCGCCCCTGTCCTGCAGCTCGCGCGCGCATCAGGCGTGCAGATGCCCATCGTGGAGCAGGTCAAGATGGTGCTGGACGGAACGATGAACCCGCGCGACATCGCGCCCCACCTGACCACCGATGACGACAAGCCCACCGGCGAGAGGACCCAGCATGGACAAAGCGGTAGTGGCGGTGCTCTTCGGCGGGCGTTCCAGCGAGCATTCGATCAGTTCCGCAACGGCGGGGGGAGTGCTGCGGGCGATCGACCGTGAGCGCTTCGACGTCGTGCCCATCGGCATCACGCGCGATGGCGCTTTCGTGCTCGAGGACGACGACCCCGACAAGTTCGCGCTGAACCCGGAGCGACTGCCCGAGGTCGTCGACAACGGCACGCGCATCATCTGGCCCGACTCGGTGCGTTCCCGTGAGCTCATGGTGAGGGATGCCGACGGCATCCGGTCGCTGGGCGATGTCGACGTCGTCTTCCCGATCCTGCACGGCCGTTTCGGCGAGGATGGCACGATCCAGGGGTTTCTCGAGCTGTTGGACCTGCCCTATGTCGGCGCCGGTCTGCTCATGTCGGCGATCGGCATGGACAAGCACACCACCAAGAGCGTCCTGAAGGCGGCGGGCGTTCCGGTGGTGCCCTGGGTCAGCGTGACCGAGCGTGCTCTCGACCGCGACAACGACCTGTGGCTGCGCCGTATCCGTTCGCTCGGTCTTCCCGCCTTCGTCAAGCCCGCGCGCGCGGGTTCGAGCGTCGGTGTGTCGAAGGTGTCGGACTGGGCGGAGCTGGACGCCGCGCTGACGACGGCGTTCGCCGAAGACGACACGGTGCTCGTCGAACAAGCGGTCGTCGGCCGTGAGGTTGAGTGCGGAGTGCTCGCCGGACGCGGCAACGATCCGGCGCGCGTCAGCGTCGCCGGCGAGATCGTGATCAGCGGACGCGAGTTCTACGACTTCGATGCGAAGTACCTCGACGCCCCCGGGATCGATCTGGTCTGCCCGGCCGACCTCCGGGAAGGCGAGCTGGCGGAAATGCAGCGCATCGCCTTGCGCGCCTTCGAAGCGGTCGGTGGCGAGGGGCTCGCTCGCGTGGACTTCTTCTTCACCGGCACGGAGTTCTTCGTGAACGAGGTGAACACGATGCCCGGCTTCACACCGATCTCGATGTTCCCCACCTGCTGGATCGCGTCTGGCATGACCTACCAGGAACTGATCAGCGAGCTGATCGACCTCGCCCGCGTACACTGACGCGGGTGCGCAGATCAGCGCATCACGAGGAGGGGCGATCGGTGCAGGAGCGTCCGTCGGTGGGGAGCTGCTGCACCGCCGACGAGAGCGCGCTGAGCACATCCCGGCCGCCGACCACATCGTAGTCGAGGTAGACCTGCACGGCGGGGGTGCGGCCGAAGCTCGTGAACCGGTACTTCGGCGCCTGCGTGTCATCCATGAGCCAGTCGATGCCGTCCACGGTCTGGCAGACGAGCGTCGACGGTCCCGGCGCGTCGAGTCCGCACGTCAGCAGCACGCTCGCCGGCGAGCCCCAGGCGCCCGTCGCCTGTGCATCGGTCCAGCGGCGCTGCTGGCCGTCGACGGTCGCGGGCAGCCGAGAGATGACCGCGGCACAGGCCGGATCGTTGGCGCCTTTCGCCGGCGTCATCGAGACCGTCGAGCTGCACCCTGCGGTGCCGAGGGCGATGCCCACCGCCATCGCCAGGGTCACGGGGACGGCGAACAGACGTGAGCGGAACACCACTCCAGGCTACCGTGGAGCCATGACCACCCCGCCCGCCCCGACTGTCCGCGACCTCGGCGAGCGAGAGCTTCTCGGTCGGATTCTGCGCGCACTCGACGGATCATCGCGCGCGCTTGTGGGGCCGGGTGACGACGCGGCCGTGCTGGCGGTGCCGGACGGCCGCGTCGTGGTGTCGACCGACACTCTCGTGCACGGGCCGGACTTCCGGTTGGCCTGGTCCAGCGGCAGCGATCTGGGATGGAAGGCGGCCGCGGTCAATCTGGCCGATATCGCGGCGATGGGCGCCCGTCCCACGGCGTTGTTCGTCGCGCTGACGCTGCCGGATGAGACGCCTGTCTCTTTCGTGGAGCAGCTCGCGGGCGGACTCCGGGCGGCGTGCGACGAGCTCGCTCCGGGGTGCGCCGTGGAAGGCGGCGACCTCACGGCATCCGATACCTTGACGATCGCCGTGACGGTGCTGGGATCGCTGGACGGGATGGAACCGGTGCTGCGATCCGGGGCGCGCGCCGGCGACGTGATCGCCGTTGCGGGTGAACTCGGCGCGGCGGCGCGCGGACTCGCACTGTTGTTCGACCGTTTCCGCGACGCGGATGGTGCGCCGATTGCGGTGGATGCCGCCGCTCTCACGCCCGCGGAGCGCGACGATCTCGCCGCGCAGCTGCGCCCGAGCCCACCGATATTTCGAGGGGCCCAGGCCGCCCGTGCCGGCGCTACCGCGATGATGGACGTGTCGGACGGGCTGCTTCTCGACGGGGCCCGCATGGCCGAAGCGTCGGGGGTACGCCTCGACCTGGATCCGGGGCTCGACGACCTCGCGTTGCGCGGGGGCGAGGATCACGCGCTGCTCGCGTGCTTTCCGCCGACGACGGCGATCCCCGACGGGTTCCGCCGCGTCGGCACGGTCGAGGCCGATGCCATCGCCCGCGTCACCGTCGGAGGAGTGTCGCCGTCGGGACGAGGGGGATGGGATCCCCATCGGGATTGGGACGCGGGCCGCGGCTGACGCTCACGCGGCCACCGCGGGCTCACGCCGGTCTCCGTTCCGGCTCACTCCGGTCGAACCCACCAGAGCGTCGTATCGCCGTAGGTGCGGCTGCGGTCGATGACCAGACCCGCCGGCAGCGTGGGCCGGGCCGACCGTGACGCCCGCTCGACGATGACCACGGCATCCGGTGACAAGCAGAGGGCGAGGGCGGCCAGCGTCGTGTGCAGTGCGTCGTCGTCGAGGTCGTACGGCGGGTCGACGAAGACGAGGTCGAACGGGCCGGAGGCTGATCGGAGGTAGGCATCCGCCGCGGCACGATGGACGCGCACCGGACGTCCGGGTACGGCCTTGGCGACGGCGCGGGCGTTGCGTTCGGCCACCGACGCGGCGCGCGGCGCCTTCTCGACGAGATCCGCGGACGCGGCTCCCCGGCTGATCGCCTCCAGTCCCAGCGCACCCGAGCCGGCGAACACGTCGAGGACGGCCGCGCCGTCGACGAGGCCGGCGGCGTCCAGAGCACCGAAGAGCGATTCGCGGACACGATCGCTCGTCGGGCGCGTCCCGGCATCCGGCACCGCGAGGGTGAGAGAGCCGGCCCGCCCGGAGATGATGCGCGTCACGGGAACACCCTACTGGGGCTCAGGCGGAGCCGTCGTCTTCGCTGCGCAGACGTGGTTCGGTGCGCCGCTGCGGACGAAATCCCGCCTTGTCGGCGTAGAAGGCGCGGATGCGCGTCATGTCGTGTCCGACATCGCCGGTGAGCTCGAGGGTCGGGCCGAGGCCCGTCGTCATCGTGGTGCGGTCGACGTAGCCGAGCGTGAGCGGCATGCCGGTCTCGCGCGCGATGCGATAGAAGCCGCTCTTCCAGTACTCGTTGCCACCGCGCGTGCCATCGGGGGTCACGACGAGTCCGAACACCTCACCGCCCCGGATGCGCGCGACGATCTCGTCCACCACCGAGCCCGCATCCGACCGGTCGACAGGGATGCCGCCGAGCGCGCGCATCACGCGACCTCGCCACCCGGCGAACAGCGTGTCCTTGCCCAGCCAGTGGATGCGCATGCCCAGACGCCACGAGATGGCGAGCATGAAGACGAAGTCCCAGTTCGAGGTGTGCGGCGCACCCACGAGTACGGTGGGGCGCGCCGGCGCGGGGGTGGAGTGCAGACGCCAACGGCTGCACAGCCAGAACACGCGGGAGAGAACGCCTCGGATCACCCGGAGACTCTACGGTCTGCTGCCTGGACATCCCATGCGCGCCGCTCGATCGCGGTGCGAGTGGTGTCTCCGGGCCTGAATAGACTCGATACATGCCCGCGTTCACGCTCGACACGACGTTGGTCGACGCGCTCGGGGCGGCAACGGCGAAGCTGTTCGAGCGGGCCTTCGGCATGTCGACCGTGGCCGATCTGCTGACCCACTACCCCCGTCGTTACGCGCGTCGCGGCGAGCTGACGCCGATCGACTCGCTGCCGCTGGGGGAGCAGGTGACGATCGTCGCGGAGGTGCGCTCGGTATCGTCCCGGCAGATGAGGCAACGCCGGGGCTCTCTTCTCGAAGTGGTGATCAGCGACGGCGCCGGAGCGCTGACGTTGACCTTCTTCAACCAGGCCTGGCGCGCGAACGACCTCCAGGTGGGCCGGCAGGGCATGTTCTCTGGCAAGGTCGGCCAGTTCCAGGGACACCAGCAGCTCGCCCATCCCGACTACACGCTGTTCGAAGACGTCGATGCGGCGCGTCTGAATGCCGAAGCGCAGCAGCACACGCCCATTCCGATCTACCCGGCGACCAGCACTGTGGCGACCTGGCAGGTGCAGAAGGCCGTCGGCACGGTGCTCGCGGGCCTGGACGTCGTGGCGGATCCTCTGCCGGCCTCGTTGCGCGTGGAGCAGGGACTCCTCGACGCACGCACGGCGATCGCGCGCATCCACGCCCCGGAGAGCTTCGACGAGATCGACGCGGCGCGACACACCCTGCGGATGCACGAAGCCTTCGTGCTCCAGACGGCGCTCCTGCAACAGCGGCAGGCGGTACGCGCGATGGCGGCGACCGCCCGGCGTCCGGGTGCGCTGCTGGAGAGCTTCGATGCGGCGCTGCCGTTCGCGCGTACCTCAGACCAGATCGAGGTCGGCGACCGCATCACCGCGGACATCCAGGGCGCGTGGCCGATGAACCGCCTCGTCCAGGGCGAGGTCGGCTCCGGAAAGACCCTCGTGGCGCTGCGCGCGATGCTGCAGGTCGCCGAGTCCGGCGGCCAGTCCGCGCTCATCGCACCGACCGAGGTCCTGGCGGCGCAGCATGTGCGCTCGATCGCGCGTATGCTCGGCCCGCGGCTCGCGCCGGAGCTCATGCCCACTCTGCTCACCGGTCAGCTCCCGGCTGCGGAGCGCCGCAAGGCGGCGCTGCGGGTGGCGTCGGGGCAGGCGCGGATCGTCGTCGGCACGCACGCGCTGCTGAGCGCGTCGACGACGTTCGCCGATCTAGGTCTGGTGGTCGTCGACGAACAACACCGCTTCGGCGTGGAGCAGCGCGAGACGCTCCGAGCCAAGGGCACGGCCCCGCACGTGCTCGTGCTCACCGCGACGCCGATTCCTCGCACAGTCGCGATGACGGTCTTCGGAGACCTCGACGTCTCCACCATCCGCACCATGCCGGCCGGGCGCGCCGGCATCACGACGCACGTGGCTCCGCTCGCCGAGAAGCCCGGGTGGTTCAGGCGGATCTGGGAACGGGCGGCCGAAGAGGTCGCCGCGGGGCATCAGGTCTTCGTGGTGTGCGCGGCGATCGACGCTGAGGCGACGGGGAAGGACGGGAAGGATGACACGCCTCCCGAGCCCGTGGAGGTGGAGGGTGAACAGCCGCGCACTCGTTGGGGCGTGGTCCAGGTGGGGGAGCTCCTCCGCGGCATCCCCGCCTTCGATGACCTGCGTGTCGAGATCTTGCACGGCCGCATGCCGGGCGAGCAGAAGGATGCCGTCATGCAGGCGTTCGCCCGCGGCGAGATCGATGTTCTGGTCGCGACGACCGTCGTCGAGGTGGGTGTCGATGTGCCGAACGCGTCGGCGATGATCATCCTCGAAGCCGACCGGTTCGGAGTGTCGCAGCTGCATCAGCTGCGCGGACGCGTCGGACGCGGCACCGTGCCCGGTCTGTGCCTGCTGGTCACCGAAGCCCCCGAAGGAACACCGGCCCGGTCGCGTGTGGACGCCGTGGCATCCACCATCGACGGGTTCGCCCTTGCGGAGGTCGACCTCGAGCTGCGCGGCGAGGGCGATGTGCTCGGCGACGCCCAATCGGGCGCGCGCAGCTCCTTGCGTCTGCTGCGGGTGGTCGCGGACGCCGACCTGATCGCGCTGGCTCGTGCGCGCGCCGAGGCGGTGCTGGAAGCCGACCCGCGGCTGACGGATCACGCGGGGCTGGTCGCCGCGATCGAACGTCGGGTAGGGCAGCAGGAGCGCGCGGCGCTGTCGAAGAGCTGAGGCACACGCGACTCGGCATCCGCGTCATCCCACGTCCGAGACCGGAATGTGCGCCGCTAGGCTGGGCCGCATGAACAACCGCATCGCGGTCGTCCCCGGCTCTTTCGATCCGCCGACCCTCGGGCATCTCGACGTCATCCGCCGAGCGGCCGCGCTCTACGATGAACTCCATGTGCTCGTCGTGCACAACCCCGGCAAAAAGGCGATGCTGCCGATCGCCCAGCGTCTGACCCTTCTCGAGCAGTCGATCGCAGAGGCAGACATCGCCGGTAGGGTGATCGTCGCGTCATGGAGCGTCGGGCTGCTCGTGGACTACGCACAGGATGTCGACGCCGGAGTGCTCGTCAAGGGCATCCGTTCGCAGATCGACGTGGCGTACGAGACGCCGATGGCGATCGTGAACCGGCACCTCGCGGACATCGAGACCGTCTTCCTGCTGCCCGATCCGTCCCACGCGCTGGTGTCGAGCTCGCTGGTGCGTCAGGTCGCCGGCCTCGGGGGCGACGTCTCGCCCTTCGTCCCCGCACCCGTGGCACGCTTCCTCGACACGGGCGTACGCGGCAACTGACGCCCTGGGCCTCCGAGCCCGTTACCATGGCGTAGTGGTCAGAAAGCATGTGAACGGTCCGTTCGTCTTTCCTGTTCGTGACATCGCTCACCGTGCGGGAGAGATGCGCGAGTTCGACGTCGACGTACCCGCTCCGGCGAAGTGGGGCGAAGGGTTGGTGGCCGTCGCTCAGGGCGAGCCCATCGACCTGCACGTGCGACTGGAGTCGGTGCACGAGGGGATTCTCGCCACCGCGGAGATCGACACGGAGTATTCCGGCGTCTGCGGCCGTTGCCTGATCGACATCGTCGAGCCTGTCGAAGTCGAGTTTCAGGAGCTCTTCGGGTATCCTGGAGCAGAAGCGGTTGACTTCGAGGTTCAAGACGACCACGTGGATCTTGAAACTCTCGTCAGGGATGCGATCGTCCTCTCGCTTCCGTTCCAGCCGGTGTGCCAGCCGGATTGCCCGGGGCTCGACCCCGAAACGGGCGAGAGGTTGGCCGCAGGAACCGTGCCGGAGATTCCGATCGACGAGCGTTGGGCCGCGCTGAAGGCCCTCACCCCAGACCATGACGACACGGCACCACGCCGCGTCGCCACCGATACAGAGAAGAGCTAGCCATGGCAGGTAACCCCCCGAAGCGGAAGGTCTCCCGCTCCAACACTCGTTCGCGTCGCGCGCAGTGGAAGGCGGAAGCTCCCACCCTCGTCAAGACCGTCGAGAACGGCAAGGTCGTCTACAGCCGCCCGCACCAGGCGAAGGTCGTCACCGACTCGCAGGGCACCGAGCTGTTCCTCGAATACAAGGGCCGCAAGGTCGCAGACATCTGATCGCGGCGGCCATCTGATGGCGGATGCCGTGATCGAGCACCGTGTGCTCACCGACAAGCTCGGGGTCGACATCGACCCCGAGCTTCTGTCGGTTGCTCTGACGCATCGTTCCTACGCGTACGAGAACGGTGGACTACCCCACAACGAGCGACTGGAATTCCTCGGCGACTCGATACTCGGCCAGGCGGTGACGGTGCATCTGTTCCGCACCCACCCCGACCTCGAAGAGGGGGCGCTCGCGAAGCGGCGTGCCAGTGTCGTCTCCACCGTCGCTCTGGCGGAGGTCGCACGGGGCATCGGTCTCGGCGGACACCTGAGACTCGGGCGCGGCGAGGACCAGACGGGCGGACGGGACAAGGATTCGATCCTGGCCGACACGATGGAGGCGGTCATCGGTGCGACCTACCTCTCGACCGGTCCCGATGCGGCAACGGCATTGGTGTTGCGGCTCGTGCGCCCGCTGATGGCGGATCCCGCCCGCTACGGCGCGGCGATGGACCCCAAGACGAGCCTGCAGGAGCTTGCCGCGCGCCTCGATCTGGCCCCGCCCGTGTACACGATCACCGCCGAAGGCCCCGACCACAGCCGCGTCTTCACGGCGACGGTCACCGTCGGTGAGCACCCGGGAACCGGCGTCGGAACGAGCAAGAAGCAGGCTGAGATGGCCGCGGCACTCGCGCTGTGGCAGCGGCTCAGCGACCGTGCCTGAACTGCCCGAGGTCGAGGTGGTCCGTGCGGGACTCGCGCCTGCCGTCATCGGGGCGCGTGTCGTGGCCGTCGATGCTCGCGACCCGAGAGCGCTGACGCGCCACAGGGGAGACCGCGAGGCCTTCGAGAGCGCGCTGACCGGGCATGTCCTCACTGGCGCGGCCCGTCGGGGCAAGTTTCTGTGGCTGCCGCTGGCTGCGGCATCCACGATCGACTCATCCCGCGCCGTCATCGCGCACCTCGGCATGAGCGGACAGATGCTGCTGCGGGCGTCGGGAGCTCCCGTGGAGCGCCACGAGCGTGTCCGACTCGACATCCGCCACCCCGATCATGGCGACCTCGCGGTGGTGTTCGCCGATCAGCGCACCTTCGGTTCGCTGGCGATCGACGAACTCGTCCCCACCGGCGATGGGCTGCCGGGCGGATGGGGCACCGACGCGGCCTCGGTTCCCTCGCAGGTGCGGCACATCGCGCGCGACCCGCTGGACGACGGCTTCGACGAGAGGGCCGTCATCTCACGCGTGCGTGGCAAGCGCTCCGCCATCAAGCGCGTGCTGCTCGACCAGACGGTGGTCAGCGGTATCGGCAACATCTATGCCGACGAAGCACTGTGGGCTGCGCGCGTGCATCCCGAGCACCCCGCTGACGCACTGACCCTCCCGGCCGCGCGTCGCGTCTTCGACGAGGCACGGGCGGTTCTGCTCAAGGCCCTCGCTGAGGGCGGAACGAGCTTCGACGCCCAGTACGTCAACGTGAACGGGCAAGCCGGCTACTTTGCGCACTCACTCAACGCGTACGCTCGCGCCGGCCAGCCCTGTCCGCGCTGCGGACGGCCCATCGTCCGGGCGTCGTTCATGAATCGCTCGAGCCACTACTGCCCGCACTGCCAGCGGCTGCGCTGACCTCGCTCACGTCAGCACCTTCTTCCACGCGCCGTTGTACGCGACCGGTACGAAGCCGATCGCCTCGTTGATATCCAGCATCGGGCGGTTCTCCTCCGCGTTGTACGTGATGACCTTGGGGGAGTCCGGCGCGATGTCTCGCCGCCAGGTGCGCAGTCCCGCGCACTTGACGAGCTGGCCCAGTTTGTGACCGCGGTGCTCTCGCAGCACCAGAGTGTCTTCCTGGTGGCTGGGTGCGCTGGGATCGGTGCCGAGAACGAGCTCGTTGAAGGCGACGAGGTCACCGGAGGCGATGTGCTGCGCCGCTGTGACGAGCTTGATGCGGCCCGACTCGACGTACTTCGCATCGTGGCGGGCGAGACGCTCGGCATCCCACGCCTCCTCGTCGAATTCCAGCTCGGCGCTGGGTGCATCGGTCGACATACGCGACTTCATCCATGCGAAGCCCTCCGCGTACTCGGCCGGCGTCGGTGCCTGCCACTGCACGATGCGATAGCCGGCTGATGCGGCGACAGCCTCGTCCCAGAGGCGAGCGACGGTGTCATCGCACGTGGTCAGGTCGAGGGCGCTCTGCCGTTCGATCTGCTCGAGCGAGTACCCGTGCCGAAGGTAGAAGCGCGCGGCATGGTCTTTCGGGATCGATCCGAATCCGGTGGGAGCGTGCAGGCGCTCACCGTCGGCATCCGGATGCTGCGCCCACGACTGGAGGACGCTGCGGTCATGTTCGCGAGCCGCTTGTTCGATCAGGGCGTGGCCGGCCGAGCCGATGCCGCGTCCGTGGTGGGCAGCCATGAGCTCGATCAGACAGAACGCGTTGCGCGAGCCGTCCTCGAGAGGGAGGTCGATGCCGACACGCCCGATGAACGCGCCGTCGAGGACCACCGCCCACGCGAGTCGGATCTCGTCGGGATCGGGCTGGTAGTGGGGGAGCAGCTCTTCAGGCAGCATCGCGTCGTCGTCGTTGCCGGCGATCTCGCGATAGACGAGGTTACGAACCCGCGTGAACTCTCGGAAGTCAGCGGCGTCCTCGTCGGCCATCGACGAGGGAACGGTGAGACGCCGGAACTCGAGGCCGGGAAGGTGAGTGGTCATGAGGTCTCCAAGGAGGTAGGCCGGGGGCGTCATACGTCGACGCCCCCGGAGTGGAATCAGAGGAACGGGAGGATCTGCCTGCGGCGCTGCCATTCGAGCTCGCGCTGCTCGCGCTCGCGCTGGGCGAGACGGATGCGGCGGCGTTCGGGATCGCTGGCATGGACGGCAGACGCGATGAAGGGATGCATCGTGCGCTTTCGTGAGTGGTCGAGCGCGAACGCGCTCAGGGCGAGGTGTGTGGCCGGGCTGCGGCGGAGTGCATGCTCATCACAGGGGACGAGTGCGGGTAGAGCGGACGCGAGCATTCGTGCCTGAACTCAGGCCGAACTCTGATCTCGCCGGTCAGCAGGTGCCGGTGAAGGCGTCGAAGGAGACGGTCCCCACGTGCTCACGGAACGAGATGGCGCGCATCGCGAATGCCGTGCTGCCGATGTTGTTCAAACGAATCATGTCAGGGACCTCCTTTCTCAACTTCTGACGCGATCTGTGACGATAGCGGCTGTTCTCGGCGCGCGTCAAGCCGGGGTTGGCGTGTCGGTCCGATAGCGTGGTTCGCACACCCACCCCGGAGGACGAGCGAATGCACCTGAAGAGCCTGACGCTCAAGGGCTTCAAGTCGTTCGCACAGCCGACCACTTTCGCGCTCGAACCCGGCGTCACGTGCATCGTCGGGCCGAACGGATCGGGCAAGTCGAATGTTGTCGACGCCCTGGCCTGGGTCATGGGCGAACAGGGCGCGAAGACCCTCCGCGGCGGCAAGATGGAAGACGTCATCTTCGCGGGAACGTCCACTCGCGGCCCGCTCGGTCGCGCGGAAGTCCAGCTCACGATCGACAACGCCGACGGCGCGTTGCCGATCGACTACAGCGAAGTCACGATCAGTCGAACGCTGTTTCGCAACGGCACGAGCGAATACGCGATCAACGGTTCGAGCTGCCGCCTGCTCGACGTCCAGGAACTGCTCAGCGACTCCGGTCTCGGTCGAGAGATGCACGTCATCGTGGGCCAAGGGCGCCTCGACAGCGTGCTGCAGGCAAGCCCCGAGGACCGCCGAGGCTTCATCGAAGAAGCTGCGGGAATTTTGAAGCACCGCCGCCGCAAGGAGAAGACGCTTCGCAAGCTCGAAGCGATGGAAGCGAACCTCACGCGCCTGAGCGATCTCGCGGGAGAACTCCGACGTCAACTGAAGCCGCTGGGCAAGCAGGCGGAGATCGCCCGCGAGGCGGCCACGATCGCGGCCGTCGTGCGCGACGCGAAGGCTCGCCTGTTCGCCGATGAACTCGTCACGCTCCGCACGCAGCTGGCCGACCATGCGCGCAACGAGCAGGAACGCAGTGCCGAGCGCCTCGTACTCCAAGACCAGTCTGAGCAACTGAAGCTGCGCATCGACAGCCTCGAGGCGCAGCAGCGATCCGAGGCTGTCGACGCGGCACGCGCGGTCGCCTTCGGCCTCGAACGTGTGCAGGAACGCCTGCGGGGACTGTTCTCGCTGGCCGGCCAACGCCTGGCGCTTCTGGAGGACGACGGAACGCTCGGCCTCGAGGTCGCCACGGTGAGTCAGTCGTCGATAGATGAGGCGCGAGCCGAAATCGACGAGATCTCCGCCGGTTTGGGTGACGCCCAGGATGCCGCGGAAGCCGCCGCTCGCGACGTCATGCGTGCGCGCGCCGAACTCGACGCGCTCGATGCCGACATCGCGGCGCAGAGCGCGCTCGTGTCTGCCCACGACATGCGGATCACGAAGCTCCGGGGCGCCGCGGATGCCGCGGCATCCCGCCTCGAGGCGGTGCGCGCGGCCGTCGAGCGTCAGCAGCGAGCCCTCGACGCCGCGCTGGCGCGACGGACCGAAGCGGAAGAGGTGCTCGCTGGCGTCGACCCGGATCTGGCTTCGGAAGGGTCGTCCGCCGAGCACGCCGCTGCTTACGAACGTGCGCAGCGCGACGCGACGACGGCGGAGAACGAGGTGAGCGCCTTGCGTGAGCGCCTGCACGCCGCCGAGCGGGAGCGCGAGTCTCTGACCGCCCAGACGGCGGCACTCGGCCGTGCGCTCGATGTGCGCAACGCCGCCGCAGAACTGATCGCTCGTGGGGGCGTCGGCATCCGGGGTCTCGTGGGCGACGAGGTGAAGGTCACGCCGGGCTATGAGGCAGCGATCGCGGCCGCTCTGGGCGCTCTCGCAGAGGGTGTGCTCGTCGACGACGGCGAGGCGGCGATCGCGGTAGCGCGCGACGCCCGCGAAGCCGATCTCGGACGTGTCGACATCGCCATCGCCGCCGCCCAATCGTTGCCCTCGCCCGCGTTGTCGGCGCCCGGGGTCATACCCGCAGCCGACGTGGTCACCGCTCCCGACGGCGTTCTCCGCGTGCTCAGCCGCACGGTGATCGCGGACGATCTGGATGCCGCGCACAGCGCGACCCGCGCGTTCACCGCCGCATCGGACAGCGGCCCCGTTACCGTTGTCACTCGCACCGGCGAGGTGCTGACCGCACAGACGGTCCGGGCGGGATCCGGGGCCGGACGGTCACGGTTGGAGCTCGCAGCAGAACGCGACGCCGCAGCCGAACGGCTTGCGGAGATCACGGTGGTGGCCGATTCTCTGCGGGAGGCTCTCGCCGACGCGCAGACCAGTTGGAATGACGCGCGCACGCGTACTCGCGACGCGCTGCAGAGCCTGCGCGAGCACGACGCCGCGCTCGCGGCGCACACCGAACAGGTCAACCGTGCGACGGTGCGGCATGAAGCCGCTGTCGCGGAGTGCGAACGACTCGAGGCCGGGCTCGCGCAGGCGTCATCCGCGGTCGCCGACGCCGAGCGAGCAGCACGCACCGCTGATGAGGCGCTGGAGAGTGCGCAGCAGGCGCCCCGCCCCATGCTCGACGCGTCGGCGCGCGACGGTGTGCTCGATGCGCTGGAAGTCTCGCGCGATCGTGAGATGCGTGCGCGCTTGGATGTCGAAACGCTCAAGGAGCGTGTGCGGGCGGGAGAGGCCCGCGTCGATCAGCTCGTCCGCCAGCGCGAACGCGAGCGCGCGGCCGCCGCAGAGGCGGCGCGGCGCGCGGTCATCCGCCGGGCGCAGCGCGAGCTCGCCGGGCAGGTCGCCGACGCATTGCCTCCTGTGCTCGATTCCGTCGACCGCTCCGTGACGCAGGCCCGCGTCGAGTTGCAGCTCGCGGAACAGGCGCGGACGGCGCTGACGGCGGAGCTCACCGCGCTTCGTGCGCATGAAGCGACCGTCCGGGAGCGCTTAGGACGTCTCACGGACAACGTGCACAGCATCGAGCTGCAGATGCACGAGAAGCGTCTGCATGTCACGAGCCTGCTGGAGCGAGTCGGCTCCGAACTGAGCCTCGACGAGAATATTCTCGTGGCGGAATATGGCCCCGACGTCCCGATTCCTGCCGACAGCGAGGGAAGCGATCCTTCGCCGTTCGACCGCGCGGTTCAACGTCGCCGCCTGCAGGATGCGGAGCGGAAACTCTCGCAACTCGGGCGCGTCAACCCGCTCGCCCTCGAGGAGTACGCCGCCCTCGAGCAGCGACACGCCTTCCTGACCGAGCAACTCGCCGACCTGGTTCAGACGCGCACAGACCTGCAGACGATCATCGCCGAGCTCGACGAGCGCATGCAGACGATCTTCCTCGCCGCGTTCGACGACACCCGCGCCGCATTCGGTGAGGTCTTCCCCATCCTGTTCCCCGGCGGATCGGGCAGCATCTCTCTCACCGATCCCGACAACCCGCTGACGACGGGCATCGAGGTATCGGTGCGACCCGTCGGCAAGAAGATCGAGCGGCTGTCTCTGCTCTCCGGCGGTGAGCGTTCGCTGGCGGCGGTGGCTCTGTTGACCGCGATCTTCATGGCGCGCCCGAGCCCGTTCTACATCCTCGATGAGGTGGAGGCCGCACTCGATGACGCCAACCTCGGGCGTCTGCTCGGTGTGTTCGAACGCCTTCGTGCATCGAGTCAGCTCATCGTTATCACGCACCAGAAGCGCACGATGGAGATCGCCGACGCGCTGTACGGAGTGTCGATGCGTCAAGACGGCGTCTCCGCCGTTGTCGGTCAGCGGGTGCGGGAACGCGAGACCGCCTGACTCGCGGTCACGGTGTACCCCGCATCCGTGGCGCCGAACCCGAAGCCCCGCAGGGAAGATCCCTCTCCTCGAGTCCCCGTAGGCTGAGAGCATGGCGGAGAACTCCTGGTCGCTCGGTCGCGCACTGCGCGGCATGTTCGTCAAACCCACGATCGACGAGAACACGTGGGATGACTTGGAGACGGCGCTGCTCACCGCCGATTTTGGCCCGGACATCACCGAACGTGTCGTCGACGAGCTCCGCGAGAAGGTCGAGCGCTTCCGCACGACCGACCCACGCGATCTGCAGCGCATGCTCAAAGAAACGCTCGAGGAGCACTTCGCGAAGTTCGACACGACTCTGCGCCTGACGGAGCGGCCGGCCGTGGTTCTGGTGGTCGGCGTCAACGGCGTCGGCAAGACGACGACGATCGGCAAGTTCGCCAAGTTCCTGCAGCGATACGACCGCTCCGTGGTCGTCGGAGCCGCGGACACCTTCCGCGCTGCCGCCGTCGATCAGCTGGCAACTTGGGCCGAACGCGGCGGGGCGGCAATCGTGCGGCCGCAGCACGAAGGGCAGGACCCGGCATCCGTCGCCTATCAGACCATCGACTACGCCAAAGCGCACGGGACCGAGATCGTTCTCGTGGACACCGCCGGGCGACTGCACACGAAGGGTGGGCTCATGGACGAGCTCACCAAGATCCGACGCGTCATCGAGAAACAGGCGCCGATCAGCGAAGTGCTCCTCGTGCTCGATGCCACAACCGGCCAGAACGGCGTGATGCAGGCCGAGGCCTTCCTCGAACACGCCGGCGTCACCGGACTGGTCCTCACGAAGCTCGACGGCTCGGCCAAGGGCGGCTTCGTCCTCGCGGTTCAGGAGCGCACCGGCATCCCCGTGAAGCTGCTCGGACAGGGCGAGGGCATCGGCGATCTCACCGGATTCACACCGCACGTGTTCGTCTCCGCTCTGGTTGACTGATGCGTGAGCGGGCGCGGGGTCGCGCGCAGGCGCGCGGGGTGGTTGCATAGGGTCATGGCGATCGAGCACGACTATTTCGGACTGCTGGAGTCCGGGCCCGACGGATCGATCTTCTGGTCCGAGGTGGTCGACTTCGCAGACCAGCGGGTCACGGTGGATCTGACCGCGCCCGACCAGGACGATGTCTCCGCCGCAGCCCTCGATGTCGCGGCGGCGATGATCACCTCCCTCGAACAGATCGACCTGCAGTCCCGCAACGCGATGGTCGCCGAACTCGATGACCGCACGAGCGAGGTAACGGAGTATCTGCTGCAGCAGCAGGAGACGCTCGGCGACGAGCTCGACGACGTTCTCGTGGACATCTCGGGCGACGTGCACATGGACATCATCCGGTCGCTGCAGCTGGTGAGCATGACGATTCTGGCCGATGAGCACGGCGGATCGGACCCGTTCGCCGTTCTCGAATACGCCCTCGATCCCGACGCCACCGACGAGGTGCTGCTGGTCAATCTGACCAGTGACGGCGACGTGCAATCCGTGACCAGCGCGGACTGATCCCGCCCCCGGCGTGCCCGTTTCTGGGCGGGGTATCGGCGCGCCTCAGACGGCTTGGGCGAAGCCCAGTTCGGCGGATGCCGCGAGGTGCGACAGGTGTTCGGGGATCTCCCGCCCCTTCGCCGTCATCGACTGCGCCCACAGTCGGCCGGCACGGTACGACGAACGCACGAGAGGCCCGGCGAGCACTCCGAGGAACCCGATCCGCTCCGCCTCTTCCTTGAACTCGACGAACTCCTGCGGACGCACCCAGCGAGCCACCGGCAGGTGACGCGGCGTCGGGCGGAGGTACTGGGTGATGGTGATGATGTCGGTGCCGGCGTCGTGCAGATCCTGCAGAGCCTGGACGACTTCTTCGGGCTCTTCCCCCATACCGAGGATCAGGTTCGACTTGGTGATCAGTCCGGCGGCCCGCGCCTGCGTCAGCACGTCGAGCGAGCGTTCGTAGCGGAATGCCGGCCGGATGCGCTTGAAGATGCGCGGAACGGTCTCGACGTTGTGGGCGAATACCTCGGGACGCGCGGCGAACACCTCATCGAGCAGGTGCGGCTCACCGTTGAAGTCGGTGGCGAGCAGTTCGACGCCGGTTCCGGGGTTGACCGCGTGGATCTGGCGGATCGTCTCGGCGTTCAGCCACGCGCCGCCATCGGGAAGGTCGTCGCGCGCGACACACGTGACAGTGGCGTACCGCAGCTGCATCCGCCGAACGCTGTCGGCGACGCGGCGCGGCTCGTCGGTGTCGTAGTCGGCGGGCTTGCCGGTGTCGATCTGGCAGAAGTCGCAACGACGCGTGCACTGAGAGCCGCCGATGAGGAAGGTCGCCTCGCGGTCTTCCCAGCACTCGTAGATGTTGGGGCACCCCGCTTCCTGGCACACCGTGTGCAGCTGCTCGCCCTTCACCAGAGAGTGCAGGGCCTGGTACTCGGGGCCCATCTTCGCCGTGGTCTTGATCCATTCGGGCTTTCGCTCGATGGGGGTCTGCGCGTTGCGCACCTCGAGGCGCAGCAGCTTGCGTCCCTCGGGCGCATTCGCCGTCCCGGTTTCCGCGCTCGCAGTCGCTCCGCAGGCGCTCATGCCGCCACCTCCGCGGGCGAGAAGGCCGCCCGGAAAGCCGTCGCCACCGCGTCTCGGATATCGGCTGGGGTCACATCGCGTCCGAGTACTTCGCTCACGGTCGTGACGCCGGCATCCGAGATGCCGCAGGGCACGATCTGTGAGAACGGCCGCAGTGAGTTGTCACAGTTGAGGGCGAAGCCGTGCATGGTGACGCCGCGCTGGACGCGTACGCCGATCGCGGCGATCTTGTCCTCGGAGAGGGGCCGACGCACCCAGACTCCGCTGCGGCCCTCGACGCGGTACCCGTCCACGCCGACGGTTGCGAGCACATCGATGAGAATCTGCTCGAGCCGACGAACGTGAGCGACGACGTCGACAGGTTCGGTGAGGCGCACGATCGGATATCCGACGAGCTGCCCCGGCCCGTGCCACGTGATCTTGCCGCCGCGGTCCACATCCACGACCGGTGTTCCGTCGGTGGGACGCTCGTGGCGCGCTGTGCGTGCCCCGGCGGTGAACACGGGTTCGTGCTCGAGGAGCAGCAGCGTGTCGGGGCGCTCGCCCGCGACGACACCCGCATGGATCTCACGCTGGAGCGACCACGCGTCGGTGTAGGGCACGAAGTCGGGCGCGAGGCCCACGGTCTGCACATCGAGCATGGTGTGCTCCTTCGGGAGAGATGTCGTGATGAGGAGGGATGTCGGAGTGGCCTATTGCTGCACTCAATCCAACAATACGCCTCGCTACAGTGAAGGAATGAGTTCAGGTCGCCCCCGGGCCACGTCGCAGGCGACGATCGCCGAAGCCGCGACGGAGCTGTTCCTCGAGCAGGGGTATGCCGAGACGACCGTCGCCGACATCACGCGTCGCGCCGGTGTGAGCAGGTCGAGCTTCTTCAACTACTTCGGCTCGAAGTCGGCGATCCTCTGGGCCGGTCTCGACGAGGGCATCGCCGCGGGGGTCACCGCCCTGCAGCAGGGAGCGCCGGTCGGGTCCGCCTTGCGCCGGGTCGTGGATGAGCTGCAACCGGATGCTCTCGCGCTGGGGATCCTCCACGGCGCAGCGATGGGGATCGCCGACGACCTCGCGGAGGAGCGGGCCATCCGCACCGGCATGCTCGCCCGGGCGCTCGCCGACCATTACCTCGCCGCGGGTGAAACGCAACTGGCCTCCGACGTGCGCGGTGCTCGCGAGGCCGGCGCAGTGCTCGCGGCCGTCTGGGCGTGGGCGGTTTCCGGACCGCCGCGGTCGCCGCTCGGCGATCTCGTGGATGAGGCTTTCACCCTCGCCGACCTCGACCGCTGACCCGACCGACGGCCCTCGGTGGGCGGTCCCGTAGAATCGGGGGATCATGGCGACTTTCGGTACCCTCAGCGATCGGCTGACAGAGACCTTCCGCAATCTCCGCACCAAGGGCAAGCTCACGCCCGCAGATGTGGACGGCACCGTCCGCGAGATCCGGCGCGCCCTGCTCGACGCCGACGTCGCCCTGGTCGTCGTCAAGGACTTCACGGCGAAGGTGCGCGAGCGTGCGCTCAGCGACGAGGTGAGCCGTGCGCTCAACCCCGCGCAGCAGGTCGTGCAGATCGTCAACGAAGAGCTCGTGGCCATCCTCGGTGGCCAGCAGCGTCGACTCCAGTTCGCCAAGACGGCCCCGACGGTCATCATGCTCGCCGGTCTCCAGGGTTCGGGGAAGACGACCTTCGCGGGAAAGCTCGCGAAGCAGCTGGAGAAGGATGGCCATACCCCCCTTCTTGTCGCGGCCGACCTCCAGCGACCCAACGCCGTCAACCAGCTGCAGGTCGTCGCGCAGCAGGCCGGCGCAGCCGTGTACGCCCCGGAGCCGGGCAACGGCGTCGGCGACCCGGTGCGCGTCGCCCGCGACGGCGTCGAGACGGCGCGGCGTCAGCAGCATGACGTCGTCATCATCGACACCGCGGGTCGCCTGGGTGTGGATGCCGAACTCATGAAGCAAGCCGCGGACATCCGCAAGGCGACCGATCCCGACGAAGTGCTGTTCGTGATCGACGCGCTCACCGGTCAGGACGCGGTGAACACCGCGAAGGCGTTCCAGGAGGGCGTCGACTTCACCGGTGTCGTGCTGAGCAAGCTCGACGGCGACTCCCGCGGTGGCGCGGCGCTGTCGGTGGCATCGGTCACCGGGCGGCCCATCATCTTCGCCTCGACGGGAGAGGGACTGGACGACCTCGAGGCGTTCCACCCCGACCGTATGGCGAGCCGTATCCTCGACCTCGGCGACATCCTCACCCTCATCGAGCAGGCGCAGCAGGCCTTCGACGAGGACGAGGCGCGCAAGGTCGCCGAGAAGCTCGCCACCGAGCAGTTCACCCTCGAAGACTTCCTCGATCAGCTTCAGCAGATGAAGAAGATGGGGTCGATGAAGAAGATGCTGGGGATGCTGCCCGGCATGGGCCAGATGAAGCAGCAGCTCGAGAACTTCGACGATCGCGAGATCGATCGCACCGAAGCGATCATCCGGTCGATGACTCCCGGAGAGCGTCGCAACCCCAAGCTGCTCAACGGTTCGCGGCGCCTGCGCATCGCCCGCGGGTCGGGGATGACGGTCACGGATGTCAATCAGCTCGTGCAGCGCTTCGATCAGGCCGCCAAGATGATGAAGACCGTCGCGCGCGGCGGGGTACCCAACATCCCCGGCATGGGCCCCATGGGAGGCAAGCCGGGAGCTTCGAGCAAGCGGGGTGGAAAGCAGAAGCCACGCAGCGGCTCGCGTTCGGGAAACCCTGCCAAGCGCGCGGCTGAGAATGCCGGAATCGCAACGGTGCCGACCGCGCCCACGGGCTCGGGTTTCGGTCTCGGTGGGGGAGCGCCGCAGCCGAGCGAAGCCGATCTCGCAGAGATCCAGAAGCTCTTCGGCAAGGGCTGACCCTCTCGTCGGAAACTGACGGGATCCTCGGTCAGAGCACGATGCCGAGGTCGTCGAAGGCCGCTTCGACGGCGTCGCTCAAGACGATCTGCCCCTGTGCATTGGGATGCTCGCCATCCCACTGCAGCAGCTCGGGTCGGCCCCGAAGGGGTTGACCGAGCGACACGAACACGCCGCCATCGTCGTCGACGGCGCTCTGGAGTGCATCGCTCGCCCAGCCGATCGCGTCGGGCTCGTCCCAATCGAGATGCCAGAGAGTTCCGATGCCGACAAGCCGCGCATCGGGCAGAGCCGCGTGCAGCGTATCTATCGCGGAGTGCGTGGCCTGCTCGATGTCGTCTTGCGCACCGTCGGAATCGTTGTCGGAGGATTGGATGACGACGACGCTGGGATTGAGTGCTATCGCCTTCTCGACGAGACCCGCATAGTCGTCTCCGCAGTCGCCGGCGATGATGAAGCCCGCCCCGCTGCACCCGAGATTGACGATCTCTGCACCGGTGTCGCGGGCCACCAGTGCCGGCCATGCCTGGTCGGAGTCGAGACCGAGACCCGCCATGATCGAGTCACCGATCGTCACGACGAGGCCGCCGGCGGCGGTCGGGGATGCGGCGGCCATACGCTGATCGGCGCTCGAGGTCGCTTCCGTGACAGGTGTCGAGCCGGGCCCCGGCGGGGCCGTCGGTGCAGCCACGACAGGCAGGCGCGGATCAGTGCCGTTCGCACTCGTGGCTGCGCACCCGCTCAGCCCGAGCGCAGCCACCGAGAGGACCGCGCTGCAGACGGCGGTCACCGGATCGATCCTGCGGGGAGGCACCACGTCACTCTATGTCGGGGTGCTTGTGAAGATGCCCAGCCGTCCGCCAGCGTGCGCCGTGAGGCGGAGTGACTCAATCGGTGAGGCCGGCGAGGTGCTCGTGCAGCGTCGGGCCCGCCCGGAATTCGCGAATCAGGTGATGCACGACCTCTCGTAGGTCGCCACCCGCCGCATCCGCGACGAGAAGTTGGCGGGCGGAACTACCGCCCTCATCGAGGATGCGACCGATGCCCGCGAACTCACGCGCGCAGTGCAGGTCCTGGGCGACGTCCGCGAGCGACTCCAGAGTCTCGCGCAGGTGCTCGGCGACGTGGCGTTGAGTGCCGTCCCGATCGACGATGACGCGAGCGCCGGTGCCGTATCGCGCCGCGCGCCACTTGTTCTCGCGGACGAACCAGGGCTGCAGGGTGGGCAGCTCGCGCCCGGCGTCGAGCTCGCGGGAGAAGTGTTCGACGAGCACTTGGACGAGAGCCGCGACGGCGGCGAGTTCCGGAAGGGTGGACATGCCGTCGCAGGCCCGCACTTCGATGGTGCCCCAGCGTGGCGCGGGGCGGATGTCCCACCTCACTTCGGTGGCATCTTCCATGACGCCGGTGCGGACCATGTCGTCGAGGTAGGACTCGTACTGGGTCCACTCCGTCAACGGCCAGGGAAGTCCCGCCGTGGGAAGCTGCTGGAACACCAACGCACGGTTGGACGCGTATCCCGTGCGTTCACCCGCCCAGTACGGGCTCGACGCCGATAGCGCTTGCAGGTGCGGGAGGTAGGTGGTCAGAGCGCCGATGATCGGGAACACCTTGTTGACGTCTTCCACGCCGACGTGGACATGGATACCCCAGATCATCATGTTGCGCCCCCACCACTGGGTACGCTCGATCAGCTTGTGGTAGCGCGTCTTGTCGGTGACCTCTTGATCGAACCACTGCGCGAACGGATGGCTGCCCGCGCACAGCAGGGCGATTCCGCGTGGGTCGGTGGCCGTGCGAATCTGCACGATGGCATCGGCGATGTCATCGACGACGGCCGCCACGGTGTCGCCGACACCGCTCGTCACCTCGATGGTGTTGGTCAGCAGCTCACCGGTGATCGTGTGACGCTCGAGCGAGGTGTCATCACCGAGAGCTGCGAGCACCTCCGGCGCCCGGGGCACCAGATCGCCGGTCCGTTCGTCGGCGAGCATGAGCTCCCATTCGATGCCCACAGAGGAGCGGCGGGATGTCGCGAAGGGCACCGTCATTGCCACAGTCTGACACGCGGTAGGCGGCTGGTTCGCGGCATCCGTCACGATCTGGCAAAATGGATAGCTGGACCGTGCGCTCGACCCTCTATCCGGCGTGCGATCCACCCCAGAGCCTCCGCCGGGTGTGCACCCCACAGCCCGTGCGTCGTTCATCATTTCCGAACACCATTCAGGAGAATTGTGTCTGTCAAGATCCGTCTCAAGCGCCTCGGCAAGATCCGCGCGCCCTACTACCGCATCGTCGTCGCCGACTCGCGCACCAAGCGCGATGGTCGTGTCATCGAGGAGATCGGCAAGTACCACCCCACTGAGGAGCCCTCGTTCATCGAGGTCGACTCCGAGCGCGCCCAGTACTGGCTCTCCGTTGGCGCCCAGCCGACCGAGCAGGTCGCGGCGCTGCTCAAGCTCACCGGCGACTGGGGTCGCTTCAAGGGTGACAAGAACGCCGTGTCGACCGTGAAGACGGCGGCGACCAAGGAAGAGTTCCAGGTCGACGCCGCCAAGAAGTCCGTCGTCAAGCCGAAGGCGGAGAAGAAGGCTGAAGAGCCCGCCGCCGAGGCTGCCGAGGTCGAGGCTCCGGCCGAGACCGAGCAGACCGACGCCGAGTAAGACCGTTGCTCTCCGCCGCGCTCGAGCACATCGTCAAGGGGATCGTCGATCACCCCGACGATGTCACCATCCGTTCCTCCTCTTCGCCTCGCGGCGACATCCTCGAGGTGCGTGTGCACCCCGATGATCGAGGTCGGGTGATCGGGCGCGGCGGGCGCACGGCAAAGGCTCTGCGGACCCTCGTGTCGGCTCTGGCCGACGGTGCGCGTGTCCGCGTCGACGTCGCGGACGACTGACATGGCCACTGCAGGACCCGCGCGCACCCAGTTGCGCGTCGGGCGTCTCGTGAAGGCCCATGGCCTTAAAGGCGCTCTGAAGTTGGAGCTGTACACCGACGATCCAGACGGGCGCTTCGTTCCCGGCGCCGTCTTCACGCTCCAGGTTCCCGAGTCGTCGCCGTGGCACGGCAAGACGCTCACCGTTCGCGAGTTCCGGTGGATGAACTCGCACCCCGTCGCCTTCTTCGAAGAAGTCGACGACCGCGACGCCGCTGAGAGCATCGTGCGGGCGATTCTCTGGATCGACCAAGAAGACAGCGCGTCGACCGAAGACGACGCGTGGTACGACCACCAACTCGTCGGACTGACGGTTCTTCGCGACGGCGCGGACATCGGCCGGGTCATCCGTGTGGAGCACCTTCCCGCGCAGGACCTTCTGGTGGTACGCCCCACGGATGCCGAGGGCGAGATTCTCGTACCGTTCGTCGCTGCGATCGTCCCCGACGTCGACATCGCCGCAGGAACCGTCACGGTGACGCCTCCCGCCGGCCTCTTCGAAGAGCTGCCGAGCGACGATTCCGACGAAGCCGAAGCCTCCGATGCTTCGGATGCCGAGGCCGTCGCCTCCGAGGACTGACGTGCGCATCGACGTCGTCACGATCTTCCCGGCGTTCTTCGACGTCCTGGAGGTGTCGTTGATGGGTCGCGCCCGCGGGGCGGGGATCCTCGATGTGCGTGTGCACGACTTGCGCGACTTCACCCACGACCGTCACCGCACCGTGGACGACACCCCCTACGGCGGGGGCGCCGGCATGGTGATGAAGCCGGAGCCGTGGGGTGAAGTGCTCGATGCCATCGCTTCGGACGCCACGAGTCCGCTCCACTTCGTGTTCCCGTCGCCCGCGGGCCGGGTATTCTCGCAGTCCACGGCTCGAGCGTGGGCCGACTCCGGAGAGCATTTCGTCTTCGGCTGCGGACGCTACGAAGGCATCGACGAACGCGTCTTCGCATATGCCGCGACGTTGGGCACCGTGAGTCTCACGAGCCTGGGTGATTACGTTCTCAACGGCGGGGAGGTCGCCGCGATGGCGATGATCGAGGCCGTCGGGCGGCTCGTGCCGGGCGTCGTCGGCAACCCGGAGAGCCTCGTTGAGGAGTCTCACGAAGACGGCTTGCTGGAGTATCCGTCGTACACGAAGCCGGCTGCATGGCGGGGCTACGATGTGCCCGAGGTGCTGCTGAGCGGACATCACGGACGCGTCGCCGAGTGGCGCCACGACCAGCAGGTCGAGCGCACGCGCACGCGACGGCCCGACCTGCTCTCCGACTGAGCCGGCGCCCCCGTCAGTCGACGCCGAGGAAGTTGCGGTCCGTGAGGATGATCGGCCCGTCATCGGTGATCGCGACGGTGTGCTCGGCGTGAGCGCCCCGTGAGCCATCGGCACTGCGCAGTGTCCACCCGTCGGGGTCGGTGATCAGTTCGTCGGTGGTGCGCAGGAACCACGGCTCCAGCGCCACCACGAGACCGGGACGGAGCGGGTAGCCGCGGCCGGGTTTGCCGTCGTTGGGAACGTGCGGATCGCCGTGCATCTCTCGCCCGACTCCGTGGCCGCCGAAATCCGTGTTGATGTCGTATCCGTCGGCGTGGGCGACCTCGGCGATAGCGTGCGAGATGTCGCCGATGCGATTGCCCACGGTCGCGGCGGCGATCGCTGCATCCAGAGCGCGCTCGGTCGTATCGATCAGGGCCAGGTCTTCGTCGCGGGGCGTGCCGACGACGAAGGAGACCGCGGAATCGGCGACCCACCCGTCGACCGCGACCGCGAAGTCGAGCGTGACCAGATCGCCGTCCCTAAGGGCGTAGTCGTGGGGGAGTCCATGCAGGACGGCGTCGTTCACCGATGTGCAGATCACCTTGCCGAACGGGCTGGCGCCGAAAGAGGGGTGGTAGTCGATGTAGCACGACTGCGCTCCCGTTCGCCGGATGAGCTCGTGCGCACGGCGATCGATCGCCAGCAGGTTCGTCCCCACCTTCGTCTCATCACGGAGCGTCGCCAGGGTCTCGGCGACGAATCGCCCCGCGGGACGCATCGCCTCGATCTCGACGGGGGTGCGCAGCTCGATCATCGTGATCCTTTCGTCAGGATCCATTGTGGCTGACCGGCGTAGCATCGAAGGTATGTGGCTGCGACAGACGTTCTTCCGGTGGCTGATTCCGGCGGCGTTCGCGCTGCCCCTGTGGCTGTTCGTCGGCTGGATCGTCTTCGGAGCGAGCCCCTGGGCCCTGCTGTGGGTTCTGCTGTCGGCGCCGATCGTCTTCGTGTGGCAGCTGATCGTGTCTCTGCTCGTGCGCGCGCGGGGCACGGTGCGTGCCGAGCGGGCGGTCTCGTGGCTGGACATCGGTGTCATCGGCGCCTGGCACGTGCTCGTGATCGCACTGGGCGCGTTCGACGGGCGGTGGTGGTGGCCGCTGTTCACACTGACCGTCGTGGTCGGCGTCGCGGCGATGTGGGTCTCGCTGTCGCAGCTCGGGCGTGAAGCGGGTTCCCGCGTCTCGCTGCTGCGGACATCGAGCGGCATCGGCTATGTCCCAGTGCCTCGCGCCGAGGCGCCGCGCGCTGCCACCGAGGAAGACATCATCGTGATCCACGAGAAGACGCCACCGCCGGCATCCTGAACGCCCGTCCGCGGTTTGGCGGGACCCGGTATCCGTGGCAGAATGGATGTTTGTGCCCTGAACAGGCTCTGCCTCAGGGGAGCACGGCGCCGGCAACGGACGCCTCGGGCACACGACTCCTTTCCAATACCCATCTCGCGATCGACCTGTGGCGGTCGCAGGAAGTGACGATCATGCAGATTCTCGACGCCGTCGACGCGGCTTCGCTGCGCAGCGACATCCCCGCTTTCGCCCCCGGTGACAACGTGAAGGTTCACGTCAACATCACCGAAGGCAACCGTTCCCGCATCCAGGTCTTCCAGGGCGTCGTCATCGGTCGCTCCGGCGACGGCGTGCGCGAGACCTTCACGGTGCGCAAGATCAGCTTCCAGGTTGGCGTGGAGCGCACCTTCCCGGTCCACAGCCCCGTGATCGACCACATCGAGGTTGTCACGCGCGGTGACGTGCGTCGCGCGAAGCTCTACTACCTGCGCGACCTCCGTGGCAAGAAGGCCAAGATCAAGGAGAAGCGCGACCGCTGACGCACGCGTTCTTCTCGGATGCCCCGGACCGCTCTGGTCCGGGGCATCCGTCGTCGCGGCGAGGCGAGCGACGAGCAAGCCGCACGCATGTGCGACCCTTGAGGGGCGGTACCGACGGGCGGCTCCGAGATCGAGAAAGACAGACATGGCTTCGGACAATCTGACAGCTCCGGACACGGCGCTCCCTCCCCGTTCACGGCGTCGCCGAGGCATCTGGATGCTGCTGCGTGACGTGCTGGTGATCGTGCTGATCGCTGTCGTCGTCTCGTTCGTCATCAAGACGTTCCTGGTGCGATCGTTCTACATCCCCTCCGGCTCGATGGAGCAGACCCTCCTCATCAAGGACCGCATCCTGGTCGATGAGCTGACACCGCGATTCGGCGGCTATCAGCGCGGCGACGTGGTCGTGTTCCGCGACCCGGGCGGCTGGCTCCCGCCGACGCCCGCGTCGCCGCCCCAGCCGCCGCTCGCCGAGGCCGCCGACTGGTTGCTGTCTCTCGTGGGCATCACCGCCTCCGACAGCGACGAGCATCTGATCAAGCGCATCATCGGCGTGGGCGGCGACCATGTCGTCTGCTGCAACGCGATCGGTCAGGTCACGGTGAACGGCACCCCGATCGACGAGACGCCCTACCTCAACCTTTCGCCCGGGCAGACGGCGCCGTCGCCGGTGCCCTTCGACGTCGTGGTCCCGAAGAACTCGCTGTGGGTCATGGGCGACAACCGCGACCATTCGCGCGATTCGCGCTACAACATGGACCAGCCGAACAAGGGCTTCGTGCCGCTGGACAACGTCGTCGGACGTGCGTTTCTCATCACCTGGCCGTTCGACCGGTTCGGCACGATCGACGGCCACCACGCGGTGTTCGCAGGGGTGCCCGCACCGGGTGCGGGATGAGCGTCGTCGCTCCCACGTTGACGACCGAGCGGCGGCTGCTGCGCGAACACGCGCTCGTCATCGCCTGCGATGAAGTGGGCCGCGGCGCTCTGGCCGGTCCGGTCGCCGTGGGTGCGGTGACGATGGATGCCGCGGGGGCTCGCCGACGCATCCCGGAGGGACTGCGCGACTCGAAGCTCGTTGCTGAGCGCCGACGGCACGATGTGGCCACTCGCGCCGCAGCCTGGGTGGGGGCGTCGGCGGTCGGGTGGGCAAGTTCCGCCGAGATCGACGAGGTCGGCATCATCCGAGCTCTGGGTCTCGCCGCCCTTCGCGCCATCGCCGAACTTCGCGCCGCCGGCGTCGTGCCGGAGCAGGCGATCGTGATCCTGGATGGCAACCACGACTACATCACTCCCGCCGGGGGAGCGGGATTGCGCGTGCAGCCGATCATCAAGGCCGACCGTGACTGTGCCTCGGCGGCTGCCGCTTCGGTGCTCGCCAAGGTCGCCCGCGACGATCTCATGACGCAGTTGCACGACGAGCACCCGGCCTACCGGTGGGAACGCAACAAGGGGTACGCGAGCATCGAGCATCGCTCCGCGATCCGTGAGCACGGTCTGAGTGCGCATCATCGCGCCTCGTGGGCGATCGCCGCCGCTCCCACGCTGTTCTGATCGCGTCCGCTCGGCATCCGCGGCGTCACGCGCGCCGCATAGGATGGGAACACCATGGACGACGAGGGCTTTGACGACTACGACCGCGAACTCGAGCTGGCGCTGTACAAGGAGTACCGCGATGTCGTCTCGCAGTTCGCCTACGTCATCGAGACGGAGCGGCGCTTCTATCTCGCCAACGACGTCAACGTCGTGCGCCGTGACACCGAGCACGACTTCTACTTCGAGATCTCGATGACGGACGTGTGGGTCTGGGACATCTATCGCGCCGATCGTTTCGTCAAGTCGGTGCGCGTGCTCACGTTCAAAGACGTCAACGTCGAAGAGCTGCAGCGTCGTGACTTCCAGCTGCCCGACGAACTCTCGCTCGACTCCTGACGGTTCGTTCGCGCCTCCTCCCCAGAGCACGCTCTTGCGGGTCTGTCCACTGAATCGGAGTGGGTCTGCCGATGGGACGGACGACGACGGCAGTCTGCTGGCATGGCAGACAAGGACGACTTCGGCCGGGCCGGCGAGGCGCAGGCGGCGAGATATCTGGCGCACGCCGGCTACGAGATCATCGATCGCAACTGGCGCTGTCCTGGCGGTGAGATCGACATCGTCGCCGTCGACGGCATCGAGCTCGTGGTGGTGGAAGTCAAGACCCGCCGGTCCGAGTCGTTCGGCCACCCCTTCGAAGCTGTCGATGCGCGAAAGCGCGCGCGGCTGTGGCGTCTCGCGCACCGGTGGGTCGCTGCGCACCCCGACGCCTCCGCCCGCCACCGAGTGCGCATCGACCTCGTCGGCATCACCGGCGCAGATCCCGCGACGGCGAGACTCGAACACCTGAGAGACCTGCGATGACGGTCGGGCGCACCTGGGGCATCGTGTTGACAGGACTGCAGGGCGATCTCGTCGAGGTCGAGGCGGACCTCTCCAACCAGACCCCGGGGTTTTCCATCATCGGACTGGCCGACAAGGCGATCGGCGAGGCTCATCAGCGGGTGCACAATGCATGCGCGAACAGCGACCTTTCCTTGCCGCGCCGAAAGCTCACCGTGAATCTCTCCCCGGCGAACCTGCCGAAACAGGGCTCGGGGCTGGACGTCGCCATTGCGATCGCGTCGCTGGCCACCGAAAGGGCGATGGATGCCGCCTCCCTCGCCGCCACGGTTCACATCGGAGAACTGGGGCTCGACGGCAGGCTGCGGCCGGTCGCCGGAGTGTTGCCCGCGGTGGCCGCCGCGGCTCGCGCCGGCGTGCGGAAGGTCGTCGTTCCGTATGCGAACCGTGACGAAGCGGCGCTCGTCACCGACGTCACCGTGTTCGGCGCCATCAGCCTTCGCGATGTGGCCCGCTGGCACGGGCTCGACGTCGACGAGGGTGCCTGTGAGCCCGTGCCACACGCAGCCGCATCCGCGGTCCGCACGCCCGCGGAGAGTCTCGATCTCGCGGATGTCATCGGGCAGAGCGACGCCGTCGACGCGCTCACTGTCGCCGCCGCAGGTGCGCATCACCTGCTCATGAGCGGGCCGCCTGGGGCGGGCAAGACGATGCTGGCGCGCCGACTTCCCGGCATCCTCCCTGACCTCGATGACGACGCCGCCGTGCAGGCCGCGTCCCTGCGCTCGCTCGCGGGGGAGCCGATCGCAGAGCTGTCGCGCGTTCCCCCGTTCGAGGCGCCGCATCACAGCGCCAGCGCGACCGCGCTCGTGGGCGGGGGGAGCCGTACGGTGCGTCCAGGATCGATCGCGCGGGCAAGCGGCGGGGTGTTGTTCCTCGATGAGGCCGGCGAGTTCGGGGCACAGGCACTGGACGCGCTGCGCCAGCCGCTCGAGTCGGGCGCGATCGAAATCCACCGCGCCGGCTTTCGCGCCAGTTTCCCGGCGCGGTTTCAACTCGTGCTGGCCACGAACCCCTGCCCCTGCGGCAACTACGGCGTGCCGGGAGCGGATTGCAGGTGCCCGTCGCTGGCGATCCGTCGGTACCTGGGCAAGCTCTCCGGCCCGCTGCGCGATCGCATCGACATCGAGCTGTCTCTGCAACGTGTCTCCACGACTCGAAGCGAGGCGGCCATGGCCTCGGTCACGAGCCGCGATGTCCGCGAACGTGTGATGGCCGCCCGCGAGCGTGCGGCACGCCGGCTTCGAGCGACTCCCTGGCGCACAAACGCGCGGGTGGCCGGCTCTTGGCTGCGCAACGGGCCCCTCGCGCCCGATGCCGCGATCCGTCGCCCGCTCGACGCCGCGCTGCACCGCGGTGCCCTCACGTTGCGCGGCTACGACCGCGTGCTCCGCGTCGCTTGGTCGGTGGCCGATCTCGCGGGCAACGACCGTCTGGAGCCCTCTGACATCGGTCGTGCGCTCTATCTGAAGAAGGGGCTCGGCGGATGAGCGCCCTCGTCGATGTCGCGACCGCGCGACGTGGGATGGCCGCCCTCGTGGACGAGGGACTCGGGGATGAGGAGATCCAGCGCGCCTACGCTCATGCCGTGTGGTCGACGTTGGTCGAGCCGGGAGACGGTGTCGCGGGGGCGCTCATCGAGGCACTCGGCGTCGTTCGCGCGCTCGAACTCGCCCTGTCCCAAACGAGTGAACGGGCCGCGACGTCCGAGATCGGCCTCGACGACCGCGAGCTGCGCGCCGGCTATGCGCGCTGGCAGCCTCGCCGCGGGGATGCCGTGTCAGCCTTCGATGCTGCCCGTCGCGCCGGCGCGCGGCTGCTGACGCCGGACGACGCGGCCTGGCCGGTCGCCGTGAGAGACCTGGGCGTACACGCGCCGCTGTGTCTCTGGGTGCGTGGCGATACGGGCATCCTCCGCACGCCGGCCGCCGTCGCACTCGTCGGCGCCCGCGCCGCGACCGCCTACGGCACACACGTCGCCAGCCAAATCGCGGCCGAATGCGCCGCCGACGGCATACTGGTCGTCTCAGGGGCGGCCTACGGAATCGACGGAGCCGCCCACCGCGGTGCCCTCCACGCGGCGGGCCCGACCATCGCGGTGCTCGCTGGAGGTGTCGACCGTCCCTACCCCGCGGGCCACGGCGACCTGATCTCGCAGATCGCTCGCAGCGGCACCGTCATCGCGGAGGTTCCGTGTGGTTCCGCGCCGACGAAGTGGCGGTTCTTGGCTCGCAACCGTGTCATCGCGGCGTTGTCGGGCGCGACCGTCGTCGTGGAGGCGGCCCAGCGCAGCGGCGCTCTGAACACCGCCTACCATGCGGCATCTCTGGGGCGGCCGCTCGGGGCGGTTCCCGGCCCGGTCACGAGCGCGGCCTCGGCGGGGTGTCACCGGTTGATGCGGGAAGCGGATGCGGTGTGCGTCACCGGGAGTGCGGATGTGCGCGAACTGTTGGGCTACGGGCCAGAGAGTGACCCCATCCCCGGCGCGGAGGACGCGGCTCGCACCGACGGAACCACGCGGATCATGGATGCGCTGAGCGCGCGCACGCCGCGGACAACGGACGAGGTGGCACGGCGTTCGGGATTCTCGCCGGCCGACGCGGGCGGCGTGCTCGGACTGCTGGAACTCGACGGACGCGTCGAACGTGCGCCGACGGGATGGACACGCCGTTCGACGGCCTCCCCGCCGCGGCTGTGGTGAGGGCACATCGTCGGGCACGGCGCCACCGGAGCGTCGCGAGAGGGAAACTCGCGCCGCGCGTCATGCTGGAGGGATGCACCTGTCGCAGGCGGTCGACGCGTACGCGAGACACCTCGCCGACGTGCGTCGGTTGTCGCCGGCAACCGTGCGTGCGTACACGGGCGATCTGCGCGACCTTGTGGCGGCGATCGGCGATCGAGAACTTGCCGAGATCGACCTCGAAGCGCTCCGAGACTGGCTGTGGCGCGCAACGACCCGCGGCGATGCGCGCTCCACTCTCGCTCGCCGGACGGCCGCTGCCCGTGGGTTCTTCTCCTGGGTGACGGAGAAGGGGTGCATACCGCTCGACCCCGCGCTGCGACTCGTCGCTCCGAGGCGCGGGCGCCCCCTGCCGAAAGTCGCGACGGCGGCGGCGATGGAAGCCGTTCTCACCAATGCCGACGCGACCAGTGACGGGTCCGACCCGATTGCGCTGCGCGACGCCGCCATCCTGGAGTTGCTCTACGCCTCTGCGCTGCGGGTCTCCGAACTGTGCGGCATCGACCTGGAGGATCTGGATTCGGCCAGACGTACCGTGCGCGTCTGGGGCAAAGGCGGCAAAGAGCGGGTGGTGCCCTACGGTGCTCCCGCTGCCCGGGCCCTCGAGGCCTACATTTCCCGGTCGAGACCGACGCTCATGCGGCGCGGCGGCGGCACGCCCGCACTGCTGCTCGGCGCGCGTGGCGCGAGGCTCGGCCCCCGCTCCGCCTACGACATCGTCTCGCGCGCGATTGCGCCGGCGGTCGGTGAGGCCGCTGGTCCGCACACCCTCCGGCACTCGGCGGCGACCCATCTCCTGGATGGCGGCGCCGACCTCCGGACGGTCCAGGAGATGCTCGGCCACGCAAGCCTGGGAACGACTCAGATCTACACGCACGTCTCGTCCGAGCGACTCGCCGCCGCCTACCGGCTCGCACACCCCCGGGCATGACCGCAGATGTGCGGCGCTAGCCTGCTCTCATGAGGACTCGTCCCATCGGGGTTGTCGTATCCGTGGTGATCGCCATGGCGCTGACAGCGTGCGCCGCAGAACCGGACGCGCGTCGCACGGTGCTCCCGACACCCAACGAGGCGACGGCGATCGCCTCGCCGTTGTCGTCGCCTTCGAAGACGGTGCTCGTGCCGTCGCCGACGATCAGTGCGGCGCCCACGCCTTGTGCCGGCGGCACCGTGACGATCTCGGGTGGGTCGGGCACGTCGGCACGCGTCGGTGACTGCTACCGGGTTTCCGTCACGGGCAGCGGCATCACGCTCGACACCTCCGCCGCCGCCATCGGCACGCTCCTCATCCAGGGCGACAACAACCGGGTCATCGGGGCGGCGACGCTGACCACGGTGACCATCGAGGGCCAGGACAACAGCGTGGACGCGGCGCGAGCGGCCAGTGTGACGGTCCGCGGTCAGCGCAACGCGGTGACGAGCTCCGAGGAGATCGGTGCGCTCGAGATCTCCGGCAACGACAACGCCGTTTCGGCACCGCGCGTCGTGACGACATCGGTCAGCGGCGACGGCAACACCTACCCTGCTCCCTGATCATTCGCAGCACGGCAGAAGCACGGCACGCGGCATCGCCGACAACAGCAGCAGCGGATTGACGTACTCACCGGCGAGGCGGGCTCCCAGGTGCACTTCGCCGATGCGGGTGTGTCCGCCACCGGCGAGCACGCCCACAGGCTCGCCGGCTCGCACGACGTCACCGACCGCGACGTGCGGGTCGATCGGCTCCAGCGTGCTGACGACGCCATCGCCGTGATCGATCGTCACGACCCCCCGATCGACGACGACACCCGCGAACGCCACTACTCCGTCGGCGACCGCCGACACGTTGGTTCCGACCGGAGCCAAGAGATCGATACCGCGATGACCCGCCCCGTAGGCATGTGCCGGGGCGCGGTACGGCTCGGTGACGCGCGGTGGCGTGACCGGCCATCGCCACCGCTCGTCGCGGTCTGGAGCTGCCCACGCCACGACGCGCGCGGGAGCTATCGCCAGGGGTGCGATCGTGGCCGCCCGCGCCTCCGATGCGGGGCACGCACTCCAGACGAGCAGGACAGCGACCATCGTGACAGCCCGGACGGTGCGAGGTGGCCACCGATACTCAGTCATCCCTCCACCCTGCGCACCCCCCCGCGGGCACCGCGGGACAGGGAGCGGAATCTGTGGAGAACGCGGACCCGCTCGTCGCGGGGGAGGAGGGAGTCCGGCTGATACACTGATCGATGCACCCCGCGAGTCGGGGTGACTCCGCGTGCCCACAGCGGCGCCGTCCCACGGACGGATGCCGCGGCATTCACACCCCGAGGTCTCACCGCGATAGCGGCGAGCGGGTGTGCGCCGGGCACCAGGCGCACGGGACCGACCGGTCCCCGCGATCAACCCAACGAAAAGGAGAACGGCCATGGCCGTCGTCACCATTCGCCAGCTGCTCGACAGCGGCGTTCACTTCGGACACCAGACCCGCCGGTGGAACCCGAAGGTCAAGCGCTTCATCCTGACGGAGCGCTCCGGCATCCACATCATCGACCTGCAGCAGTCGCTGGGCTACATCGACAAGGCCTACGAGTATGTGCGCGAGACGGTCGCCCACGGCGGCACCGTGCTTTTCGTCGGCACCAAGAAGCAAGCGC
The DNA here is from genome assembly GCF_015350795.1 of Microbacterium sp. VKM Ac-2870. Lineage (GTDB taxonomy): Bacteria > Actinomycetota > Actinomycetes > Actinomycetales > Microbacteriaceae > Microbacterium. The sequence continues at coordinate 210,877 of NZ_JADKSH010000001.1, forward strand.
AGGAAGTCATCGCCGAGCAGGCGACGCGCGTCGGCCAGCCCTACGTCAACCAGCGCTGGCTCGGTGGCCTCCTCACCAACTTCTCGACCGTCTCCAAGCGTCTTGCGCGCATGAAGGAGCTTGAGGAGCTCAACTTCGAGAACCCCGCCGAGAGCGGCTTCACGAAGAAGGAGCTGCTGCTCAAGAAGCGCGAGCTCGACAAGCTGCACAAGTCGCTCGGGGGTATCCGCAACCTCACGAAGACGCCCTCCGCCATCTGGATCGTCGACGCCAAGCGCGAGCACCTCGCGGTCAGCGAAGCCCAGAAGCTCGGCATCCCCGTGATCGGCATCCTCGACACCAACGCGGACCCCGACGAGTTCCAGTTCCCGATTCCGGGTAACGACGACGCGATCCGCTCGGTGGGCCTGCTCACCCGCATCATCGCCGACGCTGCTGCCGAGGGCCTCATCCAGCGCCACCAGCCCACCGACGAGTCGGCCGACGCTGAGCCCCTCGCCGACTGGGAGCGCGAGCTGCTCGAGACGCCCGTCGTGGAGGCCGCTGAGGCCGAGACGGCCATCGTGACCGACGTCGCAGAGGTCGAGACGATCGCGACCGAGTCGGCCGCCGACGAGGCCGGCGCCGAGGCCAAGGCCGAGGGCGACGACGCGGCCCTCGCCGCCGCTGCCGAGTAAGACCACCCTTCGCACGGGTGCGGACATGCCTCTGAGTGTGTCTGCACCCGGCATCCCACGAGAACTCACGACACGCAAGGAGCCACCACCCATGGCAAACTTCACCATCGCCGACATCAAGGCCCTGCGCGAGCAGCTCGGCACGGGCATGGTCGACACCAAGAAGGCACTGGAGGAAGCTGACGGCGACCTCGAGAAGGCCGTGGAGATCCTGCGCCTCAAGGGCGCGAAGGGCAACGCGAAGCGTGCCGACCGCTCCACGAGCGAAGGCCTGGTCGCGGCCTCCGAGAACGACGGCAAGGTGACCATCATCGAGCTCAACACCGAGACGGACTTCGTCGCCAAGAACGAGCGTTTCATCGCGCTGGCCGACAAGGTGCTCGCCGCGGCCGCCGCCGTGAGTGCGGACTCGGTCGAGGCCGCACTGGCTGCGGATGCCGACGGCAAGCCGGTCGCGGACCTGATCTCCGACGAGGCAGCGATCATCGGCGAGAAGGTCGAGCTTCGTCGCGTGCGCACGATCGCGGGCGACAAGTTCGAGGTCTACCTGCACAAGACCAGCAAGGACCTTCCCCCGCAGGTCGGCGTCGTGCTGGCCTACGCGGGTGACGACGCAGAGACTGCGCGCTCGATCGCACAGCACATCTCGTTCGCCAACCCGACCTACCTCTCGCGTGACGACGTTCCCGCGGCTGAGGTCGAGAAGGAGCGCGAGATCGTCACGGAGATCTCGCGCAACGAGGGAAAGCCCGAGGCGGCTCTGCCCAAGATCGTCGAGGGACGCGTGAACGCCTTCTTCAAGCAGGTCGCCCTGCTCGATCAGGACTACGCGAAGGACAACAAGCTGTCCGTCGCCAAGGTCGCCGGTGACGCCGGAATCACGATCACCGACTTCGCCCGCTTCAAGGTCGGCGCCTAAGTCGCCTCAGGGGGTCCGCATTCACCCGAATGCGGGCCCCTTTTCCATGCCCGCCCTTCGATAGTCTGCATTCGACGAGAGGATCCCCCCGTGATCGATGAGAACACCGGACGCCGTCGCGTCCTCCTGAAGTTGTCCGGAGAGGCATTCGGCGGGGGGCAGCTGGGCGTCAATCCGGACGTCGTCGGTCAGATCGCTCGGGAGATCGCGGAAGCGGTTGACCGCGTCGAGATCTCGATCGTGGTCGGTGGCGGCAACTTCTTCCGCGGCGCGGAGCTCAGCCAGCGGGGTATGGACCGTGGGCGGGCGGACTACATGGGCATGCTGGGCACCGTGATGAATGCTCTCGCCCTGCAGGACTTCCTCGAACAGGCCGGTGCGGCGACGCGGGTGCAGTCCGCGATCTCGATGACTCAGGTGGCCGAGCCCTACATCCCACGGCGCGCAGAGCGCCACATGGAGAAGGGCCGCGTCGTCATCTTCGGCGCCGGTGCCGGACTGCCCTACTTCTCGACGGACACGGTCGCCGCTCAGCGCGCGCTCGAAATCGGCGCGACCGAGGTACTGGTCGCCAAGAACGGTGTCGACGGCGTGTACACGGCCGACCCGAAGACGAACCCCGACGCTGAGCGCATCGACACCATCACCTACCGAGACGCGCTGCAGCGCGGGCTGAAGGTCGTGGACTCGACGGCGTTCAGCCTGTGCATGGACAACGGTATGGACATGCGTGTCTTCGGCATGGAGCCTGCGGGCAACGTCACCCGCGCGCTGCTGGGGGAGCCGATCGGGACGCTCGTCAGCGTCTGAGCCCCGCGGCCCCCCGCACTAGACTTTCCCTGACGTACCGAATGAATGGAGTGACCGTGATCGCCGAGATCCTGGCCGACACGTCCGCCCGTATGGACCGCGCCGTTGAGGCCGCGAAGGACGACTTCGCGACCGTCCGCACGGGTCGCGCGAACCCGCAGCTCTTCCAGAAGATCCTGGTCGACTACTACGGCTCTCCGACGCCGCTCTCGCAGCTGGCGTCGCTGAACACCCCCGAGGCGCGCACGTTGGTCGTGACGCCCTACGACAAGTCGGCTCTCAAGGCGATCGAGCAGGCGATCCGCGACATGCCGAACCTCGGGGCGAACCCGACCAACGACGGCAACATCGTCCGCGTGACCATGCCGGAGCTGACCGCCGAGCGTCGCAAGGAGTACGTCAAGCTCGTGCGCACCAAGGGCGAAGATGCGAAGGTGCACCTGCGCGGCATTCGCCGTAAGGCCAAGGACGAACTGGACGCTCTCAAGAGCGAGGTCGGCGAAGACGACCTCGTGCGCGCTGAGAAGGAACTCGACGCCGTCACGCGCAGCCATGTCGATGACATCGACGAGGCACTCAAGCGCAAAGAGGCCGAGCTTCTCGAGGTCTGAGGACGTGCCGACGATCGACTCTCCGGACGATTCGGTATCCGGGCACCTCCCCGGGTCCGGAGACGACCGCGCCCGCGCGGAGAGCACGTCCAACTTCCAAGCCCACGTGCGCGCGGCGCGGAGCGAGTTCGAGCATCAGATCGATCGCGCCCGAGCCGATTTCGACCAGGTCAACGACCGCATCAACGCCCGCACGGGCCGCAACCTGCTGATGGCGATCGTCATCGGCGTGGCCATCGGGCTCGTGGTGCTGGGCTCGCTCTTGTTCATCAAGTGGCTGTTCTTGATCTTCGCCATCCCGGTCTGTCTTCTCGGTGTGTTCGAGTTCAGCCGTGCCCTGCAGACCGCGGGGCGTCGCGTCGACGTCTGGCCTCAGTTGGTCGCCGGCACGATCATCATGCTGTCGGCGTTCTTCGCAGGCCACCTCACACATTGGGCACTCACGTTCGGCGCGGTGGCGGCGGTCATCGTCTGGCGTCTGATGGCCCAGATGGTCGCGCGCGACGGACGTCGCTACGGGGATGTGCTCGGCGACGTGCTCATCGCTGGCTTCGTCCCGCTCTATGTCCCCTTCCTCGCCAGTCTCGCTTTCGTTCTGCTCCGCCAGGAACAGGGCGAGTACTGGGTGCTCGGCATGTTGATCGCCGTCGTGGCGACCGACACCGGTGCGTACGCCTCGGGTCTCGCGTTCGGCTCGCACCCCATGGCGCCGCGCATCAGCCCGAAAAAGACGTGGGAGGGCTTTGCCGGCGGAGCGCTGGCGACGATCGCTGCCTCGATCCTCTGGGCGCTGTTCATGCTTCATGTGCCCTGGTGGGCCGGCGCGATCTTCGGTCTGCTCATTCTCGGTTGCGCCACTCTGGGTGATCTCGGCGAGTCGATGATCAAGCGTGACCTCGGGATCAAGGACATGAGCTCGTGGCTGCCCGGCCACGGCGGTGTTCTGGACCGCCTCGACTCCATCCTGCCGTCGGCCGCTGCGGCACTGGCCCTCTACTTCTTGTTCTTCCCCCTGGTGACGTCATGAGCGATTCTTCCGAGGCCGTGACCTCGCCGTTCCCGCTGACCACGGGCCGCACGCGCGGCTACCGTCCCGAAGCTGTGGACGCCTTCCTCGATCGCGCTCGTGCGGCGTTCGAGTCGGGGGAGCGGACTGATCTCGACTCGACGGTCGTGCGGACGGCGGCCTTCCCGTTGGTGCGTCGCGGATATCAGGTCGCCGCGGTGGATGCCGCCCTCAGCCGTATCGAGGACGCCTTCGCCGCTCGCGAGCGTGAGCAGGCGCTGTCGCGCCGCGGCGCGCGCGCATGGGTGGGGCAGTCCCGCCAGCTCGCACAGGAGGTCCTCGACCGTCTCACACGTGCGAAGGGGCATCGTTTCCGTCGGGTCGGCCTGTTGCGATTCGGCTATCGGGTCGACGAGGTCGATCTGGTGGCCGACAAGATCGCGCGCTTCCTCGAGGACGGCGAGCCGGTGACGGTCGACCAGGTCCGGTCGGTCGCATTCCGCATGCAGCGCCGAGGTTACAGCGAAGCCCAGGTGGATGCTGTGCTCGACGCCGTCGTCGAGGTCATGCTTGCGGTCGTGTGACCGGCGCCATGACACGGGTTCCGGCGCACGGGTACAATCGGTGGCACTGTGACTCCTGAGGCCGATCTGACACCCGCGGATGCTGTGGAGCGTGCGACTCGCGCGTCCTCTCGTCACGCCGAGGCTTCTCGTCGGTCCACGCGGAGGGCGACACCGCCACCGCCGGCGCAGTGGTCGCGTCGGCGCGGCGCGTTGAGCGTCTTCGCCGTGCTCGCGGTCCTCGGCTTCGCAGTGGCGTACATCGGTCCGCTGACGGCGTCCACCCCGCAAGCGCAAGCGGCCGAAGTGGCACCGATTTCGCTCTACGCGTCGACCATCGCCGACGCGCAGGCCTACCTGGCCGCGTCTGATCAGACCACCGGGCTCGGCCGCGACGGGGTGGTGTACAGCGTCTACGTGACCCCGAAACCGACTCCCACGCCGAGCGCGACACCCAAGGGCTCGTCGGCGTCGACCTCCACCTGGTCTCCGCCGTTCGTCGCGCCCGATCCGGGCACGGCCCAGGCCATCGCCTACGGCATGGTTCAGCAGCGAGGCTGGGGCGACGATCAGTTCGCCTGCTTGGTCGCACTGTGGAACAAGGAGTCGGGTTGGCGAGTCGGCGCATACAACGCCGGCAGTGGTGCCTACGGCATCCCGCAGGCCCTCCCCGGGAGCAAGATGGGGTCGGCGGGCGCCGACTGGGAGACCAACCCGGCCACGCAGATCGCCTGGGGCCTCGGCTACATCGGAGGCCGCTACGACAGCCCCTGCGGTGCATGGTCGCATTCCCAGTCCACGGGGTGGTACTGACCTCATGCCTCGCGCGAACCGACGGCAGCCCTCACCCGCCGACGATTCGTTCGATCGGTTGCTGAATGGCTGGAAGCGTTCTGAGATCAAGCGCGGGTCCGAGTGGACGGTGCAGCCGGTGGCGGCTGCACAGGCTCAGAAGAGTTATACCTGCCCCGGGTGCAACCGAGAGGTCGGCCCGGGAACCGCACACCTCGTCGTCTGGCGCGCCGATGGCGTGCTCGGCGACGCGGCCGACCTCGCCGCGCGCCGACACTGGCACACGGCGTGCTGGAAGGTTTCCTGACATGGAGATTCGTGGCCCCGTACTCCTGCCCGCGCACCGCGAGGAGGTCGAGTTGCACACGGTGGACGGTCTCACCCTGGTCGGTGAACTGGCGCTTCCCGAACACCGGGCACCCGTCGCGACCCTCGTGACGCTGCACCCCCTGCCCACCGCGGGGGGATTCATGGACTCGCACATTCTCCGCAAGGCCGCCGGACGGCTTCCCGCCCTGGCAGATCTCGCCGTGGTGCGGTTCAACACCCGGGGCACCACCTCACCACGCGGAACCAGCGAGGGCGCGTTTGATGGGGGGCGCGCAGAGGCGTTCGATGTGGCGGCAGCGATGGATCTCGTCACCGCCCGCGGCCTGCCGCATCCCTGGTTGCTCGGCTGGTCTTTCGGAACCGAGCTCGCCCTCAAATACGGCCGCGATCATGCGGTCGACGGCGTGATCCTGCTTTCACCTCCGTTGCACCGTGCCGGAGCGGACGATGTCGCGGCGTGGAGCGGCGACCCCCGCCAGGTGGTGGTGCTCGTTCCCGAATTCGACGACTACCTGCGCCCCGACGAAGCCCGCGAACGCTTCTCGCCGATCACCCACGCCGAGCTCATCGCGGTCGAGGGGGGCAAACACCTGTGGGTGGGGGAGACGCAGACGCGGCGTGTCCTGACGGAGATCGTCGCTGCCGTAAACCCCGATGCCCTTCCCCTTGCCACCGAATGGGACGAGGACTGATCAGGCAGCGCCGCGTGCTGACTCAGCGTTCGTTCTGTCGGGGGATGATCACCTGGCGGTAGATGATGAGGATGCTCGCGGCGACGGGGATCGCGATGAGGGCGCCGAGCAGTCCGAGCAGTGAACCGCCGGCCAACGCCGCGATGACGACGACCGCTCCGGGCACCGACACCGCACGGTTCATGATGCGCGGCGATAGGACGTACGCCTCCACCTGCATGTAGACGGCGTACCAGATCAGCGCGACGATCGCCGTCAACGGAGAACCGAGACCGGGGATCAGGCACGTCAGGACGATGATCGCCGAACCGGTCAGTGTTCCGACGAGCGGAATGAGGGAGAAGAAGAACGCGACGACGGCGAGCACGGCCGGGAAGGGCGCGCCGATGATCGACAGGAAGACGGCGCTCAGAACACCGTTGATCGCGCCGAGCGTGACCTGGCCCATGACGTAGTGGCCGACCGACGCCGTGATCTGCTCCGAGAGGTCGACGAAGCGTGCCCGCTTGGATGCCGGCACCAACTGGGCGACGGCGGCCTTCAACGACGGCGTGGACGCGGTGAAGTAGATCGTCAGGATCAGGATGATGATCGCGCCGGTGAAGCCGGAGATGATGGATGCGCCGATGCCGAGGATGACGTTCCCGGCGGAGCTTCCGATCTTGCCGAAGTCCAGGGTGTTGAACCAGTCCGACACGTACTTGAAGGCCATGTCGACGTCGAGGGCAGGGAAGGTGCTGTGCAGCCACTTGGAAAGATCGTCGACGGGGTTCCACGCGCCGTCCACAGCGCTCTGGATCAGGTTCTGGATCTGGGTGACGAGCTGCGCGATCTGACCCACCAGCACCGGGATCACGATCAGCACGATGCCCGTGAAAATCGCCAGCACCGCGGCGAATGTGATCAGCAGCGCCGCCCAGCGTGGGAGCTTCCGGCGCTCGAGCCAACTCACCAGTGGGTCGAGACCCAGCGCCAGGAACAGCGCCGTCCCGACGTACAGCAAGATCGTCGACAGGGTCTGCACGCTCGTGATGAGCAGGATGCCGACGCCCACGCCGAGCGTGGCGATCAGGGCAGTGCGAAACGGATGCTGGAGCTTCATGGTGATGTCAGAATACGCATCGCTACAGCATTCCGGGGACGACACGAGGAGGGGTTGACTTCTGACTCCCGGGCGACGCACAGGACGTTTTCGCTAGTCTGGAATGTCGATTGTGCGCCGCGATCCCGTCTGCGGTGCGCAGGGAGGTGTCTTTCGTGCGTTTCGTCTGGGCTGTAACGGCCTTCGTGCTGGCTGCCCTCATGATCGGAGCGGGCATCGCTCAGCGCACGGTGCTGCAAGGCCCGCGGACCGAGAGCCAGACGATTTCGGTCACCGGTGACGCTCCCTACGTGCTCATCGATGGCAGCGTGCTGAACAGTCACACGGGCTCACAGACGCTGCGAGTGCAGGAATCGGGCACGATCTTCGCGTCGTATGGGCGCACGGCCGACCTCGAGGCATGGCTGACGCCGTCGTCGTACACGCATGTGACATTGAAGGGTGACACCACCGAGTCGGCCGCCGTCGCCGCCAAGACGCCGCCGGCGGCGGGAAGCGCAGCGATCACACCGGTCGGATCCGACCTGTGGCTCGACGAGTTCCAACAAGACGACGTCCTCGTCACGCCCCTCCAACTGCCGGCCGATATGAGCCTTCTCGTTGCGAGCGATGGCGTGAAGCCCGCCCCGACGAGCATCACCCTGACCTGGCCCAATGGCGCGAACACCCCGTGGGCCGGCCCGCTGATCGTCGGTGGCAGCATCCTGTTGCTGATCGGCCTCGTGGTGTACGTGCTGGGGGTGCGCCACGCCCGTCGCTCGCGCGGGCCCCGCCGCAAAGGCCTACCGATGCCGGTTACCGAACCGATCGATCTCGCCGTCGAGGGAGGGGCGAAGGGCGTGATCAGCGCCACCCCCACGCGCCGGCAACTCACTCGGGGCAAGAAGGCGCTCATCGCGGTGCCGGCCGTCGGACTCACCGCGCTCTTGTTCACGGGATGCACCGCGGATGCCTGGCCCCAGTTCGCGGCAACGCCGACTCCTTCCGCCTCGGAGAGCATCGTCGTTCCCCAAGATCAGGGCAGTCCCGCGGTGACCCAGGCACAGGCGGAGCGCATTCTCACGCGTGTGTCGGAGCAGGTCGCCAAAGCAGACGCCGCGAAAGACCCCGCGGCTGCCGCCGTCCGACTCACGGACTCGGCGCTAGCGGCCCGCGAAACGGACTACAAACTGCGCGATGTCGCCGGTCACACGGCGCTCGGACCGCTTCCCGACAAGCCGGTCAAGGTGATCCTGCCCGAGGCCTATGACGGGTGGCCGCGGACGTTCTTCGCTGTCATCGAAACCGGCGATGTCATCCTCAGCGTCACTCAGGAGGACCCCTGGTCGCCCTACAAGGTGACGAACGAGGCCGAGCTCGTCTCGCAGGCCAGCCTGAACCTCGCGCCCACCTATGTCGGTGCGATCGCCATCGATCCCGACTCGCCGTTCCTCGCCATGGCGCCGAACAAGGTCGCGGCCGCGTACGCCGACATCCTCACCAACGGCGACAGCAGTCCGTTCGCAGCGCAGTTCGACTCCACCAACGACTCGTTCCGCAAGCTCGTGGCCGACAACCGAGCGGCGCGACTGCAGAGCTTCAACCAGACGGGCGCCCAGACCGGCACGCTGAGCTTCGCGGCATCCGCCGGCCCCGACACACCCATCTCGCTCGCGACACTGGATTCCGGCGCGATCGTGGCCCTGACCGTGCACGAGAGCGACACGGTCAAACCGACCAACAGCGATGCCGTGATCAAACTCGACAAAAACCCCATCGTGCAGACCCTCACGGGAGTCGGGCAGTCGTCGACCGGATTCACGACGACGTTCGTCGATCAGCTGTTCTTCTTCGTTCCCTCTCAGAGCTCGAACAAGCGCATTCAATTGCTCGGGTACTCCACATCCATCCTCGACGCGAAAGTGGTCTCCTAAAGTGAGTGATCCCACCTCGGGCGCCGTGCTGCGCGGTGCCGTCGATCTATCCAGCCTCCGCTCCCGCGGCGCCGCATCGGACGCCGCCTCCACAGGCGCCAACGGACCGGCCTCGGCGTCGGCATCGCTGGTCTTCGACGCGACAGATGAGACATTCGGGCAGGTCCTCGAGCTCTCCAAGACGGTCCCCGTGGTCGTCGATCTGTGGGCGGAGTGGTGCGGCCCCTGCACGCAGCTCAGCCCCATCCTCGAGAAGGTCGTCACCGAACTCGCCGGGCGCCTCGTGCTCGCGAAGGTCGATGTCGATGCCAACCCACAGCTCGCACAGGGCTTCCGTGCGCAGTCGATCCCCATGGTCGTCGCCTTGGTCGCCGGGCAGCCCGTGCCGCTGTTTACCGGAGCGGTGCCCGAGCAGCAGGTGCGCGAGGTGTTCGCTCAGCTGCTGCAGCTCGCGGCGCAGAACGGGGTCACGGGCACGGTGCCTGTCGGCAACGGGGAACCCGTTGAGGCAGAAGCCGGCGAACCTGCCCTTCCGCCCCTGCACCAGGAAGCCTTCGATGCGATCGAAGCCGGCGACTACGCCCGCGCCGTCTCGGCTTATGAGTCCGCGCTGTCGGAGAACCCGCGCGACGAGCAGGCGCGCGCCGGTCTCGGACAGGTGCGACTGCTGCAGCGGGTGCAGGGGCTCGACCTTCAGCAGGCTCGCGACGGCGCGGCATCCGCCCCCCTCGACATCCAGGCGCAGTTCGCCGTCGCCGATCTCGACATCGCTGGCGGCCACGTCGAGGACGCGTTCGACCGACTCCTCGACCTCTTCGCTGCGCTTGCTGCCGATGAGCGCGTCGGCGTGCGGGAGCGTCTCGTCGAGCTGTTCGGGCTCATCGGCGATACCGACCCGCGGGTCATCCGCGCGCGCGGCCGACTGACGTCGTTGCTGTTCTGAACCGCGCTTCGGCGTGCTAGGACGCGGAGCGTCCGAGCCAGAGCACGCCGAGCGGCGGCAGCACGAGAGTCGCGCGACCGTTGTCGTCGGCGTTGACGGTGCCCATGTTGCCGACGCCGGAGCCCCCGTAGGCCTCGGCATCCGAGTTGAGCAGCTCCGTCCACGCTCCGCCACCCGGCAGGTCCAGTACATAGTCGTGCAGCGGCACGCCGGAGAAGTTGCAGACGACGACCACCGCGTTGCCCGCCTGGTCATAGCGAGTGAAGGCGAAGACGTTGGGGTTCCAGATCGGTGCTCCGATACGGGCGAACGCCGTACCGTCGCTGTCTCGCTCCCACAGCGGCGCGTTGTCGCGGTAGACGCGATTGAGTGCGCTCACGAAGTCGAGAAGCTGGCGGTGGGGCGGCTGATCGAGCATCCACCAGTCGAGACCTCGTCCCTCCGACCATTCGGAGAGCTGACCGAAGTCCTGCCCCATGAACAGCAGTTGCTTGCCCGGATGGCCCCACATGAAGGCGAGGAATGCCCGCGTGTTGGCGAGCTTCTGCCAGTGATCGCCCGGCATCCGGGTGAACAGCGTCCCTTTGCCGTGGACGACCTCGTCATGGCTGATCGGCAGGACGAAATGCTCGCTGAAGGCGTAGACGAACGAGAACGACAGCTCACCCTCGTGGTGGGCACGGTACATCGGGTCGCGCTTGATGTACTCGAGCGAGTCGTTCATCCAGCCCATGTTCCACTTCAAACCGAACCCGAGCCCTCCCGCACTGGTGGGTGCGGTGACACCGGGGTAGCTGGTGGACTCCTCCGCGATCATCGCGATGCCCGGATACCGCTTGTAGGCCGTCGCGTTGACCTCCTGGAGGAAGCGGATGGCTTCGAGGTTCTCCCGACCTCCGTAGATGTTGGGCTCCCACTGGCCCTCTTCACGGGAGTAGTCCAGGTAGAGCATCGACGCCACGGCATCCACGCGGAGGCCGTCGACGTGAAACTCTTCGAACCAGTACAACGCGTTGGCAACGAGGAAGTTGCGCACCTCACTGCGGCCGTAGTCGAAGATGAGCGTGCCCCAGTCCTTGTGCTCGCCGCGACGAGGATCGGGGTGCTCGTAGAGCGCGTCGCCGTCGAAGCGGGCGAGCGCGAACGCGTCCTTCGGGAAATGGCCCGGGACCCAATCCATGATGACGCCGAACCCGGCCTGGTGCAGGCGGTCGATGAGGTAGCGGAGATCGTCAGGACTGCCGAAGCGGCTGGTCGGGGCGTAGTAGCCGCTGACCTGGTATCCCCATGAACCGCCGAAGGGGTGCTCCGCCAGGGGCAGGAACTCGACGTGCGTGTACCCGACGTCGCGGAGGTACTCGATCAGCGGTTCCGCGGCGTCGCGGTATCCGAGCCCCGGCCGCCACGAGCCGAGGTGCAGTTCGTAGGTCGACATAGGCTCGGCGAGCACGTCACGCTCAGCGCGCCCAGACAACCACGCGTCGTCGCCCCACGTGTAGGCGCTTTCGGTGACGACAGATCCCGTCGCGGGCGGGACTTCGGCGCGCTGCGCCATCGGGTCGGCTTTGAGGATCCATCCGCCATGACGCGTCAGGATCTCGTACTTGTAGACGATGCCGGCAGCCAATCCCGGCACGAACAGCTCCCAGACGCCGGTAGAGCCGAGGCTGCGCATCGAGTGCCCCTGGCCGTCCCAGGAGTTGAAATCGCCGACAACGCGCACGGCGCGCGCGTGGGGTGCCCAGACCGCGAACGATACGCCCGACACGGCGTCGTAGTGGCGTACATGGGCGCCCAGCGCCTGCCAGAGCTGCTCGTGGCGACCTTCGGCGATGAGATGGCGATCGACATCGCCGAGAGTGGGGAGATGGCGGTAGGGGTCGTCGGCACGATAGTCGGCTCCGCCGTCGTATGACGCGACGAGTTCGTAGGCGCGGGGTTGTTCAGCGCTGCGCCCCTCCCAGATGCCGGCTCGCACGTGCTCCAAGGTGATGTTCGTGCCGTCGTCGAGGGCGGCGGTCACCGATGTCGCCATCGGACGCCGTGCGCGGATGACCCAGCTTCCGTCGGCGCTGCGGTGTGGGCCGAGCACATCGTGCGGCGCGTGGTACGAGCCGGTGGCGACCGTGTCGAGGATCTCGTCGGATACGTCGCTCATCATGACTCCTTCACGTGCAGGATGTGGACGGGTTCGTCGAACGCGTCGAGGCGGACGAAGTTGTCCTGATTCCAGGTCCACGTCGCTCCCGTGATGAGGTCTTCGACCACATAGTCGGAGCCGCGCGGCACCCCGAACACGGCGCTGTCGATGTGCACGCTGGTTTGACGCGTTGAGTGTGGGTCGACGTTGGCGACGACGATCACGGTGTCGGCCCGTCCGGTCTCGCTCAGGGCGGCCGAAAGGTGCTTCACGTAGACGAGGATCGCGTCGTCGTCGCTCCAGTGGATGCTCAGATTCCTCAACTGGCGAAGCGCCGGGTGCGCGCGACGAATGTCGTTGAGTCGCGTCAGGTACGGCGCGATCGACGTGGCCTCGGATGCCGCAGCATCCCAGTCGCGCATCTTGTACTCGTATTTCTCGTTGTCGATGTTCTCTTCGGAACCGGGCCGCGCGATGTTCTCGACCAACTCATATCCTGCATACACGCCATACGACGCCCCGGCGGTCGCCGCGAGGGCCGCGCGGATCTTGAACGCGGGCCGTCCGCCGTATTGCAGGTACTCGGTGAGGATGTCGGGGGTGTTCACGAAGAGATTGGGACGCATGAAATCAGCGGTGTCGTGCGCGATCCACCGGAAGAACTCTTCGAGCTCGGCCTTCGTGTTGCGCCAGGCGAAGTAGGAGTAGCTCTGCTGGAAACCTGCCTGGGCGAGCGCTTGCAGGGGCGCCGGCCTCGTGAACGCCTCGGCGAGGAAGACGACGTCGGGGTGTTCCGCGTTCACGGTGGCGATGAGCCACTCCCAGAACTGAAGGGGCTTCGTGTGAGGGTTGTCGACACGGAAGATCTTCACGCCCTGCGCGATCCAATGCCGGACGATGCGGAGCACTTCCGCGCGGATGCCCTCGGGATCGTTGTCGAAGTTGACGGGGTAGATGTCCTGGTACTTCTTCGGCGGGTTCTCCGCGTAGGCGATCGAACCGTCGGGAAGCGTCGTGAACCATTCCGGGTGCGCGGTGACCCACGGGTGATCGGGGGCGGCCTGCAGGGCGAGGTCGAGCGCGATCTCCAGGCCTTCGGCGCGCGCCGCCCGCACGAACGCGCGGAAGTCGGCGAGGGTACCGAGGTCGGGGTGGACGGTGTCATGGCCTCCCGCGGCGGACCCGATGGCCCACGGAGAGCCAGGATCGGTCGGCCTCGCATCGAGCGTGTTGTTCGGTCCCTTGCGGTTGACCTCGCCGATCGGGTGGATGGGCGGTAGGTACAGCACGTCGAAACCCATGGCAGCCACGGCCGGCAGCCGTTTGGCCGCGGTGCGGAAGGTGCCGCTCTTGATCGAACCGTCCTTCAGCCGCCTCGCCCCCTCGGAGCGGGGGAAGAACTCGTACCAGGCACCGACACCGGCGCGCTCACGCTCCACGAGCAGCTCCCGGTCGCGACCGATCGTGAGCAGCGACTGCAGAGGACGTGCGCCGAAGAAGCCCGCGATCGCGGGGTCGCGGACGACGCGCAACGCCGCATCGTCATCGATCTCGGCGTCGCGGAGCGTCGCGGCCGCGGCCATGAGGGCGCGGCGTTCGGACGCGGCACGATCTTTCTGCGGCGCAGCGGCGGTGAACAGTCGGGCACCCATCTCGCGCATGAGGGCGGAGTCGACGCCTGCGGCGATCTTGAGGTCGGCAGCGTGCTCCCACGTCGCGAAGTCGTCGCCGAACGCCTCAAAACGGAAACGCCATACCCCCTCTTCCAGGGGGGCGACCTGCACGCTCCAGCGGTCGAAGCCGTCGCCAAGCGGGGACAGGCGGTGCAATGACTCGTGGCCCGAGGGTGAGAACAGACGCAGATGCACGCCGATGAGGTCGTGACCCTCGCGGAATGCCGTGACGACGAAGGGGACGACCTCGCCGGAGAAGGCCGAGGGGCGATACTCCTCGCCGGGCACCGAAGGGTGCGGGTGGGCCATGGGGATGCGCCCCGCGCGCGTGTCGGACGCTGTCAGCCACGGATCGGCGACGCGAAGCGGAAGCGGCGCGGAACTGCGGAAAGGGGGCGTCGTGGGGGAGGAAACGGGAGGAGCAGAGCGCGTCATCGAAGCCACGTTTCGAACCTACCGTCGAAGCCGACGGATGCGCACCACTCGCCTGGGGCCTTGTTTTTCAGGGGCGAACCTGTCACTGCATACGGAAAAGGTGCAGCGCGGTTCCCGGAAGCGTCAGCTTCTCACCGGGAGCGAACACACGCTCGTGTTCGTCGGGCCGCTCCGGAACACTCGACCAGAGCGACACGAATGCTGCGACGCCGTCGATGCGAGGCAGGGTGACCTCCACAGGCCGTTCGGTGCCGTGGACGATCAAGAGGATGCGGTTGGGCGCCTCTTCCTCGGGGGTCGATGCTGCGTCGTATTGCAAGGTTCGGTGCGCCGGATCGGTCCAGCGTTCGATCGACATGGTGTCGCCGTGCTCGTCGTACCAGTCGATCACCGAGGCGCTGGGCACGACGAGCGCATCCCGAGCGAATCGGCGAGGCCGCAGGGCCGGGTTGTCGCGTCGCAGCTCGACGAGGCGACGGACGTGGGCCAGCAGGTCCTCTTGCCAGGCGGCGTGATCCCAGTCGACCCACGTCAACGGTGAGTCGTGACAGTACGGGTTGTTATTGCCGCGCTGAGTGCGCCCGAACTCGTCACCTGCTGTGATCATCGGGACCCCGGCCGACAGCAGGAGCGTTCCCACCAGATTGCGCATCGCCTTCCGACGCGTGGCGAGCACGCCCGGGTCGTCGGTGGCTCCCTCCGCACCGTGGTTGAAGGAGCGATTGGTGTCGGCGCCGTCACGGTTCTGTTCGCCGTTGCCGAGGTTGTGCTTGACGTCGTACGAGACGAGATCGCGGAGCGTGAAGCCGTCGTGTGCGGTGACGAAGTTGATGCTCGCGAGCGGACCGCGCTCGGCGCTGAACGTGTTCGACGAGCCCGCGAGCCGCGTCGCGAACCCGCCGATCCCCACCGGCGAGACGGCCGCCCGGCGGGCGTAGTCGATGTCGCTGAGCCAGAAGTTGCGCACGCGGTCGCGGTAGCGGTCATTCCACTCAGACCAGCCCGCGCCGAAGTTGCCCGTCTGCCACCCGCCCATTCCGACGTCCCACGGCTCCGCGATCATCTTCAGTCCGGCCAGCGCCGGGTCGTCGATGATCGCGCGGAGCAGGGGATGCTGCGGATCGAAGGAGTTCGCAGCATCTCGGCCCAGCGTCGCGGCCAGATCGAAACGGAAGCCGTCGACCTGCACCTCCTGCGCCCAGTACCGCAGCGAGTCGAGCACCAGGCGTGCAGTGGCATCCGTCGCCGTGTTCACCGAGTTGCCGCATCCGGTGACGTCGACGTATGCCCCGTCATCCTGCTGGCGGTAGTACCCGCGGTTGTCGATACCGCGCAGGCTCGATCGCGGACCGCCGAGGCCGAGCTCGGACGTGTGGTTGTAGACGACGTCGAGAATGACCTCGATGCCGGCCGCGTGCAGGTCGCGCACCATCGTCTTGACTTCGCGCAGGACGGCGCCCGGCCCCGCGGCGACGGCGTCGGCGGTGGCGTACGGGGCATGCGGGGTGAAGAAGTTGAGGGAGTTGTAGCCCCAATAGTTGGTAAGGCCCTGATTCAGCAGACGCGGCTCGGTCTCGAACGCGTGGATGGGCAGCAACTCGACAGCTGTCACCCCCAGTTCCCTGAGATGCGCGATCATCGCGGGATGGCCGAGGCCCGCGTAGGTGCCGTGCAGTGCCGGGGGGATACCCGGATGCCGCTTTGTCAGCCCCTTGACGTGGGCTTCGTAGATGACCGTCCGATCCATCGGCACGCTCGGCCGTGAGACGCCGCGCCAGTCGAATGCGTCGTCGACGACGGCGGAACGCCACTGCCCGAGGCGCACCGGGACCAGACCGCGCGCGTAGGGGTCGATGAGAAGAGTCTCGGGGTTGAAGGTGCGCCCCGGCCCGGAGGGTCCGTCGACCCGCAGTGCGTAGCGCGCACCGACGCGCAGATCGGGCGTGGTCACCTCCCAGACGTCGTCACCGGCGGGAATGAGCGGCAGAGTCCCGGTGATCCAGTCGAGGTCCTCGCCATCGAAGAGCACCAGCTCGACCGCCGTGGCTTCTTCCGACCAGACGCGCAGCGTGCCGCCGTCGGCACCGATCGTCACGCCCATCCGGTCGTACGCTGATCCGACGAGCGCCGGAGGAGTGCTGTCGGCGTCGTCGACCACGGCGACGGCGGATGTGGGATCGGACGGCTTCGGGCTTGGCATGCGCTCTAGAGTAGTGAGGCGGTGAAGCCGCGTCGTCACGAGTGCGGGAGCGTCATGTCGATCTACTTCGACCATGCAGCGTCGTCGCCATTGCGAAGCACGGCGCGCGACGCGTGGATCGCGGCATCCGCACTCGTGGGCAACGCCTCGTCGGTGCACGGGGCCGGTCAGGCCGCGCGCCGACTCTTGGAGGAGTCGCGCGAGAAGATCGCGGCGGTGTTGGTCTGCGATCCCATCGAGGTTGTGCTGACCTCGGGCGGTACCGAAGCGATCAACCTCGCTCTGAAGGGGTTGTGGTGGGCGCGCCCCGAAAGTTCTTCGGCGATCGTGCTGCCGGACGGTGAGCATCACGCGACGCTGGACACGGTCGGTTGGCTCCAGACTCAGGGCGCTAGCGTCCGACGCGTCGCACTCGATGCCGCGGGGACGATTGCGCCCGCGGCCTTTGCCGATGCGCTCAGCACCGACGACCCCGCAGCGGTGGCGACCGCGCTCGTCGCCAACAACGAGGTGGGAACCGTGCAGGACGTCGCGGCGCTGGGCGCGGCGGCAGCCCACGCCGCCGTTCCGCTGCACCTGGACGCCGTCGGAGCGATGGGCCACCTTCCCGTCTCGTTCTCGGCGTGGAGGGGGGATGCCGCGGGCCCCGCCGGCTTGGTGGCGATGAGCATCTCAGGGCACAAGGTCGGCGCGCCCGTCGGCACCGGCGCGCTCGTCGTGTCGAGACACGCCCGCATCGCCCCGCTGGTCCACGGCGGCGGACAGCAGCGCGGCCTGCGGTCGGGAACTCAGGACGTCGCCGGCGCCGCAGCCCTGGCCGTGGCCCTCGAAGAGGCAGAAGCCGAACGCGTGAACGAAACGGTACGCCTGCGCGAACTCGCCGACCGACTCGTCGCCGGCCTCCGTCGGGCGGTACCCGCCGCGGAAATGCTCGGAGATGTCGAGCACCGCCTGGCCGGCAACGTCCACGTGCACTTTCCGGGGGCCGCCGGGGAGACCATGTTGTTCCTGCTCGATCAGGCGGGAATCTCCGTCTCGACGGGTTCCGCCTGTCAGGCCGGCGTCGCCGAGCCGTCACACGTCGTGCTCGCGCTCGGGCGTGACGAGCGGGTGGCGCGCTCGGTGCTGCGGATCACCCTGGGCCGCACGAGCACCGACGACGATGTGGACGCGTTGCTGGCCGCTCTGCCGGTGACGTACGCGCGAGCGGTGGCAGCGGGCGGCGCGCGCTGATCCAGCGCCTTCTCATCGAGGAGCTCGTAAACTGGAAGGATGCGGATTCTTGCGGCGATGAGTGGTGGCGTCGACTCCGCTGTGGCCGCGGCCCGGGCGGTCGATGAGGGACACGACGTCGTCGGTGTGCATCTCGCGCTGTCTCGCGCCGGTGGCACCCTGCGCACGGGAAGCCGCGGCTGCTGCACGATCGAAGACGCGATGGATGCTCGTCGGGCCGCCGATCGTCTCGGCATCCCCTTCTACGTATGGGACTTCTCCGAGCGCTTCCGTGAGGACGTGATCGACGACTTCGTCGCCGAGTATCAGGCGGGGCGCACCCCCAACCCGTGCATGCGATGCAACGAGAAGATCAAGTTCGCCGCTCTGCTCGAGCGCGCGCTGGAGCTGGGGTTCGACGCCGTGTGTACGGGCCACTACGCCACGCTCATCGACGGCCCGGGTGGTCGAGAGCTGCACCGCGCGAGCGACGAGGCGAAGGACCAGTCATATGTGCTGGGCGTGCTCACCGCCGAACAGCTGGCGCACACGTACTTCCCGCTCGGCTCCACGCCGTCGAAGGCCGTGGTCCGGGCGGAGGCCGCGGCCCGCGGGCTGACCGTGGCGCAGAAGCCCGACAGCCACGACATCTGCTTCATCCCCGACGGCGACACGCGCGGATGGCTCGCCGAAAAGGTCGGCGCCGAGCAGGGCCAGATCGTCGATCGCGACGGGAGCGTCGTCGGTACGCACGCCGGGGCGCACGCATACACGGTCGGACAGCGTCGTGGTCTGCAGCTGGGTGTGCCGGCAGCCGACGGTAAGCCGCGTTTCGTGCTGGAAGTGCGTCCCATCTCCAACACGGTCGTCGTCGGACCGAAGGAGGCGCTGGCGACCGCC
The DNA here is from genome assembly GCF_015350795.1 of Microbacterium sp. VKM Ac-2870. Lineage (GTDB taxonomy): Bacteria > Actinomycetota > Actinomycetes > Actinomycetales > Microbacteriaceae > Microbacterium. The sequence continues at coordinate 229,795 of NZ_JADKSH010000001.1, forward strand.
GAGATCTCCGGCGCGCGGAGCACATGGGCAGGCCGCGTTCCTGCCGAGCCCGTGTTCGCGTGCCACGTACAGATCCGCGCCCACGCCGAACCGGTGCCCGCACGCGCGGTGGTCGCGGATGGCACCGTCACCGTCACCCCCGAAGCCCCCTTCGACGGCGTCGCTCCCGGGCAGACCGCGGTTCTCTACGACGGCACGCGCGTGATCGGTCAGTTCACGATCGATCACACCGTCTCGGCCGTGCCGGTCTCCGCATAGCCTCTGGTATCTTCGGGCCCGCATCCGTACGGGCCGCGTCTCTGTCCGAGGTGCCGCCTACACTGGCCGGGTGACGGACCACGCCATTCCCCTTCCGACGAGCCTCGACGACGCGCGCCAGGAGGTGCAGCGTCTGAGCGATCTGATCGTCGGCGCGCGTGACGCCTACTACGGTCGAGACGCTGAGATCGTCGACGATGCCACCTACGACGGGTGGATGCGTCGGCTGGAGGCGATCGAGCGCCAGTTCCCCGAGGTGCAGGGTCAAGATTCGCCTAGTCTCTCGGTCGGCGCTGCCGAGACTACGATGTTCGCCCCCGTGGAGCACGCCGAGCGCATGCTGAGTCTCGACAACGTCTTCAGCGCCGATGAGTTGCGCGAGTGGTGCGCCAAGACCCAGGCATCCGCCGGCCGCCCGGTGCGGTGGCTGCTCGAACTCAAGATCGACGGGCTCGCGATCAACCTCCGCTACGAACACGGGGTCCTCGTGTCGGCAGCGACCCGCGGCGACGGCCGCGTCGGCGAGGACGTCACCGTCAACGCGCTGCAGGTAGCGGGGATCCCGGCGCGATTGGCGGGGTCAGGGCATCCTGCTCTGGTCGAAGTGCGAGGCGAGGTCTACATCCCGGTCGCCGCCTTCGACGGGCTCAACGCACTGCAGGCACGGCTGCGCGAGCGCGTGATCGCGGACGGCGCGGAGCGAGGTGCCGATCAGGAGAAGCTCGTCCGCAGCGCCGCGCGGCGTTTTCCGGCTTTCGCGAATCCGCGCAATGCCGCCAGCGGCGGGCTCCGTCAGCAGCTCGACAAGAAGAGCGGGGGCGAGCTGGAAGCGGGCCAGGCGCGGCTCGCGTCGTTGCGCCTCTACGTCCACGGCATCGGTGCGTGGCCCGCGCCGCCGGTGTTCGCACAGAGCGAGGTCTACGAACTGCTGGCAAAATGGGGCCTGCCGACGAGCCCGTACTTCCGCACGGTGGCCGACGTCGATGGCGTCATCGACTTCGTGGCCCATTACGCGGAGCATCGCCACGATGTGGAGCACGAGATCGACGGCATCGTGGTGAAGGTCGACGAGCTCGCTCTGCACGACGAGCTGGGTGCGACGAGCAGGGCCCCGAGATGGGCGATCGCGTACAAGTACCCGCCCGAGCAGGTCAACACGAAGCTCCTCGACATCGTGGTCTCCGTGGGGCGCACCGGGCGGGCGACACCGTTCGCCGTGATGGAGCCCGCCCGCGTTGCCGGTTCGGTGGTGCGGCAGGCGACGTTGCACAATCAGGAGGTCGTCGTCGCCAAGGGCGTCCTCATCGGCGACACCGTGGTGTTGCGCAAAGCCGGCGACGTCATCCCCGAGGTGCTCGGCCCGGTGGTGGAGTTGCGTGACGGCACCGAGCGCGCCTTCGTGATGCCGACGCACTGTCCGGAATGCGGCTCGCCGCTCGCGCCGGCCAAGGAAGGCGACATCGATCTGCGTTGTCCGAACACCCGTACGTGCCCCGCTCAGGTGCGCGGGCGCGTCGAGCACATCGGGTCGCGGGGGGCCCTCGACATCGAGGCGCTGGGCGAGGTGACCGCCGCCGCACTGACGCAGCCGTCGGTGCCCGCCCAGCCTCCCCTCGCCACAGAAGCGGCACTTTTCGACCTCACCCTCGCGCAATTGGTGCCGATCGAGGTCGTGGTGCGCGACAGCGAGACCGGAGAGCCCAAGCTCGACGAAGAGACGGGCATTCCGGTGACCCGCTCGCCCTTTCGACGCAACGCGTCGCCCGCCGAGAAGAAGCAGGGGCTCACCGGACCACAGCCGTCCGCACAAGCGCTCACGCTGCTCGATGAGCTCGAGAAGGCCAAGACGAAGGATCTGTGGCGGTTCCTCGTGGCGCTCAGCATTCGCCATGTCGGACCCGTCGCGGCCCGCGCGCTCGCACAGTGGTTCGGTTCACTCGCGGCGATTCGCACCGCAGATCGCGAGGAGCTCGCTGCCGTCGACGGGGTCGGGGGCATCATCGCCGACTCGCTCATCGAATGGTTCGCGGTCGACTGGCACCGGGAGATCATCGACCGCTGGGTCGCAGCTGGAGCGCGGTTGGAGATTCCCGGCCACCCGGGGCCCGGGGCGGCGGCCTCGGCGGACGGCGTGCTGCAGGGCATCACGGTCGTCGCCACCGGCTCGCTCGACGGCTACACCCGCGAAGGCGCCCAGGAAGCCATCCTCGCCGCCGGCGGCAAGGCCGCATCGTCGGTCTCGAAGAAGACGGACTTCGTCGCCGCAGGACCGGGGGCAGGGTCGAAGCTCGTTAAAGCCGAAGAGCTGGGCGTGCGCATCATCGATGCCGCACAGTTCCGAATACTCGTGGAACAGGGCCCCGCAGCTCTCGATGCGCTCACGCCCGACGCCGGCTGATCCGCCTCAGGCGTGCGGCGGCTGCGTGAGGTTCAGCAGCGAGTCGCGCACCTGACGGCGCAGCACCTTGCCGATGAGCGACTTCGGGAGTTCGTCCACAACGAAGATCCGTCGCGGCACCTTGTACGGCGTCAAGATGGCGCGCACGTAGTCGCGGATGGCGTCGGTGTCGGTGTCGGCTGACGGGTCGAGCACCACGGCGGCGACCACTTCTTCGCCCGAATGCCCGCTGGGCAGTCCCACCACCGCGGCATCCACGACGTGCGGATGCTGACGGAGCGCGTTTTCGACCTCCGTCGGGGCGACGTTGAACCCGCCCGTGATGATGAGTTCCTTGATGCGGTCGACGATGCGGACGAATCCGTCCTCGTCTATCTGCACGATGTCTCCGGTGCGGAACCAGCCGTCGACGAAGACCGCCTGGGTGGCCTCCGGCTTGCCGTAGTAACCCTGGAACACCTGTGGCCCGCGTACGAGAAGCTCCCCGCGTTCGCCCGCCGGCACGTCGGTGGACGGATGATCGGGATCGACGACGCGGCATTCGGTGCCGGGAAGCGGGAGGCCGATCGTGCCGGCGCGACGGTTGTCGGCAACCGGGTTCGCCATCAGAACGGGCGAACACTCCGACAGCCCGTAGCCCTCGACGAGGTAGCCTCCGGTCGCCTCCTCGAAGGGCACGACCAGCTCGTGGGGGAGCGCCATCGCTCCCGAGATCGCCACCTCGGTACCCGCGAGCGAGACTCCGGCCGCGCGGGCCGCTTTCAGCAGCCGGTCGGCGATCGGTGGCACGAGGGGGAGGAAGGTCGCCGGGTGCTTCTTCGTCACCGCGAGCACCAGGTCGGGCTCGAAGCGGGGGAACAGCACGAGGCGCGCCCCCATCGACATCGCGAAGGTCAGGCACAGGGTCAGTCCGTACGCGTGGAACATCGGCAGCACGGCGTAGACCACGCATCCCTTGCCTCGCTGGATCTGCGGCACCCACGCCTGCGCCTGGCGGGCGTTCGCGAGCAGGTTGCGGTGAGTGAGGACCGCGCCTTTCGGGGTTCCCGTCGTGCCGCTCGTGTACTGGATGATCGCCACGTCGTCGGTCACCGGGCGGGGAAAGGATGCCGGCAGCGCGGGCGATTGCACCACGCGCTCCCACGGGATCGCGCTCATGGTGCGTTCGGTCAGCGCCGCGCGCGACTCGCGCGCCTTGGCAACCGGCAGGTGCAGCGCCCAGCGGAGGGAGACCGGCATCGCGCGCGTGATGTCGACGCTGATCAGCGTGGTCACGGCGAGGTCGGACGGGAACTCCTGGACGGTGCGCACCACCTTGCTCCAGACGATCGCCGCCTTCGCGCCGTGGTCCTCGAACTGCTTGCGCAGCTCGCGCGGCGTGTAGAGCGGGTTGTGCTCGACGGCGATCGCGCCGATCCGCAGAATCGCGTAGAAGGCGATGATGTGCTGAGGGCAGTTGGGGAGGACGATCGCGACTCTGTCGCCCGTGCTCACCCCCAGCTCGCGCAGGCCCGCTGCAGCGCGGTCGATCGCCTGCACGAGTTCGCGATAGGACGTCGTCCGCCCGAAGAACTGCAACGCGGGAGCGTCCGGGTAGTCGCGGGCGGAGGCGTCGACGATGTCGAGCAGCGAACCTGTGACGGGCTCGAGGTCGGCAGGCACGCCCGCGGCGTAGCTGGCGATCCAGGGGCGGGGAGGGTCGTAGGAGGGCGCGCTGCTCACGCCGGTCAGCCTAGCCGCCGTGAGAAGTCTGCCGAAGGCGGCCGACTAGAATCGAGGGGTGTCTGAAATCACCCCTGAACTCGTTCGCCATCTCGGCGTTCTGGCCCGGATTCAGCTCGACGATGACGAAGTGGAGCGCCTGACCGGCCAGCTCTCGGTCATCGTCGACAACATCGCCAAGGTCTCCGAAGTGGCGACCCCCGACGTACCCGCGACCAGCCACCCCATCCCGCTCGAGAATGTCTTCCGTCCAGATGTGGTGGGTCAGATGCTGACGGTTGAGCAGGTGCTCCAGAACGCTCCGGATGCCGCGGACAACCGTTTCCGCGTGACCGCGATCCTGGGAGAAGAGCAGTGACCGATCTGACCCGCCTGAGCGCGGCCGACCTCGCGTCGCAGCTGTCCACCGGCGAGATTTCCAGCGTCGAGGCCACGCGCGCGCATCTCGAGCGCATCGCGGACGTCGATGGCGACGTGCATGCCTTCCTTCACGTCAGCGATCATGCGCTCGACGTCGCCGCGGACATCGATCGCCGACGCGCGGCAGGAGAGCACCTCGGTGAGCTCGCCGGAGTGCCGTTGGCGATCAAGGACGTGCTTGTCACGACGGATATGCCGTCGACGAGCGGCTCCAAGATCCTCGAGGGTTTCCTCTCGCCCTACGACGCCACCGTCGTCGCCCGCGCCCGCGCGGCGGGTCTCGTGCCACTCGGCAAGACCAACATGGACGAGTTCGCGATGGGATCCTCCACCGAGCATTCCGCGTACGGTCCCACGCACAACCCGTGGGATCTCGACCGCATCCCGGGTGGCTCGGGCGGCGGTTCGGCCGCGGCCGTCGCGGCCTTCGAAGCACCGATCGCGCTCGGCTCCGACACCGGCGGCTCCATCCGCCAGCCCGCGCACGTGACGGGTACCGTCGGCATGAAGCCGACCTATGGCGGCGTGAGCCGGTTCGGGGCGATCGCCCTGGCATCCTCGCTCGACCAGGTCGGTCCTGTGTCGCGAACCGTGCTCGACTCCGCGCTGCTGCACGACGTCATCGGCGGCCACGACCCCCACGACGCCACGTCGCTCACCGACGCCTGGCCGTCCTTCGCCGCAGCCGCCCGGGAGGGCGCGTCCGGAGAGGTGCTGAAGGGTCTCAGGGTCGGCGTCATCAAGGAACTGCCCGACAGCGGGTTCCAGGCCGGCGTGTCGGCGTCGTTCCGTGGCGCGCTCGCGCTGCTCGAGGCGCAGGGCGCCGAGATCGTCGAGATCAGCGCGCCGCACTTCGAGTACGGGGTCGCCGCGTACTACCTGATCCTCCCCGCCGAGGCCTCGAGCAACCTGGCTAAATTCGACTCCGTGCGCTTCGGCCTCCGTGTCGACGTCCCCGGTGGCACCGTCGAGGACGTCATGGCCGCAACCCGCGATGCCGGATTCGGCGACGAGGTGAAGCGTCGCATCATCCTCGGCACCTACGCGCTGTCGGCCGGCTACTACGACGCGTACTACGGCAGCGCGCAGAAGGTTCGCACGCTCATCCAGCGTGACTTCGATGCCGCGTTCGCGCAGGTCGATGTCATCGCGACACCGTCGGCTCCGACCACCGCGTTCAAGCTCGGCGAGAAGATCGACGATCCGCTGCAGATGTACCTCAACGATGTGACGACGATCCCGGTCAATCTCGCCGGGGTACCGGGCATCTCGATCCCGTCGGGGCTGGCCGAGGAGGACGGGTTGCCCGTCGGCATCCAGTTCATCGCTCCGGCGCGTGAAGACGCGCGCCTCTACCGCGTGGGCGCAGCCGCCGAAGCACTGCTCGTCGATTCGTGGGGTGGTCCCTTGCTGGACCGCGCGCCGCTGCTGGGAGGAAACCGCTGATGGCCAAGGCCGCACTCATGGACTTCGATGAGGCACTGAAGCTGTACGAGCCCGTGCTCGGCTTCGAGGTGCACGTCGAGCTCAACACCGAGACCAAGATGTTCTCGCCGGCCGGCAACCCGGCACACGCGTCCAACCACGACGCCGCGCCGAACACACTCGTCGCCCCGGTCGACATGGGCCTGCCGGGGTCGCTTCCGGTTGTCAACGAGACCGCGGTGCGCTTCTCGATCAGTCTGGGGCTTGCCCTGGGTTGCCAGATCGCTCCGTCGAGCCGATTCGCGCGGAAGAACTACTTCTACCCCGACCTGGGCAAGAACTACCAGATCTCGCAGTACGACGAACCGATCGCCTTCGAGGGCCAGGTCCAGGTCGAGCTCACGGACGGCACCGTCTTCGATGTGCCGATCGAGCGTGCACACATGGAAGAGGATGCCGGCAAACTCACCCATGTCGGCGGCGCGACCGGACGTATCCAGGGCGCGGAGTATTCGCTGGTCGACTACAACCGTGCCGGTGTGCCGCTCGTCGAGATCGTCACCAAGCCGATCTTCGGCGCGGAAGACCGCGCCCCCGAGCTCGCAGCGGCCTACGTGCGCGCCATCCGCGACATCGTCTTGTCCCTGGGTATCTCCGAGGCGCGGATGGAGCGCGGCAACCTCCGCTGCGACGCGAATGTCTCGTTGCGTCCACGTGGACAGGAGAAGCTCGGCACACGCACGGAGACGAAGAACGTCAACTCGATGCGCTCCGTCGAACGTGCCGTGCGCCACGAGATCCAGCGCCAGGCGGCCATCCTCGCCGCAGGCGGCACGATCACGCAGGAGACCCGCCACTGGCACGAGGACACCGGCACGACCTCGCCCGGTCGCCCGAAGTCGGATGCCGATGACTACCGTTACTTCCCGGAGCCCGATCTGCTGCCGGTTGCACCGTCGCGGGAGCTGATCGAGGGCCTGCGTGCGGAACTTCCCGAGCCGCCGACGGCCCGCCGCCGTCGGCTGAAGGCCGAGTGGGGATTCGCGGACATCGACTTCCAGGGCATCGTGAACGCGGGTCTGCTCACGGAGGTGGACGCGACGGTCGCGGCCGGCGCCTCACCGACGGCCGCCCGCAAGTGGTGGATGAGCGAGATCTCACGTCTCGCGAACGCGGAGGGCGTCGAGCCGTCCTCGCTCGTCGAGCCGGCGTCCATCGCGGCTCTCCAAAAGCTGGTGGACGACGGGACCCTGACCGACAAACTGGCCCGTCAAGTGCTCGAAGGCGTGATCGCGGGGGAGGGCACGCCGCAGGAAGTCGTCGATGCGCGTGGTCTCGCGGTCGTCTCCGACGACGGTGCCCTCATCGCTGCAATCGATGAGGCACTGGTGGCTCAGTCGGACGTGCTCGCGAAGATCCGCGATGGCAAGGTGCAGGCCGCCGGCGCTGTGATCGGCGCGGTCATGAAGGCGATGAAGGGCCAGGCAGACGCCGCCCGCGTGCGCGAGCTCGTGCTCGAACGCGCTGCAGCTCTCTGACCGCCTGACTGACAGAGCGACACGACCTGAGTCGGTGACGCCACCCGTGTCGGTGGCGTCACCGACAATGGATGCATGGGACGCGGCGACGGATCGGGACGGATCGTCTCTCCCGACGACGCCGATGACACCGGAACACGCATCCTCCACGTCGACATGGACGCGTTCTACGCATCGGTCGAGGTGCTGGACGACCCTACACTGGCCGGAAAGCCGCTGATCGTCGGCGGCATGGAGGGGCGCGGCGTTGTTGCCAGTGCGTCGTACGAGGCGCGCCGCTTCGGAGTCAGATCCGCGATGGGCGTTGCGCAGGCGCTGAGGCTGTGTCCGCAGGCGATCGTCGTGACACCGCATTTCGAGCGGTACGCCGCGCTCTCGCGACAGATCATGGCGATCTTCCACGGCATCACGCCGCTCGTTGAGCCGTTGTCGATCGACGAGGCGTTTCTCGACGTCGCCGGCGCGCGACGGCTCTGGGGATCGCCCGGAGAGATCGCCCGCATGCTGCGTGCTCGGGTGCGCGCCGAGACCGGCCTCGTGTGCAGCGTGGGCGTGGCCGCGACGAAGCACGTCGCCAAGATCGCCTCGACGCGCTCGAAACCCGATGGTCTGCTGATCGTCAGCGAGCCCGACACGGCGGCGTTCCTGGCCGCACTTCCCGTCTCGGCTTTATGGGGCGTCGGCCCCAAGGCCGCCGAGGCTCTCGAAGGGCGCGGCATCCGGTTGGTATCGGACATCCTCGCGTCACCGCGCGGGGTACTCGACCGGGCCCTCGGCGCCGCGGGCGGAGAGCGCATCTGGCAGCTCGCGCACGGCAACGACCCTCGCGCCGTCGAAACCGAGCGGGTCGAGAAGAGCATCGGGCACGAGGAGACCTTCCTGCAGGACGTCAGCGACACTGCGGTGCTGCGCAGCGAACTGAGACGGCTCGCCGACCGCGTCGCCTCACGATTGCGTGCGGGCGGCTGGCGGTCGGGCACGATCGCCGTGAAGCTCCGCTACGCCGACTTCACGACCCTGTCGCGATCGAGCTCGCTGGGCGAGGCCACCGACGTCGGACAGCGCATCGGGGATGTCGCCATCGGCCTCTTCGAGAGCATCGAACTGACCCAGCCGGTGCGCCTGATCGGTGTGCGCGCCGAGAAGCTGCGTGGCGGCACGAACGGCGCGATCGCGCTCTGGGACGACGACGAGGATTGGCGGCGCGTGGATGCCGCCCTCGACGATGCGCGCGACAGGTTCGGCGGGGGAGCGGTGACGCGGGCGAGCGTGCTGGGTCCGCGCCGCGATGTCAATGCCCTCCCGACGAATCCCCGGATGCCTCGCACGGACTGATCTTCCGGGCTACGGTGGTGCCATGCCCAATCTCGAACTCGAACTCGGCAAGCAGTCCGCATCCCTCGGCGTGAACAGCGTCTACGGCGAGCAGCAGGATGTCGACGGCATCCGCCTGATCCCGGTGGCGATCTCGTGGTCGGGGTTCGGCGCAGGCGAGGACGAGAGCGGCAACAACGGCGGGGGAGGCGGCGGGTTCGCGGCGCCCGTCGGAGCTTACATCCGCAAGGGGGATGACCTGCGGTTCGAGCCGAACCTCGTGTCGCTGATCGCCGTCGCGATCCCGTTCGTCTGGGTCGCCGGACGCACGCTCAGTCGCGTCATCCGTGCCCTCAAGCGCTGATCCGGTCGACGCCGCGCTGGAACGCGCGGTGACGGAGGTTCAGCAGGCTGTGGCAGCGCTCTCGCCCGAGATCGTGCCCGTGGTGCTGATCGATGGGCGTTCTGGTGCGGGTAAATCTACTGTTGCCGCCCGGCTGCGAAAGCGGTGGACCGGTGCCGTGAATGTGATCGGCCTCGATGAGCTGTATCCCGGCTGGGATGGGCTCTCGGAGGGCGCCGAGATCGTGCGCACGCGAATCCTCGAACCGATCGCACGCGGGACAGATGCGTTCTGGAACCGCTGGGACTGGGAGAACGGGCGTCCCGCCGAGGAAGTGATGACCCCGGCGTCTCTTCCCCTCATCATCGAAGGTGCAGGGGTTCTCACCGCCGCGTCCGCTCCGCTCGCGCATGTGCGCCTGTGGTTGGAGTCGCCCGAACCCGCGCGACGTGATCGGGCGCTCGCTCGCGATGGTGACACCTATCGACCGCATTGGTCTCGATGGGCCCAGCAGGAAGAAGCACACCTCCGCACCCATTCGCCGCACGCGCACGCGACGATCCGCATCGACATACCCTGACGAACGGGTCGGTTCCGTCAGTCGCCGAGCGTCTGAAGGAGCCCTTCGAGCCGGTATCCGAGCCAGTTGTAGACGCCGAAGCGAGGATCGTCGTCCTGATCGTCGTCGGCGGTGACCCCGAGACGGGTCGCCACCACAAGACGCAGCGCGGTGAGAGTGCGCAGCCATGCAGCGACGGGTTCATCATCGAGCTCGATCACGAGCGCCTCTTCGGCATCGACGCGGTCGATGTCGGCGGGGCGCAGAGTCACGCCATCGCGTTGGAGCGAGGCGAGCACGACATCGGCATCCGCTCGCCGTCGGCTCAGCAGATCTGCCTCTGTCAGCCGACGGAACTCCCCGGCAGCCTCCACGTCGTCTGCGTAGGCATCGGGGACGAGCCGAGCAACCGCCGGGTCGTCTGCAACCGTGTTCGTCTCGTCGAGCAACTCGGTGAACTGCTCGACGAGGTCGGTCAGATGAGCCGCTTCCCACGCGGAGAGCTCCATCACCACCGTGGTCATTCCTCGCCCTTCCTCACGGTCGCCCAGAGGCCGTAGTCGTGCATCGCCTGCACGTGCAGCTCCATCTGCTCGCGCGCTCCCTCTGCCACCACAGCATGCCCCTCGTGATGCACGAGCAGCATGAGGTGCTCCGCGCGCTCGCGCGAGTAGCCGAAGTAGGTGCGGAACACGTGCACCACGTAACTCATCAGGTTGACCGGGTCGTTCCACACCACCGCTTGCCAGGGCTGCGAGACGACCGCGCTCTCCACGAGACGCATGTCTTCGAGCGGGATCGTCATGCCCACCCCAGTTCGTGCAGCCGTTCGTCGTCGATGCCGTAGAAGTGCGCGATCTCGTGGACGAGCGTGGTGTGCACCTCATCGCGCAGCTCGCCGAGAGTGTCGCAGCTGAGCAGGTGTGGCTCGCGGTAGACGATGATCCGGTCGGGCAGCTCTCCCGAACCATAGCGATCTCGCTCGGTCAAGGCGAGTCCGTCGTAGAGGCCGAGCAGATCGAGTGAACCGTCTTCGGGGCGATCTTCCACGATGAAAATCACGTTGTCGAGCCCGACGACCATCTCCGCCGGCAGCAGGTCGATCTCCTGGGCGACGAGATCGTCGAAGTCGTCGGCATCCAACTCGATCACGCAGACCTCCCTGCAGGGGAGTAAGTGGGGTGGCTAACGGGGCTTGAACCCGCGACCCCCGCGACCACAACGCGGTGCTCTACCAACTGAGCTATAGCCACCATGTTCCTGTTTCCAGGCAACCAGTCGATTGTATTACACACCTGGAGCGAACGACGACACGGCCGACGCCGCGGCCTCGCGCGCTTGATCGCTGGTGGGACCCGGTGCCGGAACGAAGACCGCTTCGCGGTAATAGGCCAGCTCGCGGATCGACTCCTGGATGTCGGCGAGGGCACGGTGTCCGCCGTCCTTCGTCGGCGCGTTGAAGTACGCACGCGGATACCAGCGGCGTGACAGCTCCTTGATGCTGGAGACGTCGACGCTGCGGTAGTGCAGCCAGCGATCGACCCGCGGCATGTACTTCGCCAGGAACATCCGGTCGGTACCGATCGTGTTCCCCGCCAGTGGAGCCTTGCCCTCGGGGGCGAAACGCTGGATGTACTCGAGCGCCTCGAACTCGGCCTCTGCGAGGCTCACCCCGTCGACGATCTCGTCGAGTAGACCGGAGGAGGCGTGCATCTTGGTCACGAAGTCATTCATGTTGGCGAGCGCCGAGGCATCGGGTTTGATGACGATCTGAAAACCCGGATCGAGCACGTTGAGTTCGAAGTCGGTGACGATGATCGCGATCTCCACCAGTTCGTCCACCTCGAGATCGAGGCCTGTCATCTCGCAGTCGATCCAGACGAGGCGGTCGTTCTCCGCGGCATTCACCATGCGTTCATCCTAACGAGAGCCCCCGACCTCGGCGCTGTCGCCGACGGGGTGAGGCGACCCGACGTCGTGAGCGCAGTCACAGTACGCTGGGTGTCGCGCCTCCGTAGCTCAGTGGAAGAGCGACGGCCTTCTAATCCGTTGGTCGCAGGTTCGAATCCTGCCGGGGGCACTCCGATCCCGTCCGCGCATCCCCTCGCGCGATCGCGCCGTGCGGCGTAGCGTCGTCGACGACGAGAGGAATCAATGATGACCACCACATCGTCCACGATCTGGGTCGCGTACGGCGCCGAAGGCAACGTCGTCGGCACGGTTCGAAAGACCGAGGAAGGCTATACGTCGACCGTCGCGGGTGCCGACGCGAGTATCGGAACGTATCCGAATATGGATATCGCCAAGAACGCACTGCACGCACATCTCGCGCCCGGGTCGGAGTGGCCACGGTTCCGCGAGCACTGAGCGCGGGTGCGGCGCGGCGGCTATGCCGTGGCGCCGGTGAGCGACGACACCGGTCGAGACGCTGAACGACGCGCGGAACGATCGAGCAGCGGCAGCGCGAGGTGCACGAGCGGTCCGATCCCCGCGGCGAAGATCACCGTACCGATGCCGACGGTGCCGCCGAGAAGCCAGCCCGCCAACAGGACAGAGGCCTCGACGCCGAGTCGACATGCCCAGATGGGCCATCCGAACCGCGCATTCATGCCCGTCATCAGTCCGTCTCGCGGCCCGGCCCCGAGATGTGCGCCGATGTAGATCCCGGATGCCAGTGCCACCAACACCATGCCCGCGATGAAGACCGCGAGCTGAAGGCCGAACCCGGACACAGCCGGCACGACGCCGATGGTGACCTGCATGCTCGTTCCGACGAGCAGGATGTTGGCGATCGTGCCGATGCCCGGGCGCTGTCGAAGCGGAAGCCAGAGCAGGAGAACGAGGAGGCCCACCACGTTCGTGACCCACCCGATTCCGACGCCGGTCTGAACGGACAATCCCTGCGCGAACACCGTCCACGGGTCCGCGCCGATGTCGGCGCGAACCATGATTCCGCAGCCAGCTCCATACAGAACGAGCCCGATCAACAGCCGGATGACGCGAATACTCATGCAGACATTTCATCGCACAATTGGCTATTGCCACCCAGACCAATCTCGATAAGGTGGCTGGTGTGGACTCACGCATCACGGCTCGAACCCTCGTCGGTGCGCTCGGCGGCTGGCGCACCCGGGATCCTGCCTACGAGGCCCTGGCCGACGGCATCCGAATCCTCTGTCTAGACAACCGGATCGCGGCCCACACCGCGCTTCCCGCTGAGAGAGAGCTTGCCTCGGCGTTGCGGGTGAGCCGCACGACTGTCGGTGCGGCGTATCAGAGCCTGCGTGACAGTGGTCACATCGCGAGCCTGCGTGGGTCGGGCAGCGTCACCCTTCCGCGGCCACGTCGTGATCTCGGCCGCGTCGCAGCCCACGATGGCGCCATCGATCTGCAGCAGGCGAGCCCCGCGGCGTGGCCAGGCCTCGCGGGCATCATCAGTGAGGTCGCGACCGACGCGGCGAGCATTGTGGCCCGTGCGGGCTACGACGTGCGGGGGGCGCCGGCACTGCGGGAGGCGATCGCCCAGCGCTATCGAGACCTCGGCATCTCCACCACCGCAGAGCAGATCGTCGTCACGACCGGTGCGCAGTCCGCGATCCATCTTCTGGCGACGATTCTCGTCAAGCGGGGAGATCGCGCCCTCATCGAAACACCGACATACCCCCACGCTGCGCAAGCTCTGCGTGCCGCCGGGGCACGACTGGTCGCGGTGCCCGTCACCACGCACGCCGGTTGGGATCTCGACCGAGCGACGCAGGCGTTTGCCCGCGCCCGCCCCGGGCTCGCGTATGTGATGCCACGATTTCAGAATCCCACGGGTCGGTCGATGACCGGTGCGGATGAGGTCGTCATCGCCCGTGCCGCGCACGATGCGGGAACGGTGCTCGTCGTCGACGAGACCACGGCGGATCTCGCCATCGACGCTTCGCCCGGCCCGCCCGCCTTCGCACACGACGATGTCATTCGTGTCGGCTCACTCGGCAAGACAGTATGGGGTGGACTGCGCGTGGGGTGGATCCGCGCTGACGAGGACATCATCCAGCAGATCGTCGCCGCCCGCCCGCCCCGGGAACTGGGCACGCCGGAGTTCGAGCAGGCCGTCGCGACACGTCTCGTGCCGCTGCTGCCCGAAATTCTTCTCCAGCGCGCCGATCTGCTCCGCGCGGGACGGGATGCCGTGAAGGACGCGATCGCCGCGGCGCTTCCCGATTGGCGTGTGCCCGACGTCGAGGGCGGCGTTGCCCTCTGGGTCGAACTGGACGCCCCGTTGAGTACGGGGCTGGTTCTCGCCGCACGCGCGCGGGGCGTGTACCTGTCGTCCGGATCACGTTTCGGCGTGGACACTCCCCATGATCGACACCTCCGCATCCCGTTCACTGCTCCTTCCGAGGAGTTGCATCGCGCGGTCACCGTCTTGGCGGGGACGTGGCCCACCGTCCGGTCGGCGGCTCCGGTACACGGTGGTGACCTGCTGGACGCCATCGTCTGAGGCTTCAGCGCAGATAGACGAGGCAGTCCACCGCTTCACGCGCTGTCCAGAAGCTGCCGAGTGGACGCAGCTGAGCCCGCACGAGATCGAAGCGCTCGGCATGGAAGCGAAGCCCTTCGCTGCAGTGTTCCCAGCGTAGATGGCCGATCACCCGCCCGCGGCGATCGATCACGCGCCATCGCTGCCGCGAGATCGGACGGAAGACGAAGCCCCGCACGACGGGAGCAACGGGAGCAACCGGAGTCGTCATGCTCACCATCACCACCTCCTCAGTACTCGATTGACTCGAACATAGCTTCGACCTCCGACAGGCGTCGCTTCGACCACATCGTGCGGGCCGCGCGTCGTCTCCTCCCCAGAGCCCATCGGGCCGCGGCTGTCCACCGAAGCGGAACCGGTTGATCCGCCGACCACGCCCAGGCGTCAGGCTCGGGGTGCTGCGGCGCTCGTGGGGCACTCGAGCGCCGCAGCGGGCTCGGACGGTCCGGGCGACATCACAGAGGAGACGATCATGAGCGATCGCATCACCGTCATCGGCAACGTGGCCTCGGCACCGGAACGGCGCGAGCTTCCCGGCGGCATCCCCGCCATCAGCTTCCGCCTTGCCAGCAGCGAACGACGCTTGGAGAACGGGCAGTGGGTCGATTCACACACCAACTGGTACTGGGTTTCCGCCTACCGCAAGCTCGCGGAGCACGCACTCGACTCGATCGAGAAAGGACAACGGGTCGTCGTGACCGGGCGCTTCCGGGTGAAGCAATGGGAGTCGGGAGGAAAAAGCGGATCTTCGGCTGAGATCGACGCCGAAGGCCTCGGGCATGATCTGATGTTCGGGACGACGACCTTCCACAAGGTCGGCGCATCGAATGGCCAGGGCGCCGCACCCGAGGCGGCGACGGATTCGAGCGGGTGGGCGACTCCCGGCATACGCGACAAGGGGCCGGACCTCGCGCGCGCGGGTGGCACCGGAACCTCCCCAGATGCGTCGAGTGCGGAGCCAGCGCTGGTGGGCGCCGGCGGGTGGACGGCGGACACCGACGATCCGACACCCTTCTGACGAGACGGCACGGTGGGGGAGTCCGCGCCAAGGTCGTGCGACCGCGGCACGATACCCCGCCTAGACTCGGATCGTGCGCCGAGACGATCACCGCCTGCTTCCCGGCCTGGCCGCCGTGGGTATCGGTCTTACTCTGGCACTGGCCGGATGTGCGCCGAGCACGCCCTCGCCGTCTCCAACGGTGTCGGTATCGAGCTCGCCGACTGCAACTGCCACGCCGACTCCCACCGGTCCCGCACTGGTCGTCGCCGGCTCCGCGACGCAGAACCTTCCGTTCTTCACCCAGGTCGTGTCGCAAGTCGCGGCGGGTCCCGCGGCTGCCCAGGGGCGCGCCTACATCGACGCGCTCACGGCGGCAGGCTTCGACAAGTCGGCCATGCAGGTCACCAACGACCAGACCACCGTCGGCAACCAGGCCGATTCGATCCAGTTCTCCGTGGAGTGGAAGGGCGAGTGCCTGGTTGGACAGGTCGGACCTTCGGTGCCGGGACCGCAGACGCGTGTTCTGCCCTTGACGCCCGAAGGTACCTGCCTCGTGGGCCAGACGCGGCAGATCGACTGGTAGCGCTGCACGCGTCCGCGGAGATCGTCTACCGACGCAGAAGCGACCTCGAGCACCTCGTCCGGACCGACGCCGACGGTCGGTCCGCGTAGACTTGGTACGTTATGGCCGAATATATCTACTCCATGGTCCGTGCCCGCAAAGCGGTGGGCGAGAAGCTGATCCTCGACGACGTCACGATGGCATTTTTGCCGGGCGCGAAGATCGGCATGGTCGGCCCAAATGGCGCCGGTAAGTCGACGATCCTGAAGATCATGGCCGGCCTGGACGTCCCGTCCAACGGTGAGGCGAAGCTGAGCCCCGGTTTCAGCGTCGGCATCCTGATGCAGGAGCCCGAGCTCGACGAGACGAAGACCGTTCTCGAGAACATCCAGGACGGCGTCGCGATCAAGGCCAAGGTCGACCGCTTCAACGAAATCTCGGCTCTCATGGCCGACCCCGATGCGGACTTCGACACCCTCCTCGCCGAGATGGGAGTCCTCCAGGAGGAGATCGACGCGGCCGACGGATGGGACCTCGATTCGCAGCTCGAGCAGGCGATGGACGCCCTACGCACCCCGCCCGGCGATGAGCCGGTCACCAAGCTGTCCGGTGGTGAGCGCCGCCGCGTGGCCCTTGCGAAGCTTCTTCTGCAAAAGCCTGACCTGCTTCTGCTCGACGAACCGACCAACCACCTCGACGCCGAGAGCGTTCTGTGGCTCGAGCAGCACCTGCAGGCTTACAAGGGCGCTGTCATCGCCATTACCCACGACCGGTACTTCCTCGACAATGTCGCGGAGTGGATCGCCGAAGTGGACCGCGGCCGTCTCATCGGGTACGAAGGCAACTACTCCACCTATCTCGAGAAGAAGGCGGAGCGACTCGACGTCCAGGGCAAGAAGGACGCGAAGCTCGCGAAGCGCCTCAAGGAGGAGCTCGACTGGGTTCGCTCGTCCGCCAAGGGCCGTCAGACGAAGTCGAAGGCTCGTCTGGCTCGCTACGAGGAGATGGCTGCCGAGGCCGAGCGCACGCGCAAGCTCGACTTCGAGGAGATCCAGATTCCCGCGGGTCCGCGACTGGGTAGCGTCGTCATCGAAGCGAAGAAGCTGCAGAAGGGTTTCGGCGACCGTTCTCTGATCAACGGTCTGAGTTTCAGCCTGCCGCCGAACGGCATCGTCGGCGTCATCGGTCCCAACGGCGTCGGAAAGACGACGCTGTTCAAGACGATCGTCGGCCTCGAGCCCCTCGACGGTGGCGATCTGAAGGTCGGCGAGACGGTGAAGATCAGCTACGTCGATCAGAGTCGCGCCAACATCGACGCCAACAAGACGCTGTGGGAGGTCGTGTCTGACGGACTCGACATCATCACGGTCGGCAAGACCGAGATCCCGTCCCGCGCCTACGTGTCGAAGTTCGGTTTCAAGGGCCCCGACCAACAGAAGAAGGCGGGCGTGCTCTCCGGTGGTGAGCGCAACCGCCTCAACCTCGCGCTCACGCTCAAGGAGGGTGGCAACCTGCTGCTGCTCGACGAGCCGACGAACGACCTCGACGTCGAGACGCTGAGCTCGCTCGAGAACGCACTACTCGAGTTCCCCGGCTGCGCCGTCGTGATCACACACGACCGGTGGTTCCTCGACCGCATCGCGACCCACATCCTCGCGTACGAAGGCACCGACGATCAGCCCGACCAGTGGTACTGGTTCGAGGGCAACTTCGAGGCGTACGAGGCGAACAAGATCGAGCGTCTCGGCCCGGATGCGGCCAATCCGCACCGCTCGACGCACCGCAAGCTCACCCGTGACTGAGCGCATCCACGTCCCCATCCACCTGCGGTGGGGTGACCTCGACGCCTTCAACCACGTCAACAACGCGACGATGCTGAAGCTGCTGGAGGAGGCGCGTGTGCGCGTCTTCTGGACGCCGGTCGTCGGCGAAGAGGCGCCCGACACCGCGGTGATCGATGCGGGCGTGGATGCCGGCGTGCTCACACTCATCGCGCGTCAGGAGATCGAGTACCTCGCCCCGGTTCCCTACCGTCGCGAACCGCTGGATGTGCAGATGTGGTTCGGCAAACTCGGGGGATCAAGTATCGAAGTCTGCTACGAGGTCTACAGCCCGCGCACCGACACCGACACCACGCTGTACGCCCGTGCATCGTCGTCGGTCGTGCTCGTCGACGCGCAGAGCTTCCGGCCCGTGCGCCTCACCGAAGCCATGCGCGATGCCTGGACTCCCTACCTCGGCGAGCCGGTGGCGTTCCGGCGTCACTGAGCCGCCGGGGGTCACCGCTCCGCGGCGTCGCCGGGCAATCTCACTGCTCGGGAACCCGCACCATGATCTCTTGCCCGACGGAGGCGACGAGCTCGCCGCCGCGGGTGAAGATGCGCCCCGACGACAGTCCCCGCCCGGCGCGAGCGCTGGGGGAGTTCTGCACGTACAGCAGCCACTCGTCCACCCGAGCCGGCCGGTGCCACCACATGGCGTGATCGAGGCTGGCGACCTTCAGGCCCGGGTAGGACCACGCGATTCCGTGCGCGCGCAGCACGGATTCCTGGATAGTGAGATCGCTCATGTACGCGAGCGCCGCGCGGTGCAGCGCCGGGTCGTCCCCCAGCGAGCCTTTCGTCCGCATCCACACATTCTGCTGCGCGACATGAGCACCGGGGACGTGATCGTAGATGGCGCCCTCCGCGTGCACGACCTCGATCGGGCTGCTCGAGAGCACGCGTTGGGACAGCGGATGCAAGCTCACGGACTCGGCACGATGCAGTGCGTCCTCGGGGCTCAGGATGCCCTCCGGGATCCCGCTCTGATGATCGAGCCCCGGATCCTCCCGCTCGAACGACGCGATCATCGAGAAGATCGGAACGCCGTCCTGGAACGCCTGGGTGCGCCGCGTCGAGAACGATCGCCCGTCGTGGATGCGATCCACCGAGAGCGTCACGGGACGATTCGCATCGCCCGCGCGCAGGAAGTAGCCGTGCATCGAATGCGGCACGCGGTCGTCGTCGGTCGTACGGTCGGCGGCGATGATCGCCTGAGCGAGAACCTGTCCGCCGAAGATGCGGCCGGTCGGCATGGGGTGCGATCGCCCGGTGAAGATGTCCTCTGTCGTCCGGGCGCCACTCGACGTGAGATCGAGCACCGCGCGCAGCGGAGTGAGCGGATCGTCGCCGCTCATCGTGGTCGACACATGCACTCCATCCGTCCCCGCGTTGGTCCTTGATAGTTTAGGTCGGATGTCCGCGCAGCTTCTCTTCCCCGATCCTCTCGCCGCCGCCGATGTGCTCGTTTTCGCTCAACGCGCCGCGCGCCTCGGAGATGGCGAGGTCCGGCTGCGTGCGCACGGTGGCACGCTGGCGCTGACCGCCGCCACGCTCGCCCCGCAGACCCTGATGGAGGCGACACCTACCGTGCTGGGAATGCGGTTCGTGAAAGTCGACCCCGAGCTGGAGTGCGACCTCGTCGTCGACGCTTCCTCGCTCGTGGCGTCCGCCGACCCGCGCGCGATCACCCTTCCCGAGACCGCCGTCACCGCCGCGTGGGCGGGCATCTCGCCGCCGCGTGGCGCGTGGGAACCCGTCGGTGTCATCGACGCTTCCACACTCGCGGCTCGCGCGCAGCGGGGAATCTCCGCCGTCGCGGAAGCGGTGCCGGATGCGGCGGGCGAGGATGTGGTCCGTCTGGTGCGCTCCCAGGTATGGGGGCGCACCGACGACGAACTCTCCGATCTGCCGCGCGGGGTGGCGTTCGCCGCCTTCGCGCTGGGCTTCATCGCCGGAGAGGAGACCGCGACGGTGCATCGCAGTGGCGCCTGGACGCGGGTGAGCCTGCGGCGCGGCCACGTCCTGACCCGCACGAGCGTCCGTTCCGGCCTGACCGAGGTGCGCGCGACCGGCGCCGCCTGAACCTCAGCGCACCGGCACCTGAGTGGATATCACACGGCCTCGGCGGCCGCTCGTCCCGCAAGGCGACCCGAGAACAGGCATCCACCGACGAACGTGCCTTCCAGTGCGCGGTAGCCGTGCACACCGCCCCCGCCGAACCCGGCCGCCTCTCCCGCGGCATACAGGCCGGCGACAGGTTCTCCGTCGTCACCGAGGGCGCGTCCCGACAGATCCGTCTCGATGCCGCCGAGCGACTTGCGCGTGAGCACGTGCAGCTTGACCGCGATGAGCGGGCCGTTGGCCGGGTCCAGGATGCGGTGGGGCCGCGCCGTGCGGATGAGCTTGTCGCCCCGATAGGAACGTGCCGCGCGGAGCATGGCGATCTGCGCATCTTTCGTGAAGTCGTTGTCGATCTCGCGGTCGCGCGCCTCGATCTCGCGGCGAACGGTGTCTGCATCGAGCGACTCGCCGCCCGGAAGCGCGCGCATGCCCGCTATCAACTCGTCGATGGTGCGCCGCACGACGAAATCGGCGCCCTGATCCATGAAGGCTTGCACGGGACCGGCGGCGCCCTTGCCCAGACGTGAGCGGACGAGCAGCGGCACGTTCTGATCGGTGAGGTCGGGGTTCTGCTCGCTGCCCGAGAGCGTGAACTCCTTCTCGATGATCTTCTGCGACAGCACGAACCACGAATGGTCGTGTCCGGTGCGACGCAGGTGAGCGAGTGTGCCGAGTGTGTCGTAGCCGGGGTACAGCGGTACCGGCAGGCGCGCGCCCGTGGCGTCGAGCCACACCGAGGAGGGGCCGGGCAGAATCCGGATGCCGTGGTTCGGCCAGATCGGCGACCAGTTCTGGATGCCCTCCACGTAGTGCCACATCCGGTCGCCGTTGATGAGTCGTGCCCCTGCGGCGGACGCGACGGGCTGCATCGAGCCGTCGACGTACGCAGGCACTCCGGTGATCATCTGGGCCGGTGCGGTGCCGAGCCGCGCCGGCCACTGCGCCCGCACGAGCTCGTGGTTGCCGCCGATGCCGCCGGAAGCCACGATCGTCGCACCCGCCGCCACCTCGAACGAGCCGACGACCTCACGAGAACTCTCCGCTCCCTGAGGCGCGTCGGAGGGGGCGAGGATGTCGCCCCGGGCACCGGTGACAGCGGCTCCTGCGGTTGTCAGCGCCGTCACCCGGTGACGATCGAGCACGGTCAGCCGACCTGCGGCTTCGGCCTGCTCGACGGCGAGCCGGAAGGGCGCGACCAGTCCCGGACCCGTACCCCACGTGATGTGGAAGCGCGGCACGGAGTTGCCCGGGCCCGTGGCGTTGTAGCCGCCACGCTCCGCCCAGCCGACGACGGGAAAGAAGCCGACCCCCTTCTGCCGCAGCCACGACCGCTTCTCGCCGCTGGCGAACTGCAGGTAGGCCTCCGCCCAGCGTCGAGGCCAGTAGTCCTCGTCGCGGTCGAACTGGGCTGTGGCGAACCAGTCCTGGCGGGCGAGGTCGAAGGAGTCCCGGATGCCCATGCGTCGCTGCTCGGGGGAGTCGACGAAGAAGAGGCCACCGAACGACCAGAACGCCTGTCCGCCCAGGTTGACTCGCGGCTCCTGATCGATGATCGCAACGCGTTTACCCGCGGCCGCCGCCTCCGCGGCCGCGACCAGGCCGGACAGTCCCCAGCCGATGACGAGCACATCCACCGAGTGCGTCTTCGTGGTGGTCATCGTCGACTCCTTCGTCGAGGGCGCATGCGAAAGGTGCGCGGGTCAGCCGCCGGAGGATGCCGAGGCATCCGTGGCGGGCAGGGGATGGATCGGGAGGGTTCCGGCATCGTGCGGCCGGTCCGGACCGATGCCGGTCGGTTCGAATGTGTTCACCATCGCATGAGCGGCGCGCTGGAGGTAGTCCCACAGCGTCGCTTCATGCAGCGGCGAGAGGTCGAGCTCGTCGACGGCGGTGCGCATGTGCGCCAACCAGCGGTCACGCGCGTCGGGGTTGACGTGGAACGGAATGTGCCGCTGGCGCAGCCGCGGGTGGCCGCGGCGTTCGCTGTACGTGGCCGGCCCACCCCAGTACTGCTCGAGGAACAGGGTGAGCCGCTCGGCGGCCGGACCGAGGTCGGCCTCGGGGTACATGGGACGGAGCACATCGTCCTCGGCGACGCCCCGGTAGAAGGCATCGACGAGCCGCACGAAGGTCGCGTGTCCGCCGATCTGGTCGTAGAAGCTGAGCATCTCGTCGCTCACGCGCCGTCATCCTCCTTCGCCGCTCCCGGGCCTGCGGTGTCGGCGTTGGGTGAGGTCTTCTCCGCGCTCGGCGTCGGGGCTGCGGGGGCCTTCGTGCCCCCGCGCTTCGGCTTCCACACACCTTTCCCGTCGGCCGAGGCGATGGGCGTGGGCCGGGTGCGCGGAGGGTTCGCTCCCCGCACGCGCTGCGCGCCCTCCAGTCCGGCGAGCATCACGGTGTTCATCGACGGCAACGTGACGCCGAGCTCATCCATCGCCCGCTTCAGACGCATGCGCAGCTCACGGGCGACGTCATCCTTCGCGTTGGCGCGCGTCTTGATCACGAGCCGGATCACCAGCGCATCACCCGTGATCGACTCCAGCCCCCACACTTCGGGCTGCTCGATGATGCGGGTGCGCCACTTCGGGTCTTTCACGAGCGACTTGGCCGTGGCGAGCATCGCCTTCTCGACCTGATCGATATCCACGTCGACCGGAAGGGCGAGGTCGATGATGACACGCGACCACCCCTGCGACATGTTGCCGATACGGGTGATCTCGCCGTTGCGGACGTACCAGAGCGTGCCGTTCACATCACGTACGTGCGTGATGCGCACGCTCACGTACTCCACGATGCCGGTCGCCAGGCCGAGGTCGACGACGTCTCCGATACCGACCTGGTCTTCGGCCACGATGAAGATGCCGTTGAGCACGTCTTTGACGATGTTCTGAGCGCCGAAACCGAGGCCGGCACCGATCGCGGCCGACAGAAGCGCGAAGGATCCGAGGGCACTCGGGGCCAGGATGTTGAAGACGAGCAGGATCGCGATGGTCACGATCGCGACGTTCACGATGTTCTGCAGAATCGACCCCAGCGTGCGCGTGCGCTGGACGAGCCGCATAGCGGCCAGGGGGGATCTCTCGAGCGCCTGCGTGTCGTCCACGTTGGCCTTGCTCTTGGCGCCCGAGACGATGCGATTGACGACGCGCCGGATCACGAGGCGCAGCACCCACGACGCGAAGAACGCACCGATCACGATGCCCGCCACCGTCAGCAGGTTGACTCCGGTTTCGCCGAGCCAGCGCACGACGTTATCCCAGATCGTGGGGTCGATGACCGGCGCGGTGGTGTCGCCGCCGGAGTCAGAGAAGTACCGCATCGGTTCGATCCTAACGAGCCGGACTCTGTCCGTTCTGTGAGCGCGGCTCGCCGTCGACGGCAAGGCCTCCGCGATGGGCGAGGATGACGGCGTGAATGCGGTCGCGCGCCGCCAGCTTCGAGAGCACACGGCCCACGTGCGTCTTCACCGTGGTCTCGCCGAGGTAGAGCTCCGTCGCGATCTCCGCGTTGCTGAGGCCGCGGGCGATCGCCTGAAACACCTCGCGCTCACGCTGTGTCAGGGCCGCCACCCGTTCTGCGATGTCCACCCCGTCAGCTCCGGCAGCGTTGCCTGCCGACGTCAGACGTCGGCGGAGGACCTCCCGCGTCACGCGCGGCGACAACACGGCATCGCCGCCCGCGACCGCACGGATGGCGGCGACGAGTCCGGCCCGGTCGATGTCTTTGAGCAGGAAGCCGCTGGCGCCGGCATCCAACGCGCCGAAGGCGTACTCGTCGAGGTCGAAGGTCGTGAGCACCAGCACCCGCGTCTGCGGGCACTCCGCCACGACGCGCGCGGTCGCCGCGACGCCGTTCATGCGCGGCATCCGGATGTCCATCAGCACCACGTCGGGTCGTTCCGCAGCGCACACGGTAATCGTCTCCTCGCCGTCGGCGGCTTCGCCCACGACACGGATGTCGGGCTCCGCTTCGAGCACGAGAGTGAAGCCCAGGCGGATCAGAGGCTGGTCATCGGCGATGACCACGCGGATGGGAGCAGTCATGACGTTGTCCGATCGGTCATCGAAGAGCTCGGAACACGCAGTCGCACCCGCCAGCTACCGTCGCCGACGGGGCCCGCCTCGGCGACGCCGCCCACTCTCGCGGCGCGCTCATGGAGCCCGCGGATGCCGTAACCGGTACCGGAGGCAGGCCGCGTCACGCCGTCGTTGACAATCTGCACCGTGACACCATCGACCGTCGTCGCGACCGAGACCACGACCTCATGAGCGGTGGGCGCGTGACGGATGACGTTGGTCAACCCCTCCTGCACGACACGGGCGACGGCGAGGCGGACGTGGAGGTCGTCGATCTCACCGCCGGTCGTTCGGAGTACCACGGGGATGCCCGCGCTGCGCGCGGTCGCGACGGCGGCGCGCACGGTATCGCCGTCGAGCGGAGCGAGGGGTGCGTCGCCGTCAGCCTGTTCGTCGCGGAGCACACCCAGCATGGCTCGCATCTCGTCGAGTGCGGCGCGGGCGGTGGTCGAGATCTGCTGGGTCGCCGCTCGACCACGGGCGACGTCCGACGTGGCGGTGGCTCCCTCCGACAGGGCGACGATGACGGTGAGGGAGTGCGAAACCACGTCGTGCATCTCGCGCGCGATCCGCGCGCGTTCTGTGGTGGCCGCGAGGCGCGCGTGCTGTTCCCGCTCGGCCCACAACTGCCGAGAGGTGTCCATCAGCGCCGAAAGGTAGCGGGCGCGGTTTCCGACGTTCACGCCGACGAGCGTGCCGATCAGCACAGACACGACGAGCGCCGCGCAGCCGTTGAGCGCCGGTGACCACGACAGGAGGCCGCCGAGGACGGCCACCGCAGATCCCAGCAGGGCGACGCCGGTAACTCCGGCGGCGGCGAGCCACGCGTCCGACGAGCCGGCGTAGACCGCCACCGCGTACACGGCGACCGCGACCGTCGCACTGCCCACGCCCGATCCTGACGGAAGCGCGAGCACCGCGCCTGTCCCGGCCAGGGCGAAGACGAGCAACGGCAGCCGTCGACGCCAGACGAGTGCGATGCAGGCCAGCGCCAGCGCGACGACCGCGCTGGGCCGCGTCAGGTCCCACAGCGCACCGGTGGCAGCGTCGCTGCGGCTCGGTGCAGGGAAGGTGACGAGAGCGGTCAGCAGTGCGACGAGGACGTCCGCGACGCGAGGATGCCGAGCCCAGAACCGCCGGATCACGCCCGGCGGACGCGGGAGCCGCAGCTCGCTCGATGAGACATCGAGCGAGCTGCGGCTCCCGTCGGTCACGCTGTCCCGACTCAGGCGTCGCGGCTGCGCAGCGACACCCACGCACCGATCAGCAGAGCAGCGGGCCATGCGGCGAGCGTCACGAGCCCGCGAACGATGTGGTCACCGTCCACCGCCGTTGCGGCCTGCGCGCCGGACATCGGAAGGTACTGCGTCGAATCCACCAGCCAGCGCCACCCCTCACCGGCGAAGGAGAACATCGACAGGACGATCGGCAAGACGAACAGCACACCGACCGTGGCGGCGATCGCACCGGCGCCGTTGCGGATGATGAATCCGAAGCCCAGTCCGATGAGCGCGAAGGTCGCCATGGCGAACACACCGGCGAGCAGCGGTGTCCACGACTGCGCCGCGTCGGACCAGTCGATGCCGGTCTTGAGGATCGGCGCCGTGACGAGCACCGCGATCGCGTACGTCACCGCCGTCGCGAGTGCGAGCAGCACGGTGACGACGATCGACTTTGCGGCCAGCACGGCGCCTCGGCGCGGCTCCGCC
This sequence comes from Microbacterium sp. VKM Ac-2870, assembly GCF_015350795.1. Classification (GTDB taxonomy): domain Bacteria; phylum Actinomycetota; class Actinomycetes; order Actinomycetales; family Microbacteriaceae; genus Microbacterium. The sequence continues at coordinate 255,591 of NZ_JADKSH010000001.1, forward strand.
GTCAAGGTCGAACGAATCATCCCGGTCGAGTACTCACCGGTGATCGCGATGGCGCCCAGGATCCCGGCGACCAGCATGGTGAACTGCATCGGCATCACGATGACCATGACGGGCGTGATCCCCGACTCGAAATCGCGCATCGCGGCCGCCATCAGCAACGAGATGCCGACGGACAGTGCCACCGTGATGGCCAGCGACCACCACGTCGAGCGCAGCGAAAGCAGCTTGAGCCATTCGCTGCGGACCACCCGCACGAAGCTCAGACGGTAAGGCGAGGCAGCCAGCCCGCTCACGGCATCGGTGGATGGAACGGACACGGTTGCGGTGCTCATGCGATCTCCTTGGTCTTGTACTCGACGGAACCCTCGGTGAGCGCCATGTAGGCCTCCTCGAGCGATCCCGTGCGCGGAGTGAGTTCATGCAACGGAATGCCACGGTCGGCGGCGATGTCACCGATCGCGCTGGCCGGTATGCCGCCGACGAGCAAGCTGCCGTCGCCGGCATCGGCGACGGTGACGTCGGGGGAGCCCAGAGCCGACGCCAAGTCGGCGGCGCGGGGGGTGCGAACGAGCACCTCGTTGCGCGTCCAGGCCCGTACCAGCTGATCGAGCGGGGCATCGGCGAGGATGCGGCCGCGACCGAGCACGATGACGTGATCGGCGGTCTGCGACATCTCGCTCATGAGATGGCTCGACAGCAGCACGGTGCGCCCCTCGCCCGCGAGGTGGCGGACGAGCTGGCGCACCCAACGCACGCCTTCGGGGTCGAGGCCGTTGACCGGCTCGTCCAGGATCAGTGTGCGGGGGTCGCCGAGCAGGGCGGCGGCGATGCCGAGCCTCTGTCCCATCCCGAGCGAGAACTTTCCGGCGCGCTTTCGCGCGACGGCCTCCAGGCCGGTGAGGGAAATCACCTCATCAACGCGCGAATCGGGGATGCCGTGGGTCGCTGCCATCGCGCGCAGGTGCCCGCGGGCGGACCGACCGGTGTGGACGGCCTTCGCGTCGAGCAGCACTCCCACCTCGGTCAGCGGCGACCGACTCTGTGCGTATCGGTGTCCGGCAACGCTCACGCGCCCCGCCGAGGGAGCGTCGAGGCCGACGATCATCCGCATCGTGGTCGACTTGCCCGCCCCGTTCGGGCCGAGGAAGCCGGTGACCTGACCCGGTTGCACAGTGAACGAGACGTCATCGACGGCGGTGGTGCTTCCGTATTTCTTCGTGAGGTTTTCAGCGACGATCATCCTTCGACGCTACGGCGCCGAAGGTCGATGGCACATCCTGCGGGAGGATGAGATCGGCCGCGCATCCCTCGATCGTCGGAAGGACGCGCGGCCGATCGGGCAACGTCGACTCAGTTCGCGGCGTCGCGCTCCTGCACTGCGAGCGCGCGCTCGACACCGGCCAGGTTCTCGTTCACCAGACGCCGCAGGGCGGCGGGCGCCTCGATGTTCGCCGCGAGCCACGCGCGGGTGGCATCGCGCAGTTCCGTCGACGCGAGCGGTGCGGGGTAGAGCCCGGTGATCAGGTAGTTCGCGATCTGATACGTGCGCGACTCCCAGATCGGCAGCAGCATGTCGAAGTACGGAGCGACGAATGCCTCCAGCGCCTCGGTGCCTGCGGGGTGCACGAATCCGAGGGCAGCCGAACGCACCACGGTGTTGGGCAGGTCGGCGCTGTCGATCAGCGAGGCCCACGCGATCCGCTTCGCGTCGACGGTCGGCAAGGCCGCCTTCGCTTGGGCGGCGAACTCGCCGCCCTTGGCCGTGTTGTCGGCCGCGAGAGCCGCATCGATGTCGGCGGCGGTGACGATGCCGCCCGCGGCCAGAGACACGAGGAGCGCCCACGACAGGTCGGCGTCGATGTCCAACCCTGCAAGCGCCACGGTTCCGTCCCGGAGCGCGCGCACCTGTGCCCAGTGGGCGCCGGTGGAAGCCGCACTCGCGAATGCCGTCACGAACTGCAGCTGGCTGTCGCTGCCGGGCTCGGCGGCCGCAGCGAGTTCCCAGAGCGCGTCGGCGACGCGCGTGCGCGCCGCGTCCCGGGTCTCCGACGCAACGTAGGCGTTCGCCGCGAGCTGAAGTTGGGCGAGCGTGGTGCGCACCGTCGTCGATTCGGTCTCCGCGCCGATGTTTCGCAAGACGAGATCGATGTAGTCGGATGCCGAGGCCTCGGCATCGCGCGTCTGGTCCCACGCCGCACCCCACACGAGCGACCTCGCGAGTGGGTCGCTGATCCGCGCCAGGTGGTCGATCGCCGTCTTCAGCGAGCGCGCGTCGAGACGGATCTTCGCGTAGGCCAGATCATCGTCGTTGAGCAGGATGAGATCGGGCTGACGCTGACCGACGAGCTCGGGTACCTCGGTGAGGTCGCCGTCGACATCGAGCTCCACGTGGTGCGTGCGCACCAGCGCGTCGCCGTTGAGCGAGTAGAAGCCGACGCCCAGACGGTGCGGGCGGATCGTGGGGTAGTCGGCCGGTGCCGTCTGCACGATGGCGAAACGCGCGATGATGCCATCGTCGGCAACCCGCAGCTCAGGCGACAGCGTGTTGACGCCCGCGGTCTCGAGCCACTTCTTCGACCACCCCGACAGGTCACGACCACTTGTGGCTTCGAGCTCGACCAACAGGTCGGACAGTTCGGTGTTGCCGAAGGCGTGCTTCTGGAAGTACTGGCCGACTCCCGCGAAGAAGGCGTCGATCCCGACCCACGCGGCCAACTGCTTGAGCACCGAGCCGCCCTTGGCGTACGTGATGCCATCGAAGTTGACCTGCACGTCGTCGAGGTCGTTGATGGTGGCGACAACCGGGTGCGTGGAAGGCAGCTGGTCCTGTCGATACGCCCACGTCTTCTCCATCGCGTTGAAGGTCGTCCACGCTTCGGTCCACTCGGTGGCCTCGGCGGTCGCGATCGTGGACGCCCACTCGGCGAACGACTCGTTCAGCCAGAGGTCGTTCCACCACTTCATGGTCACGAGGTCGCCGAACCACATGTGTGCGAGCTCGTGCAGGATCGTGACGACGCGGCGCTCCTTGACGGCGTCCGTCACCTTGCTGCGGAACACATAGGTCTCCGTGAAGGTGACCGCACCGGCGTTCTCCATGGCACCGGCGTTGAACTCCGGCACGAAGAGCTGGTCGTACTTGGCGAAGGGGTAAGGAACTCCGAACTTCTCCTCGTAGTACGCGAAGCCCTCGCGGGTCTTGTCGAAGATGTAGTCCGCATCGAGATGCTGCCACAGGCTCTTTCGGCCGTAGACACCGAGCGGGATGATCGCACCGGAGGCGCTCGTCAGCTCGCTGAACGTCGCCTCGTACGGGCCCGCAATGATGGCGGTGATGTACGACGAAATCCGCGGAGTGGGCTCGAACGCCCAGATCGCCGAACCCTCGTCGCCCGCGACGGGCTCGGGGGTCGGGGAGTTCGACACGACCTTCCACGCCGACGGGGCGGTCACCGTGAAGCGGAAGGTCGCCTTGAGGTCGGGCTGCTCGAACACCGCGAAGACCCGGCGGGAGTCAGGCACCTCGAACTGCGAGTACAGGTACACCTCGCCGTCGACGGGATCGACGAAGCGGTGAAGCCCCTCTCCCGTGTTGGTGTACAGGCAGTCAGCGTCGACGATCAGCTCGTTCTCAGCGCGAAGGTCGTGCAGCGAGATGCGCGCGTCGGCAAAAGACGCGGGCTCGACGGCCACGCCGTTGAGCGTGATCTCGCGGATGTCGCGGGCGATCAGGTCGATGAAGGTCGATGCGCCTTCGATGGCCGTGAAGCGCACCACGGTGCGCGAGCCGAACACCTCCGAACCGCGGGTCAGATCGAGCGCGACGTCATACGACTGCGTGTCCACGATCGCGCGGCGCTCCTGCGCCTCGATGCGGGTGAGGTTCTCTCCAGGCACTGCGGTACTCCCATGGGTGAGGGGTGTGGTCTGAACCATCCGGCACTGCTGGCGCCGACGGCAACCCACATAGCCTACGCGGTCGCCGATTCGCGACGCACGTGACTGCGGGCGTGCGCGATCGCGGCGGGCAGCTCGACGAACAGGTGATTGTGATGACGAAGGGCATCGAGCACCCCGACGGTGCGGAACAGTCCTGCGTGCCGTGGCTGCACGCCCTTGATCAGTACGGTGATTCCGCGTCGTTCGAGCGACTGCACCACCTCGCCCAGCATGTGTGCACCCGTCGCGTCGACCAGCTCGAGCTGGCTCATCCGCATGATCACCACCGATACGTCGCGGATGGCGTCGACCTCGGCGAAGATGCGGTCGGCCGAGGTGAAAGACAGAGGTCCGTCGAAGCGGAGGATCGCGATGCGCTCATCGCCTGGTTGAGAGTGTCCCCGTAGTTCCTCACGGCGCACGCGCGACGCACGTGACATGCCGCGCAACGCGAAGAAGCCGGCGAAGGCCACGCCGATGATGACCGCCACGATGAGATCGAACGACACGGTGATGACGGCCGTCGCGATGAACGCCGCAGCATCCGCCCGCGTCGATCGGACGATGGCGCGCACCGTGTCGGCATGCACCATGCGGACGGCGGTCACCATCAGCACGCCGGCGAGCGCGGCGAGCGGAATCTGTCCGACGGGTCCGGCGACCACCAGCACGACGCCCAGCAGCACGAGGGAATGCGTGACTGCGGCGAGTCGGCTGCGGCCGCCCGCGCGGACGTTGACTGCGGTGCGCGCGATGGCGCCGGTGGCGGGCATTCCGCCGAAGAGCGACGAGCCGATCGACGCCAAACCCTGCCCGACCAGCTCTCGGTCGGGGTCATACGGGCCCGTGTCGCCGAGGCTCGCCGCAACCCGCGCCGAGAGCAGCGACTCGATCGCCGCCAGGGCTGCGACGGTCGCGGCGGGCGCGGCGAGTTGGCCGAGCGTGGCGAGATCGATCGCAGGAAGTGCGGGCGCCGGCAGGGAGGCGGGAAGAGCGCCGATGCGCGCGAGGGGTGCAGCGACGGCCAGTGAAACGGCGGCCACCACGACGATACCGACGAGCGAGCCGGGGATCGCACGGTGCAGACGCGGGGCGCCGAGCATGCAGATCGCCACCACCGCAACGGCGCCGAGGGCCCAGACGGCGTATCCCGCATCGAGCCGAGTGAATGACTGCACGGCGGCGACGACGGCATTCGAGCTGTGCTCGTTCGCCGCGGCGGTATACGGCGACACCAGTGACGGCACCTGCTGGGCGAAGATGATGACCGCGATGCCGAGGGTGAAGCCCTCGATGACGGGCCACGGAATGAACGACACCGCGCGACCGAGGCGCAAGGCCCCCGCCGCGAGCACGAAGACCCCCGCGAGCAGGCTCACCACGGCCACGGCCGCCGGGCCGTGTACGGCGACGATGGGAACGAGAACGACCACCATGGCTCCGGTCGGACCGGACACCTGCACATTCGATCCGCCGAAGACGGCGGCGACGATCCCGGCGATCACTGCGGTGACCAGCCCGGCTTCGGCGCTGAGCCCCGAACTCACCCCGAAACCGAGCGCCAGCGGCAGCGCGACGATGCCCACGGTGACACCGGCGATCAGATCTCCGCGCCATGTCCGCCGCATCAGCGCATAGTCGCTACCCGTCGGCAGCAGCCCGCGAAACCCCCTGCTCACGGCCGCACCGTTGAGACGGTGATCGCCGGCAGTGCCTGGGCATCCATCAGAAGATCGCCATCGGCGCTCAGGATGCCGAGCAGAAGCTCCCGCGCGGCGGTGAGGAGGTTCGCAACGAGGGGATCGGAGAGGCGATAGAACACGTGGCTGGCGCGGCGCTCGGACTCGACCAGCCGGTGCCGTCGCAGTACCGACAAATGCTGCGAAAGGTGCGACGCCTCCAATCCCGTCTCACGCTGGAGGTCAGCGACGCTCAGCTCGGAATCAGCCGCGAGCAGCTCGAGGATTCGGATCCGCAGGGGATGGGCAAGCCCCTTGAACAGGTTTGCTTTGACTTCGTACAAGGGCTTCTGCGTGGCTGTCAATGGCATGATGAAGTCATCATATCAACCTCGCCCGCGCTGCCGACGGCATCCCTAGGATGGTCAGCATGCGCATCCACATCGCGACCGATCACGCCGGACTCGAGTTCTCTACGCAGTTGCAGCATCACCTGGCGGAGCAGGGACACGACGTCGTGGACCACGGGCCCGTCGAGTACGACGCCCTGGATGACTACCCTGCGTTCTGCATCCGCGCAGCCCAGGCCGTGGTGCGCGACCAATCCGCGGGTATCGAGACGCTCGGCGTCGTGTTCGGCGGCTCCGGCAACGGCGAGCAGATTGCCGCGAACAAGGTTCGCGGTGTGCGCGCCGCCCTCGTGTGGAGCATCGCCACCGCCGAACTCGCGCGCGAGCACAACGACGCGAACGTCATCTCGATCGGTGCGCGCCAGCACACCGTCGATGAGGCGATCGCCTTCATCGATCGCTTCATCGCCACGCCCTTCTCCGGCGAGGAGCGCCACGCCCGCCGCATCGCTCAGCTGGCGGCGTTTGAGAACGACGGCTCGCTGCTGCCCGACCCCCGCACGGTCGCATCGCCCGCCGTGGGCGGCGAGTCCGCCGACGCGATGGATCCCGAAGCCGGCTGATGCCTGAGGGTCATTCCGTCCATCGCATCGCACGACAGTTCGTGCGCAACATCGTCGGACGCGAGGTCGCGGCATCCAGTCCGCAAGGCCGATTCGCCGAGGGCGCTGCCGTCATCGACGGACGTGAGGCGCTGGAGGTGCGCGCCGTCGGCAAGCAGATGTTCCTCGGGTTCGACGGCGATGTGTGGCTGCGCGTGCATCTGGGCATGTATGGCGCCTGGGACTTCGCGGGAGAGATCGACGTCGACCCCACGATCGCCTCGGCGAACGGGCGGATGGGGCAGACCAACCAGCGCGGCACGGATGTCGACGCGGTCTTCGACGCCGCCGGCGAGAACTCGCTGAGCTCGATCGGGGCGCCCCGGCGCGCGCGGGTGCACGTCCGCATGAGCGAGCAGACCCGCGGGCTGGAGTCCGCCGACGACGATCAGTGGCCGCCGCCCGTCGTCGGACAGGTACGGCTCCGATTGCTCACCTCCGTCACGGCAGCCGACTTGCGCGGGCCGACGGCGTGCGAGTTGCAGAGCCCCGACGACGTTCAGGCCACCATCGCGAAGCTCGGCCCGGATCCCCTCGTCGACGACCTCGCCGAGGGCGAAGAGCGGTTCGTGGCCTCGGTGCGCCGCAAGCCGACGCCCATCGGGCTTCTGCTGATGGATCAGTCCGTCGTCAGCGGCATAGGAAACGTGTACCGCGCCGAGTTGCTGTACCGGGCGCTTCTCGATCCGCACACCCCGGGCAAGCTGGTCCCGGAAGACCTCGTGCGCGAAATCTGGCGTGACTGGGCGCGACTGCTCGTCATCGGCGTCGAGACCGGCCAGATGATGACGATGGATGACCTGGATGCCGACGCCTACCGACGGGCGATGGCCAGCCGCGACGATCGGCACTGGGTGTACCACCGCGCGGGTCTTCCGTGCCGGGTCTGCGGCACGGCGATCGTGCTGGAAGAGATGGGTGCCCGCAAGCTCTACTGGTGCCCCAACTGCCAGAAGTGAAAGACAGATGAGACAGAACCCGAGCTTCGCCATGACCGATGTGGGAGAGCTGCGCCGCATCATCGACGAGAACCCGTGGATGACCCTCGTCAGCCACGGCGACGACGGCCTGGTGGCATCGCACTACGCGGTTCTCCTCGAGGAGGACCGCGACGATCTCACGATCGTCGGTCACGTCGGCAAGCCCGACGACGCCATCCACGGCTTGGGAGAGCGGGAGCTGCTGGTCATCGCCCAGGGTCCGCACGGGTACGTGTCGCCGGGGTGGTACGCGCCGGGGCCGAACGTGCCGACCTGGAACTACGTCGCGGTGCATCTATCCGGCATCCCCGAGGTTCTGTCCGCCGAGGAGAACCTCAGGGTTCTCGACCGCCTCGTCGCACGATTCGAGAGCGCCTTGCCGCACCCCCGGTTGATGTGGCAGGCGCCCAACGACGAAGAGTTCGTCCGTCGACTGGAGCGCGGCACGGTGGGCTTCCGCCTCACGCCGACGAAGGTGATGGCCAAGCGCAAGCTGAGCCAGAACAAGCCCGACGAGACCGTCGACGAGGTGATTCGCCAGTTGGCCGCCGGGCAGAGCCCCTACGCCGATCCGCGGTTGCCCGGCGAAATGCAACGCGCGCACGACGCCGTGCGCGCCGCCCGTGGTTCCCAACTCCGCCTGAACGAGCAATCCGACCCGGCCGAACCGCGTGCGGCGGCGGTGGAGGAGCAGTTGTGAACGCCGGGCTGCAGCGCGGCGACGCGGTAGAGGTGATCGCGAACACACGTCTCACCGGGATGGACCGGCTCGACCCGTTCGGCGAGGAGCCCGTCGACGTACACCTGGCGGCCGGCCGGATCATCGACATCGCTCCGGCGGGCGGGCTGCCCAGGCGCGGCGCCGTGTTCGACGCCGATGGAGGCTGGCTGATTCCGGGCCTCTGGGACCACCACGTGCACACGGTGCAGTGGGCCCTCGTCGCACAGCGCGAGCCGTTGGGAGACGTCACATCGGCAGCCGAGGCCGCGGCGCGCATGGGAGCGGCCCCTGTGCTCGCCGACGGTCGGCGCGTCGGCACCGGCTTCCGCGACGCGCTGTGGCCCGACGCGATGACGCTCGCCGTCCTGGATGCCACGACGGGCGACACGCCCACGTACCTGATCAACGCCGACGTGCACAGCGTCTGGCTCAACTCGGCAGCGCTGCATCGCGAGGGTCACCCCCTCGACGAGACCGGTGTTCTGCGCGAGGAACCGGCATTCGAGATCTCCCGCCGACTCAACGCCGCCGATCCGCTCGTCGGCGATGAGCTCGTCGGCGTGGCCCTGCAGACCGCGGCTTCCCGGGGCATCGTCGGCGTCGTCGACCTCGACATGGCCTGGAATGCTGAGGCGTGGGCGAGGCGGCTGGACGCCGGGTTCGATACGACGCGCATCCGCTTCGGCATCTATCCGCCTCAGCTCGAACGCGCGCTGGCGGAGGGGCTCGCGTCCGGCGGTGCGCTCGACGCCCGCGGCCTCGTTCGGGTCGGACCGCTGAAGGTCATCACCGACGGCTCGCTCGGCACGCGCACGGCGGCGTGTTCGCACGCGTATCCGGGAGACCCGCACAACCACGGCCTGCTGACGGTCGCGCCCGACGTGCTCGTGGAGCTCATGGTGCGGGCCACGGGCGGGGGGCTGCAGTGCGCCGTGCACGCCATCGGCGACGTCGCGAACTCGCACGCGCTGGACGCTTTCGCGAGCACGGGGGCGACGGGGACGATCGAGCATGCGCAGCTCGTCGCGCATGCCGATATCCCGCGCTTCGGGCGTCTCGGCGTGGGCGCGAGCGTCCAGCCCGAGCACGCGATCGATGACCGCGACCTGACCGACACGATCTGGGCGACCCAGACCGGCATCCCCTACGCGCTTCGCTCCCTCGCGACGGCGGGCGCCAACCTGCTCTTCGGCTCCGACGCCCCGGTCGCGCCGCTGGATCCCTGGGCGGCGATGGCGGCAGCCGTCTTCCGCACGCGGGACGGACGTCCGCCGTGGCGTCCGTCGGAGGGCGTGGATGCCGCGACCGCACTGGCGGCCTCTACGGAGGGCGGATCGCTGTCGGGGTCGGCGTTGTCGCCGGGTGTCGTCGCCGATCTGGTGGTCATCGATCGCGACCCGCTCTCCGTGTCAGAGAAAGAACTGCGGGCGACGGCGGCACGCGCAACCATGATCGAAGGCCGCCTCACGCACCTCAGCTGAGTGCGCGGGAACGAAGGAAGCCCCGGGCCTCTCGCCCGGGGCTTCCTTGTATCTGTGCTGACGCTTACGCGGCGAGGTGAGCCGAGAGGAACCAGCGGTCCTTCTCGAGGCCGGCCTTGATCGAGATCGCGACGTCCTGGCTGGTCAGGTCGGTCTCGTCGAGGCCGTCGATGGCTGCCTGGACGTCGGAGATGACGGCATCCATGTCGGAGATGATCGCGACGATCTCGTCCTGCCACTGCGCGAAGCCGGCGGGAACGGAGGTGGCACCCGTCTTCTCGGCGACGGTCGACACGCGGGCGTCGAGGGGAAGACCGAGGGCGACGATGCGCTCGGCGGCGAGGTCGGCGAATCCCTGAGCGTTGCTGACGACCTGGTCGAGCAGCTCGTGAATGGCGATGAAGTTGGCGCCACGCACGTTCCAGTGCGCCTGCTTGCCGTTGACAGCGAGGGCCTGCAGTCCGAGCACGACGGGCGTCAGGAACTGGGCGGTGCCGGCAGCCGCCTCGGGGCCGGCAGCGGTCATGGAAATGTTCTGCGTCTTGGTCATGATCTGGTCTCCGTTCGTCGGGGGTCTCCCACGTTGATAACAACGCTATCCAGCCCGCTGCATTCCGCAAGCAAGAGAAGGCTGGGCTTACGGACGGGCCGTGAATTTGGTAGGCCGACTATCGTCGGCGTCATGACGATCGCCCACGATGCCTCCGTCCTGTCGATTCCAGCGGGCAGCCCGTCGATTGACGCCAGCGCCTTCGTCGCGGCCGGCGCGCGACTGATCGGCGATGTCACCCTCGAGGAGGGCGCAAGCGTCTGGTACAACGCCGTCGTGCGCGGCGACAGCGCTGCGATCACTGTGGGGGCCGGGAGCAACCTGCAGGACAACGTGTCGGTGCATGTGGATGCCGGCCACCCGGTCGTCATCGGATGCGACGTGTCGGTCGGCCACAATGCGGTGGTCCACGGCTGCACCATCGGCGACGGCTCGCTCATCGGGATGGGCAGCGTCGTCCTGTCTGGCGCCGTGATCGGTTCGGGGTGCCTCGTCGCCGGGGGAGCGGTCGTGCTGGAAGGGTCCGTCATCCCCGACGGTTCGCTCGTGGCGGGCGTACCGGCCAAGGTGCGCCGGGAGCTGTCCGAGGAAGAGAAGGCCGGCATCATCCGCAACGCGCAGATCTATCGCGCGCATTCCGCGTCGCACGCGACGGCATCCGACGCGCGGTGACCGGGGGCCGCATCAGCCGGTGAACGGCCGATCGTCGTGGCGGCGGAGCGGCGTGGCGGCGGAGCGGCACCGCAACGATCTGGATGCCGTCCGCACGTACGACGCGCGGAACCACGACACAGCGGCGGGAGACCAGCCCAGACGATGTCGGAGCTGCACTCTGGAATCGCACACGATCGGGCACCCAGCGACCACAGTGAGCGAATGTGGAGGGGATGACGGGAATCGAACCCGCACCATCAGTTTGGAAGACTGAGGCTCTACCATTGAGCTACATCCCCGAGACCGCTTCGCAGCGGCATCCAGAAGAGTCTACAAGGTCTTGTCGGCTAGACTGACCAACGGCCGTTACACGGCGCATGCCACCTGAGACGGTAAGTGCGCGCCCGGGGCGTAGCTCAGCTTGGTAGAGCGCCCGCTTTGGGAGCGGGAGGCCGCAGGTTCAAATCCTGTCGCCCCGACGAACGGCCCCCCAGACCTAAGAAACCACGGACACGCACGTGCGCGTCCGGACACGAGGAGAACAACAGGCATGGTCACCAGCACCGTCGAGACGCTCAGCCCGACCCGGGTCAAGCTGCACATCACGGTCACGCCCGATGAGCTCAAGCCGAGCATCTCGCACGCATACGAGCACATCGCGCAGGACATCCAGATCCCGGGTTTCCGCAAGGGCAAGGTGCCCGCGCCGATCATCGACCAGCGCGTCGGTCGCGGCGCCGTCATCGAGCACGCGGTCAGCGAAGGCCTCGACACCTTCTACCGTGAGGCCGTCACGGCCAACGATGTGCGCATCGTCGGCCGCCCGTCCGCCGAGGTCGTCGAGTGGCCCAGCGACAAGGACTTCTCCGGCGACCTCAAGGTCGAGGTCGAGGTCGACGTGCGCCCCGAGTTCGACCTGCCCTCCCTCGCGGACGTGACCGTCGAAATCGACGCGGTCGAGACCGACGACGCCGCCATCGACGCCGAGCTCGACCGCCTGCGCGGCCGCTTCGGCACGTTGGTGACCGTTGATCGTCCCGCTGCCAAGGGTGACTTCGTCGAGCTCAACCTCGTCGCCACGATCGACGGTGCCGAGATCGACCGCGCCGAGGGCGTGTCGTACGAGGTCGGCTCGGGCGAGCTGCTCGAGGGCATCGATGAGGCCGTCGAGTCGCTCACCGCGGGAGAAGACACCACGTTCCGCAGCAAGCTCGTCGGCGGCGACCACGCCGGCGACGAGGCCGAGGTCTCGGTCAGCGTCACCGCTGTCAAGGAGCGCGAGCTGCCTGACGCCGATGACGACTTCGCTCAGATGGCCAGCGAGTTCGACACCATCGCCGAGCTCCGCGAGAGCCTCGCCACGCGGGTCTCCGAGCAGTCGGTGTACGTGCAGGGTGCCGCCGCTCGAGACAAGCTCATCGAGGCGCTGCTCGCCAAGGTCGAGATCCCCGTCCCCGCACAGCTGGTCGAAGACGAGGTGCACACGCACCTCGAAGGCGAAGGCCGTCTCGAAGACGACGAGCACCGTGCCGAGGTCACCGAGGCCAGCGAGAAGCAGTTCCGCACGCAGATGATCCTCGACAAGCTCGCCGAGGCCCACGACGTGCAGGTCTCGCAGGAGGAACTGACGCAGTACCTCATCCAGTCGGCCGCGCAGTACGGCATGGCTCCGCAGGAGTTCGTCGACGCGCTGCAGCAGGGCAACCAGCTGCCCGCGATGGTCGGCGAGGTCGCCCGTAACAAGGCGCTCGCGATCGCGCTTGGCAAGGTGACGGTCGTCGACACGAACGGCAAGGCTGTCGACCTGACCGGCTTCATCGTCTCCGACGAGGACAGCGCAGAGGAAGAGGTCGTCGAGGAGGCTCAGGAGATCGCCGACGCCGCTGCCGACGCAGAGGCTGAGAAGCCCGCCAAGAAGGCTCCGGCGCGCAAGACTCCCGCTAAGAAGGCCGACGCGGATGCCGCCGACAAGCCGGCCGCGAAGAAGCCCGCCGCCAAGAAGGCTCCGGCCAAGAAGGCCGACGCGGAGTGATCCCGTAGCGGGCGAGTGCCCGTGTGAAGGGTCGGATGCTTCGGCATCCGGCCCTTCGTCGTTCGCGTGCAGCGGGCCGTCCGACACGGCACTCCGCCGACGGCGAACACGGCCGGGGGCGCGAGCGCACGCCGATAGATTCAATGCGTACGGAAACCCGGAATCAGGAGTATCCATGGCTGAACCACTTGTCGCCACGAGCGTCTTCGACAGACTGCTGAGAGATCGCATCATCTGGCTCGGATCGGAGGTGCGCGACGAGAACGCGAACGAGATCTGCGCGAAGATCCTGCTCCTCGCGGCCGAGGACACCGAGAAGGACATCTACCTCTACATCAACTCGCCCGGTGGCTCGATCACCGCAGGCATGGCGATCTACGACACGATGCAGTTCGTGCCGAACGACATCGTCACCGTCGGCATCGGTATGGCCGCATCGATGGGTCAGCTGCTGTTGACCGCAGGCACCAAGGGAAAGCGCTACATCACGCCTAACGCCCGCGTGCTGCTCCACCAGCCGCACGGTGGCTTCGGTGGAACCGCCAGCGACATCCAGACGCAGGCGCAGCTCATCCTCGACATGAAGAAGCGTCTCGCAGAGATCACCGCGGCGCAGACCGGCAAAACGGTCGAGCAGGTCAACGCCGACGGTGACCGCGACCGCTGGTTCACCGCCGAAGAGGCCCTGGCGTACGGCTTCGTCGACCACATCCGCGAATCGGCCACCGATGTCATCGGCGGCGGCGGCACAAAGAACTGACCGGAGGATCCCGAATGAACATGCCCACTGCCGGCATCCCGCAGGGCTTCCAGATGCCCTCCAGCCGCTACATCCTGCCGCAGTTCGAAGAGCGCACGGCCTACGGCTACAAGCGCCAGGACCCTTACAACAAGCTGTTCGAAGACCGTGTGATCTTCCTCGGCGTGCAGGTCGACGACGCGTCGGCCGATGATGTCATGGCCCAGCTCCTCGTGCTCGAGTCGCAAGACCCCGACCGTGACATCGTCATGTACATCAACTCGCCGGGTGGATCCTTCACCGCCATGACCGCGATCTACGACACCATGCAATACGTGTCGCCGCAGATCCAGACCGTCGTGCTCGGTCAGGCGGCCTCTGCCGCGTCGGTGCTGCTTGCCGCCGGCGCCCCGGGCAAGCGTCTGGCCCTGCCGAACGCTCGCATCCTCATGCACCAGCCCGCCGTCGGCGAATCCGGCCACGGTCAGGCCTCGGACATCGAGATCCAGGCAGCCGAGATCATGCGCATGCGCACGTGGCTGGAAGAGACAATGGCGCGGCACACCAACCGCGCTCAGGAGCAGGTCCACAAGGACATCGACCGCGACAAGATCCTCTCTGCGGCCGAGGCCCTGGAGTACGGCATCGTCGACCAGGTGCTGACGTCGCGCAAGCGCGTACCCGCAGCACTGACGTCCTGACACACGTGCCACCACGAGGTCCCGCCGTCGCATCGACAGCGGGACCTCGTCACATGTCGAGAGTTCCACAACCGTGTCGCAATCCGCCGAGATGTCCGACTCAGCGGTTAGGCTCGAATCGCATCCCTGAGAGTTTTCTGGAGGAGGAGCATCATGGCTCGCATCGGTGAAAGTGCCGACCTGTTCAAGTGCTCCTTCTGCGGCAAAAGCCAAAAGCAGGTGCAGCAGTTGATCGCTGGACCCGGGGTCTACATCTGCGACGAGTGCGTCGAGCTGTGCAACGAGATCATCGAAGAGCGCATGGCGGAGTCGTCCGACGGCGTCGTCAGCGATTTCGATCTGCCCAAACCGCGTGAGATCTTCTCCTTCCTGGCGGAATACGTGGTCGGCCAGGATGCCGCGAAGAAGGCGCTCTCGGTAGCCGTGTACAACCACTACAAGCGCGTGCGCGCGCACGGAACGCTCCAGTCGGCCGAGCAGCGCGCCGACGAGGTCGAGATCGCGAAGAGCAACATCCTGCTGCTCGGCCCGACCGGTTGCGGCAAGACGTACCTCGCCCAGACGCTCGCGAAGCGACTGAACGTTCCGTTCGCCGTCGCCGATGCGACCGCGCTCACCGAAGCGGGATACGTCGGCGAAGACGTCGAGAACATCCTGCTCAAGCTGCTGCAGGCCGCGGACTTCGACGTCAAGCGCGCAGAGACCGGCATCATCTACATCGACGAGGTCGACAAGATCGCCCGCAAAGCCGAGAACCCCTCGATCACCCGAGATGTGTCCGGCGAGGGCGTTCAGCAGGCGCTCCTGAAGATTCTCGAGGGCACGGTTGCGTCGGTGCCGCCGCAGGGCGGACGCAAGCACCCGCACCAGGAGTTCATCCAGATCGACACGACCAACGTCCTGTTCATCGTGGCGGGCGCCTTCGCGGGTCTCGAGGACATCATCTCGTCGCGCGTCGGCAAGCACGGCGTCGGCTTCGGCGCCCCCCTGCAGGAAAAGGGCAAGGAGCTCGACCTCTTCAGCGAGGTCGAGCCGGAAGACCTTCACAAGTTCGGCCTGATCCCCGAGTTCATCGGACGCCTGCCGGTCGTGACGTCCGTGGCCCCGCTCGACCAAGCCGCGCTCATCGAGATCCTGACGGGACCGAAGAACGCGTTCGTCAAGCAGTATCAGCGCATGTTCGAGCTCGACGGCGCCGAATTGGAGTTCGAGGACGACGCGCTGCTCGCCATCGCCGACCTCGCCGTAGCCCGCAAGACGGGTGCGCGTGGTCTGCGCGCGATCCTCGAAGACGTGCTCGGTCCGATCATGTTCGAAATCCCCTCGACAGAGGATGTCGCGAAGGTGATCGTCACGCGCGCCGCCGTCACCGAAGGAGCTCCGCCGACCCTCGTGCTGGAGCACAAGCGCAAGAGCGCCTGACCTCGGTGACAGCACCGGCCTCCTCGCGTGAGCGCCCCCCACGGGCAGTTCGCATCCTTCGCATCGTTGTCGGCACGGTGATGGCCATCCTCATCCTCACCGGCGTTGCGACCGTGACCTTCATGCATGCGTTCGGGCCGCGCGACGGGGAATCGATCGCGCACGCGCAGGTGGATGCCGCGGCCCGCACCATCCAGCACCGCGTGTCACGCCCGGGGCCGGGAGTGGATGCCGCAACCCTCGCTGCTACCCAGTTCGGCGATGTGGCGGGGGCGACGGTGGAGCCTTACGCGTGGCGCGGTTCGACGTCGGACCCCGACGGGGCACGCCTGGACGTACGGATCAAGGTGAGCGTGCAGCCAGAGCCCTCCACGCGACTCTTCCAACCCGGCGTGGCTGCCGGCAGCGCACAGGGATGCTTCCGCTTCCACGTGCGCGAGGGCCGATCGTCGTACCGGCCGATCGACTGCCCGGCGACGATGTCGCACAGCACACCGACCCCGTCGGAGTCGCCCTCACCGTAGCCGCGCAGACGTCGGCGATCAGCCCTCGAGTCCGCGGCGCGCCAGCAGCGGGGCGATGTCGGCGTCGCGCCCGCGGAAGTCGCGATACGCCTCGAGCGGGTCCTTGGAGCCGCCGACGCCCAGTAGGCGCTCACGAAAGCGGTCGCCACCCTCTCGGGTCAGGCCGCCATTCTCGCTGAACCACTCGACGGTGTCGGCGTCGAGCACTTCGCTCCAGATGTAGGAGTAATACCCGGCGCTGTAACCGCCTGAGAATACATGTGCGAAGTACGTCGACGCGTACCGCGTCGGCACCACAGGGTTGTCCAGGCCGATGTCCGCCAGAGCAGCGGCCTCGAACGCAGCGACGTCGGCCACGGCATCCGCACCTCTGACGTCCAGCGAGTGCCACGCCTGGTCGAGCCATGCCGCCGCGAGGTACTCGCTGGTGGCGAACCCCTGGTTGAACGCCTCCGAGGCGTGGAGCTTCTCGACGACGTCGTGGGGGAGCGGCTCGCCCGTCTCGACGTGGCGCGCGTAGGAGGCGAGGATCTCGGGCCAGAGGATCCACATCTCGTTCACCTGGCTCGGGAACTCCACGAAATCGCGGAAGACCGCAGTACCGGCGAAGTGCGGGAACGTGACGGTGGCGAACAGTCCGTGCAGTGCGTGACCGAACTCATGGAACATCGTGGTGACCTCGTCGAGGGTCAGCAGAGTGGGCTGTCCGTCCGCCGGCTTCGGCACATTCAGGTTGTTCACGACGATCGGGCGGGTGCCGCGAAGGGCCGACTGGGCGACGATCGAGTTCATCCACGCACCGCCGCGCTTGGTGTCACGCGTGTAGAGGTCGAGGAGGAACAACCCCAGCTCGGTCCCGTCTGCGTTGTGGATCTCGAAGACCCGAACGTCGGGGTGGTATCCAGGGAGGTCGGTGCGCTCGGTGAAGGTGATGCCGTAGAGCGACGTCGCTGCGCGGAAGACGCCGTCGACGAGAACACGCTCCGCATCGAACCAGGGTCGAAGAGCGGTGCGGTCGAGATCGTACTGTGCGGCACGCACGCGTTCGGTGTAGAACGCCCAGTCGTGCGCTTCGAGGGCGAACGGATGCGATTCCGTGTCGACGATGGCCTGCAGTGCCGCCTGTTCGGCGCGCGCATTCGCCGCCGCCGGGGCGGCAAGGCGTCGCAGCAGAGCGTGGACGGCTTCGGGAGACCCTGCCGTCTCGTCGCTGGTGACATACGCGGCGTGGCTGCCGTACCCCAGGAGCGCCGCCCGCTCGGCCCGCAGGCGCACGATCTCCCGCAGCACCTCCCGGTTATCGAAGGAGTTGCCGCGCGAACCCCGCGAGCGGGACGCGTCCAGAAGACGCCGACGGCTGTCGCGGCTTGTCAGGCTCGACAGGTACGGGTGGCCGGTGAAGAGCGTGAGAGTGACCACATAACGCCCCTCCATGCCCCGGTCTGAGGCGTTCTGCGCCGCGGCCGAAATTTCGCCGTCGGTGAGGCCGTCGAGTTCGGCGGCATCGTCGAAGACGACGGCGAGGTCGTTGGTGTCGGCCAGGAGGTTCTTCTCGAACGTCGTCGTCAGCACTGACAGACGCTGATTGAGGTCGGTGAGGCGGCTCTTCTCCGCATCGTCGAGGCTGGCGCCGGCGTGCGTCATCTCCCGGTAGTGGCGTTCGAGCAGATAGCGCTCTTCCGCCGTCAGATCGAGGTCGTCACGCTGGGCGTGCAGCAGTTGTACGCGCTCATAGAGCGCTTTGTTGAGCTGAACGGCATCCTGATGCGCCGACATGAGCGGAGCGAGGGACTGCTCGATCTCTTGGATCTCCGGCGTGCCATCGGCGGAAGCCACCGTGTAGAACGTGCGCGCCACCTGGCCGAGGAGATCTCCGGAGCGCTCCAGCGCGACCATCGTGTTCTCGAACGTGGGGGATGCCGAGGTGCCGGTGATCTCGTCGATCTCACGGCGGTGACGCGCGAACGCCTCCTCGAATGCCGGAAGGTAGTACGCCGGTCTGATCGTCCGATAGTCGGGCAGACCATAGGGGAGCGAGGACGGAGCCAGGAGGGGATTGAACACGACATCGGTCATCGTCCCAGCGTAGGCCGAAGCGGTGCAAAGATCATCTTGCAAACGTTTCTTTGCAACGCTATCTTTGCAGCATGAGCACAGATGACGCCCCGACCGGCTCGCCCGACAGCCCGTCCGTGTCCGGGGAAGAGCGCAAGCTCGATGCCAGCGCTCTCCGCGCTCTGGCCCACCCGCTCCGGGTCGAGATCTACGACATCCTGACCCAGTACGGTCCGCAGACCGCGAGTTCTCTGGCAGCGATGACGGGGGAGTCCTCCGGCGCCACCAGCTATCACTTACGCGCGCTCGCCAAGCACGATCTCATCCGCGAGATCAGTGACCGCGGCACGGGACGCGAGCGGTGGTGGGAGCGGACCAAGGGCGGTGTCTCGTTCACGAACCCGGAGGCGATGAAGACGCCGGCGGGTAAAGCGGCGACCCAGCTCGTGATGAACGAGTTCCTGACCCGCCGCCACCTGCAATTGATGCGTTACGTGAACGAGACGCTGAGTTCTGCCGAAACCCTCGACTCCGCCGAAGCCATGGTCGCGACCTCCACACTGCGGCTGTCCTCCGCCCAGATGGAGGCCTTGGCCACCGAACTCCACGAGGTGGTCCTCCGCTACGGCGACCTCTACCGCGATCAGACAGGCGAAGGCCTGCGCCCGGTCAGCATCCGCACCGACCTGTTTCCCCTCCCCGAAGAAGGACTTTCCTGATGACCGCTCCCACCGCCGCCCTCGAGCCGAACGCGGACACGTCTTCCCGCCGCGCTCCTTCATTGGGCCGCGGGTTTCGCACCCTCTGGTCAGCTGCGGTCTTCAGCAACCTCGCCGACGGCATCGGCCGCACGGCGGTACCGCTGGTCGCCATCACGCTCAGCTCCGACCCGTTCGTCATCTCGATCCTCACCGCACTGGCCTTCGTGCCCTGGCTGATCTTCGGCCTCCCCGCCGGCATGATCGTCGACCGCTTCGATCGTCGCTACGTCATGGCACTGGCCAACATCATCCGGGGCGGCGTCGCGCTCTGGCTGGCCGTCCTCGGCGCCTCGGGACACCTCACGCTCGGCGCGCTGTTCGCCGGCACCTTGATCTTCGGCCTCGGCGAGACCCTGTTCGACAACGCGACCAACGCGGTCATTCCCGGCGTGGTCCCGCGCGGCCAGCTCGATCGGGCGAACGGCTGGATCCAGGCCGCGCAGGTGACCGTCGACAGCTTCATCGCCACACCGATCTCGGGACTGCTGTTCGCCGTCTCGCTGGCCCTCCCGCTCTGGGTCGGCTCCATCGGCTACCTCGTCCCGGTCGTGCTCGCCCTCTTCCTGCCCCTGTCGGCGGCACGCTCGCTCAGAACCGCGGCCCCGTCGGCTACCGCCCCCGACGCAACGGCAGAAGCGACCACGGACGCACCCCGCGCGACAGCACCCACCACTCGCGAAGCCCTCTCGTTCCTGTGGCACCACCGCTACCTGCGGTCCATGGTGCTCTTCACCGCCTTCACCGGCAGTGCGCTCTCTTTCGCACAAGCGGTGCTCGTCCTCTTCTTCGTCGACGCCATGGCCGTCCCCGCGGCCGCAATCGGCTTCGTGACTGCGGGCATCGGCATCGGCGCGCTCTGCGGGTCGATCGTGTCGCCCCGCCTGGTCGCGCGGTGGGGTCGAGGGCCTGTGATGTTCGGCGGCATCCTCACCGGCGGCATCGCCATGCTGGTGACCGGTCTCGCGCCGTCGATCTGGACCGCGATCATCGCCTTCGCGCTGGCGGCATGCGCGGTGTCGGTCTGGAATGTGCCGTGGGGCAGCCTTCGCCAGCAGATCCTGCCACCGGAGATCTTCGGCCGCACCCTGGGCGTCACGCGGACGCTCACCTGGGGGCTGTTTCCCATCGCGACACTTCTCGGCGGACTGGTCGCACGCATCGATCTGCGACTGCCCTTCCTCATCGGCGGAGCGGCAACGGCGATCGTCGCTCTGATCGGCATGCGGCTCCTGATCGTCGGCACTCGCGAAGCCGGGGCGGAAGTCGACGCATGACGAACGGCGCCGCGGTGTCGGAGGTAGGCGATACCGTCGGCGTCGTGAGCAGAATCGTCTACGACACGGCCGCGTCACTCGACGGCTTCATCGCCGACGGCGAGAACTCACTCGCCTGGCTCTTCGCGGCGGCGGGGGGCGAGGCGGCCGACCCGGAGTTGCTCCCGAAGAACGCGAGAGTGCTCGTGGAGGGATCGACCACCTACGAGTGGGTGCTCGCCGCCGAAGATCTCCTCGCACATCCCGAGCGGTGGCGGGAGCTCTACGGCGACAAGCCGACGTTCGTGTTCACCACGCGCGCCCTCCCGCGGCCTGCCGGCGCCGATGTCACCTTCGTGTCCGGCCCGGTCGTCGACGCGCTGGCGCAGATTCGCGCCGCCGCCGACGACGGCGACATCTGGGTCGTCGGCGGGGGAGATCTGGCCGGACAGTTCTTCGACGCCGACGCTCTCGACGAGATCGCGGTCTCTCTCGCGCCCGTCACACTGGGAGCCGGTGCCCCGATCCTGCCGCGCCGCATCGAGGCGAGCCGCTTGTCACTGCAGTCGGCTCGCGCGGCCGGGCCGTTCGCGCGGCTCGTCTATCGAATCGACCGCCCCGGGCAGAGCTCCGACGCTCCGTCCTGACGCCGAAACGATCAGGCGAAGTCGTCCTCGTCATCGTGACGAACGATGGCCTCGCCGGATGCCGTGGCTTCGACGATGACGCCGGTGTCGAGCTCGGCGATCGGCCGGCCCTCCAGGAACGTCAGGGTCCATCGCGGCCGTGGCTGACCGAGGTCGTCGGCGGGCAGAGCACGGTCGACGGCGTGAATCTGTGCCCGCAATACCGCCGGCACCGCCGCGGGCGGCTCGTCGCCGCTGGTCCAGCGCGTTCCCAGCTGCATGTCAGACCTCCGGAGCGAGTTCGACGGCTTCGACCGTGAGGGCGTCGCCGTCACCGAGCAACTCCAGCTCGGCGATGCGACCGACGGCCTTCAGATCGCCCTCGGCGAGGCGCAGGGCTGCGATCGTCACGTCATCCGCGCGCAGCACCAGGCGGCTCACGGGCGTCTTCTGCGAAGCCTTCGCCTCGGTCTTCGCGCGACGGATGCCGATGAGTGCGGCACTGGCCGCGACGAGCACGGCGGGGTCACCGCCAGCAGACCCCGAGCCGTCGCCATCACCGAGCGGTTCGGGCCACGGAGCAGTGTGGATCGAACCGTCCTCGAACCATGACCACGCCTCCTCAGTGGCGAACGCCAGCACCGGGGCGAGCAGACGCAGCACAGTCGACAGGGCCAGGCGCAGCGCGAGCGCGGCCGACGCCTGGCCGACGTCGGTCTGGTTGTACGCCCGCTCTTTGACGAGCTCGAGATAGTCGTCGCAGAACGTCCAGAAGAAGGCTTCGGTGACCTCCAGCGCTCGCGCGTGGTCGTACGCGTCGAAGGCTCTCGTGGCGTCGCGGACGACCTGATCGAGCGTGGCGAGCATCGCGGCATCCAGATCGTGCGTCACCCGCGCTCCATCGGGGACCGGGAACGAGAGCACGAACTTGGCCGCGTTGAGCACCTTGATCGCCAGGCGACGTCCGATCTTGACCTGCGTCGGGTTCTGCGGGTCGAACGCAGCGTCGGCACCCAGGCGGCTCGACGCGGCCCAGTAGCGCACCGCGTCGGTGCCGTGCTGTTCGAGGATGTCGGCGGGCGTGACGACGTTGCCCTTCGACTTCGACATCTTCTTGCGGTCGGGGTCGACGATGAAACCGCTGATCGCGGCGTCCGACCATGGTGCGCGGTCGTCTTCCAGGGCCGAGCGCACCATGGTGGAGAACAGCCAGGTGCGGATGATGTCCTGCCCCTGCGGGCGCAGGTCGAAAGGTGCGACGAGGTTCCACAGCTCGTCGTCGCGCTGCCAACCGCCGGCGAGCTGCGGGGTGAGCGACGACGTGGCCCACGTGTCGAAGATGTCCTTCTCGCCGTCGAAGCCACCAGCGACGCCGCGCTGTGCCTCCGTGTAGCCCGGGGGCACGTCGATCGTCGGGTCGACCGGCAGCGTCGCGATGTCGGCGGTGATCACGCCACCTTCGATTCTCTCCCCGTTCTCATCGAGCGGGTACCAGACGGGAATCGGCACTCCGAAGAAGCGCTGACGGCTGATGAGCCAGTCGCCGGTGAGACCGTTGGTCCAGTTCTCGAAGCGCACGCGCATGAAGTCCGGATGCCAGGCCATGCTCTTGCCGAGGGCGATGAGCTTCTCGCGGAATGCCTCATCGCGAGCGCCGTTGCGCAGATACCACTGGCGCGTCGAGACGATCTCGAGGGCACGGTCGCCCTTCTCGTAGAACTTGACCGGGTGGTTGAACGGCTTCGACACCTCGAGCAACTCGCCCGAGGCATCGAGGAGCTCGACCATCTTCTTCTTCGCGCTGAATACCGTCAGCCCGGCGATCTCGGCATAGGCAGCACGCGCGGCATCGGTCACCAGAGCCTCCGGCGCCTCGGCGACGATGCGGCCGTCCTTGCCGAGGATCGTGCGGTTGGGAAGATCAAGCTCTCGCCACCAGATGATGTCGGTCACATCGCCGAAGGTGCAGACCATCGCGATGCCCGAACCCTTGTCCTGCTGGGCGAGCGGGTGCGAGAGCACCGGGACCTCCACGCCGAACACCGGCGTGGACACGGTCTTCCCGAAGTACGGCTGGTACCGCTCATCGGCCGGATTGGCGACCAACGCGACACACGCCGCGAGCAGTTCGGGCCGGGTGGTCTCGATGTGGATGTCACCGGATCCGTCGGTCTTGTGGAACGCGAGGCGGTGGTAAGAGGCCTGCTGCTCGCGGTCTTCGAGCTCGGCCTGCGCGATCGCCGAACGGAAGTCGATGTCCCAGAGCGTCGGCGCCATCGCCTGATAGGCCTCACCGCGCTCGAGATTGCGCAGGAACGCGAGCTGACTCGTGCGGATCGTCTCGTCGGAGATCGTCCGGTAGGTCTGCGTCCAGTCCACCGACAGACCGAGCTGACGGAAGACGTCCTCGAAGGCCTTTTCGTCTTCGAGCGTCAACTCCTCGCACAGGTCGATGAAGTTGCGGCGGCTGATCGGCACCTGATCGGCCGGCTTGAGGCTCTTGGCGTCGCCTCGGAACGGGGGAGTGAAGTCGGGGTCGAACGGCAGTGACGTATCGCACCGCACTCCGTAGAAGTTCTGCACGCGACGTTCGGTGGGCAGGCCGTTGTCATCCCAGCCCATCGGGTAGAACACCGTCTTGCCCCGCATGCGCTCGAAGCGCGCCTTGACGTCGGTGTGCGTGTAGCTGAACACGTGACCGATGTGCAGCGAACCCGATGCGGTCGGCGGAGGAGTATCGACGGAGAAGACGCCGCCACGGCCCGAGTCCTTGGCGGCCTCGCGATCGAAGAGATACGTGCCCCGGGCCGCCCAGATCTGGTCCCACTTGGCTTCGAGCCCCTCGAGTGCGGGCTTGTCGGGAATGGCCATGGGTATCTCCTCGATATGTGCGGCACTGTGTGAGCGTGCCTGAGTGTGTGTGTCGCAAGTCTACCGGGACGCCGACGTGCCGCACCGCGGGGCGGCGCCGACCAGCGCCCGCCGCGAGCGGACACGCTCTGACTCTGCCCGGCTGATCGCGAAGCCGAGATGCGGCATGTCGACGCCGCGGTAGTGCGTCGTGAAAGCACGACGCACCCGCATTCCGAGGCCGATGGCGACGTTCATCGACGCGATGTTGGTGCTGCGCACCTTCGCCCAGACGGCGTCGGTCCCGGTTTCTTCGAAGGCCCAGTCGCGACAGGCGGTGGCGGCTTCGAGCGCGTAGCCGCGATGCCAGTGCGCGCGCTGGAAGAGGTAGCCCACCTCGGTCACCTCATCGTCCTCGATGCGCTGCCGGGTGATGCCGCACTGTCCGATCATCTCGTCGCCGTCCCGCTTCACGACCGCCCACAGACCGAATCCGTGTTCGCGGTAGCGCTCCTGCTGACGACGCAGCCAGGCCAGCGACTCCTCGTCCGAAAAGGAGCCTTCGTAGGCGACCATGACCTGAGGGTCGTGCAGAATTCGACGTAGCGCCGGAAGGTCGTCGTCGGTCATCTCCCGCAGCCGCAGGCGCGCGGTCTGCGCGATCACGCGGTCACCCGGATGCCGAGAGCCTGCGCGAATGCCGTCGCGTGCAGCTCGGTCTGGCGCGCGTCGAGCCACGTCCCGGACAGAGCGCGGGGGTCGGTAAAGGAGAGCGCCTCCAGCCCGCGCAGATCGAGGTCGCGAGCACGCAAGCCACGGGTGTCGACCTCGTCGGCGCGGCACCCCTCGAATGCCAGTCGTGTCAAGCGCGCCTCAGGCAGATCGATCGTGCCGAAACGACAGTCGACGAACAACACGTCGGAAAGCTCGGCCGACGGCAGCGACAGATAGTCGACGTGCACGCCTCGCAGCACGACACTGTCCCACCGACCACGCAACCCGTCGATCGTCGCGATGCGCCCGCCCGAGATCTCGACGTTTCGCCACGCGCCGTCACGGGCGACCACCTCGACGGCCCGCATCTCGTCGATGGCGACATCGACGAGATGGGTTCCGGTCAGATCGAGGTGACCGACGGATGCCGCAGACACCCGGGCTTCCGCGATGCGGGCGTGAACGGCATCCACATCGCCCGCCAGCGCGTTCACCGACACTGCGAGGACGTCGGTGCGGGCGCGCAGGCCGGTCACATCCTCGAGCGCGTCCGGCAGGTCGGGAGCGGTGATGCGCGGAGACACAGGAGCGGAGGGACGCGAGACCATGCCCCGAGACTACGCGGACGGTATGATGGCCTCACCAGCACTGATCCGGCCATCACCGGGGAGCTCGCGGAAGAAAGCCCCTCGGGGTCGGTAGAACCGCGCGGGGCAGGCCCGTCACAGCCGTCGCACGAGTGGCCGTTTCTTCATCGGAACGGCAAGCGGGGTGGTACCGCGGTCTGATGATCGTCCTCGCAGGAAGACTGCACGATTCATACGATGCACGAGCACCTGCTGGAGTGACATGACGTACCCTCAAACCTTCACGAGCGCGCCCACGGCTCCTGCGACGAGCGCCTTCGGCCCGGCCGCTGACGTCTCCCCGAGCCCGCGGTTTCCCGAGATCGAAGGCGAGGTTCTCGACTTCTGGGCGCAGGATGACACCTTCCGCGCATCGATCACACGTCGCGACGGCGCGGACGAATGGGTCTTCTACGACGGGCCTCCGTTCGCGAACGGGCTTCCGCACTACGGCCACCTGCTCACCGGGTACGCCAAGGACCTCTTCCCGCGCTTTCAGACGATGCGGGGCAAGAAGGTCGACCGCGTCTTCGGCTGGGACACGCACGGCCTGCCTGCCGAGCTGGAGGCGATGAAGCAGCTCGGCATCACCGAGAAGAGCGAGATCGAGCAGATGGGCATCGCTGCCTTCAACATGAAGGCACGCGAGTCGGTGCTCGAGTACACCCAGCAGTGGGAGGACTATGTCACCCGCCAGGCGCGCTGGGTCGACTTCGAGCGCGGGTACAAGACGCTCGACACCGGCTACATGGAGTCGGTGCTGTGGGCATTCAAGGAGCTGTGGGACAAGGGCCTCGCCTACGAGGGCCATCGCGTGCTGCCCTACTGCTGGCGTGATGAGACGCCGCTTTCGAACCACGAGCTGCGAATGGATGACGACGTCTACAAGATGCGTCAGGATCCCTCCGTCACCGTGACCTTCCCGCTCGTCGGCGTCAAGGCCGAGAGCCTGGGCCTGACCGGCGTGCGCGCGCTCGCCTGGACCACCACGCCATGGACGCTGCCGACCAACCTCGCCCTCGCCGTCGGGCCCGCGATCGAATACGTCGTTGTGCCCGGCGGGCCGAACGGGGCCGCTGACGTCCCGGCATCCGGCGACGACGAGGGCGCCACGGCGCACCGCTATCTGCTCGCCTCCGACCTTCTTGGCGGCTACGCGAAGGACCTCGGCTACGAGAGCGCC
The DNA here is from genome assembly GCF_015350795.1 of Microbacterium sp. VKM Ac-2870. Classification (GTDB taxonomy): domain Bacteria; phylum Actinomycetota; class Actinomycetes; order Actinomycetales; family Microbacteriaceae; genus Microbacterium. Next base: position 282,093 of record NZ_JADKSH010000001.1, read on the forward strand.
GCGGAGGCCGCGGAGGCGGTGGAGCGCACGGTCATCGGTGCTGATCTCGCGGACGTGCACTACGACCGTCTCTTCGACTATTACGCGGATGCCGACACGTGGGGCACGCAGTCGGCGTGGCGCATCCTCGTCGACGACTACGTCAGCACGACCGATGGCACCGGCATCGTGCACCAGGCCCCCGCCTACGGTGAGGACGACCAGCGGATCACCGAGGCCGCCGGCATCCCGCTCATCATGAGCCTCGACGATGGCGGACGCTTCCTGCCGCAGGTGCCCGACGTGGCCGGCGAGCTCTGGATGGATGCGAACCGTCCCCTCATCCGGCTCCTTCGCGCGGAGGGGCGCCTGGTGCGCGAGGCGTCCTACGAGCACTCGTACCCGCACTGCTGGCGCTGCCGCAACCCTCTGATCTACAAGGCCGTTTCGAGCTGGTTCGTGCGCGTCACGGCGATCAAGGACCGCCTCATCGAGCTCAACGAGCAGATCACCTGGGCGCCCGAGAACGTCAAGCACGGCCAGTTCGGCAAGTGGCTGGAAGGTGCGCGCGACTGGTCGATCAGCCGCAACCGCTTCTGGGGATCTCCCATCCCGGTGTGGCGCAGCGACAACCCCGAGTACCCGCGCATCGACGTGTACGGCTCGCTCGCCGACCTCGAGCGCGACTTCGGGCGCCTGCCGCGCAACGCGGCCGGCGAGGTGGATCTGCACCGCCCCTACATCGATGAGCTGTCGCGCCCGAACCCCGACGACCCGACCGGGCAGAGCATGATGCGCCGCATCGAGGACGTCTTCGACGTGTGGTTCGACTCCGGCTCGATGCCGTACGCGCAGGTGCACTATCCGTTCGACAACCGCGACTGGTTCGACGAACACGCCCCCGCCGATTTCATCGTCGAGTACATCGGGCAGACGCGCGGCTGGTTCTACGTCATGCACGTGCTCTCCGGAGCCCTCTTCGACCGGCCGGCGTTCACCGGCGTGGCCTGCCACGGCATCGTGCTCGGCAGCGACGGCCAGAAGATGAGCAAGTCGCTGCGCAACTACCCGGACGTGAGCGAGGTCTTCGACCGCGACGGCTCGGACGCGATGCGCTGGTTCCTGATGGCGTCGTCGGTGCTACGCGGCGGCAACCTCGTCGTGACCGAGGAGGGCATCCGGGCCGGCGTCCGCGAGTTCCTGCTGCCGTTGTGGAACACGTGGTACTTCTTCGCGACGTACGCCAATGCCGCTGCACCCGGCGGGTACACCGCCACGTGGCGCACCGACTCGACGAATGTGCTCGACCGCTACATCCTCGCCCTCACGGGGGATCTCGTGCGCGGGGTCGCCTCCGACCTCGAGCAGCTCGATTCGACCACCGCGGCCGCGAAGCTGCGCGACTTCACCGAAGCGCTGACGAACTGGTACGTGCGCCGCTCGCGCGACCGTTTCTGGGTCGGCGTGAGCGACGACGCGCGCTCGACCGAAGCGTTCGACACGCTGTACACCGTGCTCGAAACGCTCACGCGGGTGGCGGCGCCGCTGATCCCGTTGATCTCCGAGCGCGTGTGGCAAGGGCTCACCGGCGGGCGCAGTGTGCACCTGACCGACTGGCCGGATGCCGATGCCTTCCCCGCCGCGACCGACATTCGTACCGCGATGGATGCGGTCCGCGAGGTGTCGAGCGTCGCGAACGCGCTCCGCAAGAAGCAGGGCAAGCGCGTGCGTCTGCCGCTTCCGCGCCTGACCGTCGTGCTGCCCGCGGCTGCGAGCCTTGCGCAATTCGAGGACATCGTGCGCGAGGAACTGAATGTCAAGACCGTCGAGCTCGTCGAGCTCGAGGAGGCGACGGCGCGGGAGTACGGCATCACTCACCGGCTCTCCGTCAACGCGCGAGCGGCAGGTCCGCGCCTGGGCACGCAGGTGCAGCAGGTCATCGGCGCCGCCCGCGCCGGTGACTGGAGCGAACACGACGGCGTCGTCACTGTCGGCGGCGTCGCTTTGGAGACGGGGGAGTACGACCTGGTTCTCGAGACCGCCGGCCGCCCCGACGGCGAAGCGCTCGCCGTGCTTCCCGGCGCCGGTGACGGCGAGGGGGGCTTCGTCCTCCTTGATACGACCACCACCGCGGAACTCGAGGCCGAGGGGTTGGGGCGCGATATCGTCCGGGCAGTGCAGGAGACACGCAAAGCCGCCGGGTTCGACGTGAGTGACCGCATCCGACTGCAGCTGCTCTTCGGTTCGACCGAGGATGCCGATGCTGTGGCCTCGGCGTTCGCCGCGGCCGATGTCGCCGGCGAGACGCTCGCCCTGGACTACGCGGTCGTCGGTCCCGACGGGGCCGCCCTGTTGGGCGAAGGCTCAGTCCTCGCCGCGGCCGAAACCCTCGACGCCGACTACACGGCGGAGATCGCGGCGGCGACCTACGCCAACCGCGGTCCGTTCACCGTCGCCGTCACCCGCATCGGAGCGTCCTCGTGAACGATCGCAACCGCGCCGACGCGGTCTACCGCAACCTGTTGACCCGCCAAGGTGAGCAGTGGGTACAGCCTCGCGTGGAGCGCACCCGGCGGGTGCTCGAGCTGCTCGACGACCCCCAGCGCACCTACCGGGTGGTCCATGTCACGGGCACGAACGGCAAGACGTCGACCAGCCGCATGATCGAGTCGATCGTTCGTGCGCATGGGCTCCGCACCGGCCTGTTCACGAGCCCGCACCTGGAGCGCTTCACCGAGCGCATCATGATCGACGGAGAACCCATCGACGACGGGCTCATCGCAGATGCGTGGGACGAAATCGGCCCGATCGTCGACCTCGTCGATGCAGAACTCGCGGCATCCGGCGATGCAGCTCTGACATTCTTCGAGCTGCTGACGGTGCTCGCGTTCGTCGCGTTCGCGGATGCTCCTGTCGATGTCGCCGTCGTCGAGGTGGGCATGGGCGGCACGTGGGACTCGACCAACACCGCCGATGGCGATGTGGCCGTCATCGCCCCGATCGACCTCGACCACGCCGACAAGCTCGGAAACACCATCGCCGAGATTGCGACGGTGAAGGCGGGCATCATCAAAGACGGTGCCGCCACGGTCTCGGCTACACAGAACGCTGCAGCGATCGAGGTCCTCACTGCGGCAGCAGCAGCGCGAGGCGCCACCCTGGCCGTCGAGGGAACCGCGTTCGGCCTCACGACGCAGCGCCTCGCGGTAGGCGGACAGCAGCTCGGTGTGCAGGGACTGGCCGCGACGTACGACGACCTCTACCTCCCGCTGTACGGAGCGCATCAGGGACACAACGCGGCGCTCGCGATCGCCGCCGTGGAGTCGCTCATCGGCGCCGGAACGCAGCCGATCGCGCCGGATGTGCTCGCCGATGGACTGGCGCAGGTCACCTCGCCGGGCCGGCTGCAGTTGATCGGCGTGGCTCCCACCGTGCTCGTCGACAGCGCCCACAACCCGCACGGGGCACGGGCGCTGGTCGCCGCCCTGTCCGACTCGTTCGACTTCGACGAGTGGGGCATCGTTCTCGGCGCCTTCCGCGACAAGGACACGGCGGGCATCGTCGCCACCCTCGCACCGGCGGCGAGCCATGTCTTCGTCACCGCCCCCCCGTCCGAGCGCGCGGCAGACCCGGACACGCTCGCCGATCATGTCCAGGCGGCGGGCATCCCCGTCAGCGTGCACCCTGACCTGGCCGATGCCGCTGAAGCCGCACGCGAGTGGGCGTCCGCCTCAGACCGACGAGCGGTGGTCATCGCCGGAAGTGTCGTGCTCGCCGGCGAGGCGCTGCAGCTGGCGGCGGCGGAGGATTGGAAGGAAGGGTGGCACGCGTGAGTGCAGCCCGTGCGCGCCGTCAGCGCGGCGCCGAGGAGTCGCTGGCACAGGTCGTGCTGGGCTTCGAGTCCATCATCGTGTTCCTCGGCGGTCTCGCCGTCTACGGGCTGAGCGCGCTTCCCGCGGGCATTGCATCGTGGTGGGGAATCGTGGCGGGGTCTGTCCTGGCGTTGCTCATGATCTTGACGACCGCTCGCCTCAACTCGCGCAGTGGCATCATGCTCGGTTGGGTCTGGCAGGGGGTGGTCGTCCTCGGAGGAATCGTCGTTCCCGCGCTGGTTGTCGTGGGGGTCATTTTCGGTGCGATGTATGCGTATGCGACGATCAAGGGCAGGGCGCTCGATCGTCGAAACGCGGCCCGCGTACTTCCTCCCCGCCCGTAACCGAACGGAGACCGACATGCCCACCGAAGAGACCCTCGTCCTCGTCAAGCCCGACGGCGTCGCCCGCGGCCTCACTGGCGCGATCCTGGCCCGCATCGAGGCGAAGGGATACGCACTCGTCGACATCAAGCTCGTCGAGCCCGACCGTGATCTGCTCGAGCAGCACTACGCCGAGCACGCGGGAAAGCCCTTCTACGAGCCGCTCGTGGAGTTCATGCTCTCTGGCCCTTCTGTGGCCATCCGGCTGGCGGGCAACCGCGTCATCGAGGGTTTTCGTTCGCTGGCAGGCACGACCGATCCCACCACGGCGGCGCCCGGCACGATCCGGGGCGACTTCGGTCGCGACTGGGGACTCAAGGTGCAGCAGAACCTGGTGCACGGCAGCGACAGCCCCGAGTCGGCGGCACGCGAACTCGCGATCTGGTTCTGATCGTCCGCATATCGACGCGCCCGATCGCAGGTCTGCGGCCGGGCGCGTCGGTGTGTGCCGGGGCTGTCTAGAAGATGACGTCGATGAGCTGCGGAATCGCGTCGAGGCGGAACTGCGCGAGCAGCAGAACGATCGCGTACGTGACGAGTGCCATCAGCGGCACCCACGCACCGAGTGCGGTTCCGACGGCACGCACACGGGGGGCGTCGGAGACGACGCCCGACCGCAGCAGATGAACAGCGACCGCGTAGAAGGTCGGAATGGTCACCAGCCACGTCACCATGCACCAGGGGCAGAGCGTACCGAGCACGTAGATGCTCTGGCTGATGAGCCACACGACGAAGCCGAAGGCGAAAGTCACACCCGCGAAGAACGCCCACCAGAACCAGCGGGCGAAACGCGCGCCGGCCAGAATCGCCATCCCGACCACGATCGGAGCCATCCACCCACCGAGTCCGATGATCGGGTTGGGAAAGCCGAAGACGCTGCCTTGGGGTGATTCCAGGTTGGCGCTGCACTGCACGATGATGCTGAAGTCGCAGGATGCCGCGGCCGTCGAACCGGCGACTTTGGAGAGCTTTTCCACCGTCAGCGCGAAGGCGGCGATCCAACCGATGACGCCGGCGATCACCAGCCAGATCGCGAGGACTCGGGGCCGGCTGTCGATCGTGCGTGGGTGCATGACGGTGATTATCGCATTCGAGCGGATGGTGTCCGCTGGGGAAGCGTAAGCGACGCGCGGAGAGCCCGAAGACCGGTTCTGCTCGATCCACGCAAGAAGATGCGATACTGGTGGCTGATGCATTGCGGCCGCGCCGCACAGCGCATCACCGAAGACTTCGGGCGATGAACGCCCGGCAGTACGAGCCCCGCCACCGAGCGGGTGAGGCTGCAGACCGAATGAGCACGCGGTTGCCCGGCACCCGGGAGGTACCGCCAGATGTCACCCGACGGCACGCGGAGCCGGCGGCGAGGAGTAAGCCAGAGATGGCCGATCAGATCAACGACCAGTCCACACCCGCCACGGACGAGGCTCTGAGCGCCTCGTCGCCCGACGATCAGGCCGCCCCCGTCCTCGTTCCCGAGAGCGCGGATGCCGCACCGGAGCCGACCGCTGCGGAAGAGGCCCCTGCCTCCATCGACGGCCTCGACATTGCGGAGGGCACGGAGTCCGCAACATCCGACGAGGAGGCCGCCGGCGACCAGACTGCGAGTGCGGAGCCCGCCGACGACAACGCGGCTGCGGCAGCCGATGTCGCCGAGGCGTCGGAGCCCGCAAAGGACGACCAGCCGCTCACCGCCGTGAGCCTCGGGCTGCTTCCCGCCGACTTCGTTTCGGCCGTCTCGACGCAGCTCGTCTTCTACGCACCCGCTGTGGCTCCGCTGCCGCCGCGCCCGGGCTCGCGGCCCGACGGTCGCGACGACCGCGACGAGGCCGGTCCGGAGACCGCGTCGAGCGCCCGCCGCCGCAACCGCCGCCGCAGCGGAGGAGCCTCGGCATCCGAGGCGGACGACGCCCCACAGGGTCAGACCCCTCCGCGTCGCCGTGCCGTCGAACTCATCACCGAGCCGCAGCGGATCAAGGGGTCCACCCGTCTCGAGGCGAAGAAGCAGCGCCGCCGCGATGGCCGCGAGGCCGGACGTCGACGCACCGTCGTGACGGAGGCCGAGTTCCTCGCGCGCCGTGAGGCCGTCGACCGCGACATGATCGTGCGTTCCAAGAACGGTCGCATCCAGATCGCCGTTCTCGAGGACAACGTCCTCGTCGAGCACTACGTCGCGCGCAGCCAGGAGTCGTCGCTGATCGGCAACGTCTACCTCGGTCGCGTGCAGAACGTGCTGCCCAGTATGGAGGCCGCTTTCGTCGACATCGGCCGCGGACGCAACGCGGTGCTGTACTCCGGCGAGGTCGACTGGGATGCCGTCGAGACGGGCAACCAGCCGCGTCGCATCGAGCTTGCGCTCAAGAGCGGCGACCGCGTGCTCGTGCAGGTCACCAAAGATCCGGTGGGACACAAGGGCGCTCGCCTGACCAGCCAGATATCGCTGCCGGGCCGCTACCTCGTCTACGTTCCCGGCGGCGCGATGAACGGCATCTCGCGCAAGCTCCCCGACACGGAGCGCGCGCGCCTGAAGCGCATCCTCAAGGAGGTGCTGCCCGAGTCGAGCGGCGTCATCGTCCGCACGGCCGCCGAGGGCGCGACCGAAGACCAGTTGACGCGCGACGTGCAGCGTCTCACCTCGCAGTGGGAGCACATCTCGTCGCAGGTGGACACCATCGGTGCACCGGCCCTGCTGCATTCCGAGCCCGACCTGCTGGTCAAGATCGTCCGCGACGTCTTCAACGAGGACTTCTCCAAGATGCTGATCCAGGGCGATGACGCCTACCAGACCATCACGGCCTACCTCGCCGGCGTCGCGCCGGACCTTCTCGAGCGCATCGAGAAGTACGAGGACGAGCAGGATCCCTTCGACCGCTTCCGCGTGACCGAGCAGATCGAGAAGGCTCTCGACCGCAAGGTGTGGCTGCCGTCGGGCGGATCTCTCGTCATCGACCGCACCGAGGCGATGACGGTGGTCGACGTCAACACCGGCAAGTTCGTCGGATCGGGCGGCAACCTCGAGGAGACCGTCACCAAGAACAACCTCGAAGCGGCCGAGGAGATCGTCCGTCAGCTGCGCCTGCGCGACATCGGCGGCATCATCGTCGTCGACTTCATCGACATGGTTCTCGAATCGAACCGCGACCTGGTGCTGCGCCGTCTTGTTGAGTGCCTCAGCCGTGACCGCACCAAGCACCAGGTGGCCGAGGTCACTTCGCTCGGTCTCGTCCAGATGACGCGCAAGAAGCTCGGCCTCGGGCTGCTGGAGACCTTCAGCGAACCGTGCGAGGTCTGCGCCGGCCGCGGCGTGATCGTTCACCACGACCCGGTCGTCAAGCACCGCGGCTCGCAGGCGCCGTCGCAGAGCAACGGCGGTCGCCGTTCGCGCCAGGGCGCTCCCACCGGCGCGCCGAGCGCGGGCAACGGCGTGACGCACGTCATCACGGAGAGCGCGAAGTCGGCGCTGGCACAGATCGCGGCGTCCACGATCCACACCGCGGCCGAGGAGGCCGGTCTGTCCGCCGAGCCTGTGCTCTCACTTCCGGTCGAGACAGAGGTCGCCAGCGAGCGGCCCAAGCGTCCCCGCAAGAAGCGGGAGTCGCCGGCGCGGGCGTCGAGCGAGAAGACGGAGAAGGACATGCTCCTGGACTCCGTGCTCAGTGCTCTTCCCGAGCCGAAGGCTCCGGGTCAGGGACGCGGGCGTCGTCGTGTGACCACTGCCGCGCTCACCGGAACGCCCGTCGCTGCGACACCGACGGGTGATCAGTCCCCGGCATCTGCGGACTGATTCAGAGTGAACGCCGCTCGCGAGCGGTGACCCGCAAACCCGAAGCGATCAACCGCTTCACCAACTCGTGGCCGCTCACGTGCTCTGCACCGGCGGCCACGAGCCTGTTCAGGGCGTCTTCAGGCACGTCGTAGTGGTCGCGGTCGAATCCTCGACGGGGGATGCCGTTGGCTTCCGCGAACGCGTGGAGCTCCTCGAGGTCGCTGTCGCTGACCAGGTGCGCCCACAACCGCCCATGTGCGGGCCAGCGCGCGTCGTCGATGAGGATCGCCATGGCTGGAGTCTAAGTCGGGCGCGACACGCCCCGGGCCGCTTTTGCCGATGGGCAGCGCATCGGGTAAAGTAGACCCTTGGTGCGTCGAGTTTCGCCTCCGCACTGGATATTTGGGCACAACCTTTACGGGCGTGCTCGTCCCATGAAGACAGCCGGGGCCGCAGGCTCCGCAGAAGAAAAACAGGTGTGAAGTGGTTTACGCAGTTGTGCGCGCCGGCGGCCGTCAGGAGAAGGTCGAGGTCGGCACGATCGTCGTTCTCGACCGTCAGCAGGTCAAGGTCGGCGAGAAGCTCGAGCTGCCCGCCGTGCTGCTCGTCGATGGCGACGCCGTGACGACCGACGCCGACAAGCTGGCGAAGGTGACCGTCACCGCCGAGGTTCTCGGCGAAGAGCGCGGTCCCAAGATCGTCATCCAGAAGTTCAAGAACAAGACCGGTTACAAGAAGCGCCAGGGACACCGTCAGGACCTCACGCGCGTCAAGATCACCGGCATCAAGTAAGCGGAAGAGGCATCCGAGATGGCACACAAAAAGGGCGCGAGCTCTACCCGCAACGGCCGTGACTCCAACGCCCAGCGACTGGGCGTGAAGCGCTTCGGCGGTCAGGCTGTCCTCGCCGGCGAGATCATCGTTCGTCAGCGCGGCACACACTTCCACCCGGGCGCCAACGTCGGCCGCGGTGGCGACGACACGCTGTTCGCTCTCGCCGCCGGTGCAGTCGAATTCGGCAAGAAGGGCGGCCGCAAGGTCGTCAACATCGTCGCTGCGGCGGAGTGACCCGCGTTCGACCATAGACATGAGGTGAGGGGCGAGCTTCGGCTCGCCCCTCCTTCTTTAGCTCGGACCTTCATCCTTATCCCGATCCATCCCGTCAGGAGACCGACATGGTGACCTTCGTCGATCGAGTGACGCTGCATTTGCGCGCCGGAAAGGGCGGCAACGGCTGTGTCTCGGTGCGTCGCGAGAAATTCAAGCCTCTCGCCGGCCCCGATGGCGGGAACGGCGGACACGGGGGCGACATCGTCCTCGTCGCCGATCCGCAGGTGACGACACTGCTGTCCTACCATCACTCGCCGCACCGCACCGCGGGCAACGGCGGGTTCGGAATGGGCGACCACCGTTCCGGAGCCGCGGGCGAGACTCTCGAGCTCGCCGTACCGGTGGGCACGGTGGTGAAGGATGCCGAGGGCGAGACCCTCATCGACCTCATCGAGCCGGGCACCCGGTTCGTGGTGGCGCCGGGCGGGCAGGGCGGCCTCGGCAACGCGGCGCTGGCCAACCCGAAGCGCAAGGCCCCCGGGTTCGCGCTGCTCGGCACTCCCGGTTGGGAGGGCGATGTCAATCTCGAACTCAAGACGGTGGCCGACGTCGCTCTCGTGGGCTTCCCGTCCGCCGGCAAGTCGAGTCTGATCGCCGCGATCTCAGCAGCTCGACCGAAGATCGCCGACTACCCGTTCACGACGCTGCACCCCAACCTGGGTGTCGTCCAGGCGGGCGAGACCCGCTTCACCGTCGCCGACGTTCCCGGTCTGATCGAGGGTGCAAGCGAAGGCAAGGGCTTGGGCCTCGAGTTCCTGCGCCACGTCGAGCGGTGCACGGCGCTCGTGCACGTTCTCGACTGCGCGACACTGGAGCCGGGTCGCGACCCTCTCTCCGACCTCGATGTGATCCGCGAAGAGCTGGCGAACTACCCGGTACCCGAGGGTCAGACCCCGCTGCTCGAGCGCCCCCAGCTGGTGGCGCTGAACAAGGTGGACGTGCCCGAGGCGAAAGATCTGGCCGACATGGTGCGCGCCGACCTCGAGGAGCGCGGCTACCGCGTCTTCGAGATCTCGACGGTCAGTCACGAAGGGCTGCGCCAGCTGACCTTTGCGCTCGGCGACGTCATCGCCGCGCACCGCAAGCACCTGGCCGAGACCCCGGTCGCCGAGCGGATCGTCATCCGCCCCAAAGGCGCGGTCAAAGAGTTCGAGATCCGCGTCGAAGGCGGCACCTACGGCAACATCTACCGGATTCTCGGTGAGAAGCCGTTGCGTTGGGTGCAGCAGACCGACTTCCAGAACGAAGAGGCCGTCGGCTTCCTGGCCGACCGCCTCGAGAAGCTCGGCATCGAGAACGAGCTCTTCCGCGTCGGTGCGGTGGCGGGCTCGACCGTCGTCATCGGTCCCGGCGACGGCATCGTCTTCGACTGGCATCCCTCGCTCTCGTCGGCGGCGGAGTTGATGACGGCGCCGCGCGGGACCGACCCGCGCCTGGATCTCAACCCGCGCCGCACGACCTCGCAGCGCCGCGAGCGCTATCACGAGCGCATGGATGCGAAGGCGGAAGCCCGGGCCGAGCTCGAGTCCGAGCGCCTCGGTACACCCGCGGACGGCTACGTCTGGGAGGACGACGAGGAGTCGTGAGCGTGCAGGATCGATCGCAGATCTCGGGAGCCGGCCGCGTCGTCGTCAAGGTCGGATCGTCATCGATCAGTGGCGAGAGCCACCACCGCATCGAAACGATCGTCGACGCCATCGCGGCTGCACGCGGACGCGGCACCGATGTCGTGCTCGTCTCGTCGGGTGCGATCGCGACTGCGCTGCCGTTCCTGCACCTCGATGGCCGACCCGCCGATCTTGCCACCCAGCAGGCGGCGGCGGCCGTGGGCCAGAACCTGCTCATGTGGCGCTACCAGACCTCGCTCGATCGTCACGCGATGCTGGGCGGTCAGGTGCTTCTCACCGCCGGCGACCTCGAGAACGCCGCACACCGCGCCAACGCGCGTCGCGCCGTCGATCGGCTGCTCGGTCTCGGTGTGCTGCCGATCGTGAACGAGAACGACACGGTCGCAACCCACGAGATCCGTTTCGGAGACAATGACCGCCTCGCGGCTCTCGTCGCCGATCTCATCGGGGCTGATGCGCTGATTCTGCTCAGCGACATCGAGTCGCTCTACACACGCCCGCCGTCCGATCCGGGTGCGGAGGCCATTCGCACCGTCGGCTACGGCGACGACCTGGCGCAGTTCGAGTTCGGGTCCGTCGTGGTCAACAGCGTGGGAACCGGGGGTGCGGCCACCAAGGCCTCGGCTGCGCGGCTGGCCGCGGCATCCGGAATAGGCGTTCTTGTCACGAGTGCCGACCTCGTCGAGCAGGCGCTGTCGGGCGCCGACATCGGTACGTGGTTCGCACCCAACCCCGATGCTCCGGTGCGCAGCGGCACGATGCCGTTGCCGACGGTGTCTCCCGTCTGAGAGAGCCTGCGGTGGACGCTCGATACACTGAGCGGATGACCACTCCCACCGCGACCGTCGCTGTCGCCGACTCCGTCGCCACTGGTGCTCGCGAACGCATCGAGCGTGCGCACGATGCCGCGCGGGGAATCGGGCTGCTGTCTGACATCGACAAGACGGACGCCCTCAACGCCGTCGCCGCCGCGATAGAGGCGGCGACGGAGGAGATCGTCTCCGCGAACGCCGTCGACCTCGAGCGCGCAGCGCGCGACGAGCTGTCGACGGGGCTGCTCGACCGCCTCCGCCTGGATGCCGATCGCGTCGGAGCCCTGGCGTCTGCCGTGCGCGACGTCGCGGCGTTGCCCGACCCGGTGGGGCGCATCCTCGACGAGCGGGTGCTCGCCAACGGTGTGCGGCTGCAGAAGGTATCCGTCCCGTTCGGGGTCGTCGGGTCGATCTACGAGGCGCGCCCGAACGTCACGGTCGACATCGCCGCGCTCGCGCTCCGCTCCGGAAACGCCGTCGTGCTGCGCGGGGGTACCGCCGCACAGTCGACGAACGCCGCGCTCGTGCGCGTCATGCGCTCCGCGCTGGCCGAGCGCGGGATAGACCCCGAGGCCGTCCAGACCGTCGACGACTTCGGTCGCGCGGGCGCTCAGGCCCTCATGCAGGCGCGCGGCCTCGTCGACGTGCTGGTTCCGCGCGGCAGTGCTCAGCTCATCGAGACAGTGGTGACGCAGTCCGCGGTGCCGGTGATCGAGACCGGCGCCGGGGTCGTGCACATCGTGCTGGATTCCTCCGCGCCGAAGGAGTGGGCCGAGCGCATCGTCGTGAACGCGAAGGCCCAGCGCCCGAGTGTGTGCAACGCCGTCGAAACCGTGCTGGTCGTTCGGGATGCCGCTGAGCGGCTCATTCCGCCCGTTGCCGCCGCCCTGATCGACGCGGGTGTCACCATACACGGCGACGAGACGGTCCGCAGCCTCGTCGCGGGGGCCGTCGAAGCGACCGAGGCGGACTGGTCGACCGAGCACATGAGCCTGGACCTGTCTATGCGGGTGGTCGATGACCTCGACGCGGCGCTCGCGCACATCCGCCGCTACTCCACACACCACACGGAGTCGATCGTGACCTCCGACGACGCGCACGCCGAGCGTTTCCTCGCGGAGGTCGATTCCGCCGTCGTCATGGCCAACGCCTCCACCCGGTTCACCGACGGCGGCGAGTTCGGCTTCGGCGCGGAAGTCGGCATCTCCACCCAGAAGCTGCACGCACGCGGCCCGATGGGCCTGCCCGAGCTCACGAGCACCAAGTGGCTCGCGCGTGGGTCCGGGCAGATCCGCAGCTGACCACCTAAACTGGGAAGACCCGACTTTCGAAGGAGTCCGAATGACCCTCGCCACGATCCTCGCCCTCGCCTCGGCGGAGGCGGAGCACCACGGCAACGTCCAGGCCGAGACGTTCATCTTCGGCCTGATCGCGTTCATCGTGTTCATGGCGCTGGGCCTGGTGACGCTGTCGTACCGCAACGTCGCCAACCGCCACTCGCACAAAGCCGAGGCCTACGCGAAGGCGCACCCCGTCGACCAGGCTCAGGTGGGACACGGCCACCACTAGGACGGCAGGATGACTTCGACGCGCGCCCCACGCATCGGGGTCATGGGTGGGACCTTCGACCCGATCCACCACGGTCACCTCGTCGCAGCGAGCGAAGTCGCACAGTCGTTCGACCTCGACGAGGTCGTGTTCGTTCCCACGGGCATGCCATGGCAGAAAGAGAAGGTAACGGCGGGGGAGCACCGCTACCTAATGACCGTCATTGCGACGGCATCCAATCCACAATTCACGGTCAGCCGCGTCGACATCGACCGCGGAGGACCTACGTACACCATCGATACGCTTCGTGATCTGAAAGCTGCCCGGCCCGATGCCGAGCTGTTCTTCATCACCGGCGCCGACGCGATCGCGCAGATCGTCGGATGGCGCGACCACGACGGCCTGTGGGACCTCGCCCACTTCGTCGCAGTTTCCCGTCCCGGTCACGTCCTCTCCACCGAGGGCCTGCCCGAAGAGGTCGTGAGCCGGCTGGAGATTCCCGCTCTATCCATCTCATCGACCGACTGCCGCGCACGCGTGAAGAAGGGACACCCCGTGTGGTACCTCGTCCCGGACGGCGTCGTCCAATACATTGCGAAGCACCACCTCTACCGGAGCGAGGCATGAGCACACCCGACCAGCCCGATACTCCCCAGCTGACCCGCCGGCAGTTGCGCGAAATGCGCAACACCGCCTCGACGCCGGTGATCACCCCCGAAGAAGCCCAGAAATCTGCCGAAGCTGCAGAGTCGGCGGTACCCGTCGCGGCGCCGCTGCCGCGCGCCGCAGAGCCCGTCGACGTCGCTGAGGCGCCGCCCGCGGCATCCGATGTCGACCTCGAAGCCCACGCGGTGACCCGCCGCGCCGCGCGTCGCCAGGAGCGTCTGCGCACCGCATCCGTTCCGGTCAGCGACGGCACCGTGTCCGCCGCCGGCGCTCCGGCCGAGGTTGCCTCGGAGGTTCCCGCAGAGACGCCCGTCGAGGCTCCTGCGCAACAGGTGGCGGAGGACATCGCCGCAGAGCCGGCCCCGGCGACGGAAACCGAGGCCGACGAATCGGACGCCGCTCCCGCGTTGACGCACGAACCGCTCGCGGAAGTCGATGAACCGCACGACGAACGACCCGTCGTCGCCCCGACCTTCGGCTCGGGTCTGCTCGCCGGCGACGGCGTGGAGTTGGAGCTGCCCGCGTCGTTCGACCAATTGCTCGGGCGGGGGAGCACCGCCACCGGCGCACTCTCCGCGCCGAACGCGCTCATTCTCTCGCAGACGCCGGAGACGGGTTCGTTCGTCTCTCCGGTGACCGCGACCGGTGAAGTGCTCATCACGGGGACGTTCTCGCTTCCCGATTCGTTCGGGTCGACGGGAACGCTGCCCGGCAGCGCGGACAACAAAGAGACGGATGCCGTGCTCGTCGACGGTGAGCTTCCGGCCGCATCGTCGCCGACTCCGATCGCGGCCAGCTCCGCGATCAGCACCATCAAGAGCGCCGAAGACATCATCAAACCACCGGCACCGGAGAAGGGCAGCCGACTCATGCTGGCGCTGGTGATCACCGCCGGCGCGCTCGCCCTCGCCCTCACGGGTGTCCTGATTGTCGCCCTCGTGACGGGAGCCTTCCGATGACCGCTGCTGACAGCACCCGATATCTCGTCGCGATCGCCGCGGCGGCGGCCGAAAGCAAAGGCGCCGAAGACCTCCTCGCTTTCGACGTGTCCGAGCCGCTTCCGTTGGTCGACGTCTTCCTCCTCGCGACCGGCTCGAGCGAGCGCAACGTCGCCGCCATCGCGGATGCCGTCGAAGAAGCCATGCATGAGAACGGTGTCAAGCGCCTTCGTCGCGAAGGACGACACGAGTCGCGATGGGTTCTGCTCGACTTCGGCGACCTCGTGGTGCACGTTTTCCACGAGCAGGAGCGTGTGTTCTACGGGCTGGAACGACTGTGGAAGGACTGCCCGATCGTTGCGATCGAGGCCGTGGCACCCGCGTCGGCAGAGTGAGCCGTGTTCGTCGGCCCCCTCGAGATGTAGTAAGCTTGAGGGGTTGCCGCGAGCGGGAACACAACGAAAACGGGCCTGTGGCGCAGCTGGTAGCGCACCTGCATGGCATGCAGGGGGTCAGGGGTTCGAGTCCCCTCAGGTCCACCGTATGAAGAGCCCGGCCTTTCGGCCGGGCTCTTTTTTCGTGCGGTGTCGCGCCATTCCTGAATGAATGCTGTGTGTTCGCGGGGATCAGCGGTAGCGTCCTTTCGTGGCCCGGCGACAGCTCGAGGCTTTTCGCTCACGGATGGAGTTGCACCGATGAAGTTCTTCCAACGACTCGGCAGGTCGATCATGCTGCCGGTCGCTGTGCTGCCGGTCGCCGCGATTCTCTCCGGCATCTCGTACTGGATCAGTTCAGCAGCGGGCGGCGCGAACATCGTGTCGGCCTTCCTCGGAGCAGCCGGTGGTGCCCTGCTCGACAACATGCCCCTGCTGTTCGCGGTCGGCGTGTCGATCGGCATGGCGAACAAGAGCGATGGCACGTCGGCGCTCGCGGGTCTGGTGTCGTGGCTGACCATCACCACGCTGCTCGCTCCAGCGACCATGCAAAAGCTGCTCGGAATAGGCGAACTCACCGACGTGAATCCCGCGTTCGGCAAGGTGCAGAACGTCTTCGTCGGCATCGTCGCCGGTCTCATCGGGGCGTGGTGCTACAACCGCTTCAAAGACACCAAGCTGCCCGATGCGCTGTCCTTCTTCTCGGGCAAGCGCTCGGTCGCCATCGTCACCGCGGGCCTGTCGCTCGTCGTCGCGGTCGTCCTGATGTTCGTCTGGCCGGTCGTCTACGGCGCTCTGGTCACCTTCGGCGAGTGGATCGCGACGCTGGGTCCGGTCGGTGCCGGTCTCTACGGCTTCATGAACCGGTTGCTCATCCCGACCGGCCTGCACCACGCTCTCAACTCGGTGTTCTGGTTCGACGTCGCCGGCATCAACGATCTGGTCAACTTCCTCAACGGCACCGGCACCTACGGCGTCACCGGCCAGTACATGGCCGGGTTCTTCCCGATCATGATGTTCGGTCTGCCCGGTGCCGCGTTGGCCATGTACCTGACGGCCGACTCGCGGCGCAAGAAGATCACCTACGGCATCATGCTCTCGGGCGCGATCGCCTCGTTCTTCGTAGGTGTCACCGAGCCGCTCGAGTTCTCCTTCATGTTCGTCGCTCCGTGGCTGTACCTGATTCACGCGGTCTTCACCGGCATCTCGGTGATGATCGCGGCAATGCTGCCCACACGACTCGGTTTCGGGTTCTCGGCGGGCTTCATCGACATGGTGCTGCAGTGGACCAACCCGATGGCCGAGAATCCCTGGATCCTTCTGCTGCTCGGTATCGCCTGGTTCTTCATCTACTTCTTCACGTTCTACTTCGTGATCAAACGGTTCAACCTGAAGACTCCGGGTCGTGGTGATGAGCTCGACGAGCAGGATGCCGACAACATCGGCACCAGCCTCTCGGGGTACCACGGCACGGCCGAGAAGTTCATCGCGGCGCTCGGCGGCAAGCAGAACATCATCGACGTCGACAACTGCGCCACCCGCCTGCGGATGGAGATCGCCGACACCAGCAAGGTCGACGAGCACGCGCTCAAGCGTGCCGGCGCTGCCGGCACCATCAAGCCGGGCGGCAACGCCGTGCAGGTCGTCTACGGTCTGAACGTGCAGTTCGTGAAGGACGCGATGGAGGACATCCTGAACGATCGCTTCGTCGGGGCAGAACCCGCAGGCGCGGACACCGCACCGGAACACCGCACCGCCACGCGCGTGGCGCCCGCCGTTCTCCAACTGCGCCAGCCGGTGGCGGGAACGATCGTTGCGTTGTCGCAGGTGCCCGATCCGATGTTCGCTCAGGGAACGATGGGACCGGGGCTCGCCATCGACCCCACCGGCGACACGATCATCGCGCCCGCCGGCGGCACCGTCGCGTCGGTGTTCCCCACCGGCCATGCGATCGGGCTCGCCCTCGCCGACGGCACGGAGCTGTTGATCCACGTCGGTATCGACACGGTGGAGATGAAGGGTGACGGATTCGAGACGCTCGTGAAGGCGGGCGACACCGTCAGCGCGGGCACGCCGTTGATCCGCTTCGACGCCGACAAGATCCGCGCGGCGGGCCACTCCGCGATCACTCCCGTGATCGTGCTCAACAACGAAAGCGCAACCGTCGAGTTCGTCTGATCGAGCGGCGCGCGCGGAGGGGTGGGTGGCAGACAGCCGCCCACCCCTCCCGCGTGTCAGGAAACAGGCGCGATGAGTTCGGGGCCGTTGTTGCGGACGTTTCCGACCGCGCTGCCGACTTCGCGCAGCAGCAGCCCATCGACGAGGGCCGGCGCTGCGTCGACGGTGGCGTCGAGCAGATCACCGACGTTCTCGGTCGTGGGGTCGAGCCAGACATCGGCGTAGTCGGCATCGATGAAAAGTGGCATCCGGGCATGGATCGAGCCCAACTGCCCCACCGCCTCCCGCGTCATGATGGTGAAGCTGAGCACCCAACGGGCGGGGTCGTCCGGTGCCTTTGCGGGGTCTTTCCACCACTCGTAGAGCCCGGCGAAGAACAGGGGAGCGTCGTCGGCAGGGTGCACGTAGTAAGGCGTCTTGGCTCCGTCTTCGGTCTTCCACTCGAAATAGCCGGATGCCGGGATGATCGCTCGACGGGCGATGAGCGCCTGCCGGAACATCGGTTTGTCTTCGACCTCTTCGGAGCGGGCGTTGATTGCCTTCGCACCGATGCCGACATCTTTCGCCCAACTGGGCACCAGACCCCATCGCGCCGCCTCCAGGCGGCGGGTGGGCGGCTCCGTCTTCGCCGAGTCGAGCACGATGGCCACCCGGTCGGTGGGCGCGACGTTGTAGGAGGGTTCGGGAAGGGCGTCACCGACGACGTCGACTCTGAGCACTCCGACGAGTTCGGATCCGGAGCTGCCTACGACGAAACGTCCGCACATGCGGCCAGCCTACGCGGGGCCTCCGACACCGTCTGCGCCGACCTCGACGACGCCGATCTCGGCGAGACGGTCCAGCAGCGCGGCACCATCGTCGCCGGTCACCCAGGGCACTCCTGCCGCCGAATGGTCATCGACCGCGGTACGTCCGCCGGCAAGCACGGCCTCGGCCGACGACAGCCGCCGAATCGCGACAGCAGTGACGTGCTCGGGATGGGCGCTGGTGAACTCCGTGTAGAGCGCATCGTCGTGCTGACCGTCGTCGCCGATCAGCATCCACGTGACCTGGGGGAACTCCCGCGCCAGGCGGCGGAGGTTCTCTTCTTTGTGCGCGCGACCGCTGCGGAACCAACGATCGTGCGTGGGGCCCCAGTCGGTGAGCAGGAGCGCCCCCGGCGGAAAGAGGTGGCGACGCAGGAAGCGCTGCAGCGTGGGGGCGACGTTCCAGGCGCCGGTCGACAGATACACGACGGGTGCTCCGGGGTGATCGCGCACGAGACGCTCCAGGAGAACCGCCATCCCGGGCACCGGTTGACGTGCGTGCTCATCCAGCACGAAGGAGTTCCATGCCGCCACGAGCGGACGCGGAAGAGCAGTCACCATCACGGTGTCATCGACATCGGAGATCACGCCGAATCGCACATCGGATCCGACGATGAACACGCGGGTTTCGAACGGCTCGGATCCCTCGACGCTCATCGTCAACGGCTGCCAGCCGGGCTGCAGACGGGCGGGGAGCACGGTGTCGATCACGCCGCCGCGGTCAGCCACGACGTCGTGACTGACACCGTCGACAGTGACTGTCACGTGGGCATACCCGACCGGAACCGCGGCGAAACTCCGCCATCCGCGCACGCTGGCGTCGTCACCGCGGTGGCGCGCGCGACGACGAGGTCGCACGGTCGGCACGATCAGCACACGGCCGAGGACGCGCACCCAGTCCTCGCCGCCATAGCCGGGGTAAGCCGACACGCTGGGTCGCAGACCGCGCGCGCGGGCGCGGCGCTCGCGCCAGGCGTGAAAGCGGTACTCCAGACGTGCGATCCAGAGCACCTTGACACGCGGTGCGGGTGTGGCGTGCATCGCTTCAGTCTCCCATGCTGCGGGCGGAGTCGCCGTCGGCATCCTCGTCACCGAGGCGCATGTGGCGGGCCTCGCGGGCAACGATGATCCGCTTGGCGAGGTACGCGAGAACGAGGAAGACGACGATCACGCCCACGAAGAGGTAGCCCGCGAAATGCAACCGATCGGCGAGTTCCCGGTACGTGCCGGCGGCGGCGGCCGCCACGCTGACGTACGCGCTCGCCCACACCGCGCACGCGGGCGCGGTCCAGGCCAGGAATCGTCGGTAGGAGAACCCGCTCATGCCCACCGTCAGCGGAACGAGCGAGTGCAGCACCGGCAAGAATCTCGAAAGGAAGATCGCGGGGCCCCCACGGCGGCGGAGGTAGAGCTCGGCGCGCGTCCAGTTGTCCTCGCCGATGCGGCGCCCGAGACGGGAGAAGCGGATGCGCGGGCCCAGCCATCGCCCGAGCCAGAAGCCGATACTCTCGCCGATCAGTGCGCCCAGCACGACGACGAGAACGAGGATCACGCCCTCGGTCACCGACCCGACGGCCGTGGAGACGACGATCACGACGGTGTCACCGGGCACGATCAGCCCTACGAGCACGCTCGTCTCCAAGACGATCGCGATGCCCGCGAGAACCGTGCGAAGGACGGGGTCCACACTCTGCACGGAATCGAGCAGCCAGGTGAGGAACTCGTTCACGTCCTCAGCCTAGGCGTGAGCCGGTTGTGCGCACGCTGTGCACGGCCCGTGGGATGCGCCGCCCGGCGCGGTCTAGCCTGAGAGGATGCCGCCGAGCGTCGCCTGCTACCCCGTGCCGTGGACGGATCCGGCGGTGATCTTCGCCGGCGGGTGGGGCGACCAGGACAACGTGTTCTGGCTCGATGCCGGGCCGGGGGCGACGGAGGGCTTCAGCTGGATGGGCACCGGCACGCCACACGATCGGGCGCCGCGAGACGTCGTGCTGACGGCATCCGCCGACGAGCAGTCGGTACCCGGCGGCTTTGTCGGCGGATGGGTGGGATGGGCGGGGTACGACGACGCCGCCGCGGCGGCGGGAGCGCCCGCAGCATATGCGGCCGGGGACGGACCTGCCCAGCTCTGGTTGCAGGTCGAACGTGTCATCGCGTTCGACCACGATGCGGGTGCCTGCTGGGTGATTGCCGAGCCGGCGGACCTTCCGGCGGCGGTCGCCGACCTCGAGCGCTGGCGTCACTCCGCTGCCCGCGTCGATGTGCTCCTCGCGCCGAACCCGGTCCTCCCGACCGCCACGGTGCTCGCACGTCACACGCCGCATCAGTACCGCGCACTCATCGAGCGCTGCCGCGAGGCGATCCGCGCGGGTGATGCCTACCAGTTGTGCCTCACCACCCGATTCGACGTCGCGGCATCCGCGCCGTTCGATCCCGTCACGACCTACCTGGCCCTGCGTACACGCCTCCCCGCCCACCACGGCGGGTTCATCCGCAGCAGAGCGTTCGCGCTCCTCAGCGCGAGCCCGGAGCGTTTTCTCGACGTGGACGGTGGCGTGGTGCGCACGCGGCCCATCAAGGGGACGCGGCGGCGCGGCGGGAGCGACGCCGAAGACGCCGCCCTCGCGCAAGAGCTCGTCGACAGCGTCAAAGAGCGCGCGGAGAACGTGATGATCGTCGACCTGATGCGCAACGACCTGCAACGCGTATGCCTGCCGGGTTCGGTGAGCGCGGAACGGCTGCTGGAGGTGGAATCGTTCTCGGCCGTGCATCAGCTGGTCAGCACGGTCAGCGGTCGCCTGGCGCCCCGAACGACGGTGGGCGACCTGCTCGACGCGGCTTTCCCGGCGGGCAGCATGACGGGCGCGCCGAAACTGTCCGCGATGACGATCCTCCACGGCCTCGAAGCCGCGCCGCGGGGGATCTACGCGGGATGCTTCGGCTGGGTCGGCCGCGACGGTCGTGCCGACCTGGCGATGACGATCCGCTCGATCGTGCTGCACCCGGGCGGCGCCTACGTCGGCGCAGGCGGCGGCATCACGTGGCTGTCGGAGCCCGACGCAGAAGTGGCGGAGGTCGGCATCAAAGCCCGCGCTCCGCTGGCGGCACTGGGTGCCGCCCTGCCGCCGGGATGGTGAGACGGGTCCGCTAACCTGGAAGCACGCCTCACGGGCGTTCCCGAGTTTCCAGATTGGTCTTTCCCTTCTCATGAGCAGCCCCACAGATATCGCCAGCGCCGCCGAGAACGGCCCGTACGACGTGCACGCCGTGCAGGAGAAGTGGCAGCGACTCTGGGCGGAGAAGGACCCGTTCCGCGCCGGCGGCGCCGAAGACACGCGCCCCCGCAAGTACGTTCTGGCGATGTTCCCGTACCCCTCCGGCGATCTGCACATGGGCCACGCAGAGAACTATCTCTACTCCGACATCGTGGCGCGCTTCTGGCGTCACCGCGGCTACAACGTGCTCAACCCCATCGGGTGGGACAGCTTCGGATTGCCGGCGGAGAACGCTGCCATCAAGCGCGGAATCGAGCCCCGCGGGTGGACCTACGGCAACATCGCCCAGCAGCGCTCCAGCATGCAGCAGTACGGCGTCTCGTTCGATTGGTCGCGAGTGCTGCACACCTCCGATCCCGAGTACTACCGCTGGAACCAGTGGCTGTTCCAGCGCTTGTACGAGAAGGGACTCGCATACCGCAAGGACGCGCTCGTCAACTGGGACCCGGTGGACCAGACCGTGCTCGCCAACGAGCAGGTACTGCCCGACGGCACGTCCGAACGCAGCGGTGCCGTGGTCGTGAAGAAGAAGCTGACGCAGTGGTTCTTCCGCATCACCGAGTACGCCGACCGTCTGCTCGACGACCTCAACCAGCTGGAAGGCTTCTGGCCGCACAAGGTGCTGCAGATGCAGCGCAACTGGATCGGCCGGTCGGTGGGCGCCGACATCGACTTCGAGATCGAAGGCCGCGTCGAGAAGATCACCGTCTTCTCGACGCGCCCCGACACTCTGCACGGAGCAACCTTCATGGTCGTCGCTCCCGACTCCGACCTGGCGGCGGAGCTGGTGTCCTCGGCATCCCCGGAGGCGCGCATGCGCTTCCAGGATTACCTCGACACCGTGCAGAAGACGAGCGAAATCGACCGGCAGACGGCCGACCGGCCCAAGACCGGTGTGTTCTTGGAGCGGTACGCGATCAACCCGGTCACGGGGGAGCGGCTGCCGATCTGGGCGGCCGACTACGTGCTGGCCGGCTACGGTCACGGTGCGGTCATGGCCGTACCTGCACACGATCAGCGCGACCTGGACTTCGCTCGCGCGTTCGACCTGCCGATCAAGGTCGTCGTCGACACGACGGCGCCCGTGACCGGCGCGATCCCGGTGATCGAACTGGATGCCGAGGGAGTGCCGATCGATCCGGGCCCCGTCGGGCTTGAGGAGATCGACCCCGCTGTCACCGGTGTCGCGCTCACCGGCGACGGGCGGATGACCAACTCGGGCCCGCTCGACGGTCTGAGTAAGCGCAATGCCATCGCGCGCGCCATCGAGCAGCTCGAAGCGGCCGGCACCGGCCGTGCCGCGAAGACGTATCGTCTGCGCGACTGGCTCATCTCGCGCCAGCGCTACTGGGGCACGCCTATTCCGATGGTGCACACCGCGGACGGGCGCATCGTTCCCGTTCCGGACGAGCAGCTGCCCGTGGAACTGCCCGCGATGGAGGGGCTCGACCTCACCCCTAAGGGCTCTTCGCCCCTGGGCGCAGCAACCGGCTGGGTCGAAACGGTCGATCCAGAGACGGGCGAGCCGGCCCTGCGCGACCCCGACACGATGGACACGTTCGTCGACAGCTCGTGGTACTTCCTGCGGTTCCTCTCGCCCGGCGATGCGTCGCAGGCGTTCTCGTCGAAGGAAGCAGACCGGTGGGGTCCGGTGGACTTCTACATCGGCGGCGTGGAGCACGCGATCCTGCACTTGCTCTACGCACGCTTCGTCACCAAGGCCCTCTTCGACATGGGTCTGGTGGAGTTCACCGAGCCGTTCTCGAACCTCATCAACCAGGGCATGGTCATCCTCGACGGCGCCAAGATGAGCAAGAGCAAGGGCAACCTCGTGCTCTTCCAAGACGAGCTGAACGCGCACGGCGCCGATGCTCTGCGCGTCGCCCTGGCGTTCGCCGGACCGGTGGAAGACGACAAGGACTGGAGCGATGTCTCGACCACGGGCGCCGCGAAGTTCCTTGCCCGCGCCTGGCGGATCGCACACGACGTGTCAAGCGCTCCCGACGTCGTGTGGGCCGAGGGCGACCCGGCGCTGCGTCGCGTGACCCATCGCCTGTGGGCCGACGCTCCGGCGCTGGTCGAGCAGACGAAGTTCAATGTCGTGGTCGCGCGTCTGATGGAACTGGTCAACGCGACCCGTAAGACGATCGATGGACCCGCGGGCGCGAGCGACCCGGCCGTCCGGGAGGCGGCGGAGGCGATCGCGATGATCCTGGACCTCTTCGCGCCCCACACCGCGGAGGAGATGTGGGAACAGCTCGGTTACGAGCCGTTCGTCGGTCTCGTCGCATGGCGCCAGCCCGACCCCACGCTCCTGGTGGAGGAATCTGTCACCGCCGTCGTGCAGATCGACGGCAAGGTGCGCGGCACCCTCACGGTTGCGGCGCGCATCTCCGCCGACGAACTGGAGGCCCTCGCCCGCGCGGATGAGAAGGTCGTCCGATCGCTCGGTGCTCGCGAGATCACCCGTGTCGTCGTGCGCGCACCGAAGGTCGTCAGCTTCACCACCGCGTGAGTCGGGCGCGACTCCTCCCCACCGGTGGAGTCGCGTCGGCTGTCCACCGATGCTCGTGCAGCGCCGCTGAGGCGACGAGCCGCGTGGCACCGTGTGCGAGTGAGTTCGTCTCCGCCCGTCGATGTCACGCGGTCAGCCGCTGACGTCCACCGCGCCCGGCAAAGGCGCATCGGCACGGGCGCGGCGATCGTCCTGGTGTTGGCCGTCGCCGCGATCGCCGTGGGCATCGGGGTGGTGCGCACCACGGCCTCTCCCGCCGCATCGGTCAGTATTGCCGTCGACGACAGCGCTGTCCCACCGCTCTACGTGCATGTGTCCGGTGCGGTCGCCCATCCGGGACTGTATCGGCTCGACGACGGCGCACGCGTCGTGGACGTGATCGCAGCGGCGGGTGGTCTCAACGACGACGCCGACGACGCGGCGGTCAACCTCGCGCGGCCTCTGAGCGATGGCGAGCAGCTGCGCATTCCGGTTCGCGGCGAGACGGGTCCGTCCGGCGTCCCGACAGGGCAGAGCGACGGGCGGATCAATCTCAATACCGCGGATGCCGCGGCGCTCGATACCCTGCCGCGTATCGGTCCCGCTCTGGCCGCGCGGATCATCGCCTGGCGTGAGGAGAACGGGCGCTTCACAAGCGTCGACGATCTCCTGTCTGTGCCAGGCATCGGCGACAAGATGATCGCCGGGTTGCGTGAGCTGGTGACGCTGTGACAGCGCCTGCGGTCGCGACCATCGCGGTGGGAGCCAGGACGAGTGGCCGTCGCCTGCGTCGTCGAGACGCGCGCCTCGTCCCGGTCGCCGCCGTGGCATGGATCGCCGCCGGTGCATTCACCGTTCATGCGGGGATGTCCGGCACCGTCGCCGCCCCGTTGTGGATCTCGGCGGCGGCCTCCATCGTGACGGCGATCGTCTTTCGACGCCCGAGCTCAGGGGCGGCGCGCACGCGCGCCGTCGCTGTTGTCGCCGGCGTCAGTCTCGCCGTCGCCGCGGCCGTCGCCACGAACATTGCCGCCGCCGAACCGGATCGGGCGCGCGTCGCGAGCGCCGAGATCGCCGGAGGACGGGCGCTGAGCGTCGAGGCGACAGTTGTCGGCAAGATCGAACGAGGTGCCGCCGGCTGGCGGTTCGACGCCGTCATCGAGCGCCTCACGTACGGCGACACCGTGATCGTCGCGCCGGTGCCGGTGCTGATCCGCACCACCGACGTGCCCGACGGGCTCGATCTGGGTGCCCGCGTGCGGTTGCCAGCGACCGCATGGCGAGCGGAGGCGGGCCAGCGCGCCGTGTTGATCGTGGATGCCGCGAGCACGCCCGAGCTCATTTCCCCGCCCGGCGGCGTTCTCGCGGGCGCGTCTGCACTGCGCCGAGGTCTCACCGATGTCACGGAGGGGCTACCCGATCCCGGCGGGGGTCTGATCGGCGGGCTCGCCGTGGGGGACACCTCCGCCGTCGCGGCCGACCTGGACGACGCGATGAAGGCCTCGTCGCTGTCGCACCTGACCGCGGTGAGCGGCGCGAACTGCGCACTCGTGGTCGGCATCGCGTTCGGCATCGCCGCGCTATGCGGCGCTCGACGCGGCATCCGGGTCATCATCGGCCTGTCCGCGCTGGCGGCCTTCGTCGTGTTGGTCTCGCCCGAACCGAGTGTGGTGCGGGCGGCGGCGATGGCGGCGATCGCCATGCTGGGCGTGTTGTTGGGACGCGCCGGAGCGGGGCTCTCCCTGCTGGGCGCGGCGGTCATCCTGCTGCTCATCCTCGATCCGTGGCTGGCGTGGTCGCTGGGGTTCGCCCTCTCCGTCGCGGCGACCGCGGCGCTGCTCGTCGGCGCTGGACCGATCGCAGACGGCCTCGCGCGCTGGATGCCGCGACCCCTCGCGCTGGGCTTGTCAGTGCCTCTGGCTGCGCAGCTCGCCTGCGGCCCGCTCATCGTCCTCATCGCCCCGCAGGTGTCGCTCTACGGCGTGATCGCCAACGTGCTCGCCGCTCCGGCCGCACCGGTCGGCACCGTGCTCGGGCTTGCGGCGTGTGTGACAGCCGGCATCCCTCTGGTGGGCGCAGGACTCGCGGCGCTCGCATGGCTTCCCTCCGCCTGGATCGCCGGGACCGCGCTCACGATCTCCGCGATCCCCGGCAACGCGGTCTGGTGGCCGGAGGGCCTCGGCGGACTCATCGCCCTCGTCGTCGTGAGTCTCGCCCTCACGGTGCTCATCCTCCGCACGCGGCGGCGATGGCGGATCGCGGCCGGCCTCGTGCTGGTGTGCACCGTTGCCGTCGGACTGGGCCTCGGGCCGGTGAGTGATATCGCCGAGCGCGCCCGTCTGCCCGCCGCATGGAGCATCGCCGCCTGCGATATCGGCCAGGGCGATGCGGTGGTGATCCGTTCCGCGGACCAGACCGCGGTCATCGACACCGGACCGGATCCGGCAGCGCTGGGCGCCTGCCTCGACACGCTCGGCGTCCGTCGACTCGACCTCCTCGTGCTGACGCACTTCGACCATGACCACGATGGCGGGTCATCGGCTCTGGCGGGGAGGGTGGCAACCGTGCTGCACGGCCCGACGGGCGCACCCGACGACGAACCAACGCTGCGGCGGCTCGCCGACGGCGGGGCACGGCTCGTGCCGACGACTGCCGGGATGACCGGACGGCTCGGCAACGCCAGCTGGCGGGTGCTGTGGCCGCGCAAAGACACCGCTGCCGGCAACGACGGCAGTGTCGTCGTCGACATCACCGGACCCGACGTGCCCACCGCACTGTTTCTCGGTGATCTGTCGGCCAGCGGTCAGCAGCGAATGGCCGCGCAGGCGAACCTTCGTGCGTCCTATGCCGTCGTGAAGGTCTCGCATCACGGCAGCGCCGATCAGGATCCGAACCTGTACGCGCGACTGCACGCCACCGTTGCACTCGTGTCGGTCGGGCAGAACACGTACGGCCACCCGCGCGCCGAGACTTTGACGATGCTGTCCGCCCTGGGCGCGCGCATCGATCGCACCGATCAGGAGGGGCTTGTCGTGTTATGGCGGGAAGGTGACGCGTTGCGGGTGTGGCGCGAGAAGCAGCCGCCGTGAGCGCAGTCTCGGGCGCGGGCGCGAAGGTCCGAGCCCGTCGGTAGGCTGAACTCATGCCTCCTGCCGCGCGCCGCCCCGCTGCTCGCGGAGGCACGCGCGCCGCCTCGGCAATTCCGCAGATCTCGTGGCGCAACCCCCAGCCCGCGCCGATCGTGCTCGTCTCGGGTCCGGAGGACGTGTGCGCAGAGCGCGCCACCGCTGGCATCCGTGAGTTCCTCCGCGCCGAAGACGCGAGCCTCGAGGTGTCCGATCTGCGCGCCGACGACTACACGTCAGGCAGTCTGCTGACGCTCACCTCGCCGTCGCTGTTCGGCGAACCACGGCTCGTCCGTGTCGGCGGCGTCGAGAAATGCTCCGACGCGTTCCTCGCCGAAGCCCTCGCCTACCTCGCGGCGCCACAGGAGGGCGCCACGGTGGTGTTGCGCCACACCGGTTCGAGCGTGCGCGGCAAGAAACTCCTTGACGCGATCCGGGCCGGCACCGGCGGGGGAGTGGAGATCGCGTGCCCGGCGGTCAAGCGCGATTCCGACCGTTTCGATTTCGCCGCCGGTGAGTTCCAGACCGCGCGCAAGAAAATCGCTCCGATCGCGCTCCGGGCTCTTGTGGGGGCGTTTTCCGACGACCTGACCGAGTTGGCGGCCGCGTGCCAGCAACTCATCGCCGACGTGCCCGGCGACATCACAGAGCAGATCGTGGAGCGCTACTACGGTGGGCGCGTCGAGACCTCGGCATTCACCGTTGCCGACACCGCCATCGCTGGGCGGTACGGCGATGCACTCGTCGCCCTCCGCCATGCGCTCGCCAGCGGTGCCGATCCGGTACCGCTGGTGGCTGCCATCGCCTCCAAGCTGCGGACGATGGCGCGCGTCGCCGGCGTCCGCGAATCGTCCGCTTCGCTCGCCGCACGCCTCGGCATGAAGGACTGGCAAGTCGACCGGGCTCGACGCGACCTGACGGGCTGGAATGAGGCGAGTCTCGGTCTCGCGATCCAGGCGGCCGCGCGGGCGGATGCCGAGGTCAAGGGCGCTTCGCGCGATCCTGTCTTCGCCGTCGAACGGTTGATCACGATCATCGCCACGCGCGCCCCCTACGGCGCCTGAGGCCCCGCGACCCGCGCAACGACGAAGGCCCGCCACCGCGCGGTGCGGGACGGGCCTTC
The DNA here is from genome assembly GCF_015350795.1 of Microbacterium sp. VKM Ac-2870. Taxonomy (GTDB): domain Bacteria; phylum Actinomycetota; class Actinomycetes; order Actinomycetales; family Microbacteriaceae; genus Microbacterium. The sequence continues at coordinate 310,227 of NZ_JADKSH010000001.1, forward strand.
GTCTGGAGGACGCGACTCAGAGAGCGGCGACCTGCTTGGCGATCGACGACTTGCGGTTCGCCGCCTGGTTCTCGTGGATGACGCCCTTGCTCACGGCCTTGTCGAGCTTCTTGGTGGCCTTCGCGAGCGCCTTCTCGGCGGCAGCCTTGTCGCCAGCGGCGATGGCCTCGCGGGTGCGGCGCACCTCGGTCTTCAGCTCGCTCTTGACGGCCTTGTTGCGCTCGCGCGCCTTCTCGTTGGTCTTGTTGCGCTTGATCTGCGACTTGATATTCGCCACGTTCGACGGCTCTTTCGTTCGGTTTTCGATGGATGTGCCGGGGTAGCGGTAGAGGGACGCCTCCGGCGGCGTGCAGGGTGGGACCCACACGCAAGCCAATCACCGAGTCTATCAGGTTGCCGCGCGCCGCCCGGGCAATCGCGTGTTGCAGCCTCTCGGTGCGGCATGATCGGAGCCACCGGTTCCGACCCGGTCGCCACGACGGAGCATCGACGAAGGAGTCGCCCCGTGACTGCAGCATCCCGAGACCGCCCCGCATCCGATGACGCCCACCGCGCGGGTGGCGGCTGGTTCTTCCTGTTCACTCTCGCGTGGCTGGCGATCTGGACGGCGCAGCTGACGCCGCTCCAGCTGCTGATCCCGCTTCAACTCGACACGCCGAATGATGCCGGTGGGTGGATCTCCGGGGTGGTGTCATCGGGCCTCGTGCTCGCCACCGGCGGCCTCGCCGGCGTCATCGCCGGCCCCCTCGCGGGGGGAATGAGCGACCGCACCCGCGGCGCATTCGGCCGCCGACGCCCGTGGGCCCTCGCCGGCGTGCTCCTCGGCGCCGCTTCTCTCCTGGGGATCGCCTTTGCCTCGGGGCCGCTCGGCGTCGGGATCGCCTGGGTGGGCGTCTCCGTCGGCGTCGCCGTGGCATCCGCCGCCTTCACAGCGATGATCGCCGACCAGCTCTCCGATCAGCGCGGCACGGCGTCCGCGGCGATCTCGTCCTCGCAGGCTCTCGGAATCGTCGTCGGCGTCGGCGTGATCGTGCTGCTCGGTCTCGGCGTCGTCGCCGGCTACGTGCTGCTGGCCGGCATCCTGCTCGTTGCCGGCGGCGCCGGAGCGGTGCTGCTGCCCGACCCGCCCGCTCCGGCCGCCTCCGCGACGGCGCGTGGCCGTCGCGCGCTCGCTGAGAGATTTGCCGCCTTTCGCGATCGCGATTTCGCATGGATGCTGTGGGGCCGGCTCGTGGTCAACATCGGCAACGCGCTGGGTACCGGGCTTTTGCTGTTCTTCCTGCTCTACGGACTGCATCGCGACCCGGCCGGAGCCCAAGACGATCTGCTGCTGCTGATCGTCGTCTACACCGTGTTCGTCGTGATCGCCTCGATCGTCGGCGGAGCGATCTCCGACCGCACCGGCAACCGCCGAAGCCTGACCGTATGGGCGGCGCTGGTGCAGGGCGGGGCGGCGTTGCTGCTGGCGGCCTTCGGCTCATTCGAACTGACGATGGTTGCCGCGGCGCTTCTCGGCACCGGCTATGGCGCGTACATGTCGGTCGGCCTCGCCCTCGGCACGGATCTGCTGCCCTTCCCCGAGGACAGCGCCCGCGACCTTGGATTCGTCAACGTGGCGGCGAGCCTCGGCCAGCTGCTCGGTCCGCTCATCGGCGCCGGCCTGGTCGCTCTGGTCGGTGGGTTCTGGCTGCTGTTCGCGGCCGGCGGGATCCTGTCAGTAGTGGGCGGCCTCATGACCCTGATGGTGCGCGCGCCACTGCGGCATCCGTTGTCGCCAGCGCCAGATCCAGAACAGCGTTGAAGACGCGGGGGCGCATGGCCGTGACCAAGTGCGAGGTGCGCGGCACGACGATCAGCTCGGAGCCGGACACCAATGACGAGAACAGGCGCTCGTTGACCCGCAACTGATCGAACTGCCCGTTGACGAACCACGTCGGCACCGCGATGCGGCGCAGCGCGGCGAGGAGGTCGAGCACGGAGAGGCTCCGCAGCGCCACATCCTGTGCGTCATAGGCGTACCCGCCCGCACCGAAGTCGGCACGGGTCTCGGTCGGCAGGGTACGGTCGAGAACCCACTCGGCGATCGGGGCGCCACGGCCCGGCAGACGGTCGAAGCCGCGGGCGAGAGTGCGATAGGTCTGCAGCGCCACCCCACGGGGGATCGCGGTGCACGAGGCGGCGATGAACGCGTCAACGGGTGGTCGCTTCTCAGCGCCGACATAGGCGATGGACAAGAGCCCGCCCATGGAATGACCGGCGAGCAGCACAGGGCCGTATCTCGCGGCATCCTGTACGGCCGCATCGATCGTCGCGAACGCGCCGTCCAGCGTGAAGTCCTCGGCCATGCGGGTGCCATGGCCGGGCAGATCCACCGCTACTGCGGCGATGCCGCGGCCGTACAGATGCTCGACCTGCGCGCGCCACATGGACGCCGACGTGCGGATGCCGTGCACCATCACCACGGTCGTCGTCGTCACACTCTCAGCCTAGACACGGCTGAACGCCGTCGGCCCCGACACCCGCGAAGGGGAGCCGGGGCCGACGGTCTGGGCTCAGCCGATGCGGCGACGACGTGTCATCGCCAGCAGCAGCCCCGCGGCGAGCAGGAACGCGCCCCCGAACGCCAGAGCCCATGGGGTCTCGGCGCCGGTCATCGCGAGGGTGCCCTCACCGACGACCTCCAGAGGCAGGTTCACCACCACGCGTCCGTCGGCACCCAACACGATGAGGTGGTGGGTTCCGACTGCGAGCGTGCGTGGCACGGCGACCGTGAAGCTCACCCGTCCGTTCGCATCGGCGGCGGGGATCCCGGTGATCACGATCGGCTGGCTGTTCAACGTCGCAGCGACCTGCTCGAACGCGCCCAGGCCGGTCAGCGTCACCGTGAACGACGAGCCGCGCTCGATCCGACCGCCCGCCCCGAGACCGGTCGTTGACACCCCTGCCATCGGTGCGCCGGTCGCGGACGGGGTCGTCGTGGGCGACGGCGAACCGCTCGGCGCCGGGCTCGACGACGGGTCAGGGGACGGAACGGTGCCGGTGACGAGCTTCGCGCGGCCGAGAGCAGCCGGCGCGATCGGTCGGATCGCTTTCGCGTAGGCGATCGTCGCGTCGAGGTCGACCAGGCCGGTGTCGGCGCGATCGGTGCCCTGGGCGAACGGCGTGAAGCCGTCTCCGCCGTTGGCGAGGAACGAGTTCGTCACCACCGTGATCGTGTCGGTGTCGGCGACCTTTCTTCCGTTGAGCGACATCGACAGGATGTGCCCCGAGCGCGACGCCGTCTGACCCGCGGGCGGCGCCTCCTCGGTGTACTCGTAGCTGAAGCCCGCCGACACACCCAGGTGGAGCTTCGGACGGTCCCCCGTCGTCTGCCACTGGCGCGTGAGAGTGTCTTTCAGCTGTGCCCCTGTCAGCGTCACGGTGACCAGCGTGTTGGCGAACGGCTGCACATCGGCGAGCTGCTTGTAGGTGACGGTGCCGTCACCGGTGTACAGCAGGTCCGCGCGCAGGCCCCCCGGATTCATGAGCGCGAGCTGCGCCTTCTTTCCTGCGTACGCCGGGTTCGCCGAGGTCGCCCAGAGGTAGACATCGGCGACGGTATTGCCCATCGTCGACTCGACCCCGCGGTCGGAACCGCTCTTGCCGCCGCGCAGAATGTCCTTCGTGATCTGGCCCAGCGGCTGGGCACCGATGACGTTCGCCGCATCGCTGTACGTCTTCACCATCGCCGCCACCGCGGCATCGGCCGGATACGCCTTCGCCAAGAGCGTTGTCGTACCCTCCGCTGACACGAGCTTTCCCGCACCCTTGTCGTAGCGCAGGGTGAGCTGACCGAGTGCCTTGCCATACTCGGACGCCTGGATGACCGGACGGAGCCCACCCGTGGCCGCCACCTGCACATGGCATGCATACGTCTGGTGCGTGTGGGCGGAGACGATGGCATCGATGTTCGCCGACGCTCCTCGAATCAGCGTGCCGAAGTCCGACGGGTCGGTGGCGACGGCGTCGCACATGTTCGACTCCGAGGTTCCAGAGTGCGTGAGAAGCACCGTGACGTCAGCGAGGTGTCCGTCATGGATCTTCGCCGCCACACGGTTGGCCGCCTCCAGCTGGTCGCCGAACTCGATGTCACGGATGCCGCCCGGGTCGACCAGCGTCGCCGTATCGGAGGTGACCGTGCCGATGAACGCGACCCGCACACCGTCGATGGTCTTCACGGTGTACTCGGGGAGGGCCGGAGTCTCCGTTCCCTTCTGATAGACGTTCGCGCCGAGGGCAAAGGCTCCACCGGCGGCGATCTGCTCGGGCGTTGCCGACGCCGGGTCGGTGTTGCCGCCGAATCGGGGGATGACACGCTCCTTCAGGTCGGTGAACCCCCGGTCGAACTCATGGTTGCCCACCGCGGAGACCTCGAGGCCCGCGGCCTTGAGGGCGTCGATCGTCGGCGTGTCCTGCTGGCTGCTCGAGGTGAAGGTCGAGGCTCCGATGTTGTCGCCGGCCGAGACCAGCAGCGTGTTCGGGTTCTGTGTCTTCTTGGCCGTGACGGCGGCGGCGAGCACGGCTGCGCCGGCTTCGCCCTGCGTACCGGCTTCGATACGACCGTGGAAGTCGTTGATCGTCAGGATGTCGATCGTGGTCGGCGCGGCCGTGCCGGAGGAGAGGCCTACCTTGAGCGGGTCATGGTCGCTCGATCGGTATGGGCCGTCCTGCCAGAACAGGGTGCCGTGGTTGTTGTACCGGCTGTACTCGAGGGCGACCGATTCTCCGGAATTGATGTTCCAGACGTCGCCGCCGGTGACGCGCTTGTTGGCTGCAGCGTTGAGCAGGACGTGGTCGAGCGAGCCCGACAGCCCGTCGAACGAGTACGTGGATCGCCCGACCTCCAGCGACGACTCCGCGTCGACGTAGCCGGCGTCGTAGAGCACCTGCAGCGGGTCTTCGCGCGTGTACGAGTTGAAGTCACCGACGAGAACCGCCGCCTGCCCGCCCGTGCTGAGCGACGAAACCCAGTCACGAAGTGCCGTGGCCTGCGCGACGCGCGCCGGGTTCCACGCGCCCTGACCGTCCTTCTGGTCGGCCTGGGCACCGGAGGCACCGGTGGAGCCCTTGGACTTGAAGTGGTTCACGACGAACAGCAGCGACTCACCGCCGCCGGCGGGCACGAACCGCTGAGCGATAGGCTCACGGGCGTTGTCGAACGCCTGCCCTGAGCCTGACTGGGTGCCCAGCGCGAGGGCCTCGCCGTCGCGCTGCACGCGCGCCGGCTGGTAGATGATCGCGTTGCGGATGACGTCCTGCTGCGACGCGTCGGGCAGCTGCGCGGATGCCGGCACATACGCCCATTTGGCGGTTCCGGCGGCCGCGTTCAGCGCGTCGACCAGCGTCGAGACCGCCGTATCGGGCGTGCTCGGGGTGGTCTTGAGCGAGTTCTCGATCTCCATCAGACCGACCACCGAGGCGTCGAGTGTGTTGATGGCCGAGACGATCTTCGACTGCTGGCGCGCCAGGTCATCGGCGCCCCATGCTCCCCGCAGGTCGCATCCGGTGCGGACGTTGCGTCCGATGCCCTCGCGATCGGTGTAGGCGAGGCAGGCGGGATCCGAGGAGCCGAGCGTCGTGAAGTAGTTCAGCACGTTGAACGATCCGACGCTGATGTCACCGCCCACATCTTTCGGCGCCGACGTCCTCGGGTTGGTGAACGTCGCCTGTCCCTGCGTGTGCCCGTCGCCGGTGAGGAAGGATGCCGGGTTCAGCTTCCAGGTGTTGTTGCGATAGTCCAGGACGAACGATCCGCTGAGTGTGGCCGTGCCTCCCACGACCACGGGGTGATCGAGCGAGACGTACGCGGGCGTGAGGTCGCCGTTCAGCAGCGCGCCCGTGCCGTTGTTCGCACGGGCTGCGTAGTCGAGGGATCCGCCGTCGTCGAGCACCACACCGCGCGCCGCGTTGTCTGCAGCAACGGCAGCGGCCTCCGGGGTCCCGGGCCGCGCGACATCGGTCGGCTGGCGCAGCACACGATCACCGGCAGCGAGACCCACCTCGCCGTAGCGGTTGGTGTTGTTGGTGTTCGTCACGGTGAAGGTGCTCGACACCGTGACGAGCATCGACTCGAGCGTCTCGCGCTGCGACGCCGAGGACGGCCACGTCGTGAGGACGACCGGAGCGGGTGCGGCGACCGCGGCGATCTTGGTCGCCGCCCCCGCCTCGACGCTGAGCTGAGTCAGACCGTTGAACTCGCCGGCCTTGCCGGTGACGCGCACCGTGTCGCCCAGCGCGACCTCGGAGGTGACAGCCGACGTCTTCGCGTAGACGAAGATCGCCTCCGACGCGGTGTGTGTGGCGAGGTCTATCGCGCCGCCCGTGCCCGGCGTCTGGATAACGTAGCCGTTGTAGCCGCCGTCGGGGTAGAAAGCGGTGACGACGCCCTCGGTGGTCACCGTCTGACCGTTCAGCGGGGTGGCGTCGCCGGTTCCCTGAATCGCGGCGATCGGTGTGATGTCCTGGTCTACAGGCGGAGCAGAGCCGCTCGGAACCGGGTTCGGCCCGCCCGTCTGGGTGGGTTCGGGAACGGGAACGCTCGCTCCGGAGTTCTGCGGCGTCGGCTCCGCGGCTGTGAAGTCGGCGCTGTTGTCCGCCGTGTTGGTGTGCTTCGCATCGCGGCTGATGCTCGTCGCGTTGGTGGTCTCCGGAGCGGGGGAGCCCGCGGCCGGGCTCGCCGTGCTGCCCCAGGCGACGTAGTCGACGACGTCGCCATCGCTCGGGCCGGTGATCGCGGCAGCGCTGGACACGAGCGCGACCTTGCCGGTCTTGCCGCTCATGTCGATCTCGCCGGTGGCGTCGGGGGCCGGCAGAGATGTCGTGCCGCTCTTGCCGGCCTTCTCCTGAACCAGGAAGGTCCCGCCCGCCGCGATCGTGCCGGAGAGCGCGGTGCGCGACCAGTTCGTGCCGGCGGCCGAGGCGTACTGGATGCTCCACCCGTCGATGCTCACGGGCGAAGAGGAGACGTTGACGAGTTCGACGAAGTCATGGGTAAACGTCGCGCCGGTGTTTCCGCCGCCGCCGTACACCTCGTTGATCAGCACCGCAGCGTCCGCGCTGACGGCGGCCTGTGCGGGGATGGTGGCCAGGCCCACGCCACTGAGGGCGAGGGCTCCGGCGGTGATGGCCGCGACGATCGCGCGTCGCTTCCGCCTGTCGGCGGTGGGACGCAGTGCGTCCGGTGTCTGGTCTGACACGTGTGTTCTCCCTGGTTTCGCATGCAACAAAGGACGGCCGGGTGCACGGTCGTCCGATTCGGTGGATTCGGAACTCATGATGGGGATGCCGGGGGGCGGGGCAGTTGCGTGCAGGTGAACACGCGACGGCATCCCGTATCACCAGTCCTGAGATCGAGCATCATCGGGCCGAGGGCGGCGCGCCAAGGGCGAAAGCCGTTAACTCTTTCTCATCCGGCCGCACGCTGGCGTGCCGCCGTCGGGCTCGGCTAGAGTGCCGCCGCATCGCCGTCCCGGCCGGCCGTCGCCTGCGACGCCGGTAGACTGCTCCAGACATGTCACCGCGCGCCCTGAAGCCTCTCGAGCCGTCTGCGACCCCTCCAGAGCTGATCCGCAATTTCTGCATCATCGCCCACATCGACCACGGCAAGTCCACGCTGGCCGACCGCATGCTGCAGATCACCGGCGTGGTCTCCGACCGCGATATGCGGGCGCAGTACCTCGACCGCATGGATATCGAGCGCGAGCGCGGCATCACCATCAAGTCGCAGGCCGTCCGGATGCCGTGGGCGAACGCTCACGGCACCTTCGCGCTGAACATGATCGACACGCCCGGTCACGTCGACTTCACCTACGAGGTCTCGCGCTCGCTCGCCGCCTGCGAGGGCGCGATCCTGCTGGTCGACGCCGCGCAGGGCATCGAAGCCCAGACGCTGGCCAACCTGTACCTCGCGCTCGAGAACGATCTGCAAATCATCCCGGTGCTGAACAAGATCGACCTCCCCGCGGCCGACCCGGAGAAGTACGCCGCCGAGCTGGCAAACCTCATCGGCGGCTCGCCGGAGGACGTGCTGCGGGTGTCGGGGAAGACCGGCATGGGCGTCGAGGAACTGCTCGATCGAATCGTGGAGCGCATTCCCGCACCCGTCGGCGATGCGAACGCGCCCGCGCGCGCGATGATCTTCGATTCGGTGTACGACGCGTACCGCGGCGTGGTCACCTACGTCCGCATGGTCGACGGAAAGCTCGAGCCGCGTGAGCGCATCCAGATGATGTCGACGCGTGCGACCCACGACCTCTTGGAGATCGGTGTCTCCAGCCCTGAGCCGGTGCCCACCAAGGGACTCGGCGTCGGCGAGGTGGGCTACCTGATCACGGGCGTGAAGGACGTACGCCAGTCGAAGGTCGGCGACACCATCACCAACCAGCGCAAGCCCGCGACCGAGTCGCTCCCCGGCTACACCGACCCGAAGCCGATGGTGTTCTCAGGGGTGTACCCCATCGACGGCAGCGACTACGCGGTCCTGCGTGAGGCCCTCGACAAGCTGAAGCTGTCGGATGCGTCGCTGCAGTACGAGCCGGAGACCTCCGTCGCTCTCGGCTTCGGCTTCCGCTGCGGCTTCCTCGGACTTCTCCACCTCGAGATCATCACCGAACGCCTCACCCGCGAGTTCGACCTCGACCTCATCACCACGGCTCCGTCGGTGACGTACGAGGTCGTCACCGACACCGGCGAGACGGTCGTCGTGACCAACCCGAGCGAGTACCCCGACGGCCGCGTGGCGGAAGTGTCCGAGCCGGTCGTCAAGGTCGGCATCCTGTTGCCGAAGGACTACGTCGGCACCGTGATGGAACTGTGCCAGCAGCGTCGTGGTGCGCTCCTGGGCATGGAGTACCTCAGCGAGGACCGCGTCGAGCTGCGCTACAACATGCCCCTGGGCGAGATCGTCTTCGACTTCTTCGACCATTTGAAGTCCAAGACGCAGGGCTATGCCAGCCTCGACTACGAACCGGCCGGATCGCAGACCGCCGATCTGGTGAAGGTCGACATCCTGCTGCAGGGCGAGAAGGTCGACGCCTTCAGCTCCATCGTCCACCGCGACAAGGCCTACGCCTACGGCACGTTGATGACCGAGCGCCTGCGCAAACTCATCCCGCGCCAGCAGTTCGAAGTTCCCATCCAGGCCGCCATCGGCGCGCGCATCATCGCGCGCGAGAACATCCGCGCCATCCGCAAGGATGTGCTCGCCAAGTGCTACGGCGGTGACATCACCCGCAAGCGCAAGCTCCTCGAAAAGCAGAAAGAGGGCAAGAAGCGCATGAAGATGGTCGGCCGCGTCGAGGTGCCCCAGGAGGCGTTCATCGCTGCCCTGTCGGGCGACGTCGAGGCCAAGGACAAGAAGTAAGACGTCCCGGTTAGGGTGGATGCCATGCGTCGCGGAAGCTTTCAGGACGACACGGTCGACTATGCCGCCGTCGGCGCGACGCAAGCTCACGACCTCATGAGCTATCCGCCGGAGAACAGCGTTCCGGCGGAGGACTCGTGGCTGCTCGGCAGCGGGCAGGCGCGATTCGAGTCGTCGGCCGAGGCCCTGCTGTCGTGGACGGCGCTGCGCGGAGCAGGACTGGACATCAGCGATGTGCGCCCGGCTGCCGGCCCGATGTACTCGGGGGTCGGCTACGACGTCGACGGCACGCCGACGGTCGCCAGCCGCCTCGACGCCGACCAGCGCTTCGACGCCGACGGCACTCCGTACGTCGCCGCCGGCACGACCATCCGCGTCCACGGTCGTATCAAGGGAATGAACGCCGACGGCGAGTTGCGCGTGATCTATGCGATCGAAGAACCCCGGCGCGTGGGCTTCGCCCTCGGCACCGTCGGCGGCTCCGTCGTCAGCGGCGAGGAGTCATTCGTCGTCACCTGGGCGGACGACGACGAGGTGCGTTTCACCGTTCGCGCGTTCGATCGTCCGGTCGCAACGCTGTACCGCATGTACGGGCCGCTCCTGAAGCGCCGTCGGCGTGAGCTCTTCCAGGGCTACCTCCGCGCGATCTCGCCGCTGTACACGACGCCCGCCTGATGGGCTCGGCGCTCCCTCTGGGCGATCCCGCACCCGTCGACGGCGCGCTGCCCGCCGATATCGCGATCGACCCCGATCGCGACTTCGGCGTCTACATCCACGTGCCGTTCTGCCGCGTGCGGTGCGGCTACTGCGACTTCAACACCTACACCTCCGACGAACTGCGCGGCGCCCGCCAAGACGCCTACGCGGACGAGGTACGGCGCGAGATCGATCTGTCACGCGAGGTGCTCGCCGCGCGCGGTGCACTGCGGGCGGCATCCACCGTCTTCTTCGGCGGCGGCACACCAACCCTTCTGCCTCCGGGCGACCTGACCCGCATGCTCGAGAGCATTCGGGACACGTTCGGATTGGCCGACGGTGCCGAGATCACCGTCGAAGCGAATCCTGACACCGTCACGCCCGCGCTGACCAGCACGCTGGCGGAAGCCGGGGTTACGAGGCTCTCGATCGGCATGCAGTCGTCCGTTCCGCACGTACTCGCTGCCCTCGATCGCACCCACGAGCCCGCCGCCGTCGCCACGGCCGTCCACGCCGCACGCGCCGCCGGTCTCGACGTCAGCGTGGATCTCATCTACGGGGCGCCCGGCGAGTCGATCGACGACTGGCGCGACTCGGTGGAGTCTGCGATCGCGCTGCAGCCCGACCACATCTCCGCATATGCGCTCATCATCGAAGAGGGCACGAAACTCGCCCGCCAGATCCGTCGCGGGGAGCTGACTGCACCCGACGACGACCTCCAGGCCGACATGTACGAGTTCGTCGACGAGTCCCTCGCCGGCGCCGGCTTCGACTGGTACGAGGTCTCCAATTGGGCGCGCGGCGATGCGCATCGCTCCCGGCACAATCTCGCGTACTGGCGCGGAACCGACTGGTGGGGCTACGGACCCGGCGCGCACAGCCATATCGACGGGCTGCGCTGGTGGAACGTCAAGCACCCCGCCGCGTACGCACAGCGACTCGCTGGCGGCGAGTCACCCGCAGCTGCCCGCGAAAGACCCGATGTCGCGGCCCGGCGGCTGGAGGACGTACTGCTGCGCTCGCGCATCGTCGAGGGCATAGCCGTGTCGGAACTCACCGGGGAGGGTCGCCACGCGATCGCCGCCCTGATCGCCGATGGCCTGATCGACGGCGCCCGCGCTGTTCGCGGCCGCGTCGTGTTGACCCGCCGCGGTCGGCTGCTCGCGGATGCGGTCGTGCGCGCGCTCACGGCGTGAGCCGTCGCCCCGTTCCCTGCGCCACGCGAGACCCACGCTCGACGCCGCCGCGCCCGCACACGGTAAGATTGGCACTCGACATCCGTGAGTGCCAATAAGGAGGGGTGATGGTCTCGGAACGTGGCCTGCAGGTCCTCCGCGCAATCGTCCAGGACTACGTCGACACGCATGAGCCCGTCGGCAGCAAGGCGATCGTCGACCGCCATCAGTTCGGTGTGTCCGCGGCGACGATCCGCAACGACATGGCCCTGCTCGAAGACGAAGAGCTGATCGCCGCTCCGCACACCTCCTCGGGCCGCGTGCCCACCGACAAGGGTTACCGGGTCTTCGTCGATCACCTCGCCGAGCTGCGTCCGCTCTCCGGCGCGCAGCGCTCCGCCATCTCCTCGTTCCTGAGCGACCCGGGCGACCTTGACGAACTGCTCATGCGCACCGTGCGGGCGCTCACGCAGTTGACCGGCCAGGTCGCGATCGTGCAGTACCCGTCCTTCGCGCGGGCGAACGTCACGCACGTGGAGTTCGTGCATCTGGGCGGCGCGCGTGTCGTCGTGATCGTCGTGACCGACACCGGGCGCGTGTCGCAGCGCGTGGCGTTCCTCGGCGAGGAACTCACGCCCGAGGCAGCCCTGCGGGTGAAGACGGCGATCGCCCGTCTCGTGACCGGCAAACCCGTCGCCGAAGCGGCCGCCGCGATCGCCGAGCTGGCGTCCACCGAGCCCCATATCGACGACGCCCTGCAGACGGTGGCCCGAATCGTGGGCGAAGAACTCGACGACTTCCGTCAAGACCGGCTCGTCATGGCCGGAAGCGCCACCCTCGCGCGCCGCGAGAACGACTTCCGCGGGAGCATCTATCCGCTGCTCGAGGCTATCGAGGAGCAGGTCACGCTGCTGCGATTGATGGGCGAGATGGTCGCCGACGAGCACGGTCTTGCGGCGAGCATCGGCCGGGAGAACGCATCGTTCGGTCTCACCGAGGCCTCCGTGCTCACCAGCGAGTACGACGCGACCGGCACCCGCGCCCGCGTCGGCCTGCTCGGACCGATGCGCATGGACTATCCCACGAACCTCGCGGCGGTTCGCGCCGTCGCGCACTATCTGAGCCGGCTCCTCGACGAGGACGACACGTCCCGCTGAGCGACACGCTCCCGTATACCGACCCGCGCCCGGCAGGGCAGGAAAGGCGATTGTGGCCGACCACTACGAAGTTCTGGGCGTCTCCCGCGAGGCGACCCCCGACGAGATCAAGAAGGCGTACCGACGCCTCGCCCGCGAGCTGCACCCCGATGTGAACCCGGGGGCGGATGCCTCGGAGCGTTTCAAGCTCGTCACGCACGCGTACGACGTGCTGAGCGATCCCGAGCAGCGCCAGCGCTACGACATGGGCGGCGACGGCTCCGCGTTCGGCGGAGGCGGGGCCGGGTTCGGCGGATTCGGCGACATCTTCGAGACCTTCTTCGGCGGTGGGGGAGCCCGCACCGGTCGCCCCCGCTCACGTCGCGAACGCGGTCAGGATGCGCTCGTGCGCGTGACGCTCGACCTCGCCGATGTCGTCTTCGGCACCCACCGCGACATCGACGTGGACACCGCGGTCATCTGCGACACCTGTCAGGGCTCGTGCTGCCAGCCCGGCACCCAGCCGACCACCTGCGACATCTGCCATGGCTCGGGTCAGGTGCAGCGCACCGTGCGGAGCCTGCTGGGTAACGTCGTGACCTCGCAGCCGTGCACCACGTGTCAGGGTTATGGCACGACGATCCCGTACCCGTGCGCCACCTGCCAGGGACAGGGACGGGTCCGCGCACGCCGCACCGTGTCGGTCGACATCCCCGGCGGCGTCGAGACGGGTCTCCGGCTGCAGCTGCCGGGATCGGGTGAGGTCGGCCCCGCCGGCGGCCCGAACGGCGACCTGTACCTCGAAGTGACCGTGGCACCCGACGAGGTATTCAGTCGGGAGGGCGACGATCTGTTGGCGACGCTCGAGGTCTCCATGCCCGACGCCATCCTCGGTGCCCAGACGACGATCACCTCACTCGACGGCGACGTCGACCTGGAGGTCCGGGCCGGCGTGCAGTCCGGCGACGTGCTCACGATCAAGGGCCGCGGCATCACGCCCCTGCGCGGCGGAACGCGTGGCGACCTCCGCGTCGGCGTGCACGTCGTGACGCCGACGAAGCTGGATGCCAAGGAGCGCGCCCTCATCGAGGACTTCGCCAAGAAGACGAAAGCGCCGGCGCCACGCCTGTCGCAGTTCCATCAGGGCATGTTCTCGAAGCTGCGCGACCGGTTCCGAGGCTGAGGTGGCGCTGCACTTCCTCGCGGACGAGGCCTCCGGCGACGGTACGCCCGTCGCGGCGGCGCATCCCGGCGACGAGGTCGTGATCACAGGCCCCGAAGCCCACCATGCGGCGACCGTCCGGCGCGTGCGACTCGGCGAAGAGGTCACCGTCGGCGACGGCGTCGGCACGTGGTTGACGGGCGTCGTCGCCGAGGCGACACCCAAACGCGTCGCCGTAACTGTCACCGCGCGCGCCACGTACGCGGTCTCACGTCCACGGTTGGTTCTCGCCCAGGCGCTGGCCAAGGGCGACCGCGACGAACTCGCCGTTCAGGCAGCCACCGAACTCGGAGTCGACGAGATCGTGCCATGGCAGGCGGCGCGCAGCGTCTCGCGGTGGACGGGCGACAAGATCGCCAAGGGCGTCGCGCGCTGGGCGAGCATCGTCCGCGAGGCCGCCAAGCAGGCGCACCGCCCGTGGGTTCCCACCGTCGCGGCACCCGCTCAACTGTCTACGCTCGTCGCGCGCACGGCGCACACGCGGGTACTGCTGCTCGAGCCGACGGCATCCGTCGCCCTGAGCGTCACACCAGTGGATGATGCCGATGAGATCGTCCTCGTCGTCGGCCCCGAAGGCGGCATCGCCCCCGAGGAGCTGACCGCGCTGCAAGGTGCCGGTGCCATCGCCGTTCGCCTCGGGGACACGGTGCTGCGCACCTCTACCGCGGGCCCGGCCGCCCTCGCCGTCATCAACGCCCGCCTCGGCCGCTGGTGACGGCCGCTGACTACACTCGGAGTATGAGCGAACCGTCTATCTTCACGCGCATCCTGCAGGGTGAGATCCCCGCCGAGATCCTCGCCGAGACCGAGAACGTGTTCGCCATCCGCGACATCGCCCCACAGGCGCCGGTGCATCTTCTCGTCATCCCGAAAAGCGCCGCCCACCGCAATGTGGTCGAGCTGGCGGCAGCCGATCCCGCGCTGCTCAGCGAGATGGTCGGTCTGGCGAACAGCCTCGCCGCTGAGCATGCCGACGGCGATTTCCGCCTGATCTTCAACACCGGCCCGGCAGCGGGCCAGACCGTCTTCCACGTGCACGCGCACGTGCTGGCCGGCGGTCTCGACGAGGGGAGCCTCGGTGGCTGATCCCGCCGACAACGACGAGCCGACCGTCCAGCGCATTCTCGCGGACGGCGTCGCGATGGTGCAGCTCCTAGGCCCCCAAGACCGGCTGCTGCGCGTCGTCGAGCGCGAGCACCCCGACGTCCACGTGCACGTGCGCGGCAACGAGATCACCCTGACCGGTGAGGCGCTGGTCGTCGCCCGCGCACGCGCCCTCGTCGACGAGTTGATCGCGATGGCCCGCACCGGTCAGGGCCTCGAGCCCTCCGACGTCCAGACCTCCGAACGCATCCTCCGCGCCGACACCGGGGAGCGCCCGTCCGAGGTGCTGGGAGAAGCGATTCTCAGCTCGCGCGGTCGCACGATCCGCCCTAAGACGCTCGGTCAGAAGAAGTACGTCGACGCGATCGACGAGAACACGATCGTCTTCGGAATCGGCCCCGCAGGAACCGGCAAGACCTACCTCGCGATGGCCAAGGCGGTGCAGGCGCTGCAACGCAAAGAAGTCGACCGCATCATCCTCACGCGTCCCGCCGTCGAAGCGGGCGAGCGGCTCGGCTTCCTTCCCGGCACCCTCACCGACAAGATCGATCCGTACCTGCGACCGCTCTACGACGCGCTCAACGAGATGATGGATCCCGAGATCGTCCCCAAGCTCATGGCATCGGGCACGATCGAGGTCGCGCCGCTCGCCTACATGCGCGGACGCACCCTGAACAACTCGTTCGTGGTCCTCGATGAGGCGCAGAACACGACCCCCGAGCAGATGAAGATGTTCCTCACGCGTCTCGGTTTCGGCACGCGCATGGTTGTGACGGGCGACATCACCCAGATCGACCTGCCGCAAGGCGCGTCCGGCCTGCGGCTCGTGACCCGCGTGCTCTCGAACATCGACGACATCCATTTCTCGATGCTGACGAGCGAAGACGTCGTCCGCCACAGCCTCGTCGGCCGCATCGTCGACGCCTACAGCGTCTACGACGAGCAGCGACTGGCATCACGCCGCGAGCGCGACGAGGCGGCCGAGTTCGCCAATCGCGCCGAACACCGCGGACGCCCGCGCCCGAACGGGCCACGAGACCATATGCCCCCACGAGGAGACCAGCGAGGACGCGCATGACCATCGAGATCACCAACGAGTCGGGGGTCGATGTCGACGAGACCGTCCTGCTGAGGCTGATGGCCAACAACCTCACCGAACTCCACGTGAGTCCGGATGCCGAGGTGGCGATCCTGCTCGTCGACGAAGGCGCCATGGAGGCCCTGCACGTGCAGTGGATGGACGAGCCCGGTCCCACCGACGTGCTCAGCTTCCCGATGGACGAGCTGCGCCCCGGCACGGAAGAGCAGCCGACTCCGCCGGGTCTGCTGGGCGACATCGTGCTGTGCCCGCAGGTCGCGGAGACCCAGGCGCACGCCGCCGGCCACTCCACGGTCGACGAGCTCATCCTGTTGACCACGCATGGGCTGCTGCACCTGCTCGGCTTCGATCACGCGGAGCCGGAGGAGGAGCGCGAGATGTTCGGACTCCAACGTGAGCTCATCGCCGCCTTCCACGTGGCCGAGCGCCGACGCCGCGCATGACCGAACTCCTCCTGCTGGTCGCTGCGGCACTGCTGGTCGCCTTGGGCGGCCTGATGGCAGCGCTCGACGCGGCCCTCGGAGTCACCTCGCGCGCGGACCTCGCCGAAATGGCGGTCACGGGTAGGAACGGTGCGGCGCTCGCACGCGTCGGCGCCGACCCCGAGGCACACGGCAACGCCGTGGTGTTCATCAGGATCCTCGCTGAGACGACGGCGGCCGTGGTCGTCACGGTCGCCTTCACGCTGGCCTTCGACAGCATCTGGTGGGCGATGCTCGCCGCCGCGGTGCTCATGACGGTCGTGTCATTCGTGCTCGTCGGGGCAAGTCCGCGCGCCGTCGGACGCCAGCACGCGCGGGGGCTGCTGCGGGCCTGCGCGCCGCTGGTGCGCAGCGCGCGCATCGTGCTCGGCCCACTCGCGCACCTGCTCGTCATCGTCGGCAACCGGGTGACGCCCGGCATCCACCGCAGCGCCTCGTTCGCGAGCGAGGAACAGCTGCTGAGCATGGTCGACGAAGCCGCCTCGCAAGACCTCATCGAAGAGGACGACCGCGAGCTGATCCACTCGGTGTTCGAGTTCACCGACACCTTCGTGCGCGAAGTCATGGTTCCACGCACAGACATGGTGACGATGGATGCCGCGGCCACCACGCAGCAGGCGATGCAGTTGTTCCTCGACAAGGGCGTCTCCCGCGTGCCGGTCGCCGATGGCGAGGCCGATGACATCACCGGCGTCGTCTACTTGAAAGACCTCGTGCAGTTCGCCTACCGCGACGAGACCGCGTGGCGCGATGCGCCCGTTGTGCAGATCGCCCGGCCGGCCGTGTTCGTGCCCGAATCGATGAAGGCCGAGACGCTGCTGCAGCAGATGAAGCGCGATGCTGTGCACGTCTGCCTCGTCGTCGACGAGTACGGCGGAGTCTCGGGTCTGGTCACGCTGGAGGACCTCATCGAAGAGCTCGTGGGGGAGATCTCCGACGAATACGATCTGCGCTCCACCGAGGTCGTCGACCTCGGTGACGGGCGTTTCCGTGTGAGCGCTCGACTCGGCCTCGACGAGGTGGGAGAGCTGTTCGGCCTGGAGCTGGAGGACGATGATGTCGACTCCATCGGCGGCCTCCTCGGCAAGCTGCTCGGGCGGGTTCCGCTTCCCGGCGCGACGGCCGAGTACTCCGGCTTGAAGCTGACCGGCGGAACATCGCGGGGCCGGGGCCGCGGGCTCGCCACCGTCTTCGTCGAGCCCACTGCGACATTCCTCGCCGTGGATGCCGCCTTCGGCGATGACCGCCGCCGCACCGACCGAGAAGAGGCCAGCCGATGACCGAGACCAGATCAGGATTCGTCACGTTCGTGGGGCGCCCCAATGTGGGCAAATCGACTCTCACGAACGCCCTCGTCGGGGAGAAGGTCGCGATCACCTCCGACAAGCCGCAGACGACGCGTCGCGCGATCCGCGGGATCGTCAACCGTCCCGCGGGCCAGTTGGTGATCGTCGACACCCCCGGCATCCACAAGCCCCGTACTCTGCTGGGACAGCGGCTGAACGACCTCGTGGAGCAGGTGCTCGGCGATGTCGATGCGATCGGCTTCCTCGTGCCCGCGACCGAGAAGGTCGGCCCGGGAGATCGTCGCATCGCCGCATCTCTCGACGGCTACCCGCGCTCGAAGAAGGTCGCGATCGTCACCAAGACCGACATCGCCTCCCGCGACGAGATCACCGAGCGCTTGATGGAGGTCGACAGTCTGCGCGAAGACTGGGATGCCGTCATTCCGCTGTCGGCGGTTGCCGGCGAACAGCTGGACGTCCTTGCTGACGAGTTGCTGACTCTCATGCCGCTGGGACACCCTCTCTACGAGGAGGGTGTCGTCACCGACGAGTCGCTAGAAGACCGCATCGCGGAGATCATCCGCGAAGCCGCTCTCGAGGGCGTGCGCGACGAACTTCCGCACTCCATCGCAGTGACCATCGACGACATCGCCGCCCGCGAAGAAAGCGACCTCACCGACATCTTCGCCAACGTGGTCGTCGAACGAGACAGCCAGAAGGCGATCATCATCGGCCATAAGGGCTCACGCCTTGCGGCGGTCGGCGCGCGTGCGCGCGCACAGATCGAGCCCCTCGTCGGCGGCCGGGTGTTCCTCAAGCTCCACGTGCGGGTCGCCAAAGAATGGCAACGCGATCCGAAGCAGCTCGGACGACTGGGGTTCTGACGTGGCGCGCCAGTGGATCGCCCGCGCAGCAGGCGCCCCGGACACGTGGGATTTCGCCGAGATCGAGGCGCCCACCCCGAGGCCGGGACAGGTCACGATCCGCGTCCGCGCGGCCGGCGTGAACCCGGCGGATGCGAAGCACGTCGCTCGCGAGAACGGCCAAGACTGGCCCGTGGCCATCGGGTACGAAGTCTCGGGAGAAATCGTCGCGCTCGGCCCCGACACCCAGATCGGCTCAGGTCCGGCGACCGTCGGTGATGACGTCGTCGCCTTCCGGGTACACGGTGGGTACGCCACCGAACTGACCGTGGATGCCGGTAAAGCGTTCCACAAACCGGAACCGCTCACCCATGCCGAGGCGGCGAACCTGTTCCTGACCGGTACGACGGCGGCGGAGATGCTGCACGTGGTCGCCGCGAAGCCGGGGGAGACGATCCTCCTGCACGGCGCATCCGGCGCCGTCGGCGTCGCCGTGCTGCAGTTGGCGGCGCTGCGCGGCATCCGGGTCATCGGCACTGCCGCGGAGAGCTCGTTCGACCGGGTTCGCCGTTTCGGCGGTACGCCTGTCGTCTACGGGCCGGGTCTCTACGAGCGCGTGCGTGCGATCGCCGGAGCCGAGCCGATCGCCGCGGCGCTCGACGCGGTAGGCACCGACGAAGCCATCGATGTGTCACTCGCCGTCGTCGCCGAACGCAGCCGCATCGTGACGATCGTCGTGCCGCACCGTGCACAGAGCGATGGTTTCGTGTGGATCGCGGGGTCGCTGCCCGACAGCGCCCGGTTCCGCGACGAGGCGCGCGCCGGCCTGGTCGACGCGGCGAACGCCGGGACGTTGGTTGTCCCCGTGGCCGACGTCCTGCCGCTGGCTGACGCGCCGCGCGCCCTGGCTCGCGTGCTCGAGGGCCATCCCGGTGGGGCGATCGCCCTCGTTCCGTGATGTTCCCACCCGGCACCGACGGCGTGTACGCTGTCCCCATGCGCGCGTTCGGCCTCCTTCTTAGCCGCCGCGACGAGACCTCGTTCTAGGGCCCTCCTCGTCGCGGAGCTTGTCATCGTCTGACACTCGGCCCGCACCATCCGACGAAGAGAAGCGACACCCCATGAAGAACACGCAGCAGTCCTCCGGTATGCCGATCCACAAGTACCGCCCGTTCCACGAGCAGATCCGCGTGGACCTGCCCGACCGCACCTGGCCCGATGCCCGCATCACCACCGCACCGCGCTGGTGCGCCGTCGACCTGCGCGACGGCAACCAAGCCCTCATCGACCCGATGAGCCCTGAGCGCAAGCGCGTCATGTTCGAACTGCTCGTCGGCATGGGCTACAAGGAGATCGAGGTCGGATTCCCCTCGGCGAGCCAGACCGACTTCGACTTCGTACGTCAGCTGATCGAAGAGAACCTGATTCCGGACGACGTCACCATCCAGGTGCTGACGCAGGCCCGCGAGCACCTCATCGAGCGCACGTACGAGTCGATCGCCGGCGCCAAGCAGGCCATCGTGCACCTCTACAACTCCACGAGCGTGCTGCAGCGCGAGGTCGTGTTCCGCAGCGACAAGCAGGGCATCATCGATATCGCGCTCAACGGAGCTCGCCTGTGCCGACAGTTTGAGAAGCGCATTCCCGAGACGACCGTCTACTACGAGTACTCCCCGGAGTCGTACACCGGCACCGAGCTGGAGTTCGCCGTGGACATCTGCAACCAGGTGATCGAGGTCTTCGAGCCGACCCCCGAGCGCAAGGTCATCATCAACCTGCCCGCCACCGTCGAGATGGCCACCCCCAACGTCTACGCCGACTCGATCGAGTGGATGAGCCGTCGCCTGGCCCACCGCGAGAACGTGATCCTCTCGCTGCACCCGCACAACGACCGGGGCACGGCGATCGCCGCCGCGGAACTCGGCTACATGGCCGGCGCCGATCGCATCGAGGGATGCCTGTTCGGCAATGGGGAGCGCACCGGAAACGTCGACCTCGTCGCACTGGGCATCAACATGCTGACCCAGGGCGTCGACCCGCAGATCGACTTCAGCGACATCGACCAGGTCAAGCGCACCGCCGAATACTGCAACCAGCTGCCGGTCCACGAGCGCAGTCCCTGGGCGGGCGACCTCGTCTTCACCGCCTTCAGCGGATCGCACCAAGACGCCATCAAGAAGGGCTTCGAGGCGATGGAGGCCCGCGCCGCGGCATCCGGCGTGACAGTCGACGAGATCGACTGGGCGGTGCCCTACCTGCCGATCGACCCCAAGGATCTCGGGCGCTCGTACGAGGCGGTCATCCGGGTCAATTCGCAGTCGGGCAAGGGCGGCGTCGCCTATCTGCTCAAGAGCGACCACGCGCTGGATCTGCCGCGCAAGCTCCAGATCGAGTTCTCCGGGGTCGTCCAGGCGAAGACGGATGCCGAGGGCGGCGAGGTCTCCAGCGACCAGATCTGGGAGATCTTCACCGACGAGTACCTGCCGGCCCATCACGCGGACGACAAGTGGGGACGCTTCGAACTGCTCTCGACCCGCACACAGAGCGACATGTCGGGTGAGGTCTCGCTCGATGTGACACTCCGCGACGGCGACGCCCAGATCGCCACCCGCGGTGTCGGCAACGGCCCGGTCTCGGCGTTCATTGAGGTCGTGCGCGAGCAGGGCTTCGAGGTCACCCTCTACGACTACGTCGAGCACACTCTCAGTGCGGGCGGTGACGCGCAGGCCGCAGCCTACGTCGAGCTGCAGGTCGACGGTGAACGGCTGTGGGGCGTCGGCATCGACGGTGACATCTCGACGGCGTCACTGAAGGCGATCGTGTCGTGCGTCAACCGCGCCATCCGCACGCGAGAGCGTTCCGCGACGCTCGCCACCGTCTGACCTCCCGTTCCGCCGAAACACGACCTGGCGCCCCGGACGCACCCGCGTCTCGGGCGCCAGGTCGTGTTTCGGCGATCGGGGGTCAGGGACGAATGATCGGGATCGCGCTCGTCTCGACCGCGACCTTGCGACGGTACAGCGCGCGCTGCTCCGGCAGCGAGATGTCGAAGATCACCGCCAACAGACGGATGACCGTCGTGACGACCACGCACGCGATCGCCGCCGCGACGAGCGGCGCACCGAGCTGATGGGCGAACGCGAGGATCGCGCAGCCGACCGCAGCGGCGACCGCATAGAGCGATCCCACGTGCATGATCGCGACCGGCAAGCCCATGATGACGTCACGCAGGATGCCGCCGCCGACGGCGGCACAGACACCGACGAAGATCGCGGGAACGACAGGCAGCCCCGAGGCGAGCGCCTTAGAAGTGCCGAACGCCCCGAACAGGCCGATGACCACCGCGTCGAGGGCGACGATCACCCCGTTGAGGCGCTCGAAGATGTTGGCGAGCAGCATGCCGACGAGAGCGGCGGCTACCGCGGTGATCAGGTACCAGTTGTTCTGCAGCGTTGCCGGCTCCACATTCAGCAGCAGGTCGCGGATGATGCCGCCGCCCATCCCCATCACGGTGCCGACGATGACAACGCCGAGAAGGTCGAGGCGCCGCTGGCCGACGAAGCCGGACGAGAAGAGGGCGCCCTGGACACCGCCGAGTCCCACGGCGAGCAGATCCGCCCAGAGGGGGATCACGAACAGCTGTTCCGTCACCTGACCATTGTCTCCAATGCCGCCCGATGTCCGCACCGGCGGCGATAATCAAGAGGTGCCCACCTACCGCGACGAGGTCGTGGTCCTGCGAACCCACAAGCTGGGCGAAGCGGACCGCATCGTGACGATGCTCAGCCGTCGCCACGGCAAGGTGCGCGCCGTCGCAAAGGGGGTGCGGCGCACCTCCTCGAAGTTCGGTGCACGCCTCGAGCCGTTCATGGTCGCCGACGTGCAGCTCTATCAGGGCCGGACGCTCGACATCGTGCAGCAGGCCGAGTCGCTCGGCTCGTACGGCGCCGCGATCGTCACCGACTACGACCGCTACACCGCCGCGCACGCCATGGTCGAGACAGCCGACCGCCTGAACGAGGCGGAGGCCACCCCACAGCAGTACCTCCTGCTCGTCGGCGGTCTGCGCACGCTGTCGCAGGGCGGACGCGACGCCCGACCGGTGCTCGATTCCTACCTCCTTCGTGCGATGTCACTGTCGGGGTGGGCGCCCGCGCTCACCGACTGCGGACGCTGCGGCGCACCCGGCCCGCACGACTGGTTCGTCGCCCAACTGGGCGGCGTAGTCTGCGACGACTGCGCCCCCGTGGGCTCCGCTCGACTGCGTCCTGAGACCGGAGTGCTGCTGAGGGCGCTGATCGCGGGAGAATGGGACGTCGTGGATGCCGCGACACACGCCGCCACCGCGTCGGCCTCTGGCCTTGTCGCCGCCTACACGCAGTGGCATCTCGAACGCGGCATCCGATCCTTGTCCCACATGGAGTCGTCCCGGTGAGCCCCAAGCCCTACACGCATCGCGATGCGGTCCCCTTCCGTCCGCTCGATTGGACCGGCATCCACCCGCCGCGCTTCCCGAAGGGCGGCGTGCCGAATCATGTCGCGATCGTCATGGACGGAAATGGGCGCTGGGCCAACCGCCGCGGTCTCACGCGCATCGAAGGACACCGCGCGGGGGAGGAGGTGCTGCTCGACGTGGTCGCGGGTGCCATCCAGGCCGGCGTCAAGCACCTCAGCGTCTACGCGTTCTCGACGGAGAACTGGGCGCGGTCGCCCGAAGAAGTGCGCTTCCTCATGGGCTACAACCGCGACGTGCTGCACCGTCGCCGCGATCAGCTGAACGAGTGGGGGGTGCGCATCCGGTGGGCGGGCCGCAAGCCGCGCCTGTGGGGTTCGGTCATCAAGGAACTGCAGTTCGCCGAACAGCTGACCGTCGGCAACGACACCCTCACGCTCACGATGTGCATCAACTACGGCGGCCGTCACGAGATCGTCGATGCGATGCGGGCGATGGGCGAGCAGATCGCGGCAGGGCGCCTCAAGCCGTCGGCGATCACCGAGAAGACGCTGCGCAAGCACCTCTACATACCCGACATGCCCGACGTCGACCTCTTCCTCCGCTCCAGCGGCGAGCAGCGCACGTCGAACTTCCTCCTGTGGGAGGCCGCCTACGCGGAGATGGTGTTCCTCGACACGCTGTGGCCCGACTTCTCGCGCCGCGATCTCTGGGGAGCCATCGAGTTGTACCTCGGGCGCAGTCGCCGCTTCGGCGGCGCCGTCGATGCCCCGACCGCCGAGACCGCGGAATAGTCCCCTACGCCAACGAGGTTGCACCAGACATGACGGACAAGATCACCATCGACGTGTGGAGCGACATCGCCTGCCCGTGGTGCTACATCGGCAAGCGCAACCTCGAGACCGGGCTCGCCCAGACGACCGACGACGCCGACGCACCGCAGGTGGAAGTGACTTTCCACTCCTTCGAGCTCTCGCCCGACACTCCCGTGGACTTCGAGGGTGACGAGATCGACTTCCTCGCCGGACACAAGGGGATGCCGCGCGAGCGCGTGAGCGAGATGCTCGAGCAGGTCACCGGCGTCGCCGCAGGTTCCGGACTCGCGTACCGCTTCGACCTGCTGCAACACACCAACACCGTCAAGGCGCACGAACTCCTCCACTTCGCAAAGGGGCATGGCCGCCAGAACGAGATGGCCGAGCGTCTGATGTCCGCCTATTTCACCGAGGGCAAGCACGTCGGGCGCGTCGACGACCTCGTTGAGCTGGCCTCCGAGGTCGGACTGGATGCCGACGCCACGCGTGAGGCGCTGGAATCCAGCCGTCACCTCGCCGATGTCCGCGCCGACCAGGCGCAGGCGCAGGCCTACGGCATCCAGGGTGTGCCGTTCTTCGTCATCGACGGGAAGTACGGCGTCAGCGGCGCTCAGCCGGCCGACGCCTTCGCGCAGATCACCCGTCAGGTGTGGGCGGAGAAGCAGGAAGCCTGAGCATCCGCGTTCGACTCGTCGGTGCTCGCCGCTACGTTTCGACTCGTCGCTGAGCGAGCCGGCGAGTCGAAACGGTCGCGCCGCGATCAGGCCGGCAGGCTCGCTTCGATCGCGGCGATGACCTCGGGGGCGTCGGGCTTGGTCTGCGGACGGAATCGGTGCACATCGCCGGAAGGGGTCACGAGGAACTTCTCGAAGTTCCACATGACGGGTCCCTTGGCCCCTTCGACATTCTTCGACTTCTTCAGCGCCTTGTAGAGCGGCGCGGCGTGCGAGCCGTTCACACGGACCTTGTCCATGATCGGGAAGCTCACGCCCCACGTCACGGAGCAGTACTCGAGGATCTCCTCCATCGAGCCGGGCTCCTGTCCCATGAACTGGTTGCAGGGGAACCCGACGACCTGCAGGCCGCGTTCGCCATACGTGCGCTGCAGTTCTTCGAGCTGCTCGTACTGGGGCGCCAGCCCGCACTTGGAGGCGACATTCACCACCAGGACGGCTTTGTCGCCGAACTCGGCGAGGGTGCGCTCTGCGCCCGTCGCGTCGACGTAGGGGATGTCTCGGATGTCCACAGTCTGTGTCTCGGCCATGTTCTCCACGATAGAGCCGCGATCCGCCTACACGGCGCCGCGAGTCTGGGAGAATGAACAGGATGTCCCTCCTCGCTTCTTCCGCCCCCGACCGCGCGATCTCTGCGCCGTCGACCGACCCGTCGACGCCCGCTCGTGGCTCGGAACTGCGCATCGGACCGATCACGCTCGCCGCTCCCGTCGTGCTCGCTCCGATGGCCGGCATCACCAATACCGCCTTCCGACGGCTGTGCCGCGAATATGGCGCGGGACTCTACGTCTCCGAGATGATCACGACGCGCGCCCTCGTCGAGCGCAATGCGACGACCATGCGCCTCATCACCCACCACGAGTCGGAGACGCCGCGTTCGATCCAGCTCTACGGCGTCGACCCCGCCACCACCGAGGCGGCCGTCCGGCTGCTCGTGGAGGAAGACCGTGCCGATCACATCGACCTCAACTTCGGGTGCCCGGTGCCCAAGGTCACCCGCAAGGGCGGGGGAGCGGCGCTGCCGTGGAAACTCGAACTGTTCCGCGAGATCGTCAGCCGCGCCGCCCGTGCAGCCGGTGACGTGCCGCTGACGATCAAGATGCGCAAGGGCATCGATGCCGACCACCTCACGTTCCTCGACGCGGGGCGGATCGCGGAGGATGCCGGGGTTGCGGCCGTCGCTCTGCACGCCCGCACCGCCTCCGAGTTCTACTCGGGTCACGCCGACTGGTCAGCCATCACGGCGCTCAAGAACGCGGTGACGAGTATCCCGGTGCTCGGCAACGGCGACATCTGGTCGGCTGACGACGCCGCACAGATGATGGCCGAGACCGGCTGCGACGGTGTGGTCGTGGGTCGCGGCTGCCTCGGTCGCCCCTGGCTGTTCGGCGACCTCGCGCGTAGCCTCGGTGGACCCGATGCCGCCCACGGCGCACCGGTGGATGCGACGCTGGGTTTCGTCGCTGACGCGTTCCGCCGTCACGCCGAGTTGCTCGTGGAGTTTTTCGACGACGAGGCCCGCGGATGCCGCGACATCCGCAAGCATGTCGCATGGTATTTCAAGGGGTATCCGGTGGGCGGTGAGACCCGCGCACAACTGGCGACGGCGTCGAGCCTCACCGAGATCGACGACCTGATCGCGACACTCGATCTCGACGCTCCGTACCCCGGCTCGGCGGCGGAGGGCCAGCGGGGGCGCGCGGGAACGCCCAAACGTCCGGCGCTGCCCGACGGGTGGCTGCTGACCCGCGAGATGAGCGGGGATGCTGCGCGCGCGCTCGCCGATGCAGAGGTCGACACCAGTGGCGGCTGATGGCGGCGGCATCGCCATCGCCTCGGGCCGACCCGCGGGCTACGACGAACACGACGCCGAACGTTTCATCCCCGAACAGCACCGTTCGCAACGCGATGGTTTCGCCCGCGACAGGGCGCGTGTGCTGCATTCGGCCGCGCTTCGCCGGCTCGCCTCCAAGACGCAGGTGCTGAGCCCGGCGAGCCCGGAGGATTTCGCCCGCAACCGTCTGACCCATTCGCTCGAGGTCGCACAGGTGGGTCGGGAGCTCGCGATCGCGCTGGAGCTCTCGCCCGACGTGGTCGACACCGCTTGCCTCAGCCACGACATCGGGCACCCGCCCTTCGGACACAACGGCGAGCGTGCGCTCAACGACTGGGCGGAAGACATCGGAGGGTTCGAAGGCAACGCGCAGACACTCCGCATCCTTTCGCGACTCGAGCCGAAGGTGCTCGATGCCGACGGTCGCAGTGCGGGCCTCAATCTCACCCGGTCGAGCCTCGATGCGACGTGCAAGTACCCGTGGACGGTCGAACACG
Organism: Microbacterium sp. VKM Ac-2870; assembly: GCF_015350795.1. Taxonomy (GTDB): domain Bacteria; phylum Actinomycetota; class Actinomycetes; order Actinomycetales; family Microbacteriaceae; genus Microbacterium. The sequence goes on from NZ_JADKSH010000001.1 coordinate 337,023, forward strand.
CCATCGCTGACCCCGGCGGACGTGACAAGTTCGGCGTCTACCCCGAAGACGAGGCGGTCTTTCGCTGGATGCGCCAGGCCGCCCCGGGCCGGGTGCGCTGCATCGAAGCCGAAGTGATGGATCTGTCCGATGACATCGCGTACTCCGTGCACGACTTCGAAGACGCCGTACTCAACGGCTACCTCGACCCGGCACGGCTCGCCGACACCCGCGAGCACGAGGCGCTGCTGACCGCGATCCAGACATGGGTAGGTTTCGGGTTCACGCGCGATGAGCTCGCCGATGCGTTGTACCGGCTCACCCGCATGCCCGAGTGGCTGGGCGGTTTCGACGGCTCACGCGCAGCGCTTGCCGGGCTCAAGAACCTCACCTCCGATCTCATCGGCCGCTTCGCCCGCGCGGCGACGACCGCCACGCGCGAGCACTACTCGGTGCCGGTGTTGACGCGCTATCGCGGCCGCGTCATCGTGCCGCGCGTGATCGAGGCGGAGATGGCAGTGCTCAAGGGCATGATCGGAGCATTTGTCGTCACCATCGACGGCCGCCGTGGCCTCTACAAGGAACAGCGTCGCGTGCTCAAGCGTCTGGCGAGTGCTCTGTGGGAACGTCCTGAAAACCTCGACCGCATCCACGCCGAGGACTTTGCCGCGGCATCCACCGATGCCGCGCGCAAGCGCGTGGTGGTCGACCAGGTCGCCAGCCTCACCGACCGATTCGCCATCGAATGGCATGCGCGGCTGATCGGCCCGGTAGACCTCCGCGAACTCGGCCTGCGCTCGGGCGACGGACGCTCCATCGCGCCCAGCGGCTTCGCCCTTCCTGAGCCGATCGCTGGGCTCTGGCCGGCCGAGGGACACTGATGGCGCGCATCCGGCAGTCCGACGTCGACGAGGTGAAGGCCCGCACCAACATCGGCGACATCATCGGCGAGCGCGTCGCGCTGAAGTCAGCGGGCGTCGGTTCGCTCAAGGGACTCTGCCCGTTCCACGATGAGCGCAGCCCGAGCTTCCACGTTCGCCCTCACGTGGGCTACTACCACTGCTTCGGATGCGGCGAGTCGGGCGATGTCCTCTCGTTCCTCCGCGCCATGGATCATCTCTCGTTCACCGAGGCGGTGGAGCGCCTCGCGGCCCGCATCGGATACTCCCTGCATTACGAAGACGGCGGTGCCGCCCCCGAAACGAGCGGCCGCACCCGCCTCTACCAGGCGAACTCCGCCGCCGCCGAGTGGTTCCGTGGCCAGCTGTCGTCTGCGGAAGCGGACGCCGGCCGACGGTTCCTGGGCGAGCGCGGGTTCGACGCCGGTGCGGCGGCGCACTTCGGCGTCGGCTACGCGCCGAAGGGGTGGAACAACCTGCGCGACGCGATGCGCAGCCAGGGGTTCAGCGACGAGGAGCTGTCGGCGGCGGGTCTCGTGTCGCAGGGGCAGCGCGGTGTCTACGATCGCTTCCGCGGCCGCGTCGTCTGGCCCATCCGCGACGTCACCGGCCAGACGATCGGTTTCGGCGCGCGCCGCCTCTATGAGGACGACCAGGGCCCGAAGTACCTCAACACCCCCGAGACGACGATCTACAAGAAGGCCCAGGTTCTCTACGGCCTCGACCTCGCCAAGAAGGACGTTTCGCGCTCTCATCGCGTCGTCGTCGTCGAGGGCTACACCGATGTGATGGCCTGTCACCTCGCCGGCGTGACGACGGCCGTCGCCACGTGCGGCACCGCGTTCGGCTCCGACCACATCACGATGCTGCGGCGCGTGATGGGCGACGACACGGCCGCCGGCGAGGTGGTGTTCACCTTCGACCCCGATGCCGCCGGTCAGAAAGCGGCGCTGCGCGCCTTCGCCGACGCCAAGCGGTTCAACGCGCAGACCTATGTCGCCACAGGCCCACAGGGCCTGGACCCCTGCGATCTGCGCCTCGAACGCGGCGACGCCGCCGTACGCTCGATGCTCGACACCAAGGTGCCGATGTTCGAGTTCGTCATCGACCAGCGCCTGGCCGGGTTCGATCTGGCCAGTGTCGAAGGCCGCGTGGGCGCCCTGCGGGCCGCCGCTCCGGTAGTCGGCGAGCTGCGCGACCCCCTGCTGCAGCCGGAGTACACCCGCGTGCTCGCCCGCCGCCTCGGCATGGATACCGAAGCGGTGCGCCGCGAGGTCGAGCGGGCCGGCCGCGAGTCGGCACGCCATGCCGAGGGCCCGCGCAACGGCGACGCTTCGGCTGCCGGACGGGCGGGTTCGGCAGATGCCACCGGTTCCGATCGCTCCGTCGGCGGCGAGGGCGCCGAGCCCTCATTGCGGATGACGTTGCGCACCCTGCCGCGGTCGGCCGATGCCTCCCTGGAGCGCGATGCACTCATGGGCATGCTGCAATACGGACATCTCGTCGACGGCGCCGAACTCGACGCCGCACTGGCCCTGCCGATGCAGGTGCCGGCGTTGGATGCCGTGCGTCAGGCACTCGTCGCTCATACCGATCGCGCGCGCATCGGTTGGGCGTCCAGCGCAGTCGAGTCGGTGCGCGAGCCGTACCGCTCGCTCGCCGTCGAACTGCTGACGGCGGATTTCCCGGCCCTCACCGAAGCGGAGGCGGCGGCATCCACGTACTCACTCGCGCGCCGGCTGCGGGTGCGGGCGGTCGACCGCGAGAAGAATGAGCTGCTGGGTGCCATCCAGCGGTTGCCCGCCGATTCGGAGCAGGGCCGTTCGGTGCGCCTGGCACTGCGTGAACTCGATGCCCAGCGGCGCGCACTCACCGAGGCCTCCGCCTAGACTTCGGTCGTGACCGCGGTGGCGCGGGCGCCGACGACACGGCAGGATGATGTCCATGCCTCCCCGCTCCGCTCCCGACGCGTCGCCCGTGGCGGTGCGCTGCGACGACCTCTCCGTCTCGCGCGGCGGCGCGCGCGTCGTCGACGGCGTGAGCTTCCGCCTCGAGTCCGGCGCTGCACTCGCGGTGATGGGCGCGACCGGGTCGGGCAAGTCGACGCTCGCCGCGCTGCTCGCCGGAGCCGACGACGACTCGCTCTGCGTCGTCGGAGGCGACGCGTGGGTCGATGGCACTCCGATCCGCAAGAGGGGCCGGGCCGCACGCGTGCGCGCGTACTACACCGGCTACGTCCCACAGCGTGCGGGATCCGACCTCCCGGCGCGCCTCACCGTCGGCGACGTGATCGGCGAGCCTGTCACGAGCCGTGACCGGCGCGTCAACCAGCACGCGCTCGCGGTGCGCATCGCGGGACTGCTCGACGAACTCGAGCTGCCCCTCGGCGCCGCCGCCCGATATCCGTACGAACTGAGTTCAGGCATGCGTCAACGCGTGGCGATCGCCCGTGCCCTGATCTTGCAGCCGCGCATCTTCATCGGCGACGATCCCTATGCCAACCTCGACCTCGAGGTGCGTCGGGCAGCCCGTGACGCGTTGCTTCGCCGGCGCGATGCGAACGGCATGGCGATTCTGATGGTAACCAACGACGCCGAGACCGTGCAGGAGATCGACGCCGACGTGCTTGTGCTCCGCGCCGGACGTCCGGTGGCCTACGGTCACGGCACGGCCGACCTCTTGTGGACACCCGACGGGGGCGTGCGGCTGGTCTCGTGAACGTGTCCGATGTCGCGAGCACTCCCCGAGGTTTGCTAAGATAGACGGGTTGCCCGCTCACGGGTGATTGATCCTCGGTAGCTCAATTGGCAGAGCAGCCGGCTGTTAACCGGCAGGTTCTTGGTTCGAGTCCAAGCCGGGGAGCGAACGGCCCCAGACTCCACTCTGGGGCCGTTTTCGTCTCTTCCGGACGGTTCTTCGGGACCGTTGTTCGAGACGTCGGCGTCACGCCTCGAGATCGTCGATACCGGGCGTCCAGGCCACGCCGCCGCGGCCCCAGCCGCGCTTGCGGGCGATCTTCTGCACCGTTTTCCAGTCGGCGTCGTCGAGGCGGTCGATGTACAGGATGCCGTCGAGATGGTCGAACTCGTGCTGCATGATGCGAGCCCGCCAGCCATCCACCTGGATGTGTACCGGCGCACCGTCAAGGTCGGTTCCGGTCACGATCACCTCGTCGGAGCGGCGCAGAGGGAAACGCTCGCCGGGGAAGGACAGGCATCCCTCCGACTCCTCATCGGGGTCGGGCGCACCGGGAACGGTGGGCCGCATCCAGAGGTCGGGATTGATGATGACGCCCCGCCACGGCGCACCCTCGTCGTCCTGATAGCTGTACGTGTAGATTCGTAGGCCCACGCCCACCTGTGGAGCGGCGAGCCCGACTCCGGGCGCCGCATCCATCGTCTCGAACATGTCGGCGACGAGCGTGCGGATCTCGTCAGTGATCTCGGCGACGGGTTCGGCGGGGGAGTGGAGGACAGGGTCCCCCATGATGCGAATCGGAAGAACGGCCACGTCCTGAGCCTATCGAGCGCACCGGCCCGTTAGTGTCGAGGAGTGGATGCCGCGATGACCGGTCTGGGGGACGTCACCGACAAGCTCGTCGGTGTGTTCGCCGACCCCGGCATCCTGATCGGCATCCCGCTCGCGCTGCTCGGCGCGGTATTCATGTCGTTCGGTGCGCAGTATCAGCACCGCGGCGTGCAGAAGGTCGAGCGCCTCACCGCCACCGACGGCGGCTCGGGCTTGACCGGCGGCCAGATGTGGAACCTGTTGCGCCGACCGTCGTGGGTGGCGGGCACCATGATGCTCGGCCTGGCGATCGTCTGCCAGCTCACCGCGCTCTCGTTCGCGCCGCTGATCCTCGTGCAGCCTCTGGGCGCCGTATCGCTCGTCATCACCACGCTGCTGAACGCGCGCATCAGCGGCCTCAAGCCGACCGGGCGTTCTCTGACCGCCATAGGATTGTGCGTCGCGGGCATCCTCGTGTTCGTCACGGTCGCCGCGCTCTACGCCACCGAGACACCGATCACCGACGGCCAGCTGATCACGGTCCTGATCGTTCTCGGCGTCGTCGCCGTGATCGTCTCCGGGCTGTGGGCCTGGCTGCGCACGCGCATGGGTGCGCTGTTCTACATCGTCGCCGCCGGCGTGATGTACGGCTTCGTGGCGACTCTCGCGAAGGTCGTGCTCAGCCGCATCCGCACCGGTGACTTCGAGTGGCTGACGATCGTCTGCATCGTCGCTCTGGTCGCCGGAACGGCGATCGGCGCGTACTTCGTGCAGACCGCGTACGCGTCCGGCCCTCCGGACCTCGTCATCGCCGGGCTGACGGTGATCGATCCGATCGTGGCGATCGTCATCGGACTTGCCGTGCTCCGCGAAGCGGAGGGAGCCCCGTGGGGTGCCTACGTGGGCTTCGTCGTGGCGGGCGCACTGGCCGTCACCGGCGTTTTCCAGCTCGCGCGACACCATCCCCAGGTCATCAGCGACAGCCAGGAGATCCCTATCACCCGCGGTCGCGGTGAGTCACCCTCACCCGGCTCGCAGCGGCTCACGGATGCCGTCGCGAAGGTCTGGCCCGAGCCGCCGGTGCGCGACAAGGACGACCCACGCCCCCGATAGACTTCCGGGAGTAGGGGGCGGTGGCCAAGCTGGTCAAGGCAGCGGGCTCATAACCCGACGATCGTGGGTTCAAGTCCCACCCGCCCTACCAATGACACGGTTGTGATTCCGCGTCGTCATCGGTCATAATGGGCCCACAACCACATAACAGCCACGCATCCGGCACTCAGGTCGTAGGGGAAGACGTACCTGAAGAAACGGAGATTCGCGATGGCGACCACGTCGACCCCACAGGCGCGCGGAGTGATCTACATCCACTCCGCGCCACGAGCGCTGTGCCCCCACCTCGAGTGGGCTGTCGGACGCGCCCTCGGGCGTGCGGTGAACTTCGAGTGGGCCGATCAGCCCGTACTCAACGGAAGTCGCCGCGCGGAGTTCTACTGGGAGGGGCCCGCCGGCACCGGCGCCGCCCTGGCCACAGCGATCCGCGGCTGGGAGCACCTGCGTTTCGAGGTGAGCGAGGATCCCAGCCCGCGCTCCGACGGCGGCCGGTGGATGCACACGCCGGATCTCGGCATCCACTTCGCGCAGACGGACACGGTCGGCAACGTGGTGATCGGCGAGGACCGCATCCGCTATGCCCTCGAGATCGCCGCCGGCGACCCGTACGACCTGCAGCGAGAACTGCAGGTCGCGCTGGGCTCTGCGTGGGATGACGAGCTGGAGCCCTTCCGGCACGCGAGCGACGACGCGCCGGTCGTCTGGCTGCACAAGGTCGGCTGACCCCCCGGACCTCAGATGAGCCCAGGCACCTGTACCGGCTTCGGAGGGCTTCCCGGAGACCGAGAACGCGCATCCTCGTCTGACACGAAAGACGCCCCCGTCATCCCATCGGATGCGGGGGCGTCTTCGCGTGCGAGAGGCGGGTGTCCGCCGATCAGACGGAGGCGAAGGCAACGACGGCGTTGTGCCCGCCGAAGCCGAAGGAGTTGCTGATCGCGAGCTGCGGCCCGTCGCCCAGCGGCATCGGCTGGCCGGACAGGCGGAAGGGCACGGCCGGGTCCTGCTCGGTGAGGTTGATCGTCGGGGGCGCGACACGGTCACGGATGGCCAGGACCGTGAAGATCGCTTCGAGCGCGCCGGTACCACCCAGAAGGTGGCCTGTCGACGCCTTGGTCGCCGACACGGGGATCTCGCGGATGCGGTCACCGAAGACGCTGTGCAGGGCCACGTACTCGTTCGGGTCGCCGACGGGAGTCGAGGTGGCGTGGGCGTTGATGTGTGTCACGTCGTCGGGCGAGGCATCGGCCATGGTCAAGGCGAGGCCGACCGCGCGGGCGGCGCCCGTACCCTCGGGGTCGTTCGCGGTGATGTGGTACGAATCGGCGGTGACGCCGCCACCGACGACCACCGCGTAGATCTTGGCCCCACGCGCCTTGGCGTGCTCCTCGGTCTCGAGGATGAGCACACCTGCACCCTCGCCCATCACAAAGCCGTCACGGTCGATGCTGGCGGGACGGGATGCCGTCTCGGGGGAGTCATTGCGTCGCGACAGCGCCTGCATCGAGGAGAACGACGCAATCGTCACCGGGTGGATGACCGACTCGGTTCCACCGGCGATCACGACATCGGCGAGACCGTCGCGGAGGTGCTCGATCGCGTTGACGATCGACTCCGTGCTCGAAGCACAGGCGCTCGCGACGGTGCGGGCGTAGGCGCGTGCACCGAAGTGTAGGGAGAGGTTACCTGCGGCGGCGTTGGGCATGAGCATCGGGACCGTCATCGGCAGAACTCGACGCGGTCCCTTCTCACGCAGCGTGTCCCAGGCGTCGAGCAGCGTCCACAGTCCACCGATGCCGGTAGCGAAGTCGACACCAAGGCGTTCCGGGTCGACCTCCGGGCTGCCGGCATCCGCCCAAGCCTCCATAGCCGCCACGAGCGCGAACTGCGACGACGGGTCGAGGCGCTTCGCGATGGGACGCTCCAGCACGGTGTCGGGGCGGACGGCGGCTTGCGCGGCGAACGTCACAGGCAGGTTGTACTGCTCGACCCAGTCGTACTCGAGTGTGCGGGTGCCGGAGGCGCCACCCAGCAGCGCTGACCAGCTCTCCGGCGCGGTGCCACCGATGGGGCTGGACGCGCCGATGCCGGTGACGACGATTCGGGGAATGCTCATGGTCTCCTCGGATGCTCCGGTGGGGGCGCAGACGCCCCCACCGGGGTGCAGGTGGCGAGGCCTGAGGTCAGGCCTGGTGGGTGGTGATGAAGGTGACGGCGTCGCCGACGGTCTTCAGGTTCTTGACCTCTTCGTCAGGGATCGTGACGCCGAACTTCTCCTCGGCGTTGACGACGATCGTCATCATCGAGATCGAGTCGATGTCGAGGTCGTCGGTGAACGACTTCTCCAGCGCGACCTCGTCCGCCGAGATGCCGGTCTCGTCCGTGATGAGCTCGGCAAGCCCTGCGAGGACCTCGTCGTTGCTGAATGCCATGGGATTCTCCTTGTTTATCGGGGTTTCACGGCCCTGGAGGGCCGACGTTCAGTCTAGGTGCGACCGCTGGCGCGGCCAGGTATCTCAGGCCGTCAGGGAAGAACGACGACCTGCGCGCCGAACACGAGGCCCGCGCCGAAGCCGATCTGAAGGGCCAGCCCGCCCGATACCTCGGGGTGCTCGGCGAGCAGTCGGTGCGTGGCGAGCGGGATCGAAGCCGCGGAGGTGTTGCCGGTCGTCTCGATATCGCGGCCGATGACCACCGATTCGGGAAGGCCCAACTGCTTGGCGAACTCGTCGATGATGCGCATGTTGGCCTGGTGCGGGACGAAGGCGGCGAGATCCGACGCCTGAATGCCGGCCTCTTCGAGAGCCTGCCGGGCGACCTTCACCATCTCCCACACCGCCCACCGGAACACGGTCGGCCCTTCCTGACGAAGCGTGGGCCACGGGGCCTTGCCGTCGCGGAACTCGACCAGCGTGTGGTTCATGCCGACGGCGTCGGCCTTCGAGCCGTCCGAGCCCCACACGGTGGGCCCGATGCCGGGGAAGTCGCTCGGACCGACGACGACCGCGCCGGCGCCGTCGCCCAGAAGGAAGGAGATCGACCGATCGGTGGGATCGACGATGTCGCTGAGCTTCTCCGCACCCACGACCACCGCGTAGTGCGCGGAGCCCGCCCGGATGAGCGCGTCCGCCTGAGCGACGCCATAGGCGAAGCCTGCGCACGCGGCGTTGACGTCATAGGCGGCCGCAGGGTTGGCGCCGATGCGATCGGCGACGATCGCCGAGACCGACGGGGTCTGCTTGGGATTGGAGACCGTCGCGACGATGACGGCGTCGATGAGTGCCGGGTCGACGCCGGACGTCGCGACAGCCTCCGCCGCGGCATCGGCGGCGAGGTCGATCGCGGTGGTCCCGGCATCCGCGCGCACACGCGTGACGATGCCGGTGCGCTGGCGGATCCACTCATCGCTCGAGTCGATCGGGCCGACCAGATCGTCGTTGGGCACGGCGTTCTCGCCGCGCGCCGCGCCGTAGGCGTAGATGCGGGTGTGGGCGGGTCCCGTCGCCTGGACGAGGGTGGGCCGGGTGGGCGCGTGGGTCACGCGTCGCCTCCTGTCAGCAAGGCGGCCGCGGCCGCGAGATCGTCGGGTGTCTTCACGGCCACGGTCGGCACCCCGCGCAGGGCGCGCTTGGCGAGCCCCGTCAGGGTTCCGGCGGGTGCGAGCTCGATGATGCCGGTGACGCCCGCATCGGCGAACGACTCCATGCAGAGGTCCCACCGCACCGGCGAGGACACCTGGTCGACGAGCAGATCGAGCGCGACCCGACCATCGGTCACGCGCGAGCCGTCACGGTTCGTCCACAGGGCAACGGTCGGGGCGGATGCCGAGACGTCCGCAGCCGCCGCGCGGAGCGCATCGACGGCAGGCGCCATGTAGGAGGTGTGGAAGGCTCCGGCCACCTGCAGGGGAATGACGCGGCTGCCCGCGACGGGGTGCGCGCTCAGTTCGCTCAGCGCGTCGAGCGCACCGGCGGCGACGATCTGCCCGGCACCGTTGTGGTTGGCGGGAGTGAGAGCCAGCTCATCCAGCAGCGCGAGAACCGCGTCGCGGTCGCCGCCGAGCACGGCACTCATACCGGTCTGCTGGAGTGCGGCGGCCTGGGCCATCGCACGGCCGCGGAGACCGACGAGGCGCATTCCGATCTCGGCCGGGATCACCTCTGCGGCGACGAGCGCGGCGATCTCGCCGACGGAGTGGCCCGCGACGCCATCCGGTGCATCACCGGCAGCAGCGCGCAGCGCACCGTAGGAGAGGAGGCTTGCCGCAACGATGAGCGGCTGAGCGATATCGGTGTCGCGGATGCGATCCGCATCCCATCGGGTGCCCGCGGCGACGAGGTCGACCTCGGCGTCGGACGCGTAGGCGTCCAACAGGTCACGAGCGCCGTCGAGTTCGAGCCAGGGCTCGAGAAAGCCCGGGGTCTGCGAACCCTGTCCAGGGAAGACGGTGATGATCACTTGCCTATCCTTCCAAGTAATGGGCCGCCGTGGTGGCGGGCACGTCACAACAAAAGCCGAAAGCTTTGTGTCGAGGCGACAAAGCCGAGCGAGTGGGCGCCGGCGGGTGGGCTCCTACTCGGACCGAACGGCCCGACGGGCCGCGCTTCCGCGCCGGCGTGTCGCCTCCGTGCCGATCGACCCGATGATCAGCGCGGTCTGCAGGATGAGGGCCTCACGAGGTCCGGTGGCGTCCCACCCGATCACGTCGGAGACGCGCTTCAACCGATAGCGGACGGTGTTGGGATGCACGAAGAGCTCGCGCGCTGTGGCTTCGAGGGAGCGCCCGTTGTCGAGATAGCTCCACAGCGTCGCCACGAGGTCGGCAGAATGCGCCTGCAGCGGGCGATAGATCCGCTCGACGAGCGTCGCCTTCGCCATGGCGTCACCAGCGAGCGCGCGCTCGGGCAACAGGTCGTCGGCCTCGACGGGGCGCGGGGCGTTCCGCCACGCGCCGGCGACCGCGAAGCCGGCAAGCGCGGCACGGGCGCTGAGCCCGGCATCCACAAGAGCGGGAACGGTGGGCCCGAGCACGAGGTGGCCCGCACCGAACCCGGGCTCGAGACGGCGAGCGATCTCCGGGAAGGGGAGCTCTTCGGCGACCGGCTCACGTCCCGGCAGCACAGCGCGACCGATCACCAGCACCAGGCGCGACCCCTGAACGCCGATCAGCACGTCGACGCCGAGCTTGCGGGCCAGGCGACGCAGATGGTCGACGTCGAGCTGTGGGGGAGTCGTGCCGACCAACACCGCGACTTCGCCGTGTCCGTGCCAGCCGAGGGCGGCGATGCGGCTCGGAAGCTCCTCGTCGGCTTCTCCGGTGAGGATCGAATCGACGACCAGCGCTTCCAGACGCGCATCCCACAGGCCACGCGCCTCGGCCGCCCGCGCGTACACATCGGCGGAGGCGAACGCGACTTCTCGGGAGAACAGCAGGATGCTCTCGCGGAGGTCCTCCGCGCGGCCGGCCACACGTTCCTCGGTAACGGCGACCGTGACCCGGATGAGCTGCAACGTCTGCGTCAAGCTGACACTGCGCAGCAGCTCACGGGGCGCGGCGGCGAAGATGTCCGCCGCGATCCACGGCGTCGCGCCCGGATCTTCGTACCACTGGATGAACGAAGCGATGCCCGCCTGCGCCACGAGGCCTACCGCCGAGCGGCGTGCCGGCGGCATGTCGGCGTACCACGACAGCGACTCTTCGAGACGCTGGATGGTCGCCGTGGCCAGATCCCCGGAGATCCGGCGGAGCCACGCGAGTGTCTCCGCCTTCTCCTGAGGCGTGGGGCGGGCGGGCATCGAACCGGTCAGCTCTCGCCGCCGGCGTTTCCGCTCGTTCCTGCCGTCACATCGTGCAGACGGTACTTCTCGATCGCCTGAGCCGACAGCGACCGGTCGACATGTCCTTCCTCGGACAGCGCCTGCAGCGCGCGCACGACGATGGACGGGCCGTCGATCTTGAAGAAGCGACGTGCGGCCGCGCGGGTGTCGGAGAATCCGAATCCGTCGGCGCCCAGCGTGACGTAGCGGCGGGGGACCCACTCGCGGATCTGATCCTGCACCGCGTGCATGTAGTCGCTGACGCCGAGGACGGGGCCCGCGGTGTCACGGAGCTTGTCGGTGAGGTACGCGGTGCGCGGCTCGGCGAGCGGGTTGAGGAAGTTGTGCTCGTCGGCGGCGAGTCCGTCCCGGCGCAGCTCCGTCCAGCTCGTGACCGACCAGACGTCGGCTGCCACGCCCCAGTCGTCACGCAGCAGCTGCTGCGCTTCGAGCACCCACGGCACGCCGACACCCGAAGCCAGCAGCTGCACGCGGTGACCGTCGCCGGATCCCTCCGAAATGCGGTGGATGCCTCGGATGATGCCCTCGACGTCGACGCCCTCGGGCTCCGCCGGCTGCACCAGCGGCTCGTTGTAGAGCGTGATGTAGTACATGACGTTGGGGTCGGGGTGGTTGCCGCCGTACATCCGCTCCAGGCCCGAGCGCACGATGTGCGCGATCTCGTAGCCGTAGGCGGGGTCGTACGACACCGTCGCCGGGTTGGTCGAGGCGAGCAGGTGGGAGTGGCCGTCGGCGTGCTGCAGACCTTCACCGGTCAGCGTCGTGCGTCCGGCCGTCGCGCCCATGATGAATCCGCGGGCCATCTGGTCGGCCGCCGCCCATTGGGCGTCGCCGGTGCGCTGGAAGCCGAACATCGAGTAGAAGATGTAGACCGGGATCAGCGGTTCGCCGTGCGTCGCATACGACGTTCCCGTGCCGGTGAATGCCGCCACCGCGCCCGCCTCGTTGATGCCGACGTGCATGATCTGACCCTGCGGACTCTCCTTGTAGGCCAGGAGCAGCTCGCGGTCGACCGACGTGTAGTTCTGTCCGTTGGGGTTGTAGATCTTCGCCGTCGGGAAGAACGCGTCCAAGCCGAACGTGCGCGCCTCGTCGGGGATGATCGGCACGATGCGGTTGCCGAAGTCCTTCGAGCGCAGCAGGTCCTTGAGGAGCCGGACGAACGCCATCGTGGTGGCGACCTCCTGCGTACCGGAACCCTTCTTCGGCAGCGCGTAGGCGTTGTCGTCGGGGAGCGTGATCGGCACATGGTGCGTGCGACGCTCGGGGAGGAAGCCGCCTAGGGCGCGACGCTTCTCGACCATGTACTGGATGGTCTCGTCTTCCATACCGGGGTGGAAGTACGGCGGCGCGTAGGGGTTCTCTTCGAGCTGAGCGTCGCTGACCGGAATGCGCATCGAGTCGCGGAAGTGCTTCAGGTCGTCGAGCGTCATCTTCTTCATCTGGTGGGTCGCGTTGCGGCCCTCGAAGTGATGACCGAGCCCGTAGCCCTTGATCGTCTTGGCGAGGATGACGGTGGGCTGACCCTTGTGCTCGGTCGCCGCCTTGTACGCGGCGTAGAGCTTCTGGTAATCCAGGCCTCCGCGGCGGAGCTTTCCCCAGATGTCCTCGTCGGACCAGTCGCCGACCATGGCGGCGGTGCGCTCGTCACGGCCGAAGAAGTGATCGCGGATGAACTTGCCATCCTCGGCGCGATACGTCTGGAAGTCACCGTCGGGGGTCGTGTTCATGAGGCGCACGAGCGCTCCGTCGGTGTCGAGCTGCAGCAGCTCGTCCCAGCCACGGCCCCAGACGACCTTGATGACGTTCCAGCCGGCGCCGCGGAAGTACGCCTCGAGCTCCTGGATGATCTTGCCGTTTCCACGGACCGGTCCGTCCAGACGCTGCAGGTTGCAGTTGACGACGAACGTGAGGTTGTCGAGGCCCTCGTTCGCGGCGACCTGGAGCTGGCCGCGGCTTTCAACCTCGTCCATCTCGCCGTCGCCGAGGAAGGCCCACACGCGCGAGTTGGAGAGATCCTTGACGCCACGGTTCGTCAGGTACTTGTTGGTCATCGCCTGGTAGATCGCGTTGATCGGCCCCAGGCCCATCGACACCGTCGGGAACTGCCAGTACTCCGGCATGAGGCGCGGGTGCGGGTACGAGGGGATGCCGACGGGAGCCTTGGACTTCTCCTGCCGGAAGCCGTCGAGCTGGTCTGCCGACAGGCGACCCTCCAGGAACGAGCGGGCGTAGATGCCGGGGGAGGCGTGGCCCTGGATGAAGATCTGGTCGCCGCCGCTGGGGTCATCGAGACCGTGGAAGAAGTGGTTGAAGCCGACTTCGTACAGTGACGCCGACGAGGCGTACGTGGAGATGTGGCCGCCGACGCCGATGCCGGGCCGCTGAGCGCGGTGCACGGTGAGCGCGGCGTTCCAGCGGATCCAGCGCCGGTAGCGACGCTCGAGTTCCTCGTCGCCGGGGAACTCGGGCTCATTCTCCGGGGCGATCGTGTTGATGTAGTCCGTCGTGGGCACCTGGGGAACGTTCAGCTGCAGTTCGTGCGACTTATTCAGCAGGCTGAGCATGATCTCCCGACCGCGCCCCGCCCCCTTGCTGTCGACGAGCTGCTGCAGCGATTCCTGCCACTCGTGCGTCTCTTCGGGGTCGCTGTCCTGCGGTCCCTGGGAGTACGGATCCTGATCGTTGACCGTCACGAGACACCTTTCGTCGTCTGGCAGATCGTGCCAGGGATGGGGCTTCAGATGCGCGCGGCTTTGTGCAGCGTCGACAACGCACCCTGGATCAGCCTAGTCATACTGGCGCACCCCCGGACGCGTGCGGAGCGAGGCCCCGACGTGCGGTGTCAGCCCAGCGGAATCGCCAGGGAACGGGCGGCACGCCGGCTCTGCGCCGCGCACGAGCGACGTTCGAGGGCGACGTCCTCCGTGGGCCCTGCCGGGATCGAACCGACGACATCCACGGTGTAAACGTGGCGCTCTACCAGCTGAGCTAAAGGCCCTGACCTCCTCAGTCTACGAGGAAGCGGAGGCGACTCAATCCCGACCGACGACGCGCGGATCCGCAGGGTTGATGTAGATATCGGCATCCTTTCCGAGCCGGGAGTGCCCGCGCGAGTAGGCGAAGTACACGACGAACCCGATGACGAGCCAGATGAGGAAGCGCAACCATGTCTCGACGGTGAGGTTGAGCATCAGGTACACGCAGATCGTCGCCGCCAGCAAGGGAAGCACCGGACTCCACGGCACCCTGAAGCCGCGCTTCAGATCCGGGCGGGTACGCCGGAGGACGACCACGCCGACCGACACGAGAACGAAGGCCGAGAGCGTTCCGATGTTGACCATCTCCTCGAGCACGCCGATCGGCGTGAGACCGGCGACGAGGGCGACGATGACGGTCACGATGATCGAGATCACCCAGGGCGTCCGCCGGGTCGCATGCACCTTGGCGAGCTTCTGCGGCAGCAGACCGTCGCGCGACATCGCGAAGATGATGCGCGTCGCCCCGATGAGAAGAGTGAGCACCACGGTGGTCAGACCTGCCACCGCGCCGGCGGAGATGACGGTCGCCATCCACCCTTGGCCGTGGTGGGTGAAGGCATTGGCGAGCGCGGCCGCGGGGTCCAGCTCGTCGTAGCGCACCATGCCGGTCACGACCAGCGCGACGGCGCAGTACAGAACCGTACAGATCACGAGGGACGCGATGATGCCGATCGGAAGATCGCGCTGCGGGTTCTTGGTCTCCTCAGCCGTCGTCGCGACGACATCGAAGCCGATGTAGGCGAAGAAGACGAGCGCCGCTCCGGCGAAGACGCCGCCGACACCGAAGGCCATCGGCGCCGACCCGGAGAGGAACTGCAACAGAGGCTGCATGAGTCCGGTCGCGACCTCGCGCGGCGCGGCATCCGGAACGAAGGGCGTGTAGTTGGCGGGGTTCACGAACAGGATGCCCGCGACGATCACGAACAGGACGATGAACAGCTTCACTCCGACCAAGACCAGGTTGACCCGCATCGACTCGCGGATGCCGAAGGTCATGAGTGCGCCGAGAACGATGACCAGCACGATCGCCATCACGTCGACCACGCCGCCGTATCCGATCGCGGGTGGCAGCGGAATGCCGATCTGGCCGAGCAGCACGCCGAGGTAGGCACTCCACCCCTGGGCGACCACACTCGCCCCGAGGAACATCTCCAGGATCAGATCCCACCCGATGATCCAGGCGAACAGTTCGCCGAGAGATGCGTAAGAGAAGGTGTAGGCCGATCCCGAGACGGGCACCGTCGACGCGAACTCCGCGTAGCACATCGCCGCCAGCGCACAGGCGATCGCAGCCACGATGAAACTCAGCACGACGGCGGGGCCGGCCACCTCGTGCGCAGCCCGGCCGGTGAGGGTGAAGATGCCCGCACCGATCACCACTCCCACGCCGAAGACCGTGAGATCGAGGGCCGACAGCGATTTGCGCAGTCGGAACTCCGGCTCTTCGGTGTCGGCGATCGATCGTTCGACCGACTTCGTTCGCATCACGCTCATGTGCGCCTCCTCTGCGGACTCCGCGGATCATGGTCGCTTCCCCGCGGTCAGGCTGATCATCGTAGTGCGGAGGCGGGGGACACCGGAACCTCGGTGCGCAGGTCGCGGCAGGTTGGGTCGCGGTAGGTTGGGACAGTGAAGTCCCGACCCGCTGACCAGCAGCTCCTGCTCGAGATCGCGAGCCTCGACGCCGTGATTCGCCAATCCGAACACGCCCGCCGCAACCCGGAGCAGGCTTCGCGCGTGCACGAACTGCTCGCTCAGCGCCAGTCGCAGTCGGCAGAGTTGACCACGCTTCTGGGCGCCCGCGATGACGTGAAGGCCGAGCTCACCCGGCTCGAATCCGACGTCGCGCTCGTCGATGCGCGTATCGCCCGCGACACCGAACGCCTTGCCGCCACGTCCAACGTGAAGGAGGCTCAGGGCCTCGAGCACGAGCTCGCCTCGCTGACGAAGCGCAAGAGCGACCTCGAGGATGCCGAGCTGGACCTCATGGAACGGATCGAGGCCGCGGAGTCTGCGATCGCCACGCACGAAGCCGCGATCGCGGAGACCAATGACGAGGGCACCCGACTGAGCCTTGCCGCGAAGGAGTCCGTCGCTGCGGCCGTCGCGCGCAGCGAGGCTGCATCACGCGACCGCTCGGCCATCGCGGCGCGCGTACCCACCGATCTTCTGGCGATGTACGAGCGCTTGGCTTCACGGGGTGTCGGCGCCGGCCTCCTGCGCCGACGGACGTGCGAGGGCTGCAACATGGTGCTCTCCGGCACCGACCTGCAGACCGTGCGACAGGCCGCCGACGACGATGTGCTCACCTGTCCCGAGTGCGGCGGCATCCTGGTGCGCACCGACGAATCCGGGCTGTGACCGCTTCCAGCGCGGAGGCCCCGAGCCCACCGCGCTGGCGCCTGGTCGCGAAGGTCGAGTCGCACGCGATCGTCACGACGCTGAATGCCGACCTCGAAGTCGAGCACGTGGAGAGCCGCCCCCTCGACAGCTGGTGGCACGGGGGCATCGACGGTGACGACGCACGATGGGTGTGGTCGGATACGAACCGCTGGTACCCGCGTGCACTCGGCGCCGAGGTGGCGATCTCCCGCTGCTACGACCTGCGCCTGGGTCACGCGATCCTGCGCGACAGCGCGTTGGTGCGCGACGCGACGCCCGTGCGCGCGGCCACCCAGTGGGAGACCGTCGCCGACGAGCCCGCCGTGGCCGCTGCGCCGGCTCTGTTTGAGTGGGACGCTCCCGTCGCCACGGGCATCCCTGACGATCCCGACGAGGTTCTCGCCGAATTCGTGCGGCAGAAGCAGGCCGTGCGCGCGTCGACGGACCCGGCCCGCCTGCGCTTGCTGTTGGCGGCCGAGTCGGCCGGAGCTCTGCTGGCCACAGAGATGAATGCAGCCGGCCTTCCCTGGGACCGCGCGGCGCACGAGTCCCTCCTGGAAGATCTGCTCGGCCCGCGGCCGACACCCGGAGAGCTGCCCGCCAAAGTGAGCGCGCTCGCGGCGACCGTGCGTGAGGCGCTCGGCGATGCCTCCGCGAGTCTGGACTCGCAGCCCAAGCTCCTTCGCAGTCTCCATCGCGTCGGCATCCCGGCGGAGTCGACGAACCGTTGGGAGCTGGGGGAGTATGACCACCCGGTCATCGCGCCACTGATCGCCTACAAGAAACTGACGCGACTGATGAGCGCGAACGGATGGGCGTGGCTGGACGAGTGGGCCGCCAACGGCCGCTTCCGCCCGGTGTACGTACCCGGGGGAGTCGTGACCGGACGCTGGGCGTCGTCGGGAGGCGGCGCGCTGCAGATTCCTCGTCATCTTCGCCGTGCCGTCCGTGCCGATCCGGGATGGCGGCTCGTGGTGGCCGACGTCGCCCAGCTGGAACCGCGCATCCTCGCCGCGATGGCGTCAGACGAGGCCCTCGCTGCCGCGGCGCGGGATCGCGATCTTTATGAGGGCATCGTCGCGAGCGGCGTCGTGAACAGTCGTCAAGAAGCGAAGATCGCCGTCCTGGGCGCCATGTACGGCGCAACGACGGGAGACAGCGGTCGCCTGGTGCCCGCGCTGCGTCGCGCCTACCCTCGCGCGATGGGGCTCGTGGATGCCGCGGCAGCCACAGGGGAGCAGGGCGGTGTCGTGTCCACGTGGCTCGGCAGATCGAGCCCAGGAGCATCGACGGGTTGGCGGGATGTCCAGGCCGCCGCAGCTCTGCCCGACGCGACGGAGGCCGACCGCACGAGGGCTCGCCGCAGTGCGCGCGATCGCGGACGGTTCACCCGCAACTTCGTGGTGCAGGGGACCGCGGCCGAGTGGGCTCTCGCCTGGCTCGCCGATCTGCGCCGGCGCCTGGCCTCGCTACCGCCGGTCGACGAGGCGGCATCCGCACCTCGTTCCGGCCCCGTATTCGCACGCCGCGCACACCTCGCGTTCTTCCTGCACGACGAGATCATCGTGCATACACCGGCGGCCCACGCGGATGCCGTCGCGAACCACGTGCGCCAGGCGGCGGACGCGGCCGCTCGCCTGCTCTTCGGTGACTTCGCGATCGACTTTCCGCTCGATCTGCGTATCGCCGACGACGCGGCGAAGGACTGACGGTCGCTCAGCCGCAGGACGGCAACGCGGTCGCGGTGACGGCGACGTCGTTCATCATCGGCGTATGCACGATCGTCGGTCGCACCTCGGATCCGCCCTTCACGAGGAAACGGAAGGTCACGGTCTGAGACGCCCCCGGTTCGAGAGTGACCCGCGCCAGGGAGGCGGGAAACTCGCCCCCGTCGACATCAGTGGACAAGACCGCGGTGCCGTCCACGGTGACGCCTGCGAAGAACCACCCCGAGGGGACCACCGTCGTCACATCCGTCGTGATGTCGCCGGGGCGTGCGGGGTTGGCGGCACCGATCATCGACGCGGAGAAGCTGCCCGCATTGGCGGGAGCGTCACTGCGCAACGTCACCGCGATCGACACTTCGGCAGCCCCGTCGGCGCGGCACGACGTGACCATCGGCGCGATACGTGTGTGCAGGTAGGTGTCCATCTTGCCCGTGGTCGCATCGTTGAAGTAGACACCGACAGCATCCGCACCGGCAGCGCGGAAACGCGCAAGAGTACCGCCCATCGGCCCGCCCTCCAGCACCGATTGTTCGTCGGCGTGTGCGCTCCACACGGAGATCCGCCCTTGCGCTGCCGGTGTTCCCAGCGCCTTCACCCACCGGAGCGGGTCGATCGGCGCCGACGTCAGCTGCGAGAACAGCGTGTCTGTCAGATCGGTCTGAAGGGCGGTCTGTTCCGAAGGGGTCTTGTCGAGGTACGGCAGCACGAGGATGTCGTTGACCACGTCCGCCCGATCGACGACGGTGCCGTCACTGAGCGCCAACGGACCGGTGACATCGAGCAGCGCGGCGAGCACCGAGGGGTCGACGGCCACCACGGCGTCCGGAGCGGAGTTGCCCAGCGATTGCCACCACGCCGTCGCCAGGCGCGCGCTCAGGTCGAAGTCCGGAGTCATCGTCGCGTTCATGACAAATCGACCCGGTGCATCGCCGTACAGCGAGGTCAGGTCGGTCGGCAGCGCAGCGATCGGGGTGGACAGACGCGGGAACGAGTTCGAGTCGACGTGATTGACGACCTGCAGCCGACCGCCCTCGGCGTGTACGGCGATGAACGATCCCGTGATCCCGCCTCCGGTTCGCACCTCCGCCGAGTTCTGCACCATGACCAGAAGCGTCCGATCACCGTCGGCGCCCAGCATGCCGGGAAGGACACGAGCAGCGCCGGCGGCATCGGTCAACACCGGTGAGCCGGCCGTCAACGCGGCACGGATGCGTTCTGTCGCACTCCGCAGCGGCCCGATCAGACTGTCCGTGGGGAGCAACCGCACATCGCCCTCAGCACGCGCCACGGTGTCGGCGAGATCGCCGAGGGGACCAGCCACGCCCCGGATTCGCGACAGATCGGCCGCCGAATCGCTCTCGGCGGGTCGCGTCGCCGCCGCCAGCGCGGGCTCCGCCGCGGCTGAGATGTCGCGCACGCTCGTGGCGAGGACCCGCACCGCCGCCGTGTTCGCCCCCACCGCCGGAATGGCCTCGGTGGCTCTCCAGATCGGGTCGGACGTGAGATCGGCGGCGCGAGCCGCGTGGTCATGGAGCTGCGTGGTGACGGACGACAACGCGGCGAGGTCGCCGGACGCCACCGCTGACGAGAGTTCCGGCTCCAGTCGCGCCGCCGCCTGGAGCTGGCTGGCGGCCATCCCTCCACGGATGGCCAGCCAGCCCGCGACCACGAGAACGGCGATGACGACCGCGATTGCCACGATCGCGACGCGACGCCGCCGCGCGCGTGCCGGCGCCGGTGCGACGGACAGTGCGGCGACCTCGGTTTGATTAGTCACGAACGCGACGCACGCGGCGCACGTACAGCAGAGCTCCGCCGGCGACGAGGAGCGTGGCCGCGAGCCCTGCGAGAGGCAGCACCGCAGCCAGGTTGCCGCCGGTCGCGGGCAGCGACATGCCGGCCGCGGCGATCGCTGCGGACGTGGCAACCCCTGCCGGGTCCGTCAGGCACGCAGCCGTCGACGGCGGGTACGACAACGCGACACGCAACGACGGGTTCACCTCGACCACTGCGGAGATGTCGCCGCGGGTCCAGGCGAAGTTGCCGCTCGACGCGACCCACTGACCGTTCTCGAACGCCCAGCCTGGCCACCCGTTGCCGACACCGTTGGCGTCCACCGACGCGCCCGGCCACAGCACGCGGCCCGAGAGTGTGCCGTTGACGATCTCGCCGAGCGGAATCGTCGTCGACTGCGCACCGTCGCTCAGGATGAGCTTGGCCTCGTGGCTCGTGGTCGTGTTGTCCGGGTCGGTCAGGACGACCGAGTAGTCGATCCACGGCACATTGGCGTCGCACTCCGGTGCGACCATGGAACCGCTCAACGACGGTGCGGACGGCGTGTCGGAGCCGTAGTTGCCCGGCGGCTCCGCAGCGGCCGCAGCCGTCGCACCCCCCGACAGCAAAACGACAGCAAGAACAGCGGACAGCGCATAGCTACGCATGATGATTGCCTCCCCCAGGCGATGCGAGCCCAACCCCCCAGCCGGGCCTCGTGCCCACACCGTATCACGTCGACACGGACGGCAGCGACTAGACTGGCGAGAGCGAATGGGTCGGCTGGACGGTCGCGTGGCGGGGTATCCCGCACCGAGGAACGTCCGGGCTCCACAGGGCAGGGCGGTGGGTAACACCCACCCGGAGCAATCCGCGAGACAGTGCCACAGAGAGCAGACCGCCCCGGACTCCGCTCGTCGGAGCGTCGGGGTAAGGGTGAAAGGGTGGTGTAAGAGACCACCGGGGTCGTGGTGACACGACCCGCACGGTAAACCTCGCCCGGAGCAAGGCCAGACAGGGGATGCCGACGCGGCTCGCTGAGTCCCCGGGTAGGCCGCTGGAGCGGCACGGCAACGTGTCGCCGAGAGAGATGACCGTCCACGGAGCGCAAGCTCCCGGACAGAACCCGGCGTACAGGCCGGCCCATTCGCCCTTCTTACGACACGGCCAGCGCCGCAGCGCCGATGATCCCCGCGTTGTTGCGGTGCGTCGCCGGGACGATCGGCGTCGTGAGCTTCAGCATCGGCAGGAACTCATCGGCGTGCTTGGAGACGCCTCCGCCGACGATGAACAGATCGGGGCTGAGGAGGAACTCGAGGTAGCTGTAGTACCACTGCAGGCGCTGGGCCCACTTCTTCCACGTGAGTTCGTCGCGCTCCATCGCGGAGTAGGCGGCCCACGCCTCGGCATCCTTCCCGTGGTGTGCGCGCTGCAGGTGACCGAGCTCGGCGTTCGGAATGAGCGTGCCGTTGTAGAGCAGCGCCGTGCCGATTCCCGTGCCGAGGGTGGTCAGCATCACGAGGCCGGGCACGTTGCGCGCGGCGCCGTAGCGGACCTCGGCGATCCCCGCGACGTCGGCGTCGTTCGCGAAGTGGATCTCGCGTCCCAACCCGTCTTCGAAGAACTTCTCCGCCTCGAATCCGACCCACGTCTCCGCGACGTTGGCCGCCGAGAGTGTCTTGCCGTTCTTCACGATCGCGGGAAACGCGACCCCCAGCGGGATGTCCGCGTCGGTCACGCCGAGCGTGTCGAGAACGCTCTGCACGGCGGCGAGTACATCGTCGGGCTCGGCTCCCGCGGGAGTCGCCACCTTCACGCGATCACTCAGCAACTCGCCCTTTTCGAGATCGACGAGAGCGCCTTTGATGCCGGTGCCGCCGATGTCCACTCCGACCGCACGGGTCGTCTTCGTCGTCATGGCGTCCAGCCTATCCAGGTCGTCGGTCTCGATCGTTAGGATCGAGCCAGAGCTCCCACTGGAAGGACGTGCCATGACATCAGGCGACGAGAAGTACTGGTACAACTTGACCACCGGTGCCGTCGAGCGAGGCTTCGAGTCGCCCGCGATCGACCGTGCGGGCCCCTTCGACACCGCAGAAGAAGCGGCGAAGGCGCCTCAGCTGCTCGCGGAGCGATCGCGGGCCTGGGCCGAAGACGACGCGCGCGAGAACGACTGACGCACGTCCGGCGGCGCGTCGATCACCGACGCGGACCGATAGTCTGGCCTTCGGCCCGGCTTCCCTTCGAAGCGGCATGTGAGAGGACGCGATGGACAAGCAGCGGGACTTCGTACTGCGCACGATCGAAGAGCGGGGCGTGAAGTTCGTCCGCCTCTGGTTCACCGACGTGATCGGCACCCTGAAGTCGGTCGCGATCGCCCCCGCCGAGGTGGAGGGCGCGTTCACCGAAGGCCTCGGCTTCGACGGCTCGGCGATCGAAGGTCTGACCCGGTCGTACGAGTCGGATCTGCTCGCTCACCCCGACCCCACCACGTTCCAGATCTTGCCGTGGCGAGGCGAGATCGACCCGACGGCGCGCATGTTCTGCGACATCACCACGCCCGACGGGCAGCCCGCGGTCGCCGACCCGCGCCACGTGCTCAAGCGCACCCTCGCCAAGGCGGCGGATGCCGGGTTCACGTTCTACACGCACCCGGAGATCGAGTTCTACCTGCTGAAGTCGTCGTCGTTCGGCGCCGACGGCCCCGAACCCGTCGACTCCGCCGGCTACTTCGACAACGTTCCCGGAGGCACGGCGCACGACTTCCGTCGCCGGAGCGTCCGCATGCTGGAAGACCTCGGCATCTCGGTGGAGTACAGCCACCACGAGGGCGGCCCGGGCCAGAACGAGATCGACCTGCGTTACGCGGATGCTCTGGCCACCGCCGACAACATCATGACCTTCCGCACGGTGGTCAAGGAGGTGGCGATCGAGCAGGGCGTCTACGCGACGTTCATGCCGAAACCCCTCTCCGGCAAGCCGGGCAGCGGCATGCACACGCACATGTCGCTGTTCGAGGGCGATCAGAACGCGTTCTATGAAGAGGGCGCGCAGTATCAACTCTCCAAGACGGGCCGTCAGTTCATCGCGGGCCTGCTCACGCACGCGAACGAGATCGCCGCGGTGACGAACCAGTTCGTCAACTCCTACAAGCGCCTGTGGGGCGGCGACGAGGCCCCGAGCTTCATCTGCTGGGGCCACAACAACCGCTCCGCGCTGGTGCGTGTGCCGATGTACAAGCCCAACAAGGGCCAGTCCACCCGCGTGGAATACCGCGCGCTCGACTCTGCCGCGAACCCCTACCTGTCCTTCGCGCTCATGCTCGCGGCGGGCCTGAAGGGTATCGAGGAGGGGTACGAGCTGCCTCCCGAGGCCGAAGACAATGTGTGGTCGCTGACCGACGCCGAACGCCGCGCCCTCGGATACGCGCAGCTGCCCGCCAGCCTCGACCACGCGCTCGAGTACATGGAGGAGTCCGAGCTCGTCGCCGAAACGCTCGGCGAACAGGTCTTCAACTACGTGCTGCTGAACAAGCGCCGCGAGTGGCAGGAATACCGCGCGCAGGTGACGCCGTTCGAGCTGAAGAGCAACCTGGAGATGCTCTGATCCCATGACGTCGAGCGAGCGCACGTCGGTGCTGACCCAGCTCGCGCGTGACGGGTTCGGTGAGCTCGGCGACGCCGACGCGCTCCTGACGGAACTCTCATCCGCGGTCGGCATGACGCGCGAGGACATTCTTCGCGGGGCCTCTCACGCCGCCGACCCCGACAGTGCGCTGACCGCCCTCGCGCGTATCGCGCGGCGAAACGCGGATGCCGTAGCGAACGCCGTGCAGCGGGTGGGTCCGCAACTGTGGCGACTGCTGGGCGCCTCGACGGGCTTCGCCGACTTCTACCTACGGCATCCGGAGGAGCTCGCCCACCTCGATGGCCCCGACGTGGCGCCGCCGACGGCGGAGGAGCTGCGAAGTGAACTCACCGATGCGGTGGGGGCGGACGCGGAGGGCTTCGCGCAGAGCGGTGACGAAAGCGCCTGGGTGGCACTGCGCGTGCGCTATCGCCGCATGCTGGCCCGCATCGCCGTCTACGACCTGGGCTCGACCGACCCGGTCGCCGCCCTCGCGACCGTGGCGGCGAGCCTCGCCGACGCTGCGGGGGCGGCGTTGGAAGCGTCGCTCTGCGTCGCGCGCACTCGCGTCGCCGGCGGCGCGCCCGGTTCAGGCCTGTTTCCGCGCGCACAGGTCGCGGCGACCCGGCTCGCGATCATCGGAATGGGAAAGACCGGTGCGCGAGAGCTCAACTACGTGAGCGATGTCGACGTGATCTTCGTCGGCGGCGGTGGCGATGAGCTGATCGATGAGGTGGGGGAGAGCCGCGTCATAGACATCGCCACACGCCTCGCGGTGCAGACGATGCGCGGCATCTCCGGCATGGAGATCGAACCGCCGCTCTGGGAGGTCGACGCCAACCTGCGCCCGGAGGGCAAGCAGGGCGCGTTGGTGCGTACCCTCGACTCCCATCTGTCCTATTACGAGCGGTGGGCGAAGAGCTGGGAGTTCCAAGCGCTGTTGAAGGCGCGACCGCTGGCCGGCGATCGGATGCTCGGAGAGGCATACGTCGCCGCCGTTCAGCCGAAGATCTGGACCAGTGCCGCGCGAGAGAACTTCGTCGACAGTGTGCAGCGCATGCGCGAGCGTGTCACCGATCACATCCCTGCCGCGGAGGTGCCGTACCAACTGAAGTTGGGCCCCGGCGGCATCCGCGATATCGAATTCACGGTGCAGCTCCTGCAGCTGGTGCACGGGCTCACCGACGACACCATTCGCCAGCGGGGAACCCTCGACGCGCTCGAGGCGCTCGTCAGCGCGGGATACATCGGCCGCGACGATGCCGCGACGTTCTCGCACGACTACCGCGTACTCCGGGTGCTCGAGCATCGCGCGCAGCTGCGCGATCTCCGCCGCACACACCTCATGCCACAACAGCCAGATGGGCTCCGTGTGCTCGCGCGCGCCTCGCGGCTGGCCGAGTCGGGACCCGCCGTGTGGGCGCTCTGGGAAGCGATCAAGCGCGAGGTCCGCGAGATCCATGTGCGCCTCTTCTACCGCCCGCTGCTGTCCGCCGTCGCGGCGCTGAGCACCGATGAGCATCAGCTGTCGGCCGGCCAGGCCCACGACCGGCTGGCCGCCATCGGCTTCCGCGATCCGGCCGGCGCCCTGCGCCACATCGGCGCGATCACCGGCGGACTCAGCCGCAAGGCGACGATTCAGCGGCATCTCATGCCCGTGATGATCCGCTGGTTCGCCGACGGCGTCGATCCGGACTACGGTCTCCTGTCCTTCCGACGCATCAGCGAGCGCCTCGGCGACACTCCGTGGTTCCTGCGGGTGCTGCGTGACTCGTCGGGCGCCGCCGAACGATTGACCCGCGTGCTGTCGGGGTCGCGCTACATCGGCGAGTTGATGGAGTGGATTCCCGAGTCCGTTGCCTGGCTCGACGCGGAGGACCAACTCCGTCCGCGTCCGGGTGTCGCGCTTCAGGAAGAGGCGCGCGCCATCCAGGCCCGCCACGACACCGTCGCCGACGCGATGCGCGCGGTGCGCGCGTTGCGTCGACGCGAGTTGTTGCGCCTCGCCTTCGGCGCGGTACTCGGGACGCTCACCATCGACGAATTGGCCAGTGGCCTGACGACCGTCAGCGAAGTCACCATCCAGGCGACGTTGCGCGCCGTCCGTCGCGATGTCGTCACAGAGGACGACGAGTCGCTCGACTTCTCGGTGATCGCCATGGGCCGATTCGGGGGCGGAGAGCTGGGCTTCGGCTCGGATGCCGACGTGCTCTACGTCTACGATCCCAACGGCGTCGACCCTCAACGCGCGCATGAGCTGGCACTGCGCATCGTCGCCGGCATCCGCACGTACTCGGAAGACCACCGCGTGCCTTTCGATCTCGACGCCGATCTGCGCCCAGAAGGCCGCAACGGCCCGCTCGTACGCTCCCTCGACTCCTACACGGAGTACTACCGACGTTGGTCGCTGTCGTGGGAAGCGCAGGCGCTGTTGCGCGCTCGGGGTGTCGCCGGGAGCGTGAAGCTCATCGCCGGATTCATGTCGCTCGCCGACGAGGTTCGCTATCCGGCGCATCCGGCGCCGCAAGACCTGCGCGAGATCAAGCGGATCAAAGCGCGGGTAGAGAACGAGCGTCTCCCGCAGGGCGCAGACCGCTCGCGTCACCTCAAGCTCGGCCCGGGCGGCTTGAGCGATGTCGAATGGCTCGTGCAAGTGCTCCAGCACGAGTATGCACACGACGTTCCGGCGTTGCGCACCACCTCGACGCTCCATGCTCTCGACGCAGCCCGCGAATCCGGTCTCGTGCCGGATGTCGCGGCCCAGCGCCTGCACGATGCGTGGCGCCTCGCGAGTCGTCTCCGCTCGGCCAATACGCTGCTGTCGGGCCAGACGAGTGATGTCCTGCCCACCGACCGCACCAAGCTGGACGGCATCGGCCGTCTCCTCGAGTATCCGCCGCGCTCGGCGACCCTTGTCGAGGAGGAGTGGCTCCGCACCGCGCGCCGCGCACGACGCGATTTCGAGAAGCTGTTCTACGGCTGAGTCATCGCGGCGGCGACGCCCCGAACCCACGAGTCTCGCCGCTCCCACCGCGCCCACGATCCTGTCAGTGCGGCAGCTCCGGAACCGATGACCACCCACGTGGCAGCCGAGCCGACGGCGCCCGTGACGAACAGACCGAACAGGAGCGCCACAACCGTGGCCAGAACGACACCCACGATCGTGACGAGGAGAAGCCCGGCTGTGTGCCAGGGGCGTCGTCTCATCGCGTCCCACGCCCGCACGGGCCCCGCGGCCGCGATGATCGGACAAGTAACGGCGGCTACGAGCGGAACGGCGACCGGCGCCACGAGCATCGTTGCCGCGATCGCGAGAGCGGATGCCACGACCAGCGCCGACGGACGCCATGATGTGTCGGCCCGTGCGAGCATCCAAAGGCCCACCGCGGCTAAGACGAGCGACACGCCGGATACGAGAGCGAGACCGAACGCAGCGGCATCCAGGGGCAACGGGGGAGCGGCGGCGACGAGCGCCGCCTGAATCGCCGCGTTGACAACGACGATGAGCGTCGCGAGAAGCCTCCGTCGAGAAGCCGAGCGGGTACCGGCCATCAGCGGGCCGCCTGGTCGAGCACGTCCGAGAGCCTGCCACGGAAGAGCGTCTTGCCGTCGATCACGACCTCGAGTTCCGCCCCGGCGATGGTGCTGGAGGTGACGGCGATGTTCCGTCCGTCGATCGTGGTTCCCGTGCAGGTGACGGCGGGCCCGGCATCCACCGAGACGCACACCGGAGCGCTCAACACATCGATGCCCTTCTCCTGCAGAACATCGATCGCGCCGAAGCGCACCTCGGCGAGACCGTTGCCGCCGACGGGCGCCAGCGCGGCGAACTGCGAGCAGCCGGTGAGAAGTCCGGCCGCCAAGATCAGGACACCTGCGCGCGCCACGCGACCGGACCTCATGCCAGCGCCGCCTCGTGAGCGAGAATTCGGGTCCGCGCCGCGAGATGCTGGGCTTCGAGCGCCGCGTCACTGATCGCCGAGAGATCGAACGGAACCGGAAGCAGCAGTTCGGTGTTGCGATCGAGCGGCGAGCCGCGACGCATGAGCGGCGTCTCCGCCCAGTCGTTCGAGGCGAGTTCGCGGCTACGCGACGCGAGCGCGAGATAGTCGCCACCGCTGCCGGGCGTCGGATCCGCCGCGTGATCGACGACGGTGGTGAACAGCGAGAGCGTGCCGTCACGGTTGTCTACCACCTCGACCGTCTGCTGCTGCTGGGGGAAATCGATGCACGACGCGGTCGTGATCTCCCAGAAGCCGCCACCGGACGGGGCGCGGTGCGCGAGGATCTGATTCAAATGTGTGTGTCCGTTGAGCCACGCGACGACCACCGGATACCGCGTCAACATCGCGACGAACTCCTCCGCGCCGATCAGTTTCTCGTCCTGACCGGGGCGCTGAGCCCGATTTTCGAGCGTGTCGCTGTTGTGATGGCTGAGGATGATCGCCAGCCGGTTCTCGCTCGTAGCGAGCACGAGTTCCTTCTCGAGCCAGTCGAACTGGTTCTGCGGCACGGCGCCATCGGGCCCTGCGACCTGATTGCACGTGTCGAGTCCGAAGACGCGCACCGACGGCGAGAAATCGGCCTTCCACCAGGTTTCACCCGAACGGAGGTTGTGCTCTGTGAAGCCGTGGCCGACGGGCCCCGGGCGGTCCGCCGTGCGAAAGTGCTCCCGCATGAAGTCCTGCTGGCTGAACAACGCACGTTCCGGGTCCGCCGGCACTGCTTTGACGCCCGGGCGCAGGCCGAGCTGGAGCCCCCACGCGTCGAGTGTCTGCGCGACGACACTCGTTTGCGAGGCGTAGCCGCCGAGCGCCAGACTGGCCGTCGCCTCGAGGGTGTAGGACTTGCGTCCGCCCACAGCGAGAGCGCGTAACGGCGCGTCGAGGTCGAAGGTGCCGAGCAGAAGCGTCTCGTGGTTCCCGTAGACGGTGTACCACGGTGCGGGAAGGCCCACGGAAGGGACAGGACGGGCGATCGCTTCATCGAGCAAAGTGGGCAGAGTCGGGAAGCCGTAGGCGCCGAAGGCTCCACCCGAGGGAGCGCTCGGACGATACGCCCACACCGCCTCTGCCCACGCCTGGACGCCTTGGAAGGTATCGCTGGTGCGGGATCGACCGGGAGTCCGTCGAGCAGGTCGATGTACCAGCGCAATTCGCGGTGCGAGTGCATGTCGGCGCTGTCCCCCGTGACGACCGCGGCATCCATCGGGGCGCCGGTGACGGGGCTGTAACGCAGGTCGGAGATCGACGTCGTCATCGCCGCGATCACGTGCGGGCTCAGCGGGTCTTGCGGGTGGAAGGCGGAGCCCCACGCGGCGTGATCCTGCACGATCATGGGTTCGATGCGCCCGGGGGACATGCGCGTCGATGACGTGCATGTCGGAGAGGTGGGCGAGATACAGGAGAGACCGGCGCGATGCGGCACGGCCGGCTGCAGCTGCCCGCCCCAGCACATCGAAGCGCGGGATGTGGGGTTCACCGGGGCCCGCGACGAGGGAACGATAGGACCCCTGTTGCACCGCCCCCTGAAGGATCGTCTGCGTCAGGGTGCTCGGCGCGTCCGCCGCGAGACCAGCAGGCGGCGGCGTGGTGAGCGCGAGAGCCAGCTGGTCGCGCGGAACGGCGCCCGCGGCGGCGAGGCCGCCGACGACGACGAGGAACTGACGGCGGGAAAGCGCGCCCACACGCACCTCCGGGTTGGTGCACCAAGCGATCGGGTCGGCTCAATCTATCGGGTCGGCTTCCCGCCTGCCAGCCGCAACATTCCGCCGCGCGCTCCGCGCGCGACTCACGCCTATGCGGGCTCGATCGGCTCGACGACGACGGCCGTACCGTAGGCGCAGAACTCGGTGAAACTGCCGATGGATCCGGAGTCGAAGCGCATGGCCACGACAGCGTTGCCACCGCGCTGCTGCGCTTCCGCCCACATGCGCTGCATGACCTCGAACCGGGATTCGTAGATGACCTTGGTGTACTCGGGCATCTCGCCACCGGCGAGCGATCGGAAGCCGGCGGTGAAGTTCTGACCGAAGTTCGCCGAGCGCACCGTCAATCCCATCACCTCGCCGAGGACCTTCGTGATCCGGTACCCCGGGACATCGTTGGTGGTGACAGCGAACATGAAGACCCTCGTCTCTCGTGGCATGACCCGTGTCGCGGTGACAGCGTGCCGCCACGATCCTATGGAGCGCGCGGCATCCACCGCGATGGGAACTCGGTATGAAAGGCAAGTGCTGCGGGGGATCGTCACGCCCGGCCGCGCGATGGGACCGACGGATCTTCACCGCGACGGGCGCAGAACCTGCGCGAACGACAAAGCCCCCCGGCTCCGTGGAACCGAGGGGCTTGAGGTCGAACGTCAGACGCCGAAGTACAACTCGTACTCGAACGGGTGGGGACGCGCGGCGAGCGGCTTGATCTCGTTCTCGATCTTGTACTCGATCCAGGTCTCGATCAGCTCGGGCGTGAAGACCCCACCGGCCAGCAGGAACTCGTGGTCGGCGCGGAGCGCCTCGAGCGAGTCGAGCAGCGAGTTCGGAACCTGCGGGATGTTCTTGGCCTCCTCGGGCGGCAGCTCGTAGAGGTCCTTGTCGACGGGCTCATGCGGCTCGATACGGTTCTTGATGCCGTCCAGGCCCGCCATCATCTGCGCCGCGAAAGCGAGGTAGGGGTTACCCGAAGCATCCGGAGCACGGAACTCGATGCGCTTCGCCTTGGGGTTGCTGCCCGTGATCGGGATGCGGATCGCAGCCGAGCGGTTGCCGGCCGAGTAGACCAGGTTGACGGGGGCTTCGTAGCCCTTCACGAGACGCTTGTACGAGTTGAGCGTCGGGTTGGTGAAGGCGAGCACAGCCGGGGCGTGCGCCAGCAGACCGCCGATGTACCAACGGGCGATGTCCGACAGCCCGCCATAACCCTTCTCGTCATAGAAGAGGGGCTTGCCCTCGAGCCACAGCGACTGGTGGGTGTGCATTCCCGAACCGTTATCGCCGAAGAGCGGCTTGGGCATGAAGGTCGCGACCTTGCCCCACTGTTCGGCGACGTTCTTGACGATGTACTTGAACTTCAGGATGTCATCGGCCGAGTGCACCATGGTGTCGAAGCGGTAGTTGATCTCCTGCTGACCGCCGGTACCCACCTCGTGGTGCGCACGCTCGAGGATCAGGCCGGACTCGATGAGGTGCAGGCTGATGTCGTCGCGGAGGTCTGCCGTCTTGTCGACGGGGGAGACCGGGAAGTAGCCGCCCTTGTAGGCGGTCTTGTTGGCGAGGTTACCGCCCTCTTCGACGCGACCCGTGTTCCACGCGCCCTCTTCGGAGTCAACGCTGTAGAAGCTGGCGTTCTGCTTCACTTCGTAGCGGACGTCGTCGAAGATGTAGAACTCCGCCTCCGGGGCGAAGAAGGCGGTGTCGGCGATGCCGGTGGAGGCCAGGTACTTCTCGGCCTTCTTGGCGACCTGACGCGGGTCCTTGCTGTAGATCTCACCGTTACGCGGGTTGTAGATGTCGAAGATCATGATGAGTGTCTTCGCCTCGCGGAACGGGTCGAGGTAGGCGGTCGAGACATCGGGGATGAGCTGCATGTCCGACTCGTGGATGTTGGCGAACCCACGGATCGACGAGCCATCGAAGAGCTGACCGACCGTGAAGAACTCCTCGTCGACAGTCGAGGCAGGAATGTTGAAGTGCTGCTGCACACCAGGCAGATCCGTGAAACGGATGTCGAGGAACTTGACGTCCTCGTCCTTGATGAACTTCAGAACCTCGGATGAATCTTTGAACATGGAGTCTCCAAGATCGGGTGTGGAACAGGCCTGAACGGGATCAGGCTCACCTCGACGCTATCGAGAGCCGGTTGCCCGGCAGTATCCCCTGTGTTTCGGGGATGTTACGACGGCGCGGATAAGCTGAGCCGGTGACGGCGGGTACGACTGACAATACGGGAAACATCGACAGCGGCTATCCCGGGCAGCGCCTTGGACTGCCTGCGGCGGGCGTCGGCAGCATTGCGCGCGTGGGGCGACGCTTCGGAGCACTGGCGATCGATCTCGCGACCGCGACCATCATCGCCTACGCGTTCTTCCCGATGATCGACGACGTCACCGGGTTCCGCAACGCCAACCCGCTGGCATCGAACATCATCTTCCTCGCCGTGCAGGTGATCTTCATACCCACGGTCGGAGGGAGCCCGGGGCACCGGCTGCTCGGCATGCGCCTCGTCCGTCTGGATGGCGGCTGGACCGGGCTGTGGCGCCCGACCGTGCGCACCCTGCTGCTCGCGCTGATCATTCCGGCCGTCGTGTGGGACGCCGACCAGCGCGGACTGCACGACAAGCTCGCCGGAACGGTATTGATCCGCGCCTGACGTCAGCGCGGGCGCTGCGCCCGGGCACGCATCGGGTCGATCCCCTTCGGGATCGGCAGCGAGGTCACCGACTGCGACACCGAATCGACGCGCTTGACGACGGCGGCCATCGTCGCACGGTCGACCTTCTTCGGGAACGACTTCACCGTGGCGGAGAGCTTCGAGATGGGAACATCGCCTTCGCCGTGTCCGATGTAGACGACGTTGATCGGCACACCCGAGGCGACGCGCTGCACCTTCATCTTCTCGTCGTTGACAAGGCGCGTGAGGCGACCGCGTGCACCCTCGGCGACGATGACGACGCCGCCGCGACCGATGACGCGGTACACGGCGTCCTGCGACTTAGGGTTCACACCGACGGGCATGTCTGACGCTACCCAGTTGCGGCCGAGCGACGTCGACAGCACGTGGCCGGCAGCTCCGGGCATCCCATCGAGCTTGAGGTACATGGCTCGCGTGGACAGGCGCGTCAGCAGGATCATCGCGCCGAGAAGGCCGAACAGAAGACCGGTGACACCCCAGAGGATCACGCTCCACACCGCCGTCGGCGGGATCAGGAAGCCGACGAGTACGCCGATGCCGATACCCACGACCACCACCGCGACCAGCACCCACGGCAACCAAGAGAACTCGGCCTTCGTGAAGGAGTACAAGGAACGGAGCTGGGAGAAGAAGCCGGGGCCCTTCTCGGTTGCGGTACTGCGGGATGCCATGGCACACAGCCTACCGTCGCGCGGCGCACCTCACGCGCGACAGGGCTACCGTCGCTGCCCGGTTCCTCCCCACGACGACGACCCCGACATTTGTACCCAGATCGGTGGATTCAGCCCCGGAGATGAGGCGTGCGCGGTGAGACTCACCCCATGACGGCTTCCCGTTCTTTGCTCGCGGCACCACCGCTCCTGCGCCAGCTTCGGGCAGACGAAGCGCCCTACCCGGGTGCTCTGCGCGCCGGCGATCCGCCGGCGGTGTGGGTGCCGATCGAGGAACTCCCGCCCGTGATCTGGTCGGCTCACCCCGACGAGCACGTACTCGTCCCGTGCGACATCGCGCGCACCCCGTCCGGCCACGATGCGCTCCTCCCGCACTGCCCGGAGCGGCTCGTCACCGCGCTCGATCACGAGAGCCTCCCGCCGGGAGCCACGGTGACGGTGGCCATCAGCATCCTTCGCGGTGCGTCCGAAGCCCGACGCTGCGGCATCACTCTCGGAGATTGGTGGCTGGATGCTGCGGGGCGCCCCGTGCTCGCCGCGGCTCCGCCGGCCACCGGCGGAGCGGATTGGGTGGGCGAAGCCGCGCGTGTGCTGACCTACCTCGCCGACGGAGCTGGGCCCACGATGGGGCCGATGCTGGTGGAGTTGCGCGACCTTCTCGCGAACGCCGAGCCCTCACCGCGTCGAGTGGGTCGCCTCGAAGAGGCGCTCTTCAGCGCCGCCGAGCCTGAGCCGTTGTTCGCCGCGAGGACTTCTCTCCCACCCCGTGAACGCACACCCGAGCCGCGGCGCGCAGCGAGCCTCCGCCGCGAGGTCGGCGAGCTCGTCTCAGAGCCGATGGAACCGACGTGGGCGACGCCGTTCGTCGATCGGGAGATCGTCGCGCGCGGCCACGAGGCGTTCGGCGTGGTCGCGGCGTCGGTCCAAGGGTTCGCGGATGCCGTACGCAGCATCGCGCGCAGACGCTCCACAGATCGCGGTCGGCAGGCCGGAACACCGCGCGCGCGAAGGCCTTCTCGACCGCCGCGGTCACGGCCGGATCGGCGACGCCGCGCGCCCGTGCTCGTCGCCGTGGCCGTAGCGGCCGCCATCCTCGTCATCGGTCTCGCGTGGCCGGACGACGACTCCGCCGTCAATCGGGCGACCGCTGTCTCCCAGGCCTCGAGTACGCCGACATCACGGGTTGATGACGCGGCCGCCCTGGCCGCCCCCGCAGCCGCCGAGTCCGTCGAGGCACTTCTGACACGCCTATCGACGTGCCCAGGGACGCCGGAGGGGTGTGCCGACGTTCTCGAAGATTCGTCGATGCCACCACCGACAGGCGCCGTGGCCGCGCCCGCGGGCACCCGGCGTGTCGAGCTGGTCGACGAGTACGGCGGTGTCTCGGTGTATCGCGTCACGGCGAGCGGTCAGACGACGCAGATCCTCGTCCTCGTCAGCACGAACGGAAAACGGCTGATCCGCGACGTGTATGACGTCGCGGATCAGCCTTGAGCTCTCCGGAGGAGGGCGATCAGATGCCGAGGCTGCCCTCGAAGTTCGCCTCCTCGAGACGCGTCTTCACTGCACCGAGGAAGCGGGCGGCGTCGGCGCCGTCGACGATGCGGTGATCGTACGACAGCGCGAGGTAGACGTACGACCGCACGGCGATCGCCTCCACTCCGTCCACCTTCACGATGCCGGGCTCCTTGACGACCGCACCGGTGCCGAGAATCGCCGACTGCGGCAGGAAGACGACGGGAGTGTCGAACAGCGCACCGCGTGAACCCGTGTTCGTCACTGTGAACGTGCCGCCGGCCAGCTCATCGGGCTTGAGCTTGTTGTCACGCGTACGTGCGGCCAGGTCGGCGATCTCCGACGAAATACCCGCGAGCGTCTTGCTCCCCGCGTCACGCAGGACAGGCGTGAGCAGGCCACGCTCCGTGTCGACCGCGATCGAGATGTTCTCGGTCGGCGGGTAGACGATGTCGGTCCCGTCGACGGTCGCGTTGATGACCGGGAACGCCTGTAGCGCCTCGGCTGCAGCGAGCACGAAGAACGGCAGGAACGAGAGCTTTCCGCCGGTCTTGGCGACGAAGTCCTTCTGCACGGCGGTCCGGTATGCAGCGACCCTGGTCACATCCACCTTGACCACGGTGGTCAGCTGAGCCGTCTGCTGCATCGATGCCACGGCACGCTCGGCGAGCACCTTGCGCAGTCGCGACATCGGCTGCGTGGTGCCGCGAAGCGCCGAAACTTCGAGCGGCGCGGGGGCCGCAGCAGCAGGGGCCGCTGCGGCGACGGGAGCGCTCTTCGCCGCCTCGGCGGCCGAAAGCACGTCCTCCTTGCGGATGCGACCGCCGACGCCGGTGCCCTTCACGGATGCCAGGTCGACGCCCTGCTGCTGAGCGAGGCGACGGACGAGCGGAGTGACATACGTAGCTACGTCGTCGTCGCTCGCTGGCGCAGCCGGAGCGGCAGGTGCAGAAGCCGGAGCAGCAGATGCAGCAGCCGGAGCAGCAGGTGCAGCAGCCGGAGCGGCAGGCGCAGGGGTCGCCGCCTGCGGAGCGGGAGCAGCCGGCGCTGCCTGCGCGGGAGCGGGTGCAGCGGGCGCCGCGGCCGGAGCGGCAGCGCCGGAACCGATGCGCGCGAGGGTGGCGCCGACGGCGACGGTCTCATCCTCGGCGACCAGGATCTCCTGCAGCGTGCCTGCGACAGGGGAGGGGATCTCGGTGTCGACCTTGTCGGTCGAGATCTCCAGAAGCGGCTCATCGACAGCGACATCATCGCCGATCTGCTTCAGCCAGCGGGTGACGGTTCCCTCGGTGACGCTCTCACCGAGTTCGGGCAGCACGACGTCCTTGGCATCGGAAGACGCGGCGGGGGACGCGGCAACCGCGGGCGCCTCAGCCTCCGGCGCGGCGGCGGGCTCAGCCGGTGCGGGCTCAGCCGGAGCAGGCTCGGCCGAGGGCTGCTCAGCGGCCGGCGCGTCCTCTGCGGTCGGAGCGCCCGAGCCGTCACCGATCTTCGCCAGAACGGCGCCGACCTCGACGGTCTCGTCTTCGGCGACCAGGATCTCTTCGATCACGCCGCTGACAGGGGAAGGGATCTCGGTGTCGACCTTGTCGGTCGAGATCTCCAGAAGCCCCTCATCGGCCTGGATCGTGTCACCGACCTTCTTGAGCCAACGGGTGACCGTTCCCTCAGTGACGCTCTCTCCGAGCGCGGGGAGGACCACGGATGTGCTCATGACTGTGTCTCCTTCAGAAGTTCGATGTCCGACGTCTAGCTTAGTGACCCGTGCGACCGCAGGGAGCGGAGGGCCGTCGAACGGAGGTGTATGTGTATGAATGATTTTCAGATCGCGTGCAGCGGCTTGCCGGCGAGCGCCAGAAAAGCCTCGCCCAACGCTTCGCTTTGCGTGGGGTGCGCATGTAGGTAGGGAGCGATGTCCTCGGGGTGTGCTTCCCAGCCGACGGCCAGCTGGCCCTCGGTGATCAGCTCGCCGACGCGATCACCGACCAAGTGCACGCCCAGGACAGGGCCGTCGGCGATGCGGACGACCTTGACGATGCCTCCCGTGCCGATGATCT
Source organism: Microbacterium sp. VKM Ac-2870 (assembly GCF_015350795.1). GTDB lineage: Bacteria > Actinomycetota > Actinomycetes > Actinomycetales > Microbacteriaceae > Microbacterium. The sequence goes on from NZ_JADKSH010000001.1 coordinate 373,560, forward strand.
CACTCTTGCCATTGCCCGCGAGGTTGTACTCGTAGGCGACCACCTGGTCGCCGTGAGCGGCGCGGGCGGCATCCTCGGTGAGGCCGACAGACGCGACCTCGGGGTGGGAGTAGGTCACGCGGGGGATGGTGTGTTCGGGGACCACGATCGGAGCGTGCCCGGCGATCTCCTCCGCGACGAAGATCCCTTGCTGGAACCCGCGGTGCGCCAGCTGAAGGCCGGGCACGATGTCTCCGGCCGCCCAGACGTGGGGCACGCTGGTGCGCAGGCGCTCGTCGACGACGACGAACCCACGTTCGAGGGTCACGCCCACTTCTTCGAAGCCCATCTCGCCGGTCATCGGACCCCGACCGACCGCGACCAGCAGATAGTCGGCAGACAGCTCCGCCCCGTCGTCGAGGACGAGAGTGACCGCGTCATCCGTCTGCGAGACCGACGCGAAACGAGACCCGAGGCGAGAGGCGATGCCGCGCTTGCGGAAGGCGCGTTCGAGCGCCTTGCTCGAGGACGCCTCCTCGGCGGGCAGGAGATGATCCAACGCCTCGACGATGGTCACCTCCGAGCCCAGTGAACGCCAGGCGCTGGCGAACTCCACACCGATCACTCCACCGCCGAGCACGATGACGGATGCCGGGACCTCGTCCAGGGCGAGCGCTTCCTCGCTGGAGAGGATGCGTCCCCCCAGATCGATGCCCGGCAGGGTGCGGGTGTACGAACCGGTGGCGAGCACCACATCGGTGCCGCGATACAGGTCGTCGCCGACGGCGACCGCTGGGCCCTCCGCATCGACCACGAGACGACCGGTTCCGCTGATGACCGTGATGCCGCGCGCCTTCACCAGCCCTTCGAGACCCTTGAACTTCTTGGCGACGATGCCTTCGCGAAAAGCTGTGACCGCTGCGGAGTCGATGCCGTCGAACGAGGCGCGCACGCCGACCGCCGCGGCCTCGCGCACGCTGTCGGCGACTTCCGCCGCATGCAACAGCGCCTTGGTCGGGATGCAGCCGCGATGCAGACACGTACCGCCGAGCTTGTCCTTCTCCACCAGCAGCACTGAACGCCCGAGTTCGGCAGCGCGCAGGGCGGCGGCGTATCCGGCAGATCCTCCGCCCAGAATGACGACGTCGGCGCGGTTTGAGGTCATCGTGCGTCTCCTTCGACGAATGCCAGCAGCGAGCGGATCGTCGCTGCGGTGGGACCCTTGTCCGTGGCGCCGGACGCCGACTTCGTGGAGCCGCTTCCGGCGATATCGAGGTGCACCCACGGGATGCGAGGAGCGTCGGGGGCGTCGGAGACGCGCCCGACGAAACGCTGGAGGAACAGTCCCGCGAACAGGGATCCTCCGGCGGGGTCGCCGATCTTGGCGTTGACGAGGTCGGCGATGGGGGAGTCGAGCTCCTCCTCCATGTGCGCCGGAAGCGGCAGCGGCCACGCGAGCTCGTCGGCGGCCCCTGCCGCCTCGAGGTATTCGGCCACAGCCTCGTCAGAGCCCATGACGCCCGTATGCCGCGAGCCGAGGGCAACCGAGATCGCGCCCGTGAGAGTGGCGACATCGATGAGGACGTCGGGATGCGTGCGGCTTGCGGCGACCAGCCCGTCCGCGAGGACGAGGCGCCCCTCGGCATCGGTGTTCAAGACCTCTACGGTCGTGCCGTCGAGGATCCTCAGGACATCGCCGGGGCGAATCGCGCGGCCTGAGGGCATGTTGTCGGCGACGCAGAGCCACCCTGAGACACGCACCGGCACCCGCAATTGTGCAGCCGCGCGGACCACGGCGAGAACGGTCGCCGCGCCGCACATGTCGTACTTCATCCCGACCATGCCTGCGGCCGGCTTCAGCGAAAGGCCACCCGTGTCGAAGGTGATGCCTTTGCCGACCAGCGCAATGTGGCGCACGGCATCGGCGGGCGCATAGTCGACGCGGACGAGTCGCGGCGGACGGTCCGAGCCCTGACCCACACCGAGGATGCCGCCGTACCCGCCGTCGGCGAGCCTCACCTCGTCGAGCACTTCGACTTCGACGGGCAGATCGGCGAGCGCGGCGACTGCGGCATCGGCGACGTCCTGGGGTCCGAGCCACTCCGCGGGGGTGTGGACGAGGTCCTTGACGAGCGCGGCCGCCGAACCGATCGCACGCACCCGCTCGAGCGATCGATCGTCGACCTCCGCGTCCGCACGGACGATCACCCGGCCGGCGCGCGCCGGGGCTGCCGTCGACTTGTAACCATCGAAGCGGTAGCCCCCGAGAACAGCACCCTCCGCGGCTGCGCGCCATCCCGCGGCATCCGCAGCCGGAACGTCAACGGCGACGGTGGCGAAGCCGGTCGTGGTGCGCACCGCGGCACCGACCGCGTCACGGAGGTCGGCCGTGTCCGGGCGAGAGCCCGTGCCGACGACGATCAGGGGGAGGCGCGTCGCCTCCGGAGCGTAGACCCGCACGGTGGCGCCCACGGCGCCGGTGAAGCCCACGGCCTCCAGCGCGTCCGCAACGCCCGGCCACGCAGCCAGGGCGTCGGACGCCTCGTCGAGAGGGGGCAGCACGAGGATCAGGGCATCGGCCTCGATCTCGCGCAGGGGTTCGGTCGTGGACGACAGCTCGGGAAACGCCATGACCTCCATCCTAGGTTTGCCTCCTCGCTGAACGTCGACCCCGACGGCCGCGCGTCGGAGCCCGGGCCCGCGGGTGTTCGCTGTCAGCGGCACACGGCGCCGCCACGGGTGAGGGCTCGTACAGTGGAGGCATGCCCCTGAGCGGTCCCCTTTACGAGCGTGTCGCGTCGGCCCCTCCCGTTCCGGCGGGTCTGCCGATGGTGATCGTGCTGACCGGCTTCACGGATGCCGGGGGAGCCGTCTCGCAGATGGTGCAGATCTTCCGCGACGACCTCGATCCCGCACCCGTCGTCGCGTTCTCGGCGGACGTGCTGCTCGACTACCGCGCGCGCCGCCCGACGATCACGTTCGACGCCGATCATCTGGCCGACTACCGGCCGCCGCGCCTAGAGCTCTCACTGGCGCACGACGCCATCGGACAGCCGTTCGTCCTCCTCGCCGGCTACGAGCCCGATTTCGCGTGGGAGTCGTTCTCAGAAACGGTCGTGGGCCTCGCCGAGGGGCTTCAGGTCTCGACGGTGACGTGGGTGCACGCGATCCCCATGCCGGTGCCGCACACGCGCCCGATCGGAACGACGGTCAGCGGCACCCGCACCGATCTGACCCAGGCGCATTCGGTGTGGCAGCCCCACACCCAGGTTCCGGCGACGGTCGGTCACCTCCTCGAGCATCGGTTCGCGCAGAGCGGCGCCTCGGTGTCGGGGTTCGTGCTGCTCGTCCCGCATTACCTCGCCGACACCGACTACCCGGCGGCGGCCCTCGCCGGCCTCGACAGTCTGTCGGTCGCGACGGGGCTCGTGTTCAACGCGGATGCTGTCCGCGAGGAGAACCGTGAGTATGTGTCGAAGGTCGATGACCAGGTCGAGGGAAATCCGGAGCTGACGACGATGCTGCGCACTCTCGAGGAGCGGTACGACGCGTACATGGCTGGGTCCAACCTCGGTCAGCCGATCATCCACACCGGCGACCTGCCGAGTGCAGACGAGCTCGCTGCTGAGCTCGAGCGCTTCCTCGCCGACCGCCGCGGCGACGACTGGCGCGGCGACGACCGTCGCGGACGCCGCTGAGCGGAATGCTGCGGCATCCCGTGGCGTTGTCTGTGGTGTAGACGCGCGGATCCACTATTGCGAACGGTGGATCCAATGATGTATGCGACAATGGAGCCCTGACCCGTTGTCGACCGAGGGCCGTTTCGCCACGAAACGGCCGCGGACTTGACAAGGGTCTTACTCCTGTCCGAAAACCCGGCGCACCCGTCGGTGAAAGGCAAGACGTGACCTCAGGCACGAAGACCACCCGCTCCCGCAAGGTCGAGGAGGAGGAAGCCACGGAGTCCACCACGGAACAGGCAACGACGAAGCCCGCGGCGAAGAAGGCTCCCGCCAAAGCGCCGGCGAAGGCGAAGGCCGCGCCGAAGACGGCGGCCAAGAAGGCCAAGGCCAATGACGACGAGGAAATCGACGAGGACGTCGAGATCGACGAGGCCGACATCGACGACACCACCGAGGATGCTGCGGAGGTCGACTCCGACGAGGCTGCTGCGGGCACCCCGGCGAAGAAGTCGGATGCCGACGACGAAGACGATGAGGAAGAAGAGGGCGCGACCAAGCCTGCCTTCTCCGAACCACTGCCCACGGGCGCGATCGTCATCTCCTCCAGCGATGAGGACGATGTTCCCGTCTACTCGACGCAGATCACCGGTGCCACCGCCGACCCGGTCAAGGACTACCTCAAGCAGATCGGTAAGGTTCCGCTGCTGAACGCGGCCGAAGAGGTCGAGCTCGCGATGCGCATCGAAGCCGGACTTTTCGCCGAAGAGAAGCTCTCGCACATGTCCGCCGCAGAGAAGTCGAGCCAGCTCGGCCTCGACCTGCAGTGGGTCGCCCGTGATGGTCAGCGCGCGAAGAGCCACCTGCTCGGCGCGAACCTGCGTCTTGTCGTGTCTCTGGCCAAGCGGTACACCGGTCGCGGCATGCAGTTCCTCGACCTGATTCAGGAGGGAAACCTCGGCCTGATCCGTGCCGTCGAGAAGTTCGACTACACCAAGGGCTTCAAGTTCTCGACCTACGCCACCTGGTGGATCCGCCAGGCGATCACCCGTGCCATGGCCGATCAGGCGCGCACGATCCGCATCCCCGTGCACATGGTCGAGGTCATCAACAAGCTCGCCCGGGTGCAGCGGCAGATGCTGCAGGACCTCGGTCGTGAACCGACTCCGGAAGAGCTGTCCCGCGAACTCGACATGACCCCCGAGAAGGTCATCGAGGTGCAGAAGTACGGTCGCGAGCCCATTTCGCTGCACACGCCGCTGGGCGAAGACGGCGACAGCGAGTTCGGTGACCTCATCGAAGACACCGAGGCCGTGGTCCCGGCAGATGCCGTCGGCTTCACGATGCTGCAGCGTCAGCTCGAGTCCCTGCTCGACTCGCTCAGCGAGCGCGAGGCGGGAGTCATCCGCATGCGCTTCGGACTCGGCGACGGCCAGCCCAAGACTCTCGACCAGATCGGTGACACGTTCGGCGTGACGCGCGAGCGCATCCGTCAGATCGAGTCGAAGACGATGGCGAAGCTGCGTCATCCTTCGCGTTCACAGTCGCTGCGGGACTATCTCGAATGAGTGCGGACGTTCCCAACGACGGCAAGGCGCTCACTGTCACCGTCGAGGGGACGACGTTCGCGCGAATTCCGATTCGCACGCGCGTCGTGATGCCCGGCGACGACCTCGAGGCCGTCATCTCGGAGTACGCCGGCGGCGAGCTCACCCCGGGTGACCTGCTGTTCGTGACGGAGAAGATCGTCGCGATCACGCAGGGCCGCTCGTACACGCTCGATGAGATCGAGCCGCGGCGTCTTGCACGCTTTCTGTCGAAGTATGTGACGAAGACCTCCTACGGGATCGGTCTGGGCATGCCGGAGACCATGGAGATGGCGCTGCGCGAATGCGGGACACCCCGCATCCTGTTCGCGGCCGCCGTGAGCGCGGTGACCAAGCTCTTCGGCCGCCGCGGCGACTTCTACCGCATCGCGGGGGACAAGGCGCGGGCGATCGATGGGCCGACAAACGGCACGATTCCGCCCTACGACCGTGCCGTCGTCCTCGGCCCGACGAGGCCGGCCGATGTGGCCGCACGCTTGAAGGCGCTTCTCGGCGGGCAGGTTCAGGTCGCTGTCGTCGACATCAACGACATCGGCGGCAACATCCTCGGCTCCACCCTCGATCGCGCCGGTGAGCGTCAACTCGTGCGTATCCTGGCGGACAATCCGCTGGGCCAGGGTCGCGAGTCGACTCCGCTCGGCATCATTCGCGCCGTCTGACGGTCAAAAGCCCATCGCTGCCCGGTAGCGGGGCAGGTGTCCGTGACGAATGCCGGTTGCCGACGGCTTGTTCTCGAACACGCCGGCGCCCCAGTTGCCTTCGACGAGGACCGGACCGGCGGGCGTCACCACGATGTCCCACCCGACATAGCGCACCTCGGGGATCACAAGGGCGACGTCGGTGATGAGAGCGCGCACCTCGTCCATCATCGGGAGACGGAAATCGGCGATCCGGAAGCCCGTGTCGGGGTGCGTCTCGAAGAGGTGGCCGGAGGTGGAGTAGCCCATGCCCATCGCCCGGCCGTCTTCGTGCAGGGCGGTGTAGAAGCCGCCGAACGATGCCTGGTCGCTGACCTGTCCGCGACCGAACTTCTGCGCCATGTTGATGATCTCGACCGTGCCATCCTCTTTGACGAAGGTGGTCACGCGGGTCGTGTTAGCGGTTCCCGGGGCGATCGCTTCGAGGTCCGGGTGCTGAACGATGCGCTCCTCGATGAGCACCTCGCCCTTGTCCATCAGCTCAGCGTGGAAACGATCCCAGTCGGTCACGTCCGCGGAATCGTAACGACGGACGCCAAGCCCGGACTTACTGACAGGGACTTTGGCGATGAACACCGGATGCCGTTTCGCAAAGTGGTGCAACGCCGCGGCGTTGCCGGGCACGAGCTCCAGCCACTCGCGACCGAGGAATCGGTCGAAGTCGCGGTTGAAGTCGACCTTGTGATGGAAGCGGTGGACCTGGTCCGGGTCGTCGTAGCGGTTCGACAATTCGAGCGCCAGCGGGCTGGTCACCCATGTCGCGCGCTCGGCTCGGGTGAGGATCGCGAAGTCGAACTCCATGAAATCGTTGAAGCCCACACGGTGACGCGCGGCCGACCACAGCATGTCGATCAGCACCAGCGGATAGTGCTTGTGATGGACCTTTGCCGTAAAGCGGGCGCGTTCCGTCAGAGAGCCGACGTCGAGTCCGCGGGCACGCTCGAAGAGCACCTCGAAGCGATGAACGAGTGGAAGTCCTCGAGATGCCACGGCAGAGTCCTCCCAGGGACGAACGGGAACGGGGTTCCCGTCAGTCTACGTGGGCGCGATCAGCGTGCGTCGGCCAGACGAGCCGTCTCGTCGTGCCATGACGTGGCGATCGAGCGCAACTTCTCTTCGTACTTGCGGCCGTGGTGGGCGCAGAACAGCAATTCGCTCCCGTTGACCTCGGCAGCGATGTATGCCTGCGCGCCGCAGGAGTCGCAGCGGTCGGCAGCGCTCAGGCGGTACTGGAGGACGTCGGGCTCTGCGGTGGTTGACATGCTCATTTCGGTTCCTCCTCGGTGCACAAGACGCGGTGCGGTGTCATGACATACAACCACGGCGGAGAGCCGGCAATGCCGCGATCCGGTCACATTTCGCTGTGCGCGTAGCCCGTGCGGTGGCGGGAACATCCAGGTCGCCAGACACGTGTGTGTCGTCGCCGTGGTGTCGATGAGGCTGGATACTGTTGATGATTGTGACCTCCGAGTATTCCGCCCATCACCTTCAGGTGCTCGAGGGCCTCGAGGCCGTCCGTAAACGCCCCGGCATGTACATCGGCTCGACGGACTCCCGCGGCCTGATGCACTGCGTCTGGGAGATCATCGACAACTCCGTCGACGAAGCACTCGCTGGCTACGGAGGGCGGATCGACGTCGTGCTCCACAGCGACGGCAGCGTCGAAGTGCGCGACCGCGCCCGCGGCATCCCTGTCGATGTCGAGCCGCGCACCGGGCTCACCGGAGTCGAAGTCGTCTTCACCAAGCTCCACGCCGGCGGGAAGTTCGGAGGCGGCTCTTACGCGGCGTCGGGCGGCCTGCACGGCGTGGGCGCGTCGGTGGTGAACGCACTGTCGGAGCGTCTGGACGTCGAAGTCGACCGTTCCGGCAAGACGTATGCGATGTCCTTCCGCCGCGGAGAGCCCGGACAGTTCGCCGGACCGAGTCCCGACTCTCCGTTCACGCCGTTCGAGCGTGCATCCGAATTGCGCGTCATCGGCAAGGCCGCGAAGGGCGTCACCGGAACGCGTATCCGCTACTGGGCGGATCGGCAGATCTTCACGAAGGACGCGACGTTCCACGCCGAGGAACTGGAGCAGCGCGCACGCCAGACGGCGTTCCTCATTCCGGGACTCGAAATCACCATCGCCGATCAGCGCGGTGAAGAGCCGATCGAGACGACGCACCGCTATGACGGTGGAATCTCGGAGTTCGCCGACTTCCTGGCACCGGATGCCGCGATCACCGACACGTGGCGGCTGAGCGGCTCCGGCACGTTCACCGAGACCGTGCCTGTGCTGCAGCCCGGTGGGGCGATGGTGCCCACCGAGGTCGAGCGCACGTGCGAGGTCGACATCGCACTGCGATGGGGGACCGGATACGAGACCGTCACCCGCTCTTTCGTCAACATCATCGCGACCCCGAAAGGCGGAACCCATCAGACCGGGTTCGAGCAGGGTCTGATGAAGATCGTCCGCACGCAAGTCGAGCAGAACGCCCGCCGACTCAAAGTCGGCGCGGGAGAGAAGCTCGACAAGGACGACATCATGGCCGGGCTCACCACCGTGCTCACGGTGCGTCTGCCCGAACCCCAGTTCGAAGGACAGACGAAGGAGATCCTCGGCACGCCCGCAGTGCGGAACATCGTCGCCAACGTCGTCGCCAAGGAACTCGGCGAGAGGTTCAGCTCCAGCAAGCGCGACGACAAGGCGCAGACCGCGCTGCTGCTGGACAAGGTCGTTTCGGAGATGAAGGCGCGGATCTCCGCGCGGACGCACAAAGAGACGCAGCGCCGCAAGAACGCGTTGGAGTCATCGTCTCTGCCAGCGAAGCTCGCTGACTGTCGCACGACCGACGTCGCGCAGTCGGAGTTGTTCATCGTCGAGGGCGACTCCGCGCTCGGAACGGCCAAGCTGGCGCGCAACAGCGAGTACCAGGCGCTCCTGCCGATTCGCGGCAAGATCCTCAACGTGCAGAAGGCGTCGATCAGCGACATGCTCTCCAACGCCGAGTGCGCCGCGATCATCCAGACCATCGGTGCCGGCTCGGGCCGCAGCTTCGATCTCGATGCGGCGCGCTACGGCAAGATCATCCTCATGAGCGACGCCGACGTCGACGGCGCGCACATCCGAACGCTGTTGCTGACACTCTTCTTCCGGTATATGCGACCGCTGATCGAAGCCGGGCGCGTCTACGCCGCGGTCCCTCCGCTGCACCGCGTGATCGTCGTCAACCCGGGCTCCAAGCCCAACGAGACGATCTACACGTACTCCGAGCAGGAGCTGCACACGCTTCTGGCGAAGGTGCAGAAGTCGGGGCGCCGTTGGCAGGAGCCCGTGCAGCGGTACAAGGGTCTCGGTGAGATGGATGCCGACCAGCTGGCGGAGACGACCATGGATCGCTCTGGCAGGTTGCTCCGCCGGGTGCGGGTGCAAGACGCCGAGGCGGTTGCAGGCGTCTTCGAGCTCCTCATGGGTAGCGACGTCGCGCCACGACGTGACTTCATCGTCACCTCGAGCGACAAACTCGACCGCGAAGCGATCGACGCGTAAAGAGGCCCCAGAAACGCGCGGGGCCCGAAACCGATCTGGGGGGATTCGGTCTCGGGCCATCGCCGCGGCAACGGGGGACATCCGGATGACGACGAAACCAGAAAGGTCTCCTCGTCCCCGAAATCACGGACGTCTCGCGCCGTGCCCTGTGAAGAACCGACTGGGGATCAGCTCTTCGGCAAGATAAGAGTATGTGGGGTCGCGAAGCAGCAGACCTGGACGATCGGTGGAATCGCCTGCGACTTTCGTCTAGATCTCTGTCTCTCGAGTTCTGCGACTGGCTAGCCGCTGAGCGGCAACGACGCACTCACCACCCAGCCAGTAGATTTCCGTTCCGACTCGAACGCTCCGCCGAAGAGACGGAAACGCTCGCGCAGGCGCATGATGCCGTATCCGGATGCCGGCAGCCCGGCGGTCCGAGCGGGAGGCGAGTCGTCAGTGAAGGTGAGATGCACCCAGCCACGCTCGACGCGGAGTGCGATCTTCACCGTCCGAGCTCCCGTCGCGTGTTTGAGGACATTTGTCGCACTCTCGCGGATGACCCGGGTGAGGGCGACGAGGGAGGCGCTGGGCAGGCGCAGGTCAGCCGGAACGTCGGCCACGACCTGAATACCTGCCTGGCCGAGTTCCTTCGTCACGGCCGCGATCGTGCCGGCCATGCCGTCGGGTGAAGAGACCCGCTCGGGAGAGAGGTTCTCTTCGCCGCGCACCATTCCGAGTACACGGCGTATGTCGGTGAGGGCCTGTACGGCCGCTTCTCTAATCGCCGTCTGCGATTGCGTCCGCGTCGTGGCGTCCTCCGTGCGGTCGAGAACCGCGGCGTGGAGGGCGACGATGGTGATTTCGTGGGCGACGATGTCGTGCAGTTCGTCTGCGATGAGGTCGCGTTCGTGCTTGAGTTGCTCCGCGACCTCGCGCTCGCTGACCTCAAGCTGTAGTGCCAAAAGTCTCGCCCTCTCATATTGCTGCCTGATGGCCAGACCGATCATCATGCTGACCACGCTGAGGAACGCGATGATCACCGCGCCGAGCGGCTGAAAACCAGAGCCCGGCCTGCTGACGATCGCCACCAGCCATGCAAGCCACGCGACCAAGTACGTAGCTGTAACCAGCGGACTGCACGTGAATGCCACGAGACCGAGAATGACCGCCGACGTGAGGAGGCTGTCAGCGACCCCCGTGATGCTCGCCGCTACTGCGGCGAGGATGAGAACGGCTGTCGCAATCGGGGGACGCCAAACGAACAGCGCAACCGAGAGGGTAATGCTTGTGGTGATCACCGCCGAAACGACACTGGTGCTTCCACCGTTCGTCGCTCGGAAGAGCGAATCAAGAATAAGGGTCACCGCGACCAGGGTGATCAAGACCCGCTTCGCCAAAGGGCTCAGGGCAAGATAGTCCCAGAAGGGTGTGCGCACGTAGCGCTTGATGTCCGTACGGAAGGAGGTCACAACGCGATTATCTCGCGCCACCGCTTACTTCCAGATGCCGATGAGCTGTCCGAGCCAGTACCACATATGTTTCACCTCCTGCAATGTCTCGAATCGATTCTTCAAACAGACGTCTCCTCGCACGACCAACGAATGGCTACATCGATAGCGACTTTTGTCGACACTCGGGCGAAATGTGCACATGCCGGCTGTTCGTAAGATGAAGACGTGACGGAACCGATTCGGGTGATCATCGTCGACGACGAGTCCTTGGTGCGTGCCGCACTGCGGGTCTTCCTCGACTCGGCAGACGGCTTCGACCTGGTCGGTGAGGCGGAAAACGGGATCGATGCGATCTCGTTGGTCCGCAGCACTCACCCGGACGTCGTACTCATGGACGTCCAGATGCCGAAGATGGACGGCATCGAGGCTACTCAGCGCCTGACCCGCGAGTTTCCGGGCATCAAGATCGTCGCGCTCACCACGTTCTCGTCCGAACGCGTCATCGTCCCCATGCTGAGCGCGGGGGCGTCGGGGTTCTTGGTCAAGGACACGTCGCCCGACCGCATCCTCGACGCCGCGCGTCTCGCTCACGAGGGCGGATACGTGTTGTCGCCGCGGGTGGCGAAGGAGCTCGTGAGTTCTGTGCAGCACAACGAGCCTCCGGCTCCGCGCCAGCTCGGTCGTGATGAGGAGTTGACCGAGCGGGAGCTCGAAGTCGTCACGCTGCTCGCGCAGGGGATGTCGAACTCCGAGATCGCCGCCGCGATGTTCGTCTCGGAGGCGACGGTGAAGTCACACCTCGGCCGGATCACTGCGAAGTGGGGCGTTCGTGACCGCATCCAGGTACTCATCCGAGCCACCCAGCATGGCCTCGTCTCGCTCAGCTGACGCGATCAGGCGATCGCGGTGCCGATGGCGCTGACGACGGCATCCAATGCCTGACCCGATGCGTCTCGCTTGGCACCCGCATCGGGCAGCATGCGCACGGCACCGTCCATGGCAAGCGCACGCGGCTCGGAGCCCACCCACGCGAGAGTGAGAGCGTCCTCGCCCCTCAAGAAACGCTGAGCACGCACGCCGCCGGTGGCGCGCCCCTTGGACGGGAATTCCGAGAACGACGACACCTTGGCGCTTCCGGCGTCCGTGCCGGCGATCGCCTCCAGCGAGCCGGCGATGGTCACCACCACGGCCGCATCGGCGTCGGTCACCGCTGTGAAAGCGATGGCGTTCGCGCCCGGGGACAAGCGGATGCCCGCCATGCCGCCCGCCGCGCGTCCCTGGGGCCGCACGGACGCCGCGTCGAAACGCAGCAGTTGTGCGTCGGATGCGACGAAGACCAGTTCGGCGTCGTCGGGAGCGACGGCCGCGCCGACGATGCGATCGCCGCCTTTCAGTCCGATGATCTCCACATCGTGCTTGCCGCCGGGCAGCTCCGCTGTCGATACGCGCTTGACCGTGCCTTGGGCGGTGCCGAGGGCGATGACGACATCGCCGAGCGGCACGATGCTGACGACATGCTCGGATCCCGACAATCCGAGGTACTGGTCTGCGCGGGTCCCCGCGGCCACCTGCACGGCGTTGGCCGGCACCGATGGCAGGTCGACGGGGGAGAAGCGCACAAGGCGCCCCAGCGAGGTCACAGCGCCGACGTCTCCGCGGGTGGTCGTGTCGACAGCGGCCCGGATGCCGTCGTGCTTGGCACGGCGAGTCGGTGCGACGATCTCGCCCGACTCGGCGAGTTCCGCGCGCACCATGCGACCGGTAGCCGAGAGGAAGACACGGCAGGGAGCATCGGCGATCTGCAGATCGGCCGCCGCCGCGCTGCGTGAACGGGCAGTCACCGGTCCGCCGTTGAGCAACATGGTGCGTCGCGGCGTACCGAACGTCTGCGCCGCGGCATCCAGTTCGCGCGCCACCTGCTGGCGAAGGAGCACGTTGCTCGCGAGCAGCGCTTCGAGATCGGCGATCTCCTTCTTGAGGGTGTCCTGCTCGGTCTCCAGCTCTATGCGGGAGAAGCGCGTGAGCCGGCGCAACCGCAGCTCGAGGATGTACTCCGCTTGCACCTGCGACAGATCGAAGACGCTGATGAGCTTCGCGCGCGCCTGCTCGGTGTCATCAGAGGCACGGATCACCTGAATGACCTCGTCGATGTCGAGGATGGCGATGAGAAGTCCCTCGACGAGGTGCAGGCGCTCCTGCTTGCGCGCCAGACGGAAGCGGCTGCGTCGAGTGACGACCTGGATGCGGTGGTCAAGATAGACACGCAGCAGCGGCTTGAGGCCGAGTGTCTGCGGCTGGCCGTCGACAAGCGCGACGTTGTTGATGCCGAAGGAGTCTTCGAGAGGGGTGAGCCGGTAGAGCTGTTCGAGCACCGCGGCGGGGTCGAACCCCGTCTTGATCCCGATAACCAGGCGCAACCCGTGGTTGCGGTCGGTCAAGTCGTTGACATCGGCGATGCCCGCGAGCTTTTTCGAGCCGACGGCATCCTTGATCTTCTCGATCACGCGCTCGGCACCCACCATGTACGGCAGCTCGGTGACCACGATGCCGGTGCGCCGCGGACCGAGCGACTCGATCGAGGTCTTCGCGCGCGTGCGGAAGGTTCCGCGACCGGTCTCGTAAGCCTCGGTGATGCCGTCGAGGCCGACGATGATGCCGCCGCCGGGCAGATCGGGGCCGGGGACGAACTCCATGAGTTCAGCGGTCGTGGCGTCGGGGTTGTCGAGCAGGTGGATCGCCGCCGAGATGACCTCGATGAGGTTGTGCGGCGCCATGTTCGTCGCCATACCGACCGCAATGCCGGATGCACCGTTGACGAGGAGGTTCGGGAAGGCGGCAGGAAGGACGGCCGGCTGCTGGAACTGTCCGTCGTAGTTCGGCACGAAATCGACGACGTCTTCGTCGAGGTTCTCGGTCAGCGCGAGCGCGGCCGGGGCGAGACGCGCCTCGGTGTAGCGGGCGGCAGCCGGGCCGTCATCGAGCGAACCGAAGTTGCCGTGTCCGTCGACCAGCGGCACGCGGAGAGCGAACGGCTGGGCGAGGCGCACGAGCGCGTCGTAGATGGCCGAGTCGCCGTGGGGATGCAGCTTTCCCATCACCTCACCGACGACGCGCGCACTCTTCACGTGACCGCGATCGGGTCGAAGACCCATGTCGGCCATCTGGAAGAGGATGCGCCGCTGGACGGGCTTGAGTCCGTCGCGCGCGTCAGGGAGAGCGCGCGAGTAGATGACGGAGTAGGCGTACTCCAGGAACGAGTCCTGCATCTCCGCAGAGACGTCGACGTCCTCGATACGGCCGTGGTCCTCGGGGATGGACGCGGTGCGCGAAGCTGCCATGGATGTGCGGTTCCCTCGGTGCTCGGGTGGGCCGGGAAGAGGGGCCGCTGCGCCGTGTGCGAGACTGGCCCCGATGTCCCTCAGCCTACCCGCGGACCCCGCGTCAGCCCGGAGCCTCACCGGTGTCGTCCCGCAACTGCTGCAGTCGCTGTCGGGTGCACCTGACTGGTTCGCACCCGCCGAATCAGCCGTGCTCGTGCTCGTCGACGGGCTCGGCCGAGGAAACCTCACGGCCCGTTCAGGCCACGCCCGATTCCTCACGGCACGGATGACGAAGAGGGATGCCGCACGCAGCACCTTTCCGTCGACCACCGCAACCGCACTCACCAGCCTGCTCACGGGTGTGGACGCCGGCGTCCACGGAATCGTCGGCTACCGCGGGCTGATCCCCGGAACCCTGACCGCGCCGAACCAGCTCAAAGGTTGGGAGACCGACGGGCTGGACCCGCTCACGTGGCAGCGTGCCCGGCCGCTGCTCGAACGAGAGGCAGCAGCGGGCCGGCCCTGCTTCGTCATCAGCAAAGGCCTCTACCGCGACAGCGGTTTCACACGAGCCATCCAACGCGGCGCGACCTTCGTCGCGGCCACCACGCCGGCAGAACGCCTCGCCGTGGCTGCTGATCTCTCCGCCACATATCCGGGCGCGCTCATCTATGTCTACGTACCCGAACTCGATACGATCGGCCACGCACAAGGGTGGGAGTCCACTGCGTGGTTGCGCGCGCTGGAAGAGCTGGATGCCGACCTGCGACGATTCGAGGCCTCGTTGAGCGACGGGGTCGGAGCGCTTGTCACCGCAGACCACGGAATGGTCGATGTCCCCCGCCACCGACAGGTGCTTTTCCGCGAGGGAGATGCTCTTCTGGAAGACGTCGACCTGGTGGCGGGAGAGCCACGGGTGCTGCAGCTCTACACGGCTCCGGGCGCCGCCGCTGACGTCGCCGCACGATGGCGGGAGGCAGAGGGCACCCGCGCGTGGGTGCTCTCCCGCGCGGACGCGGTCGCCGCGGGACTCTACGGCTCCCCGATCGACGACAGCGTGCTCCCGCGTATCGGTGACGTGCTCATCGCCGCGCGCGGCATCGTCGCCTATTACGACGACCGCCTCGCCGACAAGAAGCCACAACGGATGATCGGGCAGCACGGTTCACTGACCGACATGGAACGCGTCGTTCCTCTGATCCGGCTGGGTGCTTTCGCGCCCATCGGCTGAGTCGGCTCAGCCGTCTTCGGTGCGCGCGCCGAAGACGATCTCGTCCCAGGAGGGCATCGAGGTGCGTCCCTTGCGACGTGAGGCGTCGCTGATGACGGTGTCTTCGATATTGGCGGCACTGTCGTCCGGCTCCGCGGCGGAGTCTTCATAGCCGGGCTCGAGCGCGTCGAACAACGCCACGGGGGAGTGCGGTCGTTCCGCCGCGTCATCGGAGGGCATGGGCTCTCGCTGGCCGCGACGACGACGCAGGGCCTCGAGCAAGTCGGCCGTCTCGGCTGACGTCACGGCGTGGTCGGGGGCGCGCTTGATCGCGGCATCCTGAACGGCGGCCGTCGCGGGGCCGCGAACGTCCGGACGGACGATATCGGCCTCGGGAACCGCGGCCGCCTCATCGAGATCGAGGCGCCGCGGGCCGAAAGCGCCGGAATCGAAGCGTGTCGCATCTTTCAAAGGCGAGGCATCCAAAGCACGCAGGCGCGGGATCAGGCCGTCGGGCAGCGAGCCCTGGCGCGAGAGCTGGGTGGCGTCGGAGTTGAGGGGCGCGAGGCTGCTGCGGCGCGGGTCAAAGCTCCACCGCGCGTCGTGGTCGACATCGTTGGCGGTGAACTCGAGCTTGACGATCCAGCCGTCGTCTTCCTTCCAGCTGGTCCACCGCTCACCGACTGCGCCGGCTTCCGCCAGCTTGGCGCGCACCGCGACGCCGAAAGTCGGCTGGGCGTTGGCGTCGAGTTCGCCGGCGATCAGCACCGGCACGGCCAGCGCCTGGCCGACGATGTGCTCACGCTCGGCGAGAACGGGTCGCTCGAACCGCTGAACATCTTCGAGGCGCGCCCCGAGCATCTCCGCGACCTCTTGGGCCGAGAGTCCGGAACGGATACGCGCCTGGATGTCGCGCGGGCTCGGGCGTGCGCTTCGCGGCTCGCTCTCGCGCTGGAAACGGCGCAGCTGACTGCGGAGCGTCTCATCGACCGGCAGGGCGAAGCGTTCGCCCGACTCCGTAGCGAGGACGAGGATGCCCTCTTCGGTTCCGATGACTTTGAGCTGTTCCATGCGAAACACCCCTCCCGTTCCCTGCTCGGGCACGATTCGATTGCCGCGCCCATGCTGTCACAGCAGATCGCCGCCCTCGGGAATATCGCGGGCGTGCCGCGAGTTCCATGCGACGCACCCGCCGGAAGCGGGCAGACAGGTGACGATTATTTGCGAAATCCGACCCCGTCGTGCAAACTATCGCCGCCCCACGTCGGTACCCCCGCCGATGGCCGGCATTCGGCAACAACCTGGAAGTTGAGAGCATGGCGACCGATTACGACGCCCCCCGCAAGACCGACGACGACAGCGAGTCGATCGAGGCTCTGAAGGAGCGCGTTCCCGACAAGATGTCCGGGGCCGTCGATGCCGAGGACGCCGACAACCCCTCCGGTTTCGAACTGCCCGGAGCCGACCTCTCCGACCTGGAGCTCGACGTCGTCGTGCTGCCCCCGCAGGAGGATGAGTTCACCTGCATCGAGTGCTTCCTGGTGAAGCACCGCACCCAGATCGACCACGAAAGCGCCGCGGGCGCTGTGTGCGTCGAGTGCGCTTGATCTGAGTCGTCTCAGCGCGACTGCGCACGCCTGATCGCGGCGATGACCCGATCGGGCGTGCGCGTCGCGAAAACCCAGTCGGTCACCGGATCGCCGGGATCGGTGATGGCGACGCGGACGACCGGGTCGATCCCCCCGCGCAGCATGTGCCACGACGTTCGCGACAGGCCCGGCCCGCGAGCCGCTCGAGCGTCTTCAGCCCAGAGCGGCTCGGCGTCGCCCAACTCGTCGACCGGGATATGGGCCCGGCCCACCCGCAACTCACCGTCTCGCACCTCGACCACCGGAGACGAGAACACCAGCAACGCAATCAGAGCGGCGGCGACCGCCACACCTGTTGCGAGGGCGATCGTGGGATCGAGTGGCACGAACACCAGTGCGACCATCGGCGCGAGAACGGCGGCGCTCAAGAGCGTCCACAGCGACGGGCTGAGCCGCTCGCGGTAGACGACGTCGGATGCTGGGGCGGTGGTGGCGGCGATGTGCATTACCCTCGTGGAGTGATCGAATCCGTGGACGTTCCCATTATCGCGTCGCACGTGCCCGTTTATGCCCACCCGGGTGATGCAGGGGCCGATCTCGTCTCCGTCGAGGATGTCCATCTGGCCCCCGGCGAGCGAGCGCTCGTGAACACCGGAGTGCGCATCGCCCTCCCCGAGGGCTACGCCGCCTTCGTCGTGCCGCGCAGCGGCCTGGCCGCCACACACGGCATCACGATCGTCAACTCGCCCGGAACGATCGATGCCGGCTATCGCGGCGAGATCAAGGTAGCTCTCCTCAACACCGACGCCCGCGAAGCCTTCGACATCGCCGTCGGCGACCGCATCGCACAGATCATCGTCATGCCCGTTCCCCATGCTCGGTTCATCCCCGTCGACGCACTGCCCGAATCGGTGCGCGGCGAAGGCGGCTTCGGCTCGACGGGCTACCAGACAGGAGCCACTTCATGAGTGACGAACTTCAGAGCCTCGGCGCCGGCGACCGCGCCTCCACCGGCCCCTTCGACGAGTCCGAAGCCAACCCCGTGCGCCCCTACATCGATCTCGGCGGCATCAAGGTGCTGCCACGGGAGGGCCTGAACCTCCGACTCGAGGTGGAAGAGCAGACCAAGCGCATCGTCGCCGTGGGGCTCGAC
The DNA here is from genome assembly GCF_015350795.1 of Microbacterium sp. VKM Ac-2870. Taxonomy (GTDB): domain Bacteria; phylum Actinomycetota; class Actinomycetes; order Actinomycetales; family Microbacteriaceae; genus Microbacterium. The sequence goes on from NZ_JADKSH010000001.1 coordinate 391,761, forward strand.
TACGCCGAATCCACGCTTCAGGTACAGCCCTTCGCGGCGCCGCGATCGAGCGGCCTGTGGGAAGAGACCCGCGAGCAGATCCGCCAGCAGGTCCGCCAGCAGGGCGGACGTGTCGAGGAGCGCGAAGGACCCCTGGGGCCCGAGCTGCTCGCCGAGGTACCGGTGGTGAGTGGCCCCGACGCCGTGGCAGGAAAGCGCTTGGCGCGTTTCATCGGCGTGGACGGGCCGCGCTGGTTCCTCCGGGGAGTCATCGGGGGAGCGGCGACCACCGATGTCGACGCCGCTGCGCGCGTGGAAGACCTCTTCCGGTCGATCGTCGTCGTCCGCGGTGGCAGCCCCATGCCCCCGCGTGACCTGATCCCGCTGAAGATGCCCGCCGCACCCGGCACCGCATGAGCACGCCCGACGAGGAGGCGCGCGGCGCGGCATCCGATCCGCTCACGCCGCCTGCGCCGAGCGCCTCCGAGATCCTGGGCCAGGCGCTGGGCGGCGCGGCGCGGCGCGCGGGCCTCGACCCCGCCCGCCAATCCCACACCGGGCATGTCGTGTGGGCGGCAATGGGAGGTTGGCGTGGGGTGCTGGAGAGCGTGCTCCCCGGGCTCGCCTTCGTCGTCCTCTTCACCGTGACGCAGAACCTCGTCCTGTCGCTCGTGATCTCGGTGGGCACCGCGGCGATCTTCACCGTCGTGCGCCTGCTGCAGCGCTCGCCCGTGAGCGCGGCCCTCGGCGGCCTCATCGCTACGGCCGTCGCCGCCGCGCTCGCGTTGTGGACAGGCCGCGGTCAGGACAACTTCGTCCCCGGGCTGATCACGAACGCCGCGTACGGCACCGCCTTCCTCGTGTCGGCCGTGATCGGGTGGTCGCTGATCGGACTCGCGGTCGGCTTCCTCATGAACGAAGGCACCGTCTGGCGCATCGATGCACGAAAGCGCCGCGTGTTCTTCTGGCTCGCGATCGCGTGGGCCGCGCTGTTCTATCTGCGCCTTGCCGTGCAGCTGCCCTTCTACTTCGCCGATGATGTGACCACTCTCGGCACCCTCAAGCTGGTGATGGGTCTGCCGCTGTTCGCGCCGCTCGTGGCCGTCACCTGGCTGGCCGTGCGCGCGGTCTATCCGCGCCAGCCGGAGGCGGACGCAGAATCCGAAGCATGATAGATTTATCTTGATATCAAGATAAATTCTTCCGCTCGCGGTTCGCTTCTGGTGTTCTCCGCGAGTAAGGCCAACCTCACTAGCCCGACATCGCGGCGGCGGGGAAGATGGAGAATCAGGCAACGGCCGTGTATGCCGAACCCTGAGCCCGCCGACGATTGAGCCCGCGGCCTAAGGAACTCCCAACGAAGGAGAGCAGACGTGTCCACTGTTGACAGCTTCGGAGCCAAGAGCACCCTCACCGTCGGTGGCACCGACTACGAGATCTATCGGATCGACACGGTCGCCGGCTACGAGAAGCTCCCGTTCAGCCTCAAGGTGCTGCTGGAGAACCTCCTGCGCACCGAAGACGGCGCGAACGTCACGAAGTCGCAGATCGAAGCCCTGGGAAGCTGGGATGCCGACGCGGAGCCCGACACCGAGATCCAGTTCACCCCGGCCCGTGTGGTGATGCAGGACTTCACCGGCGTGCCCTGCATCGTCGACCTCGCCACGATGCGCGAGGCTGTCACGGCCCTGGGCGGCGACCCGGCGAAGATCAACCCGCTGTCGCCGGCAGAGATGGTCATCGATCACTCGGTCATCGCCGATCTGTTCGGCACCGAGAACGCCCTTGAGCGCAACGTCGAGATCGAGTACGAGCGCAACGGCGAGCGGTACCAGTTCTTGCGCTGGGGCCAGACGGCCTTTGACGACTTCAAGGTCGTCCCGCCCGGCACCGGCATCGTGCACCAGGTCAACATCGAGCACCTCGCGAAGGTCATCTACGACCGCACCGGCCGCGACGGCGTGCTGCGGGCCTACCCCGACACGTGTGTGGGCACCGATTCGCACACCACGATGGTCAACGGCCTCGGCGTGCTCGGATGGGGCGTCGGCGGCATCGAGGCCGAGGCTGCGATGCTCGGCCAGCCCGTGTCGATGCTGATCCCGCGCGTCGTGGGCTTCAAGCTGACCGGCGAGATCCCCGCCGGCGTGACCGCTACCGACGTGGTGCTCACGATCACCGACATGCTGCGCAAGCACGGCGTCGTCGGCAAGTTCGTCGAGTTCTACGGGGCGGGCGTCGCGTCGGTGCCGCTGGCGAACCGCGCCACGATCGGCAACATGAGCCCCGAGTTCGGATCGACCGCCGCGATCTTCCCGATCGACGACGTGACGATCGACTATCTCCGCCTGACCGGTCGCGACGAACAGACCGTCGCGCTCGTCGAGGCGTACGCCAAGGAGCAGAAGCTCTGGCACGATGCCGACGTCGAGCCCGTCTTCAGCGAGTACATGGAACTCGACCTCTCGACCGTCGTCCCGTCGATCGCCGGCCCGAAGCGCCCCCAGGACCGCATCCTCCTCAGCGAGGCGAAGAGCCAGTTCGAGAAGGACATCGTCAACTACACGACGCCCTCGGTCTCCAACTCGATCGTCGATCTCGACTCCATCCACTCGTTCCCCGCATCCGACCCCGGCTCCACCCCGGGCGAGGAGGAGCCCGAGACGCGCGACGTGCGCATCTCCAGCGGCGCTCCGGCCGCGGCATCCAACCCGGTTCCGGTGACCTCGCCCGCGGGGGAGTCGTACCTCCTCGACAACGGTGCGGTGACGCTGGCGGCGATCACGTCATGCACCAACACGTCGAACCCGTCTGTGATGATCGCGGCGGGCCTGCTCGCCCGGAAGGCCCGCAACAAGGGCCTGAAGCAGAAGCCGTGGGTGAAGACCACGCTCGGCCCCGGCTCGAAGGTCGTCACCGACTACTACGAGAAGTCCGGCCTGGACAAGGATCTCGAGGGTCTCGGCTTCTACACCGTCGGCTACGGCTGCACCATCTGCATCGGCAACTCGGGACCGCTCATCGAAGAGGTCTCGACGGCGATCAACGAGAACGACCTGGCTGTCACCGCGGTGCTCTCGGGCAACCGCAACTTCGAGGGTCGTATCAGCCCCGACGTGAAGATGAACTACCTCGCATCGCCGCCACTCGTGGTCGCGTACGCCCTGGCCGGTTCGATGCACTTCGACTTCGAGACCGACGCCCTCGGCACGGACTCCGACGGCAACGAGGTGTTCCTTAAGGACATCTGGCCCTCGCCCGATGAGGTGCAGGAAGTCATCGACTCGTCGATCTCTCGCGACCAGTTCATCACCCAGTACGCCACCGTGTTCGACGGCGACGAGCGCTGGAAGAACCTGCCGACGCCCACCGGCCCGGTGTTCGACTGGGATGCCGATTCGACCTATGTCCGCAAGGCACCCTACTTCGAGGGCATGTCGATGGACCTCACGCCGGTCAGCGACATCCACGGCGCGCGCGTGATGGCCGCGCTCGGCGACTCGGTCACCACCGACCACATCTCGCCGGCCGGGAACATCAAGGCGGGCACTCCCGCCGCGCAGTACCTGACCGAGCACGGCGTCGCGCAGAAGGACTTCAACTCCTACGGCTCGCGCCGCGGCAACCACGAGATCATGATCCGCGGCACGTTCGCGAACATCCGTCTCAAGAACGAGCTCGTGGCCGCCGTCAACGACGGCCAGATCGTCGAGGGCGGCTACACGCGCGACTTCACCCAGGAGGGTGGCCCGCAGTCGTACATCTTCGATGCCTGCGAGAACTACCGCACCCAGGGCACGCCCCTCGTCGTGTTCGGGGGCAAGGAGTACGGCTCGGGCTCGTCGCGCGACTGGGCCGCCAAGGGAACGTCGCTGCTGGGCGTGAAGGCCGTCATCACCGAGAGCTTCGAACGTATCCACCGCTCGAACCTGATCGGCATGGGCGTCGTCCCCCTGCAGTTCCCCGAGGGTCAGAGCTGGAAGTCGCTTGGGCTCGACGGCACCGAGATCGTCTCGATCGAGGGCCTCGAGCAGCTCAACGAGGGCGTCACCCCCAAGACCGTGAAGGTCACCGCCGCACCCAGCGAGTTCTCGCCGGAGGGCAAGGAGACGGTCGTGTTCGACGCCAAGGTGCGCATCGACACACCCGGTGAAGCCGACTACTACCGCAACGGCGGCATCCTGCAGTACGTGTTGCGTTCGCTCGTCTGAGCGCGCATATAACGCCCCGGCATCGGTCCTCGCAAGGGGACGCGGATGCCGGGGCGTTCGCCTGTGCGCGACGTAGACTCGGGGGATGAGTCTGCTCGCATCGATCACCGGTCCGCGGGACCTGGACTCCCTTTCCGCCGACCAGTTGACGCAGCTCGCCCAGGAGATCCGCGACTTCCTCGTCGAGAACGTCGCTCGCACCGGCGGCCACCTCGGACCCAACCTCGGCGTCGTCGAGCTCACGATCGCGCTCCACCGTATCTTCGATTCGCCGAACGATCCGTTTGTCTTCGACACCGGGCACCAGTCGTACGTCCACAAGCTTCTGACAGGGCGCCAGGACTTCCGCGGGCTGCGCTCGCGCGGCGGGCTCGCCGGGTACCCCCAGCGTTCGGAGAGCGTGCACGACGTTGTCGAGTCGTCGCACGCGTCGAGTTCGCTCAGCTGGGCCGACGGTATCTCGCGCGCTCTCACCCGCACCGGCCGCAAAGACCACCACGTCGTAGCCGTCGTCGGTGACGGTGCACTCACGGGCGGGATGACGTGGGAGGCCCTCAACAACATCTCCGACGACAACGACCGCAACCTCGTCATCGTCGTCAACGACAACGGTCGCTCGTACGCTCCAACGATCGGCGGAATGGCGCGCTACCTCAACCGGGTGCGCACGACCGAGGGCTACGAGAGCCTCCGCAAGACGTCGGCATCCTTCTTCCGTCGTCTCGGACCGATGGGCCGCGCGCTGTACCGCGGCGTTCGCGGGGGAACGCACGGATTCCTCTCGCGTTTCTCGAACAACGAGGCGTTGTACTCGAACCTCGACATCAAGTATCTCGGCCCCATCGACGGCCACGACCTCACCGCGCTGCAGGAGACACTGCAGCTCGCGAAGGACTACAGCGCACCGGTCATCGTGCACGTCATCACGGAGAAGGGACGCGGCTACGAGCCGGCGCGCAACGACGAGGCCGACCAGTTCCACGCCGTCGGGAAGATCGATCCGGTCACCGGCGAGCCCCTCGGGGCATCGAGTGCTGTGGCCTGGACGGACGCCTTCTCCTCGGCGCTGGTCGACGCCGGCGAACGCCGCGACGATGTCATCGCGGTCACCGCCGCGATGCTGCGACCCACGGGATTGCAGCCGTTCGCGCAGCGTTTCCCCGACCGGGTCTACGACGTGGGAATCGCCGAGCAGCACGCTGTCGCTTCGGCTGCCGGCCTCGCCTTCGGTGGCCTGCATCCCGTCGTCGCGATCTACGCAACGTTCATGAACCGAGCGTTCGACCAGGTGCTGATGGACGTGGCCCTGCATCGCGCCGGTGTCACGTTCGTCCTCGACCGGGCGGGAGTCACCGGACCCGACGGTCCCAGTCATCACGGTGTCTGGGACCTCGCGATGCTGCAGCTGGTTCCCGGCATCCGCATCGCCGTGCCGCGCGACGAAGCACGCCTTCGCGAAGAGTTCGACGAGGCGATCGCGGTGAGTGACGCCCCGACCGTCATCCGGTTCCCGAAGGGCGCCGTCGCGGCAGATCAGCCGGCGATCCGACGGCTCTCCGACGGCGTCGACGTGCTGTGGCGCGACGGCGCGGAGGACGTACTCCTCGTCGGAATCGGCCCCATGACGCAGCTCGCCGTCGACGTCGCCGAGCGACTTCGCGCGCAAGGCATCGGCGCGACCGTCGTCGACCCGCGGTGGGTCGTGCCGGTGCAGCCGTCGATCGTGAAGCTCGCGGCCGCGCATCGGCTCGTGATCACGATCGAAGACGGCATCCGTGTCGGCGGCGTCGGAACCCGCGTACGCCAAGTGCTGCGCGAAGCCGGGGTGGACACGGCAGTGGATGAGCTCGGCCTGCCGGATGCCTTCATCGACCACGCCACGCGGGAACAGATCCTGGAGGATGCCGGCCTCAGCGCTGCCAAGATCGCGCAGGACGTGGTGGCACAGGTGCTCGGCACGCGCATCCCGGTGGCCCGCCCCTCGACCGACACCGGCACCATCTGGTCGGTCGACAACGGCGCCCATCGCTCGGCGCACGTCGACCGCGGCGACGGCCACAGCTGACGATCGGCGGCGTCCATCACCGTCCGGCCTCGGCGATGAGGTCGAGGATCTCGCGGACGACACCACGCACGAGCGGCACTCGCGCGAGCGGGAGCATCGTGCGCAGGAGCCGAAGCCCGCGCTCCAGCAGCCGGCGCGTGCGCTCCTGACCCTCGGAACGGTCGTAGACCCAGAACAGCGCGACCAGGAGGTATCCGAGGAACAGAACCGTCGGCAGCGACGCGGCAAGATCGTCCGGCACGCTGCCCGACTGTGCTCCCCGCACCGCGTCGGCGAAGAGCCCTTCGGTGATCTCACGCGCCGCACTCGACGCGTCGGCGAGGGGGTTGATCTCCGACCGCGGCGACATCGCCGCGGACAGGAACTCGGCCGCATGAGCGTGGTACGGCGTCAGCTGGTCGAGGCCTGTGCGATAGACGACGGCCACGCGGTCGACGAGATCGCTGAGACCCGCCAGGTCAGGCTCCGCTGTATCCCGATGCGACCGCTGCACATCGAGATACAGCTCCTGCACGAGATCGTTCTTGGTCGCGAAGTGGTAGTACGCGTTACCGACAGACACGCCCGCTTCCTGCGCGATCAGGCGCATCGTCGTGGCGTCGTAGCCTCGCTCACGGAATGACGCGAGTGCGATGTCACGCAGTCGCGCACGGGTGCGATCGCTCTTGGTCTCGGCAGACGACTCGGAAGTGAACATGTTCGGAACATAGCACGGAGGTCGCCGTGACAGCATGGACGGATGAGCTCCGCCAACCTCACCCGCGAAGAGACGGCGGCCCGCGCCGCCGGCATCCATCTGCAGACCGTCGAGGTCGACCTGGACCTCCGATCGGCCCCGGATGCCGCAACCCGCACGTTCCCGACGCGCTCCACTTTGGTGTTCACGTCGGACCACGACGAGACCTGGGTCGACTTCATCGGTGAGTCCGTCGAGGAGGTCACCGTCAACGGTCACGCTCACCCGGTGCAATGGGACGGCGCCCGGGTGCACCTCGCCGGGCTGAACACCGCACCCGACGCGACCAACCTCGTCATGATCAGCGCATCTGGACGCTACAGCACCTCCGGTGAAGGCCTGCACCGCTTCCGCGACCCCGTCGACGACGAGACCTATCTGTACACACAGTACGAGCCGGCCGACTGCCGCCGAGTGTATCCCTGCTTCGAGCAACCCGATATGAAGGCGCGCTGGTCCTTCACCGTCACGGCCCCCGCACGCTGGCAGGTGCTCTCCAACGGCGCAGAGGTGCAGCGGGAGGACGTCCACGGGGGAGTGCGCGTCGCCTTCTCTGAGACGCTTCCGCTCTCCAGCTACATCACCGCTGTGGCGGCGGGGCCCTATCACCGTGTCGACGGCGTGTACGAGCGCGAGGACGGAATGGTCCCCCTCGGCGTGCTCTGCCGGGCTTCTCTGGCAGAGCACCTCGACGCCGAAGAGATCCTCGGCATCACCGCGCGGGGACTGGCTTTCTTCGAGGATTCCTTCGACTTCGCCTACCCGTGGGGCACGTACGACCAGATCTTCGTGCCGGAGTACAACCTCGGCGCCATGGAGAATCCGGGCCTCGTCACCTTCACCGAGGCGTACATCTTCCGCGGCGCGTCGACGGGCGCTCAGCACGAAGCGCGCGCCAACACGATCCTGCACGAGATGGCCCACATGTGGTTCGGCGACCTCGTGACGATGCGCTGGTGGGACGATCTCTGGCTCAAGGAGTCGTTCGCCGACTACATGGGCACCCACGCGGCCGCCGCCGTCGGCGGCTATCCCGACGCGTGGGTGAGCTTCGCCACCCGCCGCAAGGGCTGGGCCTACACGCAGGATCAGCTGCCGACGACGCATCCGATCGTGGCCGATATCCCCGACATCGAGGCGGCCAAGCTCAACTTCGACGGCATCACCTACGCGAAGGGCGCCTCGGTGCTCAAGCAGCTCGTCGGTTTCGTGGGCGAAGAGGTGTTCTTCCGCGGTGCGCAGCGGTACTTCGCCGACCACGCGTACGGCAACACGACGCTGCCCGACCTGCTCGACGCCCTCGAGATCGCCTCGGGCCGCGACCTGCGCGCCTGGAGCACAGCGTGGCTGCAAACGACCGGCGTCGCGGAGCTGAGCGCGCACCGAGCCTCCGGCGCCGACGGGATCGACCTCGTCGTGTCGGACGTTCGACCCGACCGCGTGACTGTCGGGCTGTACGTCGACGCGACAGGCACTCTGGTCCGGAGCGGCGAGGTCGCGTCCGACATCACCGGACCCTGCACCACGATCGCCAACGTCCCCCTGGACGACGTCGCGCTGGTGCTCCCCAACGATGACGACCGCACCTACGCGAAGGTGCGCCTCGACCAGCAGTCGACGGATGCCGTCGCACGCGCGCTCTCCACGATCGGCGACGCGTTGGCGCGCGCGGTGATCTGGGCAGCCCTGTGGAACGCGGTGCGCGACGGCATCCTGCCCACGGCGCGCTACGTTGCGATCGTGTCGCAGCATGCACCGGCGGAGTCGGATCCCGCCCTGCTGACCGATGCCACGGCGCGTGCGGCGTTCTCGATCGCGCACTTCGCGGCCGACAGCGACCGCGACACGCTGGCCGCACAGTGGCTGGAGACCGCGTGGAACGCGCTGCAGACCGCGGACGGCGGATCGGATGCCCAACTCGTGTGGGCGCGCTCCGTCGGCGCTGCCGCCGCCGTGTGCGACGATCGAGCGACGGAACTGAAGGCTCTCTTGGCGGGGGAAGCGTCCGCACCGGTGGGACTCCCGCTCGACCCCGACCTGCGGTGGTCGTGGCTGCTCGCGCTGTCGGCGACGGGGCACGCAGACCTGGCCGACATCGAGCGAGAGCTCGCCTCCGATCCGACCTCCACGGGGCAGGTCGCGGCCCGGGCGGCGCGAGCCGCCCGGCCCGATGCCGCTGTGCGAGCCGACGCCTGGGCGGCCGCGTGGACCGACGAATCGCTCACGAATGAGCACGTGGATGCCACCATCGCCGGCGTCCGCGCCGGTGGTCGTCGCGACCTCATCGAGAGCTTCGACGACGACTACTTCGCCCGGATTCGTCCGGCGTGGTCGGCGCACTCGATCGAGATCGCTCGTCGGCTCGTGATCGGCCTGTTCCCGGCATCGCCGACCCTCGCCCCCGTCGACGACTGGCTGACGGCCAACGCCGACGCGCCCGGTGCGCTGCGCCGGCTCGTCATCGAGCAGCGCGACGGGTTGGCGCGCGATCTACGGGTTCGCGCGGCGCAGACGTCGAACTGACCGCTACGCCGTCACCTCGGTTGTCGTCTCCACGTCGGAGACGGAGAACGGAATCGGATGCCGCACCGCGCGGCATCCGATTCCGTTGAGATCATCCGAATCCGGGCCGGCGCTCAGGCGTCGACGCCGCGGATGACGGGGTGGTGGAACGTGTCGCCGAACGCGCGCTCGGACGCGCCCTCACGGTCGAGGTAGGGTGACGCGCCGCCGTCGATGAAGGGCCAGCCGGCGCCCAGAATCAGGCACAGATCGATGTCTTCGACCTCGGGCACCACACCCGCATCGAGCATCAGCTTGATCTCGGTGGCGAGCCCGTCCTGCACGCGGCGGAGGATCGTGTCCGCAGACGCGGGGCTCGTGCCGACATTGCCCTTGAGCGCCTTCTCAGCCGCCTTCGTGAAGCCGGTCACGCGCCCGCCTTTGTCCTTCTCGACGACCTCCGACAGCTCGGCGAGCTGGTGGAAGTTCTCGTTCGCGTAGAACCGGTCGGGGAAGGCGTGCACCATCGTGTCCTGCACGTGCGCGGCGACCTTCCATCCGACGAGGTCGATGAGCTGGAAGGGACCCATCGGTAGACCGAGGGGCGCGAATGCCCTTTCCACCTCGGCGACCGGCGTGCCGTCGTAGACGGCGCGAGCTGCCTCGCCCATGACCTTGGCCAGCAGACGGTTGACGACGAACCCCGGCGCGTCCGCCGTGAGGACCGCGTTCTTGCCGAGGCCCTTCGCGACGACGAAGGCCGTCGACAGCGCGGCATCCGTGGTGTGGTGCGTCTTCACGATCTCGATCAGCGGCATGACGGCAACCGGGTTGAAGAAGTGGAAGCCGACCAGACGCTCGGGGTGCTCAAGCTTCGAGCCGATCTCCTCGACCGACAGCGACGAGGTGTTCGTCGCCAGGATCGCGTCATCCGCGACGATCTTCTCGATCTCGCCGAACACCGCCTGCTTCACGCCGACCTCTTCGAAGACGGCCTCGATCACGAAGTCGCAGTCCGCGTAGAGGCTCTTGTCGGTCGTGCCGGTGACCAGAGCTCGCAACCGGTTGGCGGCGTCGGTGTCGAGCCGGCCCTTCGCTTCGAGCTTGCCGATCTCCTCGTGGATGTAGGCGACGCCCTTGTCGACGCGCGCCTGATCGAGATCGGTGATGAGAACCGGGACCTGGAGCTTGCGCACGAACAACAGCGCGAACTGGCTCGCCATCAGTCCTGCGCCGATGATGCCGACCTTGGTGACCTTCTTCGCAAGCGTCTTGTCGGGTGCTCCCACCGGCCGCTTGGCGCGCTTCTGCACGAGGTCGAAGGCGTACATGGATGCCGCGAACTGATCGCCCGTGACGAGATCCGCCAAGGCCTCGTCTTCGCGGGCGAATCCTTCCGCCTTCGTCCCGCTCTTCGCCTTGTCGAGCAGTTCGAGCGCCGCGTAGGGCGAGCGGGGAATGGTGCCGATCTTCGACTCGAGCATCCCGCGCGCCATCTTGACGGCGATAGGCCACTTGGTCAGTCGCTCGAGTTTGCCCGGCTCGTTCTTGCGCTCGACCTTGACCGCACCGGTGAGCACGCCATCGGCCCACGCGAGCGAGCTCTCCAGGTAGGTGGCGGCGGGGAAGATCGCGTCGAAGATGCCGTAGTCGAAGGCCTGCTGCGGCTTGAGCATCCGGTTCTGCTTCAGCGGGTTGCTGATGACGACCTCGAGTGCGTTCTCGATGCCGATGAGGTTGGGCAAGAGGTACGCGCCGCCCCAGCCCGGGATGATTCCGAGGAACACCTCGGGGAGCGCGATCGCCGCGGCCGAGGCGTCGACGGTGCGGTACGTCGAATTCAGAGCGATCTCGAGGCCGCCGCCGAGGGCGAGCCCGTTGACGAAAGCGAACGACGGCACCCCGAGGTCGCCGAGCATGCCGAGCACCTTGTGGCCGAGCTGCGCGATCAGACGCGCGTTGTCTTTGGATCCGACTCGGCTGATGTCGGACAGGTCGGCACCGGCGGCGAGGATGTACTGCTTGCCGGTGATGCCGATGGCGTGGATCTCGCCGGATGCCGCGCGCGTGGCAAGCGTGGTGAGCGTCGCCGCCAGCTCCGTCAGCGTGGCGGGGCCCAGAGTGTTCGGACGGGTGTGATCTCGCCCGTTGTCGAGCGTGATCAGCGCCAGCACCTTCCCCGAGGGCAGGGTGATGTCGCGAACACGCGAGTGTGTGATCACCTCGCCGTCGGTGAGGGCCGTGAGCGGGGAGAAGTCGATCTCGTCGTAATTCACCACAGTGTTCGTCATGTGCAGACCTCTCACTTCTTGCCGTTGTAGTGGGGGTTCTCCCAGATGACCGAGCCGCCCTGCCCGAGACCCACGCACATGGCGGTGAGGCCGTAACGCACGTCGGGACGCTCAGCGAACTGTGCGGCCAGCTGGATCATCAGGCGCACGCCCGACGCAGCCAGCGGGTGACCGAGCGCGATCGCGCCGCCCCACTGGTTGACGCGAGGGTCGTCATCGGCGATGCCGAAGTGATCGAGAAGCGAGATGACCTGCACGGCGAACGCCTCGTTGAGCTCGAAAAGCCCGATGTCGGCGATGGTGAGCCCCGCCTTCTTGAGGGCCTTCTCCGTGGAGGGGATCGGGCCGATGCCCATGATCTCCGGTTGCACTCCAGCGAAGGCGAACGAGACCATGCGCATCTTCGGGGCGAGACCGAGTTCCTTGACGGCGCTGCCCCCGGCGAGCAGTGACATGGTCGCCCCGTCGGTGAGCGGCGAAGACGTGCCGGCAGTAACGCGCCCGTGAGGACGGAACGGGGTCTTCAGCGCGGCAAGGTCGTCCATCGTGGTCTGCGGCCGACGACCCTCGTCTTCCGTGGCAAGACCCCAGGTGCCCTCGGCATCCTTGATGGCGACCGGCACCAGATCGGGCTGGAACTTGCCGGCCTCGTACGCCGCCTGCGCCTTGTGCTGGCTGAGCATGCCGAAACGGTCGGAGCGCTCCTTCGTCAGCTGGGGGAAGCGATCGAAGATGCGCTCCGCCGTGACACCCATGTTCAGCGCGCCCGGGTCGACCATCTTCTCCGAGACGAAGCGGGGATTGGGGTCGGCGTTGCCGCCGATCGGGTAGTGGCCCATGTGCTCGACGCCGCCCGCGAGGGCGATGTCGTACATGCCGGCGCTGATCGAAGCGCCCATCATGGCGGCGCTCGTCATGGCACCGGCGCACATGCGGTCGATGGCGAAGCCCGGCACGGTCTGCGGCAGCCCCGCCAGGATCGCGACGGAGCGGCCGAGCGTGAGGCCCTGTTCGCCCGTCTGACTCGTCGCGGCGATCGCGACGTCGTCGACCCGGTCGGCGGGAACCGCGGTGTTCCGCGCCATCAGTCCGATCGTCGCCTTGACCGCGAGGTCATCCGCGCGGGTGTTCCAGTACATGCCCTTCTCGCCGGCGCGACCGAACGGGGTGCGCATTCCATCGACGAAGTAGACGTCCGAGAGCTCGGCCACACTGCCTCCAAGGGTTGAGATTCAGTCCAGCGTACGGTGAAACTCAGTCTCACAAAAACGCTTGGAACGATTCTACGACGCCAGGTCGGACGCAGCCTCGGACGTCTGGACGGAATCGACAAACGCACCGGCGATGACAGGCGACGTCAGCGCGATCTGCCAAGGACGCGCGCCATGGGCCTCGAGAGCCTCACCGATGGATGCCGCGTCGATCTCGGCAGGGGGAGCCCAAGCCAGCCGACGAAGCGTGTCGGGGGTGAGGAGGTTCTCGGTGGGCATGTTCAACTCCACCGCGAGCTGCTCGACGAGGGAACGAGCGGCTTTCAGCCGCAGGTCGGCCGCGGGGTTGCGATCGGCCCACGCCCGCGGCGGCGGCATGCCATCGCCGCTTGCGCGCTCCGCCGGGAGGGCAGGATCGGCGCGCCCCGCCTCGATGGCAGCCCACCACCGGTCGAGCTGCGTGCGGCTCGCGCGGCCGGTGAAGTCCTTCACCCGCGCGAGATCCTGCTTGGACGCGGGGTCGGCGAGGACAGCGGCGACGAGGGAACGGTCCGGCACGAGACGGCCGGGGGAGGTGTCCTGCTCGCGGGCATAGTCCTCACGCGCCATCCACAGCGAGCGGGCGACGGCGAGGCTGCGCCGTCCACGCACCGTGTGCAGACCACTCAGACGCCGCCAGGGCTCTTCGCGCGGGGGCTTGACGGGGCGCGTGCGCACCGTCTCGAACTCCTGATGAGCGATCTCCGTCTTGCCCTGCTCGTCAAGCTCCGCGACCAGAGCGTCGTACACGTCGACGAGATACAGCACATCCAGCGCGGCGTACTCGAGCCAGGGCTGCGGCAGCGGACGCGTCGACCAGTCGGCGGCCGAATGCGCCTTGGCGAGGGTGATACCGAGGGTGTCTTCGACGACGGCACCGAGGCCGACGCGCTCATGTCCGAGCAGGCGCGCCGCGAGTTCGGTGTCGAAGATGGACGGCGGCTCGAGGTGCTCCTCGCGCAGCGACGGGAGGTCCTGGCTGGCGGCATGCAGAATCCACGGCAACGCGCCGATGGCATCCTGCAACGGTGAGAGATCGCCGACGGCCGGGGGATCGATGAGGAACACGCCGGCATCACGGCGGAAGACTTGAATCAGGTAGGCGCGCTGCGAATACCGGAAGCCCGATGCCCGTTCGACATCGACGGCGACCGGCCCCGTCCCGGCAGCGAGCGCGGCGACGGCGGTGGCGAGACCGGCGGCATCCTCGATGACGTCGTACTCAACCACGCGTTCCCCTTCCCGATGCACCCCGCTGTGAGCCGAACACGGCGATGCCCTCTGACCCTGGCGGTAGGCCCGCCAGCATGCACACCAACTCCGCCCACGCTTCGATGTGAGCGACCAGATCTCCCGCGGGCGTCCAGGACGACCGTAGTTCGATCTGCGCTCCGTCGCCCTCGTCAGCGAGCGATCCGAAGCCCTTCGAGAGGGTCTTCGTCGCCGTTCCGGACTCCGAGTGGAACGCGGCGCCGCGCGTATCGAGCGCGTCGACGAGCCACGACCAGGCGACGTCCGCGAGCAGCGGATCGATGCCGATTTCAGGTTCGAGCGGAGCTTGCGCAAAACACACGATACGCCACGCACCACCCCAGGCATCCGGCTCGGAGGCATCGTGCATGAGCACGAAGCGTCCCGTGCCGTACTCAGAATCGATCCCTTCGGCATCCGGACGCACATCGCCTGCGAAGGCGATCGCTTCGGGCGCGAGACTGGTGGGCGCGGCGATCTCGCGCACTGAGAAGTCGGATCGGAAAGTGAGGGCGCGCAGCTGCTCTGCGGCACGCACGAAGGCGGGCGTCTCAGCGGCGGGACGAGTGTCATCCACGCTCTCAGACTAGGATGGGCCCACGATGAAGGCACCCAGGCGCGCCGCCTTCGGCGCCTCACGAATCGGCGCTGCGGCGACCCTGCGGCTGCTCGCTCTCAGCCTCGCCGCGGCTCTCTTCGCCGTCGCGGCGATGGCGTCTGCGGTAGCACTGCGCATGGCGCGCCGGGTCGTCACCCCCTCTCGGCGAGTTCCCGACACCCGCATCGTCGACATCGATGTGCCTGCGCAGACGATCACGCTCGCACGCACCGCCGACACGGTGCTGCCCGGTCGCTACGGACTGTTCACGACCGGCTCCGCCGACTACCTCAAGGTGGGCTCGGTGCTGTCCAGCAGCGAGGCCACCGTCACCCGCAAGCTCTTGACGCAAGTGAGCGGACAGTCGACCCTCGAGCCGGATGCCGCCTTCAGCGGGTGGTACTACCAGCGCCCCGAAGAACTTCATCTGCCCTTCACCGTCGAGCACATCCATGCGGCGATCGGCCCATGCCCTGCCTGGCTGTTCCCCGCAGAGCCGACGACAGATTTGACCGATGAAACCTGGGTCATTCAGATCCACGGCCGCGGGACCACCCGCGCGGAATGCCTGCGCGCGGTGCCCGTCTTCCACGGGCTCGGCATCACCTCGCTGATCGTGTCGTACCGCAACGACGGCGACGCGCCTCGCAGCCGCGCCGGTGCCTACGGACTCGGCGCGACCGAGTGGCGCGACGTGGATGCCGCGGTCAGCTGGGCCCGCAGACACGGTGCCCGCCGCATTCTGCTCATGGGGTGGTCGATGGGCGGCGCGATCGCACTGCAGACGGCACTCGGTTCGGCGCATCGCGAGCAGATCGCCGGAATCATCCTCGATTCGCCCGTGGTCGATTGGCGGACGGTGCTCTCCTACCAGGCCAAGGCGATGCACGTGCCGAGCCCCGTCACCGAACTCGCGATCGGCGCGCTCCGCGCCGAATGGGCGGTGCCCGCGACCGGAGCTGACGGAGCAATCCCGTTCGACCGACTCGACATGGTCGCCCGCGCGAGCGAGCTCCGGCATCCCGTGCTCATCCTGCACAGCGACGACGACGGCTTCGTCCCGTCGAGCGCATCGCACCGGCTCGCGCACGCGCGCCCCGACCTGGTCGAACTCCAGGTCTTCCGCACGGCGCGTCACACCAAGCTCTGGAACTACGACCAGCAGCGCTGGACCGACGCGATCGAAGCCTGGCTGCGTGCGCACGACCTGCTTCCTGCGACCGCGGCCGACGCGAGCGACGGGGGAGAGCGATGACCGCGACCGCCGGGGGGATCGTCCACCTCGCCGAACGTCAGCCGGCCGTCTCGGGTGCAGAGATGGTGGCCGCCCTCGTGCCGCCGCCGCAGTTCGATCACGCGACCTTCGACACGTACCGTGCTGACCCCGAGTATCCCTCGCAGCAGGAAGCGAAGGACCGACTCGTCCTCTTCAGCCAGGGCGGCGTCGCCGAGCGCGGCGGCCTCTTCCGACGGGCGAAGAAGGCGCCCGAGATGAAGCCGGGCGTCTATCTGGACGGCGGGTTCGGCGTCGGCAAGACCCACCTTCTGGCTGCGATCTACCACGCTATGCCGGCGCGCAGGAAGTACTTCGGGTCGTTCATCGAGTACACGGCTCTCGTCGGCGCACTCGGCTATCAGAAGACGGTGGAGCTGTTTCGGGGCGCCGATCTGCTGTGCATCGACGAGTTCGAGCTGGACGATCCGGGCGACACGATGGTGATGACGCGTCTGTTGGGCGAACTCGTGCCCACCGGCACGCGACTCGCCGCGACCTCGAACACTCCGCCGAACGCACTGGGGGAGGGACGCTTCGCCGCCCAGGACTTCCTCCGCGAGATCCACGCGATGGCCGCGAGCTTCGAGACGATCCGCATCGACGGTACCGACTACCGTCAGCGCGCCCTCGACGGTCACGCCCAGGTCTGGGACGATGCGGGCTACCGCGCCGCGATCGACGGCGCCGCGGCATCCGGGCTCGTCTCGGACGACTCGTTCAGCGATCTGATCCGCCATCTCGCAACGGTGCACCCCTCACGGTACGTGCGCCTCATCGACGATGTCGCCGCGATCGGCCTCCGCGACGTCGTCACCCTTCAAGACCAATCGGCCGCGCTCCGCTTCGTCGCCTTCGTCGATCGGGCCTACGACGCGCAGATTCCGGTGCGTGCCACCGGACGGCCGCTGGACGAGGTGTTCGGCGACGAGATGCTCGGCGGCGGCTACCGCAAGAAGTACCTCCGCGCGGTCTCACGTCTCAACGCGCTCACTCACTCCTGAGCAGATTCACCGGCGACCATCGCCCGCACGAAACCTGATGTTTACCTGGCGGGCATGCGTGTAACCGACCCGAAACACGAGACGGATGCCACTGGAAACGGCACACCGCGACACTGATTGCGCTGGGACGTCCCGACCCCGAATCCGCGACGACCCGGTCCGAGTTACACAACACATCAGTGAGGACCTTCATGGACAGCGGAAATCTCGCTTGGTATATCGCCGCTACGGCTCTCGTGCTCTTTATGACGCCGGGCGTGGCTTTCTTCTACGGCGGCCTCGTCAAGGCGAAGAGCGTCATCAGCATGATGATGATGAGCTTCGGTGCGATGGGTCTCGTCGCGGTGCTCTGGATCCTCTACGGATACAACATGCAGACCGCCGACTGGTGGGGCGGCATCCTGGGCAACCCCTTCTCCGACTTCGGCCTCGGCGCGATGGCGACCGGTGAGAACGCGACCGTGAACCTCACGGCCGTCGCCTACGGCGCCACCTTCGCCATCATCACCGTGGCCCTCATCTCCGGCGCCATCGCCGACCGCGCCCGCTTCGGCTCGTGGATGATCTTCGCGTTCTTCTTCGCGACCATCGACTACTTCGCCGTCGCCGGCTGGGTGTGGAACACCAACGGCTGGATCTTCAACCTCGGCACGACGCTGGGCTTCTCCACCGAAGTGATCGACTACGCCGGTGGCACCGCTGTCCACATCAACGCCGGTGCCGCAGCTCTTGCTCTCGCGCTCGTCCTCGGTAAGCGCGTCGGCTTCCAGAAGGGCATCCACAAGCCGCACAACGTGCCGCTGGTGATGCTCGGCGCCGCGATCCTGTGGTTCGGCTGGTTCGGCTTCAACGCCGGTGCGGCCGCGTTCTACGCCGCCCCGGAGGGCACCACCGGTGACATCCTCAGCGGAATCGCCGGTGTCGGCTCTCCTGCGGGCCTGATCGTGCTGAACACGCTCGGCGCTACCGCCGCCGCGATCCTCGGTTGGGCGATCGTCGAGAAGCTCAAGGACGGCAAGCCGACCGCGGTGGGGGCCGCATCGGGCGCCGTCGCGGGTCTTGTCGCCATCACCCCGTCGTGCGCCAACCTCGCTCCGGGCTGGGCTCTGCTGCTCGGTGTCATCGCGGGTGCGGTCTGCGCCCTTGCGGTGGAGCTCAAGTGGCGCCTCGGCTTCGACGACTCGCTCGACGTGGTCGGCGTGCACCTCGTCGGTGGTCTCATCGGAACCCTGTACCTCGGCTTCTTCGCCACCGGAACGGGCCTGTTCCTCGGCGGCAACGCCGAGCAGCTGATCCTGCAGTCCATCGCGGCCGTCACGGTCCTGGTGTTCTCCTTCGTGGTCGCCTACGTGCTCGGTTTCGCCATCGAGAAGACGATCGGCTTCCGCGTGAAGAACGAGGACGAAGTCGCCGGTATCGACACCGTCGTGCACGGCGAAGAGGGATACGCCCTCATCGACTGACATCTGCTGTCATCAGCCCGAAGGGGCGTCGGATTCCGGTCCGGCGCCCCTTCGGCGTGTCCGAGCCTGATTGGTAGCGTGAGTGCATGGCTGCACGCGACCGGCACGGTGCTCTTCCCGCTCTGTTGCGAGGTCTGGGCCGCCTGTTCGGCCGTGTCAGTCCGACACGTCCCGCCCCGTCACCGACGCACCCTGCGCGATCGATATCACCCTCCGCGCAGGACGATCCGGGACGCCACGGCGACACCGCGACGCGCGAAGTGACCCCGCCTCCGCGCACCGGTCTGCGGATCGGCTACGCTCCGCAAGACGACGGAGCTCCGGACGCCGGGGAGATCGTGTGGAC
Source organism: Microbacterium sp. VKM Ac-2870 (assembly GCF_015350795.1). Taxonomy (GTDB): domain Bacteria; phylum Actinomycetota; class Actinomycetes; order Actinomycetales; family Microbacteriaceae; genus Microbacterium. The sequence continues at coordinate 410,730 of NZ_JADKSH010000001.1, forward strand.
GTGGGTGCCGTACGAAGAGAACGACGGCCGTGGCAAGGACCGGCCGGTGCTCGTGATCGGGCGGCAGAGCGCAGATCGCCTCTACGCCGTGCGCCTGACCAGCAAGGCCCACGACGGAGACCGCGACTTCCTGCCGATCGGCACCGGCGCCTGGGATTCCCAGGGCCGCCCGTCCTGGGTCGACATCGAGCAGCTCTACAGCGTTCACGAGCGCGGTCTGCGCCGAGAGGCGGCGGCCCTCGATCGCACGCGTTTCACGGCGGTCTCCGCCGCGCTGCGCCAGCGCTACGGCTGGGCGAGCGACGTCTGACGTCGCCGCATCAATCGGTTACGGCAGCCTGGAGCACCGGAGCGAAGATGATGATCGCAGCGCCGAGCAGCGCCACGCCGGAGCCGAGGTAGTCCCACAACGTCGGCGTGAAGCCGTCCATCACGATTCCCCACGCGAGCGAACCGGCGACGAAGACGCCGCCGTAGGCGGCGAGCACCGCTCAGTCTGCCACCGGGGCGTGTCCGGATTGTTGTGCGCGACCTACCGTGCCAGAACGCCACGGGGCACAGGCGAAAAGGGGGCGCGGCCACGCGCCGAGGGCGAGGACAGCGAGCACGGTCTGGATCAGGCCGGCGGCGAAGTAGATGGCGTGCAGCGGAGACCACACCAGCAGCATGGCGAGCTCGATGAAGATCCAGATCATCATGACGAGTCCGGATGCCGCGTGCAGCCCCCAGGTGAGCTTCAGCCGCCGATGCTGCGCGATCAGTGCGAGCACCTGTGCGCCGCCGACCACGAGTCCGAGGATGAGTCCGGGCCACGCCCAGGTCGAGAAGGGCGTCCGGGCCAGCCACTCGGGCGGCATCCCGACGCTGTCGCCGCCCACGAACACGAGCAGCACCATCCCGGCACACGCAGACAGGAGGTTGAACCCGGCGACGAGCTGAAGCAGAACACGGATCGACCGATGAACCCCCATGGGGCGAGGCTACGAGTCTGCGGCCGTCAGGGTCTCAGGCGCGCGCCGTGAATAGCGGTGCAGGGGAGTGGGCGGGTGGTGGTGGCGCTGAGGGGAGCGAGGTCTAGCATGTTCGTCGTGCATACGAGCCGACGGGCGTTGCTTTTTCGCGGAGCGCTCGGCCTCACCGCGACGGCGATCGTTGTGACCGTCATCCTGGCTGTCGATCCCGAGCCCGCCTCGGTGGTGCTGGGCATCGCGCTCACCTCTTCGCTCAGCCGGAGCCAGTGGGAACGGGATCGTCGAGGCCGCCTCGAAGCCCTCCTGTTGCTACCACCGCTCGGACTCGCGACCATGGGTGTCGGAGCACTGCTGAACCAGGTGTTCTGGCTCGGCGCCGTCGTGTACGTCGTCGCTCTGGTCGGCGTCACTTTGCTCCGGCGGTTCGGCGAGACCGGGCGCCGCGTGGCAGCTGTGGCCAGCACCCCTCTCCTGGCTGTGTTGTTCCTTCCCTCGGGCGCCGGCGCCGATCGGGGGCCTGCCGTTGCGGTCATCGAGCCGCTCCTCATCTCGGTGCTGGCGTGGGCCGTCGTCACCGCTGTCCACCTGGCAGCGCGCAGGCTCGGACCCGTCGCCCGCGGTACTCGCGCGGCGGCGTCGGCGGCAGGCGGAAATCTCACCGCGGCGACTCCAGCGCCACGCGGGAGGCTGCGACCGACAGCCACGACCAGAATGGCCATCCAGGTCGGTGTGGCTGCGACGGTGGCTTTTGTCGTGGGAGCGCTCGGTTTCGGTTCGCACTGGGCGTGGGTGGTCTTGAGTACCGTGATCGTCGCCTATCTGCCTCGCGGACGCGCCGAGGCCGTGAGCAAAGGCGTCCACCGCTTCGCGGGCGCCGCCGCCGGCTCGCTCGTCGCCCTCGTACCTCTCGCCGTCACGCCCGACCGCGCCCCCCTCCTCGCCGGAGCGGCATTGGCCGCGATAGGCGTGGGCATTCTTCTGCGCGAAGTCAGCTACGCCGTCTGGGCCTTCTGCGTGACGATCGCCTTGACGCTGCTCGAACGTCTCGGAGGACAGTCGTCGCCCCTGATCGGCGTGCGCCTCGTCGAGATCGGCATCGGAGTAGCGATCGGGATCATGGCGGTGTGCATCGTGTTTCCCGTACGCACCTCGGATGTGGTCCGCGCGCGCTTGGCGATGGTCCTTGCGGCGGTGTCCGGCCGGCTATCGGCCGAGACGGAGCGCGCACGCTCCGATGCCGACCTGCGCATCGCCGCGGCCGCGCGCGAACTCGACCGGGCGTGCGCACCGCTGCATGAGGCCGCTCGCGTGTTGTCGGTGTTCCGGCGCCCGCCACCTGACGCAGTGACGTGGGTTCACCATGCGCATCTGATTGTGGATGCCACGGTCCGCGGTCCCGTACCCGGTTCTGGGTCTCTGCGGAGAGCTGTCGGCGAGGCTCGTCATGCGCTCAAGACACCGTCGACACTGGGAGAGACGCTCAAACGTGCTGCTGAGGCGGCATGAGATGTGGTGGGCGATACCAGACTCGAACTGATGACCTCTTCCGTGTGAAGGAAGCGCGCTACCAACTGCGCCAATCGCCCTTGGCCCCTGCGGGCCGAGATCCGATGCTACCGGATGCCGGGCGTCGATACGAATCCTGCAGCTGTCTCTCTGGCCAGACACGCGCGGGCTGGACTCAGTTTTGCGAAGTCCGATTAGTCGGCTAAAGTCGATCAAGTTCCCGGGGCAACCAGGGAGCATGCGGATGTAGCGCAGTTGGTAGCGCATCACCTTGCCAAGGTGAGGGTCGCGAGTTCGAGTCTCGTCATCCGCTCAAGTGCAGAGATCGTTTTTCGGAGCGATCACGGCACGTGGGGTCAAACCACACGGTTAATCCACACGGTGGCGTGGCCGAGCGGCTAGGCACCGGCCTGCAAAGCCGTTTACACGGGTTCGAATCCCGTCGCCACCTCGCTTCACAACTTAATAGCCTGTATAGGCGCGATTGGCGCAGCGGTAGCGCGCTTCCCTGACACGGAAGAGGTCACTGGTTCGATCCCAGTATCGCGCACAGATAAAACCCCGGTCAGCTGGGGTTTTTTTGTGCCCTCTGAGTCGTCGTGCAACATGCGTGCAACATCGCTCCGCGACCTCGTGCCACTGGGCTTTGCCGCCGCGCTGCTGCTCTTGGTGCGGGGGATGCGGGCGGGCGCTCCCGCTGGGCACCATACTGCGCGTTAGGCTCGCCGCATGGCCCATCTCGTGCTCACCGTCGTCGGCGACGATCGCGCCGGACTCGTCAGCGCCCTCGCTCACACCATCGCCGACCACGGCGGAAACTGGGAGCAGAGCGAACTCGCCGAGCTCGCCGGCGCTTTCGCCGGCATCGTCCTCGTCTCGGTTCCCGACGAGCAGCAGCAGTCTCTCACGACGGCCCTGAGCGAGCTCGACGGGCTGCTCCGCGTCACGACCCACGGCGCCCCTGCCGCGGCATCCGTCGAGGCAGCGCACGCCGTCTCGTTCACCGTGCTCGGCAACGACCGGCCCGGCATCGTCCGCGACGTGACCGCTTCCATCGCCGCTCACGCGCTGAGCATCGACACCTTCCGCAGCCGCACGCTCGAGGCGCCGATGGCCGGCGGCACCCTCTTCGAAGCGACGGTCACGGTCAGCCTGCCAGCCGACGAGGATCCCGCCGCGCTCACCACCGCGCTCGAAGCGCTGGCCGGCGAGATCCAAGTCGACCTCACCGTCGGCTGAGCGTCCCTCCTAGATCGGCACAACGGCCAGGCCAGCGCGAACTTCAGCGCAGCGCGAGCGGCACGACGGCGAGCGCGACCGTCACGGGAGCGACGACGAGACCCCAGAGGATGTAACGCTTCCACGGCACATCGACACCGACGGCGTGCAGTCGCTCGTGCCACAGCAGAGTCGCCAGTGATGCCCACGGCGTGATCAACGGTCCTGCGTTGACGCCGATGAGCAGCGCCGCCAGACGAACGGGCGAGCCCGCTGCACTCTCGAGGGCGAGGTACGCCGGTAGGTTGTTCACCACGTTCGCGCCGAGCAGGCCGACGCCGGCGACCTGCCACAGCGACACGAGATCGTCGCCGGTTCCCGTCGCAGCAGCCAGCAGTGCGCCCGAGCCGAGGGCCTCCGCGGCCCCGACCGCCAGGAACAGGCCCGACGCGAACACGACGAGCTGCCACGGCACGAGCGCCCACCGCAACGAGCTCGGCGAGCGCCACGCGAAGACGGTCGTCAGCACGACGGCAGCGCCGAGAGCCGGCATCCACGGCGCGATGCCGACGATCAGCAGCGGCATCATCACGACCAGCACGACGGCGGAGATCCGCAACAACACGGGATCGGCCACGCGGGGCGGCCGCGCGGGCGTGAAGCGGCCGCGAAGATCACGGCGGTGGGTGAGCCAGAGAAACACCACCGTCACAAGGGTCGCGATGACCGCCGACGGACCCAGGAGGGCCAGAAAGCCCAGCGCATCCAGGTCGCCCAGGCGGTGAGCGGCAAGCAGGTTGGTGAGGTTCGACACCGGCAGGAACAGCGACGCGGTGTTGGCCAGCCAGACCGTGGCGAAGGCGAACGGCAGGGGAGCGAGGCCATTGGCGCGCGCGACAGCTACGACCACCGGCGTCAGCAAAACGGCTGTGGTGTCGAGCGAGAGGAACGCGGTGACGATCGCGGCGAAGGCGACCACCATCAGCCACAGCACGATCACCCGCCCGCGCGACCACCGTGCCAGTCGCGCCGCAGCGGCGTCGAAGACTCCCGCCTGTGCGGCCAACTCCGCCACCACCGTGACGGCGACGACGAACAGGAGAATCGGCCACACCCGATCACCGATCTCGAGTGCACCCTGCAGCGGAAGCACTCCGAAGACGACGGCAGCGCCGCCCAGGAGCAGGAGCACCGCTCCGATCACGGCTAGCATCACGGCATCCATCATGGACCCTGCCGCGACGATAGACTGCATCTATGGAAATGAGCCGGATCGCCGCCCTCGCGACCGGCACGCGCGCGCCCGGCGTACGAACGATCTGGGCCTGAGCGGGCAGGGCGCGGCGCGTCCGAAGCTGAGCATCCCATCCGATCCCTCTTCTGGAGACACTCCCTTGACTGACGTCTCACCTGCGGCGGACGTGGCCTACCCCGCCGACGGCTTCGCCCTGTTCCCCGATCGTTCTGTCGTCGCTCTGCGCGTCAACGGCGACCTGAAAGACCTCTCGACCCTCGTGACGGCCGACGACGCCGTCGAGCCGGTCACCATCGACAGCGCCGAGGGCCTGTCGATCCTGCGTCACTCGACCGCACACGTCATGGCCCAGGCCGTGCAGCGCATCAAACCGCAGTCGAACCTCGGCATCGGCCCGCCCATCACCGACGGCTTCTATTTCGACTTCGGCAATGTGGACCCCTTCACCCCGGAGGACCTCAAGGCCATCAAGAAGGAGATGGAGCGCATCGTCCGCGAGAATCAGCGCTTCGTCCGTCGCGTGGTCGACGAGACCGAGGCGCGCGAGCTCATGGCCGACGAGCCCTTCAAACTCGAGCTCATCTCCCTCGCCGACGGCCCCGGCTCGGGCGCGAACGCTGCGGAAGGCGCCTCAGCCGAGATCGGTGCCGGCGAGCTCACGGTCTATGAGAACGTGAACCGCGAGGGCGACGTCGTCTGGCGCGACCTCTGCCGCGGACCCCACGTTCCCGGCACCCGCTACGTCGCGAACGGCTGGGACCTCACCCGCGTCGCCGGCGCCTACTGGCGCGGCAGCGAGAAGAACCCGCAGCTGCAGCGCATCTACGGAACCGCCTGGCCCACCAAGGATGAGCTGCGCGCCTACCAGCAGCGTCTGGAGGAGGCCGCTAAGCGCGACCACCGCAAGCTGGGCAAGGAGCTGGATCTCTTCTCGTTCCCCGACGAGATCGGCCCTGGGCTCTCGGTGTTCCATCCCAAAGGCGGCATCATCCGCTACGAGATCGAGCGCTACATGCGCGAGCGCCTGCTCGCCAGCGGCTACGAAGTGGTGAACACTCCGCACATCACCAAGGGCGACCTGTTCATGACCAGCGGTCACCTGCAGTGGTACGCCGACGGCATGTACCCACCCATGGTGCTGGACGAGGTGGTGGATGCCGACGGTCACGTCAGCCGCGAGGGCCAGGAGTACTACCTGAAGCCCATGAACTGCCCGTTCCACAACCTGATCTTCCGCTCGCGCGGTCGCTCCTACCGCGAGCTTCCGCTGCGCCTCAGCGAGTTCGGTTCGGTGTACCGCTACGAGAAGAGCGGCACCCTTTCCGGCCTCACTCGCGTCCGTGGCATGACGCAGGACGACACCCACATCTACGTGACCGCCGACCAGGTGAAGGGCGAACTGACCCACAGCCTCGACTTCGTGCTGCAGACTCTGCGCGACTACGGCCTGAACGACTTCTACCTGGAGCTGTCGACCAAGGAAGACGGCAACCCCAAGTTCATCGGCGCTGATGAGCTGTGGACCGAGGCGACCGAAACCCTGCGCGAGGTGGCCGAGGCATCCGGGCTCGAGCTCGTGCCCGACCCGGGCGGCGCCGCCTTCTACGGCCCGAAGATCTCCGTGCAGGCGCGCGACGCGATCGGTCGCACCTGGCAGATGTCGACCATTCAGCTCGACTTCAACCAGCCGGAGCGCTTCGAGCTGGAGTACACCGGACCCGACGGCGAGAAGCACCGTCCCGTCATGATCCACCGTGCTCTGTTCGGCTCGGTGGAGCGGTTCTTCGCGATCCTGCTCGAGCACTATGCCGGTGCGTTCCCGGTGTGGCTGGCTCCCGTGCAGGTGGTGGGCATCCCCGTGGCCGACGACTTCGCGCCCTATCTCGACGAGATCGTCGCACGCTTGCGCGCGAAGGGCGTGCGCGCCGACGTGGACCACTCCGACGACCGCATGCCGAAGAAGATCCGCACCCACACCACCCAGAAGGTGCCGCTGCAGCTGATCGCCGGGGAGCAGGACCGTTCTGCGGGCACCGTGTCGTTCCGTTTCCGCGACGGCTCGCAGACCAACGGCATCCCCGTCGACGAGGCGATCGACAAGATCATCGCCTCGATCTCGGGCAAGCTCCTCGTGAACACCGCGGAGGACCTCGCGTGACCGAAGGGATCGCCGGCATCGACGCACGCCTTGAAGAGGCGAGCACCTTCGCCGGCGTTCCCGACGCGTTCCAGCGTCTTTGGACCCCGCACCGCATGGCGTACATCAATACCGGTGCCGAGGCGCTTCGCGGATCGGGATGCCCCTTCTGCGCCGCCCCGCAGAAGTCGGATGCCGACGGCTTGATCGTCCATCGCGGCGTGACGTCCTACGTGCTGCTGAACCTGTTCCCGTACAACTCCGGGCATATGCTCGTCTGCCCGTACCGCCATATCGCCACGTACGACCAGGCGACCGCGGAAGAGGTCGCCGAGATCGGCGCACTCACCCAGACCGGCATGCGGGTGCTGCGCGAGGTATCGCGCTGCGACGGATTCAACATCGGTATGAACCAGGGTGCGGTCGCGGGAGCGGGCGTCGACGAGCACCTTCACCAGCACATCGTGCCCAGGTGGGCGTCCGACGCGAACTTCTTCCCGATCATCGCTCGGACGAAGGCGCTTCCGCAGCTGCTCGGCGAGGTGCGCGAAGCCATCGCCGCGGCGTGGCCCACCGCGTGAGCGGATGCCGGTCGTGACGCGGGCGGGCGGGCCCGATGACGGCGGTGAGCCGTTCGTCGTCGACGAGCGTCGTCTCGCTGCCCTGCCGGTGCGGACGATCGAGCTGTCGGGGGACATCACCGCGTTCGATGCGCGCCGTGCCGTGGGGGAGACGCAGGAGCGTCAGGATCCGTTGTACTGGGTCGACCTCGAGGTACCCCGGGGATGGGTGCTGATCGGCGACAACGGTCAGGGCGACGAATGGTGGCTCGGCCCCCGTGGCGACGTGTGGTTCTTCGATCACACCGAGGGGGAGCGGTCGGTCTCGCGATTCACGGCGATGCACCTCTCGATCACCGAATGGCTCATGGTGGGCCATCTGGTCGCCCACTACGAGGCGATCGACGATCCCACGGACGACGCCGACGTGCGCGTGCGCATGGGACTCGACGCGATCTCCCCCGAGCTCAGCGATCGCTGGCCGTACGCCCTGTCCTGAGCCGGGGCCGGGCGTTCCCGGCATTCCCGCGGCGAGACTCGACCTGACGCCCGAGACGCACGCGCGTTTCGGGCGTCAGGTCGTGTCTCGGCGGGGTGGCCGCGATCGTCAGCGCACGCGGGTGACGGCGAACTGCATCCGCGGATGGGCGTAGAACTCCTGCGCCTCGACCAGCTGCAGTTCCCGCTGGCCGGAGTCGAACGTCGTCTGCAGCAGGTCGTAGACGCTCGAAACGGTCTTCGTCAACGCATCCGCGGCGTCGCCGCTCGCACGGAAGTGAGCGGTGAAAAGCGCCGCTGTGACGTCGCCCGACCCGTTCGCCTTCATCGCAATGCGCGGCGTCTGCACGATCCAGGCGCCCTCATCGGTCACGGCGAGCATCTCGATCGTGCCCTCGGGGGCATCCGGGCGCTCGACGGACGTCACGAGCACGGTGCTCGGACCCATCGCCCGCGCCGCATCGGCGGACGCGAGCGTCGAGTCGAGGTCGCTCGGCTCGGTCTCGGTGAGAAAGCCCAGCTCGAACTGGTTCGGCGTGATGATGTCGGCCGCGGGCACGACGCGCTCGCGCAGCAGGATCGGGATGGCGGGGGCCACGAAGCAACCGCTCTTCGCGTTGCCCATGACCGGGTCGCAGGCATAGATCGCCCGCGGGTTGGCGGCCTTCACACGCGCGACGGCGTCGAGGATCACGTCGGCGATGCCCTCACCGCCCTGGTATCCGCTGAGGATGACGTCGATCTCACCGAACACCCCGCGCTCCTCGATGCCGGTGATGACGTCTCGGACGTCGTCGGGGGAGATGAGCGGTCCGCGCCACGCCCCGTACCCGGTGTGGTTGGAGAAGTTCACCGTGTACACGGGCAGGACTTCGACACCGATGCGCTGCAGCGGGAAAACGGCAGCGGAGTTGCCGACGTGTCCGTACGCGACGGCGGACTGAATGGAGAGGATCTTCATCGAGCGATCATCCTGCTTTCGAGGTCGCGGCTGCAGCGGGGATCGCGGCAGCCAGGTCGGTGGCCAGACGCACGAGGTCGGCGTCGGACAGATCGTGCACCGTCACGCGCAGGTGACGTGTGGCGTGCTCATCCTCGAGCACGAATTCGTCTCCGGGGCGCGCCAGCCAGCCTCGGCGCATGAGCTGCTCAGATACCGCGCGCGCCGGGACTGGCAGCGGCACCCAGAGGCTCAGTCCGTCACCGGCCGACACGGGCACCCCGTGAGACGTCAACGTCGCGGCCGCGACGCGGTTGCGGGTGGCGTAGTGGGATGCTGCCGCGGTCACAGCGGCGACGGCATCCGCATCGGTCAGCTGTTCCAAGGCGAGTCGCTGAAGGAGGTGGCTGACCCACGTCGCACCCGGATTGAGCCGCTCGGCGAGACGTCCTGCGGTGTCGGGATCGGAGGCGACGACGGCGAGGCACATGTCGGGGCCGAGGAACTTCGACACCGACCGCACGAGCGCCCAGCGGCGATGATCCGGCCCGATGACGGAATGGAACGGCTGCGAGGAGAGCAGGGAGAAGTGGTCGTCTTCGATCACCAGCACGTAGGGGTGCTCGGCGAGGAGCGCCCGGAGCGCAGCGGCGCGCTCGGCGGTGAGGCTCGCGCCCGTCGGGTTCTGCGCGCGGGGAGTGAGCAGCACGGCGCGAACGCCGGCGTCGAGCGCAGCGGCCAGGCCCTCGACCGTCATCCCCTCGGCATCGACCGGCACGGCGACCGGCCGGTAGCCGCCCAGACGCACCGTATTGAGGCTCGCCAGGAAACAGGGGTCTTCAAGGGCGACCGCGTCGTCGCGGGTCAGCGTCTGCGCGAGCAACCGTTCGATGGCGTCGGATGCGCCACCCGTGATGGTGAGCCGCAGGGCACGGCCATCGCCGAGTGCCTCGCGCATCCACGACTCGCCCCACGCCGCCAGTTCGCGATCGATGATCGGCTCGCCGTACAACACGGGACGCCCGGCGATACGGCCGAGCGCGGGGCGCAGCTCGGGGATCAGGCGGGGGTCGGGGTTTCCCGCCGCGAGGTCTCGCAACACCGTATTCTGCGCGAATCCGTCTTGCGCGAACGGCGTGCGGTCGACGACTCGGGTTCCCGCGCGACCGCGCGCTTCGACGAGTCCCGCCTGGGTGAGCAGGCGATAGGCCGCGACCACGGTATTGCGGTTGACACCCAACTCGTCGGCCAGAGCCCGCACCGGCGGCAACGCGACAGCGGACGCGAGTTCGCCCCGCTCGATGCGCTGGCGAACGCTCTCGGCGATCTCGGTCGCGGTCGCGCCGCTGAAACCGACGTCACCGGTCGTTTCGCTCGCGATGCCCATCGGTGAAGTCTATGTGACAGGCCATGCTAGCTTTTGGCCTAGGCCAATAATCCGCATCCGAAACTGCCCCGAAGGAGCTACCCGTGTCCACTCCCGTCACCGGATCATCCCGCGTCAAGCGCGGACTCGCCGAGATGCTCAAGGGCGGCGTCATCATGGACGTCGTCACCGCCGATCAGGCGAAGATCGCCGAAGACGCCGGCGCCGTCGCCGTCATGGCTCTGGAGCGGGTGCCCGCCGACATCCGAGCGCAGGGGGGCGTGTCACGCATGAGCGACCCCGACATGATCGACAGCATCATCGAGGCCGTCTCGATCCCCGTGATGGCCAAGGCCCGCATCGGCCACTTCGTCGAGGCACAGGTGCTTCAGGAGCTCGGCGTGGACTATATCGACGAATCGGAAGTGCTCTCGCCGGCCGATTACGTCAACCACATCGACAAGTGGAACTTCACCGTGCCGTTCGTCTGCGGCGCCACCAACCTGGGTGAGGCCCTGCGCCGCATCACCGAGGGCGCCGCGATGATCCGTTCCAAGGGGGAGGCCGGCACCGGCGACGTCTCGGAGGCGATGAAGCACATCCGCACCATCCGTGGCCAGATCGCCGCACTCGGCGCTCTCGCGCCCGATGAGCTGTACGTCGCCGCGAAGGAGCTGCAGGCTCCGTACGAGCTCGTCGCCGAGGTCGCATCGTCCGGCACGTTGCCGGTCGTGATGTTCGTCGCGGGCGGCGTCGCTACTCCGGCGGATGCCGCGATGATGATGCAGTTGGGCGCCGACGGCGTGTTCGTCGGCTCGGGCATCTTCAAGAGCGGCAACCCCGCCGCACGCGCAGCGGCCATCGTCAAGGCCACGACGTTCTTCGACGACGCCACCATCATCGCCGACGTCTCGCGCGGCCTTGGGGAGGCGATGGTCGGCATCAACGTGACCGACGTGCCGGCACCGCACCGTCTCGCCGAGCGCGGCTGGTGACCGACGGGATGCCGCGGGTCGGCGTCCTCGCGCTGCAGGGCGACGTCCGCGAGCACATCCGCATGCTCACGCGGCTCGGCGCCGATGCCGTGCCCGTGCGGCGCCCGGAGGAACTCGCCGCCGTATCGGGACTCGCGATCCCGGGTGGCGAGTCGAGTGTGATCGACAAGCTCTCCCGGATCTTCGGGATGCAAGAACCGATCCGCAGGGCGATCGCCGACGGGCTGCCCGTCTACGGCACGTGCGCGGGACTCATCCTGCTCGCCGACCGCGTCGCCGACGGCATCGCGGGCCAGCAGAGTTTCGGCGGCCTCGACATCACCGTGCAGCGCAACGCCTTCGGGTCTCAGGTGGATTCGTTCGAGACGGAGCTCGCTGTCGCGGGTTTCGACGAGCCGGTCTCCGCGAGCTTCATCCGCGCCCCCCGCGTGATCGAGGTCGGTGCCTCCGTCGACGTTCTCGCGACCCTCCCCGACGGCGATATCGTCGCTGTGCGCCAAGGGACGCTGCTCGGCACGGCGTTTCACCCCGAAGTGTCGGGGGAGACCCGCTTTCACGAGCTGCTTCTCGAGATGGTGCGCATGCGGCGCGTGACGCGGGTTACCGTACAGGCATGACGACCTGGGTGGCGCTCCTGCGCGGAGTCAATGTGAACGGCATCACCATCCGCAGCGCCGACCTCGCGGCACTGCTGCGCGATCTCGGCCTGGGCGACGTGAAGACCTTCCTCGCCAGCGGCAACGCCCGGTTCACCGCAGACGTCGACGTCGCCGGCCGCGCCGAGCTCAAAGCACGCATCGAGGCGGCCCTGCGCGAACGCTTCGGTTACGACGCGTGGATCGTCCTGGTCACCATCAACGAGTTGGAGGCGGCCGCCACGGCCTACCCCTTCGACGCAAACGACGCGACGCGCCAGCCCTATGTGGTCTTCTGCAGCGAGATCGCCGTCCGCGATGCCCTGGTGGATGCCGCGGCATCCCTCGACAGCGAGGAAGACCCGACCCACCCCGGATTCGGCGTCGTCTACTGGAGTCCGGAGAAGGGCCGCACGCTCGACACGCCGTTCGGCACGCTCCTCGGCCGCGCCGAATACAAGCCGACGACGACCACCCGCAACCTGCGGACACTGATCAGAATCCTGGGCTGAAAACCACCGGTGACGCCTGAGTAAACTGGAGATCATGTCCGGACACTCCAAATGGGCCACGACCAAGCACAAGAAGGCGGTCATCGACTCCCGCCGCGCGAAGTCGTGGGCGAAGCTCATCAAGAACATCGAAGTCGCCTCCAAGCTGGGCGGACCGGATCTGCAGGGGAACCCGACCCTCTTCGACGCCGTTCTGAAGGCGAAGAAGACCTCCGTCCCCAAAGACAACATCGATCGCGCCATCAAGCGCGGCGCGGGCATCGGCGGCGACGCTGTCGAGTACTCGTCGATCATGTATGAGGGGTACGGACCCAACGGTGTGGCCCTCATGATCGAGTGTCTGACCGACAACAAGAACCGCGCCGCCGCTGAGGTCCGCACGGCCCTCAGCCGCAACGGCGGAACGCTGGCCGACCCGGGCTCGGTCGCCTACAACTTCACCCGCAAGGGCGTGATCGTCGTGTCCGACGAGGGTACGACCGAAGACGACGTCATGCTCGCGGCGCTCGAGGCGGGCGCCGAAGAGATCGAACCGCACGCGCAGGGCTTCGAGGTCATCACCGAGGCATCCGATCTCGTCTCGGTGCGCTCGGCACTCGCCGACGCGGGCATCGAGTACGAATCCGCCGACGTGGAGTTCGTGCCGAACCTCAAGGTCGAGATCGATGCAGAGACCGCCCGCAAAGTGTTCCGACTCATCGACGCCCTCGAAGAGAGCGAAGACGTGCAGAACGTCTTCAGCAACTTCGACCTGAGCGCCGACGTTCAAGCCGAGCTCGAGGAAGACGAGTAAGCGGCGTTTCGACTCGCGAGGCGGAACGCCGATGCCCGCACACTGCGCTTAGCGTGGGGGAGTGACACCCGCTCTTCGCGTTCTCGGCATCGACCCCGGCTTGACCCGCTGCGGCGTCGGGGTGGTCGACGTGCGCGCCGACCGGTCGGCGACGCTCGTCCATGTGAGCGTCGTACGCTCCGGCGCGGATCTGCCCATCTCCGAGCGGCTGGCGCTGATCGCAGCGGGACTGCGAGAGGTCATCGCTGCGCACCGCCCGCACGTCGTCGCGGTCGAGCGGGTGTTCGCGCAGCAGAACCGCAGCACGGTAATGGGCACAGCCCAGGCGAGCGGAATCGCGCTGCTGCTCGCCGCCGAGAACGGCCTGCCTGCGGCGACCCACACGCCCTCGGAGGTGAAGGCCGCCATCACCGGATATGGGTCAGCCGATAAACGTCAGGTGCAGACGATGGTCGCGCGCGTTCTTCGGCTCGATGCCCTTCCGCAGCCCGCCGATGCGGCGGATGCCCTCGCGATAGCGCTCTGCCACGGCTGGCGCCGTGACGCGCCGACAGCAGGAGGAACCGGAGCGCTCACTCCGGCTCAGCGCGCCTGGGCCGATGCCGAACGGGCCGCACGGCGCTGAGCGCGCGGGCGAGACGCGTGTCGCTCGAACAAAGCTGCGAACGACTGTCTAGGGTGGTGGCATGATCTCTTCGCTGCGTGGCCGCATCCTGCACCTGGACGCAGAATCGGCCATCATCGAGGTCGGCGGCGTCGGCTTCAGCGTCGCCATCTCGGCCGCGCTGGCACGGTCGCTGCATCTCGGCGACGACATATTGCTCCACACGGCACTCATCGTGCGCGAAGACGCGCTGTCACTGTTCGGCTTCGCCGACCGCGAAGAGTTGAGCGTCTTCCATCACCTGCTGAGCGTTTCGGGGGTGGGGCCGAAGTCTGCTCTCGGGGTTCTGTCTGCTTTGAGCGTTCCGCAGATCGCCGACGCCGTCATCGCCGAAGACGACGCCCCCTTCCGTCGCGTCTCGGGCATCGGACCGAAGACCGCGAAGCTCATCGTCGTCCAACTCGCCGGCAAGCTGCAGGCATCGGTGGGCTCGGCATCCCTGCCCGCCTCCGCCGCCGCACGTGGCGACGTCGCCGGCCAGGTCGTGGCGGCGCTGACCGCACTCGGCTGGAACGAACGGACCAGCGTCGAGGCCGTGTCGATGGTCGTGGATGCCGCGACCGATGCTGAACGCCACTCGGTGCCCGTGCTGCTGAAGCTCGCGCTCGCCCAACTCGGCCCCGCCCGACCGGAGCGTGCCGGTGTCTGAGGCGCTCGATCCGGCCGTCGCCGAAGACGAGAGAGAACTGGCGGTCGAAGGCGCGCTGCGACCCACCTCGCTCGCCGAGTTCGTCGGGCAGCAGAAGGTTCGCGGACAGCTGCAGCTCTTGCTGGATGCGGCACGCATCCAGCAGCGCTCGCCCGACCACATCCTGCTGTCCGGCCCCCCGGGTCTCGGCAAGACCACGCTCGCCATGATCGTCGCGCACGAGAGCAGCCGACCGCTGCGCCTCTCGAGCGGCCCGGCGATCCAGCACGCCGGAGATCTGGCCGCGCTGTTGTCGAGCCTGGTGCCGGGTGAGGTGCTCTTCATTGACGAGATCCACCGCATGGCGCGATCCGCCGAAGAGATGCTCTACCTCGCAATGGAGGATTTCCGGATCGACATCATGGTCGGCAAGGGCGCCGGCGCCACGAGCATCCCACTCGATCTGGCGCCCTTCACCCTGGTCGGGGCGACGACCCGCTCCGGCATGCTGCCCAACCCGCTGCGCGATCGCTTCGGATTCACGGCGCACCTGGAGTACTACGAGCCCGAAGAACTCGAACAGGTCGTCTCCCGCTCGGCCCACGTGCTCGGCGTCGACCTGCCGCCGTCTGCCCGCTCGGAGATCGCGCGTCGTTCCCGGGGCACGCCCCGCATCGCGAACCGCCTGCTGCGCCGCGTGCGCGACTACATCATCGTCTACGGCACGGGCACACCGACGGCATCCGACGCTCACGTCTCCGCCGCCCTCGAGCTGTATGACGTCGACGCGATCGGCCTCGACCGTCTCGACCGGGCGGTACTGGATGCCGTGGTCCGACGCTTCCGCGGCGGTCCGGTGGGGCTCAGCACGCTCGCTGTGACCGTCGGCGAGGAGGCCGAGACCATCGAGTCGGTCGTCGAGCCCTACCTCGTTCGCATCGGCTTTCTCGGCCGCACCCCGCGTGGACGCGTGGCAACTCCGGAGGCCTACGCCCACCTGCGCGTCGCGCAGCCCGGTGAGGCGCTGAGATTCGATGACCTATAATCACTGAAGGCTTTCTGCCGCCTTCTTCGCGCCGATCGCGCGAGCTCCCGAAAGGTGTTGTCCGTATGGATTGGATTCTGCTCGTCGCCCTGGTGGCGCTGCTTGGCTTCATGTTCTGGAGCTCGCGCAAGCGCGCCGCCAAGATGAAGGCCGAGCAGGAGGCCAAGGCTCGCGCGATGGTCCCCGGCGTCAAGGTTCTGCTTCAGGGCGGCCTCTACGGAACCCTCGTGACGTACGACGGCGAAGACCTCTCGAAAGCAGCCTTCGTCGAGCTCGCGCCCGGCGTCGAGGTCGAGGTCCACAGCCAGGCCATCCTGCGTGTCGTGGACGAAGAAGAGGGAACGGTCACCGAGGACGAGTTCATCGAGGCGGAGGCCGACCAGGCCGAGTACGCCGCCGATGTCGCCGGTGGCGTGATCCCCTCGGTCAGCGACGATCACGCCGCGGCGAAGAAGACCGACGCGCCCGAAGCCGGCGACGCCAAGCCCCAGGTCTGATCGCTCCGCGCAACGCTCCCGAAGAAAGCTGACCCTCCGTGGCCACACCCACCCCTGTGCGCCGTGCCTGGCGCGCGCTGACCGGTCTCCTCGTCATCACCGCACTGCTGTTCGGCGTGAACGCGCTCGGCGTGTTCGTCTTCGGTAAGAGCTCGTGGGCGCCTGAGCTGGCGCTCGATCTGCAGGGCGGTACGCAGATCATCCTCGAGGCGAAGACGCCTGACGGGGCGAGCCCGACCACCGACCAGATGAACCAGGCCGCGGCGATCATCCGTCAGCGCGTCGACGCGTCCGGTGTGGGGGAGTCGGATATCACGACACAGGCCGGCAACCAGATCGTCGTGCAGATTCCGGGTCCGGCCGACGAAGAAACGCGCAAGCGGATCGAGTCATCGGCTCAGATGCAGCTGCGCGCGGTGCTGGCGACCACGGCTGCCAGCACATCGTTCGTGGGCCAGGACGGCAACTCGACGCCGTACCCGACGCCCGACCCGGGCCTGCCGTCCACGCCGACCGCGGCGCCCACCAACGGCAGCGACCTCAGCTGGATCACGCCGGCGCTGCAGGCGAAGTTCCTCGCGTACGACTGCACCGCCAAGGACAACGACCCGGCGAACAGCCCCGCGGGAGAGCCGCTGATCGCGTGCGACCCGTCGGGCACGGCCAAATACCTCCTCGGTCCGGTGGAGCTCGACGGCTCCGCCATCAGCGACGCGACGAGCGGCATGAACACCCAGAACGGCCAGTGGGTCGTCAACATCGTCTTCAACGATCAGGGCACGAAGACCTTCGGTGAGGTCAGCCAGCGCCTGTACGCCTTCACCCAGGCCGGCAAGTCGCCGCAGAACCAGTTCGCGTTCGTCCTCGACGGGGCGGTCATCTCGGCTCCCTCGATGAACGGCGTGATCCTCGACGGCAAGCCGCAGATCAGCGGGTCGTTCAACCAGGAGAGCGCCAAGACGCTGTCGGACCAGCTCAAGTACGGGGCGCTCCCGCTGAGCTTCGGCATCGTCAGCGACAACGCCATCTCCGCCACGCTGGGATCGCAGCAGCTGCAGATCGGCCTGATCGCCGGCCTCATCGGCCTCGCTCTGGTCGCCCTCTACTCACTGATCGTCTATCGGGCGCTCGGCTTCGTGATCATCGCCTCGCTCGGGGTGATGGGCGTGCTCACCTACATCACGCTCTGCATCCTCGCGTGGCGCATGGGCTTCCGCCTTTCGCTGGCGGGCGTCGCGGGTCTGATCGTCACGATCGGCTTCACCGCCGACTCCTTCATCGTGTACTTCGAACGCATCCGAGACGAGCTGCGCGACGGAAAGTCGATCACCGGCGCAGTCGAAGACGGCTGGGGTCGCGCGAAGCGCACGATCTACATCTCGAAGTCGATCAACATCCTGGCGGCTGTGGTCCTGTACATCCTCGCGGATGCCACGGTGAAGGGCTTCGCGTTCACGCTCGGGCTCACCACGCTCATCGACATCCTGATCTTCATCCTGTTCACGCACCCGGTGCTCCAGTTGCTCGCGCGAACTCGCTTCTTCGGCGGTGGGCACCCGCTGTCGGGTCTGGACCCCGACGCACTCGGCGCGGTCTACCGAGGGCGTGCGCAGTTCCGTAGCCCCGTCGAGGCGGGAACCGCTAAGGGCGCCGCGGCGCGACGCACCGCGCGCTCGCGCGGCGAGGCGGAGCGTCGCCAGACGATCGCCGAACGCAAGCAAGCCGAACTGGCCGCCAAGAACAGTACGAAACCGAGCTCGACCACGGAGGGAGACGACTGATGCGCTCCATGAACGAGTTCGGAAACGATCTCTACACCGGCAAGACGTCCTTCCCGTTCGTCGGCCGCCGCCGCCTGTGGTTCATGATCGCCGCTGTGCTGGTGATCGGCGCCGCGCTGGTGCCTCTGTTGCGCCCGATCGAGTTCTCGATCGAGTTCACCGGCGGATCGCAGTTCACGGTCAACCAGGTCGCCAACCCCGACCAGGCTGCTGCCACGGCCGCCGTGCACTCTGTGGTCCCGGATACGGCGACCAAAGTGACCACCATCGGTTCGGATGCCCTGCGCATCCAGACCAACCAGATGACCAACGCTGACACGCAGTCGGTCACGACCGCCCTGGCGCAGAAGTTCGGCGTCACGGAGTCCGATGTCAGCTCGTCGTTCATCGGGCCGAGTTGGGGCCAGGACGTCACCCGGCAGTCACTGTGGGGTCTCGGCATCTTCCTGGCTCTGACGTTCGTCATCCTGGCGATCTACTTCCGCACCTGGAAGATGTCGGTTGCCGCCATCATCGGTCTGGTCGATGTTCTCGTCATCACCGTCGGCGTCTACGCGCTCTTCGGTTTCGAGATCTCGCCGGCGGCGGTGATCGGCTTCCTCACGATCCTCTCTTACTCGCTGTACGACACCACCGTCGTCTTCGACAAGATCCGAGAGAACACGCGCGACGATGGCGAGAAATCGGGTCGCACCTTCGGCGAATCGGTGAACCTCGCGGTGAACCAGACGCTGATCCGATCGATCAACACCACCGTGGTGGCGGCGATTCCGACCGGTGCGATCCTCTTCATCGGCGCTCTCTGGCTCGGTGCGCAGACGCTGACCGACATCTCGCTGTCGATCTTCGTCGGCACGATCGTGGCGGCGTACTCGACCCTGTTCGTCGCGGCGCCGCTGTACTCGCTGCTGCGCGAGAACGAATCCGACCTCAAGTCCCGAGATGCCCGCGTGCTGTCCGCACGCGCGCGTGCACAGGTCTCCGCGTGAGCGTTGCCCGGTCGCGCCGGGCGTAGGATTGACGGATCATTCAACGCGGAGGTGAGCGGATGGCCGAGACGGTTCCCACGTCTGCCAGTGCCGGAAACGTCGCGCCCCCGCCCAGTTCGCTGCGCCGCCTCGTGCCGCGCATCTTCTCACGTGCCCCGTCCCGCGACGGCGTTGAACCGCTGATCCGCACAGTGCGCACGCACCACCCCAAAGGCGACGTCGCGATCATCGAGCGCGCCTACCAGGTTGCTGCCCGCGCGCACGCGAGCCAGAAGCGGCAGAGTGGCGAGCCGTACATCACGCATCCGCTTGCGGTGGCTCAGATCCTCGCCGATCTGGGGCTCGGCCCCCGCGCGATCGCGGCGGCCCTGCTGCACGACACGGTGGAGGACACCGACTATCGCCTCGACCAGCTGACCGCCGATTTCGGTGACGAGGTCGCAATGCTCGTCGATGGCGTCACGAAGCTCGACAAGGTCAAGTACGGGGATGCTGCGCAGGCCGAGACGGTCCGCAAGATGATCGTGGCGATGTCCAAGGACATCCGCGTGCTCATCATCAAACTCGCCGACCGCCTGCACAACGCGCGCACGTGGGGGTTCGTCCCACCCGAGAAGGCCGCCAAGAAGGCGACCGAGACCCTGGAGATCTACGCGCCGCTCGCGAACCGCCTCGGCATCCAGGCGGTCAAGAGCGAACTCGAAGACCTCTCCTTCGCGGTGCTCCACCCCAAGCTCTACGCCGAGATCGACAGCCTGGTCAAGCAGCGCACACCGCAGCGCGAGGAATACGTCCACAAGGTGATCGACGCCGTCGAAGCGGATCTTCGCGACCTGCGGATTCGTGGACGCGTGATGGGGCGCCCCAAGCAGTTGTACTCGGTGTACCAGAAGATGGTCGTGCGCGGCCGCGAGTTCGACGACATCTACGACCTCATCGGCATCCGCGTGCTGGTCAACACCGTGCGCGACTGCTACGCCGTGCTGGGCTCGATCCACGCACGCTGGACGCCGATTCCCGGGCGGTTCAAGGACTACGTCGCCACGCCGAAGTTCAACCTCTACCAGTCGCTGCACACGACGGTCATCGGCCCGGGCGGCCGCACCGTCGAGATCCAGATCCGCACCAACGAGATGCACCAGCAGGCCGAGTACGGCGTCGCGGCGCACTGGAAGTACAAGGAGCGGATGGCGGGCGGCAAGGGCGATGCCAAGGCCGTCGACACCGACATGGCGTGGATCGCGCATATCTCCGATTGGCAGGCTGAGACCGCCGACCCGGGGGAGTTCCTCGACTCGCTGCGCTTCGAGATCGGCGCCAAAGAGGTCTACGTCTTCACGCCGAAGGGTCGGGTCATCGGCTTGCCGGCGGGCGGAACACCGGTCGACTTCGCGTATGCGGTGCACACCGAGGTCGGTCATCGCACGATGGGGGCGAAGGTCAACGGTCGTCTCGTGCCACTCGAGTCCGAGCTGCACTCGGGTGACGTGGTCGAGGTCTTCACCTCGAAGAACCCGGATGCCGGTCCCAGCCAAGACTGGCTGGGGTTCGTCAAGAGCACGCGCGCGCGCAACAAGATCCGCGGGTGGTTCACGAAGGAACGCCGCGAGGAAGCGGTCGAGCAGGGCAAGGATGCGATCGCGCGCGCCATGCGCCGACAGAACCTGCCGCTGCAGCGACTGATGAACCAGGATTCGTTTGCCGAGGTCGCCCACCAGCTGAAGTACGAGGACGTCACCGCGCTGTACGCCGCCGTCGGCGAAGGCCACGTGTCGACCCAGTCGGTGATCGAGAAGGTCACGGCACTGGTGAGTTCCGAAGAGGATACCTCGACCGGACCGATCGAGATCCCGCACATCGGACGCTCCAAGGCGCCGCGTGGGGGAGACTCCGGCGTGCTCGTGCGCGGTGCCCCCGACATCCTCGTCAAGCTCGCGAAGTGCTGCACACCGGTTCCCGGCGACGACGTCGTCGGTTTCGTGACGCGCGGCAGTGGTGTTTCGGTACACCGCGCCGACTGCACGAACGTGAAGTCGCTGAAAGACGAGCCCGACCGGATGATCGATGTCGCCTGGGCGCCGACGACCAAGAGCGTGTTCCTGGTGCACATCCAGGTGGAGGCTCTCGACCGCTCGGGCCTGCTCAGCGACATCACGCGTGTGCTCAGCGAGCACCACGTGAACATCCTCTCCGCCTCGGTGCAGACGACGAATGACCGCCTGGCGCTCAGCCGCTACGTCTTCGAGATGGGCGACATCGTGCATCTGGATCGTGTGCTGAACGCGGTGCGACGGATCGACGCGGTCTACGACGTGTACCGTGTCACCTCCTCCTGAGCGCGAGCGCGCAGGTACGCGACGCCCGCACGTTTGAAGTGCACCGGGGGTCCGGAATCGAGAGCATCGGCTGCCCTGATCGCGAGCGCGGGTCGCCACGTCAGCAAGGCGTCGATGACGCTCGCAGTGTCGCTTCCCGCGCACAGATCGCGCACCAGATCGCCCAGCGTCTTCTCCGGGGTCGTCACCGCGACGCCGGAGACGATTTCGGCGTCGCCGGGTTTCAGGGCGTGGTCGCGGTAGACCAGCCCGATGTCGATCACCTGATGGATGCGGTGCGCCGAGCACCTCTGCACGCGGTGGCGG
Source organism: Microbacterium sp. VKM Ac-2870 (assembly GCF_015350795.1). Lineage (GTDB taxonomy): Bacteria > Actinomycetota > Actinomycetes > Actinomycetales > Microbacteriaceae > Microbacterium. The sequence continues at coordinate 432,362 of NZ_JADKSH010000001.1, forward strand.
GCGGGCGGTTCCGCGATGGCCCCATGCACCCACGCGGCGGACTCTCGCGTGACAGCCAGCTCGGGGGAGATCCGCTCCCGCAGCGAGCCAGCCCGCAGTTCTCGGGTCTCCACCGCATCGGCGGGCATGTATGCCTCCCCGATCTCGACCAGGTCGCCATCCAGGCGGGCCGCGGACAGCTCGGCCCGCGAGAGTCGATCGTCGGGGAAGTACAAGAACGGCCAACTCATCACCGCAGTCTCCCGTGCGACAGGGTCACACGGGAGACTGCGGGATAGTTCTGTGGACAGATCCGCAATAGACGCCGCCGGGGAGGAGGCGGGATGCGTTCAGCCGCCGAGGGCCTTGAGCCAGCTCTTGCGGGCCTCGAGCGCTTCGGTCGCCTTCGCGATCGCGGACGCGTTCTTCGATGCCTTCGCCTTGTCGAGGTCGGCCTCAAGGCCTGCGATGGCATCGCGCAACTGCTGCGTCATATCGTTCTGACGCGCCTTGGTCTCAGGGTTGTTACTCTTCCAATCGGCATCCTCGCGCGCCTTGACGCCGTGCTCGATCTTGCGCAGCTCGTCGTCGAGACCGCGTTCTGCTTCGCGAGGGAAGATACGCCCGATCTCGTCCCAACGGCGCTGGATGCCGGTGAGGAGCGCGCGCGCCTTGACGATGTCCTTCTCCTGCGGCACGGCCGCGGCTTCCGTCAGGAGCGCACGCTTGGCGTCGATCTTCTCGCGGGATTCCTCGGCGTCGGCGTGCTCACGGTCGCTGCGAGCCGCGTACAACGCGTCGCCGGCGGCCTTGAAGCGGGCCCACAGGGCGTCGTCGGCCTTCTTGCCCGCGCGGCCTGCGGACTTCCACTCATCGAGAAGCGTGCGATACGCGCCGATGCCGTCCTCGCCCTTGCTCCCCAGCGCTTCGGCGCGCTCGACGAGCCGCGCCTTGGCGTCGCGCGCGGCGCGGTGCTGCTCGTCCATTCCCGCGTAGAACTCGCGGCGGTGCTTGTCGAGCGTCGAGCGAGCATCGCGGAAACGCTTCCAGAGCTGCTGGCCAGTGCTCTTAGGAAGGCGCGGTCCGGTCGACTGGTGTGCTTGCCACTGGTCGAACAGCTCGCTCACCTCGGCCGTCGTCTGCTTCCACTGGATCGACTTCGGTTCGCGGGCGGCGATCGCCTCGATCTTCTCTACCAGTGCGGTGCGCTCGGCGATCGCGGCATCCACAGCTTCGCGCTGAGCCTGTGCCTCTTCGGCAGAGGCCTCACTGAGCGCGGCGTCGAGAACGGCGAGACGGGCTTCCAGGGCGGCGAGATCGCCCACGGCCGCGGCGCCGGTCACCCGCTCGCGCACCGTCTTGAGCGTCGAACGCAGATCCGATGCCGAGGCACCACCGTTGCGATGACGCACCTCGAGCAGCGTCACCTCGCCGGCAAGATCGACGTACTTACGCTCGAAGTAGGCGAGGGCCTCTGCGGGGGTTCCGTCAGGGTACTGACCCACGACACGCCAGTCATCGCCCTCGCGCACCGACACGGTGCCGTCGTCGTCCACGCGCCCGAAGCTGTCTGCGGCGGCCTGCGGAAGCGCCGCGACGGCCGCGCGGCGCGCGGGCGGGCGCGGCACAGGCATAGCGCGCGGAACCGCCGACGAGGTCGGCACGCCCGAGGCGCTGTCGTTTGCGGGCGGGGCGTCCTCCACAGGCGCGGCTTCCTCGACGGAGGCGGCTTCCACCTCGGCGGCGGTCGGCTCATCGACGGAGGCCGTGTCAACGGCGTCCACGACGACGGATTCCTCGACAGGAGCCTGCTCGGCGGGCTCGTGCTCGGGCTGGGAAGTGGGGACGTCAGTCACGGAATAGCACCTCGTCGCGGCGCACGCCGCATGGGGGTTCGGTCGGTTTACAGCCTATACGGGCATGCCCGCCGTCCGTGGTGCACGCAGAGTCCACGTCCGGCGGCAGCATCAGGGCGTCGGAGTCGGGGCGGGGATCTCTGACGAGCCCGGCAGTTCGATAGGCGTCGGGGCGGGAGTGCTCGAATCGGTCGGCATGGGAAGAGGCGCGCCTGGACCCATCGTGTAGTAGGCGATCTGACCGCCCACGACCGCCAGGATGAGCAATCCCCCCGCCGCACCGGCGATGAGGTTGTCGCGGCGACGACGGGCGATGAGCCCATCATGGAACTCCTGACGCGCGAGATACGTGCGCGTGCGTTCCTTCTCGACACGCGTTTGCTTCTTTCCTGCAGCCGCAGCCACCCGGACCTCCCTCATTCCCCGCGATCCGGGGCCGCACGAACACTATCGGGAAGACTACGTGGCGCCGCCCCGGCGCGACAAACACGGTGCGCAGCGAGACCGAACCGCGCCGCCGAGCCCCACGTCGGAGGGCGCGGCTAGCCTGGAGCGGTGGCATCGGCATCCGCTCTCTTCCAAGGTCAGACCCCGTTGGCCGTCCGGATGCGCCCGACATCGCTCGAGGAGGTCGCCGGTCAGGCACATCTGCTACGCCCAGGATCGCCACTGGTCGCCCTCGCCGATCCCTCGGGGGCTGCCAGGACCGCCGTCTCCGTGATTCTGTGGGGCCCTCCGGGCACCGGCAAGACGACGCTGGCGCAGGCCATCGCCCGCACGTCCGGGCGCCGCTTCGTCGAGCTTTCGGCCGTGACCGCCGGTGTCAAGGACGTGCGCGAGGTGATGCAGGAGGCGATGACCCAGCGCGATCTCTACGGGAGCTCGACAATCCTCTTCCTCGACGAGATTCATCGCTTCACCAAGGCGCAGCAGGACGCGCTGCTGCCCGGCGTCGAGAACGGATGGGTCATCCTCATCGCCGCGACCACCGAGAATCCCTCGTTCTCGGTGATCGCGCCGCTGCTGTCGCGCTCGCTGCTGCTGACCCTGCGCACCCTGACGGACGACGACCTCGGCCTGCTGCTGGACCGTGCGGTGTCCGATGCGCGCGGGCTCTCGGGCCGCGTGCAGCTCGATGCCGAGGCGCGCACCGCGTTGATCCAGCTCGCCTCCGGCGATGCTCGGCGAGCCCTCACATCGCTCGAAGCCGCGGCATCTATCGTGGTCGATGCTGCGGCGGACGCGCCCGGGGAAGCGCCCGCCACGGTGACAGCGGCCCATGTGGCGCAGGCCGTCGACCGGGCACTTCTGCGCTACGACCGTCAGGGCGACGAGCACTATGACGTCATCAGCGCCTTCATCAAGTCGATCCGCGGCTCCGACGTGGACGCGGCCGTGCACTACCTGGCCCGCATGATCGAGGCGGGCGAAGACCCGCGGTTCATCGCTCGACGCCTCGTCATCTCTGCATCCGAAGACATCGGACTCGCTGACCCGCAAGCGCTCGTGATCGCCGTGGCCGCGGCCGACGCGGTCGCCTTCATCGGCATGCCCGAAGGACGCATCCCACTGGCTGAGGCCACGGTGTACCTGGCGACGACGGCGAAGTCGAACGCGGCGTACGTCGCCATCGACGCCGCCATCGCGGATGTGCGGGCGGGGGGCTTCGGGCGGGTGCCGACGCACCTGCGTGACGCCCACTATCCGGGCGCGAAGCGGCTCGGCCATGGCAAGGGCTACGTCTATCCGCATGACCTCGAGGTCGGCATTGCGGCGCAGCAATACCTGCCCGACGAGCTTTCGAGCCGGCGCTACTACGAACCGACGGGGCGCGGGCTGGAGCGCGACATCCGAGCGCGCGTCGAGAAGATCCGCAAGATCCTCGACGAGTAAGCGGTCCAGGGGCAGACGAAGCGGCTCCTCGACGAACCGACCGACGGTGCGAGGATCGAAGGATGAGCGCTGATCTCACGCCCCGCTGGCATCGTCTCGCGACGTCGGACGTCTACGACGGTTTCACGACCGTGCGACGCGATACCTATCGCCTGCCGGACGGTTCAGTGTCGGACTGGGATGTCCTGGTCCAGGACGACACCGTGGCCGTCGTCGCCGTGACGACCACCGGCACCGCTCTGTTGTTCGAGCAGTATCGGGTCGGCCCGCAGGAACTCGTCCGTGAACTCCCGGGCGGGCTCATCGAGGCGGGCGAGACCGCGCTTGAGGCCGCCGCTCGCGAATTGCTCGAAGAGACGGGGTACGTCGCCGAGGCCATGTTCGCGTCGGGTTCGGAGCTCTCGGGTGCCAACTCGACCCGGCGCACCCACATGGTCGTCGCCGCCGAGTGCCGTCAGGTCGCCCACCCTGCATGGGAGACGGGGGAGACCGGCACCGTGCTCGCCGTCGAGATCGACGATCTGATCACGCATCTGCTCTCCGGGGAGCTCAGCGACGCGGGGGAGGCCATGCGCGGTCTCCACGTTTTCGTGCGCAGCGACGTCGACGATCCGGCGCTGCGGCGGCTCCAAGAACGACTGCGATCGGCGCTGGCGGCTGACGCCTCCATGCCCTCCGAGGACGACGTGATCGACCGATTTTGGGTCGAGGTCGACCTCGACCACCCTCACGACGCGCACGACGCGTTGGAAGCTCTGCTGGCGGTGGAGGACGCCGACGATGCGCGTGCCGCCTACGAGCGGGCCTCTCTGCACGACGCGCTCGGCGAGGAGGAGGCCGCGATCCCGCTCTACCGCCGAGCGTTGGAGGCCGGGCTGGACGCCGCGCACCGCACACAGGCGACGATCCAGCTGGCGAGTTCGCTGCGCAACGTCGGTCAGCCGTCCGCCGCGATCGCGGCACTTCGCGGCATCACCGATGATGATCCGCTGGCCGAGTCCGCACATGCCTTCCTCGCGCTGGCGTTGTACGCGGACGAGAAGCCGACCGCGGCCCTGAGACGGGCACTGCAGACCCTCGCTCCGAAACTGCCGCGCTACCAGCGGGCCGTCAACGCTTACGCGGACGAGCTCACCAGCCTCGACCGGGTTCGCGCCATCGCCGTCGGTCTGCTGGTGCAGGAGGGCATGGTGCTCCTTGAGTCGTACCCCGCGAACGAGCGACACGGCGAGTTCCTCCGCGTCCCCGGTGGCGGAATCGAGTTCGGTGAGACGGCTGCGGCCGCCATCGCCCGTGAGTACGCCGAGGAGCTCGACGCCGAGCTCACGGGTGCCGAACTGCTCGCGGTCACCGAGAACATCTTCGACAGCCCGACCGGCCGTGGCCACGAAATCGTCCACGTGTTCCGGGTCTCGTCTGAGGGCCTGGCATCGCTCGGCGTCGACCAGCGACTACCTGTTCGCGACAGCCACACGACGGTCGGCTGGTACGACATCGCCGCGCTGAGCGCGGACGAGTCGCAACGGCCCGTCTACCCTGTCGGAGTACTCGACCTCCTGCGCTGAGCAGCCCCGCACCGCGGGTATGTCAGGCTTGCCGAATGTCGGCCCTGTTCCTCGGTGTGCTCGCGATCGTGCTCCTCAATGCGTACGCCGGCGTGCTGGTGGTGCTGCGGGCACGGGTGTACGGCGTGACGCTGTACCGGCCGATGCTGCTGAACATCGGCCTCTCCTTCCTGCCGTTGCTGCTCGCCGTCGTCTTCGGAAGCGGTTTCCTCCTGTTGGTCCCTGTCTTCGACCGTGCGGCCGACGTGATCGGCGGCGGCGGAAGCGTCGCCATCTGGGTGTATCTCGTCGTCGCGACGGCGGTGTGGCTGCTGTTCTTTCCGAACTCCGTGTACCTCATCACGGAGCTGAACTTCAGCCATCGCGCCGAGACAACGCCGGTGCCGCTTTGGTACGACATCGTCCAAACGCTGGCGTTGACTCTGTCCGGCATCGCCAATGCCATCCTCAGCCTGGCGGTGGTGCAGAGCATGGTCGTGCTGCTCCTGGATCCACCCGACCGGCATATCCCCGGGGCGAGCTGGGCATTCGCCGCGGCGGTGATCGGGCTGGGTGCGGTCGGGGTCTACCTCGGCCGGTATCTGCGCGTGAACAGCTGGGACGTGCGGCATCCGAGCTCGATGATGCGCAAGCTATCGACCCATCTGCGCCAGCGTGGCAAGGCCCTGGAAGCCCTCGGATTCGTGCTCACGCATGCGCTCCTGATCGGTCTGCTCTACGCTCCGCTCTTCGCGCTGGGCTGGTCCGCGTTGCTCGCAGGGGCGCTCTGATAGGATCGAGTGGCTCGAAACCGGTTTTCGGGCATCCCCTCTCTTCTTGACCGACCTTCCGGCATGCCCCGGCGTGCAGTCCGGACAGGGCGAGGAGAGGCGATACGTCCGCGAGTCGCGATAGTCGCGTCCGCGTAAGGAAAGGAACACTTCGTGGCTACGAAGTCCCAGGACCGCCGCAAGGTGCGTCTGTCGCGTGCCCTCGGCATCGCGCTGACCCCCAAGGCAGCCAAGTACCTCGAGAAGCGCCCGTATGCTCCCGGCGAGCATGGTCGCACCAAGCGCAAGCAGGACAGCGACTTCGCCGTCCGTCTGCGCGAGAAGCAGCGTCTTCGCGAGCAGTACGGCATCCGCGAGAAGCAGATGCGCAACACCTTCAACGAGGCTCGTCGCAAGGACGGCCTGACCGGTGAGAACCTGGTCGAGCTGCTCGAGATGCGTCTCGACGCCCTCGTGCTGCGCGCCGGCTTTGCCCGCACCACCGCGCAGGCCCGCCAGCTCGTCGTGCACCGCCACATCCTTGTGGACGGCCAGCTCGTCGACCGCCCGTCCTTCCGCGTGAAGCCGGGCCAGCTCATCCACGTCAAGGCGAAGAGCGAGTCGCTCGAGCCGTTCCAGGTCGCTGCTCTCGGCGGTCACGCCGAGGTGCTGCCCCCAGTTCCGGGCTACCTCGAGGTCGAGCTCGACAAGCTGCAGGCGCGCCTCGTGCGTCGCCCGAAGCGCGCGGAGGTCCCCGTCACCGGTGACGTCCAGCTCGTCGTCGAGTACTACGCCGCGCGCTAAGCGGGGCGCAGTACCGCCGCGCAGCGGCCGAGTACACAGCTACGCCGCGCGCTACGCGCCGAGTGCGATCCGAAGGGCGTCGGGGGTTCTCCCCGGCGCCCTTCGGCGTACCCGCGGGCCCATCGACGGGGGCCATGCACCTAACATGGAGTCCATGAAGAAGGTGCTGTGGTTCGTCGTGGGTCTCGCGGGAGGCTTCGTCGCCGCCCACTTCGTGAACAAGGACCCCCGCGGCCACGAAGTGCTCGCCGAGGTCGACGCCCGCATCACGGAGTTCACCGATCGCATCGGCGATGCCTACCGTGCGCAGGAGGCGAAGATCGATGGTCTCGCCGAAAACGTGAAGGGCGCCGCATCGCACGCCGTCGAGTCGGCGAAGGATGCCGTAGCCGATGTCGTCGACGCGGCCGCTGACGCCGTCTCGCACAACGACTGACCCGCACCCGTTCTCGACGGGAATCACCCCGTCGCCGCACGCCCACGCCCTGCCGAGGAAGCCACAGATGAAGACCGCCGAAATCGCCCAGCGTTACCTGGACTACTTCGAGAAGAACGGGCACACCATCGTGCCCTCGGCATCCCTGGTCACGGACGACCCCGCACTGTTGTTCACCGTCGCCGGCATGGTGCCGTTCATCCCGTACCTGTCGGGCGACGTGCCGGCCCCCTACAAGCGCGCCGCCGACAACCAGAAGTGCATCCGCACAAACGACATCGAGGAAGTCGGCAAGACCCCCCGGCACGGAACCTTCTTCCAGATGCTCGGAAACTGGTCGTTCGGCGACTACTTCAAGGAAGGTGCGATCCGTTTCGCCTGGGAGCTGCTGACCGGCGCCGAGGTCGACGGCGGACTCGGGTTCGACCCGAAGGACCTCTGGGTCACCGTCTACGAAGAGGACGACGAGGCGCACGATCTCTGGCGACGCCTGACCGACCTGCCCGAAGAGCGCATCCAGCGCCTGGGCAAGGACACCAACTACTGGTCGACGGGGCTTCCCGGACCCGCAGGCCCCTGCTCGGAGATCTTCTTCGACCGCGGTCCCGCGTATGGGATCGACGGCGGACCGGCGACCGACGACGACCGCTACGTCGAGATCTGGAACCTCGTGTTCATGCAGTACGAGATCACCGACGTGCGCAGCAAGTACGACTTCACGATCGTGGGGGAGCTGCCTAACAAGAACATCGACACCGGCATGGGCTTGGAGCGCATCGCGTTCATCAAGCAGGGCGTCGACAACATGTACGAGACCGATCAGGTGCGTCCGGTGCTGGATGCCGCCGTGGCACTGTCGGGCAAGAGGTACGGCGCGAACCACGACGACGACGTGCGCTTCCGCGTGGTCGCCGATCACGTCCGCTCCTCACTCATGCTCCTCAGCGACGGCGTGACCCCGGCCAACGAGGGCCGCGGGTACATCCTGCGCCGCCTGATGCGTCGAGTGATCCGGTCGATGCGCCTGCTCGGCGTCGACCAGCCGACCTTCGCGACCCTGTTCGCGGCTTCTCGCGACGCGATGAAAGAGGCCTACCCGGTCGTCGGAGCCGACTACGAGCGCCTGGTCGCCTACGCTCTGGCCGAGGAGGCGACGTTCCTGCGCACCCTCGCCGCCGGTTCGGAGAATCTCGACGCCTCGATCGCGGCAGCGAAGGACTCCGGAGCCAGCTCCATCGGAGGCGCCGAAGCATTCCTGCTGCACGACACCTACGGGTTCCCCATCGATCTGACGATGGAGATCGTCGAAGAGGCCGGCCTGCGGGTCGACCGCGACGCCTTCGACACGCTCATGCACGAGCAGCGCGCTCGCGCGAAGGCGGATGCCCGCTCCCGCAAGCGCCAGCTCGCCGACACCAGCATCTATCGCGACTTCCGCGCCCAGGGCGAGACCGTGTTCACCGGATACAGCGATTGGGAGACCCCGTCGACGGTGCTGGGCCTGCTGGTCGACGGCGCCCCGGTGCAGCGCGCGACGCAGGGGCAGATCGCCGAGGTCATCCTCGCCGAGACGTCGCTCTACGCCGAAAGCGGCGGTCAGGTGGCCGACAAGGGCGTCATCGTGGGTCCGGGCTACGAGCTCGATGTCCTCGACGTGCAGCGCCCCGTACCGGGACTGATCAGCCACACCGTCGAGGTCACCTCCGGCGAGGTGGGCCTCGGCCAGCCCGCGACCAGCGTCGTGGATGCCGTGAACCGCCGCGCCGCACAGCAGGCGCATTCGGCCACGCACCTGGTGCACGCGGCCCTCCGCGACACTCTCGGCTCGTCGGCCACGCAGGCCGGTTCGCTCAACCGCGCCGGCTACATGCGATTCGATTTCTCGTGGGGCCAGACGCTGTCGGATGCTACCAAGACGGAGATCGAAGAGATCGCCAACAACGCGGTGCGCGACAACCTCCAGGTGACGACGCGCGTCCTCCCGCTGGACGAGGCAAAGGCTGCGGGAGCCATGGCGCTGTTCGGCGAGAAGTACGGCGAGACCGTGCGAATGGTCGACATCGGCGGTCCGTGGTCACGCGAACTCTGCGGCGGAACGCACGTCGGCTCGAGCGCCGAGATCGGTCTCATCAACCTCGTCGGCGAATCGTCGGTGGGCGCGTCCACACGACGCGTGGAGGCGCTGGTCGGCCTCGACGCGTTCCGTGAGCTCGCCGCCGAGCGGGCCATCGTGTCGCAGTTGACGGCGTCGCTGAAGACCCCGAAAGACCAGCTCGCGTCGCGCATCGCGGAACTCGCCGCGAGCCTGAAAGCCGCCGAGAAGCGGATCGCGCAGTTCGAGTCCAAAGCGCTCGAGAGTCGTCTTCCCGCCCTCGTCGCCACCGCGACCCAGGCCGGCGCCTACCGTGTGGTCGCCCAGTCGCTCGGCACCGCGGCATCCGCCGACGATGTGCGCACGCTGGCGCTTCAGATCCGCGAGCGCGTGGGGGCGGGCGCTGTGGTCGCGCTCGGCGCCGACGTCGGCGGTCGGCCGGTCATCATCGTCGCGACGGATGACGTTGCTCGCGGCGCGGGGGCGAAGGCAGGCGTGCTCGCCAAGACGGCGGCCGGCGTCCTCGGTGGCGGTGGCGGCGGACGTGACGACGTCGCGCAGGGCGGTGGTACCGACGTGAGCGCGCTGCCCGCCGCGCTCGCGGTATTGGCGCGCGCCCTGGAGGCGCCGAGCGCGTGAGTGGTTTTCGCCCCGGCGTGCGGCTCGGCATCGACGTGGGCAAAGCCCGCGTCGGGGTGGCCCGCTGCGACCGTGACGGACTGCTGGCCGTTCCTGTCGAGACCGTGCCACGCAACGACGATGCCGTGCGTCGCATCACCGAGCTCGCCGAAGAGTATGCGGCGATCGAACTGCTGGTCGGACTTCCGGTCAGCCTCTCGGGCAGCGACACGGCTTCGACCGCCGACGCACGCGCGTTCGCGAGCGAGTTGAGCACGGCATCCGGGGTACCCGTCCGGCTCGTGGACGAGAGACTCAGCACGGTCTCCGCCCACGCGGCCTTACGGGATGCCGGTCGCTCCCAGCGATCGTCTCGTAGGATTATCGACCAAGTCGCCGCGGTCGTCTTGCTTCAGCAGGCGATCGACGTCGAAAAGAGCACCGGCGCCCCGGCCGGCGCCGCCGTGCACGACCCTCAGGAGCCCGCCTGATGCCCGAATCCCCGCCGAACGACGACGAGTTCGCGGACCTGTTCCGCAAACTGCCGACGCCGCGCGCTACCGGTGCATCCGCCGGCGAAGCGGAGCCCGCGACGCCGCCATCACGCCGCGCGGCGCGGGAAGCCGCGGCCGCGGCGGCGGGATCGTCAGAGCCAGCGCCGACGCCGGCCGCAGAGTCCGTTCCGGCGACCACCGCCGCGGCGGAGCCCGCCGAACGCCCTGTGCCGGCCACCGCTGAGCCCGTGCCGGCCGTGCCTGCACCGATGGCTGCGCCACCGGCGGCACCGGCCGAGGAGCCGGCCGCACCCGCAGAGCCGGCCGTGCACCACCAGATCGACGCGCTGTTCGCCGCCGAGGAGCGGCCAGAGCGCGCGCGCAGCAAGAAGCACGACCCCGACCGTCGCAAGAGCCGTATCGCTGGCTGGGTGGTTTTCGGGGTGATCCTCGCGATCATCGGCGGCCTCGTCGGGGGCGGCTTCTACGCGTGGAACACCTACGGAGACAAGATCCGCTCCGTGATGGGGTGGGAAGAACCCAAGGACTACGAAGACGGCATCGCCGAGGGCGACGCCTCGGTGACGATCGTCACCGGCGACACCGGGGCGACGATCTCGACCACGCTGTTCCAGGCCGGCGTCACCAAGACCGACAGCGCCTTCTACGACTACCTCGTCAAGACCGGTCAGAATCCCACCTTCCAGCCGGGTGTCTACACGCTGAAGCAGAAGATGTCGTCCGCGGCCGCCGTGAAGGCGTTGGAAGACCCCGCCAACCGTCGGGAGAACACCGCACAGCTGCCCGAGGGCCTCACGATGGCGTCGACGTTGACACGTATCGCCGACGGCACCGGCATCCCGCTCGCCGATCTGCAGGCCGCCGCGGCCGATCCATCGCAATACGGCGTCTCTGCCACCTCGCTCGAGGGTTGGCTGTTCCCCGCGACGTACACGTTCGACCCCGGCACGACGGCGACGCAGGTCATCAAGACGCTCGTCGACCGCACGATCACGTCGCTCGACAAGGCCGGCGTGCCCGCCGATCAGCGCGAGCGCATCCTGACGGTCGCGTCGATCATTCAGCGCGAGGCGCGCTTCACGGCCGACTTCTACAAGGTGTCGCGGGTGATCGAGAACCGCCTGGACCCCGACAACGAAGAGACGCACGGGCTCCTGCAGATGGACTCGACGGCCCAGTACGGCTACAACGAGATGAACAAAGGCACGGCCAGTTCCTCGGCGGAAGCACTCGCCAACGACAACCCCTGGAACACCTACATCCATCCCGGCCTTCCCGTCGGCCCGATCGCCAACCCCGGCGATGTGGCCATCGACGCCGCGATGCATCCCGCCGACGGCCCCTGGCTGTACTTCGTGACCGTCAACCTCGACACTGGCGAGACGGTGTTCAGCACGACCTACGCCGAGCACGAGAAGGCCGTCGCCCAGTGGCAGCAGTGGTGCTCTGCGAACGCCAGTGACGACTGCTGATCTGGAGGTGTGGGGCGACCCCATCGAGCACAGCCTGTCACCGCGGCTCCACGGCGCCGCCTATGCGCGGCTGGGATGGAACTGGAGCTACGGACGACGGCGCGTCGCCGCCGTCGATTTCCACGCCCAGCTGAAGAGCGTCACTGCGACGATGCGCGGGTTGTCGTTGACGTTCCCCTTGAAGACGCAAGCGTTCGCTGCGGCCTCCCTCCGCGATCGTCCCGCCGAGCTGACCGGAGTCGTCAACACCCTCGTCTTCCGACAGGGAAGGCGCCTGGGGTTCAACACCGACGTCGGCGGCATCGTGGCCGACGTCCGAGCTCAGGGCGTGCCGCAGATCGAGGCTGCGCGCATCGTCGGAGCCGGTGCGACAGCGACGTCGGCTCTCGTCGCCTTGGCGGAGCTGGGTGCACGCCGCGTCGAGGTCGTCGCGCGTCGCCCCGATGCGGCTGCGCCCTTGCTCGAACTCGGTGAGCGTCTGTCGATTCTCGTCACGGTGACGACTCCGGATGCGGTGGCGACGGCATCCCTTCCGCTCACGGTGTCGACCCTGCCGGGCGGCAGCGCCCTCGCCGATGACACCAACCGGCGGCTCGCCGCGGGCGGCGGCCTCCTGTACGACGTGGTCTACGGACATTGGCCGACGGCGCTGGCCGCGGCATGGGCGTCGGCGGGAGCACCCAGCGTCGACGGCCGTGGCATGCTGCTGCGCCAAGCGGTGCTGCAGATCCGCGCGTTCGCGACCGGAGATGTGACCCAGTCGCTGCCCGAGGAGAATGCCGTCGTGGACGTCATGGCCCGCGCGCTCATGGAAGACTAGGCGAATGCTCCGCGTGCTCACCGCCGGCGAATCGCACGGTCCCGAACTGGTCGCCTTCATGGAGGGACTGCCCGCCGGCGTCCCCATTTCCCGCGCCGCCATCCAGGCGGATCTCGCTCGGCGCAAGCTCGGCTACGGACGCGGCTCGCGCATGAAGTTCGAGGAAGACGAGCTCACGATCTCGGCCGGGGTTCTCCAGGGCTTGAGCATGGGCAGCCCGATCGCTCTGCGCATCGGCAACAGCGAGTGGCCGAAGTGGACCGAGGTCATGAGCGCCGAGCCGACCGCGCTCACCGAGATGTCGCGCGGTCGCGGTGCGGCCCTGACGCGCCCCCGCCCCGGCCACGCCGACCTCGTCGGCATGCAGAAGTACGGCTTCGACGAGGCACGGCCGATCCTCGAACGTGCGAGCGCGCGTGAAACGGCTGCACGCGTCGCACTCGGCGCCATCGCCCGTTCTTTCCTCGGTGAACTCGGCATCCGCTTGGTCAGCCACACCCTGTCGATCGGCCCCGTGCAGGTGCCGGAGGGCCGCGCCCTTCCCCTGCCTGACGACGTCGACGCTCTCGACGCCGATCCACTGCGATGCTTCGATGCCGAGACTTCCGCGCGCATGGTGGCGGAAGTGGATGCCGCGAAGAAGGATGGCGACACCCTCGGCGGCATCGTCGAGGTGCTCGCCTACGGGCTGCCGCCGGGTCTCGGTTCGCACGTGCATTGGGATCGCCGCCTCGATGGCAAGCTCGCCCAAGCGATCATGAGCATTCAAGCGATCAAGGGCGTCGAGGTCGGCGACGGGTTCGAGACCACACGGCGCCGCGGTTCCGCTGCGCACGACGAACTGTTCACGGCGGCCGACGGCATCACACGCTCTTCCGACAAGGCAGGCGGCACCGAGGGCGGCATGTCCACGGGAACGGTGCTGCGGGTGCGTGCCGGAATGAAACCGATCGCGACGATCCCGCACGCGTTGCGCACCATCGATGTCGCCACCGGTGAGGCCGCCACCGCGCATCACCAGCGCTCGGACGTGTGCGCAGTCCCGGCCGCCGGTGTCGTCGCCGAAGCCATGGTCGCGATCGTGCTGGCTGGGTCCGTGCTCGAGAAGTTCGGCGGTGACAACGTCGCCGAGACGCGACGCAACCTCGACGGCTACCTCGCCGCGATCCCTGAGACCCTTCGCACGGCTGCAGACAGCGACGACGCGCTCGGATGACCGACCCGGCGATCGTTCTCATCGGTCCGATGGGGGCCGGCAAGACGAGCGTGGGCAAACGCGTCGCCAAGCGCCTCGCGCTGCCGTTCACCGACAGCGACGCTGTCATCACGCGCGAGCACGGACCGATCACGGAGATCTTCGCCCGTCAGGGGGAGGAGTCGTTCCGCGAGTTGGAGCGACGCGCCGTGTCGGCCGCGCTCGCGACCGGCGGAGTCGTCGCCCTCGGCGGGGGCGCCGTGCTGCACCCCGAGACCCAGACGGATCTTGCCGCGCACCGGGTCGTTCTTCTGACCGTCGCACCGCAGAACGTCGCCGCGCGCATTCGCGGCGGCGCCCGACCGCTGCTGCAGGAGGGCGACGCGGTCGCACGCTGGCACGAGATCTTCGCACAGCGCCGGCCCGTGTACGAACGCCTCGCTGACATCACCTTCGACACCTCGGCGGGACCGCTGCAGGACGTCGTCGAAGCACTCGCCACATGGATCACCACAGACGGCACCGGCGGCGACGACCGCCGTGCTCCGGGAGAGCGACAATGACAGACACCACCGTCATCAGTGTGAGCGGCGACCAGCCGTACGACATCACGATCGGCCGGGGAACTCTCCCCCTGGTTGAGCACGCGCTGCCGCCTGCCGCGCGGAAGGTTCTGGTCGTGCACCCGCCCACCCTCGCGGAACAGGCGGCGCAGCTGCGTACGATGCTGCTCGCCTCGGGTGAGCGGCAGGTGCTGCTGGCAGAGATTCCCGACGCCGAGCAGGGCAAACGCGTCGAAGTCGCCGCCTTCTGCTGGCAGGTGATGGGTCAGGCCGATTTCACCCGCACCGACGCGGTGGTCGGCTTCGGAGGCGGAGCGGTCACAGATCTGGCGGGTTTCGTCGCCGCGACATGGCTCCGGGGCGTCGCCATCGTGCAGGTCCCGACTACTGTGCTCGGGATGGTCGATGCCGCCGTCGGCGGCAAGACCGGGATCAACACGGCCGAGGGGAAGAACCTCGTGGGAGCGTTCTGGCCGCCCCGGGCCGTCATCTGCGACCTCGCCTTGCTCGACAGCCTCACCCGCAACGAGCGGGTCGCAGGCTTCGCCGAGGTCGTCAAGGCGGGCTTCATCTGGTATCCCGAGATCCTCGACCTCATCGAAGCCGACCCCGACGCTGCGGTCGATCCGCGCTCGGACGCCTTCCGCCGGTGCATCGAACTCGCCATCGCGATGAAGGCGAAGGTCGTCGGAGAAGATCTGCGCGAGGCGGGACTGCGCGAGGTCCTCAACTACGGTCACACCCTCGGACACGCCATCGAACATGCCGAGCGCTACCAGTGGCGCCACGGCGCCGCGATCTCCGTGGGCATGCTGTTCGCCGCCGAGTTGTCGCGTTTGGCTGGGCGTCTGTCCGATGATGCGGCGGCGCGACACCGGCGCATCCTCGAGCTTCTTGGTCTACCGACGTCTTACCGCCAGGGCGCCTGGAAGCAGCTGCTGGCCACGATGCAGCGCGACAAGAAGACCCGCGGATCGATGCTCCGGTTCATCGTGCTCGACGACCTCGCGAAGCCGACCGTGCTGCAGGCGCCGGACGAGTCTCTGCTGTTCGCCGCCTACCAGGAAGTCGCCGAGTGAGCGCACGTCCGCAGGTGCGGCGGGTGCGCCTGGAGGAGTGGCGGCAGATCCGCGACCTCCGCATCGAGGCCGTCGGCGATCCGGCCGCCGGCATCGCTTTCCTGTCGACGCCCGAGCAGGAACGCACCCACGATGACGCGTTCTGGCGTGACCGCGCTGCCGGTGCGGCGATGGGCGCGGATGCCGCGCAGTTCATCGCCGACGACGGCGCGCGGTGGGTGGGCACGGTCACGGTGCTCCTGCGGGAGTCCGGCGCGCTCGATCACGTCGGACGCGCGGTCGCGCACGACCGTGCCGATATCGTGGGCGTGTACCTCGCACCGTCGTACCGCGGCTCGGGTCTGCTGGGCGAGCTGGTGGATGCCGCGGCCCACTGGGCAGCCGAACGCGGCGCCGACGACCTCACGTTGGACGTCCACGTCGACAACGTCCGCGCACAGAAGGCCTACCGCGCAATCGGGTTCGTGCCCACCGGCGAGACGTTCACGAGCGTCATCGGACCCGAGCTCGTGATGCGCCGCGCCGGTAGTGTGGGCGCGTGATGACGCCGCGTCGCCTTCTCCTGGTCAACGGACCGAACCTCAACCTCCTCGGCATCCGAGAGCCCGCCGTGTACGGCCATGACACGCTCGCCGACGTCGAGCGGATCGTGGCGGATGCCGCCGCGGAGCACGGTTTCGAGGTGCGGTCGGTGCAGAGCAACCACGAGGGTGTTCTGATCGATGCGATCCACGCGGCGCGCACCGATTGCCTGGGCATCGTAATCAACCCGGGGGGACTCACCCACACCTCCGTGGTGCTGCGCGATGCGCTGTCGGGGGTCGCGCTACCCGTCGCGGAGGTGCACATCTCCAACGTCTACGAACGCGAGACTTTCCGCCATCATTCGTATGTCGCGGACGTGGCCGCGGTCCACGTCATCGGCGAGGGCGTCACCGGGTACGCGCATGCAACGCGGTTGCTGATCGACATCATCGCCGGAGCCGCCGAAGGCTGACACCCGGGCCGGCGGAACACCGTGGGCTAAGATCGACTGTCGGCCGCCCCGCGCGAGTGCGGCACCTCGAACCTCACGAACGGAAACTCCACACTCATGGCATCGACCGCAGACATCAAGAACGGCGTCGTCCTCAACATCGATGGACAGCTCTGGAGCGTCGTGGAGTTCCAGCACGTGAAGCCCGGAAAAGGCGGCGCGTTCGTCCGTACGAAGCTGAAGAACGTCATGACCGGCAAGGTCGTCGACAAGACGTTCAACGCTGGAGCGAAGATCGAGACCGAGAACGTCGACCGTCGCGACTTCACTTACCTGTACAACGATGGCGACGGGTTCGTCTTCATGGACGTGGCCGACTACGACCAGATCACGGTCGGTGCCGCCACCGTCGGCGACGCGGCCAACTTCCTGTTGGAGAACCAGCAGGTGCAGATCGCGCTGAACAACGGCAACCCGCTGTACATCGAACTTCCCGCATCCGTCGTGCTCGAGATCACCTACACCGAGCCGGGCCTGCAGGGCGACCGCTCGTCGGCCGGCACCAAGAACGCGACCGTCGAGACCGGCTACGAGATCCAGGTGCCGCTGTTCCTCGAGACCGGCACCAAGGTCAAGGTCGACACCCGCACGGGCGACTACCTCGGCCGCGTCAACTGACGCACGGGCTGCTGAGCAGATGAGCGCACGCTCCAAGGCGCGAAAGCGCGCCCTCGATATCCTCTACCAGTCCGACGTCCGCGGCGATGACTTGGCCGTCACCCTTGCGTCCGAAGCCAAGCGGGCCGCGAACGAGCCTGCCCGCGAGGCATCGTGGTTGTACGCCCGAGAGATCGTGGACGGCGTCGTCGACAACCGAGACGAGATCGACGAGCAGATCATCACCCACGCCCGCGATTGGAAACTCGAGCGGATGCCGGCGGTCGATCGCGCCATCCTCCGTCTCGCCGTCTGGGAAGTGATGTTCAACGACGAGGTGCCGACCGCGGTCGCGATCGACGAGGCCGTCGAGCTCGCCAAGGAGTTCTCCACGGACGACTCCGGTTCGTTCGTGCACGGTGTGCTCGCGCGCATCGCTCGGACCGCATAGCCCATCGACGATGCGCAGGCCGAAGGCCGCCCGGCCTGACGAGCGCGGAGAACGCCGATGACGACCATCCTCCAGTTTCGCGTGGTCGAGCTGTGGTTCGTCGGCACCCTCTGCCTGCTGAGCGTCGTCGCCGTCGTCTTTCTCGCGCTTCGGCGTCGACCTGCACCGTGGCCTCTCTGGGCGACGGTCTCTGTCGCCGCCGGTGCACTTGCGGCGGTGCTGTTCGCCCTCGTCGCCACGTGGACCGGTGTGTTCGGAATGTCACTTCCGTGGCAGGCAGTCGCGTGGGGAGCGGGCGGCCTTGCGGCCATAGGGTTGGGCATCGCGAACTTCTGGCGCGCGCGATGGGGTCGTCGCGTCGTCGCGGCAGTATCGATCGTCCTCTTCCTTCTGACGACGACGTTCGGCATCAACGCGTACTACGGCTTGAACACGACGCTCGCGAGCGTCCTCGGCATCCAGATCCACCGGCCGATCACGATTCCTACGGGAGCGCACAGCGGCGAGCCCGAATCGCATGCGCCTCTCTATCAGCGCTGGCAGGCACCCCCGGACATGCCCGCGAAGGGCGAACAGGGCACGATCGAGATCCCCGCGACCCAGTCCGGGTTCTCGGCGCGCCTCGCCGGCTTCTACAAGCCGCCGGCCGCGCTCACCGCCCATCCGCCGCGTCTGCCCCTGGTCATCATGATGATGGGGCAACCAGGCGATCCCGATCCGCAGTACATCGCCAAGATCCTGGACGCGCAGGCAGAGAAGAACAACGGGCTCGCGCCCTACGTGCTCGTCGTGGACCAGCTGGGCGACGCGAGCAGGGATCCCGCATGCGGAGACTCGACGATGTACGGCAACGTCGAGACGTACGTCACGAAGGATGTCGTCGATTTCGCACGGACCCTGCCGGTGCAACAGCGTCCCCGTCAGTGGATCATCGCGGGTTACTCCAACGGGGGAGGATGCGCGTTCAAGTACGCGGCAGAGCACCCCGAGATCTGGGGCAACCTGCTGTCGGTGAGCGGCGAGATCGCCCCCGGGTCCGAACACCCCGACGAGACGATCGCCCATGTGTTCGACGGCTCTGCTGCGGCTTACGATGCGGCGAAGCCGGCACGCATCCTCGCGTCGGCCGGTGCGGGCGCCTACCCCGACCAGTGGGCGCTGTTCACCGCCGGCGAGCACGATCCCGACTACATCGATCAGGCGCGCCAAGGGGCGGCAGCCGCGACCGCTGCCGGATGGCAGGCCGACAGCTATGTCGTGCCGGGCGCCGGCCACGTCGTGGATGCTCTCGAGGGGGGAATGGCCGAAGGCTTCGCGCGTCTGTATCCGCGGCTGGGCCTTTCTGCGCCCTGAACCGCGGCGCCTGACGGAGGGCACAGGGTGCCGCGCGTAGACTCGGGAGCTGTTCGACCAGGAGGACCCATGCGCATCACAGGCCTCGGCCACGCCGGAATGTTCATCGAGACGACGGGCGGCAGCATCCTCTGCGACCCGGTGATGGGTCCGAGCTTCTTCGGGTCGTGGTTCCCGTTTCCCGACAACCGTGGCCTCGACTGGGAACGCTTCGGCGCCGCCGACTTCCTGTACATCTCGCATCGTCACCGCGACCACTTCGACCCGACGCTCCTGGAACGGTACGTGCCGAAGGACATCCGCGTGCTGCTGCCGGAGTATCCGACCGACGACCTCGAGGTCGACCTTCGCCGCCTCGGCTACGACAACATCATCTACACCCAGGCCGGCGTGCCGATGGAGTATCCCGGGGGGCTGAAGATCATGGTGACGCCGCTGCGGGCGCCGAGCGACGGCCCGATCGGCGACTCGTCGCTGAGCGTCGACGATGGCACCGCGAGCATTCTGAACCAGAACGACTCTCATCCGCTCGACCTCGAGCGTCTGCTGTCGTTCTCGAAGCCGGACGCGTACTTCACCCAGGTGTCGGGCGCGATCTGGTGGCCGATGGTCTACGACCTGCCGCAGGACTCGAAGCAGCACTTCGCGAAGCTCAAGCGCGATGCGCAGAACAAGCGCGCGATGTACTACATCGAGAAGGTGGATGCCGAGCACGTCTTCCCGATGGCGGGCCCGCCCATGTTCCTGCGGGAGGATCTTTTCCGGTTCAACGGGTGGGGTCTGGAAGACGACTCGATCTTCACCGATCAGCGCCAGTTCCTCGCGCACATGCGTGCCGAGCGCCCGGAGCAGAAGGGGCACGAGTTCGTCCCCGGTACCCAGGTCGATGTCCACGCCAGCCAGGTCGAGATCACTCAGACGCTGTACAGCGCCGAAGAGATCGACCGCGTCTTCGACGACAAGTGGGAGTATCTGGCCGAGCAGCGCGACAGCCGCCAGGACGAGGTCATCGCGGAGGTCGCCACGCGCGCCGAACCGATGGCACCCGACGCGATGCTCGCGGCGCTGCAGGAGTGGTGGGAGCCGCTGCTGCGGCGCGCTCGCACGATCCGCATGGGAGTGGGCGGCAACGTGCGCTTCCGCATCGGCGAGCTCGACATGGTCGTGGACTTTCCGAAGGCGAAAGTCCGCGAATATGCGGGGGAGGAGTGCATCTACTGGTACACGATTCCCGCCGACCTCGTCTCGACGAACATCCGCGATCACGAGATCGACTGGTCGAACTCGATCTTCCTGTCGATGCAGTTCGACGTGGGCCGCAGCGGCAAGTTCAACGAGTTCCTCACCACCTTCCTGAAGTGCCTGTCGCGCGACCGCATCGAGTACGTCGAGAACTGGTACGCGGAGCAGTCGGATCAGACCGAGGATGCCGAGATCGGTGAGTGGACCGTGCAGCGCCGCTGCCCCCACCTGCGCGCCGACCTCACCAAGACCGGCAAGATCGAGGACGGCGTGCTCACGTGCGCCCTCCACGACTGGAAGTGGGACCTGAACAGCGGGCAGTGCCTGACCGCTCCGGGACACCCGATCCGCGCGTCGCACATCATCGAGACCGCATCCGCGCAGACGACGTAACCCGCCCGCGCCGGCGGCTCACGTCGTCAGGATTCGTTTCGCGCGCTTCTTGAGTCGCACCGGTGAGGTCGTGGCCGCCCGCCACCGATGATCGGTGCCGTGCCACGGCGGCCCCTTCAGCTCGGGAACACCGTTGTTCATGCGCAGCTGCCAGCCGATGCGGTCGAGGAAGCGGTGGTGGTACCAGCACAGCAGGACGGCGTTGTCGGTGTGCGTCGGGCCGCCTCGGACGTGCTCGGTGACGTGGTGGATCTCGGACCAGCCGGCGGGCACGCCGCAGCCGGGGATGACGCAGCCGCCGTCGCGAAGGGCGATGGCGCGACGCTGGTACCGGTTGAACACGCGCTCCTCGGTGCCGATCGCGACGATGCGCCCGTCTGAGCCGGTGGCGACGCGCTGGATCGCGCCCGCGCAGGCGACGTGGCGGGCGGCCATGGTGCTGACGCTGATCGCAGCCCTGCGCGTGGGCGAAGCCCGTGCCGGCGACGAAATCGTCGGCGTCGACGGAGATCACCAGGGTGGGCGCGTGTCCGCCGATCGTGGGCAGGAGCCCGCTGGATGCCGCGACACCGAGTGCGGCAGCCAGCGCATCGTGCTGCTTCTGCGGGCGGGTGCGCTCGTCCCGGACGACGAGCGGGTCGTCGTCGGCGGTGAACGGGTCGTCGAAGGCGACGGTAGGGGACAGCTGCGCATCGAAAATCGTCTGCAGCTGTGCCGCCACCTCCGGCAGCAGGGTTCCCCGCAGGGGTACCCCGGCCGCGCTCGCGACACCGAGCACGAGCGAGCGCTTCCGCTCGGCCACACGCTCGCGCGGTTCGGCGCCGTCCTGGTCGAGCGCGAGAGCCCACGTCTGCGCGTGGATGCGCAGCAGCTCCGCGCAGGCTGGCGGCGCGGCATCCGGCCCCTCGCCCCGCGCCTCGGCGACGACGATGTCTGCGGCCTCCCGGCGTGCGGCCGAAGAGACGCGCGGCGCGGTCTGCTGGAGAGGTCCGGTGATCGCGAGGATGCCGTCGGTACCGACCACCCCGTCGACCATCGCGGCCCGCACCGATGGGAACGGCGCGTCGAGCGCCTCACCGGTCGTGGGCGACACGGCGCGGCGTACAGCCGTGGCCGCCCGTTGCAGCCGCGCCGCCGACCGCGGTTCGAGCCGGGTGAGCGTCTGCAGCAGTTCGGTGACATCGCGGCATCCGAGGTGCGAGGTCATCCGCTCGTCGCGCACGGGGTTCTCCGACCGGCGTACGGCCTCGCCGGTCGCGTCGATCAGGAGCGCCTCGACGAACCGGCCGATCTCGGCGATGGCGGCGACCTGCCGGGCGAGCTCGCGTTCGGTGGCCCGCTCGAAGACGCGGTCCGCCGCCGCTTCGCGCAGCGCACTCGCGGCCTGCGAACGCAGGTCGTCGAGTTGCTGTGCGAGGAGGTCCATACCCTCAATTCTGCCGAGGGGCCCCGACACTCCAGGCTCTAAAAGCCCAGATTGAGATGGGAAAAAGCGCGCGCCGAGTGAGAGTTTTCTCATGCGCTCAACGGGCTCCTTAGAGTGAGCGTGAACACCACACCGCGGGTCATCGAGGGAGCGCCTTGGCATGAGAATCGCTCCGCTGCACTTCGCGGACGTGCTCAGGTACCTGGTGATGCTCAACCCGACGGCGCAGTTCATCCCGCGCGTCGTCTCGGATGAGCTTTGAAGTGTCGCTGGCGACCGCGATCATGCTGAAGCTCGTGACCGAGCTCGTGCTACGCGTGACGAAAGCCGTCGTCGCGCGCCTGCGCGCGGCCTCGACGACTGAAGCGCCGCCCAGGTCGAGTAGAGTGAGATACAACCACAGCAACCTTTAACACCGTCCCGTGAGGCGGAGAAGGGAGCGGCGGATGAGCACCGGTAACTCGCGTACCGTCATGCACACGGCCGACATCGCCCGAGCATTGACTCGGATCTCCCACGAGATCCTCGAGTCCAACAAGGGGGCGGAGGATCTCGTCCTCCTCGGCATCCCGACCCGCGGCGTGACGCTCGCCGAACGGATCGCTGCGCTCCTGGCGGACATCTCCGCCACGACGGTCGCCGTCGGGGCGCTCGACGTCACCATGTACCGCGACGATCTGCATCGCAACCCCACGCGCACGCCGCGCCCGACCCAGATCCCGCCGGGCGGCATCGACGGCAAGACCGTGGTCCTGGTGGACGACGTGCTCTTCTCCGGACGGAGCATCCGAGCCGCGCTGGACGCGCTCAACGACATCGGTCGTCCCGCCGCCGTCCGACTCGCGATCCTCGTCGACCGCGGCCACCGCGAGCTGCCCATCCGACCCGACTTCGTCGGCAAGAACCTCCCGAGCGCGCGCAGCGAACGCGTCAACGTCCACCTCGCCGAGATCGACGACGTCGAAGAGGTGACGATCGAGTCATGAGGCACCTCCTCGATACCCGCACGCTTTCGCGCGACGATGCGCTGCGCATCCTCGACGTCGCTGAAGACATGCGCGACACGCAGTCGCGCGAGGTCAAGAAGCTGCCGACCCTCCGCGGCAAGACAATCGTCAATCTGTTCTTCGAAGACTCCACGCGCACGCGCATCTCCTTCGAAGCCGCCGCCAAGCGGCTGTCGGCCGACGTGATCAACTTCTCCGCGAAGGGCTCGAGCGTCAGCAAGGGCGAGTCGCTGCAAGACACCGCTCAGACGCTGCAGGCCATGGGCGCGGATGCCGTCGTCATCCGCCATGGCGCGTCCGGCGCCCCGCACACCCTTGCTACCAGCGGCTGGATCACGGCGGGCGTGGTCAACGCCGGCGACGGGACGCACGAGCACCCCACGCAGGCGCTCCTCGACGCCTTCACGATCCGCAAACGCCGTTTCGGCGACGACAGCCGTGGACGTGACCTCGCCGGCATCCGCGTCGCGATCGTGGGGGACATCCTGCATTCGCGGGTCGCGCGATCGAACGTGTGGCTGCTGCACACCCTGGGCGCTGAGGTGACCCTCGTCGCCCCACCCACCCTCATCCCGCAGGACGTCTCGGCATGGCCGGCAAAAATCGTCTACGACCTCGACGAGGCGATCGCCGCAGCCCCCGACGCCGTCATGATGCTGCGGATACAGCTGGAACGCATGAGTGCGGCATATTTCCCGACTGAACGGGAGTATTCGCGCCGATGGGGGCTGGACTCCGCGCGCCTTGCCGCCCTGTCGGCGGGTAGCATTGTGATGCACCCGGGCCCCATGAACCGTGGCCTGGAGATCTCCGCCGACGCCGCCGATTCCCCGCACTCGACCGTCCTGGAGCAGGTCGCGAACGGCGTCTCGGTGCGGATGGCGGTGCTGTACCTGGTACTGGCCGGCGAACGCCCCGGCGAGCGCGACACGAACGCAGAGGAGCACGCCCGATGACGGTTCGACAGACGCGCACGACGGTCATCCGCGGCGCACGCATCCACGGTGGCGCAGCGGCCGACCTCGTCCTTCGCGACGGGCGCATCGCGGAGATCGGCGCCGGCCTCAGCGCAGCAGGAGCCGACGTGGTGGATGCCGACGGCTTGATCGCTCTGCCCGGACTGGTGGACCTGCACGTGCACCTGCGCGAACCCGGCTACGAAGCGTCCGAGACGATCCTCACCGGTTCACGCGCCGCCGCCGCGGGCGGCTTCACGACGGTGTTCGCGATGCCCAACACCTCGCCCGTCGCCGACACGGCCGGAGTCGTCGAGCAGGAGCTCGCGCTCGGAGAAGCTGCCGGCTATGTGCACGTTCAGCCGATCGGCGCCGTCACCGTCGGGCAGAAGGGCGAGCGCCTCGCCGAACTCGGCGCGATGGCCTCGTCGCGGGCGCGGGTGCGCGTCTTCAGCGACGACGGTTTCTGCGTCTTCGACCCACTGATCATGCGCCGCGCCCTGGAGTACGTGAAGGCGTTCGACGGCGTCGTCGCTCAGCACGCGCAGGACCCCCGCCTGACCGAGGGCGCCCAGATGAACGAGGGCACCGTCTCCGCGGAGCTCGGCCTGGCGGGATGGCCCGCCGTCGCGGAAGAGTCGATCATCGCTCGAGACGTGCTGCTCGCCGAGCACGTCGGCTCTCGCTTGCACGTCTGCCATCTGTCGACGGCGGGTTCGGTCGACATCATCCGGTGGGCGAAGAAGCGCGGCATCAACGTGACCGCCGAAGTCACCCCGCATCATCTGCTCCTCGATGAGGAGCTCGTGCGCGGCTACGACGCGCGGTTCAAGGTCAACCCGCCGCTGCGGCGCGCCGAGGACGTGCGGGCGGTACGCGAGGGACTCGCGGACGGGACGATCGACATCGTCGCCACCGACCACGCGCCTCACCCGGCCGAGGCGAAGTCGTGCGAATGGCAGGCCGCGGCCAACGGAATGGTCGGTGTGGAGTCGGCCCTGCGGGTCGTGCACCAGGCCATGGTCCAGACCGGGCTCATGTCGTGGGACGACGTCGTGCGCGTGATGTCGGCGACACCGGCGCGGATCGGCCGCCTCGACGAGGCCGGCACCCCACTGGAGGTGGGAGCTCCGGCATCCCTCACGCTCTACGACGACGCCCCGACGCGTCCTTTCGGGCGCGACGACCTGCACGGCCGCAGCATCAACTCGCCGTACCTGGGTCGCGAGCTGCCCGGTGACGTGCGCGGAACCTTCTTCCGCGGTGCCGCCACGGTATCGGACGGCGTCGTCGCGGAATCGATGGAAGAGGTGTCGGCATGAACCGTGAAGGTGCTCTGCTCGTCATGATCGCCGCGGCGCTCGCGCTTCTCGCCCTGGGTTACGTCGCGTGGCGACGACGATCGCGACGCGACGCCGGTGTCTCCGCCCCCTTCGGCGAGGCCCCGGACGGCGCGGCGACTCGCGCCACGGCGTCCGGCTTCTACGTCGCCACGACTCGTCATGGCGATGCGCTCGAGCGCCTGGCGATCCGCGGACTGGGGTTCCGTTCGCGCGTCGACGTGACCGTCACCGACCGGGGCGTAGCCCTCGACCTCGTTGGTCAGCCCCGGATGTTCCTGGCGGTCGACCGCATCGAGAGTGTGGCGCTGGCGACCACCGCCATCGACCGTGTCGTCGAGCCCGGCGGGCTCGTCCGGATCGCCTGGACCGCCCACCGCGGCGACGGTTCCACCGAGACCGTCGACAGCTATCTCCGCCCGCAGGACGAGTCGGCATCCACTCTCGCCGCTGCGATCATCGCCATCCTGCCGCCGTCGACTCCGACCGCAGCAGATCAGTCCTCCACCACTTCGACGGGAAACGCCGCATGACCTTCTTGCTCGACCCCGCTGTCCTCGTCCTCGAAGACGGCTCCCGCCATCCCGGCCGTGCCTACGGCGCCCGCGGCACCACCCTCGGTGAAGTCGTCTTCTCCACCGGCATGACCGGCTACCAGGAGACCCTCACCGACCCGTCCTACGCGGGACAGATCGTGCTACAGACCGCGCCGCACATCGGCAACACCGGTATGAACGGCGAAGACCCCGAGTCGCGCCGTATCTGGGTGGCCGGCTACATCGTGCGCGATCCGTCGCGCGTCGTGTCGAACTGGCGCGCCGACGAGTCGCTCGACGACGCACTCATCCGCGACGGCATCGTGGGCATCGCCGGCGTCGACACCCGCGCCATCACCCGCGTGCTGCGCTCGTCGGGCTCGATGCGCGGCGGCGTGTTCTCCGGCGCGGCCGCAGACCTCGACCCCGAGGAACAGCTGCGCATCGTGCGCGAAGCTCCTCCGATGGCCGGTCAGAACCTGTCGGCAGCGGTCTCGGTGAGCGAAGTCGAGGTCACGCCGGCCGCCGAGGGTGTCGAGCGGATCGGAAACCTGGCCGTCCTCGACCTCGGCGTCAAGCGCGCCACCGTGCTCAACCTCGCCGCGCGTGGCTTCGACGTGTACGTGCTGCCGCAGTCCGTCACCATCGACGAGGTGCGCGCTCTCGACCCCGTCGCGGTCTTCTACTCGAACGGGCCGGGCGACCCCGCGGCATCCGACGAGCATGTCGCCCTGCTGCGGGCGGTGCTCGATGACCGGCTGCCGTTCTTCGGAATCTGCTTCGGCAACCAGCTCCTGGGCCGCGCACTCGGCTTCGGCACCTACAAGCTGCCCTTCGGCCATCGCGGCATCAACCAGCCCGTGCGCGACAAGCAGACCGGACGCGTCGAGATCACGGCGCAGAACCATGGTTTCGCCGTCGACGCGCCGCTGGAGGGCATCACCGACAGCCCGAACGGCTACGGCCGCGTCGAGGTCAGCCACATCGGCCTCAACGACAACGTCGTCGAGGGCCTGCGCGCCCTCGACATCCCGGCGTTCAGCGTGCAGTACCACCCCGAGGCCGCCGCAGGACCCCACGACGCCAACTACCTTTTCGACCGCTTCGCCGACATGGTGCGCACCTCCCTGGAGAACAAGAACTGATGCCCAAGCGCGACGACATCAAAAGCGTCCTCGTCATCGGCTCCGGCCCGATCGTGATCGGCCAGGCCTGTGAGTTCGACTACTCGGGAACCCAGGCGTGCCGCGTCCTGCGCGAGGAGGGCGTGCGCGTCATCCTCGTGAACTCGAACCCGGCGACGATCATGACCGACCCCGACTTCGCCGACGCCACGTACATCGAGCCCATCACGCCGGCCGTGATCGAGACGATCATCGCCAAGGAGAAGCCCGACGCGATCCTCCCGACGCTCGGCGGCCAGACCGCGTTGAACGCCGCCATGGCCCTGCACGAGCAGGGGATCCTCGAGAAGTACGACGTCGAACTCATCGGCGCCAAGGTCGACGCCATCCGCAAGGGTGAGGACCGTCAGATCTTCAAGCAGCTCGTGCTGGATGCCGGGGCCGACGTCGCCCGCAGCGTCATCTGCCACACGATCGAGGACCTGATCGCCGGTGCGGACGAGCTCGGCTACCCACTGGTGGTCCGCCCGTCGTTCACCATGGGCGGGCTGGGATCGGGCTTCGCGTACGACGAGCAGGACCTCCGCCGCATCGGCGGCGCGGGCCTGCGCGACTCGCCGACCACCGAGGTGCTCCTGGAGGAGTCGATCCTGGGGTGGAAGGAATACGAGCTCGAGCTGATGCGCGACACGGCCGACAACACGGTCGTCGTCTGCTCCATCGAGAACGTCGACCCGGTGGGCGTGCACACCGGCGACTCGATCACGGTCGCTCCGGCGCTGACCCTCACCGACCGCGAGTACCAGAAGCTCCGCGACATCGGCATCGACATCATCCGCGCCGTGGGCGTGGACACGGGCGGTTGCAACATCCAGTTCGCGGTCGACCCGGCATCCGGGCGCATCATCGTCATCGAGATGAACCCGCGTGTCTCGCGTTCGTCCGCCCTCGCGTCGAAGGCGACCGGCTTCCCGATTGCCAAGCTCGCCGCGAAGCTCGCCATCGGCTACCGCCTCGACGAGGTACCCAACGACATCACCAAGGCCACGCCGGCGAGCTTCGAGCCGACGCTCGACTATGTCGTGGTGAAGGTGCCGCGGTTCAACTTCGAGAAGTTCCCGAACGCCGATGCGACCCTCACGACCACCATGAAGTCGGTGGGCGAGGCGATGGCCATCGGGCGCAACTACACGACCGCACTGCAGAAGGCGCTGCGCTCGCTGGAGAAGCGCGGCTCGAGCTTCCATTGGGGTGAGGAGGCCCGCTCGGTGGAGCAGTTGCTGGAGATCGCGAAGACGCCCACCGACGGCCGCATCGTCACGCTGCAGCAGGCGATGCGCAAGGGCGCCACGGTGGAGCAGGCCTTCGAGGCCACCAAGATCGACCCCTGGTTCCTCGACCAGATGGCCCTCATCAACGAGGTCGCCGCGTTCGTTCAGGCCGCCCCCGAGCTGGATGCCGCGACCCTGCGTCTCGCGAAGGAGCACGGCTTCAGCGATGCCCAGCTCGCGCAGTTGCGCGGCGTCACCGAGGCGGAGATCCGCGGGGTGCGGTACGGGCTCGGCCTCCGCCCCGTCTACAAGACGGTCGACACCTGTGCGGGGGAGTTTCCCGCACTCACGCCCTACCACTACTCCAGCTACGACCACGAGACCGAGGTCACGCCGAGCGAGCGGACGAAGGTCGTCATCATCGGGTCGGGTCCGAACCGCATCGGCCAGGGCGTCGAGTTCGACTACTCGTGCGTGCACGCGTCGTTCGCGCTGTCCGATGCCGGCTACGAGACGATCATGGTCAACTGCAACCCCGAGACCGTCTCGACCGACTACGACACGAGCGACCGCCTGTACTTCGAACCGCTGACCCTCGAGGACGTCCTCGAGGTGTTGCACGCGGAGAGCGCTTCGGGCACGATCCTGGGCGTCGTCTGCCAGCTCGGCGGTCAGACACCGCTGGGGCTGGCCAAGGGCATCGAGGATGCCGGCTACACGATCCTCGGTACCTCGCCGGCGGCGATCGACATCGCAGAGGAGCGCGAGCTGTTCTCGCAGCTGCTCGACCGCGCGGGTCTCATCGCCCCCCGACACGGCACGGCCACCGATGAGGCGGGCGCCGTCGCCATCGCGGAGGAGATCGGCTATCCCGTGCTCGTGCGCCCGAGCTTCGTGCTCGGCGGGCGCGGCATGGAGATCGTCTACGACACGGCGAGCCTGCGCGACTACTTCGTGCGCACCGCGGGCGAAGTCATCATCGAGGAGGGCAAGCCGCTGCTGGTCGACCGCTTCCTCGACGACGCGATCGAGCTCGACGTCGACGCGCTGTACGACGGCCACGAGCTTTACATCGGTGGCGTGATGGAGCACCTCGAGGAGGCCGGCATCCACTCCGGCGACTCGTCGTGCACCCTGCCTCCGGTCTCACTCGGCCGCACCGAGATCGACCGCGTGCGCACCGCCACCCACGCGATCGCCGACGGCGTCGGCGTGCGCGGGCTGCTGAACGTGCAGTTCGCGGTCTCTGCGGGCGTGCTCTACGTCATCGAGGCGAACCCGCGGGCTTCGCGCACCGTGCCGTTCGTCTCTAAGGCACTGGGCATTCCTCTCGCGAAGGCCGCGTCTCGCATCATGGCCGGATCGACCATCGCGGACCTCAGGGCCGAGGGGCTGCTTCCCGCCGAAGACGGCTCCCGCGTACCGCTGGACGCACCGGTCGCCGTCAAGGAAGCTGTGCTGCCCTTCAAGCGCTTCCGCACCGCCGACGGCCACACCGTCGACTCCGTGCTCGGCCCAGAGATGCGCTCGACCGGTGAAGTCATGGGCATCGACCGCGACTTCCCGACCGCGTTCGCCAAGAGCCAGGCGGCGGCCTACGGCGGCATGCCGACGTCGGGCACCGTTTTCCTGTCGGTGGCCGACGACGACAAGCGCGCCGTCATCCTGCCCGCCCACCGCCTGCAGGAGCTCGGCTTCCGCCTGATCGCCACCGCCGGCACCGCCGAGATCCTCGCGCGCAACGGCATCCGCGTCGACGTCGTAAACAAGTACTCGGACACGCAGGACTCCGGTGAGCCCAACGTCGTCGACCTCATCAATGCGGGGGAGATCGACATCGTCGTGAACACGCCGTCGGGCGGCATTGCCCGCGCCGACGGCTACGAGATCCGCGCCGCGGCCGTCGCCGCCGACAAGGCGCTGTTCACCACGATGGCCGTACTTGGAGCCGCCGTCAGCGCCCTCCCGGTGCTGCGCGAAGGCTTCGCGGTGCGGAGCCTGCAGGAGTACGCGATCGATCGCGCCGAGAAGCTGGCGGCGATGTGATCACGTTCGGTGCGCGCCTGCGCGCTGCGGTCGCTGCGCGCGGGCGGCTGTGCGTGGGCATCGATCCGCATGAGTCGCTGCTGCGAGAATGGGGCCTGGGCGTCGATGCCGGGGGCGTCCGCGAGTTCGGGTTGCGCACGGTGGATGCCGCAGCTTCCACCGTCGCCATCGTGAAGCCGCAGGTGTCGTTCTTCGAGCGGTTCGGCTCAGCCGGCTTTGCGGCGTTGGAAGACGTCCTGGCCGCCGCTCGCGCCGCCGGGCTGATCGTGATCGCCGATGCGAAGCGCGGCGACATCGATACCACCATGGACGCGTATGCCGCCGCGTGGCTCACTCCCGGTTCACCGTTGGAGGCGGATGCGCTCACCCTCAGCCCGTACCTCGGAGTCGGCGCGCTGTCGTCGACCCTCGACGACGCACTGGCGCACGGGAAGGGAGCCTTCGTCCTTTCGGCGACGAGCAACCCCGAGGCGGTGTCGCTCCAGTCCGCGGACGCCCAGGGTCGCACGGTCGCCGCAGAGGTGGCCGCCGAGGTCGTGGCCGCCGACTCGGGAGCACCGGACGAATGGTCATCGCTCGGTCTGGTCATCGGGGCCACCGTCGACCTCTCCGCCCGCGGACTGGGTGCGTTCGCGCGCACCGTGCCGATCCTCGCACCGGGGTTCGGCGCGCAGGGAGCGCAGCCGAGTGACCTCGTGCGCATCTTCGGGCCGCTCTCCGATGGAGTGATCGCGAGCGAAAGCCGCAGCATCCTGAGCGCCGGTCCCGCGCACCTCGCGGCGCGCATCGCGGAGCGCGCGGACCTGTACCGTGGAGAATCCCATGGCTGACTCCCGCACCCCTCCCGAGGTCGACCGTGTCGCGGCATCCCGTCGTGCCGTCGCCGCTCGCCGCGAACGCGCCGCGCTCAAGCACGACGTCGCCATGCGCGTCATCACGCCGCAGCAGCTCCTCCAACGCGCCTTCGACGCTCCCGACGAGCCCGCCGGCGCGATGCGCATCACCGAGTTCCTGACCGCGTTGCCCGCGATCGGCGAAGGCAAGCGCGACCGCGTCCTCGCTGAGCTCGAGATCGCGCCCGTGAAGCGCCTGGGCGGCCTCGGCGCTCGCCAGCGGGCGGTGCTGCGGGAGTGGCTGGACACCCGCTTCCCGCCGTTGACACCGCGCAGCGGGCGCAGCCGACTCATCGTGCTCGCCGGCCCCACCGCCGTCGGCAAGGGGACGGTGGCCGCGCACATCAAGGAGCACCACCCCGAGATTCTGCTGTCGGTGTCGGCCACCACGCGCGCCCCGCGGCCTGGAGAAGTCGACGGAGAGCACTACTTCTTCGTCGACGATGCGGGCTTCGACAGGCTCGTCGCCGAGGGCGCTCTCCTCGAGCACGCCACGGTGCACAATGCGTTCCGCTACGGGACTCCGCGCGCGCCGATCGAGAAGGCGCTGGCCGACGGCCGCACGGTGCTGCTGGAGATCGACCTGCAAGGCGCGCGCCAAGTACGCGCCGCGGCTCCGGATGCCACCTTGGTCTTCCTGACGCCGCCCAGCTGGGACGAGCTCGTCAACCGCCTTGTCGGTCGGGGCACCGAAGGCGACGAGGAGCGTGCCCGACGGCTGAAAACCGCGAAGGTGGAGCTCGCCGCACAGGGCGAGTTCGACTACCGCGTCGTGAACGACGACGTCGCCAGAGCTGCCGCCGAGATCGCCGCGCTCGCGCGCTGATAGAATGAACGGATGCCGCGGCTTCCTGCGGCTCCGACGCTTTCACTGCAAGCTTTCCCACTGCCATTCGATCCTGGAGGTTCACCATGGCTGGACGTGACAAGGGCATTATCGACCCGCCCATCGACGCACTGCTCGACAAGGTCGACTCGAAGTACCAGCTCGTGATCTACGCGTCCAAGCGCGCGCGCCAGATCAACGACTACTACTCGGACCTGCACGAGGGAAACCTCTTCGACAACGTCGGCCCGCTCGTCGACTCGAGCGTGGAGGACAAGCCCCTCACGATCGCGCTTCACGAGATCCACGAGGACAAGCTGCGCCTGCGCGCCGCGGAGTGATCCGCGCCTGACTTCATGACGCTGTATGGCGTCCTCATGCCCGCGATCCCCGGTGCGACAGCGTCGTGTCGGAGATCGCGGGCATGATTGTCGAGTACCCGTTTTTCGTCTGGAGCCCCGATGAGTCCGCTGCGACTGTTCACGTCCGAGTCCGTCACCGAAGGGCATCCGGACAAGATCTGCGACCAGATCTCCGACTCGATCCTGGACGCCCTGCTCGCCGTGGATCCGGGAAGCCGCGTCGCCGTAGAGACCCTTGTGACCACGGGTCTCGTGCACGTCGCGGGTGAAGTGCGCACCGACGGCTACGTCGACATCCCGGGCATCGTCCGCCGCGTCGTCAACCGCATCGGCTACACCTCCAGCGAGACCGGCTTCGACGGCGACTCGTGCGGTGTGACGGTGTCGATCGGCGAACAGTCCGGCGACATCGCGGCCGGCGTCGACAACGCGATCGAACACCGCGAGGGCGGTTCGATCGACCCGATCGACGCCCTCGGCGCGGGTGACCAGGGAATCATGTTCGGCTACGCGACGAACGAGACGCCCCAGCTCATGCCCATGGCCATCTGGACGGCGCACCGGCTCGCCGAGCGTCTCACCGATGCCCGCCGCTCGGGTGCGCTGGGCTTTCTCCGCCCCGACGGCAAGACGCAGGTGACCCTCGGCTACGACGGCCATCAGCCCCGCACCGTCGACACCGTCGTGCTCTCCACGCAGCACAACACCGACATCTCGCTGCCTGCGCTGCGCGCGGCCGTGCAGGCCGAGGTCATCGACCCCGTGCTGGCGACGACCGGACTGGACGTGTCGAACGTGCGCTACGTCATCAATCCGGCGGGACCGTTCGTCACCGGCGGGCCCAAGGGCGATGCCGGCTTGACGGGCCGCAAGATCATCATCGACACCTACGGCGGCGCTTCCCGCCACGGCGGTGGCGCGTTCAGCGGCAAGGACCCGTCGAAGGTCGACCGTTCGGCCGCCTACGC
Source organism: Microbacterium sp. VKM Ac-2870 (assembly GCF_015350795.1). GTDB lineage: Bacteria > Actinomycetota > Actinomycetes > Actinomycetales > Microbacteriaceae > Microbacterium. The sequence goes on from NZ_JADKSH010000001.1 coordinate 465,825, forward strand.
CATGCGCTGGGTCGCGAAGAACGCCGTGGCCGCCGGCCTCGCCGACCGCCTGGAGGTCCAGGTCGCCTACGCGATCGGCCGCGCCGAGCCCGTCGGACTGTACGTCGAGACTTTCGGCACCGGTCACGCGTCCGACGAGAAGATCACCGCCGCGATCCGCGACGTGTTCGACCTGCGTCCAAAAGCGATCATCGACGACCTCGACTTGCTGCGCCCGATCTACGCGCAGACCGCCGCGTACGGTCACTTCGGTCGCGAGTTGCCCGACTTCACTTGGGAGCGCACCGACCGCGTCGAGGAGCTGCGCGCCGCCGCAGGTCTCTGACCGGTGCCGTGATCGTCGTCGCCCGGGTCCTCATCGACTCGCCTCTGCCGCAGCTGGATCGACTCTTCGACTACGAGGTCCCGACCGCTCTCGTCGGCGATGCGGTGCCCGGTGTGCGCGTGCGCGTGCCGTTGCGCACCGTGGGTCGCATGGTCGACGGCTACCTCATCGAGGTGATCACCGTCGAGGCCCCGGAACGTCCCCTGTCGGAGCTGGATGCGGTGGTCTCTCCGGTTCCCGTGCTGACGCCGGGGCTCTACGCGCTCGCTCGCCGCGCCGCCGATCGTGCTGCCGGTTCGGCCAGTGACATCCTGCGGCTGGTGATTCCCAAGCGGATGGTCCGCGCCGAGAAGGCGTGGCTCGCCGCAGCCGGAGACGGCGACCCGGCCGCCCCGCAGGTGTCACCGGATGCCGTGGCGTGGGCAGACGGCATCCTGGCGCCGTACCCTGATCTCGCCGATGCAGTCGCGGCGGGGGAGCGAGTCGCGCTGGACGCCCCGCCGCGGCCGAGCACACAGTGGCCGGTCGGCGCCTGGGCCGAGCTTCTCGCGGCGATCGCGCTGCGAACGCTCGCCGCAGGCAAGAGCGCGGTTCTCGTGGTGCCCGACCATCGGGATCAGGAGCAACTGCTGACCGTCCTCGACGCGCGCGCTCCCGACGACGCCGTCGTGCGCGACGACGCCCGCCGTTCGGGGCCGGAACGTTACGGCACCTACCTGAGACTGCTGTCCCCGTGTCCCTCGATCGTCGTCGGCAATCGCTCGACGGTGTACGCGCCGGCACGCGACACGGCGTGCGTCATCGTGTGGGACGACGGCGACCCGCTCCTGGCCGAGCCGCTGAGTCCGGGCGTGCACGCACGCGACGCGGCGCTGATCCGACAGGAACTCGAAGGATCGGCGCTCGTCTTCGCCGGCCACACCCGCACCACCGACGTCGAGCGCCTCGTGCAGCTCGGCTGGGTGCGTGAGGTCCCGGCGACGCGGCGCGTGAGCCCTGCGGTCGTCTTGTCCGCCACCCGCGAGGGCGAATCGCGCGGCGCGCGAGTGCCGTCCAGCGCATTCGCTGCGGCGCGCGAGGCCCTCCGTCACGGCCCCGTCCTCGTGCAGGTGGCCCGGCCCGGGTATTCGCCCGTGCTCGTGTGCGCGGAGTGCCGCACCCCGGCGCGGTGCCGACACTGCACCGGTCCGCTGCGCGCCCGCCGTCCGGGAGCGACGCCCGATTGTGGTTGGTGCGGGCGCTCCGCGCCCTCGTGGACGTGCGTGAACTGCAGCGCCACAAAGCTCCGGATGGCGTCGTCCGGCAGCGAGCGTACCGCCGACGAGCTCGGCCGCGCTTTCCCGAACACGAGGGTCATCGTCGCCGACGGCGCACACCCGGTCACCCAGGTCGATGACCGCCCGGCGCTGGTCATCGCGACGCGCGGCGCAGAACCCCACGCGAGCGGCGGATATCGGGCCGTGATACTTCTCGACGGCGACCGGATGCTGCTGGCCGAGCAGCTGCGCATCGGCGAGTCGGCGTTGCGCTGGTGGTCCAACGCGGCGGCTCTCGCCGCGCCGCAGGCGCCGGTGCATCTCGTGGGGGTCGCTGGGCCTGTTGCCCGCGCTCTCGCGACCTGGACGGCCCCCGCGTATGCCCGGGCCGAGCTGGCCGACCGCGCCCCTCTCGCCATGCCTCCGACGGTGCGCGTCGCGGCGGTGGAGGGAACCGTCGCCGCCGTCGACGGCGCGCTGACCGCAGTGCGTGAGGCCGTCCCCGCTCTCGCCGCGCCCGCCGGCGCCATCCTGGGTCCGGTTCCCGTCGAAGACGGTCTCGTCCGCGCGCTGGTGCGCTTCGACTACGCCCACGGCAAAGCCGTCGCCGATACCCTCCGCGCGGCGGTCGTCGCCGAGGCGCTGCGCGGCCGGCGCGCCGCGCGCCGGGGAGCGGCGCGGGCCGGCAGCGGGAGCGCCCGCACTACACTGCGGGTGCGGCTCGACGTCCCCGAACTGGACCTGTGATCTCCGCCGCCGCGGAGGAACCCCACGTCGCTACCCCCGACCGCCATCATTCAAGGACCCCCATGCGCATCGTTTTCGCCGGCACTCCGGCGCCCGCCGTCCCCTCCCTCCGGGCGGTGGCGGCATCCGCCCATGATCTCGTCGGCGTGGTGACCCGCGGCGATGCGCCGATCGGCCGCAAGCGCGTGCTCACGCCATCGCCGGTTGCCGTCGCGGCGTCGGAGCTGGCGGTACCTGTTGTCAAAGCCGACCGCCTCGACGAGCAGGCAACGGCGGCCGTCGCCGACCTCGCGCCCGAGCTCGGCGTCATCGTCGCTTACGGCGGACTGGTGCGCGAACCGCTGCTGTCCACGCCGCAGCATGGCTGGATCAACCTGCATTTCTCGCTGCTGCCGCGCTGGCGCGGGGCTGCGCCGGTGCAACACGCTCTCATCGCGGGAGATCGCACGACGGGGGCGAGCGTCTTCCAGCTCGTCGCCGCCCTCGACGCTGGCGACGTGTTCGGCGAGGTCAGCTACGACGTGCCGCGCGGCGCGACAGCGGGGGAGGTGCTGGCCGATCTGGCTGAGGCCGGTGCCCACCTGCTCGTGCGCGTCATCGATCAGATCGCCGACGGCACCGCGCGCGCGCAGCCGCAGGTCGGCACACCGACGCTCGCTCCGAAGCTGTCGATCGCCGACGGCGCACTCGACCTCACGGCATCCGCCGACACCGTGCTCGACCGTTTCCGGGGGACGACGCCCGAACCCGGCGCGCACGTCACGTTCGGTGGCGCACGACTGAAGGTCCTCGCCGCACATCGTGGGCCCGACACCAGCCTCGAACCCGGCACCCTGACGGCCGCCGGCCGCGACGTCCTGCTGGTGGCAGGGGAGGGGACCACCCTCGTCCTGAAGACCGTGCAGCCGGCGGGCAAGGGTGCGATGGCCGCCGGAGACTGGTGGCGCGGGGTGCGCGTCGACAACCCTCGCATCGACCTGCCCGATCCCGCGGAGGTGGCCTCGTGAGCGGCTCGCCCCGCTGGGTCGCGTATGACGTGTTGCGCGCCGTGCACGAATCAGACGCGTACGCCAATCTGCTGCTGCCGCGCGCGATCGCGCGCGCAGGGCTCTCGGGACCGGATGCGGCCCTCGCCACCGAGCTGACCTACGGGACGCTGCGTCGGGAGGGTACCTACGACGCGGTCGTCGCGGATGCCGCAGGTCGCCCGATCGGCGACATCGATCCGGCGGTGCTGGACGCGCTGCGTCTGGGGGTGCATCAGCTGCTCGCGATGCGAACGCCCTCGCACGCCGCCGTGAACGAGACGGTCCGTCAGGTGCGCCAGGCAGCGGGCAAGAGCGCAGCCGGGTTCGCCAACGCGGTGCTGCGACGGGTGAGCGAACGCACGCCCGACGAATGGGACGAGCGGCTCGCGCTCTCCGCGCGCTCCGACGATGAACGTCTCGCCGTCCGCTTCTCGCACCCCGTCTGGGTGATCCGTGCGTTTCGCCGCGCGTTGGCCGCGGAAGGACGCGCCGATGAGCTCGACGCACTGCTGGCCGCCGACAACGCGGCTCCGACCGTCACTCTGGCGGCGCTTCCGGGGCTCATCGAGCGTCCGGTGGATGCCGTCCCCACACCCTTCTCGCCTTTCGGCTTCCGCTCGCCGGGCGGCGACCCGGGGGCGCTGGTCGCGGCATCCGAGGGACGGGTACGCGTTCAGGACGAGGGGTCGCAGCTCGCCGCGCTCGCCCTGACCCGCGCGCAACCGGTGCAACCCGGCGAGCGGTGGCTGGATCTGTGCGCGGCGCCGGGAGGCAAGACGGCGGTGCTGGCTGCCGAGGCTCTTGCCCACGGCGCGATCGTCGAGGCCAACGAGCTGTCGCCCGCCCGGGCGGGACTTGTCCGCGACTCGGTCGCGGCGGTGCCGCTGGACGTTCCGGTATCGGAGGAGGACGGGCGCACCCGCGCCGGCCGGGGCCGGTACGACCGCATCCTGGTCGACGCGCCCTGCACCGGACTCGGTGCCCTGCGCCGTCGCCCGGAGGCGCGCTGGCGCAAGCGACCGGCGGATGTGCCCGAGCTGGCTGCCCTTCAATCCGAGCTGCTGGCGGCGGCGATCGAGGCCCTCCGACCGGGCGGCATCGTCGCCTACGTCACCTGTTCACCGCACTTGGCCGAGACGGCCGCGATCGTCGCCGATGCGCGACGCACGTTCGGTGACGTGATCGAAGAACTCGATACCCGCGCCGTGGTCGCTGCAATCTCCGACAGCCCCATCGACCTCGCGGTGCCCGCCGACGGATCCGGCCGAGCGCAGCTGTGGCCGCACCGTCACGGCACCGACGCGATGTCGATCTCACTTCTGCGCAAGCGCTGAGCCCCGTCGGCGGCGCACGACCGGACGCCGACTAGGGTGGTGGCGTGACAGGCGACATCCGCATCAACCCGAGCATTCTGGCCGCCGACTTCGTCAACATGCAGGCCGAACTGGCGCGCATCGCGTCGGCCGACTTCGTGCACGTCGACGTGATGGACAACCACTTCGTCCCGAACCTGACGTTCGGCCCGCAGATGGTCGAGCGCATCCAGGCCACGAGTCCGGTGCCGCTGGACGTGCATCTGATGATCTCGGATCCCGACAGATGGGCTCCCGGCTACGCCGAGGTGGGTGCGGCATCCGTCACCTTCCACCTCGAAGCGGCGACAGACCCGGTCGCCCTCGCACGCAGGCTCCGGGCGATCGGATCGCGCGCCGGCGTCGCGGTGAAGCCCGCGACCCCCGTGGAGGGGCTCTTCGAGGTCCTCGACGAGTTCGACCAGATTCTCGTGATGACGGTCGAGCCCGGTTTCGGTGGCCAGTCCTTCATGGCCGACCAGATGCCCAAGCTGGCGCGCCTTCACGACGAAGCGCGTCGCCGAGGATCGCAGGTGTGGCTGCAGGTCGACGGCGGCATCTCCGAGTCGACGATCGCCCAAGCCGCCGAGGCCGGCGCCGACACATTCGTCGCCGGTTCCGCGGTGTTCGGCGCCGCCGAACCCGACCGCGCCATCACGGCGCTGCGCCGTCTCGGCGCCGATCACCACCGTCACTGACGTCACGGCGCCGCTCGGCCTCGCGCGAGACCGGTAACCTGTGAGGGTGAAGACGTTCGACGCCCTGTTCGCGGAGCTGACGGCGACAGCCCAGACCCGTCCCGAGGGTTCCGGCACCGTCGCCCAGCTCGATCGCGGCGTGCACGCCATCGGCAAGAAGATCGTCGAAGAGGCGGCCGAAGTGTGGATGGCCGCGGAGTACCAGTCCGACGATGAGACGGCTGAAGAGATCTCGCAGCTGCTGTACCACCTGCAGGTGCTCATGCTCGCCAAGGGACTGACCCTCGACGACGTGTACCGACATCTCTGAGCGCGCTTCCTCCTCCGCTCGCTCCGACACCGAAAGCCCTTCACCCATGCTGCGCATCGCCGTGCCGAACAAGGGGTCGCTCGCCGACACCGCCGCCGAGATGCTCGCGGAGGCCGGATACACCGGCCGTCGCGATCCGAAAGACCTCCACGTCATCGACCCCCTCAACGAGGTCGAGTTCTTCTACCTGCGCCCGAAGGACATCGCGACCTACGTCGGTTCCGGAGCGCTCGACGTCGGCATCACCGGCCGCGACCTGCTGCTGGATGCGCGCATGCCGGGGGCACGTGAGATCGAACAGCTCGGCTTCGGCGCCTCGACATTCCGCTTCGCCGGTCCTCCCGGTCGCTTCGAGAACGTCACCGATCTCGAAGGTCTGCGCGTCGCGACCGCCTACCCGGGCCTGGTCGACGGATACCTCGACCAGCAGGGCGTCGCCGTCGACCTCGTGCCGCTGGACGGCGCGGTGGAATCGGCCGTGCAACTCGGCGTGGCCGACGCGGTCGCCGATGTCGTGTCGACCGGGACGACGCTCAAGCAAGCCGGACTCGAGATCTTCGGCCCGGTGCTGTTGCAGTCCGAGGCCGTCCTGATCGGCGCCCCGACCGAGGCCGACGGCACACAGACGCTGCTGCGGCGTCTGCGCGGCGTCATGGTCGCCCGCCAGTACGTGCTCATCGACTACGACCTGCCTGCGTCGCTCGTCGACGACGCGGTGGCGATCGCCCCCGGCATCGAGTCGCCCACGATCTCACCGCTGCGCGACCCCGAGTGGGTCGCGGTGCGGGTGATGAGCCCGCGAAAGACCGTGAACCAGGTGATGGACGCCCTCTACGCGATCGGCGCGCGCGCGATTCTGGTCACGCCGATCCACAACGCGAGGCTCTGACATGTCGCTCGCGCGACGCGTCATCCCGTGCCTCGACGTGGCCGCCGGTCGCGTCGTGAAGGGCGTCAACTTCGAGAATCTGCGCGACATGGGCGACCCTGTCGAACTCGCCGCGCTGTACTTCGCCCAGGGCGCCGACGAGCTCACCTTCCTCGATGTGACGGCGACGGTCGATGACAGATCCACCACCTACGACGTCGTGCGGCGCACCGCCGAGCAGGTGTTCATTCCGCTCACCGTGGGTGGGGGAGTGCGCACGACCGACGACGTCGCTCGGCTGCTGGCGGTCGGAGCCGACAAGGTGGGGGTGAACTCCGCGGCGATCGCGCGTCCCGAGCTCGTGGGCGAGATCGCCGACCGCTTCGGCGCGCAGGTGCTCGTGCTCTCCCTCGATGTCAAGCGCGCCCCCGGCACCCGATCGGGATTCGTCGTGACCACCCACGGCGGGCGCACCGCGACCCAGCTCGACGCACTCGACTGGGCACGCGAAGCGATCGACCGCGGCGCCGGTGAACTGCTCGTGAACTCGATCGACGCCGACGGCACCAAGGACGGTTTCGACCTCGAACTCGTCGCCCTGATGCGTGAACTGTCCTCGGTCCCCGTGATCGCTTCGGGCGGCGCGGGCAGCGTCGACCACTTCGCCCCGGCCGTGCACGCCGGCGCCGATGCGGTGCTCGCGGCATCCGTCTTCCACTCGGGCCAACTGACGATCGGCGACGTCAAGGATGCGCTCAGCGCGGACGGGATCGAGGTGCGCCGATGAAGGCCGACGACACCGACGCCCGCATCGCGCGCGTCGCCTTCAACGCCGACGGCCTCGCGCCGGCGATCATCCAGCAGTACGACACCGGCGAGGTGCTGATGCTCGGGTGGATGGATGCCGAGGCCCTCCGCCGCACGCTCACCGAGGGGCGGGTGACGTTCTGGTCGCGATCGCGTCAGGAGTACTGGCGCAAGGGCGACACCTCGGGCCACGCGCAGTACGTGCGCGGCGCACGCCTGGACTGCGACGGGGATGCCGTACTGATCGCCGTCGAGCAGATCGGCGCCGCGTGTCACACCGGCGACCGCACCTGCTTCGATGCCGACGATCTCGCCCCGACGACCGCCTCCGCCGAAACGGGCACCTCGTGAGCGCACGCGCGCGCACCTTCGCCGTGCTGGGGATCATCTTCGGCGGAGCCCTCGCGATCATCTCTTCCACGCAGACCTGGCTGAGTGTGAACCTCGACGCCGGAGCCACCGCCTCGCTGGAGGTCGCGGGAGCGAAGGCGTTCACCGTGCTCGCCCCGTTGAGCCTGGCGGCACTCGCCCTCGGGCTCGCGCTGACCGTGGTCGGACGGGTGCTGCGCTACGTCTTCGGCGCCGTCGCACTCGCGATCGGCGGGGCTCTGGCGATCGGCGCGGCACGCATCGCGCTCGATCACCCGCTGGATGCGGTCGCCGCGTCCGTCACGACCGCCACCGGGCTGTCGGGTGCCGACGCGATCGCCGGGCTGGTGGTATCGGTCACCGCGACCCCCTGGCCGTGGCTGACCGCGGTGGCGGGAGTGCTCATCGTCGGCGGCGGTGCCCTCACGATCGCGACCTCGCATCGGTGGCGGCGGTCGGGGCGACGCTTCCAGACCGAGGGCTCTGGGGCGACTCCGAACCAGACCATAGGTTCAGAGCCCGATCTCAGAGAGTCGCGACCGTACGATGCCATCGACTCGTGGGACGAGCTGTCGCACGGCGACGATCCCACCGCCCGCTAGACTGAGAACAACCCCGAATCAGACCGAGGAGCATCATGAGCAACAGCATCGACGACCCCGGCCACGGACACTCGCCCGCCGCCTGGACGGCCGTGGTGATCATGCTCCTCGCCGTCACTCTCGGCACGGTCTTCTACTGGTTCGACATGCCGGTCCTCGTCTGGGCCTCCGCAGGACTGCTCGTCATCGGCGCGGTCGTGGGCTGGGTGCTGGCGAAGGCCGGCTACGGCGCGAACGGTCCGAAGTACGCACCGAAGCAGCACTGACATGCTGGATGGCCTCACCGCCGGCGCCGTCGAAGACGCGCAGGCTCGAGAACACGCACGTCCCCTTCACGACGTCGAGCGCGATGCGCTTGCCCAGACTCCCGCGATCGACGCGCTGGCCGCCCTGTCGCCGGCAGATCGCGTGAAGATCATCGCCGAAGTCAAACGCGCGAGCCCCTCGCGCGGCGACCTGGCGGAAATCCCCGATCCCGCTCTGCAGGCCGCACGCTACGAGGAGGGCGGTGCATCCGCGATCTCGGTGCTCACCGAGGGCCGGAAGTTCAAGGGCTCGCTGGCCGACCTCGAAGCCGTCAAGCAGCGCGTGTCGCTTCCGGTGCTCCGCAAGGACTTCATCGCCACGGCCTATCAGGTGTTCGAAGCCCGAGCGTCCGGCGCCGACCTCGTGCTGCTGATCGTGGCCGCCCTCGAGCAGCCTCTGCTGCAGCAGTTGCACGATCTCGTCGTGCAACTGGGGATGACGCCACTCGTGGAGACGCATTCGGGCGAAGAACTCGAGCGTGCGGCCGACCTGGGCGCGAAGCTCATCGGCGTCAACGCCCGCAACCTGTCGACGTTCGAGCTCGACCGTGACCTGTTCGGCTCGCTCGCCGATCGTTTCCCATCGGATGCGGTGAAGATCGCCGAGTCGGCGGTGCGCACTCCCGACGACGTCGCGCACTATCGCGCCGCCGGCGCCGACGTCGTTCTCATCGGCGAAGCCCTCGTCACCAACGATCCGGTCACCACCCTGCACGCCTTCCTGGAGGCGGGACGATGACGAGCCTGCGCGATCAGCACGGTCCCTTCTTCGGTGACTTCGGCGGACGTTTCATGCCCGAATCGCTGATAGCGGCGATCGACGAGCTGACCGCCGTGTACGAGTCGGCCAAGGCCGATCCCGCGTTCCAGGCCGAATTCACGTCTCTGCTGCACTCCTACGCCGGCCGCCCGTCCGCACTCACCGAGGTGCCGCGATTCGCCGCCCACGCCGGGGGAGCGCGGATCTTCCTCAAGCGCGAAGACCTCAACCACACGGGCTCGCACAAGATCAACAACGTCATCGGCCAGGCACTGCTGACCCAGCGCCTCGGCAAGAAGCGCGTCATCGCCGAGACCGGAGCCGGCCAGCACGGCGTGGCGACGGCGACCGCGGCGGCGCTTTTCGGCTTCGAGTGCACCGTGTACATGGGCGAGGTCGACACCGAGCGCCAGGCACTGAACGTGGCTCGGATGCGGCTTCTCGGTGCCGAGGTCGTCCCGGTCACGACCGGCTCCCGCACCCTGAAAGACGCGATCAACGAGGCCTACCGCGACTGGGTGGCATCGGTGGAGACCACCAACTACATCTTCGGCACCGCCGCCGGGCCGCACCCGTTCCCCGCGATGGTCCGCGACTTTCAGAAGATCATCTCGGAGGAGGCGCGCGCTCAGCTGCTGGAAGAGACGGGCCGCCTTCCCGATGTCGTCGTCGCGTGCGTCGGCGGCGGATCGAACGCGATCGGGATGTTCGATGCGTTCCTCGACGACGCCGACGTCAAGCTCTACGGGGTGGAGGCGGCCGGAGACGGCGTCGACACACCCCGGCACGCGGCATCCATCGAGCGCGGACGCCCCGGCGTGCTGCACGGTGCGAAGACGTTCGTGCTGCAGGACGAGGATGGACAGACGATCGAGTCGCACTCGATCTCCGCCGGGCTGGACTACCCCGGCGTCGGTCCGGAGCACGCGTGGCTTGCCGACATCGGCCGCGCGGAGTACATCCCCGCCACGGATGCCGAGGCCATGGACGCCCTGCGTCTGCTGTCGCAGACCGAGGGGATCATCCCCGCGATCGAATCCGCTCACGCCCTTGCCGGCGCTCTGCGCCTCGGACGCGAACTCGGGCCCGACGCGATCATCGCCGTCAACCTGTCGGGACGCGGCGACAAAGACATGGACACCGCGGCACGGTGGTTCGGCCTCTACGACGACGGAGCGACAGCGTGAGTTCACGTGTCGCCGCGGCGATCGACGCGGCCAAGGCCGACGGACGCGGCGCCTTCGTCGGGTATCTTCCGCTGGGCTTTCCCGACCTGCAGACGAGCATCGATGCCGCCGTCGCCCTCGCCGAGAACGGTGCCGACATCCTCGAGCTCGGTCCGCCCTACTCCGACCCGGTGATGGACGGGCTCATCATCCAGGAAGCGACCCAGACGGCCCTGGCGGCCGGCTTCCGTCTGCGTGACACCTTCACGGCGGTGCGGGAGATCGCGGCCCGCGTCGACGTCCCCATCCTGGTGATGACCTACTGGAACCCGGTGATGCAGTACGGCGTCGACCGCTTCGCGGACGAGCTGCTCGCCGCCGGGGGAGCGGGCCTGATCACGCCCGATATCACCCCCGATGCGGCAGCCGACTGGGTCGCCGCATCCGAGCGGACGGGGCTGGATCGCGTCTTCCTCGCGGCCCCCACCTCGACCGACGAACGGCTTCGCATGATCGCGGACGCCTCCACCGGCTTCGTCTACACGGTGTCGACGATGGGAATCACGGGCGAGCGTGCCGAGTTGGATGCCGCCGCGCGCACCCTGGTGGCGCGCCTTCGCACCTTCGGCGTCGAGCACGCCTGCGTCGGCATCGGCATCTCGACGCCCGACCAGGTTTCCGGCGTGCTCGAGTACGCCGACGGGGCAATCGTCGGCACGGCGCTCGTGCGTGCGCTCCGCGACGGGGGCGTCGAAGCTCTGGCGGCCGAGACGCGGGCCCTCACTGCGGGCACCGGCCGCTGACGGCACCCCCTCCGACGGCAAAGTAGACTGCCCTCGTGCTTTCCTCCGCCTCCGTCGTCGCCAGCATCCCGAGCCCGCCGATCAGCTCCTTCCAGCTCGGCCCGCTGACGATCCACTTCTACGCGCTGTGCATTCTCGCCGGCATCGTCGTCGCCGCGTTCATCACAAACCACCGTCTGACCAAGCGCGGGGCAGAGTCCTGGGTCGTCATCGACATCTGCCTGCTGGCCGTGCCACTGGCGATCATCGGCGCTCGCGCCTTCCACGTGCTGACCCACTGGGGCTTCTACTTCGAACAGGGCCGCGACTGGTGGAATCCGTTCGTCCGCGACGCGATCTGGAACGTCTGGGATGGCGGCATCGCGATCTTCGGCGCGCTGATCGGCGGCGCCATCGGCGCGTGGCTCGGCTGCAAGTGGACCGGCATCCGCTTCTGGACCTTCGCCGACGCGCTGGCGCCGGGACTGCTCCTTGCCCAGGCGCTCGGACGGTTCGGCAACTGGTTCAACCAGGAGCTCTACGGACTTCCCACCGACCTGCCCTGGGGTCTGCAGATCGACTACCCGAACCCGGCGTGGCCGGTCGGCCTTCCCGCAGGCACTCTCTTCCACCCCACCTTCCTCTACGAGGTCATCTGGAACACGCTCGGCGTGGTCGTGCTGCTGTGGGTGGGCTCGCGATTCCGGCTGCAGTGGGGACGCCTGTTCGCGATTTACCTCATCTGGTACAGCGCCGGCCGCATCGTCTGGGAGAGCATCCGCATCGACCCGAGCGAGGTCTTCTTCGGGCTCCGCACCAACGTGTGGGCCGCGATCGCCGGCGTCGTCGTGGGCCTCGTCATCTACGTGGTGCAGACGCGACGCCACCCGGGCTTCGAGCCGTCGCCGTACATGCGCGGTCGGGAGCGGGGCGGAGCTGTACAATCGCAGAACACCGATGAATTCGTGGACGTCAGCGCACCCCCGACGACCGAGTACATCGCGGACGCAGCCACAAGCACAGTCGCATCGAAGTAGCACCTGAGTCACATACCGGTGCACCGCACGCTTCGATTTCACCTCCGCTGAATACACCTCCGCTGAATGCCCAGGGCCGACGTCGTCCCCGATCAGTTTGACCATGAGGACGGTTGCCATGGCTTCGAGCCCCCGTCGTGAAGAGACCCACGAAACACTCGCGCGCCACACGGCGTCGGGTTTCCCCGCCAAGCAGGGAATGTACAACCCCGCGTTCGAGAAGGACGCGTGCGGCCTCGCGATGGTGGCCACCCTGCGCGGTGAGGCCGGGCACGACATCGTCGAACTCGCGCTGACGGCGCTGCGCAACCTCGAGCACCGCGGCGCCATCGGCTCCGACGCGGGCACCGGCGACGGCGCCGGCATTCTCACGCAGATGCCCGACGAGTTCCTGCGCGCCGTCGTCGATTTCGATCTGCCGCCGGTCGGGGAGTACGCGGCCGGAATGGCCTTCCTCCCGCTCGATGAGGCGGTGCGCGCCGAGATCAAGGCCGGCGTCGAACGGATCGCACACTCCGAGGGCCTGACGGTTCTGGGTTGGCGCGACGTGCCGACCGAGCAGCAGCATCTGGGCAAGCTCGCCTACGACGCGCGCCCGCACTTCGAGCAGCTTTTCGTGTCGCGCCCCGCGGTCGGTGATGCGCCCGCCCTCAGCGGCATCGCGCTGGATCGCCGCGTGTATCGGCTGCGCAAGCGGGCCCGCCGCGAGCACGACGCGTACTTCGTATCGCTCAGCGCCCGCACCCTCGGCTACAAGGGCATGGTCACCACGCTGCAGCTCGAGCCGTTCTACCCCGACCTGCAGGATGAGCGTTTCCAGAGCGAACTCGCCGTCGTGCACTCGCGGTACTCCACGAACACCTTCCCCTCGTGGCCGCTCGCGCAGCCGCTGCGCATGCTCGCCCACAACGGCGAGATCAACACGGTCGGCGCCAACCGCAACTGGATGCGTGCGCGTCAGTCGCAGCTCGAGTCCGAGCTGATCGGCGACATCCGTCCGCTGCTCCCCATCTGCACCGAGGGTGCGAGCGACTCGGCATCCTTCGACGAGGTGCTCGAGCTGCTCACCCTCACCGGGCGGAGCCTCCCGCACGCAGTCATGATGATGGTGCCGGAGGCGTACGAGAAGCAGGCCGACATCACGCCGGACCTGCGCGCGTTCTACGAGTACCACTCCATGCAGATGGAGCCGTGGGACGGCCCCGCCGCCCTCATCTTCACCGACGGGACGCTGGTCGGCGCTACCCTCGACCGCAACGGACTGCGTCCGGGCCGGTGGACCGAGACCACCGACGGTCTGGTCGTCATCGGGAGCGAGACGGGCGTCCTCGACTTCGCGCCCGAGCGCATCAAGCGCCGCGGCCGTCTGCGTCCGGGTCGTATGTTCGTCGTCGACACGGCTCAGGGCCGCATCATCGAAGACGACGAGGTCAAGGCGGAGCTGGCCGCCCTGCAGCCGTGGCAGCAATGGCTGGATGCCGGACGCGTGCGCTTGAAGGAGCTTCCGGATCGGGAGCACATCGTGCACCCCATCGCCTCCATCACCCGCCGTCAGCGCACCTTCGGATACACCGAGGAGGAAGTGCGCATCCTGCTCACACCGATGGGTCAGACCGGCGCCGAGCCCCTCGGTGCCATGGGATCCGACACGCCGATCGCGGTGCTCAGTGAGCGCCCGCGACTGCTGTTCGACTACTTCGTCCAGCAGTTCGCCCAGGTGACCAACCCGCCGCTCGACTCCATCCGCGAAGAGGTCGTCACCTCGCTCGCCCTCGGCCTCGGTCCCGAGCGCAACCTGCTGGAGTGGGGGCCCGAGCACACGCGGACGATCACGCTCGACTTCCCGGTGATCGACAACGACGAACTGGCGAAGCTTCAGAACATCGACAAGGCTCTGCCGGGACGTCGGTCGGTGACCATCCGCGGTCTGTACCACCTGGAGCACGGCGAGGATGCCCTCGAGCGCCGCTTGGAAGAGATCTCCGACGAGGTCGACGCGGCCATCGCCGACGGCGCCGAGTTCCTCATCCTGAGCGACCGCGACAGCAACAAGGACCTCGTCCCCATCCCGTCGCTGTTGATGCTCTCGGCCGTGCACCACCACCTGATCCGTCGAGAGAACCGGATGAAGGTCGGCCTCGTCGTCGAGGCCGGCGACGTGCGCGAAGTGCATCACGTCGCCACCCTCATCGGCTACGGCGCCTCGGCGGTCAATCCGTATCTGGCGATGGAGACCGTGGAGTACCTCGTGCGGGCCGGGTTCATCACCGGCGTCACGCCCGAGAAGGCCGTCAAGAACCTGATCTACGCGCTCGGCAAGGGCGTGCTGAAGATCATGTCCAAGATGGGCATCTCCACCGTGTCGTCCTACGCCGGTTCGCAGGTCTTCGAGGCGGTCGGGCTGTCGGAGGAGTTCATCCAGAAGTACTTCACCGGCACCGAGACCAAGCTCGGCGGGGTGGGTATTCGCCAGATCGCGCGGGAGAATCAGGCACGCCACGACTACGCCTATCCCGAGGACGGCGCCGTCCGCGCCCACGAGCGCCTGTGGACGGGCGGCGAGTACCAGTGGCGCCGCGACGGTGCTCCGCACCTGTTCACGCCCGACACGGTGTTCCGTCTGCAGCACGCGACGCGCACGCGCCGATACGACATCTTCCGCGAGTACACCAAGCTCGTCGACGACCAGGCCGCCGAGCTGAAGACGCTGCGCGGCATGTTCCGGCTCAAGACCGGCGAGCGTCCGCCCGTGCCGATCGACGAGGTCGAGCCGATCTCATCGATCGTGAAGCGCTTTTCGACCGGCGCGATGAGCTACGGGTCGATCTCGCGCGAGGCGCACGAGACCCTCGCGATCGCAATGAACTCGATCGGCGCCAAGTCCAACACGGGCGAAGGCGGCGAAGACGTCGAGCGCCTGCTCGACCCCGAGCGCCGCAGCGCGATCAAGCAGGTCGCCTCGGGGCGCTTCGGCGTCACGAGCATGTACCTCACCCACGCGGACGACATCCAGATCAAGCTCGCTCAGGGCGCCAAGCCCGGCGAAGGCGGCCAGCTGCCCCCGGGCAAGGTGTATCCCTGGATCGCCCGCACCCGCGGTGGCACGCCCGGCGTCGGACTGATCTCGCCGCCCCCGCACCACGACATCTACTCGATCGAGGATCTCAAGCAGTTGATCTTCGACGTCAAGCGTGCCAACCCCAAGGCTCGCGTGCACGTCAAGCTCGTCAGCCAGTCGGGAATCGGCGCGGTCGCGGCGGGAACGGCCAAAGCCCTCGCCGACGTCATCCTGGTCTCCGGCCACGACGGCGGCACCGGCGCGAGCCCCCTCAACTCGCTCAAGCACGCCGGCACGCCGTGGGAGCTCGGCCTCGCCGAGACGCAGCAGACCCTCATGCTCAACGACATGCGCGACCGCGTGGTCGTGCAGGCCGACGGCCAGCTGAAGACGGGACGCGACGTGGTGATCGCGGCGCTGCTGGGCGCCGAGGAGTTCGGTTTCGCCACGACGGCGCTCGTCGTCGAGGGCTGCATCATGATGCGGGTCTGCCATCTCGACACCTGTCCTGTGGGCGTCGCGACGCAGAACCCGGTGCTGCGCAGCCGTTTCACCGGCAAGCCCGAGTTCGTCGTGAACTTCATGCAGTTCCTCGCCCAAGAGGTACGCGAGTACCTCGCGGAGCTCGGCTTTCGCTCCATCGAGGAAGCCGTCGGCCACACCGAGATGCTCGACATGAACGGTGCTGTCGATCACTGGAAGGCGAGCGGGCTGGACCTCAGCCCGATCCTGGAGGGACCGGCCTTCGGCCCGGACGTTCCGCGCCGTCATCTGCGCGACCAGGACCACGAGCTGGACCACCACTTCGACGTACCGCTCATCGAACAGGCACAGGACGTGATCGCCCATGGCGGCCATTTCGCGATCGACCTGCCGATCCGCAACACCGAGCGCGCGGTCGGCACGATGCTGGGCAACCGTGTCACGCTCGCCCACGGTGAGCACGGGCTGCCGGCCGGAACGATCGAGATCAACCTCACCGGTTCGGCCGGCCAGTCCTTCGGCGCTTTCCTGCCTTCCGGCATCACGCTGCGCCTGGAGGGCGACTCGAACGACTACGTCGGCAAGGGACTGTCGGGCGGCGAGATTGTCGTGCGACCCCCGCGCGCGGCGACGTTCGATGCCGCACGGAACGTCATCGCCGGCAACGTCATCGGCTACGGAGCCACGCAAGGAACGCTGTTCCTGCGCGGTGTCGTGGGCGAGCGCTTCCTGGTGCGCAACTCGGGCGCGACCGCGGTCGTCGAGGGCGTGGGCGACCACGCGCTGGAGTACATGACCGGCGGGCTGGCCGTGATCCTCGGCCCGACGGGACGCAACCTCGGCGCTGGAATGTCCGGCGGCAGCGCATACATCTACAAGCTCGACCGTGATCTCGTCAACCGCGAGGCGATCGCCACCGGCGAGCTCGAACTGCTCGAGATGGGTTCTGGGGACGTCGAGATCCTGCGCGACCTGCTCGAGCGCCACGTGGCCGAAACCGACTCGACGTTGGGTGCCGCGCTTCTGGACGATCTCGAGGCTGAGGCCGCGAACTTCGTCCGTGTCCTGCCGCGCGATTACGCCGCGGTGCTGCAGACCCGCCAGGAGGCGGCCGCCGAGGGCCTCGACCCCGACAGCGACGTCGTCTGGACCCGCATCTTGGAGGTGACCGGTGGCTGACCCAAAGGGCTTCTTGAAGACCACCGAGCGCGAGCTCCCGGCGCGCCGGCCGGTTCCCGTGCGCATCATGGACTGGAAAGAGGTCTACGAGCCGGGCGACTCCGCCGTCCTGCGCCGTCAGGCCGGCCGCTGCATGGACTGCGGCATCCCGTTCTGCCACAAAGGATGCCCGCTGGGCAACCTCATCCCGGAGTGGAACGATCTGATGTGGCGCGGCGAGGGCCGCGCCGCCATCGAGCGCCTGCACGCGACCAACAACTTCCCCGAGTTCACGGGCCGGCTGTGCCCGGCGCCGTGCGAGAGCTCGTGCGTGCTGGGCATCAACCAGCCCGCGGTCACGATCAAGCAGATCGAGGTCTCGACGATCGATGATGCCTTCGCCAACGGATGGGTCGAGCCGGAACCGCCGGCGCGCCTGACCGGCAAGACCGTCGCCGTCGTCGGCTCGGGCCCGGCGGGTCTTGCCGCCGCCCAGCAGCTGACCCGGGCCGGCCACACCGTAGCGGTCTACGAACGCGACGACCGCATCGGCGGCCTGCTGCGCTATGGCATCCCGGACTTCAAGATGGAAAAGCGCCACCTCGAGTCGCGGCTGCGTCAGATGCAGGACGAGGGAACGCGCTTCCGCGCCGGGGTGGAGATCGGCGCCGACATCTCGTGGAGCGACCTGCGTGCCCGCTACGACGCGGTCGTCATCGCCACGGGCTCGACGCTGCCGCGCGAGCTCGCCATCCCCGGTCGCGACCTTGCGGGCGTGCACTTCGCGATGGAGTACCTCGTCGAGTCCAACAAGGCCGTCGCCGGCGATCAGGTTCCGAACCAGATCCACGCCGAGGGTAAGCACGTCATCGTGATCGGCGGCGGCGACACCGGCGCCGACTGCATCGGCACCGCGCACCGTCAGGGTGCTCTCAGCGTCACCAACCTCGCGATCGGCAAGGAGCCGCCGACGGGGCGTCCCGACCACCAGCCGTGGCCGATGACTCCCACGGTGTTCGAGATCTCCTCGGCCCATGAAGAGGGCGGCGAGCGGACCTTCCTCGCGTCGACGGTGGAGTTCCTCGGCAACGAGGCGGGAGAGGTGCGCGCCCTGCGCGTCGCCGAGACGGAATACCTGCCCGACGGCCGCCGGGTGCCCCGCAGCGGCAGCGAGCGCGAGATCCCCGCCGACCTGATCCTGATCGCGATGGGTTTTACCGGCCCCGAAAGCACGGAGCTCGAATCGCAGCTCGGTACCGTGTTCACGGGCCGCGGCAACGTCGAACGCGGCGATGACTACCAGACGACCGCCCCCGGGGTGTTCGTCGCCGGTGACGCCGGTCGAGGCCAGTCGCTGATCGTCTGGGCGATCGCGGAGGGACGCGCCGCGGCGGCCGCCGTCGACGAGTATCTGATGGGCCGCACGAGCCTGCCGTCACCGGTGCGGCCGACGGACGTCGCGATCGGCCTTCAGCCCGCGTAGGCTGAAATCAACCCCCGAATAACCCATACAGACCGGAGAGTCTTTCAGTGAGACGCGCGAAGATCGTCGCAACCCTGGGACCGGCCACCGAATCGTACGAGATGATCCGAGCGATCATCGAGGCGGGCGTGGACGTCACCCGAATGAACCTGAGCCACGGCTCGTACGCCGAGCACGAAGTCCGCTTCGCGAACGTACGCAAAGCCGCTGACGACGCCGGCAAGGCCGTCGCCATCCTCGTCGACCTGCAGGGCCCCAAGATCCGCCTCGGAAAGTTCAGCGACGGACCTCACGACCTGGCCGTGGGTGAGACCTTCCGCATCACCACCGACGATGTGGTGGGCACCCGTGACCTCGTCGGCACCACGTTCAAGGGCCTGGCCGGCGACGTGAAGCCCGGCGACTCGCTCCTGATCGACGACGGCAAGGTCCGCGTCGAGGTCGAGAGCGTCGACGGACCCGTCGTGACGACGAAGGTCGTCGTGGCCGGAACCGTGTCGAACAACAAGGGCATCAACCTGCCCGGTGTCGCCGTGAGCGTTCCCGCGCTGTCCGAGAAGGACGAAGCCGACCTCCGCTGGGGTCTGCAGGCAGGTGCCGATCTGATCGCGCTCTCCTTCGTCCGTGACGCGGCCGACATCAGTCGCGTGCACGAGATCATGGCGGAGGAGGGCCGCAAGGTGCCCGTCATCGCCAAGATCGAGAAGCCGCAGGCGGTCGACAACCTCGAGGAGATCATCGACGCGTTCGACGGCATCATGGTCGCCCGCGGCGACCTCGCGGTCGAGCTTCCGCTGGAGGCCGTCCCGGTCGTGCAGAAGCGCGCCGTCGAAATGTGCCGCCGCATGGCCAAGCCCGTGATCGTCGCGACGCAGATGCTCGAGTCGATGACGCACGCTCCCGTTCCCACGCGCGCCGAGGCCTCCGACGTCGCCAACGCGGTGCTCGACGGCGCCGACGCGGTGATGCTCTCGGGCGAGACGAGCGTCGGCGACTACCCGGTCGTCACGGTGCAGACCATGGCCCGCATCGTCGATTCGACAGAGGAGCACGGTCTCGAGCGCATCCGTCCGTTCAGCGCCAAGCCGCGCACCCAGGGCGGCATCCTCACGCTGGCCGCGAACGAGGTCGCGGAGTTCATCGAGGCGAAGTACATCGCCATCTTCACCGAGTCGGGTGACACGGCGCGCCGCATGTCGCGGCTGCGCCCCGGCATCCCGATGATGGCCTTCGCCGTCGACCCCGCGATCCGCCGCCGCATGGCGCTGACCTGGGGCGTGCAGTCCACGCTCGTCGAGCACGTGGCGCACACCGACATGATGTTCCACCAGGTGGATGACTTCTTCCTCGGTCAGGGCCTGGCGAAGGAAGGGGACAAGGTCGTCGTGATCTCCGGTTCCCCTCCCGGAATCATCGGCTCGACCAATGACATCCGGGTGCACCGGATCGGCGACGCCGTGCACGGCAAGGCGCCGATCTACCAGGCGGAGAAGTAGGTCGCAGCACGAACGATGAGGGGCGGATGCCGGGACTCCCGGCATCCGCCCCTCATTTCGTTTCCGTGCCGGTGGTGGGAGTCGAACCCACACGTCCGAAGACAACCGAGTTTGAGTCGGTCGCGTCTGCCATTCCGCCACACCGGCGCACGTGGACGTCCATCCGCGCACGCCCGGGATTGACGATACCGTAGGATTCAAAGGTGACTGAGCAGGAACCGAGCACGACTCCCACGGCATCCGCCCCCCGACGCGTCGTCGTCGCCGAGGACGAATCGCTGATCCGCCTCGACATCGTCGAGATCCTCCGGGACAACGGCTTCGATGTCGTCGGCGAGGCCGGCGACGGCGAGACCGCCGTCCAGCTCGCCACCGAGCTGCGCCCCGACCTGGTCATCATGGACGTCAAGATGCCCGTCCTCGACGGCATCAGCGCCGCCGAGAAGCTCAGCAAGAACCACGTCGCACCCGTCGTGCTGCTGACGGCGTTCAGCCAGAAGGAGCTCGTCGAGCGCGCGAGCGAAGCCGGCGCGCTGGCCTACGTCGTCAAGCCCTTCACCCCGAACGACCTGCTGCCCGCGATCGAGATCGCCCTCGCCCGCTATGAGCAGATCATCACGCTCGAGGCCGAGGTCGCCGACATGGTCGAGCGCTTCGAGACCCGCAAGCTCGTCGACCGGGCCAAGGGTCTGCTCAACGAGAAGATGGGCCTCAGCGAGCCCGAGGCCTTCCGCTGGATCCAGAAGGCATCGATGGATCGCCGCCTCACCATGCAGGACGTCGCCAAGGCCATCATCGAGCAGCTCTCGCCGAAGAAGTCCTGAGCGCCGCGCCGAGCGCGGCGCGTCACCCGACGGGGCGGCCCTCGATCATGTTCGTGATCCGGATCGTCGAGCAGCGACGTCCCTGATCATCGGTCACGACGATCTCGTGCACCGTCATGCTCCGTCCCAGGTGCACCGGCGTGCAGACACCGGTGACGATGCCGCTGGTCGCGGAGCGCGTGTGGGTCGCGTTGATGTCGACGCCCACCGCGAGTCGATCGGGCCCGGCGTACAGGTTCGCGGCCATCGACCCGAGGGATTCCCCCAGAACGACATAAGCACCGCCGTGCAGCAGCCCGACCGGTTGCGTGTTGCCCTCGACCGGCATGGTCGCGACGGAGCGTTCGATCGAGAACTCGGTGAACTCGATGCCCATCTTCTCGGCCAGCGCGCCCATTCCGCGCTCGCGCGCCCAGTGCATGCCATCGCGGTCGGCGGGGGAGTGCTCAGCGGTCATCGTCCACCTTCGGAAGTGATCGTTACAGGAGTTCCGGTGTCCGCACCCGCGTCTAGAGTTGCAGGGTGACGGACTCCGCAAAGCCTACCCTCCTCGTCGTGGACGGCCATTCGCTGGCATATCGGGCATTCTTCGCCCTTCCCGTCGACAACTTCACGACCCGCGACGGCCAGCACACGAACGGCATCTACGGGTTCCTCTCGATGTTCGTCAACCTCGTCAAGGCAGAGCAACCCACCCACCTGGCCGTGGCCTTCGACACGTCGCGGCACTCGTTCCGCACCGACGTGTATCCCGAGTACAAGGCGACCCGTTCCGAGTCGCCGGCGGAGTTCAAGGGCCAGATCCCGCTGCTGCAGGAGTGCCTGGAGGCGATGAACGTCACCGTTCTCACGAAGGAGGGCATCGAGGCCGACGACATCCTCGCCACCCTTGCCACGCAGGGCGCCGCCGAAGGCTACGACGTGCTCGTCTGCTCCGGCGATCGCGACACCATCCAGCTCGTGACCGACGATGTCACGCTCCTCTACCCGAGCGTGCAGGGCGTCTCGCAGCTCAAGCGCTACACGCCCGACGCCGTCGTCGAGAAGTACGGCCTGCCGCCCGCGAACTACCCCGACATCGCCGCCCTCGTCGGTGAGACCAGCGACAACCTCCCGGGCGTTCCGAAGGTGGGGGAGAAGACCGCGGTCAAGTGGCTGACGCAGTGGGGCACGCTCGACGCACTGCTCGACAACGCGGACAAGATCACGGGCGTGGTCGGGGGCAACCTGCGCGAGCACCTCGACGACGTACGACGAAACCGCTCGCTGAACGCGCTGCTGCGTGACGTCGAGTTGCCCGTCCAGCCTGTCGATCTCGCCATGCGTCCGATCGACGCCCAGGCGGTCCGTGACATCTTCGCCCGCCTCGAGTTCCGCACCCTGCTGCCCCGTGTCTTCGAAGCGGTGGGCGCCGACCCCGACGAGGGCGCTGCCGATGCCGCACCCGTTGCGGTCGCCCCCGCGCCGACCGAGCTCGACGCCGCCGCGCTCGGCGCGTGGCTTCCGGCGGTCATCGAGTCCGCCGAGGCGACGGAGGTCGCGCTGACCCTGGTGACCGAGGGAGGTCTTCCGGTGCGCGTGGGGCTGGCGATCGCCGACGCCGCGGTCGAGGCCGCGTGGACGGCAGAGACCGCGGCGGCCCTGACGCCGTGGCTCGAGAGCCCCGCGCCGAAAGTCCTGTCCGACGCGAAAGCGCAGGTGAAGGCGCTGCGACGTGCGGGAGTGCGGCTGCGCGGGCTCGTGTTCGACCCGATCCTGGCCGGGTGGCTGCTGCGTCCGAGCTTCCCCGACAAGGGGCTGGGCGACCTCGTCGACCGTTACCTCGATGAGAAGCTCCCCGAGGCCGATCCCACCCAGCTCGTCCCCGAGACCGAAGGCGCGACCCCGGGCCAGCTCTCCTGGTACACCCTGCGCGTCGCCGATGCGATGCGCGACGACATCCCGGCATCCGTCGGCCGCGTGCTGAGCGAGATCGAGCTGCCGACCCTCGACACCCTCGCCGACATGGAGCTGGCCGGCGTCGCCGTCTCGCACGAGAAGCTCTCCGGCTTCTCCGCCGAGCTCGGTGTGCGCGCGGAGAGCGTCGCACAGCTCGCCTACGCGGAGATCGGCCGGGAAGTGAACCTCGGCTCGCCCAAGCAGCTGCAGGAGGTGCTGTTCGAGCATCTCGAACTGCCCAAGACCCGCAAGACCAAGACCGGGTACTCCACGGATGCCGCCGTGCTCGCCGACCTGCAGGAGTCGCATCCGCACCCGTTCCTCGACCTCCTGCTGCAGCACCGCGAGGCGACCAAGCTCCGCCAGATCATCGAGTCGCTGGACGCCGCAATCGGCAACGACCGCACCACCGGTGACGACGGACGCATCCACACGACATACGTGCAAACCGGTAGCCAGACGGGACGCCTGTCGAGCACCGACCCCAACCTGCAGAACATCCCCATCCGCACGGAGGAGTCACGCCGCATCCGCGCTGCCTTCGAAGTCGGCGCCGGATACGAGACTCTGCTGACGGCGGACTACTCGCAGATCGAGATGCGCATCATGGCGCACCTGTCCGGCGATGCGGGCCTCATCGAGGCCTTCAACTCAGGCGAAGACCTGCACCGCTTCGTCGGAGCACGCGTGTTCGGCGTCGATCCGGCCGAGGTGACACCCGCCATGCGCACCAAGGTCAAGGCCATGAGCTACGGCCTGGTCTATGGGCTCAGCGCCTTCGGGCT
This sequence comes from Microbacterium sp. VKM Ac-2870, assembly GCF_015350795.1. Lineage (GTDB taxonomy): Bacteria > Actinomycetota > Actinomycetes > Actinomycetales > Microbacteriaceae > Microbacterium. The sequence continues at coordinate 489,462 of NZ_JADKSH010000001.1, forward strand.
GTCCAAGCAGCTGCGCATCGAGCAGTCCGAGGCGAAGCAGCTGATGACCGAGTACTTCGCGCGGTTCGGCGCCGTGCGCGACTACCTGCGCTCCTCCGTCGAGCAGGCACGGATCGACGGCTACACCGAAACCATCTTCGGCCGTCGTCGACCGTTCCCCGACCTCGCGAGCCCCAACCGCGTGCTGCGGGAGAACGCCGAACGCGCGGCGTTGAACGCCCCCATCCAGGGCAGCGCGGCCGACATCATGAAGATCGCGCTCTTCCGCATCCACGATGAGTTCCGCGCCCAGGGCGTGGCCTCACGGGTTCTGTTGCAGATCCACGACGAACTCGTGGTCGAGGTCGCGCCCGGGGAATGGGACACCGTTGAGCGGATCGTGCACGACCGCATGGGGGATGCCGCTGAGTTGTCGGTTCCCCTCGATGTGCAGATCGGCCGCGGGGAGAACTGGGACATCGCCGGGCACTGATCGTCGGCCCACGCGCGCCCCGCGTCGGGATTAGGCTCGAAGAATGACTGACTCCCCGCGCACCCCCACGTCGATCGACGCGATCGCCGAGGCATGGGTCGACACCTCTGCTGAGCTCTCCCCAGGCCTGGCCACCTACATCGGTCGCTTCGAGCACAACGGCCGGATCGACGATCTTTCCCCCGCCGGCACCGCCGCCCGCGTGGAGGCCACGCGGGCGACGCTCGCGGCGCTGGAAGCCGCCGAGCCCGTCGACGACGTCGACCTCGTCACCAAGGCCGACCTCGTCGGCGACCTGCAGCTCTCGCTCGCCCTCCACGAGGCGGGCGCCCACCTTCGCGATGTGAACGTCATCGCGTCGCCGGCGCAGGAACTGCGCAACGTGTTCGACCTCATGCCCACCGACACGGTCGAGGACTGGACCGTGATCGCCACCCGCCTGTCGGCGATTCCAGAGGCGATCGGCGGCTACATCGAGACCCTGCGCGAGGGCATCGCGACCGGCGTCGTCCCCGCGCGCCGTCAGGTCACCGAGGTCGCCGCCCAGATCCGCCGATACACCGCCGACAACGGTTTCTTCGCGACGTTCGCGGCCGATGCCGCGCCCGTCGAGGGCCAACTGCCGGCATCGCTGGCGAAGACGCTATCCGACAACGCCGGAGCCGCCCGCGTCGCCTACGACCACCTGGCGAACTTCCTGCGCACTGACCTCGCCCCCGTGGCATCCGAGGACGACGCCGTGGGGCGCGAGCTCTACGCCTTGCACTCGCGGAGCTTCCTCGGCGCCGAGATCGACCTCGACGAGACCTACGAATGGGGCCTCCAGGAGCTCGCACGGATGGTCGCAGAGCAGGAGTCGATCGCGAACGAGATCCTCCCGGGCGCAAGCGTGGAGGAGGCGGTCGCCTTCCTGGAGAACGACGAATCGCGAAAGCTCCGCGGCACGGCAGCACTGCAGGAGTGGATGCAAGCCACCAGCGACCGTGCGGTCGCAGAACTCGGCAAGACCCACTTCGACATCCCCGAGCCGATCCGTCGGCTCGAGTGCATGATCGCCCCCACCAATGAGGGCGGCATCTACTACACCGGTCCCACCGACGACTTCTCCCGCCCGGGACGCATGTGGTGGTCGGTGCCGGAGGGCGTCGATTCCTTCGACACGTGGCGCGAACTCACGACGGTCTATCACGAGGGCGTTCCCGGTCACCACCTGCAGATCGCGCAGGCCGTGTACAACCGCGCCGAGCTGAACTCGTGGCGACGTCTGCTGGCGGGCTCGAGCGGTCACGCCGAGGGCTGGGCACTGTATGCGGAACGTCTCATGGAGCAGCTCGGCTACCTCGACGACCCCGCCGACCGGCTGGGCATGCTCGACGGCCAGCGCATGCGCGCCGCGCGCGTAGTGCTCGACATCGGCGTGCACCTGGGCAAGCCGCGGCCCGACGGCGAGGGCATCTGGGACGCGGACTTCGCGCTCGAGTTCATGCGCCGCAACGTGAACATGTCGGACGAGTTCATCCAGTTCGAGGTGAACCGCTACCTCGGGTGGCCGGGACAGGCGCCGTCGTACAAGGTCGGCCAGCGCATCTGGGAGCAGATCCGCGACGAAACCGCCCAGCGCGAGGGCGACGAATTCGACATCAAGCGTTTCCACATGCGTGCGCTGCGCCTGGGCGGGGTCGGACTCGACACGCTGCGGATGGCCCTCGCACAGGGCTGATCGGAATGCGCGGGACCGCTCGATGGTTCTCATTCACATGAATGCACAACTGGGTCTGGACACTTTCGGCGATGTGACCGTCGGCGACGACGGCGAACGCCTCAGCGACGCACAGACGATCCGCGACATCGTCGATCAGGCGGTTCTTGCAGATCAGGTCGGGCTGTCGTTCTTCGGGGTGGGGGAGCACCACCGCCACGAGTTCGCCGTCTCCAGTCCTGAGCTTGTGCTGGCGGCGGCGGCGGCCCGTACCGAGAACATCCATCTCGGTACGGCCGTCACGGTTCTCTCCAGCGACGACCCGGTGCGTGTGTATGAGCGCTTCGCGACGCTCGACGCCCTGTCGTCCGGCCGCGCCGAGGTGATCCTCGGCCGCGGCTCGTTCATCGAATCGTTCCCTCTGTTCGGCTACGACCTGAGTGACTACGAGGTTCTCTTCGAAGAGAAGCTCGACCTCTTCTCGCAGCTTCTCACCGAGAAGCCGGTCACCTGGCAGGGCGCCACCCGGTCGGCGCTGAACGCGGCCGACGTCTATCCGAAGACCGAGAACGGCATTCGCGCCTGGGTGGGCGTGGGTGGCTCGCCCGAGTCGGTGGTGCGGACGGCGAAGTACGGCTACGGGCTCATGCTGGCCATCATCGGTGGCTCCGCGGAGCGCTTCCGCCCCTACGTCGACCTCTACCACCGTTCTCTGGCGTCGTTCGGCCACACCGATCCGATGCCGGTCGGTGTGCACTCGCCCGGACACATCGCCGACACGGATGCCGACGCGTGGGAGGAGCTGTATCCCGCGATGGCGGCCAATCGCGATGCGATCGGCGCCGAGCGGGGATGGCCACCCTACAACCGCCTCCAGTTCCAGCACGACATCGGCCCGGAAGGCGCCGTATACGCCGGATCGCCGGAGACCGTCGCGCGGAAGATCGCCGCGACCGTCAAGACGCTGGGCGCGACACGCTTCGATCTCAAGTACGCAAACGGAACCATGTCGCACGGCAAGCTGATGCACTCCATCGAGCTGTACGGCACAAAGGTCGCACCCTTGGTGTCGGAGATGCTCGCGGCATCCTGAGTAGCATTCAGCCATGACGGATGCCGCGTCGCGCTCATATGCCGACAGCTCTCCTGCAGTGCCGGACGCCACGGGTGTCGGGGAGCGGCTGGACGCCACCGCATTCAGCCGTGCGCACCTGAGGGTGCTGACGGGCTCGGGCCTCGGCTGGGCCCTGGATGCGATGGACGTCGGACTGGTGTCGTTCGTGCTCACGGCGTTGATCGCGCAGTGGTCGCTGACGGGGGAGCAGGCCTCGTGGATCGCGTCGGCGGGCTTTGTGGGCATGGCGATCGGCGCGAGTCTCGGCGGCTTGCTCGCCGATCGCTTCGGGCGACGCTCGGTGTTCGCGCTGACGCTTCTCGTGTACGGAATCGCGACCGGAGCGAGCGCCCTCGCGGGTGGCCTGGCTGTGCTCATCGCGCTGCGCGTGGTCGTGGGGCTTGGGCTCGGTGCGGAGCTGCCGGTGGCGAGCACCTACGTCAGCGAGATCGCCCCCGCGCGCATGCGGGGCCGACTGATCGTGATCCTCGAGGCGTTCTGGGCCGTCGGCTGGACCGCAGCGGCTCTGATCGGCTTCTTCGTCATCCCGGCGTCCGCGGACGGGTGGCGATGGGCGTTCGCCCTCGGCGCTGTGCCTGCGGCGTATGCGCTCCTCGTCCGTTGGGGTCTTCCCGAGTCTCCACGCTGGCTTCTGCGCCGAGGGCGCGCCACCGAGGCTGATGCCGTCACGGCCACGTTTGAGTCGTCGCAGGCGATCGGTGGAAGCTCGCTCCGACACGCCCCGACCCGGACGGCCGCGGGTGTGACCCTCGTGAGCGGGGGAGTGCGCGCCCTGTGGTCGCCGGAGTTCCGCCTGCGTACCGGAGCGCTGTGGATCGTCTGGTTCTGCGTGAACTTCGCGTACTACGGGGCGTTCATCTGGATGCCGACCATCCTCTTCTCGCAGGGATACGACCTGGTGAAGTCGTTCAGGTTCACCCTGATCATCACTCTGGCCCAACTGCCCGGGTATGCGGTGGCGGCGTGGCTGATCGAAGTATGGGGGCGTCGCCTCACGCTCTCGATCTTCCTCGCCGGGTCGGCGGCCGCGGCGATCGCGTTCGGCACTGCCTCGGGCGAGGGCATGATCATCGGCGCGGGAATGGCGCTGTCATTCTTCAACCTCGGCGCCTGGGGCGCACTGTACGCCGTGACGCCGGAGTCCTATCCGACTTCCCTGCGCGCCACAGGCGCGGGGTGGGCGGCGGGCATCGGTCGGATCGCGTCGATCGTCGCCCCGCTGAGCGTACCGCCGCTGCTGCACTCCGGCGGCGCCCCGTTGCTCTTCGTCGTCTTCGCGGCGTTCTTCGTCATCGCCGCGGCAGGCGCGTGGGGACTGGCCGACCACCGCGGCACCGCGCTCGACGACCGCTGACGGCGGCATCCGCTGGGCGAGCTTTGACGTCGAATGGTCGGCGTAGGCTGGGCGGATGGCAGCGGTGCGTTTCGTGACGATCGGCGACTCGTTCACGGAAGGTGTCGGTGACGAACTGCCCGACGGTCGCGTGCGCGGATGGGCGGACCTCACCGCCCAAGGGTGGGCCGACTCGCGAGGCGAGGCCATTCAGTACGCGAACCTCGCGATCCGCGGCAAGCTCGTGTGGCCTATCGTCGCGCAGCAACTGGAACCCGCGCTCGCGCTGAAGCCCACTCACCTGTCGTTCAACGGCGGCGGAAACGACATGCTGCGTCCGCGCACCTCCATCGCCCATATCGCCGACGCCTTCAGCCAGGTGCTCCGCCGCTGTGATGAGGAAGGCGTGACGCTCATACTGCTCTCGGGCGCGAATCCGTCGGCACAGTTGCCGATGGGACGGTTGATCCAGCGTCGGGGCGACGAGATGTCGGCCGCCGTCGTGTCGCGCGTCGCCGAGCGCGACGACGTCATCCGTGCCCTCAACTGGCCCGATGCCGAGCTCTCCGACCCGTCGTTCTGGTCACAAGATCGCCTGCACATGAACAGCCGCGGCCATCACCGTGTCGCCGCGCGGGTGCTGGAGGCGCTCGGCGAGCGAGTACCCGACGGATGGTGGTCGATGCCGATGCTCCCCGACGCAGTGCGACTCGCGCAGCGCGAGTATATGCGCGCGCACCTCGGACCGTGGGTGCGACGCCGACTGACCGGCACCTCGTCGGGCGACGGTCGGAGCCCGAAGTTCGGCGGCGGCTGGACCGAGATCTCACCGCGCTAGCGCGACGTCGACGGCGCTGTCAAGGGCTTGGACCCACGCACCGCGGCGAGCACGATGGGGTCGTCCCATTTCCTCTGCAAGGAGACGCACTCATGAGTATCGGAGCAGGCATCGCGCTTTTCGTGATCGGGGCGATTCTGGTTTTCGCCGTCGACGTCGACGTGCCGTACGTCGACCTCGACACCGTCGGCTACATCCTCATGGGTGCAGGCGTGCTGATCTTCGTCATCGGGCTCGTCCTCATGCTGCGCCGCCGCTCGACGCAGCAGATCACGCGCACCCTCGAGCCGGGTGTGGGGGAGCGGGTCACCCAGACCGAGTCGCGCACATCCGGTGACGGCACCGTCTGAGCCGTTCGTTCACTCCGCTGTACGCGGTCGCCGGGGGGCGTCCATCCCCAGCAGCACGCGCGTCTTCCGACGCTCGATCACGATGAACGTCCAGCCGAGGGCCCACAGCGGCACTTGCGCGAGGAACGCCAGCCGGAAGGCGTCCAGGCGATAGGTGTCGGGAGTGCCGGCGCCCTGGAGGTCCAGGGCGATGCCGATCGCGAAGATCGCGATCAGGGCCGCCAGGAACCCGCCGACGTTCGTGATCCCGGTCGCCGTGCTCAAGCGATGAGCGGGGTTGTGGGTGCGCGCATGGTCGAAGGCGATCATCGACGCGGGGCCGCCCATCGCGAGCGCGACGGCGAGGCCGTAGAGCATCCACAGGGGAGCGGGCCCCGGCCACGCTATGACGGCCGTCCAGGCGACGAGCTGCGTCGCGACGGCCGGCAGCACGAGCGCGCGCGAGCGACGATGGGGAATGCGCCGCGAGATGTCGCCCATGATCGGCCCCAGAGCCATGCCCACGAGCACGTACGTCGAGAGCACTCCCGCGGACTGCGCGGGGCTGAGGCCCTCGCCAGCGGTCAAGAACGGCGTTCCCCACAGCAGGACGAACGCCGTTCCCGCGAACGGCGCGGTGAAGTGCGACCAGAACGCGAGTCGCGTGCCCGGGTGCGCCCAGGCAGCTCGGATGCCGACGCCGGTGTCGATCGATGAGCGCACCACTCTGATCGCACCGGTGTTCGTATCGACCGAGACGTCGGCGTGCACCTGCGGCGGGTGGTTGCGGATGACGGCCCAGACGAGGATGCCGAAGAGGACGCAGAGACCGGCGATGCCGCCGAACACGATCTCCCAGCTGGTGAGGTGCAGCAGCGCGGCCAGGGGAGCCAGAGCGAGCAGCTGACCCGCCTGGCCGACCAGGCCCGTGAGCTGACTCATGAGTGGGCCGCGCTGTGCGGGGAACCAGGTCGCGACCAGGCGCAACACGCCGGGGAAGATGGCGGCGTCACCGGCGCCCAGCAACATCCGCGCGAAGATCGCGACGCCGACGCTGGGGGAGAAGGCGAGGGTGAGCTGTCCGGCAGCCATGAGCAGCATGCCGATGGTCATGATCGGACGGGCGCCGTAGCGATCGAGGAGCAGGCCGATCGGGATCTGCATGCCGCCGTACACCGCGAGCTGGACGACCGCGAACATCGAGAGGGTCGCGGCATCCGCACCGAAACGCTGGGCGGTATCGACGCCCACCGCCGAGAGCGAACTGCGGTTGATCACCGCCAGCATGTAGGCCGCGACCGCGACACCCCAGATGAGCCACGCGCGGTAGTCCGGTCCCGTTGACGCAGGGGAGGGGCGCGCGGCGGTCACCGTTCCACGCTACTCGCGCGTGAGCATGTACTCGGACCCGGATGCCGTGCGCCGCAGCGGGCCCTGGTCGACGAGGTAGCGCCGCAGGACCGCCACGTCCCCGTCGGGCGCAAATGACGCGAGTCGCGCATTCACGTCGCTCTCTGTCATCGTTTCGCCGGGGGAGAAGGCTCGCTCGGCGATCAGGGCGAGAAGGGCGGTGCGTTCGTCGCGATGCGACGGGTAGCGATCGATGCGGCCGTCTCGATCGAGGAAGCGTTCGGGCCCGCGCGGACGCGGCGGCGCGGCCAGCAGCGCGGTCAGCGGCGCATCGTCAAAGCGGACCCGGTCGCCATCCACGTCTAGCAGACCCAGCGCCTGCAATCGCTGCTGAGCGCGCGCACGTCGCCGCGGAGTGAGGGGAGCGGATGCCGTTTCGCCCAACACTGCGCGCACGTCGCCGTCGCGCAGCGCGGCTATGATTGCCCGCCACGCATCGGGGGATTCGCTCACACCCTCAGGCTAGCGGCGGCTCGAGCGGGAAAGACCCATCCGATCTCCACGCGCCGTCAACGCCCTCAGCGAGAAGCGTCACGCGCGCAACCTCACCGCATATCGGTAACACGGTAGATATCCGCTCCTCCGCACCTCGCAGCTCCGCGAGAGACCTACTGTCACCCACGGTCGCATGGGGGATGACACCGTCATACGCACCCTTATAGGGCAGACAAGTCGGGAATGCCTCGGTAATCGCGCGCGTGAGCAGCAGGAAAGGGACCGGGTCCGTCGGCGCGAGCCAAAGGACGTTATCGCTGAACCATCGCGTCTCGGTCAGTCTGTAGTGAAACACGGGGGACGCCCGAACCGCGGCCGACAGTTGAGCGCGAACGAGCGGCGTGATGGCATCGACCGCGATGAAGGGGAAGAGGACGGTGATGTGCGGGGGAACACCCGAGCGCGCGTCGCGCGCATACTCATCCCGAAGGTCAGCCAGCATCGTGACTGGCGGGAGTTCGATCACGAGTGCCGAACGCCTCATATGCTCATGCTCCCACGAGCCGCGCCGGGCATCCGCCGGGCGGCCGGATCAGCGCGTCGACTTCTGGGTCGTCTCCGGCGCACGAGGATGGTGTCACCTGCTTCTCTGCTCCTGCACGAGAGTAGGCAACCGCCAGAAGCACTTTTTCTGACATAATGTGCATTATCGGCAATTCCAACGAATACCGGCGAACTCACTGCGGTCCACCGTTACACGGCCCCGGAAGCCCCCTCAATAAGACGCGGCGTCCCCGCCGACAGGCACGCCCTCGGCAGCGTCATCGGCGAGCAATGCACGCGTCGAGGAGACGCCGAGACGCGAGGCGCCGGCGTTTACGAGCGCGATCGCCTGTGCGCGCGTGCGAATGCCACCCGAAGCCTTCACGCCCACGTGAGGCCCCACGACGCGTGCGATGAGAGCGACGGCCGATACCGAGGCACCTCCGGCTGGGTGGTAGCCCGTCGACGTCTTGATGTAGTCAGCGCCCGCCTCGGCGCCAATCTCGCTAGAACGGATGATTTCATCATCCGAGAGGGCCGCGGACTCGATGATCACCTTCAGCGTTTTCTCTCGCGGCACGACGGCGCGGACGACGTCGAGGTCACGGCGCACGGCGATCCAGTCGTGCGATTTCACCGCGCCGAGGTCCACGACCATGTCGATCTCGTCCGCACCCCGAGACGGGGCCAGCTCGGCCTCGAGTGCCTTGACGCGCGAATCGTGGGCTCCCGACGGAAACCCGCAGACGGTCACCACACGAAGCCCGTAAGCATCTGCGGGAATGAGCGTCGGGCGTACGCACACGGCGCGAAGTCCGAGATCGATCGCCTCGCGCACATGGGCACCCACCTCAACGGCGGTGACTTCCGGCGTCAACAGGGTGTGGTCGATCATCACCCTCAGGTCGACGCCGGCGGAGGTCGGGAGTGCGTGGTCGCTCATTGCTCGTCTCTGCCTGGGGTTGGCGGACTCGTGGGTGATGATTCAGAAACAGGGAACTAATTAGTACACTAATAGTATGCACACGAATCACCATCGTGTGATCGCTTTCTTCAGAAGGAGACCCCATCGTGTTCGTCGTCTACCTCGTCTTGTTCCTCGGCGGCATCTACGTCATGGGGTTCGCGTTCAATGTCGCCGAGTTCGAGGGGCTCGTCTTCATCGGCGGCCTTCTGCTGACCTCGCTCGCCGTCGGACTGCCCTTCCTTCTCGGGGCGATCGAGCACCGAGGCGAGGACGAGAAGGGCGCCGGCTCCATAAGGTCCTGACGCCGATCTCTGCGATCCGCGCAACGTGACGCACACACCGCGCGTCACGTTCCGCACGGTCTACACAACAGCGCTACCCTGAGATCATCTCCACTCACAGGAGATTTTCAGAAAGGGCTTCGCCATGACTGCTGAACCGCCCCTCGAGAAGACGGCAACGAACGGCATCCGGACCGCACTGGGTCTCGGCGGCGTGTTGTCGGTCATCCTCGGCATCATCATCCTCGTCTGGCCCGGCAAGACCGCGATGGCGGTCACCGCTATCATCGCGATCTACACGATCGTCGCGGGCCTCGTCTACGCGGGTATGGGCATCTTCGCCACGGGTAAGGGCGGCTGGTCGCGCATCGGCCACGTCCTACTGGGCGTGCTCTACGTCGTCGCCGGCATCGTCGCATTCTCGAACCTCGGCCTGGCCGCGCTGTCGCTGGCGGTGTTCATCGGCGTACTGGTGGGCATCATGTGGATCATCGAGGGCGTGGTGGCACTGTCCACCCTCGACCTTGCCCCTGCACGCGGTTGGACGATCTTCTACGCGATCATCTCGATCGTCGCCGGCGTCACCCTGCTGTTCTCGCCGCTCTGGGGAGCTGTCGTCCTCTGGTGGCTGCTCGGCATCTCCGCCATCGTGATGGGCGTGATCCAGATCGGCCGCGCCTTCTCGTTCGGTAAGTGACACGAAGACGAAGCGCCCCGCCGGCTGACTGTCCGCGGGGCGCTTCGTCGTTGACGACCAGGTCGTCAGCGTATCGGCAGGTATCGCGCCCACCACTCCAACACGGCCTCGAACCGCTCGACACGATGACGGGGACGACCTGACCGGGTCAGTTCGTGGTTCTCCCCCGGGAAAATCAGCATCTCCGCCTCGGTGCCCTGGCGTTTCAGCGCCGAGTAGTACCGCGTCGCCTGCTCCAGCGGGCAGCGGTAATCGAGCTCGGAGTGGAGCACGAGGGTTGGCGTCCGCACCGCGTCTACCACGGCCATCGGACTCTGCCGCGCCATGTCCTCCGCCGCGGTTCCGACGTACTCGTCACCGAAGAACGAACCGATATCGCTGGTCCCCTGGAAACTCACCGGGTCGAGGAACCCACGCTCGACGATCGCTGCGGCGAAGCGGTGATCGTGCGCAATCGTCCACGCCGTGAGGTATCCCCCGTATGACCCACCCTGGATGCCGACGCGAGCACCATCGAGCCGGGGGTCCGATTCGATCGCCGCGTCGAGAAAGTCGATGACATCAACGAGGTCCAGGGTGCCCATCGCCCCCCGGATACTGCGGCCGTGTTCCCGGCCGTACCCGGCGCTGCCCCGAGGGTTGCAGTACACCACCGCATAGCCGGCATCCACGAGCACCTGTGTCTCATCGAACAGGTGTATGCCGTAAGACGCATAGGGGCCGCCGTGGATCTGCAAAATGACCGGAAAAGGGCCTTCACCGGGCGGGACGGCAATCCACCCGTGCACCGGATAACCATCGCGAGCGGTGATCTCGCGCTCTTCCGGCAGCACGAGAACACTCTTGTCTGCCACTGCGGCGCTGAACGACGTCAGCCTGCCCTCCCCGACGAGGGCGAGCTCGCCGAGGCTCGTGGGCGTCGCGAGCGAGTAGACGATGCGCTCGGCCGCCGCCGCGTGGCCGCCGACCTCGACGTCACCGTCGACGAGCGTCGCCACCTCGCCGGCCCGGGTGACGCGGAGCAGCTCGACCCGCCCGCGGCAGCGGTTCTGAACGAGGAAGTCGTCGCCGATCGGCGTGATGTGCGAGCCCACCTCGCCGAGATCGAGGCGTTCCGGATCAGTCAGGCGGCGCGGCGTGCCAGCGGTCAATGCGCCGTCCAGGACGTACAGCGCCACGTCGGGGGCGATGAAATCCATGCCGCTCGGCCCGGGATTCGACGCCAGCACCGCCACGGTGCCGTCCCCAGCGACGGCGACATCATCTACCGACAACCCGGCCTCGCGACCCAACACCTCGAAACTGCCCGAGCCATCGACGGCGATCGCTCGCAACGGCGTCCGAAGGTCGCGACGGTCTCTCTCGATCTCGTCGACGACGGTGATCAGGTGGGCGCCGTCAGCGGTGAAGACGACACCGTGGTGCGATGCCGCTCCCGATGTCAAAGCAACCGCGTCGGCGGCGACGCGCGTCATCTTCGGCGTCGGCGACGTCCCGTCTGCGGCCGCGGACGGCGCCGGCGTGTAGAAGGGTTCCGCGTCCATATCCGGTGCATCGATGATGAACAGGTGCGCGGGTCGGTCACCGATGTAGCCGAGTCCGTTGGCATGCCAGCGGATGCCGGTGATGCGCCGCGGCGACTCGGCCTCCGCACCCCGCCCTTCGACGGTCCCGTAGCGACCCTGCTCCGGCACGCGCGCGGTGAAGGCCAGGCGTGTGCCATCGGGCGACCACGCGTAGTCCCCCACTCCCCCGCGCGACGCCGTCGCCTGAACGGGTTCGCCGCCGGATGCCGGAATCACGAAGATCTGCGCCACGCCGTCGTCGTCACTGCGCACGAACGCGACTCGACCGCCGTCGGGCGACACCGTCGCGTGAGCGTCGGATACGCCACGGGTGAGGCGACGGGGCTGCCCGTCCGGGAGGTCGACGCGCCAGATCTGGCCGACATTGCGGTCGGCGGCGAGGTCGGGGCGCGATGTCGCGAAGACGGCGAACGACCCGTCGGGTGCGATGTGGGGGCGACCGACCGAGACGAGCGCGGTGATGTCCTCGGGGCGCATGCTCACTCCGCCCCGAAGGCGCTGACGTCGCCGACGAGTCGCGTGTTGTCGTGCGCAATGGGCTCGACCGCGGCGAGGGCGACCTCGGCGGCGAACTCCGACACGTTGTAGAGCTTGCCGGCCGACTCGCGGCGGCTCGCGATCGCACCGGGGTTGGCGCGCTCGAGCAGCGTCGCGGTGATCGTGCCTTCGATCATGTCGCCCGAGACGACGACGAAGCCGATGCCCTCAGCGGCGAGCTCTGGAATCCGCGCGCGTAGGGCGTCTTCGCCCGCACGCTTCGAGACCGCCACGACCTCGTACTCGGGCATCGTCGGCGTCGTCCGGATGAAGTGCGCCTGGTGGCTGGTGACGAACACCACGCGCGAACCGTCGCTCAACAGCGGTCGCGCGGCCTCGAGCACACCGACCTGCGCGTCACGGTTGAGGACGAGGGCGTAGTCCTCCCCCATACCGCTCTCCATTCCGCCCGACGCATTGAGCACGAGCAGATCGAGTCGACCGAAGGTCTCCTGCACGGCTGACATCATCGCCGCGACGGAGCCCGGGTCGGTCAGGTCGGCGCCGACCACCAGTACCTGGACGCCCAGCTCGCGCAGCTGCGCGGCCAGCTTCTCGGCGCGCGGAGCCTTGTTGCGGAAGTTGATGACGACGTTCGCGCCGGCTTCGGCGAGATAGCGCACCGTGTCGGCACCGATGCCTCGCGAGGAGCCGGTGACGAGGGCCGTCCGTCCGGCGAGCGAACCGGCGGGGATGAGCTGGGACATGAGTGCTCCTGCGAAATGACGGATGCCGGGCGGCGATCGCCCGACATTCGACACTATCAATCGGGGGCGCGCGGCAATCGACCGCGGCCGCCGCGTCGTCGCCGGCGGGTGTTAGGGTTCGAACAAGAACCCCGGAGGGAGCTCGAATGCTGCCTGATCTGACGCAGTATCTGTGGATCGCCTGGCTCGTGCTGGCTCTGGTGTTCGTGATCATCGAGCTGCTGACCCTCGAGTTCACCTTCCTCATGCTCGCAGCCGGCTCACTCATCGGCGGCCTGGGCGTGAACCTTCTCGGGGGCGCCTGGTGGTTGCAGGTGCTCGCAGCCGCCGCCGTCGCCGCGTTGCTGCTGTTCACGATCCGCCCCCTGCTCTTGCGCGCTCTGCATCGGTCCAGCGGACTGCATCCGACCAATGTGGATGCGCTCTACGGCATGGGTGCCCGCGTGATCTCCGAGTTCGTGGACGGCCGCGGATTCGTCCGACTCGACAACGGCGAGCAGTGGACGGCGGAACTCGCTCCCTCCACTGCCGCACTCGCCGTTGGACAGCGCGCCGTCGTGACCACCGTCCGCGGCGCGACCGTCGAAGTCGCCCCCGCTCACCCCCGCCCCGCCGCCGGATCTTCCGCGGCATCCGACTCCCCCGAAAGGAGCGCCGGCTGATGGTCAATGTCGGAGCATTCGTCGGACAGATCTTCGTGATCGTCCTTCTGGTCGTTGTCGCGATCTTCGTGATCGTGGTGCTTTTCCGATCTATCCGGATCATCCCCCAGGCCTATACCGGAGTCGTGGAGCGCCTCGGCCGCTACCAGCGCACCCTCTCACCCGGCCTGAGCCTGCTCATTCCCTTCGTCGACCGGCTGCGCCCGCTCGTCGACATGCGCGAGCAGGTCGTGTCCTTCCCCCCGCAGCCGGTGATCACCGAGGACAACCTCGTGGTCTCCATCGACACCGTGGTCTACTTCCAGGTCACCGATGCGCGCGCGGCGACCTACGAGATCGCCAACTATCTGTCGGCCGTCGAGCAGCTCGCCACCACGACGCTTCGAAACGTGGTCGGCGGACTGAACCTCGAGGAGGCGTTGACGAGTCGCGACAACATCAACGGACAGTTGCGGGTCGTGCTCGACGAGGCAACCGGCAAGTGGGGCTTGCGGGTATCGCGAGTCGAGTTGAAGGCGATCGACCCGCCGCACTCCATCCAGGACTCGATGGAGAAGCAGATGCGCGCCGAGCGCGAGCGTCGGGCGACGATCCTCACGGCGGAAGGCTCCAAGCAGTCGCAGATCCTCGAGGCCGAGGGGCGTCGACAGGCCGCGATCCTGGGGGCGGAAGGCGACAAGCTGGCCGCCATCTTGCGCGCCGAGGGCGAGGCGGCCGCGATCCAGAACGTCTTCTCCGCCATCCACGCCGGGCGCCCCGACGACAAGCTGTTGGCTTACCAGTATCTGCAGACGCTGCCGAAGATCAGCGCGGGGGCGTCGAACAAGCTCTGGATCATCCCGAGCGAGTTCACCGAGGCCATGAAGGGTCTCGGCGGAGCTTTCGCGGCTCGGGCGGATGCCACGGGCACCGCGAGCGTGCCTGCAGATTCTGAGCGGGCGCCGACCACGCCGCCGGCGCCGCACACGCCTCCCGTCGCCCCCTCGTGACGCACCCGTGGTTCGCGGCGACCCGGGCTCCCCGGGTCCTCGCGCATCGTGGATTCGTCCCGCGCGACTCGGACGGAATCGTCGAGAACAGCGTCGCCGCGTTCGCGGCAGCGCACGGCGCGGGAGCGGCGTACGTCGAATCGGACTGCCATGTGACCGCTGACGGCGTCGTCGTCTTCTTCCACGACGACGACCTGTCGCGCGTCACCGGTGACGCGCGAGCCATCGCGACGGTGAGGCACGCGGAACTCGATCAGATCATGGCAGATCGCGGCGGACTGGCGACCGCGGCCGACACTCTTGACGCGTTTCCCACGCTCCGATTCAATCTCGATGTGAAGGCGGCGGCGGCGGCCCAACCGCTCGGCCAGCTCATCGCTGCGCACGCCGATCGCGTGCTGGTGACGAGCTTCTCCGATGCCCGCCGCCTCCGCGCCCTCGCCGCTGCCCGACATCTCGGCGGCCAACCCGCCACCTCGGCGGGGCGCGCCACCATGGGGCGCGTTCTCGCCGCGCTCGCAACCGGCTCCTCCTCGCTCGTCGCACGCGCCCTGCGGGGCGTGGATGCGCTCCAACTCCCCGAACGTCAAGGGCCCCTTCGCGTCGTCACACCGCGCCTGCTGCGGGCCGCTCATGCGGCGGGGGTGGAGGTGCACGTCTGGACCGTCAACGATCTCGCAGACATGGAGAGATTGCTCGATCTCGGCGTGGATGGGCTCGTCACCGACCGCACAGATGTGGCACTTCGAGCGGTCGACGCACGGCTTTGATCCGGCCTGAGCATCCCCTGTGAAAGGGGTATGCACAGCATCCGTTCGGATGAGCCACACAGGTGCGCACGTTATACCTGAGACGACGAGAGGACCACACAATGGCAGATCGCAGCCTGCGCGGTATCCGACTCGGCGCCTCGAGCCTACAGAGCGAAGAAGGCGTCGTTTTCCACGAACGCGCGAACCACACGTACGTCTGCACCCAGTGCGGACGTGAGACCGTCATGACCTTTGCGGCGGACGCCGAGCTTCCCGAGGCCTGGGAGTGCCGCACCTGCGGCGCCGAGGCCGTGCTCCGCCTCGGCGACACGGTCGTCGAGGTCGACCACTCCGGTGACAAGGCTCCCCGCACGCACTGGGACATGCTCCTGGAGCGCCGCACGGTGCCCGAACTCGAAGAGCTGCTTGAAGAGCGTCTCGCCCTCCTGCGCGCCCGCCGCGGCGCCTCGGGCGACGCACGACTCAGCGCCTGACGCTCACTCCCCCGATTCGACGCCGGCCCCTGCGGGGGTCGGCGTCTTCGGCGTGCGCGCGCGACGACGCAGGAGCAGACCGATCACGGCGAGGGCGAGGACGCTCCCCCATCCCAGCACGGTCTGCACCGCGTCGCCGATCAGGATGCCGGGCGTCAGACCGGTGCGCAGCGGCACGTCCGTGACCATCGCTCCCGGCTCGTCCGCGGGCAGCGCGTCGATGGTGGCACCGTCGGGACCGATGACCTGACTGGTGCCGACCGTCGACAGGTTCACGACGGCACGTCCGGACTCGACCGCCCGGATGCGGGCGAACGCGAGCTGCTGGAGGTTCTCGTCGGTGCCGCGGAAGTCGGCGTTGTTCGTCTGGAACATGAACACCTGGGCACCCGCCAGCGCACCGTCACGGATCACGTCGTCGTAGATGACGTCGAAGCAGATGGCGAGCCCGACGCCGACGCCATTCACCTCGAACAGCGGGGTGGCCGTACCGGGGGTGAACTGGCGCTGGATGAGCCCGATGAGATCGGGCGCCAGCATGTTGTAGAACCACCGATCGGGCACGTACTCACCGAACGGCACGGGGTGTCGCTTGTCGTAGAGTGCCGCGGGGTTGTCCGCGCCCGACTTCCACAAGAGCGACGAGTTGAAGTACTCGTCGCCGCGTTGGGTGATGCCGCTCACGAGCAACGGCACCTGTAGGCGGGCGGCAAGAGTGTCCAGGGCGCTGCGCACCGAGGCGTTCGAGACGGGATCGGCGTCGATGCCGCCCTCCGGCCACAGCAGCACATCGATGTCCCGGGTCTCGATCGGCTTCGTCGCGGCGAGCTGAGCGCGGAACACGTCGTAGGCGGCCCGTTCGTCGAAGTACCCGGCGGGGCCGTTGCCCTGCACGGCGCCGACGCGGATGCTGCCGGCATCCGACGTGGGAAACGCCGGCGTGAGGAACAGCACGAGCACGGTGAGCGCGGCCGGCAGCGCCGTCCGCAGATCGCGTAACTGGCCGAGGCGTGCCGCTTCGATCGCCGCGGCACACGCGAACACGATGAGGAACGACAAACCGCTCATGCCGGTCCACGAGGTGAGATGCACCAGCGGTGAATCGGCCTGGGTCACCGCGACACGGGTCCAGGGGAAGCCCCCGTAAGGGAAGGTGCCCTGCAACTCCTCCCGCGACACCCACAGTCCCGCTACCAGTGCGGGAACCGCGATCAGTCGCCCCCACCGGCCCGGAGCCCAGCGCGGCATCCAGCGGTAGGCCAGCGCGATCGGCACGGCCATGGCCGCCGTGAGCACCGACTCCAGGCCCGAAAGGGCGATCCAAGGCACCGGGCCGAGGTAGCGGGCAGTGAAGGAGAAGTTCACGAAGAACAGACCCGCACCGAACAGGAGGCCGACGAGGAACGCTCCCCCGACCCGGCGCCCGACGAGGCTGATCAGCGCCAACGGCACCGAGACGAAAACGACCGGCCACCACGACAGCGCGGGGAAGGCGAGGGTGAGAATCAGCCCGGCGACGGCCGACAGCGGGGCGGCGGCCCACAACGGAAGCAGCGG
The DNA here is from genome assembly GCF_015350795.1 of Microbacterium sp. VKM Ac-2870. Classification (GTDB taxonomy): domain Bacteria; phylum Actinomycetota; class Actinomycetes; order Actinomycetales; family Microbacteriaceae; genus Microbacterium. The sequence continues at coordinate 506,885 of NZ_JADKSH010000001.1, forward strand.
TTTCGGACGCTCAGCGAGCGGTCGCGGACGAACGGGCACAGATCGAGCCTAAGCGAGCGGGCTCAGTACGAGCCGTATGCGACGATACCCCGACGCACGGCATCGAGCGCAACGCGCGCGGTCGTGGCGACCGGGGGTTCGGCGACCATCGAAAGCTGGTCGAGGAGGTCGATCGTCTGCTTCGTCCACCGCACGAAGTCGCCGGCCGCAAGGTCGGCCTCCTGGAGCACCCGGTCCAGGCTCGCGCCCCGCGCCCACGAGTGCATGGCCTGCGCGAGACCCGTCGCGACCGGCGACGAGCCGGGCAGACGATGGTCCTGCTCGAGATCGTCCAGTCGTGCCCACAGCTCCTGAGTGGTCGTCAGGGCGGCGCGGAACGCTCCTCGCGGCAGACCGTGCTCACCCGGGCCGCTCTCGTCGCGACGCGGCTCGTAGACGAGGCTGCAGGCGAGGGCAGCGAGTCCCGCGGCATCGAGGTCGTTCCAGATTCCGGTGCGCAGCGACTCGGCGACCAGGAGGTCGCGCTCGCCGTAGATGCGCTTCATCGTGGCACCGGCCGTCGTCAGCGTCGTCACACCCTTGGCATCCACCGACACGTAGTCGAGGGCGGCGAGCACGTCGACGACGCGGTCGAAGATGCGCGCCACCGTGCCGGTGCGGGCATCGATCTGCTGGCGGAGCTTGTCGGTGTGCCGCTTCAGTTTGCTGTACCGCTCTGCCCAGCGCGCGTGCTTCTCACGATCGGGACACAGCTGGCACGGATGCCGCTTGAGGCTCCGCCGCAACGCCTCGATCCGCTCCTGCCGCTGCTGTCGTGCCGGCGGCGGGCCGGACCGGTCGCCCTTTCGCTCCAGGTCGGTCAGCTCACGGCGCATGCGGGCGAACTCGGCGTAGTCGCCGCGGTCGCACGTCATCGCCGACAGGTAGCCGGCCAGAGACTCCTCGGCCTCTTTCACCTCGCGCGCGAGGCCCACGACCGCGCGGTCGGCCTGGAACTGGGCGAACGATGACTCGAGGATCTCGCGCGCTCGGGCTCGCCCGAACTGGTCGATGAGGTTGACCGCCATGTTGTAGGTGGGCCGGAAGCTGGAGTTGAGCGGATAGGTGCGTCGGGATGCCAGGGCAGCGACGGCCTGCGGATCGAGACTCTCGGTCCATTGGATGACGGCGTGACCTTCGACATCGATGCCCCGGCGTCCGGCACGCCCGGTGAGCTGCGTGTACTCCCCCGAGGTGATCGCGACGCGTGCCTCGCCGTTGAACTTCTCCAGCTTTTCGAGCACGACCGTGCGGGCAGGCATGTTGATGCCCAGCGCGAGCGTCTCGGTCGCGAAGACGACTTTGACCAGCTTGCGCTGGAACAGCTCTTCGACGATCTCCTTGAATGCGGGCAGCAGACCCGCATGGTGGGCCGCGACCCCGCGTTCGAGATTCTCGCGCCACTCCCAGAATCCCAGCACGGCCAGATCCTCGTCCGGAAGCGAGAGCGTCCGCTGATCGACGATGCGGCGGATCTCGTCGCGCTCGTCCCGACCGGTCAGACGGAGCCCGGAGCGTCGGACCTGCTGCACCGCACCCTCGCACCCGGCGCGACTGAAAATGAAGAAGATGGCGGGCAGCAGGTTGGCGCGCGCCAGCAGTTCGACCACCTGGGGCCGGTCGATGCGCTCGATGCGCTGCGCATTCGCCGAACGCACGGGACGGGTGCCACCCTTCAGCGGCCGCTGACCGCCGGAGCGATCGCCCTGCGAACGGTGGTGCCCCGAGCGGTACTCCTGCGCGCGCCGGTTGCTCTCGTAGGTCGAGCCGCGTACCGATCGCAGCCGGGTGAGCTCCTGATTGACCTGCGCAGTCGCAATGCCGGCGCGGTCATCGAACAGCGGTAAGAGGTCGCCACGCACGAGCACGTGCTGCTCGAGCGGAACCGGGCGGGTTTCGGACACGATGACCGCCGTGTCGCCGCGCACCGTGTCGAGCCAGTCGCCGAACTCTTCGGCGTTGGACACCGTGGCCGACAGTGACACCAGCCGCACACGCGACGGCAGGTGGATGATCACCTCTTCCCACACCGCGCCGCGGAACCGATCGGCGAGATAGTGCACCTCGTCCATCACGACGTAGCGCAAACCGCGCAGGGCCGGAGAGTCCGCGTAGAGCATGTTGCGCAGCACTTCGGTGGTCATCACGACCACTCGGGCGTTGCCGTTGATGTTGGTGTCGCCGGTGAGCAGGCCGACCTCGTCCTCGCCGTAGATCTGTTGCAGCTCACGGAACTTCTGGTTCGACAGCGCCTTCATGGGCGTCGTGTAGAAGGCCTTGTCGCCGGGCTCGCCCATCGCCAGATGCACGGCGAACTCGCCCACGATGGTCTTGCCGGCGCCGGTGGGCGCGGCCACGAGCACGCTTCGACCGTCTTCGAGGGCGTGGCATCCCGCGATCTGGAACGGGTCGAGCTCGAACCGCTGCTGATCGGCGAACGCGACGGTCAGGGGATGTGCCTGGCGAGCTTGTGCCAGCGCGTAGCGCTCCGCGGGGTCGGTCACAGGTCGAGACCGAGTGCCTTCTCGCGCTTCGCGCGTCGACGATCGAAGATCACCGAAAGTCCGGCGGCGGCGAAGAAGAGGACGGTGAGGATGCCGGCCAGCAAGAGCATGCTGACGATGTCGGCCGCCGGCGTCGCCAGCGCGGCGAACACGGCGGCGATGAGCACCGCCACCCGCCATCCCTTCAGGATGGCCATGCCGCTCATGACCCCGGCGAGGTTGAGCGCGACGAGGAAGACCGGTAGCACGAACGAGACGCCGACGACGATGAGCAGCTTGAAGACGAAGTCGTAGTAGTACTTCGAGTCGTAGATGTTCGACGCGCCCTGCGGAGTGAACGACGCCATCAGCTCCACGATGTGCGGCATGATCAACCAGCCCACGAAGGCGCCCGCGAAGAACAGCGGGACCGCCGCCGAGACGAAGCCGATCGTGTAGCGGATCTCCTTGCGGGTGAGCCCTGGCACGAGGAATGCCCAGATCTGCCAGAGCCAGACGGGCGCGGAGATCAGGATCCCGACGGCCAGCGAAACGCGCAGGCGCATATCGAACGGGCCGGTGATGCTCTGGTACATCAGGGTGACCAGATCGGCGTCGCCGCGCTGTGCAGCGACGACACGGATGGGCTCGGTCATCGCGACGATGATCGCATCGCTGAAGATGAACGCGACGACCATCGCGGCGACCAACGCGATCACACCGATGATGAACCGTCGACGCAGTTCCTTGAGGTGCTCTCCCAACGACATCCGCCGGTCACGGCGGGCGTCTTTGGCCTCACCGATGCGCGCGGAGTCGACCGAGGCCACGACTGTCAGGGCTTGGGGTCGGCGGTGCCGGGGTCGGCCGTCGAGGCGGTCGCGCCGGGGACGACGGGCGGAGCGGATGCTGCCGGGGCATCATCTTCCTTCATCGCCTTCATCTCGCCCTTGAAGACACGCGCGGACTGGCCGACGCTCTTCGCGAGCGCGGGCAGTTTAGCCGCTCCGAACAGGAGCAGGATGATGATGACAAGGGCCAGCAGGTGCCAGCCGGTCAAGCCTCCGAGCATGAGGGTCTCCTCGGGTGTGGGGATATCGGTCAGTCTACCTGCCACCCTCGCGGATGGGCTCAGCGGTACTGGGCGAGCCCTGCTTCGGCCCAGGCCGTCGTCGCGCGCCGCGCGGCATCCGGAGCGATGACCTCCAAGTCGCCGCCCAGACGTGCGGCGACCCGCTTGAGACTGCGAGCATCGCCGACGCGCACGCGAGCCGACCGCACCGGCGCGTTCACGCTGTCGGGATCGTCGACGACGACGTAGTCGGCCAGCAGCGCAGCCGCGGAGGCGCGGTAGCGAACCTCGACCTCGACGTCGCCGCTTCCGCCCTCGAACAGGCCGGGCACCGTGTCTTCGCCGTGGGTGCTCGCGATGTCGGTCAGGCGCACGTTCGAGACCCGGTCGAGGTGGAAGGTGCGCATGGCCTGCCGCAGATGACACCAGCCCTGCAGGTACCACTGCCCGCCGGCGATGTGCACCTTGACGGGATCGACGGTGCGGGTGGTGGGCTCGGCATCCGGTGCCTGATAGGTGAAATCGACGGCGACCCCTTCGCGAAGAGCCTGCGCCACAGCCACGCGGACGTCGTCGACGGCGCCGGGGGCGACGATCACATCCGCGGGAACTCCCGAGGCGCCGCGGGCGAGCTTGGCGAGCAGTCCTTGCACGATGCCGCTGTCGCCGACACCGGGCAGAGTCGCGGCGACCCGGAGACCAGCGAGGAGTGCGGCAGCCTCGGGCGCCGTGAGCCGCGGTGTGCGCTCCAGGCCCACGGTGTTCGTGATGACGATGAGATCCTGCTCGTCGAGCAGGTCCCAGTCGATGTCGAACAGGTCGTTCGCCATCTGCCAGAACCCGCCGTCTCCCGGAAGACCGATGACGGTGAGTTTCTCGACCATCGCGCGCATCTGCTCCGCTGTGACGTCGAACTCGTCGGCGGCTTCGGCGAGCGACACTTCGCCCTTGCCGATCAGGTACGGCACGAGCTGAAGGATAAGGGCAGCCCGATCGGTGGCCAGCAGGGGCTTGCGGCGGCTCACGGGATCGTCTCCGTCTCGGCGGCGGCGCCCGCGTCGGCGCTGTCCTGGTGCAGTCGAAGCGTGCGCCCGAGTCGGGCGATGACCTGTTCCCGCAACGCGCACGGTTCGACCACGCGCACCTCCGGGCCGTACGACGCGAGCTCGTCGGCCAAGATGTGGATGTCGACGTACGGCACCCGGATGCCCTGGTCCGCCGGAGTTGCACGGCGGGTCAGCCGCAACGCCGCTTCCGTTCCGGGAGCGATCTCCAGCAGCGCCTGCTGGCGGCTCGCGAGAGCGGCGAGGCCCTCGAGCGCGCGCTCCCCTGCACCCTCGCGCCGCGCAAGGTCGAACTCGACCCGCGTGATCGCGACATCCGAGACGATGCGCGACAGCAAGAAGGTGCGCACGTCGTTCTGCGCCAAATCGAAGCCGTAGACATGCCATCGCGCCTCGTACTCGACGAGGGCATAGGGCTGCACGCGACGCACCCCCGCGGCCTCCTCCCCCGCTTTGAGGTAGGCGAACTCGACGACGCGTCCCTGCTCGATCGCCCGCTGCAACGGCGCGAACGAGGGCTCACGCAGGTTGACACGGGGCGAGTAGCCGATGATCGGAGCATCCACCTCGATGCCGAGGGCGCGGATCTTGCGCAGACCGCTGCGTGCATCGTCCGACATCGAGCTCTCGCTCCAGACGCCGCCCGCGAGGTTCAGCACAGCCAGCTCGGCGGGCGTGAAGTCGATGTCGGCGGGGAGCTCGTACTCGGCCGTCGGAATCCGGTAGCGGGCTTCGCGCAGGTCATCGGGATCGGCGTAGTCGCCGATCGTTTCGACGGGGATGCCGAGGGAGCGGAGATTCTCCTTATCACGCTCGAACATCTTCTCGAGTGCGTCCTTCGACGCGCCCGCGCTGCTCTGCTCGCGGTATCCGGCAACAGAGGTGAGGATCGTGTCTTTGGTCAGCCCCTGCTCGGTGGCCATGAGTGCGACCACGAGATTGACGAGGCGCTCTTCGGGCGCGCTGCGGGTCTCTGTAGGCACCCGTCAATCTTAGGCGCCGCCTGTGGACGCCGGGTGGTGCCGCGCGGCGCGGAGGCTACTGCGTGGCGGGCGTGTCGATGCCGAGGACATCGATCACGAACACGAGCGTCGATCCGGCGGGGATCGATGCGCTGGCCTTGTCGCCGTAGCCGAGTGCGGGAGGAATGACCACCAGGATCTGCGATCCGACGGTCTGCCCTTTGAGGGCCTGAGCGAAGCCGGGGACCACGCTGTCGAGGGTCACCGCCGCAGAGGCTCCCTTCTCCCACGTCGAGTCGAATGCTTCGTGAGAGCCCCAGGTGAGCCCCGTGTAGTTGATCCGGATGTTGTCGGTGTCACCGACGACCGGACCGTCACCCTTCTTGAGGACCTCGACGGCGAGATCGGCGGGCGGGGCCGTGTCGGGGACGATGATTCCCGGCCGGCCGTCGGGCGCGAGCACCACCGATGGCATGCCCCTGCGGTCGTTGTACTGCGGGACGCCGTCGGCGGCGGCCGGATACACCTTCTGCAGGTCGAGAGCAACGACGATCGAGTCGGTGCCGCTGAGACCCCACCCCTGTGCGGCCTGGGGGGCCAGGTCGCTGGCGGGGATAGCGCCGACGATGCGCGAGCCCTCGGTCGCACACGTCATCAGTTGCGCGAACCCGGCGTACGCCTCACGCCATTTCGACACCGACATGACCTGGGTGCCGGAGGTGAGGATCTTCTGTCCGGTCGATCCGCTCGTGATCGTGATGGTGAACTGCACGTCCTGGGCGTCGGAGGTGACCCGCAGACCCGTGCCGACGGTCTCATCCTTGCCCACCGTGTGGTCGACGTACACCGGCGCGCTCAGCACCAGGTCGGGAGTTCCGACCGCGCCCGAGACCGTCACCGTGTCGAGCACGCCCGACGTGTCGACCGCGTGGTCGCACGACGCCTCCGACGGAGTGGCTGACGCGCACCCCACGAGAGTCAGGGCAGACAGGCCGATAACGGCGAGGGCAGCAGAGATCCGGCGCACCGGATCAGTCTACGTCGTCCGTCGTGCCCGCCCCGGCGGCGAGACGGGCGCCGTCGGCGGCCCGCTCCGCCTCGCGAACGCGTTTGCGGAGGTTCTTGTCGGTGATCTGGCGGTCGCCGACAGCGCCCGGGGTCCACAGCTCCACGTCCTCGTCGGCGTAGCTCGGCTTCTTGAGCGCACGCTTGCGGACATCGGGCGGCACGGCACCCGGCGCGAGGCGGCGAGCCGTGATGAGGAAACCGGTGTGCGCGATCATGCGGTGGTCGGGGCGCACGGCGAGTCCTTCGACGTGCCATCCGCGCACCATTGTCTCGGTGGCCTCCGGCTCGGTGAACAGGCCCGTGCCGCGGATGTACTCCGCGACCCGGCTCAGCTGGGTCGCTGTGGCGATGTAGCAGAGCACCACGCCGCCGGGCGTGAGGGCGTCGGCGACGGCGTCGATGCACTCCCAGGGCGCGAGCATGTCGAGCACGACGCGGTCAACGGATGCCGGCTGCACTGCACCCGGCAGCTCCTCGACGAGGTCGCCGACCACCACGTCCCAACTCTCGGGGTCATGACCGAAGAAGGTCTCGACGTTGGCGCGGGCGACCTGAGCGAACTCATCACGCCGTTCGAACGACAAGAGCCGGCCCGAGGGGCCGATGCTCCGCAGAAGCCACATCGATAGCGCCCCCGAACCGACGCCGGCTTCGACGACCGTCGCGCCGGGGAAGATATCGGCCGAGGCGAGGATCTGCGCGGCATCCTTCGGGTAGACGATCGCCGCACCTCGGGGCATGGACATCACGAAGTCGCGCAGCAGCGGACGCAGCGCGAGATAGTCGTGGCCGCCGGAGTTGGTGACCACCGATCCGTCGGGCTGATCCAGCAGCTGCTCGTGCCGGAGCACACCGTGGTGAGTATGCAGCTCCCCGCCCTCTCGAAGCGTGACGGTGTGCAGGCGACCCTTCGGGCCGGTGAGCTGCACGCGGTCGCCGAGACGGAACGGACCGCTGGGTCGGAGGTCGTTGAGAGGTGTCGGGCTGGTCACGCGTGATCTCCTGTGCGGTGGGCCGTGTACACGGCGGCGATGTCGTCGGCGGTGCGCTCGGCGAGCGTCGGCCAGAGAGTGTCGGCGCCGGCGCCGATCAGCGAGACCATCAGCGGGACGCCGATTGTCGTCACGCCGGCCGCGACGGCCGCGCGCACCCCGGTGGGTGAGTCTTCGATCGCGAGGGCCTGATCGGGGGCGATCCCGAGGCGCTCGCAGGCCTGCAGGTAGGCGTCCGGAAACGGCTTGGGGCGCGCCACGTCGTCGCCCGCGACGATGAGTTCGAAGGTGTCGCCGAACGGGGCGGTGACCTCCTCGGCCATCCGTCGCATCGACATCGTCACGAGCGCGCAGCGCACGCCCACCGAGCGAAGGTCGGCCAGCAGCTCTGCCGCACCAGGCCGAAGGGGGCTCCCTCGCTCGGCCAGCAGGAGCGTCACGGCGCTGGTGAGGTGGTCGATGATGTCGTGGACCGACATCCGCACGCCGGCCGCCTGCAGGATGGCACCAGAGGTCTCGAGGCCCTGCCCCACGAGCTGGAGCGCCTGTTCATGGGTCCAGACACCCCCGAAGCTCTCGACGAGGGCGGTCTCCGCTTCCATCCAATAGGGCTCGGTATCGACGAGAGTGCCGTCCATATCCCACAGGACGGCGGCGGGATAGGCGGAACTCACCGGTCCATGCTACCGACGCCGCCCGAAGCACCTGTCCGCGTCGGCGCGGAGTCGACGCCCCTCGACCAGCGCCGACGCGTATCGTTGAGGGATCGATTCACCGTGCGAGAGGGGCGGAGTGGAAGAACTGGGAGATCGCGTACTGGTCGTCGCTTTCGACGGCTGGAACGACGCGGGAGAAGCCGCCTCGGCAGCCGCCGCGCACATCCGTGAGTCGGGCGCCTACCGCGAGGTCTTCTCGGTCGATCCCGAGCTCTACTTCGACTACCAGTACACCAGGCCGCAGATCAAGATGGATGCCGACGGCTCGCGCACCCTGACCTGGCCCGACGCCACCGTGTGGCGGCCGCTGCATCCCGCGGAAGGCGCACGCCTGTGGGTGCTCTCGGGGGTAGAGCCCGCGCGCGCGTGGCAATCGTTCGTCGCCGAACTGATCGACGCCGCGCTCAGCGAAGACATCACCGGCATCATCGCGCTCGGCTCGATGATGTCCGACGTCCCGCACACCCGGCCGATCTCGGTGTTCGCCGGCAGCGACAACGACAAGCTCCGCGCCGCGCTCGGGTTGGAGAAGCCGACCTACGAAGGGCCGGCCGGCATCCTGACCGTCCTCACCGCCGCCGCCGAAGAAGCGGGCATTCCGACGGCCGCCCTCTGGGCGAGCGTGCCGCACTACGTCGCCGGTCACACGCCGTCGCCGAAGGCGACGCTGGCGCTGCTCGATCGCGTCACCGCGCTCACCGGCGCGGTGGTCGCCCGCGGCGAACTGCCCGCCGAAGCGCTCGCGTGGGAGGCGTCGATCGACGCGGCCGCCGCCGACGACGAAGAGATGACCGAGTACATCCGTCAGCTCGAGCAGACGCGCGACACGTGGGATTCGCCCGAGGCGTCGGGCGACGCCATCGCTCAGGAGTTCGAACGCTACCTGCGTCGCGGTGGCGGCGAGGGCCCGGGCAAACCCAGCCGCGACGACCCTCGCCGCTCTTGATCAGCGCGCCTGCAGGATGCCGAAGCTCAGCAGGATGATCAGCACGGTGCCGAGCCCCAGGCGGTAGAGCACGAACGGCAGGAAGCTGCCGCGCTTGAGGTAGCGCATGAGGAAAGCGATCACAGCGAGACCCACGCCGAAGGCGACGACGGTGGCCACGCCCGTCTCGAACAGGTTGTACACCTGCTCGCCCGGGTCCTTGACGGCCTTCACGAGCTCGTACAGGCCGCTGCCGAACACTGCCGGCACCGCGAGCAGGAATGCCACCTCGGCGGCCGCCGGCCGCGTGTAGCCCAGCGCGAGTCCCATCGTGGTGGTGGCGCCGGAACGCGAGACGCCGGGCACGAGCGCGAGCATCTGCGCGAGGCCGAGCGCGAGGCCGTGGCCGTAAGTGAGGTCCTTCTCGGTGCGCGTACGGCGTCCGAGTGCATCGGCGGCGCCGAGCAGCAGACCGAAGACGATGAGGACGATCGCGACCAGCCAGAGGTTTCGGAACGTGTCGCGGATCACGTCCTGGAAGAGGTATCCGGCGATGCCGATGGGGATGGTGCCGATGATGACGATCCAGCCCATGCGTGCGTCGGGGTCGTTGCGCGGGACGGCGCCGGTCAGCGACTTCGCCCACTGTGTGATGATGCGCACGATCGTGCCCCAGAAGTACACGAGCACCGCGATCTCAGTGCCGATCTGGGTGATCGCGGTGAAGGTCGCGCCGGGGTCTTCCGCCGACGGGAGGAACTCGCCCATGATGCGCAGGTGCGCGCTGGAGGAAACCGGAAGGAACTCTGTCAAACCCTGGACAAGTCCCAGGATGATCGCCTCGAAGAGGTGCATGCGGGCCTTTCAGTACGTGCGGAGCAGATCGGTGAGCACGCGCTGGCCGAAGACCAACGCGTCGATGGGGACGCGTTCGTCCACACCGTGGAACATACCGGTGAAATCGAGATCGGTGGGAAGACGCAGCGGCGCGAATCCGTATCCGGAGATGCCGAGCTCCGCGAGAGCCTTGTTGTCCGTGCCGCCGCCCATCAGATAGGGCAGCACGGGAACACCCGGATCATGACGCTCGAGAGCGCCGACCATCGCCTCCACGAGAGCGCCCCGGAAAGGCACTTCCAGGCCGATGTCGCGGTGCGAGATCTGCACCTCGATGTCGTCGCCGACGATCGCCTGAATCTCCGCGAGCACGCGCTCTTCCTGGCCGGGGAGCGTGCGCACGTCGATCGTGGCGATCGCGGCGTCGGGGATGACGTTGTGCTTGTAGCCGGCGACGAGTCCCGTCGGGTTGGTCGTCGTGCGAAACGTTGAACGGAGAAAACCGGATGCCGGCCCGGTCGCGTCGGCCACGGCATCCGGATCCGCAGCGTCCACGCCGCAGAGCGCGGCGAGCCCGTCGACGGTCTGGCGTGTGGTGGCGGTGAGCTCCAGCGGCCAGCTCGACCGACCGAGTGCGGCGACCGCTTCGGCGAGGCGCGTCACGGCGTTGTCGGGATGGAAGCGGCTGCCGTGCCCTGCGGTGCCGTGAGCCTGCAGACGCAGCCAGACGAGCGCCTTCTCCCCCACCTGCAACAGGTACGCACGCCGATCGCCGACCGGGATCGAGTAACCGCCCACCTCGCTGATGGCCTCGGTCGCTCCCGCGAACCACTCGGGCCGATCACGAACGACCCGTTGAGATCCCTCGACGCCGCCGTTCTCCTCGTCGGCGAAGAAAGTGACGACGATATCGCGCGCGGGCTGCTCCCCCGCCCGCAACAGCTCCGCCACGGAGGTCAAGATCATGGCATCCATGTCCTTCATGTCCACGGCGCCGCGCCCCCACAGCATCCCGTCCTTGACGACACCGCCGAACGGATCGACGCTCCAGTCCTCCGCCACCGCGGGCACGACGTCGAGGTGACCGTGCAACACGAGGGCGGGCAGCGACCGATCGCGACCGGGTACGCGGACGCTGAGGTTGGTGCGGCGTGGGATCGGCTCGTAGTACTCCGGCGTCAGACCGAGGGCCTCGAGGTAGGCGCCGACATACTCGGCGGCCTCCCGCTCGCCGTGCGCACGCCCCTCACCGAAGTTCGTGGTGTCGAAGCGGATGAGATCCCGCGCGACGCGCGCGACCTCGGGCAGTTCGGGCAGTTCGGATGACGACATGGCTCCACGCTAGCGGGCGCGACGGGCGTCATCGCGGGGAGCCGGCGTCGGCGCGAAGATAGCGCGCCGGGGAAAAGAAAAAGGCCCCTGACGGGGCCTTTTTCAACTGTGCGCGAGGGGGGACTTGAACCCCCACGCCCTATACGGGCACTAGCACCTCAAGCTAGCGCGTCTACCTATTCCGCCACCCGCGCAGGTGGTTTTCGGTTTCGCAACCGAAGATCGACAGTACCAGATTCCGCGCCTGGCGCGGAATCGAGCGCCAGGTCAGCCTGCCGAGACGCCGAAGAGCATGCCGAGCAGGTACGTCACCGCCGCCGCACCGAACCCGATGGCGAGTTGACGCAACCCCCGCCGCAGCGGCGGCGCACCCGAGAGCAGACCGACCATGGCACCGGTCGCGGTGAGCGCGGTGCCGACGAGCACGAGCGCGACGGCGACCGCGGGCAGTCCGCTCAGGCCGAAGATCCAGGGAAGCACCGGGATGATCGCCCCCGAGGCGAAGAAGAGGAAACTGGATGCCGCGGCACCGAGCGCACTGCCGACGACCTCATGGTCGACTGCGGGCGCCCGCGGCAGACGGTAGGGCAGAACCCGGTCGGCGGCCTGCGCCGTCTTGACGACGTGGCGGGCGCGCTCGAACGCCTCGCGCTCGTCCATCCCGCGGGTGCGGTAGAGCAGAGCGAGCTCGTTGGCGTCCACGTCGAGGTCGGGCAGCACATGATCGGCGTACTCGCTCGGCTCGGTGGCATCCAGCAGCTCTCGCTGCGAGCGCACCGAGACGTACTCCCCGGCTCCCATCGACAGGGCGCCGGCCAGAAGCCCCGCAACGCCGCTGAAGAGCACGAACTGGGCACCGACACCGGTCGCTCCGATACCCATGACCAGCGCGAGATTCGAGACGAGTCCGTCGTTGGCACCGAACACCGCCGCACGGAACGTGCCCGACAGTCGACGTCGACCTCGCGCCGCGAGTCCGCGCACCACCTCGCGGTGGATCTTCTCGTCAGCGACCATGCGCGCCGTTGCAAACGGCTCGCTGTCGTAGGGCGAGCGCCCCTCCTCGTTCTGCGCGAGCGCCAGAACGAAGATCGATCCGAACCGCCGCGCCATCCATCCGAGCAGGCGCGAGCTGACGCTGGGGGCAGGCAAGCGGCCGGGCTCGCCACCGAGCAACTCGAGCCAGTGCGCTTCGTGGCGCCCCTCTGCGTCAGCCAGCGCGCGCAGGATCTCTCGTTCCTCCCCGCCCCGGCGCTCGGCGAGATCGCGGTACACCTGCGCCTCGGCGCGCTCGTCGACGAGGTAACGCGCCCAGCGACGGCGGTCTCGGGAAGTGGGTTCGACGGGCTCGGTCACGGGATCCCACGGTAGCGCCGTGACCGCGGCCGCCTGCGCCGGACAGCGGGATTGTCAGCATTTCGGAGCTCCGAACGCTCAGCGATCACCTCTCTCAGTCCGCGCTCGCCACGGCGCATCACCAGGGCGTGGGCGGCCACGAATGCCGGGCGCAGGAGCGGACTGGCGATCCGCATCCAGGGCCGGGTGAGAGCGACCTCCCATGTCCAGGTGAGCGCGCTCGCTGCCGCGCCGCGCTCCTCCAGCGCCAGGCGTCCGCGACCGACCAGGTCACCGCTGCTCTCAGCGGCGATGAGGTGAGGGACCGTGAGCGCGGTCAGCGCGAGCGCGAGGTGCAGCCGGTACCCCCACGGACTACGAACCTCCACACGCACGACCTGCCCGACGGTCGGAGCGACGGGAAGCGGAACGACGCGCACCGCCGGCCACCAGGGCACCTCGCCCGTCCGCAGGCTCTCCTCCAGAAGCGCCCAGCAGTGCGCCACCGGCGCCGGGACGACCCAGCGCGATGTGAAGGCGTACTCGCGGCGCATGCGGGCGAGTGTACGCGGCGAGCGAAGACGGACCTCAGGAACGCACGCGAGTGCGCAGCACCTCGATGCGCGCCTGGAGCTGGGCGACGGTGGCACGGGCGACCTCGGGGCCCCCGCAGATGCGGCGAAGCTCGGCGTGTACCGCTCCATGCGGCTCGCCGCTCTGGCGCGCGTACAGACCGACCAGGCTGTTCAGCAACTGGCGCTGCTCGCGCAGCGTGCGGTGCAGAGCCGGGGGCAGGCCCGTGTCGGCGGCATCCGGAGCGTCGGTGGCGACGGCGCCTTCGCTGGCCTCGCGGGCGCGGCGATGGCGACTCTGGCGCGACTGGCGCTGCATGAGCAGCTCGTGCACATGCTCGGGTTCGAGCAGCCCCGGCAAGCCCAGGAACTCCTCTTCCTCGGGCGTGCCGGGAACAGCGAGCTGACCGAACTCCTTGCCGTCGTAGAGCACCCGATCGAAGTGCGCAACGGAACCCAGTGCCTGGTACGAGAACTCCTGCTCGAGCTCGTCGGAGGCCTTGTCCTCTCGCTCAGCCTCGGCGAGCAGCGTGTCTTCGAGGCCGTCGTCGTCGCCGCTCTCCCGGTCGAGCGCGTGGTCGCGCTCGCGCTCCATCTCGCCGGCGAGCGTCAAGAGCACGGGGACATTCGGCAGGAACACGGACGCCGATTCGCCCCGCCGCCGGGCGCGGACGAAGCGTCCGATCGCCTGTGCGAAGAACAACGGGGTCGACGCGCTCGTCGCGTACACACCCACGGACAGCCGCGGTACGTCCACACCTTCCGACACCATCCGCACCGCCACCATCCACCGCGTCGTCGCGTTGGCGAAGGTCTCGATGCGTCCCGAGGCCGCCTTGTCGTCGGAGAGGACGACGGTGGGCGCCTCGCCGGTGATCGAGTGCAGGATGGCCGCATACGCCCGCGCGGCCGTCTGATCGGTGGCGATCACGAGACCACCGGCATCCGGCACATCCTGGCGCACTTCGGTAAGCCGCCGGTCGGCGCTGCGGAGCACGGCGGGTATCCAGTCGCCCTCCGGGTCGAGCGCGGTCCGCCAGGCCTGTGAGGTGACGTCCTTCGTGTTGTCCTGCCCGAGGTGCGCCTCGAGCTCATCGCCGGCTTTCGTGCGCCAGCGCATCTTTCCGGCGTAGACGAGGAAGAGCACCGGCCGAACCACGCCGTCGGCGAGCGCTCGCCCGTACCCGTAGTTGTAGTCGGTGCGAGAGAGACGGATGCCTTTGTCGTTCGGGTGGTATTCGACGAACGGGATCGGGGCGGTGTCACTGCGAAACGGCGTGCCCGACAGGAGCAACCGCCGCGTCGCTCGGCCGTACGCATCGCGCAGGGCATCGCCCCAGCTCAGCGCATCGCCGCCGTGGTGGACCTCATCGAGGATCACGAGCGTTCGCGCATCCATGGTCAACCGCTGGTGCACCGACGATTTCACCGCCACCTGTGCGTAGGTCACCGCGACCCCATGGAAGTGCCGAGCGGGCGCGACGTGACGGTTGCTGAAGCGGGGGTCGAGGCGGATGCCCACGCGTGCCGCGGCATCCGCCCACTGGGTCTTCAGATGCTCGGTCGGCGCGACCACGACCAGCCGGTTCACGATGCCGCGCCGCAGCAACTCACTGGCAAGACGCAGCGCGAACGTGGTCTTTCCGGCGCCGGGAGTGGCGGCCGCGAGGAAATCGCGCGGGCCGCCGCCGGGCCCGTCCGGGCCGTCGGAGTCGAAGTAGGTCTCCAGCGCTTCGGCCTGCCAGGCACGCAGGTTCTGTGCCGTTCCCCAGGGCGCACGCTGGGGGAAGGCGGGTGAGAGGTGCTCGGCGGCGAAGCTACCGAAGTGCTCCTGCTCGCGCTCGTCCGTCCCATCCACGACTGAAACCCTAAGCGACACGTCCCCCACTGCGGTCCTCGGCAGAGTCGGTCCGGTGCCGGTAGCCTCGAAGAAGACCACGAGTCAGGAGAGTCATGCACACGAACGAGCCCGACGCCGAGCCCCACTCCCCCTCCGTGGCGAACGAGTCCGCTCACCCCTGGCGCCGGATGGTGTCCATCGGCGATTCGTTCACCGAAGGCATCGGCGACCCGATCCCGGGAACGGTCGGCGACCACCGCGGCTGGGCCGACCGCGTGGCCGAGGTGCTGGCGTCGCAGGTCGATGATTTCGCCTACGCCAACCTCGCTGTCCGCGGCAGGCTCATCGCGCAGATCATCGCCGACCAGGTTGAGCCCGCTCTGGCGTTGAAGCCCGACCTCATCACCTTCTCCGCGGGCGGCAACGACGTCCTTCGTCCCAACGGCGACCCGGATGCCGTGGCGCAGCAGTTCGAAGACGCGGTTGCACGCCTGAGCTCGCAGGGCGCGAACCTCGTGGTCTTCACGGGTGTCGACACGGAGTTCACCCCCGTCTTCCGGGGCATCCGCGGGCGCGTGGCGATCTACAACGAGAACATCCGGGCGATCGCCGACCGGTACGACTGCATCGTCGCGGATCAGTGGGCGCTCAAGGAAGTGCAGGACATGCGTTTCTTCGACGACGATCGCCTGCACTACAACGCTCTCGGACACCACGAGATCGCGCGCATGGTGCTGCGCGCGCTGAACGTTCCCAACGAGCTACAGCCGATGCAGCCCGACCCCATCCCCACCCTCACCTGGCGCGAAGCGCGCACGAACGATCTCGTCTGGGCGCGCACGCACCTCGTGCCGTGGGTGCTGCGGCGTGTGCGTCACCAGTCCTCCGGAGACAACATCACGGCGAAGCGGCCTGAGCCCCTGCCGGTGACCGTCGAAGCCCCGGCGCGCGATCGCTCCGCCGGTCCCGGTCGGAACGTCTAGCCGGAACGGATCAACGCAGCGCCCAGAGGGCGACCGCGGCGGCGGATGCGACGTTCAGCGAGTCGACGCCACCCGCCATCGGGATCGTGACGACCGTGTCGGCGGCGGCGAGCGCGCGCCGGGAAAGACCATCGCCCTCCGCGCCCATCAGCAACGCGACCTGCGGCGGCCGCGCGGCCGCGAACTCATCGAGCGCCACCGCCCCGTCGGCGAGCGCCAGAGCCGCGAGATGCAGACCCGCCCCGTGGAGCAGTTCGCGACCGGCGGCCCACCCGCCGTCGGCTTCCTCGGGCAGTCGCGTCCACGGCACCTGGAACACCGTACCCATGCTCACGCGCACACTCCGGCGGTACAACGGGTCGGCGCAGCGGGGCGTCACGAGCACGGCGTCGGCGCCGAGGCCCGCTGCTGCCCGGAAGGCCGCTCCGACGTTGGTGTGGTCGACGATGTCTTCGAGCACCAGCACGAGTCGAGCACCGGCGACCACGTCGGCGACATCCGCGAGAGGCGGCCGATGCATAGCCGCCAGTGCCCCGCGATGCACCGCGTAGCCGGTGAGACGTTCCGCGACATCGTCGTCGACGACGTAGACGGGTGCGTCCGCGGCCAAGTGAGCGGTGTCGGCGAGCCACTTCCGCTGCACCAGCAGGGAGCGCGGACGATGACCGGCGGCGAGGGCACGGGAGATGACCTTGGCCGATTCAGCGATGTACAGGCCGCCTGCGGGTTCGAGAACGCGACGTAGCGCGACGTCCGTGAGGTCGCGGTAGTCCGCGAGACGGTCATCCGCGGGGTCGTCGATGCGCACGACAGGCATTCGTCCATGCTGTCATGCACCACCGGATGCCGCACGCCGCCCCCACGCGTAACCTCCGCGAAAAGCGAAGCGCGTAGGCTCGAAAGGACACCGACGGAGGGAGGGCGCCATGTCGACCGTTCTCGATTTCACATCCGGGGTGTCCCCCGACTTCGATCCCGACACGGCCGCCGCGGTGGCCCGCGCGGTCGAGGCACTCGCCGGCCGCCGCGTCGCGGTACTGACCGGTGCCGGCGTCTCGACCGACTCCGGCATCCCCGACTACCGTGGGCAGGGGGCACCGACGCGCACCCCGATGACCGCGCAGCAGTTTCTCTCCAGCGCGGCATCGCGTCAGCGTTACTGGGTAGGCAGCCATCTGGGCTGGCGGGCTTTCGCCGCCGCCCATCCCAACGGCGGGCATCGCGCCCTCGCCGCGCTGGAGGCTGCGGGAGTCGCCACGGGCGTCATCACGCAGAACGTCGACGGACTGCACGTACGCGCCGGAAGCCTGCGGGTCGTCGAGTTGCACGGGACGATGCGACGGGTGCTCTGCACGCACTGCGGGCAGGTGTTCGACCGTCGAGATATCGGCGCCCGCGTCGAGGCCGACAATCCCTGGATCACCGTCCCGGCTGCCGTCGAACTGGGACCCGACGGCGATGTGCTCCCCGCCTCGAGCGAGGGATTCATCGTGCCCGCGTGCAGCGTCTGCAACGGCATGCTCAAGCCCGACGTGGTGTTCTTCGGCGAGTACATCCCGGTCACGAAGTTCGCCGAGGCCGAGCAGCTGGTCCAGACCAGCGAGGCACTGATCGTCGCCGGATCCTCGCTCGTGGTCAATTCCGGAATCCGTCTGCTCGAGCGCGCCCGTCGACGAAAGCTGCCCGTCGTGATCGTCAATCGTGGGCAGACGCGCGGGGACGTGCACGCCACCGTCAAGATCGACGCCGGAACGACCGAAGTGCTGCAGGCCTTCGCAGAAGCCCTCCCCGCGGCGCGCTGAGCCCCCGCCGCACTCACCTAGGCTCGAACGGTGACGACTCTGATCCTCGTGCGCCACGGTGAGACCGACTGGAATGCGGCGCGTCGCATTCAGGGCTCCACCGACATCGCCCTCAATGACACCGGGCGCGCGCAGGCGAGAGAGCTCGCCGAGCGTCTGCGCGGCGAGCTTGCGGGAGCAGGGCGGCTCGTCGTGTCGGCGAGCGATCTGTCGCGCGCGGCAGAGACCGCACAGATCATCGCGGCACGCCTCGGAGTCGACCCGCCGCGCACGTATCGCCAACTGCGGGAGCGCTCGTACGGAATCGCCGAGGGCGTGAGCGTCGACGAGATGCGGCGCCGCTGGGGCAGCTGGGCCGATGCCGACATCCCCGAAGCGGAGAGCTGGCCCGACGTGCGTCGGCGGGCGCTCGCCGGACTGCAGCGGGCCGTCCGCGACGCGCGCCGCGAGACGGCCCCGTCCGGCCCGACAGTCATCGTCGTCACACACGGCGCGCTCATCCGTGAAGTGATCCGGCACGCCTCCTCGGGGGCGTTCCCGCACGAGGGCGAGCGCTTGGCGAACGCGTCGACCCACACCTTTCTGCTGGAGCGCGACCGCCTGAGCGTCCGCTCGTACGCCGCGGTGCCGCTCGCCTGAGCACGCAAGCGCCGCCCGCTGCGGTGATCCGCCGCGATCACCCGCAGCTCAGCCGTGACGCGCGAGCACGGCGCGCGCGTGACGGAGCACAGGCTCGTCGATCATGCGCCCGCCGTGGCGGAAGACGCCGCGCTCGCCGTCCGCGGCCGCCAGCACCCCGCGCGCCCACGCGAACGTCGCGGCGTCGGGACGATAAGCCTCACGGATGATGGCGACCTGCGCCGGGTGGATGCATGCCGTGGCGGCGAAGCCGCTGGCCGCGGCATCCCTGGCTTCGCGCGCGAGGCCCTTCTCGTCCGCGATCTCCACGTGCACCGCATCGATCGCGGAGATGCCGGCCGCGCCGGCGGCGAGGAGCACGCGCGAGCGTGCATGCCGGGCGATGTCGCGGTACTTGCCCTTCGGTGTGCGACTGGATGTGCCGCCGATCGAGGCGACGAGGTCTTCGGCGCCCCACAGCAGTGCGATGACGTTGGGCTGCGCCGCGATCTTCTCCGCAGATGCGACGCCGCGCGCCGTCTCGCAGAGCGCGACAACCTCGAACCGCGGGTCGATCCGGCTGATCGCCTTCGCCGACTCGGCTTTTGCGACCATGACACGCCGGTAGTCGGTCTGGGAGAGCGTCGCGAGATCGGATCCGATCTCGACCGACTCGAGCGGGTTGACCCGCACGATCACCCGGTCGGGATCGAGGTGTGAGTCGATGAGAGCCCCGCGCGCGGCGATCTTGTCGGCGGGAGCGACGGCATCTTCGAGGTCGAGGATGACGGCATCGGCACGCTCCGCCGCTTTGCCAAATCGTTCGGGGCGATCGGCCGGGCAGAACAGGAGGGCGGGTCCGAGGTCGAAGGAAGCGCTCATGACCTCAGGCTACCGACCACTCGGTGCCGGCCCGGTGAGTCCCAGCGCCCGGGCGATGACGAGAAGCTGGACCTCGGTCGTGCCCTCCCCGATCTCCAGGATCTTGGAGTCCCGATAGTGTCGCGCGACCGGATATTCGTTCATGAAGCCATTGCCGCCGAAGATCTGGGTCGCGTCGCGGGCGTTGTCCATCGCGGCATCGCTCGCCGTGAGCTTGGCGAGAGCCGCCGCAGCGGCGAACGGACGACCCGTGTCACGCAGGCGCGCGGCGTGGATCCAGGCGAGTCGCGACACATGCACGCGCTGCTGCATCCGGGCGAGCCTGAACTGGATCGACTGACGCGTGCCGAGGCGCTCGCCGAAGACGATGCGCGTGCCGGCGTAGTCGAGGGCAGCCTCGAGACACCCTTCCGCCGCACCGGTCGACAGCGCCGCGATGGCGATGCGACCCTCGTCGAGGATGCTGAGGAAGTTCGCAAAACCGCGGCCCCGCTCCCCCAGCAGGTTCTCCTCCGGCACCCGTGCGCCATCGAAGCTGAGCGGATGGGTGTCGGAGGCGTGCCAACCGACCTTGTCGTATGCCGGACCCACCGTGAACCCCGCGGTGCCGGAGGGCACGATGATCGTCGAGATCTCCTTACGATCGCCGACAGTGCCGGTCACGGCCGTGACCGTGACGAAGCGGGTGATCGCGGTCCCCGAGTTCGTGATGAACTGCTTCGCGCCGTCGATGACCCACTCGCCGGCGTCGAGGCGGGCGGTGGTGCGGGTACCTCCCGCGTCGGAGCCCGCCTCGGGCTCGGTGAGACCGAATCCGGCGAGCGCGCGCCCGCTGAGGAGGTCCGGGAGCAGGGCACGGCGCTGTGCGTCGGTGCCGAAGCGATAGACCGGCATCGCACCGAGGCTCACTCCCGCTTCGAGCGTGATGGCGATCGATTGATCCACCCGCGCCAACGCCTCGATCGCGAGCCCCAGAGTGAGATAGTCGCCACCCTGGCCGCCGACGTCTTCGGAGAAGGGAAGACCGAACAGGCCCATCTCCCCCATTTCGGCCACGATGTCCAGCGGCAGCGTCTTCGTCCGGTCCGCTTCGTACGCCTGAAGTGCCACGCGTTCGTCGGCGAACGCGCGTACCAGGCCGGCCAGCTCACGCTCTTCGTCGCTCAGGCCGTACTCGTACGGATCGAGAATCGCCATGGCATCTCCTTCGATGTCGCGGTCGCATAACGCCTCCCGCGATCTCGTGGCGTGCGGAAGGACACCTGGGTTAGTGTGCACTAACCCACCGGTCCAGGTTAGCGAGGATTAACTGGAATGACAACGCGTTCGTCGGCATCGCGCACCACGCGCGAACGAGCCAAGGCGCAGCGCGCCGATTCGCTGTTGGAGGCGGCCGCGCATCTGTTCGCCGAACACGGATTCGACGGCGTCAGCCTCGAAGACCTGGGCACGGCCGTCGGCATCACTGGGCCGGCCGTCTACCGCCACTTCGACAGCAAACGCGCCCTGCTGGGAGCGATCCTGCTGCGTGCCAGCGAGGATCTGCTGGCCGGCGGACAACGCGTGACCGCCGCCGGTCGGGCGCCCGACCGAGCGTTGCGCGACCTCGTCGACTTCCACGTCGAATTCGCCGTGCACAGCGCCGCCGTCATCCGTGTGCACGATCGCGACCTCACGAGCCTCAGCGATGCCGACCGTCACGCGGTACGGCGCCTGCAGCGTCAGTATGTCGAGCTGTGGGTCGGCGTCTTGCGGGCCGTCCATCCCGCGCGCAGCGAAACGGAGCTGCGCGTGCGCGCGCACGCAGGGTTCGGACTGATCAACTCCACGCCCTACGCCGTGCGCACGCTCCGCGAGGTCGCCGTGGATGCCGACACCGACGAGCTCCTGCGCGGCGTGCTGTCCGAGATGGCTTACGCCGCCCTGTCGGCGCGCTGATCCACGCACACCGTTCACAGGAGGAGCATCGCGCGTCCTGGCTCGCGGAGCACGTCGCCGACCGCGGTGAGGAAACGCGCCGCCTGCTCGCCGTCCACGAGCCGATGATCGAACGACAGGCTGAGCGTCATGATGTCGCGCAGCACGATCTGGCCGTCGTGCTCCCACGGCCGACGACGCACCGAACCCAAGCCCAAGATGCCGGCTTCGCCGGGGTTGAGGATGGGGGTTCCCGCGTCGATGCCGAAGACTCCGAAGTTGGTGATCGAGAAGGTGCCGCCCGACAGAGCTGCCGGGGTGGTGCGGCCAGAGCGCGCGGTCTCTGCCAATGCACCGATCGCGTCGGCCAACTCGACGAGCGTCAGCCGGTCCGCGTCGGCGACGTTGGGTACGACGAGCCCTCGCTCGGTCGCGGCGGCGATCCCGAGGTTCACATAGTGGTACTGGACGATCTCACCGGCGGCCTCGTCCCACGCCGTGTTCAGCGTCGGCTCGGCCCGCAGGGCGAGGCATACCGCCTTGGCGGCGACCGCCATGATTCCGACGCGGTGACCGTCGAGCCGTCGGTCGGCGCGCAGCCCGCTGACCAAACGCGTGGTCTCCGACACATCGACCTCGAGGAAGGTCGTCACGTGCGGCGCCGTGAACGCGCTGCGGACCATCGCCGCCGCCGTGTGCTTGCGGATGCCGCGGATCGGCACGCGACTCTCGCGCTCGAAGGCGCCGCGAGCAGCGACCCCCCGAGGCGAAGACGGCGTCTGCTCGGGCGTCGACGCGCCGAGCGACGCGGCGTACTCGTCGACGTCCTCGCGACGGATGATGCTCGACACGCCCGACGCCTCGACCAGCGCCAGATCGATGCCGCGCTCGCGCGCATAGGCGCGGACCGGGGGCGTCGATCGGGGGCGCTCATGCCGCACATCCTCTACCGGCGCCGGCGCGACCGCGTCGTGCGGCGCGTCGGTGAGCACCGAGCCGCCGGCGGCACTCGGCGCCGGCACATCCCGAGTGGTGCGCGGCCGCCGCTGCGGACGTCCGGCGCCGCGCGGCGCGGCCCCGTACCCCACGAGGTTGGGAACCGTCGCCTCGGCGCCCGCAACCTCGTCTCCCGCGGCGGGAGCCGCATCAGCGGCGGCGTCGGTCGGAGCCACGCGGCCGGCGTCGGGCTCGGCCGGAGTGCTCACGGCATCCTCTCCGGCGACTTCGAAGGCGATGAGAGGGGAGCCCACCTCGACCACATCGCCCGCGTCGGCGTGAAGGGTAGTCACGATGCCCGCAAACGGCGAGGGCAGCTCGACGATGGCTTTGGCCGTCTCCACCTCGGCGATCGGCTGGTTGAGAGTGACCTCCTCGCCCTGCGCGACGAGCCACTGCACGATCTCCGCCTCGGGAAGCCCCTCGCCGAGGTCGGGCAGACGGAATTCGGCGATCACAGCTCGACTCCCGTCAGGCTGTTGGGTCGGTCGAGCACTCGGTCGACGGCATCGAGCACCCGATCGAGGTCGGGAATGTGGTGCTTCTCGAGCTTGGCCGGCGGATACGGGATGTCGAGACCCGTGACCCTCGCGGGGGCCGCCTCGAGGTAGTGGAAACACTGCTCGGTCACGCTGGCGATGATCTCCGCGGCGACGCCGGCCTCTCCGCCGGCCTCGTGCGTCACGACGAGGCGTCCGGTCTTGCGAACCGACGCCGATACCGTGCGGTAGTCGACCGGAGAGAGCGAGCGCAGATCGATGACTTCGAGAGAGATGCCCTCGTCTTCGGCTGCCTGTGCGGCATCCAGCGCCGTCGTCACCTGGGCACCGTAGGTCACGATCGTGGCGTCGGTGCCCGGCCGGACGACCCGCGCCAAGCCCATCGGTGCCGCATCGGCGATGTCGGCGTCGAGGTCGACCTCGCCCTTCGTGTGATACAGCCGTTTGGGCTCGAAGAAGACCACCGGATCGTCGCAGGCGATGGCCTGCTGCAGTACCGTGTACGCGTCTTGCGGGTTCGAGACCGCGACGACACGGAGCCCGGCGGTGTGGACGAAGTACGCCTCCGGCGACTCCGAATGATGCTCCGCGGCGCCGACGCCGCCGGCCCACGGGATCCGGATCGTGAGGGGCACCGTGACACGACCCTGAGTGCGGTAATGCAGCTTCGCCACCTGACAGACGATCTGGTCGAAGGCCGGGTAGACGAAGCCGTCGAACTGGATCTCGACCACGGGCCGGAACCCGCGCATCGCCAGACCCACCGCGGTGCCGACGATGCCAGACTCGGCCAGAGGAGTGTCGACGACGCGTTTGGGCCCGAACTCGTCGAGCAGACCGTCGGTGATCCGGAACACGCCGCCCAGCCGCCCGATATCCTCCCCCATCACCAGAACGCGATCGTCGTCGGCCATCGCGTGCCGCAGGCCCGCGGTGAGCGCCTTACCCATCGTCAGTTGCGTCATCGCGTCACCGCCGCACCGTCGTCGGCAAAAGCGTCCAGGTACGCCGAGAAGCGTGCCCGCTGGCGGTCGATTCCGCTGTGCGGTTCGGCATACACACCGTCTAGGAC
This sequence comes from Microbacterium sp. VKM Ac-2870, assembly GCF_015350795.1. Classification (GTDB taxonomy): domain Bacteria; phylum Actinomycetota; class Actinomycetes; order Actinomycetales; family Microbacteriaceae; genus Microbacterium. The sequence goes on from NZ_JADKSH010000001.1 coordinate 530,892, forward strand.
CTCGATCGCCGGCCGAGTCACCGCCGTCAGCACGGCCTCACGCATCGCCGCCGTCAGCTGGTCGGCCTCGCGGGAAATCTCGGCCAGAACGTCGTCGTCGATGTCACCGCTGTTGCGCAGGAAAGCCTCGAGCCGCGTGAGCGGGTCGCGCGTCCGCCATGCCTCCACCTCGCCGGGGCCACGGTAACGCGTGGGGTCGTCCGATGTGGTGTGCGGTCCCATGCGGTAGGTCACCGCCTCGAGGAAGACGGGGCCCTGTCCGCTCCGCGCGTGTTCGAGGGCCCAGCGCATGGCGGCCGTGCAGGCGACGACGTCGTTGCCGTCGACGCGCATGCTCGGGATGCCGAACCCCGGCGCGCGACCGGCGATCGGAAATCGCGACTGCACGGTGACGGGCTCGGAAATCGCCCAGTGATTGTTCGAACAGACGAAGACGACCGGGGCGCCGAAGGACGAGGCGAAGACCATGGCCTCGTTGACATCGCCCTGGCTGGTCGCGCCGTCGCCGAAGTAGGCGACCGCGACCTGGTCTCCGCCATCGCGCTGCACCCCCATGGCGTAGCCGACCGCGTGCAGGGTCTGCGCGCCGATGATGATCTGCGGGCTCGCGAGATTGAGCGCGTACGGATCATACGTCGAGTGCATTTCGCCGCGCCACGCGAGCACCAGATCGGCCGGAGCCCCGCCTCGCACGATCGTCACGCCCACCTCGCGGTAGCTGGGAAAGAGAAAGTCGTCCGTGCGGCACGCTCGTGCCGTCCCGACCTGCACGGCCTCCTGCCCTTGTGCCGGCGCCCAGAGACCGACGTGGCCCTGGCGCTGAAGCGCGACGCCCTCGGCATCCATCCGCCGGACGATCGCCATATCGCGGTAGAGGGCGCGCAGCGCCGGCGCGTCCAGATCCTCCACCCACGGGTCCAGGCGCGGATCGCTGATCCGGTGCCCGTCGGGGGTGAGCAGCTGCGCGGTGTCGTCGAGCGCAGTCATCGCTTCGTCTGTGGTCAGGGTGTACATCGTCGTCATCCCTCTCTGGCCGGGCTGCATCCTCGTGGGGTGCTGCCGCCGCCGGGCCGGCCTCGTCGCCGGTTGCCTGGAAGAGTACGTCGGACGGTCACCTAGCTCAAGCAACCAGCTCGGAGCTGAGCATGTTGCCCAGGTGTTGCCCGCTCGCCCTGCTAGAGTTGGGCAGTATGGGCCCCCTTGACCGCGCCGACCTCGACCTGCTGAATGCGCTCGCCGACGATCACCGTGCCACCGTGGTCGCCCTGGCCGAGCGGCTCGGACTGTCCCGCAACACCGTCCAGGCGCGGCTGGCTCGCTTGGAACGCGGCGGAGTGTTCCAGTCGTTCGAACGGGCGATTCCTCCCGCAGCGCTCGGCCTTCCAATCGAGGCGATGGTGAGCGTCACGGTGCGCCAAGCGGAGCTTCCGCGCATCACCCAGGCGATCTCCGCCATCCCGGAGGTGGTTCAGGCGTACGGGATGAGCGGGCAGGTCGACCTGCTGGTGCGGGTCGCGGCCCGCGACACCCAGCACTTGTTCGACATCGATGCCCGCGTACTCGCGATCGATGGCGTGGAGCGCACCGAGACCTCCCTCGTGATGGGAGAGGTCATCGGATATCGGATCCGGCCGATTCTGGAATGGGCGCGCGAAGAAGCGATCCGCTGACCCGCCGCCCCGACACGACCTTGTCGTCGACGCCCGCCTCTGCGGCGTCGACGCGCACGAGGATCACACCTGCCAGCAGCACCACTCCTCCGATGATCTGCACCGGCGACGGCGTCTCGCCCAGCAGAAGCCAGGCGAAGCCGAGCGCGAAGAGAACCTCGCTCAAGCCGATGAACGAGGCCAGACGCGAGCCGATACGCGGCACGGCGATCACCCCGAACGCGTAGCCGAGCGTCGTTCCGATCCCCGCGACCCAGAGCAGGGCCAGAATGCCGGGAACCTCCACACCGCGGAAGGTGACGGTGACGGCAGGCGCCGCCAACGGCAGCGCGCCGGTGACAGCGAGAGCGCCCATGAAAACGGCGCCGCAGAGCAGTCCGCCGCTGGCGAGGGCGAGAGGCGGCAGGTCACCGCCCGTGCGTTCACTCATCACGAAGTACACGCACACGCAGACGGCAGCACCGAGGGCGAGCAGTGTACCGAGCAGATCGAATCGCGCGCCGGCGACGTCGACGACCAGCACGAGACCGGTGATCGCGACGATCGAACCGGCGATCACCAGAGGCGACGGCGCCCGGCGCGTGCGGAGCCAGACGAACCCGACGAGCATGACCGGGGCGAGGTACTGGATGAGCAGCGCGACAGCCACCGGCATCCGTTGCATCGCCGAGAAGAACAGCAGCTGACAGCCCGCGACCGGGATCAGCCCGAAGGCGGCCAACGCGAGTCCGTGTCGACGCACGAAGCCCCGCTCGCGGCGCACGGCGCCGATGAGCGCCGGCGACAGAATGAGGCCGGCGAGGCCCATACGCACCAGGAGTGCGGCTGACAGCGACCAGCCGGCTTCGAGCAACGGCTTGACGAGCGGCCCGCTCGACGAGAACGCGAGGGCAGACGTGACGGCCAGGGCAATGCCCGCGGTACGTGGGGATGAAGCGGCGTGGGCCACTGGCGTTCCTTGCGTTCGAAGAAAAGATGTCATGACTCAAATGCGATTACACTGGTGACACTACTGCCCGGCGAGATCAGGAGTCAACGTGGTCTTCATCCATGACACGGAGATGTCGTTGCGCGCGGCGGCGGCCCTCGTGAACACCCTTCCCGAGACCGACAGTGACGGCGTCGATCGCCTCCGCTCTCAGACGGAGCTCGACGCGTACCTCGCCGCGTTCTCATACACCGGATCCGTGCGTCGCGATGCCGCAGAACTCGTCGCGGTCCGCGCCAATCGGCCGCGCCTCTGGGATCTGTGGAGGGTGAATCGCGACGATGCCGTTCCGCTCGTGAACGCGATGCTGCGCGACGGCCAGGCATTGCCGCAACTGGTCATCCACGGCGAGTTCGACTGGCACATCCATGCGACCGACCCTGATGCGCCGCTGGCTATGCGCATGCTCGTCGAGTCGGCCATGGCCTTCGTCGACGTGATCCGTTCCGACCAGTGGGAGCGCGTGCGCGTGTGCTCCGCCGACGACTGCGCGTCGGTGTACGTCGACTTCTCGAAAAACGGCTCGAAGCGCTACTGCGACACCGGAAACTGCGGCAATCGCATGAACGTCAACGCGTACCGTCAGCGGAAGGCACGACAAAGCGCCTGATCGCGTCAGCGGCGACCCGGGGAGCCTCGTAGTGGATCAGATGGCCCACGGCGGGAATCTCCACGAGGTCGGCCGCGGGGAAGAGCGTCTGGAGGTGGCGCTCGGCCTCGATCGGCGTGATGTCGTCCTTCTCGGCGGCGATCAGCAGGGTCGGCTGCGCGATCGCCGGCGCGAACTCGCGCACATCGTGCGAGACCGACACCACGAAACCCTCGTGGAGCGTGTCGCGGTCGTGGAAGCCCGAGAAGTATGTGTCGTGCTGGTCGTGGATGAACCTCCGCAGGTGCGGGTCGCGTGTCTTCGCCATTGAGACGCTCATGATGCGAACGATGGCGCGGTTGCGTAGCAACCCCGCTCCGAGTCGCGCCGGCAGCTTCGCGCCGGCCCAGTAGTAGAAGATCGCGAGGCGCGTGAGGATGCCGCGGGGGCCCTCGAGAGCGGGGGCCCCGATCGGGTTGATGAGGACGACCCGCGGTGTCTTCAGTCCCGACGCGACGGCGGCGGCGACGACGATCGAGCCGAAGGAGTGGCCGAGGATGACCGCATCCGGGGCGACGGTATCCGCAAACTCCCGAAGCCACTGCGCATAGGCGTCGAGCGTGTGGCGGCCGGAGAGGGGGGCGGTCTCGCCGAAGCCGGGCAGATCGGGCGAGATCACGCGCATGCCGTCGAGGTACGCGACCACCGCTTCGAGACCGTGGTGGTCACCCCGATAGCCGTGCACCGCGACGATCGTGACGGCGGCGTCGGCAGGGCCGTACTCCCAGTAGGTCGTCGTTCCTCCCGCAACCTGCACGGTGCGGCGGACAACGGGGATCTCCGCAAGTCGCGCGGCATACGGAGAGGAAACGGTCACCTCAGAAGTCTAGGAGGCCGACGCTTCCAGAACGTTGCGAGCGCCGCGATCCGCGAGCCTCCGCGGCAGTGTCCGACGTCGCGCATACCGTCGGAGACATGGATCAGTGGCAGGCCCTTCCGCTCTGGGAGGACGACGTCCCCACCGCCGACCTGGTGCCGACTGCCGAGTCACCTCGGGAATGGGCGGATGCCGTCGGGGTCTTCGATCTGGAGACGACCGGTATCGACGTCACGGGCGATCGCATCGTCACCGCTCACGTCGGCCTGCTGGATGCGGCCGGCGTGCCCGTGCGGGCGCAGTCATGGCTGGCCGATCCGGGAGTCGACATCCCAGAGGGGGCGACGGCTGTCCATGGCATCACCACCGCGCATGCGCGGCAGTACGGCTCCCCCGCCGCAGCCGTGGTCGGCGAGGTCGTGGCCGCCGTGCGCGAACTGTTGGAGGCCGGCATCCCGGTCGTCGCCTACAACGCGCCGTTCGACTTCTCGATGTTGAAGTACGAGGCGCTGCGTCATGGCATCGCCCCGATTCTGGATCCCTCGCCGGTGATCGACCCGCTCGTTCTCGACAAGGCGCACGATAGGTTCCGCAAGGGCAAGCGCACGCTCGAAGCGGTCGCCGCGCACTACGCAGTGCCGCTCGTGGGCGCCCACGACGCCGCCGCCGATGCGATCGCTGCGGGGCGGGTCGCGCAGGCACTCGCCCGCCGTTACGACATCGATGCGCCGCTGCACGACCTGCACACGCAGCAGATCGGCTGGGCTCGCGCCCAGGCCGACAGCCTGACCGAGTACTTCATTCGGATCGGCAGGCTCGATCCCGAGGAACGCCTCGACGGCAGCTGGCCGATCCGCTGACCGGGCGGGCGGATGCCGCAGCCGCGGCCGCAAACGACGAAAGCCCCGCCGGAGCGGGGCTTTCGCGAGGGATCCGAGCTTACTTGCTCGAGCCGCCGAAGTTCTTGAAGCGCTGGTTGAACTTCTCGACACGACCGGCCGAGTCCATGATGCGCTGCTTGCCCGTGTAGAACGGGTGCGAGGCGGAGGAGATTTCGACGTCGATGACCGGGTAGGTCTCGCCTTCGAACTCGACCGTCTTGTCGCTGCTGACCGTCGAACGGGTCAGGAAGAGCTCGCCGGAGCCGAGGTCGCGGAAAACAACCGCCTTGTACTCGGGGTGAATGTCAGTCTTCATGGGTTTCCTTACGTGGTGCCCTGGATTTTGCCAGGGCGAGGGAAGTCTGCGGTGCGAATGCACCAAGGGTCGATCATACCAGCACCCGCCCCGATGGCGAACCGCCGAGCGGACTCAGGCGTCGCGCGTGGCCCGGGCGGCGAACCGACCGGCATCCGCCGTAAGGCTGATCGGCATGCCGAAGGTGGTCGAGAGGTTCTCTGCGGTCAGCGTCTCGGCCAGCGGTCCGGCGGCCACGACAGCGCCGTCGCGCAGCAACAGCACGTGGGTGAACCCGACCGGAATCTCCTCGACGTGGTGGGTCACCATCACCATCGCGGGCGTCGTCGGTGCCTGGGCGTAGCCGCTCAGCAGCTCGAGCAGTTCCTCGCGGGCGCCGAGATCGAGGCTTGCCGTCGGCTCATCCAGCAAGAGCAGTTCCGGGTCGGTCATGACGGCGCGGGCGATCTGCACGCGCTTCTGCTCGCCATCCGAGAGCGTGCCGAAGGTGCGCTCGGCGAGGTGCTCGAGCTTCCATTCGGCCAGGACGCGGCGCGCGCGCCGCTCGTCGATGGCCTCGTAACGTTCGTTCCAGCGGCCGAGCACCGAGAATGCGGCGGTCAGCACGACATCCAGCACGGTCTCCTCCGGCGGCACGCGACGCGCCATCGCGGACGACGAGAAACCGATGCGCGGACGCAGGTCGAACACGTCCGTGCGCCCGAGTCGCTCGTCGAGGATGGTGACCTCACCCGACGTGGGGTGGATGAGGGTTGCGGCCAGCTGGAGGATGGTCGTCTTGCCCGCTCCGTTGGGTCCGAGCACGACCCAGCGCTGGTCGTCTGCAACCGTCCAGCCGATGCCATCGATGATGTTGCGGGCGTTGCGGCGGACGACGACATCGACGAATTCGAGCACCTGGGGCATGCTCTCAGCCTATCGGGACAGCCCGCGTGCCCCGGCGGCACGCGCCGGGTGTCCGCCTCAGTGCCCGAGTCCCGCGACCTCTCGATAGAGCGATTCTGTGGCATCCGCGATCGCCTGCCAGCTGAAGGCGCTGGCGGCCCGCTCCCGGCCCGCTTCGCCGTAGGCACGCGCGCGCTCCGGGTCGGAGACGACCTCCGTGAGTACCGCGGCGAGGTCGGCGACGAATCGATCCGCGTCGACCGGTGTCCCCGTGCCGTCCTGCACCTGGTCGATCGGGACGAGCCGCCCGGTGACCCCGTCGACGACCACCTCGGGGATGCCGCCGGTCGCCGTTGCGACCACCGCAGCGCCGCAGGCCATGGCCTCCAGATTCACAATGCCCAGCGGCTCGTAGACGCTCGGGCACACGAAGGTCGTCGCCGACGTGAGGATGGCGCACAGCTGATCGCGCTGGAGGAACTCATCGATCCAGACGACGCCGTCGCGCTGAGCCTGCAGTTCGCGGACGAGCCCTTCCACCTCCGCCAAAATCTGCGCAGTGTCCGGCGCCCCCGCGCACAGCACGATCTGCACCTGTGCGGGCAGCAGCGCGGCGGCCCGCAGGAAGTACGGCAGCCCCTTCTGCCTCGTGATGCGTCCGACGAAGACCACCGACGGCCGATTCGGGTCGATGCCGTAGCGCTCCAAGAGGGCATGGTCCTCACGGGGATGCCACGACTGGACGTCGATGCCGTTGTAGATCACCCGCACCTTCTCGGGATCGAGCGACGGGTAGCTGCGGAGGATGTCGCGACGCATGCCGTCACTGACGGCGACGACGGCGGCGGCGTTCTCGTAGGCCGTCTTCTCGACGTAGCTCGATACCGCGTATCCCCCGCCGAGTTGCTCGGCCTTCCACGGACGTAGGGGCTCGAGCGAGTGCGCCGTGATCACGTGCGGGATGTCGTGCAGCAGCGCAGCGAGGTGGCCGGCGAAGTTCGCGTACCAGGTGTGCGAGTGCACGACGTCGGCGCCGGCGACGTCGCCCACGATCTCCAGATCGGTGCCGAGGGTCTGCACGGCCGCATTGGCGGCGGCGAGCTCGACGGGAACGCCGTAGGAGGTCGTGCCTTCTTCGTCTCGCGCCGCTCCGAACGCACGCACCTGCACGTCGACACGTTCGCGCAACGCCTTCACGAGCTCGGTGACGTGGACGCCCGCGCCGCCGTAAATCTCCGGCGGGTACTCCTTGGTGACGATGTCGACGCGCATGTCACGAACGCTAGTACACGGGCGAAGGGGGGCCTAGTGTGGTGGCATGCCTGCAGCGCCGAAGGTCTTCGGAATCATCCTCGCCGGAGGCGAGGGAAAGCGCCTGATGCCTCTCACGGAGGACAGAGCGAAACCGGCAGTGCCGTTCGGCGGCCAGTACCGGTTGATCGACTTCGCCATCTCGAACCTCATCAATTCTGGGCTGCGTCAGATCGTCGTACTGACGCAGTACAAGTCCCACAGTCTCGACCGCCATGTGTCGCAGACGTGGCGGATGTCGGCCCTGCTCGATTCGTACGTCGCGTCGGTTCCGGCGCAGCAGCGACTCGGCAAGCGCTGGTTCTCAGGGTCGGCCGACGCCATCTTGCAGTCGCTGAACCTGATCCACGACGAGAAGCCCGACATCGTGGCCGTCATCGGGGCCGACCATGTCTACCGCATGGACTTCGAGCAGATGCTCGCGGCGCACATCGAATCGGGCGCAAAGGCCACCGTCGCCGGCATCCGCCAGCCCATCGGTCTGGCGAACCAGTTCGGTGTGATCGACGTCGACCCCACCGACAACATCACGATCCGCGACTTCCTCGAAAAGCCACAGAACCCCAGCGGGCTCTCCGACGCACCGCACGAAGTGCTCGCGTCGATGGGTAACTACATCTTCGACGCGGACGCGCTCATCGCGGCTGTGGAAGCCGACGGTGAGCTCCCCGGGTCGAACCACGACATGGGCGGCGACATCATCCCCTACTTCGTCGGACGCGGGGAGGCCGCGGTCTACGACTTCAAGCGCAACGATGTGCCCGGCTCGACCGATCGTGATCGCGACTACTGGCGGGATGTGGGCACCATCGACTCGTTCTTCGACGCGCACATGGACTTGATCTCGACGCTGCCGATTTTCAACCTCTACAACGTCGACTGGCCGATCCACTCGCAGTCGGTGAACTCGCCGCCCGCGAAGTTCGTCCGCGACGGTGTGGGACGCATGGGCAACGCCATCGACTCGATCGTCTCGCTCGGCTCGGTGCTCTCGGGGACCCACCTCGAGCGCTCGGTCGTGGGTCCGTGGACCTTGTCGGGCGGCGGGTCGACCATCACCGACTCGGTGTTGTTCGACCACGTCCACGTCGGCGCCGGAGCGCGGGTGCATCGCGCGATCCTCGATAAGAACGTCGTGCTGGAACCCGGCGCGACCGTCGGTGTCGACCGCGCGTTCGACCTCGCCCGGGGCTTCACCGTCACCGACAGCGGTATCACGGTCGTGGGTAAGAACGCGCACGTCGCACGCTGACTCCCGGCTAGGTTGGACGGGTGCCTGACGCCCGTTTCCTCGTCGTGTTCGACGCCGATTCCACCCTGCTGCGCAACGAGGTCATCGAGCTGATCGCCGATGAGGCCGGACGCGGTCGCGAGGTGGCCGCGGCGACCGAAGCGGCGATGCGTGGCGAGGTGGATTTCGCGACCAGCCTCCGTTCCCGTGTCGCCGCCCTGCGTGGCGTGCCGATGGCGGCGTTCGAACGGGTGCTCTCCCGAGTCGAGCCGACCTCGGGCGCGGCCGAGCTGATCGGTGAGATCCACGCGCGGGGCGGCCGAGCCGCGGTGGTGTCCGGCGGATTCCACGAGGTGCTCGACACGGTCGCACCGTCACTCGGCGTGGACATGTGGCGGGCGAACCGCCTCGCTGTGACCGACGAGGCGCTCTCGGGTGTCGTCGACGGCGACATCGTGGATGCTGCCGGTAAAGCGACCGCATTGCGGGCCTGGGCCGCGCAGCTCGCGCTCCCCCTGTCGCGGACGATCGCGATCGGCGACGGCGCGAACGATCTCGACATGATGGCGACGGCCGGGCTCGGACTCGCCTTCAACGCGAAGCCCGCCGTCCGGCAGCGGGCAGACCTCGTCATCGGCGACGTCGACCTCCGCGAAGTGATCCCGCTGCTGCCCTGAGCCGCGTCGGCGGACACGTCCGTTGCGATGTCGGTGCTGCGGCGTAGCCTGACCGGCATGGATGTCATCCTCATTCCCGGCCTCTGGCTCGACGCGTCATCGTGGGACGACGTCGTTCCCACTCTGCGAGCCGCAGGCCTCACTCCGCGGGCCCTGACCATGCCGGGGGTGGGCGCGGCCGCCTCCTCGAGCGCGGAGATCGGCATCGCCGACTGGGTCGATGCGGTGGTCGCCGAAATCGATGCCACGGACGGCCGGGTGGTCGTGGTCGGGCACAGCGGCGGAGGCAACGTCGCCTGGGGCGCGGCCGACTCTCGGCCTGAGAAGGTCGCACGCGTCGTCCTCGTCGACACGGCAGTTCCCTACGACGGCGGCATCATCTCGGAGTTCGACACCATTGATGGCGTCGTGCCCTTTCCCGGGTGGGACTTCTTCGATGCGGACGACGTTGCCGATCTCGACGAGGCGACACGGGCGCGCACAGCGCCGTCGACTCTGAGCGTGCCCGCCCGCGTGCCGACCGACCCGATCGCGCTTCGTGACGAGGGCCGGTACGCGGTGCCGGTGACGGTGCTCTCTGGTTCCCTCGACGAGGCGGACTTCCGTGCCTTCGTGACGCAATGGGGCCGCTACGCCGACGAGTTCGAAGCCATCGAGAACACCGAGATCATCCGACTCGGGACCGGCCACTGGCCGCAGTTCTCCCAGCCAGAGCACCTCGGCACGCAGATCGTCGCCGCCGTCACCCGCGAGCCCGCTCCCGGTCGCTGAGCGAGCACGCCCCGGTCGCTGAGCGAGCCCGCCCCGGTCGTTGAGCGAGCGGAGCGAGTCGAAACGCCCTCAGCCCGTCAGTGCCCCATACCGAGACCACCGTCGACGGGGATCACGGCACCGGAGATGTACCCGGCATCCTCCGATGCGAGCCACGTCACGACACCCGCGACCTCGTCGGCGGTGGCGAAGCGCCCCGCCGGGATGTTGCGCTTGTACTCCGCCTGCGTGTCGGCGGGCAGCTCGGCCGTCATATCCGTCTCGATGAAGCCGGGAGCCACGACGTTCGCCGTGATCCCCCGTCCGCCGAGTTCGCGGGTGAGCGAACGGGCGAAGCCCACCAGCGCCGCCTTCGACGCTGAGTAGTTGATCTGCCCGGGCGATCCGTACAGCCCGACAACGCTGGAGATGAGAATCACGCGTCCCCACTTCGCGCGCAGCATCCCCTTCGACGCGCGCTTGACGACGCGGAACGTGCCGCCCAGGTTCGTGGCGACCACCGAGTCGAAGTCGTCTTCGGTCATGCGCAGCAGCAGCGTGTCCTTGGTGATGCCGGCGTTGGCGACCACGATCTCGATCGGACCCCATTGGCGTTCGACTTCGGTGAATGCCGCGTCGAGCGATGCGGCATCGGTGACATCCGCCCGCACCGTCAGCGTGCCTTCCGGGCCCTCGCCCGACCGCGCCGTGACCGCGGTGCGATACCCCTCGGCGACGAAACGAGCGGCGATGGCGCGGCCGATGCCGCGGTTTCCGCCGGTGACGAGGACGACACGATCGTGCGACATGGGGGCTCCGTTTTCGCTCGGGATTCAACCGCCCAGCCTACTCGGCGGGCTTTCGTTCTCCCTGTGGGGCGGCGCGCCCCGATAGGCTGACAGCGCGAGACAGGAGAGACCATGACCGACGCGACGAACCCACAGTCCCCGGATACCGCGGGCACGACCCCCGTGCCCCCTCCGACGCCCCCGGCCGCTCCCACCCCCGAGGCGGCCGCTCCCTACACTCCGCCGGCTCCGCCGACGGCCCCCTACGGGGCGCCGAGCGCCGGTCCGGCACCGTCGTACCAGCCCCCGACGTACCCGACGGCGCCACCGGCCTATGGCTCGCCTTCCGGCGCTCCGACGCAGCCGTCGCCCGGCGCACCTCCCGTCTACGGTTCCGCTCCGTACTACGGCGCCCCGGCGCCGAAGACGAACGTGCTGTCGATCATCTCGATGATCGCGTCGATCCTCGGCTTCATCTGGATCCTTCCGCTGGTCGGATCGCTCGGTGGCGCAATCATGGGTCACTTCTCGCTGAACCAGATCAAGCGCACGGGCGAAGCGGGACGCGGCATGGCTCTGGCCGGGGTCATCGTGGGCTGGGTCGGAGTGGCATTCGCCGTCATCGGGATCGGCTTCTTCCTCTTCTTCATCATCCTCGGCGCCGCCAGCAGCTCGCGCTACGGCTCGTACTGACCAGACCCGCGCCGCGGCTCACGCGGCGTAGGCTGAGGGGACCGTGAAAAGCTCTCGTCGTCAGTCCGCCACCTCGCTGCCCCGCGCACCGCGCGACGACGCGAGCACGCGCATGACGAAGTACTTCACGATGATGGCGATCCGCGTCGCCTGCTTCGTGCTCATGGTGGTCATCACGCCCTACGGCTGGTACACCTGGGTGCTCGGCATCGGCGCGATCTTCCTGCCCTATTTCGCTGTCGTGATCGCCAATGTCGCATCGGCCCCGGCCGATCGAGCGATCGCCCCCGAACGCGCTATCGAGGCACCGATGCCTCCGGCGGCGTCTTCGCAGGATGCCACCGCGGCTCCGGCGCCGGCCACGGTGATCCGCATCAGCGAGACCTCGTCCCGGCCGCCGACACCGCCGGCCGCCTCGTGAGCGTCGCCGTGTGCTCGCGTGCGGGCTGCCGCGCCTATGCCCGGTGGCAGGTGGTGTGGCGAAATCCCCGCATCCACACCGCCGGTCGTCGCAAGATCTGGGCCGCGTGCGACGAACACGTCGACTACCTGCGCGACTACCTCGCCGCCCGCGATTTTCCGGTGGACGTCATCGCTTTCGCCTCGGAGAGCGCCACATGAGCCCCCGCACCGCCCGTCAGGCAACGGCCCTCCGCTGGACCGGCTACGTCGCTATCGCGATCATGTTCGCGATCGTTTGCGCTTTCCTGTCGAACTGGCAGTTCACCCGCAACGCCGACCGCAGCCGCCAGCTCGCACTCATCTCGACGAACTACGACGCGTCACCGGTGCCGCTGCGCAGCATCCTCGGCGCCGACGGATCTTTCGACCCGGACGACCAATGGCATCCGGTCGTCCTTACCGGCCAATACCTCACCGACCACACTCTGCTCGCCCGCAATCGCGCGCACGGCGGAACGAGCGCTTTCGAGGTGCTCGTACCCTTCCGCACCATCGACGGGGACGTCTTCCTGATCGACCGGGGGTGGTTGCCGCCGGGGTCGTCACAGCCCGAGCCCGACAGCATCCCCACTCCCCCCGCGGGACAGGTCGAGGTGATCGCCCGCCTCAAGCCGGGTGAGGCGCTGCCGAATTCGGGACGTTCCGCGCCAGAAGGACAAGTACCGACCATCAACCTGCCGCTCGTTGCGGAGACGTCCGCGCAGCCTGCTTTGATAGCCAGCGCCTACGGCCTGCTCGTGTCGGAGAACCCGTCCCCGGCGAGCACGCCGAACGCCCTCGAGTCACCCTCCGACGATCCCGGGCCGTACCTGTCGTACGCCATCCAGTGGATACTCTTCGCCCTGATGGGCTTCGTGTTCATCTGGTACATGATCCGCACCGAGATCCGTCACCGACGCGAGGATGCGGAGGACGCCGCCGCCGACGGCCGCGACATCGACTCCGCTGCGCGGACGGAGGTCCCGGTTCCGCGTCCGGCCGCCGCTCGCCGACGGCGTCAGCGAGATCAGCGTCCCCGCGATCGCGACATGCAAGAAGAAGACGCCCTCCTCGACGAGCTCACGCCGCGCTGAGCCGTGACAGCCGCGTGATGCGGGACGTCGGCCTTACGCGAGCGTGATGAGGTCGATGTAGTCGCGACCCCAGATGTCCTCGACACCGTCGGGGAGGATGAGCACACGTTCGGGGTTGAGCGCCTGCACAGCACCCTCGTCGTGCGACACCAGCACGACGGCACCCTCGTAGTGAGCCAGCGCACCGAGGATCTCCTCACGCGAGGCCGGGTCGAGGTTGTTCGTCGGCTCGTCAAGCAGGAGCATGTTCGCCGAAGAGACGACGAGCGTCGCCAGCGACAGCCGCGTCTTCTCTCCGCCGGAGAGCACTCCGGCGGGCTTCAGCACATCATCACCGGTGAACAGAAACGAGCCGAGCACCTTGCGGGCCTCGGTCGCGTTGATGTCGGGCGCCGCCGACATCATGTTCTCGAGCACCGAGCGGTTGACGTCGAGGTTCTCGTGTTCCTGCGCGTAGTAGCCGATCTTGAGGCCGTGGCCGGGTTCGATGACGCCGGTGTCTGCTTTGTCGACCCCGGCGAGGATGCGCAGCAGCGTCGTCTTTCCGGCACCGTTGAGGCCGAGGACCACGACCTTCGAACCGCGGTCGATGGCGAGATCCACGTCCGTGAAGATCTCGAGCGATCCGTAGGACTTCGAGAGATTCTTCGCCATCAACGGGGTCTTGCCGCAGGGCGCGGGCTTGGGGAAGCGGAGCTTCGCGACGCGGTCTTCCTGTCGCACCTCTTCCAGACCCGACAGCATCTTCTCGGCGCGCGCGACCATCTGGTGGGCGGCGGCGGCCTTCGAGGCCTTCGCGCCGAAGCGCGCGGCCTGCAGCTGCAGCGCGGTCGCCTTCTTCTCGATGTTGACGCGTTCCTTCTTGCGGCGCTCTTCATCGGCTACCCGCTGGCGCAGATAGTTCTTCCAGTTCATGTTGTAGACGTCGATCACCTGGCGCATCGCGTCGAGGTAGAAGACACGGTTGACGGTCTCCCCCACGAGCTCGACGTCATGGCTGATGACGATCAGGCCGCCCTTGTAGTTCTTCAGGAACTCCCGCAGCCACACGACACTGTCCGCGTCGAGGTGGTTGGTCGGCTCGTCGAGGATCATGGTCTGGGCATCGGAGAACAGGATGCGCGCGAGCTCGATGCGACGACGCTGCCCGCCCGACAGGGTCTTCAGCGGCTGGTCGAGGATGCGGTCCGGCAGCGACAGGTTGTGGGCGATGGATGCCGCCTCGGACTCGGCTGTGTAGCCGCCGAGCGCCTCGAAGCGCTCCATGAGGTTGCCATAGCGACGCATCGCCTTGGCGGCGACCTTCTCATCGGCATCCCCCATCTGCAGAGAGGCCTCGTGCATCTGCAGCGCGAGGGTACCGAGACCCCGGGCGTCGAGGATACGGGTGCGCGCCAGCATCTCCGGGTCGCCGGAGCGGGGATCCTGCGGCAGGTAGCCGAGTTCACCCGAGCGCTCGACCCTGCCGTCGGCGGGCAGAAGGTCTCCGGCGAGCACTTTGGTCAGGGTCGTCTTGCCGGCGCCGTTGCGCCCGACGAGTCCGATCTTGTCGCCGTCCGACACGCGGAACGACACCTCCGCCATGAGCGTGCGAGCGCCCACGCGGATCTCGAGGTCGTGCACGGCCAGCACAGCAGACGTCCGTTCTTCGGGAGGGAGAGCGGCCCAGAGGCGGGCCAGCCTCCCAGTCTACCGCCGTCGGGCGTCCGCGCCGCTCGGCACGGTCGTCGGACCGCCGCCGAACGTGCCATCCGCCGCTCTCGAACGCCGTCGTCGACCTTGACCTGCCCGGTGAAGGCGAAGCCGTGCTTCGCCGAGAAGGCCTGCGCGCGAGAACCGTTCCCGACGGGCGACGGAATCGAGGGCATCCAGAACCGCATCGTCATGACTCGGCGGTCCCGATCGTCGTCACGTCGCGCGTGTAGGGGCGGAGAACGCGACTATCCGCTTCGGACAACGAACTCGCGTTTCTTCCGTCGATCTCATCCAGGTGGGCGACGCAGCAAGACCCTAGGCTGGGCCGTGACCCGTCCGCTTTCCGAAGGAGACCGCATGTCCCTCGCCGTTGCCGGGCGCCGCCCCGTGCTCGCCGATCTGATCGCACGCCCCTCCGATCGCGCTCGCGCGGTCGGACTCGACATCGCTCTCGTCGTCGCCGGTGCGAGCTTCGTCGCCGCGCTGGCGCAGGTGGAGGTTCCGCTCTGGCCCGTACCGATCACCGGACAGACGCTGGCCGTCGTGGTCGTCGGGGCCGCCCTCGGCGCACGCCGCGGCGCAGCCGCTCTGGTCACGTACCTGCTGGCCGGACTCGCCGGCTTGCCCGTCTTCGCCGGCTTCACCGGCACGATCGCCGCCGTGGCCAAGCCCAGCTTCGGCTTCATCATCGGTTTCGTGTTCGCCGCCTTCGTCGCCGGCTGGTTCGCGGAGCGCGCGTGGGACCGTCGCCCGATCCTCGCCTTCGTGGGCTTCGCCGCGGCCAGCGTCATTCCGTTCGTCTTCGGAGTGCCCTACATGGCCTTCATCCTCAACGTCGTGCTCGGCCAGGGCCTGAGCTTCGACGCGATCATGGCGGCGGGCGTCACGCCCTTCATCGTCGGAGGGGTGGTCAAGGCAGCCCTGGCCGCACTGCTGGTACCGGCCGCCTGGGCGGGCGTGCGCGCGATGGAGCGTCACGCGCAGAAGTGACATGAGCGACGACGAAGGCCCCGACCGTGACTGGTCGGGGCCTTCGTCGTATACGGTTCCTGGCGTCAGCCCTTGGCCTTGGCAACTGCCGCGGCGAGCTTCTCCGTGATGGTGGGCAGCGCCCACGGCAGAGTCAGCGCCGTCGGCGAGACGGCGGCGACGTTCTCCGCCCCGACCATCGCGGCGACCGCGCCCTTCTTGACGGCGGGGATGAGTGATCCTCGAGCCGAGCCGAGGAAATCATCGAGGGCCCCCTGCGTCTCGGCCTGTGTGAACAGCACCTGCGAGTCGATCTTGTCGAGGTTCTCCTGGCTGACCGTCGTGTAGAACGTGCCCTCACCGGTGCTCAGCGCCGACACGCTCGGCGGGGAGACGAACCCGAGGTCTTGGAGGATCTCGACCCTCGGGTCGGAGGGCAGATACAGGTAGAAGGTGTCGACATCGTCATCCACGTACGCGATCGTCGTGCCCGCGAACTCGGGGTGGGCGGCAGCGGCATCCGACACCTGCGTGTCCAGTCCCTTCAGCAGCGCATCTGCCTGTCCGCTCATGCCCAGAGCTTCGCCGGTGATCGTGATCACATCGCGCCACGGCGTGGTCCACGGCGCATCGGGGTACGCCACGACGGGGATCCCCGCGGCCGTCACCGCGTCGTACTCCTTCTGCGTGAGGCCGGAGTACGGAGCGAGCAGCACGTCGGGGTTCGTCTTCAGCAGTGCCTCGAGAGGCACCTCGTTGGCACTCGCGTCGAGAATCGTCGGCCTCTGGCCGCCGAGCTTGTCGACCGCGTCAGAGATCCACGGCGCCATCTTGTCGTCACCGCCCGAGTAGGTGTCGGCGGGGATCGCGACCGGCTGGATGCCGAGAGCGAGCACCGTGTCGGTGGCGCCCCAGCCCCAGGTGGCGATGCGCTCCGGCTTCTTCTCGATGGTGGCGTCGCCCAACGCGGAGTGAATCGTCACGGGGAACACGTCGCTCGCTGCGGCGTCCGAGCTCTCCGTCGTCGCCGGCGCACCGGCCGCGCAGCCGGACAGCAGAAGGGCGGCGAGGCTCACGATCGCGGCGAGACCAGCGGTCTTTCGTCGTCTGTTCATCGGGTCTTCCTTTCTCAGGGGTGTGTCATGACGTCGTCGCGGCGAGCACGTCGACGGGCGCGGCGCTGACCGCGGGGACGGGGATGACCAGCGGCGTCGCGGTCAAGGGGTCGGGGATCACCAGGGCGTCGAGACCGAACGCCTGTCGGACCACCTCGGCGGTGAGAACCTCGCGCGGTGCTCCGTGGGCGACGACGGCACCGGCGCACATGACGACGAGATCGTCGGCGTACCGCGCGGCGAGGTTGAGATCGTGCAGCACGGCGACGACCGTCGTTCCCCGACTGCGGTTGAGTTCCCGCAGCAGGTCGAGCACCTCGAGCTGGTGGCTCAGATCCAGGAACGTCGTCGGCTCATCGAGCAGCAGGATGCGGGGATCCTGCGCGAGCGCCATCGCGATCCACGCCCGCTGGCGCTGACCTCCCGAAAGATCGCCGACCGGCCGGGCGGCGAGATCCGTGATGCCGGTCCAGGCCATCGCCTCGTCCACATGAGCCGTGTCGTGCGCGCTCCATCGCTGGAGCAGCCCGCGGTGAGGGTGGCGGCCCCGTCCGACGAGTTCGGCGACGCTCACGCCGTCGGGGGCCGTCGGATGCTGGGGAAGCAATCCGACGGTCTGCGCGAAGCGCCGACGCGAGATGCCCCGGACATCCGCGTCGTCCAGCTCGACGCGTCCGGCCAGCGGCTCGTGCAGGCGCGAGAGGGTTCCGAGCAGCGTGGACTTCCCCGACGCGTTGGCACCGATGATCATCGTCAGCCGACCCGGGGCGATCTCGAGGTCGAGCCCATCGATGACACGCCGCCCGGGGTATCCGGCGGCGAGCTCGCGCGCGGCGAGACGGGGGGAAGAGGATGCCGTCGTCACAGCTGTCGTCCTTTCGATGTGGCCAAGAGCCAGAGGAGGAAGAGTGCCCCCACCGCACCCGTCACGATGCCCACCGGCAGAGACATCCCGGGGATGGCGAACTGCGCCACCAGATCGGCGGCGAGCAGCAGCACCGCACCGAGCACACCGCTGGCGGCGAGGCCGACCGCGCCGTGACGCAGCAGGGAACGGGCGATCGCCGGGGCGCACAGAGCGATGAAAGAGATCGGGCCGACGAATGCGCACGTCACGGCGGTGAGGAGCACAGCGCTGACAACGACCACGAGACGCACCTGCGTTGTGCCGATGCCCAGGCCGTTCGCCGTCTCGCGTCCGAGCTGACTGATCGGCAGCAGACGTCCAGCGACTACGAATCCCGGCACGAGCAGGACCAGCACAGCGGCCACGGTCGCCACCTGCCACCACGGCGTCGACGCCAGGCTCCCGGTCAGCCACAGCAACGCCAGGCGTGCTTCCTCCACCTTCGCGCGCACCATCAGCAGATTGATCACCGCCGCCGACAGGAACGAGATGCCGATCCCGGCGAGGATCAGGCGGAAACCGCCGTCACGCAACGCTCGGCCGGCGAGCAGGAGCACGGCGGCCACGCCTGCACCGCCGACGAAGGCGAAGACCGCCAGAAGCGGGCCCGTGGTGCCGAACACCAGAATGGCGACAACCGCCGCCGCACCGCTTCCTCCCGAGATTCCCAGCAGGTCGGGGCTGGCCAGCGGATTGCCGAGGAAGGTCTGCAGCAGCGCCCCGGCAAGGCCGAGAGCGGCGCCGGCGACGACGGCCATCGTGGCCCGCGGCGCCCGCACCTGGAAGACTACGTACTGCTCGATGCGCGTGCCCGATCCCGTCAGCGTCCGCCACAGCCGGTCAGGCGTGAGCGGGTAGTCCCCGACGGAGAGGGCGACAGCGATCGCCACGACCGCGAGCAGACCCAGCACGCTCAGCACCCACACCCGACGGTGTCGAGCCGCGCGGCGCACCGCTGCTGAAGCGCTCACAGCATGCTCCGACGTGGCTGGAGCACCAACGCGATCAGCAGCGGCGCACCGATGACAGCGACGACGATGCCTGCCTGCACCTCACCGGGAAGCGCGACGACGCGGCCGAGAATATCGGCCAGCAGCAGCAGCGCAGCGCCGTAGGGCATGCCGAGAGCGAGCAGACGCCTGTAGCTTCCGCCCACGAGCGGGCGCAGCGCGTGCGGCACGAGCAGGCCGAGAAACACGATCGGACCGGCGATCGCGGTCGCCCCGCCGCACAGCAGCACAGTTGCCAGGATGCCCAGCATCCGGCTACGTGCGACGTCGTGCCCCAGGCCGGACGCCGTGTCCGTGCCGAGCGCCATGAGATCGAGTCCGCGGGCGGAGGCCAGGGCCAGGACCGCTCCGACGACGATCGCAGGTAGGACGAGGGCGACGGCGTCCAATCCGCGCGAGGTCAGGCCTCCCACCGACCAGTACCGGTAGACGTCGAGCGCGAAGACGTTCGTGTTGAGGATGAGATACGTCACCGCGGTCAGACCCGCTGTCACGGCGGCACCGGTGAGGGCGAGCTTCGCCGGGCCGCCGCGGTCGGGACCACGACCGCCGATGGCGGCGACCAGAACGGCGGATGCCGCGGCTCCGAGAAACGCGAACCAGACGAATCCATCAGGCGTCGACAGACCGAAGAGCGTGATGGCGCCCAGAACGGCGATGGAAGCGCCGGCGTTCAGACCGAGCAGGCCCGGGTCGGCGAACGGATTGCGGGTCAGACCCTGCATCACCGTGCCAGCCAGCGCCAGCGCTGCCCCCGCGCACACGCCGATGACCGTGCGCGGCACACGTTGGGTGAGCACGACGACGTGATCGGGGTTGGATGCATCGGGCGAGACCAGGGCGTTCCAGACGGCTCCGGGTGAGATCGGTCGCGCACCGACGGTGAGCGAGAGCACCACCAGCACCGCGAAGAGGACCACACCGATCACCGCGACGATTAGAGCCCTCCGCGACTGTGGTCGCGTGATCATTCGACGCGCTCGGCCTGGCCGAGCCGCCAGTAGCCCATGAAGGCCACCCGTTTGCGATCGACGCCGCATCCCGACACGAGCAGACGACGCAGCGTCTTGACCGTCGCCGCCTCCCCCGCCATCCACGCGTAGAACTCGCCGTCGCCGTCGTCGGGACTGTCCCACAGCAGTTCACGGTCGACATCGATGTCGTCGAGCACCTGCGGTCGCGGTGCCGCGGCGCGCGCCAAGAGAGGCCCCTGACGCTGCGTCCATTCCGTCACCGCCTCGATGAGGACCTCGCCGTGGGGGCGGCCACCGCGCGGGAGACAGACGACTCGACGGTCGGCGCTCGCTGGAGGCAGGGGAAGTTCCGTGTCCGCAACGGTGGGCACCTCGACGAAGGCGTCGACCTCGCACCGGGGGTCGAGTGACTCGAGGATGCCGCCGATCGCGGGCGCAGCGGTCTCATCGCCGGCCAGCAGCAGGCGCCGCGCCGTTCCCGGATGCCAGTCGATGCCGGCACGTGAGTGCGGACTGCGCTCGTCGGGGCCGACGATGATCAGCTCGTCTCCGATGCTCGCGCCCTCGGCCCATGTTCCCGCGGGACCCGCCTCGTGGTGGACGACGAAGTCCACATCGAGTTCGCGGCTGACCGGATCGATGCGGCGCACGGTGTAGGTGCGGAAGGGATTGCGCTCGGCAGAGGGAAGTGCACGCCAACGGTCGTACCAGTCACCGGCGGCATCGTTCTGCCCGAAATCCGCGAAGCCACCGGCGACGTCGTCGAGCGGCAGCACGACTTTGATGCGCTGGTCGAGGCCCGCGGTTCCGAACCACTCCAACTCCGTACCCGTGAAGGTGATCCGAACGTAGTGCGGCGCCAGTCGACGCACCGCTCCCACGCGGACGGTGTACGGGCGATACGCAGGGCGGACCACAGTCGAAGTATCGGGCATTCCCTAAGGGTAGCCTTACCTACTCATGATTGTCACACCGAGGCTCGATCACTCGACGGCGAGGCGCCCGATCCGCTCGACGGCCTCCGTCAGAAGGTCCGGGGAGCAGCCGAAGTTCAGACGGACGTGGCCGGCCCCCTGAGGGCCGAACTCGGGCCCATGGTGCAGCGCGACCTTCGCCTCGTCGAGGATGCGCACGGCCGGGTCGTCGCCCCAGGCGTACGCGCTGAGATCGATCCACGCGAGGTAACCCGCCTGTGGCATCCGGTAGACCGCTCGCGGAAGGTGCGTGGCGAGCAGGTCGGCGAGGAGGCGCCGATTGGTGTCCAGGCGTGCGCGGAGCGCGTCGAGCCAGTCATCCGATTCTCCATCGAAGGCAGCGACGGCGGCGATGGCGCCGAACAGGCCCGTGCGCCACTCGACCTCGGGAGGCAGCGCTGCGACGACGGAGCTGGTCTGGTCGTGAGCGGTGACGATCAGGGCGCATTTGAGCCCGGCCAAGTTGAACGCCTTCGACGCGCTGGTGACGGCGTACCCGACCGCGGCGGACGTCGAGGATGCGGCGAGGAACGGGGTGTACGGCACGTCGTCGGCGGCGAGCGGGGCATGGATCTCGTCGCTGATGACCACGGCGCCGTACCGCGCAGCGATGTCCGCGAGCGCAGCCAGGGTCGCCGCGTCATGGACCGTACCGGTGGGATTGTGCGGGTTGCACAGCAATATCGCTCGTGCCCCGTCCGCCAGCGCCGCATCGATACCCTCGAGATCGAGTCTCCAGCCCGCGCCGGTGTCGACCAGCGGTACCGGCTCCACCCGGCAACCGGCCTCGACGACGCACATTTCGAACGGAGGGTAGACAGGCGGCGTGGTGACGACGCGATCTCCCGGATTCGTCGTGGCGCGCAGGAGCTCGACGACGCCCATCATCACGTCCCCGGTCGTGCGCACGCGCGCGGGTTCGACCGTCCACCCGTAGCGGCGCGCGGCGAAGCCTGCGAAAGCGTCACGCACGCCGAGGTCCTGCGGAGTGTACCCGGTGTCGCCCAGGGAGACGGCTGTGTTCAACGCCTCGGTGATGGCGGGAGCCAGGGCGAAGTCGGTCTCCGCCACGAAGAGCGGCAGGACATCGTCCGGATACGTCCGCCACTTGGTGCTGGAGCGGCGTCGCAGCATGTCGAGAGGCAGGGCATCGAGAGGATGAGTGCTCACCCGTCGAGCCTAGCGAGCCCTTCGCGGGCGCCGCTGATCGAGCGTCACGCGACGTCGATCAGGAGCGTGAGTCAGATCGCGAAGCCGAGCGCACGCATCATGTCGCGCCCGTCGTCGGTGATCCGCTCGGGACCCCACGGCGGCATCCACACCCAGTTGATGCGGAACCGCTCGACGACATCGTCCAATGCCTGGGCGGTCTGCTCCTCGAGCACGTCGGTGAGCGGGCAGCCCGCCGACGTCAGAGTCATGTGGATGACGAGTGCGTCGTTCTCTTCGTCCCAGCTGAGGTCGTAGATGAGCCCGAGGTCGACGACGTTGATCCCGAGCTCGGGATCCATCACATCCTTGAGAGCCTCGGTGACGTCGTCGAACTTCTCGGGACTGAGCGTCGCGGTCATGCCCGAAATCCTATGCCTCGATGACGTCGGTGGGCTCGAGGTAGCGGTCGTACCCCTCGTCCTCGAGACGCTCGGCGAGTTCCGGGCCCCCCTCTTCGGCGACGCGGCCCTTGACGAGCACGTGCACGAAGTCGGGCTGGATGTAGCGGAGGATGCGCGTGTAGTGCGTGATGAGGAGCACACCGAGGTCGGTCGCTTCCTTCGCACGGTTGACACCCTCCGAGACGATCTTCAGCGCATCGACGTCGAGGCCCGAATCGGTCTCGTCGAGCACCGCGATCGCCGGCTTGAGCAGCTCGAGCTGGAGGATCTCGTGACGCTTCTTCTCGCCACCGGAGAAACCCTCGTTGACGTTGCGCGCCGCGAACTTCGGATCCATGCGGAGGTTCTTCATGGCCCCCTTGACGTCCTTGGTCCACGTGCGGATCGCCGGCGCCTCGCCGTCGATCGCCGTCTTGGCCGTGCGGAGGAAGTTCGTGACCGTCACACCGGGGATCTCGACGGGGTACTGCATGGCCAGGAACAGACCGGCCCGAGCGCGCTCGTCGACGGACATCGCGAGCACGTCGCGGCCATCGAGGGTGATCGTTCCGCGCGTGACGGTGTACTTGGGGTGACCGGCGATCGTGTAGGCAAGGGTGGATTTGCCCGACCCGTTGGGGCCCATGATCGCGTGGGTCTCACCGGTGCGGACGGTCAGGTCGACACCGTTGAGGATCGGGGTCTCCCCCGCGTCGGTCTCGACCGTCACGTGGAGGTCGCGGATCTCGAGAACAGCCATGTCAGATACCTTCTTCAGTTCACTTCTTTGAGGACGGCGGGATCGATGAGGACGTCGTCCCCGTCGATCGTGACCGCATACACGGGGACCGGCTCGTAGGCCGGAAGATTCAGGGGGCGTCCGGTGCGGAGGGAGAATGCCGAGCCATGCGCCCAGCATTCGAGGGTCTCCCCCTCCACGAATCCGTCCGACAGCGAGATGTCACCGTGGGTGCACACATCGCCGATCGCGTGCACCTCACCGTTCGAATCGAGGACGACGGCCATCGGCACGCCATCCACCTCGACGCGCACGGCGGTGTCCTGCTGCAGATCGCCGAGACTGAGCACTTTCTGCGCGGTCATTCGCCGTTCTCCCCGGAGGTTTCGCGGTCGAGGGCGAGCTCCTGCTCGATCGCGGCGCTGAGTTCGTCCTGCAGCGCTGGGATGTCGATCTTCTGAACGATCTCGGCGAGGAAACCGAGCACGACCAGGCGACGGGCTTCGTCTTCTGAGATGCCGCGCGCTTGCAGGTAGAAGAGCTGCTCGTCGTCGAAGCGACCGGTCGCGCTGGCGTGGCCGGCGCCGCGGATGTCACCGGTCTCGATCTCGAGGTTGGGAATCGAGTCCGCACGCGCACCGTCGGTCAGCACGAGGTTGCGGTTCGCTTCGTAGGAATCCGTGCCCACGGCATCCGGTCCGATGAGCACGTCACCGATCCAGACGCTTCGCGCCGAGACACCCTGCAGCGCGCTCTTGTAGAGGACGTCGCCGACGGTCTGGGCACCCTTGTGGTGAAGGTAGACCTGGCTCTCCAGGTGCTGACCGGCATCGGAGAAGGACAGGCCGTAGAGCTTGCCGCTCGCGCCGGTGCCGGCAAGTTCCACCGACGGGTTGACCCGCACGACACGACCGCCGAGGCTGACGACCACATGGGTGAGCGACGCGTCGCGGTCGACGCGCGCCTGGTGCGACGCGAGGTGAACGGCATCGTCATCCCAGCGCTGCACCGAGACCACGGTCAGGGCGGCGCCATCGCGCACGATGATCTCGACGTTCTGCGCCTGGTGCGCCGTGCCCTCGTGACGCAGCACGATCGTGCCGCGGGAGTGGGGCTGCGCGTCGATCACGACGTGCGCATGCGCGACGCCGCCGCGGCCGGTCAGCCGCACGACGACCGGCTCGTCGAGCTCGACACCGGCGGGGATGCGGATGAGCGGCGCCTCGTCCTCCTGGGCCCAGGCGATCGCGCTGGCCACATCCTCGGGACGGAACACCTCACCGCGCGGGGCATCGCCCACAGCGAGACGCTTCTGCTCCACCGCCGCGGGAGCGCTGACCTCGACGCCGATGACGTCGTGCGGTGCCCGCTCGTCACGCAGCAGATCCTCGATGAGGTTCAGCGGCGTGTGCTTCCAGTTGACCTCGCGCCCGGTGGGAACACCGAAGTCTGCGGGGTCGAAAGAGGTTAGCCGTTCCGAGCGCGTCTGCACCGGAACACTCGCCGCGCGCAGTGCGGCCGCAGGGTCGATGTGACCCTCCGCCCGGGGACTCGCGCTGGCGGGGGTCTGAGTCGCTGTCGTCATCAGCCGACGGATCCTTCCATGCCCATTTCGATGAGCTTGTTGAGCTCGAGGGCGTATTCCATGGGCAGCTCACGGGCGATCGGCTCGATGAAGCCGCGCACGATCATCGCCATCGCCTCGTCCTCGGGCATGCCGCGGCTCATGAGGTAGAAGAGCTGCTCTTCGCTGACCTTCGAGACGGTGGCTTCGTGGCCCAGTTGAACATCGTCGACGCGGATGTCGATGGCGGGATACGTGTCCGAGCGCGACATCGTGTCGACCAGAAGGGCGTCGCACCGCACGGTGTTGGCGGAGTGGTGCGCCTCCGGCGACACCCGCACCTCACCGCGGTACCCGGCACGACCGCCTCCGCGCGCGATCGACTTCGAGACGATCGACGACTGGGTGTACGGCGCCATGTGAATCATCTTCGCGCCGGCGTCCTGGTGCTGTCCGGGACCGGCGAAGGCGACCGAGAGGGTCTCACCCTTGGCGTGCTCACCCATCAGGTAGATCGAGGGGTACTTCATCGTGACCTTGGAGCCGATGTTGCCGTCGATCCACTCCATCGTCGCGCCCTCGTGGGCGATGGCCCGCTTGGTGACGAGGTTGTACACGTTGTTCGACCAGTTCTGGATCGTCGTGTAGCGGACGCGGGCGTTCTTCTTGACGATGATCTCGACGACGGCCGAGTGCAGCGAGTCGCTCTTGTAGATCGGCGCCGTGCAGCCTTCGATGTAGTGGACGTAGCTGTCCTCGTCGGCGATGATCAGGGTCCGCTCGAACTGGCCCATGTTCTCGGTGTTGATGCGGAAGTACGCCTGCAGCGGGATCTCGACGTGCACGCCCTTCGGGACGTAGACGAACGAGCCACCCGACCAGACGGCCGTGTTCAGCGCGGCGAACTTGTTGTCGCCGGCCGGGATCACGGTGCCGAAGTACTCTTCGAAGAACTCGGGGTGCTCGCGAAGCGCCGTATCGGTGTCCATGAAGATGACGCCCTGCTGCTCCAGGTCCTCGCGGATCTGGTGGTAGACGACCTCGGACTCGTACTGCGCGGCGACACCGGCGACGAGGCGCTGACGCTCCGCCTCGGGGATGCCGAGCTTCTCATACGTGTTGCGGATCTCTTCCGGGAGGTCCTCCCAGGTCTGCGCCTGCTTCTCCGTCGAACGCACGAAGTACTTGATGTTGTCGAAGTCGATGCCGGAGAGGTCTGCACCCCACGTCGGCATGGGCTTGCGCCCGAAAAGCTGGTACCCCTTGAGACGGGTCTTCAGCATCCATTCGGGCTCGCTCTTGAGGGCCGAGATCCCGCGGACGACGTCCTCGTTGATCCCGCGCTGCGCGACGGCGCCTGCGGCGTCCGCGTCGTGCCAACCGAACTCGTAGACTCCCAGTCCCTCGAGTTCGGGACGGTCGATGAGCACATCCGACATGGGGTTTGCCTCCTTCGTGCCCGGCGGTGTCATCCGCTCCGGCATTCCCGCGCCTGCGCCGGTGTCACGATCGGAGTGTCGTGGGCGAAGGTCGGATGCCGCTTTCAGGGCCGTTTTCGTGTCGTTTTCTCCGACGTGGTCTGCGTCGGGGCACACAGGTCGCGCGCCTAGACTGTAGGGGGCGTGACGCGCTTCGCGCGCCGCTGTTCCCACCCCTTGAGTCTACAGGCAACACCCCACCCCGGGCGTGGCCGGCGCCCGATCGGGCGCGCATTCGGAAGGCGACCCACCATGTCCGCGCCGCAGACCTCCACTCCCGACACTCGACACCCCGCGCCGAGCGCCGGCGGCGACCGCCGCTGGCTTTCGCGCCTTCCCGCGCGTGTCGGTCGACCCACGCGCGTGATCGCCTGGCTCGTGCTGATCAGCAACATCGTCATCGTCGGCACCGGAGGGCTCGTGCGCCTCACCGGCTCGGGAATGGGATGCGAGACCTGGCCCTACTGCACCCCCGAGTCGCTGGTTCCCACCCAAGCCCTCGGCATCCACGGTCTCATCGAGTTCGGCAACCGCACACTCACCGGCGTGCTGGTCATCGTGGCGCTCCTGGCGTTCCTGTCGGTGGTGCGCCTGTGGAACACGCGCCCGGAACTGCCGCGGCTCACCCTCGCGGTCGGCATCGGCATTATCGTGCAGGCCATCATCGGCGGCGTCACGGTGTGGCTGCACCTGCACCCGAGCATCGTGGGCGTGCACTACCTGCTCTCCGCCGCGCTGGTCGCGATCTCGGCGGCGTACGTCGTTCGCGTCTACGCGACCCCGGGACCGCGCGAGCGCGTCGTCCCCCACAGCTATGCGACCCTCACCCACGTGACGAGCCTGTTCGTGTTGGTCACGGTGGCCGTCGGCATCCTGCTCACCGGCTCGGGTCCGCACGCCGGCGACGACAAGGCCGCGCGCAACGGACTCGACCCCATCTTCTGGCAGCACGTTCACAGCTGGCCGGCCTACACCCTGTTCGCCCTGACGGTGGTTCTGTTCGCGTGGTCGTTCCGCACGCCGCCAATAGCCCGGCTGCGACGCTGGACGGGCCTGCTTCTGGGGATCGAACTGGTGCAGATCACGGTCGGACTGTGGCAGGCGCGCACCGGTCTTCCGATCGCTCTGGTCAACATCCACATGATGCTCGCCGTCTGCCTCGTAGCGGCCATGACAGCGGTGGTGCTGCACCTGAAGGTCCCGCGTGCCATGCTTGCTGTGGGCGAACGGTCCACAGCAACCTCATAGCCGGCGCATCACCGCTCCCCTGGTGGTTCGCAGATAGTCGATGTGTCGCCGCGCGTGCGGTGACGTGACAGAAGGAGCCCTCTCATGACCCACACCGCCCGTTTGAGCCGCAGCATCCCGTTCTGGGTGCTCGTGGGCGGTTCGGTCGTCGCCATCGGCGGCGGCGTGTACCTGCTCGTGAACAAGCTCACGATCATGGCAGACACCCTCACCGACCAGACCGCCACGGGCGTCGAGGTCTACCCCGGCCAGATCTGGGCCGTCTTCGGCGCTCTTCTCATCGGCGCCGGCCTGGTGGGCCTTGCCCTCGCCCTGACGCTCGGCGCGCTCAGCAGCCTGATCGGTACGAAGGCGCAGCCCGCCGTCGTCGCCGAAGAGCTCGAGGTCGTGGAGGTCGTCGAGCCCGCCGCGGCGCCCGCCGCTCCCGTAGCCGAGACGGTCGCCACCCCGGCGGCCCAGACGACCGAAGACGCAACCGACCGTCCCGCGGTCTGACCCACACCCCGCGTCATACGACGAAGGCGCCGGCTCCCCTGCACGGGGACCGGCGCCTTCGTCGTGTGACGGGAGCGGGCCTTCTCAGAAGGGCAGCAGCGGATCGACGGCGATCGCCACGAACAGCAGCGTCAGGTAGGTGATCGATGCGTGGAAGACGCGCATGGGCCGAATCTGCTCGCCGCGCACCGCACGGTTGTAAAGGACGTGCGACTCGACGATGAACCATCCGCCGAACACGAGAGCGGATGCCGTGTACACGAGCCCCATGCCGGCGACCGGGATGAGCAGAAGCGACGACGCGACGGTGGCCCACGCGTAGAGGATGACCTGCAGGCCGACCTGGAGTCCGTCGCGGGTCGCGCCGAGCATCGGCACATCCGCTTCCTGGTAGTCGCCCTTGTACTTCATGGAGAGCGGCCAGTAGTGCGGCGGCGTCCACAGGAACACGAGCAGGAAGAGGATGAAGGGGGTCCCCGTGAGCGACCCGGTGACAGCCGACCACCCGATGAGAACCGGGAAGCAGCCCGCGATGCCGCCCCACACGATGTTCTGTTCGGTGCGTCGCTTAAGGATGATCGTGTAGATCACGACATAGAAGAAGATCGCCACGGCGCTCAGGGCCGCCGCGAGCCAGTTGGTGGTCACCAGCAACCAGACCGTCGATGCCACGGCGAGGACCCAGGCGAACGTCAAGGCCCCACGCGGCGACACCTCCCCCGTCACGAGGGGGCGGTTCTCGGTGCGACGCATATGCGCGTCGATGTCGCGATCGAGGTACATGTTGAACGTCGCGGCCGATCCGGCACTCATCGCACCGCCGATCACGGTGGCGAGCACGAGCCACAGATTCGGCAGGCCTCCCTGCGCCAGGATCATCACCGGCACCGTCGTCACGAGCAGAAGCTCCAGCACGCGGGGCTTCGTCAGGGCGACATAGGCCCGGACGGTACGCCCCAGAGAAGAACGAGTCGCGGGGTCGGTCACGGCGGACACGCTCGACTGCACCATGCCCCGGATCCCCTTTCTCGGCTGCGCCCAGTCTAGGTCACGTCGAGAACCGCCGGGATTTCGCTGTGCTGCGGCGCGATTCATAGTCCCGGACGACACACCGGGCTCCCACCCCGTCCCTCTTCGCTAAGCTGAAAACACAGGCGCCGCCGAGCGCCGGCCGAACGCGATACGACTTCGTGCGGGCCGGCGCACTATTCGGCCGCACTCCCTCTTTTCGAAAGGGCACCACGTGTCGGAACTGGCTTGGGATGAGATCGATCGGCGCGCGGTGGACACCGCCCGCGTGCTGGCCGCGGATGCTGTGGAGAAGGTCGGCAACGGCCACCCCGGCACCGCGATGAGCCTGGCTCCGGCCGCATACCTGCTGTATCAGCGCGTGCTGCGCCATGATCCGACCGATACGCACTGGTTGGGCCGCGACCGGTTCATTCTTTCGGTGGGGCACTCCTCGCTGACCCAGTACGTCCAGCTCTACCTGGGCGGGTTCGGCCTCGAGCTGTCCGACCTCGAAGCTCTGCGCACGTGGGGCTCGCTCACGCCCGGCCACCCCGAGTACGGCCACACGAAGGGCGTCGAGATCACCACCGGCCCCCTCGGCCAGGGCCTCGCCTCGGCCGTCGGATTCGCCTACGCGGCCCGCTACGAACGCGGCCTGTTCGACCCGCAGGCTCCGGCAGGCACGAGCCCCTTCGACCACTTCGTGTACGTGATCGCCGGCGACGGCGACCTGCAGGAAGGTGTGACCAGCGAAGCATCGAGCCTCGCCGGCCACCAGGAGCTGGGCAACCTGATCGCCATCTACGACTCCAACCAGATCTCGATCGAAGACGACACCAATGTCGCCTTCACCGAGGATGTGGCCGCTCGCTACGCCGCCTACGGCTGGCAGGTGCAGGTGGTCGACTGGAAGAAGTCCGGTGAGTATGTCGAAGACGTCGCGGAGCTCTACGCGGCCATCGAGGCAGCTAAGGGCGAGCCCTCGAAGCCTTCGCTCATCATCTTGAAGACGATCATCGGCTGGCCCTCGCCCGGCAAGCAGAACAGCGGCAAGATCCACGGCTCCGCGCTCGGTGCCGACGAGCTCGCCGCGACCAAGAAGGTGCTCGGCTTCGACCCGCAGCGCTCGTTCGTCGTCGCCGATGATGTCATCGCCCACACTCGCGCCCTGAAGGACCGTGCCGCCGAGGTCCGCCGCGCCTGGGAGGCGGACTTCGACGCCTGGGCCGCCGCCAACCCCGAGCGCAAGGCCCTGCTCGACCGCCTCGAGGCGCACGAGCTGCCCGCCGACCTCTCCGCGCCGGTGTTCGAATCGGGCAAAGAAGTGTCCACCCGTGCCGCCTCGGGACAGGTGATCAACGCCCTCGCCGCTCAGCTGCCCGAGCTGTGGGGCGGGTCGGCTGATCTCGCCGAGTCGAACCTCACCACCATCAAGGACGCGAAGTCGTTCATCCCCGCCGAGTGGTCGACCCACGAGTGGTCGGGAGACCCGTACGGGCGGGTCCTGCACTTCGGCATCCGCGAACACGCCATGGGCTCGATCGTCAACGGCATCAAACTGCACGGTCCCACGCGTCCGTTCGGCGGAACGTTCCTGATCTTCAGCGACTACATGCGTCCCCCGGTGCGCCTGGCGGCCCTGATGGACATCCCGTCGATCTTCGTCTGGACCCACGACTCCGTGGCCCTGGGTGAAGACGGACCGACCCACCAGCCGATCGAGCAGCTCTCGACGCTGCGCCTGATCCCCAACTTCACGGTTCTGCGACCGGCAGACGCCAACGAGACATCTGCCGCGTGGCTGGAGATCATGCGACGCCCCACGGGTAGCCCGGTGGGTATCGCCCTCACCCGCCAGAACATCCCGGTGTTCCCGCGCGGAGAGAACGGCTTCGCATCGACCGACGGCGTCGCCAAGGGCGCGTACACGTTGATCGACGCCGAGAACGGCGAGCCGGACGTCATCCTGATCGCCACCGGCTCCGAGGTTCAGCTGGCTGTCGCCGCACGCGAGACGCTGGCCGCCGAGGGCATCGGGGCGCGCGTCGTCTCGGCGCCGTCGCTGGAGTGGTTCGCCGAGCAGGATGCCGCGTACCGCGAGAGCGTACTCCCGGCCGCTGTGAAGGCGCGGGTGTCGGTGGAGGCCGGATCGACGCCGCTGTGGCGTGCGATCGTCGGCGACACCGGTCGCACGGTGGGCATCGACCACTTCGGCGCTTCGGCCGACTACAAGACCCTGTTCCAGAAGTTCGGCATCACCACCGACGCGGTCGTGGAAGCGGCCCGCGCAACCGTCAAGGAGAACGCATGAGCACCCCCACTTCGGGCTCGACCCCGACCCAGCAGCTCGTCGACGCCGGCGTCAGCATCTGGCTCGACGACCTCTCCCGCGCCCGCATCGCGTCCGGCAACCTCGCCGAGCTGATCGCGTCGCGCAACGTGTCGGGCGTGACGACCAACCCGTCGATCTTCCAGGCCGCCATCGGCAACAAGAACGACGACTCGTACGACGCCCCCCTGGCCGTCCTCGCGTCGTCGGGTGCCGATGTCGACGCGGCGATCTTCGAGCTGACCACCACCGACGTGCGTGACGCCGCCGACATCTTCCGCGGTGTCTTCGACGCTACGGGAGGGGTGGACGGCCGCGTGTCGATCGAGGTCTCCCCCGACCTCGCGCACGACACCGATGCCACGGTCGCCGAGGCCAAGAAGCTCTGGGCGAAGGTCGACCGTCCCAACGCGCTCATCAAGATCCCCGCGACGAAGGCGGGGCTCCCGGCGATCACCGCGGTCATCGCCGAGGGCATCTCGGTCAATGTCACGCTGATCTTCTCGCTGGAGCGCTACGCGGAGGTCATCGACGCCTACCTCGCCGGACTCGAGAAGGCGAAGGCGAACGGCCACGAGCTGTCCGGCATCCACTCGGTCGCCTCGTTCTTCGTCTCGCGCGTGGACACCGAGGTCGACAAGCGTCTATCCGCGTTCGAGAGTGAGGACGCCGAGGCCCTCAAGAGCCGTGCCGGCCTCGCGAATGCACGCCTGGCGTACGAGCTGTTCGAGAAGGCGTTCGCGGAGCCGCGCGCGCAAGAGCTCATCGCCGCCGGTGCGAACGTGCAGCGCCCCCTGTGGGCGTCCACCGGCGTCAAAGACCCGGCTCTTCCCGACACCCTCTACGTGACCGAACTCGTCGCTCCGGGAACGGTGAACACCATGCCCGAGAAGACCCTCGAGGCGACGTTCGACCACGGCGTCGTCACCGGTGACACCGTCACCGGCGCCTACGAGGACGCGCACCTGGTCTTCTCCCAGCTGGCCGACCTGGGTGTGGACATCAACGATGTCACCCAGACCCTCGAAGACGAAGGCGTCGCGAAGTTCATCGCGTCGTGGCAGGACCTCAAGCAGACGGTCGCGGCGGCGCTCGCCGAGGCTCCGGAGACCAGCCGGTGAGTTTCGAGATCCACGTCTCGGGGCACGTCAAGGACGTCGTCGAGAAGACCTTGCCGGGCCTGGTCGACAGCCTCGTCGCGAGTGGCATCACCGCGGGCGACCCCGACCTCTGGGGCCCGGACGCCGCGGCGGAGGCCGCCGTTCGCCTCGGTTGGGTCGATGCGGTCAGCGTCTCACGACCGCTGGTGGCGGAGATCACGGCGCTGCGCGAGCAGTTGGTGGCGCGCGGGCTGACGAGGATCGTTCTGGCCGGCATGGGCGGCTCGTCGCTCGCGCCGGAGGTCATCACGCGGACGGCCGGCGTGCCGCTCGTGATCCTCGATTCGACGGATCCCGCGCAGGTTCTCGCCGCCATCGACGGTGACGCCGAAAGCGGCGGACTCGAACAGACCGTGCTCGTCGTGGCCTCCAAGTCGGGGTCCACGATCGAAACCGACTCCGCTCGTCGTGCGTTCGAAGCAGCGTGGTCGGATCTCGGCATCGATCCGGCCGAGCACATCGTCGTCGTGACCGACCCCGGATCGCCGCTGGAGCAGTCGGCCCGTGACGCCGGCTACCGCGTCTTCACTGCCGATCCCCATGTCGGCGGCCGCTACTCGGCACTGACGGCGTTCGGGCTCGTCCCGTCCGGGTTGGCCGGCGTCGATATCGCCGAGCTCCTGGACGAAGCGGAGGCCACGCTCCTGGAGGTGGCGATCGACGACCCGCGCAATCCCGCCCTCACGCTCGCTGCCGCGATCGCGGGCGGCGAGCCGCGCCGCGACAAGCTGGGTCTCGTGACGGATGGTACGCACATCGTCGGTCTTCCGGACTGGATCGAGCAGCTCGTCGCCGAGTCGACGGGAAAGAACGGCACCGGCATCCTGCCCGTCGTTCTGTTGCCGCTCTCACCCGAGGTCGACCAGACACCCGCCGACCTCCAGATCGTTCGACTCGTGGACGACGCGGTGCACTTCCGGATCATCGAGCAGCACCCGGACGAGATCCTCATCAGCGGATCGCTCGGCGCGCAGTTCGTGGTCTGGGAGTACGCCACCGCCGTCGCCGGCCGCATGCTCGGCATCAATCCGTTCGATCAGCCCGACGTCGAGTCGGCCAAGGTCGCCGCACGCGGCCTGCTCGACGCGCGCCCCGAGGCGGGTCCGCCGGCGTTCACCACCGACGGGGTCGAGGTGCGGGTTTCCGATGCGGCCCTCGCAGCATCGGGCACCCTCGCCGGTGTTCTCGACGCGCTGTGGGCGCGACTCGGACCCGACGGGTACGTCGCGGTGCAGGCGTATGCCGACCGCACCTCGGTCCCGCAGCTGGCCGGCCTTCGCGAGCTCATCGCGGCCGACAGCGGACGCCCGACCACGTTCGGGTGGGGCCCGCGCTTCTTGCACTCGACGGGTCAGTTCCACAAGGGCGGTCCGGCGACCGGAGTGTTCCTGCAGATCATCGGCGGCGGTGAGGTCGATCTGGAAATACCCGGGCGACCCTTCACGTTCGGTCAGTTGGTCACCGCACAAGCGGCCGGCGACGCGGAGGTTCTCGTCGCACACGGACGTCCGGTGGTCACCCTCACCCTGACCGATCCGCAGGTCGAGGTGCTTTCGCTGTTCGAAGCCGCGCAGTAGCCGCGGCCACAAGGAGTCTTTCTCGATGACTGCCGAAATCTCGCGCGACCACAACCCGCTGCGCGACCCCGGTGACCGCCGCCTCAACCGCATCGCCGGGCCCAGCGCCCTCGTGATCTTCGGTGTGACAGGCGACCTGTCCCGCAAGAAACTCATGCCGGCGGTGTACGACCTCGCCAACCGCGGGTTGTTGCCGCCCGGGTTCGCCCTGGTGGGTTTCGCGCGACGCGACTGGGAGGATCAGGACTTCGCGAACGTCGTCCACGACGCGGTCCGCCAGTACGCGCGCACCCCGTTTCGCGAAGAGACCTGGAAGCAGCTGCTGCAGGGCATCCGCTTCGTTTCCGGCGAGTTCGGCGACGATGACGCGTTCCGGCGCTTGCGCGAGACGGTCGAGAAGCTGGACGTCGAGCGGGGCACGATGGGAAACCACGCGTTCTACCTGTCGATCCCACCCCGTGACTTCCCGATCGTCGCCAAACAGCTGAAGGAGTCCGGACTGGTCGACGACAAGTCGAACAACCCGGATGCGTGGCGACGCGTCGTCATCGAGAAGCCGTTCGGCAGCGATCTGCAGACCGCGCGCGAGTTGAACGCCACTCTCGAGGTCGCCTTCCCCGCCGATTCGATCTTCCGCATCGACCACTACCTCGGCAAAGAGACGGTGCAGAACATCCTGGCGCTGCGCTTCGCAAACGAGCTCTTTGAGCCCCTGTGGAACGCGAACTACGTCGACCACGTGCAGATCACGATGGCCGAGGACATCGGCGTCGGCGGCCGCGCAGGCTACTACGACGGCATCGGCGCGGCGCGCGACGTCATCCAGAACCACCTGCTGCAGCTGCTCGCGCTGACGGCGATGGAAGAGCCCATCTCGATGGACGCGACCGACCTTCGCGCCGAGAAGGAGAAGGTCCTCGCCGCCGTACGCCTGCCCGCCGATCTGTCCCACGCCACGGCGCGCGGCCAGTATGGAGGCGGCTGGCAGGGTGGCGAGAAGGTCACCGGCTTCCTCGAAGAAGACGGTATGAACCCCTCGTCGACCACCGAGACCTACGCGGCCATCAAGCTGGAGATCGCGACACGACGCTGGGCAGGGGTGCCGTTCTACCTGCGCACCGGCAAGCGTCTCGGGCGCCGCGTCACCGAGATCGCCGTGGTGTTCAAGCGGGCACCGCAGCTTCTCTTTCAGCGCAATCAGACCCTCGAGCTGGGCCAGAACGCACTCGTCATCCGGGTACAGCCCGACGAGGGCGTGACCATCCGGTTCGGCTCCAAGGTGCCCGGTGCCGGCAACGAGGTGCGCGACGTCACGATGGACTTCGGCTACGGCCACGCGTTCACGGAGTCGAGTCCCGAGGCCTACGAGCGCCTCATCCTGGACGTTCTCCTGGGCGACCCGCCGCTGTTCCCGCGCCACGAAGAAGTCGAGCTCTCCTGGAAGATCCTCGACCCGGTGGAGCAGTACTGGGCGGCGCAGGACAGCCCCCTCGAGCAGTACTCCCCCGGCTCATGGGGACCCCCATCCGCCGACGAACTTCTGGCCCGCGACGGCCGCGTCTGGAGGCGTCCATGATCGTCGACCTGCCCGACACCACGGTGTCCAAGATCGCCCGTTCTCTCGTCAGCGTGCGCGAGGAGGGCGGCGCGGTCGCCCTCGGCCGCGTGCTGACGCTGGTCATCGTGACCACGCACGGCCTGCATGAGGAAGCGATCGAGGCTGCAAACGACGCGTCCCGTGAACACCCCATGCGCGTCATCGTGCTCATTGCGAACCCCGAGGGCGAGGCGAAGCTCGACGCGCAGATCCGCGTGGGCGGGGATGCCGGTGCCAGCGAGGTCGTGGTGCTGCGCGCTCAGGGCGATGTCGCCAGCAACCAGGAGGGCCTCGTCACGGGTCTGCTGCTTCCCGACGCTCCCGTCGTGGCGTGGTGGCCGGACTTCCCGCCGGCACGGCCCGCGGCATCCGACATCGGCCGTATGGCTCAGCGGCGCATCACCGACGCCTCGACGAAGCCCTACGCGAAGGACCGCCTCTCCAGCCTCGGCCCGTCGTATGCACCGGGTGACACCGATCTGGCGTGGACCCGCCTCACCCACTGGCGTGAGCAGCTCGCTGCCGTGCTCGACCAGCCGCCCTACGAGCCTGTCACGGCCGTCGAGGTCGTGGGCGCGGGCAGCTCACCGTCGACGGGGCTGCTCGCCGCGTGGCTGCGCTTGAAGCTCGAGGTGCCCGTGCAGTGGCGCTATTCCGCGCCGGAAGAGTGGGAGCACGGCATCCAGAAGGTGCGTCTCGTGCGCCCCGGCGGCGACATCGTCCTCGAGCGTACGAACGACATCGACGCCACCCTCACGCAGCCCGGACAGCCCTCGCACGACATCGTGCTGCCGCGACGGACCTTGCGCGAATGCCTCGCGGAGGAGCTGCGCAGGCTCGATCCTGACCTCCTGTATGGTCGAGTGATCACGGAAGGCTGGGAGCTACTGGGGCCCCCGACCGTGACCGAGGTCTAGGAGATCCGATGGCGCAGATGTGGACCGAAAAGCGCGTTGTGATCAGCCCCGACGCCCCGACGCTGGCGGCTGCCGTCGCCGATCGACTGCTGTCACGGCTCGCGCGGCGAACCTCCGCGGGAAAGACCACGCATATCGCTCTGGCCGGCGGCCAGATCGGCACGGCCGTGCTGCGCGCGGCCGGCGCGAGCGCGCAGCGCGCGGAAGTCGACTGGTCGCGGGTCCACCTCTGGTGGGGCGATGAGGTGTTCGCCTCCCGCAGCGATGCGGAACGGCATGAGCGCGCGGCCCGCGAGGCCCTGATCGAGCGGGTCGCCATCCCTGCCGAGAACGTCCACGCGATCCCCGGAAGCGACGACGTCGACGACCCGGATGCCGCAGCCTTGGCGTACGCGAGCGAACTCGCGGACTACGGCAACGAGGAGCAGCCCTGGCCGGAGTTCTATGTCTGCTTCCTCGGCGTCGGGTCCGACGGCCACGTCGCATCGCTCTTTCCCGACCGCGCCGAGATCCAAGTCACCGACCGTGCGGTCGTCGCGGTTCGGGAGGCGCCGAAGCCGCCGGCGGTGCGGGTGACGCTGACGCGTCCGGTGATCAACTCAGCACGCTGCGTGTGGCTCGTGGTCTCCGGTACCGACAAAGCCGCCGCTCTGGGGCTCGCCCTTGCCGGCGCCAGCTATGAGACCGTGCCGGCTGCAGGAGCGAAAGGTCGCAAGAAGACGATGCTCTTCGTCGATGAAGCTGCCGCGGCGAACGTTCCCGGCGAACTCATCGATCAGGACTTCTGACGCCGCGAGGCGCGCCGGTCAGGCTTGGCCGCGACGGTCGCGCAACTGCTGCAATGCGTCGTCGAGGAGGGCGTCGGCCTCTTCCTCGGTGCGACGCTCCTTGACGTACGCGAGGTGCGTCTTGTACGGCTCCGACTTGGCGAGCGCCGGCGGGTTCTCCTTGTCGCGTCCGGCAGGCAGGCCGGAGTGCGGAGAGTCGATGGTCTCGGGAATCTCGTCCTCGGTGATGCCGGCGGCGAAGTAGCGCACGGTCTCATTGCCGAGTGCGTCCCAATACGACACCGAGACGCGGTCTGCGTGGTGTCCGTGATCCTGCTCGCCCATCGGACCGGCACCCACTCGGGTGCCACGAATCGCGTTGCCGCCGGTTGCCATTAGAGCCCCTGGAATTTTGTGATGAGTCCGAGGGCGACGATGGCCACGAACCAGACGAGTGCGAGAACCACGGTGAAGCGGTTGAGGTTGCGTTCGGCAAGCCCCGACGAGCCGAGCGCCGAGCTCATGCCGCCGCCGAACATGTCGGACAGGCCGCCGCCGCGCCCCTTGTGCAGCAGGATCAGCAAGGTCAGCAGAAGGCTGGTGATGCCTAGCAGCACCTGCAGCACGAACTCGAGGATGTCCACAGTCGATGAAGCCTTTCGCGGCGCCCGCGTCGTCGGGCGCACAGAGGTCGAGTATACCGGCACGTGCACGTTCGACTCGATTCCGCGACACTCGCTCAACGACCGGAGGGTCTCCCCCGGTCGTTGAGCAAGCGAAGCGAGTCGAAAGCGCGGGCGTCAGACGCCGACGTGCTTCTGGTAGCGGATGATCGCCGCGAACTCGTCGGCGACGAGACTCGCTCCCCCGACCAGCGCGCCGTCAACGTCCGGCTCCCGCAGGAAGCTCGCGACGTTGCCCGACTTGACCGAGCCGCCGTACAGCACGCGCGTGCGCGCCGCCGCATCGGCACCGAGTTTGTCGGCGATGACCTCACGCAGCGCGACGCACACTTCCTGCGCCTGCTCCGGAGACGCCACCTGACCGGTGCCGATCGCCCACACCGGTTCGTAGGCCACGACGATGTCCGCATCGGCGGGCACACCCTCCAGGGCGGCCTGCAGCTGCGCCACCGCGACGGCGGTGGGTCCCGACGCCTCGCGCTGCTCCAGCGTCTCGCCGACGCAGATCACAGGAACCAGCTCGTGCTTCAGTGCCGCTTGCACCTTGGCGGCGACGATCTCGTCGCTCTCGTGGTGGTACTCACGACGTTCCGAGTGTCCGATGAGGACGTATCGGCAGGCCAGCTTGGCCAGGAAGGCCCCGGAGATCTCACCGGTGTAGGCGCCCGAGTCGTGCGTCGACAGGTCCTGCGCGCCGAGCGCGAAGGGGATCTTGTCGGCGTCGAGCAGCGTCTGGACCGTGCGCAGGTCGGTGAAGGGCGGGAAGACCGCCACCTCCACCGAACCGGCCTCGTGGCCGGCATCCTTCAACGTCCAGTGCAGCTTCTGCACGAACGCGACCGCCTGCAGGTGGTCGAGGTTCATCTTCCAGTTGCCGGCGATGAGCGGGGTGCGCGCCATCAGCTCTCCCATCCGAGAATTTCCAGCCCGGGGAGCTTCTTGCCCTCCAGGAACTCCAGGCTCGCTCCACCGCCGGTGGAGATGTGGCCGAACTGATCATCGGTGAAGCCGAGCTGACGCACGGCCGCAGCCGAGTCACCGCCGCCCACGACCGACAGACCGTCCACCTCGGTGAGAGCCTTCGCCACCGCTTTGGTGCCCGCGGCGAACGCCGGCATCTCGAACACGCCCATCGGGCCGTTCCAGAACACGGTCTTGGCCCCTCGGATCGCCGCGGCGAAGATCTCCGCCGTCTGCGGACCGATGTCCAGGCCCATGCCGTCGGCACCGTAGGGGGTGTCTTCCAGCGCGTCCGCCGCGGCGACGACGTGGTCGGCGTCGGCAGCGAACCCGGATGCCATGACGGCATCCACCGGCAGGATCAGCTCGACGCCGCGGGCTGCGGCATCGGTGATGTACCCCTTGACCGTCTCGATCTGATCGGCCTCGAGCAGGCTCTTGCCGACCGGGTGACCCTGGGCGGCGAGGAACGTGAACAGCATCCCTCCGCCGACGAGGATCTTGTCGGCGCGCGGCAACAGGTGAGCGATGACGCCCAGCTTGTCGCTGACCTTCGATCCGCCCAGCACGACCGCGTACGGACGCTCCGGGGTCTCGGTCAGGCGGTCGAGGACGTCGACCTCCTTCTCGATCAGGTAGCCGGCGGCCGAAGGCAACAGCTCGGCGAGGTCGTACACCGAGGCCTGCTTGCGGTGGACGACGCCGAACCCGTCGGAGACGAGGGCGTCGCCCAGGGCAGCCAGTTCCTCGGCGAAGGCCCGGCGCTGCGCGTCATCTTTCGCCGTCTCGCCGGGGTTGAACCGGAGGTTCTCGATGACCGTGACGTCGCCGTCTTCGAGGGCGGCGACCGCCTCCTGGGCTGAGGTGCCCACCGTGTCACGCGCGAACACGACCGGCTTGCCGAGCAGCTCGGACAGGCGCTGGGCGACGGGCTCGAGGCTGTACTTCGGGTCGGGGGCCCCGTCGGGGCGCCCGAGGTGGGAGCACGCGATGACGCGTGCGCCCTGGTTGATGAGCTCGTTGAGGGTCGGAAGAGCTGCCCGGATACGGCCATCGTCCGTGATGACGCCGTCCTTTAGGGGGACGTTGAAGTCAACA
The DNA here is from genome assembly GCF_015350795.1 of Microbacterium sp. VKM Ac-2870. GTDB lineage: Bacteria > Actinomycetota > Actinomycetes > Actinomycetales > Microbacteriaceae > Microbacterium. Next base: position 570,942 of record NZ_JADKSH010000001.1, read on the forward strand.
CGGACGATGACACGCTTACCGGCCAGCGACCCCAGAGATGCGAGGGTGCGCAAAGCCATGGTGAAACCTCAGAGCTTGTCGGCGACGAGCTCGGTGAGGTCGACGAGGCGGTTCGAGTAGCCCCACTCGTTGTCGTACCACGACGACACCTTCACGAGGTTGCCCGAGACATTGGTCAGGCCCGCGTCGAAGACCGACGAGTGCGGGTCGAGCTGGATGTCGCTCGAGACGATCGCGTCCTCGTTGTACTTGAGGTAACCGACGAGCTCGCCCTCCTCCGCAGCCTTCTTGTAGGCGGCGTTGATGACCTCGGCCGTCAGGCCCTCGGTCGGGGTGACGATGGTCAGGTCGACGATCGAGCCGGTGGGAACCGGAACGCGGTACGACGAGCCGCTCAGCTTGCCCTTGAGCTCGGGCAGCACCAGGCCGATGGCCTTCGCAGCACCGGTGGAAGCCGGAACGATGTTGATCGCCGCGGCGCGCGCGCGGTGCAGGTCGCTGTGCGGGCCGTCCTGCAGGTTCTGGTCGGCGGTGTAGGCGTGAGCGGTCATCATGAAGCCACGCTCGATGCCGAAGTTGTCGTTGAAGACCTTCGCCAGCGGAGCCAGGCAGTTCGTGGTGCACGACGCGTTGGAGATGATGTTCATCGTCGCCGAGTCGTACTCGCCGTCGTTGACACCCATGACGAACGTGCCGTCGACGTCGGTGCCGGGGGCCGAGATGATGACCTTCTTCGCGCCACCCTCGATGTGCTTCTTCGCGTCGACCGCCTTGGTGAAGCGGCCGGTCGACTCGATGACGATGTCGACGCCGAGCTCGCCCCAGGGCAGGTTCGCCGGGTCACGCTCTTCGAAGACCTTGATGGCCTTGCCGTTGACGGTGATGGAGTCCTCGTCGTACGAGACCTCCGCGTCGAGGCGTCCGCCGACGGAGTCGTACTTCAGCAGGTGGGCGAGGGTCTTGTTGTCGGTGAGGTCGTTCACCGCCACGATGTCGAGGTCAGCCCCCTGCTCCAGCGCGGCGCGGAGGAAGTTGCGGCCGATACGGCCGAAGCCGTTGATTCCGATCTTGACAGACACGTTGTCTCCCGTTTCATGTCACGACGACGACGGCGTTTCGCCGCGCCCAGTCGCGAACTCTGTGTGTGAAGGAAAAAGGATGCCGGGTCACCTCCCGTCGCCGGGAGGGACCCGGCATCCTCACCTGGTCTTGAGACTACTACTTGAGCAGTCCCGTCGTCTTCTCGCGCGCCGTCGAAAAGCGCTCGGCGACGTTGCCCCAGTTGGCGATGTTCCAGACGGCCTTGACGTAGTCGGCCTTGACATTGAGGTAGTCGAGGTAGAACGCGTGCTCCCACATGTCCAGCTGGAAGATCGGGACGGTGCCCTGTGCCGTGTTGGACTGCTGGTCGAAGAGCTGCTGGATGATCAGCTGCTCACCGATCGGGTCCCAGCTGAGCACGGCCCAACCCGAACCTTGGATGCCGGTCGCAGCCGCCGTGAAGTGCGCCTGGAACTTGTCGAAACCGCCGAAGAACTCGTCGATCGCGGCCTTCAGTTCACCCTCGGGCTGGCCGCCGCCGCCGTCGGTGGCGGGTGCGAGGTTGGTCCAGAAGATCGAGTGGTTGACGTGACCGCCGAGGTTGAACGCAAGGTCCTTCTCGAGCTTGTTCACGTTTGCGAGGTTGCCGGTCTCACGGGCCTCGGCGAGCTGCTCGAGAGCGGTGTTGGCACCCGTCACGTAGGCCTGGTGGTGCTTGTCGTGGTGGAGCTGCATGATCTTGCCGCTGATGTGCGGTTCGAGAGCCGAGAAATCGTAGGGGAGTTCGGGCAGCGTGTAGATCGCCATGTTCTCTTCTTCCTGTCGTCGGCGCCGCAACTGCGCTGCGGCGATGGACATTGCCATCCTATTGAGATGCAACACCCCGGCGAGGGGGTTGTTCCCTCTGAGAACGACATGTACCGATCGCGTCAGTCCTCGAGGCCTTCGGGCACGGCGGCGTCGGTGCCGGGGATGCCGTCTGTCACGGCCTTCTTGTCGGCCATGGCCAACAGACGCCGGATGCGGCCCGCGACGGCGTCCTTGGTCAGCGGTGGATCGGCGTGATGACCGAGTTCATCCAGGCTGGCATCGCGATGCGAGAGCCGCAGCTCTCCCGCTTCGCGGAGGTGATCGGGCACGTCGTCGCCGAGGATCTCCAGGGCACGTTCCACGCGTGCGCATGCCGCGACGGCGGCCTGTGCGGAACGGCGGAGGTTGGCGTCGTCGAAGTTGACCAGACGGTTCACCCCGGCGCGTACTTCGCGGCGCTGGCGCATTTCCTCCCACGCCTGCGCCGTCTGGACGGCGCCCATCTCGGCGAGGGCGATGCGGATCGCCTCGCCGTCGCGCACCACGACGCGCGGCACGCCGCGCACTTCACGTGCCTTCGCGGCAATGCCGATGCGGTGCCCCGCTCCGACGAGAGCCATCGCCGCTTCGCCCGACGGGCACGAGATCTCTAGGGCGGCCGAGCGGCCCGGGTCGGACAGGGTGCCACTGGCCAGGAAAGCGCCACGCCACACGGCGGCCAAGTCGTGGCGAGCGCCGGTCGTGAGCTTGTTCGGCAATCCCCGCACGGGTCGACGTCGCGCGTCCAGAAGACCGGTCTGGCGAGCGAGGGTCTCGCCGCCTTCGATCACCCGCACGGCGAAGTGACCACCGGCGCGACCGCCGGATGCTTGCACGCGGTGCAGCTCGGGACGCACACCGTACAGCTCCATGATGTCCCGTGCCACGCGACGCGCCAGCGGATCGGTCTCCAGCTCCGCCTCTACCGCGACGCGACCGGCGATGGAGTGCAGGCCACCGGAGAAACGGAGGATCGCGGTGAGTTCGGCCACCCGTGCCGTGGGGCGAGGGTCGCGGACCGCGGCCAGCTCGGACTTCACGTCAACGGTCGGCGACACGGCGATCCTTCGTTCGGGGGGCGGGACAACGATCCAGCCTACTCGCGACCGAGGTCGCGATGCTTCACCCGAACGGCCACACCCGGTACCTCCGCCAGCCGGTCGGCCAGTTCGAGCACCGTCACCACCGACCGGTGCTTGCCACCGGTGCACCCGACGGCGAGCACCGAGTGACGCTTGTTCTCGCGCTGGTAGCCCGCAAGCACAGGGTGGAGTGCGGCCGCGTACGCGTCGATGAACTCGATCGCCCCCTCTTGCGCGAGGACGTACTCGCGCACCGGCTCTTCCTCCCCCGTTCGCCCCTTGAGCTCGGGAATCCAGAACGGATTGGGCAGAAACCGCATGTCGGCGACGAGATCGACGTCGGTGGGCAGGCCGTACTTGAAACCGAAGCTCATCACCGTGATCGTGTGCCGAGCGGCGCCCTCCTCGCTGAAGAGGTCGACGACACGGTTCGCCAGCTGGTGGATGTTCATCGCGCTCGTGTCGATGATGACATCCGCGCCCTCGCGGATGACGCCCAGACGGTCGCGTTCGCGCTGAATACCGTCGAGGATCGTGCCGTCGCCCTGCAGAGGATGCGGCCGGCGCACCGACTCGAAACGGCGCACCAGGGCATCGTCGGCGGCATCGAGGAACAGTACGCGCAGGGGGCGTCCGGCGCGCAGCGCGCTGGTCACCGCCGGCAACGCGCGGAAGAGGTCACGGCCGCGCACGTCGACGACGGCGGCGAGCTTCGGAAGGGCCTCACCCGCCAGTTCGGTCAGTTCCAGCAAGGGGCCGAGCATCTGGGGCGGCAGGTTGTCGACCACATACCACCCGAGGTCTTCGAGAGCATTGGCAGCCGTCGTGCGGCCAGCTCCGGACATCCCGGTGACGATGAGCACCTCGCCGGCGGGCTGGTCGTCTGCCATGTGCCCTCCCTGGACGGGTCGCGGGTCGATCGGGATGAGGACAGCCTATCGATTCGCCAGGCGCTGCTCGATCGCGGTGGCGAGCTTGGGACCGATGCCCGGGAGCGCAGTCATCTCGTCGGCGGTCGCTGCGCTGAGGGCGGTGACGGAGCCGAAATGCCGCAACAGCGCCTTGATCCGCGCATCCCCCAGTCCCGGAACCTCGCTGAGCACGCTCGAGATATCGCGACGACGGCGCTTGCGTTGGTGCGTAATCGCGAATCGGTGCGCTTCGTCGCGCAGCCGCTGCAGCAGGTAGAGCGCCTCGGAGGTGCGCGGGAGGATCACCGGATACTCCTCACCGGGCAGCCAGATCTCTTCCAGCCGCTTCGCGATTCCGCAGAGCGCGATCTCTGTGTGACCGGCATCCTCGAGGGCGCGTGCCGCCGCGGCGACCTGAGGGGCGCCACCGTCGACGACGAGCAGCTGCGGGCGGTAGGCGAACCGCGGTCGCTTGCGGTCGGTCACGACCGGAGCATCGGGATCGGAATCCGCCGTCACGGCGGCCTCAGCGGCGTCCGCGTCGGATGCCGCGTCGTCGCGGTCGACGTGGGCGAGCCGGCGGGTCAAGACCTGATAGAGCGAGTCGGTGTCATCCGTGGTCTCGGGAACGCCGAACGAACGGTACTGATCCTTGCGCGGCAAGCCGTCTTCGAAGACCACCATCGACGCGACGACGTTGGTACCCGACAGATGCGAGACGTCGTAGCACTCGATGCGCAGCGGCGCCTCGTCCATCCCGAGGGCGATTCGAAGGTCCGTGAGCGCCTTGGTGCGGGCGGTGTAGTCGGAGGTACGGCGGGTCTTGTGGAGCAAGAGCGCCTGCTGCGCATTGAGGGTCGCAGTGCGCAGTAGGTCGGCCTTCCGACCTCGCTGGGCGACTTGAAGGGTGACGCTCTTGCCGCGGCGTTCCTGGAGCCACTGCTCCAGATCGGCGGCATCGTCGGGCAGCGTCGGAACGAGCACTTGACGGGGGATCTCCCCCGCGGCGGCCGCACCGTAGGTGCGCTGGATCACCTGATCGACGAGGTCGGCACCGGAGATGTCGAGTTCTTTGTCGATCGTCGTCGCCCGCACACCGCGCACGCGACCGCCGCGCACAACGAAGTGCTGCACGGCCGCCGACAGTTCGTCCTCGGCGATACCGAAGAGGTCGGCGTCGGTGTCTTCGGCGAGCACGAGCGAGCTGCGGCTGAGCACCGCGTCGATGGCTTGCAGTCGATCGCGGTACAGGGCCGCGGACTCGTAATCCATCGCCGCGGACGCTTCGCGCATGCGCTTGGTGAGGTCGCGGGCGAAACGCTGGTCTCCGCCGGCCATGAAAGCGACGAAGTCGTCGACGATCGCGCGGTGCTCTTCGATGGTCACCTTCATCGAGCACGGACCGCCGCACCGCCCGATCTGGCCAGGGAAGCACGGCCGACCCGACGCCATCGCCTTCTTGTAAGACGCATCGGAGCAAGTGCGGATCGGGAACACCTTGATCATCAGATCGATGGTGTCGTGCACCGCCCACACCTTGGGATAGGGCCCGAAGTAGCGGGCACCGGGAATGCGCCGGTTGCGGGTCACGATCACCCGCGGAGCCTCATCGGCCAGGGTGATCGCCATGTACGGATACGACTTGTCGTCCTTGTATCGCACGTTGAATGGCGGCGAGAATTCCTGGATCCACATGTACTCCAGCTGCAGTGACTCCACATCGCTGCCAACGACGGTCCATTCGACGGATGCCGCGGTCAGCACCATCCGCCGAGTGCGTTCGTGCAGCGTGTGCAGCGGCGCGAAGTAATTCGACAGGCGCGCGCGAAGGTTCTTCGCTTTGCCCACGTAGAGCACACGACCGTCCGCATCACGGAAGCGGTACACGCCGGGCTGGGTCGGAATCTCACCCGGCCGCGGCTTGTACGGGAGCGCGTCGGCCATCTCAGCCGGCCTTCCGCACCGGCCCCCGAGCCTGCGCGGCGAGTTCCTGACCCGACCGCTCCGACGCGAGGATCTCGGCCAAGAATGCCCCGGTGTGGCTCTCCTCGACACGGGCTACCTGCTCGGGGGTGCCGGATGCGACGATCTGTCCGCCGCCAGACCCGCCCTCGGGGCCGAGGTCGATGATCCAGTCGGCCGACTTGATGACGTCGAGGTTGTGCTCGATCACCACGACCGTGTTGCCCTTGTCGACCAGTCCGCCCAGAACCTGCAGCAACAGAGAGACGTCTTCGAAGTGCAGACCCGTCGTCGGCTCATCGAGAACGTAGATGCTGCGCCCGTTTGAGCGGCGCTGCAGTTCGGTGGCGAGCTTGACGCGTTGCGCCTCGCCGCCCGAGAGGGTCGTGGCGGACTGACCGAGACGGACGTAACCGAGACCGACATCGACGAGGGTCTTCAGGAAGCGGTGGATCGCCTGGATCGGCTCGAAGAACTCAGCCGCCTCGGAGATCGGCATCTCGAGCACCTCGGCGATGTTCTTGCCCTTGTAGTGCACGGCCAACGTGTCGCGGTTGTACCGCTTGCCGTGGCACACCTCGCAGTCGACGTACACGTCGGGCAGGAAGTTCATCTCGATCTTGATCGTCCCGTCACCCGAGCACGCCTCGCAGCGCCCCCCCTTGACGTTGAAGCTGAAGCGGCCGGGCTGGTAGCCGCGCACCTTAGCCTCCGGCGTCTCGCTGAAGAGCGTGCGGATGCGGTCGAACACACCGGTGTAGGTTGCGGGGTTGGACCGCGGGGTGCGTCCGATCGGCGCCTGGTCGACGTGCACGACCTTGTCGAGGTTGTCGAGACCGGTCACACGAGTGTGCTTGCCGGCGACGCGACGCGCGCCGTTGAGCTTCGTGGCGAGCACTTCGTAGAGGATGCCGTTGACCAGTGTCGACTTTCCCGAACCGCTCACGCCGGTGACGGCCGTGAGCACCCCCAACGGGAACTCGGCCGTCACGTTCTGGAGATTGTTCTCCCGCGCCCCGACGACGGTGAGCATGCGCTTCTTGTCGATCTTGCGGCGCTTTTTCGGCGTCGCGATCGCCCGACGGCCGCTGAGGTAGGCGCCGGTCAGGGAACGTTCTTCCTCGAGCAGCGAGGACAGCGGACCCGAGTGGACCACCTCTCCCCCGTCGACGCCGGCACGCGGACCGATGTCGACGATCCAGTCGGCGGCATGCACCGTCTCCTCATCGTGCTCGACGACGATCAGCGTGTTGCCGAGGTCTTTGAGTCGCACCAACGTCTCGATGAGACGCCGGTTGTCGCGCTGGTGGAGACCGATCGACGGCTCGTCGAGCACATAGAGCACGCCCGTGAGGCCGGAGCCGATCTGCGTCGCCAGACGGATGCGCTGCGCCTCGCCACCGGACAGCGAACCCGCGGCTCGCCCGAGGCTGAGGTAGTTCAGTCCGACCTGCACGAGGAAGTCGAGGCGCGCGCGGATCTCCCGCAGCACCGCGGCCGCGATCTGGGCCTCACGATCGGAGAGCTCGAGCTGGGCGAAGTACTCCTGCGCCTCGGCGAGACTCATCCGCGACGCGTCGGCGATCGACCGCTCGTGTACGAGCACGGCGAGCACTTCGGGCTTCAACCGGTCGCCATGACAGACCGCGCAGGGCACCTCGCGCAGGTACTCGGCCCAACGCTGACGCTGCGCGTCGGTCTCGGCCTGGGTGTACTGACGCTCGATGTAGGGCACGACGCCCTCGAAACCGGACGAGTAGCGCATTTCGCGGCCGTAGCGATTGCGCCACTTCACCGTGACCTTGTAGTCCTCGCCGCGGAGGATCGCGTCCTGTACCTCGCCGGGGAGGTCGCGCCAGGGCGTGTCGAGCGAGAACCCGAGGTCGTCCGCGAGGCCCACGAGCAGTCGCTCGTAGTACTGGTAGAGCCCCTTGCCTTGCGTGGTCCACGGGATGATGACGCCCTCGTTGATCGAGAGGTCCTCGTCGCCGAGCATGAGTTCGACGTCCACGGACATGCGTGTTCCGAGGCCGGAACAGGTCGGGCAGGCGCCGAACGGGGCGTTGAACGAGAACGTGCGCGGCTCGATCTCGGTCAGCTGGAGCGGGTGCCCGTTCGGGCACGCGAGCTTCTCGCTGAAGCTCACCCACGCGTCGTCGCCCTCTTCGTCGACGAAGTTCACTTGCATGATGCCGCCCGCAAGACCCAGGGCCGTCTCGACGGAGTCGGTGACGCGGCCGAGGATGTCGGAACTGGCGACGAGACGGTCGACGACGACAGCGATGTCGTGCTTGTAGCTCTTCTTCAGCGTCGGCGGCTCGGCCAGCTGGATGAGGTCGCCATCGACGACCGCGCGCGCGTATCCCTTCGCCGACAGCTCCTTGAAGAGGTCGACGAACTCGCCCTTCTTCTGGCTGACGACGGGGGCGACGATCTGATAGCGCGTGCGCTCGGGGAGCTCCATGAGCTGGTCGGCGATCTGCTGGACGGTCTGCCGCTGGATCCGCGCACCGCACTCGGGACAGTGCGGAATGCCGATGCGCGCCCAGAGCAGGCGCATGTAGTCGTGGATCTCGGTGATCGTGCCGACCGTCGAACGCGGATTGCGGTTGGTCGACTTCTGGTCGATCGAGACGGCGGGGCTCAACCCCTCGATGAAGTCGACGTCGGGGCGGTCGACCTGCCCCAGAAACTGGCGCGCATAGGCGCTCAGCGACTCGACATAGCGCCGTTGACCCTCGGCGAAGATCGTGTCGAACGCAAGGCTCGACTTTCCGGAGCCGGACAGGCCGGTGAACACGACGAGAGAGTCGCGCGGGATGTCCAGATCGACGTTCTTGAGGTTGTGGACACGGGCTCCGCGGACGCTGAGTTTCGACGAGGCGACAGGGACGATGGGCACCGCACAAGTCTAGGTGTGGCCTCAGACACCGGATCCGACGTGCGCTCTCGGCGTAGCGCGAGGCGCCGATCAGTCCGCGCGTCGACCAGCGAACGGCGCCAGCGCATCGCGAAGCCCGGCGAGCTCGGCGGCATCCATCCCCACGCGCGCCATGATCTGTTCGGGCACGGGCAGCGCCAATGTTCGCAGCGCCCGACCGTCGGCTGTCAGGGCGATCTCGAGCACCCGTTCATCGTCGGCCCGTCGGCCGCGCGAGACGCGGCCCTGCGACTCCAGGCGTTTGACCAGCGGGGACAGGGTGGCCGGCTCCATCGCCAGCTCTTCGGCCAGATCACCCAGCGACCGCGGCGACTGCTCCCAGAGTGCGAGCATCACGAGGTACTGCGGATGCGTGAGTCCAAGCGGCTCGAGCACCGGCCGGTAGATGGAGACCACATTGCGCGCCGCCGTCACCAGCGCGAAGCACAGCTGATTCTCGAGCTTCAACAGATCGTCGCGGGCATCCACCCTGCCATCCTAGACCAATTAGTTAGTACACTAATGGTCATGACACGAAAAGAACCGGAACGCCCACCGCTCCGCGAGCGGGTGCGCGAGGCGGGAGGCTGGTACACCTACCTCAACACGCGACTGATCCGGTTCGCCGGTCCGGCATCGGTCGGCCCCTACGACGTCGAACCCGAGCCCGAGCGCGCCGAGCGCGCCTGCCCGCTGTGCGGCGCCGCCATGTCGGCGCACACGTTCGACCGCAGCGGCCCGAAGCCGCTCATGCACTGCCCCTGAGAGAGCCCTGCCCCGGAGAGATCTCAGCGGTCGGATGCCGGCGGGGTCGCGTTCTGGTCGCGACGACGCTGCAGGGCCCACTCGACCTCATCGGGATCGCTGTGCGGCACGATCACTCCATCGCGCATGATCTGGTGGCGCTCGTCGCCCTTTCCGACGATCGCGAGGAGGTCGCCTTCCCCCGCCAGCTCGACGGCCTTGTGGATCGCTTCGGCACGTCCGCCCACATCGAACACCTCCGCGCGCGATCCGCGGGTTCCGCGCACCACGGCGCGGCGAATCGTCGCGGGATCCTCGTCGGCCGGGTTGTCGTCGGTCACGATGACGATGTCCGACGCCATCGCGGCGAAGCGTCCCATGAGCGGACGCTTGTGGACGTCGCGGTTTCCGTTGGAGCCGATCACCGTGATGATCCGCCCCGGCGTCAGCGGACGCAGCGCGCACAGCAGGGCGTTGATGGCCTCCGGCTTGTGCCCGGCGTCGATGACCACCTGGAACTCGGCATCCACGGGCACGAACTGCACCCGGCCCTCGACGCCCGTGAACGCGGCGATGCCCTCGACTGAAGCGTCCAACGGGTGACCGACCAGATCGAGCGCGGCGACGGCGGCGAGGATGTTGCTGACGTTGAACTCGCCGACGATCGGTGTCGTGAAACGCGCGGTCTGACCGTCAGGTCCGACGACGGTGAACGAGGATCCCTTGAGACCGAGCTCGATGTCGACGGCACGCCAGTCGGCCGGGCGCCCCGTCACCGAGAACGACTGGGTCTGCAGCTCGGGGTCGGCGTGCAGACGACGCCCCGCGCCGTCGTCGATGTTGACGAGGCCGATGCCCGACATCGTGCTCGTCAACAGCTCGCGCTTGGCGAGGAAGTAGGCCTCCTGCGTGCCGTGGAAGTCGCGGTGATCGTGCCCCAGGTTGAGGAACACACCGACGTCGAAGCGGAGGCCGTCGACGCGATTCATCGTGATCGCGTGACTGGACACCTCTGAGGAGACGACCTCGACGCCGCGTTCGCGCATGAGGGCGAGGAGGGCGTGCATCTGCGGCGCCTCGGGCGTGGTGAGGGTCGACGGCACAGCGACACCGTCGATGCGCGTGCCCATCGAGCCGATGACGCCGCTGCGGATCGACCGCCGGGCGGCGTCGACCAGGTACGTCGTCGACGTCTTGCCCTGCGTGCCCGTGATGCCGATGGTCTTGAGGGACTCGGCGGGCCGGCCGTAGAACCATGCCGCGAGCGATCCGAGGAAGCGACGAGGGTGCTGGTCGACGACGATGCGCGGCAGCGAGGCGACGTCGGATGCCCCGTCGATGAGAGCGGCGCCGGCTTCATCCGTGAGCACCGCGGCCGCCCCCGCAGCCACGGCGGCCACGACGAAATTCGCACCGTGCGTGCGTGCGCCGGGCTGGGCGAAGAACAGGTCGCCGGGTTGGGTCATCGCTGTGCTGAGCGCGATGCCGGTCACGCTCGTCGAACCGTGCACGCGGGCACCGGGGATATGCGCCGCGATCTCCTCGAGGGTGCGGGGGGTCACGAGGCGGGGACGATTGCCCGCCTCGACGGCGGCAGCGGACTCTCCCGCCGCGGCATCCGACTCATCCGACACGGCAAAATCCTCGATACTCACCCGGCGACGATAGCAAATCCGACGCGGCGCGCCCGTCGCCCGCGCCGTTCATACGCCGGGCCGACGGCCGGTTCAGGCGTGGCCCGCCCGCTCCATGGCACGCAACTCCTTCTTGAGATCCTGTACCTCGTCACGCAGCCGCCCGGCGAGCTCGAACTTCAGTTCCGCCGCGGCCGCCAGCATCTGGTTCGAGAGGTCCTCGATCGTCGATTCCAGCTGCATCGCGCCCTCGGCGGCGATGCCTTCGCGACGCAGGCGTGGCGTCGGTGAGCCGCCGCGTCCGCTGCTGCCCTTGCGCGCGAGCATCGCCTTGGTGTCAGAGGCTTCGCGTGCGAGCACGTCCGTGATGTCGGCGATCTTCTTGCGCAACGGCTGCGGGTCGATGCCGTGTGCGGTGTTATAGGCGATCTGCTTGTCGCGACGCCTCTCGGTCTCGTCGATCGCCGAGCGCATCGAATCGGTCATGTTGTCCGCGTACATGTGGACCTCGCCCGACACGTTGCGCGCGGCGCGACCGATCGTCTGGATGAGCGAGGTGCCGCTGCGAAGGAACCCCTCTTTATCGGCGTCGAGGATGGCGACCAGTGACACTTCGGGGAGGTCGAGACCTTCGCGCAGGAGGTTGATGCCGACGAGAACGTCGTAGATGCCTTGGCGCAGCTCAGTGAGCAGTTCGACGCGCCTCAACGTGTCGACATCGGAGTGCAGGTAGCGCACGCGCACACCGTGCTCGCTGAGGAAGTCAGTGAGCTCTTCCGCCATCTTCTTCGTGAGCGTGGTGACCAGCACGCGCTCATCGCGTTCGACGCGGATGCGGATCTCCTCCAGCAGATCGTCGATCTGACCCTTGGACGGTTTGACGACGATCTGGGGGTCGACGAGACCGGTCGGACGGATGATCTGCTCGACGATGCCGTCGGCGATGCCCATCTCGTAGCGCCCGGGTGTCGCCGACAGGTAAACGGTCTGACCGATGCGGTTCTTGAACTCGTCGAAGCGAAGCGGACGGTTGTCCAGAGCACTCGGGAGGCGGAAACCGTGGTCGACGAGCGTGCGTTTGCGCGAAGCATCGCCCTCGTACATGGCCCCGATCTGCGGGACGGTGACGTGCGACTCGTCGATAACCATGAGGAAGTCGTCGGGGAAGAAGTCGAGGAGGGTGTGCGGGGGCTCACCCGGCGCGCGACCGTCCATGTGGCGCGAGTAGTTCTCGATGCCGGAGCAGAAGCCGAGCTGCTGCAGCATCTCAAGATCGAATGTCGTGCGCATGCGCAGTCGCTGCGCCTCGAGCAGCTTGCCCTGGCCCTCGAGTTCCTTCAGCCTCTCGGCGAGCTCGGCCTCGATCGTGCCAATGGCGCGGTGAACGGTGTCCGTACCGGCCACGTAGTGCGAGGCCGGGAAGATCGGGACGCTGTCGAGCTTCTGCACCACGTCGCCGGTGAGCGGGTGCAGCATGTACAACGCTTCGATCTCATCACCGAACAGTTCGATACGGACGGCGTACTCCTCGTACACCGGAATGATCTCGATCGTGTCTCCGCGCACGCGGAAGTTGCCGCGCGAGAAATCGACGTCGTTGCGGTTGTACTGCATCGCGATGAACTTGCGGATCAGAGCGTCGCGGTCGTAACGCTCCCCCACCTGCAAAGCCACCATCGCCCGCAAGTACTCCTCCGGCGCACCGAGGCCGTAAATGCACGACACCGTGCTGACCACCACGACGTCGCGCCGGCTGAGCAGTGCGTTCGTGGTGGAGTGGCGGAGCCGCTCGACTTCTGCGTTCACCGAAGAGTCCTTCTCGATGAACGTGTCCGTCTGCGGAACGTAAGCCTCGGGCTGGTAGTAGTCGTAGTAGCTCACGAAGTACTCGACCGAGTTGTTCGGCATGAGGTCGCGGAACTCGTTGGCGAGCTGCGCAGCGAGCGTCTTGTTGTGAGCGAGCACGAGCGTCGGGCGTTGCACCTGCTCGATCAGCCAGGCCGTCGTCGCCGACTTACCGGTTCCGGTCGCACCCAAAAGTACGACGTCGGTCTCACCGGCGTTGATCCGCGCGGCGAGATCGGCGATGGCCTGCGGCTGGTCGCCACTGGGCACGTACTCGCTGATGACCTCGAACGGCCGAACGGATCTCGTGGTCTGCATTCCTCCAGCGTAGAGTCGGCTTCCGACATTCGGGCCTGCGTTCGCCGACGGCATCCCTCGGCACGACGCCCTGCCGGAAGCCCACGTACCCTGGGCACATGGTGGAGTTCCTCGTCGGATCCGGCCTTGCAGCCGCCGCAGGCCTGAACGCGTGGATGCCGCTGTTCGTGCTGGGCCTGCTGGACCGCTTCCTGCCGGTCATCCAGCTGCCGAGCTCGTGGTCGTGGCTTTCCAGCGACGCCGCCCTGTGGATCACCGGCATCCTCCTGGTCGTCGAGATCGTCGCAGACAAGATCCCCGCCATCGATTCGGTCAACGATGTTCTGCAGACGGTCGTGCGCCCGGCATCCGGCGGCATTGTCTTCGGCGCGGGCGCGAGCGCAGAGGCGGTGCGCGTCGACGACCCTTCTTTGTTCTCGGGCGGAACGTGGGTGCCCATCGCGATCGGTGTCGTCATCGCCCTGGCGATCCACGCTCTGAAGGCGTCGGTGCGACCGGTCGCGAACGTCGCCACCGCAGGTCTTGCGGCGCCGGTGCTCTCCGCGGGCGAGGACGTGTCGGCGTTCGTCCTCATCCTCGCCGCGATCTTCGTCCCGGCTCTCGCGGGGGTGCTGATCGTCGGACTCGTCTTCGCCGCGATCGTGCTCCTGCGTCGACGGCGCCGACGTGCATCGGCGGAACGCTCGACCGCGGCGACGCGCTAGACGAGGCTTCGTTCGTCGCTGCCACCCGACGCGGTGAGCCGATCCCACAGGGCGTCCGCCTGGGCGACCGTGTCATCGATCGTTCCGGTGGTGTCGATGACGACGTCTGCGATCGCGAGACGGGCGTCGTCGTCGGCCTGTGCGGAGATGCGGGCCCGCGCATCGTCGGGCGTCATCCCGCGAAACGCCACGAGACGCTCTCCGCGAGTGGATGCCGGAGCGTGCGCGACCACGACCAGTTCCCACGGATCATCGGCGCGCGCCTCCACCAGAAGCGGCACGTCGTAGACGACGACGGCGTGCGGGTCGGTGGCGAACGCCTCCGCGAACTTCCGGGCGGACTCCTCCCTAACCGCGGGATGGACGATGGCGTTGAGCCGTCGGCGAGCCGCACTGTCGGAGAAGACGATCGCGCCGAGGGTGGGCCGGTCCAGCGAGCCGTCGGCGGCGATGACGCCGGCGCCGAAGGAATCCGCGATGGCGTGCAGCACGGGGCTGCCCGGTTGCTGCACCTCACGGACGATCGCGTCCGCGTCGACCACGATTGCGCCCCGTTCCGCGAGGCGGCGCGCGATGGTGGACTTTCCCGATGCGATTCCGCCGGTGAGAGCGATCAAGGGCATGACTACGAGGATGCCACGTCTGACGAGGACGACGTCGGCGGGCCCGCGACGATCACCGAGGCTTCGGCGATCCGGGCGGCACGCAACGCCGACTCGCGCGCGGCGCTGAGGAGAACATCGGGGTCGTGTCCCACGATCTGCGTGAGCGCGGCGCCGACGCCAACCGAGGGAAGGCGCCCGTGATCGGTCGTTGTGAGCTCGTCGATCACGCCGCGAAACAGCGCCCCACCGATGCGGCGCGTGTCGGCGGTGGATTCGGCGAAGGTGCAGATGGCGAGCTGGCCGTCGCCATCCTCGCCGACGAGGGCCGCTGCCGGAGCATAGACGCGCACCGCGTGGCGACAGGTGGCGGAGATCGCGTCGACGACGTCACCGCCGAACGCGTCGCCGATCTCGTCCAGGCCGTCGGCGCGCAGCACGATCACCGCGATCCCCTCGTGCCGCCACGAGGCGCGCTCGGAGATGTCGGCAAGAGCACCTGCGAATGTGCGAGAGAGCATGACGCCGTCCGCCGCGACGCCGTTGGAGGTGAGCCACTCGTACCGCTGCACACTCGTGCGGTGCGATCGCAGCACCGAGGTGACCATGGCGGCCACCATCGTCAGGATCACCGTGACGATGCTCGCGCTGACCGATCCCAGCCAGGTCGAGAAGAGTGCACTCTCGGGGCCCAAGGCGAGGAACACCACAAGCCGCAGCGCGTAGAACGCGGCGGCCACGGCAAGGACCAAAGACAGCGTCCAGGCGCTGGGCAGTCGGCGCATCGGAGTTCGCAACGATTCCGCCGCACCCGACGCGAACAACACCACGAGCGACGCGGCCATCACACTCCACCCACCCCAGCTTCCCCGCACGGGATACTCGATGAGGGCGACGACGAAGGCTGCGAGGGCCAGCAGCCCCACGACGATCGCCGCGGTCGTCAGCGCACGGTCGTTGAACAACCGGCATCCGAGAAGCATGAAACCCGCCACGCAGACGAACAGCGTGTTGCCCACCGCCACGGTCACGGCCCCTCCCACACCCGCCGACCACGCCATATAGGCGAAGGTGGTGGCGAGGCCGCAGAAGAATGCCACGGCCCAGAGCCGGCCCGGTCCCGTGTCTCGGCGGAGGAGAGTGTCGAGGATGAAGGTGACGCTTGCGACCGACGCGACGATCGCCGTCATGACGGTGACGCTGAACAGATCGAGAGTCATCGAGCGGAATCCTCGTCCGACGAGTCTGCTGCGCCGCGGGCGATGGCAAGATCACGCTCGTACACGTCGCTCGTGGCGGGGAGCACCACCGTGAAGACGGTTCCCTCTCCGGCGACCGAATCGACCGAGATGGTTCCGCCGTGCGCCGTGACGATATCGCGGGTGATCGACAAGCCGAGCCCATTGCCGGGCACGAGCGGCGTCGCACGGAAGAACCGGTCGAACACCCGCGCAGTGGATTCGGGGGTCATGCCGATGCCGGTGTCGGCGATGCGGACCACCGTGTGGATGCCGTCCGTGGCGGTGGATGCAGTGACGGTGCCCCCGTCCCGGTTGAACTTGATCGCGTTCGCGAGCAGATTGTCGACGACCTGGCGGATGCGCGACGGGTCGGCGTACGCCTGCGCCCATCCTGAACGATCCACGCGGACCGTCACGAACCGGTCTGCGGCCACCGGCTCGAGGGCGGCGACGGCCGATCTCAGCACCTCGACCATGTCGAGCGTCTGAGGACGCGGCCGCGTGTCGATCGACGACCCCGAGCGCGACGACGCCGACAAGATGTCCGTCACGATGCTGAGCAGACGTTCACTGTTGCGGTGTGCCGTGTCGATCTGGCGGCGTGCGATATCCGTGAGGGTGCCCCCGTCGAGCACGAGCTCCAGGTAACCGAGGATCGAGGTCAACGGCGTGCGCAGCTCGTGCGAGATCGACGCGACGAGGTCGTCGCGCACGCGTTGCGCCTCGTGCTCGACGGTGACGTCGCGAGCGATGAGCACGGCACCTGCCGGCGTGCCGTTGTGATCGTTCAGGTGACGACCGGTGAAAGCGATGGCCCGTCGGCTGCCGTCGGGCACGGCGAACCACAACACGACCTCCTCGAACGATTCGCGTCGCTGCAGGCGGAGAAGGGGATGCTGCGAGGGATCGAGCGGCGACAGATCCTCGTCGGTCACCTCGGCGGTGTCGGAGCCGGTCGAGAGGAACCCGGGGATGTGTCCGAAGCGCACCTGCGCGTCGTTCTCGAGCACGACCTCGCCGGCCTCGCTGAGACGGATCACGCCGAAGTCGACCGTGTCGAGCACCTCGCTCACGACCTGCTCCTGGCGGAGCGCCTCGCGGTGGGCAGCGGAAGCGCGCACGGCCTGTCGGTCCAGAAGGCGGCGCTGGGCACGATGTCGCCGCGCGGAGGAATAGCTGGCAGCGCTGACCGCCACGATGATCGCAGGAAGAAGCACGACGGCGTAGATTCCGTGCGCCGAGCCGTTCGCGAGAATCACCCAGTACACCGCGGGGATGCCCACGGCCGCCAACGCGAAGCCGACCCTCCCGAGGGTGGGCAGCCACATCGCGGGGAACACCCACAACAGCGCGAAGCCTCCGCCCGGATCCGAGACGCGCAGCACGGCGATCGCGGCGACGTCGATCATCGGGATGAGCGCGACCCAGAAGGGGGGCACGCGCGACCATGGGAAGGCGAGGGCGGCGATACCGCCAGCGACGACGAGCAGCAGCGCGATGCCGAACTGTCCGGCGTCGGCAAGCGAGTCCGTCGCCAAGCCCAGGACGAACAGGACGCCCACGACGGCACAGAGTACGAGTTGATTGTTCGCCGCCGCGCGGTCGTGCAGTTCTCCGCTGATGCGACCATCGGCGGAGCGAAGAGGGGGCTCCATGGGATGACGTTACAGCCGCGTGAAGCACTCAGGACGAAGACAACGGCGACAGGGCCGCCGCCCGGAGAAATCCGGGGCGACGGCCCTGTTCACGATGTTGCTTCTCAGCGACCCGACAGCTTCTCGCGAAGAGCCGCGAGAGCCTCGTCGTCGGCGAGCGTTCCGCCGCCGTTCGAGGTGTCGGAGGAGAACGACGACGAACCGGTCTCGGTCGGTGCAGCGGCCTCAGCTTCGAGCGTCTTGGCGACGGCGAGCTTGTGCGCCTCCCAGCGAGCCTGGGCAGCGGCGTACTCCTGCTCCCACTTCTCGCGCTGAGCGTCGAAGCCCTCGAGCCAGGCACCCGACTCGGGGTCGAAGCCCTCGGGGTACTTGTACTCGCCGTTCTCGTCGTACTCGGTGGCCATACCGTACAGCGCCGGGTCGAACTCGGTGCCGTTGGGGTCGACCGACTCATTGGCCTGCTTGAGCGACAGCGAGATGCGGCGACGCTCGAGGTCGATGTCGATGATCTTCACGAAGACCTCTTCACCGACAGACACGACCTGCTCCGCGAGTTCGACGTGCTTGCCGGAGAGCTCCGAGATGTGCACGAGGCCCTCGATGCCGTCCGCGACGCGCACGAATGCACCGAACGGAACGAGCTTGGTGACCTTGCCCGGCGCGACCTGACCGATCGCGTGGGTGCGGGCGAACACCTGCCACGGGTCTTCCTGCGTCGCCTTCAGCGACAGGGAGACCCGCTCGCGGTCGAGGTCGACCTCGAGGATCTCGACGGTGACTTCCTGGCCCACCTCGACGACCTCGGAGGCGTGCTCGATGTGCTTCCAGGACAGCTCGGAGACGTGCACGAGGCCGTCCACGCCGCCCAGGTCGACGAACGCACCGAAGTTGACGATCGAGGACACGACGCCCTTGCGAACCTGACCCTTGTGCAGGTTGTTGAGGAACGTGGTGCGCGACTCGGACTGCGTCTGCTCCAGCAGGGCGCGGCGCGAGAGCACGACGTTGTTGCGGTTCTTGTCAAGCTCGAGGATCTTGGCCTCGATCTCCTGACCCAGGTAGGGGGTGAGGTCGCGGACACGGCGCAGCTCGATGAGCGATGCGGGCAGGAAGCCACGCAAGCCGATGTCGACGATGAGGCCACCCTTGACGACCTCGATCACGGAGCCGGTGACGACACCGTCGTTCTCCTTGATCTTCTCGACGTCGCCCCACGCACGCTCGTACTGTGCGCGCTTCTTGGAGAGGATCAGGCGGCCTTCCTTGTCCTCCTTCTGGAGAACGAGGGCTTCGACCTCGTCGCCGACCTTGACGACCTCGTTGGGGTCGACGTCGTGCTTGATGGAAAGCTCGCGCGAGGGAATGACGCCCTCGGTCTTGTACCCGACGTCGAGGAGCACCTCGTCGCGGTCGATCTTCACCACGGTGCCTTCGATGAGGTCGCCGTCGTTGAAGAACTTCAGGGTCTTCTCGACCGCGGCCAGGAAGTCCTCAGCAGATCCGATGTCGTTGATGGCGACCTGCTTGGTGGCCGGGGCGGTCGTTGCGGTAGTCATGTAGTGGGTTGTCCTTGTTGGGTTGGGTGTCGGGCTCTGGCGCGGATGGTCGTGGTGCGGCACCCGTTCGAAGACGAACGGATATCGCCGCCAGAGCGGTCGGTCAGGGATTGCGTGTCATGATTGCGCGGCGCAGCGCCACACGAATGACACTCCAGAGTATCAGAATCGCCGGATCACCGCGGTGCGCGAGCGACGCCCGACATCATCCTCGCAGCGGGTCCGCGGGGTCGGTCGGATCGAGCGCCGGCGCCCCGGGTCGCGAAAGGGTCAGCACCGCCCAGGCGACGCGCGGACTCTGCGCGAGACGATCCTCGATGGCGTTGAGCTGCTCGGCGACCATATGTTCGGGGATGTCTCCCACGAGATCGACCGCGGCGACGACGAACACACGACCGGGTCCCACATATTCGATGTGCAAGTAGGTGATCTGAGCGATCTCGGACTGCGCGAGCAGCTTCTGCAGCGCAGCGGCTCGCACCATCGGTTCCACCGCCACGCCGACGAGGAAGCGCCGGTTCTGGCGGATCAGCACCACCGCGACCACCGCGAGGAGCACGCCTACCAGGATCGAGCCGACGGCATCCGGCACGGCGGAGCCCGTGAGTTGGTGCAGCAGGATCCCGGCGAAGGCGATGGTGAGACCGATCAGCGCGGCCGCATCTTCGAAGAAGACGGCGCGCAGGGTGGGGTCGGATGTGCCCATTACATAGTCGAGGACATCCCGGGAGCTCTCCCTTGCGTGTCGGCGAGACTGGCGGAGCGCTTGCAGGAAGGACACTCCCTCGAGCACGAACGCGACGCCGAGTACGGTGTACGACACCCAGAACATTCCGGCCGGCTCGGGCGAGAACAGCTCTTGCACGCCGTGCATGATCGACACGCCCGCGCCGACGGCGAACAGGCCGAACGCCGCGAACAAAGACCAGACATAGGCCTCGCGGCCGTATCCGGTGGGATGCCGCGCGTCGCGCGGCCGCACCGAACGCCGCGCTGCGACGTAGAGGAGAACCTCGTTGCCGGCGTCGGCCCACGAGTGCGCCGCCTCCGCCAGCATGCTCGCGGCGCCGGTGAGCATCGCGGCGACCGTCTTCGCGATCGCGATGAGCACGTTCGCTCCGAGCGCGATGAGCACCGTGGTCAGCGATTCGCTCTTGCCTGCCGGCTCGTCGACGCCCAACGCCTGAGCAGGCCCCGGTGCGGCGGTGAGCGCTCGGGGCGGGCGCGACGGAGTCATACTCACACGCTACGCCGGTGGACCGCCCCGTCGAGGTAGACCCAGCGCCCGTCAACGCGTCGGAACCGGCTGATCTCGGCGAGCACTCCCCGTTGCCCGGTGACCGAGTCGCGCCATGACGCACGGAAGCTCACGGTTCCGCGGGTGTCGTCGATCGATCCGCCCTCTACGGCGTTGATGTCGAGGCCTTCCCACGCGAGACCGTTGTCGGCGTCGAGACGTGCGGGGCGGGTCGCCGGATGCCAGGACACCTGTAGATGAGCGAGATCGCCGAGGGCGAAGGCCGCGTAGCGAGATCTCATCAGTGCTTCGGCCGTCGGCGCCGGGATTCCATCGAGTACCGGTCCGCAGCACTGCGAGAAGGGCACCCCACTGCCGCAGACGCACGCCGAGTTCGGCGCGGGACGTCGTCCTCGCGCCGCCGAAACCTGCCCGAACGACATCCTCCGACTCTACGACGCAGCTGTGGATAACCCCTGTCGGGTTCGACACTCCTGACTACCGTGGGGGCATGGCGACTCATCGACGCGCGACAGCCGCAGTGCTCGTGACGCTCGTGTGTGCGCTCGCCGCTACCGGTTGCACGACCGCTCCCGCTCCGACCGCGAGTCCGACGTCCACCGGCTTCGCTTCCGACGACGCCGCCTTCGCCGCCGCCGAGGCGACCTTTCGTTCCTACATCACCGCCTCGAATGAAGTGCATCCCGAGGACGCAAGTACGTTTGAGGATTTCCTCTCACTGTCGACCGGCGAACAACACGCCTTCGATCAAGAGCGTCTAGAGAAGTACCACGCCGATGGCTACAAGCTCACGGGCGCGACAAGAATCGTGAAGGTCAATCTCGACAGTTTCAACCCCGATCAGAGGCTCATAGCGCTCAACGTCTGCCTAGACGTTTCCCAGGTCGAGATACTCGACTCCTCCGGAACATCCGTCGTCTCGCATGACCGCCCGGACCAACAGAACCTGAGCGTCCGACTAACGACTGATCCGATGCGAGTTTTGCTAATCGAGGGGTCGAACGGAGCTGACGCGTGCTCAAACTAGCTCTCGTTGCCACCGTCGCCTCGCTGCTATCGCCCGCCTCTAGCGTTCCCTGCGATTTCACTACTTCCGCTTGCTCTGTGTCGAACAACGGTTCGTCCGTCGAGCTCGGCGCGACGCGACCGGGGGCATCCGAAGGTGGTAGCGGCGGCAGCGATTCCGGCGGCGTCACCGTGCCCGCTCCTCCCCCGCCGGTCTGCACCGATTCCCTCTGCCGCGGCAACTACTCGGTCGGCGTGCTGCGGCCCACACTCACCGACGTCGCGTCCTTCGCTCCCACCTCGGCGCCCTTCGTCGACGAACCCGACGGGGTCGGAGTCGTCGGCATGCCCGTGAACTTCGTCGTGAGTGCCGGGGTCCACGAGCAGGCCGGACGTCTCTTCGATCTGCCGGTGACGGTGCGGTTCACTCCGACGTCCTACGTCTTCACACACGGCGACGGTACATCCCGGGAAGCGACAACCGGAGGCCGCAGGTGGGCTGAGCTCGGGCTCGCCCAATTCAGTGCCACCCCGACCAGCCACGCGTACGCATCCCGCGGCACCTACACAGCCACTGCGGCTGTCCGATATGCGGCCCAGGCGAACTTCGGCAACGGTTGGATAGACGTACCCGGTCAGCTCGAGATCCCGATCGGCACGACCACGCTGCAGATCGTCGAGGTGAAGACCGCCCTCGTCGACAAGACGTGCGCCGAGAACCCCACAGGCCCAGGGTGCTGATCGCCACCACGGGCGTCTGACCTCCATGACAGGATGAGCGCGTGGCCGATCGCCTGATGCTCCTCGACACCGCGTCCCTCTACTTCCGCGCGTTCTATGGCGTCCCCGACACGGTGAAGGCGCCCGACGGCAGACCCGTGAATGCCGCCCGCGGCCTGCTCGATATGATCGCCAAGCTGGTCACCATGTACGAGCCCACCCATGTCATCGCCTGCTGGGACGACGACTGGCGACCGCAGTGGCGCGTCGACCTCATTCCGACCTACAAGACCCACCGGGTCGCCGCAGTCCTCGACATCGGAGCCGACGTCGAAGAGGTCCCCGACCCCCTGACCGCTCAGATCCCCGTGATCCGAGACGAGCTCGGCGCCCTCGGCATCCCCATCGTCGGACATGTGGACCACGAAGCCGACGACGTCATCGCCAGCTACGCGACGCAGTCGCCGGTCGCCGTCGACGTCGTCACCGGCGACCGGGACCTCTTTCAGCTCGTCGACGACGACCAACAGATCCGGGTGATCTACACAGGTCGAGGAATGAGCAAGCTCGAAGTACTCGACGACGCCGCCGTGGTCGCCAAGTATGCCGTGCTGCCGACGCAATACGCCGACTTCGCAGCGCTGCGCGGCGATGCCTCCGACGGCCTTCCCGGTGTCGCCGGCATCGGCGAGAAGACCGCCGCGACGCTCCTGGCCACCCACGGCGACCTGGCCGGCATCATCGCCGCAGCCGCGTCCGGCGCCGGGCTCACGGCGAGCGTGCGCGCCAAGGTGCTGGCCGCGAGCGACTACCTCGCCGTCGCACCGCGGGTCGTCGAGGTCGTGCGCACGCTCGCGCTGCAGCCCATCGACAACTCCCGTCTGCGCCTGCCGGATGCCGCCGAGATCGCTCGAGTGGATGCCGAGTGGAACCTCGGCACGCCACTCGCCCGGACCGTCGCCGCGATCACCGCTCGGGTCTGAGCCGCTGCGTCAACGGCCCAGCCACTGCTGCAGACGCTCCCGCGGCCACGTCGTGACGATCCGCTCCGCGGGCACGCCCGCGCGCTCGGCCCGCGCAGCACCTTCGTCCAGCAACCCGAGCTGACCGGGTGCGTGCGCATCGGAGTCGATCGAGAAGAGGCATCCTTCCGCCAGCGCCAGCGCGATGAGGTCATCAGGCGGATCTTCGCGTTCTGGCCGCGCGTTGATCTCCACCGCGACGTCATGCGCAGCGCACGCGGCGAACACCGCGCGGGCGTCGAAGGTCGAGGGGGGACGCGTCCCGCGCTCGCCCCGCACGAGTCGGCCGGTCACGTGACCCAGCACATCGACGTCGCCGCGGGAGACAGCGCTGACCATGCGGCGCGTCATCGCGGGCGCCTCCAGACGGAGCCGAGAGTGCACGGACGCGACCACCACGTCGAGGCGGTCGAGGAGCGCCTGTTCCTGGTCCAGGTGCCCATCGTCGAGGATGTCCACCTCGATACCGCTGAGCAACGTGAACCCGTCGCAGGTGAAGGCCGGCAGCTCATCCAGCTGCGCTCGCAGGCGCTCCGCGGTCAGACCGTTGGCGACGCGGAGCCGCGGCGAATGATCCGTCAGCGCCAGATACTCATGCCCGAGCGCGCGAGCCGCCTCCACCATCTCCCCAATCGATGTCGTGCCGTCCGACCAGTCGGAATGACAGTGCAGATCGCCGCGCAACGACGCCCGCAGCGCCGACGACGCGGGTGCGTATCGCTCGCGAAGTTCGACGAGGTAGCCGGGCACCTCGCCGGCCGACGCCTGCTGAATGACCCGAAAGGAAGAATCGCCGATTCCCTTGCGTCGGCGCAGCGCGGCGGCATCCGCCATCTGATCGTCGGTGAGGTCGGCGATCGCCGCCGCCGCCGCTCGGAACGCGGCGGAACGATACCGCGATGCCCGCTCCCGTTCGAGCAGGCTCGCGATCTCGCGCAGCGCATCGATCGGCTTCATGTGACAGCCATCATGTCAGCGCAGCGCACACAGCGAAACGGGCCCGCGTGAGACGCGGACCCGTTTCGAGTGGGGGGAAGATCGGCGATCAGGCCCTGGTGACGCTGGAACGGCGCACGATCACCGGTACCGAGGCGAGGCGCGTCAGGGCGGCCCCGAACAGGATCGACAGGATGCCAACCCCCATGGCGAAGGCCGCGACTCCGAAGGAGACGACCGAGGTGAACAGCGATGCGCGCAGGAACGACGCGTTCATCATGGTCGCGCGCACCGGGTCATCCTTGCCGAGCTCGGCGTACGTCTTGCCCTCCGACGCCTTCAGCGCGTGGTGCTGGATGATGTCGGCCTGCACGTACGCGGTGAAGGGGCCCTGGACGGTCTGCCCCTGGAAGGCGATGGCGTCATCCGGCACCGTGATGTTCTCGGCGCGAAGCTGGGTGGACACAGCGACCCAGACGATGACTCCGACGACGATCAGCGCGATGCCACCGAGGATGCCGAGAATGCCGGCGATCTTGACGAACCCGACCTTCTTCTGCGGGGGTTCGACGGTGTCTGCGGTGGCGATGTTCTCTGACATGGTGATGTCCTCTCTGGGGTGCCGGGCTGTGATGTCACGGTATCGCTCCCAGAAGCACAAGCCCCAGTGGATGGGCCAGAGAAAACCCTGTGGTCAGTCCACAGGACGGGTCGTCGCCTCGACCCACTTCGACAGCACGCCTGCCGCCGCCCCGTCATCGATCGCTGATGCCGCGCGATCGCGAGCCGCGGCGAGCCGCTCCACGATGGGGTGCTGCACCTGCGTTGCGTCACGGAACAGCTCGTAAGCGACGATGCCGGCTGCGGCGTTGAGGAGCACGATGTCGCGCACCGCCCCCTTCTCGCCGTCCAGAACGCGGTGCACGACCTCTGCGTTGTGCTGAGCGTCACCGCCCAGCAGGTCGCTGATGTCGGCCAGCGCAATGCCGAGATCACGGGGATCGAGATCGTGCTCGTGAATGTCGCCGCGGCTGATCTCCCACACACGGCTGTGACCGGTGGTGGTGAGCTCGTCGAGACCGTCGTCTCCGCGGAAGACCAGGGCCGTGGCGCCACGGGTCTGGAAGACGCCGGTGATCAGCGGCACGCGGTCGAGCGCGGCCACGCCCACCGCATTGGCCTCGGCGCGAGCCGGGTTGCACAGCGGTCCCAGGAAGTTGAACACCGTCGGCACTCCGAGTTCCGAACGCGTCGGGCCCGCGTGGCGGAATCCGGGGTGGAAGGCCGCGGCGAACGCGAACGTGATGCCGGCCTCGGCGAGTACGTCGGCCACCCGCTCCGGCGGCAGTGCGAGGTCGATGCCGAGCGCGCCGAGAACATCAGATGAGCCCGACGCCGAGCTGGCCGCGCGATTGCCGTGCTTCACGACCGGGATGCCGGTGGCTGCCGCCACGATCGCCGACATCGTCGACACGTTGACAGTGCCGAAGCGATCGCCGCCGGTACCGACGATGTCGAGCACGTCCGCAGGAACGGGCAGGGGCAGCGCCGACTCGAGGATCGCGTCGCGGAACCCGACGATCTCGTCGACCGTCTCGCCTTTCGCCCGCAGCGCGAGCAGGAATCCACCGAGCTGAGACGGGGTCGCGGCACCCCGCATCACCTGCCGCATCGCCCAGGTCGATTCCGACACACTGAGGTCGCGCCGCTCGAGAACGGCAGTCAGGATCTCGGGCCAGGAATAGAGCTCCGCCATGAGCCCTGATCCTATCGGCACTCTGCCAGCGAACTCCCGGCGGGTGCGAAGCGCCGTCCAATGCCTCCGAAAGTCGAACGCACCTTCAGTGATGCGAAAACCGGCTGTGAAATCAGCCATAATGGGGAGCGTGACGACCACTCCATCGACCTATTCCCACGCCTTGCGTTCCGTCAAGCGGCCGGATCCGGTCGCGGTCGGCACCATCGTCTGGCTCGGCAGCGAGGTCATGTTCTTCGCGGGTCTGTTCGCGATCTACTTCACGCTGCGCAACGCCTCCCCCGATCTCTGGGCCGAGAGCACCGGCGACCTGAATGTGCCATTCGCGGCCGTCAACACGCTGATCCTGGTGCTGTCGTCCTTCACCGCTCAGGCCGGCGTGTTCGCCGCAGAGCGCTTCCAGCCGTACCGCCGCGGCTCCTTCTGGCAGTTCCGCCAGTGGGGCATGGTCGAGTGGTTCTTCCTCACCTTCCTCATGGGAGCCGTCTTCGTTTCCGGCCAGGTCTGGGAATACGCGACGCTCGTCATGGAGGGCCTACCGATCAGCGCGAGCTCGTACGCGTCGGCCTTCTACATCACCACCGGTTTCCACGCACTGCACGTGACGGGCGGTCTCCTGGCCTTCCTCCTCGTCATCGGCCGCGCCTACGCCGTCAAGAACTTCGGTCGCAAGGAGATGACGTCCGCGATCGTCGTCTCCTACTACTGGCACTTCGTCGATGTGGTGTGGATCGTGCTGTTCTTCGTCATCTACGTCGTCAAGTGAGAGCGGAGCTGAGTTCCTCCATGGCATCCAAGACCACCCGACCGAAGACCGGTCGCCGCAGCAAGTGGGCCGCGGCCGCGCTGATCGGAATCGGCCTGCTCGTCACCGGCGGCGTCTACGCCGGCGCCTCGGCGGCCATGGCGTCGACCGAGCCCGCGTCGTCGGCGTCCACGACGCTCACCGTCGATGACGGCAAGAAGCTCTTCCAGGCCAACTGCGCCACGTGTCACGGCCTGAACATGGAAGGCTCCGCCGACGGGCCCTCGCTCTACGGCGTCGGCGAACTCGCGGTGGAGTTCCAGATGTCCACCGGTCGCATGCCCTTGCAGATGCAGGGCCCTCAGGCTCCGCAGAAGCCCGCGCAGTTCACCGAAGACCAGATCAAGGCGATCGCGGCCTGGGTCCAGTCGGTCGCTCCCGGCCCGACCTACCCCGACGCGCACATCCTCGACGGCAAGGGTGACGTCGCCAACGGCGCCGAGCTCTTCCGCATCAACTGCGCGATGTGCCACAACGTCGCTGCTGCCGGCGGCGCGCTGACAGAGGGCAAGTACGCCCCGGCGCTCACCAAGACCAGCCCGCTGCACATCTACGCCGCGATGGTCACGGGCCCGCAGAACATGCCCGTGTTCAACAACATGACGATCACGCCCGACGAGAAGCGCGACATCATCTCGTCGCTGATGTACCTGCAGAACAACGAGTCGGCCGGAGGGTTCAACCTCGGCTCGCTCGGTCCGGTCTCGGAAGGTCTGTTCATCTGGATCTTCGGCATCGGCGCTCTGATCGGCATCACCGTGTGGATCACGGCGAAGTCGAACTAATCGGGCATTCGTGGACAACGGCACTGACGTAGGGAACGGACGAGACATGGCACACGAGGAAGACGCACACGAGCACGAGAGGGCTTCTTGGAAGCCTTCCCCCGGGCTCGCCGTCGCCGTCCCCGACGCCGTGCAGAACCCGGGTCTTCCCCCGCACCGCGAGCGTGTCACCGACAAGGATCCGGCCGCGATGGAGCGCGCCGTCCGCACGGTCTACACGCTGTTCTACCTGTCTCTCGCGGGAAGCATCTGGGCGGTCGCCGCCTACATGCTCTTCCCGATCGAGAGCGGGCAGATCATCGACATCCGCCATAACAACCTCTTCATCGGGCTGGGAATCGCACTCGCACTGCTGGCCATCGGCATCGGCGCGATCCACTGGTCGAAGGCGGTGATGAGCGACAAGGAGCACATCGAGCTCCGTCACCCCACGCGCGGTCGCGACGTCACGCGGGAAGGTGCCGTCGAGGGCCTGCGCGCGGCGAATGAGGAGTCCGGTTTCGGACGCCGCACCGCCATCCGCGGCTCGCTGATCGCGGCGCTGGTCGCCTCGGTCCTGCCCGGTATCACGCTGTTCCGCGGCCTCGCCCCCGAGTCGAGCCCCGAGCACCCGGATGCCGGTGACCCGGTCGCCCTGCTCAGCCACACCATGTGGAAGAAGGGCGAACGCCTCGCGCACGACCCGACCGGCGAACCGATCCGCGCCGCCGACCTGACGCTCGGCTCCGCGGTGCACGTCATCCCCCAGTCGCTGGCCGATGTCAGCCATCACGACGGTTACCTGGAGCAGAAGGCCAAGGCCATCGTGCTGCTCATGCGTCTGCTCCCGGAGCAGCTCGTCGAGGCGGAAGACCGCAAGGACTGGTCGTACAACGGCATCGTCGCGTACTCCAAGGTCTGCACCCACGTCGGTTGCCCCGTCGCGCTGTACGAGCAGCAGACCCACCACCTGCTCTGCCCGTGCCACCAGTCGCAGTTCGACGTGACCCACGGCGCTGCCGTGATCTTCGGCCCGGCAGCCCGTCCGCTGCCGCAGCTGCCCATCACCGTCGACGCTGAGGGCTACCTCGTCGCGCAAAGCGACTTCATCGAACCCGTCGGCCCGAGCTTCTGGGAGCGCCATTGAGCACCGCGACTGTCACTGAGACAGGCCCTGACACCAACCCGTCCGCGGCCTCCCGTGACGAGAAGCCGCTCGGCGGCCGATTCGTCGCCGGAGCGGCGAACTACCTCGACGAGCGCACCAGCATCTCGGGCCTGGTCAAGGAGCTGGGACGGAAGATCTTCCCCGACCACTGGTCGTTCATGCTCGGCGAGATCGCGCTGTGGAGCTTCGTCGTCGTTCTGCTGTCGGGGACCTTCCTGACCTTCTTCTTCCAGGCCTCGATGGTCGAGACCCACTACAACGGCGCCTTCCTGCCGCTGCGTGGCGTCGAGATGTCGGCTGCGCTCGACTCGTCGTTGCGCCTGTCGTTCGACATCCGCGGCGGCCTGCTCGTGCGTCAGATCCACCACTGGGCGGCGCTCGTGTTCGTCGCCGGCATCGGCGTGCACATGCTGCGCGTGTTCTTCACCGGCGCGTTCCGCAAACCACGCGAGCTCAACTGGGTGATCGGCTTCATCCTGTTCATTCTCGCGATGGCAGAGGGCTTCACCGGGTACTCGCTGCCCGATGACCTGCTTTCCGGAAACGGCTTGCGCATCATCGACGGCATGGTCAAGGGCATCCCGGTGATCGGCACGTGGACCTCGTTCCTGCTCTTCGGCGGCGAGTTCCCGGGCTCGCAGATCGTCGGCCGCCTGTACACGCTGCACATCCTGCTGCTGCCGGCCATTCTGGTCGCGCTGCTCGCCGTGCACCTCATGCTGATGATCGTGAACAAGCACACCCAATTCGCCGGCCCCGGCCGCACGAACGACAACGTCGTCGGTTACCCGATGGTCCCGGTGTACATGTCGAAGATGGGGGGATTCTTCTTCATCACGTTCGGCGTCATCGTGCTGATCGCGTCGCTGTTCACGATCAACCCGATCTGGAACTACGGCCCGTACGACCCGTCGCCCGTGTCGGCGGGTACCCAGCCCGACTGGTACATCGGCTTCGCCGACGGTGCGCTGCGTCTGGTGCCTCCGCACCTGGAGTTCGTGCTCTGGGATCGCACCTGGTCGTTCAACATCCTGATCCCGCTGACTGCCCTCGGCTTGTTCATCGTGCTGGTGGCGATCTACCCGTTCATCGAGGCCTGGATCACGGGAGACAAGCGCGAGCACCACATCGCTCAGCGTCCGCGCAACGCGGCGACCCGCACCGCGATCGGCGCCGCCGGTGTGACGTTCTACGCGGTGCTGTGGGCCGCGGCGTCCTCCGACATCATCGCGACCCACTTCTGGCTCACGATGGAAGGCGTCATCCACACGCTCCAGGCGTTGCTCTTCATCGGGCCTGTGCTCGCGTACTTCGTCACGAAGCGCATCTGTATCGCGCTGCAGAAGAAGGACCGTGAGATCGCCCTACACGGCTACGAGTCGGGTCGTATCGTCCGCCTTCCCGGCGGCGAGTACATCGAGGTCCACCAGCCGGTCGACCAGTACGAGGTCGTCAAGCTCGTCGATTTCGAGACGAACCAGCCGTTGGTCGTTCGTCCCAACGATCAGGGTCGCATCCCCTGGCACGAGAACGTCCGCGCGTCGCTGTCGCGCTGGTTCTTCGAAGACCGCCTGGCCCCCGTCACGCAGACGGAGCTCGAGGAGGCCCGCGCCCACCAGCACCACACGCTGGAGCACGTCGCCGCCGAGGAGGATGCCGAGATTCAGGGCATGCACGAGCGCGCCGGAGTTCCGGATGCCCCGCACCACCCGATCGACGACGGCAGCCGCAGCGAGACCGCTGTTCGCCCGTCGAATGTGATCGTCCCCGACGAGGATGACACGAAGAGCTGACGCCACACGTTGGCAGTCAAGCGGCGAGGAGAGACCGTTCCGGTCCTCCTCGCCGCTTCTTCGTTCGCGTAGCGTCTCGGTCATGACCTCACAGACGCCCGCATCTACGCTCGCCCACTTCAGCGCGAAGCTCGCACATGAGACTGACCCGTCCGACGTGTATGCGGCGCAGCGAGCCGGCGAAGAGTTCGTACTCGTCGACGTTCGTGGCGCCGACGCGTGGGCGCAGGGCCACCCTGTGGGGGCCATTCACATGCCCTACCGCGACATCGCGGAGCGCGCACCCCGCGAGTTCGCACCGCACCTGCCGATCGTCGTGTACTGCTGGAGTCCTGGCTGCAACGCCGGCACGCGCGGCGCCATCGAGTTCGCCCGGCTCGGGTACACGGTGAAGGAGATGATCGGCGGTTACGAGTATTGGGTACGCGAAGGGTTGCCTACCGAGAACGACCAGGGCCCACTCCCCCGCGTTTTCGACGCGCAGGTCATGTACGTGCGACCTGAGACGACCTGAGACGACTGATCAGCCGGCGAGAGCACCGGCGCCTTCCGTGAATCGATCGGCCGCCGCCCCGGCGAAGGTGACAGTCTCACCCTGTGAGGCACCGGCGATGACATCCGCCACCACGGCGGTCACGTTGTCGCGCGAGCCAGCCTGCAGGGCCGCTGCCACCACCAGGGAAGCTGCCACATCCGGGTCCGTCACCGTCCGCAGGACGTCGGCGATGGCGTCATCGGGCAGGTAATCGCTCACACCGTCGCTGCAGAGCAACCATCGATCGCCCCGCACACCTACGCGCTCGCTCACGCGGACGAGGTCGGACGCGTCACCGCGCAAGGAAGCGGTGATGATGTTGCGCCGCGGGTGAGCCATCGCGTCTTCCTCGCGGACGAGCCCCTGGTCCACCAAAACCTGGACGAACGAGTCATCGCGGGTCTGCCGAATGAGGTGGCCGTCTCGGACCCGATATGCACGAGAATCGCCGGTGTGCGCGAGCAGGAGGGCGCCCGTGCGGCTGAGCCAGAGCCCGGTGAAGGTCGTCGCCATCCCAGCGAGCGACGGGTCTCGTCGCACGTGAGCACCCAGATCCCAGTTCGCGATGCGTACGCGCGTGGCGAGTTCGTCCGCGTCGTCCAGGCCGGATCCGCCGGCGACAAGTCGATGCAGGAACGCTGCGGATGCCAGGTCACCGGCTGGGCCGCCGCCGACACCGTCCGCGACACCGGCCCCCCACGACGAGACGAACGCGGCATCCTGATTGACGTCGCGAAAGCCTCCGACGTCGCTACAGACGCCGGCCCGCAAGGAGAGAGCCATCACAGCCGGGGGGCGACGCTCAGCGCGCGAAGTACCCGCGGTAGTACTCGAACACCCAGCCGACGATCGCGACGACGAAGACGCCGAGACCGATCGGAAGCAGGAACGTTCCTACGGCCAGACCGAGCATCGCCAGCGCAGCCGAGAACGCGAGCACGAGCGGCCACCACGACCAGGGGCTGAACTCACCCATCTCAGGGTCACCGTCATCGATGTCCGCCGTGAGCGAGTCCTCGGGCAGCTCGCCGCCCTGCGCGCGGTGCACGCGATCGACGTAGAAGCCGATCATCGCGGACATGAAGACCGTGAACAGCAGCGCGACGGACCCGACCCACTCGATGGCGTGGAACCAGGGCCGGTCGGAGTGCTCGATGATGTTCCACCCCGTATACAGGGCGAAGCACAGGAAGAAGAACCCCGACAGGATCCACCAGAGGTTGACGTTGGTCTTCACTTACTTGACCTTCCCATCAGCCACATCCACGACCGGTGCGTCCGGAGCATCCTTCGCCGGTCCGACACCAACAGGCAAGGCCGCCTCTGGGTGGTTCAGGTCGAACGCGGGACGTTCACTGCGGATACGCGGGATCGAGGTGAAGTTGTGACGCGGCGGCGGGCAGCTGGTCGCCCACTCGAGCGAGCCTCCGTAGCCCCACGGGTCGTTGACCGTGACGCGAGGAGCCTTGCGAGAGGTGATCCACACATTCAGGAAGAAGGGGATCATCGAGGCACCGAGGATCATCGCACCGATCGTGGAGACCTGGTTCTGCCACGTCCACCCGTCAGCGGCGGAGTAGTCCGCGTAGCGGCGCACCATGCCATCCACGCCCAGCCAGTGCTGGATGAGGAAGGTCATGTGGAAGCCGATGAACAGCATCCAGAAGTGGACCATGCCGAGACGCTCGTTGAGCATGCGGCCCGTCCACTTCGGCCACCAGAAGTAGAACCCGGCGAACATGGCGAAGACGACCGTGCCGAAGACGACGTAGTGGAAGTGCGCGACGACGAAGTAGGAGTCGGAGAGGTGGAAGTCCAGCGGCGGCGACGCGAGGATGACGCCGGTGAGACCACCGAAGACGAAGGACACCAGGAAGCCGAGCGAGAACACCATCGGCGTCTCGAAAGTCACCGAGCCTCGCCAGAGCGTGCCGATCCAGTTGAAGATCTTCACACCCGTCGGCACGGCGATGAGCATCGTCATCAGAGCGAAGAAGGGCAGCAGCACCGAGCCCGTGACGTACATATGGTGCGCCCAGACCGACACCGACAGTGCAGCGATCGCGATGGTCGCGTAGACGAGGGTCTTGTACCCGAAGATCGGTTTGCGGCTGAAGACCGGGAAGATCTCGGAGACGATGCCGAAGAACGGCAGCGCGATGATGTACACCTCGGGGTGGCCGAAGAACCAGAACAGGTGCTGCCACAGGAGCACGCCGCCGTTCGCGGGGTCGTAGATGTGGGCGCCGAGAATGCGGTCGGCGGCAGCAGCCAGAATGGCCGCGGCGAGCACCGGGAATGCCATCAGGATCAGGATGCTGGTGACCAGAGTGTTCCACGAGAAGATCGGCAGACGCCACATGGTCATACCGGGAGCGCGCATCGTGATGATGGTCGTGATGAAGTTCACCGCACCGAGGATGGTTCCAAAGCCCGACATACCGAGCCCCAGCATCCAGAGGTTTCCACCGGCGCCGGGAGAGAACGACGCCCCTGCCAGGGGCTGATAGGCGAACCATCCGAAGGCCGCCGCACCCTGGGGCGTGAGGAACCCGGCGACGGCGATGACCGAACCGAAGATGAACAGCCAGAGGGCGAACGCATTCAGACGGGGGAACGCGACGTCGGGGGCACCGAGCTGCAAGGGCAGGATCGCGTTGGCGAAACCGGCGAACAGCGGCGTCGCGAACATCAGAAGCATGATCGTGCCGTGCATCGTGAAGAGCTGGTTGTACTGCTCCTTCGTGGGCAGGATCTGCATGCCGGGCTCGAACAGCTCGGCGCGGATGATCAGTGCCATCACACCGCCGAGGAGGAAGAAGATCACCGAGGCGATGAGGTACATGTACCCGATCGTCTTGTGGTCAGTGGAGGTGATCCACTTGACGATGATGTTGCCCTTCTGGGCCACGCGGGTCGAGCTCATGAGCGCGGCCTGACGCGGGGGCAGCGTCGTCGGACGAACGGTGGTGTCGCCCTGGAGAGGAAGCGTCGTCGCCATCAGTGTTTTCCCTCTGATTCAGTGGAAGCACCCGTGCCCGGGAAGTTCTGCAGACGGTCGTAGGCCTTGTTGATGTCACCGGTCTGACCGGCGGCACGCAGCCCTGCGAGGTACTGCTGGTACTCGGCAGGTTCGACGACCTTGACCTTGAAGAGCATCATCGAGTGGTACTGACCGCAGAGCTCGGCGCACTTGCCGTCGTACTCGCCGACGCGGGTCGGGGTGAAGGACCAGTAGTTGTCCTTGCCGATGTACATGTCCTTCTTGTACAGGAAGTCGATGATCCAGAACGAGTGGATCACGTCGCGCGAGGTCAGCTTGAGCTTGACGGTCTCGTTGACGGGAAGGACAAGGGTCGGCAACTCGCTGGTGACGGTGCCCTGGGCGTCGGTCTGGGCCTGAACGCCCATGGTCCAGACGGCCTTGTCGCCGGCCTGGCAGTCCGCCGTGTCGTCGTTGTACTGGAAATCCCACGCCCACTGCTTACCGATCGCGGTGACGCACACGTCCGGGTTGTCGTACTGCGTTTCGAGCACGGCCTGGTCACGCGCGGTGAACGCGAAGAAACCCAGCACGAGGATGAGCGGGACGACCGTGTAGAAGATCTCGACCGGCATGTTGTAGCGAAGCTGCACAGGCAGGCCGCGCTGGCCGCGACGACGACGGTAAGCGATCGCCGCCCACCCCATCAGCGCCCACGTGATGACACCCACCGCGAGGAGCACGATCCACGAGTTGACCCACAGTCCCGACACCATCTCGGTGTGGTTGGTGGCCTGCGTGCCATCGTCGGTGAAGCCGGGCAGGAAGCCGTTCAGCTCGGTGGGAGTGCATCCAGCAAGGGCGATCGCGGTAGCGATCCCGATCGGGATGACGGCGAGCCGGAGTCGGCGTTTGACGCGCACGGTGCACCTTTCGGGGTCATGAAGGTCGAACACCGTTCAGTCTAGGGCAACCTCCCACACGATTCAGGCCATCCGCCCAGGATGTCTGCCACTATCGGAGGGGTTTTCCCGGCCTGATCAGCGCTGACGACTCGACTCAGTGGAAGCTGTCACCGCACGCGCAACTGCCCGCCGCATTGGGGTTGTCGATCGTGAAGCCCTGCTCCGAGATGGTGTCCTTGAAGTCGATGCTGGCGCCGTCGAGATACGGCACCGACATGTCGTCGATGATGACCTCCACGCCGTCGAAGTCGACCGCCTGGTCACCGTCGAGGAAGCGCTCGTCGAAGTACAGCTGGTAGATCAGACCCGAGCATCCACCGGGCTGGACAGCGACGCGCAGACGCAGGTCATCGCGTCCCTCCTGCTGCAGGAGGCTCTTGACCTTCTCGGCCGCAGCATCCGTGAGCAGCACGCCGTGAGCCTTCTGCGTCGTGTCGGCGGGGGCGTTCGTGGCGATGTCGGTCATGGCACTCTCCGGAACCTCGGTGGTGATCGAAGCCGCTATCAGACGGCGGGTCGTGCTCGATTCTACGCCGGGTCGGGCGTGGCGGGCCGAAGCCGCTCAGGCGTCTCGGAGTGTCTGCGTGTCCAGCTGCTCCAGCAGCAGAGCCTCGGACACCAGCGCGTGGCGGAAGGTGTCCAGGTGCAGCGACTCATTGGGGCTGTGCGCACGCGCGTGCGGGTCTTCGACTCCTGTGACGAGGATCTGTGACTCGGGGAATTCACGCACGAGGTCGGCGATGAAGGGGATCGATCCCCCGACTCCGATATCGACGGCGGGCACACCGTATCCCTCCTCGAGGGCGGCGCGCGCCGCTGCGACCGCAGGACCGCTGGTGTCGACCAGGAAGGCGTCTCCACAGTCGACATCGGTGAAGGTGAGCTCCGCACCGAACGGAGCGTGCGCGCGCAGGTGCGCCTCGAGCGCGGCATAGGCCTCCCGCGCCGGCTGCCCCGGCGCGACGCGCATGCTGATGACGACCGACACCTCGGGCGACAGCGTGTTGGAGGCGTTCTTGACGCTGGGTGCGTCGATGCCGGTGACCGTGATCGAGGCTGTATTCCAGATGCGACTCAGGATCGTGCCGCGCCCGATCGGGCTGACACCCGCCGGGAGGCCCGCTTCGTCGCGGAGCGTCTCCTCCGAGTAGTCGGGCGTCGCCGCGTCGCGCGCCGTGAGCCCGGCCACCGCGACAGCGCCGTCGTCGTCCCACAGCGTCGAGAGCAGTTTGACCGTGGCGAGCATCGCGTCGGGTACCGCTCCACCGAACATCCCCGAGTGCGAGGCGTGCTCGAGCGTGCGCACCGTGAGAGTGAAGCGGGCATTCCCGCGGAGCGACACGGTCAGCGCCGGCGTCACGGCATCCCAGTTGCCCGAATCCGCGACGACGATCACATCCGCCCGGAGGGCATCGGCGTTGTCGCTGAGGAACTGTGCGAAGGATGCCGAGCCGGCTTCCTCCTCACCCTCGATGAAGAGGTTGACCCCGAGGTCGAAGTCGGTACCGAGAGCACTGGTGAGAGCGCGCAGCGCACCCACGTGAGCCATGACGCCGGCCTTGTCGTCGGCCGCGCCACGACCGTAGAGGCGCCCGCCGCGCACCGTTGGTTCGAACGGCGGCGACTCCCACAGCTCCTCGTCTCCGACCGGCTGCACGTCGTGGTGGGCGTAAAGCAGAATGGTGGGGCGTCCGGCGCGAGCGGCTCGGGAAGCGAGCACGGCGGGCATGCCTTCGGCACCCGTCTCGGGCACGACAGCGGTCTTGACCTCGACGCGATCGAAGATGCCGAGGTCATCCAGCAGCGCCTTGACGGCGTCT
This sequence comes from Microbacterium sp. VKM Ac-2870, assembly GCF_015350795.1. GTDB lineage: Bacteria > Actinomycetota > Actinomycetes > Actinomycetales > Microbacteriaceae > Microbacterium. The sequence continues at coordinate 607,536 of NZ_JADKSH010000001.1, forward strand.
GCGCTGCGCTCGACATCCGCGCGGTCGAAACCGGGGAATGCGATCGACGGGATGCGCACGAGACGTCCCAGATCGGCCAGGGCGGCGGGAACCGCCGCTTCGGCGGCATCACGGACGGCGGGACGGCGGGACATCTCCGAGCTCATGCGGGTAATCTTAGGGGGCAGCTCTCGCGCGTCCCTGTGCGTGTGCACCACCCGTGAAGACAACGAGGATCCACATCGTGGCCAAGACTCCCGCCGCCCCCGAGGCCGCTCCCGACGCTTCCACCGGACCGGGCAAGAACCGTCCGACGCCCTCGCGCGCCGAGCGGGAAGCCGCGCGCAAGCGGCCACTGGTGGCGGACACGAAGGAAGCCCGCGCCCGCGCGAAGGCCGAACTCGCCACTCAGCGCGAGAAGGCCAGGATCGGCATGGCCAACGGAGACGAGAAGTACCTTCCCACCCGTGACCGCGGCCCGCAGCGTCGCTTCGTGCGCGATTTCGTCGACGGCGGCTGGCACCCGGGTGAACTGCTCATGCCGCTCATGCTGGTCGTGATCCTGCTGAGCCTCGTACCCAACACGGCGATCGTCTATTACGGCTTCATCGCATTGTGGCTCTACATCCTCATCGTGGTCGTGGACATGATCATCACGAATGTGCGGGTGAAGAAGCTCACCCGCGAGAAGTTCGGTGACCGCCGGGAGAAGGGTCTCGGCTGGTACGCGGGCATGCGTACGATCCAGATGCGCTTCATGCGTCTGCCCAAGCCGCAGGTCAAGCGCGGCGGCCGCCCGGTCTGACTCCCCGCGACCCGACGTGGCACAGCTGCGAAGAGACCGCCGCGGTCGTCGCCCCGACGCCGGATGGCGTCGATGGTTCGTCGCGGCGCCCGCGATCGTCGGTGTCGCGCTCTGTGCCGCAGGCGCGCTGACGGGTGCGTCCGGATCGGAGCTCGAGCTGCCCGCCTATCTGTGTGTCATCGTCGGCGGATGGGCGCTCGCCTTCGCGGCGGTCAATGCCGTGGACGGTCTCGCCGACCCGGTCGCGTGGATCGTCCACAGCGTCCTGGCTCTCGCCGTCATCGCCCTGCTGAGCGGATTCCTGCCGGCGCTGGAGGCGCTGCGGACACTTCCCGACCCCTGGCGGCGCCCCCTCGGCTTCGCGCTACTTGCGGTGCCTCCGGCCGGCGGCTGGGTTCTTCTCACCCTGCTCGGGCGGGTGTCGACCCTCTTCGAACGCCGCGCCGCGCGGCGGGCAGCGGCGCTGCCACGACCCGCCTGGAGCGGGAGCGACAGCCGTCCCGAACTGACCATCACCGCGGCACGGTTCTCACCGCGCCGGCTGACGACCCTCGTCATCGCCGTCACGGTCGTCGGCGGCATCATCGCGGCGGCCATCGTCATCCTGACCGAGCGTTGGGTGACACGGCTCGGCCCGATGGCCCTGATCGTGCTCCTCGGCGTGTTCATCGGCCTTCCGCTCTACGGCATCGTCCGAACGATCGTGAATCGACGCCGCACCCGGATAACGCTGGCGTGGACCACCGGAGGACTCGCCATGGAGAGCGGCAGCTCGTGGACGGTGCCGTTTCCCACCCTGACGCGGTTCGTCTGGCGCGAACGCGGCGACATGGCTCGTGTGGAGGTGCACACCGCGCAGCGCAGCGAGACGTTCCTGGTCGGAATGGTACGACAGAGCGGCGGAGCCGCCTCAGAGCTGCCGCCGCTGCAGCATCGGATGGTGCGTGCGCTGGAGCACGCCGGCTTCAGGCGCCGGGACCATCGCGGCGTTGTCCGCTTCGACCGCATCGCCGATCCGGACCGCACAGCGCCAGCGGTCAGCCTCGTCGACGCCGCGCAGCCAGATCGCGGTTGATCTGACGCGCCCACAGCGGGCCGCGATAGATGAAGCCCGTATACCCCTGAACCAGGTTCGCTCCGGCGTCGAGGCGCTCCTGAACGTCGTCCGCCGTCTCGACGCCACCTGCCGAAATGACGCAGAACTCTCGCGGCACGGCGCCGCGCACGATGCGCAGCACCTCCAGGGCTCGGGCACGCAGCGGGATGCCGGAAAGCCCGCCCGGCCCCATGGCTTCCACGGCGCGCGCGTCCGCCTGCAGGCCACGACGGGAGATGGTCGTGTTCGTGGCCACAAGACCGGCCAGGCCCAGATCGACGGCGAGACGTGCGACGCCCTCGATCTCCTCGTCGGCGAGGTCCGGCGCGATCTTGACGAGCAGCGGCGTCGTGCCGGCGGCATCCCGCACCGCCTCGAGCAGAGGGCGCAGCGTCTCGACGGCCTGCAGCCCGCGCAGCCCCGGGGTGTTCGGCGACGAGACATTCACGACGAGGTAGTCGGCGACCGGCGCCACCAGCTTCGTGCTCGTGACGTAGTCGGCCGTGGCGTGCTCGACGTCGACGATGCGGCTCTTGCCGATGTTTCCGCCGAGCACCGTGCGGCGGGGGCGACGGCGCGAACGGGCGAGTCGGGTGGCTGCTGCCGCGGCACCGGCGTTGTTGAACCCCATGCGATTGATCAGGGCGCGGTCGGAGACCAGTCGGTACAGTCGCGGCCGGGGGTTGCCGTCCTGCGCCACCGCCGTCACCGTGCCCACCTCGACGTGCCCGAACCCCAGCGCGTAGAGCCCCTCGCTCATGACCGCGTTCTTGTCGAATCCGGCTGCGACGCCGAAGGGCGAGTCGAAGACAAGTCCGAGCGCACGCGTGCGAAGGATCGGGTGAGGCGCGGTCAGCGCACGTACGATCGGCCGCAGCGGCCAGATCCCGAACGCCCGGATGACCGGGATCACGAGGTGATGAGCACGCTCGGGGTCCATGTGCGAGAACACGGTGCGGAAGATGAAGGGATACATCGGCACCCAGCCTAGAGCGCTCGCGGCGGTGCTCCGCGCCGGTCGGCCGTGACTACTCGGCGCTCTCCCGCGCGTGGTCCGCGCGCAGCTGCGCGATCGACGACTCGAAGTCATCGAGGGAGTCGAATGCCTGGTAGACGCTCGCGAAACGGAGATACGCAACCTCATCGAGATCGCGGAGCGGACTGAGAATGGTCAGCCCGATCTCGTTGGTGTCGATCTGCGACGCACCGGTCTGGCGTACGGCCTCCTCGACCGCCTGCGCGAGCACGGCCAGGTCTGCCTCGGTGACCGGGCGTCCCTGGCACGCTTTGCGCACGCCCGACATCACCTTCTCGCGGCTGAAGGGCTCGATGACGCCCGACCGCTTGATCACGTTGAGGCTGGCCGTCTCCACGGTGGTGAATCGACCGCCGCACTGCGGGCACTGGCGACGCCGACGGATACTGAGCCCGTCGTCGCTCGTGCGCGAGTCGATGACCCGCGAATCGGCATGGCGGCAGAAAGGACAATGCATGAGCTACTCCCCCGTGGGTTCGTCGGCGAACCGCGCCGACACCGCCTCGCCGTGAGCAGGAAGCTCCTCGGCCACCGACAACGCGACGATGTCGTCGTGCACCATGCGCAGCGCCTCGCGGTCGTAGGCGATCACCTGCTGCGGACGAAGGAAAGTGGATGCCGACAGCCCCGACGCGTACCGCGCCTGGCCCCCGGTGGGGAGCACGTGATTGCTGCCCGCGAGGTAGTCCCCCAGGCTCACCGGCGAGTTCTCCCCCACGAACACCGCGCCGGCGTTGACGAAGGTCTGCGCCCGCGGCTCGCCGAGATGAAGTTCGAGGTGCTCAGGGGCATAGGCGTTGCTGAACGCGGTCGCCACGTCCAGATCGTCGACGAGGACGATCGCGGACTGGGGACCTTCGAGTGCGTCGATCGCGCGGGCACGGTTGCGGGTGTGCGCGACCCGCTCGAGAACCTCGTCTTGTACACGTTCAGCGAGCTCCGGCGACCACGTCACCAGGATGGCGGAAGCCTGTTCATCGTGCTCGGCCTGGCTGATCAGGTCCGCCGCGATCAGGCCGGGGTGCGCAGCCTCGTCGGCGACGATGAGAATCTCGGTGGCACCGGCCTCCGAATCGGTTCCGACGACCCCGCCGACGGCCCGCTTCGCGGCGGCGACGAAGTTGTTGCCCGGCCCGGTCACGACGTCCACAGGATCCAGACCGATGCTCTCGACACCGTACGCGTAGGCGGCGATGGCCCCCGCGCCACCCATCGCGTAGACCTCGGTGACGCCGAGCAGACGCGCGGCAGCGAGGATGTCGGGGTGGACGCGGCCGCCGAACTCCGATTGCGGCGGCGAGGTCAGTGCCACCTCGCCCACACCGGCGACCTGAGCCGGAACGACGTTCATGACGACGCTGGACGGGTAGACGGCCTTGCCGCCCGGCACGTAGACCCCGGCGCGTCGAACGGGCACCCACCGCTGTTCGACGCGGGCGCCTGGTCCCAGATCGGTGACCACAGCTGGCGGCACCTGAGCCGCAGACGCGATCCGGACGCGGCGGATGGACTCTTCGAGCGCTCGGCGCACCGCGGGATCGAGCTGTTCGAGCGCCTCGTCCAGGTGTGCCTCGGGGACGCGGATCGCGTGATCGGTGACCCGGTCGAATCGGCTCGCCTGTTCTCGCAGTGCTGCTTCTCCGCGCCCCCGCACGTCCGCGACGATCTCGGAGGCGGCCTGCAGGGCTTCGGCGCGCGCAGCCTGGGCGCGTGGCACGGCGGAGAGCAGCTGCGCGGCGGTCAGCTCACGACCGCGCAGATCGATGGTGCGAAGCATCCGTCCAGGCTACCCGCGCGTGACGCCCGAGACGTCGCGGAGGTACCCGATGCGACCGTCCTCGTGACGCAGGACAAAGCTATCTCCACGGTCTTCGATGACGAGAGCCCACGCCGTCGGGCCGATGCGGAACAGCGGAGCTCCGCTCTCATCGACCACGTCGCGTTCGACCGGCACGAGCGCCCAGAACGCCTGCGAGGCCGCCGGCGCCGTCGTCTGCTGCCCGAGCACGGTCGTCTCCGCCGCCGGCTTCTCCCCCGCGGCCGGCGCGGTCTGCGGCGACTGCGGTGCGAAGGGGTTCGCTTCCGTGGCAATCGGGACCGGCGAGGGTACGGTGTGCGCGGTGGGACGGGCGACGACCGGACGGGCGACCACGGGACGGGCGGGTCGGGCGTAGCGGTGGGCGGGCACCTCGGTGCGGTAGCGGAAATCGTCGCCGATCGTCGGCAGCAGCGGCGCGAACACGGTCAGGACGACGCCCGCGAGCATGAGGATGAGCTCCACCCACACCACCCACGTGGCGAGAAAGACACCGGCAGCCGATGCCGATACGAAGGAGCTCCAGAGGATACCGAGCCAGATGATCGCCGACACGCTGAAGGCGACCGACGCGAACTGGTCGATGCCGAGCGAGCCGACGCGCCGGATTCCCTGCGGTGAGAGGCGGCGCAGGCCCAGCAGGAACACAGCCACCGTGGGCACGCCGATGGTCAGCAGCCAATCGATCCCGGTCCATACGGAGGTGCCCCAGCTGCTGCTGCCGTAGCTGTAGATCGGGAAGAACGACACGACGAAGGCGACGAGCCAGATACCGGCCAGCGCCATCTCGCGGACCGAGAAGGGACCGACCCCGTACTGCGGCGGCGCAGACTCGTCGATGCCGTCGGGCCCGTCGGTCATCGCGTCGCACGCCTCAGAGAAGCTGCCGTACGCCACGTTCGCATCGCCGTCTGCCGTCGTGTCGGAGCTCGAGTGCTCCGCGGCATCCGCAGCGGTCGTCGGTTCGGCAGACAACCCCGCAGAGGGCTCATCGGTGGCGTCGAACGCCGGGGCGTCGGGGGTGGGCTTCTCGTCGGTCACGTGTCGCATCCTTCCGGAACAGAACTCGACAGCGATCCTAGTCGGACCGCTTTCGGGTCACCCGAGACATTGCGGCCCGAGAAGGCCCTTCAACTCGCCGTACAGATCGACCGTCACCCGAACCTGCGCCGGTACCTCGAACACCTTGGCCACACCGCTCTTGTGCAGCTTCAGCGTGACCTCGGTCTCACCCGGATGCCGCGAGAACACCTGGGCGAGCTGCGTCACGGTGGATTCCGTGGCCCGGTGCTCCGGCATGAGCAGCACGAGCGCTCCGGTCGTGTCCACCGAACCGAGATCGGGGACGAACGCGGTCTGGCCGTGGAGGTTCAGACCATCATCGCGCCGTGACACGCGGCCGCGCACCACGAGGATGCTGTCGGCGACGAGCATCGATTGGAACTCGGTGTAGGTCTTTCCCATGAACATGACGGTCACCTCACCGTCGAAGTCCTCGACGGTGATCATGCCGTACGGGTTGCCGCTCTGCTTCGCGACGCGGTGCTGCACGCTCGTGACGAGCCCCGCCACGGTCACGATATCGCCGTCATTGACGTCATCCGACGCGAGGAGGTCGTGGATCGAGGTCGACGCGTGCTTGGCGAGAGGGATCTCGAGCCCGGCGAGCGGGTGATCGGAGACGTAGAGGCCGAGCATCTCGCGTTCGAACGCCAGCTTGTCCTTCTTCGTCCACTCCGGTCGAGGCGGAACCTTCGGCGGCACAGCCTCCTCGGCCGCGTCGTAGAGGCTGTCGAAGTCGAACCCAATGGCCCCCTGGGCTTCGTTGCGCTTGCGATCCACCGCCCCCTCGACGGCATCCTCGTGGATCTCCAGCAGGGCGCGCCGCGTGTCCCCCATCGAGTCGAAGGCGCCGGCCTTGATGAGCGATTCGACTGTCCGTTTGTTCGCGACGTGCATCGGCACGGTGTCGAGGAAGTGGTGAAAGCTCGAGAAGCCCTCCTGGCCGCGCGCCTCGACGATGCCGTCGACCACGTTCGCGCCGACGTTGCGGACTGCGCCGAGGCCGAAGCGGATGTCTTCACCGACGGCGGCGAAGTAGCGTATCGACTCGCTGACGTCCGGCGGCAGCACGCGGATGCCCATGCGGCGACACTCGTTCAGGTAGACGGCCATCTTGTCTTTGGAATCGCCGACGCTGGTCAGCAGCGCCGCCATGTACTCGGCCGGGTAGTGGGCCTTCAGATACGCCGTCCAGTACGAGACCAGACCGTAGGCCGCCGAGTGCGCCTTGTTGAAGGCGTAGTCGGAGAACGGCAGCAGGATGTCCCACAGGGCCTGCACGGCGGCCTCGCCGTACCCGCGCTCCTTCATCCCGCCCGAGAATCCCTCGTACTGCTTGTCGAGCTCGGACTTCTTCTTCTTGCCCATCGCGCGGCGGAGGATGTCTGCTTGTCCGAGCGAGAAGCCGGCCACCTTCTGCGCGATCGCCATCACCTGCTCCTGATAGATGATCAGGCCGTAGGTGGTGTCGAGGATGTCGCGCAGGGGCTCCTCGAGTTCGGGGTGGATCGGGGTGATCGGCTGCAGCCCGTTCTTGCGAAGGGCGTAGTTCGTGTGCGAATTCGCTCCCATGGGACCGGGGCGGTACAGCGCGATGACGGCCGAGATGTCCTCGAAGTTGTCGGGCTTCATCAGACGCAGAAGCGAGCGCATCGGCCCGCCGTCGAGCTGGAACACGCCGAGGGTGTCGCCTCGGGTGAGCAGATCGTAGGCCGGCCGGTCGTCGAGGGTGAGGTGCTCGAGATCGAGCTCCTCCCCCCGGTTCATCCGGATGTTCTCGAGCGCGTCGGAGATGATCGTGAGGTTTCGAAGCCCCAGGAAGTCCATCTTGATCAGGCCGAGGGCTTCGCACGACGGGTAGTCGAACTGCGTGACGATCTGGCCATCCTGCTCGCGGCGCATGATGGGGATGATGTCGAGCAGCGGCTCGCTCGACATGATCACGCCGGCGGCGTGCACACCCCACTGACGCTTGAGCCCTTCAAGACCCAGGGCGCGATCGAAGACCGTCTTGGCGTCGGGGTCGGTGTCGATCAGCGAGCGGAACTCGCTGGCTTCCTTGAAGCGCGGGTGGGCGCTGTCGAACATGCCGGACAGTGGCATGTCCTTGCCCATCACCGCGGGAGGCATGGCCTTGGTCAGCCGCTCGCCCATGCTGAACGGGAAGCCCAGCACACGACCGGCATCCTTCAGCGCCTGCTTCGACTTGATCGTGCCGTAGGTGACGATCTGCGCCACGCGCTCGGAGCCGTACTTGGCCGTGACGTAATCGATGACCTCGCCGCGGCGCCGGTCGTCGAAGTCGACGTCGAAGTCGGGCATCGAGACGCGGTCGGGGTTGAGGAAGCGCTCGAAGATGAGGCCATGCTCGAGCGGGTCGAGATCGGTGATGCGCATGGCGTAGGCGACCATCGAACCGGCGCCCGAGCCGCGCCCGGGCCCGACGCGGATGCCGTTGTCCTTGGCCCAGTTGATGAAGTCGGCAACGACGAGGAAGTACCCGGGAAAGCCCATCTGGAGGATGATGCCGGTCTCGTACTCGGCCTGCGTGCGCACGTTGTCGGGGATGCCGCCGGGATAGCGGTAGTGCAGGCCCTGCTCGACCTCTTTGATGAGCCAGCTGTCTTCGGTCTCGCCGTCGGGAACCGGGAAGCGCGGCATGTAGTTGGCGGACGTGTTGAACTCCACCTCGCAGCGTTCCGCGATCAGCAGGGTGTTGTCGCACGCGTCGGGATGATCGCGGAATAGCTGCCGCATCTCGGCGGCGGTCTTGATGTAGTAGCCGTCACCGTCGAACTTGAAACGGTTGGGGTCATCCAGCGTCGATCCCGATTGGACGCACAACAGGGCCTCGTGCGCATCGGCTTCGTGCTGGTGCGTGTAGTGCGAGTCGTTGGTGGCCACCAGCGGGATGTCGAGATCCTTCGCGAGCCGGATGAGATCGGTCATCACCCGGCGTTCGATCGACAGTCCGTGGTCCATGATCTCGGCGAAGTAGTTCTCTTTGCCGAAGATGTCCTGGAACTCCGCGGCTGCCGCGCGCGCGGCGTCGTACTGGCCCAGCCGCAGGCGCGTCTGCACTTCTCCCGACGGGCAGCCCGTGGTCGCGATGAGCCCCTTGCCGTAGGTCTGGAGCAGTTCGCGGTCCATGCGGGGCTTGAAGTAGTAGCCCTCCAGGCTCGAGAGGGAGCTCAACCGGAACAGGTTGTGCATACCCTCGGTGCTCTGGCTCCACATCGTCATGTGGGTGTACGCGCCGGATCCCGAGACGTCGTCGCTCTTCTGGTCGGGCGACCCCCACGCGACGCGCGACTTGTCGCTGCGGTGTGTTCCGGGCGTGACGTACGCCTCGAGACCGATGATCGGCTTGACGCCGACCGCGTTCGCCGCGTTGTAGAACTCGAACGCCGCGAAGGTGTTGCCGTGATCGGTGACGGCGATCGCCGGCATCCCGTATTCGGCGGCGGCCTGCGTCATCGCGCCGATCTTGGCCGCTCCATCGAGCATGGAGTACTCGCTGTGCACGTGCAGATGTACGAAGGAGTCGGTGGCCACCCATCGAGTCTACGAAGCCCGCCGACATCCTCGGGCAGACGCCCTGGATGCCGTCCGAGGTCGCCTCACCTTCGAGTTGAGGGTGAGACACCTAGTGTGGAGGCATGGCCACTCCGGAGTTCGTCCTGTCGCTGCGCGAGAAGATCGGCGGCGCGCCACTGCCTCTGGTCGGAGTGACGGCGGTCGTCTTCAAGGACGAGAAGGTGCTGCTCGGCAAACGCGCCGACAACGGCGCCTGGCAGTGCGTGTCGGGCATCGTCGACCCGGGCGAGGAACCGGCGGATGCCGCGGTGCGCGAGTGTCATGAGGAAGCAGGCATCGTCGTGCGGGCGACCCGTCTCGCCGTCGTCCAGCAGTTGCCGCGGATCACGTACGACAACGGCGACCAGGTCGACTACCTCGACCTCGTGTTCCGCTGCGACTGGGTGTCTGGAGAACCGCACCCGGCCGACGGCGAACTGACCGAGGTCGGCTGGTACGGCCTCGGCGAACTCATCGACGTGGAGCAGTTCCACGTGCGCAAGATCGCGCTCGCGATCGCCGAAGACGACCCGGCATCCTTCGCCGGCGGACGCTGAGGTTCAGCGCCGGCGGCGACCGAGGATCTCCTCGCGCACCTGGCGGCGGAGGACCTTGCCGACGAGCGAGCGCGGCAGCGTGTCGAGCTCGACGACCGAGCGCGGCACCTTGTAGGCGGCGAGGTGCGTTCGGGTGAACGCGCGAATCTCATCGGCGTCGAAGACCGTGCGTTCGCGCATGACGACCGCGGCGGTGACCGTCTCGCTGCCATCCGACCGCGGGATGCCGACGACAGCAGCATCGGCGACATCGGGATGCAGCAGCAGCGCACCCTCGACCTCGCTGGGACTGACGTTGAAGCCGCCGCTGATGATCAACTCCTTGAGGCGGTCGACGACGGTCACGAATCCGTCGGCATCCACCGTCACGATGTCGCCGGTGCGCAGCCATCCCCCCTCGAGGAGGGTGGACGCCGTTTCGCTCGGCTGCTGCCAATAGCCCTGGAAGACCTGCGGGCCGCGCACCAGCAACTCGCCTTCTTCTCCCAGCTCGAGATCACGCGTCGGATCCGCCGGATCGACGACGCGGATCTCGGTGCTGGGAAACGGGACCCCGACCGTACCCGGACGCCGCAGCGGCCCCATCGGGTTGCCGACGCTGATCGGAGAGGACTCGGTCATCCCGTAGCCTTCGACGATGATTCCGCCGGTTGCTTCCTCCCACCGCAGCACCGTCGACGGGGGCAGGCTCATCGCGCCGGAGATGGCGTTTCGAAGGCTCGAGACGTCCACGCCCGCACGTGCCGTCGCCCGCGCCAGCGCATCGTAGATCGGCGGCACCGCGGCGAGGAAAGTCGGCGGCGTGCGGCGGATCGCGTCGAGCGTGAGCCCCACGTCGAATGTGGGGAAGAGCACGATTCGTGCCCCCACCGACAGCGCCGTTGTGATGCAGAGGGTGAGTCCATACGCGTGGAAGAGCGGAAGGACCGCGTAGAAGACCTCGCGTCCGGCGACGAGATCCGGTACCCAGGCGGCGGACTGCGCCCCGTTGGAGCGAAGGTTGCGGTGAGTGAGGATCGCGGCCTTCGGCGCACCGGTCGTGCCGCTCGTGAACTGCAGCACCGCGATGTCGTCGAGACTCGGCCGGGCAACGCGGCGACCGACGGGTCGCGCGTCGGCGATCGTGCTCCACGACAGGATCCCCTTCGCCCGCGGCCGCGTGGTGAGCGCGGCCCGCGCGTCGCGGGCCTTCTTCAGCGGCAGGCGCAACGCGACCCGAGTGCGGCGCGGCATCGCGTCCGTCATCCGCACCGCGACGATATGGTCGGGACGGATGTCGGAGGGAAACTCGGCGATCGTGTCGGCGACGGCATCCCAGACGATCGCGACGGTGGCATGGTGCACCTCGAAGAGGTGCCGCAACTCGGGTGCCGTGTAGCGAGGGTTGTGTTCGACGACGATCGCCCCGAGGCGCTGCACGGCGTAGAAGGCGACGATGTGCTGCGGACAGTTGGGCATGATCAGCGCGACGCGATCGCCGGCACGGACGCCCAGCCGACGAAGCCCCTCGGCCGCCCGTGCGACCTCGTCACCGAGTTCGCGATACGTCGTCACTGCGCCGAAGAACTCCAGTGCCGGCCGCCGCGGAAACGCGTGCACGACGTCGTCGAGCATGTCGGAGAGAGTCTGCGTGACCGGATCGATGTCGGCGGGCACACCCGGTGCGTAGGAAGACAGCCAGGGACGCTCGGAAAGACTCACCCGTCCAGCGTATGCACCGGCATGTACGTGCACCGGCATAGGTCCTCTGTGAGCCTCAGCCCCGCAGCACCTCGAGGGCGTGCGCCAAGTCGGCCGGATAGGCGCTCGAGAAGGTGACCCAATCAGTGGTTACGGGGTGGGAGAACGAGAGTTCGTGGGCGTGGAGCCACTGGCGGGTCAGCCCCAGGCGTGCGGAGAGCGTGGGGTCGGCGCCGTACAGGGGGTCTCCCACGCACGGATGCCGGTGCGCCGCCATGTGCACGCGGATCTGGTGAGTGCGACCCGTCTCGAGGTGGATCTCCAGAAGGGACGCCGAAGGGAACGCCTCGAGCGTCTCGTAGTGTGTGACCGAGTCCTTGCCGTCCGGAGTGACCGCGAACTTCCAAGAGTTGGAACGGTGTCGACCGATCGGAGCGTCGATCGTTCCCGCGAGCGGGTCGGGGTGGCCCTGCACGACGGCGTGGTAGATCTTCTCGACCTCGCGCTCTTTGAACGCGCGCTTGAGCGCGGTGTATGCGCGCTCGGACTTGGCGACGACCATGAGCCCGCTGGTGCCGACGTCGAGGCGGTGAACGACCCCCTGCCGCTCCGCCGCACCGGTCGTCGCGATACGGAAACCGGCCGCGGCCAACGCCCCCAGCACCGTCGGACCTTCCCAGCCGATAGAAGGATGCGCCGCGACGCCGGACGGTTTGTCGACGACAACGATGTCATCGTCGTCGTACACGATGCCGAGGTCCGGCACCGCCAGCGCAACGACTTCGGGACCGCGGCGTTCTTCCCACTCCACATCGAGCCAGCCGCCGGCGCGCAGGCGGTCGGACTTGGCCAGCGGGCGCCCGTCCAACCGCACACCGCCGGCGTCGGCGACATCCGCTGCGAAGGTGCGCGAAAAGCCGAGCATCTTGGCCAATGCCGCATCGACGCGAACGCCGTCCAAACCGTCGGGGACGGGCAGGGTACGCGACTCCATCAGTGTTCGGGTTCGCTGGTCGCCGGCGCAATCGCCGCGTCAGTGTCGGCCTCAGCCCGCCGCACGGACGCGCCGCGTTCGCGCGTGCCGTCCAGGCGGCGCCCGATGAGAACCAAGAGCGCGACGCCGATCATCATCGTGACGATGAACATGTCGGCGACGTTGTAGATCGCGGGGTTCATCCCCGGCCACATCCACGGCGTGTTGATGAAATCGACGACCTGACCGACGAAGAAACCCGGCTCCCGCAGCACACGGTCGGCGAGGTTACCCAGGATGCCGCCGAGCAGCAGTCCCAAGACGATCGCCCAGACGCGGGACCGCACACGGGTGACCGTCAGAAACACGATAACGAGAGCAGCGATGCTCATGACCACCGTGAAGATCCAGGTCTGCCCTTCGAGAAGGGAGAAGGCGGCGCCCGGATTGCGCGTCAGATAGAACTGCAGCGCATCTCCCCATACCGCGACGGGCTGCTGGTAGGGCAGGTTGGTGAGCGCAAGATGTTTGGTGAACTGGTCGGCGGCCAGCACCACCGCAGCGAGGATCGCGACGATGGCACCGGCCGCCGCCCTGTTCAGGGCCTTGTGCAGAGTGCTGCTCTGGGGAGTCTGCTCCGTCACCGGGCTCAGGAAGCCGAGACGGGCGATGCACCCGAGGTGGCGCCGGCGACGTCGAGGTCGCGCAGCTTGTCCTCGATGAATCCACGCAGCTGCGAGCGGTAGTCACGCTCGAACTGACGCAGTTCGCTGATGCGGCTCTCGAGGACGGCGCGCTCGCTCTCGAGGCGGGCCATCTCGTCGCGGCCCTTGGCTTCGGCTTCGGCGAGAATGGTCGCGGCCTTGGCCTGTGCTTCGGAGACGAGCTTGTCGCGCTGAGCCTGACCCTCGGCGACGTGCTCGTCATGAAGACGCTGGGCCAGCTCGATGATGCCGGCCGAAGCCGCCACACCACCGGCGGCCGGAGCCTCGACCGCCGGAGCCGGCGCGGGCACGGATTGGACGGCGGCGGGCTCTTCGACGACCGCGGCCTCGACGACCTCAGCGGGCGCGGCATCACCGGACTCGTACGCCGCGAGCTTGGCCTTCAGCTCCTCGTTCTCGGCGATGGTCTTACGCCACTCGACGACAATCTCGTCGAGGAAGTCGTCGACCTCATCGGGGTCGAACCCTTCCTTGAACCGCACGTGCTGGAACTGCTTGGTGACGACGTCTTCCGGGGTCAAAGCCATGGTGTTTCCTCTTTCGGGGCTCACGACGCGGGCCGATTCGGTCGGCCCGTCATCGACGAACCGTGATGATCAAGCATAGTCGGCCCTCGTAGGGGGTGCGACGGGGGCTATAGGCGCTCGATGACCCGGACGATGGTCAGCAGCAGGAAGCACGCGAGCATCGTCACCGGAAATCCGAGATCGAGAGCGATGGGTCCGAGACGCAGCGGCGGGATCAGGCGGCGGAAGAACCGCAGCGGCGGATCGGTCACGGTGAACACGGCTTCGGAGATGACGAGACCGAAGCCGTGGGGACGCCACTGCCGGTTGAACATCGGAATGTACTCGAGGACGAGCCTCGCCAGCAGCGCGAGAATGTAGAGGAGGAGAAGGACGTCGACGACGGACGCCGCCAGGCGCACGATCTCCACGACTACTGCGTGAAGGGCGCGGCCTCGGGGTCGGCGTGCGCCACCGTGCCGTCACCGGAGATCGCGACGTTTTCAGGCGAAAGCAGAAAGACCTTGCTGGTCACCCGCTCGATGCGCCCGTACAGACCCAGGGACAGTCCGCTCGCGAAGTCGATCAGACGACGCGCATCGGCGTCACTCATCTGCGAGAGGTTGATGATCACCGGGATGCCGTCGCGGAAGTTCTCGGCGATGATCTGCGCATCGCGATACTGCTTGGGGTGCACCGTGAGGATCTCACTGACCGTGCCGGCCGTCGGCTGACGCACGACCGCGGGACGGTGCAGGGGGGTCACGGGTGCAGCCTTTTCGATGGTGCGCTCGACCCCGCGTTCGCGGCGGGCCGGCGTCTCTGCGACGGGCGCATCGTAAACCTCTTCTTCGTCGGCGAGGCCCAGGTACACCATGGTCTTCTTGAGCGGGTTCGACATCGCATTCCTCCGTTTGCTCGTCTGATCTGAGGCTAGCCGCGGTCCGGTCGCGGTCCCGTGATTGCCGTGCCGATCCGCAGGTGTGTCGCGCCTGCGGCGATGGCTTCGGTGAAGTCGCCCGACATTCCGGCCGAGATCCACGTGGCATCCGGCACCACGCGACGCACGGCAGCAGCCGCCGACGCGAGGCGTTCGAACGCGGAAGCCGGCGCCTCGGCGAGGGGCGCGACCGCCATCACTCCGCGCACACGCAGCGAGGGGCAGCGAGCAGCGGTGTGTGCCGCCAGCACCTCCACGTCGTCGGGCGCCACACCCCCGCGGCCGGGGTCGTCGGTGAGATTGACCTGCAGAAACACGTCCAGCGGGTCGCCGTCAGGGGCAGCCGCGTGCAGCGCATCGGCGATGCGATCGCGGTCGACGGAATGCACGCAGTCCGATGCCGCACGCACAGCGCGTGCCTTCTTGGTCTGCAGCTGCCCGATGAAGTGCCAGCGGACGCCCCCGAGAGGGGTCTCCGCGAGCTCGGCGCGTTTCGCAGAGAGCTCTTGCTGTCGGCTCTCCCCCACGTCGCGCACTCCGAGGAGGTCGAGCTCGGCGACGAGCGCGGCGGGATGGAACTTCGTGACGACGATTCGGGTGAGTTCGCCGGGATCGCGCCCGACCGCCCTGGCCGCGTCCGCGATGCGGGCGTCCAGGGCGGTCAGGCGCTCTGCGAGTTCGGTCACTTCAGGAAGTCGGGAATGTCCAGGTCGTCATCGCCGAACACCGAGTCGTACGGCTCGGCGACGGATGCCGATACGGTCACGGCCTGCTTCTCGTCGGCGGCAGCGATCTCGCGTGCCGCCTCCTCTGCGGCCACGGCCGGCACCACGGGCGCCGTCGCCGGGCGCGCGGCAGCGATCGGCTCGATGCGCGTCTGGGGCTCGCCACCGTCGAAACCGGCCGCGATGACGGTCACCCGGACCTCGTCGCCCAGCGTGTCGTCGATGACCGTACCGAAGATGATGTTCGCCTCCGGGTGCGCGGCCTCCTTGACCAGCTGCGCAGCGTCGTTGATCTCGAAGATGCCGAGGTTCGACCCGCCCTGGATCGACAGCAGCACGCCGTGCGCGCCCTCGATCGACGCCTCGAGCAGCGGCGACTCGACCGCCAGCTCGGCGGCCTTGATCGCACGGTCGGCGCCCCGCGCCGAGCCGATACCCATGAGCGCGGACCCGGCACCCTGCATGACGCTCTTGACATCGGCGAAGTCGAGATTGATGAGACCGGGCGTCGTGATGAGATCGGTGATGCCCTGCACACCGGCGAGCAGCACCTGGTCTGCCGTCGCAAATGCTTCGATCATCGAGATGCCGCGGTCGCTGATCTCCAGGAGCCGATCGTTCGGCACCACGATGAGCGTGTCGACCTCTTCCTTCAGCTTCGACACGCCCGCCTCGGCCTGGCTCTGGCGACGACGACCCTCGAAGCTGAACGGCCTCGTCACCACACCGATGGTGAGTGCGCCGATCGACTTGGCGATGCGCGCGACCACCGGAGCACCACCGGTTCCCGTGCCGCCGCCCTCGCCCGCCGTGACGAAGACCATGTCCGCGCCCGCAAGGGCCTCTTCGATCTCCTCCGCGTGATCCTCGGCAGCGCGGCGACCCACCTCGGGGTCGGCACCCGCGCCGAGACCGCGGGTCAGCTCGCGTCCGACGTCGAGCTTGACGTCCGCATCGCTCATGAGCAGCGCCTGAGCGTCGGTATTGACCGCGATGAACTCGACACCTCGCAGCCCGAGCTCGATCATTCGATTGACGGCGTTCACGCCGCCGCCGCCCACACCCACGACTTTGATCACCGCGAGGTAGTTCTGGTTCTGGCTCATGCCGGCCTCCATTGTGTCCCGAACCCTGACTGCTAAACCTTGAACCTCTAGTTGAGGTTTAAAGAATTGCTCAGTATGCAATTCCTTCATTGAAGGTATGCGGGGATGACCCCCCGCAGAGCCAGGCACCGGGCGTGTCGCGCAGATACCCGTTGCAACTGCCCGGCGGGTGCGAGGAGGACGTCCGTCAGCGGACGACGATGGTGCTGGGCGACGAGACGTCGTAACTGGCGACACTCGACGGCGGCCTCGCCGCCATAATGGCGGCGAGGTTCTTCGCCTTCAGCGCGGAGTCGTCGGCATTTCCCCAGACGACCGCGGGCCCGCCCGCCCCGAGTGTGAGCGTGACGTCATTGGCGGATGTGGCGCTGATCGCGGTGACCTGCGCTCGGATGTCGTCGGGAAGCGTACGGAAGACGGTGCCGACCGCCGTGAACGCGGGCGACGAGAGACCGCCGGTGACAGTGAGCACCGGGTGCCCGGCGGGCGGCTGCGGCGTCGTCGCCAGCGCCACCCCGGCGGCATCGACGAGCGTGTAGCCGGCCGCCGTCTGGATCGCGCCGATCGGCGTGCGCTCGACGATACGAATCACCAGCTCGTGAGGCGGACGAGCCTCCAGCGCGTACGACTCGACGAGGGGGAACTGCACGAGGGCGGCTTTGACCGCCGAGGAATCGACGAGCGGCAACGGCGTGCCGATCTGCGAGGCCAGCGCGTTCTCAACGGTCGACGGGTCGAGGGCTGTGGTCCCCACGACACTGATCTTCTCGACCGCGAACAGGGGACTGTACGCGGCGCCGAGGGTGCCGAGCACGAGCAGCAGGAACGCCACCCCGACGCCGCCCCACACCATCCGGCGCCGCCGCTGGCGGGCGGTGAATCGGCGCACCTCGGCGCGAAGAGCGCGCCGACGCGCCCGCGCCGCCGCCCACACGTCGCGTACACCGACCGTCCCGGCTTCCGCGTCGTCGTCATCGCTCGCAGAGGGAGCGCTCCGTGGACTCAGTGTTCGCGCGGCATCCGGCGCCGGTGTCCAAAACGGCACCACCGGAGCGGTCTCCCGCGCATCGGCGGCGTCGGCTGTAGCCACGCGTGGCTCTTCGCCCGCGCGCGGCGGATCGAGTCGCCGCACGGGCGGGTCGGACTCGCGCTCTCGCGGGTCGATCGCGGGCGAGGTTCCCTGCTCCGGCGCCGGGAGTGGCGTCGGCCGTCGCATCGGCTATGCCTCGGCCTTCGGCGCGGCCAGCGCCTCGAGCACCTGCGGGATGATCTGGTACACGTTGCCGCAGCCCAGAGTGATGACGTAGTCGCCGGGGTGGGCCACCGATGCCGTGTAGTCGGCCGCCTGCTGCCAATCGGCGACGAAGTGGACCTTCGCGGGGTCGTGGAACGCGCCGCTGACGAGCTCGCCGGTGACGCCGGGAACCGGGTCTTCCCGGGCGCCGTAGACGTCGAGCATCACGGTGTGGTCGGCGAGCGATTCGAGCACCTCCGCGAACTCGCGGTACATCTCCTGCGTGCGCGAGTAGGTGTGCGGCTGCTGAATGGCGATGATGCGACCGTCGCCGACGACACTGCGCGCAGCGGTCAGAGCCGCGGCCACCTCGGTGGGGTGGTGGGCGTAGTCGTCGTAGACGCTCACTCCGCGCTCGACGCCGTGCAGTTCGAAGCGTCGAACCGTACCTCCGAACCCCTCAACGGCGCGAAGCGCCGGTTCGAGTGCATAACCGAGAGTGAGGAGCACCGCGACCGCACCCGCCGCGTTGATCGCGTTGTGCGTACCGGGAACGGCCAGGCGTCCGGTCACCGTCTCGCCGTCGTGGCTGAGCGAGAACGACACCGGGCCGTCGGTCACGATGTCGCTGACACGCACGTCGGCCGCGGCATCCTCACCGAACGTCGTGATGTTGTCACGGGAAAGGGCAGCGGTCACGCGGCGAGCGCCGGCATCGTCGGCAGAGATGACCACGGCCTCGCGCGCCGCGTCGCCGAAGCGCACGAAGGCCTCGTAGAACGCGTCGCGCGACTCCCAGTGGTCGAGATGATCCGGATCGACGTTGGTGATCAGGGCGACCGAGGTGTCGTAGAAGAGGAAGGTGCCGTCGGACTCGTCGGCTTCGATGACGAAGAGTTCGTCCGAGCCGGTGCCGCTGGATACCCCGAGATCAGCGATCACTCCCCCGTTCACGAATGTGGGGGCGGTACCGAGCGCACGCAGCGCAGTGACGATCATTCCCGTCGAGGTCGTCTTTCCGTGTGCGCCGGCGACGCTCACGAGACGGCGCCCGCCGATGAGCCAGTACAGTGCCTGCGAACGGTGGATCACCGGCAGGCCTCGCTGCTTCGCCAGGACGAACTCAGGGTTTTCGGGCCAGATGGCGCCCGTGTGAATGACCGCGTCGACGTCGTCGGGAAGGTGCGCCGCG
Organism: Microbacterium sp. VKM Ac-2870; assembly: GCF_015350795.1. Lineage (GTDB taxonomy): Bacteria > Actinomycetota > Actinomycetes > Actinomycetales > Microbacteriaceae > Microbacterium. The sequence continues at coordinate 626,544 of NZ_JADKSH010000001.1, forward strand.
TCATGCCCGACGTACACCTGCGCGCCTCGCTCGGCCAGAGCGCGCAAGGCGGCGCTGTCGCCGCGGTCCGACCCGGACACTCGGATGCCGCGGTCCAGGAACATCCCCGCGAGGCCAGACATGCCCGATCCGCCGATCCCGATGAAGTGGGCGGCGGTGATGTCCTCGGGAATGGGCAGGCTCAGGTCGGGTCGAATCATGGCTCGTCAAGTCTAGGTCGGCTCCCGCTGAGGGGATGCTGCGGCGCGCTGGTCCACGCGCGCCGCAGGGCCGGCCTCAGTTGCGTCGGTCGGCGAAGCCCGCGGGAAGTTGCCCCGGCGCGAGGGCCACGACCGTGTCGTCGTCTTCTCCGACGAACTCATCGAGGGTGATGTGGGCGAACTCCGGCACGACGAAGATCGGGTAGGTGGGCCCCTCGTCGCGGTACTGACGCATCTGGTCGAGGTGCTCGTTCTGGAACAGCACGGTCTTCGAGCCGTCCTCCTCCACCCAGCGCGGGAAGAAGATCGTTCCATGCAGCACCCGCTCGGCCGGGACGATGGTCACCACCACGCTCGTTCCGGTCGGCTCGTTCCACGACACCTTGAAGACGCCGGCCGTCAGCGCGACGAGGTCGACTGTCTGGTCTTTGACCCAGCGTCCGCCGACCATTCCGGAGTGGATGCGGTAGTCGATCGTCGTGGCGTTCTTCACGTACATCTCGTACTGCCACCCGTTGGCATACGTGTAGATCAGCCGATGGCCGACGAGCGGCGAGAGATCCTGCGGGGGGACGGGGTGTTCGACGCTGGTGATGATCGTGTCCATGTATCGATCATCTCGAGATGATGCGTTTGTTGCAAGCGCATTAGGCTATGTATTCTCACAGCATGAGCATCGACAGCTCCGACGACCTCCACGCCAGCGCCCGGCGACTCAGCGCGCAGCTGGGACCGTTGCGGCGCAGAGTGATGCAGGCCTCCAGGCTCGCCGCAGGACTTCCCGACATCCCGGATGCGCAGATCGAGGTTCTTCGTCGTCTCGACGCGGGCGGATGGGCGTCACCGACGGCACTCGGACACGCGCTCGGCCTCGCCCGCTCCACGGTGAGCAACCTGTGCATCGCGCTGGAGCGTGACGGTCTCGTGGAGCGGCGCGCCCGCGTGGGCGACGCGCGCAGCGTGGAGGTGGGGCTATCCGAACGTGCGCGACAGATCCTGCAGCACTACGACGCCTCCGCCGAGACGGTCCTCGTCGCGGCGTTGAGTACGCTGCCTGCGAAGACCCAGCGTGACATCGCCGCCGCCCTGCCCGCACTGGCCGCGCTCGCCGAAGCGATAGACGCGGGCTGAGCCGTCAGGGAATCGACCTGATTGTGTTGACACATTGACACATTGCCTGGTACGAAAGGGATATGACCGTGTCGCACACCGCCACCGTCGTCCTCGTGCTGGGGATATCCGTCGGGGCGCTTGCGTTCGTGATCACCGCGTGGTTCTCACCAGGCGAACGGCGCGCCCTCGCCTGGTCTGAGCGGTCAGGGCTTCCCCTTCCGGACGCAGAGACCTGGCACGCCGTGGTGGGGCGTTTGCACCGGAGCCGCATCGCCGAATCAGTCGCACTCTTCACCGGAGTGCTCACCGCCTCGCTGCTGCTCTTCACCCCCTCGCCGACAACTCTCTCTTGTTCTCGCTCAGCTTCGTTCCGATCGTTGCTGCGGTCTACGCCCCGGTCACGGCTCTCGTGTGTCTGCGCGAGCATCTCTTCATTCCGGCATCCATGTCGCCGCGCTTGGCGCGCGTGCGCGAAAGCCGTGGCGCCGACTACGGGCACCGGGCGGGGCGGGGCGTCACAGGAGCGCTCGCCGCGCTTGCGGCACTGGCCATGCTCGCCACCACCGCCGTCGTCGTCTCCGGCGTGACGAACATCCATCGCTCGGTGCTCGTGATCGCGATCGTTCTCTGCATGGCCGGGCTCTGTGCCACCGCTGCCCTCCCCGCCTTGGAACGAGCGGTCCTCGCGCGTTCGCAGCCGGCCTCGACCGCGGTGCAGCTCGCATGGGACGATCTGTTTCGAGTCAGCGCACTCAACGGCGCGCGTGGCGTCGCCGCCTACCTCTGCGTGGCCGGGGCCGTGTGCACGATCTCGGCAGTCACGGGTGGCGGGGGCCTCGAGAACGGCGTGACGGCGCAGGTCATCGCGTGGTCGCAACTCGGATTGCAGTTCTTCTTCTTTCCCACCGACGGCCGCGGGCTGCCCGAGAACCTGCGACCGGATCTGACCCTTCGAACACACAACCTGGGAGCACCATCGTGATCGTCATCGACCCCGCATCGGCTGTGCCACCTTTCGAGCAGTTGCGACGCCAGCTCATCGACGAGGTCAACGCGGGCGAACTCGCGCCCGGGACACGACTGCCTCCCGTGCGGCGGCTCGCCGAAGACCTCGGCATCGCGCCGGGAACGGTCGCGCGGGCTTATCGCGAACTCGAAGCCGCCGGCGTCCTCGAGACCCGCGGACGCAACGGCACCTTCGTCGCACCGCACGGCGACGCGGCGATGCAAGAAGCGCAACGCGCGGCGTCGACGTTCGCCGAGCAGATGCGCGTGCTCCGACTCGATCCCGACCGAGCTCTCGGCCTGGTGCGTGCCGCGCTGGGCGGCGGAACGACAACGCCCTGAGACTGTTCGTCAGCCCTGCCGCGCCCGGTCGAGCATCGCGATGACGTTGTGCGTGCCCGCCCGGGCCTGCGCAGCACGCGCTTCGGCGGCGGAGCGCATCGCGGCCAACGCGTCCTCGTCGCTCAGCAACGGCACGATCTGCTCGCGCACGCGGGCCGGCGTGAACTCGGCATCCGGCACGAGCTGCGCCGCGCCGGCCGCGACCGACGCCGCCGCATTGAGCGCCTGCTCGCCGTTTCCCACCGCGTAGGGCACGTAAACGGCAGGAAGGCCGAGGGCCGACAGCTCGCTCACCGTCGCGGCACCGGCGCGCGAGAGAACCAGATCGGCAAGAGCGAGGGCCAGATCCATGCGGTCCAGATAGGGCACGATCCGGTAATCCGGATGCCGCGGGTCGACGATCTCATCGCGCTCCCCCGCCGCGTGCAGCAGCTGCCAGCCGGCGCCGACCACCGACTCCCAGGCCTCCGCGAACGTCTCGTTGAGTCGCCGAGCGCCGAGCGACCCGCCGAAGACGAGCAGCACCGGACGCGCGGGATCGAGACCGAAGAATGCGGCTGCCTCGGCCCGCATGGCCGCGCGATCGAGGTCGACGATCTCACGCCGCAGCGGCATCCCGACGGTCTGGGCGCCGCGAAGCGGCGTGCCCGGGAACACGGCGCCCACGACCGCGGCGCGACGCGCGCCGAGCATGTTGGCCAGGCCCGGACGCGCGTTCGCCTCGTGCACGACGTAGGGAACCCCCTCGCGGCGCGCCGCGACGTACGCCGGCGCCGATGCATAGCCGCCGAACCCTGCGACGACGTCGACGTGATGTTCACGCAGGTGCCGACGCACCTGACGCACAGCACGCACCCACGCGAGCGGAAAGCGCATGGCGGCGAGATTCGGCCGACGCGGGAACGGCACCTTGTCCACCACGAGCAGCTCGTAGCCCCGCTGCGGAACGAGCCGCGCCTCGAGGCCTTCCCGCGTGCCGAGCACGAGAACGGAAGCCTCGGGATCGCGCTCGCGCAGGCCATCCGCCACCGCGAGGAGCGGATTGACGTGCCCCGCGGTTCCGCCGCCGGCGAGAAGATACGTCGTCGAAGCCGAACCGGTCGTCACCTGATCGAGCTTACCGGCCGCGCCGCGAGGAGCGTCGGCGGGGGGCGCTCAGCGACGGCGCGGGCTCGACGGGGCGAGCGGTGCCATCGCGGGCAACACCGGCTGAGGGCGCGCGCGGGCGAAGGACAACAGGACGCCGCAGGCGAGCAGCACCGACAGCAGGGACGTCCCGCCCTGTGACATGAACGGCAACGGTACCCCCAGCACGGGCAGCAGACGCAGGACGACTCCCACGTTGACCAGCGCCTGGCCGACGATCCAGACGATGATGCCGCCGGTGACGATGCGCACGAACGGGTCGCGTGTGTTGCGGATGACCTGGAAGGCTCCGATGGCGAAGACCGTGAACAACAGCAGCACGACGGTGCAGCCGACCAGTCCGAGCTCTTCACCCAGGATGGCGAAGATGTAGTCGTTCGATCGCGCCGGGAGCCAGCCGTACTTCTCACGTGAGTTGCCGAGGCCCAGGCCGAACAGTCCGCCGTTGGCGAGCGCCCAGATGCCGTGCACCGCCTGGTAGCAGTCACCGCTGGCCGCGTTGTAGCAGTCCATCGAGTCGAAGTTGACGAGGCTGCTCATGATGCGCGCCATGCGGTTGGGGCTGGTGACCGCGAAGAACACCGCCGCGAAGACGACGACGACCAAGGGGATGATGAAGATGCGCAGCTTCACACCCGAGAAGAAGAGGCAACCCAGCAGGATGGCCATCAGGATCATGCCGGTGCCGAGGTCCTCACTGCCGACCGCGACGAGGCCGATCACCAGGCCCCCGACGGGCACCACGGGAATGAACACGTGCGTCCAGGAACCCAGCAGCGTCTGCTTGCGGAAGAGCACGTAGCCGAGCCACAGCGCCAGCGCGATCTTCAAGAACTCCGACGGCTGCGCCTGCACTCCGCCGATCTGGATCCAGTTCTGATTGCCGTCGTTGGCCACGCCGAGCCCGGGAACGAAGACGAGCATCTGAAAGCAGGTGGCGAGGATGAGCGCGGGCCACGCGATCTTCTTCCAGAACGACACCGGAAGGCGGCTGGCCACGAACATCAGCGGGATGCCGATGATCGCGAAGATCGCCTGCTTCATGACGACCTCGAACGGGCTCTCCCCGAGCGCGATCGACTTCGCCATCGTCGCCGAGAGCACCATCATCAGACCGAACCCGGTCAGCAGCAGCGCCGTCGAGGCGATGAGGAGGAACTCGCTGGGCACGGGGGCGAAGACGCGGCCCAGCGACACGCGAGCGGCGAAGCCGCGGGGCGCCGCTCCGTCGGCGTCGTCAGCGCCGGCGCGGGTCGACGGGGTTGTCGTCGTCATCGGCTCCCCCTGCGCGTGTCGGTCCAGTCTCGGTCGGCGCATCGTTCGGTATCCACGCCTGCACAGCGCGGGCGAAGCGGTGCCCTCGGTCGGCGTACGAGTCGAATTGATCGAAGGATGCCGCGGCGGGGGCGAGGAGGACCACGTCTCCGTCACGGGCGATTCCTGCCGCCGCTGCGACGACGTCCGCCATGACGTCTTCAGTCTGAGCGTGGTCGACTTCGAACACGGGAATGCCCGGCGCGTGTCGCGCGAACGCCTCCGTGATCGGCGACCGATCGACGCCGATCACGATGACGGCTTTCACAGCCGGACCGCGCGCGGCGATCAGATCGCCGATGTCGACGCCTTTGAGGTCTCCGCCGACCACCCACACCGCTCCCGGGAATGCGGCCAGCGACGAGGCGGCTGCGTGGGGGTTGGTCGCCTTCGAATCGTCGATCCAGGTGATGCCACCGACGGTGGCGACGACTTCGATGCGGTGCGCGTCGAGGCGGAAGCTCCGCAGCGCGTCGGCGATGTCGGCGGGGTCGACCCCGAGCGAGCGAGCGAGTGCGGCCGCAGCGAGGATGTTGGCGACGACGTGCGGAGCGGTGAGGTGGTGCGCGGCAAGGTCCTGAAGGGTGGTGATCTCCAGCGCACTGGTGCGTCGCTCTTCCAGAAAGGCGCGGTCGACCAAGATTCCATCAACGATGCCGAGATCGCTCGGGCCCGGCACGCCCAGATCGAACCCGACCGCGCGGCATCCGTCGACGACGTCGGCCTCTTCGACCATGACACGGGTGGCGACGTCGGACTTGTTGTAGACGCACGCAATGCGCGTGTTCTCGTAGACGAACGCCTTGGCGTCGCGATAGGCGGCGAACGATCCGTGCCACTGCAAGTGATCGTCGGCGAGGTTGAGACAGACGCTCGCGTAGGGAGACAGCCGGTCGGCCCCCTCCTGCAGCGACAAGTACCAGAGCTGGTGGCTCGACACTTCGACCACGAGCACGTCGAATCCGCCCGGGTCGCGGACGGCGTCGAGCACCGGGATGCCGATGTTGCCGCAGGGCGCCGCGCGCCGACCCCCCGCAACGAGCATCGACGCGGTCAACTGGGTCGTCGTGGTCTTGCCGTTGGTGCCCGTGATCAGCACCCACTCCGCGGGCGTGCCGTCGGCGCGGAGCACTTTGTCGCGCACCCGCCAGGCCAGCTCGAGGTCTCCCCAGAGCGCGATGTTCTGCTCGCGCACCCAGGCGATCACGGGGTGGTGGGGCGCGAAGCCGGGGGACGCGACGACGACGTCAGGGGCGAAGTCGACGAGTTCCTCGGGCACGGCGGCCAGGGATCCGACGTGCAGTTCCGCCCCGATCACCGGCAGCAGACGCGCGTACTCGTCCGCGGCGGATTCGCTCAGGACGAGCACATCCGCATCGAGTTCGGCAAGCGTGTCTGCAACGGAGAATCCGGTCACGGACAGCCCCAGGACGGCAACTCGCAAGCCCCGCCAATCGGCGTGCCAGCTGCGGAGGGCGTCGAGATCGCGGGTGCCGCTCACGGTATTGATCACAGTGCCGACAACCACTCGACGTAGAACAGCGCCACGCCTGTGACTGCCAACATGCCCGCGATGATCCACATACGGACCACGATCGTGATCTCCGGCCAGCCGCGCATCTCCAGGTGGTGATGGAACGGGCTCATCAGGAAGAGACGCTTGCCACCGGTCGCCTTGAAGTAGATGCGCTGCAGGATCACCGAGCCCGGTCCGATGATGAAGACACCGGCCAGGAGCACCGAGAGCAGTTCGGTGCGGGAGAGGATCGCCATCGCAGCGATGACGCCGCCGATCGCCATGGAGCCGACATCGCCCATGAAGATCTTGGCCTTCGGAGCGTTCCACCACAGGAACCCGACGAGAGCCCCGACGAACGACGCGGCGATGATCGTGAGATCCATCGGGTCGGGTGTCGTGTAACAGCCGCTGACGTACGCGGTGACCAAGGCCTCGCTCGCGCACCGCTGCTGGAACTGCCAGAACGTGACGAGGCTGAGCGCCGACACCGTGAAGATGCCGGCGCCGGTGGCCAGGCCGTCCAGGCCGTCCGTGAGGTTCGTCGAGTTCGACCACGCGACCGAGATGAATGTGATCCAGACAAGGTAGAGGATCCATCCGACGATGGCGCCGAGGGCCAGGAAGGACAGCATCGGGATATCGCGGAAGAACGAGATGTAGGGCGACGCGGGGGTCTCACCGCGCGCGTCGGGGAAGTTCAGCGCCATGATGCCGAAGGGCACCGCGACGAGAATCTGACCGACGATCTTGCGCCACCCCGACAGTCCGAGGCTGCGCTGCTGGCGGACCTTCATGTAGTCGTCGATGAATCCGACGACTCCGAAGCCCACCATCATCCAGATCACGAGCAGACCGGAGATCGACGGGGGCGCCCCGCCGGTGACGGTACCGACGAGATAGCCGACGATCGACCCGGTGATGAAGACGAGGCCGCCCATCGTGGGTGTTCCGCGCTTGGTGTGATGGTTCGGGTTGTGCGCATTCTCCGGAGTGCGGATCACCTGCCCCCAGCCGAGCTTTTCGAACAGCCGAATGAACAGCGGAGTCAGAAACAGCGTGAACGCGAGGGAGATCGTCGCGGCCGCCAGCAGGGATCTCACGAGAACAATTCTCCCAGACGATCGCCCAGGTGCCGCAGGCCCGCGGAGTTGGACGACTTCACCAGCACGCGGTCGCCGTCGCGCAACTCGCTGCGGAGGTATTCGAGGGCTTCGTCCGCCGACTCGAAGAAGACCGCTTCCCCATCCCACGACCCTTCGCCGACGGCGGCGAGGAAGAGGCGTCGCGCGTCGCGGCCGACGACCACGATGCGCTCGATCCGCAGCCGCACCGCGAGCAGACCGACACGATCGTGCTCTTCGCCGGCGTACTCCCCCAGCTCACTCATGGCGCCGAGCACCGCCACCTTGCGCTGACCGGGCTCGGAGATCTGCGCCAGGGTGCGCAGCGCTGCCGCCATCGAGTCGGGGCTCGCGTTGTACGCGTCGTTGATGATGCGCACGCGATCGGAGCCCATCGGCTGCATGCGCCAGCGTTCGGCGATCTCGAGGGTCTCGAGGCGTTCGATCGCCGCTGCCAGAGGCACGCCGAGCTCGCGCGCGGTCGTCAGCGCGGCCAGCGCGTTCATGACGTGGTGTTCGCCCAGCACGCGCAGACGCAGGGGGTGGCGCTCGGCTCCGGCGACGATGATGCAGGTCGTTCCGGATGCCGTGACCTCGACGTCTTCGGCGCGCACTTCGGCCGCCGTGCCGCGTCCGAACCATCGCACCGCCACGTCGCGGGCGGCGGCGACGTCGGCCATGGTGACGACACGGGCATCGTCGGCGTTCAATACGGCGACGCCGCCCGGGCGCACCGCCTCGACGAGCTCCGTCTTGGCTTTGAGCGTGGCCTCCACTCCACCGAAGCCGCCGGCGTGGGCCAGGCCGACCATCAGCACGACGCCGAAATCGGGAGCGACCAGACCGGCCAGGCGAGCGATCTCGCCGGGGCCGGACGCGCCGAATTCGCTCACCAGGAAGCGCGTGTCTTCATCGACGCGGAGCATGGTCAAAGGTGCGCCGACCTCGTTGTTGAACGATCCGCGTGGTGCCACCGTCTCGCCCTCGTCCTGGAGGATGCGGGCGAGCATGTTCTTGGTCGTCGTCTTCCCGTTGGACCCGGTGATCCCGACGATCCTCAGCGCTCCGCGCGCACGCACAGCCGCAACGACGGTGCGCGCGAGGTCGGACAGGGCCTCGACGGCATCCGCGACGACGATCTGACTCACCGGCGCATCGACGACATGCTCGACGATGGCCAGCGCCGCCCCCGCCTCGACAGCAGCAACGACGAAGCGGTGTCCGTCGGTGACCTCGCCCGGCTTGGCGACGAAGATGTCGCCGTGGCCGATCGCCCGTGAGTCGGTGTCGACGGCCCCGCCGATGACGGTGTCAGGCGTGTCAGTCGAATACGGGTGCAGCGCTCCCGCCACGGCGGCGGCCACCTCGGCCAGCGTCATCCGGATCATAGGGTTCGTTCCTCACGCGCGGGGGCGCGTCGCGGTCTCGTCATTGTGTCACGGGCAGCAGCGGTGTATCCGAGCCCGAGGGCATGACCCGGTAGTGCGTGAGCACCTGCGTCATGGCCTTCTTGAAGACGGAGCGGTTGGCCGACGACATCGTGTTCGTCTTCGGCTCGTTGAACAGGGTCAAGACAACGTACTGCGGATCATCGGCGGGGGCGTAACCGGCCAGCGAGGTCATGAACAGGTTGTCCTTGTAGCCGCCGTGCCCATCCGGCACCTGCGCCGTGCCGGTTTTCACCGCGAGCCGGTAGCCCGGGATCTTGATGTCATCGGCCAGCGTGCCCTGCGCGTAGACGTTCTCGAGCATCTGGGACACCTCGGAGGCCGTCTCGGGCTTGATCACCTGGACGGGCGCGGGAAGGCTGGGGGTGACCACCGTACCGTCCGGCTTGGTGCACGACTCGACGAGCTGGGCGGGCATGCGCACACCGCCGTTGGCGATGGTCTGGAAGAGGCTGGTCACCTGGGTCGGCGTGACGGTGAAGGCCTGACCGAACGTGGTCGTGTAGTAGGTCTGGTTGTCCCACGTCGAGGCGTCGCGGATCTCACCGCTCGGCTCGGCCGACCAGTTCAGCGCGGTGCCGTCGCCGACTCCGAACCTCTTGAGGTAGTCGTAGCGCGTCTCGGGCGCCACCATCGCTCCGAACTGCGACATCGCGACGTTGGACGACTCCACCAGGCCGCCCGTGAGCGTGAGGTTCTGCGTGGGATGACTCTCGGAATCGTTGATGACCGCACCGTTGGGGAACTGGATGCGATCCGGCGTCTCCACCGCGGATGTCGGCGTGAGACCGGCCTGCTCGATCACCGTCGCCGCTGTGACCGGCTTGAACGTCGATCCGGGTTCGTACGACACGCGCAACAGGCGCGATCCGCGGTTGTCGGGGTCGGACGCGCCCGGGTTGTTGGGGTCGACGGTGTTCGTCTCGGCCAGCGCGCGGATCTTGCCGGTCTTCGCCTCCATGACGATGATCCCGCCCCAGTCGGCTTGGTAGCGGGCGGTCTCCTCGGCGATGAGCTGCTGCATGAACCACTGCAGGTCGCTGTCGATCGTGAGCTTGAGGGTTCCCCCGTTGACGGCGGGGTCTTGGACCTCGGTGCCGGGGATGATGACCCCGTCTGCCCCGCGCTGATAGGTCAAGCTGCCGTTGGTCGCCGCCAGGCACGAGTCCTGCAGCGACTCCAAGCCTTCCAACGGCGTACCGTCGGAGCCGACGAAGCCGACGAGGTTTCCGGCGACCGCGCCGTCGGGGTAGGTGCGGGCGGGGTGCAGCGGGAAGGTGAGGAAAGGCAGCTTCAGATCCGCTAGCGCCCGGTATTCCTCGGTGGACACGTACCGCTTGACGTAGGCGAACCGCGATTTGGCATCCGTGGCGAGGGCATCGGAGACGATCTTCTCCACATCGGCCGCGGATTGCCCGGTGATCGCGGCGATCTTCGGCGCGACATCCGTCCAGGGGGTCATGACGTTCTTGCCGTCCGCGTCGGTGATCGTATTGCCGCTGGCATCGACCTGCGCCACGCCCTGCGCGGCCAACATCGGATCGATCTGCACGTCGTAGAGCGTCGTGCTGCTCGCGAGGACGACACCGTTGTCGTCGACGATCTCGCCGCGCGCTCCATACAGGGTCGACTTGGCCCCGGTCGCGTAGGTCTGGGAGTCGTCGATGTGCTCGCGCGCGTTGACGACCTGGATGTCGACGAGGCGCACCACGAATGCGGACAGCACCGTGAGGACGACGGCGAGGGCGACGACGGTACGCCGACGGGGGCTGCGGGTGGCTCGAGTCGTCATGAGAATCAGTGTGTGGCGGGGGTCGGCAGACCGTCGGCGATGGCGGGGGGTGTCGGGGTATTGACGATGGCTTTGTCGACGACCGCCGCACCGCCGGCACCGAGGCTGGCGGCAGGGTCGCCGACCAGCGGCTTGCCGCTGACCAGAGCATTGCTGACGGCCGCTTTGCTCAGCGCGTTTACAGCGCTGCCGCCGGTGAGCCCGGCCGCGGTGCCGATGATGGCGTTGTCGCTGAGCCGCAGATAGGTCGGGGCCTGACCGGTGACCATTCCGAGAGCCTCGGCGTTGGCCGCGAGGTACTGGGGAGAGCTGAGACCGGCGATGCTGTCCTGCAGCGCCTGCTTCTGCCAGTCGAGGTCTTGCTGCTGTGCGCTCAGCGTGGACAGCTCGTACGACGACTGGGTCGTGAGGATGGACAGACCCATCTGCGCTCCCGCGATCAGCAGCGCCCCACCGACGGCGATGAAGCCATACACGAGTCGCGGACGCCGACGCACCTGCGGACGTTCGAGCGCCTGCAGGCGGCGCTCCGGCTCACGGCGGGGAGATGAAGGCAGCGCGGGCAGCCCGATGAACGGGTCGAGGTTGCTCTCTGCGGACATGCTCATGACGCCTCCCGGATGCGCTCGGCCGCACGCAGGCGCACGGGGGTGGCACGCGGGTTGCGTGCTTTCTCTTCGTCGGAGGCGAGTTCGGCGCCTCGCACCAGTAGACGGAAACGCGGCGCGTGCTCGGGGAGCTCGACAGGCAATCCCGGAGGGGCCGTGGACGCCGCGGCATCCGCGAACGCACGCTTGACGAGACGGTCTTCGAGCGACTGGTAGCTCATCACGACGATGCGTCCGCCAACACGCAAGAGGTCCATCCCGGCCGGCAGGGCGCGTTCGAGCACCGACAGTTCGGCGTTCACCTCGATGCGCAGAGCCTGAAACACCCGCTTGGCGGGATGTCCGCGACCTTCTCGCTGCACGGCCACCGGCGTCGCCGCGACGAGGATGTCGACGAGCTGGCCCGATCGTTCGATCGGTGCTGCCCCGCGCGCCGCGATGATCGCCCGGGCGTATCGCCCGGCGAGCTTCTCCTCGCCGTAGCGCTCGAAGATACGCCGCAGGTCGCCTTCGCCGTAGGTCGCGACGATGTCGGCGGCCGTCGTTCCGGCTTGCTGGTCCATTCGCATGTCGAGCGGCGCATCTTGCGAGTAGGCGAAGCCGCGGTCGGCCTCATCCAGTTGCAGGGACGACACGCCGAGGTCGAAGAGGATGCCGTCGACGCGGTCGACGCCGGCCACCGCGGCGGCCTGCTCGATGCCGTCGTACACGGTGTGCACGAGCGTCACCCGGTCGCCGAAGCGCTCGAGGCGCTGCGCCGCGATCCGGAGTGCGTCGGTGTCGCGGTCGAGTCCGATGAGGCGGATGTCGGGAAAGCGCTCGAGGAGCGCCTCCGAGTGGCCACCCATGCCTTCGGTGGCGTCGACGAGGACCGCGCCCGGGGGCTGCAGCGCGGGGGCGAGCAGCTCGACGCAGCGCTCGAGGAGGACGGGGGTGTGGATGTCGGAGTAGCTCATGATGCGGCGGGCTCGGACCCGGGGTCGTGATCCCCATCCGCCTGACCTGACACCGGGGAAGTGCGTCAGGGCGTGCGGCTGGGAGTCACGGCCACGGCTCAGAAGAGGCCCGGGATCACCTCCTGCTCCATGTCGGAGTAGCTGTCCTCGTTGCTGTCGGCGTAGGCGTTCCACGCCTCGGCATCCCAGATTTCGGCGTGGGCGCCGACACCGGTCACGATCAACTCACGCCCGAGGTTGGCGTAGCTGCGCAGGTGCGGCGGAATCGTGATGCGGCTCTGGCTGTCGGGCTTCTCGTCGCTGGCACCGGAGAGGAACATGCGCTGGAAGTCGCGGGCCTGCTTGTTGGTCAGCGGCGCTTCGCGGATCTTCTCGTAGACCCGCTCGAACTCTTTCGTGCTGAAGACGTAGAGGCACCGCTCCTGTCCGCGGGTGACCACGACGCCGTCACCGAGGTCGGTGCGGAACTTGGCCGGGAGGATGACGCGGCCTTTCTCGTCGAGCTTGGGGGTGTAGGTGCCCAGCAACATCGGCCACTCCCCCTTCCTCCGGCCTGATCAAGGTGGGCACCACTTTACTCCACTTTCCTCCACTTGCCTACGTAATCTTGGGCGGGCGCCTCCCCCGCCCCTCCACATCGACCGACGGGCACCGCGCGAACACCCCCCCCAACGCAAAAAAGCACCGACCCGAAGGTCGGTGCTTTCTCTCGTCGCTGTCGCGACGTCAGATCACGGTGTTCACGAGCCGTCTTGGCGGCGATCCCAGCGGTCGTTCATACGGTCCATGAAAGAGGATGACGATGCACCCGCACGGGGGGTCTTGCGCTGACCCTTGTGCTCGGCGGCCGGGTGCGCGGCGTTGAGGCCCTTGGTCGGCGTGGCGGCCAGCACGACACCCGCCACCATCACCAGGAAAGCGGCCACGCCGATCGCGATGATCCCGGTCGACACTCCGGCGACCAGTCCGCCCAGCCCCACGAGAACCAGCACGGTGCCGTACACGATGTTGCGATAGCTGAGGGTGCGGCCGTCTCGAGACGCGCTGACGACATCTGCGTCTTTATTCATGAGATGGCGTTCCATCTCATCGAGCAGACGCTGCTCCTGCTCTGACAGCGGCATGCCGCCCCCTCCTCGCCGTTTCGGACCGGCATCATGTGCGGTCGATTCTACGCGTGCAGTCGAGAACTAGGCTAGGCCCGTGCACCCTTCTGCCGACCCGATCGAAGCGGTTTCCCAGCGACTGGCAAGGTTCGTCGGCTCGCAGCGGTCGGCGTGGGAGGCATCCGGCCCCGAAACGCAGGTGTTCCTGGATGCCGCCGCCGGCACACTCGAAGGCGGAAAACGCCTGCGCGCGCGCTTCTGCGTCACGGGCTGGCGGGCCGTGGCCGAGAAAGATCGTCGGCGCGACGGCATCCCCGAAAGCGTCAGCGATGCGGCCGCCGCACTAGAGATCTTCCATGCCGCGGCACTCGTGCACGACGACATCATCGACAACTCCGACACGCGGCGCGGCCAGCCCGCTGCACATCGCCGCCTCGAGCGCGATCACGCACGGGCGGCGTGGGCCGGCGACGCCGGGGCCTTCGGTCGATCCAGCGCGGTGCTCCTCGGAGATCTTCTCGTCGCATGGAGCGATGACCTGCTGGAGCAGGGCCTGCAGGACGCCGCGCACGCGGCAGCCGCGCGCGAGGTGTACGCGCTCATGCGCCGCGAGGTGACGATCGGGCAGTTTCTCGATATCGCCGAAGAAGCGGCCTACACGACCGCGCCCGACAACGCGCACGCCGACCGGGCGCTGAGGGTCGCCTCGCTGAAGTCGGCACGGTACAGCGTGCAGCATCCACTTCTTCTCGGCGCCGCACTCGCCGGCGCCGATGCCGACCAGAACGGCGCGCTGGCCGCGTTCGGACACCCGATCGGGCTGGCCTTCCAGCTGCGCGACGACATCCTGGGCGTGTTTGGCGACAGCGCGGTCACCGGTAAGCCGTCCGGCGACGACCTGCGGGAGGGTAAGCGGACGCTTCTGATCGCGTTCACGCGGGAACGCCTGGCGCCGCCCGCGCGGCGTCTCATGGACGAGCTGATCGGCGACCCGACCCTGGATGCCGCGCAGATCGCATCCCTCCAGCAGACGATCATCGACTCCGGCGCCCTCGATCGCGTCGAGTCGGCCATCTCTGCCTACGCGGACGAAGCCGACCGCGCACTTCGAGGAGCGCCGCTGGCGACCAGCGCCGTGGGCGCGCTCCGCGACCTGGCCCACGCCGCGATCGCGCGCTCGGCCTGAGCCCAGGGCACTCAGGCGAGAGTCTGAGCGATGCGGCGCACTTCGCTCTTGCGCCCCTGGCGCAGTGACGCGATCGGCGGCTGACCGATCGACTCCTCGTGAGCGAGCAGCCAGTCGATCACTTCGTCGTCGGTGAAGCCGGCATCCTGCAGCACGATGATGGTGCCCCGCAGCGATGTCACCGGGTGCCCATCGAGCAGGAAGACATCGGGCACGGCGAAGACGCCGTTGCGGCGCGAGCCGACCAGGTGCTTCTCGTCGAGCAGACGGCGAACACGCCCCAGTGGTTCGCCGAGGGCCTCGACGAGGTCGGGGATGGTGAGCCAGCCGGTGGACGCGGAAACAGTGTCGTCGGTCACCCTTCCACTATCGCACTGTCGCGGTCCAGTCGCATGCGGAGACGAGTCCCACGAGGTCACTTTCGTCACATTTTTCACTGCTTATACCACCCGTTGACACGAGTTGACATCCATGACACGGTGGCTCGTTGACAGAAGGAGAAGTTCTTGCGACGACTGGACCCGCGCACCCCTGCCGCGCACACCGCCTCCGCCGGCATCATCGGCACGATCGGCACCCTCGCGCTCACACTGTCGGCGAGCCCGGCGACGGCCGCCATGCCGGCACCTGCGGACGCTCATCAGACGGCGCCGATTCTTCCGCTCTCGACCTTCGCGGCGCGCACTCCGACCTCGGCGCCCTCCCTCGCCACCTATACGGTGCAGGATGGCGACACCCTGTGGGATATCGCCCAGGCGCACGGCATCGACCTGGGCGCCTTGCGCGCCGCCAACGGCCTCGAAGGCGGGTCGCTCATTCGCCCCGGTCAGATTCTCGCCCTACCCGGCGCCGCCCCGGCGGCAGAGCGTGCCCCGGCCGTCGCCGTCCCAACGCCGGCGCCGGAGGCGAGCGGCTACGAGGTCACCGCCGGCGACACGCTCTGGGCGATCGCCGACGCCCAGGGCACCTCACTCGACGCCCTGCTCCAGGCGAACGGGCTCTCCCGCGACGCGATCATCTATCCGGGGCAGGTCCTCACCGTTCCCGCGTCGGCTGCGACTCTCGTGGCCACCCCCGCAGCCGTGCAGACTCCCGCGCCCGCCGCGGCGACCGTGCAGGGCCTCGATGCGGAGCAGATCGCGAACGCCCGTGTGATCATCGGCGTCGGCCGGTCTCTGGGTGTCCCCGATCGCGGCATCGCCATCGCGCTCGCAACCGCGATGGTGGAGTCGTGGATCCGCAATCTGGACTGGGGCGACCGAGACTCACTCGGCCTCTTCCAGCAGCGACCGAGCACCGGATGGGGCACACCCGACCAGGTGCGCGATCCCGCGCAGGCGGCCCACGCCTTCTTCACGGGCGTCTCCGACGCCAACGGGCCGCGCACGCACGGGCTGCTCGATATCCCCGGCTGGGAGTCGATGGACTTCGGCGCCGCCGCGCAAGCGGTGCAGGTGTCTGCGTACCCGCAGCGTTACGGTCCGTGGGAGCAGCAGGCATACGCCTGGCTCGCGGCGCTCGGCTGAATCCCGCAGGCGGCGCAGCCGTCGATTGACTGCGCACATGCCGTGAGGGGTGAGGCGCTGCCGGGTGCGACGGCTCGGGCTCCCTAGAATCACAGAGTGAGCACGAGTCAGCAGACCGACCCGCTGATCGGCCGTCTCGTCGACGGCCGATACCGCGTGCGTGCTCGCATCGCCCGGGGCGGCATGGCGACCGTCTACGTCGCCACCGACCTGCGACTCGAGCGGCGCGTCGCATTGAAGGTGATGCACAGCCATCTCTCCGACGACACCGTGTTCCAGAGCCGGTTCATCCAGGAGGCGCGCGCGGCCGCCCGCCTCGCCGACCCCAACGTCGTCAACGTGTTCGACCAGGGCCAGGACGGCGAGATGGCCTATCTCGTCATGGAGTACCTCCCGGGAATCACCATGCGCGAGCTCCTCCGGGAGCAGAAGCGTCTCAGCATCCCCCAGACGATCACCATCATGGATGCCGTGCTCTCCGGCCTCGCCGCCGCGCACCGCGCGGGAATCGTCCACCGCGACGTGAAGCCCGAGAACGTCCTGCTGGCCGAAGACGGGCGCATCAAGATCGGCGACTTCGGTCTGGCGCGCGCCACCAGCGCGAACACGGCGACCGGGCAGATGTTGCTGGGCACCATCGCCTACTTGGCGCCCGAGCTGGTGACACGCGGCACTGCCGACGCCCGCAGCGACATCTACGCGCTGGGGATCATGCTCTACGAGATGCTCGTCGGAGAGCAGCCCTACAAGGGCGAGCAGCCGATGCAGATCGCCTACCAGCACGCGACGGATTCGGTGCCGCGCCCGAGTGCGCGCAATCCCGGCATCCCGGAGCAGTTCGACGAGCTGGTCATGTGGGCGACCGAGCGAAACCCCGATGACCGACCGATCGATGCGCGAGCGATGCTCGACCGGCTGCGCGAGATCGAGAAGGAGCTCGCCGTGTATCCCCACGTCGTGCGAGCACCGTCAGCGGGGATCGTGGCCGTCGACGACGGCGTCGAATCGGGCGAACTCACCAAGGTCATGCCTGGCACCTTCACCGCCCCGACGGTGACCGAGCAGGTGGACAACGCGACGCGGCTGCGGCTGCGATCGCGTCGTCGTGCACGCGCGGGCGGATGGGTCGTGGCACTCGTGCTCGTGCTCGCCGCTATCGCAGGCGGGACCGGATGGTGGTTCGGCTCAGGACCGGGATCGCTCGTCGGCGTTCCCGACCTGTCCGGTCGCACCCTCGACCAGGCCACGGCGGAACTCGCGACTCAGGGATTGACGGCGATACCCGCCCAAGACCACAGCCGCGACGTCGCCGCCGATCTGGTGATCCGCACCGATCCGGGCGCGGGCGCGCGCGTCGACAAGAACAGCGCGGTGACCGTCGTCGTCTCGCTGGGCCCGGCATCCCACGACATCTCCGCCCTGGCCGGACAGAGTCTCGATGCGGCCAAGAAGTCGCTCGCCGACGTCTATATCTCACCGGCGGGCGACCCGACGCAGGTGTTCACGGATGCCGCCCGCGACACGATCGTGAGCGCGAGCATCACGCCGCCCGGCGGCGGCCCGGCCGTGGACTGCTCGAAGGGCTGCTCCGCGCTCGAAGGATCGACCGTCGCATTCGAGATCTCGGTCGGCCCGGTTCCCGACGTCTCCGGACAGACGGTCGACTCCGCCACCTCGACCCTCAAGGCCGTCGGCCTCAACGCGACGGCAACGCAGGCCTACGACGACACCGTCCCCGACGGTCGCGTCATCCGCATCGCCGATCGCGATGGCGGTGGCCCGTTCCGCCCCGGCGACACGGTCACCCTCGTCGTCTCCAAGGGTCCAGAACTTATCGGGATTCCGTCCGACATTGTCGGAATGACTATCCGAGATGCAGTCTCCGCGCTGGAGAAGCTCGGATTCCAAGTCAATGCGGGTATCGAGGACGGTTCACTCCCACTCGGCTTCAAGTACTGGGACATCTACAAGGTGCGCGCTACGAATCCCAAGGCTGGTGGATCTGCCCCCAAGGGCAGCACCGTGACTCTGACACCTTCGCTTTAGTACCAACTCAGGCTCAGCGAAGGCGGCGATCAGCGCTTCTCGAGCTCCTCGGCCACGAGGAACGCGAGCTCGAGGCTCTGCATATGGTTCAGACGCGGGTCGCACAGGCTCTCGTAGCGGGTGGCCAGCGTCGCCTCATCGATGTGCTCCGAGCCGCCGAGGCACTCGGTGACATCGTCACCGGTGAGCTCGACGTGGATGCCGCCGGGGAACGTGCCGACGGCACGGTGCGCCTCGAAGAAGCCGCGCACCTCGTCGACCACGTCGTCGAACCGGCGCGTCTTGTAGCCGGTCGGCGTCGTGATGCCGTTGCCGTGCATCGGGTCGGTGACCCAGAGCGGCGTCGCCCCGGAATCGTGCACCGCTTCCAGCAGCGGCGGGAGGGCGTCGCGGATCTTGCCCGCACCCATCCGGGTGATAAAGGTGAGTCGTCCCGGCTCGCGTTCGGGGTCGAGCTTGTCGATGAGCTGCAGCACCGTCTCGGGGCTCGTCGACGGACCGAGCTTGACGCCGATGGGGTTGCGGATCTTCGAGAAGTAGTCGACGTGCGCCCCGTCGAGTTCGCGCGTGCGCTCGCCGATCCAGAGGAAGTGCGCGGCGGTGTTGTACGGCGTTGCGGTGCGCGAATCGATGCGCGTCATCGGACGCTCGTAATCCATCAGCAGGCCCTCGTGGCCCGTGTAGAACTCGACGCGGCGCAGTTCGTCGAAGTCCGCGCCCGCGGCCTCCATGAACTTGATCGCCCGATCGATGTCGGTCGCCAACCGCTCGTACTGCTGGTTGGCGGGGTTCTGCGCGAACCCCTTGTTCCAGCTGTGCACTTCGCGGAGGTCGGCAAACCCGCCCTGGGTGAAGGCGCGGATGAGATTGATCGTCGACGCCGCGGTGTGGTAACCCTTCAGCAGACGCTGAGGGTCGGCCTTGCGCGACTCCGCGGTGAAGTCGTAGCCGTTGACGATGTCGCCGCGGTACGCCGGCAAAGTGACGTCGCCGCGGGTCTCGGTGTCGCTGGAGCGCGGCTTGGCGAACTGGCCGGCCATGCGGCCCATCTTGACGACGGGCATCGACGCACCGTACGTGAGGACGACCGCCATCTGCAGCACCGTCTTGATGCGGTTGCGGATCTGCTCGGCCGTCGCGCCGGCGAACGTCTCGGCGCAGTCACCGCCCTGCAGCAGAAACGCGCGGCCCGACGCGGCCCGTGCGAGGCGGTCGCGCAGATTATCGACCTCGCCGGCGAAGACGAGTGGCGGGAGTGTGGCGATCTCGTCGGACACCGCGGCGACGGCGTCGAGATCGGTCCACAAGGGCTGCTGCTTGATGGGAAGCGTGCGCCAGTGGTCGAGATCGGCGTGCGGGGTGGGCATCCGCTCAGTCTAGTGGCGCCCCACGAGCCCCGGATCCCGCATGACGCGGGCGGCTTCAGGCGCGAGCGGCGCGCTCTTTCACCGTGGAGGCGTACACGTCGTCGTACTGCTGCTCGCCCAGGCGCTGGAGGGCCACCATGATCTCGTCGGTGACAGAGCGCAGCACGTAACGGTCCGATTCCATCCCGTGAAACCGCGAGAAGTCCAACGGTTCGCCGATGACCATGCCGACGCGCCCCACGCGAGGAACGCTGCGGCCGATGGGCATCACGGCGTCGGTATCGACCATGACGACGGGGATGACCGGCACCCGCGCTTCGAGGGCCATGCGCGCGAGCCCCGTGCGCCCGCGATACAGCTTGCCGTCGGGGCTGCGCGTGCCTTCGGGGTAGATACCGAGGAGGTCGCCGCGACCGAGAACCTGCAGGCCCGTGTTGAGCGAGGCCTCGGACGCCTTGCCTCCGGTGCGGTCGACGGGGATCTGTCCCGTCGCCTTCATGAACACCCGTGTCGCCCAACCTTTGAGGCCCGTGCCGGTGAAGTAGTCGCTCTTGGCGAGGAAGCTCATCCGCCGATCGATCATCAACGGAAGAAAGATCGAGTCGCTGACCGACAGATGGTTGCTGGCGAGGATCGCCGCGCCCGAAGGGGGAACGTTGGTGCGTCCGACGATCCAGGGGCGGAAGACGGCCTTCACGATCGGCCCGATCACGACGTACTTCATGAACCAGTAGAACATCACTCGCTCCCCCGTCTCATCGGATCCGCCGCCTCACCGACTCCGCAGCCCCGCGAGGTCGGCGACGCCGACCATGCCCGCGTCGTTGCCGAGCGTCGCCACCGTGAACCGTGCCGTCGGCCGGTCGCCGAAGCCCGGCAGGGAGGTCTCGTACGCGATGCGGGTCGGCCCGAGCAGCACGTCGCCGAGGTCGGCCACCCCGCCGCCGATGACGTAGAGGTCGGGATCGAGCACGGCCTGGAACGCACCGCACGCTTCTCCGAGCGCGGTCGCGACACGGCGCACGGCCTCCAGGGCGCCGGGGTCCTCTTCGGCAAGCAGCCGGGCGAGGTCGCCGCCGTGCACGATGCCGTCCGCACCACGGTGTGCGGCGAGCCGGTCGCCGATCCCCCCGGCATCCGCAATGTCCGCGAGCTCACGCTGCAGCGCGCGCCCCGAGGCATACTGCTCGAGGCAGCCGTTCTGGCCGCATCCGCACGGACGTCCGCCGCGCACGAACCGCAGATGCCCGAGTTCCGCAGCGCTGCCGTTCGCTCCGATGAGGAGGCGCCCGTCGTTGACGACCGCGCCGCCGACGCCCGTTCCCAACGTCACCATGACCATGTCGGTCGAGCCGCGCCCGGCGCCGAAGCGGTACTCGCCCCAGCCCGCCGCGTTGGCGTCGTTCTCGAGGGTGACCGGACGCCCGATACGGGCTTCGAACTCGGCGCGCAACGGCGCGTTGTGCCAGTCGATGTTCGGGGCGTGCAGCATGACCGACCGCGTGCGGTCGATGAATCCTGCGGCAGCGACGCCCACCGCGGCGACATCATGGTGAGAAGCGAGCTCGCGCACCATCTCGGCAACGGCATCCGCCAGTGCCGTCGTATCGACGGGAGTCGAGACGCGCAGACGCTCGATGATGACACCGTCGTCGTCGACGACGCCCCCGGCGATCTTGGTCCCGCCGATGTCGATGCCGACGTTGAGCACGGCGCTCCTTTCCGGCCGGTCCAGGGCGGCACGGCATCCGAGAGTCTAGTGTGGACAGGACAGCCCTCCGGTCCGGGCAGACCGTGCGTAACGACGACATCTGTCCTCCCGTGGGACTGAGTGTCACCAGGAGTTAGACTCGATTTCAGTCGTCGATTTCGACGCCACCCGGTACCGAAGGAGTTGCCGCCCATGAGCGCCGTTCAATTCGAAGTCCCCGCGGTCGTGCCCGCCGATCCGCAGGCCAACATCGCCGACCTTCTTGTCGAGCGGGTGAAGACGACCCCGTCACTCGCCCTGTTCGCCGTTCCCGACGGCACCGGATGGCGCGACATCACTGCCGCCGAGTTCGAGCGGGAGGTGATCGCCCTCGCGAAGGGCTTCGTCGCGGCCGGCATCGCACCCGGCGACAAGGTGGGCTTCGTCGCCCGCACGACGTACGAGTGGTCCCTCGTCGACTTCGCACTGTTCTTCGCTGGAGCGGTTATGGTGCCGATCTACGAGACGAGCTCGGCCGCCCAGATCAGCTGGATCCTCTCCGACTCGGGGGCCATCGCCGTTCTGGCCGAGTCCGACGAGCACGCCGCACGCGTCGCCGAGATCCGCGACGAGGTCCCGCTGGTGCGCGAGGCGTGGACCATGTCGACGGGAGACCTCGACGCTCTGCGCGCCCGCGGCAGCGAGGTCGAGGATGCCGAGATCGCGCGCCGTCGGCGACTCGCCGTCGGCGCCGACATCGCGACGCTGATCTACACCTCGGGCTCGACCGGGCGCCCGAAGGGATGCGTGCTCACCCACAGCAACTTCGTGGAACTCGCCCGAAACTCCGCGACATCGCTGTCCGAGGTCGTCACCACCCCGGGCGCATCGACCCTGCTGTTCATCACCACCGCACACGTCTTCGCGCGGTTCATCTCGATCCTCAACGTGCACGCCGGGGTGAAGACGGGCCACCAGCCCGACACCAAGCAGCTGCTTCCTGCGCTCGGCTCCTTCCAACCGACCTTCCTCCTCGCCGTTCCCCGCGTGTTCGAGAAGGTGTACAACTCCGCCGAGCAGAAGGCTGAAGCCGGCGGCAAGGGCAAGATCTTCCGTGCCGCCGCCCACACCGCGATCGAGCACTCACGCCTGCAACAGGACGGCAAGAAGGTTCCGCTCGCCACGAAGATCAAGTTCGCCCTCTTCGACCGACTCGTCTACAGCAAGCTGCGCACGGCGATGGGCGGGCGCATCTCCTACGCGGTGTCGGGTTCCGCCCCGCTGGGCCCACGACTGGGACACTTCTTCCACAGCCTGGGTGTCACGATTCTCGAGGGATACGGGCTCACCGAGACGACTGCCCCCGCCACGGTGAACCAGGCGACGAAGTCGAAGATCGGCACCGTGGGCCCCGTGCTCCCCGGTGTCGGCGTGCGTCTTGCGGACGACGGCGAAATCGAGGTGCGCGGCGTCAATGTGTTCAAGGAGTACTGGCGCAACCCCGAGGCCACCGCGGCCGCCTTCGACGACGGCTGGTTCAAGACCGGCGACATCGGCTCGTTCGACGACGAGGGCTTCCTCACCATCACCGGGCGGAAGAAGGAGATCATCGTCACCGCCGGCGGCAAGAACGTCGCCCCCGCCGCCCTCGAGGATCCGATCCGAGCCAACCCGATCGTCGGGCAGGTGGTGGTCGTCGGCGACCAGAAGCCGTTCATCTCGGCGCTGATCACGCTCGACCCGGAGATGCTGCCGGCCTGGCTCGCGAACAACGGTCTGCCGGCCGACCTGCCGCTCGCCCAGGCGGCGAAAGAGCCGAAGGTGCGCGAAGAGGTGCAGCGTGCCGTCGACATCGCCAACAAGAACGTCTCTCGCGCCGAATCCATCCGCAAGTTCACGATCCTCGACACCGAATGGACCGAGGCCAGCGGCCATCTGACGCCGAAGATGAGCATCAAGCGCAACGTCATCCTCAGTGACTTCGCGGATGCCGTCGAAGACCTCTACAACGTGCCGGTCACGACGACGAACGTCTCGCTCGGCTGAGCGGACAGCGGCCTACGGGGTCGGGTGTCGGCGCTGCGGCGTCGGCGCCCGATTCTCGTTTCGGCTCAGAACCAGGAGGACTCGCGGATGCGACGCATCGCGATCTTTCGCTCTTCGGGGCTGAGCCGCGAGATGTAGAGCATGCCGTCGAGGTGATCGGTCTCGTGCTGCAGGGCCTGAGCCAACAGTCCCTCGCCCTCCAGGACGACCTCCGCACCGGTCAGGTCCATGCCGACGACGCGTGCCCACGGATAGCGCGCGGTGTCGTGCCAGAGATCGGGCACCGATAGGCATCCCTCCCCCACGAGGTGCGGCTCCCCCGCCACATCGGTGAGCACGGGGTTGAGGACGTACCCGATGTCGCCGTCGATGTTGTAGCTGAACGCCCGCAGCCCCACACCGATCTGGGGAGCGGCCACACCCGCACGCCCCGGAAGAGCGACGGTGTCGAGGAGGTCGTGCACGAGAGAGCGGACGCCGTCGTCGATCGCCTCGATGGGGGCGCTGGGCGCGCGGAGCACCGGATCGCCGAAGAGGCGGATGGGTCGAACGGCCATCAGGCAGCGGCCCGCTGACGCAGGCTTTCGACGACGATCGCGGCGAGCTCGCGCGCCGCGGCGCGGGTCTCGGGCTGAAGGTCACGGAAGATGATCGTGCTGCCCGAGGCGATGTGGGCGTCATACGGCATGCGCACGACGCGACTCACGCGCGTGCGGAAGTGCGCCTCCAGCTCATCGGCACGCACCAGGGGCGCGCCCGGGCGCGACGTGTTCAAGACGACGACCGCCGAGTGGACGAGGTCGGCGAAGCCGTTGCTCTCGAGCCAGGTGAGGGTCTCCGATGCCAGGCGCGCCTCGTCGACACTCAGGCCGGCGACGACGATGATCTGGTCGGCGCGTTCGAGCGTCGCTTCCATCACGGAGTGCACGATGCCGGTACCGGTGTCGGTGAGCACGACCGAGTAGAAGTGCGCGGCGACGTCGGCGACGGCCGTGTAGTCGCTGTCGCTGAAGGCCTCCGAGACGTGCGGGTCGGTGTCGGACGCGATCACGTCGAGGCGGGTGTGGTCGCGAGCCACGATCTCGGAGATGTCGTTGAAGCCTCGGACGTCGGCGTGCGCGCGCACGAGATCGCGCACCGTCTTGCCGCTCGATCGGCCGATCCGCTCCGCGAGCGTTCCGCGGTCAGGATTGGCGTCCACAGCGATCACACGGTCTTCGCGGGCATCGGCGAGAGCCATGCCGAGCAGTGTGGTGACGGTCGTCTTGCCCACACCGCCCTTGCGCGAGAGCACCGGCACGAACTTCGCTCCGCCGTGCAGCGGGGCGGCGATGCGGCGATCGAGATCTTTGCGTGCTCGAGCGCGCTTGCTGTCGCCGAGATTGATACGCCGCCCAGAGACCGTGTAAAGGAGGTGTTGCCAGGCGCCTTCGGGCTCCGGCCGCACAGCCCGGGCCGGATCGAGCAGGCGGTCTGCGGTGAGGAGATCGGAGCTTTCCCGTCCGACCTCGAAGTCACCGAGCCGCCGTGACTGGAGGGTGACCTCCGACGTGCGCGGACGGAGGCGTTCGTGGTGGGCGATGTCGTTCGACGAGGTCGCCGACGGCGCGGGAGCCGCGACCGTCTCGGCGTCTTCCACCTCGGTGTCGAGCTCCGACTCCGCGAGCACGTCGTGGTCGATCGACGCGTCATCGTCGGCCGTCTCGTCGAACTCGACGAGCTCCGACTCGATCGCGTCGGTCGTCGACACGAACGTGTCGACCGCCACGACCCGTGTCATATCGTCGTCGAGCACGACGTCGTCGTCGATGTCGTCATCCTCGTCGGTGATCGTGGGCAGCGTCACGTCGACCTGAGCGGTGACGCCGTCGACGATGCCGATGCCCGTCGTGTCGATGCCGGCCGGCGTCTCCAGCACGCCGTGGTCGACGTCCTCGGTCGCGTTCTCGTTACGGTCAGGCACTGCTGCACACTCCAGTTCGGGCTTCCGCTGTCGGCGGCGGAAGGCGGTTCGGGTCCTCGTGAGGACCGCGCGATCGCAGCGTCACCGCTCGATCACGAGGACGGTCCCCGACCCCAAGACTTGCGGGACGTCACACGCCCCCACCCCAGGTTACTCGGCGGGTCGGACCACGAGCAAAAGGTCGCCCGCCTCGACCGGCGCGGTCGTGGCCACGGCGATCCGCTCCACCGTCCCCTCTACCGGCGACGTGATCGCCGCCTCCATCTTCATCGCCTCGATCGAGGCGACCGGCTGGCCGGCAGCGACGCGGTCACCGACCGCGGTCTTGACCGTGACCACGCCCGAGAAGGGCGCCGCCACCTGACCCGGCGTGGCAGTGTCGGCCTTCTCCGCCTGACGCGCCTCGACAGCGATGCTGCGATCGCGCACGAACACCGGTCGCAGCTGGCCGTTGAGCGTGGTCATCACCGTGCGTACGCCCTTGTCGTCGGCTTCACCGATCGCTTCGAGCCCGACGTAGAGCTGCACGCCGCGCTCGATCTGCACGACGTGCTCGGTGCCGGGAGCCAGGCCGTAGAGGTAGTCGGTGGTATCCAGAACGCTGAGGTCGCCGTAGGTGTCGCGCACCTCACGGAACGTCGCGGTCGGGCCCGGGAACAGGAGCGTGTTGAGCGTGGCGCGGCGCATGTGCGAGTCCGACTCCAGTGACGCGACGTCCTCGTCGGAGATCTCCGTGACACCCGTTCGCACATCACGCCCGTGCAGCACCTTCGTGCGGAAAGGCTCGGGCCATCCGCCGGGCAGGTCGCCGAGTTCGCCCGCCATGAACGCGACGACCGAGTCGGGAACGTCGTACTTCTCCGGATTCTCGGCGAAATCTGCGGGGTCGGCGTGGACGGCCGCGAGATGCAGGGCGAGGTCGCCGACGACCTTCGACGACGGTGTCACCTTCGGCACCCGGCCGAGGATCGCGTCCGCCGCGGCATACATCTCCTCGATGAGTTCGAAGTCGTCGGCCAGCCCCAGCGCGATCGCCTGCTGACGGAGGTTCGACAACTGTCCGCCCGGAATCTCGTGGCGATACACCCGTCCCGTCGGGCCGGGCAGCCCCGACTCGAACGGACGATAGAGGTGTCGCACGGCCTCCCAGTAGGGTTCGAGGTCGCAGACGGCTTGCAGGTCGAGCCCGGTGTCGCGCTCGGTGTTCGCCAGCGACGCGACCAGCGCCGACAGCGACGGCTGGCTGGTCGTTCCCGCCATCGGTGCAGCCGCCGCGTCGACCGCGTCGGCACCCGCCGCGCTCGCAGCCAGCAGGGTGGCGAGCTGGCCGCCGGCGGTGTCGTGGGTGTGCACGTGCACGGGCAGGTCGAAGCGGTCGCGCAGCGCGCGCACGAGGCTGGCAGCCGCACCCGGACGGAGAAGACCCGCCATGTCCTTGATGGCGATCACGTGCGCACCGGCATCCACGATCTGTTCGGCCAACCGCAGGTAGTAATCGAGGGTGTAGAGATCCTCGGTCGGCGAGAGGAGGTTGCCGGTGTAGCAGACGGCCACTTCGGCCACGGCGGTGCCGGTCTCGAGCACCGCGTCGATCGCAGGGCGCATCTGTGAGACGTCGTTGAGCGCGTCGAAGATACGGAAGATGTCGACCCCGGATGCCGTGGCCTCCCGCACGAAGGCATCGGTGACCTTCGTGGGATACGGCGTGTACCCGACCGTGTTTCGCCCGCGCAGCAGCATCTGGATCGCGACGTTCGGCAACGCCCGGCGGAGGGCGTCGAGGCGCTCCCACGGATCTTCGCCGAGGAAGCGGAGGGCGACGTCGTAGGTCGCCCCGCCCCATGCCTCCACCGAAAGCAGGTCGGGGGTGAGCCGGGCGACGTAGGGCGCCACGGTGACGAGGTCCTTCGTGCGCACGCGGGTGGCCAGCAGCGACTGGTGCGCATCGCGGAAGGTCGTCTCGGTGACCGCCAGCGCGGTCTGCCCGCGCAGCGCCTTCGCGAAGGCGGCGGGCCCCAGCTCGAGCAGGCGCTGGCGTGAACCCGGTGCCGGCTCTGCGCCGAGGTCCAGTGCCGGCAGCTTCGTGACGGGATCCACCGACAGCGGGTTGTCGCCGTTCGGACGATTGACGGTGGTGTCGGCGAGCCAGGAGATGATCTTCGACCCGCGGTCCTTCGACTGCCTCCCCCGCAGCAGTTCGGGTCGCTCGTCGATGAACGACGTGCTCACATCGCCGGCCACGAAGGCGGGGTCATCGAGCACAGCCTGGAGGAAGGGGATGTTCGTCGAGACGCCGCGGATGCGGAACTCGGCCAGCGCCCGGCGCGAACGCACGACGGCGGCGGCGAAGTCGCGCCCCCGGCAGGTGAGCTTCGCGAGCATGGAATCGAAATGGGGGCTCACCTGGGAGCCCGCGGCCGTCGTGCCGCCGTCGAGGCGGATGCCGGCGCCACCCGGCGAGCGGTAGGTGGTGATCTTGCCCGTGTCGGGCCGGAACCCTTGGGTCGGATCCTCCGTCGTGATGCGGCACTGCAACGCAGCTCCGCGCAGGCGGATGTCCTCCTGACGCAGGCCGAGGTCGGCGAGGCTCTCTCCCGCCGCGATGCGCATCTGCGACTGCACGAGGTCGACGTCGGTGACCTCTTCGGTGACGGTGTGCTCCACCTGGATGCGCGGGTTCATCTCGATGAACACGACCTCGCCCGCGCGAGGTCCGGCCGTCTCGAGGAGGAACTCGACCGTGCCGGCGTTCTCGTAGCCGATCGATCGCGCAAAGGCGACCGCGTGGGCGTGCAGACTCTGACGGACGTCGTCGGCGAGGTTCGGCGCCGGCGCGATCTCGATCACCTTCTGGTGGCGACGCTGCACCGAGCAGTCCCGTTCGAACAGGTGCACCGTCTCGCCGCGCTTGTCGGCGAGGATCTGAACCTCGACGTGACGTGGGCGCTGCACGGCCTGCTCGAGGAAGACGCGCGCGTCACCGAACGCGCTGTCGGCCTCGCGCATGGCCTCGGCCATCGCGGGCGCGAGTTGCTCCTTCCTCTCCACGCGACGCATTCCCCGGCCACCGCCGCCAGCGACGGCCTTCACGAAAATCGGGAAGCCGATGTCGTCCGCCTGGGCGACGAGAAGGTCCACGTCGTCGGATGCTGCGGTCGAGCGCAGCACGGGAACGCCGGCCGCGATCGCGTGTTCCTTCGCCGTCACCTTGTTTCCCGCCATCTCCAGCGCACGCGAGGGCGGGCCGATGAACACGATGCCGTTCGCGGCCGCCGCGGCGGCGAGTTCGGGATTCTCCGACAAGAAGCCGTATCCGGGATAGATCGCATCGGCTCCGGACTCCTTCGCGACGCGGATGATCTCGTCGACGTCGAGGTAAGCGCGCACCGGCTGACCGGTCGTTCCGATCTGGTAAGCCTCGTCGGCTTTCAGCCGGTGGAGCGAGTAGCGATCTTCGTAGGGGTAGATCGCGACCGTACGGGCACCGAGTTCGAACGCGGCTCGGAAGGCGCGGATCGCGATCTCTCCACGGTTGGCCACCAGGATCTTGCGGAACACGCACACCTCTTCTCCGAGTGGCTCCCGAGTACCGAGAGACGCTGATTCCCCGAGGGCCCACTTTCACGGGAGCCTGAGTGTCCTTACAGCCTAGGGGAAGGTAACGTAGAGCCTCGTGCACGTACTCTCCGTCTCCTCGCTCAAGGGGGGTGTCGGCAAGACGACCGTGACTCTCGGCCTCGCATCCGCAGCGTTCGCTCGAGGGGTGCGGACTCTCGTCGTCGACCTCGACCCGCAGTCCGACGTGTCGACGGGCATGGATATCCAGGTCGCGGGGCGACTCAACGTCGCCGATGTGCTCGCCAACCCCAAGGAAAAGGTGGTTCGCCAAGCGATCACCTCCAGCGGCTGGGCCAAGGTGCATCCGGGCACGATCGACGTCATGATCGGCAGCCCCTCGGCGATCAACTTCGACGGACCGCACCCGAGCGTGCGCGATGTCTGGAAGCTCGAAGAGGCGCTCGCGACGATCGAGGGTGACTACGACCTCGTGCTGATCGACTGTGCCCCCTCGTTGAACGCGCTCACCCGTACGGCGTGGGCAGCATCCGACCGGGTCGTCGTGGTGACCGAACCGGGTCTGTTCTCCGTCGCCGCCGCCGACCGCGCACTGCGCGCGATCGAGGAGATCCGTCGCGGGCTCTCCCCGCGACTGCAACCGCTGGGAATCGTCGTCAACCGCGTGCGCCCCCAGTCGATCGAACACCAGTTCCGCATCAAGGAGCTGCGCGACATGTTCGGCCCGCTGGTGCTCTCGCCCCAGTTGCCCGAGCGCACGTCGCTGCAGCAGGCTCAGGGCGCGGCCAAGCCGCTTCACATCTGGCCCGGTGACTCGGCGCAGGAACTGGCCGGCGACTTCGACGCGCTCCTCGACCGTGTCATGCGCACCGGCCGCATCACCGCCGGCGAACAGCGCGCCTGACCCGCCGGGGCGGTCGTTGAGCGAGCGCCGTACTACCGGCCGTTGAGCGAGCGCCGCAGGCGCGTCGAACCGATCAGGCCGACTTGACCGAACGGCGGGCCGCGAGCTCGTCCACCGGGTCGGGCGCCTGCGGGTCGAAATCGAGCAGCGTCGACTCCACCTCGTGGAGCACCTTGCCGACGGCGATGCCGAACACACCCTGACCGCGGCTGACGAGGTCGATGACCTCGTCGTTGGAGGTGCACAGGTACACGGAGGCACCGTCGCTCATCAGCGTCGTCCCGGCGAGATCGCGGATGCCGGCCGCACGGAGCTGCTCGACCGCGGTGCGGATCTGCTGCAGAGAGATTCCGGTGTCCAGCAGACGCTTCACGAGCTTCAGTACCAGGATGTCGCGGAAGCCGTAGAGCCGCTGCGATCCCGAACCGCTGGCGCCGCGGACGGTGGGCTGAACAAGTTCGGTCCGCGCCCAGTAGTCGAGCTGACGATACGTGATGCCGGCGGCGCGAGCGGCGACCGCGCCGCGGTAACCGACCTCGTCGTCCATCTGGGGCAGACCATCGGTGAAAAGCAGGTCTGTGGCGAACCGAAGTTCACTCGGCGCATCGTGCGCGGTCATGCTCGCCTCCACCCGGACGGTCTGTCGTTTTCTCCACGGTAGATCAGCGCGGTGCCCGCGGCAACGACATCCGCATCCGACCCGGCGGCGTGTCGCGTCGTCATGACACGATGCGATCGAGTGCGGCGTGCACGAACGCGGTGCGCACCTCGTCGAGTCGCCGCAGAAGTTCGGGGGCGAGTTCCCCGGCACGTGCCCGTGACGCGGCATCCATCCGACGCAGCAGCGGGGTCAACGCGCTTTCGACGAGGGCGACCTCGCGTTCGGCGGCCTGACGGACGCCGCGCACGTGACGGGGCTGGATACCGTGGCCGTCGAGGGCCACGAGCGCACGGAGCACGCCGAGCGCCTTGTCGTCGTAGCTCTCCGATGCGGGAATGAGTCCCGCGCGGACGGCGTCGTTCAAGAGCGCCGCAGGCGCGGATGCTGCCTGCAGCAGCTCCTCGCGGCGGTAGCGGCGCGGCGCGGTCACGATCGAGGCGGGAGCGGGGGGCGCGATGGTGCCCTTCTTCTGCTGCTCGTCGAGGTACTCGCGGATCCGCGCGAGTGGCATGTAGTGATCGCGCTGCAGCGTCAGGGCGGTGCGCAGACGATCGAGATCGATCGGCGAGAACTTCCGGTAGCCCGATTCGGTGCGAAGCGGCGACACGATGCCCTGCACTTCGAGGTAGCGCAGTTTGCTGGCGCTGAGGTCGCAGAACTCAGGAGTCAGTCGCGCGAGCACCTGACCAATGCTGAGGTAACCCGTGGACGACGATCGTCCACGGGGCGAGGGGGACGGACTCACCCGCTCGTCACCTGTCCGCGGTCGGCCGGCGACGCGAAGAAGTTGAGCCGGAACTTGCCGATGCGCACCTCGGCGCCGTCGACGAGGACCGCGCGATCGACGCGGTCGCCGTTGACGTAGCTGCCGTTCAGTGAACGCTGATCGACCAGCTCGAACACCGTGCCGGTGCGAGTGATCTCCGCGTGACGACGCGACACCGTCACATCGTCGAAGAAGATGTCGGCTTCGGGATGACGGCCCACCGTGGTCACATCGGTATCGAGCAGATACCGCGCACCCGCGGTCGGTCCCGACCGCACGAGCAGCAACGCCGCACGCGAGGGCAGAGCGTTGATCGCTTCGCTCTCGACCTCGGTGAGATCGGTTCCGAAGGGGACGAAGGACAGGTCCGAATCGTGACCGAACGTCTGAGTCGTGTCGGTTGATCCGCCGCTTCCGGCGTCGCGTCGGATGCCGCTGCCACCAGCGTCACGCGCATTCTCTTCCACCATGGCCTCCTTCCTCTTCACCCTAACCGATCGACCCGTGCTGCGAACCCCCCGAACTCACGTTCGGCGCCTCGATCGACCGGCACGTCGCTCGGCTCGGAACTCCGTGTGTCGTCGTGTGTCAGCCGTCGTGCGCCGGCGGAGGCGCCGGCCTAACGTTGCATCGCCGAGCGGGCTGCATCTGCCCCTCCCCGAAAGGAACCGCCGTGTCCACGCCTCACGATCGCCTCATCCCCGCCGCCCCCGCGCGTCAGGGCGCGATCTGCATGTGCGCGACCGGCGGATCCTGCAGCTCGTTCGCGCCCGGGCACGCGGTCCACCTGATCCAGTCGCGGCTCGTCTCGGCGACGCCGACAGAATGGGTCGACGCCGTCGTGACCACCGCAGACGCGGACGGCTCGATCGTCCTGTTCACGCTCGACGGCGCAGCGATAGAGCTGTGGAACGGCGCGGGAGCAGCCGCCGCGCTCACCGTCGGCACCCCGGTGTCGTATCACCCGCGCTACCACGTGCTCAACGCGGGCGGTCAGCTCTTCAACGCGCTGACGCTCTAAGACGGGCGGCTTATGAGGTCGCCATCATCGCGTCCTTGACCGCCATGCACGCGTCCATACAGGCGCGGCACGCCTCGGCGCACATCGCGCAGACCGTGCTCTCCTCGGCGTGCATCGCGCACATGTCCATGCAGGTCTGACACATCGCCATGCAGGCGTCGAGCATGGCCATCATCGAGGCCGGCGTCATCCCCGGCATCCGGAGCATGGCCCGCATCATCGTGTTGCACATGTCGGCGCACGTCATGCACGCGGGCGCGCAGTCCATCATCTGCACGGAGCAGATCGTGCACGCCTGCTCGCAGGCGGCACACGCGTCCATACAGGCCTGCATCACCGCGGCATCCATCGCGGGCATACCCGTCATCGCGGTCATCTCGCCCGCCATCGCGTGCATCATCCTGGCGTCCATCTCGCACCGTCCTCCCGGTCACAGCGAGCGGCGTGCCCGCCTGCCGTCATGCTAGAGCGCACGCCTCGCTCACAACACCCGCGGATAGGCTCGAGCGTGTGATGTCACACAGAGTTCACACGTTCCGCTCCGTTCTCGTCGCCACCCTCGCGGTGCTTCTCGGCGGCCTCTCGCTGACCCTCGCCTCACCGGCGTGGGCGCACGATGAGCTCATCGGCGCCTCGCCCGCGGTGAACGGAAACGTCGACGCACTTCCCAGCGAGATCACGATGACCTTCAGCGGCGTGCTCATCGACCAGCCCGGCGCGACGCAGGTGGTGGTCACGGATGCCGCGGGCAGCTCCCTCACCGATGGCGACCCGAAACTGGACGGCACGCGGCTCATGCAGCCGGTGGCCGGCACGCCTTCCGGCCCCGTCACCGTCATCTGGCGGGTCGTATCCAGCGACGGACATCCCGTATCGGGTGAGTACACCTTCACCGTGACCGGCAGCGGCTCGAGCGCAGCCACCGCCCCGGCGGTTCCGGCATCGCCGTCATCGAGCTCAGCGGCCGTCCCGGCCAGACCGGATGAAGGCGTCCCGACGTTCGTCTGGGCCCTTCTGGGCGTCATCGCGGCGGGGGCCCTCGGCGGGCTTGTGGCCGTGCTCATGCGGCGGGCCCGGGCCACCCCCGAGGACTAGGCTGAGAGCATGCCTCATTTCAACGTCGTCGTCCTCGGTGCCGGCCCTGGTGGCTATGTTGCGGCGGTCCGTGCCGCTCAGCTCGGCCAGTCCGTCGCCATCATCGAAGAGAAGTATTGGGGCGGTGTCTGCCTCAATGTCGGCTGCATCCCCTCCAAGGCGCTCCTGAAGAACGCCGAGATCGCCCACACCCTGAAGCACAAGGCCGACTTCTTCGGCATCTCGGGTGAGTTCACGCTCGACTTCGGCAAGGCCTGGGACCGCTCGCGCGTCGTCGCCGACGGCCGCGTCAAGGGCATCCACTACCTGATGAAGAAGAACAAGATCACCGAGCTCGAGGGACGCGGCTCGTTCACGGGTCCCAAGGCGATCACCGTCACGAAGACCGACGGCTCTGCCGAAGAAGTCACCTTCGACAACGTGATCATCGCGACCGGCTCGACCGTGCGCCTTCTTCCCGGAGTCACCCTCAGTGAGAACGTCGTCACGTACGAGGAGCAGATCCTCACGCGCGACCTGCCGGGCTCGATCGTCATCGTCGGCGCCGGCGCCATCGGCATGGAGTTCGCCTATGTGCTGACGAACTACGGCGTCAAGGTCACCATCATCGAGTTCCTCGATCGCGCCCTTCCCAACGAGGACGCCGACGTCTCGAAGGAGATCGCCAAGCAGTACAAGAACCTCGGCGTCGACATCCTCGTCTCCACCAAGGTGGAGTCGGTCGTCGACTCGGGCGACAAGGTCACCGTCACCTACACAGACAACAAGAGCGGTGCGCAGGGCTCGATCGACGCCGACAAGGTGCTCATGTCGATCGGCTTCGCCCCCCGCATCGACGGCTTCGGCCTGGAGAACACCGGTGTGCAGCTCACCGACCGCGGCGCCATCGCGATCGACGACTTCATGCGCACCAACGTCGAGGGCATCTACGCCATCGGCGACGTGACGGCCAAGCTGCAGCTCGCCCACGTGGCGGAAGCGCAGGGCGTCGTGGCCGCGGAGACGATCGGCGGCGCCGAGACGATGGCGCTCGGCGACTACCGCATGATGCCGCGCGCGACCTTCTGCTCGCCGCAGGTGGCGTCGTTCGGCTACACCGAGGCGCAGTACAAGGAGACCGGCCGCGAATACAAGGTCGCGACGTTCCCGTTCATGGCGAACGGCAAGGCGCACGGCCTCGGCGAGCCGGTCGGCTTCGTCAAGCTCATCGCCGATGCCGAGCACCTCGAACTCGTCGGCGGCCACCTGATCGGACCCGACGTGTCGGAGCTGCTTCCCGAGCTCACGCTGGCCCAGAAGTGGGACCTCACGGCACTCGAGCTGGCCCGCAACGTGCACACCCACCCGACGCTGTCGGAGGCGCTGCAGGAGGCCTTCCACGGCCTCGCCGGACACATGATCAACCTGTGATCGTTGGGGTGCGCGAGCAAGCGCACCCCACCCCGGGAGTACGCTGACTCCCACAACTGACGCCGCCCCGAACGAAGCCGGGGGCGGCGTCAGTGGTTTTCGGGGATGGCGGCGTCGTCGACTCAGAGTCCCAGCGCGCGGGCCAGTTTCGAATCGGACGCCGCGGGGCGTCCGCCGACGACGGCGACCGCGGCGGCGGCTTGCTCGAGCAGGCGCGCGCGGCCGGCGGCATCCGCGGGCGCGGCGGGCCCGAGTTCGAACTCCCACTCGCGCCAGGACGTCTCCATGCCGCGGACGTTATCGAGAGCACTCACATGGTCGTCGACGAACTCTGCGATCACGCCGCCCGCGGCATCGCGAAGCGTGTACGCGTGGCGCTCGTTGCGGATGCGCGCGATCGGCGACAGCGCCCCGGGTGCGATCTCGGCGACAGCGGATGCCACGGCATCCGGCACCGCCACGTCGTCACCGTCGACCCCGCTCCCGCTCCCGCTTCCGACGTCGAGAGGCCAGTGCGTCTCGACCCTGCCACCCTCGGCACCCTTGGGGCCCTTGATGTGCCAGCCCTCATCGGGGCCGCCGGTGCGCCGGCGCACGGCGTAGCCAGCACGACCCAGCGCGAAACCGGGCACGTCGAGGTAACGCGCGTCGAGCGCGCGAAGCTCAGGCCCATCGACGACGGCCACCCCCGGCAGACCCGACAGGTCGGGAACGAGCGTGTCGGCATTGACGTCGAACGTCAGCTCGATTTCAAGCGAGTGGGAAGGCTCCGTGCTCACTCGTCCCGGCCGTCGGGGTCGGGATCGATGTCATCCTCGGCCTCGACGAAGTGGAAGTCGGCCGACGTGGGACCGTCGCCTTCGCCGGTGTTCTCAGCGACCCCGGCGCGTTCGTAGACGATCTGCGTCTCGCTGTAAGGCATGATCAGGCGGTCCTGGTTCTCGTCCTCCAGGGGAAGGACCTGCCCGTCCAGCGGGCCTCCGTGCAGTCGTGCGATCGCCATGGTGTACCTCCGACGAAGAAGCGGAACGTGAACGTCCAGCCTAGCCCCGACGCGTCAATGCGTCGGGAAGCCCAGACTGATCTGACTCTCGCTGGGCTCGGGCCAGCGCGTGGTGACGACCTTGCGGCGGGTGTAGAACGCGAATGCCTCGGGTCCGTACATGTGCGTGTCGCCGAAGAGCGAATCCTTCCACCCACCGAACGAGAACGCGCCGATCGGCACCGGAATCGGGACGTTGATGCCCACCATGCCGACCTCGATGTCGTACTCGAACTGGCGAGCGGTCTTTCCGTCGCGCGTGAACACGGCGGTGCCGTTGGCGTAGCGGTTGGCGTTGATGAGCGAAACGGCCTCGTCGTACGTGGCGACACGGACCACCGAGAGCACGGGGCCGAAGATCTCCTCGTCGTAGACCCGCATCCCGGGGGCGACGCCGTCGACCAGCGACGGGCCGATGAAGAAGCCCTCCCCCTCGACGTCGAGCTCGCGTCCGTCGACGACGACGCGGGCGCCTTCGCCGGCCGCCCCCGCCACGAACCCGCGCACGCGATCCAGCGCGTCGCGCGTGATGAGCGGACCCATGTCAGTGTGCGGATCGGCGCCGTTGCCGACGACCAGACCCGCGATGCGCTCCGCGACCTTCGCGATGAGAGCGTCGGCGACGCCGCCGACGGCAACCACCACCGACACGGCCATGCAGCGCTCCCCCGCCGACCCGTAGGCGGCTGAGACCGCGGCATCCGCGGCGGCGTCGAGATCGGCGTCGGGCATGACGATCATGTGGTTCTTCGCGCCGCCGAGTGCCTGCACCCGCTTGCCGTTCTCGGCCGCCCGCGCATAGATGTACTTCGCGATCGGTGTGGAACCCACGAACGACACCGCGCGCACGATGGGGTCGTCCAGGAGGGCGTCGACCGCCTCCTTGTCGCCGTGCACGACGTTCAGGATGCCGGCGGGAAGACCCGCTTGGGCGAAAGCCTCAGCCAGCCACACCGCGGCGGAGGGGTCGCGCTCGCTGGGCTTCAAGATGACCGCGTTGCCGGCCGCGATGGCCGTGGTGACCATCCAGAGCGGAACCATGGCCGGAAAGTTGAACGGGGTGATGCAGGCGACGACGCCGACCGGCTGGCGTACCTGATGCACGTCGACGCCCGAGGCCACCTGCTCGGAGTAGTCGCCCTTGAGGTGGTGCATGAGGCTCGTGCAGAACTCGACGTTCTCGAGTCCGCGCGCCACCTCTCCGAGCGCGTCGTCGACGGTCTTGCCGTGCTCGGCCGTGATGATCCGCGCCAGCTCTTCCGCCCGTGCGGAGATGATCTCGCGGAGGCGGAACATGACCTGCTGACGCCTGCCGAGACCCGTGTCGCGCCAGCCGCGCTGTGCGCGTTCGGCGATACGGGCAGCCTCGTGCACGAGCGCAGCCGAGGCGAGGGCCACCTCGCCGGTCTGACGCCCCGTGGCCGGATCGAACACGGGACCCGTGCGGTCGGCGGGGTCGACGCGCTCGCCGCCGATGATGTGCGGAACAGTCGTCAGGGCGGGTTCAGTGACCGTGGTGCTCATAAGTGCTTTCCGATCGGAGTCAGTCAATGGGATGCTGCGGCGTCGCGGGCGGGGTCGTAGCCACGGAGGGTGCCGTCGGGTGAAGCGAACCGCGCGACGAGCGTGCAGTCCTTGGCGCCGAGGCCCTCGGCGACGAGCGTATCGAGTTGAGTGAGAGCGAGGCGCGCGGCGGGCAGCTGGACGCCGGTCTCATCACCGGCCTGAACGGCGAGACCGCAGTCCTTACGGGCGAGGTCGACGGAGAAGGTGGCATCGAAGTTGTTGTTGGCGGCGGCCTTGTCGACCACGCCGGGTACGGGATACCAGGTGCGCAGCGCCCACGAGTCACCCGACGACACGCGCGCAACGTCCCAGAAGACATGGGCGTCGAGGCCGAGCTGCTCGGCCAGCTGCGATCCCTCCGAGACGGCGAGGACATTGATGAACAGCATCATGTTGTTCACCAGCTTCGCGGCGATGCCCGCGCCCGCCGCGCCGCACGCGATGACGTTGCCGGCCATCGGCCCGACGACCTCGCGGGCACGGTCGACGTCGCCGGGACGGCCGCCGAGCATGAAGGTGAGCGTGTGGGCCTCGGCACCGGTGGTGCCGCCGGAGATCGGGGCGTCGACGAACGACAGCTGCCGCGCCTCCGCCTCGCGGTGGCACCACTGCGACGTCTCGACGTCGACGGTGGAGGTGTCCAGCAGCAGCGTGGACGATGCCGCGTGCGCGAAGATGCCGTCGGGCCGTCCGTAGACGCCGCGGACATGCTCGGGCTTGGGGAGCGAGGTGATCGCGGCATCCGCTCCGTCGAGTGCCGCGGCGATCGTCGGTACGATCTGCACGCCGCGCGCGGCGGCGGCCTGCGTCGCTGACGCGTCGAGGTCGACGCCGCGAACCGTGTGGCCGGCGGCGACGAGGTGGGCCGACATGGGCTGACCCATGTGCCCGAGTCCGATGAAGGCGATGATGGCCATGGCTGCTCCTTCGTGCCGACGACGTCCTGCGTGCGAACTGCGGCCCCGGACGCTGATCGTCGCGCAGAGCCAGCTGCCGTCATCGTCGACGACGGCCGCCATGGTCAGCGTAGGCATCGGCGGTATACCGATCAATGCACGGAAAGACCGCAAACTTGCACGCCCACTGTGCATTGATGCACACTCGACGACATGAACACGAGTGCGGCCGATCCCCCGCTGGACGCGCTCATGACGTTCCTCTCGGTGGCCCGCCTCGGACGGTACACCGCCGCCGCCGATGTGCTGGGCGTCAACCACTCCACCGTCTCGCGGCGCATCGTGACGCTGGAGACCGCCATGGGCGGCCGGGTGCTCGTGCGCACCTCGGGGAGCTGGGAGGTCACGGCGCTCGGCCGCCGTGCGCTGGCGATCGCCGAACGCATCGAGGCGTCGGTGCGCGAGCTGGTCGACGGGGAGGATGCCGATGTCGTGCACGGCATGGTCCGCGTCTCGGCACCCGACGCGTTCACGGCGGTGTTCCTCGCGCCCGCGATGACCCGGTTGCGCCGCACGCATCCTGGCCTCGCCGTCGAACTGCTGTCGGCCACGCAGCGCGTGCGACAGAACCGTTCGGGCGTCGACCTGGAGATCGTCGTGGGCCGACCGCGCGTGCGACGCGCCTACGCGACGGCGGTGTGCGCCTACGCGCTGCGCCTCTACGCCGCGCCCGACTACCTCGCCGCACACGGCATCCCCGAGACGGTCGCCGGTCTGTCCGCCCACCCGCTCGTCTACTACGTCGAGAGTTCGCTGCAGGTCGATGAGCTTGATCGCGCGCTGCAAGAGCTGCCCGACTCCCCCGCATCGGTGCGCTCGACGAGCGTGTTCGCACACGTCGAGGCCACCGCGGCGGGCGCCGGGATCGGGCTCCTGCCCGACTTCCTCGGCGACGCCGATCCGCGTCTGGTGCGCGTGCTCGACGGCGCCTACGCACATCCGCTCGCCTACTGGGCTGTCACCCGCGACGAGGGGCCCCGCAATCCCGCCGTCGCAGCGACGCTCGACGCAATCACGACCTACATCCGGGAGACCCCGCAATGAAGCCGTTTCTCCTGCTCGCCACGCGCGCCGAAGACATCCCCGCCGACGAGGAGTACGCCCTGTTCCTGCGCTTCACGGGACTCACTCCGGAGCAGCTCGTGCGCGTGCGACTGGAGGCCGGACCGTTGGGCCCGGTCGATCTCGACGACTACTCCGGCATCTTCGTCGGCGGCGGACCGTTCAACGCGTCGGACCCGTGGGAGAGGAAGTCAGCTGCGCAACGCCGCGTGGAAGCGGAGATCTCGGCCCTGCTCGATGAGGTCGTCGCCCGTGACTTCCCCTTCTTCGGGGCCTGCTACGGGGTCGGCACCGTCGGGGCCCACCAGGGTGCCCTCATCGACGGCACATATCGCGAGCCCATCAGCGTCGTCGAGGTGCGCACGACCGCCGCCGGGCGCACCGACCCCCTGCTGTGCGCACTTCCCGACGCGTTCGCCGCCTTCGTCGGGCACAAGGAGGCGATCACCCGCCTGCCCGACTCTGCCACCCTGCTGGTGGAGGGCGACGGTTGTCCCGTGCAGATGTTCCGCGTGGGAGCGAATGTCTACGCCACACAGTTCCACCCGGAATGCGACGTCGAGGGGATCTCGACCCGCATCCGGGCCTACGCCGGCCACGGCTACTTCGCGGCCGACGAGCTCGAGCTGACGCTCAGCGCGGTGCGGCGCCTGCCGGTGGTGCACACCGGTGGCATCCTACGGGCGTTCGTCGAGCGTTACGCCCGCTGACGGCGCGACGCCCGACGCCCTCAGAGCACGGGCGGGGTGTGCCAGATGCGCTCGATGTAGTCGCGCATCGAGCGGTCGGAGGAGAAGTACCCGCTGCGCGCGACGTTGAGGATCGCCGACCGGGTCCAGGCATCCTGGTCGGTGTAGGCGGCATCCACCTTCGCCTGCGCCTGGATGTACGAGGAGTAGTCCGCCAGCACCATGAAGCGGTCGTCGTACAGCAGGTTCGACACGATCGGCTCGAACACGCTCCGGTCGCCGTGGGAGAACGCACCGGACGCGATGAGGTCGATCGCACGCCGCAGGTTGTCGTCCTGCTGGTAGAAGTCCGCGGGCTTATAGCCGCGGGCCCAAAGCGCCTCCACCTCAGGCTCGCTCATGCCGAACAGGAAGAAGTTGTCGTCGCCGACCAGCTCGCGGATCTCGACGTTGGCGCCGTCGTCGGTCCCGATCGTCAGCGCGCCGTTGAGCGCGAACTTCATGTTGCCCGTACCGGAGGCCTCCTTGCCTGCGAGCGAGATCTGCTCCGACAGGTCTGCGGCGGGGATCAGACGCTCAGCGAGGGTGACGTTGTAGTTCGGCGGGAACAGCACCTTGAGGCGACCGGCGACGCGCGGATCGGCGTTGACGACCTCGCCCACCGCGTTGATGAGGTGGATGATGCGCTTGGCCATGACGTAACCCGGTGCCGCCTTCGCGCCGAAGATGACAGTGCGCGGCTGCACATCGGATGCCGCGACCCGGCCTGACACGATGCTCTCGTACTGCGTCACGATGTGGAGCAGCTTCAACATCTGCCGCTTGTACTCGTGCAGGCGCTTGACCATCACATCGAGCATGTGCCCGTCGCTGATCTCGAAACCATCGCGGGCACGCAGCACCTCGCCGAGGCGGCGCTTGTTGGCCGTCTTGACGCCGGCGAACGCCTGGCGGAACTGCGGGTCTTCGGCGTAGGTTTCGAGCTCACGGAGCCGCTCGAGGTCGGTGAGCCAGCCGGTGCCGATGGCCTCGGTGATCAGCGCGGACAAGCCGGGGTTGGCGAGGCGCACGAAGCGGCGCGGCGTGATGCCGTTGGTGACGTTGGTGAACTTGCCCGGGAAGAAGTCGTTGAAGTCGGGCAGCACTTTGTCACGCAGCAGCTGCGAGTGCAGTTCGGCGACGCCGTTCACCTTCGACCCGGCCACCGTCGCGAGGTACGCCATGCGGACGCTCCGCTCGGGGAACTCGCCGATGATCGACATGTTGCGCAGGCGCATCTCATCGTCGCCGTAGCGCTCTCGGACGTCCTCGAGGAACTCCTCGTTGATGCGGTAGATGATCTCGAGGTGTCGCGGCAGGAGCCGGCCGAGCAGGTCGACCGACCAGACTTCGAGCGCCTCGGGAAGCAGCGTGTGGCACGTGTAGGCGAAGCACTTCTGAGTGATCGCCCACGCGGCATCCCAGTCGAGCTTCTTCTCGTCGGTGAGCACGCGCATCAGCTCGGGCACGCCGATCACCGGGTGGGTGTCGTTGAGCTGGAAGATGACGCGGTCGGGCAGCTTCTCGACGTCGAAGTCGTCGGGGAGCATGTTGTCGAGGAAGTCACCGATGGATGCCGCGACGAAGAAGTACTGCTGCTGCAGGCGCAGCTCCTTGCCCTGCGGCGTGGAGTCTTCGGGATAGAGCACCTTGGAGATGTTCTCGGCGAACGTCTGCGCGCGGACGGCTTCTTCGTAGTCGCCCGAGTTGAAGACGCGCAGGTCGAACGAATCCGTCGCCTTGGCGCTCCACAGGCGCAGGGTGTTGACGCGCCCGTTGAGGTAGCCCGGCACCATGTAGTTGTACGGGACGGCGAGCACGTGCCATCCCGGAACCCAGCGGTTGCGGGTGACACCGTCGTCATCGTAGTGCTCGGTGTACCCACCGAACGAGATGCGACGGGCGGCTTCGGGGTGTGGGAACTCCCACGGCGACCCGAGGGTCAGCCAGGCGTCGGGCTGCTCGACCTGCTGGCCATCCACGAAGGTCTGCCGGAAGATTCCGTACTCGTAACGGATCCCGTAGCCGACGTTGGGAACACCCATCGTGGCGAGCGAGTCGATGAAGCAGGCCGCGAGGCGTCCGAGGCCGCCGTTACCCAGGCCCGGCTCGACCTCCTGCGCGCGGAGGTCGTCGATGTCGATGCCGCACGCGACCATCGCCTCGGTCGCGATCTCGGTGAGGCCGCTGGCGAGCAGGTTGTTGTCGAGCTGGCGACCGAGCAGGTATTCGGCGGAGAGGTAGCAGACGCCCTTCGCCTGACTCACACGCTGACGGCGGAGGTCTTCGAGCCAGCGTGCCATGAGGTAGTCGCGCACCGTCATGGCGAACGCGAAGTAGCGGTCATTGGGGCTGGATGCCGACAGCGGCACGCCCCGCTCGTAGTTGAGGTTCCGCAGGAACTGACGGACGAACCCGTCCACCGAGCTCGCCGGACCGGTGACCGGGGCAAGAGCCAGAGGGTGGCTCGCGTTCAGCGGGTGGGACGGCGACGTGGACTCGGTCACAGATTCGGGTTCTGACACAGTTCACACGCTAATGGGAGCCCGCGTCCGGCGCACATCGGCGCCACTGTTTTCACGAGGCCCTTACCTGGCCGTTACACGACCGTCAGTCACGGTCGCGCGGACGCGACTCGCTCCTGCTGTTCGGCGCGGCGTGCCGCCTCGAGCTCCGCGGTCGCGAGAGCGATCGCGTTCTCCGCCGTCTGCACACGGCGTTGGGCGAAGGTGCGCGCGCCGTGGCGGGCGCGAACGCGGTCGCTCTGCTCCTCGACGAGCGTGAAGATGTACGACGTGGCGATCAGGATGACCTGCGCCGACAGATTGATCCACAGCAGCAGCGCGATCAGCGACGCGAACGACACGAGGAGCGGATTGGACGCCGCTCCTCCGATGAACAGACCCGACAGCAGTTGCAGCGCGGTGAGGCCGACGGCACCGAGGAGTGACCCGATCCAGAGCGCCTTCGCGGGCGCCCGCACTCCCGAGAGCACCCGGAACAGGACGGCGATGACGGCGGCATCCAGCACGAACGTGACGAGGATCGCGAGTGCGCGCGTGCCCCACGCGAGCGCGCGGTCGTCACCGGCGAGGCCGAGCCACCCGGCGACCGTTCCCAGACCCGCGGTGCCGAGCATGGTAACCGCCGCCGAGGCGATCAGAGCTGCGCCCACACCGATGGCCAGAGCGACGTTGCGCAGCAGCACGAGCCAGATCGGGACGTCGTCGGTGAGCTTGTCGCACAGGAGGCGCATCGCCGTCCGCAGCGAACCGATCGCGCCGATCGCCGCGCCGACGAGACCCACGAGCGAGAATACCCCCGCGATCGACAGGCCGACGGGCAGGGCGATGTTGTCGACCTTGATGAGGCCGCCCTCGCCGACGAGACCCGGGATCGTTCGGTCGACCGCGGCGACCAGGGCCGACCATGCCTCTGAGTCGCCCGACAGCCAGAGCGCGGCGAGCGAGAATCCGAGCAGGACCGCGGCGAAGATGCTGAAAAGAGTGCGGTAGGTGACGCTGTCGGCGAGCATGGCGCCGCGGCGTTCGCTGTAGCGCAGGAAGGCACGCACGGGCGTCAGCGACAGGGCGCGGGCGATGACGCGGGAGATGTCCATGCCGCCCAGGATATGCGGCGCGACAATCCCGCCGGAGGGCCTTGACAGCGCCGTCGACGGCCGCGCCGGATCACTCCCGTCAGAGCACGCCGTCGGCCGTGAGCATGCCGACCCACGTGCCGGCGACGAGGAAGGGGCCGAACGGGATCGCGGTCGAACGGGTGGC
The DNA here is from genome assembly GCF_015350795.1 of Microbacterium sp. VKM Ac-2870. GTDB lineage: Bacteria > Actinomycetota > Actinomycetes > Actinomycetales > Microbacteriaceae > Microbacterium. The sequence continues at coordinate 670,610 of NZ_JADKSH010000001.1, forward strand.
GCGTCGCGTCACGATGAGCGCGAGCCCGACGAGGCCGCCGAGGACGAAGGCGGCGAGAGTGCCAGCGAGCACCGCATGCCATCCGATCCAGCCGAGCGCGATGCCGACGACAGCGGCGAGCTTGACGTCGCCGCCGCCCATGGCACCCCGTCCGACGGCGCGGAGCACGGCGAAAAACGCGAACAGCGCAGCACCGGCCGACACCGCACGAACGAGCGCGCTCCACGGAGCACCGAAGAGACAGGATGCCGCGAACAGCGCGACGGTCGCCGCCAGCAGCGGCAGGACGATCACGTTGGGCAGGCGGTGCGTGCGCACGTCGACGAGCGTCAGCGCGATGCCGGCGGACGCGATCAGCAGATAGGCCGCGGTGGAGAGCGCGAACGCGATCGACGACTCCCCCGCGCGCGCCTGTCCCCATCCGGCGCTGCGGAGGGCACACATCATCACGAGCGAGAACGCGACGCCCGTCGCGGCCACGACCACCGCACGCTGCGCGCGAGGCCGGCTATGACGAGGCGGGCCGGAGGGCACCACCCGGAGAACCAGCGTGTCGACGCCGAGACCCGCGATGAGGCCGGAGACTCCCGCGATCGCGACAAGCGCCCCCTCAGACACCCAACACCTCGAGCTCGACTGTCACCGTGCCGGCGCCCTCCACGCCCTCCGCGTCGCGGACCGCGCGCTTCAGGGGCAGGACGTACGCGCCGCGTTGCTTGTCGGGGAAGATCGAGGTTCGCCACCGGGACGATCCGATGACCGCTTCCACGCGGACTGCGCCGAATCCTCGTGGAGGGTGCGCGACGTCCTTGACGTCGGCGCTGAACTCCTCCGGCAGTGCGACGAAGTACCAGTCCTGTTCGCGCGCGGACCAGCGGAAGATCTCTGCCTCGAACTGGATGCGCATCCGGTCATGTTAGCGCGGTTGGAATCGTTAGGATGTACGACTGTGAGAGCCGAAAAAGCTGGGCAGGTATCGTTCGTCTGTACTCCTACGGATAGATGACGACGGGAGTTCCCGGCGCCAACTGGGCGAGACGGTCGACGCTCGGACCGTCGAGGTAGACGCACCCGAACGAGTTCGCACCGGAGCGCTCTCGGTAGTAGTGGAAGGCGGTCACCGCCACGGTGCCGCCGTCGAAGCCCGCCATCGACGTCGACTGCACGCCGAGGTACACCAGGGGGTGCCCCTGCGTATACGCGAACTGCGGCACCACTCGCGTGAGCATGACGAAGGTGCGCCCCACCGGTGTCGGTGTCGACGGCGTACCCCACGCGAAGTCGTTGGCGACGCGTTCCACGCCGGACGCCGACACGATGTCGATCGTGTGATCGGCCAGGTGCACGTCGACGTAGGCCTGCACCGGGGTGATGTCCACGTCGGCAACGCGCAGCCACCCCACGGTCTGGGCCGGATTGCCCTCCGGCGGCACGCCTTGACGACCCGCGAGCAGGACCTTGACCCAGTTCGTCTGGTGCGCCACGACCGGCACCGTGGTTCCGCCGTAGGCGGCATCCCGCGGCAGGTAGCCGACCGGCTGTCCGGCAGGGTCGGCGAAGATCGGCGCGCCGCTGCGCGGGCGCGCGAGCTCGCCCGTCATCGCGGCAAAAGGCGCGTCGTCGACCGCGATGGAAGGGGTGACGGACCACACGTCGATCGGACGCAGGGTGCGGATGTCGTAGGCCGTCGTGTTCGCCGGCGCATCCGCGGGGGCTGCGGATGTCGGTGGCACGGTCGCCGGCGCCACCGCCGGAAGGACCCGATCATCCGGACGCTCGCCGCCGACACCGAGCATCATCGCGGTGGCGCCCGCCAGAGCGAGCACCACCGCGGACGCCGTCACGAGCCACGGGGCGATGTCCCCGAACCGTGCGCGGCGGATGCGGTGCATGCACCCAGGGTACGGACCGCGGATGAACACGGGTAGCGGCAGAACGATATGAAATCGCACGAAGAAGGGGGCCGGGGATGCTCCCCCGGCCCCCTTCGCTCTGCAGCGTCGGTCAGGCGCTGGCCTTGGCCTTCTTGGCCGCACCCTTCACGGGTGCCGTGGTGCGAACGGTGCCGGTGACGGCCTCGCTCTCCGCGTGGGCGACCTTGCGCGCCGCGCGGACCTCGTCGAACGACGTGCCGTAGTAGGCCGCCTCCATGAGGGTCTTCATGTCCTCGATCATGGGCATGCGCGGGTTGGCCGGCGCGCACTGGTCGCGGTAGGCGGCCAGGGCGAGATCCTGCAGACCGGCGATGAAGACGGTCTCATCGACACCCTGCTGCTGGAACGAACGCTCGATGCCGACGCGGTCGCGCAGCTCCTCCACGGCGCGGGCGTAGCTCTCGACGCCCTCCTCCGGGGTGGATGCCGCAAGGCCCAGGTGCTTGGCGATCTCCTGGAACCGTTCGGGAGCGATGTAGCGCTCGTACTTCGGCCAGCTGGTGAGCTTGGTCGGGACGGTGCCGTTGTAGCGGATCACGTGGGGCAGGTAGACCGCGTTCGTGCGGCCGTGTACCAGGTGGTACGTCGCGCCCGTCACGTGCGCCATCGCGTGAACGATTCCGAGGAATGCGTTGCCGAACGCCATACCCGAGATGGATGCCGCATTGTGCATCTTCTCGCGGGCCTTGATGTCCTCGGCATCCGTCGAGTTCGGCTGCGCCTTGGTACTGCGCTCGATGTTCTCGAAGATGAGCTTGATCGCGTGCAGGCACATACCATCGGTGTAGTCGTTGGCATAGACGGAGACGAACGCCTCGGTGGCGTGGGTCAGGGCGTCGAAGCCCGCGTCGGCGACCAGGAAGCCGGGGAGCATCTTGGTGAGCACGGGGTCGATGATGGCCACCGAGGGGGTCAGCGCATAGTCGGCGAGCGGGTACTTCATGCCGGTCTCGTCATCGGTGATGACGGCGAACGGCGTCATCTCGCTACCGGTGCCCGACGTGGTCGGGATGCAGACGAGCTTCGCCTTCTTGCCGAGCTCGGGGAACTTGAACGCGCGCTTGCGCACGTCGAAGAACTTCTCGCACATGTCGGAGAACTCGATCTCGGGGTTCTCGTAGAGCAGCCACATCACCTTGGAGGCATCCATCGGCGAGCCACCGCCCAGGGCGATGATCGTGTCGGGCTGGAACTGACGCATCAGTTCGGCGCCCGCGCGGACCTCGGAGACCTTCGGCTCCGGCTTGACGGTGCTGATGAGCTGCACCTGCACGCGGTTCTCGCGGCGGTTGAGCACGTCCATGATCTTGTCGACGTAGCCGAGCTTGGTCATGGTCTCGTCGGTGACGATCGTCACGCGCTCCAGGCCGCGCATGTCGGCCAGATAGCGGATCGCGTTCGGCTCGAAGTAGGTCTTCGCGGGGATCTTGAACCACTGGAGGTTGTTGTTGCGACGCCCGATGCGCTTGACGTTCAAGAGATTCACCGCCGAGACGTTGTTGGAGACCGAGTTGTGACCGTAGGAGCCGCAGCCGAGGGTGAGCGACGGCATGAAGGCGTTGTAGATGTCACCGATGCCGCCGAGTGCCGACGGGCTGTTCTCGATGATGCGGACGGCCTTGACGACCTTGCCGAACTCGGCGATGACGTCCTGGTCGTTGGAGTGGATGGCACCGGAGTGACCGAGGCCGTCGAACTCGACCATCTGGCGAGCCAGGTCGATGCCCTCGGCGGGGCTCGCCGCGCGCAGCACGGCCAGCACCGGGGCGAGCTTCTCGCGCGTCAGCGGTTCGTGCGGGCCGACACCGGAGACCTCGGCGAGGATGATCGACGTGTTCTCCGGAACAGTGAAGCCGGCGTGCTCGGCGATCCACTGCGGCGACTGTCCGACGACGGTCGGGTTGAGCTTGGCGCCTGCGCAGTTCTCGCTGAACGCCGCGACACCGAAGATGAACTCCTCGAGCATCCGCTTCTCGTCGGGCGTCGCCAGGTAGGCGTGCAGCCGTGCGAACTCGGAGAGCGCCTCGGCGGCGATCGGCTCGTCGAGGATGACAGCCTGCTCGCTGGCGCACACCATACCCATGTCGAACGACTTCGACAGGACGATGTCGTTGACGGCACGGCCCACTTTGGCGGTGCGCTCGATGAAGGCAGGCACGTTGCCGGCGCCGACGCCGAGGGCGGGCTTGCCGCAGGAGTAGGCGGCGCGGACCATCGCGTTGCCGCCCGTGGCGAGGATGAGGGCGACGCCCGGGTGGTTCATGAGCTCGCCCGATGCCTCCATCGAGGGCTCTTCGATCCACTGGATGCAGTTGGCGGGCGCACCGGCAGCGACGGCGGCGTCACGAACGATCTTCGCGGCGGCGACCGAACACTTCTGCGCGGCGGGGTGGAAGCCGAACACGATGGGGTTACGCGTCTTCAGCGCGATGAGCGACTTGAAGATCGCGGTCGACGTCGGGTTGGTGACCGGGGTCAGGGCGCAGATGACACCCACCGGGTCGGCGATCTCGGTGATGCCCGTGATCTCGTCGTGCGAGATGACGCCGACGGTCTTCTGGTTGATGATCGAGTTCGTCACGTGCTCGCAGGCGAACATGTTCTTCACGGCCTTGTCCTCGAACAGGCCTCGGCCGGTCTCTTCGACCGCCATGAGGGCGAGTTCGCCGTGGAAGTGCAGGGCCGCGACGCTCGCCTTGCGAACGATCTGGTCGACCTGCTCCTGCGTGAAAGATGCGTACTCTGCGAGCGCCGTTTGTGCGCCTTCGACCAGAGCATCGATCGAGGTGGACATTGTGGGTCTCCTACCCGGCGCGGACACGATGTCCGCGTCATCGCTTTCCGGGTCCGAGGGCTCTCGGGCCTGTCTGAGATCAGTATGGCACATGTGGTCTGACCACACAAGATGCGAGCGCACTCCCCCTTCGGAGTCGCCGTGATTAAGGGGCGAAGCCGCAGTTGGACGCCACCATCTCGTAGAAGCGCGCCCTCTGCTCGTCGGTGGACACCAGCGTGATCGTGCCCGTGGAGACCGGGTCGGAGAGCACCGACACTGTCGTGTCGAACCGCGTCCCGATCTTGTCTTCGGCGACGGCGTGCATGTCGCAGCGAGCCGGGACGGCATCGAGTTCGATCGTCGCCTCGGTGCCCGCCGCGACGGTGAGTGCCGGCGCCCAGGTCCACGCTCCCGCCGCAGGCTGCAGCAACGTCGTGCTCTTGATCGAATCCACCCGCACGGGCCGATCTCCGTGATTGGCGACGCGCACCGTCATCGTGGCGACCTCGTCGGCCCCCGAGCCGCGGGAAGACACGCTCACCAACTCGATATCGGCCGTCTGCGCGAGCCGCGCCGCAAAGCACCCGGTCTGCACCGAGCGGCTGACGAATCCATACGGATCGTCGACGACGTAATCCGCCTGCGTGGCAGCGTCGCCCGCTCCGAACGTCAGCCGCGCGAAGCCGGTCGGCGCCGATGCGGGCACGGTCGATCCGTCGGTGTCGCACCGCGGCTGCAGCAGGGTCACACCCAGCGACCGCGCGCGCCCGGCCGGCACCTCCATCGTTCCCGACCACTCGAGGGCCGACGACCACCGTGGATCGGAGTAGACGATTCCCGACACCTGAAGTGCGGCATCCCCGCCGTTGTGTACGTCGATCGTCATGACACCGCGGGCGATGTCGAGGCGGTCCTGCTGCACGGAGACCGTGACCGCCGACGGCGGCGACACCGTGACCGCCGGCGGCGGCGAAGTGTCGGCTCCGCCTCGAGGCAGGAGCCAGACGACGATCGCGGCGAGGATCAGCGCGACGACAACGACCGTCACGACGACGATGACCCCGCGTCCGCGATGCGGAGCGGCCCTGCGCACCCTGACAGCCATGGCGGCCAGTGTATTGACGCCGCGAATCGGTTTGTCACGCCCATGCGCCGAGCAGGCGCAGCCGCATCCGATGAGACTTGCCACATGCGGAAGATCCCCGTGTACTACTACTCCTCCTCGTCGAACCTGACCGGCCGGTTCGCGGAGGCTCTCGCGCGGATCGACGGCCGCCGGGTGCTCAACCTCGCCCGCTCCGATGTGCGCCGCAGCGAGCCGAGCGGCCCCTGGGTTCTGCTCACGCCGTCGTACAAGGCCGGCAACGCCGACGAAGTCACGCTGCCCGCCGGTGTGCGGGCCTTCCTGCGCTCGCCGATGACCCGCCGTCGCATGGTCGGCATCATCGGTTCGGGCAACCGCAACTTCGGCGACTATTACCAGGCCGCCGCCAGGCAGTTGGCTCAGGCGTCACGGCGTCCCGTGCTGTTCGAGTTCGAGTTGTCGGGAACGCGCGAGGACGTCGCGCGTTGCGCCGACATCCTCGCCCGCCTCGACGAGGCGCTCGACGACGTGCGCAACGCCGGCTGAGGCGACCAGACCGCGACGAGCGCGCGATCCTTCACGGGGACGGCGGGCTGACCGCCGTCGCGGCGGCCCCCGGCACCGCGGCATCCGGCACGTCGTCACGGAACGATGTGCGTCGTGCGGCGACGGCGGCGGATGCCGCGAGCGCGACGATCGTCACGATCGCCCCGAGCACGAGTGCCGCTTGTTCTCCCGCGTTCAGCAGGCCCGAATCGGCGCCGATGGTCGCGGCGGCGATCGGCACCCCCAACTGAGCCGCCGCGATGATCGACCAGAGCGCGTGCTGTCGCAGCAGGACACCGACCAGGTGCGCGCTCACCGCACCGACGCCCAGCAGCAGCCCGAGGGCCAAGTACGCGGGTGTCTCCAGCAGACTGACGAACGACAGGGACGCGCCCAACCAGACGAAGTACAGCGGTGAGAGGAACCCCTCGGTGACGGCGAAGAGCTGGCGGGCGAGGCGTCGCGGCTCCCCCGCGCTGGCCACCGCGAGGCCGCCGGCGAATCCCGCCAGCAGCACCGATACGTGGGAGACGGTGGCCAGCGCGCCGAGGGCGCAGACCAGTACGAGGCTCACACGCAGCTCGAGGGCGAGTTCATGCCTTTTGCTCGCTTCGCGCAGCCGTTTCCACCGGTCACCGCGATCAGCCCACCTGAGGATGAGGGCGAGCGCGATGGCGACGGTCGCGATCGCGAGCGCGCCGAGAGCAGCAACGGGGGCGCGTTCGGGATCCATGGCCAGCGGCAGCACCAGGATGCACGCCGTGTCCGCGATCGCGACCTGCGCGATCGTCGGCAGCAGCTGCGCGCCGCCGAGACGGGTCTGCTGCACCGCCGGCAGAACGAGAGCAGCCGATGACGACGCCATCACGACGGCGTACACCGCCGCATGACCGGTGTCGAACACCGCAGCGAGGCCCCATCCGGCGAAGGCAGCCACGATACCGACGATCACGGCATGCACGGCACCGCGTCCGAGCGCCGGCCGCAACCGCGCGTCGCGCACCGGGACGTGCGTGCCGGCGACGAACATCGTGAGGCCGAAGCCGAGCGTCGCAAGAAAGCTGAAGGTGGCATCGGTCGTGTCGACGAGGTGCAGTCCCGTTCGGCCGATGATCATGCCCGCGACGAGCTCGCCGATCACGACGGGAATGCGCCAACGGCTGCTCGCCGCGAGCAGCGGCCCGAGCAGAGCGACGGCGCCGATCAGCGCGAGCGTCTGCAGGTTCACGCGCTCACACCGCGGTGGCGTCGGGCCCGACGATGCGGCACGGGATCTCGGTGTTCTCGTCCAGGTACCAGCTGGCACAGACGCGGTGATAACCGTCGGCGATCTGCGCGGGCAGACCGCGCGTGAGGTCCCCGTGCACGATGAGCACCGGTGACAGCGGCTTTCCCGCGCGCACCTTGCGGAGGTCGTCGGCGACGTGCGGGTTGTCGGTGGGAAGCAGCGGCAGGTTCGCCGCACGGAGGATGTCCTTCGCCTTCTTCACCACTGTCGCCCTCGTGCGAAGGGCGGCGACGAGTGAGCGAGCCCGGCCGGGATCGGCGACGAGTCGGAGGTAGTCCTCCGCCGCCGGGAAGTCGTGCTCGTCGGGGTCGTTCTTCCAGATGGGGTCGGCCATGAGGACATTGTGCTCTGCCGCTGCGTCAGCGACGGGCACGACGCGTCACGAGTCCTGCGCGACCGCGACATCCTCGCGTTGACGAGCGAAGTCACCCAGCGCGGCAGCGGTGGGCAGGTCGACCCAGAGGCGGATGCTCCCCGCTCGCGACCCCGCGCCGTTGATGATCGCCGCGCCGCCGATGCGATGCAGGAGCGGGGCGATGGAAACGGCGGCATCGGGCGGCAACGCGCCGACGCCACGGCCGTTGGACGACACCGTCACGGTGGTCGCGTCGTGGCGGGTAGAGGCCACGTGGCGCATCACATACGTGCGCCGCTCATCACCCCGTCGCTCGCGGTCGTTGACGAGGAAGTGCGTCTTCTCGAGGGCGACCCTTCGGGTCTCAAGTCCGCGTAGATCAGGCAGATCGTCGTGCCGGCTGACTCGACCGATCACGATATGGAGCACTTCTTCCCACCACGCTGGCATGGCACCTTCCTCTCAGGTCGGCATGCCATCACCGCAGCGGAGCATGTCTCTACCGTGTCACACGGGCCTGTGGGAGTGCTGACCGCGTCGCCCTCACCGTCCGGCCGGCGGTCGCCGTGGAAGAGATGTGCCCGAGGAGCGGCCTATTGACTATGGCCGCCGTCGTCAGTCCACTGGCCGATCCGATCCTCCGACCGGATGCCCCGCTGATTGTCCGCGTTCGACGAGGAGGCGCGAGGCCGCTCGGTTTCGAACCTTACCGATGCGGCGAGCGCGACCACGGCTTCGGCCCGCTCCCTCTCGCTCTCGGCCGTCTTCTCGTCGCGGAGAGCGGCCGCCGCGCGGCGCTCTTGCGCGTGCGTGCTGATCGCTGCGAGCAGTTCGGCGAGGGCGGCGCCGAGGCCGTCGCGGAGCTCTTCCAGACTGGTGTTCGCGATCTCCATCCGGCGATCGGAGACCGCGAGCTCGACCTCGGTGTAGCCCCGTCGGGAGAGGAACTCGCGCGTATCGGCGCCGATGATGTCGGCGATCTCCTCGCGCTGCGGGCGCCGAGTGAACACCGCCTCGACGGTGTATCGGGAAGGGGCGTCGACGGTCATCAGAGCAGACGGCAACGAGGCCGCCAAGACCGCCCCCAGGCCGAGTACGGCACTGTCGGACGGATTTCTCGTCGTGCTCTGTGCGCTCATGGCCTGACGGTACGCCCCGAAGATGTGCACCTCACAGCTTCGGGGCGTCCGTTCCGTCGATCAGGCGTCGGCCCGCGCAGGCAGAACCCATCCGGCCCGGGGGAAGTGGCACGTGTATCCGTTCGGGTAGCGCAGGAGATAGTCCTGGTGCTCGGGCTCGGCCTCCCAGAAGGGCGCCAGGGGCTCGATGGTCGTCACCGCGGGCGCGGGCCACAGACCCGACGCGTCGACGTCGGCGATCGTGTCGCGGGCGACCCGTTCCTGCTCGGGCGTGACGGGGAAGATCGCCGAGCGGTAGCTCGACCCGATGTCGTTGCCCTGACGGTTGAGCGTCGACGGGTCGTGGATCTGGAAGAAGAACGCCAGGATGTCGCGGTACGTGGTCGCACTCGGATCGAACACGATCTCCACGGCCTCGGCGTGACCCGGGTGGTTCCGGTACGTCGCGTGGTCGTTCTGTCCCCCGGTGTAGCCGACGCGGGTGCTGATCACACCCGGCTGACGGCGGATCAGATCCTCCATGCCCCAGAAGCATCCGCCCGCGAGAACCGCGGTCTCGGTGCCGGTCGGTTGGTTCACGGCTCCGGTGTCGCTCGCTCCGCTGGTCATTCTGCATCCTCCTGAGTAGTGGTGTGGGTGGGGAATCGGTCGAGATATTCACCGTATCCCTGCTGGGTGAGCTCATCGGCGGGCACGAACCGCAACGCGGCGGAATTCATGCAGTAGCGCAGGCCTCCCTCTTCGCGCGGGCCGTCGTCGAACACGTGTCCGAGGTGGCTGCCGGCGCCCGCGGAACGTACCTCGGTGCGGGTCATCCACAAGGTGCGGTCGGTCGCGGTGACCACGGCATCCGGGTCGATGGGTCGGGTGAAGCTCGGCCACCCCGTGCCGCTGTCGAACTTGTCAGTCGATGCGAACAACGGCTGGCCGGAAACGACATCGACATAGATGCCGTCGTCGTGCAGATCCCAGTAGGCGTTTCGGAACGGCGGCTCGGTGCCTTCGTCCTGCGTCACGGCGTACTGCTGATCGGTGAGGCGACTGAGCGCCTCGGGGGTCTTGCGGTAGTCCTTCGACATGATGTCTCCTCTGCGACACCGCTGGCTGCGGCGTCACTGGTTCCAACAGAGGATGCGCCGGTTTTGGTCCCATGAGGCTGGGTGCCGGCTGTGAGTTGTGCTGTCGGGGTCTTTCGACCGTGAGCGGCATTGGCAGGAAAGCGACGAGGCTCGGCCGCCCGCGGCATCCTCCCCCGACGCCGCGATCGCGAGACTGAAGGCATGCACCTCACTGACTTCCGCGCGCCCGACACCCTCGCCGCGCGGGGTGCACTCGAGCTCGCCCGGCACTACCAGTCGCCCGCCATTACCGCGCACGCGCTGCGCTCGTGGATCTGGGCCGAAGCCTTCGCGCGCATCGACGGCATCGCGGATGTCGATCACGAGGTGCTGTATGTCGCCGCCGTGCTGCACGACATCGGCACCGTGACCGCGTTCGACAACCACACGATCTCGTACGAGCACGCCGGCGGTCACGTGGGTGTCGCACTCACGGCGGGCGCGGGATGGCCCGCGGAGCGTCGCGCCCGCGTGCTCGATGTGATCGTGCGTCACAACTGGCCGCGGGTCGATCCGGCGATGGATGCCGAGGGCTACCTCCTGGAGGTCGCGACGGGGCTCGATATCTCGGGTGCCAGGCCGGAGGCGCTTCCCGAAGCGTTCCGCCGCGAGGTGCTCGCGGTCTATCCCCGGGGAGCGCTCGCCGCGGAGTTCGGCGCCTGCGTCGTCGACCAGGCGGCACGCAAGCCCGACACCGCCGCCCGGCGCCTCGTCGAGGGCGGTGTCGTCGCGAAACTCGCGGCCAACCCGCTGGAGCGCCTGTAGCAGGGCATGCAACGCCCGTCCGCCGCGAGCTCTGATCAGGCGTCGACAGCGTGCATCAGATCAGAGACCGTTCTCGCGCAGCCAGGCGCGGAGCCGGCGGCGCGCATTCGCGTACGGCGACGACGTGTTGAGCTGGATCATCCGGCCGGCTGTGTATGTTCCGTACCAGTTCGCTCCGTAGAGATCTCGATCGCTGAGTCTTCGGATCAGCGCGACGATATCGTGGTTCGCCCTCTCGAATCGGATCAACAGCTCCTCCCACGACAGTGTCGAGCAGTCGGCGTAGAACCGATGAGCGAGCTGTCCCAGTTGATTCCACGCGAAGCCCTCTGCCGGAAGGGAGGGCTCCCTGCCGGCATCGCGCTGACGATGCCACCGGAGAACGAGCTCGTTCCAACCGATCAGGTAGGCGACCAGATCGGCCGGGCTCATCATCGTGCCTGCGACGTGGCCCGGCATCGTCAGATCTCGAGCCCGTTCCGCCGGGACGCGATCCAGGTCGCGCGCGAGCCTCTCGTACCCATCGACGACCGCCTCCAGCAGCTCAGCCTTGGTCGTCGGAACCGTCACGTCGTCCTCCGCGTCGCGTGAGATCCTGACCGAAGCACACCGACACCTCGGAGCCGATATACGCGCCGAAGAGCGGGATGGGCTCGTAACCCTCACGCCGATAGAAGCGCATCGCATCGGGCTGCGCCGTACCGGTCTCGAGGACGACGCGCTGCGCTCCGAGACGCCGAGCCTCCTCCTCCAGACCGCGCAGGATCGCGGTGGCGACCCCTGTTCCACGCGCCCACGGCGCCGCGTACATGCGCTTGATCTCCACGACTCCGGGACCGAGCACGTCGTCCGACAGCGGGCGCAGTCCGCCGCAGGCGATCGGGATGCCGTGTTCGTCGCGCGCGACGAGGAAGACCGGCACGTCGCCCGCCGATGGCGCAACGCCCGGTTCGTGATCGTCGGACCCGTAGCGCGCGTCGAGCTCCTCCCGCTGGGCGCGACGCAGGCGGTCGGCGTCGGCGTCATCGAACGGGGTGAGCGCGAGAGTCCAGAGCATGAGAGCCTTCCGATCATCCACCGAGCAGCTGCTGCACGCTCTCCATCAGATTCTGGCCCATGTTCTCACCGCGTGATCACGATCGCGGACGTCGATCGGCGGCGAAGAAGGACCGCTCGTGCCTTGCGGACTCACGAAAGACGAGCTGCATCGCACGGCGCGTCGACTCCAGCTCGGCGAACGAATCGAACTCGACCTCCCTCTCCACCTCGCAACCCCACGCCGCGAGGGCGGCCGCGAGCATCTCTTCGATGCGCGCTTGCGACAGCATGAGAGTGAACGGGTAGGGCGTCTGCAACCCCCGGAAGTCGAGGTGCGCGAGCGTCTGCGTGCCGTCGCGCACGGTGAAGTCGGGCACCACGATCCCCTCCTCGACGATGGGCGTCGCCATGTGGATGGTCGAGAGCACCTCGAGCGTCCGCGCGTGGATCACGGCGGCGCGGGATGTCGACGCACCCCGCGGTGCCGCATCGACGATCCGCACGTTCACTCCGCGGCGCCGCAACGTGAGCGCCGCGGCGAGGCCGACGGGCCCGGCGCCGATGATGAGGACGTCGGAAGTGCGAGAAGGATAAGTCAGCATGCGTTGACATTTGCACTCCCGTCGCCAAAAGTCTACGCATGTTGCTAAATTGGGGGAATGACGCGCTCCGACACGCCCTCCCCGACCGAGAAGGGCCGCCGATCCCGCGCGTCGATTCTCCGCGCCGCCGCCGAGCGATTCGAGTCCGACGGGTTCGAGAAGACGACCGTGCGGGCCATCGCGAAGGATGCCGCCATCGATGCGGCGATGATCATCCGGTACTTCGGGAGCAAGGAAGCCCTCTTCCTCGAAGCCACCAGCATCGAGCTCGACCTCCCGCAGATGGATGCCGTACCGCACGGGCAACTCGGCCATGCGCTCGCCCGGCATGCGGTGTCTCTCTGGGAAAGCGAGACCCCCGGGCGCGCGCTGCGCATCCTGCTGCGAGCATCCGCGCAGGATGAGCAGGGAGCGGCGGCCCGCGTACGCTCCGTGTTCGCCGCGCAGGTGCTGCCCTTCTTGTCGCAGGAGGGGTCGGATGACGCGATGCGGGCGAGCCTCGTTTCGTCGCAGATTCTCGGCTACGCGTTCGGCCGCTACGTGATCGGGTTCGATCCTCTTGTCGATCTCGGCGATGAGGAGGCGGCGACCCGACTGGGGGCCGCACTGCAAGCGGTCATCGACGCGCCGTGATGAACACGTCGCCGCATCGCGGGTTAGCATCTGCTCATGCGCACATCGAGCTCCTCGTGGTGGTGGCTGCAATAGCAGCCAGGTGACGCATGTTCGCGGGCTGCACGGCAGCTCGCAATCCCGCGGTCTCTCCGTGCAGTCCTCTCCTCGGAAAGGACTCCCTTCATGGACTCATTCGCCGCGACTCAGGCCAGGATGACCGACCTAGACGACCGTATCCGGGCCGAGCCTTCACGCTTCCGCGTGCTGACCGGAGAGCGCCCGACCGGACGACTGCACCTCGGTCACTACTTCGGAACACTTTTGGAGCGGGTCACACTGCAGTCTCGCGGCGTCGAGATCTTCCTCGTGCTGGCCGACTACCAGGTCATCACCGACCGGGACACCGCACGCGACGTAGGCGCGAACGTTCGTGACGCCGTGCTCGACTACCTGGCGGCGGGCCTCGATCCGGCAAAGACGACGATCTTCCCGCACTCGGCCGTGCCCTCACTGAACCAGCTGGTCCTGCCCTTCTTGAGTCTCGTGACAGAGGCAGAGCTGCACCGCAATCCGACGGTCAAGGCGGAGACGGCGGCGTCCGGTCGCGCCCTGAGCGGGCTCATGCTGACCTATCCCGTGCACCAAGCGGCCGACATCCTGTTCTGCAAGGGCAACCTGGTGCCCGTCGGCAAAGACAACCTCCCGCATGTCGAGATCACGCGGACCATCGCGCGGCGATTCAACGAGCGCTACGGAACCGTCTTCCCCGAGCCGGAGCCGCTCGTCACTGCGTCACCGGAGGTGCCCGGGGTCGACGGACGGAAGATGTCGAAGAGCTACGGCAACGCCATCGCGCTGGGGATGACCGAGGACGAGACCGCCGCGGTGATCCGACGAGCCCGCACCGACGGCGAGCGCCGCATCGCTTTCGATCCCGTCGCGCGTCCGGGCGTCTCGGCGCTCCTGACGACGGCGTCCCTCTGCACCGGAACGCCGACGGAGGTCATCGCCGACGAGATCGGAGATCGGGGCAGCAGCGAGCTCAAACGGGTAGCGACGGAGGCGGTGAACGAGCGCTTTGCGGACCATCGGCGTCGGAGGTCGGCGCTGGCGACCGACCCCGACGTGATCGAGTCCGTTCTCCGCGTCGGTATCGACCGTGCCAACGGTATCGCCGATCAGACGCTCGGAGAAGTCCGCGACCGGATGGGGATGCACTACCTGAGGCGCTGACGATGGCCACCGTCGCAGCGACGGACCGTTCGCGCTAACGGTCGCTGCTCATCCCCGTAGGCGCCAGGTTCTCCCACGCCCAGGCGCCGAGATCGTCGAGCACGGGCAGGAGACGCCGTCCAGCGTCGGTCAGTTCGTACGAGACCGAGATGGGCGGGCCGGGGTCGACGGTGCGCACGGCAAGTCCCGCCCCGGCGAGTTCCGTCAAACGGTCGGAGAGCACCGCATCGCTGATGCCCGATACCGCCCGGCGGAGTCCGACGAACGTCGTCACTCCCGCCCCCAGAGACGACAGGATCATCCCGTTCCACCGTTTGCCGAGCACCGAGAAGGCGAGCGTCACCGCAGCGTCGCATGCCCCGTGCTCGGCATCCCCCGTCGCGTCGTCCATCAGCCCATCTTAGTCGTGCTACATTCTCGCTAGTCGCTTTGTTTTTCCTAGCGACTATCATTTTACGATCGGAGTGATATGTCGCTGTTCCGTCTGGATGCCAGCATTCTGCCCGCCACGAGTGCCAGCAGGTCGCTCGCCGACCTCGTCGAGTGCGAGTGGGTTACCGCCCACCCCGATTCGGTCGTCACGCGACGCGATCTCGCCGCCGACCCGATCCCGGCGACCGCCTGGGCGGATGCCGTCACCGCAGGATTCGTCGGCGACAACGAGCGCACCGAGCGGCAGCGCGAGGCACGAGCCCTCGCGGCGACGCTGGCGGATGAGCTCATCGGCGCCGAAGCGCTGCTCTTCGCGATTCCCCTCTACAACTACGGCGTCTCGCAGCACGTCAAGACGTGGTTCGACCTGGCGCACACCGATCCGCGTATCGACCCTCAGGGCACCGCGCTGCGGGGAAAGCCCGCGACCCTCGTCACGGTGCTCGGCGGCAACTACGCGCCGGGAACGCCGAAAGAAGGCTGGGATCACTCCACGGCGTGGCTGCGCCGCGTGCTCGCCGACGTGTGGGGACTCGAACTGCGCGTCGTCGAGCGCCCGTTCACGCTCGTGGGCGTAAACCCGGCCCTGGACGCGTTCACGGATGCCGCCGCGGCACTCAAGGCCAAGGCGGAAACCGACGCCGTGGCGTACGGGCGCGAGGTGGCCGCGACGAGGCGCTCATCGGCCGCCTGACGGCGGCGTGGAGGCGCGGGGTGGGGGCCGTCGGGTGCGCGGCCCCACCCTCGCCGGGCAGCGATGTCACGGGGCAGGTCACCGCTCACATCACGCTCTGGTACCAGCCGACGGTGACGAGGGCGCGCGAGCACTCCGCCCCGTCAAGACTTCCCGGACCATCATCAGAACGAAAGCCAAAATACTGAGGGGAACCGCGAAAAACGAGAGCTCCGTGATGATCCCCCAACTCCCTTGCCCCCGATACTCATAGTCGTTCTGATACCAGTACACGGTGCCAAACATCGTCAACGGCCATATCAACGAACCCCACACGAACAGCCACAGAAAGACGACGTGATCCCAGCGCGCTTTTCTGTCGAGCGAATGCAGGTACAGCTGCAAGGCTCCGGTGATGAATACGTGCACGGTAACCACGAGGGCAAGCTGACCGACGAGGTACTCCCGGTCGGCTGCCGAAAAGGTTGCGGCGTTGCGAAGGACGAGGAATCCGTCGGGAACACCGCCAATGACGAAGATCACTCCGAAACTCACGAGGGCCCATGTGGAGACGAGCCACAGACTGACACGGGGCATCGGCATACTCCCTTCACCGGTGAGGTACTGCAGCAGCATTCTCACCCTCGAGACAAGCTTCGGGCCCTCGATGCGCGAGGCATCCGCTCCCCGTCGGGCCAGTGGATTCCGTCATGGTATCGACACTGCCGGACCGCTCAGAACGAAGACCAGCGGTGTCTAGGAGTGAGTGCCCCCGCGATACCGCAGCCCGTCCAGCAGGAGTACAACCATTCTCATTGCGGTGTCGCTGCCGCTGCCAAGAAAGGGCACGCAGAGGTGCGAGATCGCTCCGAGCATGTCGACCGGAGTGACGTTCGCGCGGATCTCCCCCGCGCGTTCCGAGTTCTCCAGCAGCGCGCCGAGCGCGGGAACCGCGTGCGCGTGGAAGTACTCGGGGAGCGCCGCGTAGGCCGGGTCGCCGGAGTGCAGCGCGCTAGCGAGCCCCCGTTTGGTCTCCACGAACTCGCGATACCTCTGCCCCCACACGGCGAGCGCCTTCCCGGGAGGGTACTGCTCTGAGATCGGCGCGGCGGCTACGCACTCGTCGAGCTCGTGTCGGAAGACGGCGGCGACGAGGTCGGAGCGCAGGGAAAGTACCGGTACGGCGTCGCCGCTCCAACGCCGGCGCGCGGCGATTGCGCGCACGTTGACATCGACTCCGTGCGCGGCGAACTGCTCGTTGGCGGCGACCAGCAGGGCATCGGCGTTGCGCTGGGCACGACGACGTGATGCCTGACGTCAAGCATCCCGGTGAGAGCCAGTCGCACGCTCTCGCGAAAAGCAAAGAAGCCCCCCGCAATTCTGCGGAGGGCTTCTTTTCGACCCCTGAGGCAGTCCCTTTGTCCAAGAGGTTTGAACATCCTCAATATGGTCGACATTGTCTATCTCTGTTCCAATAAATCGACGGCCTCCGTTACGGCGGCTCAGATCCGCGAGATTTCAAGCTCCGAAGGCGGGTATGAACGGATGTCCCGACCTCGCGTCAAGCGTGGCTGGAACCGCCTGAATGCCGACCAACAAGCCGCCGTCGTCACCCGGTACAGCAACGGCGAGACGTCAACCGCGCTCGCCGAGGAGTACGGCGTCGCGAAGTCCACCATTCTGCGGATCCTGCGCGAAGCCCGGGTCGTTGTGCGGCGTCAGCCGATGAGTCCCGAGCAGGTGAGCAAAGCAGCCCAGCTGTATGAGGCAGGACTATCACTTTCGCAAGTCGCCAAACATCTCGACGTGAACCAGGAGACGATGCGCACCGCCATCCTGAAGGCTGGTGCCGCACTGCGTGAACCGACGAAGGCAAAGACCGCGTAATGAAGCGCCCTGAGTTTGTTGGAGACTCCTGACCTTGGAAACGAGGATGAGGTTATGCCGAAGGAACTGGCGAATGGGAAGCCGACGACGCGTCGCTACTCGGTCGAGGAGAAGGCCGCCGCGGTGCGGATGGTGAGGACGCTGCGCGCTGAGCTCGGTGTCTCGCAAGGGACGGTTCAGCGCGTCGCGACGCAGCTCGGATACGGGGTCGAGTCCGTGCGGATGTGGGTCAAGCAGGCCGATATCGACGACGGCCTCACGGCGGGCGTGAGCAGCGTCGAGGCGCAGCGGGTGCGTGAGCTCGAGCAGGAGAACCGCGAGCTGCGGCGGGCGAATGAGGTGTTGAAGCGGGCTGCGTCTTTCTTCGGGGCGGAGCTCGACCGCCACTACCGGAAGTAGTCGCGTTCGTCGATGCGAACAAGGACGACCTCGTGGACGGTCGCCGGCTCGGAGTCGAGCTCATCTGCAGACTGTTGCAGGTGGCTCCGAGCAGCTACTACACCGCCAAGTCCCGCGCCCCGTCCGCCCGCGCTGTGCGGGACGAGGAGCTGATCCCACGGCTGGTCGAGCTGTGGGAGGCGAACTACCGGGTCTACGGGGTCCGCAAGCTCTGGAAGGCTGCCCGGCGGGCGGGCATCATGATCGGCCGGGACCAGACCGCCAGGTTGATGCGCACGGCGGGGATCGAGGGGGCACGTCGTTCGAAGCGGGTTAAGACCACCAGGCCGGACCCAGCGTCGGCGCGGCATCCAGACCTCGTGAAGCGGGAGTTCACCGCGACCGCACCGAACCGGCTCTGGGTCACCGATCTGACGTTCGTGCCGACCTGGGCCGGCGTCGCATACGTGTGCTTCATCATCGACGCGTTCAGCAGGATGATCGTCGGGTGGCGGGTCGCGTCGCACATGCGCACCGAGATGGTCCTCGACGCGATCGAGATGGCCCGCTGGTCACGCGGCGCTCGGCACGAGGATCTGCGCTGTCACAGCGATGCGGGGTCTCAGTTCACGTCGATTCGCTACGGCGAACGCCTGGCAGAGATCGGCGCGACACCCTCGATCGGAACCGTCGGGGACAGCTACGACAACGCCCTCGCCGAGACAGTGAACGGCTACTACAAGGCCGAACTCGTCCGCGGACCCGCACGATCAGGGCCGTGGAAGACCGTCGAGGACCTCGAGCTCGCGACGCTCGGCTGGGTGCACTGGCACAACACTCAGCGCCTCCACGGTTACCTCGGCGACCTCCCGCCCGCCGAGTTCGAGAGCGCGTTCTATGCTGTCCCCAACGACCGCAATGTGCTGGTCGGAATCAAATAGCGCGAGTCTCCATCAGACCCAGGGCGCTTCACTCGGATGCTGAGGAGCTCTTTGCTCGCCTTCAGTCCACGGCACCGATCGAACTAGCGTTCGAGAACGTACCGGAAGAGTTGGCACCAGCACTGTTCCTCCGCCACATCGTGCGTCATGTCCTGGATAACTCGCCAATCACGCGGCACGAGAATGCCCGCCAGCTCTTGGCTGATGCCGGGCGTGAGGAACGGATCGGTGACAACTGATCGTTAGTGCCGGGAGGCGCTCGCGGAAAGGATGTCATCATGCCCGGTCCATACCCCAAGGAGTTCCGCGAAGATGTCGTCGCGGTCGCCCGGCGTCGCGAGAGCGGCGTCACTATCACGTAGATCGCCACCGACTTCGGTATCAGCGAAGCGACGCTGCAGAACTGGCTCCGCCACGCAGAGTCGATCACGAAGCTCCTCACGGAAATGCGCGGACGAGGCGCCGGCGACGACGATCTGTAAGGTTCATCGCGACTCGCGTGGCGCCTATGGTGCTCCCCGGGTGCCGGCTTGGGTCGCCCAGCGTCGGCCAGCCGTGCCCGCGTAGGCGCGATACTGCGCAATCCAGGAATCTGGAAGGTGGTTTGAATCGCGCATGAAGACCATGGCCCGAATTCAAAGCCACGCGCGTCGCGTTACGGAATTCGCTCCCACCGGCTGGTCCGCGGATTGTATCGGAGCGGGATTGCCGTCCCACGAGGGCTCCGCACCTGTGCCGAGTAAGGGCGCCAGCCCTTCCCAGATGTCAACCCCGCATCAACCGCCGCAAGGATCTTCCATCCATCTGGACCAGTGAAGAACAGCTTTATGCCGTCGGATCCGCTTTCGTCACCATCGAGCTCACCAATACCGAGGGCCTTGAGTTCGGACTCAATCTCGTCCTGCAGTTTATGGACCTCATCGATCGAGGATGCAGGAGACGATGCCCGGAGTTCAACGATGAGGGCGTACTCCATTGGCAGCGCGGGTGAAACGTCGACGACTTCATCGCTTGATTGAAAGTGCCGACGGAGCCGCGTCAAAGCGGTTGTCGCCGTCCACACGCCGTCAGGTGGCAGAGCCGTCGCCAGCTCCTCTGACACAGGAATGGTGGAAACCTCAACACCGGGATCGTCGGCGCTGTACTCCACCGCGTAGTACTTTCCATCGTGAACTGGCCGTCGCAGGAAGCGGGGAATTACCCAATCAAGTGGGCTCCATGATGACAGCACACCCAGCGCCCGCCAAGCGCCACGGTCGAACTCACTAGTTCCCGTGCGAAGCGCGAAGAGCACGTCGTCTGGCCCAAGACGTGCGCAGTCTTCGAGCTTCACGGGCGATTCGACTAGCCGCTTGAAGAAGGCGAAGTATCCGATTCCCGTCGAGCCAATCGCAACGACAAGGCCCGCCGCGGACCTTCCGTCGCCGAGCGGCACCTCGAACCACGTTCCGGGCACAATAGTCATCGCCCTGCCCCCGTCCTCCCGCACACCTCAAGATACTGCCGCCCTGCGTCGAGGTAATAGTCAAGATTGGGGTTGTGTGGCGAGATTCCTCGGATCTTGTTGAGCCCGCCGTATCTGGCCTGTGCGCTCGGGAATTCATCGTAGAGAAGCTGCTCGAGACCGCGGACAGTTGCTCGGTCGCTTGCGCGCGTCACGATCTCGAAGCTCAGATCATCCGAGAGCTGGCTAAGGTGTTGCCGCTCGCGAGCTGCGAAGTCGTTGGTTCGTCCTGTTCGGACGACGGTTCCGTCTGCGTCGCGCAGGACATACGTTCCGCCCTTTGCATCAGGTTCACAGATGTTGCTTTCATTGTCGGGTCCATCCGGTGGCAACGAGGCCGACTGCGCCCCGGCCACGTGAGTCGCGATCGCGCCGTCCGCGGCCGCACCCCGTCCAGCTGCACCCTGCCAAAGCTGAGGAACTACTGGTGCGCAAGCAATTGAGACGCTGCTCCCGGGTTGCGCGCACAACGAACGGCTGGAAATTGCCGCAGCACAGCCCAACCACGTGCCGGCCGTATCGCACTCCATCCGGACGCTGCCACTCCCCGCGACTGACCCGGGGATGACGTTCTCGACGATGTAACTGTTCGGATGCTCGCCGGTGTACGGCGCGATTTGGTGCCACTGCGCCACTATCGCGTTGAACGCCGCCATCGATGCGTTGAAGTTCGCCATCGACGAGTTGAACCCGGCCATCGAGTTCGAAAGAGCGGCCATACTGCTCGAGACACCCGCCATGCTGCTCGATAGCGATACCATCGACGCGCCCGTCGGCGGAAGGGAAATGGACGGAACACTCACCCTCCCAACGGACGTGGCAGAAGGGGCCCAGGACGCCGCGGAGCTAGTTGAGCCGGGCGAAGCTGCTTGGGCCGGCGCGCTGTGTGAGGGAGCGTTTAGCCCGAGAATGTTGCCAATTCCCGACAGAAGCGCGTCAGAGTTTCGGGTCGCCTGATCCCAAGCAGCCGCTCCGACCCAGATGGATAGCACGGCGGCACCCGCCCAGATGGCGGCCTCACCGAGCCCCGCGATAGCTGCGCCGCCGCAGTACACAGCGACTGGCCCCCAACAATGCCCCGTGGGGTCGCCCGTCGTTGGCCAGTGCCCACCGGCAAAGGCATATCGGTTCTGCTGATCCAGCGGGAGTGCAGCATCATCGCGACTGAGGAACACCCCCGTAGAGGGGCTATACCAGCGCGCGTGCATGTCGACGGCACCGCTCGCGGCGGTGTAATCGTTCTGCATGCCAAGGGGACTTTGTGCAGCACCCTTTGTGTCGGTGAGGCGCCCTTGCGGGTCATAGCTGCGGCTTGTCAAAGAGCCGGAGGCAGAGACCAAGCCGGTGACATCCCCCCGAGCATCGGTAATGGCGTAGTTCCCGCCGGTCGTGACCAGCGCGCCCTCGGGGTTGCGGGCCTGTCGATCTTGTCCGATTCCAGCCGCATCAGGTTCAGCTCCGTGGTAGCTAAACGTTGTTGAGCCCGCGCTGCTCAGCCTACCGAGTGCGTCATAGGAGTACACGACCGAGTTGTCGCCAGCGAGGTTGCCGAGGGGATCCCAGGTATAGAGGCTGGCGTTATTGCCCTTCGCGTCATAAGTGATGTCCGGCGAGGTGCCAACCTTCGTAAGTCGGTTGCGTTCGTCGTAGGTCCGCGTCAGCCCATCCGCTGTCGTGAGATTGCCCGCGGCGTCCCAGATAAGACCGTGAACCGTCGCGGATGGGTCCTTCCACGAGGTCAGGCGATCGCGGTCGTCGTAAGCGTAGGTCGTTGTTCCAGCGCCCGCGACGGTGCTCGGCGTAACCGTCTTCTCCGTCAGATTCCCGACGGCATCGTACGCGTAACTCGTCCCAAGGAGGACCGAGCCGGACGCGGTGTTCGTCGTGTCGCTAGTCACTCGATCGGCACCATCGTAGGTGAGTACGCGGTTGAGTGTTGTGCCCCAGACCTGGCCAACGAGTTTGCCGGCGGCGTCGTAACTGTAGCTGACGGCAGGTCCGTCTGCGGGCGTGTAGCGAGCCAGTCGTCCCCCAGGAGTCCACTCTGATAGCGCTTTGCCGCTGGCATCAGTTGTCGAGCTCTGCTGTCCGGCGGGCGTGTATGTGAAGGAGGTGTCGCCGGACGGCCCTCGGGAGCTCAGCAGCCATCCGGACTGGTTGAACGTCTGAGCCTGCTTACCCGTTGGCGTCGAGAACGTAAGCATGTTGCCGAGGTCATCGTATGTGTACGAGTTCGTGACTGATGAGGCCCCGGCTGTGCCCGTCTGCGTAAGGAGGTTACCGTCAGCGTCGTACGTGTTTGTGACCTTCTGCCCACCTGGTGACATCACGGTCGCTGGCAGTCCTGTGGGTGTGTAGGTCCATTTCGTTGTGCGATCTGACAGGTTCGGATACGTGGTCGTCGCGGGTTCTGTTTGATCTCTGACGGAGCCGTCCGCCATGTAGCTCGCGGTCGTCGTGTTGCCGCGTTGGTCAGTGAGGCTCGTGAGATTGCCGGTTTTGTCGTATCCGAGCGTCATTGCAGCGTTGTCGGCGGTCTTCGCCACGATGAGACGGCTAAGTGCGTCGTACGTAAAGGTCTGAGTGTTACCTCGCGGATCCTTCGCGCTGAGCTGGTTGCCTGCCAAGTCGTAGGTGTAAGCATCTGTGCCCATGAGCGCGCCCGTTGCGTCGTAGCGAGAAACCGCAGTCTCGTTGCCTCGAGGATCGTGCTCGACCACCGTCTTGTTGCCAACTGGGTCGACGATCTGGCTGAGCTGGCCGAGGTAGTCGTAGGAGTTGGTGGTCACTCCGCCATCAGGATCGGTGACAGTGACGGGCTGGCTGAAGCCGTTGAATGTCGTCCGGGAAACCCCACCGCTCGGGTCCGTAACCGCGACGACACGGCCCGCCGAGTCGTAGCTCTGAGATGTCGTCACAGTAGCCGTGCCCGCCCCGTCACCAAGATCTACAGTTCGACTCGTGCCAACAAGGCGAGAAAGGCTGTCGTAGGACAGTAGGGTCGCGTTGCCAGCCGGGTCTGTTTGACGCGACGGAACGCCGGCATCGGTGTACTTCACCTTTGTGACGCGGCTAGAGTCACCCTCTAGGCGTGGGCTAACTGTTGTGCTGACGACATGACCTAACGAGTCGTAGGCGACACTAGTCTGCTGCCCCCCGGGCGCGACAATACTCGTGACGGCACCGGCAGCGTTGTACCCGAACATGGTCTTGGGAGTGCTCGTCGCAAGAGGCGGGAAGTAGGGGCTCGTGCGCGAGAGCACTCGGTCCATGCTGTCGTAGGCCGCGTCAACTCGCTGACCGTCTGGACCGACGGTGGTCGTAAGGCGGCCGAAGGCGTCGTATCCATATGTGGTCTCGGAAGGAGATGCTCCGCTGGCGGCCGCTGGCGCGGTCGCTTTCGCTACCTGTCCATACGCGTTCAGTTGGTACTTTGTGGTCCATGCCGCGTCCCCCGCAGAGGATGCGCGCGGATCGGTAACACCGACCAAACCACCGCGATAGTCCCGCTGGTACCAGGTAGTCGCCTTGTCACTAGACGTCGGCGACGTGGACGTCGTAACTGACGATGCACGACCAACTGCGTCGTAGCTCGTTGCAACCGTGCGATACGCGTCCGTGGCGGAGCCAATAGTGTGCTGCGTCACTAGTCCGCGGGGATCGCGTGTGAAGGTCTCGAGCCTCGTGGTCCCAGAAACTCGCGTCGAGGCCGACTTGAGCTGTCGCTTGCTGTCGTAGCTCAGGCTGATAGTTGTCGCTCCACCGTCAAGTTGGACCATCCCGAGGTTCCCTACGCTGTCGTAGAAGTTCCTGCGGACCTCCACGTCCTTGACGGTCCCATCCGCCAAAGGTTGCGCGATGCTCGTGACGGAGGCGACATCGTCCAATGCGGTGTAGCTGTACTTCGTTACATGACTCGCGGCATCGGTGACGGCAACTACTCTGTCGCTCGCGTCGTACTCGCGCTTCTCAAGCTGGATATCGTGCTGCTGCGTCTGCCCGGTTGGGTCTGTGTAGCGTGCGACGCTCGTCGTCAGGCGCCCGTACGCGTCATAGACAAAGCGCATGAGAGCGCCATTCGGATCGGTCCGGGCCACGACGTTGCCGCGCGCATCGAACACATAGGTTTGGGTCGATCCATCGGGCCCCGTCTCACCGACCAGGCGATCGTATCCGTCGTAGCTTCTGGTCGTCGTTCGGCTGCTCCGACTCTGAAGGTCAGTCTCGGTCACACTCATCAAGTTGTAATCAAGGTCGTACTTATAGTCCGTCCTCGGCTGTCGAAGGCTCCCGGACAGCGAATCTCGCACGATCGTGCCGGTCGCTGACGCGACAAGCCCGTTGTTACCGTAGGTGTACGTCATCTGCTCGACCGGGGTTGACGTCGATTGCGACTGGGCGAGGGCCAGAAGTCGACCCCAAGAGTCGTAACTGTAAGTTTTGACCCCACCGATCGCGTCCTGCTCTCGGCACAGATCGCCAGCTGCGGTGTACGTACGGAGCGTCTTGTTCCCGGCCTCGTCAGTGAATACCGCAGGAAGACCCGCCGGCGCTTTGGTGGAACTATCGCACGCCACTTCAGTGCCGTTCGTGTAGCTCACTTTCGTTGTAGTGCGCTCGCTGCCAGGCTTGCCCTCCGACAGGGTTACGGGGCGCCCGGCCGCGTCGTAGGTGATTGCAGCTATCTCGTTCTTCGGATCCACGGGACCGTCGTAGACAGAAACGAGCTTGCCCTTCGCCGCCCCGCTCGAACCATACGCGTAACCTGTGTATGTGTAGGTTGAGGCTCCGACAACTTGGCGCGAAGTCACGCGACCATCGCTGTACGTCATGGATAGCTCTGCGCCGGTGCTGGTCCTGTATTTGGAAAGCTCACCGGTGGCCAAGTAGGACCAGTTCTCGTCCGCGCCCACTGCGTTGGTTCTCTGGATGACCCGACCCCACGTATCCAAGCGATAGTCTGTTTTCGCTCCCGCGGTACTCACAGTGACTTTTGTGCCAGCCGGATCAGAAGCAATCGAGAATGTCGTGGCCAGGCCGCCCACCGACGACTGTGTCACTCGTCCCACACTTGAGTACGTAATGAGGTTGCTCACGGAACCGCCAGGCTTGGTAATCGATGCCAGCCGATTCGAGGTATATCCGTAGGTGGTGCATTTTGTCGTCGATTCCGGCGCACAGACACTCGTCAGAAGGGCCCCGCTGTACTTGTATGTCCAGGTCGCCGACGCACCGCTGGGCGCGGAACTCATCGTGACAGCTGAAACCTTGCCGTCGGGACTGGTGGCCTGGAGAGGTGGAAGGTGACCTACAGCGCACGCTCGGGCGCAACCTCCGCGCACACCGCCAGAAGCTCGGCCTCAGCCAGGAACAGTTCGCCGAACGCCTCGGCTACCACCGCACCTACGTCGGCGGCATCGAGCAGGGCCTTCGCAACCTCAGCCTCCGCTCCCTCGAACGCCTCGCGCTCGACCTCAAGGTCGATCCAATCGAACTTCTCCGCGAAAGCCGGCCGACCGAGTAGGCGCAGACGCGCCCCGGGCACGCTCAGCGAACTTCGTTGAGGATCTCCCCCAGCGCCGCGTGGATCCGCATGGCGCTCTCCACACTCACCTCGATGAAGTAACGCTCACCCACGATCGCGACCCACATGCGCGTCGCATCGCCGACTGGTCGCAACGCCAACACCGCTATCTCCTCAGACTCACCATCCGCCCACCCGGAGAGTGCGTTGACCTCTTGAGATCGACGCGGGGCAGCCACAACAGGCACGAAGATCTGTCGACTCTGGTGATAGCGGTCCAGGGGGTGATCCTGATCTGCGTGATCCTCCTGACACCACAACGGACACGGCTCGGTGAGCCAGGACGGACGTTCTCTTGGCACGACGCGGCGCTCCTATCGATCCCAGCGCACGGACTGGGCGGGAGACAGTAAGCACTATCCGGGCGAAGAAGTCGAGATGTTTGGTGACATGGATTTCTTGATGGAGCATCGCCGGCAAGTCGCGGCTCGCTACGTCGATGACGCTGCCGCAGCGCGGGCATGATGCATGTGTGAGTGATTCCGAGTTCAACAGCATTCAGATTGCGGTGGCCATCATCGCGGCCATCATCTCTGCGATCAGCGCCGCGATCATCGCTTGGCAGGCGGTGCAGACCAGACGCAGCACCCAGGTCGCACTTGACGCTGTCAATGTCGCGCGCGCCGAGCTAGAGCAAGGTGAGAAGACGCGAGAGGATGCGCTTCGCAGCCAGATTGACGCGGAGATGCCGCGCATCACCGTGACCGCCAACCTGCATGCAGAAGCGACAGATCCGCAGGAGCCTCGGTTTCCGGTCGTATTTGCAGATGATCACCGAGAACGCCCGGAGCGACTCACTCAGTCCGAGTATGTACTCCCCCGCGACGCGCAGAAGCAACTTTGCGTGCGCGCGACAGTAAAGATCGTCAATGACGGCCCGCGCCACATGCAGGCAACATTTACGCGCTCCGCCGACCAGAGCGCCCAGCCCGAGCAACTCGACCTCGCACCTGGGGAGTCCAAGACGATCGGGGTGGAACGTGTTGAGAGCCTTGCGCGCTGGGTTGAACTGGCCCAATGGATGAACGGGGACCAGACGATCGCTCCGCCTCACGAAGTACGAGTATTCGCGTTGAGCTACCGCTTCCCTGGCTGGATTGGTGCTGTCGAAAACCACGAGGTCGTCATGGGAGGCACGGTGGTCGAACCTGTGCCGGGTAATGCTGCTGCATGGCGCCCAGCGCATCTTCTACGAACCAACGAATCCAACCAACGGATCGCCGAACTGGTCGTCCAGCCTTTCGAACGGCTGTACTTTCGCAATCGGCCCGGCGATGAATCGATGGGCTGGTTCTGAATCCGACATAGCAGGAGTATTCACGCACTCCCCCGCAAGGAATGTGAGTGAATCCTCGATATATCTCTTCTGCCACGCGACAAAAGGCCCGGGAGTAGCCGAAGATACCTGACCCCCGAATGTCAAGGGGTACAACCAGTCAGACAAATCATGCGTTCCAGCGACTACAGTGGATACGAAACAGGCAGACCCGACTGCCTACCATTCAATTAACTCTGAGAGAAGCACCCCTCATGGCACAGAAAGTCATCGTCGAACTCGTTGACGACCTCGACGGCACCGCGATCAAGGACGGTAAGGGCGGGTCGGTGAGTTTCGCGCTCGGCAAGAAGTCCTACGACATCGACCTTTCCGACACGAACCTCAGCAAGCTCGAGGAAGCCCTTGCGCCGTTCATTGACGCCGCACGTCCTTCCTCCAGCGCGCCCGCCGCTGCTGCTCGTCGTAGCTCTTCGCGCTCGACCCGTAAGGCTTCGGGTGTCGATCTCGCTGCCGTTCGCGAGTGGGCGCGCGCTAATGGTCACACGGTGAGCGAGCGTGGACGTGTTCCCGCCGCGGTGCTCGAGGCTTACGCCGCCGTGCAGTAAGAGGGAACTCCGTGTGGCGATAGCTATCCACCCCTGCGGGTGGATCGTGCCGAGTACCGGCCGACGACGCTTGACCTCGGCCGATACTGGCGACGCCGACGTTGGTCGACCTGCTATAGGCCACCGCGTCCCCCGCGGATGCCTGTCGCATTTTGAAGTCGTTGCGGTCTACTACGGCAGGATGTCGGTCGCTAGGAGACGTTGGCACAAGTCGAGCAGCGCTGTCAGCCCGGCCGCGCCATTTCGTATGATTTGGACGCTGTGCAGACCAGCGCTTTGCGCTCCGTCGACGTCAATCTGCGGGTCGTCTCCGATGTACAAGACGGCCTCGGGGCGAAGTCCCAGCCGATCGCACGCAATAATGAACGTTTCCGGCGCCGGCTTAGCGATACCGATCTCCTCGGACACCAGCGCGAATTCGACGTAGTTGTTCAATCCGGTTTGGTGCAGCTTCATTCGCTGCATGAGTGTCGCACCGTTGGTGAGGATCCCAAGGCGGAATCTGCCGCCTAGCAGACACAGCGCGTCGAGAGTGTCAGGGTAGAGACTCCAGCTTTCGCTGTACCGGAGTAGGTAGTCGTCATAGAGCCTCCCGAGTTCCTCGGGGACAACAGGCGCAGACCCAGGAAGCGCAGCGGCCAAGAAGGCCTCCATCCGCCACGCCCGGGTGAGGGACATGGGGACATGATTGTGAGGCTCCGGCGGAAAGCGATGCTCGGTTTCACGCCACAGGCGCCAGCATTCCGGATCGGGTTGGATTCCGTGGTCCGGCGCCCATTGGGTGAAGGCGCGCCTGGCGGAACCGCTGTGATCCAGAAGCGTGTCGTCGAGGTCGAAGAGCACGCCCTTGATGTGTGTCCTACCCACGGTCGAGAAGTGGCATAACGTCGTGCACGATCTCCGCCCGTCCCTCGGGTGTTAAGGGCAGGAGTGGAGTGCGTACTCTGTCGGATTCGATGACTCCTTGAAGCGCGAGGATGTGCTTGAACTTTGCAATGAAGCCACCCTTGGGTATGGACAGGAACATAGTGACGGGAGACAACTGGGTCGCGATACGGTATGCCTCTTCAGAGTCCCCGTTTTCGTAGGCCCGGTGTAGTGCGGCAATCTGACGGGGCAAGATGTTACCGATGGCGGTGGCGGAACCGCGCCCGCCGGCGCGTAGGCCCTGAAATAGCATCATGTCCTCTCCCACGATTGTGGTGACGCTTGGCGCCGCCTCACCGAAGATTCGGAAGAGCGCGGGATCCGCAGTCGCGATCTTCGCGTACTTGATGTTGGGGGCTTGCCTGCTCGCTTGCACGAGTACCGCTGGGGTCAGACGAATCCCGTTTGATCCGTCGTAGAGCATCACATCGAGGCTCGTCGACGCAGCGACGGCTGCGTAATGGGCGACCTGTGGACCGGCGCTGCTGTCGAAGTAGATGGGTGGAATGAGCATTACGCAGTCGGCACCAGCAGCTTCTGCGGCGATGACTAGCTCGATAGTTTCCGCGGTGCCGTCGCTACCGACGCCCACAGTGACCGGGACTCGACCTGCGACATGCGCGATGCCGGCCTGAGCGACACGGATTCGCTCGTCATGTGTGAGGCCGAAGAACTCTCCAGTCGAGCCGAGGAGGATTACGCCTCGTGCGCCCCCCTCAATAACGTGGTCGATGAGCCGGCGAAGTGAGGACTCGTCTATGGACCCGTCCGCATGGAATGGCGTAACAAGGAGAGTGTTCGCACCTGTCAGGTCCAGCGTCATGAGGTGGCCTTTCTCTTGGTTCGGGCAAGTGGCAGGAAAACGAGGCTAACGATTGCTGCGCCAGCCATTGTGAGTAGTGCGCTGGAGAAGCTAGCGCTAAGTTGTTGTCCCGCGACGAACGTGAGCACAGCAGTGCCCAATCCCATGGCGAGCGATGCGTATAGCCCCTGCGCTGCGCCTTGATCGTCAACGTCGATGTGGTCGCGGACGTACATCGCAAATGCGAGGTGAGTCGTCGCATACGATCCGGCGTGGAGAAGCTGGGAGAAGGCGAGCATCTCCCAGTTGCTGGCGAAGGCGAGAAGAGTCCAGCGGCCAGTGGCGACCAGTGCGCCAATCGCGAACAGTGAACGGTACCCAAGGCTCTCGAAGCGCGCGCGGGCCAACGAGAAGAGTGCGAATTCGCTGAGGGGTGCGAGGACGAGCAGCAACGGTACCGCAGTTGGTGAGGCGATCTCCCCCGCACGGATAGCGCCGAAGCTGTAGTACGCCGCGTGCGAGCCTTGCACGAGCGTGGCGATTGTGAGGCAAGCAAGGAACGCACGATTGCGGAGGAGAGTAACGAATCCGTGCGCGCCGGATCCACGGAGGTCGAGCGCCGCTGCCTCCCGAGGATGGATGAAGCCAACCAGCGCCATGAGCAGGCATGATCCGATGAGGGCGTACACGAGCACTGGTGTGCCTAGCGCCGAGGCCAGCCAGCCCGCGACGAGCGTACCGATCATGAAGCCCGCGGAACCTAGCGCGCGGGTGGGCCCGTAGGGCAACAGCTTCTGCCGTGCGGCAACAGTCGCGACCGTCTCGTTCAGCGGCAGCATGATCGGGTAAATCAGTCCGAAGACCACCGAGACCGCAATGAGCAAGGGAAAGCCAGTTACGAGGATGTAAGGAACCGCCATCGCGGTGATCAGCCATGGCACGACCCTGCTCAATCGCAGCAATGTCGCGTGCCGGTTCAGGGCTGGGTAGATGGCTGCGACGGTGATAGACCTCGCCACCAGGGAACAAGCGACTGCAGTGCCGATCTCCGCGACCGAGAACCCTCGCCCCGCCAGCCACAGGCCCCAATACGACTGGAATACCGCCCAGCTGACGAAGAACGTCAAGAACCGGGTGGAGACCCATGCGCGGATGCTCAGTGTCATGCCAGAATTTCCCTCAGTTTCGCGACCAGCCCCTCCCCCGCCGCTGCCGAGGGGTAGAGCTCGTCAATGCGCACCGGTTCGTCGCCAACTCTGACAAACATCCCTGTGCTGGGATCTGGTCGCAACAACTGATCTACGCAAGTCTCGATCCCGCGTTCGAGAGAGCCAGACGGCGCGACCCCGCTTTCCAGGACGATCTTCGTCGGCAAGCGTGTTCCCGGATGGATTGCATTAACGGCCACACTCACAGACTTCCATCGTCTCGCGAACACCTGGGTCGTCACGAGCAAAAGTGCCTTCGACTGGCGGTACGAGTCCTCACGGCTCCAGCGGCCGGTCAGCTGCAGATCGTTCCCATCCACCAGTTCCTGGTTGATCGAGGCCACGTTGAGAACACGACTGCCGTCGCCAAGCCACGGCTCGAGTCCCTCCATGATCGCGATAGGTGCGAGGACATTCACGGCAAGACGGGACTCGACGCCGTCCTCTGTTACCTGTCTAGTGGCGTCCGGTGGTCCGTATCCGAGCGCAGCATTGTTGACGAGGACGTCGATCCGCGCAGCTTTTCGTTGAGCCTGTGCAACAAGGCTCTGCACTTGGGCGCGTGAGCTCAGGTCCGCGGGCAGGAGATGAGCGCCTGCGGCAGCGAGTTTTCGCCCCTGCTCGACGTGCCGGACATGGGCTAGCACCGTCCAGCCCCTTTCGAGCAGGTCTTCGCACATCCCCGTCCCGAGGCCTCCGGCCGCGCCGGTGATCAGCGCGACCGGCGCCCCTCCGTTCACGCCGTCGCGTCCACGAGATCCGAGAACCGGAGCACGTGTTCGTCCTCCACATCTCGGGCGAGACATGAACCCACGACCTCACCCAAGGCAGCCGGGCGGATCCCCGGTCGTCCCGACGTCTTCGCAACGAGCATGCTTCGATCCACAATGGTGCCCGCCTGATGATTCCCCCGGACGACGAGCGTCTTGGACATCTTCGCCAACGCGGGCGCCTCCGCGGGCAGTTGCTGCTTGACCGAGGAGCCGAGCGCTACGCGCACTGTGGCGAGATCTTCCACCATCGCCTTGAGCTCGGCCGGGGTCTGGGAAAAGTGGTGGTCACTTCCCGGGGCGCCCTTGTCGAGAGTGAAGTGCCGCTCAACAACCCTGGCACCCAGGGTGTACGCAGCGATGGGCACCACTGGAAGGATGTCGTGCCCGGAGTATCCGATTACGACGTGCGGGAACAATCGTCGATAGGTATCGATTACCCGCAGATTCAGTTGTTCGGGCTGGGCAGGATAGGTGGCGGTGCATTGCAGCAGCGCGAAGCTGGCACCTACGCCGTCGAGAACGGAGACGGCCGTCACGACATCCGACAAGTTCGCACCACCAGAGCTCACAATGATCGGTAGCCCCGTCTTGCCTGCCGCTTCGAGCAGTGGCGAGTTGGTGAGGTCTCCGGACGCGATCTTGACGGCGGGGAGGCCGAGCCGCACGATGAAATCCAGACTTGCCTCATCGAAAGCGGTGGTGAAGAAGTCGATCCCGAGTTCAGCGGCGAGGGCCGCAAGTTCGCGATACTCACCTTCGCCAAATTCCAGCGCCTGTCGATGCTCGCCGTAGGTTGCGCCATAGCTGTTGCGACCACCATAGGGCTTTTCGAGCATCTCACGGGTGAACAGGCCTTGATTGTCACGCTTCTGGAGCTTCACCGCGGACGCACCCGATTCCGCGGCCGAGATAAAGAGCTCCTTGGCGGCAGCGAGATCTCCGCCATGGTTATGACCAATCTCAGCGATTACATACGCCGGCGAGGTGTCAGAAACTTCAGTCGATCCGATTCGCAAAGCACGCATAGTACCCCTCAGTGATGAATGGTGAATTCGTAGCGAGATTTCGTGAACGTCCATTGACGAGCCTAAGTCGATGGGTCATCGCCCGAAAGCTCCATGCCTGGACCCATTCGAAGTAGAAGTTAAGAATCTGCTGAATAGGCGTCGACCCTGAAACAGTCGCGTACGCTAACGGAAACAAAGGCTGAACTGCGCCGAAATTTCCCAACAGCCGATAACCGCAAAACGCGGTCAGCGCAACATCGCGAGTCGCTGACTGGGGCAAGCCATACTCATCACATGATCGCGGCGAAAGACCAGCCAGACCCAGCAAGGACGTGGCTATTCGAGCGAGTGAGCACATACGTCCGTCTCGATGCTTCCGCCGCGTCGATAGCCGCTACACCGAGCCTCTCGGCGCCAGACTGGCGAGGGCTTCGATCTTCTGAGTATCCACCGCTTCGAACTAGCCGCCGACGATAGTCTTCGAGGTTCGCGAACGCTGCGCCGACCCGGCTCCGAGTCGGATGCCGGGATGATGATGCCGTGCACCACGAGATGTCCTCCTTCACACATGCGGCCAGAGAACGCGGAGAGCTCTCTGTCTGAACCGTTGAATGCGAACGAGACGTCGTGGCGAATATGAAGGGTGGTGCGCGGGCGACCGGCGGGAGAACAACGTCCGTAAAGGACGACTCATCCCGACCGGTCGCCCGCAGGTGGTACGTCAGCTGCTGACCGGCTTCGCGGATCGCGTGGTCTTCGTCGCCGGAGCGGCGTCGAAGATTGCGGCGATCGCGTTACGCTTGCCAGCTGCCTCGCGTTCAATCTCTTCGCGAGCAGCCTGGGCGAGGCGCTGGAGCGCCGGGTCGGCCTTGGCGAGCTCGATCCAGGCATCGATGGCGAGGCGGACCTCGTCGGTGACGCTGCGATCACGCAGCTGGGCGATGATGTCCAGCTGGGTGCGGGTGGACTCGTTGAGTCTCACCGCGAGGGGTTTGATCGGGCCGTAGCTGAGTCCGTTGGCGGACGTGCTCGTGGCGGGCGGGGCGTTGACGTTGGACTCGCTCATGTGGGCGGGTCACCTCCTTGACGGGTGCGGCCGAGAACTCCAAGGGTTCTCTACGAGACCGCAGACCGGCAAGGACGGAACGGAGCGTAAGTGCGGGGCTGTGCACTTCCGCTGCTAGTCCCCGGTTCAAATTGAAACACGAAGCGAAAGGTGCCGCGACCGTCCTATCGGTGATCAAGAGGCACGCAATGTTGCCACTCTTGACTACCCCCTGATCAATGCGCGAAGTCACGAGTTACCGAACAAATCGCGACTGATTCACATCGAGGTTACATTGAAGGAGGACCTCAATTGATACTTGCCTCGGCATACGGATAGCGGAGAACGCAGGTACGGTCGCGCTCGCCGATATGAAGCTGTGAGAAGGCCCCGATACAGAACGTCAAAATCGGCGCCTCGGAGGAGGCGCCGACCACGAACAAGCATCGGGATCCATCGGGACGAAGCATCATCCTTCTATATCGAGGGGTCGGATTCATCCGCATCGGCAACTCGAGAAGTCAAAAAATCATCGTCGACCAGGTCTGGAGTAATCCCGTCAAAATCAACAATGCGATCATCTGGACTTTCAACACTACCAAGCAGTATTCCGGAAGGGCCCAACCAATATTTCCGCTTTGCCAGCGGAATTATCGTTGTGAACTCCGCCATATTCTCACTCTTCTCATTCATATCACCTCCTTTGGTAACGCTTGAATAATCGACTTGCGATGTGGACACATCAGCCTCCTGATTATATCTCTCGCCTATGAATTTGCAATACGACGTCCGGTGAAGTATCTCTGCACTGAGGAACGCAGTTGCCACGATCCAATCGTCGCCACAAGGTTAATGCCGGCTACAGTGACCGCACCTATCCAGAGCGCGCGCTCCAACTGCGGCTCAGGGACAACAATCACATAGAGGGCCGCGGCGTACAGCGCTGAACCCATGGTTACACCCGCCGACACCTTCGCCGCCAGCACGCCGCCCAGCGCCGAGTATCTATTCTCTATGCCGACCCACAACGCCGCAACTGCAGGAAGGGCGAGTAGGACGGCGACCAGGTCAGTGGACTGAAGCGATACACCCCAGAGTTGGAGTTTTATCGCGGCGCAGAGACAAATAATAGCTGTGGCGGCGAAGGATGAAAGTGCGGCTGGAGCCATCGACCCCGGCATTCTCTCAAAAAAGTCATTCACAACGACATGCCCCGAAAAGCTGCGCCCATTTCGCACATAGAGATGCGACGACCGCTGGCCGAGCCTTGCCTGGAATCCAACGTGGTCTGCGTGAAATCCTGCCGAGCTGGGATCCGATCGAACAATCTCTTGCGAGGCCAAATATGTCCCCTCCGCGCCTTGAATCTGCAGGTGATAACTCGACGTTCGACTTGCATTGTCCAGAGGGTAGCTGATCACCGACGACTGAACACCAAACGTCTGCCGGGCTGAATCGAGAGCTCGGAGCACCAACTGCCAAGTCACAATAAGAAACCTGCGAGCAAGTCCGGCCCCATCCTGTACAGGCTGCCGGTGACCCACCCGCGTAACCACCATCTTTCGCTCCATGGAGACTCGAAGTGTTCTCGTAAGGGTGGCTACGAGTCCCGACCCGGCGGCAGCAGGAACGGGAAACTCGGCAACAACACACACCGCGTACCTCTTGCGGAGCCGACTGATCAGTAGAATTGCCGCCTGTATGATCTGATCATGTCTGGATTCGACACCCGGCAGAGCTCGGATATTCTCGCAAACTCGGTTCACATATGAATCGAAAGGAACGGCTCCAGTGTCGGATCTGGAGAGAATTTCATACACTCGCACTTCAATTTGGTCACGGTAGATCGCGAGCGCGTCTTCGTTAACTTCGGAAACGAGATAGCGAATTACGGCAGCGGAATAAGCGATTGCCTGGACCTGCGTCAGAGACGAAACTCTTTCTCCCCCTATGATGAACTTCACGCTATTCAATAGAGTACTTTTGGGTTGAAGAATGAGAGGGGTAACCATCGGGCCCGAAGAATCGGCGTCAGGTGCCGAAATGGTGAAGGTGGAGTGTATAGAAGTCGACCGCGTGTATAGTGTGGCTCGTTCCGATATTCGCAGGATGCGTGATCTAGGCTTGCACACCATCTGAAAGAAAAACTGGGCACTGATCAGGCGATTGTCGCGCCTGAGGGCGTCGAAATACTGATCGACGAGCGTCAATTGGGCGAACTTCTCACGCGGAGCCGGTTTGCGCCCTGCTCTCGTCTGCGTCTGCGCAATACGAACGCCGAGGAGATATACAACGAAGAGGCCAATTGCCGCCAAGGCAAGGCCTGCCTGCGGCCACGGATCATCACGCAAGCCAGGATCTGAGGTGACGTAGCTCACAGCGGTCATTGCCGCCATAGCTACCGACGCCGTGATGAACAGCAGACGGACTGATCGATGAGTGAATGCACCCGCCACGCGACGCCGCATGGTCGAGGCGAGTTGGCTCACAGCCATCGAAAGGTGCTCAGCTGCGGAGTAGCTCCCTGATCCAGGTGGAACACCTTCGTGACTCACACAACCAGCCCCTCGCAGATTTCAACAATAGCGGGATGCTACTCTCCCTCAGGCCTCGATTGCTATCGCGGCGCGAGCGTCGCAGCGACCTTCGCCGACTCGAGGTGAACCCCCGTTCGACGAGGTCGCTCGAGGGTCCGACCGTCATCCCCGCCAATCCCACGCGACTCCGCTGAACAACCCTCCGTACACATCACGCAACCGGAGGGTAGCGACGCCGCGGTCATCGAGCACCATCAAGTCGCCCTCGGCTGGATGAAGTGGACGCGCGTACGGACTAACCCTCTCAAATGCCCAAACTGATGCCGGTTTCTCGCCTATGAACCCGACTTGGATCGACGCCAGCAAAGCTCTGTGATGGAATGCGCGGCTACCGAGCTTGAGGGCATCCGCGCGCGCCGCCTCCGCACTGCCTGGCTCAATCCTGAACTTCAGGTCATACACCTCGGCGCGTTTCATCGGCTCAGTCTTCGTGTGCGCCTCGTTGATGTGCCAGAAGTGGTCGTTCCAGCCGGCGCCGGCGACAGGGCGGGTGTTGACTTTGAAGTCGCCGCGTTCGTCGGGGTAGACGATGCCCGGGTAGGAGCGGGTGACGGTGACGTATTCGAGGTCGTCGATCATGTTGGCGAAGCGGTAGTACTCACGGGTCTCTCGCCACTTGCGGTTCTCGACGATGATCAGGGTGCTGGTGTGTTCGTAGATGATGCCGCCGTGCATCTCGGGCACGTGCAGCACGAGCGGCGACTGGGCGTATGTTCCCGCGACGAGTCGTGAGTGCAGGTGGTCGAGTGCTGCCCGCTCTCGACTAGCGACGCTGTCGATGCCGCGGTTGATCGCCGCTCCGTGGATGCGGCGCCGCTCCTGGAGCCGCGGTACACCTGCCGTCGCCTCACTCAAGGCGAAGACGTCGAGTAGCAGTTCTGCTTCTCGCTCATCGTCGAGAGAGTGGATCGCGGAGATGAACCTGTTCTTGAGCCGCTCGTAGGTGTCTTCTTCGGTTCCGCGGAGGACCCGGTCGAGGACTGAGGTGCGGGTGATGCGGCGTTGGATGAAGCCTTCGTTCTTCCGCAGCCAGTCCAGGTAGTGGCGGAGAGAGTCCGCTTCCATGTCGTCGAGCCGCGCCACCATGCCCCCTCGAGTTGTCGCGTCGATTCCGACTTTATTCGGACTTTGGATGCCACTTTCGCCCCGCTTCTACCGTCAAGTCATCCCCGGAAACGCCGGGGTTCATCTCTTCAGAAGGAGGCCACCATGACCACAAGTGAACTGCTCCCCTCCGGGAGCTTGGCGAGCCCCACGCGACTGGGGTCGATGTCGCTGGGCATCCAGCGACAGACCCGCCGCGAGGTCGAGCAGATCCAGCGGCGTGCGGTCGTCGCGAAGCTGACCGAGGACGGGCGTGCGCTGCTCAGCAACGTCGCGTTGGAGCACGTCGGTGCGCTGACGGCGATGGAGCAGCACCTCATCACCATCGCCCCGCTCGGTGAAGCCCGCTACCGGGAGATCGTGGACAGCTACACACTCGGCGCCGCCGCGGCGATCCGGCGGTGGCACTGACATGACCGCACTCGCATTCCTCTCCCTGCCGTTCCTGATCGTCGGCGGGCTCGTCAAAGGCGTCTCTTACGTGGGTAGGTGGGTCATGAACCTGTATGAGCGTCACCGTGCGCGTAAGCGTGCCGCCATCGAGGCGGAGCTCGATCGGACGCAGGCGGAGCTTCGCGGCACGATCCTGAGCCTGGCCGATGCGCTCGGGATGGAAGCTCACGAGGCCCGGAAGGCGCTCATCCGCGAGTCGTACCTCGCATCCGGACGCGCCCCGGAGGCCTGAGTCAGACCGGCCGGGGCGACAGGCAGTGTTACCGCGACTGGCGCGCGTCGCCCCGGCCTTCGACTCGCCGTCCGTCTCACGACGCCCCTGTGGATGGGTTCGTGTGGTTTTTGCAACATCCACAGGACTTGTCCACAGCCCACCTCAAGAGGCCTGCCAACGCTGCCCGTGGGGTGCGCGATTGGACGGTTGCTGAAACCGGCCTGAGAGCGCATAACCAGGGAGGCAGCCCCGCACGACCGCGATATTCGTCGTCAACCCAGCGGGCTAAGACCGCTGCGGGAAGGAGCACACATGCACACCACCAACACCAACCATCACCCGGCCGGCGCCCCCACGACGGCTCCGGGACGCCGCTATCGGACGATCCTGGCCGACCCGCCCTGGCAGGCCGGCCAGCAGGGAAAGTACGGCGCGGAGCACCACTACAACCTCATGAGCCTCGAGCGCATCAAGGCGATGCCCGTCGCCGACCTCGCGGACGACAATGCGCACCTCTATCTCTGGTGCTACCCGTCGACCCGGTATGTGGCGGAGGACGTCATGCGGGCGTGGGGGTTCGAGTTCAAGGACGAGTTCATCTGGGGCAAAGACCAAATGGGCCTCGGCCAGTACTTCCGCCACGCCCACGAAACCCTCCTGCTCGGCGTGAAAGGCAAGCTCCCGGTCAAGTTCAAAGGGCAACGGTCGTTCACGATGCTGCCCCGCCAGGACCACTCCCACAAGCCGGAGGAAGTCCACGCCATGATCCAACGGCTCAGCCCCGGCCCCTACCTGGAGCTCTTCGCCCGCCGCCCCACGCACGGCTGGGACATCTGGGGCAACGAAGTCCAGTCCGATATCTCCATCCCTGGCTACCCGGTCCCCAGCGACGCGCTCCCGCCCCGCACGGCTGACCCGCGTTCGGAGGTCGACCATGCCTGACCTGATCCAACTCCCCCTAATCCCTTCGGAGGTTCCCCATGTCCTCATCCGAGAAGACCGTCCTACAGCGGCTCGTGTCCGCCTGTGCGACCGTCGCCTTCGCCGCGTTCCTGCTGTGGCTCGCCGTGTGGCTGCTGCAGCAGATCTGGGGCTGGCTGCTCCTGATCCTGCTCATCGCCGCGGTCGTCACGGTGGTCGTGATCGTGCTGCGCGGACGCCGCGACCGGTGGTTTCGATAGGAGACCGCCGATGAGCGGCCCAACTCGCCGCGGTCGGGGACGACCCCGCCGCGAGTACCGCATCCGCATCCGTGCAGAGCGCCGTGAGCAGCCCGACTACGACAAGCTCGCCCGCGCCCTCCTCGAACACGCCGCGATGGAAGAACGCGCGCGTCGTCAGGGACGCTCATCTGCCCGCGACGTGACGCCCGGACCCGCCGATGAGACGCCCGGCGCCGAGACGGAAGGGAGCGCCTCATGACGACGTGGCGTGAACTGCACCTGTCCGCCGTCGACGAAGCCCACGCCCTCGGATTCCTCCGCGCGCTCGCGGCGACCGAAGGGCGAGGCGGGATCGTGTGGGAGATCCGCACCGAAGCCGGCCGCACCCGCTACCTGATCGGCGCCGACCCGACCGACCTGTCCGCGACGCTGTCCACCC
This sequence comes from Microbacterium sp. VKM Ac-2870, assembly GCF_015350795.1. Classification (GTDB taxonomy): domain Bacteria; phylum Actinomycetota; class Actinomycetes; order Actinomycetales; family Microbacteriaceae; genus Microbacterium. The sequence continues at coordinate 710,118 of NZ_JADKSH010000001.1, forward strand.
TGCGCCGTCTCATGCCCAACGTGGCCGTGACCACCCCGGAACCACGGCGAGACGCAGAACGCGCAGGCCGGCTGCAGATGCGCGGCCGGTACCTGAACCTCGCCCTCGACGCCCGCACCGAGACGCTGCGCGCGGTGCTCGCTGCGCTGTCCGGCGCCACGGGTAAGGAGGACACCCTCGTCCTCCAGGTCGTGCTCGGCCGGGCCCTCGCCCCCGAGCTCCTCCCGACCGGCTCCCCCGACCCGAGCGCGTCGCTCGGCAGGACGCTGGTTTCGGGGCCGCGTCCGGCGGAGCGGAGTATGCATGCCCGGATGCAGGACAAGCTCGCGCAGTACCGGTTCCGCACCGTCGTACGCATCGGCGTCACCAGCCCCTCCCCGGTACGCAGGCGCCTGCTCATCCACGGATTGCTCGCTGCGATCCGGACCCTGCAGTCCAGCGGGGTGAAGATCTCCCTCACCACGAAGAACCCCGCCAACCTCGACGCTGGCCTGATCCCACTGCGGCAGCCTCTCCGTTTGACGCCGGAGGAGCTCCTCCCCCTGCTGGCGTGGCCGATCGGGGACGGCGACCTGCCCGGCCTCCCGAATCGCCACCCCGCACTTCTCGCACCGCCCACCACCTACACGCCGCCGAAGAAGCGCATCTTCGCGACCTCGACCGCACCCGGCAGCAACACCCCCGTCGGCATCGACATCGCTGATGCCCTGCGACACACCCACCTCTATGGGCCGACGGGGTCGGGGAAGAGCACCCTCATGCTGCACCTCATCAAGGCAGACATCGACGCCGGTCGATCGGTTGTCGTGGTCGATCCGAAACGGGACCTCGCGATGGACGTACTCAGCCTCATCCCGGAGAACCGGCGCAGCGAGGTGGCGATCATCGACTCCCTCTCGACGCGCCCGGCCGGGGTGAACCCGTTCGCCGGGTTTGACGGGCCTGGGCAGGGGGATCGTCGTGCGCTGGTGGCGGAGAGCATGCTCGACCTGTTCCGTGGCCTGTTCCCTGCGGCGTTTGGCCCCCTCACCGCCGACACTCTCCACGCCTCCTTCCTCACCTTGACCTACGCCCCCGACGCGTCCCTCGCGGTGCTCCCGAAACTCCTGACCGACGACAAGTACCGACGCAAGGTCGTCGCCACGATCAGTGAGCCGTCGCTGCTGGAGTTTTGGGCCCACTACGAGCAGAAGAGCCCCGGCCAGCAAGCCGCCGCTATCGGCCCGGTCATGACCCGGCTGCGCCAGTTCCTGCTGCGCCCCGGAGTGCGGGCCGTGCTCGATCAACCGCACCCGGCGTTCGACCTCGCCGACCTGTTCACCAAACCTCGCATCCTGATCGTGAGCCTGAATCGGGGACTGCTCGGTACCCAGGCCGCCAGCCTGCTCGGCTCCCTCGTCGTCAGCCAGCTGTGGCAGCTCATCCTTGCCCGCGCCGCCGTCCCACCCGAGAACCGCAAACCCGTCAGCATCTACGTCGACGAAGCGCAGCACTTCCTGCACATCGGGGATCTCCAAGAAGCCCTCGAACAGTCCCGATCGCTGGGCGCGGCGTGGCACCTCGCCCACCAAGACCGCGGACAACTCTCCCCGAGCCTGCTGAAAGCCATCGACGCCAACGCGAGAAACAAGATCATCTTCGGCCTCGAAGACGACGAAGCCAGAACGGCCGCGCGCCTCACCGGCCTCGACCCCGAAGACTTCACCCGCCTCCCGCCCTACGAGATCTACACCAGCCTCCAATCTGCAGGTTCCCGCACCGGTTGGTTCTCCGCCCGCGTTTTCCCACCGCCCAAGGCCATCACCAGCGCCGACGTCGTCATCGCCGAAGCAGAAGCCCACTACGGCTCCCTCGTGGCGACACCCAACAGCCAGGCACCGAACCACAGCGCCAACACCACCACGCTCCTGGATGAGGACGAGCCCATCGGGCGCACGAAACGGAGCCCGAAATGAGACGCAGTGAAGAGGTGAGGGGGTGTCCAATCGCCCGACGGTTCGGAAGCAGAAACCAGCCGAGAACCCCGCATCATGGCGGCGTCGCTCGCCTCGTAAGGGAGGGGACTCTCCCGCCCCTGGCGGGATCCCTGTCGCCCGTCACCTGGGTCACGAGGGAGGCCCACGGATGAGCGACCACTCGACACCGGCAACGCGCATCAGCGGAAACCAGCGAGCCGCCCTTCTCGAGCGACTGTCGAGCCGAGATCTCGCTGTGCTGCGCTTCCTCCGCGCCCAGGGATACGCCTCCTCCGCCCATGTGCGGCGGATGTTCTTCACCGACCACGCCACACTCAGCGCAGCCACCCGGGCCACGGTCCGCGTCCTCGACCGCCTCCTGACGCTCCGGCTCGTCACTCGACTGGAGCGAAAGATCGGCGGATACACGCGAGGCTCCGCCGCATACATCTGGCACCTCGACGCCGCCGGCGAGCGTCTCACCCGCGCAGAACACGCCCCACGCCGCCGCTACACCGAACCAGCCCTCCCATTCCTGGACCACCGCCTCCAGGTCACCGACACCGTCGTCACTCTGCACGAGCTGACCCGCGACGGAGACACGCAGCTCAGCAGCATCGCCGTCGAGACCGCCGCCTGGCGCGGCTTCCTTAGCCCGCACGGCACCAGCACCATCCTCAAACCAGACCTCTACGCACGATTGTCGACCGAGACCTACGACGACCACTGGTACATCGAAATCGACCGCGGCACCGAAAGCCTGCCCGTCCTGCTGCAGAAATGCCGCGCCTACGCCGCGTACCGGGCCACCGGCCGCGCGCAGGCCGAACACGGCGTCTTCCCCCGTGTCCTCTGGATTGTGCCCACGAAGCGGCGCGTGGAGCGCTTCACCGCGGCTATCAGGGCCGAGCAGGGCCTCCCGGACCGGCTGTTCACCGTCATCACCCCCGACCAACTCGAGGCGACCATCCGAGACGACACCGCCCCTGAAGTACCCACAGCACCCGAAAGGAGGAACCCATGAGCCCCGAAACACCCCCACCGAATCAACGTGAACCAGAGAACGAACCCTGGCGTCCACGCAGCAACCCACCGTTCGGGCCGGAAGCGGCAGCCTCCGTCGAACGTTCGCTCGCGCAGCTCCGCGATCCTGACGACGCCCTGCGGATCCTGAACGGCGTGGAACTGAATGGCGCCGCGTTCGCCGCTTACCTGATGCTCGCCGACACCAACCTCGCCGCCGAGAACATCACCGATACCTTCTACGACAGCTACCTCGACGCCTGGAAACACTTCGACCAGTTCCGCACCGTCGTCCTCGAAAACCTCGGCTGGCTCGACGCCGTCAGCGCCGTCATGACCGAACAAGGCATCCCCACCGACCACCTCACCTGGAACCGAGGCGCCATCGACCAGCAGATCTTCCAGACCTACGACGCCGTCCACCTCGACGGCTGGTGGCACATCTTCCAGAAGTAGCGACTTCCGGCGCTCGTCAGTGCGAGAGCCGGGCACGGGCTCACCCACCGGGTGAGGAACAACAAAACAGACCGGAGACGCCACCCGCGGCCCCGGCGACCTCATGAAAGGAGGCGACCATGCACCACATCATCAACAACACGAGCCTGGAGAGGAGGGGCGACGATGTCGCCGCCTTGATCCTGATCGAGAACATGGAGACGGGGCGCTCACCGGACCGGTACGGCGCGCTCACACTAGAAGAGCAGTTCCAGATTGCACGAGCCGAAGCCCAACGCCACGGCCTACAACTGCAACGACTCATCACGCTGTGGGATGTGCCCGACAACGATCGGGAATCTCGCCTCGCCAACATGCTCGACTGCCTCAAGGAGAGACCTGCACGGTTCCTCATCGTGCCGAGCTCCTTGTACCGCGGATTCACGAGGACTCTCGTCAGACAGCACCGAAGAGTACTGAACCGACACGGAACCACCCTCCTGATCACGGAGAAGTGAGGTCACATCCTCGGCCTCGCCGCCCCAACAAGGCGGCGGGGCCGAGTCAACCACCCAGCGCATAAATACCTGATCAGTGATGACAATTCCACATCACCTGAAGTATCGACTTCCCACACAAAGAGAGCGTAAATAGGGAAGCTAAGTCCGCCCATCCGGGCAGAAAGGAGATCACTATGACACAACAAGAACTAGCGGCCCCGACACCCCAAGACCACGACGGCGGGCTCGACCTGATGGCCAGGGCGATCCAGGAGGCGCTCACGATCGTGGGCACGATCCGCAGCGAGGACCACGGCCAAGACGTCCGAGAAGGCAAGCGGCGAGCGAGAGAGCGCCGAGAAGCCGCTGCCGGATCAGCCTGCACGGCAGGTGCCGTACGCGCTGAAGGGACGCGCCAATGAGCGACAACCCCAAGCTAACGGCTCCCTCCACTCGGCGCCGCACGTCATTCTCTGGCTGGGAGCAGCTACTCGGTCTTGACGGCGTCGCTCCGCCCTCATCGGAGCTCGGCCTCGGCGGTCAGGCGGTGATCTACCTCCGCGTCTCCACCCCCAGGCAGATGCTGACGGCGATCGACATCGATGCAGACGGAAATTCCATCGCGACGCAGCGGGAAGCCTGCATGGTCCGGGCTAAGCGAGCGAAAGCACCCGTCGTCAGAGAGTTCGTAGAGCCGGGTAACTCCGCCCAAACAATCGCGAAACGCCCCGTGTTTCGCGAGATGCTGCACTACATCGAGGAGCACCCAGAGGTGACGTGTGTGGTGATCTACATGCGTTCTCGTGCGTTCCGTAACCTCGCCGACGCCGCGATCACCAAGCGCATCCTCGCAAGTATGGGGGTCAAGCTCATCTCAGCGAAGGAAGACTTCGGCGAGGGATACATGGCAGACGCCATGGAAGCTGTCACGGACATCATGAACGAAGTCCAGGTCCGCCAGAGCGGAGAGGACATCAAACAGAAGCTGCTCAACAAGGCGAAAAACGGCGGAACGGTCGGCCGGGCCAAGCTCGGCTACATCAACGACCGCAAGAACTTCGACGGTCGCCTGGTCAACACCATCTCCGTCGACGAGGAACGCGCGCCTCTGATCACATGGGCGTTCGACCAGTACGCGACCGGTGAGTACTCGGTGTGGCAACTAGCGCAAGCGCTCGACGGTCTCGGACTCAAGACCAGGGCATCGCACAAGAGACCAGCGCAACCAGTCTCGGCGAGTGCCTTGGCCAAGATTTTGCGCGATCCGTACTACACCGGGGTCGTGCCCTTCAAAGGCCAGGTGTACCCCGGCCGGCATGAAGCGATTGTGGACAACGAGACCTTCGAGGCCTGCCAAGAGATCCTCGACCGTCGCAACCGGAAAGGGGATCGGGACTTCGTTCACTTTCACTACCTGAAAGGCCTGCTGATGTGCGGGCAGTGTGAAAGCGAGGGCAGGCGACGACGCCTTGTCTACATGCAAACCACTGGCAACGGCGGTACGTACGAATACTGGGTCTGTTCCGGCAAGCAACGCGACGGCTGTCGGTTGGGCACGATACGGATGGACGACGTCGAAGCAGCCGTCGCGCAACGCGCGGCCCTCGAGAAGCTCACCGACGAAGAGGCAAGCACCCTCCATTCGGCCCTCGATGACACGCTCCGAAACAGCCAAGCAGCACAGATTCAGGCACGTACCGCGCTGAGCCGCGAGCTCAAGAAACTCGAAGCGCAAGAAGAACGTCTCATTGATCTCGCCGCAGACGGCTCGCTCGCACCCGACAAAGTGCGCGAGCGGCTCTCCCGCGTCACCCTGCGGAAGAAGACGACAATCGACAAGCTCGCTCAGACGGAGAGCCGAATCGAACAGGGCGGCGATATCGTGCGCGCCTACCTCGATCTACTCGCCGGCCCAGCCCGCTTCTATCGCGACACTCACGACAACGTTCGCCGACAGATTCTGGGTGCCCTGTTTTCAGAACTCGTCGTATACCGCGAAGACGACATCGTCGGGGTGAGCGCTCACCGCACGGAGATCAACGAAGCCCTGCAGCAACTCCGCCACCACGCTGGTCGCGATGCCGACCCCGTGATGACAGAAACAAAAAGAACCTCCCGCATCTCTGCGGGAGGTTCTCCGTCGACCTCTATGAGGCTCAACTTGTCCAATGGTTTGAACATCCTCAATATGGTCGGGATGACAGGATTTGAACCTGCGACCCCTTGACCCCCAGGCGTCTAAACGGCCGGGTCCGAGTCGGAATCCGCGTGATTCCGCGGCTCAGATCATGCAGGACACGTCACGCGAACCATGGTTTGCATGATTCTGGTCCCCTTTTGGTCCCCCTGAATCGACGTCCCGCATCGAGCCTCCGCGGTCACTCACCATCCTCCTCAGGGTCGCGAGCGAGGCGCATTAGTTCCCGGGTCTCAGCCTCGTAGCCAGGCTTGCCTAGATTGCGGAAGGGACTTCGGTCGGTCTCCGGAGCGTTGAACCTGTACTCCGCGTTGGGAAGGGACTCGCCGAGTATTCCCTCCTTCATGGATCGCCTGAGATCGGCATGGAAATCCCGCACGACCTCATCAACGCCGTCACCCTCGTCGACAGCGAGCCAGGCAAGGTCATCGTCGGTGGCGGCAGGCACACCAGCTTCTTTCTCGTCTTGCTTTTTGCCTTCGATGTGCTCGCCCAGGCGAAGCTGCCAGCCAATCTGATGGACACGCGCGATCACCTCGCGCAGAGCTGCCACATCGGCCACTTCTGTCGGAGCCATTACCTCGCCAGTCTTGCCTAGGTCGACGTAGAAGCCGCGTTGCTTCGATCGGTCGTGACGACGGGCCCACGACTTGATCGTGCCGAGATACGAGGCGTTCTCGTCGGGATCAGGTGGTTCCACATCGAACCAATATGGTTCCTCGACGAGGAACCGGTGAACAGTCTCCAACTTCTTCTCGTGACTTGCCCACAGCTCGTCCAACCGTTCAGACCTGAACGTCTCCCCGTCAGCCATGTAACCCATCTCCACGCGACGTTCATGGACGGCGATGGCCTTCCCTGACTCCTCCAGTCCCAAAATTGCGAGGGATCGCGCAAGTGCAACGTTCCCGAGGTCAAGCAGGGCCAGGGCTGATGTGAGCAGAGTGTTCGCGTTCGCGAGCAACGCATCCTGCAATCGGACTACCTGTTCCGGGGTGAGGTCCGGGAGTTTTCGCACCGCCATGGCTCAAGTACACCAACGAGTGAGTGGCGCTTCATAGCACCGCGTGCTTGCAGAGGATTTGGGGCCGATCGTGTCAGTCGAATCGAACCAGAAGTCCCTCATGCTCAGGCAGCGATGTAGACGGTGCGGGCTGCTTTGGCTTTCTCCCAATCCTCCTGGAGCTCTGTGAGCGTCGGTTTGATGCTCAGATACTCAGCGGCATGCGAGTGGCCAGTCATGCGTTCGCATGCCCGGTCAAAGAGCGGCTCGATGACCGCTATGGCGGCGTCAAGTCGGCTGCTGTCGATCTTTGAGAGTCGGGTCATCATGATGTTCTTCCGATATCGCTGCGTGACATTCTGGAGGAGCTCCTGCTCGACGAACGATTCGCACCACGCGCGGATCAGGTCATATGTCTCTTTGATGAGCGCATCTTGGACGACGGCTTCGGCACCGGGAATCTCTTGCAACTTCATGTTGATTCGCTTGGCGAGATCCGCCGGGCTGTCGAGGCGTGGCTCTACGTCAGGAGCAAGGATTCCCTTGGTCTCGCCGCCATCACGGACTTCGTAGATTTTCGTTCTGAGCTTCTTATTCTGGCGCACCGAGATGAGGGCCGAGGCGAACATGATGTTGTGAGTGAGGACTATAACCTGATGTGCCTCGGCGAGGTTCTGGATTCTGGCGGCGACTTCATCGAGTCGACGGTAGTCCAGGCTCGTCACCGGATCGTCGAACACCAGGGGTGCCTTGGTTCCCCGCATACGGCTCTCGGCCAGGAAGTCTGCCAGCGCAAGGACCTTCTGCTCGCCCTCGGAGAGAACGGAAGATGGCTTGTACGTTGCCACCACTTTCTTGCGCTGAGCCTGCCCGCTTCGTCCTTGGAATCGAAGAGCGACGTGCGGCGCACGCAATCGAGCGCACTCCTCAGCGAACAGCGTCTCAAAGTTCTTGTTGACGAGGTCTTCGCTTGCGAGCTTTGACTGCACGGTGAGCTGCTTGGCGGCACCATTCGAGATCACGCGCGAGAGCTTCTCGAGTTGCTGCGCGCGCTTGGCACGTCGCACATACTCGCGAGCTGCGGCTAGGTTGCGCTTCAACTCGATCCGAGCGGTGAGTTCGGCCAGTTCCTTCTGCTTGGTGGTGAGCGTGCTCGCCGCGTTCGCCTTGTCCTCGACAAGCTGTTGGGCGGTTCCTGTCGCGACGACCAGCGCTTGCGACACCTCGTCCCCAGATACCTTTGCCTTGCCGGGGAGTCCGGCAAACGACACCGCGTTCGCATCCGCCGTGTCTTGTGCGACGGAACGAGCAGCCGCAAGGACTTCGACCGCTGTGCTCGCCCACGCGGGAGGTACTTCTCGGTCACGTTGCTCGGTTGCGAACTCAAGGGCACGAGTCAGTTCGGTCTCGTCGAGGATGAGACGTGTCCGATCTAGGGCAGTCCTCGTGTCTGTCACCTGCTGGACGAGCGTTTCGTCGAGGAAGGTCCGGTAGCGGGTAAGCAGGTGAAGCGCCAACGGGCCGAGCTCCTGCATACAGTACAAACAAGTGTCGCCGGCGTTCGGATAGTGTTCGCGTCCGAGGTGCTGGCGGTAGGCATCGCCCGCCACGATGAAGTCCTGCCAGTTCCCATCCGCCGGCCCGGGCAGTTCGTCCGAGGTGAAAAGCTGCTCGCGTGCTTCTACGCGGCGCTTCTCTTCTGCGTCGAGTCCCTTCCTCGCGATCTCGTACGCTTCTTCATCGAAGCCCTGCGCCAACAGTAGGGCGCGATGAAGCCGAGTCAGGTGCCGTTGAGTCTCCTGCGCGTTCGAGACCAGCGCTTCCAGAGAGTTGGACCGCAGGGCCGCAATCTCACTCTCCAGTCGTTCTCGATCCTTATCCGCGGTATCCGGGACAGAGGCGAGAGCGTCGAGTTCGGCGAGTTCGGTTGTCGCACCGAGGGTCTCGATCAGCGGGTAGACCTTCGTCTCGCGAGCGAACTTTGAGAGTAGAGGGTTGCTCCCCGGCGCCAGGGCGGCGACCTCCGTGCTGATGTGGTGCTGGATGCCTTGTATCCCGGCCGCGACGTGCGCGAAGAGGGCGAGCTCGGCCGGCGTGTAGACGTAGCCAAGGTCGCTGTCGACGTGCAACAAGACTGCGCTCGCATCAAAGACGCTGATGCGCGTGAATGGGACAAGTCCGGCCTCGTTTTTCCACTGAACCGACGATTCGGTCCCAGATAGCCGATAGGCGATCTGGGCCGAGGGCGATGGTGGCAAGTCAAGGTGAAGGATATGCGCATTGGGCAGGATGTCCTCGGCCGTCCGCACCGCCGAGATTCTCTTCAGAATTCGCGCGTACCCGGTCTTTCCGGAGCCGTTCTGTCCGAAGAGAACTGTTAGTTCAGAATCGAAGTCCAACTGCTGGTCCGCAGCCAATGCGTTGACACCCTCGACCCCTGCCAAGCTGACAAGTTCCAGCGTTTCCTCTTCCGCCGACTCGACGACAGCGAGCTCAAGTTTCGGGACGTCCAGGCTCGCTTCGCCAAGTCCCTTCTCGCCGCGGAAGGTCGTGTAGACCGCGTTGAGCAAGCTTTCGGTGGGTGCTTGACGGGACAAAATCGTCTCGGCCGTGAGTTGCCGCACCCAGGCATCCTGCCCGTTCGCCCAGTCGACCAGTAGCCGCCTCGGCGTCGTGTCACCCAGGTTGACCGAGACCTCATCGATGGCCACACGTGCCTCCGCTCTGGCGCACGGTGTCAGCAGATACGGGTCGCCTATTCAGATCGAACATTCATTGCGCTACCCATGATGCCCGATCGCTAGCCACCCGATCGGCGTGACACGGCGACGACGACGTCGAAGCGCGTCACTGAACTCCGCAACCCCACCACGGTTGGCGTCCGTCGCTCAGCGTTGGGCCCGAACCCCGACAAGCTTCTTCCGGGCGTCCGCAGCCGCCTTCTCCGCCTTCTTCACTGCACTCTCCGCGCTTGCAATCTTGTCGTCGCGCCTGCGGTTCGCCTCCGCCATTCGCGCCGCAGCTTCGACCACCTTCTCCGACGACACGATACCGCGAGTGATCTCACACTCCGGGCACCACTGCGTCGAGAAGCTCGGCTCCCGGCTGGAGTGGTGAACGCTCTGCTCCACCATGTGCCCGCAGGTCGGGTACGAGCCCAGATATCGAGTTCTTCCTCTCGACGCTCGGGGACGGTGGCAAAGATGCGCTGAATTCTCTCGGCCTGCTCGCGCGACATCGGGATCGGTGGGCAGCAGTAGCCACAATGCGTCGCTCGCGAACCTGCAATGCTCCAGCGGTGCGCATCGCAGTTCGGATGCATCTCGCGGTAGCGCTTCTGGTCCGCGTCGTAGATGACGCGCTGTTCGTCCGTGAGATACATCGTCCCCGGCCAACTGCCGAGGTTGTCGATGACCGGCAATCCGCAGCCTCGGCATGCCTCACCCGCGGCCGCCTGCTCGCGAGTGAGGTACATCCCCTTGTCGCACCATTCCTGTCGCCTCGCTTCGTCGCGATGCGCGCGTGCCTCTTCCTTGAGTGCGCTGGTCATGCGACGCTTCTGCGCTCGTTGAGCCTTCTGTTCCTCGGTGAGCGGCATACCGTTCCTTCAGTCGCAATGTCGGAGGCCTGACGGAGAATGCCAACATGCCTCAGCTCTATACAAAGAATGGCCGTCCGTTGCAACGAGACGGTAACCGGCTGTTTGCCGGATCGGGAATCTATCTAGGAACGATCCAGGGCCGCTATGTCTTCGACACCGCCGGCCAGTACGCGGCAACGATCGACGGCGACCGCGTGGTGTACCGAGCCATTGACTCGGCCCGCATCTCGATTCCAACGATCTCCGGACCCCGAGTGGGGCTTGCGATGGTGACCGCGCTTCCTGCTGCGATATTGGGCGAGGAGCCTTCGTTTCCGAACTGAACGCTTCGACACGCCGTACCTTATTTGATGTGGTGATTCTTTCACTCCGTCGCTAGAGTGGGACTCACCACCGGCCGCGAGAGAGGAACCGTCATGGCGATTCACACCCCTAAGACCCGCGAGGATCTCGCGCGCCATCTGTCCCCAATGCGTCTCCAGGCGAACGTGTTCGAGCGTGCTGTCGCGGTGGGTGCGGCGGAGAGTCGTACTTACTCGAAGGGTGCGCCGAAGTCGGCGCCCAACATGACGCGCTGGTACCGCACCGTCGAGGTTATTCATGAGCAACTCATGCTGCTGCAGCTCGACTGGAAGCGCTCGGACCCGCAGAACCTGCCTTACTTCTCTCAGACTGACCTCAACCTCGGGCTGATCACCAGTAGCGGCGACGAGTTCACGGGCATCGACTGGGGCACACCGAGTACCAAGAACCCGAAGGGCTCGGCCTTCGCGCGCCGCGTGGACGAGAACGGCCAGATGGCCATGTTCGGCCACCCGACCGACGACGGCGGAGAGATCGACGTCAAATACCTCTGGATTCTGCTCTACAACGAGCGTGACGGCATGGTCTTCCTGGAGCTGTCCCGTCCGACCTCGATGGCTGGCAAGCAAATCGACAGTTGGTCGGAACGGATCATCTTCCCGCCGTTCGATCTGGCGCTCGGTGCGTTCGCGTTCGAGGAAGACACCGAAGAAGACGAGGGCTTCGGCTTCACCGTCGCACGGCGCTAAGGCGCCGGTATCCCCGCGATGAGCACTTCCTTCATTCCCGCACGCCTTGAGATGGCGCGCGCCATCCGTCAGATGACCGCGACCGCGCTCGCCACTGAAGCGGGCACTACCGCGCCCTGGGTATCTCAGGCCGAGAACACCAAGAAGACGCCGAGTCCGGAGCTTGTCCGTGAATTCGCGCGCGTCCTCAATTTCCCGGTCGACTTCTTCTATCGCCCAGTCAAGGCGCTCCCCCCGTCGGATGCTTTTCACTTCCGGGCAACATCGCGACTCGCAAAGAAGGACGAAGCGACAGCACGAAGCCTGTCAACACTGGCGATCGAACTATCGGACTGGATCGAAGCAACATATCAGGCACCAGCTCCCGAGGTTCCAGAGCTCCAAGACCTCCTCGACTCCGACGACGAGCTTCCTCCCGAGCAAGCTGCCGAGGCATTGCGCGGCGCATGGGGGCTTGGTGTGGCGCCGATCAAGAACCTTCTGCAGCTTCTCGAATCCAAGGGCGCGAAGGTCTACTCGGCCGGCGGGCCGCTGCAAGCCATCGACGCGTTTTCGTTCCGGCACGGGGCGACGCCGGTGATCTTCCTGAACGTGCACAAATCTGCCGAACGGCTACGTTTCGACCTCGCACACGAACTCGGGCACCTCGTCATGCATGGCGGGTCGTTGCACGTTGAACCAGGAAAGGAGAAAGAGCAGGCAGCGAACGACTTTGCCAGTTCTTTCTTGATGCCGCGCGCCGACGTCCTTGGCGCGATCCGCGGCAACTTGATGCTCGAGGACATCCTGATGCTCAAGAGGCGTTGGCGTGTAAGTGCAATGGCGCTCAATCTGCGTGCGCATCGGCTAGGTGTCATCTCTGACTGGACCTACAGCACACTGGCGAAGCAGCTCTCAATGGCTGGCTTCCGACGAAGCGAGCCCGGCTCCGACCTGCTCGCCGAAAGCTCCAGCCTACTGACGCAGGTCATGAACGATATGCGCGGCCAAGGCGCAGGATTCATCGAGATCGCTCGAGCGCTCGACGTGCGCGCCCAGGACGTCCGTGATCTCATGCTCGGGCTTGTGACGTTCTCCCTCGAAGGGGATGCACAAGCTCGGTCACGCAGCCAAGCGAACCTACGGGCGGTCTGACCTATGAACGGTGGGAACTCGCATGAGCAGTCCGGGCTATCACGGGCCGGACGACTCGTTTTGACCTGGCCAATTTTGGAGGACTGTTCGAATGGCTCGGATTAAGACGTGGGTGACCACCACCCGGGAGAACGTTGGTTCTCACCAGGTTGTGCGGATGGTGCCAGCCGACGAGGTCGCGGTCGATGCTGGGGTGAAATGGGCCGCTGCCGCCGTGCCTCGTCACTATGTCTCTGCGGATGAGATCGCGGCAGTGTTACGCGAGCTCGGCAAGCCGGAGGCGGCGGAGGTTCTCAGCGGAAAGCTGCCGGTCAGCAAGCGGACCCGGTCGGGCGAACTCGGAGAGGTCCTCGCCACCCAGTATGTAGCGCGCGAACTCGGATACCGCATGATCGCACGCCTGCGGTGGAAGGACAGCCGTGAGATGCCCCTGCGCGGCGACGATCTCCTCGGCGTTCGCATCGTGGACAACGACAAGCTCGAGTTCCTCAAGGGCGAGGCGAAGAGTCGCGCGAGCCTCTCGACTTCGACACTGGACGAGGCGGAAACAGCCTTGCTGAGCGAGCACGGCCTGCCGACACCTCACGCGTTGATGTTCGTCGCCGCACGTCTCCGCGAAATGGGTGAGACGAAGCTGCACGTCAAGATCCTCGCCGCTCAGCTTCGCGGACGTATCCGACCCGGCGATGTACTGCACCTGCTGTTCACATTGTCTGGCAACAACCCTCTCGGGTTGCTCCGCAATCACACCAAGGCCTATAAAGGCAAAATTCGGCGACTCGGTGTGGGACTGCAGATCCCAGAACATCAGTCGTTCATCCGTCGAGTCTTCGAGAAGGTGATCCGCGATGCCCGCACGCGTTGAGGATCTCGAAACCGCGATCGGTCGAGCAACGACATCAGGATTTCGCGGGCGGCTTCTTGCGCGCGGAGAGGCACGCGCAATGATATGGCGCGAAGGTGTACTCCCGGAGGACGCTCCCCCATTTGACGTTTTACTGAGCCACGACCTCCTCTCCTACGGGTATGCGCTTCTGGAGCACGGACTGGAGCTGAGCGATCTAGAGGGATCTGCCGAGGCATCTCGACGGGCATTCGAGAACGCGGCGACAGCGATCGAATCAGTCATCGCCCGAGGCGAGGTGACATCAGAATCGGGCTTTCACAAGGTGGTGGCCGCAGCTAGCTTTCATCTCGCTCGATTCTCAGCGCGGGCCTATTCACTTCTGACGGCTACGCGCAACGATCGGAACATCTCCCCCACCGAGAAATGCCTGGTGCTACTCATGCTCCGGGACCTGGATGGCCTGACGATGCTCGTCTCCGAAAGCCGCGCGGACGAGCGGGCCGCGGACGCGAGCCTTGCCGAGGAGTTGCGTTCTACACTTGCCCCGAGTGACGGCAATGACGACCTCGAGGACGGGGCCGATGTCCTGGATGTCGTCGATGCCGCATTGACGGATGCGTTCATGGGTGCGATCAGCGTGGCCATGCTGGCGTTCGAACGTGGCGAGCCGACTCTCCTCACTGACGCCGTTGCACGACTCGAGGTTGGTATGCGCGGCGCGGCAGCCTTGAGCATGGTGCCGCAGTGGTGGTGTCATCGACTGGCGATTCACCTTCTGCGGGGCCTCTGGGATGCCAGCTTCCATGTAGTACTGCCGACGGGTCCGGAAGGCGAGGACGCTGGCGACTGGGATCGCCTACGTGCCACATTCATCGCCTCGCTCTTCCGCCGACGACGCTCCGAGATCGACCTCTGGCCCTCCCAAGTGGAAGCCGCGTCACGAGTGCTCAGTACGCAAGACAACCTCGTGCTCTCCCTGCCCACGAGCGCAGGCAAGACTCGCATCGCAGAACTGTGCATCCTCGCGACCCTGGCCGAAGGAAAAAGGGTGGTGTTTGTCACCCCGCTCCGCGCGCTGTCCGCGCAGACCGAGACCGCTCTGGAACGCACCTTCGTCCCGCTCGGCAAGACCATCTCATCTTTGTACGGCACCATCGGGGTCAGCGATGTCGACGAGAGCATCCTGCAGGACCGCGACATCGTGGTCTCGACTCCCGAGAAGCTCGACTTCGCCTTGCGCAACGATCCGGATCTACTCGATGACGTCGGACTGATCGTGCTCGACGAGGGACACATGATCGGAGCAAACGAGCGGGAAGTACGATACGAAGTCCAGATTCAGCGGCTCCTTCGCCGCCCCGACGCGAAGACTCGGCGCATCATCTGTCTCTCAGCGATCCTGCCCGAGGGTGATGAGGTCAAGGATTTCGTTGATTGGCTCACAGACGACGAACCCAATGGGCTGATCAGCAGTGACTGGCGTCCCACCGTTCTCCGATACGGAGAAGTCGTCTGGCGCGACAACAACGCAAGGCTCAACATCACCGTCGGCGGTGAAGAACCGTATGTCCCCCGGTTCCTCACCGCGGAGACAGTCCCGAGCAAGCAACGCAAGCTCCCATTCCCGAAAGACGCTCAAGAGCTCACGCTGGCCACCGCCTGGCGCCTCGTCGATGACGGCCAGACCGTCCTGGTGTTCTGCCCACTGAAGAGCTCGGTCAACGCATTGGCCAAACTGATCGTCAAGCTGGCCCGGCAAGGCGCACTCCGCAGCGTCTTTGACGGCGACCCGACCGTCCTGAACACCGCCCTCAGCATCGGCCAAGAATGGTTCGGGGCCGACCATCCTCTCCTAGCCTGCCTACGCATGGGCGTCGCCATCCATCACGGATCTCTGCCCGGGCCCTACCGGAAAGAAGTCGAAAAGCTCCTGCAACAGGGAGCGCTGAAAATTACCGTCTCCTCCCCCACGCTGGCGCAGGGATTGAACCTGTCGGCGAGTTCGCTGGTGGTCCATAGTCTGTGGCGAAACCGGACGATCATCGACGCCGCCGAGTTCCGCAACATCGTGGGCCGAGCTGGCCGAGCGTTCGTCGATTCGTCCGGACTCGTGGTGCATCCGATGTTCGAGCCCACCCGTCGAACACGACAGAACTGGGAGCGGCTGGTCGAAGATTCGCAGCTGCGGGATATGCAGAGCGGACTCGTCCGACTCCTCACCACCATGCTCCAGAGGATGTCCGACAGTCTCGGCGAAGTCGACTGGGACGACTTCACCGAGTACGTCACCGGGCTTGCCGACTGGTCATTCCCTGCGATTGCCACCGAAGACGAAGAAACCACGAGCGACGCCATGAAGTTCTGGCCGGGCCAACTCGCGAGCCTGGATTGCGCGATCCTCGGACTGCTCAGCGACTCCTCTGTCACGGAGCAGGATCTCGGCGCCGCGCTCGATGCAGTTCTCGCTTCATCGCTGTGGGCACGGACAATTGCTCGCTACCAGGAACCGGTGCGCAACGCCCTGCGGACAGGTCTCGTGGCCCGCGCTGGAGTTATCTGGCGGAGCACGACACCGGATCAGCGGCGCGGCTATTACCTGGCCGGCGTTGGACTCGCGACCGGCCGGGAACTCGATTCAAATGCTGAGCAACTCAACCGTCACCTGCAAATCGCCGAAGCGGCCATCCAGCTCGGCATGAACGACGAAGCGATCAACGCCATAGTCCATTTCGCCAAGATCGTGTTCGAGATCTTCCCCTTCACTCCCAAGTCTCAACCCGACAATTGGGAAGAGATCCTGGTCGGGTGGCTGCGAGGGCGCCCAGTCGCGGAAATCGCGGCCGACGACAGCCTCGAAACGGCTGAGTTCATCGAAGATACCCTGGCGTACCGGCTCCCGTGGGCACTCGAAGCCGTCCGTGTCCGAGCTGCAGCGCACCCCAACCCCGATGCATTCCCTTGGGATCTATCCAGTCCGGAGACCGGACTGAGCGTCGCTGCTGTGGAAGCCGGCACACTCAACAGGGCCGCGTCGACGCTTATGCGAGCAGGCTTCGGCTCTAGGTCGGGAGCGCTCGTCGCGGTGGAGTCAACCGAAGCTGCATTCACAACCCCAGCCGGGCTACACGAGTGGATGATCTCCGAGGCAACACAGGTCGCGACAAGAGACACGTCCTGGCCTACACCGACCACCCGCGAGCTTTGGATGAGCTTCGCCACCCGCACTGTCGCCCTCCGTCAGCGAACGTGGATTCGTGAAGTGCACGAGACTTCGGTGAGCTGGATACCTGGCCATCAGCCCACCCCCGGCGAGCCATACCGAGCGATCTCCCACTCCGACGAGACAACCGTGCTCGAAGCAGCAGATGCTCAGCCAGTCGGAGTGCTGACTACGCGCCTGAACCTGCGCCGTCAGGGGCTGCTGAAAGTTACCGCGATCGGAGCAGGAGACGTCGTCGAGCTCGACTACCTGGGGCCGTCTGACCTTCTTGCCTAAACACTCGCTCATGGCTGAGGCCTGAGGCGCGTTGAGTACCTAATTGAACGGTGCCTCTTCGGGCACCCACGAATACCTCCGCGAGACCCTCAAGGTGACTACTTGGGCGCTCCGAGTGGAGCATCTAGCCCGTCCGATGCCCTCCAGGAACTGGGCCACGCAGACGACGAAAGGGACGGTTCGCGCTGAACGCTGAGCCAGGTCCGGCGCTTGGTCACATGGTGCGGGGACGCTTCGCCATGGGACGAATTCTCGTCCAACTCTTTCCTACCCGAACCGGAACCCAAAGAGGCCACCAGCCTCGGTCTCGTCAGTAAGTCGCGTGCTCAGCATGTAGGGGTCTGCGTCGAACGCGCCATCGCTTTGCGCTTCAACAGATGCGAGGAAGTCAGAGTTGAGCGTCACGATGTATTGGAAGCCGTGTTCTTCCGCGAGTCGAGCTCCGATGTTCAAACATGATGCGACCTGCCGCCCATCGATGGCGTCGAACAAGTGGCTGTCGTGGACGAGGAGACGCGGTGCTCTGTTGGCTTTGATCGCCGCAATTGTGCAAACCATATCCAGCATGAAGGTTTCCACGCTGCGAACACCAGTGCTTGCATCCCCGGAAATTTGCGGGCCAATGCTAAGGAGCCCCTTGGGTGTTGGAGCAACCAGGAGCGATGCTTCACGGTCTGTGTAGATCTCCGCGCCTAATTCCCCGAACAGGGCGATGGATTCGCTTAGCCGGTCGTCCCTCTCGTTTAGCTCGGTGCGGACCGAGGCGACGAGCTCTGCGGTGCGCAGCTTAATCGTGTCGCCGATGGTACTGATGGATGTAGCGGCCTCCAGTCGCCGTTCGATGTCGGCGACGTTGGACTCTTGCTGGGCGAGGCTGCGCTGAATGCTGAGGAAGGTGTCGAGGGCCACTGTCTCGTTGAGTAGCTGCATGATCGTCGATCGCTGGTCATCCAGGCGGTGTCGCTCGACATTGATCGCGTCGAGTCGCTCGTGGACAGCGCTGAGTTCCTGTTCCAGGAACGATCGCCTGTTGCGAACTACGGACTCATGAAACGCCTGGACTTCCTCGTAACGCCGACTCACTGTGTCCGGGAGCACGACGCCGATCTCGGCGTAGACCCGTTCGAGCCTCATCGTCAAGTCACCGTTCAGAGGGGTGACTGCTTCGTCCTGGAGCGCCTCGTTGAGCTCTCGGAGTCGCCGTTGCAGGGAGAGGGCTTCGTCATTGAGCCGCTGTATCGAGCCGCTCAGGTCATCAGCAGCGCGCTGGTGGTCGGCATACTGCTCGTCGACTCTGAACGCACGGAGATCTTCCTGGGTGCGGTCACGTTGCCGACGAGCGGCAGCGAGTTGAGCGCGAAGAGCTGACTCATCGAGCGAGAGGTGAGCGATCGCACCCTCGCGAACCGCCGCGCGAATTGCTTTGCCTTGTTTGGTGAGGCGGTCAACATCTCCAGCCTTGCCCAGTATCTCCGGCGATAGCCCCAACATGAAGCCAAGCTTTACCCCGGACTCCCAATCCGCCTCGGATTGGTGTCCCTTGATGGGGTTGCCAAAGTAGGTGCGGATGAGTTGGCCCCAAATTTGGCCTGCCGTTGGACGGCTGGCATCTTCGGGAATCCGGAAGACTTTGCGAGAAAGCAGCGCACGCCACTCATCGATGTGCAGGTCAGTTGCGCCGTTGGTTGCCGACCACCCTGAGACTTTCACTCGGGTCGTTGGCGAAACGGCACGAGTGATCGTGACCTCGTCGACTTCGTCATTTTGGGCGGACGGGAGCGAGAGGGAGGCCGTGAAGGTGTGCTCGGATAGTTCTGGTGCTTTGAACTCGGACGAAAGGTCGCCCCCGAGAATGTAACGCAGAATCTTGACGAAACTGGTCTTTCCGATGCTGTTGCGGCTGTCGCCTTGTTCGGACGCCTCGGTGCGGTCAGCGACTAGGACGTTCAGCCCGTCGCGGAATTGGAGGGTCTTGAATCTCGGATCGGATGAGGTGAGGGAGTTAAGAAACATGAGCTCGTTTGATGAAACCGTCGGTAGACGTTTCGATGAGGTTCATCGTGTAGAGAGCGGCGAGGGCCAAAGTGAACCAATCGAAAGTGATGCGTCGTCCTCGTGCGACGGAAGATTCTCGTTTCGAGAAACGCTCCCAGAGCGCGGACACCGACAAAGGGTCAAGGAGCTCGTCAAGAATGTCGGCACCAATGGTCATGAGGGCACGATCAGATGAGACGCCTTTAGTGGGCAAGAGCATCGGCCGCCTCCGTATCTGCGATGGCGTCTGCGCTCGGCGGGGTCTCGAAAATATGGCATGAGTCAAAGAAATACGAGACCACCGCAAACGCGGCGTTCGCCCGCTTGCCATCCATCCGGAAATTAGCACCGGCCACCGACACGTAAAGCCGTTCGAGGATCTCAGCAGAGTTGCTAGTCACGGCTCGGGCGTCCCGATACAGCGCCCGGAATCGTTCACCGTGATCGTCGTAGAGGCCGGGGTTGGATGACTCCTCGTACCAACGATCGATGCGGGGCGCCAGAAGTCTCCCCGCATTGAACTCGAGTCGGGAGGCGTCTGGCAAAGCGTTGAAGTTCATCTTGGTGGCAGGAACCGGGAGCACGTCGCCGCCGCTCTCGACCACTACGCCGGTAGTGTCGAGTGCGTCGAGAAGCGGTAGCAGGTCGGCGAGCTCGACGTTCGCTGTCCCCGGCGCGCCAGGAAAGAGTTGATCTAGAACGGACTGGTCGAGAGAGCCGACGACGTCATTCCATAGATCTTCCGACTTCACAAGACGAATCGTCAACGGCCGCTCGCTCGAGGGACCGTGCGACTGTTGGAGTCCCGTGAGTACTTTCAGCGACACTGGCCCAACGGGCGCGTTGGTGACAAACCTCCAGGTGTGGAAGCTGTCCCACTGCGAGAATCCTCGGGCGAAGTCCGAGCCGATTTTTGCGGCAAGTTCTCGTTCCGCGCTCCGGGAGGGTCGTTGGCCGTAGCAGGCGTAAAAGACCGTCCCTGACTCGGCGAGGCCATCGCATCCTCCGTCGCCGAGCGTTCCGGAGGGGTCGGGATTCACGTAGTCATCGTGGAAACGGCTGAGCACGGTCGAGACGTAATCTTCAAACGCGCTGCCTGATTTGAAGCACTCCTGCTGGTGACGGAAGTGATACCAGTCCCGCCAGTTTGCACTGAGAAGCATCATCACCCCCGTTGTCGCAAGCGTCGACCAGTTGGCCGCCTTCCATTAGCAGATCCTATCGATTGATCGATCCAGACTGGCTAACCTCGGCGGCGAGGTGAGGTCATTGCAAGGTTGCGTGGACTTCTTTCGCGCGCGCGGGCGCGGGCAAGCAAGATCAGACTGACCGGCCCCATCACGATGAACTTGAGCGTGTTCCATAAGCACAAGAGCACGAGGAGGTTGAGCCAACCGAGACCGCTGTCGGAGACGAGCGTCGTGAAGGTGCTCGCGGTCAAGAGGTAGGGCACAGCGAGGAGCATCGCCGGCATGCCCCACTTGAGTCCTCGCCTCGTGCGGATCACGTCGAGGAGGATGTTGGTGGGCATGTAGCGGCGTAGGAACGTGCGGGTGTGGACGCTGGCGTTCCAGAGTAGACGAATCATGACGGCAGTCCTCTCCAAGGATCTGGCGACAGAGAACCTCGAAGGACTGCCCAAATCGGGCGATCATGCCGTCACGCTTGGGGCGACGGCGACACACATTTGAAAGCCGCCTTGCTTACACACTTCACTTTAGATCGGCCTTCGGACATCCGGAAGTGGCAGGCTGACCGGCATCCCGTTCGAGCTCAGAGCACGCGGCCGGTGCCTGTGCGGCTCGGTGAAGGTGGGGTCACCTCCTCGGTCGGCTGCGTGTTGATGCTCTTGATCCTCACCAGCGCGGCGCTGGCTCGTGCGGCGTCGATCTTTTGCGCGTCGCTGTCCGGTGCCGCACCGAGTGGTTCGTTCCCGGTGATGTCGTAGCGGTCGCGGTACGCCGCGATGGTTCGCGCTTGCTGCCGCCAGCTCACTGCCGCCTCCGCTACGCCAGGTTCCTCGCCGATCGCTGCCACCCACTCCTCTCCCTCCCGGAGGGCTTGGTCCAGGACTGCATCGGCGCGCTGTCGGATCAGTTCTCCTCGTTCGGTGAGTGCCTTCTGCATCTCGGCTGTCATAGGACCGACGGCTTCGGGGATCAGTCCGGCGATCAGACGGGGAGCCCTACGACCACGACCTGATCCTGCAGGGCGGTCGGTGGCGCGCGCGAGGCGGTGGTGAAGTACGGCGGCAATGTCGTCCGCGTCTCCGAATCCTCTTGCTTTAGCGAGGCGCGGAAGTAGCGCGTCGACATCGTGGTGGTTGGCTTGCGCGCGTCGGAGTTCTGCGGTGAGTGCTCCGAATGTGTCGGAGCGGATCGTGTCTTCGGCTTGGTCCGGGGTGAGACCGGAGCTTCGGATGAGGGTCGCCCAGCGGTCGTGTTGGGCGGCTTGCGCGATGGTCTCGTACTCGGCCGCGAGCTGCGCCACCGATCCCCACGTTTCTTGCTCGGCGGTGATCGTCTCGTGCGCGGAGAGTTCGGCGCCGACGTGCTGCAGCACCCCGTACAGCACACTCCGCGCTGTCGCGTCGGGGTTGTCTGCAGGGTGCGGCCCGTCGTGGGAACCATCAGGCAGGTCGGTGGCGACATAGACGAGGTTCGCTTGGCGGCCGCGGGTCATCGCGACATACAAGTTCTCCCTCGTGGTGCTCGCGTCAGCGAGGACATGTGTGGTGTCGGTCGTGATGCCCTGCGCTCGGTGTGCGGTGACTGCGTATCCGAGATCGACATGCTCGGCCACATACCCGGCAGGTAGCACCACCGCACTACGGCGCGTGCCGGCACGGCGAACGGTGAGGGAGCCGTCATCGCGAACGTCGGCAACTGTCCAGCGGTCGCCGTTGCGCACCCACCCCCGACCGGCGTGCAGACGTCGATCGTTGCGGCGGGTGATGATCGTGTCGCCGATGGAGGCTCGGGAGGTGTCGTGGAGTTCGACTTCGCGGAGGGCCTTCACTGTTCCGTCGAGGATGAGGTCTGCGCGGGCGCGCTGGTTCAAGGCATGGACGGATTCGTTCGAGTCGGCGATGAGCACGGTGGCGAGCCCGGCGAGGGTGTCGGTGCGCCAGGCTGAGTAGGCGGCGTCGATCATGGTCTCAGTGTCACCACCGGTTATGCGGTCGTGGTCGGCGTAGGTGTTGATCGCTTCGGTGCGGCCGCGGCGTAGGTCGAGGGAGGCGGTCTTCTCCCACTCATTAACAAAGCGGTGCACGTCGACCAGTTCGGGGGCATCGTGGCGGTCGTGGACGAGGAGGGAGAACGCTCCGCCTGCGGTGACGGATTGAAGTTGCGCCCAGTCCCCCACCAGCAACACCTTCGCGCTCGCCTGCTCGGCCAGAGCCGTGATTCGGTCGAGGGAGAGGGTGCCAGCGAGGGAGGCTTCGTCGATGATGACCAGCTGGCTCTTCCGGAAGGTCGCGCCAGTGCGCTGATGGGTGTCCCACCATTTCGCAGTGTTCTCCGTCCGAATGCCGAGGTCATCCGCGAGAACTTGCGCAGCGACCGCCGACGGAGCGAGACCGACGACGCTACCCCGGCCGTGCTCACGCTCCCACGCGGTGAGTAGTGCACGCATCGCCGTGGTCTTCCCTGCACCCGCGGGGCCGACCAGCACATCGACAACTCGCCCTGACACTGCCGCCGCCGCGAGCGCTGCGGCCTGATCCTCGCCAAACATTCGCCCTTCACGGTCGGGGCGCGCGGTCACCTTCTCCACAACGTCGATAGGCACGGTCGGCGCGGTCATTGTGCGGGCACGCTCGAGGAGCCGGTCTTCGGCGGCAAGGAGTTCTTCTGAGGTGTACACCGTCGAGGCCTTCGGACGAAACGAGCTCGTGCCATCAGGCCGGCGGAACACCGCGGGACTCGACGCGAGCTCGGGCGGGGTCAGTCGCAGTGAGGCGGCTTCGGCGGCATCCACGACCATCCCAACGATCGCTTCACGATCCCTCGTGGTGGCGAAACGGTAGGGCATGGTCTGGCGGGCGGCTTCTGCGGTGAGGTTCCACCGCCGCCACGTCGACCGCTTCGCCCCCACCGTCTCAACAACGCTACGCCCGAGCTCCGCGATCACATCCAGCGGCACGTCGTCAGCACGCAACAGCAACGGTGCGCCGTTCGCGGTAACCGTGCGAGCCCAGGTGGTTGCGTCTTCACCGAGGAGGTGGGTTGCGCGTGCGCGCCACTCAGTCGTGAGGTCGGCGAGCGAGCGGACTTGCTTCTCGGGACGGGTGGCGAGCGTTGCCTGTGCCCGCAGTTTGATGACTGTGGTCGATGGTGGTTGCCGTCCGTGTCGCTCGATGTACTCGGCGATCAGCCGGTTCTTCTCTTGCTCGATCTGCCGCGAGCGCGACGAGAACTCGACCACGAGTTTCTCCGGCACCGCAGTGATCGCCCACGCAGGGTTCCGGTCACGCCCCATCTCCCGCGCCTCCCATCCGACGCCGAAGGTGCGGGTGAGGTGGTCGGCGAACACGGCCTCATGTAGTTCCGACAGCGCGACGGTCGCGGCGTGCAGAGGTCGTCCGTCGAGGGACCGCCACTTTCCGTCATGAGCGGTCTGCACCTTGTTCGAGATCACGACATGGGTATGCAGGTGGGGGTCTCCGGCCCTGCTGTCGTAGTGGTCGAACGCGGTCGCGATCAGCCCGGTCACGTCGGCCTGCGCAACCGCACCGTTGCGTCCGACCCCGCCGACACGGGTTGCGGCAACCTCCCGCTCGATAAACGCAACCATCTCCGCAACCGCCGCATGATGCGCGTCCGCAATCAACGATTGCGTGCCCGCATCCGACACCGCCCATAGCACCGACCCGGACTTCGGAATCGAGAACGTGAAGTCGAACCCTGCAACCGCCTTACGCGACCCCTTTGCTTGCTCTTCCGTCTCGATTGCGGCGACCGCTTCTGCCCGCTCGGTCACCCCGAGATCTCCGTCTAGCTTGTCGGCACGCTGCTGGATGCGCTCCGTCAATGTCGGATACTTCCGATACGCGAACCCAAGCGGGTCACCCGTCACAGGGTCACGGCCCATGCCAACCAGGAGCTGGAGTTGAGTCTCGGTGACCTGATCACCAACTGCGATCGCGCCACCGCCGAGAGCAGACACGGCCGAGCCAAGCCAACGCCCCGGCGGGCTGCCCTTCTCCGCGTAGTAGCGAGTCAGAGGTGTCGAGAGCGAACGATCGCCATCACCAGAGGCGAGGGTGCGCAGCAGGTACTTGTAGCCGTCGCCGGCAGACATCACCCGCATCGAAACCGTCACCGCACACCGCCCTCATCCTGATGACGAGGTGAGCGTCAGCGCCCTCGCGGAGCGAGCTCTCCGCCGCCTGACGTGTCAGGTGGCGGGCCTCGCTTGCAAGACGCGTGGCAACTCATTGAGGGGTCGATTCGAGCATGGCGGAAGTCACCATCGAGCAGCCCGGCGAATGGGCGGGCTGAGATGTCGAAGGGGTCCGCTGGGCGATGCTGCGCACCTGGCAGGTGACCAGCTCAGTGGAGTGAAGTCATCGACACCAGCACGCCCGATTGGAAGCAACGTCTGCAAGTCGCCTCCGGCAGAGACGGCTTCGATGTGATCCTCGACTGCGTCGGCGGTCCACAGTGGACAACACTCATGGATGTGCTTGCTCCAGGTGGAACGCTCGTGCATTACGGGCTATTCTCCGGCGAACCGCCCCCGACCGAGTGCTTCAGAGGATGTGAAAGAAATCAGGTCGAGATGCTCCGCCTCCGTGACATCATCCACGCGCATCCTCGCGAACGACTCGCTGGACTTTTCGAGCCGTGTTCGAGCATCTCAGAGTGGGCCGCCTACCACATCTGCTTGACCTTCCAGACCAACCGCGTTACCGTTTGTCGAACCCGTTCTGACAGCGCTGTCATATGTCGTTCCCGAAAGCGATGCGTTGTCAGTGCACTCTTTGCACCTTCGCCCTGATGCTCGCCGCCTCTAGGAGACAACATGTCCCGCTTACGGTCCGCCCGAACCCCACGCCCCGCCGGGCTGCCGCGCCGCGCGGTGGCCCTCATCATCGCAGCTGCGGTCGCAGCTCCCGCGGTCGCCGTCGCACCTGTGACGCCGGCATTCGCCGGTCCCATAGTGAAGAGCGCCGCCTTCGGTGCTCCTGATGACGCGGCGGCCGACTACTACGCTGCTCTGCTGCGTCACACGCGCTGGGTGAACACGGTGTGGGACTCTTCGATCAACGCCTACCAGTTCAAGAATTTCAACTTCGCGCTGGTGCTCGGCAACGCTGTACTGCTGACGCACGGCGAGTACGACGCGCAGACAGCGGGCATCTCGAAAGAGCAACTGAGTCAGCGCACGATCGACACGATCCGCTACTACGCGGCGAAGAACCGCTTCGTCGATCCGAACGGCACCTGGGGCAAGCGCCTCTTCTGGGATTCGACGTTCCAGTCGTACTTCCTCGACGCGGGCCGCCTTCTGTGGGACCAGCTCGATGCGCAGACCCGCTCGAACCTCACCGCGATCGCGGTGGGCCAGTCGACCTACACGTCCGATCTGAACTACGGCGACGATCCGCTGTCCGGCGGGTGGACCGCCGACTGGCCGACCGGCAAGTACCAGGGCGACACCGCGCAGGAGGAAGCCGGCGTCTACACGCAGGCCCTCGCCCCGGGCCTCGCCTGGGCGCCCGACCATGCGGATGCTGCTCGCTGGAGTGAGCAGTTGGGTGATTGGTCGCGCAACGCCGGAGGACAGCTCACTGCCGACCTCAACAACCCGGCCGTCGTCGCGGGCAAGCCGATCTCGACGAACACGCTGCAGACCATCTGGGACACGTACATAGTCGAGAACCACGGGTCGTTCGGGCCGCACTACCAGTCCGACATCTGGCGCTCGGGTGGTCGCAACGCGATCCAGTTCATCCTGAACGATCAGCCGGTTCCCGACTACCTGAAGCACCAGCCGAACTCCGCGGAGCTGTGGGAATCGATCAAGCTGGTCATGTCGAATCAGGGCGAGCCGTTCATGCCGATGGTCAACGACCGCGAGTACCTCTACGGTCGCGATGTGATCCCCATGGCCTACCTCGGCCAGGTGCTGCGCGACCCCGACGCCGCTCGGGCCGAATCGAACCTCGCCGCATCTCTCGAGGCCTATCAGGCCTACGCTCCGGTAGACCGGCTCGCGAAGTTCTCTGGGGAGCCCAAGTACGAACCCGAGGCGCGCGCAGAAATCGCCATCTCGTACCTCCTGCACGTCGAATCAGCAGAGTCAGAGGCCGGCCCCGTCATCCCGACTCCGCAGGACGCATTCTTCCAACGACTGTCCGGAGTCCGCGACTTCGGTGCGGGCCCCGGACTCGCGGTGCAGCAGTCCGCGAACGCGTGGGCCGCAGCATCCAGCAAGAAGGGCTTCCTCAAGTTCCCATGGGTTCCCGGCCACGACTCTTGGCTGTTCGCGCTGTCGGGTTCGACGCCGTTCCTGTACCCGAACTCGGCGGCGACCGTCGACGAGCGCCGCACCGCGACCTACACGGCACCTCGCGACGGGTTCGAGTGCACCTCCTCGGTGTTCCGCATCGGCGATGGCTACGCAGGCCAGGTCACTCTGCCGACCGGCTCGGCACTCTACGCCTCGACCGGCGCCGGCTGGCAAGACGGCACCGTCTCGGTGCGCAACCTCGACATGGGCGGATACAACGGCCTCGACGGATCGCGTACCTACTTCACCGCCGAGGGGTCGGCCACCGACACGCTCCCCGTCGTGATCGACCCGCACCCGGCCGACGTCAATGCGGCCCGCATCGACGACCTCGCGTTCGAGCCCGTTCAGGCCCGCTACGTGCGCGTCCAGGGGCAGCAGGGGAACGCCAAGTACGGCTACTCGCTGTATTCGCTGCACGCCTACGGTGTCGGCGAAGACGCCAAGACGGATCTCGCCGCCGGCCGCCTGGCGAGCGCGTCGAGCGAGGACCCCACGAAGCCCGCCGCAACGGTCACCGACGCCGACCCGAACACCCGCTGGGCCGTGTCGACCGCCGAACGCCTGCGTGCCGACTCGTGGATCCGGGTCGACCTCGGCGCGGACACCACGGTCGGCTCCGTGCGGCTCGCGTGGGAGGCGAGCGCCGGTGAGCGCTACCTAGTGCAGACGTCGTCCGACGGCACGACCTGGACGACACAGGCGGCGCGCACGGTCTCGGATGAGAACGTGGCACGTCTCGACACCGTCGATCTGAAACCGCCGGGTGCGGAGGCGCCAACCCCGGTCGAGACTCGCTTCATCCGCATGCAGGGTGTGCAGGGCGAGCCCGCCTACGGCTACTCGCTCCACACGCTGCGCGCTCTCACCGCGGCCGGCGTCGACGCCGCCGCGGGTAAGCCCGCCACCGCGTCGAGCGAGGATGCCGGCAGGCCCGCCTCCGCCATCACCGACACCGACCCGAACTCGCGGTGGGCGGTCTCGAAGGCCGACCGACAGCGAGCGGACTCGTGGGCGCAGGTCGATCTCGGAACCCCCACCGCGATCACGCAGGTGCAGTTGGGGTGGGAGTCGGCGGCCGGCCGCGAGTACCGCATCCAAACATCGGCCGATGGAGTCACCTGGCAGGATGCCGCGAGCTACCGCTACACCGGCGACCAGATCACCGCGACCGACGGGACGTGGCTCAACGTCGAGGACAAGGCCGGGTTCGTCGTGCGCGGCGGACAGGCTCCGATCACGGTCTCGTCGGAGAGGGCCGGCATCAACGCCGTGCGTCTCGGCGGCAGTGACAAGCCGCTGCTTGTCGAGATGGTGTCGGCAGACGCGACGGCGACGGCAGCACAGGCTGCGGCTGTGCAGCCGACGGCAGAGGGCCTGCTCGTGAGCTCGCTCGACGGCTACCTCACTGCCTTCAACCTCACCGATGCCGACGTCACGACGACAGTCACGATCCCGTACTCGGGCGCCACGGTGTCGCTCTTCGACGGCGATCAGGTTCTCGGCACCGACTCGTCTAGCCTGACGGTCACGGTGCCGGCGGGCCAGGCCTCGGTGCTGGCCCCGCGGGCCACGGTCTCTGCGGAAACCGCTGCGGCCCGGGCGCTTACGTACTCGGTGATCGACGGACGCACCGTCCACATCGCGCCGGCCCACACGGCGGACGCCGCTCGCGTGGAAGCGACGACTGCTGCCGTTGCCGTCGACGTCACGAACGCTCAGACGGGCGAGACGCGCGCCGTGCCCGTCGGCACTCCCGCCGCGCCGACCGCCGCGACCTTCCCCGGCGCGACCCCCTTCCCGGCGGCCGACCTGGCGCTGAGCACGCTCACGTTCCCGGCATCCGTCCTCCCCGCGGGGATGACCACGCCGCAGGGCGCGGTCGACGGCGACGACGCCACGTCATGGACCCCCGGGCCGAACGGGCGCATGGTCACCGACCTCGGCGCCGCGCGTGCGATCGGCACCGTCACCACACTGTGGGACGGAGGCGATGCCCCTGCCGCCACTGTCTCGGTGAGCGACGACGGCATCACCTTCCGCGACATCGGAACGACGGATGCCGGGGCGACGCACGGTGCCGTGAGCGTCGACGCGACCGCGCGGTACGTCGCGCTCACGACGGCATGGAGCGACGGCGACCCCGGGCTCGCCGCACTGCGGGCGCTGCCCCCGGGCGCCCTCGACGATTCCGCGCCCGGTGCGCTCGAAGGCGAACTGTCGGCGCTGGTGATCGGCGCGGCGGCCGCCGGATCGGTCTCTGCCACAGGGTTCCCGGCCCCGACGTATTCGTTGGTGAGCGGCACCCTGCCGATCGGCCTCACCCTCGATCCCGCCACAGGAGTCTTCGGCGGAACGCCGACGACGGTCGGTGACTACGCCTTCACGGTCGCGGCCGACAACGGCATCGGCGCGGCATCGACGCGCGACTTCGTCGGCACCGTCACCGCGACGCCCACTACACCAACCGACCCGGGCAACGGGGGCGGTTCGGATGAGGGAGGCCAGGGCGGCCCCGACGGCGACCTCGCCGTGACCGGACTCGTTCTCGGGTGGTCCCTGGCGATCGCACTGCTGCTCCTCGCCGGCGGCGCTCTGCTTGTCGTGAGACGTCACCGCCTGCGACTCGGGAACCCGGAGTGAGTTACTCCTCGCACATCGATGTTCTGCGTCGTTTGCCTGCCGGACCGCCTCGCGAGAGGGCTTCTCTCACGATTTGACATCGCTGTCCTATAGTTGGGGCGTTATCACAGCGCCGGTGTCGTGTCGAAGATGGGCCTCCGATCCGCCGCGCGTCAAGATGAGCTATCCGCCGCCTGAGCGGCAGGGGGACCCATGATCAGACCAGCGGACCCGCGTCCGACGCTCGCGCAGGTCGCAGCCCGTGCTGGCGTAAGCCTGAAGACGGCCTCCCGCGCCCTCGGCGGGGAGTCCTACGTCGGAGAGAAGACGCTCGCCAGGGTGCTGACCGCGGCGGCCGAGCTCGACTATCAGCGCAACGCCGCCGCGAGCCTTCTCGCAAGTGGGCGTCTGGCCGACTCAATCGGCCTGATCACCGGAGACTTCACCAACCCGTTCTACTCCGCGCTCGCGCAGGCGATCGAAGATGAGATCCGCCCGCACGGTATGCACCTCTCAGTCGCGAACTCCCGGGAATCCGCAGAGCAGGAGCAGCGGGTCGCCCACGACCTCGCCGACCGCCAGACGAAGGCAGTCATCACAGTATCTGCGACACCCGACCACGCGGACTATGCGCAGCTGCAGGCCCGGGGCATCCCCGTCGTCTTCGTCGACCGACCCGCCGCGAACGTCGAGGCCGACTCGATCGTGTTCGACAATCGCGAGGGCGGACGTCTGGCCGCGCGGCACCTGATCGAGGCGGGACACCGCCGCATCGCCTTCATCGGCGACTACGAGTGGCTGCCGACATATCGGGCGCGCCTGGCGGGCATGGGTGACGTGCTCGACAGCGCACCCTCCGAGTGGCGCGACCTGCTGCGCACAGATGCGCACGACATCCCCTCCTCACGCGCGTGCATGCGCAACCTGCTCGCCCTCACCGATCCGCCGACCGCGGTCGTCGCGGGTAACAACAGGATCCTGCTGGGCGTGATGGAGGAGGTCGCCGAATTCCCGTCCCCGTCTCCCGCGGTGATCGGGTTTGACGAGCCAGAGTGGGCGCATGTACTCGGCATCAGCGTGGTGACCGGAGACGTCGAGGCGCTCGGACGCCAGTCGGCCCAACTCGCCGTCGCGCGCCTGGGCGACCGCACGCGTAGCTTCGAGAGCATCGTGTTGCCGATGCGGCTTATCCCTCGGCGATCCACACAATCCTGAGCTACGCCGCTTCAACGACCGCCTTCCGTTCACAGCGGGCGCGTATGATTCCATAGCCAGGACCTCCACGAGTCGAATGTGGGCGCGGAACCGCTGCAAACGTCACGCTCCCGCCTAGGCCGCAGGAGCGGCCGAGTGGGACCTGTGCGAGGATGCCGCCTAGACGCTGTTCGAGGCAGTCGCCGGCGAAATACGCTTCATCATCGCGAGGAATCGCGTGGGTGCTCCACAAGGAATGCGTAACTCAGGCGAACTAGAAGGAGTCCGACGAGACAGCGTTTCGAAAGGAGCCGTGACGGTTCAACGCTGAGCTGAGCCACATTACTTCGCCCGAAGTTGTACTTGGCAAGAACCTCATGTAGGGGATTTTCGGGACGTGGGTTGTTGCCGAGCTCGAACGGCGTGGACGCGGGCTGACGCATGCCGACATCGCCAAGGCGTGATCTAGCTTCCTCCGTTCCGTGGGAGCCGGATTGTCCGAGTCAATGCAGAAGTGTCGTCGCAAGCCGTCGCGACCGCGTCGGCAGCGATCAAGAAGGACGACCCGGTCGCATCAGAGATCCTCAGTGGCCTCAAGTCGTTTTGACCGGTCGACGTGCACGCGGATAGCGGTCGGTTCGCACGCGTCATTGCGGCAACAAGGCCTAAACCGCGCTCGACATTCGCTAAAACAACCACCGAATTGCGGAGGTCCTTGGACCCACTGATGACTATCTCGACATGGTCAAGGCCACCTATGAGAGCGCCCTCTGCCTTGCGGTCGATAACTCGCTATCCGCAGCAGAGTTGGCGGCGCAGTCACAGGTGCTCCCCCCGCCCAAGACACCAGGGTTCATAAGGTGCCAGACAGTGGCAGGAGCGCGCGGCCGCACGGTAACGCGATGGGGTCCTCACGGTGACGCCGAGGAGATGCTACTTCTGACCCCGGGGGTCCGTGCGATGATCCATCGTGCCGCTCCGGCCACGGGCCCGGACGATGAACCGGTGACAGTCGTATTGGCGCCCACCCGACTTTCGTTCCTATGGTTCGGCGACGCCCGGGTGCTTCGTCTGGCTACCGGGCGCCGCCATCCCGCGCACCACTACGCGGGACTACTTGATGCTGCCCTGGGTCAATCCTCCGATGAGCCAGCGCTGCATGAACACGGCGAGCAGGTAGACGGGAATCATCCCGGTGAGGGATGCCGCCGCCATCTGCCCGAAGACTACCTCGCGGCCTCCCTGCAGCAGCGACAGCCCCACGGGCAGCGTCTGCGTCCCTGGCCCGTACGAGAGCATGAGGGGAATGAGGAAGTCGTTGTAAACGAGTATGAAAGCGACGATCGCCACCGCGACGATACCCGGCGCCACGAGCGGCAGCACGATGCGGAACAGCGTGGCGATCGGGCCGCAACCGTCGATCTGCGCGGCCTCGTCGATCTCCCCGGGCACCGCGGAGAAGAACGTATCGAGCAGCCAGACCGCGACCGGGGTTACGAGCAGACCCTCGATGAGCACCATGCCGATGAGTGAGTCCATGAGGCCCACTGAACGGATGAGCAGGAACAGCGGCACGATCGCGACGATCGGCGGCGCGATGTACGCGGAGACGATGACGCTCATCATCCGTTTGCCGCCGGTGCCGAGCCGAGACATCGCGTAGTTCGCCGGGATTGCGATCGCTAGAGCCACTAGGGTCGCACCGCCAGCGACAATGAGCGAGTTGCGCAGGTAGAGGAAGATCGGTGCTTCAGTGAACGCGGCGGTCCAGTTCTCCCAGGCGAGCCGTGTGGGTAGGATGCGCGTGCTCAGGATGTCGTCGGGACTCTTCACGCTCATGATGCCGAGATACAGGATCGGGAGTACGAAGAAGCCGACGGCGAGCACGAGGACGACGATCTTGATGATCCGTACGCTCAGCGGACGGGACGATCCCGAGCGTGACGCGATGGTGGCGATGGCCATGATCAACCTTGCGCTTTCTGGAGTCGGGCCCGGAGGGAGGCGATCGGGGTGACGACGAGCGTCACGAGCACGAGGAAAACGAGGGTCTGGGCAGCGCCGAGACCGAGGTCGAACTTCTGCAGCACTGTCCGGTAGATGTCGAAGCTCGAGACGGTAGTGTCGAAGCCCGGCCCTCCCCCGGTCATGATGAACACGAGGTCGAACACCTTGAATGAAACGATGAGCTTGAGCAGCAGCACGGTGACGAGGCTCGGCGCGATCAGGGGCAATGTCACCGAGCGGAACGTGCGCCAGATTCCCGCGCCGTCGACTTGCGCGGCCTCGTAGACCTCGTGCGGTAGGGTCTGCAGCGCGGCGAAGATGAGCAGCACGCAGAACGGCGTCCACTGCCAGACATCGACGACGATGAGAGCGATGAGCGCCGAAGGCGACGAGCCTAGGAACACGATCGGCGGCCCGCTGATGATGTTGTTGAACAGTCCGCCCGTGGGGGCGTACATGAGCTTCCAGATCACGCCGGCCATCACCGGCGGGGTCATGAGCGGCAGGAGGAGGAGGACCCGGATAAGCTTGCCGCCGCGCACCGCGGCATCCAGCGACAGGGCGATCACGAAGCCGAGGAGCAGCGCCAGCACCGCCGAGGGGACCGCAAAGAGCAGCGATCTCCCCAGCGGTGCGAGCGCGCCGTCACCGAACAGCGCGGTGGCGAAGTTGTCGACGCCGACGAAGTCCTGGAACGGCCGTCCAAGACTGGACTCCGTGAACGCCGCGACGAGCGTGTACACGAGCGGGTAGATGGCGATCAACGCGACCGTGATGAGCACGGGCAGGATCAACAGCCACCCGACGCGGGCGCGTCGTGCGTTCGGCGAGGTCCGGTGTCCTAGAACAGCCATGGCCATGGGTTCGTCTCCTTCGACGGTCGTGGTGAATGAGGTGGGGCGCGCTACTTCAGCGCGTTCCACGCCTCGGTCGTCTTGGCGAGCGCGTCCTCGGGGGTGAGGTTTCCCTGGAGCATCAGCGCTAGGTTGTCGCTGAGCGCCGCGATCATCTCGGGCGCTTTCGGGCCCGTGGGCCACGGCTCCGCCTGCGGGAGCACCTGGGCCGCGACCTTGGAGACCTCGGGAGCGAACGCCTGGTACTTCGCGCTCTCGAGCGTGGACGTGCGGGTCGGGTCAACCCCGCTGCCACTCGTGGTAACAAGGAGCTCGTTGGTCGCTGCCGAGGTAGCGAACTTCACGAACTGCTCAGCCAACGCCTTGTCTGCAGCATGCGGGCTGATCCCGATGGCCCAGCCTGCGTCGAGCGCACCGGAGACCTGCCCCTTAGGCCCGACCGGCAGCGGAGCGACGCCCCATTTGTCGACGATCTTGGACTGGGTGGGATCCTGGGCGAAGACGCCGAGGTCGGTCCAGAATTCCATCATGCCGACGTTGCCCGCGAGGAACTGCGGAAGGGCCTGCTCGAAGCCGATCTCGAGCGGGGTGGGCAGGGCGGCGGGAGCAGCGTCGAGCATCGACTGCGCGGCGGCGAGCGCCTCGGGCGTAGACAGGTCGGGGAACTGCGAGTCGATCGGAGTCGAGGAGAACGTGGCGAGACGGTTGAAGAACGTCGAGCCGATGTTGAACGCCGACTTTGCGCCGAGCTCCGCGGAGCCATACACGCCGTTGGCGCCCTCGTTGGCCGTGATCGTGGCGGCTGCCGTCTGGTACTCGTCCCAGGTAGTGGGAACCTCGACGCCGTTCCTGGCGAGGATGTCCTTGTTGTAGAACAGGACGTGGGTGTCACCGTCGAGCGGCAGTCCGTAGCGCTTGCCGTCGTACAGCGTATAGGGGTCGTAGATGCTCTTGATGAAGTCATCGGCGTCGATGTCCGAGTTGATCCAGTCGGTGATGTCGGCAAGCGCCCCGGCATCGGCGAGTGCGCCAACTCCGGTGTACCAGTAGACGACCGCGTCGTACTGGTTGGCGCCCGACTGCACATCGAGCACAGCCTTGGTCTGGATCTGGTCGTACGGCACCACGGTCAGGTCGACAGTCTTGCCTGTCTCCTTCTCGAATTCCGACTTGAGGATGTCCGCCGCGCCAGCCTGGGGCTGGGCGATGAGCAGGCGGATGGTGTCGGCGTCGCCGCCACCTCCCGCGCTGGTCGAGCATCCGGCCAGA
The DNA here is from genome assembly GCF_015350795.1 of Microbacterium sp. VKM Ac-2870. Taxonomy (GTDB): domain Bacteria; phylum Actinomycetota; class Actinomycetes; order Actinomycetales; family Microbacteriaceae; genus Microbacterium. The sequence goes on from NZ_JADKSH010000001.1 coordinate 744,859, forward strand.
CCTGCGATGAGAGTGAGGGCACTCGCCGCGGCGAGGATGCTCACTCGGGAGCGTCGGGTTGTCATGCGTCCTTGCAGTGACATTCATTTTCCTTTCAGAAGTCGCGTGGGCGACAAGGTGGGTCGCAGTGTGGCGCTGCGGGTTATGCCTCAGGCGTCCAGGGAGCGTCGACCTTGTCGGCCGACACCCCGGGTGCCTTGACGAAGAATGCGGTAAAAGTCGACACGTCGACGTTGCGGAGGTAGTGCTCGACCCCGGGCCTGCACTGCACGAAGTCCCCAGGGACCAGCACTAGACGGGTCGTACGGTCGAGCCAGAGCTCGGCGGTACCGTCCACGACGAAGAATGACTCGGTGTGGTGCTCGTGGAAGTGGTTGGCGAACTCGTCGCCCGGTCGGAGGCGCACAACGCCGAACGCGGCGTCGTCTCCCTGCACGAGGTAACCGGGACCCCATCCGCCGAAGCGGAGTTCGGCATCCGCGATGTTCATCACCGTGTTGGTCGCAGTCATGAGGCGACCTTTTCGGTGGAGAGCTGGCGGTAGAGGTCGTAGGCGGTCTCGGGGTCGGCGTCGTCGTGCACGACGGCCCGCACGGCCTGGATCATGGCCACCGGCGACTTGCTCTGGAAGATGTTGCGTCCCATGTCGACACCGGCGGCACCGGCGCGCACGGCGTTCGATGCCATCTGCAGGGCCTCGAGTTCGGGCAGCTTCTTGCCGCCCGCCATGATGACCGGCACAGGGCATCCGGCGACGACCTCGTCGAAGCCCTCGTCGCAGTAGTAGGTCTTGACGAGCTGCGCGCCCAGCTCGGCGATGATGCGGGTCGCGAGCCCCAGGTAGCGGGAGTCGCGCGTGAGCTCCTTGCCGACGGCGGTGACGCCGAGCACCGGGATGCCCGCTTCATAGCCCGCGTCGATGAGGGTGGTGAGGTTCTGGACGCTCCGGGTCTCGTGCTCGCCGCCGACAAATACCTGCACGGCGACAGCCGAGGCGTTGATGCGGACGGCGTCGGCCATCGCCATCGCCGTGTGCTCGTCAGACAGCTCCTTGAGGATCGAGGGTCCGCCGGACGCGCGCAGTACGAGGCCTGCACCGGTCGCGGGCGGCATAGAGGTGCGCAGTGCGCCGCGCGTGCCCATCAGGGCGTCGGCGTACGGGCTGAGGGTGGCGATGCCGAGATCGAGTCGCTCGAGACCGGAGGTCGGTCCCTGGAAGTATCCGTGGTCGAACGCGAGCATCACAGTGCGGCCCGTCTCTCCGTCGAGGATGCGCGACAGACGGTTCTGCATTCCCCAGTCGAGGTTCGATGCACCCTTGATCGAGTGAGTGAAGACGCGTGCCGGAGTGCCGGTCGCGAAGTCCTTGGCGTTGCGGTTGCCGTCGAGGTCAGCCATGGTGGTTCTCCTGTTTCATTCGTTTCGGTGTTGGGGAGCTGAAGGGCCGATGGGCGAGCCCGCCCGGCGGGGTGAAGAGAGGGTTCATGCCGCTCTGCGCGGTGGCCTCGGTCTGGGCCGCGTAGACGCGCTGCCAGCGCGCGTACGCCACGTCGTACTCCGCGATCGCGCCCGCCTCGGGAACTACCGACCGCTCGACGGCGGACGCCGGGGCGATCTGCTCTCCGACGGCGGAGGCGGCGAGTCTGGCCGCGCCGAACGAGGTAGCTTCCGGCACGACGGAGGAGTCGGTGGTGAGTCCGGTGACCTCGGCGATGACCTGGGGCCACAATCGTCCGTTGCTCGAGCCTCCGGTGAAGTCAACGTGGCCGCCACGCGTTGTCGCGCTGTCAGTGAGATCGTCGAGGATCTCGAGGTGCGCGCGGGCGACGTACGCGGCGGCCTCCTCAATCGAGCGGGCGAACGCGCCGCGCCCGAAGGCCGTCGGGTCATTGATATCGATCCCCACGAAGGCCGGTGCCGCGTGATGCCAGGCATCCGCACGCATGGCGTTGGCCATCACCGCGACGAGGCCGTTCGAGCCACGCGGCACGTCCAGTGCCCAGCCTTCGATCACGTCGAACGGGCTCGTGCCGAGCTGGGCCGCCGCAGAGATGGATTCTGGCGCGAGAGCATCCCGGAACCAGCGCATGACGAGGCCGGAGAGGAACCCGATGCCCTCGACCATCCAACTGTTAGTGCCGACGTGGCACAGGGTGCGTAGCCGTCGCTGCGGGTCGATAATCGGCGAGTCAACGACGGCGGTGGTCTGCCAGAACGTGCCGGCGACGATCGTCGGGCGGTCGGAGGTGGCTCCGATGCCGTGCAGTGCGAGCTGGGTGTCGGCGCCACCGACGGTGACCGGCAGGCCGACGGGCAGCCCCGTCGCGGCGGCCGCTTCGATGCTTACCGTGCCGACGACCTCGCCGCACTCGACGACCGGCGGCAGGAGCGAGCGATCGATGCCCACGAGGCCGGCAAGCTCGTCCGACCAGTCGCGACGCGTGAGGTCGAACAGCGCTGAGCTCGATCCGCACGTCGGGTCGGTACTGAAGGCTCCGGTGAGCCGGTAGGTCACCCAGTCGCTCAGCATGCCAAGGTGGCGGGCGCGCGCCATGACGTCCGGCCGCTCCTGCAGCAACCACACCAATCGGGACGGCGCGGTGATCGACACCCAGTCGCCGCCGAGTTCGTAGATCCGGTCTGCGACCCCGCGCGTGACGAGCTCGTCGGCCTGGCTGCGCGCGCGGCCATCTGTGTTGGGGCACGCGAAGATCTCGACGCCGTGCGCGTCGTAGAGCACGAAGCCCTCACGCATGCTCGAGGCTCCGAGCGCCAGGATCTCGCGACCATCCAGCTTGCCGACGACCTCCCGCAGCGCGGAGGAGATCAGCGACCATCCGCCGGCGGTGTCGAAGTCGGCGCCGCCCGGGAACCCGGAAACTGCCGCGTGTGTCCACTCGCGCTGCGCACGAGCAACAAGGGTGCCCTCGAGGTTGAAGGCGAGGGCGCGCGCCGAACCAGTGCCAGCATCGACAGCGATCACCACGGGCGACGTCATGCGGGCCACCGGAGCTCAGCGCCCGTGAGGTGTGCGGTGATCTCGCCGACGAGCATGTCCGCTCCACGACGCAATGTCTCGTGCGTGGCACCCGCGATGTGCGGCGTCAACAGCACCTGCGGCAGTGCGACCAAGTCGCGCCACGGTCCGTCGGGCTCGAAGACATCGAGGGCCGCACCGGTTAGGTGTCCGGTACGCAGCGCGTTCAGCAGAGCATGCTCGTCTGTGAGGGATTCGCGCGCTGTGTTCACGAAGAACGCGCCGGCGGGCATCCGCGCAAAGGTCTCGGCGTTCATCATGTGACGGTTGTCAGGTGTTGAGCGGGCGTGAAGGCTGATGACGTCGTTGCCCGCGAGCAGTTCGTCGAGGTCGGCGACGATACGGATGCCCGCGGGCACTGTCGTGGCGTCAACGAATGGGTCGAACGCCCTGACCGCCATCCCTAGTGCCTGGGCGCGGGCCGCGACAAGACGCGCGACGTGCCCGAAACCGACCAGCCCGAGGCGCCGGCCGCCCATCTCGTACCCGAACCAGCGGGCACCCTCGAAGGTTGACTCGGCGACGCCGCGGCCCTCGGCGAGCGCGGCATCAACGTCGCGCACCGACGGGAGCACGTTGCGCAGCAGGGCGATGACGAATCCGATGGTGAGGTCGGCGACAGCCGGCGCGTTCTTGCCCGGGGTCGTTGTGACGGCAACGCCGAGCTCTTTGGCCGCGGTGAGATCGACGTTGACGGGGCCGCCACGGGCCACAGCGATCATCCTGATGGACGGGTTGCGCTCGAGCACTTCGCGGGTGACCGGGGCGGCGTGCAGTGCGAGCACCTCGTGGCCGTCGATGAGCGCGTCGACCTCCGCCGGATCGCCCTCGAACTCGCGCAGTCCGTCGGTCGACCATGTTGGGGTGTCCACGATCGTGATCGTCGACACGTCGGCGTCATTGGAGAGCGCGCCGTCGTCGAGTGCCCGTTCGAAGACTGACGAGCTCATGTAGCTGTCGCCGATGACGAGGATGCGGTTGGTCATGCGTGGGTCTCCGAATCAAAGTGGGGAAATGTGTGCGCTCCGCCGTCGTGCCCGGGATAGAGGCCCGAGGCTGGGAGCCCCGAGTCGGACCCGGAGTCGACGGTGACTCGCAGTCGGTCGGTGCGCACGGCGGCGCGGGAGAAGTCGACGGGCTGCCCGTCCTGGTCGTAGGCGACGGCCTCGACGACGACGACCGGATAGCCCTCCTCCAGCTCGAGGAGTTGGGCGAGACGCCGGTCGGCGCTGACCGCCTCGATCGTGCGGTGCATTCGGGAAATGCGCACGCGCGCCACCTTCTCGAGTTCGGCGTACAGGCTGGCGCGCGGGTCGCGCAGGCTAGCGACTATGCCCGAGAGGCGCTTGGGGAGGTAGTTCACCACGTGCACCGCGGTGAGCTTGCCGACCGACCGCACCCGTTCGATGACGGTGCCCAGGCCGTGGTCCTGCTCGGCGAACCCGGCGGCGGCCCACGGCGGAAGCTGCTCCACACCGGCGCGCAGCACCTGGGACGTGAGGGCGCTGCGGTCGCCGTCTCGGTACTGGCCAAGGAGGCTCACGGTGCTCGGAAGGGTCCACGACCACGGGCCGTCATTCGTCGCGACGAAGGCGCCGGCGCCCTGGCGGCGGGTGATGATCCCCGACTGCTCGAGACGCGAGAGCGCCTCGCGAACACTCGTGCGCGACACCGAGAACCGGGCGCGGAGCTCGTTCTCGCTGGGCAGTCGATCGCCTGCGCTCCACACGCCGGCGGAGATCTCAGTCTCCAGCGTGCGCATGAGCTGGAACCAGATCGGGTTACCAGAGGTGCGGTCCAGACCGAGGTCGGTGGGGGGAGTTTCAGTGGCCATCTACTTCTCTTCGTCGAGTGCGGTAGATCAACCCTAGATTTCCGGCTTGTATCTAAACCAGATACAAGTTGAAGAAAGTTGCGCCCAAGGAGAGTTCAACCGAAAAAGGCCGTTGAACAGCCCTTTACACGGATGATGCTCCAGTTGACGGTGGCTTGGGAGACCGTCGTTGGCCAACTCATAGTGACAAGTGAACACCGGTGCAGCCCGGTAAGAGGGGTCTTACTCCCCCGCATCTAGATTCGTAGCCGCATGTTCGCAGTCCATGACTGGGCAGAATCGCCCGGATATCCTCGGATTCGGGGGGGGGGGACACCGATGAAGCGAACGATGTGGATGCAGTGGCAGTGTCGTCGTCGATGGAGTGCGACGAGTCGCAAATCGCTCAGAGAGCCGGCAAGCCAGAGACGTGATCCCGCAGGAGTCTCAGCGCAGAGATCGCGCGATTGTGGGGACGGCATCGCGTGCGCGTGTACCTTCGTCGCTTTCGCTCGGCGCGTACCTGCGAGCTGAAAAGGTTGAGCATAGATGGGTGTCAGTGCGTAGTTCTCAAGCAAGACCGTCGAAGCCCGCCCCGAGATGCCCGTTTCCAGATCGCTGATCGCGGATACTCCGCGTCGCCTCATCAACAAACAGACCCACTCACACTAGAAGCCTTCGACGCCCCCCACGTGTACTCGGCCATCACGTTGGTTGCAGTCGGCTGATCGGCGGCCCATCTCAGAGGGCTGAGTGGCGTCGTTCATTGCAACTCGAATGTGAAGTGGCGTGGTCGATCGCTCGGAGCCAGAGCCCACTGAGGGACCGGCTTGCCGCCTTCAGCCGTGTTGATCACGATGCTGAGGCCGATCTGGCCCACGCGGGCCATCCTTCGGGGGCCTTCTGGAGGATCGACTCAGCGGCGTTGAGAAGCTCAAGCGAGATGCCTTGCTCGCGGGATCCACCTGACCTCGCGCCGTCGGTAAAAGTGAACGAGTATCCCACCCACGGATCGAGTTCTCGCCGCTCGATAGTCTCGCGATAGTGCCCAGCGGCGATCGCGAGCACCTGCCGCTCGAGGCGGTCCGCTTCGCCCTGCCAGTTCGAGTCGCAAGCGTCGCAACCACAGACCGGGTAATGGAAGTCGTTGAGAAGTCCCGCATGCATATAGACCCCCGGGTAGGCAGTAAAGACCAGCGTTAGGGACGCGCACGCCGGATCATCCGGTCGTATCCGTACGGCGCGCACCACGTCGTGAAAGGCCGGGTGAAGCAGATCCGCGGCCATCTCCTCGCCTTCCTCGACGGCAACGTCGTAGGTGTCACGGAGATGGACGATGAGGGCCTCGGCGACGGCGTGCACCGGTGCGAAGCGCTCCGGGTGGGTCTCTACGGAGTAGGCGTCCTCCGGCGGCGATCCGCCCCAGCGGTTGCCGTACTCGATGACCTGACCGTCGGCGGCGCGAAACACCGGCGTATCGATCGAAGGACGCGCGTAGGAACTCATCTCGCTACCATACGCGGTCCCACGATGCGCCCTACTCGGCTGCCGAACAGGTGCATCGCCTCGTCTACCCGGGCGTGATCCACGGGGCGACAGTTACCGCCGAGAAATTCCGGCCACTATTCCATACCAGCCACACGCCCTAGGTTTACTGCCCAGAGGCGTGTCGCTAGAGGAAGGTCAGCCGATGATGGTGGGACAATGACCCTATGCCAACCGTTGTTCAACTGATTCGCTCTTCTTCGCTCAGTGACATCGCCCAGTATGCGTATGCGGCAACTGCCCCCACTGATTCCCGGCTCATCTTTCTAGCTGGCGCTTGCCCGCTAGAGGATGACGGTGCCACGGCTGCAATTGGCGACTATGTGGGACAAGCTCAGCAGTGTGTGAAGACGATGACACAGGCTCTGGATGCCGCGGGCGCAACGATCGGCGATGTTATCAGCACTCGTGTTCTCGTAGCTTCGTCCCGGCGTGAGGATCTTCGGGCGGTGTGGGAAGTCGTGAGAGATGCCTTTGCAGAGCACGACGTGCCGAGCACCTTGCTAGGCGTGACAGTTCTCGGTTATGCCGACCAACTCGTTGAGATTGAGGCGATTGCGGCGGTTGTCGATTAGAAAAAGGCAGCGGCAGAGCTGTTCATTCTGTCGAACCACTAGCAGATCGCGGAGGCGCAGCGCGGAGCGGTAGCTGCGGTGGTGATGGTGGAGCGGATCGCGTTGCCGCTCCGCTATTGATTTTTCCCAGAGCAGCACTCGGCGAGGTTCCGGCCGCCGCAACGGGCCTTTGTTCATCGCCGAATACGATTTGACGTGCCCAATTCCTCCTTCGGTCGGCGAGCTGGTCATCGCATTCCGGAATTGTAGATGTGATTTTGTGATCGCGCAGCCAAGCTCGGTTCGATTTGGCGGAGTTGCCCCCTGGCAACCATGACCCGGTCCGGACGAGTGCGAGGCCGGCCAATACACCAGCCTTGAACTGGAACGCCAACGAACGTACCTTGCCGTCACAGACCAGTTGATTCTTCACAGTCAGGCCGCCCTTGAGCGGCCGATAGCACGATCAAGAGACTCAAACCCGACCTTCTTACAGGTCTGCACCTCCCCCGCGACTCGGGGAAGGGTCGCGCCATGCTGGTGGACTCGGACGACTGTCGAGTCGGTCGATGTCACCCAGTCGAGGTCGCCGGGTTGGTGCGCGAGAGAACGGACAGTGTCGAGGAGACGGCGCAGAGGCCGACTTTGGACCACGGGTCGAAGTATTTGAAGCTCGTGTTCTAGTTCCTGAACCGCTCCGGCATGTCCCGCCAGGGTGCGTCCTTGCAGAATCGCAATGTGGTCGCCTCGTAAACGTCAGGTCGACGTCGCGAAGGAATCCGCGCAGTGGATCAACATCATTCAAGGAGGCGGGTGTGGAACTCACCGCTCAATTGACCGTGACGTCCGCGACGACTGGGGGCGTCAGTAAGCGTACTCAGCGGACAGAGTCGATTTCTGGCTTTTGCCAGGTCACCGCGTAGCGCCACATGCTGAACTGCTTCCACGTCGAGCCAGGAAGGATGGCGGCTGCGCAATCGCGAACCTCCTTGTATGTGTGAGGCGGTGGCCAGACGGTGGGCGCCGAATGCGTCCACACATTCCTTGTTCGGGTATACCACTGATGTTGGACTGCCCCAACAATTCCCATCGCGTGGTCACGAAGCGAGGCGGGTCTGGCTAGTCCGATGACGACGACCGCTCCTCCGGGCGACGTGAGATCGGCGAGACGCCCGAAGGCGTCAGCCAAATTTGGGAGGTGGTGAACGGTCGCTACGGACGCGACCATGTCAAACGTTCGGCCAAAGTCGAATGTCATTGCGTCGCCGTGTATCCAGTTGATGTCGCGGTGCTCCGCAGCCGCCCGATGTAGAACATCCGGGTCAAGGTCGAGGCCAGTTACGTCAGGAAGAACAGCACGAAGCTCTGCGGCGAGAAGCCCGTCGCCGGCACCCACGTCGAGCGCAGAAACAGCGCCGTTGGGGATGGCTTCCAACACCACGTGGTGGAAGTGGATGTTGTGGTTCCACGGTGGTCCGCCATGAGCTCGCATCTAATCATCCTGCCTTATTGTTAGGGCTTGCGCCGGTTCGTCCGCGGGCTTTACTGCGAAGACCGACACTGCGGTGACGCGTACAGATGTCCCGTCTCCCCATGCGACAAAACCGATCGCCGATACCGCGGCATCGGGCGCGGGCGCGTCGTCGCACGCCGCTCCCGGCTCGAGAGGCACCCAGCGCTCGTGATGCGGCACCACAATCGACGACGCTCGAGCCTCGGGAAGATTGCGCTCTGTGGTGAACCATCGCCCATCGAGGCGCACGGCGGCCCGACACCGCTCGACTGCCTCCCCAACGCGGTCGTCGCGGTCGAACCGCACCCGGGCCAGCTCGTTCCAGAACAGTCCGGCGAGGTTCTCGACGAGAACCAGGGTTGGCGGATGCGGAGGCTGGCCCGCGCGCACGAGGCGCGGTGGTTCTGGCCGGGACTCCACCGTGAAGGGCGTCACCCTCTCGTGCGCGTCGCGGGCGCGTCCAAGAACATCCGACCTGCGGTCGATTTCGTCGGGTCGCTTCGCAGCAGCTCGGGCCGCTCCGGCGTCGCCGCGCAGCGCCTCGACGCCGCGAGCAGCACACTGGTGGCGCAGAAGGCTTGGTTCCTCTTCGACGACGAAGTGGTCGCCGTCGGCGCCGGAGTCACAGCGACAGGACAGACCGGCACCGGATGGGACGGGAAAACGCGGCACGTCGAGACGGTGATCGACCAGCGAACAGTGTCGCTGGCCAATCAGACTGTCGTCGTCGACGGTGCCGCCGCCGCGACCACAGTCGGCACACCGCAGAACTTCACCGACCCCGCCTGGGCACATATTTCGGGGCCCACCGGATCCGTCGGCTACACGATGCCGCGGGCCGCGCCGCTCACGGTACTGCGGGAGCACCGCACTGGACCTGGAACGCCATAAACGTCAACGGGGCCACGGATCATCGATCGGCGGACTTCATCTCACTCGTCGTCGACCACGGAACCAAACCATCCGTGGCGCGGTACTCCTACGTCGTGCTCCCTGGGGCTACGGCTGCTCAGACACAGAATTGTGCAGCCTCGCCGGAAGCAGTAGTACCACTCAATACAGCGCAGGTCTTCGCTGCCCGCGACAGCACGATCGGAACACGCAGCATCTTCTGGACTACAGCGGGCGGCTCCGTGCCGGTCGATAAGACCTTCCTAGTTTCGGACGCTGCGGGCGAAGTGATCACGGAGACCGCAATGGGAACACTCGGGGTGTCATACACCGATCCAACGCAGGCGAGCACCACACCTGTTCACCTCGAGATCAAGCGCTCAGCCATCGCATCCTCTGCCGTGTCACCCGGCGTGACGATCACGCAACTCTCTCCCACGATCAAGCTCACCACCGATCCCACCGCGGTAGCCGGCAGACCCTTCAATGTCACATTCAGCACGCTATGACCATCCGGAGGTGCGGCATCGCCGCTGGGTGGCGCAGCCACTCCCTTTACCCCCGAATCGTTGTCTCGGCTCTAGGCATCGGTAAGCTGGAGTCTCGAAATCTGAACGAATCCAGTTCCCGCCAAGACGCCCTGACCACCACCTGCGCTCTCGAAGCGCTCTTCCAAAACATGGAACGTAATGACCGACGTCGACCTCACCCCACCAGCACCTCTTGACACCGTGAACTGGCCGCTGTCGACAGAGCGCCTTACGCTACGCCGGGTGAGCATGGCGGACGAGAGCTCTATGTGGACGTATCGGGGCCTCGAAGAAGTCAGCAGATGGGGTTTGTGGCACGCAGCTGATCAAGCCGATTGGCGTTCGCTCCTAAAAGAGCGACTCCGCGATGCTCTGGTCATCGAATTGAACGGACATGTCATCGGGGACCTCATGGTCCAAGTGAGCGACGCGTGGGGGCAGCGCGAGGTGGCCGCCGCCGCCAGAAATATGCAGGCAGAGCTTGGATGGAGTCTGAATCCGGAATACGGCGGACAGGGGTTCGCAACAGAAGCCGTCCGGGAAGCACTGCGGATCTGTTTCGAGGACCTGAACCTTCATCGAGTTGTTGCGGAGGCGTTCGCGGCGAATGAGTCTTCTTGTCGGCTGGCTGAGCGCGTCGGGATGCGCCGCGAACTCTACGGCGTGCGCGATTCCCTTCACCGTGACCTCGGCTGGATAGACGGGGTCGGGTATGCACTTCTGGCCGATGAGTGGAAGGCCGGACGGTAGACCGCAAATCAGCAACTGCCATCCGAAGTCGGACGGTAACCCAGCAAGGCATTCAAGACCGGCCCTGGGTGAGGCCGCTGTCGACGCGCAGCCGCTGCAGAGGCTGCCCGAGATCGGAAACGCCCGTTGCGCGACGAGCCCCGGACCTCGCGCTCGAGGACGCCACCATTCAACGGTCGCCCTCGCGGCCCTACGAGCCGCCGTGGCCCGATGCACGGGCCGAGGAGTTCTCCGCTCGGCGGCTCCGTCGCAAGGCTTCGCCACGCGATTTGATACAGTCGTCGTCACCTACCGTGTCGGCGCCATCCTGAACGCCCTCATCACATCAACCGCATATTTGGGAGACGCGCCCTCGCGCAGCCGTGAGCACTGGAAGGCGGGATGCCCTCTGCGGAGATACCAGGGAGCACCACTCTGCCTAGAAACGTGTACGGAGGTGCCGATCGATCGAATGTTCGGAACAGATCGACTCGACAAAGCTCTCATGAACCTGGTTGAGCCACTCAGGATCTCCGCCTGAGACAAGATCAAGCTGAAGACCACGCCAGACGGCCACGATGCGACGCGCGACGAGGCGAGCCTCGTCCTTGGCGAGTTGCTCTGCAAGGGCCGCCGCAACCGTCTCAGCCCAGTCTTCGTTGAAATGCCGTAGCAGCTCCGAATTGCTGTGCGGCTTGCGGCTCGTCTGTATGACCGATTCGATGAGCAATCGGATGAAGGGAAGATTCTCCGGCTGGGACAGTTCTCTCCACGTGCCCAAGAGCCGTTCCTCGATCGGAAGGCCAGTCTCTGCCATTCGCTCGTCTAGGTTCTTGATCAGCGGGTAGCGCAGGAGCGCGGCGTCAAGCGCTTCCCCTACTAGTTGATCTTTGCTTTCGAAGTAGTACAGCAACATGCGATTGTTGGAGCCCGCGGCCGCCGCCAGATCGCGAAGCGTTGGAGAGGTGCTTCCTTCAGCCAGAATGTGATTCACCACGGCTTCGAGTAGCACCGATCTCGGACTGTCGTGGCTCACTGCTCCATCCTCTCGCCTTCCAGCACCAGCTCTCCATCGAACACGCGGATACGACCGTCGGCAATGACGTGACGCACGTCGGAGGGGCGTCCCGCGTAGACCAGGCTCGCCAGGAGATTACGCGAACTCTCGAGATGCGGGCCGGTGATCCTCACCGCTTGGAGGTGAGCTGGCGCGCCAACGGCGAGTGTGCCGGCGTCTGGTCGCCCGATGGCTCGCTGTCCGCCTACAGTAGCCATCCTGAGAGCTTCACGTGCCGATACGGCCTGGGGGTCGTGACTCCAGCCCTTGTGTACATTCGCAACGAGCCTCACCGCAGACCAGACGTCCAGGGCAGGGCTGCTGACCGTGCCGTCTGTTCCAATAGCGACGTTTACGCCCGCAGCGAGCATGGCTGGTACGGGAGCCACTCCGCAGCCGAGCTTCAGGTTCGACCATGGGCAGTGCGCGACCGAGGTTCCAGTGTCGGCAAGTCGCTGAATCTCCGCCGCGTTTACGGAGACGGCATGGGCGACAACGGTGCGAGGACCGAGCAAGCCTGCCCGCTCGAGAACCTCGATCGGGCGGGCCCCGTGAAGCTGCGTCACCTGTGCGACTTCCTCGTCACTCTCACTCGCGTGTACATGAATTCTAGCCTGGAGCTCCGCAGCGAGTTCGCCTATCAGGCACATCTCTTCGAAAGAGAGGCCGTACGCGGAGTGCGGCGCCAGGAGCCTCCGTTCTAGAGGCAGACTCTCCAGTTGTCGCCGCGATTCAATCAGCCACTGATCGAAATCTCGAGCGTCGGGGGATGCAAATCGCGAGTATGTCGGCCCGGTTAGCGCCGCGAGCCCCACGCTGGAAGCGCCAAGAGCCACCTCTTGGTCGAAGGGATACATGTCGAGGGCAGCCGTCGTTCCACCGAGAATGCTCTCGATCGCGGCCGAGCGTGCCGCACCTTCTACCCGAGCCCTCGTCAGCTCTTCCTGCTCCGCCCCTGTTGTTCGAGAGATGAACTCATCGAGTGTTACGTCGTCGGCCAGTCCACGGAATCGGGACATCGGAAGGTGAGTGTGTGCATTGACGAACGAGGGGAGCACCGCGGTGTGGGCGGCATCGATCGTCTGCCGGGGGTCATGCTCACCAAGCTCGGACGAGCGACCGAGCCACGCGATACGTCCGTCGCGGATGCCGACAGCACCATCGACGATTACGTCAAAATCCGCGCCGACAAGCAGGCTAGCGCCAGTGATGGCTAGGTCAAACTCCATGTGATTTCTCCTCGATCTTGCGTGAACCTTCATTGAACCATATGATTCATTCCTTAGATGAACCATCTGGTTCATCTCGCCAGCGGAGTCCACTCCGAGAGAGAGAAGGTTCGTAATGAAGCGTCCCAAGTACGCCGTCTTGGCGGCGATGGTCGTCGGGTCTGTGGTTGCGTTGACAGCCTGTTCAGGTGGGCCCGCAGCGGATGCCGGAAAGGGTCCCGTTGTGGGCCTCGCCTACGACATCGGAGGTCGGGGGGATCAGTCGTTCAACGATGCTGCGGCGCGAGGCCTCGACGAGATCGTGGCCTCGATCCCCGGCGCCAAGGCGCAGGAGCTCGAAGCCTCGTCAGGAGAGTCGGATCAGGCCAAAGAGCAGCGGCTGCGTTTGCTTGCGCAATCCGGCGCCGATCCAGTCATTGCGGTCGGTTTCGCCTACGCGACTCCGCTGACGACAGTGGCCGCAGAGTTTCCCGACACGCACTTCGCGATTGTTGATTCGACCGATGCGAAGGGCGACAACGTGGCCAATCTGGTCTTCGCCGAGGAGCAGGGTTCTTACCTGGTCGGAGTTGCAGCTGCCCTGAAATCAACAACGCAGACCGTGGGCTTCATCGGTGGCGCTGACACGCCACTGATCAAGAAGTTCCTCGCTGGTTACCAGGCCGGGGTCGAATCGATCGACCCTGGCACAGATGTGCTCGTTCAGTATCTGAGCCAGGCGCCGGACTTCTCGGGCTTCTCGTCACCAGATAAGGCGGTTGTTGCTACGGCAGGAATGGCCGACCGGGGTGCTGACATCATCTACGCCGCAGCGGGCGGGTCAGGGACCGGTGTTTTCAACGCCGCGGCTGAACAAGGCATCCTGGCGATCGGCGTGGATTCGGACCAGTACCAGCAGACGGCTCTGGCCGGCGTAAAGGACGTAATCCTCACGTCCATGGTTAAGCATGTTGACACGGCAATCGTCGACTTCGTCACTTCAGTCCGCGACGGATCTTTCCAGTCCGGACCGCAGGTCTACGACCTTGCCCGAGGCGGCGTCGACTACGCAACGAGCGGCGGCAGGCTCGATGACATCCGCGAACAGCTCGAAACCGCGAAGCAGGCCATCATCTCAGGGCAGATCGTGGTGCCGACCGACCCGACGGCGACAGCACAGTGATCACCGTCGACAAAGAACCCTATGCCCTCGAGGCTGTGGACCTAAGAAAGTCCTTCACCGGAGTTGTGGCGAACGAACGCGTCAGCCTTCGACTCCGACCAGGGAGCATTCACGCCGTGATGGGTGAAAACGGTGCAGGAAAATCCACGCTGATGAACCTGCTGTATGGAGCGCTCTCTCCAGACGCCGGACGACTTCTCGTGCAGGGGACCGAAGTTACGTTCCACTCGCCTCGGGATGCGATCTCGGCAGGCATCGGCATGGTTCACCAGCACTTCGCCCTGGCCGACAATCTGACGGTTCTCGAGAACCTAATTCTTGGCGATGAACCACGCAGGCTTGGCGCTATCCAGCTTGACGTCGCGCGTGCCCGTGCGGAAGCCACCTGTGACGAGGTGGGGATCAGTTTGGATCTCGACGCGAGAGTTGGAGACCTGAACGTCGCCGACCGACAAAGAGTTGAGATTGTAAAAGCGCTCGGGCGGGGCGCACGGATTCTGATCCTCGACGAACCAACCGCCGTGCTCGTGCCGTCCGAGGTCGATCGGCTCTTCTCCAGCCTCCGAAAACTCGTCAAGGCCGGACTGGCAATCCTCTTCATCTCGCACAAGCTCGATGAGGTGCTAGGAGTCGCGGATGAGATCACAGTCATCCGACGGGGCGTGAGCGTGGCCGAGTCGATACCTCGCGAGAAGGCAGATCGGTCTTCTCTGGCGACGCTCATGGTCGGGCAATCAATCGGTGAAATCGGTATTCGTCGGCGCGGCAGGACCATGTCGGAGGTGCCCCACGCTCTCGAGGTGTGCTCCGTCAGTCTTCCCGCTTCCGCCACCGCCTCCTCGCTCAGCGGTATCGAGATTCGGGTCGCCGCAGGAGAAATTGTCGGCGTTGCCGGAATCGAAGGCAATGGGCAGACCGAACTCATCGACGTGATCTGTGGTCTGCGGCGAGACGGCACCGGAAGAGTCCGTGTCGATGGTGTCACCGTAAACCGACTAGGCCCGACCGCCCGACGTCGCTCTGGCCTCGCCATCATTCCAGAGGACCGGCATCGGCAAGGACTGCTCCTTGGAGCTCCGCTCTGGGAGAACCGCATTCTGGGTTGGCAGTCGTTCGCCCCGAACAGTCGCCACGGATTTATTGACCGTTCAGCGGCGAAAGCGGACACGCGTCGGCTGCTGGCAAAACACGACGTGCGCGCGGGCGATGTTGACGTTCGTGCCGCCGCTCTTTCCGGAGGTAATCAACAGAAGCTCATCGTCGGGCGCGAACTGGCCTCGGAGCCACGCGCCCTCGTGGCAGCACATCCGACTCGTGGAGTCGATATTGCCGCTCAGCATGCCATCTGGAGCGAACTCATCGCACACACCGAACGCGGAATGGGCACGCTTCTGATCTCCGCTGATCTAGACGAACTCCTCTACCTCTCCGACCGAATAATCGTCCTCTTCGAAGGACGCATCGTCGCCGAGATGGAGCCGAGTTCGGCTGATGCTGTGTCCCTTGGTCTCGCAATGACAGGAGCCGCAGCGTGAGCGTCACCTTCTCGGCCCGTCTTCTCATGCTACTCGCCCCCGTTATCGCTGTCGCGTTCGCCGCTTGCTGTGCGGCCGGGATCCTCCTATTAATCGGCGCGTCGCCGATCGACGCGCTGCAGGCCATGTTGACGAATGCCCTGAGTCCCACGAGCAGCGGAATCATCGTCAACGCGACCGCTACCTACTATCTAGCAGCCGTAGCCGCAGCTGTCGCTTTCCGGATCGGACTTTTCAATATCGGCACGGAAGGCCAGTACAAAATCGCGGCCTTTATTGCCGGCGCCGTCGGCGGATTGGGAATCTTGCCCGGCATTGCGAACGACGTGCTAATCATCGCCGTCGCCATCCTCGTAGGGGCCGCTTGGGCCGGAATCGCCGCGGTTCTGAGAGTGTGGCGTGGTGTCAGCGAGGTGATCTCGACAATCGCGCTTAACTTTGTAGCCCTGGGACTGATCTCCTATTTGCTCTTGCCCACAGTGCTCGGCACTGAGTCGAATGGCAGCATTGGGACCAAACCAATTGCGCCAGAGTCTTTGCTACCAGGGTGGACGCTGGCAGCCCAGGGAGCAAGCGTCTGGGGACTGGTTCCACTGGCTGTGGTGATCGGCATTGCCTTCGCGATTCTGATGGAGCGAAGTGTGCTCGGCTTCGAATTCCGGGCCACCGGGATGTCTGCGACCGCTGCTACCTTCGCAGGGGCCTCCAGTAAACGGATGATCATAACGTCGATGCTCATTTCCGGCGGCGTAGCGGGTCTCATCGGCATCCCGACGCTGCTCGGCACCACGGGCAGCTATACCTTGAGTTTCCCCACCGGACTGGGATTCATCGGCGTCGCTGTCGCTCTTCTGGGGCGAAACCGCGCCGGAGGCATGGTAGTGGCGGCCCTTCTCTTCGCGTTCCTTGACAACTCTTCAAACGTTCTCCAGCTCCAAGGGGTCAACGCAGAGATCGTCAGGATCATGGAGGGCATCATCGTGCTCGCAGTTCTTGTTGCCACCCGCATTGCTCGCCGGCTAGCTCTTGCCGCTCAAACACGCGCCGTTCGGGCCGCCTCCGGCCCCCTGGAGGTAGTCAAATGATGAGAACGTTAAGTCCACGCTGGATCGTGGCTGTACTGACAGCCTCCGCGGCCGCCGCCGGGTTGATTATCGTGCAGATTATTCCTGCTGGCCATGAACTCACCGCGCCGGGCAATGTCCAGGCGACGCTCATTTTGGGAAGCCCCATTCTCCTGGCCGGTCTCGGCGCGTTGTGGGCCGAGCGTAGCGGGATCGTCAACATCGGGCTCGAGGGCATGATGACTCTCGGGACCTGGGGGGCGGCGTTCGGCGCGCTCATGTCAGGAAGCCCGATTGTGGGACTCCTCTTCGGCTTTGTGCTCGGCGCCCTGGGCGGTCTGTTGCACGCCGTAATGACGGTGACCTTCGAAATCGATCACATCGTCTCAGGTGTTGCGATAAACCTGCTTGCTCCCGGACTTGTGAAATTTCTGTCTTCGATCACTTTCGCCACTATGTCCGGAGGTGGAGCGACCCAATCTCCACCGGTCCCACTCTTGCCCCTTATCCAATTGCCGATCTCCGACGTATTCGGCGGACTCGCGGAGAGCGGGTGGCCAGTACTGGCGCCTTTGGCCGATCTGTTGATCGGCGCGTTCGGTGAGATTTCCAGCGGTGTGCTCCTAACGGCGGCCGTGTTTGTACTCACGGTGACCGTGCTCTGGCGGACGCCCTTTGGCCTCCGCCTGCGATTCTCCGGCGAGAGTCCCGCTGCGGCACTAGCAGTTGGACTACGAGTCCGCGCGCTCCGCTACGGGGCAGTGATTGTCTCCGGCGGCTTAGCCGGGCTCGGTGGGGCGATTCTGGTTCTGGTCAGTACGGGTCTCTATAGAGATGGTCAGACGGCCGGACGAGGCTACCTCGGATTGGCTGCCATGGTCTTCGGAAACTGGCTCCCCGGTGGCACCGCAATCGGCTCCTACCTCTTCGGGTTCACCGATGCCCTTCAACTCCGAGGTGGAGGTGAGGCTATCCGAGCGCTCCTCTTCATCGTCGCAATTGGTCTGGCACTGCTTACAATCGTCCGCGCACGCAAAGTCGGTCTCGTCGCAACGGCAGGACTCGCCGTGGCGGCAGCAAGCCTCGCAGCAGTTGGCATTCTCCTTCCAGCCGTTCCAGCGCAACTGGCATACGTCGCGCCATACGTGACGGTGCTCGTAGCCCTAGTCATCGCAAGTCAACGGGTCCGACCTCCGCAAGCGGTCGGTAAACACCTCGGAGACCTCGAATGAGTGCTAGCAGTCCGCGACGGGTCCTTCTAGACGCCGACACCGGACTCGACGATGCACTCGCGCTCGCCTACCTGACCGCCGTCCCCGAGCTCGAACTGCTCGCTGTGACGGGAGTAGATGGATGCGTGGATGGCATCCGCGCGGCGCACAACAGTGCGATGGTACTGCAGGCTCTCGGCCACCCTGAAGTACCAATCGGTGCGGCAACTGGCCAGTACGACGGGATCGCCACGCCTCCTCCCGTCCAGGCTTTCGGGCCCAGCGGCATGGGAGAGGTCGTAGTTGGTCCGCCCGACGAGGCGCGCAGCTTTCCGGACTCCGTCGAGCTCATGGCCCGAATCCTCGATCGTGACCGGCTACCAACGACGCTATTGTGCACTGGCCCACTCACAAATGCCGCCAAACTGTTGCGAGATCACCCGGGCGCGGCGCGCTGGATTGACCGGATATTTGTGATGGGCGGTTCTATCGCCGCCGGTGGCAACGTGACGGCCGCCGCTGAGTTCAATATCCTTCGCGACCCGGAAGCGGCCGACGCCGTGTTCCTGGCGGACATTCCGACCACGTTGTACGGCCTGGATGTCTTCGTTCAGCCGGTCATTTCAACGGATGAGCTCGGTACGCGACCCGACGACTCGCCGCGAGCCCGTCTGAGCCACCTGCTCCTGAGAGAGCTCGCGGCACTTTTTCCCGGGCGCGGGGCGTTCCTCGGAGATGGTGGGGCCGCCGTCGTCCTGATGAACCCGGAGCTGGCATCTAAAACCTCCTATCCAGCGCGCGTCGAACTCGAGGGCACACATACACGCGGAGCAACAGTCGTAGATCGACGTGATTCCCAAGGGGGCGACTGGCCACGGATTGATTTCGTGACCGCAGTCGACCCTGACGGGATCGTGTCGGAATTCCTGCGACAAATCAACAGAAAGGAAGCACCATGAGCAACTCCATCGGCATTCACGCGGGGGTATTCGTCGGGGAATGGAACCCTTCAAATACTGACCTCGCTTGCCGCCTCGCTCGAGAGGCCGGATTCGACACCATCGAGATCCCCGCCTTCGCCGCTGCCAGGCTGGACGTGGACGCTACGAAGTCTGCGCTCGAACGTAACGGGCTCACCGCGACATGCTCGCTCGGGCTCCCCTTTGACGCGAATATCGCGAGCGAGGACCGGGCCTCGATCGAGCGAGGAATGGCCTATTTGACGGATGCGATTGCGTTCGCGGGCGCAGTCGGCAGTCGCTACGTCGGAGGGATCATCTACGGCGCCTTCGGTCGTCATATTCGACCCATCACAGCAGCTGAGCGACGTTCATCAATTGAGGCAATGCGCGAGCTTGCCTCTAGCGCCAACACCGCGGGAGTAACGCTCGGCCTCGAGATCGTCAATAGATACGAGTCAAACCTTCTGAACACGGTGTCCGACGGGTTGGCTTACATTGAAGACGTCGGTATGGATGAAGTGGTGCTTCACCTGGATACGTACCACATGAACATTGAGGAGGACAATCCAGCTGAAGCGGTTCGCCTGGCGGGTTCGCGCCTTGGCTACCTGCACGTCGGGGCGAGCAACCGTGGTGGTCTAGCCGGCGGTAGCTTCGATCTAGCGTCAATCGCCGAACCGCTCAAGGCGATCAACTATGACGGAACAATCACATTCGAGAGCTTCTCTTCCGTCGTCCTAGATCCGAACCTTTCGAATACTCTTGCTATCTGGCGGAACACGTGGGACAACTCATTCGAAATAGCATCCCAGGCTCGCCAGACCATTTCGGACGTGTTCGGCGCATGAGCCGTGTTCTTGTCGTCGGTGAATCTCTGATTGATGTCATCGATGACCGAACCGAGACTCGAGGGTTACCGGGCGGTTCGCCGATGAACGTCGCGGTCGGCGCGGCCCGGTTGGGGCAAGCAGTGGTGCTAAACACCGCAATCGGCTCAGACCGCTGGGGAAGGCGTCTCGCGAGACATCTAAGCAAGTCTGGTGTTGTACTCACGGAGTCCTCCTTCCGTGACGGCCCCACATCGACTGCGACAGCTCGAATACAGGAAGATGGGTCGGCTCTCTACAGCTTCAATCTTCAGTGGGCGCTTACGGGTTCCGCCCTCCCATCTGCCGACATCTTACACTTTGGATCAATAGCTGCGTTTGTTGAACCCGGAGCTTCAACGCTCCTGCAAAGCCTGGAATCGGTTAGTTCGATTGTCACTTTCGATCCCAACATACGTCCCGAAATTTACGCTTCAGCCGCAGCCGCAAGGTCCCGGTTCCTCGAGTGCGCGCGATTGAGTTCAATCGTCAAGCTGAGTGATGAAGACGCGAAATGGCTTTACCCCAACCTTTCCGCCGACGAGGCCATCTCTCAGATACTGAAGCTAGGCCCAGGGCTTGTCATCCTGACATGCGGAGCACAGGGGGCCCTCTTCCAGACAGGATTTGACAAGGTATCCATTCCAACACCTCGCCTTGACGTCGTCGACACGATAGGTGCTGGAGACGCATTTATGAGCGGCCTCATTCACAAACTTGCTGAACTGTTAGACGCAGGCGTGCCCCTAGTGGAGGTGCGCGACGGCTCAGCTTTTACGAAGGAGCGTCTCATCGAAATCGGTCATTTCGCAGTGTTGTGCTCGTCAATTGTTGTTATGCGTGGCGGCGCGAATCCACCAACGCTAGACGAGGTTGTTTTGGCCATCACACGAGAGGAGAGCGCGAATCAAAATGAAAAAATCGATGCATCCTGATACTGGAACCAAGGCTTCCGAGATTGCGGATCGCCCTCGGGCCGTTCTCGTGGTGGACTTCGGCGCTCAGTACTCACAGCTAATCGCTCGCCGGGTGCGCGAGGCAAGCGTGTATTCGGAGATCGTGCCGCACTCGATCAGCGCGGCCGAGGTGGCTGCAAAGAATCCGGTCGGAATTGTTCTCAGCGGCGGCCCGTCGAGCGTCTACGAGGACGGCGCCCCTGAGCTTGACCCGGCGATCTTCGAGTTGGGCGTGCCGGTGATGGGAATCTGCTACGGCTTCCAGGTGATGGCCAAGGCGCTCGGTGGCGAGGTCGCGAAGACGGGTGCCCGCGAGTACGGCTCCACCGATGTGGCCCTCGACGTCTCGACCGCCGCGTCCTCCTCACTGCTGGGCGACCAGCCCGTAGCTCAAACGGTGTGGATGAGCCACGGCGACTCGGTCGTGCGTGCCCCCGAGGGCTTCGACGTGCTCGCTAGCACCTCCTCTACCCCGGTCGCCGCCTTCGCGAACATCTCCCGCGGCCTCTACGGCGTGCAGTGGCACCCCGAGGTGAAGCACTCCCCGTTCGGGCAGAACGTGATCGAGAATTTCCTGCACCGCGCGGCCGGCATCCCGGCCGAGTGGAACCCGGGCAACGTGATCGCCGACCAGGTGGCCGCCATCCGCGCCCAGGTGGGAACCGGCCGAGTCATCTGCGCGCTCTCCGGGGGCGTCGACTCTGCCGTGGCGGGCGCGCTCGTGCACAAGGCCGTAGGCGACCAGCTGGTGTGCGTGTTCGTCGACCATGGACTACTCCGCGAAGGTGAGCGCCGGCAAGTCGAGGAGGACTACGTTGCCTCCACCGGTGTCCGGCTGGTCACGGTCAACGCGCGTGAGAGGTTCCTCACCGCCCTCGCCGGAGTCAGGGACCCCGAGCAGAAGCGCAAGATCATCGGGCGCGAGTTCATCCGCACCTTCGAGCAGGTGCAGGTCGATCTGCTGGCCGAGGCGGAGGCCGACGGCGACCCCATCCGCTTCCTAGTGCAAGGCACGCTCTACCCCGACGTGGTGGAGTCGGGCGGCGGCAGCGGAACGGCGAACATCAAGAGCCACCACAACGTGGGCGGCCTGCCTGAAGACCTGCAGTTCGAACTCGTGGAGCCATTGCGCGCCCTCTTCAAGGACGAGGTGCGGGCCATCGGCCGCGAGCTCGGACTGCCCGAGGTGATCGTGGGGCGCCAGCCGTTCCCCGGCCCCGGCCTCGGCATCCGCATCGTGGGCGAGGTCACCTTCGAACGCCTCGAACTGCTGCGGCACGCCGACGCGATCGTGCGCGCCGAGCTGACCGCCGCGGGCCTGGATGCTGAGATCTGGCAGTGCCCCGTGGTGCTGCTGGCCGATGTGCGATCTGTGGGTGTGCAGGGCGACGGACGCACATACGGGCAGCCGATCGTGCTGCGCCCGGTCTCCAGCGAGGACGCGATGACCGCCGACTGGACGCGCGTGCCATACGACGTGCTGGCACGCATCTCCAACCGGATCACCAACGAGGTGGCGGGCGTCAACCGCGTTGTGCTCGACGTCACGTCGAAGCCGCCGGGAACTATTGAATGGGAGTAGCGGGCCGCCGCGTATGCCGGTCATTTTTCTGGCCCGAGCCTCCGTGCCGACAGACAACATTTGTTGAGGTCCCAATCCACCGTCTCGAGCCCGAACTCGGAAGTGTTCTGACTAAAAGATTTTTCATCCCCGCAACGTCCATAGGGTTGGACCGGTGACGCGGCACCGTGTCTGAAACGCTGGAGAGCCTTCCACAATTGGCGCCGGTTGTTGCTCGGACCACTGTTATTCGTATGCCGATAGGGCCAGTGACATACGGCTGCGTAAAGATCATCGTTGTCCGTGAAGGTTCAGCGATTTTGTTCAGTGAGTTCGGCGAGAAGCCCGTCGGGAGAGGTGACGTGGTCGTACTCGCTCCGAACGTGCTTTGCGGGAGCGAGCCTGCACCGAGTATCACCGTGACGACGATCTACATCGATCGTCGTTACCTGGTCGATCAGTTCTACTGGCAGCACGCCGGTGAGGTTCGTGACCATCTCGACGCTGCGGACTACCTCGAAGCCCGCTATAGCGAGCCCGCTCAGATACTGCACTTGGGCGAGCAGCGCGCCGAGCATCTGATGCCCTGGCTTGATGAGCTCGTCGCGCTGAGCCTCGACCAGAACTTTGAGGGCCACTTTTACCGCATGCAGGCCCTGTTGTTTGCCGTGCTCGACGTCATTGTGCCACGTATAAAGACGTCCTCCACACGGCGCTCCCCCAGTCAGCGGGAGAGGACAAACGCTAGGCCCGCCCGCTTCCGGCCACTTCGCGAGGAGGCGATCCGGACACGAGATCTCCTGAGATCTACTCCGTCCAAGCGGTGGACACTCGATACGCTCGCCGAAGAGGTTCACCTGTCGCCGACGCATCTCTCCCGAGTGTTCGTCGAGGCTTTTGGCCGCACTCCGTTGTCGTACTTGAACATGCTCCGCTCGGAGGAGATGGCGCGTCTGCTCCGTGAAACTGACCTCCCGATCGGGAGAATCGCGCCACAGGTAGGCTGGGCTGACCCCGGCCACGCGGCGCGCGTATTTCGGGCAAATGTGGGTGTCACTCCGAGCCGATACCGGGCCATGGACATGCTCGCGGACGAGGGCATGGCTAGGCCAATCTGACCATTCTGTCGGTCGATATCGACATGTTTCACCGCCGGTTAGACCGTCGTCCGGTGTGGGTTGGTAAGCCGGACTGATCGTCAGGTTCAGCGCAGCACTTGGCGGTCACTACCAGCCCTGTAGCTGACTGTCGTCCGTCTCACATCACTGACTCCCCTGGCGTACCTCATGGTCGCAAGGCTCGCCCACTCTCGGGAGAGCTTTCGGGAGGAGGAGTGATGGCGACGGCGGATGAGGCCAGAGCTGCGCGGGATGCGAAGCTCGACACCCTCCACGACAAACTAACCACTGCGGTCGAGCAACTTGTGTCGGGTAGCGACTGGCGGCAGGCGTTGGAGTTCGCCGCCCGGTTCCGTGCCCGGTCGTTCAACAACACGCTGCTGATCTGGGCGCAGCACCAGTCGGCGTTTGAGGCTGGTCGGGTGCCGGAGCCGATGCCGTCCTATGTGGCGGGGTTCAAGCAGTGGCAGTCCCTCGGGCGACAAGTCTCGAAGGGGCAACCGGGGTACATGATTCTCGCACCGGTCACGGGGCGGTTTGCCTCTGCGACACCGTCGGTGGTCGAGTCGTGGCGCAGGCTCGGCCGGTTCGAGAAGCCCAAGCCCGGCGAGGCTGTCCGCTCCCGCCTAGTAGGGGTGCGTCCGGCCTACGTGTGGGATGCCTCGCAGACCGCAGGCGATCCGATCCCCGAGGCCCCTCGCCCGCACCTGCTGGAAGGCGAAGCACCCTCGGGTCTCTGGGAGGGCCTTGCGGCGCGGGCGGAGGCGGAGGGGTTCGCCGTGTTGCGCTTGCCGCATGAGGGCATGATCCACGGCGCGAACGGGGTCACCGATTTTGCGGCACGGACGGTGGCGGTACGGGAGAACATGGACCCCGCAGCACAGGTGAAGACCCTCGCGCACGAACTCGCCCACGTCCTGATGCACGGCCCGGACAATGCGGACGCGACCGGTCATCGTGGGATTGGTGAGGTGGAGGCTGAGTCGGTCGCGCTGATGATCGGTGCCGCGCACGGCATGGACACCAGTGGCTACACAATCCCCTACGTCACCGGCTGGGCCAGCAACGTCGACGGGAAGGCTCCGGTCGAGGTCATCCAGGCCACCGGCGAACGCGTCCGCAAGACCGCCGCAACGATCCTCGATGACCTCGACACGGTGCAGATAGGCAACGGCGACCCTCCCGGACTCATCCGCGACACCCCAGCAACTCGGACCTCGAGCCCGATACTCGAGCCGGTGGCGGAGTCAGCCAGTGATCCTCTGACCGAGTCGTCGCAGCGACGCTCCTCTGCTGCGATGAGGAGCCTGTGATGGACGTCATCGATGTGTTCCCACGACTCGCCGGTCTGTCCCTGCGCGATGCGGCTGGGTTGTTCGTTGCGGAGGGTACGCCCGTGTTCCCCTGTGTTCCGGGTGGAAAGCGTCCGCTCGTGGAGCATGGCTTCCACGACGCCACCACCAACCCTGCCCAAGTTGAGGCGTGGTGGCAGCGGTGGCCGCAGGCGAACATCGGCATCCCCACCGGCGCCGCATCAGGCGTCGAGGTCGTGGATGTCGATGTGCATACCGCTGGTACCGGGTTCCCGGCGTTTGGTGCTGCGCACCGCGAAGGTCACGCCGCCGGATGGGCGGCATTGGTTCGCACCCCGTCGGGTGGGCTGCACGCCTACTACCCGGCCGACCCCGACAGGTCACAGCCGTCCTGGCAAGCCGCACGTGCGCACGTGGACTTTCGTGGCGCCGGCGGCTACATCATCGCCCCACCCTCGCGGATCGCCCGCCCGAACGGAACCCGGGTCCCTTACCGGCTGGTCGTCGTCAGCGGTAACACTGCCGAACCGGTGGATGCGGCACGGCTGCGCGATTTCCTCGACCCCCGACCAGCATCCCCATTCACGAGCGCCCGAACTGTACGGGGTATCCGACGGGATGCGGATCTGAAGGTGCTGGCCGGGTGGGTTGCCAGCCGCGGTGAGGGTGAACGTAACCGGGGTCTATTTTGGGCCGCTTGCCGACTCGCAGAGGCCGGAACTCCCCCGTCCGCTGCACTGGATGCATTGGGGCCAGCGGCGGACCACGCCGGGTTGGGCGCAAGGGAGATTATGGCGACGATCCGCTCCGCATACCGCACTACCCACGCCGACCCCAGTCGCGAAGCGACCACGGCCGCAACCGATGAGCGCCGCGCGATGCGCGAGTCGTCGGGGCGAGTGCTGTCATGAATGAGCTGGTCGTAGTGCGGGGTCGGCGCTTGGCGGTGGTGACGGCGATCGTCGGGACGGTGTTCATCGCCGCTGGTGCGTTCTGGCTGTCCTTCACCGCGCTCGCGGATCTTGCCCGAAGGTCAGGGATCGAGGCAGGCCAGGCGTGGGCCTGGCCGCTGATCGTGGACGGCATCATCGTTGTCGCAACCGTCGCCGTCGTCGCGCTCGCCGGACAACGCCGCCCAACCTGGTACCCGTGGACGTTGCTGGCTGCGGGGGCGATCGTGTCTGTCACGGCGAATGCGATCCATGCCATCATCGCCGCGGACAGCGACGTGCCGAGCGTGCTGGCCGCGAGCGTCGCAGCAGTGCCACCGCTTGTGCTCCTCGCGATCACCCACCTCACCGTGATCCTCACCCGCCCTGCAGCTGCGGAGCAGGACGCTGTCGCTGCGCCGAGCTTGGCCGAGCGGCCGGAACGCGAGCCGTCCGGTGTCCAGCAATCAACCACTGAATCGCTGGATCTGGTGCCGCTGCCGGTCCAGAAGGATGCGTCCGGCATGCCAAGTACGCTGCGTGCGGTGGCTGAGGAGTTGCGGGAGGTCCAGGGGTGGTCGAACAAGCAGATCGCCCGCCACCTCGGCGTGCACCCCTCAACCGTGGGCCGGTGGTTCACCTCACCAGCGCTCACCAGCACTGAGACGACGGAGGAAGACGGATGAACGACCAAAAGATGCCGCAACGCGACTCGCGCAAGGAACCAGAAGAACCCACCGTGCGCCCCGATGCCGAGAAGGCTTCCAGCGAAGCGGAGCGGTCGGCGTTCGCGATGCATCGTGACCCATCCCTCACGGCTGGTAGGTCGGGTCGGCGGGGCGGGCGCGGGATCGAGTGGGTGCGGCCGTCGGATCTGATCGCCGCTAGCAGCGCCCGGGCCGCGGAACGTGGCATCGACTTTCAGGCTGAGCTCGCCCGTCAAGCGCGCCGCGCGCCTGGCCAGGCGGTTCGCGCCGGGCGAGACGGTGTACGTGCCGTGCGGGAGCGTGCGGAATCGCGGCCTCGCCGCGTCCAAAGCGCCTCGCCTGAGCCGGACGTGTTCGACGTCGGGTATCGCCGTCCCTCTTCGTCGTGGGTGCGGCCCTCGGGGATTGGTTTGGGGTGAGTTGACATGCCCGCGCTTCCTGGTCGCCGTCACGGTGATGCTGGAGAGCGCGTGCGCACCTCCTTTCCAGGAGGTGCCCCCATGTCACAACACCCACACACGCACCGGGCAGGGTTCGAGGACTCAGAGAAACTCCGTACCCTGCTCCACAGGCTCCACGATGCCGGCGCCCATGCCTGGCGGACGGATGCGGACGCGGCGGCGCTGATGCGTCACGCCGCGATCAAGTACGCAGCGCTCGCCCGCAAGCACGGACTGGACCCGTGGGAAGCCGCCGCTGCGGCGTTCGAGGCGATGCGCACCCCGGCAGTGCGGCGGGCAGATGACCCCTGGGCGGTCATCACCCGAGCCGTGCAGGTCACCTGCATCGCGGAGGATCGCGCCAACGGACTGCTCTGCTCAGTGCATCAGGCCAGGCGTCCCCGGTATTCGAGCTTCCATGACGCTGAACGGTTCTCCGACCGAGAAAACCCGCTCAGCGACTACCACCCCGCCTTCCGCGTCGACCCCTTCGAACACGACGAGGACGACGAGCTCGTGGCCGACAGCGACAGATCGACGGGCGTGGGATCGGCGGTCGAGGACACGATCGCGATGTTCTGCCTCCTCGGCTGGGAACCCGAACTCGCCCGGGCAGGGATCGAGTACGTCTGTGCAAGGTTGACGGAGTCGACGTCTCGGGCGGGAGCGTATGAGTCGTTGCGGCGGGACCAGCACGTCCGTGCCCTCCTCGACCTGCCCGCACCGTCCTGGTATCGGCTGCTGCGGATCGTGCTCGGCTCCCAGGACACCGCGCACATCGGCACGAACGCTGGCCGTGGGGTGCTCCTGCGGCTACTGATCGGCGAACCACTACAGGTCTTGCTCGCCGATGAGGACCTCGTGCTGGCCGTCTGTCTCGCCGCGCCCGGGGTGTTGCGGAGGCGATCAGAGTGAGCGTCCCTGGGCACATAGAGCTGGAACGAGCGGTTGATTCGATCTGGGCTGGCCGTCGGCACCGGGAGGACTTCGGCGATCTCGATGCGCTTGTGGCTTCGATCGAGCGTGATGGGTTGTTGCAGCCGATCACGATCACCCCGGACGGGATGCTGATCTGCGGCGCCCGACGCCTCGCCGCAATCCGAAGGCTCGGGTGGAAGACCGTCAACGTGTGGGTGCGGTCCGGGATCTCGACCACCCTCGGGCGGCTCCTCGCCGAACAAGACGACAACCTCCTCCACAAGCCCCTCACCCGCACCGAGGAAGCAACCCTCTACGCCGAACTGAAGGCGCTGATGGCTGAGGATGCCGCGGGCCGTCAGGAAGCGTCACGGTTCACCTCGAAGGATGAAAACCCCAGGTCACACGGTGCCGCCACCGTGGCGGCACCGTCGTCCGGTGACACCAGGAAGCAGGCCGCGCTCATCGTGAGCGGCCGGAACTCCTACACCTCACTCGAGCGCATCAACGAACTCCAGAAGATCGTCGCCGACCACTCTCAACCCGCCGACGCGAGAGTCCGTGCACAAGTCGAACTCGATGGCATTGACGAGGGCGGGTCGATAACCGGTGCTCAGCAACGCATCCATGCTGCCCAGGCTCTTGCTGAGCTCGACGCGCTCGCCAACGACACCGCACAGCCCGCCGGCATCCGAGAGACCGCCGCCTCTGGTGCGGCACGACTTCACGAGCTGGAAGACACTGCACGGGCGGCGGACTTGGAACGACTCGCACAGATGGCGCTAGAGCGCGCGAAGGCGGCAACGAAGAAACGCCCCGCCCAACGCGCCAACGCGACCCGACTTCGGGCGGTCGAGGACGAACCGCGTGCTCTGCTGCCGGTGCGATCGTTCGTCTACCTCTGGGACGAACTCGCCGACTGGACTAACCGGTACGACCCGGCCGTGATCGGCGCCACACTGACGCCGGAGCAGTGGGAACGGTTCGAAGGGACACTCGCCGCGACGAACACGTTCGCCGACGCTGCTCGCGCTGCCCGTGTGCAGCGAAGCGAAAGCGCCTGAGTGCTTCGTGTTCCTCCGCTGCTGGGGTGGGGTGTGTACCTGCCTGGTGACCTGACCTAGTCGGAAGGAACCCAGGATGGACCCCACGGATCGCCGCCGCCGCGCCGCACTGATCGCTGCCATCGCTGGTGGACTCGTGCTGCTGATCCTCGTCGGCGTCGGCATCTTTGGCCTCCTCCGCGGACCCGACACCTCCGCCCCATCTCCGTCAACGACGACGACCACACCAACTCCCGCCATTACGGGCGGTATAGGCCCGCGCCCGATCGTGGCCCTTGACGAGCCGAAAGAGTCCGCCGCCGCCGTAGCTGATGCGACCTTCACGTGGGACACGACCAGCGGATACAGCCCATCAGACTACGCACAAGAACTCGCGGATGTCACAGCGAGCATCGAAGCGGACGCCGCCGCGACCGACGTGCGCGCGTACCTCCCCACCCCGGCCGCGTGGGCGCAGCTCCGCACGCACCAGACGCGGCAGTGGCTCACCATCGACACCATCAGCATTCCCGACGCGTGGGGGACCGCCGTGGCGCAGGCCGCACCCGGTCAAATCCCGGACGGTGCTGTCGCCTACACGATCACGGGTACCCGGCATCGCGACGGCATTTGGAACACCGAACCTGTCACCACTGCGCATCCCGTCGCGTTCACGGTGTTCCTCACCTGCGCGGCAGAGCGCTCGGCAGTTCCACCTCCAGGAACTGGGATCACAGAGACCTGCCAGTTGCTGCGGCTCTCACAACTCGACAACCCCCTGCGGTGATCCTCGATGCTCCGAAAAATCATCGCCATCCTCGCCCTCGCCGGAGTATTCCTCGGCCCCACCGTTGCCGTCCTGTCCGTCGCAGTGCTCGCCAATCCCGCCGTCGCAGCGTGCGCGCCAGGGTCGCTGATCGTCAGCCTGATCCCCGACTCACTCACCGCGACGACAAAGACCGGTGAGACGATCACGCTGAACCGCCAGCAACTCACCCACGCGGCAACGATCATCACGGTCGGCGGGCAGACCGATGGCATCGGCCGGCCGGGCGTGACCATCGCCCTCATGGCTGCCCTCACCGAATCCACCCTGCGGATGCTCGCGAATGCCGGCACCTACCCCGAGTCCGGTGACTACCCGAATGACGGCAACGGCTCCGATCACGATTCTCTGGGCCTGTTCCAGATGCGCCCGCAATCCGGATGGGGCACTGTCGCCGAGTTGATGGACCCGAACTATCAGGCGCGTGCGTTCTACGGCGGACCCACCGGCCCCAACTACCCGTCACCACGGGGCTTGCTCGATATCCCCGGATGGCAGCAACTCGACCCCGGCGAAGCAGCGCAAGCCGTCGAAGTCAGTGCGTACCCGGACAGGTACCAGAACTACCAGCCCGTCGCCGAGACGATCCTCGCCGCCCTCACCCGCCCCGCACCCACCACCGGCGGGAGCAACGAAGGTGTGGTGGTGCCGGAGACAACGCGGGTCGTGTTCCCGCTCCCGGCGGAGTCGTGGGTGCGGACGGACTCGTTCGGGTGGCGCACCGACCCGGTCACGTTCGAGCGAGCGTTCCATTCCGGCAGCGACTACGGTGCCGCAGACGGCACCCCCATCTACGCGGTCGCGGACGGCATTGTGGTGCGCGCCGGTTACACCGGCAGTTGGGGCGGGCTCATCATCGTCGAGCACACCGTCGGCGGTGAACGCATCGCCTCGTATTACGCGCACATGTGGGAGCAGGGCATCCACGTCACCGAAGGGATGACCGTCACCGCCGGGCAGCACATCGGCGACGTCGGCTCCTCCGGCAAATCCACCGGCGCGCACCTGCACCTCGAAATCCGTCCAGGAGGGCAAGGGCAAACCGCGATCGACGCCGACCAATGGCTCACCGACCACGGCGCCCAAGGCATCACCGGTGCCAGTCCGCAGGCGACCTGCACGCTCGGAGGTCGAGCCTGATGGACGTGTTCCCCGACTTTGGTTCTGTCGGCGGCAGCAGCGACCTCCGTGCGGTCGTCGGTGCTTTGTTGATGTTCGTGCTCATCATCGCCGTGCTCATGCTGGTCGTCTCCGCGATTGCCTGGGCCATCGCCTCCAGCACCGGGAACGCCCACGCCGCGACCAAAGCTCGCGCCGGCGCCTGGGTCGCTGTCGGTGCCGCCGCCCTCGCGGGGGCTGGCATCGCCTGGATCAACTTCCTCCTCAGTATCGGCGAGCAGTCATAGATACGTGTTTTCGTCCGTCAGCAGTGCGTGGCATCGCTCTGCGGGAGACCGGAAAGATAGGCGCACACAATTGCTTCAATGTTGAGCCTTTCGTCTTTCACTACCTCTTGCATGAGCAAGCTGTCCATCAAGGCGACCAGGTCGGCGGCGTAGGTTGCGGGTCCGTCGACCCCAACCTTGCGGAGAAGATTGGCTGCGGCAGCGATGAGTCTCGGGCGTAGGGGTGGATTGCCTGCCAGGGTCGCGAGAGTGTCTGGATCGGTCCGGTACTCGATGTGTAGTGCGATCCGGGCGAGGTGATCATCGGAGCGCGTCATCATCGCGTCCATCCATCGCGCAATCATCATCGCGGCTTCGGGTACGGCGATCTTATCGGGGAGCGCGGCTCCGCTCATGTCGGTTGTGGTTCGGGTAGCGAGTCGTTCGACGACGAGGGTTATCAGATCTCTGCGGGTTCTGGCGTAGTACGAGGTTGACCCAGTGGGCAAGCCTAGTTCGGCATCGATGGCGCGATGTGTTAACGCGCGCACTCCGCCCGTGGCAATCACGCGGACACCGGCAGCCGCAATGTTTGCGCGTCGATCAGCTCGCATTGGACGATTCGTCATAGCTACAATCATAAGAAACTCTACTTTTGTAGAGGAGAGGGCTTGTGATGCGGGTAGCAGTGGTAGGTGCGGGTATCGGTGGGCTTGCTGTCGCTGTGGGGTTGCAGCACAGTGGTCACGATGTGGCGGTCTTTGAACGCCGAACCCGGCCGAATGCCGTCGGCTCAGGCTTGACACTGTTCGAGAATACGTTCGCGGCACTCGAGGTTCTCGGTCTCGCCAATGCGGTTCGCGACATTTCGAGCGGTCAGATCGCGTCGATGCGAACGGGGCAGCGGCGACCTTCGGGCGCATGGTTGATGACCGTGCCACCCGGTGCGGTTGCATCGCTCCGTAGTGTCCACAGAATGGATCTTCATCGCGCACTCACCGATCAGCTCAGGGCCGGGTCCTTGCGAACAGGGATTGATGCGCACGCTTCAGCCGACGGTGCACCTGAGGTCACGATTGACAACCGCAAAGAGTTCTTTGACCTTGTCGTGGTTGCCGATGGCATCCGCAGTGATAATCGTGTGCGTCTCGGCCTGGATACCGGCGTACTATACGCGGGGTACACCACGTGGCGGGGTGTGACGACCGGGCCTGTCGATCTTCAAGGCGAGGCTGGGGAAACGTGGGGGCGCGGCAAGCTATTCGGAATCGTGCCACTGCCCGATCATCGGATCTACTGGTTCGGAACTCTGAACACACCCGAGGCGACGGCGTTCACTGATGAGTACGAGACTGCAAAGAAAACTTACGTCGACTGGCACTCCCCCGTCCAGGAGTGCATCGCGGCGACACCGCCAGCAGAGGTCATCCGGCACGACATCTACGATCTCGCTCGCCCGCTACCCTCCTTCACCCGCGGACGCACCGTATTGCTCGGCGATGCCGCACACGCCATGACCCCCAATCTCGGCCAGGGGGCCGGGCAAGCAATCGAAGACGCCGCAATCCTCACCCGGCTGCTGCGAGGGGTCAGTGCCCGGGACGTTCTGGCTGCACTCTCCCGATACAACGCCCTCCGCATGAAGCGGACGCAGACAATCTCGCGGCGTTCCCGAGCGACCGGACGGATAGCACAAGCCTCACGCCCGCTCACCGTCGCACTCCGCGACACAGCCCTACGACTCACTCCCGGAACCGTGATGGGCGCGGTGAGCCGCAGCATACAAAGGTGGGACGTTCAGTAACAGACAGCCCGACACCTGCCACCGCAAGGCCACCGCGTGCTGTGCGGTCCGAAACGGATGCGACGTCGACGGAGAAGTCGGCGCGCCAATCCTATTGACGCTGCCGCTCTCCCCGGAGTCTGCGTCACCTGGATTGATCTTCGCCTCCGCTCCAGGGAACAACGTGCCGGTGAGACACATTCGCGGCTGCATCACGTCCATTGTTGGGAAAATTATCGAACCAAGTGCTGAACTCTTCGGGTAGATGACGTTCCCTTCGTGACCGGTCGGTGAGACACCTGTCGCGCTGACCCCGCTAGTGAAACTCTCCCGTGGTGCCCAGATTCGGCCGGTCTTTCTCCCGCACTTCAGGAGTGTCAGCACGGCGACCTTCGGTAAGTCTGAAGTCGAGGGGACCCCCAGGTGCACCTGTCCGGCAAGTCGGCCATTCCCCCGGCTTGTCAGCAGAAGGAGCATCCCTCGTGATCGACATCGACCCGAACGGTACCGGGCTTCCCGGTATCGAGCAGTTGCGCATCATCGTCGGCGCAGTCATGACCGTCGGCCTCATCCTCTCCGTCCTCGCCCTGATCATCTCAGCGATCGTGTGGGGGTTCGGCGCAAACTCCTCCAACCCCCACCTCGCCTCCCGCGGAAAGGTCGGAGTGCTCGTCTCCTGCGGGGCCGCGATCATCTGCGGTGCGTCGGTGACGCTCATCAACTTCTTCTGGGGCGTCGGCCAAGCCGTCTAACCGACCAAATCGCGAAGGAAGGAGTGAGCGATGAGTGTGTGTGATGTGCCGGTGATCTCGGCCGTGTGCGACACGGTCGGGCAGGGGGCTGCGACGTTGATCGCGGCCCCGTTCGACTGGCTCGCCCAAGCCATGGGCGGTGCCGCCGCCTGGCTGTTCGAAGCCGTCTGGGCGGTGTTCGACACCACCACCCTCGTCGACCTCACCGATCCCGGCTACATCGGTGTCTACAACATCCTCTTCGGTGTCGCGGTGTTCGTGGTGCTGATCTTCTTCTGCCTGCAACTGATCACCGGCCTCATCCACCGTGACCCCACCGCTCTCACCCGCGCCGCCCTCGGCGCCGCGAAAAGCATCCTCGGATCATTCGTCGCCATCGGCCTCACTGGGCTGCTGTTGGAGATCACCGACCAGTTAACGCTCGGGATCGTACAAGCCTCAGGGAACACGATGGAGTCCATCGGCGACCGCATCACCCTTCTCGCCGGCGGATTCGCCACTCTCGACATCACCGCCCCCGGAGTTGGGGCGATCGTGACAATCTTCCTCGCCGGCCTTGCCATCAGCGCAGCGGCGATCGTGTGGTTCTCGCTTCTGATCCGCAAAGCCCTGCTGCTGGTCGCGATCGTGTTCGCCCCGATCGCCCTGGCCGGGTTCTCGTGGGATGCGACGAAGGGGTGGTTTGCGAAGTGGGCGACATTCGTGATCGCCCTGATCCTCTCCAAGCTCGTCCTCGTCGTGATCTTCCTCGTCGCCATCACCCAAGTCTCAGCCCCCATCGAAGCCGATCTTGCGTCGATCAGTGACCCGATCGCTGGGGTGGTGCTGATGTTCATTGCCGCTTTCGCGCCCTACATGACATACAAGTTCTTGTCGTTTGTCGGCTTCGACATGTACCACGCCATGTCTACCGAGCAAGAAGCGAAATCAGCGCTTAACCGGCCCGTCCCGGTCCCATCGGCGCCGAAGACTGATGGGGCGAAGAAGGTACTCGACGGTGGCGGTGAACCTCCCGCACCTGGCGGGGCCGGAACACCTCCGCCTCCCAGCGGCACCACACCGCCACCGGCGAGCGCTGCGCCTGCGGCGAGTGCTACCACGGGTGGAACGGCGGGGGCAAGCGCGGGCGTTGCTGCGGCCGGTCCTGTCGCGGCTGCGGTGATCGCTGCGAAGGTCGCCGGAGCCGCAGTAACCGCGGGACCGAAGCTCGGCGGCGCAGTCGCCGATGCCACGGAAGAACATGCTGCCGGGGCTGAACAGGCCGCACAACCGGCACCACCGCCACCGAACTCGGCCCCGACCGCACAACCCCGGCCCGCACCATCACCTGCGCCGCCGACCGAACCTGCGAGTGGAAAGGAGTAGCCGATGGCCAGTCAGCAGAACACGAGCAAGGACGATTTCGAGTTGCGGGCTGTGCAGTTCTCCCGCCTCACCCGCCGCGGCATCCTCCTCGGCCTCTCCCTCCCCCAACTGATCGTCCTCGCCATCGGCGTACTCTCCATCGTCGGTGCCCTCTACGCCGGCGGCGGGATACTCCTCGCCTGGACAGCGCCCGTCTGGGTTGTGTGCGCCGTGCTCGCATGGACGCCGATCGGAGGCAGGAAGCTCATCGAATGGGTGCCCGTCACCCTCCGATGGCTGCTCCGGACCGCAGCCAGGCAGACCGCGTTCCGGACGCGG
Organism: Microbacterium sp. VKM Ac-2870; assembly: GCF_015350795.1. Taxonomy (GTDB): domain Bacteria; phylum Actinomycetota; class Actinomycetes; order Actinomycetales; family Microbacteriaceae; genus Microbacterium. The sequence continues at coordinate 779,971 of NZ_JADKSH010000001.1, forward strand.
GTCGTGCAGCCCCGCCCCGCAGGAACCCTGGCACTGCCGGGTGACGCCGCAGCATTGCGGGAATGGGAGGACCCGGAGACCGGGGCCGCGATGATCCACGACCCACACGCTCAGACCCTCACCGCCATCGTCGCCGTCTCACATCCCGCATTCGTGCTCCTCGACCCCGGCGAGCAGGAACGCCGCGTCGCCACCTGGGGACGCGTCCTCGCCACCGCCTGCCGCTCCGGACGGATTGCCCGCCTCCAAATCTGCGAACGCACCCTCCCCGACGGCGGCTCCGGGCTGATGGAGTGGTGGCGCAGGCACGGCCGCAACGACAAGTCCTGGACGTCCACTGTCTACCGGGAGCTCATCGACCGGGCCGGGCCCGCCGGAGAACGCCACGCGACCACGATCAGTGTGGCCCTCGACATGCGTGCTGCAGCCCGGCAGATCCGCACGAGCGGTGGCGGCATCAAGGGCGCTGCCGCGGTGCTGCGGCAGGAGATGACGACTCTCACCACCGCGCTACGCGCTGCGGAGCTCGCCGTTACCGGCTGGCTGACGCCGCCGGAGGTGGCGGTAATCCTTCGTGCCGCCTACGACCCGGCCACCGCCGCGTCTCTCGAACGCCACGGCGACATCGGACGATCACTTGCGACAGCGGGGCCGGTCGCGGTCACCGAAACCTGGGACCGGCTGCGCTCTGATTCCGCGCATCACGCGGTGCTGTGGATCAGCGAGTGGCCCCGCTCACAGGTCTACCCAGGGTTCCTCGCACCCGTGCTGCTGTCCTCTGGGATTCAGCGCGCGTTCTCGCTGATCTGCACCCCGATTCGTTCCGACCAGGCTGCACGAGATATCAGGAAGAAGAAGACTGAGCTGATCTCCGACGCCGCCCAACGCCAGAAAATGGGTCAGATCGAAGACGCCTCCCAAACCGCCGAATACGGCGACGTACTCCAACAGGAAGCCGACCTCACCGCTGGCCACGGCGTCCTCCGCTACACCGGCCTTATCTCCATATCGGCCCCCACCCCAGAGGAACTCGATACGGCGGTGGCGGCGATCGAACAGGCCGCGATCCAAGCGTCCTGCGAAACCCGCCGCCTCGTCGGCCAGCAAGCCCAAGCGTTCACCGTCGCAGCCCTGCCGCTGTGCCGAACCGTCTAACCGCCGCGAGAGGACACAAGTATGCCTACGTTTGAGGACCCGACCGCAGACGCGACGGAAGCATCCGAGGCGCTGCGTGGCCTGGCTCACGCCACCCGTACATTCGACAATCCGGCCGACACCTATGCGGTGCTCGGTGATCTGCTCGGCGGGATGCGGTCACTTCGAGAGGTGTTCGACCAGCTCGCCACCGCCCATGTCTCTCACCGGGTACGAGCACACGACGACGCCGGAAGTCAGACAGCGGGGTCAATATCCGCACACGCGGCCGCGAACGAACTACACCATGCCGTCGCGCTGCTGGATGGGCTGCATGATCGGTTGGATGCGGCGATGTCGCAGTCCGGTCGGATCGCCTGGCACGAGGCCCCCGCCGAAGCACCCCCAGCCAGCCGGTGGATCAATGTCGTGTTCTTGGAAGGCCAGGACGCCGACCAAGTACTCGACCTGATCAACCACGGCGGTACCGATGCGGCCATCGAACACCTCGCAGGGTATGACGTCGGTGAGGAGACGACACAGGCCGCGCTCGTCAACGGATACGTCTACGACCGCGTCCCCGCCGGTGCATTGGATCGGATCGCAACGGGCAAGGATTACACCCTCACCTACAACCATGACCTCGGCCACGTCTCCCTCCTCAGAACCCATCCTGCTGCCCCTCCGGAGAACAGATCCGGTACTCAACCACAGCGTGCCGCCTCTCGCACGGCTTTCCGGCGCCCCGCACGTACGCAGATTGCGGATGACGACTGGTCCTTGTCGCGTCCGTCATCGGTGTCGAGGGGACGGTCTTTGTGACCCGCGACGACAGCCGGCTACACACGGGCGCGCTGGTCGAACCGTCCGGGGAAAGCCGCAGGCAGCGGAAAGCCCGTCAGAAGGCGGCTACTCGTATCGAGCAGGATGCCCGCCACGCTGGACAAGCCGAGACTCGAGCGCGCCTGGATGCGCAGCGCGCCGAACGTCGCGCCGCCACCTACTTACCTTCCGCTGGGGAGGCAGGGGCTTCGGCGTTGCGCACGCCGGGAGGGTTCCGACTCCCCCGGCACCAGGACACGTCCGCGACGCTCGCTGGCGCGTACCCGTTCCTCGCCGAAGGCGGGCTGGGTGCCGACGGCGTGTTCGTCGGCCAGGACCTCTACTCCGGCGGTTCCTTCGTCTACGACCCGTGGACTCTCTACGCCCGCGGAATGATCACGGCCCCCAATATCGTCCTCGCAGGGATCGTCGGGTCCGGGAAGTCATCACTGGCGAAGAGCCTCTACACACGTTCCATTCCGTTCGACCGACGCGTCTACGTCCCCGGAGATCCGAAGGGGGAACACACCGCCGTCGCCGAGGCCGTCGGCGGGCGCGCGATCATCCTCGGCCACGGACTCCGCAACCGCCTCAACCCCCTCGATGAAGGCCACCGCCCCTCCGGCCTGTCGGACGCTGAATGGGTCGCCCAGGTCGCATCCCGACGACGAGAGCTGATCGGCGCGTTAGCGGAGACGGTACTGGATCGGGTGCTGACTCCGTTAGAGCACACCGCCATCGACCTCGCCCTACAAGATGCCGTCCGGTCATCGGAGGTGCCGATCCTGCCCATGGTCGTCGACCACATCCTCAACCCCGACCCGGCAAGCAACACCGACGGGCGACTCGCAGAAGACGGACGACTCGTCGGCCACGCGCTGCGCCGCCTTGTCGCCGGCGATCTCGCCGGTCTGTTCGACGGGCCATCGACAGTGAGGTTCGACCCGTCACTACCGATGATTAGTCTCGACCTGTCGCGCGTGGCAGAGAACTCCACCTTGATCTCAGTGCTGATGACCTGCTCCAGTGCGTGGATGGAATCGGCGCTGATGGACCCCAACGGCGGGCACCGGTGGGTGATCTACGACGAAGCCTGGCGACTCATGGCCTACCCCGCGCTCCTGAAACGCATGGATGCGCAGTGGCGGCTGGCACGGCATTACGGGATTGCGAACATGCTGATCTTCCACAAGCTCACCGACCTCGACAATGTCGGCGACCAAGGCTCCGCCATGCGATCCCTCGCCAACTCGCTGCTAGCGAATGCGGAAACGCGGATCATCTACCGGCAAGAGGCCGACCAGCTCGGTGCCACCGCGGCGGCTCTCGGGCTCACCGGCACGGAACAGAAGCTCCTCACCGGCCTCGGGACCGGACAAGGGCTGTGGCGGATCAAGGAACGCTCCTTCGTTGTCCAGCATCAGCTACACCCTGCCGAGCTCGCCGCGTTCGACACGACCGGGCGCATGAGAGGGGAACATCCCTGAGAGGCTGATCGGTCAGAGGAAGTCGCACCCGGCGAGTGTGCGGACGGGCAAAGCGTCGTCGGGCAGCGCATCGGCGCCAATGACCCTCCAGTCCTCGCCGAGTACCCCGTGGAAGCCAAACAAGCAGATGATCGCAACCCACCGTTTGATCGCGTCAGCGACGGCGGATCGGAGCTCCCGTTCGAATGGCTCGAAGGCCGCGCCTTCCAATGTCCGCCGATAGTGGGCGGCTAGCGCATCGCTACTATCGATCGCAGCTCGCTCGACCTCCTCCCACATATCTTGTGACGACCGAGACCTCACCTCGCCGCCTCTGATCTGGTCGAGGTGGTGGTAACGACCGGCGTCTGCGTAATTTGGCAAAGCACCAATAGCGGCGGCCCACACTGGATCGTTGTCGAGCGTGCAAACCCAGCTCTCCAAGAGACGCTGGTGCTCCCAGCCCTCCGCCGCAACGGCCTCACTGATCGTCCCGCGCAGCCGCGCGTCCATCTCGTCCAGGGCATGACCCCAGCCTTCACGGGTGTAGCCCATGTTCTTCGGCCAGCCCTCACCCCGGGAGACTGCGGCCGTTCCAAGCGCAAGCTTCATCAAGCGCTCGACACCTATTGAGTACGTCGCCAACACGGCATCGATGTCGCGCTCAAGTGCGCCGTCCTGACGGAGAAGGCGATCAGCCGACGCAAGCACTCTGCGCGCGGAAGTGATCTCAGGCAACAGACCGTTCAGCCATTGCAGATCGGTGAACGCTGATCCTCGCCCCATGCTGCCGAGTGTACCGATACGACAAATGCCACCTGGCGTGGGCACCTTGACTGCGGTGAGCAGGACGGGCCTGAGTGCACCCACCCTGTGGAGTTGATCGGTAAGTGGCCGCCTTCTGTGATCGCTCCGTGGCGGCATGCCCCACTAGCAGGCCGTCTCGCGGAGGACAATCGGTCGGCTATCCAATCCCTAAGATGTCAGTCATGGCATCCGACGTCGAAGTTTCCTATTCACGGCGAGCCGCCGAATACACAGAGCGGCTTGGCTCCGTAGCGACCGTTCGCCCGTCCGACCTTCACCTCGTTACATCGTGGGCAGCCGAGGTAGAGGGGCCGCTGCTCGATGCGGGATGCGGTCCTGGGCATTGGACCGGCTACCTCGCCGAGCACGGCAACGACGCCCGAGGAATCGACCAGGTGCCGGCATTCATCGAGCACGCCCGTAGGGCCCACCCCGGCGTGCCGTTCGAGGTGGGAAGTATCGATGCTCTGCCTGACTCGTCCGGGAGCATCGGGGGCGTGCTCGCCTGGTACTCACTCATTCACCACGAGCCCGCCCTTATTCGGCAGCCACTTGCTGAGTTTGCCCGTGTCCTACGACCAGGAGGGAAGCTCCTCGTGGGCTTCTTCGCTGGACCGAAGGTCGAACGATTCGACCACGCGATTACCACGGCCTACACCTGGCCTCCCGAAACCATGGCGGCCGATCTCCGCGCGGCCGGGTTCGAGATCATCGAAACGCACACACGAACCGGAGCACTGCCAAAGCCCCGACCTCACGGCGCGATCCTTGCCCACCTCAGTGACGACCGGTAGACCAACCTCAACCGTGCGCTTTTGCGCCTGATGCCAAGTGGGCGGCGGGGAGCTGCGCAGCCCCAGAACTGCGACCTGCGGTACTGGCCTGTCCCGAGGGCAGGACGTCTCAAAAGCTGAGTCAATCGATCCAGCGACGAGCTTCAGCAATCAGAGCGATCTCTTCCACGAAACGTGGGTCCCGTTCGGCGAGTTCGCGGTAGGTGGACAGATCCTTATCGAGGATTTGACGGATGCTTTCACTGTTGCTTCCGGTGAGGGGAATGGAAAGCTCTGCGTCGTTTGGGGGCCAGCCGCCAAACCCGTGGCCAGATTGCGGGTGGATAGCGCTTGCGGCCCAGCCGGCCTGCCGAATTGACCGGAGCCGCGCCTGCCTTACTGGGTCGTCCAATTCTTCGCCGGCGGCCTGGACTGCGTTGTCGAGGGAGGCATCGATCGTGAGCCATGCGGAGACGGGGAACGTCCGGGCAGTCGTGGGCTGATCCATGAGCAGAGGCTATGCGTCGGAGCGCGTCGTGCCAACTACCACCGCCGCCTTTGAGCCTTCTTTTTTCGCGGTTGAGATCCAGTCGCCCAGGCACCCACGGGAACGACCAACGTGCGCTATGAGGCGACGAACGGAGTCAAACAGAATGGATGTCCCGCTGGATCAAGCATTACGATCCACCTGCCGTCGGGCTGATGGGAAGCCAGGTCTGCGCCACACTGCTCCGCATGCTTGCGGAGCGCGCTCAGTTCGTCTTCCTTGCAAGCCAAGTCGAGATGAACGATGGAAGTTCCCGGCCACATGGGACGACGATACGGCGAGATGCGCTGGGTCACGAGGCGGTAGCTTCCAGCTGTTACTCCTGCGGCACTGTCTGTGACCCAATCGACATTGCCCCAAGGAGCCGAGCGTAAAACTCAGACAGCTCCCGGTGGTCTTCGCAATCGATTGAGACTCCAGCGATGCGAGCACTCGTTATCGATTTGCTCATGTGATCGAGAGTACGCACCCACAGCGCGCGCAACCACGGCTCGGCTGCCCATGTGTCTGCTGACTCATCAACCGTCCCGGTCAAGCGCGCAAGCCAAACGATGAGCGTGCACTTGTGGGCCTGGGACTTTTCAGCTTGGAGTTCTCGGCTCGGCGGGGAGGATGTAAGAACTCGATGACCTCAACGACAACATCGTCGGCCTGATCGAGGAAGTCGCTGTCTTCCATTAGGCGGCGCCCGAAAGCCGGACCTCAACCGTTCGCCTTGGCTGCCTCGAAAAGCTAAAGCTTTCCGAGGCACGCGAAACCCCTTCCGAGCCGCCGAAGGATGTGACTCGCATGGAATATCGGCCGGATTTTCTCGGCGGTAACTGTCGCGTCGTGGATCACGTCCGATTGGACGAGGTCTGCTCCTGCAGCAGCGCGGTAACGTTCTCGAGATAGTGGGCGATGGTTGTCCGCTCTGCGTCCGAGAAACTGCTCGACACGTCCACGAGTTGCGTGACGTAGCGCTCGGATGCTGAGGAGATCAATTCGGTGTCCAGGTGGGCGAGGGAGATCAGTACTCGCCGTCGGTCGTTCGCATCGGGGCTGCGAGCGACGTGGCCGCGGGCAACGAGCCGGTCAGTGATTTTGGTGGCTGCGGCTGGCGTGATCGATAGGCGTTCCGCCAGCTCTCCCGTCGAAATGGCATCGGTGTCGAACAGGATCGCGAGCGTGTAGAGCTCCTTGATGGAGAGCCCGAGTTTGGTCGCGAGGGTGCTCTGGAAGACCGCGGCGGAGATGTTGAGTCGCTGTTGAAGGTTGATGAGCGCACGGATCGACGTTGACATATTTCCTTAACTTAGGTTAAGTGTACACTTAAGTTAATCAACTCTAGGCAAGGTTCTCGAACATGTCAAAGATTCAGAACACCATCCCGGCATGGCAACACGTCGCGGCAACGCTACACATGATGGTGCTTGCAGTGCTCAACACCTCAGTCCTTGTGCTGCTGCTCGTGGTGCGCCCCGAGCCGTTCCTGCTGCTGCTGCTCAGGACGACCTTCGCCCTCCTGCTCAGCATGTATGCCATGTATCTCACCCGGGGACTGCGGGACCGTAACAACCGTCGAGTGATCAAGGTCCTGACCATCATCACGGCCTACGCTCTCCTTGCTTCGGCTATCTTCCTGTGGCTCGTCGATAACCCGCCCTGGTGGGTGGTCGTCACTCAGTGGGTGACCGTGGTCATCTACATCGCCTTCGGACTGCTACTTGCCACCCTCCCCCGAGAAAGAAGTCGCACATGACTCCCAACCGGCTCGTTCGCCGCGATGGTGATGCTGAGATCATCGGCTCGCTTCATGCGCTCGGCGACGGACTTTTCATTCCCTGCGGTCCGCACGGCGCTCCGCTGGCGTCGCCGATGTCCTCGGATGACGCCGAACTATATGTTCGCCGCTACGGGCTCGAGAGCCTCATGGACACCTGGCTGTTCCAGCAAGGCGAAGAGCAGTACTCGTGCAAGATCATCGAAGCCCGCCCCGGGTATGCCCGTTACCAAATCACCGACTACGGTCACGCCGACGCCTTCACCATCCAAGAATCGCATGACCCTGCCAACGAACTTGCTTGGTCACGCCACGATCGCCCATGACCCCGGGCAATGTATGACGAGGGCGGCCACACCGTGCAGGAGATCGCCGACACGTTCGGGGTGTCCCGGCCCACGATCTATCGGCACTTGGCCGAGCACATCGAGCGGGCCTGACGAGGGATCATGGCGCACGTCAGCGACCGGCAAAAGGCCGAGCTTGTGCGCCAACACCAGGACGGGCTGCCGTGGACGCGGCTTGCAAAGCACTCCGGCGTTGCGGTGCGGACCCTGCAACGCTGGGCAGCTCGGATTGAGACGGGGCAGCTCGCGAGGGCCCCTCGCCGCGATAAGGGATCGACGCGCACTGCCGCCGGACTGGTAACTGCGATCGAGGCGCTTGCTGTGCGCCGGCCCGCGCCGACGATCGCGTATATCCACCGCCGCATCGGTGACATTGCCCGGGATCGCGGATTGCCGGCGCCGGGGTACACCACGGTCCGCGAGATCGTGCGCGCGCTCGACCCAGGCTTGACGACTCTCGCTGACGGCGGGGACGCGGCGTACCGGGACAGGTTTGAGCTGGTCTACCGCCGCACGACGCCTGCCCCGAATGAGCAGTGGCAGATGGATCACACCCTGCTCGATGTGATGGTAGTTAACGACCGACAGCAGCCCGTCCGACCCTGGCTCACGATCGTGCTCGACGACTACTCGGGAGCTATCGCCGGCTACACGGTGGGCGTCTCAGCACCGACGAGATGCCGCCGGGGGCAGCGCCGACGAAATGGCGGTTCCTGCAACGAGGCCGCCTCCTCGCCGCACTCTCCGGTGCCGTGGCGGTCGCTGAGGCCGGCTACCGGTCCGGGACCCTCAATACTGCTGCCCGTGCCGTCGAGCTTCACCGCCCGGTGGGTGCGGTGCCGGGGCCGATCACCTCTGCTGCTTCTGCTGGCTGCCACCGGCTGCTCCGTGACGGGCTTGCCACCGTGATCACCGGCTATGACGATGTCCGCTACCTCCTGGACGGGATGCGAGACGGCGTGCAACGGATGGGAGGCCGCACGGCAGGACTCGATCGCGACTCTCTTGACCCGACAGCCGGACCGTCGTCGTCAGGGCCGTCGCGGCGGGGCCCGTCGCTCTGACACGCGGAATGCGGCGTGAGCTTGGGGCATCTGCTGGGTGAAGGACAGCCGCGCCGTACCAGTGATTGGTCAGGCACTCCCATGAGTACGGACCAGCACCGAGAGGGCACGAACCAACCCCAAGTTCGAGTCCTCCCCATTCGCGCCTGGACGGCGGTGGTGCACCTGCATGACGACATCCGCGTTTCGTCTGGAAGGACCATCTCTGTGACCCCGAAACCCCGCTACCGCCGCGCCCACCCCACCTCCAAGAGCGCGGCAGGCGGGCCGCTGATCATTCCGGTGGTGGAGTTCACCGTGCACGAGGACGGAACTATGACCGTCACAATCGATGGCGCACCGCACAATCCGCCGCCATTCGCCCCGGGGTGGCGGCGCGAATCGTTCCCGACGATCCTCGACGACCTGGCTGCGCGTCTGCAGACGTCGTTGCGAGTGCATGTGCGAGAAGCAGACGGAACTACGTTCACGGACATCATCACCCCGCCCCGCGCCCGCCGCACCACCTCCCCGCTCCCATTCGACGAGTCCTCGGCTGCCCCGGTTGCCCGATCGGCAGTTCCGGTGGTGCGTCAGGTATCGGGCGGCGGGTTCGTGCCCGGGGAGGATGTCGCCGTCGCGATCATCCACACCCACCGTGATGCCGCTGGTGACGGCACCGCCCGCGCACTCCTCACCCCTGAGCAGGTCGCTGCCGCGCACACGGGCGAGGTGATCCTGTTCGGACGGATCTCCGGCAACCTCGTGGTCGGACGCCCCGAATGAGCACCCCACGACAAGGCGGCGCGCTCGGGGACGAGCTGGCGAACCTGGGCATCATCGCCCTCGTCACCGCTGCTGTCTTCGCCGCCATCCTTCGCGGGGCAGGATCAGTTGCCGCATGGATCACCGGGACGACTCAGCCGACCGGCGGTGTCGAGGCCGGTCTCGGGGTGCTCCTGAACCCCGCGGACCCCGGTGACCATCTCGGCGCGGAGGGGCTGACCCCCGTCGCCTACTGGATCACCGCCGGACTCCTCATCCTCGCCGTGGCTGCTGCCGGGTGGTGGTTATGGCGGGCCATGCGGGAGCACGGCCGCCAGACCAAGGTCGATCCGTATCGGATCGTCGGGATCGCCACCCGGACCGACCTCACCACCACCGCATCCGAAAAGGCTCTACTACGCCGGGCGGGGCAACTCCGGCCGTCGCTGACCAAACCGACACCGGGCGATGTTGGCTACCAGCTCGGAGCATCCCGGGGTGTGAACGTGTGGGCAAGCGTGGAGGACTCCATCCTCCTCATCGGACCGCCCCGCTCCGGGAAAGGCCTGCACATTGTCATCAACGCAATCCTGGATGCGCCGGGTGCGGTGGTCACGACCTCGACGCGGCCGGACAATCTCACTGCAACGTTGACTGCCCGGAGCACGGAAGGGCGGCCGGTGGCGGTGTTTGATCCGCAACATCTCGCCGAAGGCATCCCCGCGGGGCTGCGCTGGTCCCCGATTCGCGGATGCCAGGACCCGCTGACGGCGATGATCCGCGCCACCGGTCTTGCCGCCGGCACTGGCTTGTCTGCAGGCGGTGTTCAGGGCGGTGACTTCTGGGAAGGGAAAACCCGCACAGCGCTCCAAGCCCTCCTCCACGCTGCCGCCCTCGACCACCGCGAGCCGTCCGAGTTATTCCGGTGGACTCTCGACCCCGCCGCCGCAGCCGACGCCGTAGCGATCCTCACCGCCAACCCGAACGCCGCGACCGGGTGGGCCGACTCGTTGCAGGCGATGATCGACTCCGATCCGAGGACCCGAGACTCCATCTGGCAGGGCGTTTCTCTCTCCCTCGCGGCTCTTGCTGATCCGCGGGTGCTGGACGCGGTGAGCCCGGGACCGGACGAGCGGTTCGATCCGGAGGAGTTTCTGCGCAATCGCGGTACGGTGTATCTCCTCGCGACCGGCGCCGGGGCGAACAACTCCGCCGCCCTGGTAGCCGCGTTCGTGGAAGACCTCGTCGAAGCCGCCCGTCGTATCGCCGCCCGGTCACCCGCAGCCCGACTCGACCCACCCCTGCTGCTCGCACTGGATGAAGTCGGAAACCTCGCACCGCTGCCGTCCCTGCCGACGCTGATGGCCGAAGGCGGCGGCACCGGCATCACCACCATGCCCGTCCTTCAGTCATTGGCACAGGCGCGAGAGAAGTGGTCAGAGAACGCCGCCGGAGCCATCTGGGACGCATCCATCGTGAAAATCATCCTCGGCGGAGCATCCAACTCCCGCGACCTACACGACCTGACCACCCTCATCGGCGAACGCGACGAGATCACCGACTCCACCACAATCGGCGACCACGGCGCCCGCTCCGCCCAACGCTCCATCCGGCGGGTGCCGATCATGCCACCCGACGTGATCCGCACCCTCCCGTTCGGCACCGGCCTCGTACTCCTCCGCTCCGCACCACCCATCGTCACCCGCCTCCGCGCCTGGACCACCAGGAGCGACGCAGCCACGCTGCGCGAGCACCGCGTCGGCATCGAGGCGCTGTTGCAACAACGCCCATAACCGAGTCAACAGAGGGAGCGGCGGGTGCACCTGTCACGTGAGACGGCACCACACGGTGACCGCCGCGACCGACAGGAGCAGTCCGATGAGTATCGACACGCAGCAGTCCATTTCCGGGTTCATTGCCACGCAGCCCCGGCTCACGACCACCGAAAATGGGGTGCCCCGGTTTCATGCGCGAGTCGGGATTGAGCACTCCCGGCAAGAACCCGATGGATCGTTCACCCAGCTCGACCCGAGCTTCCACGATCTGACGATCTTCAGGAAGACCGCCGAAGAAGCCGCCGCTCGGTTCCAGAAAGGCGACAAGTTCGTCGCTGCCGGGCGTGTTCATGAGTACAGCTACGACAAGGACGGGCAGAGCGTCCGGGCCGAAGAGTTCATCGCTTCACGCATCGGACACGATCTCGCTCGCACCCGCTACGAGGTCGACCGGTCACCACGCCGGTCAGCCGTCGAACGGCACTCCGCGGTTCAGGAAGAAGCGGCATTGGAGGCCAGTCCGCGGCAACAGGCCAGCGTCGCGTCGCGGGCGAGCCTCTAAGCCGGTGGCTGGTGATGGATGACAACACCCCGGAGTCCCACGTCCCCGACGAGGACGACTTCGATGCCGAATTCGAAGGCCCGCTGCTGGTCGAGCCCCCGCACCCGATCAACTGGAACCTGCTGAGTCCCGAGGACCTGGAAGCCGAATGGCTGGAACTGAACCGGTGGGTGCACTGGCTCCGCAGCACCTACGGCCTGCCCGCCTCGGTCATCCCGCCGTTCTGGCACCACCATCCCGAGTTGCTCTGGGAACTGTCCGCGCTGCACCTGCACTGGTTGTGCTCCTACGACGCAGAGAAAACCGGTTCCGCACCTCTGGCCTGGCACCGTGACTTCGCAGATACCCGCCTGCGCCTCCGGGACTGGGTCGCCGCCGCGGGCACGCGCATTGATCGCGACCGTCCCACTCGACAGACAAGCTGGCCCGGTGAACCGCCGGCACCCGCCGTTGAGGACATCGTCATCGAGAACCGGGAGACCGAGTTCGTGGAGTTTGTGCTGGCCGAGGTCACCAAACGCCGCGAAGAAGAAGACCAGTTCTACCGCTCGCTCAACCCCACGACTGGGGAAGTCTCATGACCGAGAACCCGAACACGTCTGCCACGTCCCCGCTGATGCACAGCCGCGATATCGCGGCCTACCTGAAGGTATCCGAATCGACGTTGTCGCGGTGGCGGTCCGCGGGAACGGGGCCGCCGTTCATCCGGATGGGTGGCATCGCCCGCTACCGGATCGACGCGGTCGACGCATGGCTGGCCAAGCTAGAACACGACCATGCCCCGCAGGAGTGAGCCACTCCCCAAAGCCGAACCAAGGCCGGTCCCGCCGATCGGGGTGAAGGTCTCCACCGATATGGAGCGCCGCTCCTACGGCGTCCGAGCCCGCGCACGGTGGACGGACCCGATCACCAAGCGCCGCATCATCCGCTCCGAGATCGTCCCCGACGAGGCAGCCGCCCACACGTTCTTCGATCAACTGCGCACCTCCTCCGTCAAGGGGATGGATACCTCCATGACGCTCACCGAGTTCGTGACCTCCATCGGTGACCGATGGGCGCGAGGCCTGGACCCCACCTCAACCGGGGAGATCTACGGCTTCGGGCTGAAGCTCCGAGTCATGCCCGCGCTCGGGCATCTGCCGGTCGCACAGATCACCGCGGGCATCATTGACCGCACCATCGACGAATGGGAACAGCGCTACGGGGCATCCACGATCAAGAACTCCATAGCCCCGCTCGTACGCGTCCTCGACGAGGCCGTCCGCGACGGACTCCTGCCGATCAACCCGGCAAAGAACCGTGCCAAGCGCAGCCTGAACCGCAATGCCTACCGGACGCAGTCCGCCGAGCAGTCGTCCCCGCGGGCCCATGCGATTCCCGATATGAAGACCCTCACCAAACTCGCGAACGCGTGCGGGAAGGTCGGCCAGCCCTACAGCGACTTTGTCATGCTCGCCGCCCTCCTCGCCGCCCGATCCTCTGAAGTCTCCGGCCTCCAGGTCGGCGACGTGCGGTTCGAGAAGAACCTCGTCGTCATTGCCCGGCAAATCTTCCCCGGCAAAGGCGGACTCATCACCAAGCCGACCAAGAGCCGCAAAGAACGGCGCGTGCCGATCCTCGAACCCCTCCGGCCCGTCCTCGAGCGCCTAGCCGAGGGGAAAGCTCCGGAAGACCAACTCCTCGTCGGGCCCAAGGGCGGTGTGCTCACCACGGCGACTGTCCGGGATGCCACCAATTGGGACACGATCGTCGCCGGGCTTGGCTTGCCCGATCTCACTCGTCACGGACTCCGCCACACGGGCGCGACATGGATGGCCGACGCTGGCGTGCCGCTGCACGTGCTTCAAGAGATCCTTGGGCACGCATCTATGGAAACGACCCGCGGGTACGTGCACCCCGATGACCGGCACCTTGCCTCCGCGGCGGAGCAGGCCAACGCGTTCCTCTCCCCCTCCGGACAGAAGCGCCAGGCCTCACGAGGCAGCGCTTCAACGCCAGGCCTCTGATGCCTTATCAGACGCCTACGGATCGACTGGGAGCAGTTCTGGTCCCCTTTTGGTCCCCTTATCCACAGGAAGGGCAGCGCAGCGGATTCTGTTATCCACAGCACAACTCCGCCAAAAGGTCGAGGGGGACCAGAAGGGGACCAGAAAAAACCGCCTCCGTAAACAACAAAACCCTGATGAAAGTAGTTTCTCATCAGGGTTTTTCTGTCGGGCTGACAGGATTTGAACCTGCGACCCCCTGACCCCCAGTCAGGTGCGCTACCAAGCTGCGCCACAGCCCGTGGCATTCAATATTCAGTTATTCGGGCCGTCCGGGAGGGGTGAACCCCTTAACCCCCAGTCAAGTGCGCTACCAAGCTGCGCCACATCCCGGTCTGCTGTCCGCTCGCGGACAACTCCCCTATGCTACCGGTTTCGCGGAGCGCTCGCGAACGCGTGTCGCAAGTCCGGAGTACGGTCTGGTCATGAGCCAGATCGAGATCGTCCCGGCATCCGTCGATCGCTTCGCCGACGCGGAGCACGCTCTCACCGGCGGAGGCGACGGCGCCTCGTGCTGGTGCCAGTGGTGGATGCTGCGCAACAAGGACTTCCAGGTCGCCACCACCGACGAGCGTCGCGAACTGCTGCGGGGCGACCTCGCCGCTTCCCCTGCTTCGGCACTGATCGCCTACGTCGACGGCGTCGCCGCCGGCTGGGTCAAGGTGTCACCGCGACCGGAACAGCCGCGCCTCGCCGTCACCCGGGCTTTCCAGAAATCGCCCGAGCCGTTCGACGACGAATCGGTCTGGGCGATCACGTGCTTCGTGGTGCGTAAGGAGTTCCGCGGTGAGGGGCTCGCCGGTCAGCTCCTGGACGCCGCCGTCGACCACGCCCGTACCCACGGTGCGCGCGTCATCGAGGGCTACCCGGTCGACGCCAGCGCGCGAAAGACGTCGTCGAACGAGCTCTTCCACGGCGCTCTCTCGAGCTTCGTCGACGCGGGCTTCATCGAAGTCGCCCGACCCGGCCCCGCACGACCGATCGTCTCGCTCACGGTGGCGTGACTGGACACGAGATCGACACGGCAGAATCGAGGGATGAGCGAGCCGTCCGTCCGCATCGACAGCTGGCTCTGGGCCGTGCGCGTCTACAAGACCCGCTCCGCCGCAACCACGGCATGCCGCGCCGGCCACGTGCGCATCGGCGGAGAGAAGGCGAAAGCCTCGCAACCCGTGCGTATCGGAGATGAGATCCGCGTACGCATCGCCGGTTTCGACCGGATGCTGGTCGTCCGACAACTGCTCACCAAACGTGTCGGAGCGCCGATCGCCTCCGTCGCCGCCGAAGACCGCACGCCGCCACGCGAGCCCATCGCGCTGCTCGCCGTCCGCGACCGCGGCGCCGGGAGGCCCACCAAACGCGAGCGCCGCGACATCGATCGGCTGCGCGGACGCGACGATCTCACTCCCAACGCCGACGACGCCGACTGACCGAGGACCTACTCGGCCGACAGCCACGACGGGCCGTGGGTCACGGCGCCCAACACCGTCACCCGTTCACGCAGCGCGCGATCGCTCGTCACCACCGTCACCGACCGACCGGCTTCGATGAGCATCATCGTCTCGTCGACGATCGTCTCGTCGCCTTCGCCGGCCGCACGCACGACGACGACCTCGGCGACGTCGTCGACCGCACGCGCTTGCCCCTCGACGACCACACGGACCTCCGGAAACCACACGTCAGCGGGAAGGCCGAGCCGACCGGCATCCACTCCGCCCTCGGCAAGACTGCGCAGGCGTTCGAGCAGCCGCGCCGTCGCGCCCGCGCGGTCCTTCCACCACCCGTCAGGCACCGACCCCACGACGTTCGCGGCATCCACGACGACCGTGGGCCGCACCTCCACCAATGAACGCAGCAGCGGCCACGACGCGGCGAATCCCGGATGCAACGGATACGAATCGACGGCTTCCACCGGCACCCATGCCAGCTCACGGCTCTCCGGATCGCTGATGACCGCCTCGAACGGCTCGACGACATCCGCGACGACGGTCGCGTAGCTCCACACGCCGACGTCGTACAAGCTGATCAGCCGGGGCCGGACAGCGGATGCCGGCACGCCCGCCTCCTCCGCCGATTCTCGCAGCGCGGCCTCACCGGCCGACTCGTTCTCGTGACGCGCCCCGCCGGGCAGACCCCAGGTGTCGCCGAAGTGGCTCCACGCCACGCGATGCTGCAGCAGCACCCCGCGATCGGGGTCGAACGCGAGGAGACCTGCCGCGCCGAAGCGGCCCCAGTACTTCGTGCCGTCGTCGGCGATCACCCACGCATCACCGGGGTCGCGCGGCCCGTCGGGGCGGCGCGGCTCTCCGGGAGCGGGAGGCACGATCGTCACCCGCCCAGCCTGTCATACCGCGATGCGAGCGAGAGCCGCGAGGCGGAGTTTTGCACGGCGCATGACTCCGCGACACGCGCACATCTAGGGACGACAGCGCCCCGCACCCCCACATATTGTGGTCGGACCAAGCCCACCCCACCACATATCGAAGGCAGGCTCATCATGACCTCCCCCCGTTCCGTCTCCGTCGCCGAGACCATCGACGAGTACCTCGCACGCGCCGACTGGCGGGTCAACGCGAACGCGAACCAGGGGTATTCGCTGGGCGGGATGATCCTGAACGCCGCGGGAAAGCTCATCGCCAACTACTGGCTCGACGAGGTGTACGCACCCGAAGCGGGCACCGCTCATCGCGAGGGCGACCTGCACATCCACGACCTCGACGTGTTCGCGGGCTACTGTGCCGGGTGGTCGCTGCGGATGGTGCTCGAACAGGGCTTCAACGGGGTTCCGGGAAAGATCGCGTCGGCGCCGCCCCGACACTTCTCCAGCGCTCTCGGTCAGCTCGTCAACTTCCTGGGGACGCTGCAGAACGAGTGGGCCGGCGCGCAGGCGTTCAGCTCGTTCGACACGTATCTCGCCCCGTACGTGCGCATTGACGCCCTGACCTACGCCGAGGTGCGCCAGGCGATGCAGGAGTTCATCTTCAACCTCAACGTGCCCTCGCGCTGGGGAACCCAGACCCCGTTCACCAACCTCACGTTCGACTGGGTGTGCCCCGACGACCTCGCCGATCAGCATCCTCTCGTCGGCGGACAGGTGCAGGCCTTCGCCTACGGCGACCTCGCCGAGGAGATGGCCGTCATCAACCGCGCGTTCATCGACGTGATGACCGGAGGCGACCAGGACGGACGCGCCTTCACGTTCCCCATCCCGACCTACAACATCACGAAGGACTTCGACTGGCACGGCCCCAACACCGACGCCCTGTTCGCGATGACGGCGAAGTACGGTCTGCCGTACTTCCAGAACTTCGTCAACTCCGATCTCGACCCGCACATGATCCGCTCGATGTGCTGCCGCCTGCAGCTCGACCTCACCGAGCTGCTCAAACGCGGCAACGGCCTGTTCGGCTCGGCCGAGCAGACCGGATCGATCGGCGTCGTGACCATCAACTGCGCCCGTCTCGGCTTCGTGCATTCGGGCGACGAGGATGCCGTCATCGCGCGCCTCGACGAACTGCTCGAGATCGCCCGTGACACTCTCGTCGCCAAGCGAGCCGTCATCGGCCACCACCTGGAGGGGGGCCTGTTCCCGTACACGCAGCGCTACCTCGGCACCCTCGACAACCACTTCTCCACGATCGGCGTCAACGGCCTCAACGAGTACGTCCGCAACTTCACCCGTGACGCCGACGACATCACGACGTCTGCGGGAGCAGCGCTCGCGACCCGCCTGCTCGATCACGTCCGCGACCGGATGGTGGAGTTCCAGGAGCAGACCGGGCACATGTTCAACCTCGAGGCGACACCCGCCGAAGGAACGACCTACCGGTTCGCGAAGGAAGACATCGCACGCCTTCCCGGCATCCGTCATGCCGGCACCGCGAACAACCCCTACTACACGAACTCGTCGCAACTGCCCGTGGGCCACACGACCGACCCGTTCCTGGCGATGCAGATGCAGGAACCGCTGCAGGCCAAGTACACCGGCGGCACCGTGCTGCACCTCTACATGGGCGAGGCGATGCCGTCGGCCGATGCCTGCCGCGAGCTCGTCCGCCGCTCGCTCTCGCGCTTCCGTCTGCCGTACATCACCATCACGCCGACGTTCTCGATCTGCCCGGCGCACGGCTACCGTTCGGGCCACCACGAGCAGTGCCCCGACTGCGGCGCCGCGTGCGAGGTGTGGACCCGCGTGATGGGTTACTTCCGGCCGATCGCGAGCTTCAACGTCGGCAAGAAGGGCGAAGCTGAAGAGCGGGAGTACTTCTCCACCGTCCTTCCCGCCGAGGAGGCAACATGGTCCGCACCGCTGCAGCCTGTGAACTGAACGTCGCGGGGGTCACGCCGTTCTCCACGATCGACTGGCCCGACACGATGACGGCGACGGTGTTCCTGCAGGGATGCCCGTGGAACTGCTTCTACTGCCACAACCCCGCGCTCATCGACCCGCGCGCCGAAGGTACGGTGACGTGGTCGGACGTGACAGACCTGCTGTGCGATCGCATCGGGCTGCTCGACGGCGTCGTCTTCTCGGGCGGCGAGCCGACGATGCAACGCGCGCTCGTGCCCGCGATGCGGATGGTGCGCTCGCTCGGCTTCCGCGTGGGCCTGCACACGGCGGGTGCTTATCCGGGTCTGCTGGCCCACGCGCTGCCGTACGTCGACTGGGTGGGCCTGGACATCAAAGCCGCACCTGACGACTACGCCACGGTCACCGGGCGCGCCCCGAGCGGCGAGAACGCGTGGCGCTCACTCGAACTCGTGCTCGGCAACCGGCTGCTGCGGTCCGGATCGGATCGCCCGCTCGACTTCGAAGTGCGCACGACGGTGCACCCGGCGGCGATCGACGATGCGGGGCTCCGCGAGCTCGGATGCCGTCTCGCCGATGCCGGCGTCGACAACTGGGCCGTGCAGCGGTTCCGTGAGACGGGAACGCGCCGGCCGCTCCCCCGCGTGGCGGATGCCGAGGCGCCGGCGCTGCGGCTGGATGACCTGCCGACGGAACGGTTCCGGTCGCTGGTCATCCGCTGAGCGAGCGGCGACTCAGCGCTGCCGGCGCTCGCGCACCCGCATGTTGACGACGATCGGCGTGCCCTCGAAGCCGAAGATCTCGCGCAAGCGGCGCTGGATGAAGCGGCGGTAGCCCGGGTCGAGGAAGCCGGTCGTGAACAGCACGAACGTCGGCGGACGAGTGCCGGCCTGCGTGCCGAACAGGATGCGGGGCTGCTTGCCACCGCGGAGCGGATGCGGGTGCTCGGCGATGAGGGCAGCGAGGAACGCGTTGAACTTGCCGGTCGGAATGCGCTGATCCCACGACTCGAGCGCGGTCTCCAGCGCCGGCACGAGCTTCTCCAAGTGCCGTCCGGTGCGGGCCGAGATGTTCACGCGGGGCGCCCACGCGACGTGCGCGAGGTCCTGTTCGATCTCGCGCTCGAGGTAGCGGCGACGGTCGGCGTTCTCCATGTCGTCGTCGCCCAGGCGATCCCACTTGTTGAACGCCAGCACGAGGGCACGACCCGACTCGAGCACGAGGTCGATGATGTTGAGGTCCTGCACACTGATCGACTGCGACACATCGATCACGACGACCGCGACCTCGGCCTTCTCCAGCGCCGCCGAGGTGCGCAGCGACGCGTAGAAGTCGGCACCCTGCTGCAGGTGCACGCGACGACGGATGCCGGCGGTGTCGACGAAGCGCCACAGCTTGCCGCCGAGCTCGACGATCTCGTCCACGGGGTCGCGCGTGGTTCCAGCGAGCTCGTTGACGACGACGCGCTCTTCGCCGGCAGCCTTGTTGAGCAGCGACGACTTGCCGACGTTCGGGCGTCCGAGAATGGCGACGCGGCGCGGTCCGCCGAGCTCGCCCTTGGCCACCGCGGAGATCTCCGGCAGCACCTTCATGACCTCGTCGAGCAGGTCGGCCACGCCGCGACCGTGGATCGCCGACACCGGGTGCGGCTCACCCAGACCCAGGTTCCACAGTGCCGCAGCTTCGGGCTCCTGGCGCGCGTCGTCGATCTTGTTCGCGACGAGGAAGACGGGCTTGTTCGTCGTGCGCAGCAGACGCACGACAGCCTCGTCGGTGGCCGTGGCGCCGACCATCGCGTCGACGACGAACAGCACGACGTCGCAGAGGTCGATCGCGACCTCTGCCTGGGCCGCGACCGAGCGGTCGATGCCGCGGGCGTCGGGTTCCCAGCCGCCCGTGTCGACGAGGCTGAAGCGGCGGTCCATCCACTCGGCCTTGTACGTGACACGGTCGCGGGTGACGCCGGGGGTGTCTTCGACGACGGCCTCACGGCGCCCGAGGATGCGGTTGACCAGCGCGGACTTGCCGACGTTGGGCCGTCCGACGATGGCGACCACCGGCAGCGCCGGCAGCATCTCGACGACCTCGCCGCCGGCGGTGAAACCGGCGAGCAGGTGATCGTCTTCCTCATCGAGGTCGTAGTCGCCGAGCGAGGCGCGCAGGGCGGCCGCGCGCTGTTCGGCGAGCTCCTCGTCGAGGTTCGCGAGCTGTTCTTCGATCTGGTCGGGACCGGCCTCGTACTCGTCTTCAGCGGCCATGGTGGTTCTCCTGTGGGGTGGGGACAGCCGCGGAGATCACGTCGAGGACGGCCTCCACGGTCTGAGCGAAATCGAGGTGAGTCGAGTCGACGACGCTCACGCCGGGGGCGGCGGTGAGGAAATCGACCACGGTGCTGTCTGCGGCATCCCTGCGATGCAGCGCCTCGGCGACGACCGCAGCGTTCTCGGTCGTCAGCTCGGCGCTGCGGCGCGCGGCGCGCACCTCCGCAGCGGCGGTCAGCAAGATGCGCACGGGGGCGTCAGGGGCGACGACCGTCGTGATGTCGCGCCCCTCGACGACGACGCCGGGCCGGCCGGAGTCGCGGACGAGAGCGCGGAAGAGGTCATTGACCTGCGCGCGCACGGCAGGAATGCGGGCCACACCGCTGACCGCAGCCGTCACACGGGGCTCGCGGATCGCGTCGGTGACGTCGGCGTCACCCACGCGCACCCAGTAGTCGTCGGGGTCGAGCGAGATGGCGTAGGGGAAGTCGGATGCCGCGGCACGCACGCTCGCCTCATCGGCGGTGTCCGCCGCATCCCCCTGCGCGAGCACATGCCACGCGAGGGCGCGGTAGGCGGCCCCGGTGTCGAGGTAGCCGTAGCCGAGCTGGCGGGCGACCTGCTTCGACACACTGGACTTGCCCGACCCCGCCGGGCCGTCGATGGCGATCGTGACGGTCATGAGGGCAGGCTCGCGATCTTCCAGCCGCGCGCGACGAGACCGTCTTCGGCCTGGCGCACGATCGTCGGGTCGACGCTGATCTCGGCGAGGCCGAACTGTGCACCGGGCGAGTGCTCGAGGCGCAGATCTTCGACATTGACGCCCAGTTCGCCGAGCTCGCCGAAGAGGCGACCCAGCTGGCCTGGCGTGTCATCGATCATCACGACGAGGCTCTCGAAGCGGCGGTTCTGTCCGTGCTTTCCGGGCAGACGCTCCACACCGTCGTTGCCGCGACGAATCGTGTCGGCGACGGCGCGACGCGAACCGGGCGCCTCGGGGGCGCGCAGCGCCTCGGCGACGGCACGCAGGTCGTCGGCCAGCGCGTCGAGCTCGTCGACGACGGGAGCGGAGTTCGCGCCGAGGATCTGCACCCACAGCTCGGGGGCCGAGGCCGCGATGCGGGTGGTGTCGCGCACGCCCTGGCCGGCGAGGCGCAGCGAGCCGTCGGGAGCGTCGACGAAACGTCCCGCGAGCAGCGACGCCACCAACTGGGGAACGTGCGAGACGAGCGCGACCGCGCGGTCGTGCTCGTCGGGGGTCATCTCGATGGGCGTCGCGCCGAGGTCGAGCGCGAGCCCTTCGACGAGGGCGAGATCGGATGCCGGGGTCTCTTCGTCGCGGCAGACCACCCAGGGCCGGCCGATGAAGATGTCGGCGCGGGCCGAGATGGCACCGCCGCGTTCGCGTCCCGCCATGGGGTGGGAGCCGATGTAGTGCGTGAGGTCGACGCCGCGGCGGCGGAGCTCATGCAGCGGGTCGAGCTTGACGCTCGCGACATCGGTGACGACGGCATCCGGAAAGCTCGCCAGTTCACGCGCGACGACGTCGGCTGTCACATCGGGAGGAACGGCGACGACGACGAGCAGCGGGCGGTCGTCATCGGCGGCAGGACGACCGGCACCGTAGTCGACGGCCAGACGCAGCTGGGCCGGCGACGCATCGGCGAGCGCGACGTCGACGCCGAGGGCGCGCAGCGCATGGCCGATGCTGGCACCGAGCAGCCCGGCACCGACGATCCGGACGGTGCCGGCGGTGCGGGCTGCGCGCGTGCGCGCATCGGCAACGGCCTGTTCGGTCACTGTTCTCCGCCTCAGCTGTCCCCGGGCGGCGTGGGCGCCGCCTGACGCGCCACTGTCAGCAGCGCGCCGCGTTCCACTTTAGTCAACTCGCGTGCCCGCCCCGCCGGGAGGGTTCCCAGGTGGAGCGGTCCGAACTGGCGTCGCACGAGCTCGACGACGGGGTGACCGACCTCCGCGAGCATACGTCGGACGATGCGATTGCGACCGGAGTGCAGCGTCAGCTCGACGAGCGAGGTCTCGCCCGAGGTGTCGAGCAGCCGCGCTTTGTCAGCGGCGATCGGTCCGTCCTCGAGCTCGACGCCCTTGGTCAGACGCGCGATCGTCTGCGGGGTCACCCGTCCGGTGACCTTCGCGATGTACACCTTCGTCACACCGAAGGAGGGGTGAGCGAGCACGTGGGCGAGGTCGCCGTCGTTGGTGAGCACGAGCAGTCCGGAGGTCTCGGCATCCAGTCGACCGACGTTGTAGAGGCGCTCCTCCCACTCCTTCGTGAAGCGGCGGAGGTCGGGTCGACCCTGTTCGTCCTTCATCGACGAGACGACGCCGGTCGGCTTGTTGAGCATGATGTAGCGCTTGGTCGTGTCGAGCTGGATCGCGGTGCCGTCGACGTCGACCAGGTCGGTTTCGGGGTCGATGCGCCGACCGAGCTCGGTGACGACCTCGCCGTTGACGCGGATGCGTCCCTCGACGATGTACTGCTCGCACACACGGCGCGAGGCGACGCCCGCGTTCGCCAGAACTTTCTGCAGGCGAACGCCCTCGGCGCCCGCTGCGGTGGTGTCGTCGAAACTCATCGCAGGACCTCCGCGTCGAAGCCGTCCGATCCGTCGTCGAGCAGCGGTGAGATGTGCGGCAACTCATCGAGCGAGTTGATGCCGAGGTTGACGAGCAACGCATCGGTCGTTCCGTAGTTGATGGCGCCGGTCTCGGGATCGGTGAACAGCTCGGTGATCAGGCCGCGGGCGAGCAGCGTGCGCACGACGGAGTCGACGTTGACCGCGCGGATCGAGGCGACCTGGCTGCGCGTGACCGGCTGCTTGTAAGCGATGACCGCGAGGGTTTCGAGAGCCGCCTGCGAGAGCCTCGACGGCGCTTGGCCACCGACGAACTCCGCGATCAGGTCGTCGTGCTCGTCGCGCACGTAGAGTCGCCACCCGCCGCCCACCTCGCGCAGTTCGAAGCCGCGGCGCGGGCCGCCCGTTTCGCCCTCATAGTCGGCGACGAGCCCGGCGACGGCCTGCCGCACGGCGGGCACGGGGGCGCCCACGGCGGCGGCGAGCGCCACGAGGCTCTGGGGCTCGTCGACGATCAGGAGGATCGCCTCGAGGCGGCGCGCCACATCGGCGGGCTCGTGAGAACGTGCCGATGGCGTCGGCTCGGTGTGGGCATCAGCGGTCATAGTCGGCTCCCAGGGTGGCGAGGTTCTCTTCGGACCAGCGTTCGGCGGTCCAGCGCAGGGTCAGCTCACCGAGCGGTTCGAGTTGCTCGAACGAGAGGGCGGCGTGGCGGTACAGCTCCAGCACCGCGAGAAAACGGGCGACGACGACGCCGGTCTGGGCGACGCCGACGACGAGCTCGCGGAAGTTCAGCGTGCCCGCGTCGCGCAGCAGCGTGACGACGATCGCCGCCTGTTCGCGGATGGACACGAGCGGCGCGTGCAGGTGGTCGAGGCCGACGTGCGGGATCTCCTTCGGCGCGAAGGCGAGCATCGCGAGCGCCGCGAAGTCGTCCTTCGACAGCGTCCAGACCAGCTCGGGCACGGCGCGGCGGTACTTCTCGTCGAGGCGGACGGCCCGCATGTGCCGGCGATCTTCGCGGCGGAGGCTCCGCTCGAACCATGCCGACACCTCCTTGAAGGCCCGGTACTGCAGCAGGCGGGCGAAGAGCAGATCGCGCGCTTCGAGCAGCGCGACCGACTCGGCATCCACGAGCTCGCCCTGCGGCAGCAGCCCCGCCACCTTCATGTCGAGCAGCGTCGCCGCGACGACGAGGAACTCGGATGCCTGATCCAGATCGTCGTCGGACTCGAGGCCTTTCAGGTACGAGATGAACTCGTCGGTGACACGGCTGAGGGAGATCTCGGTGATGTCGAGCTCGTGCTTGCCGAGGAGGGTGAGCAGCAGGTCGAACGGACCGTCGAAGTTGCCGAGCGAGACACGGAACCGGGTCGGTTCCGCGTCGTCGGTCGAACCGGTGGGCTTGCTCGAATCGGTGGGCTCGGTGACGGGCTCGACGACCGGGGCGACCTCGGGCTCGTCAGGCGACGGCGCCACGAGCCACCAGCTCCCGCGCCAGGCGCAGATAGGCCTGGGCGGCGGCGTGCTCGGGGGCGAACGTCGTGATGGGAACGCCCGACACCGACGCGTCGGGGAACTTCACCGTGCGCCCGATCACCGTCTCCAGGACGTCGTCGCCGAACGCCTCGACGACGCGCTCGAGCACCTCGCGCGAGTGCAGGGTGCGCGGGTCGTACATCGTCGCGAGCACGCCGTCGAGTTCGATCGAGGGGTTGAGGCGGTCGCGCACCTTGTCGATCGTCTCGATCAGCAGCGCCACACCGCGAAGGGCGAAGAACTCGCACTCGAGCGGGATGAGCACACCGTGGCTCGCGGTGAGCGCATTGACTGTGAGCAACCCCAGCGAGGGCTGGCAGTCGATGAGGATGACGTCGTACTCGCCGGCCACCTTGCGCAGCACCCGGGCGAGGATCGTCTCGCGGGCGACCTCGTTGACGAGATGCACCTCGGCCGCGGAGAGGTCGATGTTGGCGGGGATGATGTCCAGACCCTCGACCGACGTGTGCACGATCGTCTCGTGCGGGTCGCGCTTCGTGTCCAGGAGCAGGTCGTAGATCGTCGGGATGTCGTGGGTGGCGATGCCCAGACCTGCCGACAACGCCCCCTGCGGGTCGAAGTCGATCGCGAGCACCTTGCGCCCGTACTCGGCGAGAGAGGCCGCGAGATTGATGGTCGTCGTCGTCTTGCCGACGCCGCCCTTCTGGTTGCAGAGCGCGATGATGCGGGCGGGGCCGTGCGCATCGAGCGGAGGCGGGGTCGGGAACCCGTGGTACGGCCGACCGGTCGGCCCCATCGGGACGTCCTCCGAGAGGACCTTCTTCGTCCCTCGCGTCTTATCCGCCACCGACACTCCTGCTTCGTGATGCCCTTCCCAGGGCCCGGCGATCCACTGCCGCCGCGCACCTCGATTCTCGCACAGGGTGGCGCGCGCTCAGCCGAGGCCCCGCAGGGTGTCGACGTCGACGAGTCCGGCGTGGAGTCCTCCCCCGGCGATCAGCGACGGAATCGACACCGTGCGGATGTCGTCTTCGACGACGCGGCGGGCGTGCTCGAGGGATGCCGCGACTTGTGACGACGTCGTGAGCTCGACGATGCGCTGCACCTCGGCCGGTGTGTAGCCGTCGGCGCCCAGCCACTGCTGGAGGCGATCGGCGGCCTCGGCGGCAGGGGCGGTGTTCATCCAATCCTGCGTCGACCATCCGTCGTCGGTCTGCGTCGTGAACAGCTGCTCGAGGATGTACCAGTCCCCCGTCTCGACGGGCCGCGCCTGGGCACCGGCTCCCGCTGCCGTGCGCTCCGCTTCGAACACCCGCACCGCACTCAGATACGTGGCGATCAGCGCCGAATTGGCGAACTTGTCGCCGGTGGCGCTGTGGATCGGGTACACGAGGTAGGTCACGTTGTGGGTGTTCCCGAATCCGGCGTCGCGCATGTTGCGGAACAGTTGCGCGCAGAAGCGGCATCCGGGATCGAGCACGTCGAGCGCCGTGGGGCGGCCTTCGACGTAGCCACCCAGATAGGTCGCGTCGGCAGCGGCGAAGTCCGCGGCATCCCACGAGCGCAGCCGACTGGGCAGGGTGGCGATCGTGTCGCCCACCGAGGCGAACTCGCGACCGAACGCGCCGAACACGTCACCCTCACCGATCGACTCCCAGAAACCCGGCTCGACGGCGTCGATCGAGCACGCCTGCGCTGCCAGGGAGCAGGCCTGCGCGTTCTGCTTGTCGCACGTGCCGTACACGAAGAGGTTGAGGCCGCTACGGCCCAGCAGATAGAGGCTGACGATGAGGCTGAGCACCATGAGCCAGGCGACGACCTCGATGGCGATGCTGGCCGGCCGCACCATGCGAGGTGCGCGCAGCGCGAGCGGCGCGAGCAGCGAGTTCTTCACGTCGTCGCGAAAGCTCGTGTCGCAGGGCCGCAGGGTGACTTTGCGCCACGCGCAGCCCCACGCCCGTCCGAGCAGTTTGCGGTACTTCGCCGAGACGGCGGAGAGCACCAGCACGACGATGAACGCGACGATGCAGACCACGTCACAGCCCTTTCATCATCGAGGTCATGACCTCGAGCGTGCGGTCGATGTCGGCGTCGGTGTTGTGCGCGCCCAGGCTGAACCGCACGAGCGGGCCGAGCGCTTGACGCTCGATCAGCCAGTAGTGCGCGCAGAACGAGCCGCTGCGAACGGCGATGTCGGCGCGCGCGAGGAACGCGGCGAGACGGTGGCCGTCGACCCGTTCGGGCAGCACCGAGATCACCGGGGTGGCCGCGCTGCCCATCATCCGCAACCGTGGCAGCGCCGCGAGCCCGTCGTACAGGCGTGCGGCCAGGCGTTCCTCATGCTGCTCGAGCGTCTCGCCGCCCGCGCTGCGGAAGTCGCCGCGCCACTTCAGCGCCGCCCCGAAGCCGATGATCTCGGCCCACGCCTGCAGCCCCGCCTCCAGCCGCGTGTGCGGATCCGGCAGCAGCGTGTAGGCGTCGGCGGACACGGCACTGACCTGACCGCCGCCGACGATCACCGGATCGAGCGAAAGGAGCAGGTCACGGGTCGCCACGACCACTCCCAGCGACGGACCGTACATCTTGTGCGCCGAGAAGCAGATCGCGTCGGCGTCGAGGTCGCGCAGCGACGAGAGCGCGTGCGCGGCGGCCTGCGCTGCATCGACGATCACGATCGCGCCCACGCGGTGCGCAGCGGCGATGAGCTGACGCAGGTCGGGGGTCACGACGCCCACGACGTTGTCCATCGCGGAGACGACCACCACCGCATCGCGCAGCTGTGCGTCGGTCGCGACGATGCGCCCGTCGTCGTCGCGCTCGAGCACGAGACGGGGGATGCCGGCACGCGCAGCGGCCGCGATCGTCGCCAGGAACACCGCGTTGTGCTCGGTCACCGTGGTCACGATGCGCGCGAACCTCCCGCTGGGCAGACCCGCCAACAGGAGGTTGATGCCGTAGGTCGTGTTGAGGGTGAAGGCGCACGATGCACGATGCGGCGAGAGCCCGAACACCGCGAGCACACGATCACGCGTGGCCGCCACCGCGGCGTCGACGCGGCGTCCGGCGTCGTAGCGCACCCGCCCACCGCAGGCATTGCTGTGCAGGAAGTAGTCCTGCACAGCATCGATCACCGGCTGCGGTCGCAGCGTCTGGCACGCCGAATCGAGATACACCTCGTGCGTCGGCAGATACCCGAAGCCGGGACGCCCGTTGTCATCACCCGCGACGGCGACAGCATCGGATGTGGCCGGGGTGGGGCCTCTGCCGAACAAGCCCCGGCGGCCGGGGCGAGATGCGGCATCCATGCGGCCTATTGTGGTCTGACCGCACCGCCGGCCGCTGCGGCTCCGGCCGTGAAAGAAACCGGCCCGAGCTCAGAAAAGACTGCCGATCACGTCGAGCCGCGCCTGCGCCGCCACAGCGATCACCAGGTAGTCGACGACGACGACCAGCGGGAGCCACGAGAGCAGCACCTCGCCCAGACGGCGCGCGCCGGCCGCACTCCCCCACACGCCGTCGCGGAGCGTCCAGCCGAGCACCGTCCAGAACAGCGGAATCGTGACGACCCAGATCACCATGCACCACGGGCACAGCGAGCCGTACTCGAAGACGCTGCGGTACGCCAGAACGTGCACGAAGACGAACGCCGCCGCGACGAACGCGGTGTACACGCGCCAGAACCATGCGCGCAGTCCGACCGGCGCGGCGAGAGCGGCGACGCCGGCGTAGATCGGGCCGAAGAACAGCATGATCCCCAGGATCGAGTTGCTGAATCCCAGCAGGTTGCCGCCCGGCGAGAGCAGATTCGGGCCACAGGTGACGATGGGACTGATGCTGCAGCTGATCAGGGGCGTCGCGCCGGTCAGCTGCCCGATGTACTCGAGATACAGCAGGAACGCGACGATGCCGCCCAGTGCTCCGGCGACGATCCACCACACTGCCAGAGCGCGACCGGGACGGTGCAGCCCCGTCGATTCCGATGGGATGCCGAGGTGCGCGCTCATCCTGCCATCCTGCGCGGGCCGCGGCTCGGCGCGGGAGGAACGTCGCCGGGAAAAACCTCCCCGCCGCCCGTCAGCGTGCGCGGGGGTGGGATGTCAGGTACACGTCACGCAGCGCGTCGACGGTGACGTGCGTGTAAATCTGCGTGGTGGCGACCGACGCATGCCCGAGCAACTCCTGAACGACGCGCACGTCCGCCCCGCCCTGCAAGAGATGCGTGGCGAAGGAATGCCGGAAGGTGTGCGGCGAGACGTGCGCCGTCAGGTTCGCGCGCTCGGCGGCATCCTGGATGATGAGCCACGCCCCCTGGCGGGAGAGCGGCGCACCCCGCGCGCCGAGGAACAGGCGCGGAGTCGCGCGGCCGCGACGCGACAGCTCGGGCCGCGACCGCGCCAGGTACGCATCCAGCGCCGCACGGGCGTAGGAACCCACCGGAACGATCCGCTCCTTCTGCCCCTTGCCGCGCACCCGAAGCACATCTCCCTCCGCAGCATCGTCGACATCGAGCTGCATGACCTCCGACACGCGCGCGCCCGTGGCGTACAGCACCTCGAGCAACGCACGGTCACGCAGCCGGATCACGTCCGTATCGGTCGCGGTGCCGGGCGGCGGGCCCGCGGCATCCAGCAGCGCTTCGATCTGGTCGATCGAGAGAGCCTTCGGCAGGCGCTGGGGCGTCTTGGGTGGCGTCAGCCGTTCGCTGGGGTCTGCCGTTTCGATCCCCTCACGCACGAGAAAGCGGTGCAGTCCGCGCACCGACGACTGCAGCCGGGCGAGTGAGGTGGCCGCCGGCGGGGGCTGGGCCGACGCACGGTCGGCGACGAACTGCGCCACGACCGCCGGCGTAATCGCTGCCGTGTCGTCGATCTCACGCTCGAGAAGCCACGCCCGGTACCCGATCAGATCGCGACGATAGGCGGCGACAGTGTGTTCCGACAGGCCGCGCTCGATCGTGATGTGCCGGAGGTACACGTCGATCGCGCGGTCGATCTTCACTGTGCGCCCGGGCGTCCGTCCTCGCCGATGGATCGCGGGCGTCGCGGCCAGGGAGCGTCGGCGGGACCCAACGTCGCCCAGTCGCGTGCGCGGGCGGCCTGCGCGGTGAGCACACCCACGACCAGCGACGGGTTCTGCACGCGACGGGCGAGCACCGCGTCGACGACCTCGTCGAGGGGCACCCAGCGCACCTCGATGTCGGCCTCCTCGGCTTCGCGGGCGAACGTCTCGTCGGCGGCGCGCAGGTCGCGTGCGAGGTAGATGCGGATCGCCTCGTCGCTGCCCCCGGGCGACGTGGCGAATTCGGCGAGCACGTTCCAGGATGCCGCGACCAGGTCGGCCTCTTCGGCGAGCTCGCGCTGAGCCGCCGCGAGGGCGTCCTCCTCGGCGATGTCGAGCAGGCCCGCCGGGATCTCCCAGTCACGCAGGCGTACCGGATGGCGGTACTGCTTGATCAGCAGCACGCGGCCATCGTCATCGAGAGCGAGCACCGCGACGGCGCCCGTGTGGTCCATGTACTCGCGGACGATCGATTCTCCGTTGTACGACACCTCATCGCGGCGGATGTTCCACACCCGACCGACGAACGGCGTCTCCGTGCGGATGACCTCGACCTCGACCGACTCGTCCGCCAGCGGCGCACCCACTGCCTCGGCGTCAGTCACCCTCGACCTCGAACAGCTCGCTCGAGCGGTGGCGCTCCAGCGCCGCGGCGATCAGGCCGCGAAACAGCGGGTTGGCCTCGGTGGGGCGTGAGCGCAGCTCGGGGTGGGCCTGCGTGGCGATGTAGTACGGGTGAACGTCGCGCGGCAGTTCCACGTATTCCACGAGCCCGTGGTCGGGAGACAGCCCCGAGAACCACATGCCGGCGTCGGCGATCTGGTCGCGGTAGCGGTTGTTGACCTCGTAGCGGTGGCGGTGACGCTCGCTGGCACGGGTGGCGCCGTAGACCTCGGCGGCCAGCGAACCCTCGGCGAGCTCGGCCTCGTACAGGCCGAGGCGCATCGTGCCGCCCATGTCGCCGTGGTCGATGATGTCGACCTGCTCGGCCATCGTCGCGATGACCGGGTGGGTGGTGTCGGGATCGAACTCGCTGGACGAGGCTCCCTCGATGCCGGCGACGTTGCGCGCGTACTCGATCACCATGCACTGCAGACCCAGGCAGATGCCGAGGGTGGGGATGCCCTGTTCGCGAGCGAAGCGCAGCGCGCCGAGCTTTCCCTCGATACCGCGGATGCCGAAGCCGCCGGGCACGACGATGCCATCGAGGGCGCCGAGCGCCTTCTCCGCGCCCTCCGGCGTCTCGCAGAGATCGGAAGCGATCCACTGGATCTGCACCTTCGTCTCCTGGGCGAAACCGCCGGCCTTCAGCGCCTCGGTCACCGACAAGTAGGCGTCGGGCAGGTCGATGTACTTGCCGACGAGACCGATGGTGACTTCGTGCTTCGGGTTGTGCACCGCGCCCAGCACCTGGCCCCAGCGAGTCCAGTCCACCTCGGCAGCCTTGCCCGACAGCCCGAGCGCGTCGACGATGTAGCTGTCGAGGCCCTGCTCGTTGAGCAGACTCGGCAGGTCGTAGATCGACGGCACGTCGATAGCGTTGATCACGGCATCCTCGTCCACGTCGCACATCAGCGCGATCTTGCGCTTGTTCGATTCAGTGACGGGTCGGTCGCTGCGCAGCACGAGCGCGTCGGGCTGGATGCCGATCGAACGCAGGGCCGCCACCGAGTGCTGAGTGGGCTTGGTCTTCTGTTCGCCCGACGCGCCCATGAACGGCACGAGCGACACGTGCACGAAGAAGACGTTCTTGCGTCCGAGCTCGTGACGGATCTGCCGGGCCGACTCGATGAACGGCTGCGACTCGATGTCGCCGACCGTGCCACCGATCTCGGTGATGATCACATCGGGCTTCGGCGTTTCATCCGCCTGCAAGCGCATGCGGCGCTTGATCTCGTCGGTGATGTGCGGAATGACCTGCACGGTGTCGCCGAGATACTCCCCGCGGCGTTCGCGAGCGATGACCTGCGAGTAGATCTGCCCCGTGGTGACGTTGGCGGCCTGGCTCAACTCGATGTCGAGGAACCGCTCGTAATGGCCGATGTCGAGGTCGGTCTCGGCGCCGTCGTCGGTGACGAAGACCTCGCCGTGTTGGAAGGGATTCATCGTCCCCGGGTCGACGTTGAGGTACGGATCCAGCTTCTGCATCACCACACGAAGTCCGCGCGCTGTGAGCAGATTCCCCAATGAGGCGGCGGTCAGACCCTTCCCCAAAGACGAAACGACACCGCCCGTCACAAAAATGTGCTTGGTGGTGTCGCTAGCCGTCTTGCCCGTCGTCTTACTCGCTGCTGAAAGAGTTTCCGTCACGGGCTTTCATCCTATCAGTCCAGAACGGCCGAGGCTCAGAAGCTCCCGGGCGTGGTCGAGGGCAGTGGTCGAATCGGCGAGCCCCGACAGCAGTCGTGCCATCTCCGCTTCGCGCTCGGCCCCCTCGAGGACGCGCACGCTCGAGGCGGTCACCGAGCCGTCGCCTGACTTGACGACACTCAAATGGTTCGACGCGAATGCCGCAACCTGCGCGAGATGGGTGACGACGATCACCTGTGCCGTCTCCGCGAGGCGGGCGAGGCGCCGGCCGACCTCGATCGCGGACGCTCCGCCGATGCCGGCGTCGATCTCGTCGAAGACGAACGTGGGAACGCCGCCGGTTCCTGCGATCACGACCTCGATCGCGAGCATGACGCGGCTGAGCTCGCCGCCGGACGCGCTCTTCGCTACCGGACGCGGCTCCGCTCCCGGGTGGGGTGACAGCAGAAGGGTGATGTCATCCCGACCGGATGCCGTGGGTGCGGCGGGCTCCACCGCCACGACGACATGGGCGTCGGGCAGAGCCAGGTCGTGCAGCTCTTCGGTCACGGCCTCGGCCAGCTTCTCTGCGGCCGCGCGTCGTGCGCGGGTGAGGTTGTCGGCGAGCACATCGAGCTGTGCGGCCGCCTCCGTCTCTTCGACGCGGAGGCGGGCGATGCGCTCGCCGTCGTCGTCGAGTTCGGCGAGACGGAACGCACCCGACCGCGCGAGCTCGCGCGCTGCCTCGACACTTCCGTGCGCACGCACGAGCGCCGAGACTGCCGCCCGGCGCTCTTCGACGGCAGCCAGTTCGTGCGGACCCGATTCGTCGAGGTCGGCGAGGTAGGCGCTGAGCTCGGTGGTCAGATCCGCCACCCGGTAGGAGATGTCGTCGAGGTCGGCAGCGTGAGCGGCCAGCGCGGCGTCACTGTGCGAGGCCCGTTCGAGAGCCCGTCGAGCCTCGGCGAGCAGCACCCCCACGTCGGGCACGTCGCCGGATCCGGACAGTGCGTCATGCGCGATGGCCGCGG
Organism: Microbacterium sp. VKM Ac-2870; assembly: GCF_015350795.1. Lineage (GTDB taxonomy): Bacteria > Actinomycetota > Actinomycetes > Actinomycetales > Microbacteriaceae > Microbacterium. The sequence goes on from NZ_JADKSH010000001.1 coordinate 812,861, forward strand.
CGTTTCGGAGCTCCTCGACGTTGGCCAGGCGCTCCGCACGCTGAGCGAGCTCGACATCCTCGCCGGGCTGCGGGTCGACCTGCTCGATCTCCACCAGTGCTGCGCGCAGTCGCTCGGCTTCGGCGGCGCGTTCCGCCGCATGACCGGTGAGCTCAGCGATATCGGCCGAGAGCGCGCGCAACGCGGTGAATGCCGACCGGTACGCGTCGAGGGCGGGAGAAATCTGCGCAGCACCGAAGCGATCGAGCGCATCGCGTTGCGCTGAACTGGAGCGCAGTCGCAATTGGTCGGACTGCCCGTGCACGACGACGAGCTGTTCGGCGAGATCCGCGAGCACACCGGCCGGCGCCGCACGACCGCCGACGCTCGCGCGACTACGGCCCTCGGCTGTCACCGTACGTCCGAGGTACAGCTCCGCCCGGCCATCGCCGATGGGCTCGACCTCTCCCCCGGCCTCCGCCACGCGATCAACCACCCCACCGGCATCCGCGACGATCCAGACGCCTTCGACGGCGGCCTGATCGGCGCCCGCGCGCACCACGCCCGAATCGGCGCGTGCTCCGAGCAGAAGACCCAGTCCCGTGACCACCATCGTCTTGCCCGCACCGGTCTCACCGGTGATCGCGGTGAATCCCGGGCCGATCGGCAGGGTCGCCTGGGCAATCACACCGACATCGCGCAGCGTCATCTGCTCGATCACGCGGCGTCCTCCGGAGCCCGACGCTCGAATGCAGCGCTCTCCGCAGGCCCGCGCCACCCGGTGACCGGCAGCTGGAACTTGCGGACCAGACGGTCGGTGAAGGGGGCGGGATGCAGACGCGCCAGACGCACGGGCTGGGGCGATCGGCTGACGACGACGCGCGCGCCGAGCGGCAGATCGTGCGAACGCCGTCCATCGCACCACAGGATGCCGTTGCCGTCTGTGCGGGCGAGCACCTCGATGGCGACGGTGGCTTCGGGCCCGACGACCAGAGGGCGGGCGAAGAGCGCGTGGGCCGACAGCGGAACCACCGCGATCGCCTCTACCGTGGGCCAGATCACCGGTCCTCCGGCGGAGAAGTTGTAGGCCGTCGAGCCCGTGGGCGTCGCGATCACCACGCCGTCGCAGCCGAAGCTCGACAACGGCCGGCGATCGATCTCGATCACGACTTCCATCATCCGCTCGCGCGATGCCTTCTCGACCGTCGCCTCGTTCAGCGCCCACGTCTCGTAGATCACCGCGCCTGCGGCATCCTTGACGCGGACGGCGAGGGTCATGCGCTCTTCGACCTGATAGTCGCAGGCGATGATGCGCTGCATAGCGTCATCGATCACGTCCGGGTCGATCTCGGCCAGGAACCCGACGTGACCCATGTTGATGCCCAGGATGGGCGCCGTGCCGTCGCGCACCAGCTCCGCGGCGCGGAGGATCGTCCCATCGCCGCCGAGGACGATAGCCAGCTCGATATCGGAGACCTGGACGTCGGTGCCGAGCGCGGCAAGCGGCCCCAGGTCGGACAGCGCCGCGACCAGCTCGGGATCGTCGACGGCGAGCACAGGGCGCGCTCCCGCATCGATGAGAGCCGCGATAACGCGCCGCGCGGCGGCGACGGTGTCGTCGCGACGCGCGTGCGCCACGACCAAGATCTCGCGGCTGCCCGTGGCGTTGGTCATCTCACTCCCGTCACGTCGTCGATCGTCTTCAGCCATTCTGTCGGATTCCCCACGGAAGCCGGGTCGCCCTCCACACCCGGCGACGTCGTCGCCGTCTGTCGCAGATGCACCAGGTACTCGTGGTTGCCGTGCGTTCCCGCAATCGGAGAAGCGATGACACCAAAGGTCCCGAAGCCGGCGTCCCACGCCGCCCACAAGACCCCCGCGACCGCGTCGGCCCGCGCCGCTGCCGACGTCACGAGCCCTTCGCGCACGCCCGCACGTCCGACCTCGAACTGCGGCTTCACCAGCAGAACGACATCGGTGGCGGATGCCGCGACCCCTGCGATCGCGGGGAGCACCAGGGTCAGCGAGATGAACGAGAGGTCACCCACGACCACATCGAACTCGTAGGCGCCGCCGGCTGCCTCGGCGAGGTTCGCGGATGTCATGTGTCGAACGTTGTAGCCCTCGACCGACACCACGGAAGGGTCCGCCGCAACCAGCTCGGAAAGCTGATCGTGTCCGACGTCGACAGCGATCACGCGCCGAGCGCCGCGCTCCCGAAGAACCTGGGTGAACCCACCCGTCGACGAACCCAGATCCAGGCACACGCCGCCCTCCACCTCCACGCCGAACGCATCGAGAGCGGCCAGCAACTTGTGGGCAGCGCGGCTGACGTAGTGATCAGTGCCGGCAACCGTGAGCACCGCACCGTCGGACACCGGAGTCGATGGCTTCACGACGGGCACCCCGTCGACCGCGACCAGACCCGCTTCGATGTCGCGCGAAGCCTGCGTGCGCGATCGCGAAAGGCCGCGCGCCGCGAGGGCGGCGTCGAGTCGCATCGTCACCGGACGCCGTCGCGGGGACCCGACTCGAGACGACGCGCCAGATCGTCGTGGAGCGCAGCGTATGCCGCGGCGCGCTCGGCCAACGGCTGCTCCTCGATCACCTCGAGGGCGGAGAGCAGGTCATCACGGCGCAGATCCGTGTCGTCGGCATCCATCGACATACCTCCACGATAGTCGCCGGAGTCATGGGCGCCGTGTGTGTTCGGATCGGTGTGTTAACGGGAAATGGCCACCCAACAGTGGGTGGCCATTTCCTGAAAGAAGTCCGGCGGTGTCCTACTCTC
>NZ_JADKSH010000010.1 GCF_015350795.1 Microbacterium sp. VKM Ac-2870
GAGAAGTTGCCCTGCGGGCGAGGCTGAGAGGCCGAGCAGTGGGAGCATCCGATCCTTGAGAACTCAACAGCGTGCACTTGTCAAATGCCAAATAACCTCGACTCCACTTTTGGTGGGGTGAGATTCCTTTGGATCAAGTCCAACTCCTTCCGGGGGGTTGGCGTTATGGATTGTCAGTGATGGCATCTTTTTGGTCAGTTCAAACTCGCGGCCTTGTCGTTTTTCCGATGGGGTTTGCATTATTTCTTTATGGAGAGTTTGATCCTGGCTCAGGATGAACGCTGGCGGCGTGCTTAACACATGCAAGTCGAACGGTGAAGCCCCGCTTGCGGGGTGGATCAGTGGCGAACGGGTGAGTAACACGTGAGCAATCTGCCCCTGACTCTGGGATAAGCGCTGGAAACGGCGTCTAATACTGGATACGAACCGTGGAGGCATCTTCAACGGTTGGAAAGATTTTTTGGTCAGGGATGAGCTCGCGGCCTATCAGCTTGTTGGTGAGGTAATGGCTCACCAAGGCGTCGACGGGTAGCCGGCCTGAGAGGGTGACCGGCCACACTGGGACTGAGACACGGCCCAGACTCCTACGGGAGGCAGCAGTGGGGAATATTGCACAATGGGCGAAAGCCTGATGCAGCAACGCCGCGTGAGGGATGACGGCCTTCGGGTTGTAAACCTCTTTTAGCAGGGAAGAAGCGAAAGTGACGGTACCTGCAGAAAAAGCGCCGGCTAACTACGTGCCAGCAGCCGCGGTAATACGTAGGGCGCAAGCGTTATCCGGAATTATTGGGCGTAAAGAGCTCGTAGGCGGTTTGTCGCGTCTGCTGTGAAATCCCGAGGCTCAACTTCGGGTCTGCAGTGGGTACGGGCAGACTAGAGTGCGGTAGGGGAGATTGGAATTCCTGGTGTAGCGGTGGAATGCGCAGATATCAGGAGGAACACCGATGGCGAAGGCAGATCTCTGGGCCGTAACTGACGCTGAGGAGCGAAAGGGTGGGGAGCAAACAGGCTTAGATACCCTGGTAGTCCACCCCGTAAACGTTGGGAACTAGTTGTGGGGTCCATTCCACGGATTCCGTGACGCAGCTAACGCATTAAGTTCCCCGCCTGGGGAGTACGGCCGCAAGGCTAAAACTCAAAGGAATTGACGGGGACCCGCACAAGCGGCGGAGCATGCGGATTAATTCGATGCAACGCGAAGAACCTTACCAAGGCTTGACATATACGAGAACGCTGCAGAAATGTAGAACTCTTTGGACACTCGTAAACAGGTGGTGCATGGTTGTCGTCAGCTCGTGTCGTGAGATGTTGGGTTAAGTCCCGCAACGAGCGCAACCCTCGTTCTATGTTGCCAGCACGTAATGGTGGGAACTCATGGGATACTGCCGGGGTCAACTCGGAGGAAGGTGGGGATGACGTCAAATCATCATGCCCCTTATGTCTTGGGCTTCACGCATGCTACAATGGCCGGTACAAAGGGCTGCAATACCGTGAGGTGGAGCGAATCCCAAAAAGCCGGTCCCAGTTCGGATTGAGGTCTGCAACTCGACCTCATGAAGTCGGAGTCGCTAGTAATCGCAGATCAGCAACGCTGCGGTGAATACGTTCCCGGGTCTTGTACACACCGCCCGTCAAGTCATGAAAGTCGGTAACACCTGAAGCCGGTGGCCCAACCCTTGTGGAGGGAGCCGTCGAAGGTGGGATCGGTAATTAGGACTAAGTCGTAACAAGGTAGCCGTACCGGAAGGTGCGGCTGGATCACCTCCTTTCTAAGGAGCATCTGAAGTTTTCGGACTTCCAGAACCCAGATCGAAGGCACCTGTTCTTCGCTGGGAGCTCATGGGTGGAACATTTGACGAGGTGTCGGGGAGTGATCTTCGAGCTAGTACGGCCTTCGGGTCTGGAACGTTTGGGGTGAGCTTTTCGGGACATGCACGCTGTTGGGTCCTGAGGGACCGGATGTGTCATGACTTTCGGGTTGTGGCCTGACGAACCTCAGGGCCTTTCTTGTTGCCGACGGTTGTTGGTTGCGGGGAGGGTACCGCCCGTACTTTGAGAACTACACAGTGGACGCGAGCATCTTCGATGCGACACCTTTGGGTGTTGTGTCGTGAAGATGATCTTAAAGATCATTTAGTCAATTTCGATTGACGATTCAACTCATGTGATTTCAAGTCTTTAAGAGCAAACGGTGAATGCCTTGGCATCTGGAGCCGAAGAAGGACGTAGCAATCTGCGATAAGCCTCGGGGAGTGGATAAGCACACTGTGATCCGAGGGTGTCCGAATGGGGAAACCCCGCTGGGCGGCGTGCCGACCTAGTGACTCCCGCCTGAATATATAGGGCGGGTAGAGGGAACGTGGGGAAGTGAAACATCTCAGTACCCACAGGAAGAGAAAGCAACCGCGATTCCGTTAGTAGTGGCGAGCGAAACCGGAACAGGCTAAACCGAGTACGTGTGATATCCGGCAGGAGTTGCGTATTCGGGGTTGTGGGACTTTTCAGGTTGCTCTGCCGAGCAGCCGGCGTTACAAGAAGGTATAGACGAACTGGATTGAAAGCCAGGTCATAGAGGGTGCGAACCCCGTAGTCGAAATGCCTCTCTTGGCGCGAAGAGTATCCCAAGTAGCACGGGGCCCGAGAAATCCCGTGTGAATCTGTCAGGACCACCTGATAAGCCTAAATACTCCCAGATGACCGATAGCGGACAAGTACCGTGAGGGAAAGGTGAAAAGTACCCCGGGAGGGGAGTGAAATAGTACCTGAAACCGTTTGCTTACAAACCGTTGGAGCCTCCTTAGTAGGGGTGACAGCGTGCCTTTTGAAGAATGAGCCTGCGAGTTAGCGATACGTGGCGAGGTTAACCCGTGTGGGGTAGCCGTAGCGAAAGCGAGTCTGAATAGGGCGATTCAGTCGCGTGTCCTAGACCCGAAGCGAAGTGATCTATCCATGGCCAGGCTGAAGCGACGGTAAGACGTCGTGGAGGGCCGAACCCACTTAGGTTGAAAACTGAGGGGATGAGCTGTGGATAGGGGTGAAAGGCCAATCAAACTTCGTGATAGCTGGTTCTCTCCGAAATGCATTTAGGTGCAGCGTTGCGTGTTTCTTGCCGGAGGTAGAGCTACTGGATGGCCGATGGGCCCTACAAGGTTACTGACGTCAGCCAAACTCCGAATGCCGGTAAGTGAGAGCGCAGCAGTGAGACTGTGGGGGATAAGCTTCATAGTCGAGAGGGAAACAACCCAGACCACCAACTAAGGTCCCAAAGCGCGTGCTAAGTGGGAAAGGATGTGGAGTTGCCTTGACAACCAGGAGGTTGGCTTAGAAGCAGCCACCCTTGAAAGAGTGCGTAATAGCTCACTGGTCAAGTGATTCCGCGCCGACAATGTAACGGGGCTCAAGCACGCCACCGAAGTTGTGGCATTGACATTTTTGGTAGGCCTTCGTGGTCCAGCCGTGTTGATGGGTAGGAGAGCGTCGTGTGGCCAGCGAAGCGGCGGTGTGAACCAGCCGTGGAGGCTACACGAGTGAGAATGCAGGCATGAGTAGCGAAAGACGTGTGAGAAACACGTCCTCCGAAAGACCAAGGGTTCCAGGGTCAAGCTAATCTTCCCTGGGTAAGTCGGGACCTAAGGCGAGGCCGACAGGCGTAGTCGATGGACAACGGGTTGATATTCCCGTACCGGCGAAGAACCGCCCAAACTAATCCAGTAGTGCTAAGTATCTGAATCCCTTTGATGGATCCCTTCGGGGTGAAGCGTTGGGCCTAGCGTACGACCCCATTCTGGTGCGGTTAGCGTATTAACAGGTGTGACGCAGGAAGGTAGCCCATCCCGGGCGATGGTTGTCCCGGGGCAAGTGCGTAGGCCGACTCTTAGGCAAATCCGGGAGTCATGAAGGCTGAGACACGATGCGGATAAAAAGTGGGTGATCCTATGCTGCCAAGAAAAGCATCGACGCGAGGTTCTAGCCGCCCGTACCCCAAACCGACTCAGGTGGTCAGGTAGAGAATACCAAGGAGATCGAGAGAATCGTGGTTAAGGAACTCGGCAAAATGCCCCCGTAACTTCGGGAGAAGGGGGGCCATCCGCTTATACCAGCTTGCCTGGAAAAGGGTGTGGTGGCCGCAGAGACTAGTGGGTAGCGACTGTTTATTAAAAACACAGGTCCGTGCCAAGTCGCAAGACGATGTATACGGACTGACGCCTGCCCGGTGCTGGAAGGTTAAGAGGACCGGTTAGCCGCAAGGCGAAGCTGAGAATTTAAGCCCCAGTAAACGGCGGTGGTAACTATAACCATCCTAAGGTAGCGAAATTCCTTGTCGGGTAAGTTCCGACCTGCACGAATGGCGTAACGACTTCCCAACTGTCTCAACCGCGAACTCGGCGAAATTGCATTACGAGTAAAGATGCTCGTTACGCGCAGCAGGACGGAAAGACCCCGTGACCTTTACTACAGCTTGGTATTGGTGTTCGGTGTGGCTTGTGTAGGATAGGTGGGAGACTTTGAAGCGGTGACGCCAGTTACCGTGGAGTCATTGTTGAAATACCACTCTGGTCACTCTGGATATCTAACTTCGAACCGTAATCCGGTTCAGGGACAGTGCCTGGTGGGTAGTTTAACTGGGGCGGTTGCCTCCCAAAAAGTAACGGAGGCGCCCAAAGGTTCCCTCAACCTGGTTGGCAATCAGGTGGCGAGTGTAAGTGCACAAGGGAGCTTGACTGTGAGACTGACAGGTCGAGCAGGGACGAAAGTCGGGACTAGTGATCCGGCAGTGGCTTGTGGAAGCGCTGTCGCTCAACGGATAAAAGGTACCTCGGGGATAACAGGCTGATCTTGCCCAAGAGTCCATATCGACGGCATGGTTTGGCACCTCGATGTCGGCTCGTCGCATCCTGGGGCTGGAGTAGGTCCCAAGGGTTGGGCTGTTCGCCCATTAAAGCGGTACGCGAGCTGGGTTTAGAACGTCGTGAGACAGTTCGGTCCCTATCCGCTGCGCGCGTAGGAAATTTGAGAGGATCTGACCCTAGTACGAGAGGACCGGGTTGGACGAACCTCTGGTGTGCCAGTTGTTCTGCCAAGAGCACCGCTGGTTAGCTACGTTCGGGATGGATAACCGCTGAAAGCATCTAAGCGGGAAGCCGGCCTCAAGATGAGATTTCCATACCCTTCGGGGTGAGAGGCTCCCAGCCAGACTACTGGGTTGATAGGCCGGATGTGGAAGCGTGGCAACACGTGAAGCTGACCGGTACTAATAAGCCGATGACTTGATAACACACCGTTTTTGGTGCTTGCGTCCACTGAGTGGTTCTCGATGTACGGTCGAGAACCGCATAACGATGATTCGTTATGTGTTTGATTGAAACATCAATAGTGTTTCGGCGGCCATAGCGTGAGGGAAACGCCCGGTTACATTCCGAACCCGGAAGCTAAGCCTCACAGCGCCGATGGTACTGCAGGGGGGACCCTGTGGGAGAGTAGGACACCGCCGGACTTCTTTCAGGAAATGGCCACCCACTGTTGGGTGGCCATTTCCCGTTAACACACCGA
>NZ_JADKSH010000011.1 GCF_015350795.1 Microbacterium sp. VKM Ac-2870
GGTGAACTCAACCCGTCAGCGCAACAGTGCTTGGAGCCTATCGGCTGGGGTGTCGAAGTCGAGGGTCTTCCGCGGTCTGGAGTTCAGGCGCGCGGCGACGGTGTCGAGGTCGGTCTGGGTGAGGTCTTTCATGCTGACGCCCTTGGGGAAGTACTGACGTAGCAGCCGGTTCGTGTTCTCGTTCGTTCCGCGCTGCCAGGGGCTGCGGGGGTCGGCGAAGTAGACGTCGAGGCCGGTGTTGCGCGTGACGGTCTTATGGTCGGCGAGTTCCATCCCGCGATCCCAGGTCAGCGATCGGCGCAGCTGCTCGGGGAGCAGGTTCATCTCACGCGAGAGGCCCGCTGTGACGGACTCCATGTCGCGGCCGTCGATCTGGACGAGCACCGTGAATCGTGTCGCGCGCTCGACGACAGTCGCGATCTGGCTCCAGTGCCGCCCCATCAAAAGATCACCTTCCCAATGCCCCGGGATCGCGCGATCTTCGGCTTCGGCAGGGCGCTCGGAGATGGAGACGGCGTCTTTGATCTGGGATCGCCATTGCCCGGTGACGTTGTTGTGAACACTGCGGCGGATCGGCCGCCCGGATCGCAGATGCTTCTGCAGCTCTTTCGCGAGAACGCCGCGGGACTGCACGAACAGGGACTTGTAGATCGTCTCGTGCGACACCCGCATCCCGCTCCCCGCCGGGTGACGCTTCCGCAGCGCCCCGGCGATCTGCTCGGGCGACCAGTCTTCCCGAAGGCGAGCGGCGACGTAACCACGCAGCACCGGGTTGCGGGCAAGTGCGCATCTCTGCGGACGCCGCGCACGGCGCCAGGCACGATCGTCGGCATCGACAGCGCGATATCGTCGCGGTCCCTTGTTCTTGGCCACCTCCCGACTGATCGTCGACGCGGGCCGACCGAGCCGGCGCCCGATCGCACGATACGACTCATCTGCCGCGAGACCCCGGGAAATCTCCTCACGCTCCTCGAGGGTCAGCGTCCCCGCCCGACGGCGCTGCGGCGCTTGGTAGAAGCCGCCGAACGGCAACAGGATCGAGAAGATCGATCC
>NZ_JADKSH010000012.1 GCF_015350795.1 Microbacterium sp. VKM Ac-2870
TCTTCGGCAGCAGGCTGAAGAACGATTCCATCGCCGCGTTATGGCCGGCCGCGCCGACTCGGCCCATCGATCCGACCATCCCGTGGTGGTGGAGGGCGCGGACCATCTTCCTTGCGCGAAACTGGGATCCTCTGTCGGTGAGAACCACGCAGCCGACAACATTCCCGCGCCGTGCGGCGGCGCCGTTCACGGCGTCGACGGCCAGACGAGCCTTCATCCGGTTGCTGATCGAGTACCCCACGATCCGGTTACTGAACACGTCCTTGATCGCGCAGAGGTAGAGCGTGCCCTCCGCAGTCTTGTGCTCCGTGATGTCGCTGAGCCAGAGCCGGTGGGGCATCGGCGGTGAACTCCCGGCGCACGAGATCGTCGTGGACCGGCGGGCCAGGGCGTCGACCCTTCCCGCGGCGGCGT
>NZ_JADKSH010000002.1 GCF_015350795.1 Microbacterium sp. VKM Ac-2870
CATCGGCGGTGAACTCCCGGCGCACGAGATCGTCGTGGACCGGCGGGCCAGGGCGTCGACCCTTCCCGCGGCGGCGTCTGCCGAACGCAGACCACCATCCGTTGTCACGGCAGATCCGCCACGCCGTCCGCTCCGCCATCGTTTCACCCGCGTTGCAGGCCTCGTCGAGGAGGAACCGGTAACCGAACTCCGGATCGTCGCGATGCGCGTCGAAACGCTTCCACTCCACTCGGGGAGTACATGCCCGGGGTCTCGCAGCCTGTTACTCAAGGGTGGTCTCTCGGGCGCGGGCAGCACGAGTCGACGTCCTCGTCCGCTCCGACGTCTACCCTCTCGCGTATGAGTCACTGGGCCGCGTCGACGAGGGGATACCCGGCGTATGGTGCACCTCAGGCGTCCGGTGATGCACAGTTTGGGGACCTGGGCGCGCGGGGCCTGGATCTCGCCGCCCTTTGGGAGTACTTCCGCGACGTCGTTCGGCCGGGCTATACAGGAGCTGTACAGAGCCTCTTCGCAAGTTGGGTGGGCAGCGCGAACATTGGCTCCTTCGGGAATCAGGACTTGTTGGCCGACGTCGACGCGTACCTTTGCGCGAACCGCGTCATCGGACACGAGTATCGCCCCGTGTCGGATATCGTGCGCGAGATAGAGTGTGGTGTTGTTCTCAGGTTCGAGAGCTTTGTTAATGAAAGATTCGGGAGTCGGGCCAACGTGATCAGTTCAGTCAAGAGTCTCTTCAGTACATCCAACCTGGTTACCTCGATACCCGTCATTCTGAAGTCTGGTCTCCCACTTCCGGCGGGCTCCGACCTGCAAGGGGTGGCGGATGGGTTCGCTGACGCATTGTACGCGCGTGTCTGAAGTCACGCCGCACGGTAGGCAATTCTCGCCATTCTTGGTACTTAGTTTTTTAGCGGTTTTCTCAGTCGCGATGACGCCAACCTCGTGGTGGGCGCTAGTTGCCGACACTGCTGCGCCATCATTTGCCATTAGGACGATGCGGATCACCGCCGTGTGGCTTGTTGCCTTCATCGGTCCGCTCACGGTGTACCTAGTGTCTTGCCCTCGAGGGCAGAGAAAATATGTCCTTCTGTCGAGGGCGGCCGCGGGTCGGTGGGCCCCGCTCTTCGCCATAGCCATGGCTCTATGGTTTGCGTTCGTGTTGTGGCTGGGGATTATTGGTACCGGTGTTCGACTGAGCGCTGTGGCCTTCGCGCTGGTGCTCACCTGTGCCAGTTTTATGACGCCGGTGTCATTGATCGGCGCAGCTTCTGGCCAGCGGTGGCTAACATGGATGCTGCCATCGTCTCTTCTAGCTCTGTCGATTGGCGCGTACTTTGTTCTCAGCCATGAGGTATTCGGCGCGTAGTGGGTAAATGAATCGGCCTGACTTTCGTTCCGTTCTTCACGTAAGGATGGAAAAATACGGGTGTTAATACAGCTCAGATGGGGCGTTCGTGGGCTGTTTAGCCGCGTATTTCAGGGGCGGGAGGACACGGGTTCAAATCCCACCGTCACCGCCACGTAGAACCCCCGCAGATCCCTGAGAAACACTGGGATCGCGGGGGTTTCTTCACTCGTGGTCATCGCTTTCTCTACAACGAAGCGAGTACTGCGCTCGCGGCGAGTGCGAGGGCGAGGCCTGCTGTCTGCAAGAGTGAGAGCCTTTCTCGCAGGACGATGGCCGCGAGGATGATCGTGCCGATCGGGTAGAGAGCGTTGAGAACGCTGACAACCGGCAGGGCGGTCGCAGAGTCTCCGGAGTGTAGTGCGGCTTGGATCAAGATGTTGGCTAAGGCGTCGAGGACGCCGCAGACGGCGACGAGGGGCCATATGCCGCGGGTTCTGCCGCGGACCCCGCGGAATGTCTCTCGTGTTGTGCCCCACCTCGCATGCAGTGAGTGGACGCCGACGCCAGCCCACATCACTGCGATTTGTACGATGCGTGCGACGACGAGCGGCGCGAGCCCGTCTGCGGGGGAGGTCGCCGAGTAGGCGAGGACGAGACCTCCGAACCCGCAGCCGGCGATTGTGGCGGTGACAAGACCGCGGCCTGTGAGGCGCGCACCGGATGGATCTCTCACGATGCCGACGAGCACCACTGCGACGATCGCGGTGATGATCGCTCCGACGCCGAGCCCGCTCAGTCGCGAACCCAGAAACAGCACGCCGGTGGCGACCGGCAGAACCACGGAGATCACCGAGGTGAAGGGGGAAAGCACGCTCATCGGGCCGACAGAGAGGGCGGTGTAGAGCATGAGCACGCCAACCGATCCTGAAATGCCCGCAACGCTCCCCCAGAGCAGTGCGCTTGCGCTGAACGTGCCGCCGAGAAGAGCAAGGCCGATGACGAGCGGTACGAGACCGACTACGGCCACCCAGACGGTGACGATGATGGGCGGGACTCTTCGAGATGCCAGGCCGCCGAGGAAGTCGGCGAATCCGTAGGCGAGCGCGCCCGTCAAGCCGAGGATCACGGTCATGGGGATCTCCTCGCTGGCGGCGCGCCGCCACCGGTCATAGAAGCCGAATTTGTTGCTGACAAGTGTGAGGGATCTTCGCTCGTCACGTCGAGCGACCGCGTTTTCTTGGCACAATGAAGCCCATGCGCCCTCGTGTCGTCGCCGTTCATTCCAGCGCCACGCACAGCTTCAGCAAGAGCTCCCGTGAGTCGATCACTCTCCTCGAGGGCCTCGGCGTCGACGGTGACGCGCACTGCGGTCCGACGGTGCAGCACCGCTCGCGGGTCGCGGCCGACCCGTCGCAGCCGAACGTGCGGCAAGTGCACCTGATTCACGGCGAGTTGTTCGATGCGCTCCGCGACGCAGGACACCCCGTCGCCCCCGGAGACCTCGGCGAGAACATCACCACACGCGACGTGGACCTGTTGTCGTTGCCGGTCGGCGCCCGCTTGACCGTGGGAGATGCGGTCGTGACCATCACCGGCCTTCGCAACCCCTGCCAGCAGATCAACGACTTCCAGCCCGGGCTTCTCAAGGAGGTCGTGACCACCGACGATGACGGACACGTCATCCGCCTCGCGGGCGTGATGGGCATCGCCTCGCGCGGCGGTGAGGTGGTGGCGGGCGACGCAATCTCCGTCGACCTTCCGCCGCTGCCCCACTTCCCCCTGACCCGCGTGTGAGCGCGCCGCCGGATCTCATGCGCTGTTTCGCCGTCTCGGCCGTACGCCCGGCATCCCCACCCCGATCAGCGACGGACCCGGCTGACCCCGCGCGCGATCAGTCTCGTGTTGCCCCGCGCGGTCGCGCGGAAGCGATGAGCATGTCGAGTCCCAGCTCGAACGCCCGCGACGCGACCGGGTCGGCCGGATCTTCGTCGGCGAGGGTCGCGAACGCGGCGGCGAAGCGCGGGACATCCGCCTCCTGACCGGTCGGATCGAAGACGACTGTGGGGCCGGACATGTCGAGCACGCTGCCGAGGATGAACGACTCGAACGCGGTCAGCAGGGGCAGCACATCGCGGCTCTCCCAGCCCGCTTTCTCGGCGGCGACGGTGAAGTCCTCGTAGCTCGCGAGCAGCACCGGAGCCGAGACGCGGTGGGTCATCAGCAGCGGGATGGCCCGCGCATGACGCGCGAACGCCCGACGATACGACCGTGCCCACGCGCGCAGGCCGTCCTCCCATTCGAGTTCGCGGAGGGGCCGTGCGTCGATGTTCGCCGATACGAGGGCGCGTACGTCTTCGATCATCGCGGCGCGATTGGGCACGTGGTTGTAGAGGGATGCGGGATTCACGCCGATCCGCGCCGCCACCCGGCGGATGCTGGCGCCGTCTGCCCCCTGCCGGTCGACGAGCGCGAGCGCCGTGCGGGCGATGAGTGCTCGGCTGAGCAGGGGTTGCGGCGGTCGGGCGATGGCGTGCCTCCTCTGTCTGGGCCCAGCGTACGCACCCGAGGCGCGGCACGTCTTGCCGCCGCACTACTCTTCCACCCGTAAAACAAACGGTGTATGTTTCATCTCGTGCGCGGGCGCCCGAGCCCGGCGCTCCCGCCGATAGCCCGTCGACCAGGAGAATGAGCCCCATGGACGCGCCCCGCTTCACCGTCGTCGACGCCGACATCGACGCGCTGAGCGCCGCACTGGACGACGGCACGGTGACCAGCGTCGAGCTGGTCGCCCGCTACCTCAACCGCATCGCGTACTACGACCGCGCCACCATCGCCCTGAACGCCGTGCCCGTGCTCAACCCGCTCGCCTTCGCCGAGGCCCGCGCCTCAGACGAACGTCGCGCACGCGGGCAGTCCCGGGGAGCGCTCGACGGCATCCCGTTCACGGCCAAGGACAGCTACCGTGTGCGCGGACTCACCGTGGCGGCCGGCTCCCCCGCCTTCGCCGACCTCATCGCCGGAGACGACGCCTTCGCCGTCGAACGACTGCGGGCAGCGGGCGCGGTCTTCCTCGGGCTGACCAACATGCCGCCGATGGCTGCCGGCGGCATGCAGCGCGGCGTGTACGGCCGCGCCGAATCGCCCTACAACGCCGACTACCTCACCGCCGCCTTCGGGTCGGGCTCATCCAACGGCTCGGGAACGGCAACCGCGGCGAGCTTCGCGGCGTTCGGGCTCGGCGAGGAGACGTGGTCGTCGGGGCGCGCCCCGGCATCCAACAACGCTCTCGTCGCCTACACGCCGTCGCGCGGGGTGATCTCGGTGCGCGGTAACTGGCCGCTCGTGCCCACGATGGACGTCGTGGTGCCTCACACGCGTTCCGTCGCCGACCTGGCGCACGTGCTCGACGCCGTGGTCGTGGACGACGACCGCACCGACGGTGACTTCTGGCGCACCCAGCCCTGGATCGAGCTCCCCCGCCCGTCCGAGATCCGCCCGGTGTCCTTTCTCGCGCTCGACGACCGGCCGCTGGCGGGACTGCGCCTCGCCGTTCCGCGTCTGTATATCAACGCCGACCCCGACAGCGCCTACCCCATCCGCACACGCGAGAGCGTCATGCGGCTGTGGCGCCAGCTGCGATCGGAGCTCGAAGCGGCCGGCGCCGAGGTCGTCGAGACGGCGTTTCCCGTCGTCGAGAACTACGAGAAGCTCCACGCGGACTCCCGCGACCTCGTCGACCGTGGATTCGTCCCCCGCGACTACCTCGCCACGGAGGTCGGCGATCTGTCGGCCTGGGCGTTCGACGACTTCTTGCGGGCAAACGCCGACCCGACGCTGCACCGGCTCGCGGATGTCGATGCCGCGAAGATCTTCCCGCATCCCGTCGGAGCACTTCCCGATCGCTACGGTGTGCTGCCCTTCGACATCGCCTACGACCTGGCCGACTACGTGGCCCGCGCCGCCGAAGGCATCCCCGACTGGCGCGACAGTGCGACGATCGAAGCCGGGCTGCGCGGCCTCGAGCGCGCGCGCCGCGAGGATCTCGAACAATGGCTGGCCGATGAAGCCATCGACGCGGTCATCTTCCCCGCGGCAGCCGATGTCGGCCCTGCGACCGCCGACGTCGACCCGGATGCCGCGGAGGCGGCCTGGCGCAACGGCGTGTGGGTCTCCAACGGCAACCTCGTGCCGCGCCACCTGGGCCTTCCCACCGTCACCGTGCCGATGGGGCTGCTGGACGACATCGGCATGCCTGTCGGACTCACCATCGCGGGTGCCGCCTACACCGACGTCGACCTCGTCCGCCTGGCCGCCGCGATCGAGCGGCTCGCGCGGCGACGCGTGCCGCCCCCGCGCACGCCCGCGCTGGCCGACGAAGCCCCGTTCGCGACCGCGATGCCGGTCGGTACGACGACGATCGCGGTGCGGATCGACGACGTGAGCGTCTCCGCGTCGTCGGATGGCGGGCTCCTGGTGACCGTCACGGCGGCGGCGACGGGCGCGGACGAGCTCGAGTTCGCGGCATACATCGACGGTGTGCGCGTCGACGCCTCGTCGGCGGGGGGTCGGCTCACGGCGCGGCGCACGGTCGATGCCGAGTCGTACACCCGACCCCACAGCGAGTGGCGCGAACCGTATGGTCCTCTTGTGGTCGTCGTCGCCCGGGCGGCCGACGGAAGTGTCGCCGGCGCGTTCGGGACGACCTCGGCACGCCCGCTCTGATCGACCGACTGCCCGCGTGTCGCGCACACCGCAAGACCGCCGAATGAACCCGAGGAACAAGCCGTGACGGACCAGACCTTCGACTACTTCGCCCAGGTGGAGCTGCCCACCCCCACGCTGTCGGTGGCCGAGGTGCAGAGCCTTTTCCTCTCCCACTTCGGCGTGGCGGTCGACGCCGTGTCGTTGGGAAGTCAGCAGGACCAGAACTTCCGCGTCTTCGCGCAGGGCTCGCCCGATCCGCTCGGTGTGCTGAAGCTCAGCAACCCCGTCTTCAGCGAGGCGGAGATAGACATGCAGGATGCTGCGGCGCAGACGGTCGCCGACCGGCAGCCGTCGTTGCGCATTCCGCGCGTGGTCGTCGGTGCGAACGGCCCCATGTCAGCCTGGTGGTCGTCGTCGCAGGGGCGAATCCACGCTCGCGTCATCGAGAACATGTCGGGGCAGACGCTCATGGGCTCGAACTACCTGGCCCCCGCCGTCGTGGCGCGGATGGGCGAGCTCGCCGGGCGCGTCAGCACGTCTCTCGCCGACTTCACCCACGGCGCCACCGGCCGCATCCTGCAGTGGGACCTTCGCTACGCCGTGCGTGTCATCGACCTGCTGCTGCCGCTCGAGCCCGACGCCGACGTCCGTGCGCTCGTCGCCCGCGCGACGAGTGATGCCCGCCGTGTGCTCGACCCGCTCGCCGCGCAGCTGCCGATCCAGGCCGGCCACTTCGATGTGACTGACGACAACATCCTCCGGCAGTGCGACTCCTCCCTGCCCGACGCGGTCATCGACTTCGGCGACGTGACGGCGTCGTGGGCGGTCGCTGAGATCGCCGTCACGGTCTCGTCGGTTCTTCACCATGACGGTGCGACCCCGACCAGCGCCCTGCCCGCGATCCGTGCCTTCCACGCGCTACGGCCGCTGTCGGACGCGGAGATCGATGCGCTGTGGGCACTCGTCACGCTGCGCGGCTGCGTTCTCGTGCTCAGCGGTCGGCATCAGGTGCGTCTCGACGAGCAGAACACGTACGCCGACGTCGCTCTCGACCGGGAGTTCCGCATTCTCGCTGTCGCTGCAGCCGTTCCGCCCGAGGTGATGGCCGCGACCATCCGGCGCGACCTGGCCCTCGCCCCTCGGCCTGAGCCGGAATGGGTCGGCGAGCCCGTGCTCGCGCCGGGGCTCGTGACGGTCGAACTGGATGCCGCGACCACCTCTGCGCTGAACGACGAGGGCGGTTGGATGGACGGGGAGGCGATCGAGCGGGCTGCGCACGCCGCCCTCGATGCGGGCGCCGATCTCGTGTTCTTGCCCGCGTGGCGACCCATCCTCACCGGCGCGCCGCTCCGTACGCCGTCCGCCCCGGCAACGATACCGACGGCGGCGACGATCTGGCTGGCACGCTGCTCGACTCCGCTGCGCGCGCGCGTACGCTCGGCGGCTCCCGGCATCCTGACCGTCGGGTCCGATCTCGCTGCGGTGGTGTTCACGAGCGCGGCGCTCGGCAGCGACGGTGATGCGGACGCTGCGTTCGAGCTGCCCGCGCGCACCCGGATCACGGTGAGACTCGCCTCCACGGCCGTCGAGGGCGTGCCCGACCTGGTGAGCACCGATCTCGCCGCCGGCTGGCGCGATGTCGTGGGCGACGCGCGCGCGGCGCTCGGCCTTCCGCAGCCTTCGCCGGCCGACGACGACGTGCTCGCGCGTCGTGAACGCGTGCTCGCGGACGTGCAGGAGCACTACTACGTGCGCCCACCCCAGATCGAGCGCGGGTGGCGCGAGTACCTGATCGACGTCGACGGCCGCGTGTACCTCGACATGGTCAACAACGTCACCTCGGTCGGGCACGCCCATCCGGGAGTGGTCGCCGCCGCGACGCGTCAGATGCGGCTGCTCAACACGAACTCGCGGTTCCACTACCGGGCGATCGCCGACTACGCCGAACGCCTCACCGCGACCCTGCCGCCCGAGCTCGACACCGTCTTCTTCGTCAACTCCGGCTCGGAGGCCACCGACCTCGCCATCCGGCTGGCGATGGCCGCGACCGGCCGCACCGACATCGTCGCGATGCGCGAGGCGTACCACGGCTGGACCTTCGCCAGCGATGCGGTGTCGACGTCGATCGCCGACAATCCGAACGCTCTGGCCACCCGCCCGGCGTGGGTGCACACCGTCGCGGCCGCCAACTCCTACCGCGGCGAGCATAGGGGCGCGGATGCCGCGCGGTACGCCCCCGAAGCGGTTGCCGTCATCGACGCTCTGGCCGATGCCGGACGACCCGCCGCGGGATTCATCTGCGAGCCTTTCTTCGGCAACGCCGGTGGTGTCGCCCTGCCCGAGGGATACCTGGAGGCGGTCTACGCGGCGGTCCGCGCACACGGTGGCCTTGCCATCGCCGACGAGGTACAGGTCGGCTATGGACGCCTGGGCGAATGGTTCTGGGGGTTCCAGCAGCAGGGCGTCGTTCCCGACATCGTCGCCGTGGCGAAATCCATCGGCGCCGGCCACCCGATCGGCGCGGTGATCACGCGCCGTGAGATCGCTGACCGCTATCGCACCCAGGGGTACTTCTTCTCCTCTACCGGCGGATCGCCCGTGTCGTCGGCCATCGGCATGGCCGTGCTCGACGTCATCCAGAACGAGGGCCTGCAGGAGAACGCGCGCGTCGTGGGTGCCCACCTCGTCGCACGGTTGAACGAGCTGGCCGAAGAGTTTCCCCTCATCGGCCAGGTTCACGGCGCGGGTTTGTACCTGGGCGTCGAGTTCGTGCGCGACCCGGACACGCTCGAGCCTGCGACGGTCGAAACCGCGGCGATCTGTGCGCGCTTGCGCGAACTCGGCGTCATCATGCAGCCGACGGGCGACCACCAGAACGTGCTGAAGATCAAGCCGCCGTTGTGCGTGTCCACCGAGTCGGCCGACTACTTCGCCGATGCCCTGGGGCGCGTCCTGCGCACCGGCTGGTGAATCTCATTCCCACCTGATCGACAAGGAGACGCCATGTGGCACATGCCCGCCGAAACCGCGCCCCATACCCGTACCTGGATGGCCTTTCCCCGCGAGGGGTTCACGCTCGGCGACACGAGCGCGCTTCGTGAGGAGGGGTACGCCGCCTGGACCGCGGTCGCCCACGCGATCCTCGAGTTCGAGCCGGTCACGATGGTCGTCGATCCCACCGAGATGGTGCGCGCTCGCCGCATGCTCGATTCGTCGATCGAGCTGCTCGAAGCTCCCGTCGACGAGTTCTGGATGCGCGACGTGGGACCCACGTTCGTCGTGGACGATGAGCGTCCTGGAGTGCTCGGCGCCGTCGACTGGATCTTCAACGGCTGGGGCGCGCCGGAGTGGGCCGAGTGGCAGAAGTCGGCCCAGGTGGCGCGGATCGTCGGCGAGGCGATCGGTGCTGAGGTGATCAGTTCGTTGCTGGTCGCAGAGGGCGGCGGCCTGCATGTCGATGGTGCTGGCACGGTGCTGCTCACCGACACGGTGCAGCTCGACCCGAAGCGAAACCCGCTCGCCGACCGCGCCCGCGTGGAGGACGAGATGGCGCGTACTCTCGGCGCGAACCGGGCCGTCTGGCTCTCGCGCGGGCTCACCCGTGACTACGACGAGCTCGGAACGGCGGGGCACGTCGATATCGTCGCCACGTTCGCCGCCCCCGGCCACATCCTGCTGCACGAGCAGCAGGACAGCGCGCATCCGGATGCCGCCGTCAGCGCGCTGATCGAACGCGAGCTCGAAGAGGCTTACCGTGCTGACGGTCGAGCACTCGAGATCACGGCGCTGCCGGCGCCGGCCACCCTCACCGACGACGTCGGCTTCGTCGACTGGAGCTATGTCAACCACCTCGTCGTCAACGGGGGAGTGGTCGCCTGCGGGTTCGGCGAGGAGAAGGCGGATGCACGCGCTCGCGCGATCCTCAGCGAGGCGTACGGCCGACCTGTGGTCACCGTCGATGCCCGCCCCCTGTTCTCCCGCGGCGGCGGCATCCACTGCATCACCCAGCAGGAGCCGGTCACGCGATCGGAATGATCAGTCGCATCGATGACCGGCTCCCGTCGGGAATCTCGCGTGCCTCAGGCGAGCAGGGTCTCGCCGATGTAGCCGCCGGCGGCGCATCCCGGAGGAGCGGCGAACACCGCCGAGCCGATCGGCGTCGTCCACTCGTTGAGCAGATCGAGTTGGTCGAGCCGGCGCTGGATCGGCACGAACTGCGCATCGACGTCGGCCTGGAACGACACGAAGATGAGACCCGATTCCGAGACCGCATCGCCCGCCGGGCGCTCGTCGTAGTTGTATCCGCGCCGGAAGATGCGCTGCGTCGTATCGTCGGGCCGCGCCCGACGAAGGTGGGAGAACTCGGCGATCACCGGGAAGCCGATCGCCGTCTTCGCGGAGAAGTCGGGCTCGTCATGCTCGGCCGAGCCGGTCAGCGGGGCGCCGTTGGCGAGCGTCCGCCCGACGGACTGCTCTCGGCCCGGACGGTCGAGCCTGTCCCACTTGTCGAGGTCCATGTGCACCCGACGCACCACCATGCCGGTGCCGCCGGCCAGCCACCCGGCATCCGACCAGACGACCTGGTCGAAGTGCGTCGTCCCGGGTTGCGGGTTGGCGGTGCCGTCGACCTGGCCGAAGAGATTGCGCATGGTCGTTCC
This sequence comes from Microbacterium sp. VKM Ac-2870, assembly GCF_015350795.1. GTDB lineage: Bacteria > Actinomycetota > Actinomycetes > Actinomycetales > Microbacteriaceae > Microbacterium. The sequence goes on from NZ_JADKSH010000002.1 coordinate 10,714, forward strand.
GGGCGCGACCGTGCCGTACGCCCGGCGGAACCCCTGCTGGGTCCAGCGCACGTCTGCGAAGCTGCGGGCGTCTTTCAGCAGCATCCGGGTGGCATGCGCGACCGACAACGGATCGTCGCCGGCAACCTGAAGCAGCAGATCGCCGTGACTGAACTCGTCGCGGAGGCGGTCGATGCCGAACGGGGGCAACGGTCGCAGCCAGGTCGGTGCCGAGCCGGCCGCGCGCGCGACGAGGCCGGGACCGAAGGCGAACGTGACCGTCAGCCGCGCGGGAGCGACCGCAAGCTCGGGCTCGGAGTCGGCGAGTGCCGGCCGGCCCTGCGTCAAGCGCTCGGCGTCGTCGGTGAGCACCCGCAGGAGCCGCCGGAGCGCATCGCGGTCGACGCCGGAATGCAGATCGAGCGCGACGAACGTGCCGTGGGCTTGCGCGTCGGTGTCGATACCGGCCTGGTGCGCTCCGTGGAACGGAACGATCTCGTCGCCGTTCAGCGGAGCGGATGCCGAGGGCACGGCCCCGGAGTCTGCGGCGGGTGTGAGGGCGAGGTCGATGCCGATCGCGGCGGCGGCACCGACGCCGGCGACGGCTCCTCCGAGGAGGAACTGCCGCCGGGTCGCTGCCGATCGACCAGCGCCCGATTCGGGCGCTGCCATCAGTGGCTCGGCGCCGGAGACGGGCTCATCTGCATGCCGCCGCCCTGGTAGTTCTCGTTGGCTCCGGAGTAGTCCTTGACCGGGGCTGTGAACTGCGTCGCGGAACCGTCGGAGAACGTCAGCGTGAAGGTCGTCTCGGCGCCGGCTTTCAGCGGCGCGGTCAGATCCATCAGCATGATGTGGTTGCCGCCGGGCTGCAGCACGAGGTCGCCACCGGCGGGGATGACGAACCCGCCGGCCTTCTCCTTCATGACCATGGCGCCGGAGGCGTCGGCGACGGTCTCGTGCAGCTGCAGCATCGACGATGCCGGCGAGGTCGCCGCCGTCAGCGTGACGTCGGCGCTCGAGGAGTTGTGCAGGGTGCCGAAGGCGGCGGACATGCCGGAATCGGCCGCTTTCACCCAGGCATCCGAGATCGTGACCGACGCGCCGGCGGCAGCGGACGTGGTGCTGGCGGCGGGGGCCGCGGTGCTCGCACAGCCCGACAGAGCCAGGAGGCCGGCGGCGATGAGCGCGCCGATGCGTGCGGTGGACAGCAGGCGGCGGTACGGGGAAGAGGTGTGAGTGCTCACAGTGAGGTGCCTTTCTTGCGGCGGAGGAAATGGAAAACGGTATAGGCGGCGGCGGCGATGATCGCCCCGGCCGCGCCGACCAGCAGGACCCGGAGGATGCTCTGGTCTTCGTGGGTGCTCTGAGCCGGAGCGTCGGCGCCGGCGGTGGCCGCAGGCGCCGACGGTTCGCTCGCGGCGGGCGTCCGCGTCAGCGGTGCGGCGTCGCCGACCGTGAAGGGGATGAGCCCGCTGATCGGGTGGCCGTCCTGCGAGACGACACGCCAACGGATCTCGTAGCCGCCGACGGGAATCTGCGGGTCGAGCGCCACCGTCACTACGCCGTTGTCGACGGAGGGTGCGGAAGCGGCCCAGTCATGCCCCGAGGCATCCGCCACGATCACGGCTGCGCCGATGGTCAGCACGTCGGCCGAGAAGGTGAGCGACACCTCCGCCGGCGCACTCGTGAGAGCGGCACCGGATGCCGGTGAGCTCTCGAGCAGTTCGTCGTGGGCCGACGCCGGCGCGGTGCCGAGGAGGACGACCGCGATGGCGAGGGGAACGGCGACAAGGAGAGAACGAAGAGGAAAACGGGACAACACAAACCACCGATCGATCGCGAGCCCAGACGGGCGCGCACGAGCAACCCCGCCCGGACAGTGCGTCTCGGGAGGGACAGGGATCAGAGCGTGATCGGTGTCGGGGGGCCGCGGCGACGGCGGTCGTCGATGTGGGCGGCGGGTCGGACGATCCACCCGAACGCCGTCGCCGATGCCTCGGCGGACACCGGGAGCGGGGCCAGGGGCACGGCTCGGGTGACGACACGGCGTGCCCAGTCGCGGACATCGCGGGCGAGGGCGAGCAGAGCGCGCACGCTGTGCTCGCCGCGGTACAGCAGCGCGACCGTGACGACGGCCGCCGCGGCATGCACGCCCCACATCAGCGGGTCGGCGCACAGAGCCGTCAGCAGCGCAGCGACACCGGATGCGCCGGTACCCGCCGCGCCGGCGGTGCCCGTCGCCCCGGCATCCATGTGGGCGGCCATCGCGCCGTGGTCATGATGACTCATCGCGGCGGCGCCGCCGAGGTTCGGCGAACCCACCACGAACAGCGTGTGGAAGAGCAGCTGGCTCGCGGCGACGCTCACGCCGAGGCGGGTCAGCGACAGGGAGCGCCCGGCGAGCAGCGTCGACACCATGAGCGCCAGCAGCCACGGTGCGGCGATGCCCAGAACACCGGGGACAGTGCCGCCGGCGGCGATGTGCGACATCAACGCCGTGAACGTCGCGACGGAGGCGACGACCGCACCCCGCGCGACGCGCGGAGTCCGGGAGTGACGCATGCCGACAGTCTGACATGTCACCCCGGACGCGCCCCCTCCGGGGGAGGGGATGCCGCGGTCAGCGCCGCCGCCGCGCCGCTTCTGTTGCCTGCCGCTCCGCGATCACGGGGTGCGTGCCGGTGTAGCCCTCGCGGGCGGCCACCGCGGCCTGGATCTTGGGACGGGCGCCGAACCAGCCGATGATCAGCGCAGGGATCAGCACCAGCAGCGACGCCAGCACCCACCGGCCCGTCTCGGAGAAGCCCATCGTCACGAGCACGAACAGCAGGAAGGCGAGCGTCAGGTACGAGGTGAACGGTGCGCCGAACAGGCGGAACGAGGGGCGCTGCAGCTTGCCCTCCTTCGCCCATTTCACGAGCTTGAGTTGGCACAGGATGATCGTCGCCCAGCCGCCGATGATGCCGAGCGCCGAGACCTCGAGCACGATCTCGAAGGCCTGCGACGGCCAGAGTGCATTGATGCCCACACCGGCGAGGGTGATGACGGCGGTCAACAGGATGCCGCCGTAGGGGACGCCGTTCTTGCTCATCTTCGCGGTGAAGGCCGGAGCGGATCCGTTGACCGACATCGAACGCAGGATGCGGCCGGTGGAGTAGAGGCCGGCGTTGAGGCTCGACAGGGCCGCGGTCAGCACGACGAAGTTCATGACGGAGCCAGCGACGGCGCCGGTCTCGGGTGAGCCGATGTGCGAGAAGAACGTCACGAAAGGCGATTGACCCGCCTCGTAGGTGCTGAACGGCAGCAACAGCGAGAGCAGCAGGATCGAGCCGACATAGAAGATCGCGATGCGGAAGACGACCGTGTTGATGGCCTTCGGCATGACTTTCTCGGGGTTCTCGGTCTCGCCCGCCGCGGTGCCGACCAGCTCGATCGCGGCGTACGCGAAGACCACGCCCGAGATCGCCAGCAGCGGCGCGACGAAGCCCATCGGGAACAGGCCGCCGTTGTCGGAGATCACGCTGAAACCGGTGGGTCCGACGTCGGTCGCGCCGCCGAAGATCAGGAAGCACGTGCCCACGATCAGGAAGATCACGAGCGCCGCCACCTTGACGAGCGCGAACCAGAACTCCATCTCGCCGAACAGCTTGACGCTCACGAGGTTGAGTGACAGCACGACGACCAACGCGATGAGTGCGATGAGCCACTGCGGAATCTCCTGCAGCGGCGTCCAATACTGCGCCCAGAACCGCACGTACAGCGCGGCCGCTGTGACGTCGACGATCGAGGTCATCGCCCAGTTGAGGAAGTACATCCAGCCCGCGCCGAAGGCGAGCTTCTCACCGTAGAACTCGCGCGCGTACGACACGAACGAGCCCGACGACGGGCGGTGCAGTACGAGTTCGCCGAGCGCACGCAGGATGAGGAAGGCGAAGAAGCCGCAGACGGCATAGACGAGGATCAGCGCGGGGCCACTGCCGGCGAGGCGGCTGCCGGCGCCCATGAACAGGCCGGTGCCGATGGCGCCGCCGATGGCGATCATCTGGATCTGCCGGGGGCGGAGTGTCTTGTGGTAGCCGGCTTCTTCGCTGGAGAAGTCCTGGACCGACTCGATGCGGTCGCCGGTGAGCTCGCGGGCGTTCTCACGCGCGTCTTCGGGGTCCATCCGGGTGATCGCGTCCTTGTCGGTCATCCAGCAATCATGGAGGTGTCGCGTTTGGCATGCCCAGCACCCCGGCACGCGTGTCGTGAAAAATCAGCCAATGGTCGGGGTCGGCGCGGGGGCGCAGACGTGGACTCAGAGCTCGAGGCCGACCGCCGCCGAGCACCGCGCCAGCTCGTCGGTGCTGAGCTCGAGGTCGGCGGCCCGAGCGGAGTCGATGATGGATGCCGCGCGTCGCGCCCCCGGAATCGGAATGACGACCGGGCTCAGCGACAGCTCCCAGGCGAGCACGACCTGCTGCGGGCTCACGTCGTGGGCGTCGCCGATCTCGCGGAACACCCCGAACCGGTCGCCCACGTCGCGGGCGCCGCCGCCGGTGCCGCCCAGCGGGCTCCACGGCAGGAACGCGATGCCGTGCTCCTCGCAGGAGGTCAGCTCGCCGTAGCTGCTCGGGTACCGCGGCGAGAACTGGTTCTGCACGCTCGCGAGGTTGCCCTCGCCGAGCACCTGGCGGGCGATGGCGATCTCCTCGACGCTCGCGTTCGAGATGCCGATGGCGCGGACGAGCCCCTCATCCTGCAGGGTCTTCAGGTTCTGCATCACCTCGCCGTAGACCATCCACCGATCGGGGCGGTGGTACTGGTAGAAGTCGATCACCTCGACGCCGAGGTTCTCCATCGAACGCTCCACGGCCGACCGCAGATAGGCGAGCGAGCCGTCGCGTCCGAAGTCCTTTTCGGCGGTGCGGGTGATGCCGCCCTTCGTCCCGACCAGGATGCCGCTGGCGTCGCCGTGCCACGAGGCGAGCGCGTCACGGACGATGCGCTCGTTGTGGCCCATCTGATCCCACGAGGGGGCGTAGATGTCGGCGGTGTCGATGTAGGTGATCCCGGCATCCAGTGCCGCGTGTATCGTCGCGATCGCGTCGGCGCGCTCGGGGAAGACGTTGTCGTTGTTCATCGAGACCGGCATGGCCCCGAGGCCGATGGCGGAGACGGCGAACGGTCCGATCGTGCGTTGCTGCATGGGGGTTCCTTCCGAGGCGGACGGCTGGGCGTGTGCCATCGAGTCTGCCCCACCCGTGCGACACCGGGGCTGCTCAGCGTCCGCGGAACACCGGCGCGCGCTTCTCGGCGAACGCCGCGAACCCCTCCCGATAGTCCTCTGTCCCCGACAGTCGCGCTTGCGCCCGGCTTTCCGCCTCGAGTGCGTCCCAGAAGCCGAGACGTTCGGTGCGCAGCCGCCACAGCAGGCGCTTGCTCTCGAGGAAGGCGGCGGTCGGGCCGGATGCCGCGGCCAGCGCCGCTGCCCGGGTGCGCGAAGCCAGTTCGTCACCGGGCATCCGCTGCGAGAACAATCCGGAGGCGACGGCCTCGGCGCCGCTGAGGAGGTGGCCGCTGTAGATCAGGTCGAGGGAACGGTGCGCACCGAGCCGCTCGAGCAAGAAGGCATGACCGCCCGAATCGAGCATCGCGCCGAGCGCGGCGAAGGGCGAGCCGATCTTCGCGTCGTCGGCGACGTAGACGACATCGGTGGCGATGAGCAGTCCGAGCCCGACCCCGAGACAGGCGCCCTGCGCTGCGGCGAACGTCGGGGCGGGGAAGGCCGCGATGCGCTGCAGGAGGGGCGCGAGCAGGTCGTTCAGATATCCCGGCACGTCGTCGGTGCGCGGGTCGACGCCGGCGATATCGCGACCCGCGCAGAACGCGCGTCCTTCCCCCTGCAGCAGCACCGCACGGGCTCCGTCGTCTTCGGCGCGTCGATACGCCGCGTCGAGATCGCGAAGAGCCTGCTCGTCCAGAGCGTTGAGAGCCCCGGGGCGCTGGAGGGTGATGGTCGCCAGGTCGGCCGTGGACCCGGCATCCGTCGGCACCCGTTCGAAGGCATAGTCGATCACGGTCCTCCTCACACGTCGTAGTCGACGACGACGCGGTCGCTCGTCGGGTGGGACTGGCAGGTCAGCACGTACCCGCGCTCGATCTCGTCCGGCTCGAGCGCGTAGTTCTCGCTCATCTGCACCGATCCCTCGACGAGGCGTGCGCGGCACGTGCCGCAGACGCCCCCGGCGCACGCGAACGGCACATCGGCCCGCACCCGCAGCGCCGCCGCCAAGATCGACTCGTGCGCGGACACGGGGCTCTCGACCCTCGCCGAGGTGCCGTCGAGGGTGAGCTCGATCGTGCGCACCGGCTCATCGTGCCGGGCCGAGATCGACGGCGCCGCGCCCGATGGCGCCATCGGCGACGCGCCGGCGGTGAACAGCTCGAAGCGCACGCGGGCGGCGTCGACGCCGACGTCGGCGAGCACGTCACGGCACAGTTGCACCAGCGCGAGCGGGCCGCACAGGAACCACTCGTCGACGCTCGCGGGTCGCACCAGTGCATCGAGGATCACCCGCAGTCGCTGCTCGTCGATGCGTCCCGACAGTACGGGGGCGGTGCGCTGCTCCCGCGAGAGCACGTGGTGCACGGCCAGGCGGGCCGGGTACCGATCCTTCAGATCTGCGAGTTCGTCGACGAACATGACGTCGGTCGACGAGCGGTTCGTGTACACGAGGGTGAACCTCGTCGTATCGGACGCTCCGAGGACGGATGCCGCGAGCGCCATGATCGGTGTGATTCCCGAACCCGCCGCGATGCCGACGACGTGACCGGTCGTGCGGTCGGTGCGCGCCGACACGAACGTTCCCTGGGGGTTCATCACCTCGATCTCGTCGCCGGGGCGCAGCTGCGTCTGCGCCCAGGTCGAGAACCGGCCGCCCGGGTCGCGCTTGATACCCACGGTCAGTGCGCCGGGGCTCGGTGGCCGGCAGATCGAGTACGAGCGACGGACCTCCACCCCGTCGACCCGGGTGCGCAGCGCCACGTACTGCCCCGGTGCGTAGTCGAACGCATCGGCCAGCTCGGCCGGGACGGCGAACGTGACCTCCACGGCATCCGCCGTCAACGCGCGCACCGCGCTCACGCGCAGCGGGTGGAAACGAGCCCGCCGACGGGCGGAGGCGCGCGCGTCGGTCGCGGGTGGGGTGGGCGTCGTTGTCGTCACGGGCGGCCTCTCAGTGCGCCTTGAAGTGGTCGAACGGCTCGAGGCAGCCCCGGCATTCATAGAGGGCCTTGCACGAGGTCGAGCCGAAGCGCGACACCTCCCGGGTGTCGAGGCCGCCGCACCGAGGGCATCGCACTGCCAGGCGCACCCGCACCGCGCCGGCAGGCGCCCGACCCGTCGGCGGCGCAATGCCGTAGGCGGCGAGCGCCTCGCGACCTTGCGCGCTCATCCAGTCGGTCGTCCACGCGGGGGCGAGCACCGTGACGACCCGCACGTCGGAGAACCCCTCCGACGTCAATGCCAGCACGAGATCGTCCCGGATCGCGCCCATCGCCGGGCAGCCGGAATAGGTGGGCGTGATCGTCACGACGACCGTGCCCTCGATGAGCTGAACGCCCCGCAGGACGCCCAGATCGTCGATCGTGAGGACGGGTACCTCCGGGTCGCGCACCGCGGCGGCGACCGCGCGCGCCGTCTCGAGCCGGACCGGGTCCGTCTGCGGCGCGGCCACGGCGCTCACCACGTCGCCCCCGGATGCTGACGCGCGAGCACCTGCATCTCGGCCAGGATGAACCCCATCGTCGGAAAGTGGCGTCCCGCCCGCCCGCCCCCGGCCGCCGTAGGCACCGACGGCGCGCTCAGGCGCTCTTCGGCGAGGACGGCGTCGACGACCCTGTCGAACCTGGCGCGCAACGTCGAGGGCACCGCGGCGATGCCGTCGAGACGGGCGACGAGCTCGTCGTCCTGGAACAGCTCGCCGACATAGGGCCAGACATCGTCGAGTCCCCGCTGCAGCCGCCGCCGGGACTCGTCGGTTCCGCCGGCGAGGCGGAGCGTCCATTGCACGGCGTGATCGCGGTGGTAATCGACCTCCTTCACCGCTTTCGCGGCGATGGCCGCCAGCGCAGGCTCACGTGAGTGCTGCAGGCTGCTGTACAGCTCGAAGAGGTAGATCGAGGCTGCCAGCTGACGGGCGATGGTGCGCGCGAAGTCGCCGTTGTCCTGCTCGAACAGCCAGGCGCTGCGAAACTCGGCCTCATCACGGAAGTACGCCAGGTCGTCTTCCGACCGACCGTCGTAGGTGCCCGCGAACCGCAGCAGTGCACGGGCGTGCCCCAACAGGTCGAGCGCGATGTTGCCGAGCGCGACATCTTCCTCCAGCTCGGGGGCATGCGCGATCCAGCGGGAGAGCTGCTGCGCGAGGATCAGCGCATCGTCGCCCAGACGCAGCGCATATTCGGCCACGTCGGCCGAACCCGTTCGGTCGTCCGCGCCGGGGAGCTCCACGGCGAGCGCGACCTCGTCAACCGTGACGTGCCCGTGCGCATCCTCGTGCGCAGCATCGACCGGCAGAGAGCTCATAGGTGCGGCACCCCCTCGGATGCCGTGTAGTACGCCGCGTGGCGGTAATTCTTGCCCGCGGGCGACTCGAAGAAGGCCCCCTTCGCTCCCGGATCGCTCGTGGTCACGGCATCCGAGGGCACCACCCAGATCGACACGCCTTCGCCGCGCCGGGTGTACAGGTCGCGGGCGTTGCGCACCGCGAGCTCTGCGTCGGGGGCGTGAAGAGATCCGACATGCACGTGGCTCAGCCCGCGGCTCGCCCGTACGAACACCTCCCAGAGGGGCCACGTCTCGGTCGCCGAGCTGCCCGGCGTCGCCATCAGGCGGCCCTCTCGGGCTCGGCGCCGGCGGCATCCGCCTTCTTGGCGGCGTACGCCGCCGCGGCGTCGCGCACCCAGGCGCCCTCGTCGTGCGCGTCGCGCCGGGTGCGGATGCGCGCGGCGTTCATCGGACCATTTCCCGCGAGAACCTCGGTGAACTCGCTCCAGTCGATCTCGCTCATGATCCATCGGTCGCACTCCTCATCGAACCGCAGCGCGGGGTCGGGGAGAGTGACCCCCAGAGCTTCGGCCTGCGGAACGAGCATGCCGACGAAGCGCTGACGCAGCTCGTCGTTGCCGAATCGCTTGATCTTCCACGCCATGGACTGCGCCGAGTTCGGCGACGACTCGTCGGGCGGGCCGAACATCATCAGGGCCGGCCAGTACCAGCGGTTCACGCTCTCCTGCGCCATTTCGCGTTGCGCCGGAGTGCCGCGCATGAGGGTCAGGAGAATTTCGAAGCCCTGCCGCTGGTGGAACGATTCCTCCTTGCAGATGCGCACCATCGCGCGGCCGTAGGGTCCGTACGACGCTCGGCACAGCGGCACCTGATTGCAGATCGCGGCGCCGTCCACGAGCCAGCCGATCGCGCCCATGTCGGCCCACGTCGGGGTCGGATAGTTGAAGATCGACGAGTACTTGGCGCGACCGTCGATGAGCTGCTGCGTCATCTCGTCGCGCGTGATGCCGAGCGTCTGCGCCGCCGAGTACAGGTAGAGCCCGTGGCCGGCTTCGTCCTGCACCTTGGCCAGGAGGATGGCCTTGCGCTGCAGGCTGGGTGCCCGCGTGATCCAGTTGCCCTCGGGCTGCATGCCGATGATCTCGGAGTGGGCGTGCTGGGAGATCTGGCGGATCAGTGTCTTGCGATACGCCTCGGGCATCCAGTCGCGCGGTTCGATGCGCTGATCGGCGGCGATGAGGGCGTCGAACTCTGCCCGCAGATCGCTCTCCGTCGCTGTCGTCATCGTCGACTCCTTTACAGACCGAACGTTCAGTAATGATAGGCCCGCGCCTCTCAGGGCGCAACGAGCTCGTCGGCCTCAGGAGGCGCCGTTTCCTTCGCCACCAGAGTGAGCACGTCGTACTCGGCGACCAGTTCGTCGCGCTGGTTGCGGATGACGGCATCCCACCGCACCTCGCCGTAGTCGTCGGTCTCGCGCGGAGTGATCTGCTTGGCGGTCAACGCCACGCGGATGCGATCGCCGGGCGAGACCGGGGTGACGAAGCGCAGGTTCTCCAATCCGTAGTTGGCGAGGACGGGCCCCGGATCGGGATCGACGAACAGCCCCGCCGCCCAGGAGACCAGCAGATAGCCGTGCGCCACGCGTCCGGGGAAGAACGGGTTCGCCGCGGCGGCATCCTCGTCCATGTGGGCGTAGAACGTGTCGCCGGTGAAATGGGCGAACGTCTCGATGTCGGCCAGCGTCACCTCGCGTTCGCCCGACTCGACGCGGTCACCCAGGCGGAGGTGCGTGAGCGGTTTGCGGAAGGGGTGGATGCCGCCGGCGTCGACATCCGCACCCGTGTGCCAGATCCCGGTCACAGCGGTGAGCATGCGGGGGGAGCCCTGCACCGCCGTCCGCTGCATGTAGTGGCGGACGGCGCGCATGCCCCCGAGTTCCTCGCCGCCGCCGGCGCGACCCGGACCGCCGTGCACGAGATGAGGCACGGGCGAGCCGTGCCCGGTGGAGGTTCGTGCGTCGTCGCGGTCGAGGAACAGGATGCGACCGTTGTACGCTCCGATGCCGCCCAGCAGCGCAGCGGCCACCTGCGGATCGTGGGTGGCGACGCTCGTGACGAGCGATCCGCCGCCGAGGCCGACGAGATCGGCGGCCTCGTCGAGGTTGCGATAGCCGAGCAGACTGGCGACCGGACCGAACGCTTCGATGTCGTGCACCGCCGCGCCCGCAGCGGCATCCGCGGCGTCGAAGGCCAGCACGATGGGCGCGACGAACGCCCCGGCCGCGGCGGGGCCCCTGCGGCCCTCGGCGTCGACCACCTCGGGCGCGTCGGTGTCGCCGACGACGAGGCGCCCGCCCGCCCGCTTCAGGGCCGCCACCTGGCGGAGCACATCGTCGCGTTGCTCCTGCGAGACGAGCGGCCCCATCGTCACGCCGGGCCCGCGCGGGTCACCGACGACGACCCGCTCGGCGATCGTCGCGGAGACCGCCGCGGCGACATCCGACTCGAGGCCCGCCGGCACGATCGCCCGCCGGATCGCGGTGCATTTCTGGCCCGCCTTCGCCGTCAGCTCGGTGACGAGCTGCCGCACGAAGGCGTCGAACTCGGGGGTTCCGGGCACAGCGTCGGGTCCGAGCACCGAGGCGTTGATGGAATCGGTCTCGCTGGTGAAGCGAACGCCGGGCCGTGCCTGGGCCCGCAGGCCTTCCGCCGTCGCGGCGCTGCCGGTGAAGCTGATCGTGTCACCGAGCCCCAGCACATCGAAGAGGCCGGGAACCGGCCCGCTCACCAGCTGCAGCGTGCCGGCGGGGAGCAGGCCGGCATCGACCAGGATGCGCATCCACGCCTCTGCGATGTAGGCCGTCGGTGTGGCCGGCTTGACGAGGGTGGGCATGCCGGCGAGGAACGCGGGCGCGAACTTCTCGAGCGCGCCCCACATCGGAAAGTTGAACGCGTTGATCTGCACAGCGACGCCGGGAAGCCGGGTGAAGACGTGTCGGCCCAGGAACGACCCGTCTTTCGAGAGGTTCTCGGCCGGTCCGTCGACGAGCACCTGAGCGTTGGGGAGTTCACGTCGTCCCTTCGACGAGTACGTGAAGAGCACGCCGATTCCCCCGTCGACGTCGATCGCACTGTCACGCGCGGTGGCCCCGGCGCTCGCCGACAGGGCGTAGAGCTCATCCTTTCGCGCGGTCAGCGCCGCGGCGAACTGCTTCAGCAGCACCGCACGCTGGTGGAACGTGAGTGCGCCGAGGCTGCGCTGACCCACGGTGCGCGCGTGTGCGACGGCGGCGGCGAGATCGATGCCTGTGGTGCTCACACGGCTCACCTCGGCGCCGGTCGACGCATCGCGGACAATCGCTGCCGCGTCGTCGCGGGCGGGGGCCCACCAGGCATCCCGGAGGTAGCTGGGCAGGATGTCGGTCATCGTCCGTCGCTCCATTCGTAGAATCCGCGTCCGCTCTTTCGCCCGAGGCGGCCGTCGTCGACCATCCGTCGCAGCAGCTCCGGTGGGGTGAACCGCTCGCCGAGGGCGCGGTGCAACTCTTCGGCGATCCCGAGGCGCACATCGAGGCCGACGATGTCGGTGGTCCGCAACGGCCCCATCGGATGCCGGTAGCCGAGCTCCATCGCCGCGTCGATGTCGGCCGCACTGGCCACGCCTTCCTCGAGCATGCGAATCGCTTCGAGGCCGAGCAGCACGCCGAGCCGACTCGACGCGAAACCGGGTGCGTCACGCACGACGACCGGGGTCTTGCCGAGCGCCCGCACCCATCGGCGTGCCCTCTCCACCACAGACGGAGCGCTGGCGGTGCCGTGGACGATCTCGACGAGCGCCGACGCCGGAACGGGGTTGAAGAAGTGCAGACCGATCAATCGCTCCGGGCGCGCGAGTGCGCCGGCGAGTGCGTCGATCGAGATCGACGAGGTGTTGGAAGCGAGAACGGATGCCGCGTCGACGACGGTTTCGACGAGGGCGAGCGCAGATTCCTTCACCGCCCGGTCTTCGGGGACGGCTTCGATCACCAGGTCGGCGCCGCCGAACCCCGTCGCGTCGATGCCTACCGACAGTGCGCAATCGAGCTCGGCCAGCGATCGCACGGTCGAGCCGCGCTCGACGGATCGGCGGAGGCTCTCACGCACGCGGTCCCGCGCGCTGACCGCCGCATCGTCGTCGCGTTCGACGAGGTGCACCCGGCTGCCGGTGAGGAGGAATGCGTGTGCGATGCCTGCTCCCATCCGGCCTCCGCCCAGCACGCCGACGCGCGGGGCGGCGATGGCCGCGGCATCCGTCGGATTCATGCGTCGACGCCGCCTCGGCGCGGACGTACCCCGTCGCCACGGTGTTCCAAGAATGCGGTCATACGCTCACGCTTCTCGGGGCTGTCGAACAGCTCTGCCTGAAACTCGAGTTCGATCGCGGGGTGCGTAGCGGGCGCAGCGAGCAGCGCCCGCTTGGTCAGGACGGTGGCATGGTCGGCGTTGGCCGCGATGCGCTCGGCAAGGGCGTGCGCGGCGCCGAGCAGGTCATCGGGCGGATGCAGTGCAGTGACGAGCCCCCAGGCCAGCGCCGTCTCGCCGTCGATCATCCGCCCCGTCAGCAACAGGTCGCTGGCGCGTGCCTGCCCCACGATCTCGGGCAGACGCCAGGTCGCCCCGGCGGCGGCGATGATGCCGAGTCCGGTCTCGGGGTTGCCGAAGCGGGCGCGGGGTGTCGCGATGCGGATGTCGGCGGAGTAGGCCAGTTCGGCACCGCCGCCCAGCGCATAGCCGTCGACGGCGGCGATGACGGGCATCGGCAGGGCGCGGACACGGGCGAAAACCGTGGTGTTGATGCCGCGACGCGCATCGGCGCCGGTGCGCTCGCGCAGCTGCGCGATATCGGCGCCCGAGGCGAAGACCCCGCCCGCGCCGGTCAGGATCAACGTCTTCGGGGTCTGCTCGAGACGCGCGCACACCTCGTGCAGCGCGTCGACCATCGCCTGGTCGATCGCGTTGCGCGTCGCCGGGCGATCGAGGATCGCGACGACCCGATCATCGTGCTCGTCGACGCGCAGACCGGTGTCGGACATCGTCATCCTTCCGCCCGCCATCGTCGGCGGATCGGGCTCGAACTTGTTTACTGAATGCTCGTTCAGTAATAATGACAGAGCGCTCCGTGACCGGCAACCGTGCCGCCGGGCGCGCGAGGGGAGTGACGACGGTGAAAGCCACGCAGTTCGCGGCGACGGCGCCGACCGGCCCGCATGCGGTGGCCCGACGAGGCCGCCCCGGCTACGACCGGCAACAGGTCGTCCGCATCGCCGTCGACCTCTTCAACGAGCAGGGGTACGACGCGACCTCGGTCGCCGACCTCGCATCGCGCCTGGGCCTGACCAAGTCGGCGCTGTACCACCATGTCGACTCCAAGGAGTCGATTCTGCGAGACGCCCTCGACGACGCGTTGACGGCGCTGGACGCCGTCCTCGACGATGCTCAGGAGCGGCCCGCCGCCGCGATCGAGCGGCTCCGCGACGTCCTGCGGGGCGCCGTCGGGGTACTCGTGGCGAAGCTGCCCGAGGTGACATTGCTGCTGCGCGTCCGCGGCAACAGCGACATCGAACGCGCCGCCCTCGACCGGCGCCGCACCTTCGACCAGCGGGTGACCGCCCTCGTTCGCGCCGCACAAGATGAAGGCGCGCTGGTCGGCGACATCGACGCCGCCCTCGCCACCCGCCTCATCTTCGGCATGGTCAACTCGCTCACCGAGTGGTACCGGCCCGGCGGCCCCACACCTCCCGACGCGATCGCCGACGATGTGCTGCGTATCGCCCTGGACGGGCTGCAACGACCCTCGCGTCCCCCGTCCGCCTCGACAGGAACCACCGGATGACGGCGGATGCCGCGGCATCCGCCATTCGTGTCGGCCCCCGCCAGCCCTGGCGCATCGTGCTCGGTGCGCTCGACGAGAAGCTCGGCATCGAGGTGCACGAGCAGTCGATCGATCGCGTCGTCGCGTCGATGCCGGTCGACGGCAACACTCAGTCGCTCGGGCGCCTGCACGGCGGAGCCAGCGCCGCGCTCGCCGAGGCGGCGGGCTCGTGGGCCGCTCTGATCTACGCGTCGACGTGGGGCAAAGCCTGCGTCGGTGTCGACCTCAACATCACCCACCACCGCGGGGCGCGAGCCGGGCGTATCCATGCGACAGCGACGCCCCTGCACCTGGGCCGGCGCTCGGCGACCCACCAGATCGTCGTCACGCACGATGACGGGTCGCTTCTCGCGACGGCGCGGATCACGAACTTCTTGATCGACCCCGAGTAGCCCCGGAAGCGGCGTCGGCTCCCGCTTGGGATGGGCGCCCCCGGCGCGGGCATAGGCGAGCAGCACCTCGACGGCCTGGTGCGCGAGCAGATCGAGCGCGGCGCTCTGCTCGGCGGTCAGGTCGCCCTCCTCGTCGTCGAAGACGCAGAGAGTGCCGATCGCGACGCCGCCCGGAGTGATCAGCGGGCTCGATGCGTAGAAACGGATGTGTCCGCGTTCGCCGGTGACGAAAGGATTGGTGGCGAAGCGCTCGTCGCCCGGCACAGCGTGGTCGCCACGCGAGCGAGTCCCACCAGGTGCGCTTCGGTGGGGGCGCCGACGATGCCGTACTCGGCGATCGCCTCGGTGCGCGACGCGTCGTCAGTGAGCGGCATCCGGTTCTCCTTCGGGTGCACTCAGGATAGCGGCGCAGCCCCCCTAGGCTGAAGGTATGGCGACCGGCGCGGTGATGCACACCTTCGATGTCCAGATCGCCGACGTCGACCGCGGTCTCTACGAGGAGGTAGCGCTGCGCATGGCGCGGCATCCCTCCGAGACCGACGCGTTCATGGTGACGCGACTGCTCGCCTATTGCCTGGAGTACACCGACGGCATCGCGTTCACCGAAGGAGTCTCGGCCACCGACGAACCCGCCGTCTTGGTGCGCGACGCGACCGGCGCGATCACCGCCTGGATCGAGGTCGGCGCTCCCGACGCCGATCGGCTGCACCGCGGTAGCAAGCTCGCCGACCGCACCGTCGTCTACAGTCACCGCGACCCGGCCAAGCTGCTGCCGCTGTGGGCGGGCAAGAAGATCCACCGCGCGGAGGATATCCCGCTGCGCACGTTCGATGTCGGCTTCGTGGATGCTGCGGCCGCCGCGGTCGCGCGCCGCAACGCCGTGACCCTCTCGGTGACCGAGGGGCAGCTGTACCTCGACGTCAACGGCGTGAGTCTGTCGTCCGCGCTGCACGAGCACGCCCTCGCCTGACGCGACCGTGCATGCGCCGCAGGCACACGGGCGGCCCGGGTACGCCGGATTGGTAGGGCTTGCCTTCCTGGCGTCGGTGTCCGGGGCACCTTAGCGTGAGGGGATGACCGAGATCACCTCTGCCCATCCCGACGAGCCCCACCGCGCCGGAATGGCCCAGCGGCTGAACTGGCTGCGGGCCGGCGTGCTCGGTGCCAACGACGGCATCGTATCCACGGCGGCGGTCGTTGTCGGTGTCGCCGGGGCAACGTCGGAGGTCATGCCGGTGCTGCTCGCCGGGTCGGCGGCACTCGTCGGCGGCGCGATCTCCATGGCCCTGGGCGAGTACGTGTCGGTGTCGAGCCAGCGCGACTCGGAGCGTGCGCTCATCGAAAAGGAGCGCAAGGAACTCGCCGACGACCCCGAGGCCGAGCTCGCCGAGCTCATCGGCATCTACCGAGCCCAAGGACTCACGGAAGACACCGCCACGCGCGTCGCGACCGAGCTGACCGCGCGCGATGCGCTCGCCGCCCACCTGTCGGCCGAGCTCAACATCGATCAGGACGACGTCGTGAGCCCGTGGCACGCCGCGCTCGCCTCGGCGATCGCCTTCACCGTCGGTGCTCTGCTGCCGATGGCCACGATTCTGTTCCTGCCGCACCCGGCGCGCCTCATCTGGACGTTCATCGCCGTGCTCGTCGCGCTCGCGGTCACCGGCTACCTCGCCGCATGGATCGGCGGCGCGAACCGCGGACGCGCGATCATGCGCACGGTCATCGGTGGTGCGCTGGCGCTGGGCGCGACGTATCTGGTGGGCACCCTCTTCGGCACCACCGTCGGCTGATTCGGCGCTTTTCGACTCGCGGCTGCGCCGCACCGCTCGACGATCCCGGCGCGTAGGGTGAGCCGCATGCGGACACCGGTGGCGTATGTGCGCGGGGCGCGGCATCCCGAGGCCTTCCACGGCCGCGGCGCGGGGCGTCCGTTCTTCGAGGGCTGGTACGTCAAGCTCGTCACCGCCGATCGTTCGCAGCGCTGGGCGGTGATCCCCGGGGTCTTCCGCGGCGACGGTTCGGGTGGGATGCCGGTGGACGAGGCCTTCGTGCAGGTGCTCGACGGGGTGTCGGGACGCTCGTGGTACCACCGATTCGACGCCCACGAGTTCTCGGCATCCGAGCGGATGTTCGATGTGCGGGTCGGAGCGAACCACTTCGATGCATCCGGGGTCGAACTCGATCTGCCGCAGCTGCGTGGCCGCCTCTCGTACGCGACACCGCTCGAGCCGTGGCCGGTGACGCTGCGTGAGCCGGGGATCATGGGTTGGTACGGGCTCGTCCCCTTCATGGAGTGCTTCCACGGTGTCGTCTCGTTCGGCCACACCCTCGCCGGCACGCTCGCGGTCGAGGGCTCCGACGTCCGCTTCGACGACGGCCGCGGCTATATCGAGAAGGACTGGGGTCAGGCCTTTCCCGCGGGGTACGTGTGGCTCGCGTCCAATCACGTCGACGCGACCAGCGGTGACGGGGCGGGGGCCTCGCTCGTGGCGTCGGTGGCCATCATCCCGTGGCTGCGCGGATCGTTCCGGGGTTCGATCGTGGGTCTGCGCCACGGCGGGCGCCTGCACCGCTGGGCGACGTACAACGGCGCCCGTGAGCGGGAACTGCAGATCGACGATGACCGCGTGCGGTGGAGCATGAGCGGGCCCGACGGCATCCTGGAGCTCGAAGCTCAACGGGTACGCGGAGGGTTGCTGCACTCACCGCTGCGCACCGCCATGCATCAGCGCGTGGAAGAGACACTCGACGCACGCGTGCGCATCCGGCATACCGACGCCGAGGGACGAGTGCTGCTGGAGGGGACGGGGGAGTGCGCGGGCCTGGAGGTCTTCGGCGACATCGAGCGCCTGCTCACTCTGCCCTGACGTGGTGGCCGCCGAAGAAGGCGGCCACCACGACGTGCGACCGGCTCAGACGCGGACGAGCATCTTTCCGGTGTTGGCTCCACGCATCATCGCCAGGAAGGCGTCGACCGTGTTCTCGATGCCGTCGACGATCGTCTCGTCATAGGCGATGCCGCCTTCGGCGAACCACCCGCTCATCTTCTGCTGGAACTCGGGAGCGAGGTGGAGGTATGCGGCGAGGGTGAATCCCTGCATCCGCAGTCCGCGCGTGATCATGTTCGACATGTTGTCGGGCCCGGGTGTGCGCTCGGTCGTGTTGTAGCCGGCGATCGCACCGCAGAGCGCAGCCCGTCCACCATCGTTGAACACGTCGAGTGCAGCTTCGAGGTGGCTGCCGCCGACGTTGTCGAAGAACACGTCGATGCCGTCGGGCGCGGCCTCCGCCAGGAGCGTGCGCACATCTGCGGACTTGTAGTTGAACGCGACGTCGTAACCGTACTTCTCGGTCAGCAGCGCCACTTTCTCCGGCGTTCCGGCCGAACCGATCACGCGACCGGCGCCGAGGCGCTTGGCGATCTGGCCGACGGCGGTGCCGACGGCACCTGCCGCGCCGGACACGAACACGGTGTCGCCGGGCTTCAGGTTCGCGATCGCGGTGAGGCCGACATAGGCGGTCAGGCCGGTCAGGCCCAGGATGTGCAGGTTGAGCGACAGCGGCATGCCCGGGATCTCGGGGAGCGCGCGGAACGTGGCGGCATCTGCCTGGACGATGTCCGACCAGCCGTGCTGGTGCAGCACCACGGTGCCCACCGGGAGGTCGTCGGATGCCGAGGCGACCACGCGGCCGACGGCGCCGCCGGCGATCGTCGCGCCGATCGCGTAGGGCGCGACGTAGCTGCGGGTGTCGTTCATACGACCGCGCATGTAGGGGTCGACGGAGACGAACTCGTTGCGCACGCGTACCTCGCCCGGCTGCGGGGCGCCGTAGGTGACGTGTGCGACGTGGAAGTCGGCGGGAGTCGGCCAGCCGACCGGGCGGGCGGCGAGCTGGATCTGGGTGCTGGTGACGTCTGTCATTCGTTCTCCTTGTGGGATGGGTTCGGGGAGGCGGCGCGGGTGGCGTCAGAGGAGGAGGCCGATCGCGAGGGCGATCACGCCAAGGAGGGGGATCGTTCCCTGCTTGAGAGCCGCGCCCGCCTTTTCGGGGCTCGACAGCAGCAGCACGAGCGCGGCGGCGGCCATGGATCCGGCGCCGGCGAACACGAGCGCGGCACCGGCCGCGGTCGACCCGGTGGCGAACAGGATGACGCCGACGGCGACGACCACCGCGAGGAACAGGTTGTAGAAGCCCTGGTTGAAGGCCATCTCACGAGTGGCCAGCGCCTCTTCCTCGGTCGTGCCGAAGGTGGCGCGGGCGCGCGGGCTGGTCCAGCCGATGGATTCCAGCCAGAAGATGAAGACGTGCACGAGTGCCGCGATGGAGGCGAGCACGAGACCGACGACGACCATGGGGGTTCCTCCTCTGCGTCTCGAAAGACGCACTGTTTCTGAACTGACTGTTTCAATATATACTGAAACGATCGTTTCCGAAAGGGGCAGGCGCCCATGGCGAGAAATCGCGAGTTCGACCGCACGGCGGTCGTCCGCGCCGCGCGCCAGTTCTTCTGGGAGCACGGCTATGAGGACGCCTCGATCGCGGGGCTCGAAGCCGCCACCGGTCTGAACCGATCGAGCATCTACAACGCCTTCGATTCCAAGCGGGGGTTGTTCGACGCCGCGGTGCAGAGCTACCTCGATGAGATCGTCCGCCCGCGGCTGCAGCCGCTGCAGGTTCCGACGGTCGCCGCCGACGCGCTCGCCGACTACCTGCGGGGCCTCGCCGATGCGTTCGCCCGCGTGGGTTCGATGCCGGCCGAACACGGATGCCTGCTGATCAACGCCGCGGGAGCACCGGTTGCGCGCGACGCGGAGGTCGCCCGGGTCATCGATGACTATCGCGCAGAACTGCACGACGCGTTCGCGCGGGGTGTGCAGGCGGCGCTGCCCACGGCATCCCGGGCTCGCCGTGCCCGCCTGGCCGACGCCGTCACCGGCCAGGTCGTCGCGGCCTTCGCGCTCGTGCGGATCTCGCACCGCGAAGCGGTGCACAGTCTCGAGACCGCCGCCGCACTGCTCACACCTGACGCCGGCGACTGAACGCAGCAACCCCGCCCAATAGACGCGGCGGCGACAGTCTGCGCACAGATTCGCCCTCACGTCCACCGCGCGCCGATGCATCGTCGTTCTAGTCTTCCCTCACCGCGTCACTGGGGACCACGGTGCACGCATGACCACGCGAGGGCGGAGCATGGCAATGAGCGACTTCGGCAACACCACACCGATCCATCTGGAACGCGGCGACGGCAAAGGGCTCGCCGCAGGCACGCTGGGGCTGTGGGGGTCGACCGTCATCGGCCTGGCATCCACCGCGCCGGTTTACTCCCTGGTGGCGACACTCGGCTTCGTGGTGTTGGCGGTGGGTGCGCAGGCGCCGATCGCCTTCATCATCGCCTTCGTGCCGATGCTGTTCACCGCCTTCGCCTACCGCGAGCTCAACAACGCGGTGCCCGACTGCGGTACCACCTTCACCTGGGGTACGAAGGCGTTCGGACCCTGGGTGGGCTGGATGGGCGGCTGGGGCGTCGCGATCGCCGGAATGGTCGTGCTCGCCAACCTCGCCCAGATCGGCTCGATCTACTTCTGGGCGCTGTTCGGACTCAGCCTCGAGAACAACGATTGGCGCATCATCCTCGTCGCGGTCGTGTTCATCGCGGCGATGACGTGGGTGAGCTGGCGCGGCGTCGAGATCGGTGAGCGCATCCAGAACGTGCTGCTCGGGGTGCAGTACCTCGCCCTGGCGGTGTTCGTCGTCGCCGCGCTCTGGCAGTTCTTCGCGGGCAGCGCCCCGGCGGCGACGCCGTTCGAGTGGGACTGGCTGAACCCCTTCGCCTTCACCGACTACCACGGCTTCACCGAAGCCGTGCTCCTCGCTCTGTTCATCTACTGGGGATGGGACTCGTGCCTCGCCCTGAATGAGGAGACGAAGGATCCCAAGCGCATTCCGGGCCGCGCGGCCCTGCTGACCACCGTGATCCTCCTCTTTACGTACGTGTCGGTCACGATCGCGGCGATGATGTACGCAGGGCTCGGCGAAGACGGCACGGGTCTGGGCAACGCCGACAACGCCGACGACTTCTTCCTGGCGGTCAAGGACGGCCTGCTCGGACCGTGGGGCTGGCTGCTCGTCGTCGCGGTGCTGATCTCGGCGGTGTCGTCGACGCAGACGACCATCCTCCCGACGGCGCGCGGGACGCTCGCGATGGGCGTCTACCGGGCGCTGCCGGCCCGCTTCAAGAACGTGCACCCGGTGTACAAGACGCCGTCGTTCTCGACGATCGTCGGCGGTACGGTCGCCATCTGCTACTACCTCGGGATGACGCTCATCAGCGACAACATCCTGCAGGACTCGATCTCGTCGCTCGGTCTCGCGATCGCCTTCTACTACGCGATCACGGGCTACGCCTGCGTCTGGTACTTCCGCCGCGACCTGCGCACCTCCGCCCGCGACCTCTGGCTGAAGGGCATCTTCCCCCTGCTGGGCGCCCTCATGCTCACGTTCGCCTTCGTGCAGTCGGCGATCGACATGTACGACGTCGCCTACGGCAACACGGTGCTGTTGGGCATCGGCGGCACGTTCGTCGTCGGTATCGGGGCGCTGCTGGTCGGGGTCGTCCTGATGTTCGTCTGGTACGCCTTCCCCCGCTCGAAGCCGTTCTTCCAGGGCCGCGCGCTCAACCGTGAGACGCCGGTGCTCGTGCCGGAAGAGCCGGGCGACATCATCCGCTCGATCGACGGCGGCATCTGAGGCCGGCGCCCTCTCCCGCATCCTCTCTCCTGACATCGACAAGGAACATCATGCGCATCCTCATCGTCGGCGCCGGCGGCGTCGGCTCGGCCGCCGTCCGCATCGCCGTCCGCCGCGACTTCTTCGACAAGCTCGTGGTCGCCGACTACGACCCGGCGAGGCCGCAGGCTCTCGCCGACGAGGTCGGCGACCCCCGCGTCGAGGCCGCCCACGTCGATGCCTCACGCGCCGACGCCGTGGCCGGCCTCATCGAAGCCCACGGCATCACACATGTGTTGAACGCCGTCGATCCGCGCTTCGTCATGCCCATCTTCGAGGGCGCGCTCGCCGCCGGTGCCACCTACCTCGACATGGCGATGAGCCTGTCGCACCCGCACCCTGAGGAGCCGCACACACTGCCGGGCGTCAAGCTCGGCGACCAGCAGTTCGCGGCGGAGCAGCAGTGGAAGGATGCCGGTCAGCTCGCCCTCGTCGGTATCGGCGTCGAGCCCGGGCTGTCGGATGTGTTCGCCCGCTACGCCGAAGACCACCTGTTCCGTGAGATCGACGAGCTCGGTGTGCGCGACGGTGCCAACCTCGTCGTGGCGGGGTACGACTTCGCTCCCTCTTTCTCGATCTGGACGACGATCGAGGAATGCCTGAACCCGCCGGTCATCTATGAAGCCGACCGTGGCTGGTACACGACGGCCCCGTTCAGCGAGCCGGAGGTCTTCGACTTTCCCGAGGGCATCGGTCCAGTGGAGTGCGTGAACGTCGAGCATGAAGAGGTTCTCCTGATGCCGCGGTGGACGAAGGCGAAGCGCGTGACATTCAAGTACGGCCTCGGCGACGAGTTCATCGGCGTGCTGAAGACCCTGCACAAGCTCGGGCTCGACAAGACCGACAAGGTGACCGTCAAGGGCGTCGAGGTCTCGCCGCGCGACGTGGTGGCCGCGTGCCTTCCCGACCCGGCGACCATCGGCGACAAGATGAGCGGCAAGACGTGCGCCGGGGTCTGGGTGACCGGCACCGGCAAAGATGGCCGCCCCCGCTCGACGTATCTCTACCACGTCGCCGACAACGAGGACACGATGCGTGAGTACGGCTCGCAGGCCGTGGTCTGGCAGACGGCCATCAACCCGGTCATCGCCCTCGAACTGCTCGCGACGGGCGTCTGGACGGGCACGGGGGTGCTCGGGCCCGAGGCCTTCGACGCGAAACCGTTCCTCGATCTGCTCGCCGCTCCCGCTCCCGACGGCTACGGCTCGCCGTGGGGCATGGAGGAGAAGCCCGTCTGAGCGGCGGTCTCGCCACGCCGCTCGACGGGACCGCCGGTGCGAGGATGGACAGATGGCCACCTACGTCATCTCCGGAGCGGGCTCCGGCATCGGCAACCTCATCGCCGAGCGGCTGGCGGCGCGCGGCGATGAGCTCGTGCTCGTCGTCCGCGACGGCGCCCGGGCCGACGACCTGTCGCACGCGTTTCCCGGCAGCGTGCCGATCATCGCCGACCTCGCGCACCCCGAGACCCTCGCCGACGCCGTCCGCGATGCCACCGGCATCCCCGATCGGATCGATGCCGTGGTGCACGCCGCCGGCATCGTCGAACTCGGTCGCGTCGGCGATCTACCGGTATCGGCATGGACCAGTCAGCTCGCCGTCAACCTCGTCGCCCCGGCCGAACTCACCCGGCTGATGCTGCCCCGGGTGCGCGCCGCGCGCGGTCAGGTGTTGTTCGTCAATTCGGGGGCCGGGCTGGCGGCGCACCCCGGTTGGGCGGCGTACGCGGCATCCAAGCACGGGTTGAAAGCGCTCGCCGACGCGCTCCGAGGCGAGGAAGCGCCCCACGGTGTGCGCGTGACGACGGTGTACCCCGGGCGCACGGCGACACCGATGCAGGCCGAGGTGCACGCCCAGGAGGGGACGGCGTACGACCCCGACCGCTGGATCGATCCGGCGTCGGTCGTGACGGCGGTGCTCACCGCACTCGACCTGCCGCGCGATGCGGTGATCAGCGACCTGACGGTGCGACCCGGACCGCGATGACCGATCAACCCGTCGACGCCGCCGCCGCGCTCGATGCCCTCTTCGACGAAGCGCGACGGCGGTTGGCCGGCTCACCGAGGGAGCGACTGGGCGACTGGGCACACTCCCGACGTCTGCTCGGCATCGGCCGCGCGCCGCGCATCGTCGCCGTGGGCGAGGCATGGCACGTGGGGGCCCTGCTCATCGGAGATACCGCCGTCTACGCGACCGCCGACGTGCTGCGAGCCCGCACCGAAGCGGTCCGCGGCTACACGGCCGACGCGCAACGCGCGCGCTCGGAGCGCGCCGCCGCCGCCGCACGCGGCGGCTTCGCCGACGGCGAGGTGGTGCACCTGGGTGCGATGCGGATCGACCTCGACGCCGTCCGCCGCGGCGAGGCGTCGGGACCGCTGTCGCTGGTCGACGGCATCCCGAGCATCGTCTGGAACGCGGCCGGCTCACGCCGCCCACTCGCCGACTACCTCGACGACCAGTTGTCGCTGCGCTGAGGGTCGCCGTGCGCGGCCGCGCTCAGTCGGCGCGGATCGGGCGCACGACGCGGCAGGGGTTTCCGACCGCGACGACACCGGACGGGACGTCGCGGGTGACCACCGAGCCGGCGCCGATGATGCTGTCGTCTCCGATCGTCACACCCGGGACGATCGTCACGGATCCGCCGATCCACACGTTGTCGCCGATCGTGACCGACGATGCGCGCTCCCAGCCCTCGCGGCGGCGCGTGCGCTCTTCGGCGTGGTTGGGCGTGTAGATGCTGCAGCGCGGACCGATGAGGCAGTCGGCGCCGATCGTCACCGCGCCGCCCCCGACGATGAGGAAGTCCTTGTTGATGAACGTGCGGTCGCCGATGGCCAGGCCGACGCCGTAGTCGAGGTTCAGCGGGGGACGGAAGTCGATGCCCTCGCCCGCACCCGGGACGAGCTCGTGGAACAGCCGCTGCGCTTCGTCGGGATCGTCGAAGAAGATCCGGTTGATACGGGCGCACGTCGACTGCGCGTACCAGGTGAGATCGGGCAGGGATGCCGAGGCGCGGTAGCGGATCCAGTCGCCGGCGAAGAGGGCGCGCACATCGTCGTCCCTCTCGATGAGCTCTGCCAGATCCATATTTGTTGTCATGTGGAACATATTAGTGGAAGGATGAGAACGCGGCGGTGCCGCCGCAGAACGGGAGCCCCCATGACCATCGCCCGCGCCGCCGTCGACCTCGATGTGACCGGTCCGCAGATCAGCCGCCACCTTTACGGGCACTTCGCCGAACACCTCGGCCGGTGCATCTACGGCGGGTTCTGGGTGGGGGAGGACTCGCCGATTCCGAACGAGCGCGGCATCCGCCTCGACGTCGTGGAGGCCCTCCGTCGTCTGCAGGTGCCGAACCTCCGCTGGCCCGGCGGATGCTTCGCCGATGAGTACCACTGGCGCGACGGCATCGGCCCGCGCGCCGAGCGCCCGACGATGATCAACACCAACTGGGGCGATGTCGTCGAGAGCAATGCGTTCGGCACCCACGAGTTCATGGACCTCTGCGACATGCTGGGCGCTGAACCGTACGTGAACGGGAACGTCGGCAGCGGAACCGTGCAGGAGATGAGCG
The DNA here is from genome assembly GCF_015350795.1 of Microbacterium sp. VKM Ac-2870. Classification (GTDB taxonomy): domain Bacteria; phylum Actinomycetota; class Actinomycetes; order Actinomycetales; family Microbacteriaceae; genus Microbacterium. The sequence continues at coordinate 35,915 of NZ_JADKSH010000002.1, forward strand.
AGTGGGTGGAGTACCTGACCCGCTCCGGCGACAGCCCCATGGCGCGTCTGCGCCGCGAGAACGGGCGCGACGAACCGTGGCGAGTGCCCTTCTGGGGGCTCGGAAACGAGGCGTGGGGCTGTGGCGGCAACATGACGCCCGAGTACTACACCTCGCTCGCCCGGCGGTATGCGACCTTCTGCAAGGAGCACGATGGCAACCGCCTGTACCGCATCGCAGCCGGGGCCGCCGACGACGACATCCGGTGGACCCACGCGCTGATGGCCTCAGCGACGTCGTCGAACGCGCCCGACCCGCAGCGTTCACCGTTCCAGGCGATCTCTTTCCACTACTACACGCACGCGGGCACCGGCATCCAGAAGGAGTCGGCGACGGCTTTCTCGCGCGACGAGTACGTTCGCACGATCAGCAAGGCGTACGAGATCGAGCGGGTGATCCGTGCCCACGAGGCCGTGATGGATGCCTACGACCCGAACCGCGAGATCGACCTCGTGTGCGACGAGTGGGGCACGTGGTGGAGTGTCGAACCCGGTACGAACCCCGGCTTCCTCTTCCAGCAGAACACGGTGCGCGATGCGCTGGTCGCCGGCATCCACTTCGACGTGTTCCACCGCCACGCGGCTCGCCTGCGCATGGCCAACATCGCGCAGACCCTCAACGTGCTGCAGGCCATGATCCTCACCGACGACGAGGGGGGTCTCGTGCTGACCCCGACGTACCACGTGTACGAGATGAACGTCGGTCACCACGACGCGCTGTCGCTGTCGGCGCGCGGCGTCGACGTGCCGACCGTGTCCGTCGACGGCGCGGAGGTGCCGGCGCTGTCGCTGTCGGCATCCACGAAGAACGGCACCGCGCTGCTGTCGCTCACCCACGTCGGCGTCGACGGCCCGCTGAGCGTGGACGTCGACCTGCGCGGCCGGGCCGTATCGCTCGTGGGCGCCCGTGTGCTGACCGGCGCGAATGCCGCCGCCCACAACACCCCCGCACAGCCCGATGCGGTCCGCCCCGTGCCGCTGAACGCGTCGATGGAGGGTAGTGTGCTGCGCCTGCAGCTGCCGCCGCACGCGTTCGCGACCGTCGAGCTCGCGCTCGCCTGACCGCACCTCACCCCCCGCCACCCCGCCCCCGCCCCCGCCCCCGCCACCCCGCCGAAACGCGACCTGGCGCCCGAAACGAATCGTCGTCTCGGGCGCCAGGTCGTTTCTCGGCGAGAAGCGGAAGAGGCGAAAGACCGCTACTCGACGTGTACCCCCACGATCCGGCTGTCGGCCGGGGTCACCCGGTGCGCGGTGCCGGTGAGGGTGATCGTGGCCGTCGTCTCGCGCTCCGCGACCGACGCGCCGACCCACAGGTCGATGCGTCCCGGCTCCACGATGCGCGCCCCCTCGCGACCGGTGAAGGCGAGCCGCGCGCTCGGAACGTCGAACCGCACGCGGGCCGATGCGCCCGGCTCGAGCGAGACGCGTGCGTAGCCGAGCAACTGCGCGACGGGACGCACGACGCTGGCATGCACGTCGTGCGCGTACAGCTGTACGACGTCAGTGCCCGCGCGGTGGCCCGTATTGGTGACGGTGACGGCGACCTCGAAGGTCCCCGCGGCCCGCGCCTCCGCCGGTGCAGACAGGTCGGTGCGCGCGAACGTCGTGTACCCGAGGCCGAAGCCGAAGGGGCGCACGGGCGTGCTGTCGGCGCTCGTCACATCGCTGTCGCCGCCGAGGATCGGATGCAGGTACGAGAACGGCTGCGCACCCGCCGATCGCGGAAGCGACACGGGCAGTCGACCCGACGGGGCGACCGCGCCGGAGAGCACGCGCGCAATGGCCGTGCCGCCCTCCTCGCCGGGGAAGAACGCCTGCACCACTGCGGCCGGCACCGAGCCGGCGTCGCCGTCGAGCGCCCATGACAGGGCGTACGGCCGTCCCGTCACCACGACGAGCACCACGGGGGTGCCGGTCGCGACGACCTGCTCGACGAGCTCGCGCTGCACCCCCGGCAGCTCCAGACTCTCGGTGTCGTTGCCCTCACCGACCGTGCCGCGGCCGAACAGGCCCGCCCGGTCGCCGACCACGACGATCGCCACGTCGGCGGATGCCGCGGCATCCACCGCCCCCGCGAAGCCCGAACGGTCATCGCCCTCGACATCGCAGCCTGCCACCGAGACGACCGACGCCGCGGGCAGCTCCTCCCGCAGCGCTTCCGCGACGGTCGGGATCTCGAAGCCGAACGGCGTTCCGGGGTGATGCGCGAGCACGTGGTTGGCGAAGGAGTAGCAGCCCATCAGCGCCGAGGCGTCGTGCCCGTTGGGCCCGATGACCGCGATGCGCCCGGGGCGGCCTTCTGGACCCAGCGGCAGGGTGCCGTCGTTCGCGAGCAGCACGAGCGAACGCTCCGCGAGTTCGCGGGCGACCGTGCGGTGCGCCGGCGAGTCGAGGTCGATCTCGGTCGGCGCCGCGCTGTGGTCGGGATCGAGCAGGCCCAGATCCTCCTTCTGGGCGAGCACGCGTGCGAGGGCGCGGTCGACGAGCGCCTCGTCGATGCGTCCGTCGCGCAGACCCTCCAGCAGCGGCGCCGCGTAGGCGTCGCCGCTCGGCAGTTCGACATCGATGCCGGCCGTCAGCGCCAAACGTGCCGCTTCGGTGCGGTCGGCCGCGACGGCGTGCATCGTCTCGAGGAACGCGATCGCGAAGTAGTCCGACACGACGACGCCGTCGAAGCCCCACTGTCCGCGCAGCAGATCGGTGAGCAGCGTCGGGTCGGATGCCACCGGGATGCCGTCGATGTCGGTGTACGAGTTCATCACCGACCGCGCCCCGCCGTCGCGCACCGCCATCTCGAACGGCGGCAGGAAGACGTCGGCGAGCTCACGCGGACCGGCGTGCACCGGGGCGTGGTTGCGACCGGCTTGCGATGCCGAGTAGCCGACGAAGTGTTTCAGGGTCGCGTGCACGCCGGCATCCTGGATGCCGCGGACGTACGCCGTCGCAATCGTTGCCACCACGTAGGGGTCTTCGGCGATGCACTCGTCGACGCGCCCCCACCGTGGGTCGCGGATCACATCGAGCACGGGCGCCAGTGTCTGGTGCACACCGAGCTCACGCATCGAGTCGCCGATGAGGCGACCCATCCGATGCACCAGGTCGGGGTCGAACGCCGCGCCCCACGCCAGCGGCGTCGGGAACGTGGCCGCCCGCCACGCGGCCAAGCCCGTGAGCGACTCCTCGTGCACGATCGCGGCGATGCCGTGACCGGATGCCGCGCGCAAGCGCTGCTGCTCGTTCCAGAGCCAGCTCGCCCGCTCCGCGGCATCCACCGGACGTGTGCCGTAGACCCGCGTGAGGTGACCGAGGCCGTGGGCGGAGATCTGCTCGTACCGGTCGGACGAGGCCATCTCGCCGGCCATCGGCGCCACCACCTCATCGCCCTGGTCGACCCAGAAGCCCACCAGCTGGGCGACCTTCTGCTCGAGGGTCATCGCCTCGATGAGCGCGGCCACCCGCGGCGACGGCGGTGGCACAAGGCGGTTGTCGAGGGAGGTGTTGTCGGAGATCGTCATTCGGATCAGCCCTTCACGGCGCCGGTGAGGCCGCCGACGATGCGACGCTCGAACAGGCTGAAGAACACCAGCGCAGGAAGCATCGACAGAGAGGTGAAGGCCAGCACTTTGGCGGTGTCGACCGAGTACTGAGACGAGAACGCCTGCACACCCAGCGGCAGGGTGAAGCTCGCCTCGTTGTTGAGGATGAACAGGGGCAGCAGGTAGCTGTTCCAGCTGCCGATGAACGCCAGGATGCCGACGGTGATCACGCCCGGCACCGACAGTGGCAGCACCATCCGCCAGAAGAAGCCGAGGCGGCTGCACCCGTCGATGAACGCGGCCTCCTGGATCTCGTCGGGAATCGCCCGGAGGAACGGCACGAGGATGATGATCGTCGTGGGCAGAGCGAACGCGATCTGCGGCAGGATGATGCCCGCCAGCGAGTTCATGAGCCCGAGGTCGCGGATCACGATGTACAGCGGCGTGATCGCCACGGTGATCGGAAACATCAGCCCCGCCGCGAACAGCGCGTACAGCACCCCGCGCCCGCGGAACGGGTAGCGCGCGATGACGTAGCTGGCCATGAGGCCGAGCGCGACCACGCCCGCCGTGGTGGCGGTGGCGGCGATGACCGAGTTGAGCACCTGGCGCCAGAACTGCGGACCGGTGAGCACCGTCAGGTAGTTCTGCGCGTTCCACGGGTCGGGCCATCCGGCGGGGTCGACGGTGATCTGCGAGTTGCTGCGGAACCCACCGATGACGATGTACAGCACCGGGGTGAGCATGAGGGCGATCACCACGAGCGCGATGAAGTAGACCAGCGGGCTGCCCCAGGGCAGGCGCTCCTTCGCGCGCCGCGGGCCGGATCCTCGCTGTGTGCGTGAACCCGTCGAGGGGGTGACAGTGGCGGTGTCGGCGGTGAGAGCGCTCATCGCGTCTTCTTCCCTTCGGTGATGGCACCAGCGGTGTCTCGTCGCAGCACGAAGCGCTGGTAGATGAGGGCCACGATGAGCGAGATGACGAAGATGACCACGGCGACCGCGTTGCCGTAGCCGTAGTTGCCGGCGTTGCGGCCGTTGACGACCATGTAGGTCGCCATCGTGGAGGTGCCGGCCGTCGACGCGACGTACTGACCCCAGATGATGTAGACGAGATCGAACAACTGCAGGGCGCCGATGATCGAGAGGAACGCCCAGATGCGCAGCGTGGGTGCCAGCAGCGGGAGCGTGATGCGCCAGTGCGCCTGCCAGTAGCCGGCGCCGTCCAGGGCGGCGGCCTCGTAGAGCTCCTCGGGGATGCCCTGGAGCCCTGCGAGGAAGAGGATGACGGCGAAGCCGACGTACTTCCAGGTCAGGATCGCCATCAGCGTCCAGATGGCGATCGCCGGGTCGGCGATCCAGTCGTGCGCGAACGCGCCCAGCCCCACGCTTTCCAGCATCCCGTTGAGGGCGCCCTGCGTCTGCAGCATGAGCCCGAAGCCGGTGCCGACGACGACCTCGGCGATGACGTACGGCACGAACATCAGCACGCGGATGATCGACTGACCGCGCATCCGGCGGTTCAGCAGTAGCGCGAGCAGCACGGCGATCGGGCCCTGCAGCACGATCGAGGCGATCACGATGAAGCCGTTGTGGCCGAGCGCCTCGATGAAGGTCGGGTCGGTGAGGATCGTCAGGTAATTCTGCAGTCCGACGAAATCGGTCGGAGCGCCGTAGCCCTGCCACCGGAAGAAGCCGTAGAACGCCGCCATCACGACGGGGAAGATCACGAAACCGAGGAACATGACCAGCGCGGGGCCGACCAGGAGCGCGATTTCGAGTCTGCCGGCCCATCCCAGCCCACGGGGACGGCGGCGCGGCAGGGGCGGGGGCGGCGTCACGCCGCCCCCGCCGTGCTGCGCGAGATCCGTCTCCGGGTCGGTGACGGCCACGGAGGTCTCGCGAAGGGACACGATCCGATCAGCCCTTCTTGGCCGCGTCGGTGACCGACTGGATCATCTGCTTCGGGTCGCTCTTGCCCGCCAGCAGGTCGACGACGGCGACGTTGAGCGCGTTGCCGACGTTCTGACCGAGCACGGTGTCGAGCCACTGCGACACGAACGGCGCCTTGTTGTAGGCGGCGAGGACCTCCTGCAGGTAGGGCTCTTTGACGGCCGCCTGAGCGGTCTTGTTGACCGGCGGCGCGCTGAACGCCGCGTAGTACGCCTTCTGCTGGTCGGCCGAAGCGATGAAGTTCAGGAAGTCGGCGCACTCCTTGGGTGCCTTGACCGAGCACGAGTACCCGTCGACGCCGCCCATCATCGCGCCGGGCTCGCCCTGTCCGCCGGAGATCTCCGGGAAGGGGAACCAGGCGAGGTCGGGAAGCGGCTTCTCGTCGGGGGTGAGCGAGGCGATCACGCCCGGGTCCCACGCGCCCATGAGCTCCATGGCGGCCTGGTGGTTGGCCACGAGACCCGCCGAGCTTCCGGCGCCCTGTTGGGCCGACGTGGTCAGGAAGCCCTCGTTGAACGGCTTCGTCTCGGCGAAGTCGTTGAGGTCCTCCGCGGCCTTCAACCAGCATCCGTCGCTGAAGTCCTTCGAGTCGCCCGTCTTCTCGAGCGTCTGCGCGCTGCATTCGCGCAGTGCGAAGTTGTAATACCAGTGCGCGGCCGGCCAGGCGTCCTTGCCGCCGAGAGCGATGGGCGCAACGCCCGAGCTCTTCAGCTTGCCGACCGCCGACTCGAGGTCGCTGATCGTCGTGGGGGCCGTGGTGATGCCCGCCTTCGTGAACAGGTCGGAGCTGTACCAGAAGCCGCTGGGCAGCACGGCGAGCGGCATCGCCCACACCTTGTCCTGGTAGGTCTCGGCCTTGAACGAGCCCTCGGAGATCTCCGACTTCGCGGTGTCGCTGATCTTGTCGGTGAGATCCATCAGCTGACCCGCCTGCACCATCGCCGCGAGCTTGCCGCCGCCGCGCTGCAGGAAGATGTCGGGGGCATCGCCCGCGTTCAGTGCGGTCTGGAGCTTGCCGTCCATGTCTTCGTTCTGCACGGACTGCATCGTGATGGTGACGTTCGGGTTCGCCTTCTCGAACGCCGCGATGGCGTCTTTCCAGAACTGCTGACCGGCGCCGGTCGTCGAGTTCTGCCACAGCGTCATCTCGACCTTGCCGTTGCTGCCCGCGTCACCGGAGCCGCTACAGGCGCTGAGCCCGAGCGCGCCCACGACCAGGAGCGCCGCTCCGGTCAGGATCTTTTTCGCCTTCATGTGATTCCTGTCCTCCTCATTGAGCCTCACCCCGGACATTCGGGGCACGGAGCATCCCGGCAGGTGTTCGGGCCGGAATGAGCCCAGTGTGTCCATTTGTTGTCAACGGCGTCAAACGTTTTCAAAAACCTTTTCAATAACGTTTCCTCACCCGTAGGATCACCACCGTGAGTCACAGAGCCACCATCCATGACGTCGCCAGAGCTGCCGGCGTCTCCGTCGCCACGGTGTCCAAAGCGGTCAACGGGCGCTACGGCGTGGCCAGCGCCACCGTCTCGCGCGTGCTCGATGCCGTCGCCGAACTCGGGTACGAATCGAGCCTCGTGGCGAGCAGCATGCGTTCACGCCGCACCGGGGTGGTGGGGGTGCTCGTCTCGGACTTCGAGCCCTTCAGTGCCGAGGTCCTGAAGGGCGTCGGCGCCGCGCTCAGCAGCCATCGGTACGACCTGCTCGCGTACGCCGGTGCCCGCGACAGCGACCCACAGGGGTGGGAGCGTCGCTCGCTCAGCCGCCTGAGCGGCACTCTGATCGATGCCGCGATCATGGTCACGCCGACCGTCGTCGGCGTGAACGCCGACGTGCCGATCGTCGCCGTCGACCCTCACTCGGGACGGGTCGACATCCCCTCGGTCGAATCCGACAGCCTCACCGGCGGATTCGAGGCGACCGCGCATCTCATCGAACTCGGTCATCGCCGCATCGGCTTTCTTGCCGGGCGCCCCGAACTCCGCTCGTCCGAGATGCGCGAGGCGGGCTACCGGCGGGCACTGCGCCAAGCCGGCATCCGGTTCGACCCCGCGCTCGTCGCCGTCGGCATGTACGACCCCGACACGGTGCGGGTCGTCGGCAGGGCGCTGCTGCAGCAGCCCGATCGGCCCACGGCCGTGTTCGCCGCCAACGACCGCACGGCCCTGGGGCTCATCGAGGTCGCCGCCGACCTCGGCCTCGATGTGCCCGGCGACCTGTCGGTGATCGGCTTCGACGACATCCCCGAGGCGTTTCTCACCGCGCGCCCACTCAGCACCGTCCGCCAGCCGATTCAGCGCCTCGGCGCCGAGGCGGCGAGGATGCTGGTGACGATGCTCACCGGGGCGATGCCGGAGGCGACCCATCTCATGCTGCCGACACGGCTGATCCCGCGGGCGACCACCGCACCGCTGCGCTGAGTCGACGCGCCGGATACCGGGCGTCAGGCGACGTCGAGCGGATCGGTCAGGAGCGCGTCGAAGGCCATCTCGGCGGCACCGACCAGCAGACGGTCGGGGCCGAGCGCGGCGGATCGCAGCTGAAGCTCCTCCACGTTCATCGCCATGGCTTGGTCGCGCACCGCGGCCAGAAGTGCGTCGGCATCCTGTTCCAAGATGGTGGCCAAGAAGCCGCCGAGCACCACGGTCGAGGGGTTCAGCACGTTGACGGCGTTGGCGAGCGCGGTCGCGAGGATGCGGCGCTGGCGCTCGACCTCCGCGGCGACCTCGACGCTCTGCGACGTGCGGATCGCGTGCTCGAGCGTCGGCTCGTCGGCGCTGTGCAGGCTCACCACGGCCAACAGGCGCGATCGGCTCACCTCGTCTTCGAGGGTGCCCTGCACTCCCGATCGGCGGTCGGCGGGGTGTGCGATACCGGGCCGGTTCTGCCCGAGCTCGCCCGCGTAGCCGCCGGCGCCTCGCACGAGATGCCCGCCGATCACGAGTCCGCCGCCGATGCCGCTCGCCCCACCGTTGAGGTAGATCAGATCGCTGATGCCGCGTCCCGCGCCGTACATGCTCTCGGCGAGGGCGCCGAGGGTTGCGTCGTTGTCGATCGCGGTCGGCAGGCCGGTGGCGCGTATGAGGTCGTCGCGCAACGGTGCATCCGTCCAGTCCAGGTGCGGCGCACGGCGCACCAGCCCGTCGGCGGCGCGCACGAGTCCCGGCACAGCGAGCCCGATGCCGGCGATGCGGTGGTCGGCGAGCGTGTCACGGCGCCACCGCGCGATGACATCGGCGGTGAGGGAAGCCGCTTCCTCCGCCGAGATGAGACCTGCGAGATCGATGCGCTCCCGCAGCACGATGGCTCGGTCCAGGCCGACGGCCGCGATGGTCAGCGCGTCGACTTCGGGGTTGACGGCGATCGCGACGACGTCGGAGGCTGCGGCCACCGACGGGGAGGGGCGTCCGACGCGACGCTGAGCCTCGGGGGCGCCTTCGCTGACGAGTCCGGCGCCCACCAGATCGGCCACGAGGGCGCCGATCGTGGAGCGGTTCAGGCCGGTGAGCTCGGTGAGTGCGGCACGTGAGAGGGGGCCGTCTTCGTGCACCAGGCGGAGCACGCGCGAGAGGTTGGCGCGCCTCACGCCCTCGACCGTTCCCTCTGCCCGTGCCACGCGTCAACCCTAGAGGTGCGCGGGCCTCACGACGTGGTGGACCGGGGGTGCGTCGTGGTATAGGTTGTTGCTAACAACAAAAGTGCCTCGCGCACGTCTTCGCGAAGGAGCGTCATGACCACCCCGACCCCCGCCGACAAGTTCACCTTCGGTCTCTGGACCATCGGCTACAACGGCACCGACCCGTTCGGTGGTCCGACCCGCCCGCCGCTCGACGTCGTGCACGCCGTCGAGAAGCTCGCCGAGCTCGGCGCCTACGGGCTCACGTTCCACGATGACGACCTGTTCCCGTTCGGATCGAGCGACGCGGAGCGTCAGCACCAGATCGATCGTCTGAAGGGTGCCCTGGATGCCACGGGCCTGAAGGTCCCGATGGTCACCACGAACCTGTTCAGCGCCCCCGTCTTCAAAGACGGCGGATTCACGTCGAACGACCGCGACGTGCGCCGCTTCGCCATCCGCAAGGTGCTCCGCCAGATCGACCTCGGTGCCGAGCTGGGTGCTCAGACCTTCGTCATGTGGGGTGGCCGTGAGGGCGCCGAGTACGACTCCGCGAAGGACATCCGCCAGGCGCTGGAGCGTTACCGCGAGGCCGTCAACTTCCTCGGCGACTACGTCGTCGACAAGGGGTACGACATCCGCTTCGCGATCGAGCCCAAGCCCAACGAGCCCCGCGGCGACATCCTGCTGCCGACCGTGGGCCACGCGCTCGCGTTCATCAACTCGCTCGAGCGTCCCGAACTGGTGGGCCTCAACCCCGAGGTGGGTCACGAGCAGATGGCGGGCCTGAACTTCGCCGCCGGAATCGCCCAGGCGCTGTACCACGGCAAGCTCTTCCACATCGACCTCAACGGCCAGCGCGGCATCAAGTACGACCAGGACCTCGTGTTCGGTCACGGCGACCTCCACAACGCGTTCGCGCTCGTCGACCTCCTCGAAAACGGCGGCCCGAACGGTGGCCAGGCATACGAGGGTCCGCGTCACTTCGACTACAAGCCGTCGCGCACCGAAGACGAGACGGGCGTCTGGGACTCGGCATCCGCCAACATGCGCACCTACCTGCTGTTGAAGGAGCGTGCGGCCGCGTTCCGCGCCGACCCCGAGGTGCAGGAGGCGCTGACCGCCGCCCGCGTGGCCGAGCTCGCACAGCCGACGTTCGCGGAGGGCGAGAGCTACGACGACTTCGTCGCCGACCGCTCGGCCTACGAGGACTTCGACACCGACGCATACCTGGGCGGCAAGGGCTTCGGCTTCGTGCGGCTGCAGCAGCTGGCCACCGAGCACCTGCTCGGCGCGCGCTGACCCGCCAACCCGCCCACCCACCAGGACACCGATGCGATGTCTCGGTGGGTGGCGGCGGTGCCTGAAGAGAGGATGCCGAGATGGCACTCGTGATGGGCGTCGACTCGTCGACGCAGTCGTGCAAGGTCGTCATCGTCGACACGGCCACCGGTGCCGTTGTCCGCACCGGCCGTGCCGCGCACCCCGACGGGACCAGCGTCGATCCCGACGCGTGGTGGAGCGCGCTGCAGACGGCGATCGCGGATGCCGGGGGCATGGACGACGTGGAGGCGTGGGCGATCGGCGGGCAGCAGCACGGCATGGTCGCACTCGACGCGCGCGGTGCGGTCGTCCGTGACGCCCTGTTGTGGAACGACACGCGCTCGGCGGGTGCCGCGACGGACCTGATCGCCGAGTTCGGCGCCGACGAGCTCGCCGCGCGCACGGGCCTGGTGCCCGTGGCTTCCTTTACCGTCACCAAACTGCGCTGGCTGCGCGATGCCGAGCCCGCCCACGCGGAGGCCGTCGCCGCCGTGGCCCTGCCGCACGACTGGCTCACCTGGCGCCTGCGTGGCTTCGGACCGGTAGCCGAAGGCGCGCCTGCGTTCGACGAGCTGGTCACCGATCGCTCGGATGCGTCGGGCACGGGGTACTGGAATCCGTCCACCGGCGGATACGACCGTGATCTTCTGATCGCCGCTCTGGGGCACGACGCCGCCCTGCCGCGCGTGCTGGGTCCGACGGGATGGGTGACGGATGCCGTGGGCCGCCGCGTCGGCCCGGGAGCGGGCGACAACGCCGCCGCCGCCCTCGGCGTGGGCGCCCGGCTGGGTGACGTGGTCGTCTCGATCGGAACCAGCGGCACGGTGTTCGCCGTCAGCGCCGAGCGCACGATCGACCCGACCGGCACGGTTGCGGGCTTCGCGGACGCCGGCGGGAACTTCCTTCCGCTGGTCGCGACCCTCAACGCGGCCCGCGTGCTCGACGCGATCGCGCGACTGCTCGCCGTCGACCATGCCGAGCTCAGCGCCCTCGCCCTCGCCGCGGCACCCGGTGCGGCCGGACTCAGGCTGCTGCCGTACTTCGAGGGGGAGCGCACGCCCAACCTGCCCGATGCGACCGCCGAGCTCACCGGTATGACCCTCGCCTCCACGACCCGCGAGAACCTCGCGCGGGCGGCGGTCGAGGGCATGCTGCGCGGGCTCTCCGCCGGTCTCGACGCGATCCGCGGGCTCGGCGTGCCGATCGAGCGGGCGCTGCTCGTCGGCGGCGGGGCGCAGTCTGAAGCGGTGCGTCGGATCGCCCCGGAGGTGCTGGGTGTGCCCGTCGAAGTGCCTGCCGCGGGGGAGTACGTCGCGCTCGGCGCGGCCCGTCAGGCCGCGCGCATCGCCGCCGAGAGCGAGGACGTCGAGATCACCTCCTGATCACAGACGTCGAGCGCGGCCGTCTCACTTCTGGTCGTCGGGCGCGGCATCCGCCGCGCCCGGTCGGCTCGGGATCGCGAGGGAGATGTCCTCTTGCGGAAGCGAACCGGTTCGATTAGCTTGTCCTTGTCGATACGCAGCAATCCGCGTCTGATGCGACATCGTTCGATGATGTCGCGGGATTCGATGGTGCGGTCGACAGTTTTCACCCATCTCGCGCCGCCGAGCTGGTCGAACGGGTTCGACGAAGAACAAGGAGGCATCGTGGCAACGATCGGAGACGTCGCGCGGGTTGCCGGTGTTTCACGCAGTACCGTCTCGTACGCGCTCTCCGGCAAACGCACGATCTCGGAGGAGACCCGCGGGCGCATCGAGCAGGCGATCCGCGAGCTCGACTTCACGCCGAACGCGGGCGCCCGCGCTCTCGCCACATCGCAGACGATGGTCATCGGTCTGCTGGTCCAGTTCTTCCGCGACGAGTTCTCGCCCGCCATGCTGCAGTACGTTCTGCCGATTACCGAGGCTGCCCGCGAGGCGGGTTACGACGTCCTGATGATGACCGAGGACGACGGGCCGCAGGCCCTGCGGCGCGTGACCGATTCGGAGATGGTCGACGGCGTGGTGCTGCTCAACGTGGCCCACGACGACCCGCGCATCCCGATGCTGCGCGCCGCCCGCCAGCCGGGCGCGCTGGTCGGTCTGCCGAAGGACACGCACGGTCTCGACGTCTTCGATCTCGACTTCGGGGAGTCGGCGCGCATGCTCGTCGATCACCTGCACGCGCGCGGCCACCGTGAGATCGTCCTCATTTCGCCGCACGAGCACGTCATCGCACGTGGTGGAGCGTATGCGTGGCGCTTTCGCGATGCCGCCCTCGAACGTGCCGCGCGCTACGGTCTGCGTATTCACCCGTACTGGGGACAGACCGAGCAGCCCGCCATCAACGAGGCCCTCCATGCGATCCTCGACGAACGCCCCGCGGCGACCGCCGTCATCGTTCACAACGACGCGATGATCGCCGCGCTGCCGTGGGTGCTCAACGCCCGCGGCGTGCGCGTTCCCGACGACCTCTCGGTCGTGGGTATCTACACCGAAGACTTCGGCCGGCTGTTCTCGCTGCCCTACACGGCGATAGAGACATCCCCCGACAAACTGGGCCGCGCCGCGGTCCAGGCGCTCGTGCGCAGGATGCAAGACGCCGACGGTGCGGGATCACCGATCGTTCGCTTCATCGCGCCCGAGCTCACTGATCGGGGCAGCACACGCTGACCGGCTGAGGTGCTGACCCGCACACCCCCGAACGCCGAGCACGGAGCTCGGCGATCATCCATCGACAACATCGAACCGGTTCGATCGCTTACGCGAAAACAGGCATTCAGAGAGGAATACCGTGCACATCACACATTCGGCCCGCATCGTCGGGGCCACCATCATCGGCATCGGCATCGCCGTCACCGCGACGGCGCTGGCCGGCTGCTCATCATCCCCGTCCGGCAGCGGTACGGGCGGTATGTCCGGCAGCGCCGGCGGAACCTATAACCTGTGGGATCCGTACCCCGACCGCGACTCCTCGTCGGCGTGGGCGAAGGCCATCGATGTGTGCGCGAGCGAACTCGGCATCACGATCAAGCGCACCGCCAGCAACACCGGTGACACGGTCAAAGACCTCACCACCGCGGCACCCAACCTTCCCGATGTCGCGCTCATCGACAACCCGAAGGTTCCGACGCTGGCCGCGGCCGGACTGCTCACGTCGAACGCCGACTCGGGGCTCGACACCGCCGACATTCAGGACAACATCCTCACGGCGGGACAGGTCGACGGAAAGACCTACGGTGTGCCGGTCGGCGCCAACACCCTCGGCCTCTACTACAACCCGACGGTACTCAGCGCAGCGGGGGTCGACATCGCGACGGTGACGGACTGGGCGAGCCTCACCGCTGCTCTGGAGAAGGTCGTGGCTGCGGGCAAGAAGGGCATCACCTTCTCCGCCGTCGGCACCGAGGAAGGGTCGTTCCAGTTCCTGCCGTGGTTCTGGGGCGCCAAAGCCGATCTCACTCAGCTCGACTCCTCGGCGGCGCAGTCGTCATTGCAGCTGTGGACCGACTGGGTGAAGAAGGGACTCGCCCCGAACTCCGTGCTGCAGAACACGCAGGGCACCAGCTGGGACGAGTTCAAGACCGGCGAGTACGCGTTCGCGGAGAACGGCTCGTGGTTCCAGGGCGACGCCGACAAGGCTGGCTACAAAGTCATCCAGATCCCCGGGGAGAGCGGCGGGGCCGCTCCGGCACCCACGGGCGGCGAGTTCCTCACCATCCCGGTGCAGAAGGATGCCGCGCGCTACGCGACCTCGGTGAAGATCGTCAACTGCCTCACGGCGGGCAACGCCGCCGCGGATGCGCTGGGCTACGTCGCACCGACAAAGGCGGGCCAGGACGCGCAGCTGAAGGCCGATCCCACCCTCCAGGGATGGATCACGGCGGTCGCCGACGCGAAGCCGCGCACCGCCGACAACCTCGGAGTGAAGTACGCCACCATCTCGGAGCAGCTCTACACCGCCGTGCAGAATGCGCTGAGCGGATCATCCTCACCCGCCGACGCGCTGAAGGCCGCGCAGGCCGCCGCGTCGCGATGACACGCTGAGCACCCTCCGATGACCACGACCCTCCGCCCGCTTCCGCGAAAGGACCCGGCGATGCCCGCGACACCACGGGGTCCTCGAGCGGGTACGGGCGGAGGTGTCTCCTCGCGACGGAGACAGCGCCTCACGTCTCAACTGGTCGCCTGGGCGTTCATCGCCCCCGTCGTCCTCTACCTGCTCTTCTTCTACGCGTACCCGCTGGTGCGCAACCTCGATCTGAGCTTCCGCGACTACACGCTCGCCTCGTTCATCACCGGCAATGCCGACTGGGCAGGGCTGAGCAACTACATCGCGGTGCTGCAGGATGCTTCCTTCGCGCCGGCCATCCTCAACACAGCGGTCTTCACCCTGGGGTCGATCCTCTTCCAGTTCGCCATCGGGCTCGCCCTCGCCGTCTTCTTCTTCCGCCGCTTCCCGCTCTCGGGGACGCTGCGCGCTCTCTTCCTCGTGCCGTGGTTGCTGCCGCTGCTGGTGTCGGCGTCGATCTGGTCGTGGATGCTCAACAGTGAATCGGGCATCGTCAACGCCGGCATCCAGGCGCTCGGGGCACCGCAGATCAACTGGCTGACGTCGCCGCAGTGGGCGCTGGTGTCGGTGTTGATCGCCAACATCTGGATCGGCATCCCGTTCAATCTCGTCATCCTGTACAGCGGACTGCAGAACATCTCCACCGACGTGTACGAGGCGGCATCCCTCGACGGCGCCAACGCCTGGCAGACGTTCTGGCGTATCACCTTCCCGCTGCTGCGTCCGGTATCGGCCATCACGATCCTCTTGGGGCTCGTCTACACGCTGAAGGTGTTCGACATCATTTGGATCATGACCAAGGGTGGTCCGGGTGATGCCTCCACGACCCTCTCGATCTGGTCGTACCGGTTGGGCTTCGGCGGCGGAACGCCCGAGCTGAGCCCCGCGGCAGCCGTCGGCAACGTGCTGATCGTCATCGCATTCGTGTTCGGCCTCATTTACATCCGCCTGCAGCGGAGGGTGGACCCGTCATGACGAGGCGGCTCATCGACACCGTCATCGGCGTGATCCTCACAGCGGTGATGCTCTTTCCCCTGTACTGGATGGTGAACGTCTCGCTCACCCAGCCCGACCGGCTCCGCAAGGATCCGCCCGACCTCTTCCCGGTGAACCCGACCTTCGCGGGCTACGAGCGGGTCATCAGCGACCAGCTGCCGTACCTGCTCACGAGCTTCGTCGTCGGGATCGGCGCCGTGGTGCTGACCATCGCCCTCTCCGCGCCCGCCGCCTACGCGCTCGCGAAGCTGCGCCCGCGTGGACGCACCGTGCTCAACTTCGTCCTGCTCATCGCCCAGATGATCCCGAGCATCATCATGGCGATGGGGTTCTATCTGATTTTCTCCACGTGGGGACTGCTCAACACGATCCCCGGGATGATCCTCGCCGATTCGACGCTGGCCGTTCCCTTCGGCGTGCTGATCTTCACGGCGTTCATGTCGGGCATTCCGGACGAACTGATCGCCGCCGCGAAGATCGACGGTGCCGGGGCGTGGCGGACCTTCCGTTCGGTCGTGCTGCCCATCAGCCGCAACTCCCTCGTCACCGTCGCCCTGTTCACCTTCCTGTGGGCGTGGTCAGACTTCATCTTCGCCTCGACCATCAACCGCGGCGGCGACCTGCAGCCGATCACGATCGGCATCTACCGCTACATCGGCAACAACACGCAGGACTGGAACGCGATCATGGCGACCGCCGTGGTCGCCTCGGCCCCCGCCGCGCTCCTGCTCATCATCGCCCAACGCTATGTCGCCGCCGGGGTCACCGCCGGCGCCGTGAAGGACTGACCTATGACTCTCGACGACGCGACGTTCGACGTGCGCGACATCCCGTTCAGCCGCCGTGGATCTTGGCTCGATCTGTCGCCGGTGATCGGCCTGCACCGCCGCGTGGACGACATCCATCTCGTCACGCACCAGACGGGCATGCACGCCGTGCTGGCCCTCGTTCCCGAGGTGGGTGGCGAGCGAGCCGACACCGTGTGGCACGCCGAACCCGCCCGTCTCACGTGGACGACTGCCGAGGGCGGACGTATTGATGCCGTGTTCGAGCGGCCGAGCGTGCTGCGGTTGCGCGGCCGTGGGCTGGCGCTACGCATTGCGGATGCCGCGAGCGAGCTCACCCCCTTCACGGGCACGTACCTTTACCGCGACCCGATGGACGGAGCGAGCGTCTTCACGTCGTACGAGACCGGTCGTCGATATCGGGTGACCTCGCTGTCCGGTCATGCGCAGACGGTGGGGGCGGAACGGACGGGGGGCGGCGAGCGTCATGTGCTCCTCGACGGCGATGCGTGGGAGGTCGTCGTCGAGGAGTACGAGACGGCGAGGCCGTCCTATCGCTCCGAGGCGGCCTTCGACGAGATCGTGTCCACCGTGGATGCCGACTTCAGCGCCTACGTCGACGCCATCGCGCCGTGGCGGGGTGCCCAGGCGCCGGCGGCGACCCGCGCCGCCTACGTTCTCTGGTCGGCGACGGTTCCGCCGGGCGGGTTCTTGCGTCGCGAGAGCGTCTTCATGTCGAAGCACTGGATGGACAAGGTGTGGAGCTGGGACCATTGCTTCAACGCGCTGGCGCTCGCCGCGCTGCCGCAGGTCGCTCTCGACCAGTTCCTGACGCCGTTCGACCATCAGGATCCGTCCGGTGCGCTGCCCGACTCGGTCACCCATTCGGAGGTGCTCTACAACTATGTGAAACCTCCGATCCATGGCTGGGCGCTCGCCCGGCTTCGCGAGCGCCTGACCGATCCGCTTTCGGTCGATGTGCTCGAGGACATCTACGATCGGCTCGTCGCGTGGACACGGTTCTGGCTGGACGCGCGTCGTCCGGAGGGCGCCGACCTTCCGCACTATCAGCACGGCAATGACAGCGGCTGGGACAACGCGACGATGTTCGATGCCGATCGCGTCGTCATCGCTCCCGATCTGGCGGCGTTCCTCGTGCTGCAGCTGGACGAGCTCGCGCGCCTCGCCGCCGAGCTCGGCCGGCCGGATGCCGAGACGTGGCGTACCGAGGCCCAGCGGGTGCAGCGGGCGCTGATGTCGCAGCTGCACGACGGTCAGGGCTTCTTCGCCATCGCGCCCCTCAGCGGTCGCCGCAGCTCGACGACCAGTCTGCTGGTGAACATGCCCATCGTCCTGGGTGACCTGCTCACGGCGGCCGATACCTCTCGCGTCGCCGCGGCCATCCGCCACCACCTCACCGGGTGGGGGCTGGCGACCGAGCCCTTGGACTCGCCGCACTATGAATCAGACGGCTACTGGCGGGGGCCGATCTGGGCCCCGTCGACGCTGCTCATCGAAGACGGTCTGCGCCGGGCGGGTGCGATCGCCCTCGCCGACGAGATCAGCGCGAGCTTTCGCCGGCTGTGCGAGACGTCGGGTTTCGCGGAGAACTTCGACGCCGTCACGGGCGAAGGATTGCGCGACCGGGCATACACCTGGACGGCGAGCGTGTATCTGATTCTCGCGCGAGACGCCGCGTTGCGCGCGCACGCGACGGGCTCATAGCAACTCCCGGTCGACGCGTCCAGTCCCCTCGGCCGACACCATCACGAAACCCGCTGCGACGTAGGCTGAACTCGTCACGGGATGGTCTCGTCACGGTTCGATCGTGTGGCAGCGAGTGTCACCGACCAGGGAGTCGCACATGCAGGCATGGCCCGGATCCGCCTACCCACTGGGTGCGACCTTCGACGGTAGCGGCACGAACTTCGCCCTCTTCAGCGAAGGCGCGGAACGCGTCGAGCTCTGCCTTTTCGGTGACCGCGGGCGCGAGACCCGCATCGAGCTGCGCGACGTCGACGCCTTCGTCTGGCACGTCTATCTGCCGACGGTTCAGCCCGGCCAGCGCTACGGGTACCGCGTGTACGGTCCGAGCGATCCGGCGAACGGGCAGCGCTTCAACCCGAACAAGCTCCTCCTCGACCCGTATGCGAAGGCTGTCGAGGGTCAGGTGCAGTGGGGCCAGGCGGTATTCGGCTACAACTTCGGTGACGCCGAGTCGCGCAACGACGATGACTCGGCGCACGCGATGATGAAGGGCGTCGTGGTCAACCCCTTCTTCGATTGGGCGGGTGACCGGCTCCCCAAGACTCCGTATGCCGAGACCGTCATCTACGAAGCTCATGTCAAGGGTCTGACCGAGCTGCACCCCGACATCCCCGAGGAGATTCGCGGCACCTACAGTGCCATCGCCCACCCGGCGATCATCGAGCACCTCAAACACATCGGTGTGACGGCGATCGAGCTCATGCCGGTGCACCAGTTCGTGAACGACTCGACGCTCCAGGACAAGGGCCTCAGCAACTACTGGGGATACAACACCATCGCCTTCCTCGCACCGCAGAACACCTACGCATCGACCGGCCAGCGCGGTCAGCAGGTGCAGGAGTTCAAGAGCATGGTGAAGGCACTGCACGCCGCCGGCATCGAGGTCATCCTCGACGTCGTCTACAACCACACCGCCGAGGGCAACCACATGGGCCCGACCCTGTCGATGCGTGGCATCGACAACGAGGCGTACTACCGGCTCGAACCCGACGACAAGCGGTATTACACCGACTACACCGGCACCGGCAACAGCATGAACGTCGGCAACCCGCACACCCTGCAGCTGATCATGGACTCGCTGCGCTACTGGGTGCTCGAGATGCACGTCGACGGTTTCCGCTTCGATCTCGCGGCCACTCTCGCCCGCGAGTTCTACGAGGTGGACCGTCTCGCGGCCTTCTTCGAAATCGTGCAGCAGGATCCCGTAATTTCGCAGGTCAAGCTCATCGCCGAGCCGTGGGACATCGGTCCCGGCGGCTACCAGGTGGGCAATTTCCCGCCGCAGTGGACGGAATGGAACGGAAAGTACCGCGACACCGTCCGAGACCTGTGGCGGGGTGAGCCTGCGACGCTCGCCGAGTTCGCGTCGCGGTTGACGGGTTCAGCCGATCTGTACGAGAACTCGGGCCGCAGGCCCGTGGCATCCATCAACTTCGTCACCGCCCATGACGGCTTCACTCTGCGCGACCTCGTCTCGTACAACGAGAAGCACAACGAGGCCAACGGCGAAGACAACAACGACGGCGAATCGCACAACCGGTCGTGGAACTGCGGTGTCGAGGGCCCGAGCGACGACCAGGGCGTGTTGACGCTGCGCGCGCGCCAGCAGCGCAACTTCCTCGCGACGCTTCTGCTCAGTCAGGGCGTGCCGATGATCTCCCACGGTGACGAGTTGGGGCGCACCCAGGGCGGCAACAACAACGGGTACGCGCAAGACAACGAGATCACGTGGATCGACTGGAGTCATGTCGACCAGCCGTTGGTCGAGTTCACCGCCGCCCTCGCTCGATTGCGTCGCGAGCATCCGACGTTCCGGCGCAGCCGATTCTTCGACGGGCGTCCGGTGCGCCGCGAAGAGGGATCGCCGCTGCCCGACATTGCGTGGCTGCGACCCGACGGCACCGAGATGCAGCCCGAGGACTGGGAGTCGGGCTTCGGTCGCGCCGTCGGCGTCTTCCTCAACGGTGCCGGCATCCGCGAGCGCGATCGCCGCGGCGAGCAGATCGAAGACCGCCACTTCTTCATCCTCTTCAACGCGGGGGACGAATCGCTGTCGTTCACGATTCCTCGGGCGGAGTTCAGCCCGCAGTGGGAGATCGTGGTCGACACGACCGGGCAGCTCACCGACACGCGTCCGCGGGACGGCGGCGAGGCGCTCGAGGTCGCCGGTCGCTCGCTCATCGTGCTGCGCGACTACGTCGAGGAGAAGCCCGACGTCGACCACTCGGTCGCTGCGTCGCTGGCCGCGCTGACGGTGCCGATCGACATCGTCCGCTCTCCGGCACCGCAGTCCGAGCTGCCGCACTGATCATGGCCGACGCGAGCACGCCGCGCCCCGTCTCGACCTATCGTCTGCAGGTGCGGGCGTCGTTCGACCTGGATGCCGCCGCGGCGACGACCGACTACCTCCGCGCGCTGGGGGTGGACTGGGCGTATCTGTCGCCCATCCTGCAGGCGGCCGAGGGGTCGGATCACGGGTACGACGTCGTCGACCCGACCCGGGTCGATCGCGATCGGGGCGGCCCCGAAGGCTTGGCGCGCTTCGTCGCGGCGGCGCGGCAGGCGGGGCTCGGAATCATCATCGACATCGTGCCGAACCATCAGGGTGTGTCCGTACCGGCCGACAACCCGTGGTGGTGGGACGTGCTCACTCACGGCCGTGCGTCCACGCACGCCGAAGCGTTCGACATCGATTGGGAGCACGGCGGCGGACGCGTCGTCCTCCCCGTGTTGGGGGCCGCTCTCGACGAGGTGCTCGACGACGCGCAGATCCACGTGGCGCCCCCGGCATCCGACGACGACGGATTCGGCACGGCGACGTACGGCGACCTCGTACTGCCCCTGGCTGCCGGCACCGCGCCGCAACACGCGACCACCGATCGCAGCGCCGTCCGCGATGTGCTCGAGCGGCAGCATTGGCGGCTGACGTCGTGGCGGCGCGACGCGGAAGAGCTCAACTACCGACGCTTCTTCACGGTGACCTCGCTCGCCGGTGTGCGCGTGGAGCTGCCCGAGGTGTTCGACGCGTCACACGTCGAGATCCTGCGGTGGGTGCGCGAGGGGCTGATTGACGGTCTGCGTATCGACCACCCCGATGGGCTCTCCGACCCGGGCGGCTACCTCGATGCCCTGGCGGGCGCGGTGGACGGGGCGCGCAACGCCGCGTCGAAACGTCCCTTCCCCGTCTACGTCGAGAAGATCCTCGAGCCGGGCGAGGAGCTGCCCTCGTGGTGGGCGACCGAGGGCACCACGGGCTACGACGCGCTCGGCGAGATCGACCGCGTGCTGGTCGACCCGGCAGGCGAGGCTGCATTGACGTCCCTCGACGGACGGCTGCGCGGCGAATCGCTGACGTGGCAGGAGATGACCGCCGCGACCAAACGCGACATCGCCGACACGTCGCAGGCCGCCGAAATCGGCCGACTGGTGCGCTGCCTGCCGTCGGCCGTGCGGTCCGCCCTCGGCGACGACCGCGCGCGCGACGCGTTCGCCGCTCTGCTCGCCGCGTTCCCCGTCTACCGCGCGTATCTTCCGGCCGGTCGCGAACTGCTGGCGGATGCGGTGGCCACGGCATCCGCCGCGCGACCCGACCTCGCTGACACGCTCACCGAGCTGGCGGAGCTCATCGCCGACGCCGAATCCGAGTTGTCGCACCGGTTCATGCAGACCACCGGCCCGGTTATGGCCAAGGGGGTCGAAGACCGGGCGTTCTACCGGTACAGCCGGCTCACCTCGCTCACCGAGGTCGGCGGAGACCCGTCGCAGTTCGCGCTGCCCGTCGAAGCGCTGCACCGCGCCTTCGCCGCGCGCCAGGCGTCGTGGCCGCACGCGCTGACGGCGTTGACGACGCACGACACGAAACGGTCCGAAGACGTGCGGGCGCGATTCTCGGTGCTCGCGGAGATGCCCGACCGCTGGGCGGAGGCGCTCGGTGACCTGCGGGCGATCGCATCGACCGGCGACGGTCCCCTCGACAACCTTCTGTGGCAGGCCGTCGTCGGCGCGTGGTCCGACGACGCCGCGCTGCGCGATCGTCTGCACGCGTACGCCGAGAAGGCAGCGCGTGAAGGTGCGGTCGGCACCACGTGGACTGCCCCGGACGAGGCTTTTGAAGCGCGGGTCCACGGACTGATCGACGCGGCGTTCGGTGCCGCGCGATCGATCGTGGCCGATCTCGTCGACACGATCACCCCGGCGGGGCGGTCGAACTCGCTGGCCGCGAAGGTGCTCCAGCTCGCCGGGCCGGGCGTTCCGGACGTGTATCAGGGCACCGAGCTGTGGGATCTCTCGCTCGTCGATCCGGACAACCGCCGTGCCGTCGACTTCGGCCTTCGGCGGACGCTGCTGGCGCGCCTCGACGGCGGGTGGATGCCCCCGATCGACGACTCCGGGGCCGCGAAACTGCTCGTCGTCTCGCGCACCCTGCGAATGCGTCGCGACCGTCCTGAGCTCTTCACGCGCTATGCCGCCCTGCCGGTGGTAGGTGCGGCCTGCGCTCACGCGGTCGCGTTCGATCGGGGTGGTGCGATCGTGGTGGCCACTCGGCTTCCGCTCGGACTCGAGGCGCGCGGGGGTTGGGCGGGCACTGCGGTGATGCTGCCCGCGGGCCGCTGGCGCGACGAGTTCACCGGCCGCGAGATCGACGGCGGTATCGCGTCGCTGGGGGAGCTGCTGGCCGACCTGCCGGTGGCGCTGCTGACGCACGTCTGACTGATCTTCTCGCGGTGGGCTTTGTTCCCGCCGGATCGGTTTCTTACGTTTCGTGACGTGCGCTTACGTCACGTGACCGTCGAGTGGTGAGCGCCGTCCACGGCGTGGTGGGGTGGACCATCCCGCACACCGCAGCGTCGTCCGGCGCACCCCAGGAGACCACCATGTCCCGTTTCACCCGCACCGCCCTCGCGGCGGCATCCACCGTCGCCGTGGTCGCCCTGCTCGCCGGCTGCGCGTCCGGCGCCGCGACCCCGGCGGCCTCCGACGGCGGTCAGCCCGCCTCCGGCGGCACTCTGACCTATCTCGAACCGCAGACCTGGACCACGCTGTACCCGCCGTCTGCGGGCTTCTACCCCAACGGCGGCATCGTGAACAACGTCACCGATCGCCTGCTGTACCAGAACCCGGAGACCCTCGCGCTCGAGCCGTGGATCGCGACGGATTACAAGGTCAATGAGGATGCCACGGAGTACACCTTCGACCTGCGCACCGACGTCACCTACTCCGACGGCACCCCCCTGACGGCGGCGAACGTCGTGAAGAACATCGACCTCTACGGCAAGGGCGACAAGGCCCGCGCCCTGTCGGTGTCGGAGGCGATCAACAACTACGACCACGGCGAGGTCACCGGCGACCACACGGTCGTTTTCCATTTCACCGCCCCCTCGCCCGGCTTCGCACAGGCCGTCTCGACGATCAACTCGGGCCTGCTGTCGGACGCGACCCTCGATCGCACCAGCGAGCAGTTCGGTCCGGGCAACGCGACGAAGATCATCGGCAGCGGTCCGTTCGTCATCTCCGACGAGCAGATCGGCACGCAGACCAGCGTCACCGCGCGCAAGGACTACAACTGGGCGCCGCCGTCGCTGCAGCACCAGGGTGCGGCCTACCTCGCCGGCGTGAACTACGTCGTCGCCGCGGAGAACAGCGTGCGCGTCGGCACGGTCGTGGCCGGTCAAGCCGACATCGCCCGCGGCATCCCCGCGCCCGACGAGGCGCAGTTCGCGGCATCCGGGCTGTCGCTGCACGCCGCGGCCACCAACGGCGTCAACAACGGTTTGAGCTTCCGCTTCCGCGAGCCGCGTCTGGCCGATGTGCGCGTGCGCCAGGCGATCATCGCCGGCATCGACCGTCAGAAGATCGTCGACACCCTCTTCACCAAGAACTACCCGCTGGCCACCGGTGCGCTCGCCAAGACCGCCCTCGGCTACGTCGACACCTCGTCGTACTACGCGTACGACCCCACGAAGGCAGCCGCGCTGCTGGACGCCGCCGGCTGGACCCTCGGTTCCGACGGCGTGCGGACGAAGGACGGCGAGAAGCTCACGCTCGCGTTCAACGAGGCCCTGCCGCAGCCGCGGTCGAAGGAGGTCGTGACCCTCATCCAGGAGCAGCTGGGCAAGCTCGGCATCCAGGTGTCGCTGTTCGCCGGCGACATGGCCGCGCAGACGAAGGCCTCGAACGACCAGGCAACGATCCAGGTGTACCACTCGATGGTCGGGCGTGCGGACTTCGACGTCCTCAAGTCGCAGTACTTCTCCAAGAACCGCAACACGCTGCTCAACCTGAACTCGGCCGACGGCAGCGTCGGTGACCCGCAGCTCGACACGCTGCTGCAGGCCATCGCCTCGGAGCCGACGACGCCGCAGCGTCAGGCGGCGTCGGCGGCGGCGCAGACCTACCTCGCCGAGAACGCGTACATCCTCCCGATCTTCGAGGAGCCCCAGGTCTTCGGCCTCACCGCCAAGGTCCATGGGTTCGGAACCGAGTCGGTCGGACGTCCGTCGTTCTACTCGACCTGGCTCGCGGGCTGATCCCCGCAGCTGCGGAGACCTCATGTCGTACGTCCTTCGTCGTGTGGGCCAGGCGGTTCTCGTCCTCGCTCTGGCCTACACGGCGGCCTATCTGCTGCTCGCGGCCCTGCCGGGCGATGCGGTCATCGCCCGGTACGGCAGCCCCGAGCTCGGCCTCACGCCCGACCAGATCGAGGCGATCCGTCAGTCGCTGGGGGCCGACCAGCCGCTCATCGTGCAGTACGTCCGCTCGATCGCGGGCTTTCTCACGGGAGACTTCGGCTACTCGGTCGCCAGCGGCGCGTCGGTCTCCGCACTGATCGCGACCGCACTGCCGCCGACTCTCACCCTGGCGGTGCTGGGCCTGGTGCTCGCGGTCTTTCTCGCTGTGACGATCGCCTTCACCGCGACCTATGGTGCCGGTGGGGTGCTGCGCCGCGTGTTCCGCGGCATCCCGCCCCTCTTCGTCTCGCTGCCGGTGTTCTGGATCGGCATCATCCTCATCCAGATCTTCTCCTTCCGGTTGGGACTGGTGCCCGTCATCGGCGCCAACCCCGTGCAGGCGCTGATCCTCCCGGTCATCGCCCTCGCCATCCCGATCGCGGCGCCTCTCTCGCAGGTGCTCATGCGGTCGATCGACGAGGTGCGCGAGCAGCCGTTCGTCGCCGTGGTGCGTGCCCGCGGCGCCAGCACGTCGTGGCTGCTGTGGCGAGGCGTCGCGCGCAATGCCCTGCTGCCCACCTTGACGATGGCGGGGTTGCTTTTCGGCGAGCTCGTCGGGGGAGCGGTCGTCACCGAGACGGTGTTCGCGCGCGCCGGAATCGGCCAGCTCACCGCTCAGGCCGTCGCCAATCGCGACACCCCGGTGCTGCTCGCGGTGGTGGTGATCTCGACGGTCGCCTTCGTCATCATCAACCTCATCGTCGACCTGCTGTACCCCGTTCTCGATGCGCGCCTGCGGTCTCCGCGTCGCTCCCGCGGCGCTCGGCAGCCGTCGACGGTGGATGCCGCCGAGCGCGCCGTCGATGAACTCGTGGATGCCGAGGTCGGCGTCGTCGCCGCCGCACCCGCTCACGGATCAGGAGAAGGCCGATGACCGCTCTCGCCCCCACGGCGGGCCTGACCGCAGAACCGACGTCCGGACGCGCCACCGATCCGACGCCCGACCGTCGCATCCGCTGGCGTGCTGTCCTCTCGCGCGCCGGGTTCCTCATTCCTGCCGTCGTGATCGTGGTCGCCCTGCTGTGGGCCCTGTTTCCCGGTCTGTTCACGTCGCAGAGCCCCACCGAGACGGCCGCGCTTGCGCTGCAGGCGCCGAGCGCCGAGCACTGGTTCGGCACCGACGCCACCGGCCGCGACCTCTACGCCCGCGTCGTCTACGGGGCGTCGCAGTCGATCGTCGGGGCACTCGTCGCCGTCGCGGTGGGGCTGGTCGTCGGCACCGCCGTCGGGCTGGCCGCCGGCGCGCTGGGCGGCGCGGTCGACGAGGTGCTCATGCGGGTCGTCGACGTGCTCCTCGCCATTCCGGCGCTGCTGCTCTCGCTCAGCGTCGTGGTGCTGCTCGGCTTCGGCACCACCAGCGCCGCTATCGCGGTCGGTGTCACCTCGATCGCCGTCTTCGCGCGGCTCGCGCGTTCGCGCGTGGTCAGCGTCCGCGTCACCGATTTCGTCGAGGCGGCGTACGGCTCGGGCGGCACGTTCTTCGGCGTGCTGTGGCGCCATATCCTCCCCAACTCGCTCACGCCGGTCATCGCGCTCGCCGCGCTGCAGTTCGGCTCCGCCATCCTGCAGATCTCGACCCTCGGCTTCCTGGGCTACGGCGCGCCGCCGCCCACGCCCGAGTGGGGACTGCTCATCGCCGAAGGACGCAACTACGTCGCGACGGCCTGGTGGCTCACGGTGCTGCCCGGTCTGATCGTCGTCGTCGTCGTGCTCGCGACAAATCGCCTGAGCCAGGCGCTCCGAGGAGGGGATGCCGCATGATCGCGCAACCGTTGCTGTCCATCCGCGACCTCGCGGTGCAGTACCGCACGCGCCGCGGCATCGTCGACGCTGTCCGCGGCGTCTCGTTCGACGTCGAGGCGGGATCGGTCACCGCCCTCGTCGGCGAGTCGGGCTCGGGCAAGACCACGGTCGCCCAGTCGGTGATCGGCCTGCTCGCCGCCAACGGCCAGGTGTCGGCGGGCAGCGTCCACCTCTCCGAACGCACCGACGGACTCACCGATCTCGTCGGGCTCTCGGAGCGGCGCTGGCGGCACCTGCGCGGGCGCTGCATCGCGCTCATCCCGCAAGATCCGGGCAACTCGCTCAACCCGGTCGCCACGATCGGCTGGAGCGTGGGCGAGGCCCTCCGCATCCACGGGTGGAGGGACGGCGCCAAGATCCGGGCGCGCGTCATCGACCTGCTCGAACGGGTGGGCATCGACGATCCCGAAACCCGGGCGCCGCAATATCCGCATGAGCTGTCGGGCGGCATGCGTCAGCGCGTGCTGATCGCCGCCGCCCTGGCGATGCAGCCCGAGCTGATCATCGCCGACGAGCCGACCAGCGCACTCGACGTCACGGTGCAGCGGACCGTGCTGGACCTCCTCGACGAGCTGCGAGCCGAGACGGGCACCGGCATCCTGTTCATCACGCACGACCTCGCTGTCGCCGCCGACCGCTCCGACACCCTCGTCGTGATGCGCGCCGGTCAAGTGCAGGAAGCGGGCCCCACCGCCGAGGTGCTGGCCGCGCCGTCGTCTGCGTACACACGCACCCTCCTGGCCGATGCGCCGTCGCTGGCGCGGGTGGTCGACCGCGTGACTCCGGATGCCGCGGCCGGCGACACCCCGAGCGAGCGCACGCTCGTCGAGGTCGTCGGTCTCGCACAGGAGTTCCGTCGTGCGGGTCGATCGCCGCTGGTCGCCGTCGACGACGTCTCGTTCACCGTCGCCCGCGGCACGACCCACGCCCTCGTCGGCGAGTCGGGGTCGGGCAAGACCACGACGGGACGCTCGATCGCCGGCTTCAACCGCCCCACCCGGGGGTCGATCCGTGTCGGCGACACGGAGGTCACCGCTCTGGCCGGCGGACGCGCCCGACGCGCCTTCCACCGTCGTACGCAGCTCGTCTATCAGAATCCGTATGCGTCGCTCGATCCGCGCCAGAGCATCGCCGACATCCTCACCGAACCTCTGCGCAACTTCGGCATCGGCTCGCGGGCCGAGCGGGCCGATCGGGTCGCGCATCACCTCGAGCTGGTCGCCCTCGCCCCCGACATCGCCACGCGGTATCCTCGCGAGCTGTCGGGCGGGCAGCGACAGCGTGTCGCGATCGCCCGGGCGCTGATCGTCGAACCCGAGCTGGTGGTCTTGGACGAGGCCGTCTCGGCGCTGGACGTGACCGTGCAAGCGCAGATCCTGCGGCTGCTCGCGCGCCTGCAGTCCGACCTCGGGCTCACCTACGTGTTCATCTCGCACGACCTCGCCGTGGTCCGTCAGATCGCCGATACGGTCTCGGTACTGCGCCGCGGTCAGCAGGTGGAGCAGGGAGCTGCGGCCGCCGTCTTCGCCGATCCGCGGCACCCGTACACCCGCGAACTGCTCGCCGCGATTCCGGGTGCCTCGCTTCGCGAACAGATCGCCGCGCCGCATTCCCTCCCGCCCGTCACCGTCCAGGAAGAGGTCTCCGTATGAGCGGCCCCCGTCTCGGTTTCTTCAGTCGTGTGCTCGAAGACGCCTCCCCTGCCGACCGCTATCGGTTCGCGATCGAGCAGATCGCAGAGGCCGAGCGGAGCGGATTCGCCTCGGCGTGGCTGGCGCAGCACCACTTCGGCGAGCACGAAGGGGGCTTGCCGTCGCCGTTCGTGCTCCTGGCCGCCGCCGCCGAGCGTACGGAGCGCATCGCTCTGGCGACCGGAGTGATCACGCTGCCGCTCGACGATCCGCTGCGGGTGGCAGAGGATGCGACGGTGCTCGATCAGATCAGCGGTGGGCGCGTGCAGCTGGGGCTCGCCACCGGCGGTACCCCGTCGTCGTTCGCCGCGTTCGGTCGCGAGTCCGACCGGCGCCGCGAGATCTTCGCCGACCACTTCGATGTGCTCCTCGACGCCCTCGAGGGGCGTGGCATCCGCGGCACCGCGTCGCGCATCTACCCGACCTCGGGCACGCTGGCCGAGCGCATCTGGCAGGCGACGTTCTCGGCCGACGGCGGACGCCGCGCGGGTGAACGCGGCGACGGACTGCTGCTCTCACGCACCCAGCCGCGCACGCCAGATGCTCCCGATGCCCCGCTGCACGAGCTGCAGCTGCCGATCATCGAGGCGTACCGCGCCGCATTGCCGGAGGGTGCGCCCGTGCGCGTGCTGGCCTCGCGGACGGCTCTCGTCGTCGACCCGGAGAACCGCACCCGAGCCTTCGAGCTCGCCGGGGATGGACTGCGTCACCTGGCGCGCACGATGTTCGGCATCGACACCGACGATGTCTCGCTCGACGAGCTGGTACGCATCACCGACACCCATGTCGGCACGGTCGACGAGGTGGTCGCCTCGCTCGCAGCCGATGAGACGCTGCCGGCAGCGAGCGACGTCTCGTTCCAGGTGCATTCGATCGCCGCGACCCACGAGCTCACACTGCGCTCGCTGCAGTTGCTCGCGTCCGAGGTCGCCCCGCGACTCGGGTTGTCCATCGGACCGGATGCTGCCGCCGACCTCCACGGCGCGCACCGGCCGCTCGCCGTCGCCCCCACCTCCTCGGAAGGACTCGCATGAGCACCCCCACCGCCGACATCATCGACCTGCTCGCCGGGATCGCACCCGGAGACGTCCTCGCCGCCGTCCGTGACCAGCGGGCCCAGGCCCGGGAGAATGCACAACGCAGCTTCGAAGCTCTGCTCGAACCGGCAGAGCCAGGCACGTTCGCACTGTCGGAGCGCTACGCCGTCGCCTCGTTCGTCTCACAGCTGCACGGCTTCGCCGAAGCGACGGCGTTCTACGGCGACCTCCTCGGCGACGAGGCGCCCGCGCTGACCGTCGTCGTAGCGGATGCCGCGACCGCCGCAGCTGCGACCGGACCGTTCGGCGCGTATCGCGAGCCGGACCTGCGGGGCGAGGCGACCGACGGCGTGCGCTGGGCTCCCGATGCCGCGACCGCAGCAGCTCTGGGCCCGCGGCTGTCTGCCGCGTTCACGCACACGCATCTGCTCGTGTTCCGACCGCGCGAGGCGCGCGCGCAGGCGCTGCAGGCGCTCGTGGATGCCGGGTGGAGCGCCGACGACATCGTCTCGCTGTCGCAGCTCGTCGCGTTCCTGAGCTTCCAGCTGCGCGTGGCCTGGGGGCTGCGCCTACTGGCCGCGGCATCCGCCCCGCTCGCGCCCGCCACCGTCTCCGAAGGAGCCTGACATGACCGACGTCGTCACCACCTACGCCGACCTCGCTCGACCGGACGCGTTCACGCAGGAGGGGCTCGGCTGGGTCCCGTGGCTGCTGCCCGTGGCCGAGGACGAGCTGACCGACGCTCAGCGCGACGCGCTCATCGAGCCGGCCCGCACGAAGATGCCGTACTTCCGCCTGCTCGCGCGCGATCCCGAGGCCCTGCGGGCGCGCACGCTCACCGACCTCGACATCTTCTACAACGTGTCGGGAGGTATCGGTCGAGCCGAGCGCGAGCTCGCCGCGGCCGCGACCTCGCGCCACAACGGCTGCGTGTTCTGCGCGTCGGTGCACGCCGCGGCTGCCACCCGCGAATCGGGTCGCGAGGCCGATGTGCAACGCCTGCTCGACGAGGGGGTGGAGGCCGACCTCGGCGACGAGACGTGGAACGCGGTGGTCGCGGCATCCGTCGCCCTCGCCGACACACCGCTCGGCTTCGGCGACGCGGACATCGCACGGCTGCGCGCGGCCGGCCTCGACGACGCCGAGATCGTCGACGTCATCGGCGGCGCCGCCTTCTTCAACTGGGCGAACCGGTTGATGCTGTCACTCGGCGAGCCCGAGGTTCCCGCCCGCCGCGCATCCACCCGCTAACCCGATACCGAGGACACTGATGAGCATTCCCACCCTTCTCGACCACGTCGTCATCGCCGGGCCCGACCTGGCCGCACTCGTCGACTGGTTCGCCGAGCGCACCGGTGTGGTCGCCGCGCCCGGTGGCGCCCACCCGACCGGCACCGCCAACGCGCTCGTCGCACTGACCGTCGACGGTCAGCGCGGCCCCCAGTACATCGAGCTGATCGGACCGAACCCCGATCGCCCCGAGCCCGAGCTGCCGGAGACCTTCGGGATCGCCACGCTGGCCGCGCCCAGCGTGCAGGCGTACGCGGTGCACCCGACCGACATCGAGGCCACCGTCGCCACCGCGCGCGCCGGCGGCTACGACCCGGGAGATGTCAGCGATCTCTCCCGCCGCACCCCCGACGGCACCCTCCTGGAGTGGCGCCTCACCCGTGGCGAGAACCGCCGCCTCGACGTTCCGTTCCTCATCGACTGGGGCACCACGGCGCAGCCGGGCCTCAGCGACATCCCCACGATCGAGCTCGTCTCGCTCGTGCGCACCGAGCCCGACACCTCGCCGCTGCAGGCGATCCTCGCCGCCTATGGTTTGGGGGACGGGCTGGCGGAGGTCGTCGCAGGCGCAGCGTCCGCGTTCCGTCTCACGCTGCGCCGCGCCGACGGCGAGCTCGTCGAGCTGTGAGCGTCGACGCGGCGTCGTCGTCGGCGGTCGACACGGATCTCGCGGCCGCCGTCGAACGGCTGCGTCCCGAGCTCGCGCGGCTCGCGCGCGAGCTGTACGACCATCCCGAGATCGGCTTCGAGGAGCACGCGTCGGTCGCGCGCATCGCGGCCCTGCTCGCCGCGCACGGGGTGGATGCCGAGGTGGGCGCGTTCGGTCTCGACACCGCCCTGCGGGCAACGGCGGGCGCGGCATCCGGCCCGCACTTCGCGATCATCGCCGAGTACGACGCCCTCCCGGGCATCGGTCACGCCTGTGGACACAACATCATCGCGGCCGTCGCGGTAGGGGCCTTCCTCGCGGCGGCACCGGCCGTCGCCGAGATCGGCGGACGCCTGTCGCTGATCGGCACCCCCGCCGAGGAGAACGGCGGCGGCAAGGAGCTGATCATCCGCGCCGGCGGCTTCGACGACGTGGATGCCGCGGGCATGGTGCACCCGTCGAGCGGGTCGGGCACCAGCTCGGTGCTCGGTCAGCGCACCACGGGTGTGCGTCGGGTCGCGGTGACCTTCCACGGGCGCGCGGCCCACGCCGCGGGCGCGCCGTGGCTCGGCCGCAACGCGCTCGATGCGGTCGTCACCGCATATCAGAGCGTGGCGCAGCTGCGCCAGCACATCCTGCCGAGCGACCGCCTGCACGGCATCATCACCGACGGCGGGGCCGCGCCCAACATCGTTCCCGAACGCGCGTCGGCGCTGTTCTACGTGCGCTCCGCCGAGGTCGGGCAGCTGCGCGATCTCACCGATCGCGTCGTCGCCGTGCTCGAGGGAGCCGCGCTCGCCACGGGGACCCGCGCCGAGATCGACGTCGACCCCGTGCCGCCCTACCTCCCGCTGCAGACCAACACGGCGCTGACCTCGCGGTGGACGCAGGCCTTCGCGGCGCGCGGTCACGAGATCCCGGCACCGGCCACCCCGCCGCAGGGCGGGCCGTCGACCGACATGGGCAACGTCAGCCGCATGGTGCCGTCGATCCACCCCTCGCTCGGACTCGGCGGCCCCGACGATGTGTTCCCCCACAATGCGGCCTTCGCCGACCTCACCGTGCTCCCGGCTGCGGTCGACGCTCTGGTGGATGCCGCGGCCGCCCTGGCCGCGACAGCGGTTTCCTACGCCGCCGACCCCGAGCTGCGCGCCGCCGCGGCCGCCGAGTTCGCGGCATCCGGGGGACCCTCTCGCTGGGAGGAGTGACGCGCCGCCCCTGGGTGCTTTCCGCCCGACGACCTCCGCAGGTCGCGACGAACTCCGCACGCTTCTGCGGCATCCGCTGCGGAGCTCGCGACATTCTGCGGAGTTCGCGCCCGCGGCGGCAGGTTCCGCGTCAAGGGGTCTGCCGCATCTGACCGCGCGGGGCAGGATGGTCGCATGACGATCGAGGTGTGGGCGCCGCGCGCGGCGCAGGTGCGACTGCGACGGCCCGGGTTCAACGATGTCGATCTCACCCCTCGGGATGCCGGGTGGTGGACGACTCCCGTGCGGCTGAACGCCGGCGCCGAGTACGGCTTCGTCCTCGGCGACGGCGACGTGCGCCCCGACCCGCGCTCCCGCCGCCAGCCCCGCGGCGTGCACGACCTCTCGGCGTGGGACGACCCGGCATCCTTCGCCTGGACCGATGCCGCCTGGACCGGGCGCCAGCTCGCCGGCGGTCTCATCTACGAGCTGCACCTCGGCACGTTCACCCCCGAGGGCACCTTGGATGCCGCGATCGAGCGCCTGCCGCACCTGGTCGACCTGGGCGTCACGCACGTCGAGCTACTGCCGGTGAACGGCTTCAACGGCACCCACAACTGGGGCTACGACGGCGTGCTCTGGTACACGGTGCAGGAGGACTACGGCGGGCCGGAGGCCTACCGACGCTTCGTCGACGCGGCACACGCGGCGGGGCTCGCGGTGGTGCAGGACGTCGTCTACAACCACCTCGGGCCGTCCGGAAATTATCTGCCCGAATTCGGGCCGTATCTGCGTGACGGGCAGAGCAATGCGTGGGGCTCCAGCGTCGATCTCGACCAGCGTGCGGTGCGCGACTACATCATCGACAACGCGCTGATGTGGCTCGGCGACATGCACGTCGATGGTCTGCGGCTGGATGCCGTCCATGCCCTGCACGAGTCGGCCGGCAGCCCTGTGCACATTCTGCAGGAGATCGCCGAACGCGTCGATGCGCTGTCGGCTCACCTCGGACGACCGCTGACACTCATCGCGGAGAGCGACCTCAACGACCCGGTGATGATCCTCCCGCGGGAGGCCGGAGGATACGGGCTGACCGCCCAGTGGGTCGACGACTGGCATCACGCCGTGCACGTCGCCCTCACCGGCGAGACCGAGGGCTACTACGCCGACTTCGCCGACCCGCAGGCGCTCGCCAAGACCTGGACCGGCGGGTTCTTTCACGACGGCACGTTCTCGTCGTTCCGGGGTCGCGAGTGGGGAGCGCCGATTCCCGATGCCGTCTCGTCGTGGCGGCTCGTGACGTTCGCGCAAGACCACGACCAGATCGGCAACCGTGCCGCCGGCGACCGCCTCAGCCAGTCGCTGTCCTCCGCGCGGCTCGAGGTCGCGGCGGTGCTGACCCTGTCTGCCCCCGGCACGCCGATGCTGTTCATGGGGGAGGAGTGGGGCGCCTCGACGCCGTGGCAGTTCTTCACCTCTCACCCCGAGCCTGAACTGGCCGCGGCGACCCGCGAGGGACGCACGGCCGAGTTCGCCCGGATGGGCTGGGATGAATCGCTTGTGCCCGACCCGAACGATCCCGCCACGTTCGAACGGTCGAAGCTCGACTGGTCGGAGCTCGATGCGCCCGCCCACGCCCGGCTGCTCTCGCTCTATCGCGCGATGTCGCGGCTGCGCCGCACGCACCCCGAGCTGACCGACCCCGATCGCCGCGGGCACGGTGCCGAGAGCGGGGGAGCGGGGCGGTGGATCCTCCATCGCGACACCGCGGCGATCTACGTGAATCTGTCAGCGCAGCCGTGGACCATTCCGCTCCACGGGCGCGAGGTGTGGCTCGCGACGACCACGGTGGATGAGTGGACGGTCGAGGCCGGGCCGCTCGTGCTCTCGCCCGATTCGGCCGCAATCGTGGGCACCGCGGTCGAACGTGCACCCGCACCGAGTCGCACCTCCGCGGAGTACCTGCCGGTCGGCTGAGCGCCGCGCTCTCGCCTCTCCGTCCGCCTCGCGCTGTCAAGGGTCTGGCGTGCGGCGGCATCCCCTCGTACCGTGAGGCACATGGACGCTCCCGCCCGCCCCGGCACCGACCTCGCCCGCCAGATCGTCGTCATCTCGTCGGTGGTTTTCATGATCATCGCCGCGATGGTCGGCACCGGGCTGTTCGGCGGGACCAACGTCCGCGACCTGCAGGGCGGGGCGCTGGATGCCGATTCCACCGTGCTCGCGCCCGCGACCTCGGCGTTCTCGATCTGGTCACTGATCTACGTGCTGATGATCGCGTACGCGATCTGGCAGGCGCTCCCCTCCCAGCGTGGGCGCGAACGTCAACGTCGTGCGGGCTGGTGGATCGCCGCGACGGCGGTGCTGAACGGCGGATGGCTGCTCGCTGCGCAGTTCCTGACCCTTCCCGCGACGGTCGTCGCGATCGTCGCGCTGTTGGCCGCGCTCGGCGTGACGATCCGGCGCCTGGTGCACACGCCCGCTGAAACGTGGGCCGACCGCCTTTTCATGGACGGCACCGTGGGCATCCACCTCGGATGGGTCAGCCTCGCGACCGTCGCGAACGTCACGGCGTGGCTCGCCGCCGATGTCGTCCCGGCGATGGATGCCGACGCACAGCAGCTGTGGGGCGTCATCGTTCTCGTCGTCGTCGCCCTCGTCGGCATCGCTGTCGCCGTCGGCACGGGCGGTCGCATCGCCCCCGCTCTCGCGATGACGTGGGGACTTGTCTGGATCGGCGTGGCCCGCACGAGCGGTGAGCCGCACGCGCCGGCCGTCGCCACGGCGGCATTCATCGTCGCCGCCGTCATCCTCGTCACCGCGGTGGCCGCGACGCTCCGCCGACGCGCGGTGGCCGCGACGATCGGCGACTGAGCGAGCGTGCCGCGAGCACCGTTGCGGCGATCTTGCTCACGACGGGTCAGACCTCGCCGCGTCGAGGTCGCGCAGATACGCAGCGTTGCCGCGGAGCGCGGGCTTGTAGCGCTCGAGCTCGGGGGCGTCGAGGTGATCGGCGACGAGCTCCAGCAGGGTGCCGAGCGCGGCGTGGACGTGGCCTGCCGCATGCAGCGTGATGGCCTCGAAAGCGATGAGAGAAACCGCATCGGGAAACTCGCTCCGCGCGTGCGCGAACAGCGCGATCGACTCCTCGAATCTGTCGAGGTTTCGAAGGGTGCTGCCGAACTGCAGCAGGCAGCGACGCCGGATGTCGCCGCTCAGGCCGGCGTCGAGCGCGCGCTGATAGAGGCCGACCGCAGTGGCTTCTTCTCCGGCCGTGTCGTACGCTCCGGCGAGTTCGTAGAGCACTCGCGGGTCGTCGGGATGCTCGTAGTGGATGGCCGCTACCGCCGCGATCGTCGGTGCCATGTCATCGCGATCGCGCGCTGCGAAGATCGCGTCGAGCTCGGCGTGCACGCTCTCGTCCATGCCTCGATCCTGCCATCGCGGCGCGCGCGTGGCAGATGCCCCTTGCCCGGTTGCGGCCTCAGAAGGTCTGGGCGAACGCGCGCAGAATCCGCACCGGCTCGGTGAGGGAGGCGGCGAGCACACGGGCAGCGATGCGGTCGTAGTCGTTCGCCGCGAAGTAGCCGTCGTCGCGGTACACCGCCATCCGCTCCGTGAAGGCGCGTCCGGTGGGTTCCGGGTGGAACTGGGTGGCGTAGAGCGTGTCGCCCAGGCGATACGCCTGCACGGGGCAGGCGTCGTTGCGAGCGAGGAGCACGGCGCCTTCCGGCATTCGCGCGGTGCCTTCTTTGTGCGCCGTGAGCGCTGAGAACGAGGGTGCCAATCCGCCGAACAGGCGATCGCGCTGCGCGTCGTCGGTCAACTCGATGATGGTCGGCCCGGTGTCTTCGGGATACGCGCGCGTCACCTCGCCGCCGAGGGCCCGTGTCGCGACGCCGATTCCATAGCAGGTGAACAGGGCTGCCGTCTCGCCCGATGCCGCGCTGTGCGCCAGCCGGGAGAGATCGGCTTCGAGGCGCCGCTGGGAATCGGTCTTCGCCGACTCGGGGTCGGTGACGTTGAAGGGGCTGCCGCCGACGACGGCGCCGCGCCACCGCGTTGCGGCATCCGCCGGCCACGGGTCGCGAACGAGGTCCCACCGCTCCAACTGGCTCTCATCGAGCCGCATGGCGAGTCGGAAGGACTCGTATTCGGCGGCCGCCGCCCCTTGCTGCGGACGCGCACAGACGTAGACGAGCGGAGCCATGCGGAGAGTCTAGGCGGGGATGCCACGAGCGTCGCCGCTCCGATGAAACACGGCCATGAAGCACCGCGCCGAAACGGCGATCAGCGGGACGAGTTGGCGGTGCGTCCTCGGACGATCCCGATGAAGACGTCGACCAGCGGGTGGATGTCTCCGCCGGGTGACATCGGCCAAGCCAGCGCCACCGTCGATGCCGGACCGCTCGCGAGGGGCCGGTGGTCGGCGTCCTTGCGGTGGTGCAGTCGAGCCAGCGACATCGGCACGATGACCACACCGACGCCCGATGCCGCGATCGCGATCGCCTCGCCGACGTTCTCGGGCGGCGCGAAGCGGAGCTCCGCAGCGCCGGGAACCTCGACTTTCAGTGGCGGATGCAGCGGCGTGATGACCACCTCACCGGCCAGGTCGTCGAGGGTGAGTTCCTCGGCGGCGGTCAGGTGCGAGTCGGCGGCGAAGACGACGACGGGAACCTCGTCGTACAACTCGATCACGTGCAGGCCGGTCCGGTCGATCGGCAGCCGCACGAGCGCGGCATCGACGGATGCCGAGGCGAGAGCCTCCCGCTGGTCGGCGACGGTGAGGGGCGTCAGCTCAACGGCCACGCGCGGCATGCGCTCACGCCACGCATCGATCCACTTGCCGGGAGTCGCGCCCTCGACCGCGCCCAGACGGAACGGACCCGGGTGCGCCGGGGCTCCTTGCAGCTCGGGGGCCGGGCGTTTCGGGCTCGCCTTTACCGGCTTCTTCTTGCCTGCGCCCTGAGCCGTGCCGGTGGTGCGACGTGCTCCAGGACGCGCCGGTCTTGCGCCGCTGCCGCCTGTTCGTCCTGCCATGCAGGCCAGCGTAGCCGGGGCCTTGCGTGCGGAGCCTGGTCGCGTGCGCTCCGGGGCTCAGGCGGCGAGCCGCAGTCCGCGCTGATCTGTTGCGACGCGCTCGCCGTCGGCGATCAACTCGTCGTCGCCGATGAGGGAGCCTCCGGCAACTCGTGCGTGGGCTCCGATGACGGTGCGCACGCCGATCTTGGCGCGAGGCCCGATGGCGGCACCCGACCCGATGTGCGCGTGCGGGGCGATCTCGGCTTCGGGGCCGATCACGGCATCCGGCTCCACCCATACGCCGCGACCGATGTGCGCGCCCGCGGCGATCTGTGCGCCCGGTTCGACATACGCACCCGCCTCCACCAGCGCAGAGGCGTGCACCTTGGCTCCGTTCGCGACGAGGCCGCGGCCGTTGACATGCTTGCGATAGCGAAGTGTCTGGCCGCGATCGTCTTCGATGTCGATGTAGTTCTTACCCACGAATCCCTCCTGGTATCCGCAACGGTGACGACCGCCGGATCATTCCCACGGTCGGTCCGGTGACGCCGGGTCGTTCTGATGTTGCGATGATGGATGCCGTGACGACACCCGCCGAGGCCGACCCGACGACCGGTCCCACCCTTGTCTTCGAAACCAAGTCGCAAGATCACTCGGTCGGAGAGGACATTCTCGGCATCCTCACAGGAACGTTCCTCGTCTCGCTGGGGCTGCATCTGCTGCATGCGTCGCAGGCGGTGACCGGCGGAACCGCGGGCCTGTCGCTGCTGCTCGGCTACGCCACCGGATGGCCGTTCGCCGTGTTGTTCGCGGTCGTGAACGTGCCGTTCGCCCTCCTGGCGGTGTTTCGACGCGGATGGGACTTCACGCTTCGCACCGTCGTCTCCGTCGCGCTCGTCTCCGTGTTCGCGCCGCTGCACGATGCGCTGTTTCCCATCACCGGGCTGCAGCCGTTGTACGGCACCCTCGCGGGCAACCTGCTCGCCGGTGTCGGCGTGCTCATCCTCTTCCGCCACCGCTCCAGCGTCGGCGGGATCAACATCATCGGTCTCGAGATCCAGGACCGCACCGGATTCCGCGCCGGCTGGACGATGATGATCTTCGACGTCATCATCGTCCTTCTCGGCTTCTTCGTCGTCCCGTGGCCCAACGTCGTGATGAGCGCGGCCGGCGCGGTGCTGCTGAACCTCGTGCTCGCGCTCAACCACCGTCCTGGTCGCTACCTCGGTCGCTGACCGCAGGTCACACGGGCGGTGACACGTGCGGTCACACGGGCGGTCACACGGGCGCCGATTCGGCGCGGACCAGCAGATTCGGACCGCGAACGCCGCGGCATCCGAATCTGTTGAGGTTCTCCGAATCCGCGTGCACCGTGACTGCGGCAGGCGATGTCAGGTCTGACAGACCGGGCACCAGAAGACAATGCGCTCGCTCGTCTCCGAGGCGCCGAGTTCGGTGCGCCGGATGGGCGTGCCGCAGCGGAGGCAAGGCTTGCGCTCTCGGCGATAGACCCAATTCTGTCGACCCGGTCGGGTGTCGCCGGTGAAGGTGCGGGAGGCTCGGTCGCGGTTCGCGCGGATCATCCGGGCCGCGGTGTCGACCAGACCCGCCGCGTCGACGTCGACGGCGGGCGTCGTGGGCAGGATGCCGCGGACGAACAGCAGCTCGTTCGCATACTCGTTGCCGAGTCCGGCCAGGTTGCGCTGATCCAATATCGCGACGTGTACGGCGCGCGGGTCGGCCAGGATCCGGCGGGTCGCCTCCGCGGCATCCCAGTCGGGACCGAGGAGATCGGGGCCGAGGTGACCGACGAGGTCGTCTTCTTGGCTCGTCGGCACCAGATCGACCATCGCTATTTCGAAACCCACGGCATCCACCTGCGCCGTGCCGACGATCGCACGCG
Source organism: Microbacterium sp. VKM Ac-2870 (assembly GCF_015350795.1). Classification (GTDB taxonomy): domain Bacteria; phylum Actinomycetota; class Actinomycetes; order Actinomycetales; family Microbacteriaceae; genus Microbacterium. Next base: position 75,291 of record NZ_JADKSH010000002.1, read on the forward strand.
CCTGGAACGCGGGCGCGCGCCATCGCTCACCGCGATGGAACACGAGCCACCGCCCCTCCATCTTCAGGTGCGAGTGCAGCGTGAACTCGCCGATGCGCATGAGCAGATGCTTGCCGCGCGGCACGACGTCGTGCACGACCTCGCCGGTGAGATCCGCGGTGGCGTGCCGCGGTACGCGCAGATCGAACCGCGTCACCTCCGCGCCGGTGAGTGCCTCGTGCAGCCTGCGCGCGGTGCGGAAGACGGTGTCACCCTCGGGCATGCACGCTCCCGGACGGAGGAGCGCCCCTGCGGCGCCCGCTCATCGCTGGCGTCGCAGGGTGAGGCCGCGGCTCGACTCGACGAAGCCCGCCGCCTGCAGTGCGCGGCCCGCGGGGGTGCCGTAGACGAACGCGCCCGAGACCTGCTCGACCGTCAATGTGTCGAGTCGTCGCGTGCGCGCGGTGTCGACGAGGCTCGCGGCGGCAGCCGCCAGCACGTCGTCGTCGGCGCTGAAGACGAGAGCGGAACGTCCGCCCCGCTCGAGATACAGCACCAGAGCGCCGTCGACGAGTGTCACGAGGCCGCCGGCCTTGCGACCGGGGCGGTGGGCGACGCCCTCCAGAGCGGGCCACCCGAGCGCCGCGCCATACGGGTTCGCCGGGTCGGTCGCAGCCAGCGTGATCGCGCGTAGCGGTGCCGGATCGGCGAGCGCGGCATACTCGCGCAGGCGATCCACCGAGGCGGATGCCGCGAACTGCGCCGCGCCGAGCTTTTCGATGAAGTACCCGCGGCGGCAGTGCCCGGCGTCTTCGAAGCCCGCGAGCACTCGGTAGGTCTGGGCGAACCCACCCGGCACCCCCTCGGACTGCACCGCGCCGCGGGTGACGACGCCGTGACGCTCGAGCAGCAGGCTGGCAGCGGCCGTGGCGCGCAGGGCGACATCTGCGGAAGGTTCGGGCAGCAGCGACCATCGGCCGCCGATGAGGGGCGGGCGTTGGGGGGTGGAGCGCGCAGCGCTCACCGTCGCGGCGATCGAGGTGCCCCGGAACATTCGCGCACGGGGGGCGCGCCGCGTCGTGCGGTGCGCCTGGGATCCGCCGCCGAGCAGTGCGCGCACCGGGGCGAACGTGTCGTTGGTCACGCGACCCGTCCAGGTCAGGTTCCAGAGGGCGTCGATGGCTGCCTGCTCGCTCGTCGCCTCGGTCATGCCGGCGAGCTGGCCCGCGAAGTACGCACCACCGGTGCTGAGCGCATCGATGATGCGCTGTTCGAGCGCAGACGGCGGCTCCGGGTCGTCGGGGAGCGTCAGCGTGAGCGGCACGGCATCGATCGGATGCAGGGCGATCCACCCGTCACGCCCGGGCAGTGACCCGTGACCCGACCAGAGCACTTCGCCCGTCGAGGTCAGTTCGTCGAGCATCGCCGGGGCGTAGTCGCTCACGCGGCTGGGGAGCACGAGCGACTCCCAGGCGCTGGCCGGCAGCGGCACGCCGGCGAGCTGCTCGATCGTCGCGAGCACCCCGTCGATGCCCTCGAGCGGGCGCCCACCCGTCGAGCCGGCAACGTGCTGCCATGCGGGCAGGAAACGCGCGTACGACTCGGGGGAGACGGGCTCGACCGTGCCGCGGATCGCTGCCAGCGAGCGCAGCCGCAGTCGCCGTAGCACCTCGGTGTCGCACCATTCCAGATCGTCCGCAGCCGAACCGCCGGTACCGTCGGGCGCAGAGGGGCCGGGGTCGGGAAGGAAGAACCCGCTGGACAGTCGCCCCTGCGATTCGAGTCGCTGCAGCGTCTGCCGTGCCACCGCGGTGCCGATGCCGAGTCGCCTCGCGACATCGGCGGTGCGGAAGGGACCGTGCGTGCGCGCGTGGCGGGCGATGAGATCGGCGAGCGGGTCGGCGACGGGTTCGAGGAAGGCCAAGGGGATGCCGACCGGAAGCGCAGCACCCAGGGCATCGCGCAGGCGACCCGCGTCTTCGATGGCAGCCACCCTCTCTACGCCGCCGATGCTCACGCGGATGGCGCGGCGCGCATCGATCAGCTCGTCGAGCAGCGCGCGGGCCGTCTCCGAGTCGACGGCCACGCTCTGAGCCCGCGCGGTGTCATCGTGGCGGTCGAGGGTGGGGTGCGGCGCGGGTTCGAGGCGGGCGGCGACCTCCACAGCATCCATCGGTCCGAGCAGACGCAAGAGATCGGCGACACCCTCTACGCCGCGAGCGCGCCGGCTCGGATCGAGGCGTTGCGCCTCGAGCTCGAACTGCACGATCACCGCAGGGTCGAGAAGCTCGCGCATCTCGACCTTGCCGAGCAGTTCGCCGAGCAGCGCGGGATCGACCGAGAGCGCCGCGGCGCGACGTTCCGCGAGGGGCGAGTCGCCCTCGTACATGAACGCGCCGACGTATCCGAACAGCAGATCGCGGGCGAAGGGCGACGGTTGGCTGGTCGTCGTCTCGACGAGACGGATGCGCCGGTCGCCGATCGAGCGGGCGATGCGCAGCAGAGCGGGCAGGTCGTAGACGTCCTGCAGCACCTCGCGGAGCGTTTCGAGGATGATCGGGAAGGTCGGGTGGTTCTTGGCCACTTCCAGCAGCTGGGCGGACTTCTGCCGCTGCTGCCAGAGCGGAGACCGCTTGTTCGGGTTCAGCCGTGGCAGCAGGAGGGCGCGCGCCGCGCACTCGCGAAAGCGCGAGGCGAACAGTGCCGATCCGCCGACCTCATCGGTGACGAGCTGTTCGAGTTCGTCGGGTTCGAAGACGAACAGCTCCGCGCCGGGCGGTTCACTGTCGGCATCCGGCACCCGTGCGATGATCCCGTCATCGCTGGCCACCGCCGATCCCTCGACGCCGAGCCGTTCGCGGATGCGGGCGTTGACGGCCAGCGCCCAGGGAGCGTGCACGTGCATGCCGTACGGGGAATGCAAGATGACGCGCCAGTCGCCCACCTCGTCGCGCGAGCGCTCGACGGTGAGCGTGCGATCGGTGGGCAGGGTTCCCGTCGCTTCCTTCTGCTCGTCGAGATAGGCCAGCAGATTGCCGATGGCGTTGTCGTCCAACCCCGACTCCCGCAGGCGTTGCGACGCCTTCTCGGCACCGGCCGCCGCAATCTCCCGTGAGAACTTCCCGAGAGCCTCGCCCAGCTCGGCGGGGCGGCCGAGGCCGTCGCCGTGCCAGAACGGCAGCTTTCCCGGTTGCCCGAATGCGGGCAGCACGTTGACACGGTCGTGGGTGATCTCGACGATGCGCCAGCTGGTTGTGCCCAGAGTGAACACGTCGTTGACGCGCGACTCGTAGACCATCTCTTCGTCGAGTTCGCCCACGCGAGCGTTGCGGGTCTCGCCGGCGACGAACACCCCGAACAGACCGCGATCGGGAATCGTGCCACCGCTCGTGACGGCCACACGCTGCGCGCCCGGCCGGGCGGTGAGGGTGCCGTGATCGCGGTCCCAGACCAGGCGCGGTCGCAGCTCCGCGAACTCGTCGGACGGATACTTGCCGGCGAGCAGATCGAGGGTCGCCTCGTACGCCGAACGGGGGAGCGTCCGAAACGGTGCGGAGCGCCGCACGGTCTCGAACCAGCCCTCGACGTCGACCGGACCCACCGCGCAGGCCGCGATCGTCTGCTGCGCGAGGATGTCGAGCGGGTTCTGCGGCACGCTGATCGCTTCGATCTGACCCGCGAGCATCCGCTCCGTCACGACCGCCGTGTGCAGCACATCCCCGCGGTGCTTGGGAAAGAGGGCAGCGCGACTGACCTCACCCACCTGGTGGCCCGCGCGTCCGACGCGCTGCAGGCCCGAGGCGGCCGACGGCGGCGCCTCCACCTGGATCACGAGGTCGACCTCGCCCATGTCGATGCCCAGCTCGAGCGAGCTCGTCGCGACGACGCAGCGCAGGATGCCGCGCTTGAGTTCGTCTTCGACCTGCGCGCGCTGCTCCTTCGACACCGAGCCGTGGTGGGCCTTGGCCAGTTCGGGCGGAGCTCCCGCACTCGATCCGGCCTGGGTCATGGTGGCCGCGGGCACGGTCGGCGCCGGAAGGTCGAGACCGAGGCGTTCGGCGTAGATCTCATTGAGGCGACCGGTCAGCCGTTCGGCAAGGCGCCGAGAATTGGCGAACACGATGGTGGAGCGATGCGCGAGCACGCGGTCGACGATCGCCTCCTCCACGTGCGGCCACACCGATCCGGTGATCTCGCTGGGCTGCGAGGGGGTGAACCAGTCACCGTTGCCTTCGGCATCCGCCTGATCGGGGCCGGCGCCCTCGGTGGCGTGCGATTCTGTCGCGCGCTCGGGAGGCGGCGGCGGGTTGAGCATGTCGGACATCGGCACGACGACGCGCAGATCGAAAGCCTTGGTGGCGCGCGGGGCGACGATCTCCACGGGCGCGGACCCGCCGAGAAAGCGTGCCACCTCGTCGATGGGGCGCACCGTGGCCGACAACCCCACGCGCTGGGCGGCAGCGCGTTCAGGATCGTCACGTTGCCTCAGCGCATCGAGGCGCTCCAGGCTGACGGCCAGGTGCGCGCCGCGCTTTGTGGCGGCGACGGCGTGCACCTCGTCGACGATCACGGTGTGCACGTCGCGCAGTGTCTCCCCCGCCTGCGAGGTGAGCATGAGGTACAGGGACTCGGGGGTCGTGATGAGGATGTCGGGAGGCGCGGAGATCAGCTTGCGGCGGTCGGCCATCGGCGTGTCGCCGGAGCGGACACCGACCGTGACCTCCGGCAACGGGATGCCGAGGCGCCGCGCGGCCTGCCCGATGCCCACGAGCGGCGAGCGGAGGTTGCGCTCGACGTCGACACCGAGCGCCTTCAGCGGCGAGATGTAGAGGATTCTGGTGCCCGCGGCATCCTTCTTCGCGGTTCGTGCGGGGGCCGACTCGGATGCGTGCGCCTTCTCGCGGAACACCCGGTCGATCGCCCAGAGGAACGCCGACAGAGTCTTGCCCGATCCGGTGGGAGCGACGACGAGGGCGTGCTTTCCCGCCGAGATCGCGTCCCAGGCCCCGGCCTGGGCGCTCGTGGGCTGGGCGAAGGCGCCACGGAACCAGTCCTGGGTCGCAGGACCGAACCCTTCCAGCACATCAGCCATCGCCCCATCATCCCGCGGACCCCCGACACGCGGGGGCGTGCTCGCGCGCGGCGAACACGCCCGTGCCGTATTCCGTCTCCGCGGACCGATCATCCCCTCCGTATGCCGGATTTCCGGGGTCGCTCTGTGCCGCGCTCGCCGCGGAGACTGAATACGGAACGCGGATGCCGCGGCACGCGCTGCCTCTTCTCCCGCCCGCTCGTCGCCCGCGCGCTCTCATCACGGGCTCGCCTCCGCCAACGTCCCCTCCCGCAGCTCGAGAACGAGGTCGGGGTCGATGCTCCGGAGGAATCCGTCGTCGTGGCTGACGACGAGGACGGCACCGCGAAACGCGGCCAGCGCGGCGACCAGCTGATCGACGGTGTCCAGGTCGAGGTTGTTCGTCGGCTCATCGAGCACCAGCAGCTGGGGTGGTGGATCGGCCATCACCAGACACGCGAGTGCGAGACGGAACCGCTCGCCCCCCGACAGCGCCCGCACCGGCCGAAGCACCGTGTCGCCGCGCAGGAGGAAGCGCGCCAGGCGGTTTCGCAGTTCGACGTCGCCGACGCCGGGTGCGGCGCGTCGCAGATGAGCGAGCGGCGACGCGGCGTCGTCGAGGTGGTCGATGCGCTGCGATAGGTATCCGATGCGGTCGGTGTGGGCCACCGCGTGTACCGAACTCCGCCTCACAACCTCGCGGTCGCCCGACGCACCCGCATCGGCCCGCACGTCCGCCCCGGCTGAGCCGCCGACCAGCCGTTCGAGAAGCGTCGTCTTGCCCGCGCCGTTCGGCCCGATCAGCGCGACGCGCTCCGGACCCTGAACGGTCCATGACCGCTCGCCGTCGCCGATCGTCGCGATCCGACGCCCCGCTGCGACACCGGGGTCGGGCAGGTCGATGTGCACTGACTCGTCGTCGCGGACGCGGTGTTCCGCGGCGTCGAGTACGGCCCGGGCGTCGGCTTCCTTGTCACGGGCTTCGACGCGCAGCCGCCCAGCCGACACCTCCGCCGCACGCTTCTTGGCACCTGCGACGATCTTCGGCGCGCGCCCCTGGGTGTGCGCCTTGTTCCCCATCGCCGCGCGGGTGGCCAGCACGTGATCCTGGCGTATCCGGTCGCGCTTCTCGCGGCGCACCTGTTGACGGGCCGCGGATTCGGCCTGTCGAGCCGCCGCCTGCTCCTCTTCGTGCGCGGTGCGCCACGCGGAGTAAGCCCCGCCGAACGTCGTCAGCGCGTTGCCGTACAGCTCCGCCGTCTCGTCCATCTGCTCCAGAAGTGCGGTGTCGTGGCTGACGACGATGAGCGTGCCGCGCCAGCTGCGCACCAGGTCGTACACGCGAGCCCGTGCGTCACGGTCGAGGTTGTTGGTCGGCTCGTCCAGAAGTGCGATCGGGGCGCCCCGCAGTCTCACGCCGACGAGCGCCGCGAGCACGGCCTCGCCACCGGAGAGGGCGTCGATCCGACGATCGAGGGCGTCCGGCGCAAGCCCCGCCTCGGCGAGAGCGGCGGTGGTACGCGCCTCAACGTCCCAGTCGTCGCCGACGGCGTCGAAGTGACGCGGGTCGACATCGCCGGACGCGATGGCCCGCACGGCATCCAGCTGCGTGTCGACGCCCAGCAGAGCGGCCACGCGCGTGTCGGCCGCGAGCCGCTGCGGCATCACGTCGACGGCACCGCTGCGGACGACGGTGCCGGATGCCGGTGTCAGCGCGCCTGAGATGATTCCGAGCAGCGTGGACTTGCCGGCGCCGTTGCGTCCGATCAGCCCGGTGCGCACGTCAGCGAAGGCGCCGGAAACGTCGTCCAGCGCGACAGTGCCGTCGGGCCAGGTGAAGGTGACGCGGTCGAGCACGACCGCGGGAGAGGAATGGGGCATGAGTGCCTCCTGACGGTGTCGAGACGCAGGCGCGCACGACACCGTTCCCGCACGACGGGAGGGTCGACGGCCGGCGCGGAAAATGGATGCGCCGACACGTCGGAGAACCCGGTGTTCGAAGAGGAACGGAGGGTCGACGGCTCAGCGCGGAATTACAGCGCGGCGTCGAAACCCTTCAACGGTCTTCCTCACACTCGGGACGGGGACCTCTCCAGCGTAGCGCGGCACGTCCGATCCGGCCAGGGCGGTCAGTCGGTCGACGCGACGCGCTGCTTCTCGAGGAACACGCGCACGTCATCGAGCTCTTCCTGCGACACGCTGTGGGTCAGCCCCGCGTAGACGCGGCCGCTGAGCTCGACGTGCTCGGGCAGCCACTGCACCGTGTGCGCCACCGCTGCTGCCGGGATCACCTCGTCCCGCGCGCCGCGGCCCCAGAACACCGGGGGTCGAAGCTCGGCGAGGTGAGCGTCGGTCGGCAGAGGGCTGGGGTCGACATAGCCGGCGAGGTTCACGACGAAAGCGAATCGTTCCGGTTGCAGCCGCAGGGCTTGCACGGCGACGGCGGCGCCCTGAGAAAAGCCGAGGATGCCGATGCGCGCGGCATCCGTCGCCGTGTCGAGCCACGAGATCAGCGCGTTTGCCGCCTCCGTGACGGCACCGGAGGACCGCCCGTCGAGCCCCTCGATCGGGTACCACGACCATCCCGGAGCGGGAAAGGGCGGCGGCAGGGGAGCGCGGACGGCGGCGAGCACGTACTCGTCGGGCAGGAACGGTGCGAGCCCGAACAGGTCGCGTTCGTCGGAGCCGTAGCCGTGCAGGAGCAGCAGCAGTGGACGCCCGGCACGTTCGTCGGCGGGAGCCGACCACAGGACGGCATCGTCATCGATCGCGGGCGCGCTCATGCGGCCATCTTCGCAGGCCCCGCCGACATTGCGCACCGTCGGTGCGGGCGCCGCCGCTACGGACGAGGTGGCGGTACGGGTATACATGAGGCATGGCCGTTCGCACCCCCGACCCCGATCCGAACGAACGCGACGACGATGGGGCCTCCCGTGATCCGCTGCGTGGATTCGGCGCGGCATCCCGTCGGCCCGGCCACCCGCTGGGCGATGGATCCTTCGGTTCGCCCGCGCCGGGAAACGCCGGCAACCCGGGGTGGCTCACCGAGATCGAGCTCGCCGAAGCGCGTCGCCGGCTGCCGATCCTCTACGTCGAGGCCGTGCCCGTGCGCACCGATGGCGTGGGGGCGGTCACGCAGGTCGGCGTGCTCCTGCGGGCAACCCCGATGGGGGAGATCACCCGATCGATCGTGTCGGGTCGCGTGCGCTACGGCGAGACGGTGCGCGACGCCCTCTTCCGCCACCTCGAGAACGACCTCGGCCCCATGGCCTTCCCCCAGTTGCCGCCGCAGCCGGTGCCCTTCACCGTCGCGGAGTACTTCCCCCTGCCGGGAATGAGCGCTTTCCACGACGACCGCCAGCACGCCGTCTCTCTCGCCTTCGTGATTCCGGTCAGTGGCACCTGCGAACCGCGTCAGGACGCCCTGGAGGTCACCTGGATGAGCCCCGAAGAAGCCTCGTCCGATGCGCTGGCCGAAGAGATGGAGGGCGGGCGCTCGACGCTCATCCGCCTCGCGTTGGCCAGCGTCGGCGCACTGCGCTGAGCACCGCCCGCTAGCTCCTCCCACCTCTCGGAGACCACCGTGCCCCGTAGCGAGATGCTCGTCGAATTCGCCGGGGCCCTGCCGCTCGCGGTGCTGCTGTCGTTCGTGATCGCCTGGGTGCTGCGCCGCATCTTCGGCGCACGCCTGTCGTTGCCGTTGTCGGTCATGACGATCGTCTCCATCCTGGGTCTGAGTGTCGGGCTCTTCGTCGCGGGCTGGTTCTTCTACGGTCTTCGCCTGTGGATGCCGACATCGCTGCTCGTCACCGCGGGAACGAGCCTGGGGTTGTCGTTCGTCGTGGCGGCCGGCGCGGCCCTCGTCCGTCGCGACGGGGGCGTCGATGTTGCCGCTCTCCTTGCGAAGGGGGAGGGCGAGCGGATCGAGTTCAAGGAGACGGCGCGCTGGAACGTCCGCGACGACAAGAAGGACGCCCGCATGGAGCAGGTCGTCGCCAAGACCGTCGCTGCTTTCCTCAACAGTTCCGGCGGCACCCTGCTGATCGGCGTCGACGACGACGGGCAGGTGCACGGCCTCGACCGGGACTACGCGACGCTGCGCACCCCCGACGCCGACCGTTTCGAGCTGTGGCTGCGCGACATGCTCGCGGCGAGCATCGGCAAGAATGCCGCGGCCTTGCCGCGCATCCGTTTCGCAGACGTGGAGGGACGGACGGTCTGTGCCGTGCGATGCCCGAGGGCATCGGAGCCCGTCTTCGTCACGCAGGGCGGCGGCACCGAACTGTGGGTGCGGGTGGGGAATTCGACGCGCGCGTTCGGTGTCGATGAGGCGGTCACCTACGTCGCGCGTCACTTCCGCCCGAACCTGGCCGAGGTCGTTCTCGGGCGTCGCTGACATTCGTCATCCGGCTGATCGATTGCTCCGATAGCATTCGCGTGCCGGCACGCCCGAGTCGGTGTCGAGTCGTCGTACCCCCACGGGGTGGGACGCATTTTCCGGAGCTTCGTCATGACCGATCGCAACGAGTCCGCACCCTCCTCCCTCGACGACCTCATCGCCGGGTCGCGGGAGTCGCACCCCGACGGCGACTCCGCCGCGTTCGCCACGGTGTTCCGCGGCTACGACCGCGCCGCGGTCGATGCGGCGATCGACGCACTGCGGGCAGAAGGCGACGCGCAGCGAGCGCGGATCGAGTCCCTCGCCCGCGACGAGCAGAACGCTCGCGGCGAGGCGCAGTCGCATGCCGAGACGATCGCGCTGCTCGAAGCGAAGGCCGCCGAACTCGAGGCCGGGCTCGCGCTGCAGTCCGCCCGCGCCGACAACGCCGAAGACAAGGTGCAGACCCTCACCGCCGATTTCATCAGCTCGACCGAGGAGTCCTCGCGCGAGCGGGAGCGGTTCGAGGACGTGCTGAGGGTCGCCGAAGACCAGGCATCCGTCATCATCAAGAACGCCAGCGCGCAGGCCGAGCGGTTGCTCCAGGCCGCCCGTGAGGAGATCGCCGCCCAGCGCGCAAGCGCCCAGGCCGACATCGAGACCCTGCGCTCGCAGGCGTCGACGGATGCCGCGCAGGCCCGACTCACGATCGACACCGAGCTGACCGCGCACACCGCCCAGTTGGAGCGGGAAGGCGCCCACGCAGCCGAGAAGGTGACGCAGGCCGAGCAGGAGGCGGCCGCGATCCGCACCGAGGCCGAGAAGGGCGCGGCGGCGTTGCGTTCGCTCGTGGCGCGCGAGACCGAGCAGGCCCGTGCCGAGGCCGAAGAGGCTGTGCGCGAGCACCGGATGCGAGCGCTCGAGTTCGAGGAGGCGCTCAGCCGCCGTCAGGACGATGCCCAGCAGGAGTTCCTCATGCTGCACAACCAGGCCGTCGCCCACGCCGAGCGCATCACGCAGGACGCGAACGAGCAGGTTGCCGCCTCGCTCGAGCACGCCCAACGCATCACCGCCAAGGCAGACGACTTCGACAAGCTGATGCGTGCCCAGGCGCAGCAGCACGAAGCAGATGCCCGTCTGCGCTCGCGCGAGATCCTCGACCGCGCCAGCGTCAAGGCGCAGAAGATCCTCGACGCCGTCACCGGGCACTCCCAAGGAGTGCTGCGCGATGCGGAAGACCGCGCTCGCGCCCTGCGGTGGCAGCAGCAGCAGTTGACGAGCTTCATGTCGGAGGTCAAAGAGCTGATGCGCACCGAGGCCACGACCGCCGCTGCTCCCGCAGCAGAGGCGGTCGCCGACGCCGGGGCGGGCGACGCCGGGGCCGACGACGGTACGACCGCGCAGGGCGACTGACGACGCTTCCTGCGCTGTCGTCGACCGGTCTTAGGCTCGGGTCATGACCTCGATCGAGCCTCTCGCGTTCCCGACCGATCCCGACGACTGGACGGCTTTCGCCTCCGCCCGGCCCGCCGACGCCGTGGCGCTCGTGGCCGAGATCGATGCGCGGCTGGTCGGCGAGGGCGACGGTGCGGATGCCGCGGCGCGACTCGAGCTGTGGAACGACGCCGACCTGGCGCTGCGACAGGCGACGAACGAGGCCTATCTGCTGAGCGAAGCCCACCCGGATGCCGCGGTGCGCGACATCGCCGAGGGACAGGTCCAGACCCTGGAGGCCTTGTCCGCGTCGCGCCTGCTCGATGAGGGGCTCTTCGCCGTCTTCGACGGCCTCGACGACGGTGCCCTCGACGCCGACCAGCGGCGTCTGCTCGACCAGGTGCGCCGCGACTTCCGCCGCGGCGGCGTCGCTCTGCCCGCGGCCGACCGCGCGCGCGTGCGCGTGCTCACCGACCGTGACACCGAGCTGAGCCTGGAGTTCTCGCGCAACATCCGGGACGGGCGTCGTGAGATTCGCGTGGCACCCGAAGCGCTCGCCGGGCTGCCGCAGGACTTCATCGACTCCCATCCCGTGCAAGACGACGGCCTCGTCGTCCTCACCACCGAGTACACCGACCTCATGCCGGTGCGGGAATACGCCACCGACCGCGCAACGCGCACGGCGCTGCTGTCGGCCTACAACGACCTCGCGTGGCCGGAGAACGACCATGTGCTGGCCGAGCTGCTCGCCGTGCGCAACGAACGGGCCCAGCTGCTGGGCTACGGCGATTGGGCGGATTTCGAGACCGAGACGCGGATGATCGGTCACGATCAGCCCGGTGGGGGCAGCGCCGCCGTCGCGGCGTTCCTGGCCCGGCTCGACGACGCCTCCGCGCACGCGGCGGCCGCGGAATACCCGGTGCTGCTGGAGAGGCTGCGGCACGACGATCCCGCGGCATCCGAGGTCACCATCGCCGACTTCTTCTACCTGCTCAGCACGCTGCGGCGCGAGCTCCACGACGTCGACGCGCAGCGGGTGCGGTCGTACTTCTCGTTCGACCGCGTGCTCCCTGGCGTGCTCGACACGACCGCGCGGCTCCTCGATGTCGACTATGTACCGGTTCAGGTCGCCACCTGGCACGGCGACGTGCGCTCCTACGACGTCGTCCGGGATGGCGAGAGGCTCGGCCGCATCCACCTCGATCTGCACCCGCGCGACGGCAAGTACAACCACGCCGCCTGCTTCCCACTGGCGCCGGGGGTGACCGGACGCGTGCTCCCCGAAGCCGTGCTGCTGTGCAACTTCGCCCGGGGGCTCATGACCCACGACGAGGTGGTCACCTTCTTCCACGAGTTCGGTCACCTCGTGCACGACATCCTGGGCGGCGCCCAGCGCTTCGTCCGCTTCTCCGGAGTCGCCACCGAATGGGACTTCGTCGAGGCGCCCAGCCAGCTGCTCGAGGAGTGGGCGTGGGACGCCGATGTCCTGGCATCGTTCACCGCAGGCCCCGACGGTGAGCCGATACCGGCCGACCTCGTCGCGAAGATGCGCGTGGCCGACGGCTTCGGGCGCGCGCTGGAGGTTCGTCGTCAGCTCGGTCACGCGAACGTGTCGTACCACCTGCATGTCGACCGCCCGGCCGACCTGCAGGCAGCCACCGAGCACTGGTACGCCGCCACGAGCCCCGTCCAGCCGCTCGTCGGCCGCCACTCGTATGCCGGTTTCGGTCACCTGACCGGCTACGGGGCCTGCTACTACACGTACCAGTGGAGCCTGGTGATCGCGCGCGATCTGCTGTCGGGGTTCGACGGAAACCTCATGGATGCCGAGGCGGCGACCCGCTATCGCCGCGAGATTCTCGAGCCGGGCGGGCGCCGCGACGCGAGCGACCTGGTCGAGGCGTTCCTCGGCCGCCCGTATCGCTTCGATGCCTACCGGGAGTGGCTCGCGGGAGCGTGAGCCGCGCCGCGGGGTGATGCGCCGGGCTCAGGTGAGGCGGGCCAGCTCGGCGACGAACGCATCGACGTCGTCCTCGGCGGTGTCGAAGGAGCACATCCAGCGGACTTCGTTCTTCGCCGCGTCCCAATCGTAGAAGCGGAAGCTCCCACGCAAGGCATCGGCGACGCCCTCGGGCAGCACCGCGAAGACCCCGTTCGCCTGCGTCGGCTGGCTGAAGGCGACGCCGGTGATCGAGCCGTCCGCGATGCCCGCCTCGACGCCGGCGCGCAGGCGCTGCGCCATCGAATTGGCGTGCTGGGCGTTGCGCAGGTACAGGTCGCCCTCCAGCAGGGCGATCAGCTGCGCCGAGATGAAGCGCATCTTCGAAGCCAGCTGCATGTTGAGCTTCCGCAGGAACAGCAGACCCTCCGCGGCATCCGGGTTCAGTACGACCACGGCCTCGCCGCCGAGCGCGCCGTTCTTCGTGCCGCCGAAGCTGAGCACATCGACCCCGACGTCGGTCGTGAAGGCGCGCAGCGGCAGATCGAGGGCCGCCGCCGCGTTCGAGATGCGGGCGCCGTCGAGGTGCAGGCGCATGCCCCGCGCATGAGCATGGTCGGCGAGTGCCGCGATCTCGTCGGGCGTGTAGAGCGTGCCGAGCTCGGATGACTGGGTGATCGACACCACGAGCGGCTGCGCGCGGTGCTCGTCGCCCCAGCCCCAGGCCTCGCGGTCGACCAGCTCGGCAGTGAGCTTGCCGTCGTCGGTGGGGACGTTGAGGATCTTGATTCCCGCGACCCGCTCGGGGGCGCCACCCTCGTCGACATTGATGTGGGCGGTGGATGCCGCGATCACCGCGCCCCACCGCGGCAGCATCGACTGCAGGCCCACGACGTTTGCCCCCGTGCCGTTGAACACGGGGAACGCCTCGACACCGTCGCCGAAGTGACGGCGGAACACCTCCTGCAGCCGGGCCGTGTAGACATCTTCGCCATAGGCGATCTGGTGCCCGTGGTTGGCGGCGGCGATGGCCTCGAGAACCTCGGGGTGGACGCCGGAGTAGTTGTCGCTGGCGAAGCCGCGGACGGTCGTGTCATGCAGGGTGGTCACGGGTATCCAATCTAGTTCGACGCACCGAGGCCGACGATCGTGTCGTTGGCGACGCACGCCTCGGCATCCCAGAGCCCGACGAACGCGCGTGCCAGCTCCTCCTCGAGGCCCTCGAGTGCGCGCACCCGGAAGATGACGGATGCCGCCGTCTGCGCGACGCCGCGATCTCGCGCGTCCTTCGCGAACCCCTGGGCCATCGCCCGCGCCCAGGCCTCCTCTGCGGCCTTGACGGCGGCGTAGTTCGCCCCGCCCGCCAGGGGCCGCGCGACTGCCGTGGATGACACGATCGCCGTGCGCGCCGCGGGGGAGGACGTCAGCTCGTGCCACAGCGCACGGGTGATGTGGCGCAGCGCGGCGAGTCCGACCTCGAGTGCCCGGTAGTCCTCGTCCGACTGCCCAGGGAGCCCACCGCCGCCCCGCCATCCGCCCACCAGGTGCAGCAGCCCGTCGACGCGCGTCCGGCCCGCCGTGAGCGTCGCCGCGAACGCGGAGACCTCCCCGGCGTCGGCGAGGTCGCACACGGCGGTGCGCGCGCCGAGCTCGCGCAGGGGAGCGAGCGCGTCGTCGCGGCGCCCGAGCGCGATCACGGTAGCCCCGGCATCCACGAGCGCACGCGCCGCAGCGTGGCCGCTCGCGCTCGTGGCGCCGGCGATCACGACGGTGCGCCCGCGCACACCGTCACCCATCGCGGCCCGTGATCCCGGCGGTCGACGCGATCACGTCGCGCATCTTCTTGTCGAGGGCTTCGAAGAACATCGACAGCGGAAACTCGTCGTCGAGCACGGCATCCGTGTATCCCTTCGGAGCGCCGGCGAGCACCTCGTCGGGCAGGCCGCGCGCCCACGCCGATGCCGGGTGGGGGGCCACCACACCGCGGACGAGCTCGTAGGCCGCGAGCCAGTGCGCCACTTTCGGTCGGTCGATCGACTCCCAGTACAGCCGATCGATCGCGTCGCTCAGCGCGATGACGGCCGCGGGTACCTCGTCCCAGTCGAAGGCGAGGGCCGTGTCGGTCCAGTGCAGCACGCCGCGTTGGTGCAGCCAGGCGAACAGCAGCTGCCCGCCGAGGCCGTCGTAGTTGCGCACGCGCGAACCGGTGATGGCGAAGCGGAAGATCCGGTCGAACAGCACCGCGTACTGCACGAGGCGCGCTCGATCGAGCATCGCTGCCTCGGTGTCGGTGAGTGTCTCGCCTTCCGCATCGCGGGCCGACAGACGTGCGGCGATGCCGACGCACTCGCGGTAGGCCGTGAGGTCGCAGCGCAACTCTTCCAGCGAGTAGAGGAAGAACGGCATTCGCTGCTTGATCATGAACGGGTCGAACGGCAGGTCGCCGCGCATGTGGCTGCGGTCGTGGATGAGGTCCCACATGACGAACGTCTGCTCCGTGAGCGACTGATCTGCGAGCAGGCGGGAGACCCCCTCGGGCACGTCGAGCTTGGTGATCTCGGATGCCGCGGCCACCACTCGGCGGAAGCGTGCGGCCTCGCGGTCCTGGAAGATCGCGCCCCACGTGAACGAGGGGATCTCACGCATCGCGACCGTCTCCGGGAACAGCACCGCGGAGTTGGTGTCGTAGCCCGAGGTGAAGTCGAGAAGTCGCAGCGAGA
The DNA here is from genome assembly GCF_015350795.1 of Microbacterium sp. VKM Ac-2870. Classification (GTDB taxonomy): domain Bacteria; phylum Actinomycetota; class Actinomycetes; order Actinomycetales; family Microbacteriaceae; genus Microbacterium. The sequence goes on from NZ_JADKSH010000002.1 coordinate 90,812, forward strand.
CGAACAGGCCGTTCGTGTAGGTCTGCTCCAGTTCGCCGATGAACTCCGGCCAGATCACCTCGCAGAGCACCGCCTCGAGGTGGCGATCGCGGGACCCGTTCTGCGTGTACATGGGAAACACCACGAGGTGGCGCAGGCCGTCGATGCGCTGTCGCTGCGGCTGGAAAGCGACCAGTGAGTCGAGGAAATCGGGCACGTCGAAGCCGCTCGCGGTCCAGCGTCGCAGGTCGTCGACGCAGGCCGAGAGGTAGGCGTCGTCGTGGGGGAACAGGGGTGCCAGCTCCTGCATCGTGCGGACCACGGTGTCGACGAGGCCTGCCGCGACGGGGTGGTACGCCGCGTCGGGAATGGAACCGTCTGCGACCTGGAGCGGTTGCAGCTCGGTGACGGCCTGCTTGAGCGCGAGCCATGCGGAGTGCTCCTCGACGCCCTGTGTCTTCGCTCGGTCGTCTTCGACGACCTGTGTCTTCGCTCGGTCGTCTTCGACGACCTCGGGCTCTCCGATGACGGACTTCTCGCTTGTGAGAAGGGACATAGTGGGCACCTCCGATCGCCGTGCAGGAATATTTACGGCAAGAGTGGCTTGCCTCAGGTATTATTCCATGCATGGAAGACGATGTCGACCGGCGGATCGTCGCCGAAGTTTCCCGTGACGGACGGGTCACACTCGCCGATCTCTCCGCTGCCGTGGGGCTGTCGGTGTCGGCGGTGCAGGCTCGCCTGAAGCGGCTCGAGTCGCGCGGCGTCGTCACCGGCTATCGCGCCATCGTCGATCCCGAGGCCGTGGGGAGGCCGCTCGCCGCCTTCATCGAGATCACGCCCCTCGACCCCGCGCAGCCCGACAACGCACCCGAACTGCTCGAGCACCTCGACGCGATCGAGGCATGCCACTCCATCGCCGGCGATGCCAGCTACATGCTCTTCGCCCGCGTCGCCTCGCCGCGGGCGCTCGAAGACCTCGTACGCGACATCCGCCTCGCCGCCGGGGTGCGCACGCGCACGACCGTCGTGCTGCAGACGTTCTACGAGCACCGGCCGCTCGTCCCGCTCGGCGGCTCCTAGCGCTCGGCGCCGTGGAGGAGGGGTGGGAAAACCCACCCGAATTTGTCCTTGCCGAAAACCTATGACGACTGTCACAATGTTGCGGGAGGCAACATATCGGTCTGTCGCCGTTCTTCGCGGCGGGGTCGTCTGTCCGAATATGTTCTCTCCGTTAACAATCACCATTCCGTGAGCGATGTCTGTCACGCGGTGGTGGCTTCTGCATTCAGAGAGGAACGCACAGAACATGAAGCTCACACGCCTCGCGGCCTTGGCCGTGACCGGCACACTTCTCATCGGCGGATTGGCGGCGTGCTCGTCCACGCCGGCGGCCTCCGGGGGAGGCGCAACCGGAGCCCAGGGTGAATGCAACGTCGGCATCTCCATGCCCACGCGCACCCTCGAACGCTGGATCAACGACGGCGAGGGTCTGCAGACCAAGCTGAAGGGTGACGGCTGCACCGTCGATCTGCAGTACGCCGACAACAAGACCGATCAGCAGATCTCGCAGATTCAGAACCAGATCGCCGGTGGAGCGAAGATCCTCGTGATCGCGGCCATCGACGGCAGCTCCCTCGGACCAGTGCTGGCCGAGGCCAAGAAGCAGAACGTCACGATCATCGCCTACGACCGTCTCATCAACGGCACCGGCGACGTCGACTACTACGCGACCTTCGACAACTACAAGGTGGGTCAGCTCCAGGGCGAGTTCATCGCGAAGCAGCTCGACCTCGCCGGCGGCAAGGGACCGTTCAACCTCGAACCCTTCGCCGGCAGCCCCGACGACAACAACGCCAAGTTCTTCTTCTCCGGCGCGTGGGACGTCCTGCTTCCGTATGTGACCTCCGGCAAGCTGGTGGTTCCGTCGGGCAAGTCGCCGTCCAGCGATGCCGACTGGGCGTCGATCGGCATCCAGGGCTGGGCATCGGACAAGGCCCAGGCCGAGATGGACAACCGCCTTTCGTCCTTCTACACGTCGGGACAGAAAGTCAACGTCGTTCTCTCGCCGAACGACTCCCTCGCCATCGGCATCATCGCCTCGCTCAAGTCGGCCGGGTACACCCCCGGATCCGCGTACCCGGTGCTCACCGGTCAGGACGCGGACAAGGCGAACGTCCAGGCCATCCTGAACGGCGAGCAGTCGATGACGGTGTGGAAAGACACCCGCGCCCTCGGCGACCGTGTGCAGAAGATGATCGCGTCGATCGTCGCGGGACAGCAGGTCGAGGTCAACGACACCAAGACGTACAACAACGGCGTCAAGGTCGTGCCGTCGTACCTGCTCGATCCTGAGGTGGTCACCAAGGACACCGTGCAGTCCACGCTCATCGACTCCGGTTTCCTCAAGGCGAGCGACGTCGGTCTGTGAGTTCGAAGGGGGTGGATGCCGCGGCATCCACCCCCTTCTCTGCCCGGCGACCATCGACTCAGCGGTCATCAACACATCGAGGTGAAGGACCCTATGGAACAGCCCATCCTGATCATGCGGGACATCGTCAAAGAGTTCGGTGCGGGCGTCCGCGCTCTGGACGGCGTCTCCCTGAGCGTTCAGCGCGGTGAGGTGCACGCCGTCTGCGGTGAGAACGGCGCGGGCAAGTCCACGCTGATGAAGGTGCTGTCGGGGGTGTACCCCGCCGGCTCCTTCGAGGGCTCGATCGAGTTCGACGGTCATGAGGCCGCGTACCGCTCGATCAACGACAGCGAAGCCGACGGCATCGTGATCATCCACCAGGAGCTGGCACTCAGCCCCTACCTCTCCATCGCGGAGAACATCTTCCTCGGCAACGAGATCCACAAGCGCGGATTCGTCGACTGGAACGCGACGAATGTCGCGGCCGCGCAGCTGTTGGCGCGCGTCGGACTCGACGAGAACCCCGCCACGAAGATCCTCGAGCTCGGCGTTGGCAAGCAGCAGCTCGTCGAGATCGCCAAGGCACTGTCCAAAGAGGTCAAGCTGCTGATCCTCGATGAACCCACCGCCGCGTTGAACGACGAAGACAGCTCTCATCTGCTGGCGCTCATCGAGCAGCTACGACAACAGGGCATCACCTCGATCATCATCAGCCACAAGCTGAAGGAGATCCGCCGCATCGCCGACACCGTGACCGTGCTGCGCGACGGGCGCACCATCGAGAGCATCGACATGCACGGACCGGATGCCACGGAGGCGCGGATCATCCGCTCCATGGTCGGTCGCGATCTGACGAGCATGTTCCCGCCGCGCGAGCCTCACATCGGAGCCGAGCGGTTTCGCGTCGAGGAGTGGACGGTCCATCACCCCGTGGATGTCGACCGCGTCGTCGTCGACCACGCGTCCTTCCACGTGCGCGCCGGCGAGATCGTCGGGTTCGCGGGCCTCATGGGTGCCGGCCGCACCGAACTGGCGATGAGTATCTTCGGCCGCAGCTACGGAACGGGAATCAGCGGCCGGGTCTACAAGGACGGGGTGCAGATCCAGACCCGTACCGTCGACGAGGCGATCCGTCACGGCATCGCCTACGCGACGGAGGATCGCAAGCGCTACGGGCTCAACCTCATCGGCGACATCAAGATGAACGTCTCGGCGGCCGCCCTCGCCAAGCTCGCCCGGTTCGGGATCATCGACCGATACCGCGAGTACAAGGTCGCCGACTCGTACCGCTCCAAGATGAACATCAAGGCGCCCTCGGTGGCGGTGCTGGCGGGCAACCTGTCGGGCGGCAACCAACAGAAGGTCGTGCTCTCGAAGTGGGTCTTCTCCGGGCCCGACATCCTCATCCTCGACGAGCCCACCCGGGGCATCGACGTGGGAGCGAAGTACGAGATCTACGGAATCATCAACGAGCTCGCCGCCCAGGGCAAGGCCGTCATCCTGATCTCCTCCGAGCTTCCGGAACTGCTCGGGCTGGCCGATCGCATCTACACCATCTCCGAAGGCCGTATCTCCGGCGAGCTCGAGCGCGCCGAGGCCACGCAAGAACGACTCATGCACTTCATGACAGCGGGAAAGGACCTGGCCCGATGAGCGCCAACACGTCGTCGACTTCCACTCGCCCCGGAACGGGCGCATCGGGCGGCTCAGCCAAGCGGCGGCTGCGCCTGAACGTGAACCTCCGGCAGTACGGCATCCTCGCGGCCCTCGCGGTGATCATCCTGCTCTTCCAGGTGCTCACCGGCGGCCGGCTGCTTCTGCCCGGCAACGTCAACAACCTCATCCAGCAGAACGCCTACGTGCTGATCCTCGCGATCGGCATGGTGATGGTGATCATCGCCGGCCACATCGATCTGTCGGTCGGGTCGGTCGTCGCGATGGTCGGCGCGATCGCCGCGATCTCCATGAACGTCTGGGGTCTGCCGTGGTGGGCCGCGCTGCTGGTGGCGCTGGCCACCGGCGCCGTGGTGGGCGCCTGGCAGGGGTTCTGGGTCGCGTTCGTCGGCATCCCCGCCTTCATCGTCACTCTCGCCGGCATGCTGATCTTCCGCGGATTCACTCTCGTGCTGCTCACGGGCGGAACGATCAGCGGCCTTCCGCCCCAGTTCACCGCGATCGGCGCCGGCTGGATCCCGGGCTTCGCCGGCGGCATCCTCGGTCGTGACGCGTTCACGCTGCTGCTCGGCCTCGTCGCGTCGGCAGCGCTGATCGTGCAGCAGTTGCGCGCGCGCGCCGCGCTGCGACGGCTCGAATTGCCGCGAGAGCCCGGCGCGTCGTTCTGGACGAAGCAGATCATCGCCGTCGCCGCGATCATGGCCCTCACATGGCTGCTGTCGGGCTACAGCGGCACGCCCATCATCCTCATCGTGCTGGCCGTGCTGATCCTCGCCTACAGCTACATCCTCAGCCGGTCGGTGTTCGGCCGGCACATCTACGCGATGGGAGGAAACCTCTTCGCCGCGCAGATGTCGGGCGTGAAGACCAAGTGGGTCACCTTCTTCATCTTCGTCAACATGGGTGCCCTCGCCGCCGTCGCGGGAATCGTCAGCACGGCCCGTGCCGGATCGGCCGTGGCCTCGGCCGGCCAGAACTACGAGCTCGACGCGATCGCGGCGGTCTTCATCGGCGGCGCAGCCGTCCAGGGAGGCGTGGGTACCGTCGTCGGGGCGGTGATCGGCGGCCTCGTGATGGGGGTCTTGAACATGGGGCTGTCGATCCTGTCCGTGGATGCCGCATGGCAGATGGCCATCAAGGGCTTCGTCCTGTTGCTCGCCGTCGCCTTCGACGTCTTCAACAAGAGGCGCGCCGGTATGCGTTGACGTCCCCTCCCGGGGTTGTTCGGACACGGCCCGAGCAACCCCCGTGGATCCGTCCCTCACGCGGGACACGAGAGGATGAGTCGCGATGAACATCCCCGCCGCCCCGGTCGCCGCGACCAGCAATGCAACTCTCCGGGGCAACAACCTCGCTCTCGTGTCCACGCTGGTGCACCGCTCCGGTCCGCTGAGCCGCGCCGAACTCACCGCGCAGACCGGTTTGAGCCGCTCGGCGATGGCGGGGCTGATCGGCGAGTTGGCCGACCGGGGCTGGGTCACGGAGGAGGCGCCGGCTCCGAGCGGTCGTATCGGTCGGCCGAGCCCGATCGTCATGCCCGGACGCGCCTTCGCCGCCGTCGGTGTGCACATCGACGCCGACGCGATCACGGTGGGTCTGGTCGGTCTCGGCGGGGAGCTGCTGCGCCGCATCCGCGTCGACGTCCGCACCCCGCCGACCCCTGCCGAAGCCGTGCGCACCGTCGGCTCCGTCGTCGATGGTTTTCGCCTGGAGCGCGCGGAACGGAGCATCATCGGCATCGGAGTCGCCGTTCCTGGACTCGTGGATGCCGAGTCGGGAGATGTGCGATGGACTCCGCGACTGGGGTGGTCGGGCGTGGCGATCGGCACGCAGTTGGAGCGCGCGCTCGGCATCCCCGTGCTCGTGGGCAACGACTGCTCCCTGGAGGGCATCGCCGAGGCGCGGTTCGGAGTGGCGCGGGGAATCGACGACGTCGTCTACGTCGCCGGTCACGCCAGCGGAATCGGCGGTGGGGTCATCGTCGGCGGGGTGCCGTTGCAGGGCGCCTCCGGCTACGCGGCAGAACTCGGCCACACCCTCGTGCGCACCGGCGGCGCACACTGCCGGTGCGGGCGTCGCGGCTGTCTCGAAGCCGAAGTGAGTCTGGACGGCCTGCTCGAGATCCTCGGCCGTTCCACGATCGACCAGGACGAGCTCGACATCGAGCTCGGCACCTCCCGCGATCCGCGACTGCTCGCCGAGGTCACGAGGCAGACCTCGCTGCTCGCCGAGGGGTTGTCGACCTTCATTCACCTGTTCAACCCGAGGATGGTCGTTCTGGGCGGGTTCCTCGGGTCGCTGCTGTCGGTCGGCCGCGAGCGCCTCTCGGTGGAGGTGTCGTCACGAACGCTCAGCGAGTTCCGGCGGAGCGTGCGCATCGAACGCGCCGCCCTGCGCTCGCGCCTCGAGCTGGTGGGAGCCACCGAACCGCTCTTCGACAGGGCACTGGCCGACCCCGCCGCGGGGGGAGCGATCCGCTGAGGCGGCGCCGACGGCAATACATCCCGCGATGGATGCCGCGACACACCGCCGTCGCGTAGCGTCGAAACGTGTTCCGCGCGCTGACCCGTACGCAGCTGACCGTCGACATCGTCGCGGCCGGCGTGTTCGCGATGTTCGCGGTGGTGGCGACCCTCGCGCCGTGGGACTCGATCCGATCGGCGATGCTCCCGCCGCGTCTCGCGCTGATCGTGGCGCTGCTGCTCACGCTGGGCTATGCGGCCGCCGGCGCCATTCGCCGGCTCTCACCCGAGCTCGCTCTCGTCGTCTGCTGGACGGCGGCGCTCTTGCAGATGGCGATGGGGCTTCCGCCGCTGCCCGGCAACGTCGTCATCTTCGGCGTGCTGTACACGACGGCGGCCTACGGCGCCCGTCGCACCTTCTGGTTCGGGCTCGCCTCATCGTTGATCGGTGCCGTGGCGATCGCCACGTACCTCGTCGTCATACCGCTCGTCCTCGGGCAATCGGCCTCGAACGGCATCGGCACCTACGTCTTCGCCACCGCCGCGGCCTTCGTGTCTGCGGCCTTCGCGCTGCTGCTGTCGTGGACGACCGGCGCACTGGTGCGCACGAGTGTTCGCGCGCGAGAGAACCGTCGCGCCCAGGAACGTGCCGAGAGCGCCGCCGCCGCCGAGGCGGAGCGCACGCGCATCGCCCGCGACATGCACGACGTCGTCGCTCATTCGCTCGCCGTCGTCATCGCGCAGGCGGACGGTGCCCGCTACGCCGCGGCATCCGATCCCGAGGTGGCCGCGGTGACCCTCGGCACCATCTCGACGACCGCTCGCGCTGCGCTGTCCGACGTGCGGATGCTGCTGACCCAGCTGCGCCACACCCAGGCGGAGGGCCCGCAGCCGACGCTCGCCGACCTCGAACAGCTCTACGCTCAGGTGCGCGCCGCGGGGGTCGTGCTGCGCGTCGATGTCGACCCGGCCCCGGCGAGCGAGATCCCGGCCGCTGTCCAGCTGGCGGTGTACCGGATCTTGCAGGAAGCGCTCACCAATGCGCTCCGCCACGGCGTGGATGCCCAGGTCAGCGTCGACCTCGCGTGGCACCCTGAGAGGGTGCAGGTGAGCGTCAGCAACCCCGTGGCTCCGGTCGAGCCGGTCAGCCCCGCTCTGCCCGGATTGCCGGGTCTGCCCAGTGAGCGGACGGCGGGCGAGTCCCGCGGGCACGGCCTCATCGGCATGCGCGAGCGTGCCCAGTTGGCCGGTGGTACCTTCGACGCCGCTCGCCAGGGAACGCAGTTCGTGGTGCGCGCCAGCCTGCCGATCGCCGCGGGTGGACGCGCATGAGCGCTCCGATCCGTGTCGTCCTCGTCGATGACCAGGCCCTGTTCCGCGCCGGCATCCGCATGGTGATCGACTCGCAGGCCGACCTGACGGTCGTCGGCGAGGCGGGTGACGGCGCCGAGGGCGTGCGCGTGGTCCGCGCCACGCGGCCCGATGTCGTACTCATGGACATCCGCATGCCGGTAATGGACGGCCTCGCCGCGACGGCCGAGCTGCTGGCCGATCCGACGCTGGGCGCGGACCCTCCGCGCATCGTCATGCTGACGACGTTCGACCTCGACGAGGCGGCCGCGCGCGCCATCCGCCAGGGAGCGAGCGGCTTCCTGCTGAAGGATGCCGACCCCGAGTTCCTGCTCGCGGCGATTCGCACGGTGCAGTCCGGCTCGGCCGTCATCGCCGCCGCTGCCACGCGCGAGCTGTTCGCGCAGTTCTCCGAGCCCGCCCGCACGGTGCCGCCGGCTTTCGCCGCGCTGACCGAGCGCGAACGGGAGATCTTCGCCCTCGCCGCCCGCGGCCTGTCCAACGCCGAGATCGCCCAACGCGAGTTCCTGTCGGAAGCGACCGTGAAGACACACATCAGCCGCATCCTCAGCAAGCTGACGCTGCGCGACCGCGTGCAGCTCGTCGTGTTCGCGTTCGAGCACGGCCTCGCCTGACCCCGCCCGGGCGGCGGACCGCCGGTCATCCTCGCGATGTACACGTGCGCGACCCCGGGCCGACGCGGCGGCAGAGGCGCGTCCGTAGCGTCGAAGGCATGGAGATCACGACCACCGACCTCGGGCTCGCTGCCCGCGTCCACAGCCTCACGAAGACCTACGGAACCGGTGAGACCGGGGTCCGTGCGCTCGACGGTGTCACCGTCGGCATCCGCCGCGGAGAGTTCACCGCCATCATGGGCCCCTCGGGCTCGGGTAAGTCGACGCTCATGCACATCATGGCCGGGCTGGATGCCGCGACCAGCGGCCGTGCCTGGATCGGCGACACCGAGATCACCGCACTGTCCGACCTCGAGCTGACCATTCTGCGCCGCCGCCGCATCGGCTTCGTCTTCCAGGCCTTCAACCTGGTGCCGACGCTGGACGCGCTCGCCAACATCCTGCTGCCGTTCGACCTCGACGGGCGTCGGCCCACCGCGCTCGAGCGAGCACGGATCGACAACCTCATCGATACCCTGGGCCTGCGGCAGCGGCTCACTCACCGCCCGCACGAGCTCTCCGGCGGTCAGCAGCAACGCGTCGCCATCGCCCGTGCGCTCGCGACGGCGCCCGACCTGGTCTTCGCCGACGAGCCCACCGGCAACCTGGATTCGCGTTCGAGCCGCGAAGTGCTCGCGCTGCTCGCCGCCGCGAGTCGGCAGCACGGGCAGTCCATCGCCATGGTGACCCACGATCCGGTTGCGGCGGCCCACGCCGACCGGGTGCTGTTCCTCGGCGACGGCCGCGTCGTCGCCGACAAGCCGAAGCAGACCGCCGAGCAGGTGTCGGCGTTCATGCTCGCCGCGGAGGTGGCGGCATGAGTGCCGTGGTCGCCGACATCGGCGCACGGCCCGGCGGTGGAGCGGATGCCGAACTGCGATCCGCCCGCGGATCGTTCGCCTGGCTGCGCGAGCGGGGGATGGGGGCGACGATCCTCGTTGCGGCCATCTCCGCGGCGTTCGGCGTGCTGCTGCTGACGGCGACCGGCTACATCGCCGCGTGGGCGCGGAGCGATCCCTACCTCGGCGACAGTGCCACCGTCGCCGCCGTGCTCGGCATCCTCAGTGTTCTGCTGGTCGGCGTCGCGGTCTACGTCGCCGCGATCGTGACCGCCAACACCTTCGCGACGATCATCGCGGGCCGCACCCGCCAGATCGCCATGATGCGCCTGATCGGAGCCTCTGCGCGCACGCAGCGCCGGGAGGTCGGCCGTCAGGGGCTGATCGTGGGCGCGATCGGCGCGAGCATCGGGCTCATGGTCGGCATCGCCGCGGCTGCGGTGCTGCTGCGCGTCGCCGACATGGCCCTCGGCATCTCTCCGGGATACAGCGTGCTGCAGCCGGTGATGCTGGTTCCGGCCGCGGTGGTGGCGCTCACGACGTGGGCCGGGGCGTGGAGCGGATCTCGCCGCGTGCTGACGGTGACGCCCCTGCAGGCGCTCGCCGGCTCGGCGCCGCGTACCCACGAGCAGTCCCAATCCCGCGGGCGCAACGCCGCCGCCATCGTGCTGTTCGTCGTCGGTGCGGCGCTGCTGGCCGCCGGCGTGCTCGTGGGGTTCGTCTCCCCGCTCGGGGTCGTCGTCGCCTTCTTCGGCGGCATCCTCTCCTTCACCGGCCTGGCGCTCGGCGCCGTGCTGGTCATGCCGCCGCTGCTGCGTGCGACCGGGCGCCTTTTCGGACGCTCGACGACCGCACGGCTGGCCGCCGAGAACGCACTTCGCTACCCCGAGCGTGCGAGCCGCATGGCCATCGGCGTCGTGATGGGCGTGACGCTCGTCGTGATGTTCGCTGTGGCCAGCGACTCGGTCAAAGCCGTGATGACGGCGGCGGCGGGCGGAACGGCGCCGGCGGAGATGAACCGCGTGCTCGACACGTTCGCGGCGATCATGATGGGCCTGGTCGCCGTGTCGGCGGTGATCGCGGCCGTGGGACTGGTCAACCTGCTCACGATCGGCGTGGTGCAGCGACGCCGCGAGCTCGGGCTGCTGCGTGCGCTGGGGCTCACGTCGGGGCAGATCCGCCGCGTCGTGCTGCTCGAAGCCGTGCACGTGACCATCACCGCGCTCGCCTTCGGGCTGGTGCTCGGCATCGCCTACGGGTGGGTGGCGGCGCAGTCACTGCTGGGTGCGGTGTCGTTGCCGCCGGCGTTCTCGGCGCCCACGTTCGTCGCGCCCGCCGTCCCCGTGGTGCCGGTGCTGATCGTGGTCGCCGCGACCGCTGTCCTCACCGCCATCGCCACGGTGGTGCCCACTCGGCTGGCGACGCGAGTGACAGCCGTGGAAGCGCTCGCCGAGTGAGACGCCGGGCGCCGCGGTCATGGCTTCGACCGCGGCGCCCGGGTCGTCTGCGCGATCGCGTCAGTCGTCGACGTCCGCCGTCTCGGGGTCGTACGCCCACGTCGGCGCGAGCGCGCGCAGCCGCGCGCCACGCCATTGCCAGGTCGCCCACAGCACAGGCCACAGGGCAGCGGCCGCCGCCCCGCCGATCACGAGGCGATCGCGCCACAGCGTCTTCGTCGGATCGCCCGGCGCCGGCGCGACGGCCATCTGGTGGTCCCAGACGTCGAGGGCCGCGAGGGGCCCCGTCAGCGGAATACCGCTGTCACGGAAGACACGCACGCGCCCGTTCGCGTCGCTCGTGAACCGTTCGCTCACATGGATCAGCTGCTGACCGAGCGCAAGTGCGCCACCGAGGGTCATCTCCACCGGTACGTCGGCTCCCGGCTCGAGCCGGTTCGGCATCCCTTCGGCCGCCATGGGTACGAGTTCGACGAACGGTCCGTAGAGGTCGGCGACCGCGCGCGGAGAATGCAGCGCGCGCCACGCGGCATCCGCATCGCAGTCCAGCACCAGTTTCAGCATGATCCGCATGCCGTCAGTCTCGCATCCGCGCCCGTAGCCTGGAGGAATGCCTTCTTTCTTCGATCAGGGTCGATATCAGGTGCGTATGGACTGGGGCCTCGAGGGCCTCGTCCGCGTCGCGCCGTCGGATGTCGTGATCGTCGTCGACGTGCTGCGGTTTTCGAGCACGGTGGCCCGCCGCCTCGACGCCGGTGAGACGGTGCCGCTGGATGCCGACGCGCACGCCGTGTCGCTGAACGGTGCCGCGCTGGCGGCGCGTGCCGCCGAGACCGGGGCGGTCGTGCTGCTGGGAGCTCTCGCGAGTGCGAGCGCGGTCGCGCGGGCGGTGCTCGCGGAGCAGCAGCGCCGCGCGGCGCGGACGAGCATCCTCGTGCTGGCCGCCGGCGAACTCGCCTCGCGGGAGGCGGATGCCGCGTTGCGCTTCGCGGTGGAGGACCTGTTGGGGGCGGGAGCCGTGGTCGATGCGCTCGGTGCGCTCGGCATCGACCACACCTCGCCCGAGGCGGCCGCCGCCTGCGAAGCGTTCCGCGGGCTGCGCCCGGCCGTGCGGCATCTGCTCACCGCGAGTGGATCGGGGCAGGAGCTGATCGAGCGCGGCGTGCGCGAGGAGGTGCTCGCCGCGGCGACGGTGGATGCCGCGGCATCCGCGCCGGTGCTGCGAGACGGCGTCTTTTCGCCGTACGTCTGAGGCCGGCGGTCGGCCTGCGAGTGGCGGCCCGCGAGTGGCGGTTCGACTCGCGGCTGCGCCGCTCGCGAGGCGACCGGAGGCAACACGCTGCAGACGTCAGCGCTCCGCGCCGACCGTTTCGCGTGGGGTCATCGCGGCCCGTCGGGTCGCTGTCGAGATCTCGCGGCGCGTCCACGCGAACAAGAACCGGTCATCGAACGAGGGCGAGCACCGCGCGCACGATGTCGGCCGCGTGGCGCGTCGGTGGCGGTAGGCGACGTGACCGGCCGGGCACATGCCCACCCAGGGGGCGAGCTCGGTCGCCGTCTCGCCGTGATGCGTCGTGCCCCCCGTGTAGCCCAAGGTCCGGGCGACGCGTTTCCATGAGGATCCGTGACCGGCGCGGGGTCCGGCGAGCGCATGCGCGATCTCGTGCAGCAGTGTCTGCCGATTTGTCTCATCGTCGTACCGAGCCGCGAGATATCGCGAGACGGTGATGCGCTGCCGGGTGTAGTCGCAGGCGCCCGCACGCCGCTTGGCGTTGTCGAACGCGAACGTCCACGACGCGTCGAGATGCGCGTGGATGAGCGTCTCGGCCTCGCGCCGGACGACGTCCAGATCGGTCATGCGCACACGTTAGTTCAGAGCGGCGACACTCAGCTGGCGACGGCCGTGCGGCGACGGTCGGCGGCCTCGATGGCGAGCAGCGTCGATTCCAGCTGCTCCTCCGGGGCGCCTGCCTGCTGACGCAGGAAGAGGGCCCGCTTGAAATCGGCACGCGCCTCTGCGAAGTCCTCTGCGTCGTAACTGACCTTGCCGCGGTGCTGGAAGGCGAAGGCGGCGAGGGCCGCCCAGCCCTGCCCCTCGGCCTCTTCGGCGCACGTCGTCAGTTCCTGGTGCGCCGCCGCGTAGGCGCCGCGCATCTGCAGCACGGTGGCGTGCAGGATGCGGGCGCGCAGGAGGTCTTTGCGGGTGCCGCCCATCCGTGCGACCCGAACCGACTGCTCGGACACGACGAGCGACTCCTCGAGGCGGCCGAGCACCTTCAGCAGCCACACGCGCTCCAGCAGGGCGGCGAGGCTCCGCTGGTCTCCCAGCTCGTCGAGACGTTCCTGACAGCGGTGGGGCTCGACGATCTCGCGCAGGGTCTGCGGGTCGTATCCCTTGATGTAGCTCATCGGCAGCCCCCTTCGTCGTGCTGGTCGCGCGGTCGTGCGGCGCGCTCATCCAGTGTCACCCGGTCGCGCCGACGAGAGCGTCTGCACACGCCGCTCGTGCGCATTCTCAGCGCTCGAAAACCGAGGCGGCGGGCTTCGGTGATGCGGTGGCGTCGGCATCCGTCGCCACGCGTGCCCCGCGCACGAACTCGTCCAACTCGGCCCCCTGAGCGACCTTCGCCGGGTGCGGGCCGGCGGCCATCAGGCGGGGCAGCCACTCCACCGGCAGTGGGCTCGGCGAGGCCGCGATGACGAGATTGCCGAAGCGGCGCCCCTTGAGTGTCTGCACCTCGGCGAGCACGATCACTTCGGGCAGCACGGCGCGGACGGTGGCCACCTCGCGGCGGGCGAAGGCCAGCCCCGCCCCGTCGGCCACGTTCACCAGGAGCACACCGTCGGGCGCGAGCAGACCGGCAAGGATGCGGAAGTACTCGACGGTCGTGAGGTGCGCGGGCGTCTGGGCGCCGGCGAACACGTCCGACACGACGAGGTCGGCCGCGCCCTGCAGGCCGGCCGGCAGCCTGCTCGCGACGTCGCGCGCGTCGCCGATGCGCACCCGCACCTGCGCGCCGCGAGGCAGCGGCAGTTCGGCGCGCACGAGATCGATGAGCGGCTGCTCCAGCTCGATCACCTGTTGACGCGAGCCCGGCCGGGTGTGCTCGACGTAGCGGGGAAGAGTGAGGGCGCCCGCGCCGAGGTGGATCGCGGTGAGGGGCTGTCCCGGCATCCGGAGCCGGTCGATCACCGCGCCCATGCGAGCGATGTACTCGAAGTGCAGGTGGCTCGGGTCGTCGAGGTCCACGTGGGACTGCGGGGTGCCGTCGACGTCGAGCTCATGGCCGCCGGCGTACCGGCTGGGCACGACCCGCGCGATCGTTCCGTCCGACAGGCGCACCTGCGGGCCGCCATCCTCCACGTGCGCACGGGCCATGTGTCCACGCTAGTCGCGGGTCGGCGCGCCGCGAGCCGGGCCGCGGCGCGAGCCGCCGCGTTCGCGTTCCGTATTCAGTCCCTGCGGTGCGGTCTCGTGACCGCGGTGCGCCCGCGGTGCGTGTTTCCGCGGGTCGGGGAGCGGACGGCGCGCGCGGAGACTGAATACGGAACGCAGATCGGCGGGGGTGAGCCCTGCGCGAGAGCGCCGGCACGGCCCGCGCGAACGCCGGTACGCTCGGATCGTGGCGGCCATCGATCTCAACGCCGATCTCGGCGAAACGGTCGATGGGGTGCCCACGGCCGACGACGACGCGATGTTCGCGCTCATCTCGAGCGCGTCGATCGCGTGCGGAGGCCATGCTGGCGACGTCGAGGCCATGCGGGCCGCCGTCGAGCGCGCGACGCGCACGGGTGTCGCGATCGGGGCGCACCCGTCGTACCCCGACCGCGCCGGGTTCGGGCGTACGCGCCTCGCGATGGCGGAGGCCCATCTTCGGGCGAGCCTCGCTGACCAGCTCCGGGCGCTCGCCGCCGCGGGCGCCGACATCCGCTACGTGAAGCCGCACGGCGCGCTCTACCACGCGGTCCGGGGCGAGGCGGCGCACGCGCGCGCCGTCGTGGACGCCGTTGCCGAACTGTCCGTCGCACTCGGCCGCGCGTTGCCGATCCTAGGATTGGACGGTGTCATCGCCGCCGAAGCGGCCCGTGCGGGCCTGCCCTTCCTGCCGGAGGCGTTCCTCGATCGCGGCTACCGCTCCGACGGCACGCTGGTGCCGCGCGGCGAGGCCGGCGCGCTCCTGCGCGATGTGCAACAGGTTGCGGCGCGCGCCGTGGGCCTGGCCCGCGACGGCGTGGTGGAGGCGGTCGACGGCCGTCTCGTCGTGACGGGCGCGGTTTCGCTGTGCCTGCACGGCGACTCGCCGGGCGCGGTGGAGATGGCCCGGGCGGTGCGCGTCGCTCTGGATGCCGCGGGCGTCGAGATCGCCCCGCCCTGGTAGGGGTGGCGGCCCGATGAGCGACACGGTGATGAGCGAGGGCATCCGCCTCCGGAGCTTCGGCGAGCGGGCGGTCCTCGGCGAAGTGGACGACCTGGCCGCGGTTCTCGCCCTGCACGCGCGGCTCACGGCGACGCTGATGCCGGGTGTCGTCGATCTCGTGCCCGCGGCGGCGACAGTGCTGGTCGTCGTCGACCCCGCGACGCTGCCGCTCGCGACGGCGCGAGCGTGGGTCGCGGCGGCGGCGGCGGACAGCGCGGCTCAGCACCCGGCGGCGCCGCCGCGCACCGTCGAGGTGCCGGTCGTCTACGACGGCGATGACCTCGAGGTCCTTGCCGCCGAGCTCGGGATCAGCGCAGCGCGCCTGATCGCGGAGCACGTGGCGGCCCGGTGGACGGTCGCCTTCACCGGTTTCGCACCCGGGTTCGGCTATCTCGTGAGCGAGGAATGGCCCTACGACGTGCCGAGGCGCTCGCGCCCGCGGTCGCGGGTGCCGGCCGGCTCCGTCGCGCTCGCCGGACGCTTCTCGGGTGCGTACCCGCGGGCGACGCCCGGAGGGTGGCAGCTCATCGGCACGACGTCGGCGGTGCTGTTCGACCCGGATGCCGCGGCCCCCGCCCTGCTGCGGCCCGGCGACGCGGTCCGCTTCGTCCCGGGAGCCGCGTCGACGTCGCCGACGCCGGCCCGCATCGCCCCTTCCGCGCCGCCGCCGTCCCGCGCGCGAGACGGCGGGATCCGCGTGCTCGTCCCCGGACTTCTGGCCACCGTCCAGGATCAGGGGCGAACCGGCGCCCTCGCGGCGGGAGTCGCGGTCTCCGGCGCCGCCGACCGTGCCGCGCTGCGCGCCGCCAATCGTCTCGTCGGCACCGCGGAGCACGCGGCGGGCATCGAGGTGACGATGGGCGGGTTCCGTGCGGTGCGGGATGCCGCGGCATCCGCCGACGACCTGTGGTTCGCGATCGCGGGGGCCTGGGGCGCGATCTGCCTCGACGGGCGTGCGCTCGACCCCTACGCGGCGCACCGCTGGCCGGCGGGGGCGGAGCTGGCGATCGACTGGTTCGACCACGGCGCCCGCGCCTACCTCGCCGTGCGCGGCGGCGTCGTCGCCCGGTCGCTGTTCGGATCGCGGGCGAGCGACACCCTCGCGGGTCTCGGCCCGCCCCCTCTCCGTGCGGGGGACGTGCTCGAGGTCGGCCACGACGTCTTCGGACCCGTGCCCGCCGCCGACCTTCGGCCCTGGGGCCCGCCGGCGGCGGAGCTTGAGATCACGCTCGCTCCCGGACCGCGCGCCGATCGATTCGTCAGTCTCGATCCGCTGTTCCGCCAGGTGTGGACGGTGTCGGCGCAGGCCGATCGTGTCGGCATCCGTCTCGACGGTCCGCCGCTCGTCCGTGCCGAGCGCCCGGACGGGACGGAGGAACTGCCGAGCGAAGGGATGCTGCCCGGCGCGATCCAGGTACCGCCCGACGGTCGCCCCGTGATCCTCGGTCCGGACGGTCCCGTCACGGGCGGCTATCCCGTCGTCGCGGTGGTGACGGATGCCGATCGCGATGCGCTCGGGCAGGCGCGGCCGGGCACCCGCATCCGCTTCCGGCACACCCGCGGCATCCTCTGAACCCGTCGCCGAGGGGCCTCTGAAGGACACGTCCGCGCGTTTATACCGCAGCATCCGAGGCTCGTCAAGAATCGACTGGACATGGCGCGTCGCGCGGGCTATAGTAGGTAGTTGCGCTCCCTTCCCCCATGCCCTCATATGGTGGTCGGCTTGTGCCTGCGTTGAATGAACGTGCCCCCGTCTCGTCGGGGCGTGTTGCGCAGGAGAGGAACGGAGCACTCCACCTGACGACAAGGAAACCAGCCCCCGCCCGGGCTCATGGAGGTAATCCCCTTGGCTGCTGCGCGCAACGCAACCAATTCCACCACCACCCCCAAGAACGGCCGCGGCGCTTCGCGTCTGTCGTTCGCCAAGATCTCCGACACGCTGACGGTCCCCGACCTTCTCGCGCTGCAGACGGAATCCTTCGACTGGCTCGTCGGTAACGACGCCTGGAAGGCCCGTGTGGCAGAGGCGAAGGAAGCCGGCCGCACCGACGTGCCCGAGACCAGTGGCCTCGAGGAGATCTTCGAGGAGATCTCGCCCATCGAGGACCTCGGCGAAACGATGCAGCTGAGCTTCACGAACCCCTACCTCGAACCCGAGAAGTACTCGATCGAAGAGTGCAAGGAGCGCGGCAAGACCTACGCCGCCCCGCTGTACGTCGAGGCCGAGTTCATGAACCACCTCACCGGTGAGATCAAGACCCAGACGGTCTTCATGGGCGACTTCCCGCTGCAGACCGGCAAGGGAACCTTCATCATCAACGGCACCGAGCGTGTCGTCGTCTCGCAGCTGGTCCGCAGCCCGGGTGTCTACTTCGACAAGACCCCCGACAAGACCAGTGACAAGGACATCGTCTCGGCCCGCGTCATCCCCAGCCGTGGCGCCTGGCTCGAGTTCGAGATCGACAAGCGCGACCAGGTGGGCGTGCGCATCGACCGTAAGCGCAAGCAGTCGGTCACCGTCTTCCTCAAGGCCCTCGGCCTGTCCAGCGAAGACATCCTCGAGCAGTTCGCCGGCTACGAGTCGATCGCCGACACGCTGAGCAAGGACACGATCCTCACCAAGGAAGACGCCCTTCGCGACATCTACCGCAAGCTCCGTCCGGGCGAGCAGGTGGCCGCCGAGGCCGCGCGCGCCCTGCTGGACAACTTCTACTTCAACCCGAAGCGCTACGACCTGGCCAAGGTGGGTCGCTACAAGATCAACCAGAAGCTCGGCCTCGACAAGCCGCTGAGCGACTCGGTGCTCACCGTCGACGACATCGTCGCGACGATCAAGTACCTCGTCGCCCTGCACAACGGCGACGCGACGCTTCCGGGCGTCCGCAACGGCCAGCCCGCCGAGATCCGCCTGGACATCGATGACATCGACAACTTCGGCAACCGTCGCATCCGCGCCGTCGGCGAGCTCATCCAGAACCAGGTCCGCACCGGTCTGTCCCGCATGGAGCGCGTCGTCCGCGAGCGCATGACCACGCAGGACATCGAAGCGATCACGCCGCAGACCCTGATCAACGTGCGCCCCGTCGTCGCCGCGATCAAGGAGTTCTTCGGAACGTCGCAGCTGTCGCAGTTCATGGACCAGAACAACCCGCTCGCGGGTCTGACCCACAAGCGGCGCCTGTCGGCGCTGGGCCCCGGTGGTCTGTCGCGTGAGCGCGCGGGCGTCGAGGTCCGCGACGTGCACCCCTCGCACTATGGCCGCATGTGCCCGATCGAGACCCCGGAAGGCCCGAACATCGGCCTCATCGGCTCGCTCGCGTCGTTCGCCCGTATCAATGCGTTCGGCTTCATCGAGACGCCGTACCGTCGCGTGGTCGACGGCAAGGTCACCGACCAGATCGACTACCTCACGGCATCCGAGGAGAACGACTACATCGTCGCTCAGGCCGGTGTCGAGTTGACCGCCGAGAACAAGTTCGCGACCGACCGCGTGCTCGCCCGCCGCGGTAAGGGTGGCGAGGTCGACCTGTTCCACGCCGACGAGATCGGCTACATGGACGTCTCGCCGCGCCAGATGGTGTCGGTCGGTACCTCCCTCATCCCGTTCCTCGAGCACGACGACGCGAACCGTGCCCTCATGGGTGCGAACATGCAGCGTCAGGCCGTGCCGCTGCTGCGCAGCGACTCGCCGTTCGTCGGAACCGGTATGGAGGGCTACGCCGCGATCGACGCCGGTGACGTCATCACCGCCGACAAGGCCGGTGTCGTCATGGAGGTCTCCGCCGACGTCGTCACCGTGCAGCTCGACGAGGGCGGCACGAAGGACTACTTCCTCCGCAAGTTCGACCGCTCCAACCAGGGCAACTCCTACAACCAGCGCGTCATCGTTTCGGCGGGCGACCGGGTCGAGGTCGGCGAAGTCATCGCCGACGGCCCCGCCACCGAGAACGGCGAGCTGGCCATCGGAAAGAACCTGCTCGTCGCGTTCATGACGTGGGAGGGTCACAACTTCGAGGACGCCATCATCCTCAGCCAGGACCTCGTCAAGAACGACACCCTCTCCTCGATCCACATCGAGGAGTACGAGGTGGATGCTCGCGACACGAAGCTCGGCAAGGAGGAGATCACCCGTGACCTCCCCAACGTCAGCCCTGACCTGCTGAAGGACCTCGATGAGCGCGGCATCGTCCGCATCGGCGCCGAGGTTCGCCCCGGTGACATCCTCGTCGGCAAGGTCACGCCCAAGGGTGAGACCGAGCTGTCCGCCGAGGAGCGCCTGCTCCGCGCGATCTTCAACGAGAAGAGCCGCGAAGTCCGTGACACCTCGCTGAAGGTTCCCCACGGTGAGCAGGGCACGATCATCGCGGTGAAGGAGTTCAACGCCGAGGACGGCGACGACGAGCTCGGCTCGGGCGTCAACCGCCGCGTCGTGGTCTACATCGCCCAGAAGCGCAAGATCACCGAGGGTGACAAGCTCGCCGGCCGTCACGGCAACAAGGGCGTCATCGCGAAGATCCTGCCCGTCGAGGACATGCCGTTCCTCGCCGACGGCACGCCCGTCGACGTGGTGCTCAACCCGCTCGGCATCCCCGGTCGCATGAACTTCGGCCAGGTGCTCGAGACCCACCTCGGGTGGATCGTCAAGCAGGGCTGGAAGGTCGAAGGCACCCCCGAGTGGGCTGCGCACCTGCCTGTGGAGGCTCGCGAGGCCGCCCCCGGTACCAAGGTGGCGACCCCGGTGTTCGACGGTGCGCACGAGGCGGAGATCGCGGGTCTGCTCGACTCGACGCTCCCCAACCGCGATGGCGAGCGCCTCATCGGCAGCTCGGGCAAGACGACGCTGTTCGACGGCCGCTCCGGCGAGCCGTTCCCGGCGCCCGTCTCGGTCGGCTACATGTACATCCTGAAGCTGCACCACCTGGTGGACGACAAGATCCACGCGCGTTCGACGGGCCCGTACTCGATGATCACCCAGCAGCCGCTCGGTGGTAAGGCGCAGTTCGGTGGCCAGCGCTTCGGTGAGATGGAGGTGTGGGCCCTCGAGGCCTACGGTGCCGCGTACGCGCTCCAGGAGCTCCTGACGATCAAGTCCGACGACATCGTCGGCCGCGTGAAGGTCTACGAGGCCATCGTCAAGGGCGAGAACATCCAGGAGCCCGGCATCCCCGAATCGTTCAAGGTGCTCATGAAGGAAATGCAGTCGCTCTGCCTGAACGTCGAGGTCCTCTCGGCCGACGGCACGCCTGTCAACCTCCGTGACACCGACGATGAGGCGTTCCGCGCTGCGGAAGAGCTCGGCATCAACATCTCCAGCCGTTTCGAGTCCTCGTCCATCGACGAGATCTGACTCCTTCGACGGGCTCAGCACCCGCTGAGCCTCCGGCCTCCGGCCGCTGAGCCCGTCGAAGCACCACCGATTTACAGAGCTTTCTGAGACACAGGAGAACCAGTGCTCGAGTCCACCACTTTCGATCAGCTTCGCATCGGCCTTGCCACCGCTGACGACATCCGTCGTTGGTCGTTCGGCGAGGTAAAGAAGCCCGAGACCATCAACTACCGCACCCTCAAGCCCGAGAAGGACGGTCTGTTCGGCGAGCAGATCTTCGGACCCTCGCGCGACTGGGAGTGCGCGTGCGGCAAGTACAAGCGTGTCCGCTTCAAGGGCATCGTCTGCGAGCGTTGCGGCGTCGAGGTCACCAAGAGCTCGGTGCGCCGTGAGCGCATGGGCCACATCGAACTCGCCGCCCCCGTCACGCACATCTGGTACTTCAAGGGCGTGCCCTCGCGCCTGGGCTACCTGCTCGACATGGCGCCGAAGGACCTCGAGAAGGTCATCTACTTCGCCGCCTACATGGTGATCTCGGTCGACGAAGATGCTCGCCACCGCGACATGCCGACCCACGAGGCCAACCTGCGCCTCGAGATCAAGAACCTCGCCGACCGTCGCGACGCCCGCGTCGCCGCGCGTCTGTCGACCCTCGAAGAGGAGCTTGCTGCTCTCGAGGCCGAGGGGGCCAAGGCCGACCAGAAGAAGAAGGTCAAGGACGCCGCCGAGAAGGAGATGGCGTCGATCCGCAAGAATGCGGACGACCAGGTCGCCAAGCTCGAGCGCATGTGGGACGAGTTCCGCGGCCTCGCCGTGGGTCAGCTCAAGCAGGAGGACGACGTCTTCCACGAGCTGCAGGACCGCTTCGGTCAGTATTTCGAGGCCTACATGGGTGCGGAGTCGATCCAGCGTCGCCTCCAGGCGTTCGACCTGGCCGCCGAGTCCGAGTCGCTGCACCTTCAGATCTCCGAGGGCAAGGGCCAGCGCAAGATCCGTGCGATCAAGCGCCTCAAGGTCGTCAACTCGTTCCTGCAGACGGGCATGAGCCCGGCATCCATGGTTCTGGACGTCGTCCCGGTGATCCCGCCGGAGCTGCGCCCGATGGTCCAGCTCGACGGTGGCCGCTTCGCCACCAGCGACCTGAACGACCTGTACCGCCGTGTGATCAACCGCAACAACCGTCTTCGTCGTCTGATCGACCTCGGTGCCCCCGAGATCATCGTCAACAACGAGAAGCGGATGCTGCAGGAGGCCGTCGACGCACTGTTCGACAACGGCCGCCGTGGTCGCCCCGTCACCGGTACCGGCAACCGTGCCCTGAAGTCGCTGTCCGACATGCTCAAGGGCAAGCAGGGTCGCTTCCGTCAGAACCTGCTCGGCAAGCGCGTGGACTACTCGGGTCGTTCGGTCATCATCGTCGGCCCGCAGCTCAAGCTGCACCAGTGTGGTCTGCCCAAGCAGATGGCCCTCGAGCTGTTCAAGCCGTTCGTGATCAAGCGCCTGATCGACCTCGGTCACTCGCAGAACATCAAGGCCGCCAAGCGCGCCGTCGAGCGCACGCGTCCCGAGGTCTGGGACGTGCTCGAGGAGATCATCCGCGAGCGTCCCGTGCTGCTCAACCGTGCGCCCACGCTGCACCGCCTCGGCATCCAGGCCTTCGAGCCTCAGCTCGTGGAGGGCAAGGCCATCCAGCTGCACCCGCTCGTGTGTGCCGCGTTCAACGCGGACTTCGACGGTGACCAGATGGCTGTGCACCTGCCGCTGTCGGTCGAGGCTCAGGCCGAGGCCCGCGTGCTGATGCTCGCGTCGAACAACATCCTCAAGCCCTCCGACGGCCGCCCGGTCACCCTGCCTTCGCAGGACATGATCATCGGCCTGCACCACCTGACCACGGTCATCGAGGGTGCGAAGGGCGAGGGCCGCGTGTTCGGTTCGGTCGGCGAGGCGATCTTGGCCAAGGACGAAGGAACCCTCGACCTGCAGGCCAAGGTGCGCATCCGCATCCGCGGTCTGAGCTTCCTCGAGGGCGAAGCCCCCGAGGGCTACGAGCGCCACGGCCTCGTGGACGCCTCGCTCGGTCAGGCGATCTTCAACGACACGCTGCCCAAGGGCTACCCGTTCGTTCGCGAGCAGGCCGACAAGGGCAAGCTGTCGCAGATCGTCAACAAGCTGGCCGAGGAATACCCCAAGGTCGAGGTCGCGGCATCGCTGGACCGCATCAAGGATGCCGGTTTCTACTGGGCCACGCGTTCGGGTGTCACGGTCGCGCTCAGCGACATCCTGACCCCGCCGAACAAGGGCGAGATCATCGCCAAGTACGAGAAGCAGGCGCAGAAGGTCCAGGGCCAGTTCGAGAAGGGTCTCGTCACCGACGCCGAGCGTCGTCAGGAGCAGATCAAGATCTGGACCGAGGCGACCGACGAGGTGCAGGCGGCGATGAAGGCCAACTTCCCGGCCGACAACACCATCAACCGCATGGTGAGCTCGGGCGCCCGTGGTAACTGGCTGCAGATCCGTAACATCGCCGGTATCCGAGGCCTGGTCAACAACACCAAGGGTGAGATCATGCCCCGCCCGATCATCTCCTCGTACCGCGAGGGGCTGTCGGTCGCGGAGTACTTCACCGCGACGCACGGTGCCCGTAAGGGTCTGGCCGACACGGCCCTCCGTACCGCCGACTCGGGTTACCTGACGCGACGCCTCGTGGATGTCTCGCAGGACGTCATCATCCGTGAGGACGACTGCGGCACCTCCAAGGGCCTCGAGTTCACGATCGCCGCTGCGGGTGCCGACGGCACCCTGGTGCGCGACGCGAACGTCGAGAACTCGGTGTTCGCCCGTACGCTCGCCGCCGAGGTGGTCGCGCCGTCCGGCGAGATCGTCGCCGAGGCCGGAGACGACGTGGGCGACGTGCTCATCGACAAGCTCGTGGCCGCCGGTGTCGAGACGATCAAGGTGCGCTCGGTGCTCACCTGTGAGTCGGCCGTCGGTGTCTGCGCGAGCTGCTACGGCCGTTCGCTCGCGACCGGCAAGCTCGTCGACATCGGAGAGGCTGTCGGCATCATCGCGGCCCAGTCGATCGGTGAGCCCGGCACGCAGCTGACGATGCGTACCTTCCACACCGGTGGTTCCGCGTCGGCCGACGACATCACACAGGGTCTGCCCCGCGTGCAGGAGCTGTTCGAGGCGCGTACCCCCAAGGGTGCCTCCCCGATCGCCGAGGCCGAGGGTGTCATCAAGATCGATGAGACCGACAAGGCCAAGAAGGTCATCCTGACGCCCGACAACGGCGACGAGCCGCACGTCTACCCCGTCCTGAAGCGCGCGACGCTGCTGGTCGAGGACGGACAGCGCGTCACGGTCGGCCAGCCGATCCTGGTGGGCACGCTCGACCCCAAGGAGGTCATGCGTGTCATGGGTGCCCGCGAGGTGCAGAAGTACCTCGTCAACGGCGTCCAGGGCGTCTACCGCTCGCAGGGTGTGCCGATCCACGACAAGCACATCGAGGTCATCGTTCGCCAGATGCTGCGGAAGGTCACCGTGGTCGACCACGCCGACACGACGCTGCTTCCGGGTGAGCTGGTCGACTTCAAGCGCTACCAGCAGATCAACCGCGAGGCCGTGGCGGAGGGCAAGCGCCCCGCGTCGGGTCGTCCGGAGCTGATGGGTATCACGAAGGCGTCGCTCGCGACGGAGTCGTGGCTGTCGGCGGCATCGTTCCAGGAGACCACCCGCGTTCTGACGCAGGCGGCCATGGAGGGCAAGAGCGACCCGCTCGTCGGCCTCAAGGAGAACGTCATCATCGGAAAGCTCATCCCCGCCGGCACCGGCCTTGCGAAGTACCGCAATGTCGTGGTCGAGGCGACGGAGGAGGCCAAGAGCGAGCGGTACCCCAACCGCATCTTCGCCTCGGACGGCGCGTACAGCGACGCCGACCTGAGCTACGTCGATTTCGACAGCTTCTCGACGGACGACTTCACGCCCGGCACGTACAACTGATTGAGGCGAGCGGAGAACGAGCTCGCTCGTTCGACCGAGCCGATTGAGGTTGTCGAGCAACCCAGTCGCGAGAACAACTGAGTCGCTGACGCGACGCAGACCCGAAGGGCCCCAGGACAATCTCCTGGGGCCCTTCCTCGTCCTCGCGGCCGCACCTCCTCCCGAGAGCCGCCACGTTTCGCCCGGGCCGCCACGATCCGCACGCACGAAACGTGGCGGCTCGAGCGGATCATTGCGGGTCGCGACGGAGGGGTCGAGTTAGCCTGGGGGCATGGCCCGGGTCGGCGGCAGAAATGCCATTTTCGCGTGGGTCGTCGGCATCGGATGCGCGGCGACCGTCGGCGTCTTGGCCGCGCTCGCCATCCCGATGATCCCGGCATCCGTCTCGTGGGTGGGCGAGGCCGTGCAGCGCCCCGCGACCTCGACTCCCGCCGTGGCCGACGCCGACGCCGGCGGGGTTCCGACCACGTGCGCCCAGCTCTACGATCAGGCGCTGTGGGCGGCGCTGCGGTTCACACAGGGAGCGGCGATGACGCCCTCGACCGATCCGCCCACCACGACCGCCGCACAGTTGGTCACAGCGCTCAAGCCCCAGGTCTCGCTGACTTGCACCTGGCACGCCGACGCCGGCACGGTCGCCACGACACTGGCCACCGTCCCCACGGATGCCGGTCCCATCGCCGCCTCGGCGTTGCCGGCCGCGGGTTTCACGTGCACGTCGCAGGGTGAGCGCACCCGCTGCGCGCGTACCGATGGCGATCTCACCGAGACCATCGAGGCGGGTGGTGGCCGCTGGTTGTCGACGAGCGAGAGCGGCTGGCATCCCACCGACTACGTCAGCCGTACGGCGAAACGCGTCTGGGGCTGACCGGACTACCGGGTCGCGGACGGGCTGGGCGCGGGTGCCGGCGTGCGCGGCGCCGAGCCGGCTGGAGGCCAGAGCGCATCGATGACGGCGTCGGTGTAGCCGGCCGGAGCGAGGTTCGTGTATTGCGTGTCGACGATGACCCCGTCGCGGTAGAAGAGCGTGCGGCCCTCCTCGACGGGGAGCGTGGCGGACTGCCACGTCTTCTCGCAGCGGATGCCGCCATGAGGCTCGTAGCATGTGTAGCCCTGGCTGCCGAGGGCGTAGAGAGCGTCGCGCGCCTCCTGGTCGGGGGAGTACCCGATGAGGGTCACCAGGCGCGTGCCGACGGCGCCGGGCTCGCCCCACACGCACACGCGGGTGCTGTCGGCGCGGATGCCGCCGCCCATACCCTCGGCGTTCAGAGGTACCCCGTCGAGCTCTTGCAGCACGGTCGAGGTGAGCAGATCACGGCATCCCTGGGGGAGGTTGGCGGGCAGCGCCGTCGTCGAGGTGGACGGGCCCATCGGGAACGGCGCGATCGTCATGCTCGGCGTGGGGGTCGGTGCCGCCACGGCTGCGGTGCCGGTACCCGTCGTGGCGCCGCCGTCGGGGACGCCGGCGCAGGCGCTCAGCGCGGCCGCGGCGACGAGTGAGAGCGCGAGGGCGGCGAGGCGTCGACGAACGGTCATGGGGCCACGATAAGCGGCGGATCGGCATCGCACGTCGAGACACGTCGGCATGGCTCCCGGCCGCCGCGGAGGGTGGGCGTTACGCTCGCTCTGCGGCGGCGCACGCCCCGCGTGAGGAGCACACGCCATGAGCGACCCCAAGTACGGCGACCCGATCGAGGAGCCGACCCCGGTCGAGACCGCGTCGGTCGACGACGCCGTCGCGAGCGCCCATGCAGGCCTCGCCGACGCCGAGGCGGTCTCTCGCGAGGTCGCCGTCGACGAGCCCGTCTCGCACGACGCCCCCGCGGCGGATGCCGCCACCACGCACATCGACGCACCCACCCGCGCCGAGTCCACCCACGGCTCGTCCTACGCCGATGACCCGGTGGACGAGGCCTATGTTCCGGGCGCGTACTCGAGTTCAGATGCAGAGACCGTCGCGGTCGCCGAGCCCGTGGTTCCCGTCGTGCCGGTCGTCGCGCCGGCTCCCGCTCCGCAGCCGATCTTCGTCCAGGCCCCCGAGCCGCCGCGCCTGCGGGGCAACCGCGGTGCCGCGGGTGCGATCGGCCTGCTGGCCGCGGTCGTCTTCGGCGTGCTGTACCTGGGTGCGGCGCTCGCGCTCAAGGCCGTCTCCGGAGAGGTCACCGGCGCCAACGTCGGCACTGCGGCGCTGGCCGCGGTGCAGTCGTGGTGGCTGTGGGTTCCGGTGGTCGTCTTCTTCATCGGTTTCTGGCTGCTGGGCGCCATCATCAATCGTGGGCGCTGGGGTCACTGGGTGATCTTCGGCCTGCTCGTCGGCGTGGTCGCTTACCTCGGTCACCTGCTCGGCCAACTCTTCCAGGCCCCGTTCTGGACTCTCACGGCGCGTCAGGGTGCCGACCTCGTGCACGACCAGCTGCTCGCCCCGCTCGCGATCGTCGCGTTCGTGCTCGGCCGTGAACTCACGATCTGGTTCGGAGCCTGGGTCGCGGCGCGCGGCAAGCGCATCACCGAGATCAACGACGAGGCCCAGCGCGAGTATGAGCGCACGCTCGAGGCGGGGCCCCGGCTGCACCAAAGCTGATGTCCACCCCGGACCCCGGTGGGCAGGGCGCCGGCGAACGCGGGGGAGGCGTCACCCCGCTCGTCGCGACCGCGTTCGCCCTTGTCGGCTTCTTCGCTCTCGTGGTCGCCGGTTTCGGCATGCTGAGCCTGTTCTCCGGTGCAGACGTGCTGCCCGTCGCCGGGCTCGGGCAACTTCCGGGTGTGGGCGGGACAGTACTCGCGGTCGTCGTCTTCGGGCTCACCACCTGGGCGGCCGTACGTCCCCGTCGGGCCCGCTACGTCGCGGTTCCCACCGTCGCGGTCGCGACCTTCCTCGCGTACCTCTTCGGGGTGCTCCTGGGAGCGGTGTTCTCCGGCACGGATGCCGCGCGGACGGCAGCGGCCATCGGTGCCTTCGCGACGTCGTGGTTCGCAGTCGTTCTGGCGTCCGCGGCGCTGGTCTGCGCGTGGGTGGCCATCGCGCTTGTCCGCACGGCTGCAGGGCGTCCGCGGTGGCCCTGGGAGCGCGACGAGTCATAGATTTCGGCTCCGTTGAGCTGGCTGCCGGACGGCCCACACGCCGCCGATGCCCGCAAATCCGCCGTGATCGGCCCACAACCGCAACAATGGAGCCGTGGAGCGGTCGATCGAGACCCAGGTCAGCCAGGCGGTGGACGCCTGGCTGCGATGGCTGCCGCGCTGGGAGCCCGCCACCCACCGCGGTCGTGTCGCTCCGTGCCGCCGCTGTTTCGGTTCGCCCATCCTGTCGGCCGCGGGCCTGGGCTCCGACGTACCGCACGGTGTTCAGCACGGCTTGTCGACCCGCATCAAGACCATCGTCGATCACGCCGTCGCGGAGTACACGGCGCGCAACCTGCCGATGCTGCAGACCGAGCTCGACCAGCAGGCCGCGCGCAACCGTGCCCGCAGCTACCGTCCTGCCGAAGGCCTCGACCCCGAGTTCGAGGGGCTGCCGCTCGACCCCGAGCCGCTTCCTGGCGCCCCGTTCCTGTTCACCGTCGGGGGTCTTGCCGAGCAGGCGGATGCCGACGTGCCGTCTCTGCCGCCGCTCACCGACGAGGCGAAGGCCGCTCTGCGGCAGGAGGTGAGCCTCGCCGACGACTACGCCAACATGATCGGCCGTGAGGTATGCGCGGTGCTGCTGCACCATCGCCTTCGCATCCAGGCCGCGATCGCCCAGTACGTCGAACCGCAGATCGCCGCGATGCTCGAAGAGCTCACGCGTTCGCTCGATGCGCCGTTCGATCCCCACGCCGACCCCGGGCTGCCCGAACTCTGAGCGGCATCCGCCGGCCGACGACGGCCCGGCGCGGGGGTTCGCGGGGCGCCTTTGTTAGCATGGCCAGGTCTTCGATGTCTCGAGGACGGGTCCGCGAGATGACTGAGGGGTGCCATGACGCGCAGGCTCCCGTCTGCGCCGCCGCAGCTGCCGGGGCTCGACTACGTGCGTCCGCTGGGATCCGGCGGTTTCGCCGATGTCTTCCTCTATCAGCAGGACATGCCGCGCCGTGCCGTGGCGGTCAAGGTTCTGCCCGCGGGGGAGCGCGACCCGGATCTGCTGCGGATGTTCAACGCCGAGGCCGATGTGCTCGCGCACCTCTCGGCGCATCCGGCCATCGTCACGGTCTATCAGGCGGGCATTTCCGCCGACGGTCGCCCCTACATCGTCATGGAGTACTGCCCGGGCTCGCTCGCGCAGCGGTATCGCATCGAGCGGATGCCGGTGGACGAGGTGATGGCTGTCGCGGTGCGCCTGTCGGGCGCTCTCGAGTCCGCCCACCGCGCCGGCCTCATCCACCGCGACATCAAGCCCAGCAACATCCTCGTCACGAGCTTCGGGTCGGCGGTGCTCGCCGACTTCGGTATCTCGTCGTCGCTGCAGCGCAGTTCCGCCTCGGATGTCCTGGCGATGTCCATTCCGTGGAGCGCGCCCGAGGTCGTCGCCGAACACAGCGGTGGCACGATCGCGAGCGAGGTGTGGAGCCTCGGGGCGACGGTCTACTCGCTGCTGGCCGGTCACAGTCCGTTCGAGCGTCGCGAGAAGGACCAGAACACCCGTGAACTGATGCGCCGTCGCATCGCGCGGGCGACTTTCGTGCCGATTGCGCGCGCCGACGTGCCCGACGCGCTTCAGCAGGTACTGGCCACCGCGATGACCCGCGACCCCGACCGTCGCTACGCGTCGGCGCGGGAGTTCGGTGAGGCGATCCGCGATGTGCAGCGCGAGGTCGGCCTCTCGCCGACGCCGCTGGAGGTGCCGACGGAAGAGTGGATGCCGGCATCCGACGCCGTCGACTTCACGGATGTGTCAGCGCGAGGCCCCGCGCGCAGCCGTGTGGGCGAGGCGCGCCGACGTGCGCCGTCCGACGCGATGCAGCGCCGCACGCCGAGTGCGGAGGACGGCTCGAGCGGGCTCAGCGCGTCGTCGCCGCGCGTGCTCTGGTCGCCGCGCGTGATCGTGCTGTCGGTACTCGGCGGTGTGGTCGCCGTCGCGGGGCTCCTCGCCGCGGGAGCGGCCCTGTGGACGGTGATCCGCTGATGAAGCGCGGCACCGCCGCGGGTCTGGCGGCGGCCGCGGCCGCGCTGGCGTTGATCGCGGGCATCAGCATCGTCTGGCCGGGTCTGGACGCCCAACAGACGCCGCCGCGGCAGAGCTTCGCCTGGGTGCTGCAAGCCGATTCGCTGCGCTACGCCCGCGTGAACACGGCGGTCGGCGAGATCGACACGGTGCGGTCCGTGAGCAATCCGAGCCGGATCGTCGCGTCGACCGACGGGTCGTACATGTTCACCGACAGCGACGCCAAGGTCGTCCGGATCGACGACGCGGCGCCCGCCGATCTCGACGCCGCCACACTCCGCTCCGCGACGGCGGCTCCGGCGGGGACGGCCGATGTCGATGCGGCGGGCGATGTCGTCGGTTACCGCACCGATGCCGGTGCGGTC
The DNA here is from genome assembly GCF_015350795.1 of Microbacterium sp. VKM Ac-2870. GTDB lineage: Bacteria > Actinomycetota > Actinomycetes > Actinomycetales > Microbacteriaceae > Microbacterium. The sequence continues at coordinate 120,908 of NZ_JADKSH010000002.1, forward strand.
TTCGCGGGCCGACTGTCGGCCGGGGCACCCTCGCCGATCGGTGTCCCCGCGTCCGTGGCCATCGCCGCCGAGGCGGGCGGATCGTTGTTCAGCTACTCCGCCACCGCGAAGACGGTGGCGCGCGTCGATGCGCTCACCGGACGGGTCGAGGCGACCGACGACGTGTCGGCGACCCTGGAGCGTCCGGTGCTGACCGCGTCCGGTGACGGGTGGGTGCTCCTGGACACGTCCGGCCCCGACGCCGGCCAGTACTGGACCAGCCGCGCCAGCGGTCGGATCGCGATCTCCGGCGCGGTGGCCGTCAGCCGTGCGGCCACCGACGGCGACGCTGTCTACGTCGCCGATGACACCGGCCTCGTGCGCATCCCGGTGTCGGGCGCCGGCGCCGAGCGAGTTTTCGGCGACAGCACCACTTCGCGGGGCACGCCGGCGCGACCGCTCGTGCGTGACGGAGTCGTCCACGCCGCCTGGCTCGGCGAGGGCACACGTGGCGGCACGCTCTGGACGTCGGCCGGCGGCGACGTGCCCCTCGACTATGCGGGGCAGGGACTCGCCTCCCAGCGGCGACCGGTGTTCGTGGATGCCGGTGACAGCCTGGTCCTCAATGACGCCCGCTCGGGGTGGGTGTGGACGGTTCCCGACGGGCGACTCCTGCCGTCGAGCCAGAACTGGAACATCGAGGATGAGGTGCAGACCGCCCCGAAGACGAGCGACCAGAAGCCGCCGCCGGTGATCGACCCGCGGCCTCCCGTTGCGGAGAACGACACCTTCGGGGTGCGACCGGGGGCTCTGGTGAGTCTGCCGGTACTGCTGAACGATCATGACCCGAACGACGACGTGCTCGCCGTCGATCCGGTATCCGTGGTCGGGCTGGATCCCGCGTTCGGCACGGTGACGACGACCGATGACCGTCAGCGTCTGGCCGTGCGCGTGGCACCCGGGGCTACCGGGACGGCGACGTTCACGTACGCCGTCACCGACGGGACGACCGCCGACGGATTGATGTCGCCACCGGCGACCGTGACGCTGCGTGCCGTCGTCGACGAGGAGAACTCCGCGCCGGTCTGGTGCGGTGTGGAGGGATGCCGCCAGGATTGGCCGACCCCGGAGGTCGCGCCCGGCGGTACCGTCAGCGTGCCCGTCCTCGGCGACTGGGTCGACCCCGACGGCGACCCCGTGCTGCTGCTGTCGGCGACCGACGACTCGGGGCTCGGACAGGTGGCGACCACTCCCGAGGGCGACGTGGTGTTCCAGCACCACAACACCGGCGCCGTGGGCGAACAGGTCGCGACGTTGACGGTGACCGTCGCCGATGTGCGCGGGGCGACCGCGGTGCGCCAGCTGGTCATCCGCATCCGCGACGACGCCCAACCGGCCGTGCAGTCGTTCGCCGTCGTCGACGTCGCCGGCTCGCGTGTGCCCGTCGATGTCGCCCCCCACGTCACCGGGACGGCCGGTGACGTCACCGTGACCGCGGCGCGGGTGCTCGACGATGCGGCGGCGACCGCCACGGTGGTCGGCGGTTCGGCCACGTTCGACTTCACCGCGTCATCCCCCGGCGCCTACCGCGTGGCCGTGACGGTCTCCGCGGCCGGCCGCGAGGCCACCGGCACTGCGCGCATCACGCTGCTGGATCCCGCTGGACCGGCGAACCTCTCCACCGCGCCGGTGGTCGCCTTCGTCCGTCCCCAAGCCGATGCGACGGTCGATGTGCTCGCCGCGGTCACCAATCCGACGCGGCGCGTGCTGCTGCTCAGCGACCCGGTGATCCGCCCTGCTCCCGGCGCCGCTCTGTCGGCCGACATCGTCGCCCAGAGCCAGTTGCGCGTGTCGGGCACGACCGCGTCGGGCCAGTCGGGCGTGCTCGGCACCGTCTCGTACCGGGTCGGTGACGGAACCAACGACGACGGATCCGCCGTGACCGGCGAGGCGACCGTCTACCTCCTGCCGCCTGCCACCGAGCAAGCGCCGATCGCGGTCGACGACAGCGTCGTCGTGCGCGCCGGCGCCCAGATCGACATCCCTGTGCTCGACAACGACGTCGCCGCGGTGGGGACGCGTCCGCGGCTCGACCCCGAATCGATCGTGTCGTCGAGCCCCGATGCTCTGGCCTTCGCCGCGGGCGACGTGCTGCGCTACCTCGCGCCCACCACCCCCGGCGACCAGACCGTCGAATACCGTGCGTTCACCACCGGGGCGCCGACTCTCGGCGACATCGCGACGGTGCGCATACGCGTGGTGGGCGGCGAGAACAACCGCGATCCGCTCCCGCGGACGCTGTCGGGGCGCGTGCTCAGCGGATTGTCGACGACGATCCCGTTCGACGCGTTCGGGATGGACCCCGACGGCGACGTCGTGCGGCTGGAGCGCATCGTCGACCAGCCGGCGCACGGGTCGGCGGTCATCTCCGCCGACGGCACCTCGATCGTGTACACGAGTGTGTCGGGCAGTTTCGGGCAGGACTCGTTCACCTATCGCGTCGTCGATCCGTCGGGTGCTGCGGGCGTCGGCACGGTACGTGTCGGCGTGCTCAGCGGCGACGCGAGCCCCGCACCGATCACCTACACCGACTACGTGCAGGTTCAGGCCGGCGCCGGCAACGTCATCCGCGTACATCCCTTGGCCAACGACATCGATCCGATGCAAGGCCGCCTCACCCTGGAGCGTGTGCTGCCGGATGTCCCCGAGTTCGCGCTCGACGGCACACCGACCGCGGAGTTCGCGCGGCTGCAGCAGCGCATCACCGCGCAGAGCGACGACGCCGTCACCGTCGCGGCGGGAGACTCTCCTGGCACGATGTCGTTCCTGTACGACGTCGTCTCCTCTTCGGGAAACACCGCGCGCGGTCTGATCGTCGTCAAGGTGGTCGCTCAGCGGGTCGCCGACTTCCCGGTGGTCACGGACACGGTTGTGAGCATCGACGGGCGCGACGACTTGGCCCGCGGCATCGACGTGCTCGCCGGAAAAGTCGTGTGGTCGGGCGGAGATACGGCCGATCTCACCGTCGGGCTCTGGGGCTCGCCTCCCGACATCGGTGTCGACGGCACGCGTCTGCGTGGCACGGTCGACGATCGGGCGCACCTCATTCCCTTTTCGGTGACGGGCCAGACGGCGAACGGTCCCGTGACCACGTACGCCTTCCTGCGCATCCCGGCCGCCGCCGACATCCCGCTCGCCTTGCGGGCCGGCGCGTCACCGTTGACGGTGGGCGAGAATGCGCAGGCCGATGTCGACCTCGCGAGCCTCGTCGCCGTTCCCCGCGGGCGAGTGCTCGAGGTGTCCGATCAGGTGCGGGCATCGGGCTCGCGCTCGGCGGCGACCTGCGCCATCGTCTCGGCGACCACCCTCCGTTACAGCGCCGGCCCCGACGCGCCGTGGACCGATGCCTGTCGGGTCTCGGTGCGGCTCGCGGGCCAGTCGAGCTGGACCATCTTGTCGATCCCCATCGTGGTCACGCCGATCGACCCGCAGCCGCGGTTGTCGCCGGCCGCACTGGAGGTCGCCCCGGGCGACACGCAGACATTCGATCTCGGCTCGATGACGACGTGGCAGGGTCGCCCCGAAGCGATCACCTATCGGGTGGACGACACCGCGGCATCCTTCGATGTCACCCTTCAGGGTGCACAACTGACCGTTCGCGGGCTCGACAACGCCGTGCCGGGCACCGTCGAGGGCGTCGTCGTGCAGATCACCTCGCACCCGGGTGTCGCGCCCGCCCGTATCTCGCTGCGCGTCGGCGCGGCCCCCTCGACCCTGCCGCAGGGCGGATCGGTGCAGCAGCAGTGCAGTCAGGCCGCCGGCAGCTCGTGCACGATCGACGTGATCGGTGCGGGCGGCGAGGTCAATCCGCTGCCCAGCACCCCGCTGCAAGTCGTCGCGGTCGCGCCCGCGGGCGCCTGCACCGGCGTGACCTTCGCGGTGGTCTCTCCCACCCGCGTCTCGGCCAGCTGGACCACAGATGCCCCCGGTGCGACGTGTGCGGCGAGCTTCACGGTCCGCGACGCGCAGGGTCGTCAGAGCGCGAGCGCGCGCGACGGCCGCATTCTCCTCGACCTCCAGGGCTATCCGCGGGCGCCCGCCAGTGTCGCTCAGTCCGCCTACGCGGACGGCAGCCTGACGCTGAGGGTCGACCCGGGCGCCGCTCAGCAGGCCTATCCGGCGCTCACCGGATTCGAGGTGCGCCAGGGCGGCCAGCGTGTGGCGGTATGCACTCCGCAGGGGGTCTGCCCCGCGATCAGCGCCCCCAACGGCGAGCAGCGCTCGTACGAGGCGGTCGCCGTCAACGCCGTCGGCCCGTCGCTGACGTCGGTGCGCACGACCGCGTGGGCGTACGACCCGCCCGCCGCGCCTACCGGCGCCTCGTCCAGTCCGGTCGTGGCCGGCAACGACGGCGGTGTCGCCGCACTGACGATCACCGGAGTGGATGCCGCGAACACCGGTGCCCTGCAGATCTCCAGCCCCGTCGGAGAGACCCAGACCGTCGCTGTCGCCGCCGACCAGACCCAGGTGACGGTGTCGGCCTTCCGGGTCGGGTCCAATACGGCCACATCGGTCACGATCACGCCGGTGTCGCGCTTCAGCGCGCCCCCGGGCCTTCCGGGACCGGCGATCGGATCCACCACGGTGCAGGCGCACGGCATCGGCGCCCCGACCCAGGCCGCCCTCACCCTCTCCGCGGTCAACACAGGCGGCGGACGCGTCGACGTCACGGCTGTCGGCAGCGCGAGCCCCGGCGGGGACGGCGCGGGCGTGCGGTACGGGATCGTCCGCGTCGCGGACCCTGCAGGCCCGAGCCAGATTGCGCTTGCCGAAGACAGCTGCCGCGCGACCGACGGCGGCGCGAACCGGGTGTTCCGCGACCTTCCGGACGGCCGCCTGTACACCTTCGTGCTCTGCGTCGAGTCCTGGTCCGACGGGAAGTCGTTCGGTCGCGCCACGGCCACTCAGCAGGTGCGCGCCTCGCAGAGCGGCGCCGCTCCCACCGGCTACACCTTCGTCGTCGGCCCGACAGCGCACGTCACCGGAGCGGGAACCGAGGCGGGGCGGGCGACCTGGACGATCGACCAGACACCCACCTCGCCGGAGACACCCCCCAACGACAACAACGTCGCCTTCCGCGGCCTGCCGAGCACGGTCTTCGACACCGACCCGCAGATCCAGGTGCGCTACGAGCACAAGGACGGGTGGTGGCAGTCGGCGTGGGGGCAGGTCACGCCGGCGGCCGGCAGCGCTCCCTATCAGGTGCAGGCATCCTGGACGCTGGGCACGTGCACGGGCGGCACGACGCTCAGCCGCACCGGCAGCACGAGCGGCTCCGACGGCCGTGTCACCTTCGACCCGTCCGGCATCCGCTACTACGACAAGAACGACGCGTTGATCGCCCCGGGAACCGATCCGTGGACGGTGCCGGATGCCGCCGTGCGCGTCGCCGGCATCCGCGTCGTGGTCGACTGGGCCGGAACGGGATGGAACCTGTCTCCCGCCACCGCCGACCTCTCTGCCCGCTGCACGCCTTCCACCGTGCCGGACCCGGCCGGCTGACCCCATGGAGCTGTCATGACGATCACCACCGAGCAGGCGACCTGGTTCGCGCAGACCTTCGCGCAACTCGCCGACAACGTCGAACGGGCGGTGCTCGGCAAGCGCCATGTGGTGGAGCTCGTGCTGACCGCCATGCTCAGCGAGGGTCACGTGCTCATCGAAGATGTGCCCGGCACGGGCAAGACGTCCCTCGCCCGGGCGGTCGCTCAGTCGGTGCAGGGCACGACGACCCGCATCCAGTTCACGCCCGATCTGCTGCCGGGAGACATCACCGGCATCACGGTCTACGACCAGAAGACCGGCGCGTTCGAGTTCCACGCGGGCCCCATCTTCGCCAACATCGTGCTCGCCGATGAGATCAACCGCGCCAGCCCGAAGACGCAGGCGGCGCTGCTCGAGGTCATGGAGGAGGGGCGCGTCACGATCGACGGTGTCTCACGCACCGTCGGCACGCCGTTCCTGGTGCTGGCGACTCAGAACCCCGTCGAGCAGGCCGGCACGTATCGGCTGCCCGAGGCGCAGCTCGACCGCTTCCTGCTGCGGACGGCGCTCGGCTACCCCGACCACGCGGCGACCGTGCGCATCCTCGACCGCGCGGCCGTCGCCATCGCCGACCTGGCCCCCGTGATCACTCCGGGAGCGTTGGTGGGCATGAGCGAACTCGCGGCCGAGGTGTACGTCGACGCTCTGGTGTTGGACTACATCGCACGTCTCGTCGACGCGACACGCTCGGCCGATGAGGTGCGGCTGGGCGTCAGCATCCGCGGTGCCCTCGCCCTTACCCGCGCCTCCCGCGCGAGCGCCGCCTCGCAGGGGCGCACCTATGTGACCCCCGACGACGTCAAGCGCCTCGCGGTGCCCGTGCTCGCCCACCGCTTGATCCTCCACGCCGAGGCGGAGTTCGACGGCGTCACCCCTGAAGCCGTGATCGGTCAGGTGCTGCTGGATGTCGCACCGCCAACCCGCCGGGAACCGGCGTGAGCCTCGGAGACAGCCGCCTCACCCGAACATCGGCGGGCAGCCTCACCGGGGAGCGCACCGAGGTCACCTCGCGGCGCGAGCGTCGCTTCGTGGGTGCGGCTGTGCGGGCGTCCCGCGCATGGACGACGCTGCGGGCGGGCGGGCGCGCGGTGGCTGCCTGGTGCCGCGCGACGATCCGACCCGCCGGTGCGCTCGTCCTCGCCGCGGCGAGTGTCGGCCTCGTCGCAGGTATGGTCTTCGGCTGGGTCGAGGCGATCGTGGCGGGGGCCGCCGCGCTCGTGCTGCTCGTTCTCGCCCTACCGTTCCTGCTGAACGCGCGGACGTACGGCATCGAGCTCATGCTCGATCGCGAGCGCGTCGTCGCGGGAACCCCGGCACGTGCGCAGGTCACCGTGCGCAACAGCGGCTCGCGTGCCGCACTGCCCGGCCGCATCGACGTGCCGATCGGCGCCGGTCTCGTGGAGTTCGGTGTGCCGATGCTCGCGGCGGGCGCCGTCTCGACCCACGCGCTCGAGATGCCGCCCCAACGGCGCGGCATCGTGCGCATCGGCCCGGCGACCACCGTCCGCTCCGACCCGCTCGGTCTGCTGCGCCGCGAGCACGCCTTCGAAGATGTCCAAGAGCTGTTCGTCCACCCCCGCACGGTCGTCGTGCCGTCCTCGAGCGCGGGCCTCATCCGCGACCTGGACGGAAGTCCCACTCGCCGCCTCGTCGACGCGGACATGTCCTTCCACGCGATCCGCGAGTACGCCCCCGGCGACGCGCGTCGCCAGATCCACTGGAAGTCGACCGCCAAGACCGGCCAGCTCATGGTCCGCCAGTACGAAGAATCCCGCCGCTCGCGCATGGCCGTGGTGCTGGGCCTCGCCGAGGGGGAGTACGCCTCCGACGACGAGTTCGAACTCGCCGTCAGCGCGGCCGGCTCGCTGGCCCTGCGCGCCGTGCACGACGCGCGCGACCTCGACATCGTCGTCGGTGCCGAGATCCCGCGCGTCGTTCGCGGACGCCTCCGGGCCATCCGCCACATCCCGGCCGGCAGCCCCCGCGTCGTGCTCGACGGGTTCAGCGCCGTGGAGCGCCTCGCCGAGACGATGTCGTTCCCCGACGTCTGCCGCCTCACCGCCGAGGCCAACGAGCGCCTGTCGGTGGCGGTGCTCGTGGCGGGCTCCGGTGTCGGGCTGGCGACGTTACGTCTTGCCGCGCTGGCCTTCTCGGCGGATGCCGCGGTGGTCGCCGTGATCTGCGACGAGCGTGCGCACCCGCGCACCCAGGTCGCGGGGCCGCTGACGGTACTCACCATCGGAACGCTCGACGACCTGAGCGGGCTCATGCTGCGCGGAGCCCGCTCATGAGAATCCTCGCCGGGGCTCTCTACGCGGCCACGGCCGTCGTGTTCGCCGCTGTCGCGGCGTGGCCGATCTACCGATCCGCCTCGTTCCTGATGCTCGTGGTCGTCGCATCCGTGCTCGCTGCCGCGGTCGCTGGCCTCGTCACCTGGCGGCGGTGGAGTGGCTGGGCCGCGGCCGGACTGCTCGTCGCGGTCGTGCTCGTCTCGGGCGTGCCGCTGGCCGTACCCGCCCGCACCGGATCGGCGGCGCAGATCTTCGAGGGTCTCGGCGACCTCGGTGCCGGTGCGCTGTGGGGCTGGAAGGACGTGTTGACGGTCGACCTCCCGGTCGGCTCCTACCGCAACCTCCTCGTTCCGGCCCTCATCGTCTTTCTCGTCGGCACGGCGAGCGTGCTGCTGTTGGCGTGGCGCACCGACGCGATCGCCGTGCTGGCGGTGCCCGTCGCGATCGTCATGGCGGTGTTCGGCCTGCTGTTCGGCCGCACCGACGTGAGCGCGCCGCTGGTGATCGGCCCTCTCGTCCTGCGTGCGCCCGTCGAGACGGCGGTGGGCATGGGCGTGCTGCTGAGCGGCGTGCTGTGGCTGTCCTGGCGCACGCGCGCGGCCCGCCTCCGAGCCCTCCGACGTGCGGCCGACGCGGGTGGCGTACGTCTGTCGGGATCCGCGCGCCCGACGGGAGCGGCGGTGCGCCGTGCGGCGCTCGGCACGGCGATGGTCGCCGTGGCGGCGGTCGCCGCGGTCGCCGTTCCGGCGGTCGCCGCCCCGTCCGAGCGTGACGTGCTGCGCGATGCGACGGGTCCACGCCTGGAGATATCGCGTGCCGTCAGCCCGCTCAGCTCGTATCGCGCGTCCTTCGCCGATAGTCGCATCGATCAGGAGCTCTTCCGCGTCTCGGGCCAGGCGCCGCCCGATCGCGTTCGTCTGGCCGTGCTCGACGCGTATGACGGATCCGTGTTCCGCACCGATGCTTCCGGCGATCCGTTCGTGCGTCTGGCATCGGCACGCTCCGCGCCCGATGGCACTCCCATCGACGCGGACGTGACCATCGGGGCGCTGACGGGACTGTGGATGCCGTCGGCGGGCGCCGTGGCATCCGTCGACTTCCGCGGCCCACGGGCAGGCGCGCTGAGCGACGGCTTCTACGTGAGCGACTCTCGCCAGGCCGCCGTCGAGACCGCCGCCTGGCAGTCCGGCGACTCCTACCGGCTGCAGGCTTCCGTACCCGGTGCCCCGGCGCTGAGCACCATCACCGCACCCGGTGGACAGGCGGCGGTCGGCGACGCCGACGCGACGGGTGCGGCCCTGATCGCCCCGGCGAGCCTGCGCACCTGGGTGCAGCAGCACGCCACCGGAACGGGCGGCGCGGCACTCGACGGGCTCGTCACACTCCTGCGACAGCGCGGTTATCTCAGTCACGCCCTCACGGGCTCCGACGGCGGCGCCACCTGGATGAGACAGCTCGACGGCGGCTATCGGTTCGTCCCCAGCGCATCGGGCCACTCGCTCGCCCGCATCGACGACATGTTCACGGCGTTACTGGCACGTGAGGCCGATCCGGGCGCCTCGGCATCCGACGACCTCGTCGCCGCCGTCGGCGACGATGAGCAGTTCTCGGTGGCCGTCGCGCTGATCGCCCGCGAGCTCGGCTTCCCGGCGCGCGTCGTCGTGGGTGCGCGTCTGACATCGACCGATCCGGATGCCGCGACCTGCGCCGACGGCGTCTGTCGTGCCGGCGACCTGTCGGCCTGGGTCGAGGTGCGCGCCGCCACCGGGCAGTGGGTACCCGTCGACGTGACACCGCAGCACACGCAGCCGCCGCGCCGCGAAGTCACCGAGCAGCCGGATCCGCAGATCGGCACCTCGGTCCGCCCCGACGGTGTCGCCGAAGTGCAGCCCCAGCGTCCGGCGCAGGAAGACACCGCCGCGCCGACCGATCGTCCCGACAGCCTCGATCTGCGCTGGTTGTGGACCGCGCTGGGTGTCACGGGGACCGTGCTCGGTGTGCTCCTGGTGCTCGCCGGGCCATTCCTCGCGGTCGTCCTCGCCAAGGGCTGGCGACGGCGCGCGCGGCGACGCCACCCGCAGCCTGCGGTGCGGATCGCGGGTGGTTGGGATGAATACCTGGATGCCGCGACCGACGCGGGCCGCCTCGTTCCCGCCGCCGCGACGCGCACGGAGATCGCCGGCGCGCTCGATCGGCCGGCGGCCGAGACCCTCGCCCGCGTCGCCGACGAAGCGGTGTTTTCGCCTCGAGCCATTCCCGCCGACGACGCCGACGAGTTCTGGCGGATCGTCGACGACGAGCGTGCCGCGCTCGCCTCGACGCGCTGGCGTCGACTGCGGGCAGCCGTATCGTTGAGATCGTTCGTCCCGCGATCGTTCCGGTCACACTTCGAGAGGGGGAGTCGCGCGGCATCCCGCCCGCGGCGCACCGCATGAACGCACCCATCGGCGACTCCGTCGGCGCACTGCTGGGCCTGGTCGCCCTCGGGGTGAGCCTCGCGCTCTACATCTGGACGGCGCTGGCGCTCGCCGCCGTGTTCCGCAAGATGGGCGAATCGTCGTGGAAGGGCTGGATTCCGTTCCTCAACATCGCGACGGTGCTGGCGTGGGGCGGCTTCAGCCCGTGGATCCTGCTGCTGCTCCTGCTGCCCGGACTCGGGGCGATCGCCGTGTGGGTGCTGCTCATCGTGGCGGCACACCGTATCAATCCGGGCTTCGGCTATGGCAGCGGAATGACCGTGCTGGCTGCCCTGCTGTTCGTGGTGTGGGCGAGCATTCTCGGCTTCGGCCCGTCACGCTGGCTCGGTGCGCGTCCGGCGGGTGGGGCGGCGCGCCCCGACAGCGAGCGGCGGCCCGCGACGCTGGGCGGAGTGTTCGCCCGCGAAGAAGAACCCCGAGACCCGGTCGTCGTGTCTGTCGTGCCCGCGGGGCCGTTCGTCCCTGGCACGCCGGTGGCGCCGGCCATCGCCGCCGACTCCGCGGTCTCGCCGGACGGTGACGCCGCGGGTGCCGATCGCACCCCCGTCGACGCCGACGACGACATCCTCCGCCTGTTCGCTCCGCCCGCTCCCGTCGCGGCACCGACCTGGACGCCCCCGCAGACGACGGTGCCCCCGGCGTCGGCGCCCGCACGAGGCTCCGTCGTCGTGCCGCCCGCCGCCGCGGAACGGCCCGCTGTGGCTGCGGAACCCGAGATCGCTCCGCCCGTCGCCCGCCCGCCGGCGGCCGCTCCGGTGTCCGCCGCCGCAGTCGCCGCCGGTGACGTGGACGACCGCGAGGAGAAGCCTGACGACGACGCGGCCTGGCCCTCCGAGATCGATGACGTGTCGGCCATCGCCCCCTCACCGTTCCCGCCGAGTTCCGGTGCGGGCTGGCGCCATGCCATGCCGCCCGTGACCGACGACGCGCCGATCGACTTCGTCCCGGGCCGTCGGAGCACCGCCGAGCCCGCACAGGCCACCGGATCCGACAGTGTTCAGCGCGTCTCCGCGGCGGCCGCTGCCGCCGACGCGGCCGCACGCCCCGCCGTGCCCGAGCCGACGCCCGCCCGCCGCGCCGAGCCCGCGCCGGCCCGCCGCGCCGAGCCCACGGAAGATTCCATGTCGCCCGAGGAGGCCACGCCGTTCGAGGCTGCCGCCGGGCCCGTTCCCAGCGAACCCGAACTTCGTCGCGCGCGGCCCTGGCCCGCGTTCGCCGTCGCGCCGCACGAACCCGACGGGTTCCCCGAGCTCTCCGGAGAGGTGTCCGCGGTCATCGGTTCCCCCGCAGCCGGGTCGCCGCGGTCGGCGGCAGGGTCCGTGGCCGCCCAGCAGCGACGAAACGATCCGTCGGGCGACGATGACATCGATCAGACGGTCATCACGCGCCGCGCCAAGAAGCCGGTGTGGCAGCTCGTCCCGGCATCCGCTCCGCCGGTGCCGATCACCGCCGACGTGGTGATCCTCGGTCGGCGCCCCGTCGGCGACGCGGCCTTCCCGGGCGCACAGCTGGTCGCGGTGCCCGGTGAAGCGCTCACCGTCTCCAAGACTCACGCCCGCCTCGAACGGCGCGATGACGTCTGGACGATCACCGATCTCGCCTCGACCAACGGCGTGCTCGTGCGTACGCTGATGGGCGAAGAGGTCGAGGTCGAGCCCGGGTCGAAGATCGACGCCGGCGAGCGGTTCTTCCTCGGCGACGAGGAGTTCCATCTGCAGCGCATCGAGCGCTGAGACCCTCGCCGGGGCATCCGAACTCGACGAAACCCGCGACGCACCGTCCGCGTTTGCCCGGGTTCGTCATACGGCGTAGTATTGACCGGGTGTGCGCACATGCGCGCCGTCTGTCATGCCTCGGCCTGCGGACGGAGTGAGCGCCCGCGATCGGGATCGGTCTGCGAACAGGCCGCCCCCACGGCATATCCACCCCCAAACGTCCGGCGCACAGCCGTGCAGGTGGATCTGTGGTGAAAACACCATCGCTGTCACCGTGCAGCACCTGCGGGGAAGATAACCCCCGCGGCTCAACAAGGAGAGAACGTGCCAACCATTCAGCAGTTGGTTCGCAAGGGACGTACGCCCAAGGTCACCAAGACCAAGGCGCCCGCCCTGAAGGCGAACCCGCAGCAGGCGGGTGTCTGCACCCGCGTGTACACGACCACGCCCAAGAAGCCGAACTCGGCGATGCGCAAGGTCGCCCGTGTCAAGCTCCGCAACGGCACCGAGGTCACCGCCTACATCCCCGGCGAGGGTCACAACCTGCAGGAGCACTCGCTCGTGCTCGTCCGTGGAGGCCGTGTCAAGGACCTTCCCGGTGTCCGTTACAAGATCGTCCGTGGCGCCCTGGACACCCAGGCCGTCAAGAACCGTAAGCAGGCTCGCAGCCGCTACGGCGCCAAGAAGGGTTGAGTTAGATGCCTCGTAAGGGACCCGCACCCCGCCGCGTCGTCGTCAACGACCCGGTCTACGGTGCTCCGATCGTCACCCAGCTGGTGAACAAGATCCTCGTGGACGGCAAGAAGTCCATCGCCGAGTCGATCGTCTACACCGCCCTCAAGGGCGTGGAGGCCAAGAACGGCCAGGATGCCGTGGCGACGCTCAAGAAGGCGCTCGACAACGTCCGCCCCACCCTCGAGGTCAAGAGCCGCCGCGTCGGTGGCTCCACCTACCAGGTGCCCGTCGAGGTCAAGCCGCACCGTGCGAACACGCTTGCGCTGCGCTGGCTCGTCTCCTACGCGAAGGGTCGTCGTGAGAAGACGATGACCGAGCGTCTGCAGAACGAGATCCTCGACGCATCGAACGGCCTGGGTGCCGCGGTCAAGCGCCGCGAAGACACCCACAAGATGGCCGAGTCGAACCGCGCCTTCGCGCACTACCGCTGGTAACCAGCGGCGATTCGGTGGCCGGCCGGGTACGCACCCGGCCGGCCACCCCACGACATCCGTCACACCACAAGTAAGGACACCCCGTGGCACAAGAAGTGCTCACCGACCTCAACAAGGTCCGCAACATCGGCATCATGGCTCACATCGATGCCGGCAAGACGACGACGACCGAGCGCATCCTCTTCTACACGGGTGTCAACCACAAGATCGGCGAGACGCACGATGGCGCCTCGACGACCGACTGGATGGAGCAGGAGAAGGAGCGCGGCATCACGATCACGTCTGCCGCCGTGACCTGCTACTGGAACAAGAACCAGATCAACATCATCGACACCCCCGGACACGTCGACTTCACCGTCGAGGTGGAGCGCTCGCTGCGCGTGCTCGACGGCGCCGTCGCCGTCTTCGACGGCAAGGAGGGTGTCGAGCCCCAGTCCGAGACGGTGTGGCGTCAGGCCGACAAGTACAACGTCCCGCGCATCTGCTTCGTCAACAAGATGGACAAGCTCGGTGCCGACTTCTACTTCACGGTCGACACGATCGTGAACCGCCTCGGTGCGAAGCCGCTCGTCATCCAGCTGCCCATCGGCGCGGAGAGCAACTTCCTCGGCGTGATCGACCTCGTCGAGATGCGCGCACTGGTGTGGCCCGGCGACGCCAAGGGTGATGTCACCATGGGCGCCAAGTACGAGATCCAGGAGATCCCCGCCGACCTCGCCGAGAAGGCCGCGGAGTACCGCCAGGCCCTGCTCGAGACGGTCGCCGAGACCGACGACGTGCTGCTGGAGAAGTTCTTCGGTGGCGAAGAGCTCACGGTCGCCGAGATCAAGGGCGCGATCCGCAAGCTCACCGTCGCCTCGGAGATCTACCCGGTGCTGTGTGGCTCGGCGTTCAAGAACCGCGGCGTGCAGCCCATGCTCGACGCGGTCATCGACTACCTGCCGAACCCGCTCGACGTCGGTGCCATCCAGGCGCACGACCCGAAGGAATACGACACGATCATCGAGCGTCACCCCGACGCGAACGACCCCTTCGCCGCGCTGGCGTTCAAGGTCGCGGTGCACCCGTTCTTCGGTCGCCTCACCTACATCCGCGTCTACTCGGGTCGCCTCGACTCGGGTGCGCAGGTCATCAACTCGACCAAGGGCAAGAAGGAGCGCATCGGAAAGATCTTCCAGATGCACGCCAACAAGGAGATCCCGGTTCCCGCGGTGTCCGCCGGCAACATCTACGCCGTCATCGGCCTGAAGGACACCACCACCGGTGACACCCTGACCGACCCGGCTGAGCCCGTCGTGCTGGAGTCGATGACGTTCCCCGAGCCCGTCATCGAGGTTGCCATCGAGCCGAAGACCAAGGCCGACCAGGAGAAGCTGGGTGTCGCCATCCAGAAGCTCGCTGAAGAGGATCCGACCTTCCGCACCGAGCTCAACCCCGACACCGGCCAGACGGTCATCAAGGGCATGGGCGAGTTGCACCTCGACATCCTCGTCGACCGCATGAAGCGCGAGTTCAACGTCGAGGCCAACGTCGGCAAGCCCCAGGTCGCGTACCGCGAGACGATCAAGAAGACCGTCGAGCGTCACGACTACACGCACAAGAAGCAGACCGGTGGTTCGGGTCAGTTCGCGAAGATCCAGTTCGCGCTCGAGCCGCTCGATCTCGCCGCCGAGAAGACGTACGAGTTCGAGAACAAGGTCACCGGTGGCCGCATTCCGCGCGAGTACATCGAGCCCACCAACCAGGGCTTCCAGGACGCCATGAACGTCGGCGTCCTCGCCGGCTACCCCATGGTGGGCGTCAAGGCCAGCCTGCTCGACGGTGCGTCGCACGACGTCGACTCGTCCGAAATGGCGTTCAAGATCGCCGGCTCCATGGGCTTCAAGGAGGCGGTCCGCAAGGCGAACCCCGTCCTCCTCGAGCCGCTCATGGCCGTCGAGGTGCGCACGCCCGAGGAGTACATGGGCGACGTCATCGGCG
The DNA here is from genome assembly GCF_015350795.1 of Microbacterium sp. VKM Ac-2870. Taxonomy (GTDB): domain Bacteria; phylum Actinomycetota; class Actinomycetes; order Actinomycetales; family Microbacteriaceae; genus Microbacterium. The sequence goes on from NZ_JADKSH010000002.1 coordinate 136,123, forward strand.
ACTTGAACTCGCGTCGTGGCCAGATCCAGTCGATGGAGGACGGTTCGGGCATCAAGATCGTCCGCGCCCTCGTGCCGCTGTCGGAGATGTTCGGTTACATCGGCGACCTGCGCTCCAAGACCTCGGGCCGCGCCGTGTACTCGATGGAGTTCGACTCGTACGCCGAGGTGCCCCGCGCCGTGGCCGACGAGATCGTCCAGAAGAACAAGGGCGAGTAACCCGCTGGGATGCTGTGCGCAGAGCCCTCTGTGCAGAGGGATCCGCGCACAGCATCCGCACAAACTGAATACAGACCCAGTCGTCTAGACTGACACCCATCCCCGTAGAGCCCCGGTCGCAATCCAGCGCCCGGAACCTCTACACGAATGTCCTGAGGAGGACCCAGTGGCCAAGGCCAAGTTCGAGCGGACCAAGCCGCACGTCAACATCGGAACGATCGGTCACGTCGACCACGGCAAGACCACGCTCACCGCTGCCATCTCGAAGGTGCTTGCCGACAAGTTCCCGTCGGCGACCAACGTGCAGCGTGACTTCGCGTCGATCGACTCGGCGCCCGAAGAGCGTCAGCGTGGTATCACGATCAACATCTCGCACGTCGAGTACGAGACCCCGAAGCGCCACTACGCGCACGTCGACGCGCCCGGCCACGCCGACTACATCAAGAACATGATCACCGGTGCCGCTCAGATGGATGGCGCGATCCTCGTGGTCGCCGCCACCGATGGCCCGATGGCTCAGACGCGTGAGCACGTGCTGCTCGCCAAGCAGGTCGGCGTTCCCTACCTGCTGGTCGCGCTGAACAAGAGCGACATGGTCGACGACGAGGAGATCCTGGAGCTCGTCGAGCTCGAGGTTCGCGAGCTGCTGTCGTCGCAGGACTTCGATGGCGACAACGCCCCCGTCGTGCGTGTCTCGGGCCTGAAGGCTCTCGAGGGCGACGAGAAGTGGGTCGAGTCGATCGTCGAGCTCATGGCTGCCGTCGACGAGTCCATCCCGGACCCGGTGCGCGACAAGGACAAGCCCTTCCTGATGCCCATCGAGGACGTCTTCACGATCACCGGTCGTGGCACCGTCGTCACGGGCCGCGCCGAGCGTGGCACGCTGGCCATCAACTCCGAGGTCGAGATCGTCGGCATCCGCCCGACGCAGAAGACCATCGTCACGGGTATCGAGATGTTCCACAAGCAGCTCGATGAGGCGTGGGCCGGCGAGAACTGTGGTCTGCTCCTTCGTGGCACCAAGCGTGACGACGTCGAGCGCGGCCAGGTTGTCGTCAAGCCCGGTTCGGTCACCCCGCACACCAACTTCGAGGGCACGGCGTACATCCTGTCCAAGGAAGAGGGCGGCCGCCACAACCCGTTCTTCACGAACTACCGCCCGCAGTTCTACTTCCGTACCACGGACGTGACCGGCGTCATCACGCTGCCCGAGGGCACCGAGATGGTCATGCCCGGTGACACCACCGAGATGTCGGTCGAGCTCATCCAGCCGATCGCCATGGAAGACGGCCTCGGCTTCGCGATCCGTGAGGGTGGCCGCACCGTCGGTGCCGGTACCGTCACCAAGATCCTGAAGTAAGCACCTCGCGGATCTGAAACCCCCGGGAGCCTCGTGCTCCCGGGGGTTTCGTCGTCCCTGGGGTCGGCCCCTAGGCACGGACCACGCGCGGCGTCAGAATGTCCTCAGCGCGCCGTGCGCTGGCGACCGAGAGGGGATGGGCAATGGGGCTCGACGACATCGTGAATCAGGGCAAGCAGTTCTTGGATCAGAACAAGGACAAGATCGACGAGGTGATCCACTCCGACAAGGCGGAGGAGGTCAGCGACACCGTGCTCGACGCGGCCGCCGACTTCGTCAAGAAGGTGGCGCCTGATCAGTTCGACGCGAAGGTTGACGACGTTCGCGACCAGGTCGACGGAGCGATCGGAAACTGATGCTATTCAGGGGCGGATGCCGCGGCATCCGCCCCTTTCGCCTGCCGTGTTGAAATCGATATCGTCGTCAACTTGACGCTGGGGCCACCAGGCCATAGCGTCGACCTTGGTCAGTACGACGCCGGGGGGCTGAAAACCGACTGAACGGACTGTGGGGGTTCGTTCCGCCGCACCGCACTCTCAGATGAGTGCGTGTGCACGGTGACAGGTTGTGGGGGCATGAGCACTGCTCGTGGATTACTGGGGGACCTTCGGGGGACCCGAGCACACTCGTTGCGGCACGGTCTTTCCGGTCGCGCGCCTCTCGCTCCTGCCGGCGTCGGACGATTCGCCGCCGATGTGGATGCCGGGGGGCTTCCGCATTGCGCCCGTCCGCGCCATGGCGTCGTTATCGGCGTTGCGTCGTCGCGTCGGGGGGACGCGGCGCGCTAAGGCCCGGGACGCGCGGTCGGGGGGCCGCGCGTCCCGCGGAGACCGGGAGGGGTGGGCTTTCCCCAAGGGCCCACCCCTCCCTTTTTTGGGGCTGAACGCGGGCGCACGGGATGCCGGCTCAGGGCGCGACACGCCCGGGTTTGCGACACGCCCGGCGGGCACGTAGACTACTGAGGTTCCACATTCTTGCGTGCGCGAAAGCAGCGCGCGGGATCACTGCCAGGGCAGTGCATAGGCGGCGCATCCTCTTCAGGGTCGCGCAATGACCTAGGCCGCGGGTAGCAGAACACGACAACCCGATCTCTCCCGGAAACGGGATTCGTGCGCGTGCGCACGGCGATCGGAACTGACATCAGAACAGTGGTGCGCAAGTGCCCGGCACAGAACCCTGTGCCATGTGCGTCCAATGCCCCCGAGGTACGACGCGAGAAAGAGAGTGAGCAGACAATGGCGGGACAGAAGATCCGCATTCGCCTGAAGTCGTATGACCACGAGGTCATCGACACGTCGGCGCGCAAGATCGTCGACACGGTGACCCGCGCAGGCGCCACCGTTGTGGGCCCCGTGCCCCTTCCGACCGAGAAGAACGTCGTGTGCGTCATCCGGTCGCCCCACAAGTACAAGGACAGCCGCGAGCACTTCGAGATGCGCACTCACAAGCGCCTGATCGACATCATCGACCCGACGCCCAAGGCCGTCGACTCGCTGATGCGTCTCGACCTCCCGGCCGATGTCAACATCGAGATCAAGCTCTGAGGTCCCGGTCATGGCACACATCAACGAAAAGGTTTCCAAGGGCCTGCTCGGCACCAAGCTGGGCATGACCCAGGTATGGGACGAGAACGGCAAGATCGTTCCCGTCACCGTCATCGAGGTGGCCCCCAACGTGGTCACCCAGGTGCGCACGCCCGAGCGTGACGGCTACAACGCCGTTCAGATCGCTTACGGCCAGATCGACCCCCGCAAGGTGAACAAGCCCCTGACGGCTCACTTCGAGGCCGCGGGCGTCACGCCCCGTCGTCACCTCACCGAGGTGCGCACGGCGGATGCCGCTGACTACGCGCTGGGCCAGGAGCTCACCGTCGACGCCACCTTCGAAGCCGGCCAGCTGGTCGACGTGGTCGGCACCAGCAAGGGCAAGGGCACCGCGGGTGTCATGAAGCGCCACAACTTCAAGGGTGTCTCCGCTTCGCACGGTTCGCACCGCAACCACCGCAAGCCCGGTTCCATTGGTGCCTCGTCGACGCCCAGCCGCGTCTTCAAGGGCATGCGCATGGCCGGCCGCATGGGTGGCGAGCGCGTGACCGTCCTCAACCTCACGGTGCACGCCGTCGACACCGAGAAGGGTCTGCTGCTCGTCAAGGGCGCCGTCCCCGGTGCCCGCGGTCGCATCGTCTACGTCCGCAACGCAGTGAAGGGTGCCTGATCATGGCTGACTCGACTCTCGCGCTCGACGTCCACAGCCCCAACGGCAAGAAGACCGGTTCGGTCGCGCTTCCCGCTGCACTGTTCGACGTCAAGACGAACATCCCCCTCATCCACCAGGTCGTCGTGGCGCAGCTCGCCGCGGCACGCCAGGGCACGCACTCGACCAAGCGTCGCGGCGAGGTCTCCGGTGCAGGCCGCAAGCCCTTCAAGCAGAAGGGCACGGGTAACGCTCGTCAGGGCTCCATCCGCGCGCCGCACATGACCGGTGGTGGCATCGTCCACGGGCCCAAGCCGCGTGACTACTCGCAGCGCACCCCCAAGAAAATGGTTGCCGCCGCACTGCTGGGCGCGCTCAGCGACCGTGCACGCGGTGGACGCCTCCACGTCGTCGACTCGTTCGGCATCGAGGGCGCCCCGTCGACCAAGGCTGCCGCTGCCGTGCTCGCCGAGCTCGCCCCGACCAAGAATGTCCTGGTCGTCATCGAGCGCGGTGACGAGCTCACCGTCAAGAGCGTCCGCAACCTCGCGTACGTCCACGTGCTGAGCTTCGACCAGCTGAACGCCTACGACGTTCTCGTCTCGAACGACATCGTCTTCACCAAGGCCGCCTACGACGCCTTCGTCGCGTCCAAGAGCGCCGCCACCGAGGAGGTCTCGGCATGAACGTCTCCGTCAACAAGGACCCGCGCGACATCATCCTGAAGCCGGTCGTCTCCGAGAAGAGCTACGGGCTCATCGACGAGGGCAAGTACACCTTCCTGGTGGACCCGCGCTCCTCGAAGACCGAGATCAAGCTCGCGATCGAGAAGATCTTCGGCGTCAAGGTCGCCGCGGTGAACACGCTCAACCGAACGGGCAAGGCCCGTCGCACCCGCTTCGGCACCGGCAAGCGCAAGGACACCAAGCGCGCCATCGTCACGCTGAAGTCGGGCACCATCGACATCTTCACGGCCGTCGGCTGACAGCTGGGATAGAGGACAACCAACATGGCTATTCGCAAGTACAAGCCCACGACCCCCGGTCGCCGCGGTTCGTCGGTGGCCGACTTCGCCGAGATCACCCGATCGACGCCGGAGAAGTCGCTGCTGCGCCCGCTGTCCAAGACCGGTGGTCGCAACAACCAGGGCCGCATCACGACCCGTCACATCGGTGGTGGCCACAAGCGCCAGTACCGTGTCATCGACTTCCGTCGTCATGACAAGGACGGCGTCAACGCCAAGGTCGCGCACATCGAGTACGACCCCAACCGCACCGCACGTATCGCGCTGCTGCACTACTTCGACGGCGAGAAGCGCTACATCCTCGCGCCGAACAAGCTGTCGCAGGGTGACATCGTCGAGTCGGGCGCAAGCGCCGACATCAAGCCGGGCAACAACCTGCCGCTGAAGAACATCCCCACCGGTACGGTCATTCACGCGATCGAGCTCCGCCCCGGCGGCGGCGCGAAGATGGCGCGTTCGGCAGGCACCTCGGTGCGTCTCGTCGCCAAGGACGGCCCCTACGCGCAGCTTCGTCTGCCCTCGGGCGAGATCCGCAACGTCGACGCACGTTGCCGCGCGACGATCGGTGAGGTCGGCAACGCCGAGCAGTCGAACATCAACTGGGGCAAGGCTGGCCGTAACCGCTGGAAGGGCATCCGCCCGACCGTCCGTGGTGTCGCGATGAACCCGGTCGACCACCCGCACGGTGGTGGTGAGGGCAAGACGTCCGGTGGACGTCACCCCGTTTCTCCTTGGGGCCAGGCTGAGGGTCGCACCCGCCACGCCAACAAGGAAAGCGACAAGTACATCGTCCGTCGTCGCAACGCCGGCAAGAAGCGCAAGTAGGAGTAGAGGAAGATGCCTCGCAGCCTGAAGAAGGGCCCCTTCGTCGACGAGCACCTGCTCCGCAAGGTGGTCTCGCAGAACGATGCCGGTACCAAGAACGTCATCAAGACCTGGTCACGCCGCTCGATGATCATCCCGGCCATGCTGGGTCACACGATCGCCGTGCACGACGGACGCAAGCACATCCCTGTGTTCGTGTCCGAGACCATGGTCGGTCACAAGCTGGGCGAGTTCGCGCCCACCCGCACCTTCCGCGGCCATGAGAAGGACGACAAGAAGGGTCGCCGCCGCTGACGCGGTGGTGATCCTGGAGAGGACTAGAGGAGGAGAGACATGGTGGATTCCATCGCACGCGTCAAGCACATTCGCGTGACCCCTCAGAAGGCTCGTCGTGTCGTCGCGCTCATCAAGGGCAAGCAGGCTCAGGAGGCCCTGGCCATCCTGAAGTTCGCGCCCCAGAGTGCCAGCGAGCCGATTTACAAGCTCGTCGCCGCTGCGGTCGCCAACGCCCGCGTGAAGGCTGACAAGGACGGCGAGTTCCTGGACGAGCAGGACCTGTACGTGCGCAACGCGTACGTGGACGAGGGGTCGACGCTCAAGCGTTTCCGCCCCCGTGCGCAGGGACGTGCCTTCCAGATCAAGAAGCGCACGAGCCACATCACGATCGAGCTCGCGACCCCCGAGGTCGCCGATGCTTCGACGACCAGCAAGAAGGCGAGCAAGTAATGGGACAGAAGGTCAACCCGTACGGCTTCCGCCTCGGCATCACGACCGAACACGTGTCGCGTTGGTTCTCCGACTCGACCAAGCCGGGTCAGCGTTACGCCGACTACGTCGCCGAGGACATCAAGATCCGTAAGCTCCTGCAGACGCAGCTCGACCGCGCCGGCGTGTCCGGCATCGAGATCGAGCGCACCCGTGACCGCGTCCGCGTCGACATTCACACCGCCCGCCCGGGCATCGTGATCGGTCGCCGTGGCGCCGAGGCCGAGCGCATCCGCGCCGACCTCGAGAAGCTCACCGGCAAGCAGATCCAGCTGAACATCCTCGAGGTCAAGAACCCCGAGGCCGACGCTCAGCTGGTCGCACAGGGCATCGCCGAGCAGCTCTCCGCTCGTGTGGCGTTCCGCCGCGCGATGCGCAAGGGCCTGCAGGGCGCCCAGCGCGCCGGTGCCAAGGGCATCCGCATCCAGGTCTCCGGCCGTCTCGGCGGCGCCGAGATGAGCCGGTCGGAGTTCTACCGCGAAGGCCGTGTGCCCCTGCACACGCTCCGCGCGAACATCGACTACGGCTTCTACGAGGCGCGGACCCAGTTCGGGCGCATCGGCGTCAAGGTCTGGATCTACAAGGGCGACCTGACGGCCAAGGAGCTCGCTCGCGAGCAGGCCAACGCGCCCAAGCAGCCCCGCGGTCGCGATGACCGTGGCGGCGACCGTCGTCGTGGCCCGCGCAGCGAGGCCCCCGTCGCAGAAGGAGCGTCTGCCTGATGCTTATTCCCCGCAAGGTCAAGTACCGCAAGCAGCACCACCCCGGCCGCTCGGGTCAGGCCACCGGTGGCACCAAGGTGTCGTTCGGTGAGTTCGGCATCCAGGCGATCACGCCCGCTTACGTGACCAACCGTCAGATCGAGTCCGCTCGTATCGCCATGACGCGTCACATCAAGCGTGGCGGCAAGGTGTGGATCAACATCTACCCCGACCGTCCGCTCACCAAGAAGCCGGCCGAAACCCGCATGGGTTCCGGTAAGGGTTCGCCCGAGTGGTGGGTCGCGAACGTCAAGCCGGGTCGCGTCCTCTTCGAGGTCGCCGGTGTCAACGAGGAACTCGCTCGCGAGGCCCTGACCCGTGCAATTCACAAGCTGCCCTTGAAGGCACGCATCATCAAGCGCGAGGAGGGCGACGCGTAATGTCCGTCGGAACCAAGACGCTCGCTCCCAGCGAGCTGGACACGTTCGAGGACCAGCGCCTCGTCGAAGAGCTGCGTAAGGCCAAGGAAGAGCTGTTCAACCTGCGCTTCCAGTCGGCCACCGGCCAGCTCGAGAGCCACGGCCGCATTCGCGCCGTCAAGCGCGACATCGCGCGGCTCTACACCGTGATCCGCGAGCGCGAGTTGGGCATCCGTGCCACGCCCGCGCCCGTCGAGGTCGCGTCCAAGGCGAAGAAGACCAAGGCCAAGAAGGCGGATGACGCTGTCGAGGCCGTGAAGGAAGAGGCCGAGTGATGGCTGAGACCACCGAGAAGAAGGCCGCCAAGAAGGCGCCGGCCGCGAAGGCCGTCGTCGAGGCGCCCGCCGCCGCTGCCGGCCACGAGTCGTCCGCGCGCGACGTGCGTGACGCCGAGGCTCGCGGTTACCGCAAGTCGCGTCGTGGCTATGTCGTCAGCGACAAGATGGACAAGACGATCGTCGTCGAGGTCGAAGACCGCGTGAAGCACCCGCTCTACGGCAAGGTCATCCGCCGCACGTCGAAGGTCAAGGCCCACGACGAGCAGAACAGCGCCGGCATCGGCGACCTCGTGCTCATCAACGAGACCCGGCCGCTGAGCGCCACCAAGCGGTGGCGCCTGGTCGAGATCCTCGAGAAGGCGAAGTAAGAAATGATCCAGACTGAGTCCCGCCTCAAGGTCGCCGACAACACCGGCGCCAAGGAGCTGCTCACCATCCGCGTGCTCGGCGGCTCCAGCCGTCGCTACGCCGGTCTCGGCGACATCATCGTCGCGACCGTCAAGGATGCGATCCCGGGCGGCAACGTCAAGAAGGGCGATGTGGTCAAGGCCGTCATCGTCCGTACCAAGAAGGAGGTCCGTCGTCCCGACGGCTCCTACATCAAGTTCGATGAGAACGCCGCCGTCATCCTGAAGAACGACGGGGAGCCCCGCGGCACCCGCATCTTCGGACCGGTCGGTCGTGAGCTTCGCGACAAGAAGTTCATGAAGATCGTTTCGCTCGCACCGGAGGTGATCTGACCTCATGGCCAAGATCAAGAAGGGTGACCTGGTTCAGGTCATCACTGGCAAGAAGCAGGACAAGGGCGGCGACCGCGGCAAGCAGGGCAAGGTTCTCGACGTTCTCGTCGAGCAGAACCGTGTCATTGTCGAGGGCGTCAACTACGTCACGAAGCACAACCGCGTGGGCCAGTCCCAGCGCGGCACCAAGACGGGCGGCATCGAGACGATGGAAGCCCCGATCCACATCTCCAACGTCGCCGTCGTCGACCCCTCGACCAAGAAGCCGACCCGTGTCGGTCACCGTGTCGAGGAGCAGACGAAGGACGGCGTGAAGCGCAACGTGCGTGTGCGCTACGCGAAGAAGAGCGGCAAGGACCTCTGAACATGAGCACCACCACTGCCGCGGTGGCTGGCAAGATCCAGCCCCGCCTGAAGCAGAAGTACCAGGGCGAGATCAAGAAGGCTCTGCAGGACGAGTTCGGCTACGGCAACGTCATGCAGATCCCCGGGATCGTCAAGGTCGTCGTGAACACCGGTGTCGGCGAGGCTGCTCGTGACTCCAAGGTGATCGATGGCGCCGTCGACGACCTCACCAAGATCACCGGCCAGAAGCCGGTCGTTACGAAGGCCCGCAAGTCCATCGCGCAGTTCAAGCTGCGCGAGGGCCAGGCCATCGGCGCGCACGTCACCCTCCGTGGTGACCGCGCGTGGGAGTTCCTGGACCGTCTGGTCAACCTCGCCCTGCCGCGTATCCGCGACTTCCGTGGCCTGTCGCCGAAGCAGTTCGACGGCAACGGCAACTACACGTTCGGTCTGCAGGAGCAGTCGGTCTTCCACGAGATCAACCAGGACAAGATCGACCGCGTCCGCGGCTTCGACATCACGATCGTCACCACGGCGAAGACGGATGCCGAGGGCCGGTCGCTGCTGCGTCAGCTGGGCTTCCCGTTCAAGACGGACGAGACCCAGGCCTGACACCCCCCGACCTCTCCGGTCGGTTCATCAAGAAGGTCGGCTGTCGTGTAACGGCATCCGAAACCGCTGAACAAAGGAAACCAACGAAATGACGATGACAGACCCGGTCGCTGACATGCTGACCCGTCTGCGCAACGCGAACTCGGCGCACCACGACTCCGTGTCGCTGCCGAGCTCCAAGCTCAAGACCCACATCGCCGAGATCCTCCAGCAGGAGGGCTACATCGCCGGCTGGGAGGTCTCGGACGCCCGTGTCGGCCAGACCCTCACGCTCACGCTGAAGTACGGCCCGAACCGCGAGCGGTCGATCGCCGGCATCAAGCGCGTCTCCAAGCCCGGCCTGCGTGTCTACGCACGCTCGACCGAGGTCCCCAAGGTCCTCGGCGGCCTGGGCGTCGCGATCCTGTCCACCTCCTCCGGTCTTCTCACCGACCGTCAGGCCGAGCAGAAGGGCGTGGGTGGGGAAGTCCTCGCCTACGTGTGGTGATCTGACATGTCGCGTATTGGACGTCTTCCCATCGACATTCCCGCCGGCGTCACCGTTTCGGTGGACGGCCAGGTTGTCGCCGTCAAGGGCCCCAAGGGCGAGCTCGTGCTCACCGTTGCCAAGCCCATCGAGGTCAAGGTCGAGGAGAGCCAGGTTCTGGTCTCCCGTCCCGACGACGAGCGCGAGTCGCGCTCGCTGCACGGACTGACCCGCACCCTCATCAACAACAACATCATCGGTGTGACCGAGGGCTACACCAAGGGCCTCGAGGTCGTCGGTACCGGTTACCGCGTTGCACAGAAGGGCACGGCGGTCGAGTTCGCGCTCGGCTTCTCGCACCCCGTCCTCATCGAGGCGCCCAGCGGCATCACGCTGACCGTCGAGGGCAACAACAAACTGACCGTGAGCGGCATCTCGAAGCAGGCCGTCGGTGAGGCCGCTGCGAACATCCGCAAGATCCGTAAGCCCGAGCCGTACAAGGGCAAGGGTGTGCGGTACGCCGGCGAGGTCGTTCGCCGCAAGGCCGGAAAGAGTGGTAAGTGATCATGGCTGTCAAGTCGAAGAGCGACGCACGTACGCGTCGTCACCTGCGCCTTCGCAAGAAGGTCGTGGGCACCGAGGCCCGTCCGCGCCTTGTCGTCAACCGTTCGGCCCGCCACGTCTTCGTCCAGCTCGTGGACGACAGCAAGGGCGTGACCGTGGCCTCCGCCTCGACTCTCGAGGCAGACCTGCGCACGTTCGATGGTGACAAGACCGCCAAGGCCCGCAAGGTCGGCGAGCTCGTCGCCGAGCGTGCCAAGGCCGTCGGCGTCTCTGACGTCGTGTTCGACCGCGGTGGCAACCGCTACGCGGGCCGTGTGGCAGCGATCGCCGAGGGCGCCCGCGAGGGAGGTCTGAACCTGTGAGCGATGCAACTACTCAGAATGTGGAGAACGAAGTGACCGAGCAGGCTGCGGCCACCGCTCCCGTCGAGCGCGAGGCTCGTGAGCCCCGCCGCGGCGGACGCGAGCGCAACCCGAACCGTGACCGCGGTTCGCGCGACGCCGAGAAGAGCCAGTTCCTCGAGCGCGTCGTGACCATCAACCGCGTGTCGAAGGTCGTCAAGGGCGGTCGCCGCTTCAGCTTCACGGCGCTGGTCGTCGTGGGCGACGGCAACGGTCTGGTCGGCGTCGGCTACGGCAAGGCGCGTGAGGTTCCCCTCGCCATCTCCAAGGGTGTCGAAGAGGCCAAGCGCAACTTCTTCCGCGTGCCCCGCACCGGCTCGTCCATCCCGCACCCCGTGCAGGGTGAGGCCGCCGCGGGTGTCGTGCTCCTGCGTCCCGCCGCTGCCGGTACCGGTGTTATCGCCGGTGGCCCGGTGCGCGCCGTGCTCGAGTGCGCCGGCATCCACGACGTGCTGTCGAAGTCGCTCGGTTCGTCGAACACGATCAACATCGTGCACGCGACCGTTGCGGCCCTCAAGCAGCTCGAGGAGCCCCGTGCCGTCGCTGCTCGTCGTGGTCTCGACTTCGACCAGGTGGCTCCGGCTCGTCTGATCCGTGCCGAGGCTGACGCCACGGCTGCTGCGAAGGTAGGTGCCTGATGGCCGAGCGTCTCAAGGTGACCCAGATCAAGTCCAAGGTGAGCGAGAAGCAGAACCAGCGTGACACGCTGCGTTCGCTCGGTCTGAAGCGGATCGGCGACTCGGTCGTCCGTCCCGACGACGCGCAGACGCGCGGCTACGTCAAGACCGTCGCGCACCTCGTCAAGGTTGAGGAGATCGACTGATGGCCGAGAAGGCTGAGAAGGCGACCGAAGAGGTCGCCGTCATGAAGACCGAGAAGAAGGCCGCCGCCAAGCCGGCTGCCAAGAAGACGGCAGACAAGGCGCCCGCCAAGCCGGCCGCGAAGAAGGCTCCGGCCAAGAAGGCGGATGCCGAGACCTCGCGTCCCGGTGTGCTCAAGGTCCACCACCTGCGTCCGGTCCCCGGCGCCAACACCGCAAAGACCCGTGTCGGTCGCGGTGAGGGCTCCAAGGGTAAGACCTCGGGCCGTGGTACCAAGGGCACCAAGGCGCGCTACCAGGTCAAGGTGGGCTTCGAGGGCGGTCAGATGCCGCTGCACATGCGTACGCCGAAGCTGCGCGGGTTCAAGAACCCGTTCCGCGTCGAGTACCAGGTGGTCAACCTCGACAAGCTCGCAGAGCTGTACCCGGCCGGTGGCGACGTCACCGTGACCGACCTCGTCGCCAAGGGCGCCGTGCGCAAGAACGAGAAGGTCAAGGTGCTCGGCACCGGCGACATCTCGGTAAAGCTCACCGTGTCGGTCGACAAGGTCTCGGGTTCGGCCGAGCAGAAGATCGTCGCCGCGGGCGGTTCGGTCAAGTAATTCCACGGCAGGGGCCGGAGGCGAGCCTCCGGCCCCTGTTGCCGTACTCTGGAACCGGTGTCTTCGGACCCGTATCGAGACACCGGTCAGCTCACTGGAGGAAAACCCTTTGTTCAGCGCCGTCAGCGCCATCGCGCGGGTCTTCCGCACCCCGGATCTCCGGCGGAAGATCTTCTTCACCCTTGCGATCATCGCGATCTATCGTCTCGGCGCGCACATTCCTGCGCCGTTCGTGAGTTTCCCGAACGTCCAGGCCTGTCTGGCGCAGACGGGGTCGGCCAGCGAGGGCCTGCTCTCCCTCGTCAACCTGTTCTCCGGCGGCGCTCTCCTTCAGCTGTCGATCTTCGCGCTGGGGGTCATGCCGTACATCACGGCGACCATCATCGTGCAGCTGCTGCGCGTGGTCATTCCGCACTTCGAAGCGCTGTACAAAGAAGGACAGTCGGGTCAGGCCCGTCTGACGCAGTACACCCGTTACCTGACGATCGCGCTCGCGCTGCTGCAGTCGACGACTCTGGTGACGGTGGCCCGCTCCGGTGCGCTGTTCGGTTCGACGAGCGTCGCCGAGTGCAAGGCGCTGCTGACCAATGACGTGTGGTGGGCGCAGCTGCTCATGATCATCACGCTCACCGCCGGCACCGGCCTCATCATGTGGTTCGCCGAGCTCGTCACCGAGCGCGGCGTCGGCAACGGTATGTCGATCCTCATCTTCACCTCGATCGCGGCGCAGTTCCCGGCGGCCATGTGGGCCATCGCCACCTCGCGCGGTTTCGAGGTCTTCCTCCTCGTGCTCGCGGTGGGCATCGTCGTGGTCGCGCTGGTCGTCTTCGTCGAGCAGTCGCAGCGCCGCATTCCCGTGCAGTACGCGAAGCGCATGGTGGGCCGTCGCACGGTCGGCGGAACGAACACCTACATCCCGATCAAAGTGAACATGGCGGGCGTCGTGCCGGTCATCTTCGCCTCGTCGCTGCTGTACATCCCTGCTCTGATCGCGCAGTTCAACCAGACGCCCGACGCCAACGGCAACATCCCGGGTTGGGTGACGTGGATCCAGCAGTACCTCACCAAGGGCGATCACCCGCTCTACATGCTGTTGTACTTCCTCCTGATCGTCGGCTTCACGTACTTCTACGTGGCCATCACCTTCAACCCGGTCGAGGTCGCCGACAACATGAAGAAGTACGGCGGCTTCATCCCCGGCATCCGTGCCGGACGCCCGACGGCCGAGTACCTCGACTACGTGCTCACGCGCATCACGCTGCCGGGATCGGTGTATCTGGGTCTGATCGCGCTGCTGCCTCTGGTGGCCCTGGCGACCGTCAGCGCGAACCAGAACTTCCCGTTCGGCGGCGCCTCGATCCTCATCATCGTCGGTGTGGGACTCGAGACCGTCAAGCAGATCGACGCTCAGCTGCAGCAGCGTCACTACGAGGGACTGCTGCGATGACGGCGGCGCGACTGCTGATCATCGGGCCGCAGGGCTCCGGCAAGGGCACGCAGGGCGTGCGGGTGGCCGAGGCTTTCGGCATCCCGGCCGTCTCGACGGGCGACGTCTTCCGCGCCAACGTCAAGGAAGGCACCGAGCTCGGGATCAAGGTCAAGGCCATCATCGATGCCGGTGATCTGGTTCCCGACGAGCTGACCGGTGAGATCGTGCGCGACCGTCTCGCGCAGGACGACGCTGCCGGTGGCTTTCTGCTCGACGGCTACCCCCGCAACCTCGGTCAGGTCGCCGACCTCGACGCCTTCCTGGATGCGCGCGGCGAGCCGCTGACGGCGGTCATCGAGCTCGTCGTCCCGCGCGAAGAGTCGATCCAGCGCCTGTCGCTGCGCGCGACCGAGCAGGGCCGGGCGGACGACAACGCGGAATCGATCGCGAAGCGTCTGGCGATCTACGAGTCGGAGACCGCGCCGATCCTCGACATCTACCGCGAGCGGGGCATCGTCGACGAGGTCGACGGCGTCGGCTCGCTCGACGACGTCTTCGAGCGGATCACCGCCGCCCTGGCAGCTCGCGGCATCACCGTCTCCTGATGGGACTTCGTCGCTCCTTGTACAAGACCCCGGCGCAGCTGCGTTCGATGGTCGAGCCGGGTCTGATCACGGCGGCCGCGCTGGATGCGGTGCGTGCGCTGATCGCTCCGGGCGTGACGACCGCTGAGCTGGATGCCGCGGCATCCGAAGTCATCCTCGCGCGCGGGGCCGAGTCGAACTTCCAGCTCGTGCGCGGGTATCGCCACACCACATGCATCTCCGTCAACGACCAGGTCGTGCACGGCATCCCCGGCGACCGGGTGCTGCAGCCGGGGGACATCGTCTCGATCGATGCCGGCGCCCAGTTCAAGGGGTGGAACGGTGACTCGGCGATCACGATCGTCGTGCCCGGGGGAGACCCGGCGGTGCATGGATCGCGCGAGCGCCTGTCGGCCGTGACCGAGGGATCGCTCTGGGCGGGTGTGGCGGCGCTGGCGTCGGCATCCCGTGTGGGCGAGATCGGCGACGCCGTGCAGGGCTACATAGAGCGCTCGGGCGAGAGCTATGGCATCCTGCGCGACTATGTGGGCCACGGCATCGGCCGCCGCATGCATGAAGGCCCGACGGTGTTCAACTACCGTGTGGCGGATCTCGGTCCCGCGGTGCGACCGGGACTGTGCGTGGCGATCGAGCCGATGGTGACGGGCGGTTCGGACGAGACGTATGTCGAGGACGATGAGTGGACCGTGACGACCGTCGATGGCACCGACGGCGCCCACTGGGAGCACAGCGTCGCGGTGCACGATGACGGCATCTGGGTGCTGACCGCCGCCGACGGTGGCGCCGCGGGCCTGGCGCCCTTCGGCGTCACGCCCATCCCCATCGCCTGACCCGCCGCGCGTTACATTCACGCCGCGTGCGTGGGTCTGCCACTGCCTGTCCCGCTTATTCACGGGCAACGCATAGGGGGGCGTAGGGGATGATAGAAGAGACGTGGCGCGTGCCGCGGCGAGGAGAGGCATCGAGCTATGGCGCAGGCAGCGGCGGGTAAGAAGAACTGGTTCGCAATCTGGGTGAGTGTGGCGGTCGTCGTCGTCGTCGCCCTGGTCATCGCACTGGTGGTGTGGATGAACCGCGCCGCCACCGATCCGGGAACAGCCCCCGCGGGATCGGGCATCAACCAGGAGACCGGCGCGATCGCCGTCGGATCGGGTTCTCAGACGCTGGATACATATGTCGACTTCATGTGCCCGATCTGCAACCAGTTCGAGCAGACCTACGGCGGAGAGATCCTCGATCTCGCCAACAAGGGAACGATCACCCTCAACATCCACCCGATCTCGATCCTCGATCGTGCCTCTCAGGGGACCAAGTACTCCACTCGCGCCGCAAACGCGATGTACTGCGTCGCCGAGGCCGCGCCCGACAAGGCCGTGGCCTTCATGCAGGCGCTGTACAAGAGTCAGCCGGAAGAGAACTCGACGGGCCTGACTGATCAGCAGATCATCGATATCGCAACCGGTGTCGGGGTGACCGGCATCGACTCCTGTGTCACCGGTGGCACCTATACGAAGTTCGTCACATCGATGACCCAGAAGACACCGATCCAGCCTGGCTCCAGTGGCATCGGTACACCGACCCTCGCGGTGAACGGCACGGTCATCGCGAACCAGAGCATCCCGGCCAAGGGACAGTTCGCGTCGCTCTTCAAGTAAGCGACCGCAGCCACGGAGGGCCGTGCGGCAGTTTGCCGTGCGGCCCTTTAACACGTACACTGGTTCTTTGGTGCCTTGCGCCTCTATTGGCTTGTCGCCGCACCACATCCCACTCACCGCAGACCGACCGGTCTGCATAAGCGTCAGCGAGGCTATGGCTAAGAAAGACGGTGTCATCGAAATCGAGGGCGTCATCTCCGAGGCGTTGCCCAATGCGATGTTCCGCGTTGAGCTCACCAACGGACACAAGGTGCTCGCCACGATCTCCGGCAAGATGCGGCAGAACTACATCCGCATCATCCCCGAAGACCGCGTCGTCGTGGAGCTTTCGCCCTACGACCTCACGCGCGGTCGCATCGTCTATCGCTACCGCTAGACCGGTCGAGAAGTAACGAGCGCTGGATGCCGCGGCATCCGAGCGACTCGAAGACAGCGAACAGGAAACATCATGAAGGTAAACCCCTCCGTCAAGCCCATCTGCGACCACTGCAAGGTCATCCGTCGCCACGGTCGCGTCATGGTCATCTGCAAGTCGAACCCGCGTCACAAGCAGCGCCAGGGTTGAGTCGTCGCGGATCACCGCGGCTCAGCAGGACGAAGACAACTCAATACCGACCGGAAACGGTCAGCACATTGCAGGATCAGAACCTCTTCGGAGGGGACACCTCGGGGCGGAGGCCCGAGCACCGATCCTGCTTCACACCTCCACTACTCCTAGGAGAACCCGCATGGCACGTCTTGCCGGCGTTGACATCCCGCGCGACAAGCGCGTGGTGATCGCCCTCACCTACATCTACGGCATCGGCCGTACCCGTTCGGTCGAGATCCTGAAGGCCACCGAGATCGACGAGTCGATCCGCGTCAAGGACCTCTCCGACGACCAGCTGGTCGCGCTGCGCGACCACATCGAAGGCAACTACAAGGTGGAGGGTGACCTGCGCCGCGAGGTCGCCGCCGACATCCGCCGCAAGGTCGAGATCGGCTCGTACGAGGGCATCCGTCACCGCCGCGGCCTGCCCGTGCGCGGTCAGCGCACCAAGACCAACGCGCGTACCCGCAAGGGCCCCAAGCGCACCGTCGCCGGCAAGAAGAAGGCGCGCTAAGGCGCGGCCCGGGATTTAGGAGAACCTGAACATGGCACAGGCCAAGACCGCCGCGCGCAAGCCGCGTCGCAAGGAAAAGAAGAACATCGCGCTGGGCCACGCCCACATCAAGTCGACGTTCAACAACACGATCGTCTCGATCACCGACCCGTCGGGCGCCGTCATCAGCTGGGCGTCGTCGGGTGGTGTGGGCTTCAAGGGCTCGCGCAAGTCGACCCCCTACGCCGCCGGCATGGCTGCCGAGTCGGCTGCCCGCCAGGCTGCCGAGCACGGCGTCAAGAAGGTGGACGTCTTCGTGAAGGGTCCCGGCTCGGGCCGCGAGACCGCGATCCGCTCGCTGCAGGCCGCCGGCCTCGAGGTGGGCTCGATCTCCGACGTCACCCCGCAGGCGCACAACGGCTGCCGCCCGCCGAAGCGCCGCCGCGTCTGACCTCTCGACGAGCTCTGGGACCCTTCCGGTCTCAGAGCCGTCGTCGTCGGGGTCCCCGGCATCCGTCTTTTAATAACTCAACACCTCTTGTAATCGCACGTGTCATATAGCGGGCACGTGACGGAAAGGAACACATAGTGCTCATTGCACAGCGTCCCACTCTGACCGAGGAGAAGATCGGCGAGTTCCGCAGCCGCTTCGTCATCGAGCCGCTGGAGCCTGGCTTCGGCTACACGATCGGCAATGCGCTGCGTCGCAGCCTGCTCTCCTCGATCCCCGGCGCGGCTGTCACCAGCATCCGCATCGATGGTGTGCTGCACGAGTTCAGCACCATCCCCGGCGTGAAGGAGGATGTCACCGAGATCATCCTCAACATCAAGCAGCTGGTGGTGTCGTCCGAGCGCGACGAGCCCATCACGGCGTACCTGCGCAAGACCGGCTCCGGCGAGGTCACCGCCGCCGACATCTCCGCTCCGGCGGGTGTCGAGGTGCACAACCCCGAGCTGGTCATCGCGACGCTCAACGATTCGGCCAAGTTCGAGCTCGAGCTCACCATCGAGCGTGGCCGCGGCTATGTCTCGGCCACCCAGAACCGCAACGAGTACGCCGAGGCCGGTCAGATTCCGATCGACTCGATCTACTCGCCCGTTCTGAAGGTGTCGTACCGCGTCGACGCGACGCGTGCCGGTGAGCGCACCGACTTCGACAAGCTCGTGCTGGACGTTGAGGCCAAGGCCTCGATCTCCCCGCGTGACGCCGTGGCATCCGCCGGGCGCACGCTCACCGAGCTGTTCGGCCTCGCCCGCGAGCTGAACGTCGAGGCCGAAGGCATCGAGATCGGCCCCGCGCCGGTCGCCGAGGTTCTCACCAACGAGCTGTCGATGCCGATTGAGGATCTCGATCTGTCGGTGCGCTCGTACAACTGCCTCAAGCGCGAGGGCATCAACACGGTGTCCGAGCTGGTCGCTCTGTCGGAGACGCAGCTGATGAACATCCGCAACTTCGGTCAGAAGTCGGTGGACGAGGTGCGCGACAAGCTCGTGTCGCTCGGTCTGTCGCTGAAGGACTCGGTTCCCGGGTTCGACGGTGCGCACTTCTACGGCGGCTACGACGACGAGGCCCTCTGAGCATCCGCGCTCAGAGCGTCACCACCTCTTCGCGGTCCGGCCCGACCGGTTCGCTGACACTTTCCATCTGGAGTAACTGATATGCCCAAGCCCACCAAGGGTCCCCGCCTCGGAGGCGGCCCCGCCCACGAGCGTCTGCTGCTGGCCAACCTGGCCTCGGCTCTGTTCACCCACAAGTCGATCACGACGACCGAGACCAAGGCCAAGCGCCTGCGTCCGCTCGCCGAGCGCATGGTCACCTTCGCCAAGCGCGGCGACCTGCACGCTCGCCGTCGCGTGCTGTCCGTGCTCGGCAACAAGGACGCCGTCCACGAGCTGTTCGCCGAGATCGCGCCGCTGGTCGCCGAGCGTGAGGGCGGCTACACCCGCATCACGAAGATCGGCAACCGCAAGGGCGACAACGCTCCCATGGCCGTGATCGAGCTGGTTCTCGAGCCCGTCACCCCGAAGCCGAAGTCGGCCAAGAAGTCTGCTGCTGCTGCTCCCGTTGCCACGCCCGTCAAGGACGAGGACGCTGCCGAAGAGGCCGCGACCGAGGCCGTCGCCGAGGCTGACGCGACGCAGGATGCCGCGGCTGAGGTCGCCACGGACGACGCCGCTGCTGCGGGCGCCGAGTCGCCCGAGGAAGGCGCAGCCGCTGAGGCCGCGGCCGAGGACGCCGCCAAGTAAGGCTGACCCGCTGTCAGAGAGGCCCGCACCCTTCGGGGTGCGGGCCTCTCTGCGTGGGACGGTCGCCGCTACAGTGGCGGGGTGAGCGAGCTGACCGAACGCTTGAGCCCGTCCGAGCGCCCGAGCCTGCGTGAAAGAATCGAGCAGTTGCGCCGCCGGCTCGGCGTCGTCGACGGGCCGGTGTTGCCGCGGCATCCGCAGGTCGCCTCGTGGCGCACCGCCACCGCCGACGACATCGACGCCATCCATGCCGTCACGGCCGCCGTCGATCGGCGTGACCACCCGAGTTGGACGACGCCGCGCGAGGAGATCGCCGACAGCTTCGATCTGCCGCACATCGACCACTCGCGCGACACCGTGCTCGCGCTGGATGCCGCGGGTGAGGTGATCGCCGTCGGCAGTGCGTTTCTGCACCCCGCCCAGGCCGGCGCGCTGACCGTCACCCTGTCGGGCGCGGTGCAGCCGGAGCTGTGGCATCGCGGCATCGGCACCGCCGTGTTCGGATGGCAGTGCGCACGGGGTCTCGAGCAGTTGGCGGAAGGGGCGGCGACGCTGCCCTCCGAGGTCGACGAGTGGACCGCCGACCTGAAGGTCTACGCGGCGGAGTCCAACATCGCGCACCAGCGCCTTGCTCAGGCCCGCGGATTCGCACCGGAGCGGTGGTTCGCCACGATGATGCGCGAGCTCACCGCCGACGCTCCCGACGTGGGGCTGCCGGTGGATGCCGAGACGCGCGGCATGCGCGTGATCGAGTACACCCGTGACCGCGACGACGATGTGCGCCTCGCGCGCAACGACGCTTTCCGCGATCACTGGGGGAGTCTGCCGAGCGCGCCGGAATCGTGGGCGAAGTTCGTCGGCGGCGAGTTCTTCCGTCCCGACCTGTCGCGCCTCGTCGTCGATGCCGACGGGCGGATCGCCGCCTTCTGTCTGGCCTCCGTCATCGAGGATGATTGGGAGTCGCTCGGGGTACCCCACGCGTACATCGATCTCATCGGCGTCGTGCGGGCGCACCGCAAGCGGGGACTCGCGCCGGCCGTGGTCGCGGCGACCCTGCGGGCCATTGCCGCGGCCGACCTGGACAGGGCGGTGCTCGACGTCGACACCGACAGTCCGACCGGCGCGAACACCCTGTACGAACGACTCGGCTTCGTCGCCGATGAGCGATCGGTCGCACTGGTCGCTCGCGCGTGAGGCGGCCGGGCCGAGCCTCTCAGCGTTGCGGTGCGGGCGCCCCCGACGGAACGAGCGCGTGAGACGCGGCCCAGCGGATGAGCTGCACCTGGTAGCGCACCTCGGCGTGCTGGTTCTCGACGGCATCCACGGCGCCGGCAACGGTGTCGGCGTAGATCCGGCCACCGGACTCGCCGGGATGCACCTCGTCGCCGGCGAGCAGATCGGTATGGCCGGCGATGGCCCGCGACCAGTCGGCGATGATGACGCCGGGGTGACTGGCGGCGAACGCCGTGAGGTCGCGGTTGACGCCGTCGATCCAGTCGCGAGGAGCGAACGCCGTCACGAGCACGAGGGTGCGGTCGCGACCGGTGCGGTCGTAGATGTCTTGCAGGGCCTCGCCATCGACCGGACCGTTGGTCCCGAGGCCCACCACGACGTAGTCGCGCAGGGCTCCGTCGGCGGCCATCCGGTCGATGATCTCCTTGCCTGCCCACAGCGATCGGGACACCTCCGCGTCGACCTGGATGCCGGGAAACTGTTCGAGCAGTCCGGGCGCCGAGGCCAGCATCACGGAGTCGCCGACTGCCGTCACGCGGTCTCCGGAGACGGAGACGGGCGGTGGCGGCAGGGGTTCGCCGTCGGGGCCCTCCGTGGCGGTCGGCGTCGGCGACCCGGCGGCCGCATCCGACGTCGCCGGTGACGGCGACGGTGTCGCGGATGCCGCGTCGAGCGCGCGCTGGCCCGCTTCGACGACGGCTTCACTCGAGCTCACCGCGGGTGCCGTGGCCACTGCCGCCGTCGTTCCGCCGAGGACCAGTGCGGCGACGCTCAGGCTCGCCAACGCACCGAAGCGTCGTGCCGGCGTCGAGCGCAGACGGTGTCCGAGCGCTCGCGCGGAGGCGCGGAAGCCGAGCCGTCGTATCGGCTGCTCGAGCAGCCGGTACGACGCGGCCGAGATGACCAGTGTCAACAGTGCCGCAGCGGCGCCGACCGGCACGGGAACGCGCGTGTCGACGAACGTTCCGTCGGCCGCGAGGGACAGCAGGACGACGATCGGCCAGTGCCAGAGGTAGATGCCGTACGAGCGCTCTCCGATCCATCGCAGCGGCTGCGCGTCGAGGGCGCGGCCGAACCACGAGCCGGTCATCGTGGCGGCCGCGATCGCTACGGCGGTCAGGGCGCTCGCCGCCAGCGGGATCGCCGGGTACGCGCGCTCGCCGCCGTCCACCACGCTCACCACGACGATCCCGACGATGCTCGCCCCGCCGATCACCGCGCTCCATGCCGGGCCCACGCCCGCGATCGAAGGTCGGGCATCCGCACCCCAGGCCGAACGGTTCGCGAGGGCGAAGGCGAGCGCCACACCGAGGAGCAACCCGAACGCGTGAGTATCGGTGCCGTAGTAGGCGCGGGTGAGTCCGCCGCCGGTGCCGACGATCTGCAGCGCCCACACGGCGGACGCGGCAGCGACGAGCCCTGCCGCTGCCGCCCGTGCCGCACGCCCACGAACGAACAGGAACAGGGGCAGCAGCAGAGGCCACACGACGTAGAACTGCTCTTCGAGCGCGAGCGACCAGAGGTTGCGCAGCAGCTCGGGCTGACTGCTGCCGAAGTACGAAGCTCCCGTGGCGATCGATGCCCAGTTGTAGGAGAAGGTGATCGCGCCCAGCACTTGGCGACCGAGGCCGAGCAGCACGTCGCCGCCGAGCAGCCACGCGCAGCTCGCGCTGACGGTGACCACGACTGCGAGCGCCGGCAGGAGTCGCCGTGCGCGCCGTACCCAGAACGACCGCAGGGCCACAGCACCGGTCGCCGCGTGCTCGCGCAGCAGGAGCGAGGTGATCAGGAAGCCGGAGATCACGAAGAAGACGTCCACGCCCACGAACCCGCTGCGCAGAAACGACTGCGGAAACAGGTGATAGACGACAACGAGCGCGACAGCGATCGCCCGCAGGCCGTCGAGGCCCGCGAAGCGCGGCGCGGAAGGTCTGGTCATGGCAGGGGAGATGATGATCCGGAGGCGGGTGAGGGCGCGGCGGGCACAGCGACACGGCACGCGCCGGTGTCCCAGTGTACGTTCCGCGCCTGGGCGGTGCGGCGGTGCGTCAGACTGGGAACATGGACCCGGACGTGCTGGTGATAGGCGAAGCTCTGATCGACATCGTCGACACCGACGACGGCGATCGCGAACTGGTCGGCGGCAGTCCCGCCAACGTCGCCGTGGGCCTCGCGCGCCAGGGGCACGACGTGCGTCTGCTCACCCGGATCGGCCGTGATCCGCGCGGGGAGAGCATCGCCGCTCAGGTCTCCGCGTCGGGCGCTACCATCGACGAACAGTCGTGGACGGATGCCCCGACCTCCACCGCCCGCGCCCGACTGCGCGCCGACGGCTCGGCCGAGTACGACTTCGCGATCGACTGGGCCGTTCCCACTGTGCCCGTCGCGGGGCTTCGTGTCGTGCACACCGGCTCGATCGCGCTGTTTCTCGAACCGGGTGCCAGCACGGTCGCGACGGTACTGCGCGCGGCTGCTGATAGCGGCTCGGCGCTCGTCACCCTCGACCCGAACATCCGCCCCGCCCTCGTGGGCGCCCATGAGACGGCCCTCGCCCGGTTCGCTCAGGCTGCGGCATCCGCCGATCTCGTCAAGCTCAGCGACGAAGACGCGCAGTGGCTCTACCCCGACCTGGGCGAAGAGCAGGTGCTGCATCAGATCGCGTCGTACGGCCCGCGTCTGGTCGTGCTGACGCGGGGCCGTTCGGGCGCGATGGGCCTCGGCCCCGCCGGCGTCGCCGAGGTCGCCGCGCTGCCGGTGACGGTGGCCGACACCATCGGAGCCGGCGACGCCTACATGGCGAGCCTCATCTCGAGTGCGCTGGACGATCCGGCGATCTTCGAAGATCCCGACCTCTTCGTCGCCGCGCTGCATCGCGCCGCGGTCACCGCGGGGATCACCGTGTCGCGCGCGGGAGCCAACCCGCCGACCCGGGCAGAAGTCGACGCCCGCATCGCCTGAGCGCGGCGCTCGCTCGCCGTCACACCCCATCGAGAGGAAAAACCCATGACTGTTGTCGTCACCGCCGTGTTCCAGCCCCGCGAAGGCCAGCGCGACGCCCTCATCGCCGCACTCGTGCCTGCCATGAACGCCGTCCACGCCGAGAACGGCTGCCTGCTCTACGCGATCCACGCCGCAACGGACGGCACGGTGGTCATGATCGAGAAATGGGCCGATGCTGCTGCGCTCGCCGCACACGCGCAGGGCTCCGCCGTCGCGGCCCTCCAAGAGGCCGTCACGCCTCTGGTCACCGGACCGGCTACCGTCGTCACGATGACGCCGGTGCCGGCCGGCACCGAGTCGCAAGGCGCGCTCTGAGCGTGCGCCTTCGGCTGGATCTCTCGTACGACGGCACGGCCTTTCGCGGCTGGGCACGCCAGCCGAGCCTGCGCACCGTGCAGGGAACGCTCGAGACGGCCCTGGCTCGAGTCATCGGCGGAGATCCGCAATTGGTCGTGGCCGGCCGGACGGATGCCGGCGTGCACGCCTCCGGTCAGGTCGCCCACCTCGACCTGACCGATTCTCAGCAGGAGCGTCTCGCCCAGAGCCGCGCGGGCACCGCCGATGCGCTCGCCGCACGCGTGAACGGTGTGCTGGGCCCGTACCCGGATGTCGCGGTGCGCCGCTCCGCGGTCGCCGCGCCCGGTTTCGACGCCCGGTTCTCGGCCGTCTGGCGGCGCTACGAGTACCGCATCGCCGATCGTCAGACCGGCTATGACCCGCTCGAACGACTGCGCACGACATGGGTGAAGGCCGACCTGGACCTGGCTGCGATGGATGCCGCCGCGCGCTCGTTGATCGGGCTGCATGACTTCGCCGCCTATTGCAAGTGGCGCGAGGGGGCGACGACGATCCGCACGCTGCTCGACTTCGGCTGGCGCCGGGATGATCGCGGCATCCTCGTGGCGCAGGTCAAGGCCGACGCGTTCTGCCACAGCATGGTGCGCGCGCTCGTGGGCGCCTGCGTGGCCGTCGGCGAGGGACGGATGGCGGTGTCGGCCGCAGCCGACATCCGCGACGAGGGGGTGCGCACGAGCGATATCAAAGTTCTCGCGGCGCGAGGATTGACGCTCACCGAGGTGGGCTACCCGACCGACGACCTGCTCGCCGCCCGGGCCGATCAGACCCGAGCGCGCCGCAGCCTCGACGGCGACGGAGAAGGAGCACCTGTCACTGTCGAAACGGAGCAGATTCCAAGGACGCGCGCCTAGGCTGAGAGGGACGGAAGGCGGGGGATGAAGGTCATCTCGTACAACCTCAACAAGCACAAGGCGATCGGCGAGCTGGATGAGCTGGTCGAGTCGATGGGCGCAGACGTCCTGTGCCTTCAGGAAGCGGTCTCGGACGACCTGCCGGAACAGATCGGTGATCTGCACCTCGCCGAAGCGACGAGCCGCAACCGACTCGGGCTCGCGCTGTACTACCGGCGGAGCATCTTCGAAGCCCGTGAGGTGCGTGCCCTGGCGCTGAAGAAGTCACTGCACGATCGTGTGCTCAAGCCGGCCGAAGAGCGGATGCTCGCGGTGCGCCTCTACGACATCGACCTCGGCCGCGAGGTCATCGTCGCGAGCTTCCACGCGGCTCCGCTCACGGCGCTCAACTCCTTGCGCCGCAAGCAGATCCAGGCGGCGCTCGAAGAGCTCTCCAGCCTCGGTCCCGACCTGCCGATCCTCATGGTGGGCGACTACAACTACCCGGTTTTCAAAGAGAACCTCGGCCAGCACGTGCGCGATGCGGGCTACGAACTCACTCTCAGCGATGCGCGCACCTACACCCGGTACAAGTTCTTCCGCGGGCACTACGACTTCGCGACGAGCGTCGGTTTCGACATCGACACGGTCACGACCCTGCCGCAGGGACGCAGCGACCACCTGCCGATCCTCGTCACCGCGGAGCCGAAGGCGCTCGCGCCGGCATCCGACGCCGGCTAGTATCTCGCGCGGTTTGACCCGGCGCGCGGGCCGACGGCCGGTGCGGGCGGCGCAGTAGCGTGGGTGGACGCCGATCCCAACGGAGGGATGCACCATGGTCGACACCATTCTCGTAGCCGTGACGGGCGCGCCCGTCGCCGAACGCACTGTGCGGTGGGCCGCGCAGCGAGCGGCGGGATCGCCGCCCGGCGCCGTTCGACTCGAACTCGTCTCCGTGGTGGGCGGCGCTCTCGGCACCGTCGGCGAAGCATCGGTGTTGGAGCAGGCCATCCGCGAGACGGGGGTCCTGCTGGAACGTCTCGCCGGCCCCGTGCGCGCGGACGGCCTCGACGTCGCGACGCGCGTGGAAGCCGGAAACCCGGTGGCCCGCCTCATCGACGCCAGCGCGGATGCCGAGCTGCTGGTGATCGGCAGCGATTACCGCGGAACCGGTGACGGTCCGGCGCGCGGAACCCATGGCATCCGCATCGCCGCCGGTGCCGCGTGTCCCGTCGTCGTCGTTCCCGACCTCGAGCTCGTCGGTCGGCGGGGGATCGTCGTGGGAATCGACGGCTCGCCCGTGTCGGAGCGTGCGCTGCGTTTCGCTGCACGAGAGGCCGACCGGCTCGGCGAGCCGCTCATCGCGGTGAGCGTGTGGACGCCGCTGGAGGTTCCACGCAACGGCATGGCGGTGTACCCGGAGATGTACCTGGTCAACATGCAGTCAGCCACGGAGGAGCTGCAGGCGCTCGCTCTCGCAGGTCTCGCCGTGGACTTACCGGACCTCGTCATGGAGCGCGTGGTGGAACGCGGGTATCCATCACGCGTGATCGCCTCGCGCGCGATGACGGCGCGGATGGTCGTGGTCGGAACCCATGGGCGCGGCGCGCTCGCGCGGTTCCTGTTGGGCTCCATCAGCCAAGAGGTGCTCGCGCGTCTCACCAGCGTCACTGCGGTGGTCCGCTGAACGAGAAAGCCTCCCCGACCGTAGTTGGAGAGGCTTTCTCGTAGCTGTCGTGCGTCAGGCCTTGGTCTCCTGGCGGTTTCGGCGAACCGTGGCAGCCACGGCGACCGTCGCACCGGCGAGGACGAGAGCGCCACCGCCGACCCAGATGCCCAGCAGCGAGTCGCTGTTGCCACCGGTGGAGGGCAGCGTGCCGCCCGCGTCGGTCGACACGCGCGCGCCGGTCGCCGAGAGGGTGTAGCTGCCGGCCGGGAGCCCCTGGACCGTTGCCGTCGCGACGCCCGAGGAGTCGGCCGTCTTGGTGAGCGAGGTGGAGGTGACCGCGAACTTCACGGCCGCGAGGTTGCCGGGACCGACACCTTCACCCACGAGGGTGAAGGTGACCTGCACGCCCGGCTGGAAACCCGGGACGGTGACGGGTCCGTTACCGGTGACCGTGACGGTCACCGTGTCGGGACCGGTGGGGGTGTATGCCTGTGCCATGGCCGGCGCGGCGAATACCAGCGCCGCGGCGATGGCTGCGGAGGCCACAGCCTTGGTGAATCGGTGCTTCATGAGTGCCTGCTTTCGAATCCGGTCTGGGGGGTACCTAGTGATCCGCTCGTTCCGTATATCCGGTCTCAGTGCAGAAGGAGAGTCGAGGATGAAGCGGTATGGTAGTGCTGATACTCTCCCGAGTATTGCCCACGGGTCTGCTGGATTGCAAACTCTCGCGGTTTCCGATATGTAAATGTTTCGCGACGTGAAGGAGACCGGCCGGATGGGACGACCCGGGAGGGATGGCGCCGGCACTCTCGCATCGCGGCGTTTCCGACCTCGTCGCGCGGCAGCTGTGGCGCTGCTCGCTCTGGTCCTGCCTCTCTCCGCGTGCGGCCAAGCGCCGTGGGCAGGCGCCACCACCGGCACGCCCGCTCCCGCCACCTCCGCTGCTCCGGTCGCGCCGCCCGTCTCCAACGACCTCTCGGGTGGTTCGACGCAACGCACCCTCACCGCCGGCGCGGTCTCGGCCACGGTGAACTACTGGTCGACCCTCCGCATGGACCGCTGGACCGCGACCGCGGTCAAGCCGGTGAGCCTGTCGATGGTCACCACGGTCACGCCCAACGACGGCCAGAAGGTGTATCTGCAGCGCGCCACGATGACGGCCATCCCGGCGAACGCGACGCAGACGTTTGCTCCGCTCGACCCGCAGGTGGATCAGGCGACGGTCTCTCCCGGCTACCTGGTGCTGGCGCCCTACAGCTACTCGAACACGTTCAACGTGGGCGCCGTTCCTGCGGAGGCCACCTACGTCACGATCCAGTTCGACTTCGACTACCTCGTGCAGACGACGCCGACGTCGACGGAGTTCGCCAAGCAGACGGCAAGCGACACGCTGACGGTCGCGATCGCCGCTCAGAACGCCGGCTGAGGACATTTCCTCAAGATCGTGTGAAGAGGCCGTCGAGGTTTCCACAGATCGACGGTGTGCGCGCGGGCCTATGGATAGCGTGTGAAACATGCTTCCCGCCCCCTCCCGATCCACCTCCGTGCGCGCCGTCGGTGCCACCGCGGCCGGACTTCTCCTGCTGGCCTCCCTGACCGGTTGCACGCAGATCGCGAGCGCCTTCAACGGTCTGCAGCAGAACGCCGCCGTCGCCACGCCGGCTCCGCGCCCGTCGTCGTCGGCTGCCGTCTCGATGCCGTTCGATTCGAAGTTCACTTACGACGGCTCGGTCTCGCTGTCCACCGATGTGGCGGACGGGCTGGAAGTGCGCCTCGATGTCTGGGCAGCCGATCCCAAGCGCACGCAGGAGTGGGCGGCCGGCAACGACAAGACGTTCGGCTTCGCGGTGAACGTCGTCGACCACCGCGTCGACGAGAAGGCGGTGCTCTCCCAGAAGCGCCGCGTGTATCTGTCGATGATCAACATCACTTCGCAGGTATCGCAGACGACCATCTCGCAGCAGCAGATGATGTCGCCCTTCCAGTTTTCCGCCGATCCGCGCACACTGGTTCCCACCGACACGCTGCGCTCCGACCGCGGCCTGCTGCTCAACACCTTCCAGGGTGGGTTGCTCGTACCCACCACCACCATCCATCAGCTTCCTGGTGATACCTACGGGATCACCCTGCAGTTCGCACTCCAGATCTGGGTGGAAGGCACGGCCAACACCGACACCAGCTTCGCCCAGCAGACGGTGTATCAGGTTCTGCCGATCGCCATCTTCTCTCCGACCACTTCCACTCAATAATCTGTTCTTCAGAGCAGACACGAGGTACACACCGTGAGCACGCCTTTTGATATCGGACGCCAGGCCGCCGAGCCGCAGTTCGCCCCGGCGCCGTTCGCTGCGCCGCCGGCGCCTCCGGCCGACCCCTACGGGCTGGCTCCCCATGCTCCGTCGTTGCATCCCGGTGAACTGATGATCCCCGAGCTCGACGACTTCTCGGCCGTGCTCGAGAACACCACGGTGCATCGCTCGACGATCGGCTGCGTCGTTCCCGCGTACAACGAAGAGGAATCGATCGCCGCCGTGCTCACCTCGCTGCTCTCGCAGAGCCGCGTGCCAGACGTGATCCATGTCGTGGTCAACAACACGTCGGATGCAACGGTGAAGATCGCCTCGGAATTCAGCGGTCCGCACGAGATCACCACTGAGCTCGGCGAGCAGTTCACGGAGGTGTTCGTCCACGACATCGGTAAGAACCCCGATAAGAAGGTGGGCGCGCTCAACTACGGTTATGCACTCGTCGAGGGTTATGACTACCTGCTCGGCGTCGACGGTGACACCATCGCCGACCGGCGGGCCGTTGAGTTCCTCGAAAGCGAGGCGGTTTCCGACTCGCGCATCGGCGGGATCTCCGCGATTTACTCCATCGATGACCAACCCATCAAGGGTGTGATCGCGAAGTTTCTCATCGCGGGTCAGCGCACGCAGTTCGCCGCCTTCAACCTGCAGAACCTCTTGCGCGGGCGCAACATGGCGGTGCTCGGCGGTCAGTTCTCCGTCTTCTCGACGACGGCTCTCCGCGACGTCATGAAGGCTAACCACCAGAACTCGCCCTGGGTGAAGGACAGTGAAGTCGAAGACTCGCTTCTCTCGCTGCAGATCAAGAGCGCCGGCTACCTCACCAAGATCAGTCCGTTCGCGCGGGCAGACGTCGGCGGCATGACGACGCTCAAGGGCTACGACGCCCAGCAGGTGAAGTGGACCTACGGCGCCATCGAGCTGATGTGGCCGGGTCAGCGCGGCGACACGAAGGGCCAGCCCTTCCACCCCAACCTCCGTTTGCGGTGGTTCGAGAACTTCTCGATGCTGACGAACCTGTTCGTGCGCGTGGCATTCCTGACGCTGCTGATCGCGTCGCTCTCGATCAACGCGTTCGTGTTCTCACCCTGGTGGCTCATTCCGCCGGTGATCGCCATGATGCTCAACCTGCGCGTGGCGCGGGCGATGGAGACGTGCAACACCCGTGATCTGATGTTCGCCGGGCTCATGTTCCCCGCCGAGATGTTCATGTGGGTGCGCATCAGCCACTTCCTGCGCTCGTGGACGCGCTTCCTTTCCCGCAAGAAGGTCGACAACTGGGCCATGCAGGCCAAGGCTGAGCGAGGCGGCGGGAGCATCGGGCACTGGGTGCCGTTCATCATGCTCGCGATCATCGCCATCGCCGTCGCCGTGATCTGGAACATGCTCGACCCGGTGGCGCAGTCAGCCATCCTGTGGGTCGGCTGGCCGATCGTCGGCGTGGTGACGGTCATCCAGACCGTGTTGATGTCGTTCCGCCTGTTCCGCCGTCACCAGGGCTTCACAGTCTGACGGTCGGCATCCGCTCTCAGGCGGCGTGCTCGGCGGTGAGGCGATAGCCCACACCGCGTACCGTCTCGATATAGCGCGGATTCGCCGGGTTGTCGCCGAGCTTTCGGCGCAGGTTCGTCATGTGCGCCTCGATGGCCCGTTTGTCGGCTTCTCCCACGAAGTAGCTCGTGACATACGACTCGCCGCGGAGCACCAGGGTGAGGTCGGCCTTGCTGCGGACGCGCCGCTTCGATTCCATCAGCGTCGCGAGCAGGTCGAACTCGGTGCGGGTGAGCACGAGTTCCTGACCACCCACGACCGCGACGCGCTGCTCCGGGTTGACCGCAAGATCGCGGTGCGCAACCCAGCCGGGCCCGTTCAGAGCGACCGTACCGGCGGCCGACCCCGTCGTCGCGACGGCGCTGCCGGGCGCCTGCGGTCCCGCGGTGGGCGGCACGACGATCGGCTGGGCGGGAGCAAGGGGTGCGGATGCCGCGGTCACGGTGGCGGCGGGGCGCACCTCTTCGACGCGGGGCATGGGGTCGGCAGCGGGGGCGGCGACCGGCCATGCCGCCGGCTGCTGCTCGGGGTACGCGTACGCGGCGGCGGGCGCCTGCGGCATCCCATAGTCGGCAACGCGCTGCGCGGGGCGTGCTCCCGGGAATGAGGGGCCGGCGACCTCTTGGCGCGGCGCCGTCGCCTGCGGAACGGACGCGATACCAACCCGGGGGCGGCGCAACAGCGAGTCGATGCGCGCACGAAGTTCGCGGGGTCGGAAGGGCTTGACGATGTAGTCGTCTGCCCCGGAGCCGAGCCCCACAACCACGTCGGCCTCTTCTTCGAGGCCGGTGATCATGATGATGAAGGTGTCGCTCTGCGCGCGGATGCGCCGTGCGGCCTCGAACCCGTCGATGCCCGGCATGTTGACGTCGAGGGTGGTGATCAGCGGTTGATACGACAGCACCGCGCGGACGCCATCGATGCCATTGCCGACCGACACGGTCGAAAAGCCCGACGCTTCGAGCACCTCGACGATGAGATGGCGAATGTCGGGATCATCTTCGATGATGACCGCAGTCTTCAACGGTAACGAGGGGTCGGTCATGGGCCTGGGGATCTCCAGTAGGGGGGTATGGGCCAGGGTGGTGAGCCACAGTCTAGCCATCCCGGAGGTGCCGGGCTGGGTGAGCCGTCAGCGCACGTCCTGAGTGAGCTCTTCGGCGGCGTGCGGCCACCACAGACCGGCCGCCGGTCCGCCGTTGCAGGCGCCGTCGCTTTCGCCCGCGGGTTTGATCCACAGGTTGGTGTCGACCACGTCGTCACCGAAGGTCCCGCCGGGCTCGCCGACGCGTTGGCCCGGTGGGTTGCACCAGGTCGCGCCCGCCGTGGCGGCCCCGTTGCGCGACGTATCGACGATCGCGTGCGTGCCGCCCAGGCGATCGGAGAGAGCGTGCGCGTAAGCGAATTCGTCGAAGGTGGACTGATAGTTCGACACATTCGTCGCCACGCCGCGCACCCGATCGATGATGCCCATCTGCCGGATGAGGTCGGCCATCTCGTCGGGGCTGTGCCAGGCGCTGTGCCCCCCGTCGATGTAGATCCACGTGCCCGTCGAACTCAGCGCATCAACGGCGTCGGAGAGGAATTTCGCCCGCGACGGCACGTCGCCGCATTCGCTCGAGAGGGCGATGCTGTCGGGCTCGAGCACGATGATCTTCTGCTCATCCGGAGCCGTCTTCAGCGCATTGCCGATCTCGCTCACCCAGCGCGGATAGTCGGCGGCCGAGAGTCCTCCCGCGGAGTGGTTGCCGCAGTCGCGATCGGGCAGCCCGTAGACGACCATCGCCGTGGCGCGTTTCTGGTCGCGCCCCTGGGAGATCAGGCTGAGAACCGTATCGCCGACGGCGCCGATCGGGTCTTGTTCGGGCGTCAGCCAATATGCCGTCGGCTGCGCGGCGAGGTACGCGGTGGCGGCCGTGGCCTCGGCATCCAGACCGCCGTGCGTGAGGGCCATGCGCGCCTTCGACTGCTCCGGGGCGATGATCGTCGTACCGACGGCGGGCGGTTGAGCGAGCAAGGCGTGCACCCCCTGCGTGACGGCGACTCCGACGATCGCGATGACGCCGACGATCACCACGACCGCGACCGCGACCGCGGTGATCACGATGGCGCGTGTCGAGATGCGCCTGCGGCGCCGCGAAGACATCTCTGAACTGTACCGGGTGCCTGGGCGTCAGCGATCGTCGCGTTCGCGGCGACGTCGCACGGCGAGCGCGATGAGCACCGTGGCTCCGGCGAGCACGAGCGCGCCGCCACCCACCCACACGCCGAGCAGCTGGCCGCTGTCGCCGCCGGTGGTGGGCAAGCCGTCGGCCCCGGTGATCGAGGCGCTCGCGGTGCCGCCCGCCGAGCTGCGTGAGATCGCGGCGATGTTGTAGACGCCGCTGGCGTTGGAGGGCAGGGTGATCCGCACCGTATCGAGGGCACCGCTCGCGTCGGACGTGCGCGTGACACTGCCGGTGCTGATCGCGAAGCGTGCGATGCCGAAGGCGACGCCGCGTCCGTTCTCGCCGGTGACGGTGATCGTCACCGCTTCGTCGGCACCGAAGGTGCGCTGCTGGCAGGAGAAGTCGAGGGTGCCGCCTCCGCTGACCGCCGCGGCGGAGGTCGAGCAGGAGCCGACCGGCGGATAGATCGTCGAGGCATTGGCGGCCACGGGCGACAGGGCGAGAGCGGCGGCGCACAGGCTCGCTGCCGCGACTTTCGTCGCGGTACGGATGCGGCGCGCGCGGGTCATGGAGCTTCTCCCAGCAGTCAGCGGAACCGCCCGCCGAACTCGTACAGTGCGGGGCCGCGTAGCTGGGAGTCTAACCGACTCCGCAGGTAGCACCGACGACGGGGCTGCGCGCGGCATCCGCCGTGGGAGTCACGTAGGCCTGCGCGTCGGCGGCGGTCGTCGTGGCGTGGACGACGACGGTGATCCCGGTCGATGCGCCGGGGGTGAGGTCGATGCCGAATGTGAGCACGCGTCTGCCCTCGTACATGCCTCCGGCAAACCCGGCGCCGTTCGTCGCCTGGGCCGAGACGAGCTCGAACCCCTCCGGCAGGTAGATGTTGCCGACGATCTCGGCGGAGCCGGGCGCCGAGCCGTAGATGCCGCCGCCGGTGATGTACTCGGGCAGTGCCGTGCCGGCGTCCGCCGGCGCCGTGCTGGTGAGGGTGAGCTGCAGCGTGAGCTGGCGGGATGCAACCTGGCCGGCCGGCTGGCACGACCCCCAGCCGAGCGAGACGTCGGGCTTCATGTAGTAGCTCATCTTCGAGCCGGTTCCATCGTTGAGGAAAACCCCGAATCGCGCCGTGTGCGCATCGGTCACCGGCAGTTGCCCCGCGATGACGCTGCCGTCGATGAGCTTCTGTTCCCTGGGGTCGGCGCTCCACGCGAGCAGTCGATGTTCTTCGCCCGCCCGGGTGAGCGCATCGATGAGTCCGGATGCCGAGCCGCGTCCGTCTGCGAGAGCCTGGAAGACCGCGCCGGCGGCGCCGGCGAAGAACGCGTCCTGGTCGGTGGGCTTCGCGTAGCGCAGGTACACCTCGTTCAGCAGGAGCGGCACCGCGTTATCGGCGGTGAGCGTGTCGCCGGTAGGCAGTGCGACAGGTCCGGTCGTCTTCAGCAGGTACGACAGCACCACGGGGTCGAGAGCGAGTACCCCGTCGACGTCCGTCCCCGTCTTCAGGCGGTACATCTCGCGCGCGATGGGTCCGTCCACGGAGAAATCGGGGATCTGCGTCAGGTTCTGGAAGTACCGGGCGGGCTTGGTGTCGTAGATCTTCGTGACGTCATCGGGAAGAGCCACCACGGGGGTCTCGAAACCGCGGGGAAGCTCTCCGGAGGAGAGAGCACCGACGAGCGAGAGGCGTCCACTGTCGGTGCGTACGACCACGGCGGCGCCCGCGATGCCGCCGAGCGATCGCCACTCCGCGTTGTTCTGCACGAGGACGATGTAGGTTCGCGGACCGTTCTGGCCGAGCACGTCGGGCAGCAGCTGCGACGTGCGCGACAGGGTGTCGACGGCGGTGGAGACCTGCGTGAACAGGTCATCCGCGCGGCCGACGGCGGCGCCCACGGCGCCGATCAGCGGCGCACGATCGATGTCGTGCACGGCGTTGGCCGCGTGCGCCGAAAGGGGCGCGGCCTTCTGCGCCGGCGCTGCCAAGCCCGCGAGAGCGGTCGTGTCGATGCGCCCGCCCACCGGGCGCAGGCTGTCGATCGAGACGCCCTGGGCGGCGGTGGCGAGGGGGAGAAGACTCTCGCGCAGCAGTTCGTCGGATGACGCAGCGACGGTGGCGAATGCTGCGAGCTGCGGGCCGATCCAGGGGGCGTGTTCGGCGAGTGCCCAGATCGGGTCGGACGTGAGGTCGTGGGCATCGGCGGCTTCTGCAGCCAGGCGCGCGAGCGTGGGCGCGGCCGACGACGGATCGGCGGCGAGCGCGGCGGTACTCGCCGCCGCATCGGTCTGGATGCGCTGCAGGTGTTGGTACGCCATGGCTCCGCGGGCGCCGATCCAGATCGTGGCGATGACGCCGAGTAGGAGCACGCTCGCCAACACCCAGGCGACGATGCGTCCTGCGGTCAGCGCCGGGCGAGGGAGGGTGCTCACGCCACCGATCCTACGGTCAGACCGACGGCATGCTGACGCGTGCGCGCTCCCAGCGGTCGCCGCCCGAGAGCTGTGCCTCCTCTGCGGCGCTCGCCGCGGCCGCGATCAGATCGTCGAGGTCGTAGCCGATGCGCGAGACACTCGCCCATCCGATGCTTGCCGACAGCCGCACGGCGATCGACTGGTCGCTCGAGACGGTGGCGACGCGTTCGAGCAACGTGCGCAGCAGAGGGCGGACGGCCGCTTCATGGCGCGGGAGCAACACGAGCATGCGTGCGGGCTCGACACGGTCGAGGTCGGCTTCGGCAGGAAAGACCGCTGAGACATCAGAGGCGAAACGGTCGAGTACGTGGCTGAAGGCCAGGGTGCTCGATGCCTCGCGCAGTGCGCCGGGGTCGTCGAGCCGCACGTCGAGCAGCGACCACCAGGCATCGTCGAAGCGTTCGGCCCGCTCCAAGCGGTCGCGCGCGATGGTGCGAAACCCGGCGACCGACGCGCGCGTCGCGGCGGGAATCTCGGCACGGGCGAGCAGCAACAGCGTCGTCAAGGCACTCATCAAGGTGATGGCCACCACCACGGGGGTGTAGTCCTGGGCCGCCGGGATGTTGCCCAGCAGACGCATCCGGTCGTCGACGAAATCCGTGCTCAACCAGACGAGGGCGAACACGCTGACCAGCCCGGACGACAAGGCCAGGGGGACGATCGCGGCACGCGGGGCATGACGCATGCCGACGAGTTCGAACGCCGTCACCGCGGAGATCGCGGCGAACAGCACCAGCTCGCCGGTGCTCACGGCATCGTCCACGGAGGTCCCGTCGGTGAGGGCGAGCGTGATGATGAGCAGCGCCGACAGCGCGATCGTCGGCACCAGGAGCACCTGTCGGCGGCCCCTGCGCACCCCGATTCCCACCCAGACCATCCCGAGGGCCAGGAACATCAGGCCGTCGCCGATCGCGTCCAGCCAAGGAGCGTCTCCCGGCCCGGTGCCGGCTTGGACATAGGTTGACGCCATCGCCGCGATGAATGCGGCCGACCATATCGCCGTCTCGCGTGAGGGTCGCTGCAGAAAACCGAGCCCGATGAAGATGGCGGTGCACATCGTGGTCAGGGCGATCATGATCGTGGGGATGCCGGTCATGTGTCTCCTCCTCCGAGGTGTTCGCGGTGGGCCCGCGTCAGCGGTAGGCGCAGGGTCACCGTCGTCCCGGTGCCGAGTTCGCTTTCCAGCGCGATGGTGCCGTTGTTGGCTTCGACGATCTTGCGCGCGATCGACATGCCCAGGCCCGTGCCGGCGATGCCGCTGGCAGTAGCGCTGCGAGCACGGAAGTAGGGAACGAACACTTTGTCCACGTCGCCCGGTGCGATCCCGATGCCGGAGTCGGTGACGCGGAGGACGGCCCGATCGCCGTCGCGTGCGGCATCCACGTCGACGAAGCCGCCGCGCGGGGTGTACTTGATCGCGTTGCTGATGAGGTTGTCGACGACCTGGCGCATACCGAACCCGTCACCGCTGACGGGCAACTCGTCGCTGATGTGTACGCGCAGGGTGATGTCGGATGCGGCGGCCGCCGGGGCGAACGCGTCGGTGGTGGCTCCGGCAACTGCCGACAGATCGAACTCGTCGGCCGCCTCGATGGTTCGGTGCGAGTCGAGGAGGGACCTGGTGAGGGCGAGCATCCGTTGCGCCGCGCCTTCGATCACCGCCGCGTGTTCGCGCTGTCCAGGTGTCAGATCGGGTCTGTCGAGCAGCAGATCTGTGTGTCCGACGATGACCGTGAGCGGGTTTCGCAGTTCGTGCGACACCGCACTGGTCGTGGCCCGTTGCTCCCGACGTTCGAGCTCGGTGTCGGTTACGTCGTCGAGTTGAATGATCGCCACGGTGGCGTCGTCGCCCGTCTCTGTGCGCACCGAGCGGCCACGGATCGACATCGACAGCGCACGCCAGTCGCCGCCCGCGTCGTAGATCCAGATCAGCTCGCGGTCGACCCGCTCGCCCCGCGCGGCCCGCGCGGTGGAGGTCATGTCGCGGGGGAGGGCGCGCCCGCGGTATCCGTCGTATTCGACGGCACGAGGCGGATGCCGGTAGTCGTCGTTGTCGTAGGCGTACAACCGGCGGTACGCAGCATTGGCCAGGTCGATCTCGCCGCGGTCGTCCACGCGGGCCAGAGCGGTGCTGATGGTGTCGAACAGCCCGTTGGCCCGGTCTTCGTGGGCGCTCATGCGCGAGACGGCGCGGTCCAGCTGGCGGGACTGGCGTTGAATGAGCAGCCGAAAGGCGCGCGTGCGACGAGCGCCCTGGTTCATCGCGATGCCGAGGAATCCGAGACCGAGGAGGACGATCATCGTTTCCAGCGGAGAGGTCAGGGGAGCGCCGGGCACCCACCAGCGAGACAGCTGAAGAGCGAAGACGAGCGCGAGCGCAGACACCACGGCTGCCATGGAGTAGTAGGTCGCCAGCCATGCCACCGGGATGACCCACAGATAGCCGAGCGTCTGATCCGCCAGAGACAGCACACCGATCGCGACGGTGTCGACGAAAGGAAGGACGACCACGAGGTCACGGTGGCGTGCCCACGGCATGACTATGGCGAAGGTCGTCGTCAGGCAGATCAGCGCCAGACCGCCGAGGAGGGGCAAGCGGTCGAACAGCTGCGGATCGAGGAGTGCGACGCCGAGGGCGACCGCCACTGTGCTGAACCCGACGACGAGTTGCCACTGCCAGACGGACCTGACGACGGTGCCGATCAGTTGGCTGTCGGCCCATCGGCTTTCGGCGCGGGGGGTGGTCATGGTTCCTCTATCGGCAGTCTATTGACCGCCCTCCGCGCTTTCGCCCCCCTCGCTCGACGCGTCCGCGCGGGGGAGCAGCAGCGTCGCTTTGGTACCGAGGCCGGGGAGCGATACGAGCATGACCTCGCCATCGTTGCGGCGCGCGAGCATGCGGGCGATGGGCAGGCCGAGCCCGGTGCCGGCCATCGCACGTACCTCCGATTGGGCGCCGCGGTAGAAGAGGTCGAAGGCCTGCAGCAGACCGTCTGAGCCGATTCCCGGCCCGGTGTCGCTGACCGTGATCATCACGTCGTCCGCGACATCGGTCGTTTCGATGTGGATGCTGCCGCCGTCGGGAGTGAACTTGACCGCGTTGGAGATGAGGTTGCCGAGGGCGCGCGCGGCGTCGTCGCGGTCTGCGATCACGATCAGTTCGCCGATCGGGGCGATAGTGAGAGTGAGCGCACGGGCGGTGGCCGCCTCGATGTGACGGCTGACGGCGGTGGCGACAAGTTCGGATGCCGCGACCTCGACGGGCCGCGGCTGTTCGGCTTCGGTGCGACTGAAGGCGAGCAGGTCGTCGAGCATGCCGGCGAGACGGCTGGTGTTGCGGTGGATGGCGTCGACCCATGCTGCGCCCTCAGCCGAAAGGCCGCCGCTGTCGGACAGCAGTTCGCTGTAGCCGGCGATGATCGTGACGGGCGTGCGCAGTTCATGGCTCGTGGTGGAGAGGAAATCCTGCCGTTGGCGTTCGAGGTCGTAGCGCACCTGCAGGGTCGCCGTCGTCGCACGCGCGGCTTCCGCGCCGGCTTCGGCTGAGTCGAGCGCGGTGCGCGCGTTGGCGAGCGACTCGTTGCGCTCGGTGGTCGATATCACCGTGAAGATGCCGACCGCCGCAAGGAAGACCGCGACCGTCACCGCGAGCTCGATCACGCTGATGCGCGTCGGCGTGAAGATACGCACGCTCAGGCGGGTGAGCAGAACCGTCAGGACAGCAACGGTCAGTGCTTGTACGTGCGCATACCGCGGCGGAAAGCGGAGGGTCACCCATGCCAGCGGCACGAACACCAGGAACGCGAGCGGCAACTCGGTGAGTGGGCCGAGACCGGCCGCGAGGGCGACGGTCATCGCGATGAGTTGCGCGACGATCTCGCTGGCGGCGGGCCGGGGTTGCGGTTGCGCGTCGAAGAGCATCAGCGGCACGATCAGCAGCACCGCGGAGAAGTGCGAGGCGCCGGTGATCAGCGCCGACGAGACGGGTTCGCCGTTGGCGAGCACGACATTGATGAGTGCGACGGTCAGCGCGAAGATGACGCTGGACACCGCGGTCCACATCACGAATCGCACCGCGTCGTTGGTCGTGCGCAGGCGCGCGTCGTGCCCGCGCATCAGCAACCACGACAGCAGCGTGACCTCCATCGCATTCGCCGCGCCGTACAGGCCACTGATGTCGATCGGGCGTCCCGCGACGAGGTTTCCCAGGGCGGTGATCACCAGCACCAGGGCGATCGCGAGAGGGCGCTGTCGCTCGCGTGCTCGCAGCACGAATGCGGCGGAGACTCCGGCCGCTGGCCACCAGAGGGCCACGGGCAGTGTCGGCATCACGTAGGCGATCGAGACGATGGACAGTACGAAGATCAGTGTCGTCGCGCCGCCCCAGAAGGCGATCGCGCGCCAGAGGCGGTCGCGGGGAGGGCGCGCGGGGAGTTCGTCCCCTCGTTCGTAGGCGGAGTTTTCCACCCCGGGCTCTCTCATACGAGTACGCTAATGGCAATCGAGGGGAATCTAGATAGGCTAGTTATTCGAGGGGTTGAGTCTGTGGAGGCCGCACCCATGGCGCATGTGCTCGTGGTCGACGACGACCCGGACGTCGCTGAGCTCGTTCGTACGGTGCTCTCGATCGCGGGTCACTCGGTGCAGGTCGAGGGCGACGGACAACGCGGCATCGCTGCGGCATCTGCGCTGCACCCCGACCTGATCGTGCTCGACTGGATGATGCCTGGCATGACCGGAATCGACGTCTGCCGTGCGCTCCGTCAAAACCCGAGTTTCGACGACACCCGCATCATCATGCTGACCGCGAAGTCGACGCAGAGCGACATCGACGCCGCCCGCGGGGCCGGGGCGGATGACTACGTGCTGAAGCCGTTCGCGCCGCGTGAGCTACGCCGCCGCGTCGCCGAGCTGCTGGCTTCCTGACGCCCACGCGCGGCCCGCGCGCGGGCTCAGCCGGGGATGTCGATGAGCTTTGAGCCCGCCCAGAGGGTGAGGCTCGTTCCGGACTGCGCGGAGGTGGCATCCAGTGCGAGCGGGCCGGCCGTATCAGCCGTCGTGATGCAGTCGATGTCGGTGGCGGCGGTCGCGTAGTCGGAGATGCGGATGCCGGTGCACGCCGCATCCGCGCGGGCGACGTAGACATGACCCGACGCGACGGCGACCGCGCGCGCGTCGGGCGTCAGCGTCGTCCAGTTCTGACCGTCGAGACGGTACGCGGTGCCGTCGCAGATCACCGCGGTCACGCCCGAGCCGGAGCGCAGCCCCCAGGGCGTAGCGCAGGGCGCGGCGATCTTCTTGCCGTCGACGACCACGGCGCGCTCGCCGGGGAGGGTGTACGTGTCGACGGCGAAGATGTCGGGGTATGGCTCCCAGAACTGTCCGTCGGTGTAGGTGCGCAGCGTGGTCCGGGCGCAGTCGGAGCCCATGTCGGCGACGGCGGTGGCATTGCGTCCGCCGAAAGAGGTGAGGCTCTGCAGCTGGGCGATGCCTTTGGAGGTCGGGGTGACGCTCTGCCAGGTGCTGCCACCGTCGCTCGATCGCTCGATGAGGGGCGCGATGCCGCCGCAGACGCCGGCGGTGCCGCGCCAGGTGGCCTCGGACCCGACCGACAG
This sequence comes from Microbacterium sp. VKM Ac-2870, assembly GCF_015350795.1. Lineage (GTDB taxonomy): Bacteria > Actinomycetota > Actinomycetes > Actinomycetales > Microbacteriaceae > Microbacterium. Next base: position 176,735 of record NZ_JADKSH010000002.1, read on the forward strand.
AAAGCGCTCTGACGCGCCGGGGGCCGGAGCGGCGGAGGGAGTGGAGGTGGGGGAAGAAGGAGGTGCGGGGCTGCGCGGCGCGTAGCTGAAGGTGGGCGCGGGGCCGACCGTCGCGTCGGGATCGCTGGACCCGCGTCCCTGCCGGAGGGCCTCTATGCTCAGCGCCGCCACCGCCACCACGAGAACGATGAGTCCGATCGCAATGAGGGTCACGCCGCCCCGTGACGCGGCAAAGCTGCGTTGACGGGGCACGGCTCAGCTCTCCTTGTCGCCCCCGCGCACGTCGCGTCGGGAGTCGAATCCCAGCTCGTCGAGCGTGGGGGCGTGGGGCACGGTCGCGATCGGAGTGGTGCGGCCGCGACGCTTCTTGTCGCTGCGGCTCGCCTTCGTCTTCGTGGTGGCCGCCTCGCGGTATCCGTAGCCGTAGCCGTACCCGTATCCGTAGGCAGAGTAATAGGAGTCGGGGCCGCGGGTCGGCACCATCGACATGACGAATCCGGCGAGTTTGGCGCCGACGGTGTTGAGCGCCTCGGTTGCGCCGGTCAGCTGGTGCTTGCTGGTGCGGCCGGCCGAGATGATCAGCAGCGCGCCGCTGGTGACGCGCGCGAGGATGGCGGCGTCGGTGACGGGCAGCAGCGGCGGTGCGTCGCAGAGCACGACGTCGAAGTCCTTCTCGAGCATCTCGAGCAGGGTGTTCATCTGGCGCGAGCCGAGCAACTCGCTGGGGTTCGGCGGGATCTTGCCGGCGGGCAGCACGTAGAGGCTGCGCCCGCCCCAGGGGAGCATGACCTCGCCGACCTTCGCCCGGCCGATGAGCACGTCGGTGAGACCGGCGCCGCCTTCCATGCCGAGGTATTCGGCGACCTTGGGCTTGCGAAGGTCGGTATCGAGCAGGGCGACGCGCTTGCCGGCGTCGGCGAGGGCGATGGCGAGGTTGATCGTCGTTGTCGACTTGCCCTCGCTGGGGATCGAGCTGGTGATGACGAAGCTGGACCGGCCGCCCATGTCGAGGAACTGCAGGTTGGTGCGCAGGGCCCGGAACGACTCGGCCCGAGGGCTCAGCGGATCGGCGTGCACGATGAGCGGACGCTCTTTGGCCTTCGTGTCGTAGGCGATCGCGCCGATGCCGGGAGAGCCGGTGATCTGCTCGGCCTCGCGGGGCGTGCGCACCCGGTTGTCGAGAGTGGTGCGCAGAACCGCCACGCCGATGCCGAGGGCGAGGCCGACGAGCACGCCGAGGGCGAGGTTCAGCGGCACGTTGGGGCTCGACGGCTTCAGCGCGGGCTGCGCGTCGCTGACGCGGCTGAGGCGGATGGCGCTGGCCCCGCTGTTGCTCTCGGGCTCGAGCTGCGGCACGGCGGAGGCGAGGCTCGCCGCGATCGCGTTGGCGATCTTGGCCGCCTGCACGGCGTCGGGGTCGGAGACCGTGATGGTGATGAGCGTGGAGTTGAGAGCGGCCGACGCCTTGACGTCCTTCGCGAGGTCTTCGGCGGTGCGGGCGAGACCGAGGTCGGCGATCACCGGGTTCAGCACGACGGGCGTCGTGGTGAGTCCCACGTAGGTGTTGATGCGCGCCTGTGCGAACGACGATCCCTGCTGCAGTTCCTGGGCCGTATTGCCCGACTGCGTGGAGACGAAAACCGTGCTCGCGGACTCGTAGATCGGGGTCCTCGTGAGGGAGTACCCCGCCGCCGCGCCGAGTCCCAGCAGGGTCAGCACGACGATCACGAGCCAGTTCTTGCGGAGGATGCGGATGTAGTCGCTGAGCTCCATGGTGCCTCTCGAAGACGCGCTGCCAGCCAGGAGGGGGGTTGCAAGGCCGGGACGATCGGACTCAGTCTGCCATAGCGGATGTTTCGGGCCGGTGTCCGGGCGGCAACACGTGCGTGTGCAGCCGCACCGCGTGTTCTCGCGCTCAGCACCGCAGCGCTGTGCGGGCGCTCCCGCCGATGCGGGGCGTGCGGTCGGCATCGATCCAGGGTGGCGGGATGAACCACACCCGCGCGGCTACGCCGGTGCCGTCGACGCGGATCTCCCACCCGTCACTGTGGACGCGATGGTGGCAGCCGGTGCACAGCAGCACGCCGTTGTCGAGGTCGGTGGGTCCGGCATCCCGGTTCCACCAGGCGATGTGGTGCCCGTGAGTCCACGCCGGTGGTGCCCCGCAGAACGCGCAGCCTCCGTCGCGTTCGGCGAGGGCGAGCTTCTGTGCGGGCGAGAACAGGCGGCGAGCGCGGCCCCAGTCGAGAATCTCGCTGTCGCCGCCGAGAACGCACGGAACGACCTGCAGATCGGCGGCGAGTCGACGCACCTCAGCGGCGGGCAGCGATCCGTCGAATCCGTCGATGCTCGCGACGCCGCAGCCGGACTCGAGCTGGTCGAGCGTCATTCGCACGACCACACTGGTCGTCGCGGCGGTAGGGACCCGCTCGCACCCGAGGGCGTGCGAGCACAGCTCGTGCAGCGCATCGGCCCGCATCTGCGGCACCGTGCGCTCGTCGCGGACCTCGTCGCGGACCTCGCCGCACACGGCACTGTCGCCGTCGCCACCCCGCCCGTGCCCATCGCCACCACCGTGGCCCTGACTATCGCCGCCGAGCCCGTGCCCGTGCCCGTGCCGCGGAGCGTGCTCGTTGTTCTGCAGCACGCGGGTGACCATCGCGTCGAGCGCCGTCTTGATCGGCGCGGCGGTGGCGAGGTCGAACACCCCGGTGAGGTGGAGCATGCCGTCACGTTCCTGCATACGCAGCGCCCGGGCCGACCGATGCTTCTCGTGCCCGGCGGCAAGCCCGTCGGGGTCGAGCGCGGCCTCCGCGCGCGCCAGGAGCCGGGTCAGGTCGTCGGCGCGGAGTCCAGGCGCCCGCTGGCAGAGGTCGCGCTCCGCGGCATCCCGGCGGTCGGAATCGACACGCAGCGAGAGTCGGTCGAGCAGGGTGATGATCGCCGACGCCGCCGTCACCGAGAGGGCACCCGCCGATACGGCCGTCGCGACGTGCGGATGGGCAGCGGGGCGGGGCTCGCCGTCGAGGGTGGTGCGCGGCGCGGTGCTCTCGCCCACCTGCACGAGTTTGATCGCTTCGCCCACGCTCGCTCCGGTGGTGGCCTGGATCAGGGCGACGGGGGAGCGGAACCCCTGCTTCTTGGCGAGGGAGTCGCCGCCCAGCTGTGGCCGCGACTGGCGGGAGATCTCTGCTGCGACGGGAGCGAAAGCGGCGTCGACCTGGCGCATGAGCACTCCGAAGGCGCGGTTCACCTCGACGAGTGCGCTCGGCGACAGCGCGGCCGGCGCCTGCGCGCCGCCCGCCGCCGCGAGCGCGTCGAGCGCTGCAGCGATGCCATCGAGCCTGTTCTCCATGCCTTCGAGATTAGAACATACCTACGACATTGGTCAGAGTTGTCCACAGGTGTGGGTGGGGACGTTTCGACTCGCAGCGCTCGCTCAACGACCGGGTGGGTGACGGCGGGCGGGGGCGTTTCGACTCGCTGCGCTCGCTCAACGACCGGTTCCGTTCGCCCAACGACCGGTTCCGCTCGCTCAACGACCGATGCCGAGCGCGGAGCGCGAGTCGAAACGCGCCGCCCCGCGGGGTCAGCCGAAGGCGATCCGCACGACGCGCTCGACGGCGACCAGCCCCGGCTCGAGCTCGGCGGCGGAGCGTTCGTACGTCGCCGCGGAGCGACCGTAGGGGTCGATGACGTCGTCGTCCTCGGGCGATGCCGGGGGCAGTGTGATCCCGCGCCGCCCGGCGATCGCGCCCAGCGCGGCGGCGAAGCGCTCGCGCGGAGGCGCGCCCTCCCCGGCGCTCGTGGCGGCCGTCCGCAGGTCGTCGTCGCTCAGGTCGGCGGCGAGGCGGGCGAACTCGCGTGCGGTGAAGGCCTGTCGCATACGCGTGGGGTCGAGCTCGACGACTTCGCGGCGGTGGTCGCGGGCCATGGCGAGCACGAGATCGGCGGTGCGCACGTGCACCGGGGTGAGGTAGCGGGCGCCGTGGGCCGTCACGAGCGCCGGGTCGACGCCGCGGGCGACGGCGAGGTCTGCGGCTTCGGGAGTCATCGGCATCCCGTCGCGCGCGCGAGCGCCGGCGCTGGAGACGCGCACCGGAAGATCGGCGAGGCGGGTGGCCAGCAGCTGCGCGGCCAGGGGGGAGCGGCAGATGTTGCCGGTGCACACGGTGAGGATCTCGAGCACGCTGACTTCCGGTGTCGATAGAGCGGGGGAGGGAGTGTGTGGCTCGCCGCGTGACCGGTAGTTTGGCCACGTGCCCGATCAGCTTAGCGACCCCGGTTCGTCCGCCCTCGAGGCGTCGAGGCCTGCACGCCGGTCGCCGAGCGAGCGCGGCGCGTCGGAGGGGTCTGGCGACACCGCCGCGCCCGGACGCCGTCGTCGCAAGCGCGCCGACTGGCGTCTGGGCGGCACGGCGGTGCGCCGGTGGGACCTCTCCGTGCTGTCGGCTGCGCTCATCGGGGTGGGTCTCGGCGTGGTCGGCGGCGGCGCGGTGAGCCGCATCGCGGCGCCGTGGGCCGCCACCGCCTCGACCGTGGTGCTGTGGCTCGGGCTCGGTGCCGCCGTCGCATTCGCGTTCGCGCGGTCACGGCCGGCCGGTCTGCTGAGGTTTCGGTCGATCGATGTGCTGTGGGGCGTCGGGCTGGGGCTCGGCCTGCGTCTGCTGCAGGGCTGGGTGAGCGGTGCGGATGCCGCGGCCTTCCCCTCCGCGATGGCGCTCGACGGCGGCCTGCCCTCGGGGTGGTGGCTGACGGAGGCGATTCCTGCGGGGCTGGTCGCGCCGCTCGTCGAGGAGTTCTTCTTCCGCACGGTCGTTCTCATCGCGGTGTATCAGTTGCTGCGGCGGAGCGTGGGTGGGGTGGCGGCCGGGGTGACGGCGGCGCTGGTGTCGGCGGGCGGGTTCGTACTGCTGCACGCGACGGCCGGGGCGTTGACGCTGGTCGACGGCATCCAACTCTTCGCGGTGGGGGGCACATGCGCGCTGGTGGTGCTGCTCACGGGCCGCATCTGGGGTGCGGTGTTGACGCACGTCGTCTACAACGTGACGTATCTGGTGCTCGTCGTGGTCGGAACGTGGGGTGCCGTCGCGCCGACGGCGCCGTCGCTCGGCTGAGGCATGTCTGAATATTCGGACATCGCTTCGTGTCGGGATATCCGGACATCTTCTCGGGTCTGAATATCCAGACATGGTAGATTGTCGGAATATTCAGACATCCAGGGGGGTGCTCATGGCCGGGAGGCGAATCGACGTCGAGGTGCGCAGGGCGAACGACCTCGGACCTGTGCTTGCGCGTGTGCGAGAGGAGCGCGGCATCCGTCAAGAAGACCTCGCCGACGAGCTCGGCTTCGCCCGCTCGTACCTCGCAGCCTTGGAAACGGGGACTCCGGTCATTCAGTTGCGACGCCTCTTTCAGGTGATGAGAAGGCTGGGTATCCGCCTGACGGTCTCCTTCGAGCGGACGGGCACGTGAGTGATGAACTGGACGTCTACCTCGCCGGCCGCCACATTGCCACCCTGACGTCGACGTCGAACCGACGGGTCGTCGAGCTCGCGTGGTCGGAAGAAGCGGATGTCGGCGACATGAGGTTGTCGGAGAGCTTCGCGCAGATCGTGGGGCTGAGCCCCGACAGGCAGCGGCTCTCGCGATTTCTCGGCGGTTACCTGCCCGAAGGGCAGCAGCGCGCCGCCATGGCGAAGTATCGCGGCATCGCTACGGATGATCTCTTTGGCTTCTTGCGCGAGTACGGGGGATCACTTGCGGGGGCGCTCGCCTTTCGCAAGGCTGACGACCACCCACATTACGAGTTGCTGACGCCGAAGAAGCTTGCACGTGCCTTCCGTGAGGCCTCTGCCCGATGGAACCAGGGCCTGCGTGACGACAGTCGCTCGATGATTCCCGGCTTCCAACCGAAGGTGCTGGTCACCAAGCTGGATGACGGCCGGTGGTACCAACCCCATGGAGGCGCGCACTCTACGCACATCCTCAAGCCGCCCCGAAAAGACGCGGTGGCTCGCCTCTATGACGAGTTCTACGCTCACGAGCTGGCCCGTCACATGGGGTTGGCGTCGTTCCACAGCGAGATCCGCAAGGTCGCGGGCGAGTCCTACCTTGCGATCGAACGATACGACCGGCGTCAGCGCGGCGGCGTGGTTGAGGTGATCCACCAAGAGGACGCCGCGCAGGCGCTCGGGTTGGACTGGACGTCGGATGCCGTGAAGTTCCAGAACCAGGATCGACCGAACGACCGTTCGCACGCCTCGGCCGGCGCTATCGCTGAGGCACTCGTCGCCCTAGACGGCGACCCTCTGCAGGGCTGGCTGCGTCAGCTGACTTTTCGCTTATTGATCGGCGACAACGACGGACATGCGAAGAACGTATCGATCATGCACCTACCCGGTGAAGACAGGCTCGCCGATCTGTACGATGCGGTGCCCAATCTCTTTCAGTCGGGGCGCGTCGACTTCACACTCGCGCTCTCGGTAAACAGGGTGTTCGATCATCGCAACCTCACCAAGGATCACCTGGAGCGCGAGGCCGCAGCATGGGGAGGGCTCAACCCTCGAGCGATCTCGGCGACGGTGGACGACGTCTTCGGCCGATTTGAGGCGGCGCTTGAGGCGGTGCCGTTTCCCCATCAAGGTTCCCCCGATGTCGTCGCTGCTCTCCGCCGCACTCTTGAACGGCTCCGCGCCGGCAAGACCATCGGCCAGTACGCCTGAGACACCAAGTTTTCACCAAAAGGATGATGAGAGCCCTCTCATCGTGCTCATAGGCTCGGGTGTCACCGGGAGTCATCAGACCGTCACGCGTCACACACCTGACACATTCAGCTGATAATCTCCCGACAGCCGGGGGGCCGAAACCGAGATATAGGAGGAAGCCGAAGTGTCGACCGATATTCAGGTCGATGCGACGACGGAGTCGCCTCAAGACTCGACAGCATCCCGCGCGGACAGCGGCTCCATCACTGCTCCGGCCGGTGCGTCGACTCAGGCCACCAGCACCATGCGTCCCGCTGCCCCACCCTTCAACGATTGGCGTCGCCGCTTTCAGCGCCGGCTCATCGTCAGCGACTTCCTCGTGCTCGTGTGGGTCGTCTTTGGTACGCAGATCGCGTGGTTCGGCTTCGGTAACGCCCAACTGGCGATTCGTGACGACTCGCGCATCAGCGACGTGTCGTACTGGTTCTTCTCGTTCGTCCTCGTGCTGCTGTGGCTCGGTGCCCTGTCGTGGAGCGATTCGCGCAGCGCGCGAGTGCTCGGCGCAGGGTCGACGGAGTACCTCCGCGTCGTCGACGCGAGCCTGCGGCTCTTCGGCGCGATAGCGATCGTCGCGTTCCTCACGAAGACCGACGTCGCTCGCGGCTTCCTCCTCATCAGCCTTCCGGTCGGTGTTTTCGTGCTCCTCTGGACGCGCTGGCTCTGGCGGCAGTGGCTCGTCATGAAGCGCAAGTCGGGCACGTTCTCGGCGCGCGTGCTGCTCGTGGGTTCGGAGGCTTCGGTCGCGCAGATCGCTCGTGAGCTCGTGCGGATGCCGAGTGCCGGCTATCACGTCGTCGGTGCGTGCGTGCCCAGCGGCAAGGTGGCCGATGTCGTCGCCGGCACGGACATCCCCGTGATGGGGAGCGTCAACGCCGTCGAGCGCGCGATGGAGCTGACGGGCGCCGACACCGTCGCGGTCACGAGCACCGATGAGCTGCCGCCCGACAAGGTGAAGCAGATCTCGTGGAACCTGCAGGCCGGCCGGCAGCACCTCGTGCTCGCGCCCAGCATGGTCGACATCGCCGGCCCGCGCCTGCACACCCGCCCGGTCGCGGGGCTGCCCCTTATTCACGTGGAGACGCCGCGCTTCAGTAAGGGACAGCTCTTCCTCAAGCGCTCGGTCGATGTGACGGCGACCGCGATCGGTGTGGTCCTGCTGAGCCCCGTCTTCGCGTTCCTCGCGATGAGCATCCGCCTGTCGTCGCAGGGGCCGGTGCTGTTCCGTCAGGTGCGCATCGGGCGCAGCGGTCGTGAGTTCACGATGCTGAAGTTCCGCTCGATGGTGACGAACGCCGAGGAGCTGCTCGGGAACCTGCAGCGCGAGCGCGCTGAGCAGGGCAGCGACTCGGGCAACGAGGTCATGTTCAAGATGAAGAACGACCCCCGCGTGACCCCGATTGGCCGCATCATGCGCAAGTACAGCCTCGACGAGCTGCCGCAGCTGTTCAATGTGCTCGGCGGATCGATGTCGCTCGTCGGCCCCCGTCCGCCGCTGCCCAGCGAGGTCGAGCAGTACGCGACGCACGTGCACCGCCGCTTCCTGGTCAAACCCGGCATCACCGGACTCTGGCAGGTGAGCGGTCGCTCTACCTTGTCGTGGGAGGACACCGTGCGACTTGACCTGTCGTACGTCGAGAACTGGTCTCTCCTCGGTGATGTCGCGATCCTCGCGAAGACCGCGAGGGCCGCTGTTGCGCCCGGTGAATCAGCGCATTAGTAGATGCCACTTTGCCACCCCCTGAGGAGATCACCTTGAATGTAGATGTCGACGGCTTGCCTGCCGAAATCCGATCTAGATCAGACCTGAAGATCTTCCTCGAAATGGATCTACTCGCTCACGGCCAGTCGGTATGGAGAGCCCACCATCGGTTTACAAAGCCCGAGCTCTATTACCAGAGAAGACTGCGCAAGGCTGAATACTGGCGAACGAAGGCAGGGCGTGCCGCTCGGCTTGTCTACGCGTTCCAGAGGGCGCGACTGTTACAGCAATCGGTGCGCACAGGAATATCTGTGCCGCCGGGGTCGTGTGGACCTGGCCTCTCCATCGCTCACTACGGGAGCGTCGTGGTTAATGCGGAGGCCCGCCTCGGAGCATTCTGCCGTTTGCACTCGGCAACGAACATTGGCTCGTTGAGGGGTAGTGCGCCACAACTGGGCCATTTCGTCTACGTGGGACCAGGGGCCGCACTTTTCGGAGACATTCATGTCGGAACCGCGGCCGTAATCGGCGCTAATGCGGTGGTGGATAAGGATGTCCCCGCCGGCCACATGGCGGTGGGTGCGCCAGCGAAGAGCTATCCCGCGGACCCTCGACGAACTCCCATGCCTCCGTGGATACAGCACATGATGGGCGTTGATGGCTCACACAGAGAAGAGGACACCCTATGAAGGCTATTGTCACCGGTGGTGCAGGGTTTGTAGGCTCCAGGCTTGCGGCGGTTCTGGCGGAACGCGGACACGACGTGCTTGCTGTCGACTGCTTTACAGACTATTATGATCGCTCAATCAAAGAGCGAAATGTTGATCGTCTGACATCGGTTGGCGCGAAATTTCTGGATGCCGATCTTCTCAAAGCCGACCTGCAATCGCTTCTGGCTGACGCGAGTCTCATTTTTCACCAGGCGGGCCAACCAGGCGTTCGGAGCTCCTGGGGTCGAGAGTTCGCCCACTACCTCGACGCGAACATCTCACTTACGCAGAAAATTCTCGAAGCGGTCAAGTCGAGCGACACGCTCTCGAGGTTCGTGTATGCGTCCTCCTCATCTGTCTATGGGGATGCCGAGTCCTTCCCTACTTCCGAAGATTCATTGACGCGCCCTGTTTCTCCCTACGGAGTGTCGAAGCTCGCGGCTGAGCACCTGTGCTCCCTGTACGCGCGCAACTTTGGCGTGCCAACGATCTCACTCCGATACTTCACCGTCTACGGCCCCGGTCAACGTCCAGATATGGCATTCACGCGCTTTACCAGAGCGGCCGTCACGGGTGGGGAGATTGATGTATATGGGGACGGGAACCAGGTTAGGGATTTCACGTATATTGACGATATTGTGGAGGCGAATATCGCAGCTGCGTTGGCGCCAGATATTCACCCGGGGACGGTTCTGAATGTCGCGGGTGGGTCAAGTACCACAATTCGGGATGCCCTGGAACTCTTGCGGCCCTGGTCGTCGCGTGGGTTCACGGTTCGGTTCCATCCAACGGTGTCTGGCGACGTCTACCGCACGGGCGGCGATACGTCGCGGATACGTGCGATGCTCGGATGGTACCCCAAGGTCTCACTAGAAGATGGACTAAAAGCTCAGTTCGCTTGGGCGCAACAGTCCTTCAGTGAGGGAAAGGCATGATCCGCTGGACGGTAGTCTCGGTCACCTACAATAGCGCTGACACACTCCGCAAACACTGGCAGTCGCCACTTCCCGCCGGCGTCGAGTGGATCGTAGTAGACAATAGTTCGGCTGACCAGTCGGCCGACGTCGCTCGCTCACTTGGCGCGGACGTAATCCGATTGGATACGAACAGAGGATTCGCTGCAGCGAATAACGTCGGACTGAGGGCGGCGAAGGGCGAATGCATTGCATTTGTAAATCCCGATGTCGTTGTCGACTTCGCGTCGCTATTTGCACTCGAGAGTGCTGTCCTCTCGTCGGAGACTCTGATTGCACCACAGTTAACTAACGCTGATGGTTCGTTGCAACCAAACGGCAGGGGTGCACCGATCCTTTTACGGAAAATCGCCAACCGTACCGGGTTCTCGCGAAAAATGGCCAGCAACTACCTGATATACACAGACGAAGGCGAAGTTCGATATGCCTGGTGGATCACAGGAGCTGTAGTGCTCGGATCCGCAGCCTTTCTTCGCAAGCTAGGCGGGTGGAACGAGCGCTTCTTTTTGTACCACGAGGATGCCGACCTGTCGATGCGAGCCTGGCGAGCGGGTGGATCAGTCCGCGTCGATGGCGACTACCGCTGGATTCACACCTGGGCGCGGGAGTCCAAGGGATTTCGGGTCCGCCCCATCTTGCGTGAATTGTCATCCGCGATCAAGTTCTACTCACGGGAACCTTTGCTTCTAGTCGCGCAGGGGTCGATACGCTACTCTCCTCAATCGAGGCTTTCGGGTTCATTGGCACTTGATGCTGCGCCCCCTTCAATGGTCGACCGAAGCGATAGCGAATGAAGGTCGCTATTGTTCTGCGGGAGGACTCCGAAACTAAGAATGGAGGCGATGTAGCGCAGCTTCAAAGCTACGCTGCATCGTTGACTCGACTCGGGGTCGAGGTCCAAGTAGTACGCGGGGCTAAAGCACTCCAAGACATCAAGTGCGATGTAGTCCACGCTGCAAATTTGGACTTACCGCTAGAAGTTGCTGAAAGTGCGCGAGTGGCAAAGGCGATTGGGTCCAAGTTCGTCCTTTCTACTATCAGCCATCCCATCGATGGAATACGCGCAATGTACCGATATGGGAACGACAGCTTTTATGCAAAGCTTCGCAAGCTGGGGGTTCCGGAATCGGCGGGGCTCGCCGTGCGCGAGGGGGCCAAAAGCGCGGCAGGTGGGCACATTAGCCGGCTGCTTCGGATCCGATCCCTCGATCGGATGCAGCAGGCGGTGCTGGACATGACTGACCTCGTGCTGGCAATCGCCTCCGGCGAGGCGCGGGCCCTGAGTTCTCGTTTCACGCTTCCCCACAGGCCAGTCGTGCTCCCGAATGCTCTCGGCTTCGGTGGCGGGAGACCACCTTCGGAAGAATCCACGAGCAACGGAGATATTCTCGTTGTCGGAAGAGTGGAACCGAGGAAGAATACGCTCGAGATGGCTCGAGCTTGCGAACGCGCCGGCCTACGAGTGATATTCGCCGGCGCTATCAATGAGAATCATCGTTCATACTCGCGTGCATTCCTTAAATTGATCGCATCCTCGGATCACTGCAGCTACCTCGGTCATGTTGGCAGGGAGGAGCTTCGCTCCCACCTTGAGCGGGCACGTGCATACGTCAACCCCTCGTGGTTTGAGGTCGTGTCATTAGCTGACTGCGAAGCCGCGGCGATGGGTGTGCCAGTTGTCACTAGCGTGCACAGCTACATCGATGATCTGCTGCCGAACGTTTCGAGAATCGACCCAGTACGGGTATCAATGGATGCCGACGGATCATATCTAGCGAGTTGCATCGAATCAGCGAGAGTCGTGGAGCCTCCGCCTGAGCGTACATGGGATCAAGTCGGCGAAGAGTTGCTCGACGGCTACAGGAGCGTGCTATGACTCGCGCCGAGGGCAGTGAGGTTCCGGTCTGATGAAGGCGAACGCGACGAGAAATGCGCTCTCCTACTACCTCAACACGATCTTGACGGCCCTGCTAGGCATCATCGTCAATCCGATTCTTCTAAACGGGCTTGGAGCAACGAACTTCGGAGTGTGGAAGGCAACATCTCGCTTTCTGGATTTCGCGAGCGTCGCCGATGGGCGCGCAACGCAGGCTCTGAAGTGGACCATCGCATTCAAGGCTGATTCTGACGACGAAACCGGGAAGCGGCGCGACGTGGGGGCGGCAATTCTCGTGTGGCTACTGGTGCTGCCTGTCATTGTGGCTGCTTCAATTGCGGTGGTTCTCTTACTTCCATCACTTATCGCGGATCTTCCGCCGGAAGACATAGAGGTCGCGCGCACTATCGGCGCGATCCTAGCCGCCAACATCGTCCTGATGGGACTACTGAGCATTCCCGATGCGGTTCTTGTTGGTTCCAATGTTGGTTACCGATCTATGAACGTGACGACCCTGTTTTTGGTGCTCTCCAATGTAGCGATGATTTCGGTCGCCTGGTCCGGTGCGCCCGTACAATGGCTAGCTGTCGTGGTGGTCGTGTCCGGCGTCCTCAATGGCGCAGTGACATTCGTCGTGGCCCGCAGGGATATACCTTGGTTAGGAGTCGAGCGTCCTCGGCGAACCGAAGTGCGGAGTATGGGAAAGTTCTCTGGCGGCATCCTACTCTGGGAGCTCGCTCAGAAGCTCCTGGTTTCCTCGGAAATGATTCTTCTTTCCGTTGCGATCGGTTCGTTTGCGGTGGCTCAGTACACTTTCACGTCCTACGTGGTCCAGTTTTACTTGGTGCTATCCCTCGTAACTACCTCAGCGGTCGCCCCTCAACTCGGAGCGCATATCGGCGCCGGCGATATCGGAAGCGCGGCGGGGATCGCTCGCATTGCGCGGAGCCTATCCCTGACGCTCGCGGTTTTCTTCGGCGGGATGACTCTATTGCTCAACTCCTCTTTCATTGCTCTTTGGGCGGGTCGAGAAATGTATCTGGGAAACGGCGTTAACGCTCTTCTCGTGCTTTCGGCTATCCAGGTGGCGTTAATCAGGAATGAGTCCCAGATGCAAGACGCTGGATTGCGCGTGTGGCGCAAGCTCGCAGTCGCAGGAACCGCAACAGTTGCGGCATTGGTCGGCGCTGTGTTTGCCTACAGTCTTTGGGAATCCGTTGAGACCTCATTGTGCGTGATGATAGCGATTCGCATCTTTGCTAACGTCATCTTGCCGCACCAAGTGAACCGTCTTGTACGCGGAGCAAGGTATCCCGTCGTGCGATGTTTGACGTCAGCTGTGTTTCTACTTGTTTGCTACGAGGTTGGGTCCCGGGTCCACCTGGGCTCATGGCTGACGCTCTTCCTATTCGGTGCGCTCGCAGCATGCGTCGTCGGCGGGGCTGCAGTTCTGATTGCGCTCCCGAACGACTTGCAGCGCGCACTGGTGTCGCGCGTTCGCCGCGCGCTGACGCGCGGGCATCGAGGAGGTATGTAAATGTCGCGCCCTGTCCGCATCAGCGTCGAACTGCTGCTGCTGGTCGCCCTAACCTTATGGTTCGCGTCGGCGCCAGTGGGGTTCTCGGTCCTCCCTGGGATCATCTGTCTGCTTATCGCTTACATCTATCTCGTTCTTTCGTTTCTTCGACCTATGCGCGTTCGAGGTTTCCATCCGAGTTTGTTCACAGTTGAACTGCTGTTTCAGCTATTCTACTTCGTGATCTTCTTCATGCCCTACCAGCTGGCGCTGCTCGGTTTACAAGACCTCAGAGTTAGTTCGTTTGTGCTGAATACGTTTGCAGACGAGTCGAACCGTGCGGTGATTCTCGCCGCAGTGGGAATTGTTGCATTCAACCTCGGGTTCGGTCTGGTACGACATGTACCGAGTCAAGAGGATCCATCCATCTCGGCAACAAACTGGAACACGCAAGGTCTCCAGCTGATCGTGTTGCTGGCGCAAGCGGGCCTGACGGTTCTCTACATCGGGTCGGGATGGCGTGGAGCAGGAGAAGGGCGATACACCGGGAGTGAATCGGGTGGTGCGGCTGCCGACGGGACGTCCCTGCTAATCACAATGTTCAGCATGATCGGCGCAGTGATAGCTCTCGCGCCCCCACCGCCGGGCAGATTCCGTCGGCTCAATGCTCTGGGCATGGCATCCATCGGGCTCGGGGGATGGTGGGCGCTTCGTACTCTTGTGCTTGGAGATCGCAATACCTTCCTCCTCTGGGCGATCACGATTGCGGCCTCCCTTGCCATCTATCACCTGCGAGTTGGCCGGGTAGCTCTTGTCGTCGGCGCACTAGCGGCCTTCATGCTATACAACGCGATCGAGTACCTCAGGATGCATGAAGGCGCGGACTTTGCTGAGCTACTCGGAGCGGTATGGAATCCGGGGGGGGCGTCTGGCGCAGTTGACAGCAGCTTCAACATCACAACTATCAGCGTTCGTGCGGGTATTGATGCTGTGCCGAACCATATCGACTTCGGTTTAGGTGCATACAAGCTTCTTGGTATCGCTGGAATTGTTCCGCTCGTCCGAGGCGCATTGTTTTCACCAAGCTCTGCGTTCTCAACCACAGGCGATATTCTCACATACTGGATGATCGGGCCGACTGCTGGTTGGTCAGTTGGCACCAATGTCGTAAGCGATATCTACATTGATTTTGGTGTGGTTGGAGTGGCGATTGGAATGTGCGCGGTGGGCATATTCGGTGCTGCGATCTCACGGTGGTTCTCGCGTGCCCCCACTGACTTGCCACGTCAAGTGATCTACGTTCTAGTTGTATCGTGTTATGCGCAGCTTCCTCGCTACGCTCTCGACTTTCCTATTCGGATTCTGGTTTGGTCAGGCACGCTCCTCGTGGTTTGGTCTATATGGTCCCGTGCCGCTTTGCGGCGGAAGGGTGTCACGGTTGAAACTCGGGTACGCGGGTGATTCACTTTGTCTCGATCTCTGCCGCGGGTAATCACCGCTCCCTAGCGTGGGAGCATTGGATGGTGCTTGAATGACGAATGGTAACAAGCCTGGCCCAAATCGACGCATAACGGTCGCCTTCTTTATATCTAGCCTCGGGGATGGGGGTGCGCAAAAGCAGTTCGCGCTTCTAGCGAACGAGCTTTCTCGTCGGGACGACGTACGGTTGATTGTTGTCAGGAATTTGCCGGGAATTCATGATCACCTACTCGACGAGGATCGGATGGACTGTCGTTGGCTAGGTGCGTCTGGCAACTACGACCCTCGGATCATTACTCGGCTACGACGGGTTCTGCGCGACGAGCGCGTAGATGTTCTGTTCTCCTGGCTACAGGCCGCTGACGTCCCTGCGTTTTTCGCGCGATCGCTCCACCCGTCGACTGCGTGGGTGCTTGCGGAACGAGATTCCGCGTACCCTAAGAACTGGCGGTTCGTGCTGAGGGACTGGCTAGGCGTGCGAGCGGATGCGATAGTCGCTAACTCTGAGGCGGGCGCGGAGTACTGGGGCCGAAGGGGCTATCGAGGGCGGCATGCGGTGATCTCTAACATCGTGACCCCGTCTCAAGATGCAGGAGAGGCCTCGAGCGCCGGACAGCACACTGCTTTGTTTGTCGGGAGGCTGGAGCCACAGAAGAACGTGATCACCACGGTGCAGGCGTTGTGTGTAGCTGTTTCTCGTAACGCCCGCTGGAGGTTCAGTCTGGTTGGTCAGGGTTCTCAACTGCCGGTTCTTAAAGGCATTGTCGAGGACGCGGGTGTGAGTTCGGCGATCGAGTTCGTGGGCTTTACCCACGAGGTCGACTCCGTGATGAGGAGGTTCCGGTTCCTCGTTTCGATGAGCCTCCACGAAGGGTTGCCAAATGTGCTTCTCGAAGCAATCACACGAGGCCTGATACCGATTGTTTCTCGGATACCGGAACATGAAGCAGTGTTGGGTCCCAACTATCCGTTTTACGTGAATGAGTACGGCGACGCTTCATCGATCGCGGAGATGCTGGAAATCGCCAGCGTTTCGCCGCTGGCAAACTCGTCTTCGCTGGCGCACGCGCGAGGGCTAGTGGCTAGCATGGCTCCCGGCCTAGTCGCTGACGAGTACATAAAGCTATTCCAGTCCTTGGGAGCGGTAGACGCGTCGGTGATCGTCGATGGATGAACGTGATTTGCGATGGCTCACATGCGCGCATTTTGATGTTGATTCTCCATTCTTTTACTTTCCATTTTGCAAGACGTCAGTCTCCGAACTTTCTCGAGGTGGATCATGAAGTTGTCTGTCATCGGTTGTGGTTACCTCGGCGCGGTGCATGCCGCCGCCATGGCATCCATCGGTCATGAGGTTGTCGGCGTCGACGTCGACCAGCGCAAGATCGACGCGCTGTCGAAGGGCGAAGCCCCGTTCTTCGAGCCCGGCCTGCAGGAGATCCTCGCCGCGGGCATCGAGGCGGGCAACCTGCGCTTCACGACCGACATGGCGGAGGCGGCGGGCGCTGAGGTCCACTTCGTGGGCGTCGGCACGCCGCAGCAGAAGGACGGTTACGCGGCCGACCTCACGTACGTGAACGCGGCGGTGGACGGCCTGCTGCCGTACCTCGCCGAGGGCGACATCGTCGCGGGCAAGTCGACGGTGCCGGTCGGAACCGCCGCGGGGCTCGCCCCGCGCGTGTCGGAGACCGGGGCGACGCTCGTGTGGAACCCGGAGTTCCTTCGAGAAGGCTGGGCGGTTAAGGACACGCTCGATCCCGATCGCCTCGTTGCCGGCGTTCCCGCGAGCGCGGAGGGCGAGCGTGCAGCGGACATCTTGCGAGAGGTCTACGCGCCCGCAGTCGCGAAGGGCACGCCGTTCCTTGTGGTCGACCTTCCGACCGCAGAGCTCGTGAAGGTGTCGGCCAACGCGTTCCTTGCGACCAAGATCAGCTTCATCAACGCGATGGCCGAGATCGCGGAGGCCACCGGGGCTGACGTAAGCAAGCTCGCCGAGGCGATTGGCTATGACGAACGGATCGGACGCCAGTTCCTCAAGGCAGGCATCGGCTTCGGCGGGGGATGCCTGCCGAAGGATATTCGCGCCTTCTCTGCGCGCGCAGAGGAGTTGGGTCGCGGCGAATCGGTGGCGTTCCTCCGACAGGTCGACGAGATCAACATGCGCCGCCGTGATCGGGCTGTGCAGCTCGTTGTCGAGGGACTGGACGGAGCGGTGTTCGAGAAGAAGGTGACGGTGCTCGGCGCGGCCTTCAAGCCGCACTCCGACGACATCCGCGACTCCCCGGCCCTCGACGTCGCCGTGCGCCTGCACGGGCTCGGCGCCAACGTGACGGTCACCGACCCTGCGGCGATCGAGAATGCGCGCCGCATCCACCCCCAGCTCACCTACGTCGAAGATCGCGACGAGGCCATCCGGAACGCCGATGCGCTCGTGCTCGTCACCGAGTGGGACGAGTACCGTCGCCAGCTGCCGCCGGAGCACGCGTCGTCGCTCACCGACGGCCGCGTCGTCGTGGACGGGCGCAACGGGCTCGACGCGGCCGCGTGGCGCGCCGCGGGGTGGGCGTACTACGGGATGGGGCGGCCGTAGTGATTGCTTCGCTGTTTTCTGTCCTGATTCAGGCTCTCGACCTCATCCCTGAAGGAGGAGAAAAGTGCGCGGAATAGTTCTTGCTGGTGGCTCGGGCTCGCGTCTTTGGCCCATTACCAAGGGTGTGTCGAAGCAGCTGATCCCTGTGTTTGACAAGCCGATGGTGTATTACCCGTTGTCGACGTTGATGTTGGCGGGGATCAGGGACATTCTGGTGATCACGACGCCGCATGATGCGGAGCATTTCGTGCGGTTGTTGGGTGATGGGTCGCAGTTCGGGATCAGCTTGTCGTATCAGGTGCAGCCGTCGCCGGATGGGTTGGCGCAGGCGTTCACGTTGGGTGCGGCTCACATCGGGTCGGAGAAGGTGGCGCTCGTCCTGGGTGACAACCTTCTGTACGGACCGGGGTTGGGGTCGCAGTTGCAACGCTTCGCTGAGGTCGACGGTGGTGCCGTGTTCGCTTACTGGGTTGCCGAGCCTGAGGCGTACGGCGTGGTTGAGTTCGACGATGCGGGGCGGGCGGTGTCGTTGGAGGAGAAGCCGGCGGCGCCGAAGTCGAACTACGCGGTGCCGGGTCTCTACTTCTATGACAACGACGTGGTGGAGATCGCGCGAAATCTGCAGCCGTCGCCGCGTGGTGAGTATGAGATCACCGATGTGAACCGGGCGTACTTGGAGGCGGGCAAGTTGCAGGTGGAGGTGCTGCCGCGGGGGACCGCGTGGTTGGACACCGGGACGTTTGATCAGATGCTCGATGCGGGGGAGTATGTGCGGACGATGGAGCGGCGCACGGGGATGAAGATCGGTGTGCCGGAAGAGGTCGCATGGCGGCAGGGATTCCTGTCGGACGCCGACCTGGAGGCGCGTGCGGCGGGATTGGTGAAGTCCGGGTACGGGACGTACCTGTTGGAGCAGTTGAAGAGGGGCCGTTGATGGTGCGCAAACTCCTGGTGACCGGTGGTGCCGGGTTCATCGGTTCGAATTTCGTTCACCACGTCCTCTCTCACACCGACGACCACGTCACGGTGCTCGACAAGTTGACGTATGCGGGCAATCTGGCCTCGTTGGAGGGGTTGCCGGCGGACCGGTTGCGGTTCGTTGAGGGTGACATCGCCGATGCGTCCCTGGTGGATGGGTTGTTCGCGGGGGTGGATGCGGTGGTGCATTATGCGGCGGAGTCGCATAACGACAACTCGTTGAGTGATCCGCGTCCGTTCTTGGATACGAACATCATCGGCACGTACACGTTGCTGGAGGCCGCGCGTAAGCACGGGAGAAGGTTGCATCACATCTCGACCGATGAGGTGTACGGGGATCTCGAGTTGGATGATCCGGAACGATTCACCGAGAACACCCCCTACAACCCGTCGTCGCCGTATTCGTCGACGAAGGCGGGTTCGGATCTTCTGGTGCGCGCGTGGGTGCGTTCGTTCGGGGTGCAGGCGACGATTTCGAACTGTTCGAACAATTACGGTCCGTATCAGCATGTGGAGAAGTTCATTCCGCGTCAGATCACGAACGTGATCCGTGGGATCCGTCCGAAGCTGTACGGGGCGGGTGAGAACGTGCGGGATTGGATCCACGCTGATGATCACTCCAGTGCGGTGCTCACGATCCTCGACAAGGGTGTGATCGGGGAGACGTATCTGATCGGGGCGGATGGGGAGAAGAACAACAAGACGGTCGTCGAGTTGATCCTGACCCTGATGGGGCAGCCTGCGGATGCGTACGATCACGTGACCGACCGTGCCGGTCATGATCTGCGGTACGCGATCGACTCCACCAAGCTCCGCACCGAACTCGGGTGGGCGCCGCAGTATCGGGACTTCGAGGCCGGTCTTGCCGCGACGATCGACTGGTACCGGGCCAACGAGGCCTGGTGGGCGCCCGCCAAAGACGGCGTTGAGGCGTTCTACGCGTCGAAGGGTCAGTGACGGTGACGGAATACGGCAAGCAGCTCACGGTCACCGAGACACCGATCCCGGGGCTGATCGTGTTCGATCTGCCGGTGCATGGGGATGCGCGGGGGTGGTTCAAGGAGAACTGGCAGCGGGAGAAGATGACCGCGCTCGGGCTAGCCGATTTCGGGCCGGTGCAGAACAACATCTCCTTCAACGACGCGGTCGGCACGACCCGTGGGATTCATGCGGAACCGTGGGACAAGTGGGTGTCTGTTGCGACGGGACGGATCTTCGGGGCGTGGGTAGACCTGCGTGAGGGCCCCACGTTCGGTGCCATGTACACGACCGAGCTCGACCCGTCGAAGGCGATCTTCGTGCCCCGCGGGGTCGGTAACTCGTACCAGACCCTCGAAGCGGACACGGCATACACGTACCTCGTGAACGATCACTGGTCCCCGAATGCTGCGTACTCGTTCCTCAACCTCGCCGACGAGACCGCCGGAATCGACTGGCCCATCCCCCTCGATCAGGTCGAGATCAGCGAGAAGGACAAGAACCACCCCCGCCTGGCGGAGGTGACTCCGATCCCGCCGAAGAAGATCCTCATCATCGGGTCGAACGGACAACTCGGCCGGGCTCTGCGCGACCAATACGGTGACGTCCCGCATGTGGAGTACACCGACCGCACCACCCTCGACATCACCGCACCCGGGCTGGAGGACGCGCGGCGGTGGCGCGACTACGACACCATCATCAACGCCGCCGCATACACAAAAGTCGACCTCGCCGAAACCCCCGACGGGCGTCGGGACGCGTGGGCCGCGAACGTCACCGGTGTGACCGCGCTGGCCCGTGTCGCGACCGCGAACAACATCACCCTCGTGCACGTCTCCAGCGACTACGTCTTCGACGGCACGAAGCACGGCGCCTACACCGAGGATGACGCTCTCTCGCCGCTCGGCGTCTACGGGCAGACCAAAGCCGCCGGCGACCAGATCGTCACCACCGTGCCCCGCCACTACATCATCCGCACCAGTTGGGTCATCGGCGACGGCAACAACTTCGTCCGCACCATGTCCAACCTCGCCGAACGCGGCATCAACCCGAAAGTCGTAGGCGACCAAACCGGACGCCTCACCTTCACCGGCGACATCGCACGCGGCATCCACCACCTCCTCCACACCAACGCCGAATACGGCACCTACAACCTCACCGGCAGCGGCGAACCCCACACCTGGGCCGACATCGCCCGCCACGTCTTCGAACTAACCGGACACGACCCCGGCCGCATCACCGACGTCACCACCGATCAGTACTTCGCAGGCGCCACCACACCCATCGCACCGAGACCCACGAACAGCATCCTTGACCTCAACAAAATCGAGGCAACCGGATTCGAGGTCATAGGTTCAGAGGAGGTCGCTCTCTTCGGAGCGACGTCACAACTTCGGCCACGGGACGTCCGCTCTTAGCAACCCTGGCGGCGGACAATGGGCGAGAGTGCGCCTCGCCGCCAAACTTGAGGAGATCACACATGAAGCTGTCCGTTATCGGTTGTGGCTATCTCGGCGCCGTGCATGCTGCCGCTATGGCGTCCATCGGACACGATGTCGTCGGAATCGACGTCGACCAGCGCAAGATTGACTCGCTCTCAAAGGGCGAGGCGCCGTTCTTCGAGCCCGGCCTGCAGGAGATTCTCACCGCGGGCATCACCTCTGGCAACCTCCGCTTCACTACCGACATGGCTGCGGCGGCTGGTGCGAAGGTGCATTTCGTGGGTGTGGGTACCCCGCAGCAGAAGGACAGCTACGCGGCCGACCTCACGTACGTGAATGGCGCGTTCGACGGGTTGTTGCCGTATCTCTCGCCCGGCGACATCGTCGCGGGCAAGTCGACCGTCCCGGTCGGCACCGCTGCGAGCCTCGCGCCGCGGGTCTCGGAGACCGGCGCGACACTCGTCTGGAACCCGGAGTTCCTGCGTGAGGGGTACGCCGTGCAGGACACCGTCGACCCGGACCGCCTCGTTGCCGGTGTTCCTTCCGGCGAGGAAGGCGAGATCGCGGCGGCGGTGCTGCGTGAGGTGTACCACCCGTCCGTCGCGAAGGGCACGCCTTTCATCGTCACCGACTATGCGACGGCTGAGCTCGTCAAGGTATCGGCGAACGCGTTCCTCGCGACCAAGATCAGCTTCATCAATGCCATGGCCGAGATCGCGGAGGTCACGGGTGCTGACGTGACGCAGCTCGCTGATGCGATCGGCCACGACGCGCGCATCGGGCGTCGGTTCCTCGGCGCGGGCATCGGCTTCGGCGGCGGGTGCCTGCCGAAGGACATCCGCGCCTTCTCGGCCCGCGCGGAGGAGTTAGGCCGCGGCGAATCGGTCGCTTTCCTTCGGCAGGTCGACGAGATCAACTTGCGGCGCCGTGAGCGCGCCGTGCAACTCGTCGTCGAGGGTCTCGGTGGCGTCGTGTTCGAAAAGAACGTGACCGTGTTGGGTGCCGCGTTCAAGCCGCACTCCGATGACATCCGCGACTCGCCCGCGCTCGACGTCGCCGTGCGGCTTCACGGGCTCGGCGCGAAAGTCACGGTAACCGACCCCGCCGCGATCGAGAACGCGCGCCGCGTCCACCCGCAGCTCACCTACGTCGAGGATCGAGACGAGGCGATCCGTGACGCGGATGCGCTTGTGCTCGTCACTGAGTGGGACGAGTACCGTCGCGAGCTGGCGCCGGAGCATGCTTCTACGCTCGCGCGCGGGCGGATCGTCGTGGACGGGCGTAATGGGCTCGACGCCGCTGCCTGGCGTGCAGAGGGCTGGACCTACTTCGGGATGGGGCGACCGTAGTCGATGGAGCTCGTTGCGACAATCATCCTCGCGCTCGCGTCGGTCTTGCTTGTCGTTGCTGACGGAGCTCTCTCACGTCGACGCGAGCGCGACAAACTGCCTCGGATTTCGCCTTTCCTTGGCGGTCTCGCAGCTGCGGCCTCCACGGGCCCGGGAATATTCACGGTACCGCTCCCATTGCCGTGATCACGCGGATGGGAGTACGTTCTGATCGAACTGGGGAGAGTCGATGACGAACGTGCAACCGGGGTGGTATCCCGACCCGAACGATGGCGCCAAGATCCGCTGGTGGGACGGCGCGGCGTGGACCGCTCACGTCGCCGAGGGCGAGCGGGCATCGGCATCCGGCGCTGAGCAGGTCACCGCGAAGCGGGTGCGTAGGGGGCTCTCTCGGCGGACGAGTGTGATCGTCGGGGGAGCGGTGGTACTCGGCATCGCCCTCGTCGGAGGAGCGGTCAACGCGGCGACGCTGGCCGCCCGGCCAGCCGCCGAACAGGGTGCGCCGGCTGCTTTCGCCGCGACCACGGCGAGCCCGGCGGCATCCACTCCGAAGCCCTCACCGACCCCGACGCACACGCCGGTGATCACCACGCGAGACGAGCCCGCACGCGAGGTCGTACCGTTCGAACGCGCATCCGTCGACGACTCCTCGATGCCGCAGGGACAGACTGCCGTCACCACCGTGGGGCAGAACGGTGAGCGCACGCGCACGTACCGTGTCACCCTCACCGACGGCAAGGAGACGAAGCGAGAGCTGGTCTCCGACGCCGTGACCGTGCAGCCTGTGACCGAGGTCACCTCGATCGGCACTTACGTGGAACCCGCCGCCCCGCCGCCCGCCGCCGCGCCCAGCAACTGCAACCCCAACTACGCCGACGCGTGCGTGCCGATCGCCAGCGATGTCGACTGCGCCGGGGGCAAAGGCAACGGCCCCGCCTACTTCGACGGCGTCGCGCGCGTCGTCGGCCGCGATGTCTACCAGCTCGACGGCGACGGAGACGGCTGGGCCTGCAACGGCTGATCCCGTCCTCCACAGGGATTCACTCGATAGCGTGGAGGTGTGGCACTCGCATCCCAGACCTCCCCACGTGTTCCCCGTCCGTCCGTCGACCTGGTCGTGGTTGCGACGACCTGGATCACCCCGCACCTCGTGCGCGTGCGTCTGGGCGGCCCCGGCTTCGCGGCCTTCGAGGACCGCCCCGAGACCGACAAGTACGTCAAGTTGAAGTTCGCCTCCCTCGACTCGCCGCCCCATCCCGTCACCCGCACCTACACCGTGCGCCACGTCGACACCCCGGCACAGACCCTCGACATCGACTTCGTCGTCCACGGAGACGACGGACTCGCCGGCCCGTGGGCCGCCACCGTACAGCCGGGCGCGACACTCAGCCTGATGGGGCCCGGCGGCGGATACCGGCCCGACCCGACCGCGGACTGGCACCTGTTCGCCGGCGACCTCTCCGCCACTCCGGCGATCGCCGCAGCCCTCGAGGCGTTGCCCGCCGACGCGACCGGCATCGCGCTGATCGAGATCGACGCCGACGACGCGCGACTCGAGCTCTCCGGTCCCGCCGGAGTCGACGTGCGGTGGATCGTCGACCCCGCACACGACCCGAGCACCCTGGCTGACGCGGTGCGCGCGCTACCGTGGCCGGACGCCCGCGTGCAGGTGTTCGCGCACGGAGAGCGCGAGGCGATGAAGACGTTGAGGCGTGTGCTCTTCGACGAGCGCGGGCTCGACCGAACGCAGGTATCGCTGTCGGGATACTGGGCCCGGGGTCGCACAGAAGACCGCTTCCAGGCGGAGAAGCGTGAGCCGATCGGGCAGATCTTCCCCGTCACCTAACCGGGCCGGGGCGCGGGGAGTTTCGAACGAATGTCCGAGGCCCTCGGCACAATAGAGGTATGACGGAAACGAGCGAGACGAGCGGTGCCGAGACCGCCGCGGGCGGGAGTTACCTCGCGGTGCTCGACGAGCTCGTGTCTGCAACCGAGGCGTCCGCCGCAGCCGTGGCC
This sequence comes from Microbacterium sp. VKM Ac-2870, assembly GCF_015350795.1. Classification (GTDB taxonomy): domain Bacteria; phylum Actinomycetota; class Actinomycetes; order Actinomycetales; family Microbacteriaceae; genus Microbacterium. Next base: position 201,109 of record NZ_JADKSH010000002.1, read on the forward strand.
GCAGCGGAAGTCGCTCATGTCCGTCTGCTGGCACGAGCCGGCCTGGTCGCCGAACGCGAGGCCGGAGGCCAGCGGGCATCGGTGCGGGAGCACGATATGGTGCTGCGTTCGATCGCGGCGGAGCTCGGTGGGGTGCTGCGGGTAACCGATCGCACGGTGCAGCAGCGCATCGGCGAGGCCCGTGAGCTCGTCGAGGGTTTCCCGGCGACACTGGATGCCTGGGAGTCGGGGCGGATCACGCGTGGTCATGTGCGGGTGATCGTGGATGCCGGGAGCGTCGTGCCCATCGAGCGGCGGGCGGTGTTCGAGGCGGAGGCGGTCCGGTTGTGTGCGGGTGACACGCCCAACCGGGTGCGCGCGGCGGTGGAGATTCTCGCGGAACGCACCGCCGACCGCTCCTTCACCGAGCGGCATCAGCAGGCGGCGCAGTGCCGTCGCGTGCGGATCGTGCCCGGTACGCGCGGCATGTCCGACCTCATTGCGACAGTGCCGACCGTCATCGCCGACGGCATCCTCGACCGGCTGACGCAACAGGCGACCGTGATCGTCGATGCCCGTGAGCCCGGCGACGACGACACGCGCACCAGGGACCAGATTCGCGCCGATGTGCTCAGCGACCTCCTCCTGACCGGTGCGCCCGCCCTCGACCCGACCGCGGCCGGCGACGGTCCCGGCGCGCTCGGCGGCATCCGCGCACAGGTGCAGGTGATCGTTCCCGTCCTCACGCTCATCGGCGCCGACGACGGTCCCGCCGACCTCGTCGGACGCACGCCTGTGGATGCCGAGACGGCACGCTGTCTCGCGGCGAACACGCCGAGCCTCACGCGAGTGCTGACCGATCCGGTTGATGGCACCGTCGTCGCGGTCGACCGGTACCGCACTCCGTGGCCCCAGCGACGCTTCTTGCGGGCTCGTGATCAACACTGCCGATTCCCCGGATGCCGACGGGCTGCGATCCGATGCGAGATCGACCACACGATCGACGCCGCCCGAGGCGGGCCCACCGCGCTCTGGAACCTTGCTCACCTCTGCCAGCGACATCATTCGATGAAGCAATTCACCGCGTGGAAGGTGAAGCAAGAAGAGAGGGGAGTGCTCGAGTGGACCTCGCCGACGGGGCGGGTTTACCGGGAAGACGCCCCGATCCCACCCGTCACCTTCGTCGCCAGCGCGGCGCCACCGCGGCTGGGCGCGGAGTCCGCGCCCTTCTGATTCCCGATTCTTCGTCGTCCTCCTTCCTGCCGCCTGCTTGCCGTGTTCGCATCGGCATGCAGGCGACAGGAGCGGGGCGCCGTCCTCACGCCGGTCGCGGACGCAGCGGCGATGCGCCGCGGGTTCAGGCGATCGGCGCCGAGGGGGTGGCCGTTTCCGCCGCTACCCCGGGCACGTCCTCGATCGCGTAGTACACAGGCAAACCCCGCGACTCGGCGATCGCGACGTCCTGGTCGGCGCCGCGTGACGCGCCGGGCAGTCGCAGCACGGCATCGCAGTGCTGCAGCAGGCGTTCGGCCGTCGGATACATGACCTCCGCGGCGAGCGGATCGGTCGGTCCCGACGCCCCCGCGCTCTCGAGCACCGGCAGCGCCACCCACTCGCCGATCATCGGCACGTGACCGGCTTGGAAGATCGGCCACGCCGCCTGCTCCAGTCGCTTGAGGTTCTCTGCCATCAGCGTGGGGTCGCCGTCGGTGCCCGACGCGTAGGGGCCGGCGATCAGGATCATCATGGGTGTACTCATGTCGGTTAGACTATGACAAAAACGTGCAAAAACAAGAAGGAACGTGAATGCTCGCTGCAGCCCGCAAAGATCTGCTGCTCGACCGGCTGCGCCGAGACGGCCGCATCGTCGCCAAAGAGATCGCCGCCGAACTGGGGTTGTCCGAAGACAGCATCCGGCGCGATCTTCGAGACCTGGATGCCGCGGGTCTCGCCGTCCGCGTCTACGGCGGTGCCCTCCCCGCCTCACCCGCCGTCGCCGACTACGCCACCCGCACCGCCGTCGCGCCCGACAGCAAGCGCAGAGTCGCCGCCGTCGCGGCATCGTTCATCGAGCCCGGCGCGACGATCATCCTCGACGGCGGCACCACGAGCCTCGCCATCGTCGACGCGCTGTCGCGCACCCAACCCGGCACGATCATCACCCACAGCCCGACGATCGCCGCCGCCCTCCTCGACCACGCGGCTGAGGTCTTCCTCATCGGCGGCCACCTGTTCAAACACTCCGCCGTCGCCTGCGGGGCCGCCGCGGTCGAAGCCGCCAGCCGCCTCAGCGCCGACATCTTCTTCTTGGGTGTCACCGGCATCCACCCCACCGCCGGGCTCACGACCGGCGACGCCGACGAAGCCGCCATGAAGCGCGCCCTCGCCGCCCGTGCCGCCGACACCTATGTGCTCGGCAGTGACGAGAAGATCGGCACTGCCTCGCGCTACGGCGTGCTCACTTTCGACGCCGTCACCGCGATCATCGCCGACGTGCCCGACATCGACCCCACCGCGCGCGAGCTCGTGGATGCCGGGGCGACGCTCATCCACGCCCGCTGACGCGCACTCGCGTCGACCACCGCACCCGTGAGTCGGGGAATGTCAGAGCGGCATTCCTCGTCGCCCCGCCAGACCCCGGCGGCTCCGCGTTTCCGGCCGATGCCGCCGCCACCTTCGTGAGCGTCGAAGCGCAGATGCTGCGGTGCCCGAGCACGGTCGTCGCCAGCGCGAACGACCCGTATGCCACCGTGACGAGCGCCGGCGCCCTCGCCGCCGCGTGGGGCAGCGACTTCCGCGTCGCCGGTGCGCTCGGGCACCTCAACGCGGCCAGCGGCATCGGCGAGTGGAGTCAGGGGCGCCGGCTGCTCGAAGGGGTGCTCACCTCCGCCGTGAGCACGGGCATCATCTGAAGTCGATCACGCCGCGATCATCGTCAGGCTCGCCACCGTGCCCACCGGATGATCCGGCCGCACCGTCAGCGTTGCCTGATTGGCCCGCACAACGGTGCGTCGGGAGCGCGCAGCCGGTGCCTCACTGACTCTGCCACCGGTTGCCTCCGCAGATGCGGCGGTCAGTTCGGCCAGTTCGCGCTGGCGTTGCTCGGGCGTCGTATGCACGCCATCGTCGTGCACGGTCACCGTCGTGCGATGGTGCTGACGGTGAGCCCGCACGATCACCTTGCCCGCCGTCGAGCAGTGTTCGATCGCGTGCGACATCAAATCGGCCAGCACCTGCCGCAACTCCGCCTGATCGAACCGCACGCGCCCGCATCCTTCGTCGACGACCTGCAACGTCACTCCGCGGGCCGCGGCGACGGCGATGAAGACGGCGCAGACGTCGGACAGCGCCGCCGATAGGTCGACAGACGGGATCGAGCGGGCCACGTCTTCCCGCGCCGTGCGGAACAGGTCGTCGACGGTGTCGACTAGTTGACCGGCGGCACGGGCGAGCCTCTCACCGATCGCGCCCAGAGGTCCGTCCGTCTCGAGCAGTTCGGCATAGCCGGCGACCGTCGTCACGTGCCCGCGGAGCCGGTGAGCCGCGTCGCGCAGAAAATCGTCTCGGATGCGCGCGGCCTCGAACATCTCGGTCATGTCGCGCGCGACGATGACCGCGCCTCCCCTCTTGCCTCGACCATCGGCGAATGACCGCGATGTGATCGACAGCGCGCGCTGATCGTCGCCCTCGCCCACCCATGCCGTATAGGGAATGGCACCGCCCGCGAAGGCGACATGGTGCAGCAAAGGAGGAGCCACCGCGATCGGTGTGACGCGGTCGGCATGGAAGAAGCGCAATCCTCGATACTCAGCATCCGCGCGGAGCTTCTCGGGAAGCCCGGCGCGGGCGAACGCCTCGCGCGCCGGATCGTTCAGGTGTACCGGAAATCCGCGCTCGTCGGTCACGATCACCGCCTCGCCGACGGCATCGCTCAGCGCCGACAACACCAGCGGATCGCTGTCGAACGCGTGGCGAGCCCGTCGACTCCCTGCGGAGTCCGTTTTGCGGGTGTTTCTGCTGGCCAGATTCATGGTCCCATCCCGTGCGCACCACGGACACTTCCCCCACCACGGTTCTAGCAGAGCGGGCCGTGCAGACTCCTCCCACTCCGGCAACGGCCTAGGTGGTATTACCGAGTGCGGCTGCACTTTTGCGCCCGATGACGCGCCGCCATGCACTTTTTCGCGGCGTGTCCGGGGCTTGGTGCGCGAAACTGGTCGGCGGGCGGGGGAGACGTCGACAGGAGACCTCATATGCGATATTCACGCGCTCGGCAATCGGTTGAGTACCGGGCCCCGTCGCCAGCACCCTGTCGCCTGCGCCTCTCGCGCTCATGAGCGCGCCCCAGCCCATCGTCAACGTCATGGTCGTCGAAGACCAGCCGCTCTTTCGAGAAATGCTCGCTGTTCTGCTCGGAGAACAGAACGGGTTGCGCGTGGCGGCGGTGGCCCACAGCGCCGAAGGCGCCCGTCTCGTCGACGCGCGTGCCCTGGACGTCGCCCTGCTCGATCTGCGCCTGCCGGACGGAGATGGCATCGGGCTGGGTCGCGAACTGCGCCGTCGCCATCCCACGCTGGGAGTGCTCATCCTCTCGGCATCCGATTCGATCAGTACCCTCCTCGAAGTTCCCGGAGGAGAAGCCGCCGGCTGGGGCTTTCTCTCGAAGAACTCGTCGCTGTCGGCATCCGCCCTGGTCTACGCCATCCGGGCCGTCGCGGCGGGGCGGGCCGTGCTCGATCCCGCCATCCGCGCTCAGCGCGAGATCCGGCGCAATAGCCCGCTGGCGCGCCTGAGCGCACGCCAGCGCGAGGTCGTCGCTCTTGTCGCCGAGGGCCTCACCAACGCCGCCATCGCCGCGCGTCTCGGCATCTCGCCACGATCGGTCGATGCGCATCTCAACGCCGCCTACGGCGTTCTCGGCATTCCCGCCACCCGTGAACGCAATCCGCGCGTCGAGGCGGTGCGCAGCTACCTCGAACACACCACCTCACCGTGGACGGCGGGCGGGTGAACACTCCTTCGGCGGGGCGGCATGGCCCCGCGGAAGCCGCGGCGGACCACCGCATCGTGCTGATAGCCACGGCCGCCGCCACTGTCGCCATCATCCTCTACACAAGCCTGCAGGCATCGCTGTTGGGTGCGTGGAGCCCCGAGGGCGGCGTCGCCGCCCCCACCGTCGCTGCCCTCGTCGCCCCGATCGCGATGCTCGGGGCCGTGCATGTGCTGCGCCCGGAACGCTACGGCCGCTTCGCACGCTGCGGGTTGGTCGCGGTACTCGCCCTCGGCGCGGCATCCACGCTGGTCGGCGTGCGCAGCCTGGCGGCCGCCCTCTCTCCTCGTATTGCGGCGACCACCGTCGGCCTCGGCGAGTTCGCCGCCGCGGCGGTCGCCGCCGCGTGCGCCGTCGGCCTCGGCCTCGTGCAGGTCGACATCGCCCGACGCATCCGCCGGGCGGAGCGCGGGCAGTCCGCCGCCCAGGCGCGAGCCACCGGCCTCGTCGCAGAGCTGCAGGAGGAGGAACTGCGGCTGCGTTACGAACTCGCCGAGACCATCCACGGCAGCGTGCAGGGCACCTTCGTGGTGATCGAGACCCGGCTGCGCCACCTCGCCGTTGGCGTCCGCGATCGCGATCGCGCCGAGGACGCGGCCGCCGAGCTCACGGTCATCGCGGACCAGTTGGAGCGTCTGCGTGAGAAAGAGCTGCGCGCCCTGAGCGCCCGGCTCTACCCTGTCGACCTCGAACGCGGGCTCGCACCGGCCGTGCGTGCGCTGATCGTGCGCTTGCCGCCGTCGGTTGCGGTCCGCGCGCCTCATGACGATGTGTTCACCGCCGTCGAGCAGCGACTCACCCTCGAGGCTCGGGTGCTCATCGCACGCGTCGTCGAAGACGCCTTGTCGAACGCTCTACGCCACGGAGGTGCCGACGAGATCGCGATCGATGCCTGGGAAGACGCGGACCTCTTCGCGGTCGTGGTCGTCAACAACGGTGCCCCGCCCCCGCCCGATTCGCCGTGGTCGGGTCTGGGGCGGCTGCGCCGCCGGGTAGAGGTGCTCGGGGGTTCACTGACGCTCACCGCTGAGCCCTACCCGCCGTCGCCGAAGGCGATCGCCGGCGGAGCGCGGTTGACGCTGGTACTCCCGCTGCCGACGGAAAACACGGGTGCAGGTGGGCCGCTAGGTGCTTCCACGTAAAACTCTCGTGAAATCGTGACTTCTGGGCTTCGGTGCGTTTCGGGCTGCGTCAGAATGATGCTGCGCGGAGTTCTGGGCTCCGCGTGAGTCTCTCCGTTCTCGAACGGAGCGCCCCGTGTCGCTGCTCATCTCCCCCCCGGATGCGCATCATGGCGGCGGTCGAGTGGTGCCTTAAAAAAAGGACGAACGATGAGCCGAGCAGGCGGAGCCCGCATCGTGGAAATCTATGTCAACGCGCATTGGCAGCCGGCGCCGGCCCGTCGCTACCTCGATCCGCCCACCGCACGTGACCTGCGTCGCGAGGGAATCACGATGGTGAGGGTCGCCCCGAGTTTCTGGAGCCGTCTCAGCGGTCGCGCGAAAGGTCTCGCCGGGCGCGACATCTCCGTCGCGCGCTATCTCGCCACGGCCACCCACCGCGGCGACGCCTCTATCCCAGCGTGAAAGCCGGGCGCCCGCCCTTGCGGGTGCTGGTGGTCGAGGGGCAGCCCCTGTTCCGCCAACTCCTCGCCGCCCTTGTCGACGATCAACCCGACATGCGCACCGTCGGCGTGTGCGGCTCGTTCGATGCCGCGCTCGAACTGGCCGAGCGCGCCGTCGACGTCGCTCTCCTCGGTCCGCGCCTGCTCGACGGCAATGGCGTCGTCCTCGGCCGGACGCTGCGCGCGCGCAGCCCACACCTCGGCGTGATCGTGCTCTCCTCCCCGGAGAGTATCGGCGAGCTCAGTGAGGCGCGCGCGTCCGAGACCGTCGGCTGGGGCGTGCTCTCCAAGAACCTCTCTCTGACGGCATCCGCCCTCATCTACGCCATCCGTTCCGTCGCCGCCGGACGCATGGTGTTCGACCCGGCCGTGCGCGCCGAACGGGAGACACATCTGAGCAGTCCGCTGCATCGACTCAGCGTGCGCCAGCGAGAAGTGCTCGGCCTCGTCGCCGACGGGCTCAGCAACACCGCCATCGCGCGCCGCCTCGCCCTCTCACCGCGATCGGTAGAAGCGCATTTGCGCGCGGCCTATGCCGTGCTGGGCGTGGGATCGGACCCCGATCGCAACGCACGCGTCGACGCCGCGCGCAGCTACCTGGCGTACCACCGCAACGATGAGAGCCGATCCGGCCATGAGAGTCCTCTCATTTAGTCCCACAGTGATGCCATCGTCATCGATGATGGGGATGCCCCAAATCCCTGCTGACACGGACGTTCCCAGGCGTCCAGCGGGAAGACGGCCGCTCTGCCCCTTCCGGGGGGTTGCGGGCGGGGCGGCCGTATCCCCTTTCTGCTATCCGTCGCTGTCGTCGAACGAAACGCGTGTGCTCGACCGGTCGAGTGCCTCGATGAACGCCGCCAGTACCATGCCTGCGCATGCGCCTGCGGTGTTGGCGATGATGTCGAGCACGCTCGGGGTGCGCGCAGCGAGGGCGATCGCTTGACCCGTCTCGATAGTGACGGTGGTCAAGAAAGCGATCGGCAGCACCAGCCAACGCTCCCGACGCAGGATGAGCGACAGCAGCAGCCCTAGCGGGATGAACATCAGAATGTTCGCGCCGAACTCGATGCGCGCGTAGGTCAGCACCGGAATGGCGCGTGTCACGGCGCGCAGAAACGGACCCGCCCCGGAATCCACCGGAACCGGCCAGAACGCGACGATCGCGAGGGCAACGCCGTACGCCCACAACCAGAAGCGAGGGTTTCGCGCTCGAGCGCCCCAGGCAGTGCGGGCGGGGGGCGTCGCGATGGTCTTCGTCATGACCGGCTCCTCGGATCGGGGCCGCACCATCGCGACGGACAACTGCGCGGATTATACGGAAAAAGCCCTCGCATTATATGTAGACGAATGGCTACACTGACTACTACTTGGGGGTAGCAATGTTGGGGTGCAGGTGAAGGCCCGGGGTGGCCAGCGCGTGATCAACGTCGTGTCAGCGTACTGGGATGCGGCGGGAAGCGGTCGATTTTTCACGCGGTGGAGCGCCGTGGCCTCGCTCCCGATATCCGCGTTCCTTCTTGTACCGATCGTCGAGGGACGACCGAGCGGCTACGTCCAGGGTGTCATCGTCGCCCTCATCTCCTGGACCATCCTCGCCGTCGCCGTGCTCGTGGTGGCTGTGACCGAGCGGCGAATGAAGGATCACACCTCACGCGGCATCCTCATCACCGTGACGATCGTGGTTGTCGCCGTCGTCAGACCCGCGCTCAACGAAGCCTTCGTCGTGGCCCTCTTCGCAGGTCACTCCACGGGCGTCTGGATCGCGCGCACGGGTATCAATCTCGTCGTCGCTGTCGGGCTCTTCTCGCTCATCGCGATCATCACGACGGAATACGACGAGACGCGCGCCACCGCCGATCGCCTGGCCGCCGCCCTCGGACGATTGGATGCTGCGACCCAGCGGATCACCAGCGGCGAAAGCGACGCGCGACTGGTGATCCGGGCGATCGTGGCCGAACTTCGCATCGAGCGCGACGCGATGCTCGCTGGACGGATCGACTTCGACGCCGTCCGCGGCTTCTCCGAGCGGGTGCGGGCAGCCAGCCATCGCCTGGAGCAGATGGCTGAGGCGAGCGCACCGGTGCCGGCGCTCTGGTTGCCGCGGCCATCGACCCTGGCGCCTCGGCGCGGCATCGAGCGGCTCAGCCCCACCCCGCTGCTCTGGGTGGGCATGCTCTACCTCGTGATGTGCGTGCCGTTCCTGCTCACCATCGCCGACATCCCCGGCGTCATCGCCGCCGTCGTCGCGGTACTGCTCATCGACCTCGCAGCGGGAGCGGTGCTGCGCGCCCTGCCCGAGACAACCGACCGCACAGGCGGGATCGCGGTACTTCTGGTGTGGGTCCTCGCCGGTGTCGCCGCCGCCGCCGTGGGCCATCTCCTCCTCCCCGCGGCCGGTGCCGTGGTGCTCATGCCGATCTTCGCGCTCCCGCTGGCGGCCATCGTGCTCGCGACCGCCATCGACACGCGCCGCCGCGCGCGCGTCGAGGAGCAGTCCTCCACCCACGAACTCGCCCGCGCCGCCGGCGACTACGCCGATCGCGTGCGGCACGCGCAGACGCCACTGCGACAGGCCGCCTCCGTGCTGCACGGCAGGGTGCAGGGTCGCTGCGTCATCTTCGCGGCGCATGTCGACGAGGCCATGCCCACCGAAGAGGAGATCGCTCGCTTCCGCGTCGAGACCGATCGGGCCCTCGACGAGGTGCTCGCGCCCCCCTCGTATACGGAGGTCGACACCGGCGGCGAGCTGCGACGCATGCTGGCCGGGTGGGAGGCGCTCATGTCGCTGGAGACCCACATCGACCCCGCTGCCGTGTGGGCGGTCGAGGCCTCGGAGTCGGCCCTCGTCGTCGCCGACGTCGTCAACGAAGCGCTGGTCAACGCCGTCAAGCATTCCGGTGCGCGGGCGGCCCGAATCGAGATCGCGGCCGGTGAGGGGGGAGTGCTGCACGTACGGGTTGCGTCGGCCGGCTCGCTTCCCCGGGCGATCATGCCCATCCGCTCGTTCGCCGGCCCCACCCTGCTCTATCAGGAGGGTGAGGACGTCGTGCTCGAGTCGACCCTGCCGGCCTCGGCACTCGCGGCGCACGCTTGATCACACGGTCGTCACCGACCTGACTCACCCCCGTCATGGAAGGTGGGTGCGCGTTCGCTATGCTCGCGATACGCGCGTCCTATGGATGTCCCGGAGCTACCCCCCTTACGCCCCGCAGGAGATCGCATGCCCCCTCGGTGCAAAGCCGTCATCCCCGCCGCCGGACTGGGCACCCGCTTCCTGCCCGCCACCAAAGCCATGCCCAAGGAGATGCTTCCTGTCGTCGACAAGCCGGCGATTCAGTACGTGGTCGAGGAGGCGGTGGCGGCAGGCATCCGCGACGTCCTGATCATCGTCGGGCGCAACAAGAACAACATCGCCAACCACTTCGATTCGATTCCCGAACTCGAGAGCGCCCTTACCACGAAGGGCGACACCGCCAAACTCGGCACGGTGTCGCATTCGTCGCAGCTGGCCGACATCCACATCACGCGGCAGGGCGAGCCGCGCGGCCTCGGACACGCGGTTTCGCGCGCGGCATCGTACGTCGGTCCCTCCTCCTTCGTCGTGATGCTCGGCGACGACCTGATCGACGAGCGCGACCCACTCTTGCCCACGATGCTCGCCGTGCACGAGCGCACCGGGGGAGCGGTCATCGCGTTGATGGAGGTCGATCCCGCACAGGTGCATCTCTACGGTGTCGCCACGGTGGGCGAGCAGGCCGCCGACGGCTCGGTGCGAGTGCTCGACCTGGTCGAGAAGCCCTCACGCGACGAGGCGCCGTCGAACCTCGCCGTCATCGGCCGCTATGTGCTCGCCCCCGGCGTCTACGGTGTGGTCTTCAGCGGACGCCGCTACGACACCGGTGATCGCGTCGATTACATCAAGGCCGTCCTGCAGCTGGCCGTCGAGCGAGATGACCTCGGCGCCGAACTGCGCCCGTGGATCAAGCAGTTCGCCGCCCGCCTGGAGGTCACGGGCGCGTCGGCGGCTCAGCCTGCGGTGGAGATGGGCGCAGCCCGGTAGACTGTCCTGGACAACCGCTGCCCGCCGTGGGCAGAGAGCGCAGAAGAAACCCCCCAGCCCCCGGTAGTGTCCCCACACGACCGGTTGGCGGTCGCCGACCCCCCGCGTGCGGCCGCCGCGACCGGGGGATCGGAGTATCCCTTCGATCCCCCGGTCGCCCTTTCTTACGGCCCGCCCCTCCCGCGATGTTTGGTCTCTGCGCCTGCATGACGTAGACTGTCCCTTTGGTGCTCGCTCCTCGACGTTTCGGAGAGTGAGAACCCCTCACGAACGTGAGCCCTCCACTGGCGTGTTCTCCTGCTCTGGCAGCGAACCACCCCGGAGCGGGATTCACGAACCTCTCCGTTCGAATGAAGAAAGCAGCACTACTGTGACGCGCACTTACACCCCCAAGGCCGGTGAAGCCACTCGCGAGTGGTTCGTCATCGACGCGACCGACGTCGTCCTCGGACGCCTCGCGACGCACGCCGCAGTTCTCCTCCGCGGCAAGCACAAGCCCACCTTCGCGCCCCACATGGACATGGGCGACCACGTCATCGTGATCAACGCGGGCAAGGTTGCGCTGACCGGCCAGAAGCTCACGCAGAAGAAGGACTACCGCCACTCCGGTTACCCGGGCGGCCTGCGGTCCACCTCCTACGCCGAGCTCCTCGAGAAGAACCCGATCCGCGCCGTCGAGAAGGCGATCCGCGGCATGCTCCCCAAGAACAGCCTGGGTGCCCAGCAGCTGTCGAAGCTGAAGGTCTACACGGGCGCCGAGCACCCGCACGCGGCCCAGCAGCCCACCCCGTACACCTTCGACCAGGTCGCCCAGTAAGCGCGTCGAGAGATATAAGGACAACTCATGGCGAAGATCGCTGACTCCATCGAAGAGACCACCCTCGACAACGCGGAGAGCTACACCACCGAGAGCGCCCCGGTAGAGGCCGCTTCGGCGCCCCGCCCGGTGCTTTCGGTTCCCGGTGCGGCTGTCGGACGTCGCAAGCAGGCCATCGCCCGCGTGCGCATCGTTCCCGGCTCGGGCACCATCACGGTGAACGGCCGCACCCTCGAGGACTACTTCCCCAACAAGCTGCACCAGCAGCTGATCAACGACCCGTTCACGGTGCTCGACCTCGACGGCGCCTATGACGTCATCGCCCGTATCTCCGGTGGCGGCCCCTCGGGTCAGGCCGGTGCGCTGCGTCTGGGCATCGCCCGTTCGCTCAACGGGATCGACGCCGAGAACAACCGCCCGACCCTGAAGAAGGCCGGCTTCCTCTCGCGCGACGCTCGCGTCAAGGAGCGCAAGAAGGCCGGTCTCAAGAAGGCCCGCAAGGCTCCGCAGTACTCGAAGCGCTAAGCTTCGTGGCGCTGTTCGGGACCGACGGTGTGCGGGGCCTGGCCAATGGCCCCCTCACCGCCGAACTCGCACTCACCCTGGCCCAGGCGACTGCTGTCGTCCTGGGCCAGGGCCGTATCGCCGAGGCGCGCAAAGCTGCCGGAAAGCGGCTCACCGCCGTCATCGCGCGTGATCCGCGTGTGTCCGGGCACTTCCTCTCGGCGGCCGTCGAAGCGGGACTGGCGTCGTCCGGCGTCGACGTTCTCGACGCCGGCACCCTGCCGACACCCGCGGCCGCGTATCTGATCGGTGACATCGACGCCGATTTCGGCGTGATGATCTCCGCCTCGCACAATCCGGCGCCCGACAACGGCATCAAGATCTTCGCCCGCGGCGGCGTCAAGCTGCCCGACGAGGTCGAACGACGCATCGAAGAGGCGATGGGCGGCGAGAAGCTCCGCCCGATCGGCGGCGACGTCGGACGCGTCGAACGATTCTCCGATGCCGAAGACCGCTATGCGATCCATCTGCTGGCCTCGCTCCCGCACCGCCTCGACGGTCTGCACGTCGTACTCGACTGTGCGCACGGCGCGGCATCCGGTGTCTCGCCCGAGACGTTCCGCAACGCGGGCGCCAAGGTCACCGTCATCGGCGCCGACCCCGACGGCATCAACATCAACGACGGCTACGGCTCGACCCACATGGGACGCCTCGCCGCCGAGGTCGTGCGCACCGGCGCTGACGTCGGCATCGCCCACGATGGCGATGCCGACCGCTGCCTCGCGGTCGACGCGACCGGCGCTTTCGTCGACGGCGACCAGATCATGGCGATCCTCGCGGTCGCGATGAAGCGCGACGGTCGTCTGAAGAACGACACCCTCGTGGCCACCGTGATGAGCAATCTCGGTCTGCACCGGGCGATGGCCGCGCAGGGCATCACGGTCGAACAGACCGGCGTCGGCGACCGCTACGTGCTCGAGCGCATGGGCGAGGGTGGCTTCTCGCTCGGCGGCGAGCAGAGCGGCCACGTGATCATGAGCCGCTACGCCACCACCGGCGACGGTGTGCTCACCGGACTGCACCTGTGCGCCGAGATGGCTCGCACCGGCCGTACCCTCGCCGACCTCGCTTCGGTGATGACCGTGTTCCCGCAGGTGCTGATCAACGTGCGCGGCGTGGAGCGCTCGCGCGCGACGGATGCCGATGTGCTGGCGGGCGTCCAGGTCGCCGAGGCGGCGCTGGGCGACAGCGGTCGTGTGCTGCTTCGCCCCTCGGGAACCGAGCAGATGGTCCGGGTCATGGTCGAGGCCGCCTCGCACGACGACGCGCAGCGCATCGCCGAGGAACTCGCTGACATCGTCCGGGGCTGAACGGCGAACGGGCGCCGCATTAAGGGCCTGTTAAACGTCGTCGCAGCGCTGGTGCGCGTCTTGACTCGCCCCCTACTCTGAGCCTGCACTCTTCCGCCCATTCCCCGCGCCCTGACCGACAGGGACGGGGCGCGACGGGTTTGACGACCGGGGTGCGCGACCCCTCCGTCGATGTCCCCCCGCATCCCCGGACGGAGGGGTCGCTTCCTCGGACACCGTGCTTCGCTCGGGTCTGACAAGCCGCGTCAGACCGGCTCTTGCCAGCTCAGCGACTCGATGTATCGCAGCAGCACGCCTTCGCGCAGCGCCCAGGGGCTCACCTCGAGCTCGTCGACGTCGAGCGCCGTCATCGCGGTGTGCAGCACGACCGCCGCCGCCACGATCTGGAACGTGCGATCGGCAGTGATGCCCGGTAGTTCCTGACGGGCGGATGCCGGGATGCGCGCGAGCCGCGGGATCCACGAGCCCAGAGCGCCGCGAGGCAGGAGCATCCGCTCGCTGCCGCTCCACCCGGGCACCGGATATCCCGCCAGCTTCGCGAGCGAACGGATCGCCTTCGACGAGCCCACGACGTGGTTGGGTCGCTTCTGGTCGACCATGAGGTCGACGACCGGCGCGAGCACGCTGCGCGCATGCTCGCGCAGCACCTCGACCGCATCCTCTCCGGGCGGGTCGTGCGGGAGGAACTCGATCGTCGTGCGTCCCGCACCGAGCGGGACGCTGGCGGCGACGTCGGGCAGTTCGTCAGCCCCGGAGGCGATCTCCAACGATCCGCCGCCGATGTCGAAGAGCAAGATCTGGCCCGCCGACCAGCCGAACCAGCGGCGCACCGCGAGGAACGTGAAGCGGGCTTCGGACTCGCCCCCGAGCACCTGCAGTTCTTGGCCGAGCGCGGCTTCGATGCGCGCGATGACCTCGGCGCCGTTCGTCGCTTCGCGCACCGCGCTGGTCGCCGTCGCGAGCAGTTCCACGACATTCTCGGCTTCGGCGACGGTGCGCGCCTGAGTGACGGCATCCACGAGGGCCTGCACGCCGGTCTCGTTGATGGATCCGTCGGAGTCGAGATAGCGCATCAGACGCAGCACTGTGCGTTGGCTCGTCGTGGCCTGCGGGCGCCCTCCGGGGTGGACATCGGCGACGAGCAGGTGAAAGGTGTTCGAGCCGATATCGAGGACTCCGAGGCGCATGGGTTCAGAGTATCCACAGATAGAGTGGGGCCGATGTCCATCGAAGACGAGATGACGGCGATCGATTCGCTGTACCGCGAGATCGGCCGTTCCGAATGGGCTCGGCTGACCGCCGGCATCCCGAATCCGCTCACCGAGACCGAAGTCGTGCAGCTGCGGGGCATCGGAGATCGGCTCGACCTCACCGAGGTGCGTGAGGTGTACCTGCCGCTCAGCCGGCTGCTGAGCACGTATGCCGAGAACACGAAGCGGCTGGGCGCCGAGACGGCGACCTTCCTGGGCGAGCCCGACTCGACCACGCCGTTCGTCGTGGCCGTCGCCGGCTCTGTGGCCGTCGGCAAGTCGACCATCGCGCGCCTGTTGCGCGAGTTGATGAGCCGGTGGCCCGGGACGCCGCGGGTCGAGCTGGTGACCACCGACGGGTTCTTGTACTCCAACGCTGAGCTCGAACGCCGCGGACTGATGGGCCGCAAGGGCTTTCCGGAGTCGTACGATCGGCGCGCTCTGGTGAGCTTCCTCACCGAGGTCAAGTCGGGCGCCGCCGAGGTGCGCGCGCCCTTCTATTCGCACGTGCGGTACGACATCGTGCCCGACGCGCACGTCACCGTGCGCCGTCCCGACGTCGTCATCGTCGAGGGCCTCAACGTGCTCTCTCCGCCGCCGACGCCCAACGATGTCGCTGTCAGCGACCTCTTCGACTTCTCGATCTATGTGGATGCCGACGAGGCCGATATCGCGCAGTGGTACGTCGACCGCTTCCTCGCGCTCCGGCGCGGCGCCTTCAGCAACCCGAATTCGTTCTTCCGGGTGTTCGCGGAGCTCTCCGACGAGGAAGCTGTCACCACCGCGCTCGGGTACTGGAACGACATCAATCTGCCCAACCTCCGGGAGAACGTCGCGCCCACCCGCCATCGCGCGACGCTGGTGCTGAAGAAGGCGGCTGCCCACGCGGTGGAGACCGTGCGGCTGCGCAAGCTCTGACCCGCTGTCGGAGAACTCACGGCTTTTGTGAGGGCGCCGCGCAAAAGCGCGCACCTAGCATTGAGCCCATGTGTGGAATCGTCGGATACGTGGGCCCGCGCGACAGCCAGGCCATTCTCCTGTCGGGGCTGGCACGCCTGGAATACCGCGGCTATGACTCCGCCGGCATCGCGGTCATCGACGCCGAGGGCGATCTCGAGCTGCGCAAGCGCGCCGGCAAGCTCCAGGTGCTGCGCGATGACCTCGCCGCACACCCGATGGCCGACGGCACCACCGGCATCGGCCACACCCGCTGGGCGACCCACGGTGGGCCCACCGACGCGAACGCGCACCCGCACCTCGCCGACGACGACAAACTCGCTGTCATCCACAACGGCATCATCGAGAACTTCTCCGAACTCAAGGCCGAGCTCGTCAGCGAAGGCTTCACCTTCCGTTCCGAGACCGACACCGAAGTCGCCGCCGTGCTGCTCGGGCGCGAGTACCAGGCGTCCCACGACCTCGTCGCCGCCTTCCGCACGGTGGCCGCGCGCCTTGAGGGAGCGTTCACGCTGCTCGCGATGCACCGCGACCAGCCCGGCCTCGTCGTCGGCGCGCGCCGCAACTCGCCGCTGGTGATCGGACTCGGCGAGGGCGAGAACTTCCTCGGATCCGACGTCGCCGCCTTCGTCGAGTACACGCGCAATGCCCTCGCCATCGGTCAGGACGAGATCGTCGCGATCACGCCCGCCGGCGTCGAGGTCACCGATTTCGCCGGCCACCCGGTGGAGGTTGAGCCTTTCGAGGTCGTCTGGGACGCGTCGGCGGCAGAGAAGGGCGGCTGGTCGTCGTTCATGGCCAAGGAGGTCTCCGAGGAGCCCGAGGCCGTCGCCAACACCATCCGCGGACGCCTGCACGACGGAACAGTCACGATCCCCGAACTCGCGGGTCTGGACGAGCTGTTTACGGGCATCCGTCGCATCGTCGTCATCGCGTGCGGCACCGCCGCCTACGCCGGCCAGACCGGCAAGTACGCGCTCGAGCAGTGGACGCGCATCCCCGTCGACGTCGAGCTCGCCCACGAGTTCCGCTACCGCGACCCGGTGATCGGCGATGACACGCTGGTCGTCTCCATCAGCCAGTCGGGCGAGACGATGGACACGCTCATGGCGGTCAAGTACGCGCGCGAGCACGGCGCCAAGACGCTGTCGATCTGCAACACCCAGGGCGCGACCATTCCCCGCGAGTCGGATGCCGTGATCTACACGCACGCGGGGCCCGAGGTGGCCGTGGCATCCACGAAGGCCTTCGTCGCTCAGATCACCGCGCTCTACCTCCTCGCGCTGCACGTGGCACGCCTTCGCGGCACGATCTCCGAGGCCGAGCAGGCGCTGCACGTACGCGAGCTCGAAGCGGTGCCGAACAAGATCGCGCGGGTACTCGACGAGGAGCAGAAGCACATCGAGCAGTTCTCACACTGGATGGCCGACACCCAATCGGTGCTGTTCCTGGGGCGCCACGTCGGCTACCCGATCGCCCTCGAGGGTGCGCTCAAGCTCAAGGAGATCAGCTACATCCACGCCGAAGGCTTCGCCGCCGGCGAGCTCAAGCACGGCCCGATCGCGCTGATCGAGCCCGGCCAGCCGGTGTTCGTCATCGTGCCGTCGCCGCGCGAATCGGCTGAGCTGCACAAGAAGGTCGTCTCCAACATCCAGGAGATCCGCGCCCGCGGCGCCCGCGTCATCGTCGTCGCCGAAGAGGGGGATGCTGCCGTGCTCCCGTTCGCCGACGAGGTGCTGCGCATTCCGTTGGCCGGCCCGCTGTTCGAGCCGCTGCTGGCCGTGGTGCCCCTGCACATCTTCGCGATGGGTCTCGCGACCGCGAAGGGCCTGGACGTCGACCAGCCCCGAAACCTCGCGAAGTCCGTCACCGTCGAGTAGTCCGCCGAGAAACGACCTGGCGCCCCAGACGCACCGCCGTTCCGAGCGCCCGAACGTGTCTCGTTGCGGGTGAGCACGCATCGAGGCGCCGGTAGGCTGGCCGGTGCGTACCGAGCGCGCACCCGAGCTCGCGACGCGGAAGGGGAGGATGCCGTGATCATCGGAATCGGCGTCGACCTCGTCGACATTCCTCGGTTCGAGCGGTCTTTGGCGCGCACACCGCGCCTGCTCGAGCGGCTGTTCGCTCCGTCGGAGCGTCAGCTGAAGCCGCACTCGCTCGCCGCCCGGTACGCCGCCAAAGAAGCGCTGATCAAGGCGCTCGGCGGCTCGGACGGCGTGCACTGGACCGACATCGAAGTCGCCAGTGAATCGTCCGGCCGACCCGTCTTCGCCCTCACCGGCGAGACGGCCGCGACTGTCGCCGCTCGGGGCATCGGCGCCCTGCATCTCTCGCTCAGCCACGATGCGGGGCTGGCGACCGCCTATGTGATCGCCGAGTCGGCGGACCGCGGCCGCGCGGAGGGATGCGCATGAGTCGCCTCCCCGACGGCGTACTGCGCGAAGCCGTCATCGACACCTCCGCGATCACCGCGAACGTCCGCCATCTGCGCCAGCTCACGGCATCCGAGGTCATCGCCGTCGTCAAGGCGGACGGCTACGGTCACGGTGCCGTGCGCTCCGCGCGGGCCGCGCTCGAGGGCGGCGCGCACCGCATCGGGGTCTCCGACATCGACGAGGCCCTCGCCCTTCGCCGCGCCGGCATCGACGCTCCGCTGGTCGCGTGGCTCCACGCGCCGGGCGCACGGTTCGCCGAGGCGGCGGCGCACGGCATCGAGCTGGGCATCTCGAGCCTCGACCAGCTGCAGGACGCGGCGGCCGCGGCATCCGGCGACCGCCCGGTCGGCGTGCACCTGAAGGTCGAGACCGGCCTCGGCCGCAACGGACTCGCCCCCGCCGACTACGCCACCGCGTTCGCCGAGGCGGCCCGGCTCGAACGCATCGGGCGGCTGCGTGTCATCGGTATCTTCAGCCACCTCTCCAATGCCTCGGCGAACGACGACCGCGCCGCGATCGATCGGTTCACCGACGCCCTCGCCCTCGCGGCATCCCACGGGCTCGCCCCGCAGCTGCGTCACATCGCCGCATCGCACGCCGCGATCGCCCTGCCCGAATCGCGCTTCGGATGCGTGCGGCTGGGGGTGTCCATCTATGGGCTGTCGCCGTTTGCCGATCGCACGTCGGCCGACCTGGGCCTGCGCCCCGCCATGACCCTGCGGGCCGCGGTCGCTGCCGTCCGTCGGGTGCCCGCCGGACAGGGCGTCTCCTACGGATACCTGCACCGCGCCGACCGGGAGACGACGCTCGCGCTCATTCCCGCCGGGTACGCCGACGGCGTGCCCCGGGCGGCGTCGGGCGGGGCGGCCGTGCGCATCGGCGGCGAGGTCTTCCCCGTGGCGGGGCGCATCGCCATGGACCAGTTCGTCGTCGATGTCGGCGACCATCGGGTCGCGGTGGGTGACGAGGCGGTGCTCTTCGGCGACCCCACGCTCGGCGCACCACCCGTCGAGGTCTGGGCGGATGCCGCGAGCACCATCAACTACGAGATCGTCACCCGCATCGGCCCGCGTGTGCCGC
Source organism: Microbacterium sp. VKM Ac-2870 (assembly GCF_015350795.1). Lineage (GTDB taxonomy): Bacteria > Actinomycetota > Actinomycetes > Actinomycetales > Microbacteriaceae > Microbacterium. Next base: position 220,238 of record NZ_JADKSH010000002.1, read on the forward strand.
GGCGAGAGGTCGGGGCGTGACCCCGACGCCGCAGCACCGGCGCCGCGAGCCATCGACCCCACCTGCCGCGGGAATCCACCGGGGCATCCCGGCGTTGAACAGCGGCGGACTGAGGATGAGACGGTGAGCGCATGAGCGGACTGGACGCCTTCGTGGGAGAGCGTGAAATCGCGTCGCCCACCGACATGGAGAACCTGGGTCGCGCTTTCGGCCGCGACCTGCGGGCGGGTGACCTCATCGTGCTGACCGGCCCCCTGGGCGCCGGCAAGACCACGCTCACGAGGGGAATCGCCGAGTCGTTGGACGTGCGTGGCCGGGTGCAGAGCCCGACCTTCGTGATCGCGCGTACGCACCCTTCGCTCGTCGACGGACCTCCGCTCGTGCACGTCGATGCCTACCGGCTCGGCACCGACGGTGAACTCGACGACCTCGACATCGACTTCGCGGGCTCGGTCGTCATCGCGGAGTGGGCTGCTCCCTTCGCGGACGCCGTCGCCGACGTCTGGTGGGAGGTCGAGATCGACCGCGGCTGGAGCGGCACCGGTGTCGACAACGCCTGCGGCACGGCGGGCCCGCACATGGCCGCGATGGAAGACGCCGCACCGCGCCTGGTGCGCATCACTCGCCACGGCTGAGCGTCGCTTGCCGGGCGCGACTACCCTGGAACGGTGATCCTCGGCATCGACACCTCGCTCGGCACCGCCGTCGGCATCGTCGATCCCGACGGTGCCGTCCGCGCCGATCGCACCAGCGACAACCCGCTCGGCCACGCCGAAGTGATCGGCGACCTGCTGCGCCACGCGCTCGCCGATGCGGCTCACGGCCCCATCGGCCAGACCGCGACGGGCGAGCCGGTGACCCTCACCCATGTCGCCGCCGGCATGGGCCCGGGCCCGTTCACCGGGCTGCGGGTCGGCATCGCCGCCGCCCGCGCCTTCGCCCTGGCCCGCGCGCTGCCGGTCGTGTCCGTACCGAGCCACGATGCCGCGGCGCTCGAGATCCTGCTCGCCACCGCGCTGGCCGACCCGTTCGCCGACGTGCCGCGCTTCGCGGTGGTCACCGATGCCCGCCGTCGTGAGGTCGCGTACTCGGTGTACGACGGGCTGGATGCCGACGGCATCCCGATCCGCTCGATGGGGCCGGCGTTGGCCCTGCGCACCGACATCGACGGCGTGCTCGCCGGCCTCGGCGCCGAACGCCGCGACATCGCGACCATCAGTGCGAGCATGCTCGCCGTGGTCGGGGCTCGCGCCGTCGCCGCGGGCCGCGAGCTCACCGGCGCCGAGCCGCTGTATCTGCGCGCCCCCGATGTGACCCTGCCTAAGAGCGTCACCCGCCCCACGGGAGCAACCTCGTGACGCTGCGGACGGCCACTGTCGACGACCTGGCCGCGATCATGCAGCTGGAGCGCACCTCGTTTCCCACGGATGCCTGGAGTGAGGCGATGATGCGCGAGGAACTCTCGTCGCCGCACGCCCGCTACCTCGTCGACGTCGAGGGCGCAGCCCTGCTCGGCTACGGCGGCGTGCGCGCCGTCGCGCGCGCGGGCGACGCCGACATCCAGACCATCGCCATCGCCGCGGCGGCGCGTGGCCGCGGCCGCGGGCGCCGGCTGCTGCGTGCCCTGCTCGCCGCCGCGCGCGAGCGCGAGGCGCGGGACGTGTTCCTGGAGGTGCGGGCCGACAACCCTGCGGCATCCGCGCTGTACGTCTCCGAGGGTTTCGCCGAGATCGGACGCCGACCCCGTTACTACCAGCCCGACGATGTCGACGCCGTCGTCATGAAGCTCGACGTGGTCGCGTGGACCGCGGCTCGAGCGGCGACGGATGCCGGGACTCTCAACGCAGGAGTGTGCTCGTGAGCGCCACCGAACCCTTGGTGCTCGGCATCGAGACCAGCTGCGATGAGACCGGCATCGGCATCGTGCGCGGGCGCACGCTGCTGAGCAACACGATCGCCAGCTCGATGGACGAGCATGCCCGCTACGGCGGCGTCGTACCCGAGGTCGCCGCGCGCGCTCACCTCGAGGCGCTGCAGCCGGCGATCGACGCCGCCGTCGCCGAGGCGGGCATCGCACTGAGCGATCTCGACGCCGTCGCCGTCACGAGCGGTCCGGGGCTCGCCGGTGCGCTCATGGTCGGGATCGGCGCCGCGAAAGCGCTCGCCGTGGGACTGGACACGCCGCTCTACGCCGTCAATCACCTCGTCGGTCACATCGCCGCCGATCTGCTGACCGGGGAGGACGTGGAGTACCCGACCGTCGCTCTGCTGGTCAGCGGCGGCCACACCTCGCTGCTGCTCGTACGCGATCTCGTCTCCGACGTCGAACTGCTGGGCGAGACCCTCGATGACGCCGCGGGAGAGGCGTTCGACAAGATCGCGCGCATTCTCGGCCTGCCCTACCCCGGCGGCCCCGAGATCGATCGCGCCGCCGCCGACGGCGACCCCCAGGCCATCCGCTTCCCGCGGGGGCTGTCGCGAGCCTCCGACATGGAGGCGCACCGCTACGACTTCTCGTTCTCGGGTCTGAAGACGGCCGTCGCGCGCTGGGTCGAGCAGGCCGAGGCGGCCGGTCAGAGTCCGGCGGTCGCAGATGTCGCGGCATCCTTCCGCGAAGCGGTCGTCGACGTGCTCGTCACCAAGGCCCTCGACGCGTGTGCGCGCCACAACGTCCCGCGGCTGCTGTTGGGCGGCGGTGTCGTCGCCAACCGGCGGCTGCGCGACTTCGCGCTCGCGCGCGCGGCGGATGCCGGCGTCACCGTGCGCATTCCGCCGCTGAGCCTGTGCACCGACAATGGAGCCATGATCGCCGTCCTCGCCGCCGAGCTGATCGCGAGCGGCCGCGCTCCCTCGCATCTCGCGTTCGGCGCCGACTCGACGCTGCCCGTCACCGAGATCCAGGTGGCCGGATGAGCGACGAACGGCAGGCCGTGCCGGCGCCGGCGACCCCGGTGCCGCACGTCGACGCGCCATCCGAAGACATCGCGCCGGCGACGAGCGCCGCCCTGCCGGGCGCGCACCGCGGCGGCTTCCAGCGCGAGCTCACCGAGCCGGTGCCGATCGCGACGCCCGTCGTGCCGGGCGAGGCGGGGGTGGCCCGGGCGTCCGCGCCGGACCCGGAGGTGCGGTGGGCGCCGACGCCCGAGGTGCTGCCCCGCACCGCACCGTGGGCGCTGACCTTCGCTGTGCTGGGACTCATCGTCTCCTTCCTCGTCGGGTGGGGCTTTCTCATCGGGCTCGTGGGAGCCGTGCTGGCCATCGTCGCCCTCCGCCGGCCGTGGGAAGCTCGCGGCATCGCGGTCTGGGCGCTCTGCCTCAGCGCGTTATCGCTCGTCTACAGCGCGGGATGGCTGTGGTGGGCTTCGACGCAGGGGCCGATGCTGGGCTGAGGCTTGCGAGCCCCGCCAGCCGCGCCAGTCCCGTGGGCGCCGCCTGACTCAGACGCGGTCGGCGAGCAGCGCGACACGCGACGACCCGGCGCGCGTGAGGATCAACGTCGCGGCGTGCGGACCGCGCAGCTTGAGCTTCGTCCGCAGCGCGGCGGGATCGATGTCGACTCCGCGTTTCTTGATCTCGAGCGTGCCGATCTCGCGTTCGCGCAAGGTGCGCGCGAGCGCTTTGACGTCGGTCGGCAGCTGTTCACGCACGCGGAAGCTCTGCACGAACGGGTTCGAGGCCTCGGCATCCGAGGTGAGGTAGGCGATGCCGGGCGCGATCATGCCCGCGTCGAGGCTTCGGGCCACCTCGCCGATGAGGCGCGCGCGGATCACGGCGCCCTCGGGTTCATGCACGTAAGCGCCGAGGGGGCGTACCTCGGCGTCCTCCGCGTCGCCGTCCGCCGTCAACTCCGCGGCACCGTCGGCGCGGATCACGAGCGCCGCTCGGCGCACGCCCGGTCGGGCGAGCACGCCGGTCCAGACGACGAGTTCGATCGTCGACCCGTCGACGCTGATCCACTGCGCCTCGGCGTCATCGGGAATGAGGGCGCGGTCGAAAGCCGGGCCGAGCTTGATGCCGGCGGGCATGCGTGCGGCGAGGGCGAAGACCCAGTCCAGCGGCGGCGACCACTCGCCGGCGGCGACGCGCGCGGTTTCGCTGTGGCCGGCGGTGCGCCGGGCCGGGTCAAGCCACACGGCGTCGACGTCGTCGAGCGGCACCTCTTCGGCGCGGGCGTGGCGAACGGTGGCGGAGTCGCCGAACGGCGCGAGGTTGTAGGCCGCGAGCGCTGCGGTGGTTTCGTCCGCATCGACCGCGACCACATCGATTCCGATGCCGGCCAAGGCGAGCGCATCTCCGCCGATGCCGCAGCCGAGGTCGGCGACGCGGCGCAGCCCTGCATCGCGAAAGCGCCCCGCGTGGCGCGCGCCCACCGACAGCCGCGTCGCCTGCTCGAGGCCGGCCCGCGTGAACAGCATGCGGTCACCGAACTCACCGAACTTGCGGCGTGCTCGGGTGCGCAGGCGCGCCTGGCCGACCGCCGCCGACACGAGCTCGGGGGAGAGGCCGGCCGCGCGCAGGCGGGAGACGGTACGCGTCACGTCGTCGGGGGAGTCGATCGCGCCGAGTTCGTCGACCAGCCGCAGTCCCTCCGCGGTCAGCAGGGCGGTCAGTTCGGCGCGTTCCATCCGGCCAGCCTATGCGGGCGCCATCCGCGCACACCACCGGAGCTGGCACTCGCGTTGCACGAGTGCCAGCCGCGCCCTAGACTTCTGTTAGCACTCCACCCGTGTGGGTGCTAACGAGTCTTGAAGCATCACGCCCAGCAAGAAAGAGGTAGACCGTGTCGGTTTCCATCAAGCCGCTCGAGGACCGCATCGTCATCAAGCAGGTCGAGGCTGAGCAGGTCACGTCCAGTGGCCTCGTCATCCCCGACACCGCCAAGGAGAAGCCCCAGGAGGGCGAGGTCGTGGCCGTGGGTCCCGGCCGCATCGACGACAACGGCAACCGCGTACCGCTCGACGTCGCCGTGGGCGACCGCGTCATCTACAGCAAGTACGGCGGCACCGAGGTGAAGTTCGACGGCGACGAGTTCCTCGTCCTGTCGGCTCGCGACGTTCTGGCGGTCGTCGTCCGCTGACGATCCACGCCTCAGAGAAGGCCCGGATGCCACGGCATCCGGGCCTTCTCTGCATCCGGCTGCGCTCGCGAGGCGAAACGTGGCGGTTCGCGGACGGGGAACGGCAGGATGCCGCAGGGGCGGAGGAGATGAGCGTGTCAGGGGCGTCGTAGGCTTTGTCTCATGACACCCGCTGAGACCGCCCGTGAGGAGAGGCTCGGCGCGGCCTACGCCTTCGGGGCGTATGTGCTCTGGGGTTTCCTGCCGCTGTACTTCCTCCTGCTGGCCCCGATCGGTCCGTGGGAGATCGTCGTCTGGCGCATCCTCTTCTCCTTGCTGTTCTGCGCCATCCTCCTCACCGTGACGCGCACGTGGGGCAAGTTGTTCGCCATCCTCCGCGATCGCCGCCTCGTGTTCTGGACGATCATCGCGGGCCTGCTGATCTACGTGAACTGGCAGGTGTTTCTCATCGGCATCCTGACCGGACACGTGATCGAGGGAAGCCTCGGCTACTTCATCAATCCGATCGTCACCGTGCTGCTCGGTGTGATCGTGCTGAAGGAGCGCCTGCGCACCGCGCAGTGGATCGCCATCGCCTTCGCGGGGCTCGCCGTCATCGTCATCATCGTCGCGTACGGATCTGTGCCCTGGATCGCTCTCATCCTCGCGGCCAGCTTCGGCACGTACGGTCTCGTGAAGAAGCAGATCGGCCCGCGGGTCGACGCCGTCAGTGGGCTGACGCTCGAGTCGCTGTGGTTGACGCCCATCGCCGTCGTCCAGCTCGTCATCGTCGCGAACACCACCGGCCTCGTCATCGGCACCCAGGGTGCCGGCCACACCGTGCTTGTGACTCTCGCGGGCGTGGTCACCGCCGTACCGCTGCTGCTGTTCGCCTCGGGGGCGCGCCGCGCGCCGCTCACGCTCATCGGTCTGCTGCAGTTCGCCGCGCCGATCCTGCAGTTCATCACCGGCGCCTGGCTGCTGCACGAACCCATGCCGCTGGAGCGATGGATCGGCTTCGCGCTGGTCTGGCTCGCCCTCGTCGTCCTGAGCGTCGATTCGGTGCTCCACGCCCGGCGCTCGCGCGCCGCATCGGCCATCGCCGAACTGGTCTGAACGGCCGCGCAGCCGACCGGCTGCAGACGAGCTCGAAAACACCCCGAAGCGTTCTGCACACACCTCGGGGCCCGCGGCACCCGCTTTCGCCTTTCATAACGATTGCGTCGCGGTGCTTTCCTTCGATGCGTGCGCGAAACATCCTGGTGACACAGCGGGATTACCGTTCAAGCCAGACCGCGGAGGCTTCTTGCGCCGCGCGATGTCATCGAAGAAAGGGAAGAACCTATGGTTCATCGCAACAAGGCGCTCGTCGCTGCGCTCGCGCTCGCGGGCGCCGCAACGCTCGCGCTCGCGGGCTGCTCGAGTTCCACCACGAGCCCGGGCTCGACGTCGGCCGCTCCGATGTCGACCGCATCGGGTTCGGCCGATCCCGCGGCCGCCTGCAAGCCGGGCACCCCGTCGACCGGGCCGTTGACGCTCGCGACGATCCTGCCGCAGACCGGTTCGCTGGCCTACCTCAACCCGCCGGCCGAGGCGGGCTACGGCCTCGCTGTCGAAGACATCAACGCTGCGGGCGGCGTGCTCGCGCAGCCCATCAAGGTGGGTCCGATCACCGACTCGGGCGCGTCGTCCGACCTGTCGGTCTCGACCGCATCGGCCGCGCAGATCGCTTCGTCCGATGCCCAGGTCGTGCTCGGTGCCGAGTCTTCCAGCGTGTCGCTGAACTTCGTCGACACCATCGTCTCGAAGTGCAAGGTGCAGATCTCGCCCGCGAACACGGCGACCAAGCTCTCGGGCTACTCCAGCTACTACTTCCGCACCGCTCCGCCGGACACGGTGCAGGGCTCGGCCCTCGGCAACCTCGTCGTCGGTGACGGCGTGCAGAAGGTCGCCTTCATCGTCTTCAACGACGCATACGGCACGGGCCTGCGCGACGTCATCGAGGACACCGTGACCAAGGCCGGTGCCGAGGTCGTCTACGGCGCCAAGGGCAAGGGTCAGGAGTTCGCTCCCGGTCAGAAGACCTTCTCGTCCGAGGTCTCGGCGGCCATCGCCGCCAAGCCCGACGCGATCGTCATCCTCGCGTTCGACGAGACCAAGCAGATCGTGCCCGAGCTGAAGGCCCAGGGCTTCGACCTGTCGAAGACCTACCTCGTCGACGGCAACACGGCCGACTACAGCAAGGACTTCGAGGCGGGCACCCTCTCGGGTGCGCAGGGCACCATCCCCGGCGCACAGCCCGACCCGGAGTTCAAGCAGCGTCTGGTCGACTTCTACAAGAAGACGGCCAACGCCGATCTGAAGGACTTCTCGTACGCTCCCGAGTCCTACGACGCCATCGTGCTGGCCGCGCTGGCTGCGGAGAAGGGCAAGGGCACCGACGGTCCGACCATCCAGGCGAACCTCGCTGCGGTGTCCGGTGCCAGCAACGGTGAGAAGTGCACCGACTTCGCCGCGTGCCTTGCGCTGCTGAAGAGCGGCAAGGATATCTCGTATGCGGGCAAGGCCGGCATCGGCGCCTTCAACGATCAGAACGACCCGTCGAGCGCCTTCATCGGCATCTACAAGTTCGACGCGAACAACACGCCCGTCTTCCAGAAGTCCATCCAGGGCTCGGTCGGCTGACCTGAGGTTCATATAAGAGGGGCGGATGCTGCGCATGCGGCATCCGCCCCTCTTCGTTCGTGGTCTCCCGAATACCCCCGCGGCAACCAGACAGCACCATTACGCACGACAGAGCCCCCGCGTCGCACCTAACGCGGGGGCTCTGTCGTACGGGGACGTGCGCTCAGTCGGTGTGTGTCGCGTCGACGTCGGCGGCCAGCGTTCCCAGGTACAGCTCGATGACCTTCGGGTCTTTCGCGAGGTCGCGTCCGGTGCCCTCGTAGGCGTTGCGCCCCTGGTCGAGGACGTACGCGCGATCGCAGATCTGCAGACAGCGGCGGGCGTTCTGCTCGACCATGATGATCGTGACGCCGGTCTTGTTGATCTCACGCGTACGGATGAATGTCTCGTCCTGACGCACCGGCGACAGGCCGGCGCTGGGCTCGTCGAGCAGCAGCACCTTCGGCTTCATCATCAGGGCGCGCGCCATCGCGACAGACTGGCGCTCACCGCCCGACAGCGAGCCGGCCCGCTGCTTGCGCCGCTCGCCCAAGACCGGGAACAGCTCCCAGATCTCGGCGACGCGCGACTGGAAGTCCTTGGGTCGCAGGAACATGCCCATCTGCATGTTCTCTTCGATCGTCAGCGAGGGGAACACGTTGTTGGTCTGCGGGACGAACCCGATTCCCGCCTGCACCAGCTGGTTGGCCCGTTGGTTGGTGATGTCCTGACCCTCGAGCGTCACCGAGCCGGTGCGCACCGTGACGAGCCCGAACAGCGCCTTCAGCAGGGTCGATTTGCCCGCGCCGTTCGGACCGATGATGCCGACGAGCTCGCCGGGGTAGGCCTCGAGCGTGCAGTCATTGAGGATGTTGACGCCCGGCAGGTAGCCCGCGACGAGACTGTCGGCCTTCACGACCGGGGTCGCGGTGGTGGGTGCGGCCGCGGGAGCGGCGGATGGCATGCTCACTTCTCTTCGTCCTCCTGCTCGGCTTCGGCCTCGACCTCGGCCTCGATCTGATGGATGAGGCCGGTCGTGACGGCGGAGTCGTCGCCGAGATCCGTGTCGTGATACGCGCCCAGGTAGGCATCGATCACGGCGGGGTTCTTCATGACCCGCTCCGGGTCACCTTCGGCGACGACCTCGCCCTGGGCCATGACGACCACCCAGTCCGAGATGTGTCGCACCATGTGCATGTCGTGCTCGACGAACAGCACCGTGGTGCCGTCGTTGCGCAGGGCCTGGATGTGCTCGAGCAGGCTCTGCGTGAGCGCGGGGTTGACGCCGGCCATAGGCTCGTCGAGCATGATCATCTTCGGGTCGCTCATCAGCGCCCGCGCCATCTCGAGCAGCTTCTTCTGGCCACCCGAGAGGCTTCCGGCCATGTCATCGCGCTTGGTGTCAAGCTTGAAGCGCTGCAAGAGCTCTTCGGCCTTCTCGATGTTCGCCCGCTCGGCGGCGCCCCAGAGGGGCTTGATCAGCCCGACGGCGAGGTTCTCACCCGGGTTTCCCTTCGCCCCGATGAGCATGTTGTCCAGCACCGTCATGCGCGACAGCGCTTTCGTGAGCTGGAATGTGCGCACCATGCCGGCGCGGGCGACCTTGGATGCCGCCGTGTTGACCATCGTGCGGCCATCGAACGACCAGCGCGCCGCGTCGTCGGCCGCAGGGCCGCCGAAGAGCTTCTTCGCCGACGAGGGCTTGTCGAAGCCGGTGATCAGGTTGAAGAACGTCGTCTTTCCGGCACCGTTCGGGCCGATCAGCGCGGTGATCGCACCGCGCTGCACCTCCAGGTGGCCCACATCGACGGCCGTCATGCCGCCGAAGCGGCGCACGATGTTGTCGACGACCAGAATCGGGTCAGGCTTGGCCGAGCCGGGCGTCTCGGCCACGTTCAGCAGCGTCGAGCGGATGGCTTGTGTGATGGCGCCTGGCTCGGTCGGGGTGGGCACAGCGCGGTCGGCGGTCTGGTCAGGCATTGAAGCTCAACTCCTTCTTATTGCCGAGGATGCCTTGTGGTCGGAAGATCACCAGCAGCATCAATGCCACGCCGATCAGCACCCACGACAGCCACTGCGTCTGCTGCGTGTTGAGGATCGAGGTGGGGATGTACTCGCCGGCGATCTGCACGATCGCGATGCGCACGACGAAGAAGATGATCGCGCCGAGCAGCGGACCGAAGATCGTCGCGGCGCCACCGAGGAGCATGATCGTCCACAGGTTGAAGGTCAGCGGCCTGCCGAAGCCGTCCGGCTGCACCGACGCCGGCAGCACCACGAGGATGCCGGCGATACCGCCGAGCACACCGCCGATGATGAGGGCCTGCATCTTGTAGGAGTACGAGCTCTTGCCGAGGCTGCGGACGGCATCCTCGTCTTCGCGGATGCCCTTGAGAACGCGCCCCCAGGGGCTGCGCATCGCGAGCCAGGTGAACAGCAGCGCGATGAGGACGAGGCCCCACGCCACGAGGCGCGTCCACCAGTCGTTGCCCGAACCCGGGTCGGTGTTGGGGTAGGTGAACCAGAGGAACTGGGTCGTCCCCGGCGGCAGGAACGATAGCTCCGTGAATGCGCCGCGGTACTCCGGGCCGACGAGGCCGGTCGATCCGCCCGTCACGTCGGCGAGGGCGGCGAGGCGACCGACCATGCGGACGATCTCCGCCGCACAGATCGTCACGATCGCGAGGTAGTCGCCGCGCAGTCGCAGCGTCGGGATGCCGAGCACGAATGCGAACACGACGCAGGCGAGGATAGCGACGAGAACGCCGAGCCAGAACCCGCCCCCGTTGATGACGGTGATCGCGAATCCGTACGCGCCGAGGAGCATGAAGCCTGCTTGGCCCATGTTCATCAGGCCGGTGTATCCGAAGTGGATGTTGAGTCCGATGGCGGCGATGACATACGCCGCCGTGACGGGTGCGATCGCGGTTTCGGTGAGCTGCTGAAGCAGCGTGATCCAGAAGTCCATGGCCCTCTCCCTTAGCCGACTCGCTCGGCGCGGCCGAAGATGCCCTGCGGCCGGAACAGCAGGATGACGATGAGCAGTGCCAGGGCGGTGGCGTATTTGAGGTCGCCCGGCAGCCAGATGTTGGTGAGCTCGACGATGAGGCCGATCACCATCGCGCCGGCGAAGGCGCCGAACGCGGTGCCGAGGCCACCGAGGGTGACCGCGGCGAACAGCAGCAGCAGCAGCTGGCCACCCGTCTCCCACCCGACGCCGTTCAGTACGAGGCCCAGCAGTACGCCGGCGAGGCCGGCGAGGCCGGACGCCAGGATCCAGACGCCGCGGATGACCTTGTCGACGTCGATGCCCGACGCCGAGGCCAGCGCCGGGTTGTCGGACACCGCGCGGGTGGCGCGGCCGAAGCGCGTGTACATGAGGCCGAGCCCGACCGCGGCGATCGCCACGATCGCGATGCCCATGGCGACATACGACTGGATCGTGAGAGTCACTCCGAGCAGCGTCACCGTCGTCGGGTTCGACCGGTCGATGCGCACCGTGCCGGCGCCGATCCACAGCTGCACGACGTACTGCAGCGCGATCGACAGACCGATCGAGACGATCATCATCTGCGTGAGACTCAGCCGCCGTCGCCGCAGCGGCTTCCACAAGCCGGCATCCTGTACCCAGCCGAGACCGGCCATGACGATGACGGCCAGCGTTCCGCCGATCCAGAGGTTTCCGGTCAGCGACGTGAGGAACCAGGCCAGCACGCCGCCGATCGTGACGAGCTCGCCGTGGGCGAAGTTGCTGAGCCCGGTCGTGCCGAAGATCAACGAGAGTCCGAGCGAGGCGAGTGCGAGCAGCAGACCCAGACGGATGCCCTGCGCGGACTGTTGCCAGAAGCGCTGCCAGTCGAACGAGCTCGCGCTCGCCGCGGCGCCGTCGGGGCTGTTGGAGAGCTTGAAGATCGCCGACGCGTCGGAGCGCAGCGTCACCGCCACCTCGCGGGAGTCGGCGCCGTCGACGTACTGCCCGTCGGCGAGCGTCGCGGCATCCACCTTCACGGTGTACGTGCCGGACGCCGTGACGGCGAAGACCCAGCGGCCGGCGCTGTCGGTCTTGGTCGTCGTTGCCGATCCGACGCCGGGGCCGGCGATCGTCAGCTCCACTCCGGTGGCGGGCGAGCCGTCGCTTTGGCGGATCGTGCCCTGCACGCAGGCGGTGGTCTCGTTGGCAGCACAGGCATCCGCCGCTGCGGCGGACTGCGCGGGCAGGAGCACGCCGAGCAGAGCGAGAAAAGCGAGCAAGAGGCAGGCGAGCACGGCAGTGCTTCGACGTGGGGAGACCTCGGGTCGCGCGAGAGGCACGAGCATTGCACTCCAGTCAGGTGTCGGCGGCGGCCGTGGGCGACCGCTCGTTAGTGGGGTCGAGGCTACGACCCCTAGATGTCACGCGTGTTTCGTGAGGAGACGACCTCGTCCCCTCCTCGGCACGTCGTCGGCGGCGCATTGTTGCGTCGGGGAAACGCTCCCTCAGATGTCGCGCCGCGTCAAGGGCTGGACGGTCACGCAACGGCCACGGAATGCGGCGGCCCGGTGTCGACTTACAATCGGTACACCCGCGATTCGCGCGCGCGAGATAACAGGAGAGCACGTGGAGCACAACGACCCGTTCGGTTTCGTCGGACTGACCTATGACGACGTGCTCCTCCTGCCGGGGCACACCGATGTCATCCCCTCCGAGGCGGACACGTCGTCTCGGGTCACCCGTCGCATCACGGTCGCCACGCCGTTGCTGTCCGCCGCGATGGACACCGTGAGCGAAGCGCGCATGGCGATCGCGATGGCCCGCGAGGGTGGCCTCGGCATCCTGCACCGCAACCTCGCCATCGCCGAGCAGGCCGCTATGGTCGATCAGGTCAAGCGCAGCGAGTCGGGCATGATCACCGATCCGATCACGACCACGCCCGACGCGACCATCGAAGAAGTCGACACGCTGTGCGGTCAGTACCGCATCTCGGGGCTGCCGGTCATCGATGACGAAGGACGACTGCTCGGCATCATCACCAACCGTGACATGCGCTTCGTCTCGGGCTTCGAGCGCCAGAGCACCAAGGTCCGCGACGTCATGACCAGCGAGGGCCTCGTCACCGGTCGCGTCGGCATCGGCGCCAACGAGGTCATCGCCCTGTTCGCGCAGCACCGCGTCGAGAAGCTCCCGCTGATCGACGACGACGGCAAGCTCGCGGGCCTCATCACCATCAAGGACTTCGACAAGAGCGAGAAGTACCCGCTGGCCACGAAGGACGATCAGGGGCGTCTGCGGGTAGGAGCGGCGATCGGCTTCTTCGGCGATGCGTGGGAGCGTGCCGAGGCGCTTCGCGACGCGGGTGTCGACGTGATCGTCGTCGACACGGCCAACGGTCAGTCGCAGGGTGTCATCGACATGGTGCGCCGGCTCAAAGCCGACGAGTCGTTCGCGCACATCGACGTCATCGGCGGCAACGTCGCGACCCGAGAGGGCGCGCAGGCGCTCATCGATGCGGGCGTGGATGCCGTGAAGGTCGGCGTCGGTCCGGGTTCCATCTGCACGACCCGCATCGTCGCCGGTGTCGGCGTTCCCCAGGTCACCGCGATCTGGGAGGCCTATCAGGCGGCGCGCGAGTCCGGCATCCCGGTCATCGCCGACGGCGGCCTGCAGTACTCCGGCGACATCGCCAAGGCACTCGTCGCCGGTGCCGACACCGTCATGCTCGGCTCGCTACTGGCGGGCACGGACGAGTCGCCGGGAGAGATCGTCTTCCAGGGCGGCAAGCAGTTCAAGCTCTACCGCGGTATGGGCTCGCTCGGCGCGATGCAGACCCGTGGCAAGAAGACCTCGTACTCGAAGGACCGCTACTTCCAGGCCGACATCCCCAGCGACGACAAGCTGATCCCCGAGGGCATCGAGGGCCAGGTCGCGTACCGCGGCCCCGTCTCTGCCGTCGCGTACCAGCTGGTCGGCGGCCTCCGGCAGTCGATGTTCTACGTCGGCGCCCGCACGATCGACGAGCTCAAGGCCCGCGGCAAGTTCGTACGGATCACCGCCGCCGGCCTCAAGGAGAGCCACCCCCACGACGTGCAGATCGTCGTCGAGGCCCCTAACTACAAGAAGTAGCCCGCCGCGCGGCATCCGCTGCGTGGAAGGTCTTTCTGCCCGCACGAACTCCGCAGATCTTTGCGTACTCCGCATCCATCTCCATGATCGGATGCGGAGTACGCCGTTTTCTGCGGAGTTCATCGCCTCCTCCCCAGCCGCCGGCCGGGGTCGGATTGTCCACGGGCGCGCGGGGAGCGGTATCCGTCCCTCGCCCAGACAACAGGATGCCGGGATGCGCCTCGCTTCCGTGTCCGATCGCCTTCGGGGGACCGCGCTGCACCGGGATCAGCTCCGACGCGAGGGGTACAGCGATCTCCTGCTGCGGGCGGCCGTCCGTGCCGGGGAGATCGAGCTGTACCGTCGCGCCTGGTTTGTATCCCCGGAAGCACCGGCCGATCTGCGCGCGGCGGCCCGCTGGGGTGGCCGCCTCACATGCACGTCGTTCGCGCGGCGACACGGATGGTGGATGCCGGAGGGCGTTCTCGACGAGGTGCACCTGCACTTTCCGCCGGGGTCGACGGGTCCGCGTGCCCCGTGGGACGGCATTGCTCACTGGACGCGGCCGATCGCGCCCGTTGGACGGTCGCTCGTGGCCACAGTCGAGGATGCCCTCGCGCACATCGCCGTGTGCCAGCCGCCCGAGACCGCGCTCGTCATCTGGGAGAGCGCGACCCGGGTCGAACAGCTCGCACCCGAAGCGCTCCGCGCCGTTCGATGGGTTACGCCCACGGCGGTCGAGCTGGCCGCCGAGGTCACCGGGCTGGCCGACTCAGGGCTCGAGGTGTTGGTGTGCCGGCCGTTGCAGCGCCTGCGTGTTCGCGTGCGTCAGCAGGTCTACCTCGCCGGAAGGCCCGTCGACGTGCTCGTCGGCGAGTGGCTCGTGATCCAGATCGACGGATGGGCGCATCACTCGTCGTCCGCACAGCGCTCGAAGGACATCGCGCACGATGCGGAGCTGCGCCTGCGCGGCTACACCGTGCTCCGATTCTCGTATGCGCAGGTTGTGCACGACGCAGCCGGTGTCGAGCGCACGATCCGCCGTGCACTGGCCGCGGGGTTCCACGACAGGCCGTCCGTCTAGATCGTGGGAGGAGATGCCGCGGCATCCGCCGGCGCGTACGAACTCCGCGGGTTCTCGCAAACTCCGCATCCAACGTCGCGATCGGATGCGGAGTTCGCCGCATTCTGCACCGTTCGCGCAGCCTCGCGCCGACCCGATAAGCTGATCGGCTCTGCGCCCGCGACGCGGCGGGGGCGGAAGGACCCATCGTGGGCTACATCGACATCTCTGCCGTCTCGTTCGTGCTGCCCGACGGGCGGCCGCTGCTGGACGAGGTCACGTTCCGGGTTGCGGATGGCAAGACCACCGCCCTCATCGGGCAGAACGGTGCCGGCAAAACGACGCTGCTGCGCCTCATCCGCGGCGAACTCGCTCCGCGCTCGGGGGCCATCACGATCGACGGCGGCCTCGGCGTTATGGACCAGTTCGTCGGACACGGCGACGCCGGTCAGACCATCCACGACCTCCTCATCTCCGTCGCGCCTTCGCGCGTCGCCAGGGCGGCGAGCGAGCTCGAGGATGCCGAGGCGGCCATCATCGACCGCGACGACCTCGACACGCAGATGCGCTACGCCGCGGCGCTCGCCGACTATGCCGAGGCCGGGGGCTACGAGTACGAGACGGTCTGGGACACGTGCACGATCGCGGCGTTGGGCGTGCCGTTCGCCCGCGCCCGCTTCCGCGAGCTGACCACGCTGTCGGGCGGCGAGCAGAAGAGGCTCGCGCTGGAGGCGCTGCTGCGCGGACCCGATCAGGTGCTGCTGCTCGACGAGCCCGACAACTACCTCGACGTTCCCGGCAAACGCTGGCTGGAGGAGCGGCTGCGCGAGACGTCGAAGACGGTGCTGCTCGTCTCGCACGATCGCGAGCTGCTCGCGCGGGCGGCCGACCGCATCGTCACGCTCGAGATCGGCGGCGCCGGCAGCACCGCCTGGGTGCACGGCGGCGGTTTCGGCACCTACCATGCCGCCCGCGATGACCGCATGGCCCGACTGGACGAACTGCGCCGTCGCTGGGACGAACAGCACCTCAAGCTGCAGCGCTTCGTCGCCGACATGAAGGCGAAAGCGGCCGCCAGCGACGAGTTCGCCTCGCGCTACCGTGCCGCCCAGACGCGGTTGCGCCGCTTCGAGGATGCCGGGCCGCCCGAAGAGCGCCCTCCCGCGCAGAGCCTCGACCTGCGCCTGCGCGGAGCGCGCACGGGCAAACGGGCCGTCGTGGCCGAGCGCCTCGAACTCACCGGGCTGATGAAGCCGTTCGATCTGGAGGTGTGGTTCGGCGACCGCGTCGCCGTGCTCGGCGCCAATGGATCGGGCAAGTCGCACTTCCTGCGCCTGCTCGCCCGCGGCGGCACGGATCCCGATGCGCTGCTCGGCCACGTCACCGAAGTGGGCGCCGCGCTCGAACCGGTCGCTCACACCGGCCGCGCTGTGCTCGGCGCACGGGTGACTCCGGGGTGGTTCGCTCAGACCCACCGGCATCCGGAGTTCGCGGGCCGCACCCTGCTCGACATCCTCCATCGCGGAGATGACCGCAGACCCGGCATGCCGCGCGATGCGGCGAGTTCGGCGCTCGATCGCTACGGTCTGGTGCGCCAGGCCGAGCAGCCCTTCGAGAGCCTCTCCGGCGGGCAGCAGGCCCGTCTGCAGGTGCTGCTGCTCGAGCTGTCGGGTGCCACCCTGCTGCTGCTCGACGAGCCCACCGACAACCTCGACCTCGTCTCGGCGGAAGCTCTCGAAGACGCGCTGCAGCGGTTCGAGGGCACGGTGCTGGCCGTCACCCACGACCGGTGGTTCGCGCGCTCGTTCGACCGCTTCGTCGTGTTCAGCGCCGACGGCAACGTCATCGAGGCGGACGAACCGGTGTGGGATGAGAAGCGCGTCGCGCGGGCACGCTGACGGCGCGCCGACGTCGTGCGCTCAGGCGGATGCCAGACGGAACGCCGCCGCCGCCCGCGCCGCCGGGTCGAGGGCGAGGTCGGCGAGGGTCGCACCCACACCCGGCGCGAACTTGAACCCCTGTCCGGAGAAGCCCGCCCCGACGACGATCGTTCCGACGCGGTCGAGGACGAATGCCTCGGTCGGCGTCGACGTGTAGGTGCAGGAGATCGGCACGGCGGAATCGGGATCGAGTCCCGGCATCCACTCCCGCACGTAGTCGCGCAGTTCGCGCTGCAGCACAGGGCGGTGCGGTCGGTGGTCGGGATCGACCTCGTCGCCGATGCCGTGGAATCCGACCTTCACCCCCTCGCCCGGTGTCGGCATGCCGTAGACGTTCGCGGGCTGTGAGCCTGGTACGACGAAGTGGTTGAACGAGGGCCAGAGGTCCGGCAGCTCCGGGGAGAAGTGCGCGGGGGTCTCCTCGGTCACGCGAAGGCGCGGCAGTCGGATATCCGCTGCCGTCGCGAGCAGCTGCTGCGTCCAGGCGCCGGCGGCGACGATGACCACGTCGGCGCGGAGCGTCGCGGCATCGGTGACGATGTCGGCGCCGTCGGCGTCTGGCGAGATCGCCCGCACACGGGTGTTCCAGCGGACCTGTCCGCCACCGGCGACGACGCGCCGCTCGAGCTCACGCAACGCCGCCGCGGCGCGGGCGACGCCGGCATCGGGGGAGAACAGTGCGGTGTCGTCGAAGCGCATGCCCGGCCAGCGCCGTGCCGCGTCGACCGCGTCGAGCAGTTCGGCGGGGATGCCGCGGGCTGCCAGCTCCGCCGCGATCGCGGACAGCGCGAGCCCCGACCCGCTGCCGAGGGCCGCACCGGATCCGTGCGAGACGAGACCGTGCAGCCGCAGCAGCGGCTCACCGTCTACCTCGCCGAGTGCGTCCCACCCCTCCCGTGCGCGCACGAGCAGGTCGAGGTAGTGCGCATCGCCGTACGCGTTGTTGAAGTTGCGGGTCTCGCCGTGGGATGCGCCCTCCTGGTGGCCGCGCGCGAACCGCTCGAGCACGACCGGACGCTCGCCACGGCGCACGAGCTGCCAGGCCGCCGCGAGCCCCATCACTCCGCCCCCGACGATCACGATGCGCCTGGTCATCTCGCTCCCTCCGTCTGCGTCCATCCTGCCGTCACACGCGATGCCCCGAGACCGGCGATCGGCTCGGCGGGGGTCGGAGCGCGGCGGGTAGGCTGAGGGGGTGACCATGGAGATCGAGCTCGGCCGCGCCAAGCGCGCCCGCCGCGCCTACGCGTTCGACGACATCGCGGTCGTGCCGTCGCGGCGCACCCGCAACCCGGAAGACGTGTCGACGGCGTGGTCGATCGACGCCTTCAGCTTCGAGATCCCGGTGCTCGGAGCCCCGATGGACTCGGTCATGAGCCCGCGCACTGCGGTCATGCTCGGCCAGCTCGGCGGCCTCGGCGTGCTCGACCTCGAGGGCGTATGGACCCGCTACGACGATCCCGAGCCGCTGCTCGCCGAGATCGCGGCGTTGCCGGCATCCGAGGCGACCCGCCGTATGCAGGAGCTCTACGCCGAGCCGATCAAGCCCGAGCTGGTGCGCGACCGTCTCTCCGAGATCCGCGACGCCGGTGTCACCGTCGCGGGCTCGCTCACCCCGCAGCGCACCCAGGAGCTGTACGAGACCGTCGTCGCCGCCGGCGTGGACCTGTTCGTCATCCGCGGCACGACCGTCTCGGCCGAGCATGTGTCGAGCGTCGACGCGCCCCTGAACCTCAAGAAGTTCATCTACGACCTCGACGTGCCGGTCATCGTCGGCGGAGCATCCACGTACACGGCGGCGCTGCACCTCATGCGCACCGGCGCGGCCGGCGTGCTCGTCGGTTTCGGCGGGGGAGCGGCGTCGACCACCCGGGCGACCCTCGGCATCCACGCGCCGATGGCGACCGCGGTCGCCGACGTCGCCGGTGCCCGTCGTGACTACCTCGACGAGTCGGGCGGACGGTACGTGCATGTCATCGCCGACGGCGGAGTAGGCACGTCGGGCGACATCGTCAAGGCGCTGGCTATGGGGGCGGATGCCGTCATGCTCGGCGTCGCCCTGGCGCGCGCGACCGATGCCCCCGGCCGCGGCTACCACTGGGGCCCCGAGGCGCACCACACCAAGCTGCCGCGCGGCAAGCGGGTCGAGGTCGGCCAGGTCGCCCCGCTCGAGGAGATCCTCTACGGCCCGGCCCCGGTCGCCGACGGTACTGCGAATCTGATCGGTGCGCTCAAGAAGTCGATGGCCACCACCGGCTACTCCGACCTCAAGGAGTTCCAGCGCGTCGAGGTCGTCGTCGCCCCGTACCCGGCAGGTCGATGACCGCGGAGCCGTTCCCGCCGACGCTGCGGGAGGTCATGCTGCGTCCGTGGTGGATCGGCATGCTGGCGTTCGCGCTGCTGGTGGCGGCGATCTTCGCCTGGCTCGGTCAGTGGCAGCTGGGCCGCGCCATCGACACCTCGCCGCCGGTTCCCGGCGCGACGGAGCAGGTGCGGGCCATCGACGACGTCGTCGCCCCGGGCGCCTACCTGCCTGAACCGCTCGTTGGTCAGCGGGTCGACGTCTCGGGCTCGTTCGTCTCCGGTGACTTCCTCGTCGTGTCGTCCCGGTTCAACGACGGCCAGCAGGGCTATTGGGTCACCGGTCAGTTCCGTACCGTCGCCGCCGCGCCCACCTCGCTCGCCGTCGCGGTGGGGTGGACCGCTGATCGTGCAGTCGCGGATGCCGCGGCATCCACCCTCAACGCCGATCCCGGCGGCGCGCTCACCCTCACCGGGCGTCTCATCGCCGACGAGGGTCCGCTCGCACCGCCGCGCGGCGCGGCGTCGACCGAGATGACCCGCATGTCGCCCGCAGCGCTGCTGAGCTGGTGGCACGGTACCGACGAGCTCGCGGTGTACCGCCCGTACCTCGTCGCGGACGCCGGTGAGCCGCTCGTAGGCGGACTGGTCGCGATCGACTCACCCGCCCCCGACGAGGGCTCCAGCGTCAACTGGCTGAATATCTTCTACGCCGCCGAATGGGCGATCTTCGCGGGCTTCGCGTTCTACATGTGGTACCGCCTGGCCCGCGACGCGTGGGAGAAGGAGGTCGAGGCGCTGGAGGAGGCGCAGGCCGCCGATCCGGCGTAGCGCGCCGACTAGACTTGACGGCATGCCTCAGCCCAAACTCGCCACGTTCCCGGCGATCCGAGGGGCTCTGCGGTTCTACCAGATCGCCTCGGTGATCACCGGTGTCATGCTGCTGCTGCTGTGCGCCGAGATGGTCATCAAATACGGCCTCGGCTACGAGTTGTTCGCCGGTGGAGCCGGTGGAGCGTTCTGGCTGCATCCCGCCGCCCTGGATGCCGGTAACGACCTGACCGGCGGGGCCGTCAACCTCTCGACGGGGATCCTCATCGCCCACGGCTGGTTCTACGTCGTGTACCTCTTCGCGTGCTTCCGGGTGTGGAGCCTCATGCGCTGGGGCTTTGTGCGGTTCATCGTGCTCGCCCTCGGCGGCATCGTCCCACTCCTGTCGTTCTTCATGGAGGCGCGCGTCGCGCGCGAGGTGCGGGCGTACCTCGTCCAGCGCGAGGCCGACGAAACCTCCTCCTCGATTCCCGCCACGGAAGGCAGCCGGTGACCACCCAGACCGAGACCGCTCAGCGTCCCGTCCTCGTCGTCGACTTCGGAGCTCAGTACGCGCAGCTGATCGCGCGTCGGGTTCGCGAGGCCGGCGTGTACAGCGAGCTGGTGCCGCACACCGTCACCGCCGCCGAGGTCGAGGCGAAGAATCCCGTCGCGATCATCCTCTCCGGCGGTCCGTCGTCGGTGTACGAGCCGGGTGCTCCGTCGCTCGACCCCGGCGTGCTGCAGCTCGGGGTGCCGACGCTCGGCATCTGCTACGGCTTCCAGGTGATGGCGCAGCAGCTCGGCGGCGAGGTCGCGAACACCGGTCTGCGTGAGTACGGCGCAACGGATGCCGTCGTCGCGAACGACGGGGGCGTGCTGCTGGGCGGTCAGCCCGCCCAGCAGAACGTGTGGATGAGCCACGGCGACCAGGTGGCCACCGCTCCCGTCGGCTTCGAGGTGCTCGCCTCCACGGCCGCCACGCCCGTCGCCGCCTTCGGCAGCGACGAGAAGTGCTTCTACGGCGTGCAGTGGCATCCCGAGGTGAAGCACTCCGACTACGGTCAGGACGTCATCGTCAACTTCCTGCACAAGGCCGCGGGTCTCGCGGCCGACTGGAACAGCGGCAACGTCATCGCCGAGCAGGTCGACCGCATTCGCGCCCAGGTCGGCACCGGTCGCGTGCTCTCGGCGCTGTCCGGCGGCGTCGACTCCGCCGTCTCCACGGCGCTCGTGCACAAGGCCGTCGGCGACCAGCTGGTGGCCGTCTTCGTCGACCATGGGCTCCTCCGCAAAGGCGAGCGCGAACAGGTCGAGAACGACTACGTCGCCTCCACCGGCGTGCGCCTGATCACGGTCGACGCCCGCGAGACGTTCCTGAACGCCCTCGCCGGCGTCAGCGACCCGGAGCAGAAGCGCAAGATCATCGGCCGCGAGTTCATCCGCGCCTTCGAGAAGGTGCAGGCCGACCTGGTCGCCGAGGCCGCCGCCGAGGGCGAGCCGATCCGTTTCCTCGTGCAGGGCACGCTCTACCCCGACGTCGTCGAATCCGGCGGCGGTGCGGGTACGGCCAACATCAAGAGCCACCACAATGTCGGCGGCCTGCCGGAAGACCTCCAGTTCGAGCTCGTCGAGCCGCTGCGCACCCTCTTCAAGGATGAGGTGCGCGCGATCGGACGGGAGCTCGGGCTCCCCGAGGAGATCGTCGCGCGTCAGCCCTTTCCGGGGCCCGGCCTCGGCATCCGCATCGTGGGTGAGGTCACCGCTGACCGTCTCGAGATCCTGCGTGACGCCGACTCCATCGCTCGCGAAGAGCTGACGAAGGCGGGCCTCGACGGCGAGATCTGGCAGTGCCCGGTCGTGTTGCTTGCCGACGTCCGCTCGGTGGGCGTGCAGGGTGACGGCCGCACGTACGGACACCCGATCGTGCTGCGTCCGGTGTCGAGCGAAGACGCGATGACCGCCGACTGGACGCGCCTGCCGTACGACGTGCTGTCGAAGATCAGCAACCGCATCACCAACGAGGTCCGCGAGGTCAACCGGGTCGTGCTGGACGTGACGTCCAAGCCCCCGGGGACCATCGAGTGGGAGTGATCTGACCGGATGCCGGGATCACGGGGATTGCCCTCGGGTCCCGGCATCCGTCGTTGCGGCGGGCGGCCCTGGCGCGTCGTGGGCCGCCAGTCTCGGCGCGGTTGCGGGGCAGCCGGGACATGCGAAAGGCCCGCCCGGCGCGAGCCGGACGGGCCTTCGTGCGCGGATGCGCTGCGCGTCAGTTGTTGCCGCGCAGGATCGCGATCATGCGCAGGATCTCGATGTAGAGCCAGACGACCGTGACCATGATGCCGAAGCCGCCGAGCCAGCCGAACTCGCGAGGCGCGCCGTTGCGCACCCCCTGCTGGATCTGGTCGAAGTCGAGAACCAGCGAGTACGCCGCCATGATGACCACCAGCACCCCGATGATCAGGCCGAGCGGGATGCCGGCGATCTTGACGTTGCTGTAAAGCCCGAACGCCCCACCCGTTCCCGCCGCGCCGAACATCATCAGGACGAGGTTCAGGAGGCCGAAGACCAGGTAGCCGATCATCGCGATCATGAAGATCTTGGTCGCGCGGGCGCTCGCGCGGACCTTGCCGCTGGCGAACAGCGCCAGCGTCACACCGACGACAGACAACGTCGCGAGGGTCGCCTGCATGACGATGCCGGGCCAGATGAACTCGAAGTATGCGGAGATGCCACCGACGAAGAGTCCTTCGAACGCCGCGTAGCCGAAGATCAGCGCGGGGCGGATCTTCTTGCGCGACGTGAACGAGACGATCATCGCGAGCACGAAGCCGCCGAGCATGCCGATGATCCACGGCACGATCGTGATCTGCGAACGCCGGGCGACGTCGTCAGGCGAGAAGGCGCCGCCGAGCGTCCACACCCAGCCGATGACGGCTGTGACGAGGAGGATCGCGAACAGGCCGACCGTCTTGGCGACGGTGTCTTCGACGGTCATGCGTCCCGTCTGGTGCGACGCGGCGGTCGGTGCGGCGAAAGCGCCTTCGAGCTGCGCGTTCACCGCGGCGTCCGTCACCTGGTGCGACGTGGCGGCGTAGCCCGTCTGGGCGCCGGGCTGCTGTGCGGCCGGCGGCGTGAGGCCGGGGCGCTGCTCCTGGAAGGCCGGATTGTTGAATGCGAAGTTGCCGGAGGCCATGGTCTCTTTCCACTCCATAGGGGTGCACCGATGTGGTGCACAGCGAGGTGCTGTGGATATCAGGCTATCGGACAGCTACGACGCGGCGTCAGGCGCTGGCTGTGTCGCTGCTGTGAAGCCGCCCGGAGCGCCCGCGCGGACGGCTCGTTACGCTGTTTTCATGGCTTTCGCCCGCCCCCTGGTCATCGGTCATCGCGGCGCTCCGGGGTACCGCCCCGAGCACACCCGTTCCTCTTACGCGCTGGCGTTGGAACAGGGCGTGGACGCCGTCGAACCCGACGTCGTCTTCACCTCCGACGGGGTGGCGGTCGTCCGCCACGAGAACGAGATCGGCGGCACGACCGACGTCGCCGATCACCCGGAGTTCGCCAGCCGTCGAAGGAGGAAGACCGTCGACGGCGCCCCGCACACCGGCTGGTTCGCGGAGGACTTCACGTGGGACGAGCTGGCGACGCTGCGATGTCGGGAGCGCGTCCCCCTGCTGCGTCCGGCCAGCGCCGCCTTCGACGACACCGAGCCGCCGCTGCGTCTGCGTGATCTCCTCGATCTCGTGCGCAGCGCCTCGCGCGACCAGGGCCGCCGGATAGGAGTGGTGCTCGAGGTCAAACACGCGACCTTCTTCACCGGCCTCGGCATCGACGTCGCAGGTCTTCTTGCCGCGGAGCTCCGCGCCGCCGGGTGGGCCGACGGCATCCTGCCGCTGTACGTGGAGTCCTTCGAACAGACCGTTCTCACTGACCTCCGCGGGCGTGGCATCCGGGGCACCTTCATCTATCTGCTCGAGTCGGACGGTACCGCGGTCGATCTGCGGACGGCGCAGGGAGAGGCGGCGCCCACCTATCGAGAGCAGGTGAGCCCCACCGGGCTCGATCGCCTCGTCGGCGAGGTCGACGGCATCAGCGTCGACAAGAAAATGATCCTCGCTCCCGACGAACGGGGGCGCCCGACCGGTCCGTCGCGCGTCGTCGCCGACGCCCACGACCGGGGTCTGCTCGCGTTCACCTGGACCTGCCGCCCCGAGAATGCGTTCCTGCTGCCGGCGTTCCAGCGCGGCGATGCCCCCGCGCAGTTCGGTGACTACGCGAGCGAGTGGCGGATCATCGCGGATGCCGCGGTGGACGGTGTCTTCGTCGACCACGCCGATCTCGGAGTCGCTTTCTTCCGCTGAGCGTGGCGTTTGAACGTCCGCCGTGTGCGTCTGGGCGGGGGCACAGTCAGCCCATAGGGTGAGGGCATGACCCTCCCCGGCATCGTCGTCACCGGAGTGCGCCGCTCGTTCGGACCGGTCCAGGCGGTGCGCGACGTCTCTCTCGAAGCCCGCGCCGGCGCCGTCACCGGCCTCGTCGGACCGAACGGATCGGGCAAGACGACGCTGCTGCTCATGCTCGCGTCGCTGTTGGCGCCGGATGCCGGCAGCATCCGCATCGGCGGCGTCGATCCCGTCGCCGATCCGGCGGCGGCGCGCGCCATCCTGGGATGGATGCCGGATGCGCTCGGCGCGTGGCCGTCGCTGACCGCGCGGGAGACTCTCGTCATGACCGGCCGCCTGTACGGCCTCGAGCCGGAGCACGCGCGCGCCGGTGCTGAGCGTCTTCTCGACGAGGTCGGGCTGCGCGCGCTCGCCGATTCTCCCGCGCGCGTGTTCTCTCGCGGGCAGAAGCAGCGGCTGGGCCTTGCCCGCGCTCTCGTTCACGATCCGCGGGTGCTGCTGCTGGACGAGCCGGCATCGGGCCTCGATCCGCAGGCCCGCATCGATCTGCGCGTGCTGCTGCGCCGCCTCGCGAGCGAGGGCCGCGCGATCCTTCTCTCCAGCCACATCCTCTCCGAACTCGAAGAGGTCGTCGACGACGCCGTCTTCCTCGTCGACGGTGCCACCGTCAGCAGCGAGCGCGTCGCGGCCGCCGCGGGGCGCCTGCGCACATGGCGCATCCGGCTCGCCGACCGTGATGCGACGGCCGCCGTGCTGCCGGTTGCCCAGACGCTCGGGCTCGACGCCGCGCTCATCCCCATCGATCGCCGCGAGGTGCTCGTCTCGTTCGCGAGCGACGGCGACGCGGCATCCGCCCTCGCGGCTCTCGTCGCGGCGGGCCTGCCCGTCGCCGAGTTCGCGGCCGCGACCGGAATGCTCGAACACACCTTCCTCGATCTCGAAGGAGACCGCTCATGAGCGCCGCGCGCCTGTGGACGATCGCGCGACTCGAACTGCTGCAGCGTGTGCGCACCGTGTCGTGGTACGTGCTGCTGGGAGTGTTCGCACTGATCCTGATCGGTGTGACGGCGCTGGCCTTCCTCTCCTACGGCGGCTGGGGCAGCAGCGGACCGGGCGTGTTCTCGGTCGTCGTCTACGTGACGCTGCTGCTCGTGCTGCTGGTGTCGCCGACGCTCAGCGGCAACAGCATCAACGGCGATCGGGATGCCGCAACCCTCGCGCCCGTGCAGGTCACGCTCGCCACGACCGGCGAGATCCTCTTCGGCAAGTTCGTCGCCGGGTGGATCACGGGTCTCGCGTTCTCCGCGGTCGCGGCGCCGTTCCTGGTGATCGCCACGTTCGCGGGCGGTGTGCAGCCGTTGACGGTCGTGATCTCGTTGCTCGTGCTCATCGTGGAGACCGGTGTGATCGCGGCGATCGGCGTAGCGATATCGGGTGTGCTCGCGCGCCCGCTGTTCTCGGTCGCAACGACGTATCTCGTGGTCGCCGCGCTCGCCATCGGCACTCCGCTCGGGTTCGGCCTCATCGGCTCGGCCGTGGCCAGCGAGGGAACCTCCACGACGCGCTCCTACGAAGCGGGGCCCGATGGCGCCCCGCTGTGCCGGGACGGCGCGCATGAGTGCGGGGACGACCCGGCGCAGATGGTCTGCGACGACTGGCAGGTGACGACCACGCGCGTGCCGCGTTTCGACTACGTCTGGTGGATGCTGGCCGCGAACCCCTTCGTCGTCCTCGGCGACGCCACCCCCACGACGTACAACGCCTACGGCTACCCCGACGATCTCTTCGGGTCGCTGAAGTACGGGGTGCGATCGGCGCAGATTCCCCCCGCGCTCGAACAGCGCTGGGACAACTGCGACCCGAAGACGTACCTGGACGACACCGACGACAGGCTCTCCCCGAGGGAGGTCATCGACCGCACCGTGCCCAGCTGGTTCGTGGGCCTCGGGGTGCAGCTCGTGCTCGCGGCGCTCCTGTTGTGGTGGGCATGGATACGTACACGCACGCCGGCACGTGCGCTGCCGCCGGGCACCCGCATCGCGTAGTCGAGCCGCTGGCCGGATGAGGATCTTCTCATCCATCTTTCGCCTCTCGCAGGTGGTGCATAGCCTCCATACAGCCGCGTCATACCCCGATGCGGCACCCCCCTGCACGAAAGGCGGTCCCCCCTGTGCGACGACGCATATTGGCTGCAGCCGGCGCGATGGCGCTGCTCCTTCCCTCCGCTGCCGCGTACGCGGCAGCTCCTGACGGCAGTGATCCCTCGTCGCGGTTTCTGACCGCGGCATCCGAGGGCAAGGTCTCGACCTCGTTCACCTCGGCCGCGATCGGCGCCGACGGCCTCGTCACCGTGGTCGTCGAGATGAGCGGCGACCCCGTCGCCGTCGTCGAGGCCGAGCAGGGCCGCGAGCTGAGCGAGGGCGAGCGCGGCGACGTGAAGGGTCGACTCAAGGACGCGCAGCAGCCGGTGAGCGCCGCCATCGAAGACAAGGGCGGCACGGTGCAGGCCGAGATGCAGTCGGCGTACAACGGCCTGCAGGCCGCGGTGCCGGCGAGCGAACTCGACGCGATCGCATCGATGCCCAACGTCGTCGCCGTGCACCCGGTGCGCACGTACGCGGTCGACAACGCGGTATCGGTGCCGTTCCTCGGCGTGCCGCAGGTGTGGGAGAGCACCGGATACACCGGTCAGAACGTCAAGGTCGCGATCATCGACACCGGCATCGACTACACCCACGCCACGTTCGGCGGTCCGGGTACCGTCGCCGCGTTCGACGCGGCCAAAGCCACCTCCGCCCAGCCCGCCGACCCGACGATGTACGGCCCGAACGCCCCGCGCGTGAAGGGCGGCATCGACCTGGTCGGCGACGACTACAACGCCGACCCCAACAGCGACGCCTACCAGCCGGTGCCGCACCCCGATGACAACCCGCTCGACTGCAACGGCCACGGCTCGCACGTCGCGGGCACCACCGGCGGCTCGGGCGTGCTCGCCGACGGCTCGACCTACCCCGGTCCGTACGACACGAACACCCCCTCGAACACCTTCCGTGTCGGGCCGGGCGTCGCGCCGCAGGTCGACCTGTACGCCGTGCGCGTGTTCGGCTGCGAGGGATCGACCGATGTCGTCGTTCCCGCCCTCGACTGGGCGGTCGAAAACGGCATGGACGTCGTGAACATGTCGCTCGGTTCGTCGTTCGGTCGTGCAGACGACCCGGACGCTGTGGCCGCTGCAAACGCGGTGGGCGCCGGCGTCGTGGTCGTCGCCTCGTCGGGCAACGCGGGCCACAACCCGTACCTGACCGGTTCGCCGGGCACGGGCGATGGTGTCATCTCGGTCTCGGCTGT
Organism: Microbacterium sp. VKM Ac-2870; assembly: GCF_015350795.1. Taxonomy (GTDB): domain Bacteria; phylum Actinomycetota; class Actinomycetes; order Actinomycetales; family Microbacteriaceae; genus Microbacterium. Next base: position 247,908 of record NZ_JADKSH010000002.1, read on the forward strand.
CGACAGCGCTGAGGGCTTCCCCGGTGCGACCGTCACGGTCGGCGGCACCGCCGTCGAGGCGATCAACGCCAACGGCGCCTCGCTCGAGGGCATCGGCGATCTCACGGTCGTGCGCCTCACCGGCGACAACGCCCTCGGCTGCTCGCCCGCCGCGTTCACCGCCGCGGGTGTCGTTCCGGACGGTAAGCAGCTCGCCGTGGTCGACCGCGGGTCGTGCGCCCGCGTCGCGAAGGCCATCTACGGCCAGCAGGCCGGAGCCGCGGCCGTCGTGATGGTGAACAACACCGACGACCTGCCGCCCTATGAAGGTCCCGTCACCTCCAACGCCGACACCGGCGAGCCCTTCGACCTGACCATCCCGTTCCTCGGGGTGCGTTCGTCGAGTGGCCCCGCGTTCGCCGCCGGCGCCACCGCGAGCATGGTCGGCACGCAGATCGCCAACCCCGGCTTCCGCGGGTACGCCTCGTTCAGCTCCTCGGGCCCGCGCTCGGGCGACAGCGCCATCAGCCCCGATGTCGCCGCCCCCGGTGTCTCGATCGCGTCGGCCGGTGTCGGGACGGGCAACGGCCCCTCGATCCTGTCGGGGACGTCGATGGCGGCTCCGCACGTCGCCGGTGTTGCCGCTCTGTCGGCCGAGGCGCACCCCTCGTGGACGGCTCCGCAGATCGCGGCATCCGTCGTATCGACCGCCGATCCGGACAAGGTGGCTGGCCAGAGCCTCACCCTCGGTGGTGTGGGTCTGGTCGACGCGGCGCAGGCCGTCGGCACCACCGTCACCGCGACGGGCGACGCATTCCGCACGGAGAGCGGCTGGGCGCGCGAGTCTGCGCTGAGCTTCGGCTTCCAGGAGTCGGCGCTCGGCTTCGGCGGGGTCAAGACGGTGACGATCCGCAACGACGGCCCGACGGCGGTGCGTTACGACGTCTCGACCGCCCCCTCGGCGCAGTCGCAGAAGGCACGCATCATCCTGTCGAACCGGACGGTCACCGTTCCGGCCGGCGGCACGGCCAAGGTGCTCCTCATCGTCGCCGCGGCGGCGAAGGACGTGCCGAGCTCGGTAGGGGCGGCCGACCAGTTCGCGTTCTCGGAGATCTCGGGCGACATCGTGCTGAGCGCGGCCGACTCGACACTGCGGGTGCCCTACCTGCTGGTGCCGCGCGCCAACAGCACCGTGAAGGCCACGATGAACGGACCCTGGTTCAGCGGTAAGCAGAAGGTCGCCGACGGCACCAAGAAGCTGACGCTGCGCAACCTCGCCGGCGCGCTGCCGGCCGGGGCCGACGTGTACACGTGGGGTCTGTCCGACCCGAAGGATGCCAGCAAGACGCTCGCCGACACCGGCTACGACATCCGTGCTGTGGGCGTGCAGTCATTCCCGGACGGCGACGACACCCTGATGGTGTTCGCGATGAACATGCACCAGCGGTGGTCGAACGCGGCCGCGAACGAGTACGACATCCTGATCGACACCGACCGCGACGGCCAGGCCGACTGGATCGTCATGTCGGCCGATTCGGGTGCCGTGCGCAACGGCGACACCAACGGGCTGTCGGAGGTGTTCATCGTCAACGCGAAGACGAAGGAGACTGCCGCGGCGGGGTTCCTCACCCAGGCGCCGACCGACAGCAGCACGCTGCTGATGCCGGTGCCCGCCAGCGCCCTCGGCATCACCGGGCCGTTCTCCTACACCGCCCAGACGCACGCTCCGAATGACGCGTCGGATGCGGTCGACGGGTGGGCGACGTACGACCCGGCCGCCCCGGCGATCAGCAACGGGCAGTTCGCCACCGTGCCCAAGCGCGGGTCGGCGAGCGTGGACGTCACCTTCAACGCGAAGCAGATCGAGGCGCAGAAGCCCCTCGGATCGATGGTCGTTGTTCTCGACAACCAGTCCGGTGCCGATGAGGCGCTGCTGGTCCCGCTGAAGAAGTAGCCCGACGCGAAGAGGGGGTGGATGCCACGGCATCCACCCCCTCTTCGTGCGTGGCGTGATCAGCCGCCGCAGAGCTTGGCTTCGGCGCCCTGGCCGAAGCGATAGTCATAGTTCTTGCCGTCGACCGAGACCACGACGCGCATGCCGTCGATCTGGGCCTGCGTGTACGACTGGCCGGGTGCGGCGCAGCCGAGCGAGCCGTCGTTGAAGGTCACCGCCTCGGACGAGACCAGTTCGGGTGTGCCCGTCACGCCGCGCGCGGCGAGGTCGGCGACCAGCGCATCCCACCGGCTCTGCGGCACGGTGACCGCCGGACCAGACGGGGCGATCGGGCCCGGCGTCGTGGTCTGCAGCGGAGGTCGGCTCGATTCGGATGCCGAGGGGCCAGCGGCCGGACCGGCGCCGCCGGTGCTGCACGAGGTGAGGGCGAGCGTCGCCAGGGCGAACGCGGCCAGGATCGGGGTTCTACGCATGGGAGCCTCCTCGCGCCGACGGATGCGGATGCCGGATGTGCCGAGAGTAGGACGTGCACCTGCGAAAGCGCGGGGAGGACGGGAGCGGTTCGACGTCGACGCGACGGCGGGAGTCGAACCCGCAACGCACCCGGGTATGAACCGGTGCCCGGGACCGCCCGGATCGCCGCGATGTCCTGTCCGTTGACATCCTCCAGAGGAGTTCTCGGTGACGGGGACGAGCCCACGCTAACCCGCCGACGCAGGAGCTCCTAGGGGTGTGTCCTGCGGTTTCGTTATGTGTCCGTGTGTGACTGCGGTGGGCGCGGTATCCGCCGACTCACAGGGTGCGGTCGAACGCGCCCTGGCGCGTCGACACGATGTCCTTGCCGAGCGGCATGAGCGAGATGGGGATCATCTTGAAGTCGGCGATCGCCATCGGGATGCCGATGATCGTGATGCACAGTGCGATGCCGCTGAAGAGGTGGCCGAGGGCCAGCCACCAGCCGGCCAGAATCAGCCACACGACATTGCCGAGGAACGAGCCGACGCCGGCGGTCGGCTTCGGGACGATCGTGCGCCCGAACGGCCAGATCACGTAGCCCGCGGTGCGAAACGACGCGATCGCCCACGGAATGGTGATGATCGGGATACACAACAGCACGCCCGCGACCACGTAGCCGACGAAGAGCCAGAAGCCCGCGAAGATGATCCAGATGATGTTGAGGATCGTGCGCATGCGTCCATTCTGACGCGTGCGAGCCGCTACTTCCTACCGCGGGCCGCAGCGCGCTGGCCGCGGCGCAGGAGCCCCACGAGCCCGGTGATCAGTGCGAGCGCGCCGAGCGTCATCAGGGCGGCGGCGACCACTGTCGACACCGTCAGCTGCGGGACGACCGTCGCGAGGTCGTCCAGGCGCGTCGGTCCCCAGGTCACGGCGAGCCCGGTTGCCGCGACGGCCGCCAGCACGAAGCCCCACACGATGCCGGCCCAGCGGATGCGCGGATGCGGCGGCGATTCGGGCGCTGTGCTCTCTTCGGCAGTGGGGGATGGTGGGAACATCTCGGCCGTGGTGTCGACGTCGTTCATCGGGATCCTCCGGTGGTGGGGGTGAGCACAGGTTGCATCAGGGAGATGAATCCGCTGTCTTGTTCGATGACGATCCGGTGGTGTGTGCGGGCGTCGGGGTCGCCGAATGCGGCCGTGTAGCGGATGCGGCCGTCCGGGAGCCGAGCCGATGTGACTCCCTCGATGTCGTCGAGCCGGGAGGAGGAGTAGTCGCCCCTCCCGTCGACGCTGACCCCATTGACGGCGGCATCACGGGTCGTGATCTCGACGTCGATTCGCGGGGCGTTGTCGAAAGGCTCGGACAGGACCTGTGTGGTCCCCGACTTCTTTTGAACGAAGGTGGCGCCGTCGACACCGGTGTTCTGGGCGCTGATGACGAGGTCGCCCCACGTCTGCACGAACGGGTCGGATGCCGATGCGCCGGGTTGGGACGTGTCACCCGCCGCGAGCCAATAGCTGCCGATGTGGAGCGTCTGAACGACCGGCACTGCCGAGGCCACGCCGGCTGCACACAGCGTCATGACCGTGGCGAAGGCGAGGAAGCCGCTGCGGCGCCGCAGCACGCCACCCACGACCATCGACAGTCCGAGCACGAGGGCCGCCATGAACAGGCCGCGCGCCGCCGCGAGGGCGTCGTGCTGCGAGAGCGCGGTAGCCGTCCCCGCGATGAGCGCGATGCCGATGACGACGGCGACATAGGCGAGCGGCGTCCGCGGCCTCGTCAGCCGGCGGATGCGGCGGCGCTCTGCGGCGTCCGCGGCGAACGCGGCGGCACGCTCCTGACGCTCGCGGCGGGCCTGTTCGCGGACCGCTCGACCGGCATCCTGCTGCTGGCGGCGCCACGCCTCGTCCTGCACCTTCCACGCCGCATGCTGCTCGCGCCAGGCGGCGTAGGCGTCGTCGTCGGGGGAGAGGGCAGGGGCGGATGCCGCGAAGCCGGCGGCACCCGTCCCCTGCGGGTCCGCGGCGGCGACCGGACCCGAACCGGTCGCGGCGGCGGACGTGTCCGGGGACTCGACGTCAGCGGAAGCCATCGGCTGCGTCGTCGGTACCCCGGGGTCGGCGGAGCGCGCGGTGTGCCGCGCCGCGCGCAGAATGATGAAAAGGAGGATCGCGGCGATCACGAGCCCGACGCCCACCAACAGCGCCGACAGCGCCGACCAGCCGCCCAGGCCTGGGCTCAGCATCCATCTGGGGATGCCGCCCACGAACACCAGCCCCGGGCCGAGTGGGATGAGCCCGAGCAGCAAGAGGCCGACGATGCCGACCTGCGCGGGTTCGAACTGGCGTCGCAGAGCGTCCTGCAGCGGCATCCGACCGTCCACATCGGGCAGGACGGCCCAGGCGAGCGCGTAGAGGAAGACGACGGGGAAACCGAACAGGCCGACGACGACGAGGATCCCGCGCACGATCAACGGATCGATGCGCAGTCGCGCCGCGATGCCGGCGGCCACACCACCGATCCAGCCGTCGCTGCGCAGGAGACCGAGCCCGGCCGTCCAGGAGAAGAAGCGATCGTCGGCGCCCCGGCCGGTGGCATCGGACCGCAGGGGCTCGTCCGATGCGGAGGTGGGGTGCGGCGGCTCCAGGTGCGGGGTGGTCATGCAACGATCCTGTCTTCTCGGGCGAACGGGCCACTATGGGGGGAACCCCTGACGCGACCCTGATTTGCGTTCTCGCGACGAGGGCAGCGGCCGGGGTGAGTGGTTTGATGGGCCGTATGACGACCTCCGCGTTTCCGGACGCCGCGCGCCCCGAGCGCGCCCCGCGCCCCGCGCCGCCGCCGAGGCCGCCGCTCGTCCGTCCCCGCGAGTGCCTCGTCACCGGGGTCGCAGAGGGTCTCTCCCGCCACCTCGGTGCGCCGGTGACAGCGGTGCGCGCCCTGTTCGTCGTGCTGGCGCTGACCGGCGGCGCCGGCATCCTCTTCTACGCCTGGTGTTGGGCATTCACACCGCGCCAGTCCGGCGACGAACCGGCGACGAGCGCTGCGCCGGTCGCCTGGACCCTCACGGCGTTCGCCGCCGTCGCGCTTGTGCCTCTCACCGTCCTCGCTGCCGGCGACGGACGGCGATTCACGCCGGCGCTCGTCGGGCTGGTCCTCGCCGTGACAGCGGTCGCGGTCGCCGCGGGCGTCTGGGCAGCGCTCATCGATCGACGCGATCCGGCCCGAGGGCCTCGGCACGCGATGGCCGTGCGCACCGCTGGTGCCATCCTCATCGTCGCGGCGCTGGCGCTGACCCTTCTCGCTGCGCGAGACGGGGGCGTTGCGGACGTGCTCGTGGTCATTGTCCCCCTCGTCGGCCTCGCCGCGCTGGCCTCGACGAACCTCGTCGAGAAGTGGCGCGAACTGTCGGGTGAGCGCGACAAGCGCATCCGCGAAGAGCAGCGCTCCGAGATGGCGGCCCATCTGCATGACTCGGTGCTGCAGACACTCGCGCTCATCCAGAACCGCGGTGGAGCCTCGAGCGACGTCGCGCGCCTCGCACGCGCGCAGGAGCGCGAGCTGCGTGCGTGGCTCTACGACGGCGACCAGCCCGCCGACAGCGACCTGCCCACCGATCTGCGCGACTACGCCGCCGCGCTCGAACTCGACTACCCGGTGCGTATCGACGTCGTGGCGGCGGGCGCCTCGACCGAACGCGCGAGCGGCGAAATCGCGGCCGCCGCGCGCGAGGCGATGCTCAACGCGGCCCGGCACGCCGGCGGCGAGGTCTCGGTGTACATCGAGGGCGGGGTCGACGGCGTCGATGTCTTCGTGCGAGACCGCGGCCCCGGCTTCGACCTCGCGCACGTGCCCAGCGACCGACTCGGCGTGCGACAGTCGATCATCGGCCGCCTCCGCCGGCTCGGCGGCGCCGCCACGGTGAGCTCCGGTTCAGGCGGCACCGAAGTGCACCTGCGGTCGGCGCGGGAGGAGGTGGGCGGTCGTGGCTGACAGCATCCGCGTCGTCATCGTCGACGACCATTCGATCTTCCGCTCGGGTCTGCGCAGCGACCTCGACGACACCGTGACCGTTGTCGGCGAGGCCGCCGACGTGCCGAGCGCGATCGCGATCGTCGCCGACACACGCCCCGACGTCGTGCTGCTCGACGTGCACCTGCCCGGTGGCAGCGACGGCAGCGGCACCGATGCGACCGGTGGCGAGGAGGTCATCCGCGCCTCGTCCACGGTGCCCACTCGTTTTCTGGCTCTGAGTGTGTCGGATGCCGCGGAGGACGTCGTCCGCGTGATCCGCGCCGGCGCCCGTGGCTACATCACGAAGGGGTCGTCGGGGGTCGAGGTGAGCCGCGCGGCGCAGGCGGTGGCCGGCGGCGACGCGGTGTTCTCGCCGCGGCTCGCGGGCTTCGTGCTCGACGCCTTCGGGGCGGTGTCGGGGGAGACGGCCGCCGTCGATGACGAACTCGACCGGCTGTCCACGCGCGAGCAGGAGGTCATGCGCCTCATTGCGCGTGGCTATGCCTACAAGGAGGTGGCCGCGGCGCTGTTCATCTCCATCAAGACCGTCGAGACCCACGTGTCCGCCGTGCTGCGCAAGCTGCAGCTCTCGTCGCGGCACGAACTGACGGCGTGGGCCTCGGAGCGTCGGCTGCTCTGAGCGGGATGTCGGAGGCGCGACCTAGACTTGACGGGTTATGAATGAGCCGATCAAGCCCGTCATCGTCGGCATGCCCACAGATGTCGCGCGCGGCTCGGGTGGGCGCATCGACGAAGACCTGCTGACCGGGCTCAACCCCCCGCAGCGCGAAGCCGTCGTGTACCGCGGGCCGGCGCTGCTCATCGTGGCCGGCGCCGGGTCGGGCAAGACCAGCGTGCTCACGCGGCGCATCGCATCGCTGCTGCGGGGACGAGAAGCCTGGCCGAGTCAGATCCTCGCGATCACCTTCACGAACAAGGCCGCCGGAGAGATGCGCGAGCGCGTGCAGCACCTCATCGGCGACACCGCGCAGGGCATGTGGATCTCGACGTTCCACTCCGCGTGCGTGCGCATCCTCCGCCGCGAGGCCGAGCAGTTCGGCTTCACGAAGAGCTTCACCATCTACGACTCCGGCGACTCGCGCGCGCTCATCAAGCGTCTCGTCAAGGAGCACGAAGCCGACGCGTTCGGTCTGACCCCGGCATCCGTGCAGGGCCGCATCTCGAAGCTCAAGAACGAGCTCGCAGATGCTGAGTCGTTCGCCCGCACGGCGAACCTCAGCGACCCCGCCGAGCGCATCTTCGCCGAGATCTTCGCCGACTACCAGCGGGCGCTGCAGCGCGCGAACGCCTTCGACTTCGACGACCTCATCGCCCAGACCGTCTACCTCTTCCGCGCCTTCCCGCACGTCGCCGACACCTACCGGCGCCGGTTCCGGCACATCCTCGTCGACGAGTACCAGGACACCAACCACGCGCAGTACGCGCTCATCCACGAGCTCACCCGCCCGATCGAAGATGTCGGCGCCCTCCTCGATGAGACCGACGGCGCGTCGCTGACCGTGGTCGGCGACTCCGACCAGTCCATCTATGCGTTCCGCGGCGCCGACATCCGCAACATCACCGAGTTCGAGCGCGACTATCCGGGCGCGAAGGTCGTGCTGCTCGAGCAGAACTACCGGTCGACCCAGAACATCCTCACCGCCGCCAACGCCGTCATCAGCAACAACTTCGACCGCAAGGACAAGAAGCTGTGGACCGATGTCGGCGCGGGCGAGAAGATCGTGGGCTTCACCGGTTACTCGCAGCACGATGAGGCGCAGTTCGTCGCCGACGAGGTCGAGGCGCTGCACCGCGCCGGGCTGGCCTACGGCGAGATGGCGGTGTTCTACCGCACCAACTCGCAGTCGCGTGCACTGGAAGAGATCTTCATCCGCTCGGCCGTGCCCTACAAGATCATGGGCGGCACCAAGTTCTATGACCGTGCCGAGATCAAAGACGCGATGGCCTACCTCATCGCCGTCGCGAACCCCGCCGACGAGTTGAGCGTGCGCCGCATCCTCAACAAGCCGCGCCGCGGCATCGGCGACGTCACCGAGACCTCCATCGCCCGCTACGCGGCCGAGCAGGACATCACCTTCCGCGACGCCCTCGCCAACGCCTCCGCGCTGGGCGTCGGCCCCAAGATCCAAGCCGCGATCGCCCAGCTCGATGCGGTGCTCGCGGAGGCGACCGCGATCTTGCTGCCCGCTTCGGGCGAGGCGCCGCCGCCGACCTCGGTCACGGAGGGGCTGAACGTTCTGCTCAACAAGAGCGGGTATCTCGATGCGCTGCGGATGTCGAAAGATCCGCAGGATGAAGCCCGGGTCGAGAACATCGACGAACTCGTCGCCGTCACCCGCGAGTTCGCCCGCAACAACCCCGACGGCACGATTCTCGATTTCCTGACCGAGGTCGCCCTCGTCTCGGATGCCGACGACCTGGCCGACGCCTCCGGGTCCGTATCGCTGATGACGATGCACACGGCCAAGGGGCTGGAGTATGACGCCGTGTTCGTCACCGGCGTCGAGGAAGACCTGATCCCGCACCGCATCTCGGCGGGCGAGCCGGGCGGCCCGCAGGAGGAGCGCCGACTCTTCTACGTGGCGCTGACGCGCGCACGCAAACGCCTGCACCTGTCTCTCGCGATGACGCGCGCGCAGTTCGGCGAGGTGTCGGTCGCCATGCCGAGCCGATTCCTGCAGGAGATCCCGCACGAGCTCATCGACTGGCGGCAGTCTCCGGGCGACATCAACTCGCGGGGGCCGCGCGCGCTCAACTCCCGACGAACCGGTGGTTCCGGCGGTTCCGGCGGCGGCTTCCGCGGTGGATCCGGGTCGCGCTACGGCGACGATCTGGTGCCGCTGCCGCGTCGGGAGAAGCCCGCGGGCGACCTGACCAAGTTCGCCAACCGCATCCCGGCAAAGGTCCGCGACAACGGCGATATGGAGCTCGTTCCCGGCGACCGCATCCGTCACGATGACTTCGGTGAAGGGCGCGTCGACCAGATCACCGGTGAGGGCGCCAAGCGGGTCGCGCACGTGCGTTTCGATAGCGCCGGGCAGAAGAAGCTGCTGATCAAGATCGCACCGATCCAGAAGCTCTAGCACTGCGGGCCCGGAAACGGTTCGGCGACCGGCGCGGCTAGGCTCGAGCCCATGGCATTGTTCTCGCGTCGCGGCAGCTCCGACCAGCCCGATCAGGTCCCGGCATCCGGAGCCGAGTCCGACCCCGGTGAGCAGGTCGCCGTCGAATCGGTGCCGCACGTCGGCATCTCGGTCTCGACGTTCGGTGACCACTCCGCTGCGTCGACGCCGGCCGGTTCGGTCGCCGCCGAGCGGCCGCCGGCGACGGCGCCCGAGTCACGCGAGATCGTACCGGGGCTCGTCGACAACGGTCTGCTCAAGGCGGCGCTCGCCGCCCTGTCGGATGACCCGCAGAGCACCGAGATCATGAACGTCATGCGCCAGGCGATGCAGGGGCAGCTGTTCCTGCGTGCGCAGGGCGACGTGCAGGCGCTCCTGGCCGCGGGAGAGCAGATCAACCTCGCGATCGCCGCGCTCGAAGGAAAGCGCTTCCTCCTCGCCTTCAGCGGCGGCGCGGCGCTGCAGGCGAGCGTTGATTCGGAGAACGGGGCCTCGACCTCGGTCATCGGCCAGCCCGCGATCGAGGTGCTGCGCAACGCCGTGTCCAGCGGCTACGACGGCATCTACCTCGACCACGCCAGCGCGGGTGCGCGCCTGATCCTGCCCGCCCCGCTCATCGGCCGCGCCGTGGAGGAGGCCGAACCGACCTTCGAGATCAAGACGCTGTTGTCGGCACCGCGCGATGAGAGCACGGCCGCCCGCGTCGCCGACGCCCTTTCGCGTGTGCCGGTGTGGGTCGCCGGTGGCGCGGATGCCGAGGGGCGCATGGGCCTGGCCGAAGTGCGCGCGCCCGACGGGCAGCGGCGCATGGAGGTGTTCTCGCATCCGCTGGAGGTGGTCGCCCTCGGGCGCGGTGACAGCCCACTGCCGCTGCAGCCCGAGCAGCTCGGGCGTGCCCTGGCATCCGAGCCCGGTCTCACCGGCGTCGTCGTCGATCCCGGCGGCCCGTGGATCGAGCTCGACCGCGACGCGCTGGCCGGGGTCATCGCCCTCGCGGCCGACTGACTCGCGCCCGCGTGCGCCGACAGCCCAAGCGCGGGCCAGATCCGGTGCGATCACGCGACCCGCAACCCCCTGTCGCGTACCTCGCCCGGCACCTAGGGTCGAGGCATGGCATCAGAGCGGATCACGATCGACGTCGGCGGCCGGCAGGCGTCGCTCTCGAGTCCGAACCGCGTGATCTGGCCGGAACTGGGCATCACCAAGCACGAGCTCGCCGAGTACGTCATCGCCGTCGCGGAACCGTTCTTGCGCGCCAACGGCCATCGGCCGGTGTCGCTGGAGCGTTTCGCCGATACGGTCGACGGCGAGCGCTTCTTCTCCAAGAATCCACCGCGCGGAGCTCCCGACTATGTGCACGAGGTGATGTGCACCTACAACAGTGGGCGTCGGCACCCCCAAGTGGTCTTGGACGAGGCGGCGGCGATCGTCTGGGCTGTGCAGATGAACACGGTCGTCTTCCACCCGTGGGCCTCACTGGCACGTGACACCGACAACCCCGTCGAGCTGCGGATCGACCTCGACCCGCAACCCGGCACCGATTTCGCGGATGCCGCCGCTGTCGCCCCGGTACTCCGCGAAGTGCTTCGTGAGGCGGGACTCGAGGCGTGGCTGAAGACGAGCGGCAACCGCGGCATCCACGTGTTCTGCCCCATCGAACCTACGCACGAGTTCCTCGACGTCCGGCACGCGGTCATCGCGGCGGGGCGTGAGCTGGCGCGGCGACTACCCGACGCGGTGACGATGGACTGGTGGAAGGAAGAGCGCGGCCAGCGCATCTTCATCGACTTCAACCAGGCCAATCGCGACCGCACCATGGCGGGGGCTTACAGTCCCCGCGCGCTGCCATCTGCCACCGTCGCAACGCCCATCAGTTGGGATGAGCTGGCCGACGGCGTCGACCCGGCGGCGTTCACGGTGCGCACCGTCCCGCAGCGCCTCGCCGAGATCGGCGACCCCTGGGCTGCGCTGGCCGACAGCCCGGGCCGCATCGATACGCTCCTCGCGTGGTGGCAGCGCGACCTCGACGCGGGCCTCGGCGAACTGCCGTTCCCGCCCGAGTTCCCCAAGATGCCGGGTGAGCCACCGCGCGTGCAACCCAGCCGCGCCAAGAAAGACTGAGGCCGGCTCAGTCCGACGCGGCTCTGACCGAGCTCGTCGGGGCAGCGGCGGGGGAGCCTGCGTTCTGCGCAGCGCCCTGAACCTCGGCGAGAGCGTCCGCCACCGCTCGTGCGACGCGGTCGTCCTCCTCGCGGCGGCGCACGGCCATGCGCCGGCGTCGCAGCCACACCGCGCCGACGGCGAGGCCCGCGGCGAGCACGACGATCAGGACCAGCAACCAGGGCACGGCGAGGCCGATGGCCTGCGCGGCGACAGGCGCGAGAGCGGTGGTCGAGCCCGAGGCGTCCACCACGATCGGAGTCACCGTCGCCGAGCCCACGAGCGCCAGCATGCCCGCGATGGCCGGCACCGTGATCTGCACGTCGCGGGTCTCGCCGGGCAGGATCTGCACGGCGGGGTCGACATCCCCGGCATCCGTGGCAAACCAGCCGAAGGGCCCGGCGATCGACGCCGCCTGCTGGGCGCCCAGCGTGGTGTTGCCGGTGTTGTGCAGGGTGTAGCTGAGCGTTGCCGTGCCGGTGCCGAGCGACCACGAGCCGCCCCAGGCGACCTGCGGGTTCTCGATCGTCAGTGACGGCGCAAGCGCGCCCGCGACACGCAGACCGATGCGGATGCCGAGACGGCGGTCGACCGAGATGCCCTGGTCGGCCGAGGATGCGAGGGAGGTGACGATGCCGCCGACGTAGTCGCCCGGGGTCGCGGTGGACGGAACCGCGAGCACGAACGGCACGGTCGCGGACTCGTCGGGCGCGACCGTGATCGTCGACGAACCGGCCTGCGTCCAGGCGCCGACGTTGAGCGAGGTTTCCCCGGGCGTCAGCAGGTCGAGTTGGCCGCCGGCGCCGGTGTAGCCGTCGGCCGCGTAGACGGCGAGCTGGAGGGGCGCGGTGCCGTGGTTGCTCACCACGAGGGCGTCGGTGATGCTCTGCCCCGGGTCGACGGCGTAGGTGTACGACGTGCGTTCCTTGCCGAACCCATTCGAGGCGGTGCGCACCGTCCAGGTCACGTCGTTCGCGCTGCTGTCGTCGCCGGCGGCAGTGCTCTGCAGAGTCGCCCACGCGGGGGTGGGTACCGCGAGAGCGGCGAACAGGGCGACGGCGAGCAGAGCGGCGGCACGGCGCCGGGAAGATCGGATCATGCGATGGTCCTTCGAGTCGGACGGAAACGGCGGCGTCCCGAACGGGCCGACGGCGGTGGCCGTCGACCCGCCCGGGGCGCGGAGTGGAGCTGTTCAGTTGTGGTGACCGCGTGCGGTCAGTTGCTGATCGCGGTGAGGGTGAGCGTGCCGCGGTAGCTCCCCTTGTCGATATCGAGCGGGATCTTCAGATCCAGGTCGGAGCCGATGACAGCCGTGCCGCGCTCGTGTCCCTGCGCGGCAGAGCCGAGCACTCGCGAGTCGGACAGGCCCGTGCCGCTGTCGTACCCGGATGCGACGGACGCACCGGCGACCGCGCCGCCACCGGCGGTCACGAGCTTCGGAGTCCAGCCGAGGTACTTTCCGGAGAACGACTTGCTCCCGTCGGTGAAGTCGCCGACCTTGGCCGCGATCGACCAGGGGGCGACGGCGCGACGGGTGTCGGTCACCGTGAGGGGATTGATCTGGCCGGTGGCCTCGAAGTACGTGTTGCTCTTCTCCGCGGCGGTGCCGAGGTCGACCAGGCCGTTGTGGCCGTTGATCGTCCAGCCGAACTCACCCGGCGCCGCATCGGGCACGTCGACCTGGATGTCCTGGCCGTCACCGTGGTTGGGGTGGATGGTCACCTCGTCCTGCACCGAGCCGACGGGAAGCGCCGCCTGCGTACCGTTCGCCGGGCCGCACCAGAGCACGCGTCCCACCTCGACGGCCGCGTTGGGCGCGGCGCAGGTGCCGGAGCGGACGTTCTGCACGACGAGCGCGTCCTTCTGCACCTGCACCTTGACGAAGGTGCGGACATGCTCCTGGTTCTCGACCGAGTTGTACCAGTAGTTCGACGGATTCTGCGGGTCGGCGCCGTTACCCGCGCCCGACGTGGCGTCGCCGGCGACGGGGGTCGTCAGGTCGTAGTACTTCGAGCCCGACGCGGAGTTCGCCGTGACGTAGACGACGCCGCCGGGGCCCTCGAACACCTCGTTCTGACCGGGCTGCTCGCCCGCGTTCGCCTTCTGGCCGTTCTTGATCTCGTACGAGCGCGAGTAGCTGTGGTCATGGCCCTGCAGCACCAGGTCGACACCGAGCTGAGAGAACGTGGTGGGGAAGTCGACGCGGCGCACCTTGTTGTCGTCATCCTGCGCGTGGTCGGCGGGCGAGTAGATCGAGTGGTGGTACACGAGCACGGTGTACTTCGCTTGTGCGCCATGGGCGTTGATGACGTCGGTCACGTACTGGATGTGCGCCGCGTCGCCACCGCCTCCGCTGGAGGTGGCGTAGCTGTTCGAGTTGAGGTCGATGAACAGCACATCCTTGTGGATGAACCAGTAGTCGCCGCCCGAGGAGTTCGAGCTCGGGTCGCCGTTGACGTAGTACTGACCGGAACGATCGGTGTTGGGCGTGAAGAAGTGCTGCTCGTACGCCTTGCCGCCGACGTCGTGGTTGCCGATCGTGGCGACCCAGGGGTAGTTGCGCAGCTGGGCGGGAGCGAGGAAGCCGCCCCACTGCGCCTCATTGTTCGCCTTGTCGACCTGGTCGCCGCCCGAGACGAGCAGCTCGGCGTTCGGGTTCGACTGCAACGAGACGTTGACGGTGTCGACCCACCCCGCGGTGTCTTTGGCGAGGTCTCCCGACGAACCGATCTGCGGGTCGCCGTAGAACAGGAAATCGAAGTCGCCGTCGAATGAGTGCGTCTGGAACGTCGCGGTCGTCGACCAGTTGCCGACGGCGCCGACGCGGTAGGAGTACTGCGTGTTCTCCTGCAGGCCGGTGATGCTCGCGTGGCGGTTGAATCCACCGCTGGTGGCGATGTTCGCAGCGCCGGTGGCGGCGAAGGTGACGGCGGATGCCGGGAAGTCGCCGCCTACGAGCGAGGCCGTCGGGGCGACCTGGACGATCTGTGCGGTGTCGTCGGACGAGTACCAGCTCACGATGCGCTGGGTCTCGTCGGCGCCGACGCCGAGGACGACGCCGCTCAGTGTGGTCGGGGTGTCGGCGACGGCGGGAGTGGCGACGACTCCCGCGAAGGCCGTCGCGCACAGGGCGGCGGCGGTGATCCAAGCGACCGACCGGCGCGGGAGGCGCGGCGCTCGCGGTGCAGCGAAGTGCGGCATTGTCTGTCCGTTCATGGGGTGTGGGATGCGCGGCGAAGGGCCGGAGGCAGGCGCCACGAGGGCGTCATCTGGACGATCCGCTCCCGGGATGACACAGCGGTGAACATCTCGGTCAGAAGCGGTGACGTCGAGGCGAAACTCTGAGAGTTTGACCAGAACCGGCTCACTCCCAGCCGAACACCCGCTGTACGAACCAGATGAGTCCGGCCAGGGTGACGGCCACGGCCAGCGCGCCGGTGGCCCACATGGCGATGCGCGGCGCCCGTCGCCGCAACAGCACCAGCAACGGGAAGACGAGCGCGATCAGTCCGATCTGCACCGCCTCGATGCCGAGGTTGAACACGAGCAGCGACCACAGCAGCGTCCACGACCATGGCTCGTCGATGCCGAGCGCCGAGGCGAAGCCGAGGCCGTGGATGAGTCCGAAGCAGAACACGACCAGCAGTCGCAGCCACCCCGCGCGATCCAGTCCCAGTGGCCCCGAGTCGCGGCTCAGCTCGGTGGCCGCTTCGCCCTTTCGCCACAGTCGTACCAGGTACCAGGCCGCGACGATCGAGATCGACAGCGCGATGGTGGGCTCGATGACGATGCTCGGCAGACTCACGACCTTGGTCGCGGCGAGGATGAAGGTCACCGAATGCGCCAGGGTGAACACCGTCGCGGCCAGCACGATCTCGCGGAGCTTGCGCGAACCCGCGATGAGAGCCAACAGGAAGAGGATGTGGTCGATGCCGGTCAGCAGGTGCTCCGCGCCCAAGTGGAAGAACTCCCAGAAGCGCTCCCACGTGCTCTGCGCGGTGGAGAACTCCGGAGTCGAGCCGTCGAGGGCCGCCGATCCGGTGTGCAGGTCGATGTCGTAGGTGAGGATCGTCTTGGTTCCCGTGACGTAGCCCTCATCGTCGCTGAAGAGCGTGCTGCGAACGATGTGCGCCTCCGCGGCGGGACACTGCTCGACGCGGGAGATGACGACGTACGGCACGCCCTCCTGCATGGTCATGGTCACATCGCCGATGGCCGAGGCGGTGCACGCGCCGCCGCTGTCACCGGCCGTGCCGATCGTGAAACGGTCATCGACGTAGCGCGCCACGGTGTCGCGGTGATCGCGCACAGCGGCCGCCATGGCGTCGTCGTCCCGGTCGGCGAACGCGGCGGTGCCCGCCCGGAAGAGCGCATCGTCGTGCTGCGTGTCGGCCGCCGACACGATGAGCAGGTCGTACTCCAGCTGCAGAGTCGTCACCGTGCGGCCTTCGTCGTCGTGCGACAGATCGGCGAAGACGACCGAACTGAAACCATGCGCCTGCGCGGCGGATGCCGTGATCAGCGACGGGGCCACCGCCAGCACGGCGGTGAGCAGAACCATCAGCAGAAGAGACACGCGGCGAATCGGCACGGCGCGAGCGTGCGCTGTCCCGGTGAACGGGGGTTGTCGTGCGCGACAATGTTGGGCGAACGAGCTGGCACCGACACGTTCGGCGCGATCTCTCACGCGATGCTGGAGGGGTGCGCGCCTTTCCTTCTCGACCTGCCGCCACGGGGTTTCTCGCCGTCGTCGCGCTCGCCGCCTCGGCATCGCTCGCCGGCTGCGCGTCGGACTGGAGCACGCCGCACCCGTCGCCCACCCTCGTTGCGGCCGTGCAGCCCGGGTTCTTACCGCCGACTCCACTGGCACCGGCCGCGACCATGTCGCCGAGCCCGGGCTCGTGGGCCGGTGCCCATCCGTCGGCGGGCTACCGCGTCGTCCTGCTGACGATGGGCGACGAATCGGGGACCACGACGATGGCCGACGCGGTGCGCGCATGGGCGCACGATGTCGGCGCCGACCTGCGCGAAGTGCGCGCGGGCTCTGATCCCATCCCGGCGATCTCCGAGGCGATCGGCATGAAGCCGGACGTCCTCATGTCGGTCGGCGACGGTCTCGTCGACCCGCTCGCCATCGTCACGGCCAGCCACCTCGACCAGCCCTTCCTCGTGCTGGGCGGCGAGTTGGCCGAGCCGACCGAGAACGTGCTGGCCGTCGAGTGGGAGGGAGCCGGTTTTCGCGGTGAGGATCTCGGTCAGGCCGCCCATCACGATCCGGCGAGCTTCACGCCCGAGCGTTGCCGTGATGCCGTGAGTGCGGGCGTGGCGGCGCTGCTGAGCGGTCAGAGCGGCGTCGTCGTCTGGATCCCCTGATACCGGTTACGACATACCGCTGTCGAGGGCGAGCTCGCGCCGATGCGGCCGCGCCCACCGGGCCGGGGTGTGCGGCCCGTCCCAGACCTGCACGATGCCCCAGGCGACGGCGGTGAGCGGCACGGCGAGCACAGCGCCGACGATGCCGCCGAGCACAGTGCCGGCAGCGAGGGCGACGAGGATCACGAAGGCGTGCAGGTGCATGGAGCGTCCCATCAGCACCGGCTGCAGGAAGTTGCCCTCCAGCTGGTTGACCAGGACGACAACGCCCACCACCACGAGCGCTACCACCCATCCGTTGGCGACGAGCGCGACCAACGCGGCGAGCGCTCCCGCGAGCGTCGCTCCCACGATGGGGATGAAGGCGAGGAGGAAGACGAGCACGGCCAGCGGCAGGGCCAGCGGCACCTGGAGGATGAGCAGACCGATGAGGATGCCGACGGCATCTACCGCGGCCACCGTCGCCGTGCCGCGTACGTAGGAGCCGAGTACGGTGACCGTCTTGTCGCCCACGCGTTGCGCGCGCTCGTACGCAGAGCCACGGAACGGTCGCAGCAGGAACTGCCACATCTGCGGGCCGTCCTTGAGGAAGAAGAACAGCATGACGATCATCAGGACGAGGCCGGTGATGAAGCCGGCGACGGCACTGACGCCGGCGAGGGCACCGCTGCCGAACTGTGCGCTCGTCACGAAGCCGCCGAGCGACGACACCCACTCGTCGATCTGCGCCCGGTCGATCTGCAGTGGCAGGGTCTGAGCCCACGCCATCAGATCGGAGAACCCGCCCTGCGCCTGGGCGTACAGCTCGTCCCACTGATCGCGCACTGCCCACACGATCAGCCAGCCGATGCCGGTCAGGACGATCGCGATGGCGAGCAGGGTGAGGAGAGTGGCGGCGATCGACGGGATGCCGCGGCGGCGCAGCCAGCCCATCAGCGGGGCGAACGCGGAGGCGAGGATGAGGGCGATCACGAGGGGGATCGTCACGACCGTCAGCTGGCGGATGCCCCAGATCACCCCGGCGGCGAGGGCGACGACCACGAGGATCTGCACGGCCCGGATCGCGAGGGCGCCGAAGGCATCCGACCACAGCCGCCACGGTCCGCCGGTGGTTCGTACAACGACCGCGTCGTCGGCGCGCTGATCGATGCGGACGGTGCGGGAGGAGTCTCGGAACAGGCCCATCCCTCGAACGTAGACGACGCGTGGTCGTCGCAGGGTCACCGGGCCGGCAGCGACCACTCCCGTTCGGTGAGCACCCGGGCCACGGTGAGGCCGATCGCGAGTGCGACGACGACGAAGACGGCGGTCGTGCCGTTCTGGATCGCGGCCACGGTGTCGCCGCCGATCACGCCCGCGATCGATCGGTACGCGGCCGCGCCCGGAACCATGATCAACACAGCCGGCACGGTGAGCGTCACGCGGGCCGCCCGCAGCCGGTCACCGAAGAGGTAGGCGCCGAGTCCTACCGCGAGGGCGGCAGCGGCCGCCGCGACGGCGGGATTCACGTGGGCGTCGACGAGTGCCAGCCGGCCCACGTTCGCCAAGGCCCCGAGGCTCGACGCGGTCAGCGCGATGGCCCACGGCGTCGAGAACAGCAGTGCGAAGCCGAGCACGCCGACGAAGCCCGCGGCCAGGCGGACGAAGGACAGCACCGGCTCGGCGAACTCCGGTGCGGCGACCTGGGTCACCGTCGCGTCGAACAGCGTCGCCACGCCCCACACCGCCGTGCCGGTGGCCAGCAGTACGAGAACGGCGTACGTCACGCGCGCGATGCCCGCGTTCAGGTCGAGTCGCGCGAGATCCAGCGCGCCGGTGACCAGCGGGAAGCCGGGCACGAGGTAGAGGACGGCACTGGTCAGCGCGGCATCGTGTTGGCCGCCGGGAACCCCGAGCGCCACGAAGACCTGGGCGGCGGCGAGGTAGACGAGCAGAGCCGTCATCGCCGAGGCGAACACGAGGAGGAACTCGTTCGTGCGCAGGCGGTGGATCAGCATCCGCACCCACTGGCCCGCGGCTGCGGCGATGCCGACGGCGACGAACTCCTGCCAGCCTCCGTTGTTCAGCAGAGCGAACGCCGCACACGCGAGCGCCGCGGCCAGCACGCGGGTCGCTTCGGAGTACCTCCTCGGCATCCGCTCGATCTCGCTCAACTGGGCCTGAAGGCGTGCCGGAGTCGTTCCGGGGCGAAGCTCGGCGGTCAACCGCTTGAGGGCTGTCATCCGGTCGGCGTCCACCGCGGGTCGGGGCACCTCCGCGACCCGCGTGCGGAACATCTGGCCGCGGCCAGCGGTGAGGACGATGTCGGTCATCCCGACGCGGCAGTGCACGTCGTCGATGCCCACCGCCGCGGCGGCGCGCACCATGCTGTCGCGCACCCGCGCCGAGGACGCACCGGCTCCGAGCATGAGGGCGCCCAGGCGCAGCACGATGTCGGTGCGCGCGATGAACTGCACCGGCTCGAGCGCGAGCTCTTGCGTCAGTGTCGGTTCCGTAGCGGGCACGTCCGGCTCGTCGGGCGTGGCGGGGACCATGCTCCGATCCTCGCACCGCTCGCCCGTCGGGGCGAGAGCGCGGCGCCGGAACAACGGCGTCAGATATTCACGGTCGAGCGCCGCTCCCGTGGTCGTGCGTACGCGTACTGTCAGTGCCACGGAGGAGGGGAGACCCTCGCCCTCTGCATGATCGGTCGCTGGGCGGCCGCCGGATTCCGGCGCCGACGAGGCCGCGCGCGGAGAGCCGGATCCGGCCCACGCGGTGCTGCGCGGGCCGGATCCGTGCGTTCGGGTGCGATCCGGCTGTTGTGGAGAAGGCCGCTCAGGTCAGCACGTCGGAGAGGTCGTACGCCGCCACCTGCTCGAGCTGGGCGAAGGTGCACGAGCGCGGGTCACGGTCGGGCCGCCACCGGTGGAACTGCACCGTGTGGCGAAAACGCTCGCCCTCGAGCTGGTCGTAGCGCACTTCCAGCACCCGCTCGGGCCGCAGGCGCACGAACGAGGTGTCCTTGGATGCCGAGAAGCGCGAGCGCTCGGTCGCGCCCGTGACGGCAGTGCCGTCGGCATCCGTCATCACCAGCGGCGTCAGCTCGTCGACGAGCTCGCGGCGACGAGCGTCGCTGAAGGCAGACGCCCCGCCGACGTTGCGGAGAGCCCCGGTGTCGTCGTAGAGGCCGAGCAGAAGCGACCCGACGCCCGCGCCGCTCTTGTGGACGCGGTAGCCCAGCAGCACGACATCGGCGGTACGGGCGTGCTTCACCTTGTACATGGTCCGCTTTCCGGGCGCATAGGGGAGTGCGAGCGGCTTGGCGACGATGCCGTCGAGTCCCGCGCCCTCGAAGCGGGCGAGCCACTGGGCCGCCAGGTCGCGGTCGCGGGTGGCGCGCGTGAGGTGCAGGGGTGCCGGGACATCCCGCAGCAGCTCCTCCAGCGCCGAGCGCCGCGCCGAGAACGGCTCGCTCTGAAGGCCGTCGGCGCCGCGGGCGAGCAGGTCGAAGGCGACGAACATGGCGGGAGTGTCCACACTCAGCTGGGCGACCCGCGACGCGGCGGGGTGGATGCGTTGCGACAGCGCCTCCCACGACAGGCGACGGCTGCCGTCGCGGGCGTCGAGAGCGACGATGATCTCGCCGTCGAGCAGGCACGGCTCGGGCAGGAGCTCCGCGCACGCGGCGACGAGTTCGGGGAAGTAGCGGGTCAACGGCTTCGCGCCGCGCGAGCCGATCTCCAGGGTGGTGCCGTCCCAGGCGATCAGCGCGCGAAAGCCGTCCCACTTCGGCTCGAACGATAGTCCGCCCAGGGTGCGGTCGGGGTCGGGGACGGCGGCCACGGCCTTGGCGAGCATCGGGGCGGGAATCTCGTACGGCATGGCACCCATCCTGGCCGCGGCCGGCGGGTGCGACCAGAGACCCGACAGTCGCGCTGACACTCAGTTTCACTTATGATGATTCGCAGTCTCACCCCGTGCGCTCATCCGGCGCCACCGATCACGAGGAGCCCGCCATGGCCGCCGACTACCAGCCGCCCACCTCGGACTACGCCTTCCTGTTCGGCGAGGCCTTCGGGCTCGACATCGTGGCCCGCGCCACCGACGGCGAGCTCACCGCCGACGACGGCGCCGACATCGTCGCCGGAGCGGGCGAGTTCGCCGCATCCGTCCTCGCCCCGTTGCAGACCATCGGCGACCGTGAGGGAGCGCAGCTGATCGATGGCCAGGTGCGCATGCCGGCGGGCTTCGCCGATGCGTACCGCGCCTTCGTCGAGGCCGGATGGGTCAGCGCCGAGGCGCCCGCCTCCGCCGGCGGAGGCGGTCTGCCCGGTTCCGTGCGCGCCGGACTCGGCGAGGTGTGGAACGCCTCCAACTCGGCGTTCGCCCTGTGCTGGTTGCTCACGGCGGGCCAGATCCACGCGCTGGATGCCGCGGCATCCGATGCCCTCCGCGAGACCTACCTGACCAAGCTGGTCTCGGGCGAGTGGACGGGCACCATGAACCTCACCGAGCCGGCCGCCGGTACCGACCTCGGGGCCATTCGCACCACCGCGACGCCCCGCGACGACGGCAGCTACGCCATCCGCGGCCAGAAGATCTTCATCACCTGGGGCGACCACGACGTCGCCGAGAACATCGTGCACCTCGTGCTCGCGCGCACCCCGGGCGCCCCCGAAGGCGCCAAAGGGCTGTCGCTGTTCGTGGCTCCCAAATACCTCGTGAACGACGACGGCTCGCTCGGAGCGCGCAACGCCGTCACGACCGTCGCCGTCGAGCACAAGCTCGGCATCCACGGCAGCCCCACGTGCGTGCTGTCATACGAAGACGCGACCGGTTTCCTCGTCGGCGACGTCGGCGGGGGACTGGCGGGGATGTTCGTGATGATGAACTCGGCGCGCATCGCCATGGGGTTCCAGGCGACGGGCATCGCCGACCGGGCGCTGCAGCAGGCCACCGCATATGCCGAAGACCGCATACAAGGGCGCGTGCTCGGCCGGGACGGCGTCGCGCCGATCGCCGAGCACCCCGACGTCCGACGCCTCCTGCTGTCGATGCGCAGCCAGGTGTTCGCGACGCGCGCGCTCGGCGTGTACGTCGCCGATCTGTTCGACCGGGCTGAGCGCACGGGCGACGCGGCCGTGCAGGCGCGCGCGGAGTTCTTCGTTCCCATCCTCAAGGGGTGGTCGACCGAGGATGCCGTCGCACTGACCAGCGACGGCATCCAGGTGCACGGCGGTATGGGGTTCATCGAAGAGACCGGCGCCGCGCAGTACTATCGCGACGCCCGCATCATGCCCATCTACGAAGGCACCACAGCGATCCAGTCCAACGACCTCATCGGGCGGAAGATCATCCGCGATGGCGGAGCGACCGCCGAGGCACTGTTCGCCGACATCGCCGAGACGATCGCGGCGCTTCGTGCCGACGGGGGCGAGGTCGCGCGGCGCACCGCCGACCGCCTCGAGCGCGCCGTGGGTGCCGCGCGTGGCGCCACCGCCGATGTGCTCGGCTTCGCGGCGTCGCCGCGCGACGCGCACGCCGTGAGCGTTCCGTACCTGATGCTGCTCGGTGTGCTCGCCGGCGGCTGGATGCACGCGCTCGCCGTCACCGCGGTCGCCCGCCACGCGGAGCCGGCTGCTGCGGATGCCGTGCGTCTGACCGCCGCGGACTTCTACGGCGCGCACCACCTGCCGCGGGTGCACGCGCTGGCCGAGACCGTCGCCTCGGGCGAGACCGTCTGAGCTCGGACCGCGTTTCGCCCGGTCGTTGAGCGGGCGCAGCGAGTCGAAAGGCCCCGCGCCTCAGAGCTCGTCGCGCAGGCGGCGGACGACCTCGGCCATCGGCATCCGACGCGGGAAAGTGGCCACGACCACATCGTCGTCCGCGACCTGTTCGCCGTCGGGATGCACGCCGAACCGGTGCATGAGGTCGTCGTAGGCGGCGGTCAGCACCGACTCCGGGATGTCCTCCGTGCCGCGCAGCAGACGCCGCAGCACGTGGTTGTGCACGGCCGTGACCGCGGCCGAGAACGCCACCGCATCGATCGGGTCGAGGCCGGGCAATGCCGATCGCAGGTAGTCGTCGAAGAGCCGCTCGTACTGGAAAACCGTCACGATCTCGCGATCGCGCAGTGCGGGCACCTGCCGCACGACGGCGTACCGGCGACGCGCGAGCTCCGGCTCTGCGGCGAAGTGGCGGAACACGTCGACCGACGCGGCACACGCCGCGGCCCAGGGGTTCTGCCCCGCCGCGAGCGTGCCCGTCGCGAGGGAGGTGCGCAGGTGCGCCAGCAGCACGTCGTGGTCGCTGAAGACGACGTCATCCTTGCCGCCGAACTGTCGGAAGAAGGTTGAGCGCGACACCCCGGCCGCCTGCGCGATCTGCTCCACCGAGGTCGCCTCGAATCCCTGGGCGACGAAGAGGTCGAGAGCAGCGGCAACGACGGCGTTGCGGGCGGAGGTGGGGGCGGAGTCGGCCATGCCCGTGAGCCTAACGCGACCCCTGCCTGAGCGACGCTCCCCTCACCGTGCGCCGCTGTCAAGCGGGTTGTCAATGTCGGGCACGCGGGATTGCGTGGCGGCATGGAATCGCTGTGGCGCCTGGGCGCCGACCCCATCCCCACCCGGTCCGACGCGCCCCGCGGTGCCGATGTCGTCGTCGTGGGAGCGGGGCTGACCGGACTCGTGACCGCGTTGCTGCTGCGCCGTGCCGGGCGCACCGTCACCGTGCTGGATGCCGCAGGCCCGGGTGCCCTGGCCAGCGGCGGCAACACCGGCAAGCTCTCGCTGCTGCAGGGCAGCGTGCTCTCGAGCATTCGTGCGTATCACCCCGCCTCCCTCGTGCGGGCTTACGTCCAGGCCAACCGGGAGGGCGCCGCATGGCTGACGGCCTTCGCGGATGCCGAGGGCGTCTCCTACACGCGACGCACGGCCTACTCCTACGCGCAGGGCAGCGACGGGGCGTCGACCGTCGAGGAAGAAGCGGCCGCCGCGATGGAAGCGGGACTGGAGGTGCACCGGGTTCTGCCGACCGCAGAGGCGACGGGTGTCGGCGGGCTGCCGTTTCCTATCGTGGATGCCGTGGCGCTTGACGACCAGGTGGCCATCGATCCCTACGCGCTCGTGCGCGCTCTGACCGCTCGGCTCATCACCGAAGGCGGCGTGGTGCACAGCGGCATCCGGGCGACCGGCGTGCGGGTGGTGCCGCGCCCGCGCGTGCGCACCACGGTCGGCGATGTCTGGGCAGACCACATCGTGCTCGCCACCGGCACCGCCGTGGTCGATCGTGGGCTGACGTTCGCGAAGACGCACGGGCTTCGCAGCTATTGCGTCGCCTTCACCGTGCCGGGCGAGGTACCCGACGGCATGTTCCTCTCGGTCGACGGGCCGACACGATCGATCCGCTCGGTCACCCCCGGCGACGGACCCGACACCGCGCAGCTGATCGTGGGCGGGGGAGGGCATCCTGTGGGGCGACAGCCGTCGGAGCGGGCCGGCGTCGATGAGCTCATCGCGTGGACGCGCGCACACTTCCCCGGCGCCGAACCGGTGACGTCGTGGTCGGCCCAGGACTATCAGTCGCACAACCTCATCCCGTTCATCGGCACGCTGCCCCGCAGCGCCGGCCGCATCTCGTTCGCGACCGGGTACGGCAAGTGGGGGCTGAGCCTGGCTCCGGCCGCCGCGCTGAGGATCGTCGCTGAGACGACCGGAACGCGATGGCGCGACCGATCGCCGTGGATGCGGGAGTTCGCCACCCGGATGACGGTGCCCGCCGATATCGCGCGCGGCGGTGAGGAGAACCTCCAGGTGGCGCGACGCGCGGCATCCGGGTGGATCGCGGCCGAACGGCGGGCGATACCCGTGCCACAGCCCGCCGAAGGGCAGGGGGTCGTGGCGCAGCGCGGCGGCGTCCCGATGGGCATCTCGACGGTCGACGGGCAGACGCGCGCGGTGCGCGCGGTGTGTCCGCACCTGGGCGGCGTGCTCGCGTGGAACGACGCCGAGTGCACCTGGGACTGTCCGCTGCACGCCTCGCGATTTGCGCCTGACGGCACGCGCCTGGAGGGCCCCGCCGTCGACGATCTGAGCGTCGAGCCGCGCTCGGCACGGTGAGCTCGCTCATCGGCGCGTCGACTAAGCTGGGGCTCGGTCGATCTCTCGATATCGAGATTGTTTCGGTGCGGCCGTTCCGCATCCGGGACCCCTTCGGCACGACACCCACTGACGCCCAGCGAAGGATTGCACGTGGATCTGTACGAGTACCAGGCACGAGACCTGTTCGAGAAGTACGAGGTGCCGGTGCTCCCCGGCATCATCGCCGATACTCCTGAGGAGGCGAAGGCGGCGGCCGAGAAGCTCGGCGGCGTCGTGGTCGTCAAGGCTCAGGTCAAGACCGGAGGCCGCGGCAAGGCCGGCGGTGTGAAGGTCGCCAAAACCCCCGACGAGGCGTACGCGGCGGCCGAGGCCATCCTGGGCCTGGACATCAAGGGCCACGTCGTCAAGCGGGTCATGATCGCCGGCGGCGCGCAGATCGAGAAGGAGTTCTACTTCTCGGTGCTGCTCGACCGTGCGAACCGCTCGTACCTGAGCCTCTGCTCGGTCGAGGGCGGCATGGAGATCGAGCAGCTCGCCGTCGAGAAGCCCGAGGCCCTCGCCAAGGTGGAGGTCGACCCGCTCACCGGGATCGACGCCGCCAAAGCGCTGGAGATCGCCAAGGCCGGCGGCTTCGACGACGAACTGGCGCCCAAGGTCGCCGATGTCTTCGTCAAGCTCTACAACGTCTACACCGGTGAAGGTGCGACCCTCGTCGAGGTGAACCCGCTCATCCTGGATGCCGCGGGCAACATCATCGCCCTCGACGGCAAGGTGTCGCTCGACGACAACGCCACCGAGGTGCGCCACCCCGAGCACGAAGAGCTCGAGGACAAGGACGCCGCCGACCCGCTCGAGGCGAAGGCCAAGGCATCCGGTCTCAACTACGTGAAGCTCGACGGTCAAGTCGGCATCATCGGCAACGGCGCGGGCCTGGTCATGTCGACCCTCGACGTCGTCGCATACGCGGGCGAGAACCACGGCGGCGTGAAGCCGGCCAACTTCCTCGATATCGGTGGCGGCGCGTCGGCGACCGTCATGGCCGCGGGTCTGGACGTCATCCTCGGTGACGAGCAGGTCAAGTCGGTCTTCGTCAACGTCTTCGGCGGTATCACGTCGTGCGTGGCCGTCGCGGAGGGCATCGTGAAGGCGCTCGAGATCCTCGGCGACACGGCCACCAAGCCGCTCGTCGTCCGCCTCGACGGCAACCAGGTCGAGGAAGGCCGCGCCATCCTCGCCGCCGCCAACAACCCCCTCGTCACCCTTGCCGCGGGCATGGACGAGGGCGCCGACAAGGCCGCCGAGCTGGCGAACGCCTGAGCGCTGACGAGAACAGGACTCAAGAGAAATGTCTATCTACCTCAACAAGGACTCCAAGGTCATCGTCCAGGGCATCACCGGCGGTGAGGGCACCAAGCACACCGCGCTGATGCTCAAGGCGGGCACGAACGTCGTCGGCGGCGTCAACGCCCGCAAGGCCGGCACGACCGTCTCGCACGTCGACAAGGATGGCAACCCGCTCGAACTGCCCGTCTTCGCGTCGGTGGCCGAGGCCATCGCCGCGACCGGCGCCGATGTGACCATCGCGTTCGTGCCGCCGGCGTTCACCAAGGACGCGATGGTCGAGGCCATCGACACCGAGATTCCGCTGCTCGTCGTCATCACCGAGGGTGTTCCCGTCGGCGACACCGCCGAGGCGTGGGCCTACGCGAAGAGCAAGGGCAACAAGACCCGCATCATCGGTCCGAACTGCCCCGGCATCATCACGCCCGGTGAGGCGCTCGTGGGCATCACGCCGGCGAACATCACCGAAAAGGGCCCGATCGGCCTCGTGTCGAAGTCGGGCACCCTGACGTACCAGATGATGTTCGAGCTGCGCGACCTGGGCTTCTCGACCGCGATCGGCATCGGTGGCGACCCGATCATCGGCACCACCCACATCGACGCGCTCGCCGCGTTCGAAGCCGACCCCGAGACCAAGGCGATCGTCATGATCGGCGAGATCGGCGGCGACGCCGAAGAGCGTGCGGCCGAGTACATCAAGGCTCACGTCACCAAGCCGGTCGTCGGCTACGTCGCCGGTTTCACCGCCCCCGAAGGCAAGACGATGGGTCACGCCGGCGCCATCGTCTCTGGCTCGGCGGGCACCGCGCAGGCTAAGAAGGAGGCCCTCGAGGCCGCCGGGGTCAAGGTCGGCAAGACGCCGTCCGAGACGGCTGCGCTCATGCGGGAGATCATCGAGACGCTCTGACGTTTGACGTAAAGAGGGGGTGGATGCCGCGGCATCCACCCCCTCTTTCGTTGTCCCTCGGCGACCGCGCTCAGTACGCGGTCGGACCGCCGTGCCCACCGGCGGGCTGGGCGGCCGTCTGCGGCGGCCGGGTGAGCGCGTCGACCAGTTGCGACTCGACATCGGAGAACCCCTGCGCGACGGCAGCGGCCTGCTCGCGCAACGCCGAGACCTCCTTGATGAGGTTTCTGCGGTTGTCGTCCCAGCCTCCCGCAAAGTCCTCCACGGCGCGGGAGAGCTCCTCCACCGGAATCACCGAAGCGAGCGACGACGAGTCGGCTGCGGCATCCTCCAGCGTGTTCGTGATGCGCTGCAGGTCGTTGGCGACCTTCTGCACGTCCTCGGTATCGAGCTTCAGTCCATCGGCCATATCGAGCTCCTTCCCTCATCACCCGGAACGACGCTGATCGCGCGGGCGAGTTCATCGAACAGCGGGCGCAGCCGCAGGAATCGCGGCAGATCGGCGTCCCCGACGATCATGATGACGTCGCGATCGGGGTGACGCCACACCCAGTGGGCGACGGCGCCGACCACCCCGTTCGGCTCCTTCGCGACGTAGCGCACCGTCACGGTCCCCGCTCCGAGAGCCTCGCTCTCGAACGGCTCGGTCACCGCCGGGCGGACGGCGGCCCGGTCCGTCGCACCCTGCAGCTCCTCATCGGGCACGTCCAGGTGCGGCCACTCGTAGAAGCTCGCGATCGCCGTCTCGACGTGCGGCTGTGTCAGGTAGGCGTAGCGGTGCTCGCCGGTGTCGATCGATCGCGACAGCCCTTCGGCATACGCGCGGATGAGCTCACGCTGGTCCGAGCCATAGTGATGGAGCTCGTCGAGCGCCGACATGAGTGCGTCGCTCCACTCCTCGACACCCGCATAGCCCTGCCAAGGGAAGCGTGCCGGCACATACATCCACCGGGCCGGATCGGCGTCCACGCGAATGGTCATGCGCTGTCCTCCGAGTTCATCGTCTGCTCGGCGGGGGAGCGGGGCCATTCGAGCGCGTCCAGCATGGTCTCGATGAGCACCGTCAAGGCGTCGGTCACCGGAGCGAACTCGGCGACCGGCTGCCCCGAGATCGAAGCGAATGCGATCAGAGCGCCATCGGCGTCGGGTAGCGGCCACACGTACTCGACCGTGCGCAGCAGCGCCAGCGCTTCCGGGTCTGCTCCCGCGACGGGCAGGTCGGTGACGAGCCGACGCGCCGTTCCGGCGTCGGTGTCACGAAGCTCGGCGCCGGGCAGCGCAGACGCCTCGCGGGCCGCGGCCGGCGCGAAGCTCAGCGAGATCGCGGTCGACACGGGTACCTGCCACGGCACGCCCATCGGGAGGATGACACGGAAACAGCCGGCGTCGCGCGCATCGTCGAGGACGGAGACGAGCCACTCCTCCAACCGGTGGATGAAGGGTCCGATGCTGTCACGCGGGCCCTGTGTCCAGGCCTCGCGGAACACGCGACGCGCGGTGTCGCCGTTGTCCTCGCTGACCGCAACGGCCGCCCAGCCCGGGGGAACGATGACGCGCGGGAGAGCTGCGCTCGCGGTCAGGCTCACGAGCCCACTCGCCATGTGCTCGCGTCCTGGACGTCCTGGTTGTACCAGTCCGATGCCCCCCGCAGCGCATCGCCCACGACGTTGTCCGTGAACGTGTCGGGCAGAGCGTTGAGCAACGACGGGATGCGGTCGCCCAGTGTGGAATCGGCCTGGTGCAGAACCATGTTGACCCCGCCCGCGAGCTGCGCGGTGAAACGGTGCGTCTGGCCGAGGGCGATCAGCGAATCGATCGTCGCGTTGCTTCCCGTCACCGTCGGGTTCTGCAGCAGCCTCAGGAAGTCGGCGTTGTTGCCGCCCTTTGCCGTGATGAGCTCCATCGCGCGGCGCAGGAACTCGGGCGAGCGCTCACCCAGCGTGAGTCCCGGCAGCGGCGTCTTCACGGTGGTCAGCGCGCCGCCCAGCACATTGTCGAACGAGTTCGTCACCAGGCGCGACGCGGCCGAGAATCCGCGGGAAGTCGCTTGGGGGAGGGCATTGGTCACAACGGCGAGGCGGTTCGCGCGCATGAGGTTGACGACCTGGCCGACGCCCTTCGATGCGATCGCGCCGACGCCGAGCGTCGCCACGGCGAGGACGTCGAGTCCGAAATCGACCCACGAGATCTCGCCCGCCGCGGCGAGGAGCAGGCCGAGCCCTGCCGTCAACAGCCCGGCGGCGAGCGCGAACGGTGCGAGCACGGGGAAGACGAAGCTGAGAACCGACAGTGCGGTCGTGATCACCTGCAGCACCTGACGGATGGCTTTCAGGATCTCTGCGTGCTCCTGCACCCAGCCGTTGATGTTGTCCAGGATCGAATCGTTCAATCCGTCGCCGTCGGTGGCCGTGCGAAGCCGCGATGCGGCGTCGCGCCCCGACTGGCGAAGCGTCTCGACGATCGATGTGAAGCGAGCCTGAGCGGAGTTCAGCGTGCTGCGCTGGGTGTTCGCTCGCGAGTGCAGGCGGATGAGTTCCTGATTGAGTTCGACCATCTCATTCGGGTCGGTCGTCGTCAGCCGCTGCTGCTCGTACTGGCGGATGCGCGAGTTCGCGTAGGTCAGCTGAGCCGAGGCATCCTGGTTTTCGGCGACCAGCGGTGCGGCCTGCTGCTGGGCCGACTCGAGATCCCCGGCGAAATCGGTCAACGACTCGGACGCGACGCGATAGCGGTTCTCGAGCGTGGCGAGCTTGTCGGCCACCGTGCCGGCGTTCTCCGCGAGCACATCGAGCGCGTCGCTGCGGTGATTGCGGGTCTCGGCGATGGCAGTGCGCAAGCCCGACACCGCCTCGAGGATGGCGTCGGCGGTCTGAGCGTACTGTGACGCGCGCCAGCGAATGACTGACGGATCACCGGGTATGGGGGCTATCGTCTCGGGCAGATCCATGCGGGCTCCTTGTCTGTGACGATGGTAGACAACGTCATGAGGAGGGGGCGATGGGGAGAACTCCCCATCGCCCCCTCCTCACCGCCTCACACGGTGCCGATCGTGATTCCGGCGGCGAGCTGGTCGAGCTCGACCTCCGCCGCCGCGAAACGGTCGGGTTCGACATCGAAGGCGCACATCAGCACAGCGCGCTTGCCGTCGTCCCAATGCCACGTCGCCGTCCGGCGCGGGCCGGAGGGATGAGCGATGGTACGGACGGTGCGAATCGCCGTCCCCGGTCCCTGGGCGAACGGGCGAGACTCGGGCGCCGCGGCATCCTCCCCGTCGATCGCGCGCACGAGCGCGCGGGCGAGACCGAGGTCGTTCGTGGCGCTGTCGAACACCTCGACGATGAGAGGACGGGGGTCACCGTCGAGGAGCGTGAGGCGCTGCTTGTTCCGCTTCCAACGCTCGCTCGCCGTGATGCGCAGAGCGGGAATCGCCGTCGGGCGTGCCGGCGACGCTGCGCGTGCGTCGGGGCGCTGCCGAGAGCGGGTATCGCGCGGTTGCGGTCGAAAGGCGTGCACGGCATCGCGGATGCCATCCCACACGCCCCGCGAGAGCACGACGATAAGGGCGAGCACCCACGGGACGACCGCGCCGAGGACCGGCCAGATGAACGGTGCGCCGAACGTCACCGCAGCGCCGAGCGTCGTCAGCGCTCCGACCAGCGAGATGATTCCCAGATCCCATCGTGCAGAGAAGATCGAGTCCATGAACTGACCGCGATAGCGCCAGGTCGCGACGCTCAGCAACAGCGCGCCCAGTGCCGGGATCCAGAGCAGCCAGTACGGCGGGGGGAAGATCGGATACCCCGGGCCCGTGCCGAAGATCCCGCCGTCGCTCCCGGGCGGGACGGTGCCCTGGGCGAACCCCACTCCGGCGACGATCGCCACGGGGACCACCAAAATCAGCACCAGCACGACCACGATCCAGCCGAAGGCGGCTCTGAACCACTCCGCCGTGATCTCCGCGTCTTTTTGTCTTGTCACCGTCCGAGCCTATCCGGGGGGCTCACGGACTCAGCCGCCGAGCAACGTCTCGATCGGGCCGCGCGCGAAGTAGATGAGGAAGCCGACGGCGACCACCCACAAGAGCGGACTGATCTGCTTCGCCTTGCCGGAGAGCGAGCGCACGACGACCCAGCTGATGAAGCCCGCGCCGATGCCGTTCGCGATCGAGTACGTCATCGGCATGACCGACACGGTCAGGAACACCGGCAGGAGCACGCTGAAATCGCTGAGGTCGATGTGCTTGACCTGCGCCATCATCATCGCGCCGACGATCACCAGAGCGGCGGCGGCGACTTCGGTGGGCACGATCGAGGTCAGCGGCGTGAAGAACATCGCCAGCAGGAAGACGACACCGGTGACGACGTTGGCCAGTCCCGTGCGGGCACCTTCACCGATGCCGGAGCCCGACTCGATGAACACGGTCGCCGACGATGAGGAGGTCGCACCTCCCATCACCGCGCCGACGCCTTCGACGACAAGCGCGGACCTGATGCGCGGGAAGTCGCCCTTCTCGTCTGCGAGTCCCGCTTCCTTCGCGAGGCCCGTCATGGTGCCCATCGCATCGAAGAAGTTCGAGAAGACCAAGGTGAACACGAGCATCACGAGGGCGACGATGCCGACCTTGCCGACATCGAAGCCGAAGTCGACGGCGCCCAGCAGGCTCAGATCGGGAACGCTCACCGGCGATCCGCTCAGAGCGGGGATCGTGAGTCCCCAGCCGCCCGGGTGATCGGTCGCCGAGCCGAGGTGCCAGATCGCCTCGATGATCACCGAGATCACGGTGCCGCCGACGAGTCCGATCAGCATGCCGCCCTTGACCTTGCGGGCCACGAGCACGCCGGTGACCAGCAATGTCAGCACGAACATCAGCGTCGGCACTGAGGCGACCGAACCTCCGATGCCGAGACCCACCGGCGGCGAGTTCGATCCCGTCGCGGTGACGAAGCCGGAGTTGACGAAGCCGATGAAGGCGATGAACAGGCCGATCGCCACCGTGATGGCGAGCTTCAGTTGCACCGGCACCGCGTCGAAGATGAGCTTTCGCAGGCCCGTGGCTGCCAGCAGAACGATGATGACGCCGTTGATCATCACGAGTGCCATGGCCTCGGGCCAGGTCACCTCGTGGATCACGCTGAACGCGAGGAAGGCGTTGATCCCGAGGCCCGCGGCGAAGGCGAACGGCAGACGGGTGATGACGCCGAACAGGATCGTCATCACTCCGGCGGTCAGCGCGGTCGCCGCGCCCACGGCCGAGAAAGCCAGTTCGTTGCCGGCGATGTCGGCTTTGCCCGACAGGATGATCGGGTTCAGGATCACGATGTAGGCCATCGTCACGAAAGTGACGAGACCTCCTCTGATCTCACCGCCGATCGTCGACCCTCGGCGGGTGATCTCGAAGAAGCGGTCGATCGCGCCCGTGGGGACGGCGGCGTCGGAACGCGTGGTGGACGTGGGTGTAGCGGGCATGGA
The DNA here is from genome assembly GCF_015350795.1 of Microbacterium sp. VKM Ac-2870. Taxonomy (GTDB): domain Bacteria; phylum Actinomycetota; class Actinomycetes; order Actinomycetales; family Microbacteriaceae; genus Microbacterium. The sequence goes on from NZ_JADKSH010000002.1 coordinate 280,791, forward strand.
TCCTCCGTCTAGAACGCTAGTGGATGCCGCGCCTGCGCTGCCCGCTGAGGTTCCTCCCTGAGGTTCCCCCGCGACGCCGCGCGTCCGCACGGCGCAGCTCACCGGGGTGGGTAGGGTCGAACCCGCATGAACCGCCTGCTCGTCCTCCTTCTCTCCGCTGTCGATGCCCTGATCGCAGCGGCCGTCGGCGTCGCCGTGGTCTTCGCACCCCTGACGGTGTTCTGGGTGGCGGGACTCGGCGGCAGTGCCGACTGGGGTGCGCTGTGGCCGACCGCAGTACGCATCTGGCAGCTCGGTCACTTCGTGCCGCTGCACATCGCGCTGAGCGACGGCTACCTCGTCGCGGCCGGCATCCCCGCGCAGGCGGCGGCGTTCATCGTCTCGCTCGCCCCGCTCGCGCTCGCCGTCTTCACGGCTGTCTTCGCCGCACGTTCGGGCGTGCGCGCCGCGCGTTCGGGCGCGTGGTTGCTGGGCGTCGCTTCCGGCAGCGCGGTCACTCTCCTTCTGGCGGCCGGACTGTGGGCGACGTCGCACAACCCGGTGGCCGCGGTCTTCGGCTGGCAGTCGCTGCTGTTTCCCACCCTCGTGTTCGCCGTGCCTGCGCTGGGTGGCGCGCTCGTCGAAGCGTGGCGTGGCGGTGACGACGGAGTGGTCGATGCCGTCCGTGACCGCATCGACGGAGCGGACGCCCATCGTGGTCATCCGTGGGCCGCGGTCGTCTCGGCGACAGGGCGCGGCGTCGGCATCTCGGTGGTCGGGCTCGTCGGGGCCGGAGCGCTCGTGATCGCGGTGGCAGCGGTGCTGCGGGGCGGGCAGGTCGTCGCCCTCTTCGAAGCCGCGCACGTCGACGCGGCAGGCGGCAGCATGTTCGCCCTCGGACAGTTGGCGTACCTGCCGACGCTGATCATCTGGGGGGCGTCGTTCGTCGCGGGTCCGGGCTTCGCCGTCGGCGCCGGCACCGCGGTGTCACCCGCGGGCACCGCGCTGGGTGTCGTTCCGGGCCTGCCGGTGCTGGGCCTCATCCCCGAGAGCTCGTCGCCGTGGCTGTTCGCCCTCGTGCTGGTCATCGTCGGTGTCGGCTTCGTCGCGGGTGCGGCCGCACGCACGCGGCTGTTCGCCGGCGGAGTCGACGGATCAGCCCCGGGCTCCGCGTTGCCGCGGCTCGCGACGCTCGCCGCGATCGCCGTGCTTGCCGCCGCAGCGGCGGCGCTGCTCGCGGTGTGCGCGTCCGGGTCGATCGGTCCCGGTCGCCTCGCCGAGGTCGGCATCGCCCCGGGACCGCTCGCCTTCTCGGTCGGCGTGGAGCTCGCCGTGGGCGCCGCCATCGCGCTGTTCGCGCCCGCGACGCCGCGGCCGCAGACGTCCCTCGCGACGCCGGTAGACTGACCGGGTGCTGACGGTCGCGGTTCTGATCTCGGGCACCGGCTCCAATCTCCGGGCGCTCCTCGAGGCCGCCGCCGACCCCGGATTCCCGGCCCGCGTCGTCGTCGTCGGAGCCGACCGGCAGGCCGACGGCTTCGCACATGCCGAGGCCTTCGGCATCCCCACCTTCCTCGTGCCGTTCCGTGACTTCGAGACCCGGGAGCACTGGGGTGAGGAGCTCGACCGGCAACTGCGCGTGTGGAAACCCGACCTCATCGTCCTGAGCGGTCTCATGCGGTTGCTCCCGGCATCCGTCGTCGACGCCTGGTCGCCCCGGCTCATCAACACCCATCCGGCCTACCTTCCGGAGTTTCCCGGGGCGCACGGCGTTCGCGACGCCCTCGCGGCCGGGGCAACCCGCACCGGAGCGAGCGTCATCGTCGTCGACAACGGCGTGGACAGCGGGCCGATCCTCGCCCAGGAGCGCGTCGAGGTTCTGCCGGACGACACCGAGCACACGCTTCACGAACGCATCAAGCCCGTCGAACGACGCCTTCTCATCGACGTTGTGCGCGCGATCGCCCGCGGGGAGCTCGAGCTCACCGCGTTCTCCACTTCCTGACTGATCCGAACACCCTCGAACACTGGAGTCTTGCATGGCCGGTCCTGCCGTCGATCCCGCCCTCTACCGATCCCGTGACCTCGTCCCTGTCCGCCGCGCTCTGGTGTCGGTCAGCGACAAGACCGACCTCCTGCCGCTCGCCCAGGCCCTCGACGCCGCCGGTGTGGAGATCGTCTCGACCGGCGGATCGGCGGCCCTGCTGCGCGATGCCGGCATCCCGGTCAAGGACGTCGCGGAGATCACCGGCTTCCCGGAGTCGCTGGGCGGCCGGGTGAAGACCCTGCACCCGAGCGTGCACGCGGGGCTCTTGGCCGACCTGCGCCTGGAAGACCATGAGACGCAGCTGGGCGACCTCGGCATTCTGCCCTTCGAGCTCGTCGTGGTGAACCTCTACCCGTTCGTCGAGACCGTCGCGTCCGGCGCCGTCGGAGATGCGGTGGTCGAGCAGATCGACATCGGCGGACCCGCGATGGTGCGCGCCTCCGCGAAGAACTTCGCGAACGTCGCCATCGCCGTCTCGCCCGAGTCGTATCCGGCCATCATCGAGGCGCTCGGCACGGGCGGCACCTCGCTCGCGCAGCGCCGCGAGCTCGCCGCGCGCGCCTTCGCGCACACCGCCGCCTACGACCGCGCGGTCGCCACCTGGTTCGCCGAAGAGACGCTCGAGCCCGAAGGCGAACTGCCGCAGCACCTGACGATCAAGGCGGAGCGGCTGACCACCCTGCGCTACGGCGAGAACTCGCACCAGCGCGCCGCGATCTATACGCGCGCCGGCGCTCACGGCATCGCCCAGGCGGCGCAGCTGCAGGGCAAGGAGATGTCGTACAACAACTACGTCGACGCCGATGCGGCGCTGCGCGCCGCGTTCGACATGGTCAAGCCCGCCGTCGCGATCATCAAGCACGCCAACCCCTGCGGTATCGCGGTGGCCGCCCCCAATGCGCTCGACCCGATCGCGTCCGCGCACCTGCGGGCGCACGAGTGCGACCCGGTGTCGGCGTTCGGCGGCGTCATCGCCGCCAACCGCACCGTGACGCTGAAGATGGCGGAGAACCTCCGCGACATCTTCACCGAGGTGATCGTCGCGCCCGACTTCGAACCCGAAGCCCTCGAGGTCTTCAAGCTCAAGAAGAACCTGCGCGTCCTGCGGCTGCCGGCCGACTGGCGCCAGGAGCCCATGGACGTGCGGCTGCTCTCGGGTGGCCTGCTGCTGCAGGACGCCGACCGCTTCCCCGACGACATCGAGTCGGTCGCCAAGAACTGGGAGCTCGTCTCGGGCGAACGCCCGGAGAGCGCAGACGAGATGGAGGGTCTCATCTTCGCGTGGAAGGCGTGCCGCGCCGTCAAGTCCAACGCGATCGTGCTGGCACAGGGTCTGGCCACCGTCGGCATCGGCATGGGACAGGTCAACCGCGTCGACTCCTGCCGCCTCGCGGTCGAGCGCGCGGGAGACCGTGCGGCCGGGTCGGTCGCGGCATCCGACGCTTTCTTCCCGTTCGCCGACGGACCGCAGGTGCTCATCGATGCCGGCATCCGCACGATCGTCCAGCCCGGTGGGTCGGTGCGCGACCAGGAAGTCATCGATGCCGCGCGCGCGGCCGGTGTGACGATGTTCTTCACGGGGGAGCGGCACTTCTTCCACTGACGGGCATCATCTGCGGCGTCGCGGGCGCAGCGCTGTGGTGGCCGATTTCCGCGAGCCGCGAGCCGTAGGCCGTGTCAGGCTGGGCGCATGAGCACCGTCAGCGCCGCCACTGCGATGACGTTCGACGAGCGCTACCGTGCGATCGACGCTCGCGACGCCCGCTTCGACGGCCAGTTCGTCACGGCCGTGCGCTCGACCGGAATCTACTGCCGGCCCAGCTGCCCGGCCCGCACTCCGAAGGCCGCCAACGTCACGTTCTACCCGACATCGGCTGCTGCACATGAAGCCGGCTACCGCGCCTGCAAGCGCTGCCTGCCGGAAGCCGCGCCCGGCTCACCCGAATGGGATCTGCGCGGCGATATCGCCGGGCGGGCCATGCGTCTCATCGCCGACGGCGTCGTCGAACGCGAGGGGGTGCCCGGCCTTGCCGCTCGCCTCGGATATTCGGCGCGCCATCTCACGCGCCTGCTGACGGCCGAACTCGGCGCCGGTCCGCTGGCTCTGGCGCGCGCACAACGGGCACATACGGCGAGGATGCTGCTCGTCTCCACTGACCTGCCCGCCTCAGACGTGGCCTTTTCCGCCGGTTTTGCCAGCGTCCGTCAGTTCAACGAAACCGTCCGGGAGGTGTTCGGTCTGACGCCCCGAGAGCTGCGTGCGCGCCGTCCTGCCTCGGCCGCCCCCGTGGGCGCCGCCGTGGCGGGCACGATCGAGCTCGTCCTGCCGCATCGCGGCCCGCTCGACGCCGCAGGCCTGTTCGCCTGGATGCAGGCGCGCACGGTTGCCGGGACGGAATCGGCCACCGCCGACTCGTTCGCCCGCGTGCTGCGGATGCCGGGGGGCCCGGCGTGGTTCGTGGTCCGCCTCGACGCCGCAGGCCGCGTGCGTCTCCGTGCGAGACTCAGTCACCTCGCCGACCTTCCCACATTGGTCGCCCGGGTGCGACGGCTGTTCGATCTGGATGCCGACCCCATCGCGGTCGACGCCGCGTTGTCGACACATGAGGCCATCGCGCCGCTGGTGCGTCGCGTTCCCGGCATCCGGGTGCCCGGCGCCGCCGACCCACACGAGATGCTCATCCGCGCCATGATCGGCCAGCAGATCTCGGTCGCCGCCGCCCGCACGGCGCTGACCGCCCTCACCGACCGTCTGGGTGAGCGGGTCGAGGACTACGACGGTCTCGATCGGCTGTTTCCGACGATGGCCGCCATCGCCGAGCACGGCCATACGGTGCTGCGTGGTCCCGCGGCGCGCATCCGTGCCATCACCGCCACGGCGGCCGCTCTCGCTGACGGCAGCCTGCCGCTCAGCTCGGGCGACGACCGCGGGCTACAGCGCGCCGCGCTCTTGGCCAGGCCGGGTATCGGGCCGTGGACCGCCGACTACGTGAGCATGCGTGTGCTGGGGGATCCCGACATCACCCTCCCCGGCGATGTGGCCGTCCGCGCGGGCGCGGCTGCCGCGGGCATCCCGTCCGACCCGCGGGGGTACGACGCCTGGGCCGTGCGTGCTGCGCCCTGGCGCAGTTACCTCACGGCCCACCTCTGGCGGGCGTCGGCCGCCGCCACCCGCCCATCCCGCGAACGGAGCACCCGATGACCGGCACCACCCAGACAACCGCCACCATCCAGACCATCGCCACCCCCGACGGTCCGTTCACCATCCTCGCCGATGAGCGGGGCCGTGTGCTGGCCAGTGGGTGGACGGCCGACGTGACGGCCATCGTCGCGCGGCTGGCCGCGCCGCCCACCGACATCCGCGAGGGGGAGACGGAGGCAGCGGCAGCCGCCCGCGCCTATTACGCGGGCGATCTCGCGGCGATCGACGCCGTCGAGGTGGCCCAGTCGGGCACGGCGCTTCAGCTCGACGGCTGGCACGCGCTTCGTCGTATCGCGCCGGGCGCGCCCCTGACCTACGCCGAGTTCGCGAGCGCGCTCGGCCGGCCGAGCGCCGTCCGAGCCGCGGCATCCATCTGCGCCCGCAACGCCCCGGCCCTGTTCGTGCCGTGCCACCGCGTGCTGCGCACGGGTGGGGCTCTCGGCGGATTCGCGTGGGGGCTCGAGGTCAAGCGGGCGCTGCTCGCGCGCGAATCGGCGGCCTGACCGACAGTGGGGCTCCGCGGATCGGGCACGGCCCCGGGGTTGTTGCGGGTGGCGTCGACTCAGCGCAGGGTCAGTCGCGGCTGCCGGCCGGTGTACACGACCCAGTGCGTGAAGCGGGTGTCGATCGTTCCCGTCGACCATCGGTAGTTGTACCCGTCGGAGCAGGCGAAGTCGCTGTAGGACGACGCGGTGTACGTCCCGGGATAGGCGAGACGAACGGGCAGGTCGACCCAGATCGGCAGGCCGGATTGGGGCAGATCGACGCAGTGCGACCAACCCGGCCGCCCCGTCGCCGGGTCGGGACCCTGCAGGAGCACGGACGTGACGACGTCGCCGCTGCGATGCATGAGCGTCGAGAGAGTGACCGTGCGGATATGGTGCGCGGCGTAGTCGGACGCGCCGACCGCGTCCGAAGGCGCGGGGTCGGAGGGCATCTCGGCGAACGCGGGAGCGGCGGCGCCTCCGGTGAGCGCCAGCGTCGCCGCCACGATCGCGGTGGTGGTGAGCCGCCGCGCGCGCGAGGTTCGGGAATCGGTCATCTGTGTCATGGCGTGTCCTTCCGGGGGAGGGGAGTGGCTGCCTCTCCATGAAACCCCGCGGAGGGCGTTTCGCTAGATGAACGTCTAGTGAAGCGATGGAACGTCACTGGCGCGGGATTCAACCTGAGCAGACGATCGTCTTGTCAGGTCGAGCCAACCCGGGTCCGACCGGCTTCGCGGTCGCTCCCGCGCTGCGGATTCAGAAGCATCTTCATCCGAAAGGCACGACATGCAACTCTCCCTGCCTCCGCTTCGTGCGTCCCGTGGACGCCTCTCTCTCCTTCTCGCCGCCTTCATCGCCACGGCGGCCGTCTTCGTCGCACTGGCAGCTCCCACACCCGCCTTCGCCTCGGAGCCGGCGCAGAACGACGTCGAGCAGTCCATCGCGCACGGCACGGTGTCTGCCGACATCGCCTCCGGCCGGCTGTCTCAGGCGCAGCTCGAGAAGGCGGCCCGAGCCGGCCTCACGGTGAACGGCCACCGCCTCGCACCCTGGGTCGGTCTCTCCGCGTCCGACCAGGCGCACGCGGCGGACCTCGCGGCTCACGACCCGTCGGTGACGTCGCTGGTGGCTTCGATCCGGAGCAACTCGACTGTCTCCGACTCCGACCTGAACGCGTCGCTCCAGAGCGGGTCGACCACCACCTTCGCGCCGTCGGACCCGAAGGGAACGACGATCCCCGACCCGTCGGTGTCCCTCCACTGGTGGGACCGTCTGATCCACAACCACGAGTACTGGATCTCCGGCGAGGTCGTCAAGACGATCATCACGGTCGGCGCGGGCGCCTACCTTGCGGCCCTGTGCATCGGACTCGACCTTTCGAAGCTGTCGTGCACCGCACTCGGAGTACTGGTGGCGGGCGCCGCGGAGTTCATCAAGAGCGGCAGCTGCGGACGGGGCTACTACTTCGACTTCCCGGAGGTCTGGAAGTCGCACTGCGCCTAGGTGGCGGACGGCGCTCCGCTCGCGGAGCGTGAACGGGTGGGCCTGTGGCGTAGAGCGCCGCAGGCCCACCTGCGTGTGCGGGGGTCGCAAGAAAATCCTTGCGCCCCGCCACAGGCACCGCATAGGCTGGAGGGCTGTCGCGCCCCTCTCGAAAGGGAGGTGGCGCACGGTCCCCGTTCACCGACTCCCCGGAGGAAGCCATGTCCACGGCCATCGTCACCACGAAGCCCGCCTTCCTCCGTCCCGCGATCGTCGCCCCGCGCGCGTTCGAGGCCGCCGGAGTCGGTCGGGGATAACGCGCCGCGCGTCCTCCTTCGGCGGCATCGTCCCGCCGCGCGTTCTCTCCGACAGGGCCTCTTCCTCCTGCCGCGCCTCCGTGCGCCCTCCCGTCACCTTCCGTCGGCCCCGTGACCCCGGCATCCGTTCCACCCCTCCGCAAGGATCATGACTTCCTCCTCTGAGCACCTCGAGCCCACCGAGCGCCTGTCCACCGTCCGGGCCCTCGCGCGGCTGTACCCGTTCGCCAAACCCGTCATCGGCCGCCTCGTGATGGGCGCCGTCAGCGCCCTCCTGGCAAGCCTTCTCGCCCTGTCCATCCCGCTCGTGCTCGAAGTTCTCGTGCAGGGGCCCATTGCCGCGGGCGCATCGGGCGTAGATCGTGCCCAGTTGGTCTGGGGCGCCGCGATCATCCTCGTGCTCGGCCTGCTCGAGGCCGTCATGGTGTGGCTGCGGCGCTGGTTCGTGCTCGCGCCCTCGACCAAGGTCGAGTACGACCTGCGGACGAGCTTCTATGAGCGTCTGCAGCGTCTGCCGGTCTCCTTCCACGACCGGTGGCAGTCGGGACAGCTGCTGTCGCGCATGATGCAGGACATCAGCATGCTGCGTCGCTGGATGGCCTTCGGCATCGTGCTGCTCGTCGTCAACCTGCTGACCATCCTGGTCGGTATGGGCCTGCTCTTCCGCTGGCACTGGGCGCTCGGGGTGACCTTCTTGGTCGTCTGCGCGCCGCTCTGGTACGCGGGCTACCGGTTCGAGAAGACCTACGGCACCCTGGCGCGTCAGAGCCAGGACCAGGCCGGCGACCTGGCGACCAGTGTCGAAGAGAGCGTCCACGGCATCCGCGTGCTGAAGGCCTTCGGCCGCGGCAAGCACGCCCTGCAGAAATTCACCCGCCAGGCCGAGACGCTGCGCGAGACCGAGCTGAGCAAGGCGCGCGCCGTCGGCTGGATCTGGTTCTGGCTGGTGCTGCTGCCCGAGATCGCGTTCGCCCTGTGCCTCGGCGTCGGCATCGTGCTGCAGCAGCTCGGCCAGCTGAGCATCGCCGAGCTGGTCGCGTTCTTCGCGATGGCGACGGTGCTGCGCTGGCCGATGGAGTCGATCGGCTTCCTCTTCTCGTTCCTGCTCGACGCGCGCACCGCGAGCGATCGCATCTTCGAGGTGTTCGACGAGGAGAACACCATCACCGACCCGGCCGCACCGGTGACACTCGGCGCGTCCCGCGGCGCCCTCGCGTTCGAGGGGGTGCACTTTCGCTATCAGGATGCCGCGGACACCGAGCGCGATCTGCTCGACGGCATCGACCTCGCGCTGATTCCCGGCGAGACGATGGCGCTGGTCGGTCTGACCGGTTCGGGCAAGACCACGCTCACGACGCTGCCGGCCCGCCTGTACGACGTCACCGGGGGGCGGGTCACCGTCGACGGTGTGGACGTGCGCGATCTCACGCTGAAAGAGCTGCGCACCCACGTCGGCATGGCGTTCGAGGACTCGACGCTGTTCTCGCAGTCGGTGCGAGAGAACGTCCTGCTCGGTCGTGAAGACCTCGCGGTCGGCAGCGACGAGGCTGAAGCGGTACTGCGCGAGGCGCTCGCCGTCGCCCAGGCCGGGTTCGTGGACGAGCTGCCCCACGGCGTCGACACGATCATCGGCGAAGAGGGGCTTTCGCTCTCCGGCGGTCAGCGGCAGCGACTGGCGCTCGCGCGGGCCATTGCGGCGCGCCCCGCCGTGCTCGTGCTCGACGACCCACTGTCGGCGCTCGACGTCGACACCGAGGCGCTCGTCGAAGACGCCCTCCGGGAGGTGATGGCCGAAACGACGACGCTCGTCATCGCACACCGCCCCTCGACCGTCATGCTCGCCGACCGGGTCGCGCTCCTCGAAGAGGGACGCGTCACCGCGGTCGGCACGCATGCCGAACTGCTGCGATCGAGCGAGCACTACCGCCACGTCATCTCGAGCCTCGAAGATGCTGAGGCCGAAGAGAACACCCGCATGCGTCGCACGGAGGTGAACCTGTGAGTACGGCAACTGTCGCCGGAACCACCGGCGAAGATCGTTCGGACTACACGCGCGACGAGTCGCGTTCGATCCGGCGTCGGTCGCTGCGGCTGCTCGGCGTGCTCGTCGATCCGCTGCGCTGGCAGCTGGTGCTGGCGCTCATCGTGCTGGTCACCTCGACCGCGCTGCGGGTGGCCGGGCCGGCGCTGATCGCTTACGGTCTCAATACGGCGCTGCCGCAGGCCATGCAGGATGCCGACTGGACGCCGACCGTCGTCATCGTGGCCGTCTACCTGCTCGCCGGGGTCGGCGGTGCGGCGCTGATCGGCTGGTACGCGGTCGTCGCCGCTCGACTGACTCAGGCGGTCATGCTCGATCTGCGTACCCGCATCTTCCTGCACACTCAGCGCCTCAGCCTCGAGTTCCACGAGTCCTACACGTCGGGCCGCATCATCTCGCGCCAGACGAGCGACCTCGACTCGATCCGCGAGCTGCTCGACGGAGGTCTCAACGAACTGGTGTCGGGCGTGCTCTACGGCGCGTTCACGCTCGTCGCACTGCTGCTGCTCGACTGGCAGTCCGGTGTCATCCTCGCCATCGCCGGGGTGCCGCTGTGTCTTCTGATGCGCTGGTTCTACCGCAACTCGCAGCGCGCGTACCGCGAATCGCGGGTGGTCAGTGCCAAGGTCATCGTCAAGTTCGTCGAGACCATGACCGGCATCCGCGCGGTCAAGGCGTTCCGCAAGGAGCCCCGCAACGACGACGAGTTCGGCGACCTGTCGGGTCAGTACCGTGACGTCAACATGCGTTCGCTGCGCCTGTTCGGCACGTTCGAACCCGGCATGATGGCGGTCTCGGCATTCGCCGTGGCCGGCGTGCTGCTCTGGGGCGGCCTGCGCGTGGTCGACGGCACGCTGCTGGTGGGAACGCTACTGGCCGCGGTGCTGTACGTGCGGAACTTCTTCTCGCCGCTGCAGGAAGTGGCGATGTTCCTCAACTCGTACCAGTCGGCCACCGCTGCACTGGAGAAGGTGTCGGGCGTGCTCGAGGAGCAGCCGACGGTGCCCGATCCCGCACGACCGGTCGACCTTTGGAAGGCCGCCGGGCACATCGAGTTCCGCGACGTGGTCTTCGGTTACTCCGACGAGCGCACGATCCTGCCGCACTTCTCCCTCGACATCCCGGCTGGTCAGACCATTGCCCTGGTGGGAACGACGGGAGCGGGAAAGTCGACGCTCGCGAAGCTGGTGTCGCGCTTCTACGACCCGTCGCGCGGCGCGGTCACGCTCGACGGCGTCGATCTGCGGTCGCTGCATCCGAAAGACCTCCGCCGCGCCATCGTCATGGTGACCCAGGAGGCCTACCTGTTCAGCGGGACGGTCGCCGACAACATCGCCCTCGGCAAGCCCGATGCGACGTTGGAGGAGATCCAGGCGGCGGCGCGCGCCGTGGGCGCCGACGCCTTCATCCAGAAGCTGCCCGACGGCTATGCCACCGATGTCAACAAGCGCGGCGGACGCGTGTCGGCCGGACAGCGACAGCTGATCTCTTTCGCGCGCGCGTTCCTCGCCGATCCGGCGGTGCTCATCCTCGACGAGGCGACCGCGTCGCTCGACATCCCCAGCGAACGCCAGATCCAGTCGGCTCTGCAGACGCTGCTGGCCGACCGGACGGCGATCATCATCGCGCACCGCCTGTCGACGGTGTCGATCGCTGACCGGGTGCTGGTGATGGAGCACGGCCGCATCATCGAGGACGACACCCCCGAGACGTTGATCGCGGGCACGGGCAAGTTTGCTCAACTGCACAGTGCGTGGAAGCAGTCGCTCGTCTGACCTCCGCCGGTTTCGGCGATGGCCAGCAGAATCGGATGCCGCTGCGCGCGGCATCCGATTCTGCTGCGCTGGTCCGAATCCGGTGCGGGCTGGGGGGCGTGCTGGGCCGTGCGCCCCTCCGCAGATTCGGAGATGGGCAGCAGATGCGGAGGCGGGGGCTCGCGGCATCCGAGTGTGGTGACGTGGTCCGAATCCGCTGGTGGCGGCGGGGTGTCAGCGCGCGAGGTGAAGGCCCTGCGCGACCGCGCGGAGGATTGCGGCCTCCACCCGGGGCCACTGATGCACGACCTCGGCGTAGCTGAAGCGCAGCACCGTGTACCCGCGCGCCGTCAGCTCCCGGTCGTGGCTCAGGTCTCGACCCCGATCGGCGGCCGAGGAATGGAAGGCGAAGCCGTCCAGCTGCGTGACGAGTCGCTCGCCGACGAGGCCGTCGACGTGGTGTCCGAGCAGCAGCACCTGCTGGCGGACCTCGAGGCCGATCCCGCGTATCCGCGAGACGAAGAGCGTCTCGAGGCCGGAATCGCTGAGGCCCGTGACCTCCGCCGCCAACCGCCGCGCGTCGGGGGTGCGCCAGCGGTAGCGCCGCAGCACGTCCGGGTCGAGCCGTTCGCGGCGTACGGCGGACTCCCACACGACGAGCGCATCCTCGTGGGGCAGGCACCGGGCTAGGTGAGCCAGCGCGTCGGGAACCGACTCGACGAGCACGTGCGGGTGCGATGGCACGAGCGGCGTATCCCAGTGGACGACCACGCCGTCCCCGTCGCGCTCATCGGGTCGAGGGCGCTGCGCGTGGGCCGGCACGTGCAGGTGCGGACGAGTCGGGATCTCCGGCGGCATCCACCAGCCGCGGTGGCGAGCCGCCGACACGCAGGCCACCCGCGCACTGACCTGCGCCGCGTGCACGAGCACGGCCGGGGCCGCGTCCGTGGCCACCCAGAAGCGGCGCACGCGGCGCACCTCGCCCGCCGCGATGGCCGCTCGCAGCGTGGTGGGGCGGATGCCGGCATCCAGCACGACCCGGCGATGCACGATGCCGCCACCCGCCTCCACCAGCTCTCGGATCCCCACGGTCCGAGCCTGCCCGCCCGCACGCCTCCGCAAGCCGGTCGGCGCGCTGTCGTGCACAACTCGCCGGGCCGCCAAGGCTGGGGAGGAGCCGGCGCGCCCGCGGCGGATGCGGAGGGTGTGAACAGATGCGGATGCTGCGGCCCACGGCATCCGCATCTGTCGCCATTGTCCGAATCCGCGAACGCGAACCCGCGCACCCGCGCACGCGACGGCCGGGTCAGGGGGTCGGCGCGTCCAGGTCGACCTCGAACGTCTGGCGGCGACCGTCGGGGGCGGTGACGACGACCTCCCGCGTCCCGGAGCCGCCCGCGAAAACGCGCAGCTCGAGACCGTCGAGGTAGTCGTAGTCGGGACGGTCTTCGCGTGCCCCCCACGGCAGCACGGCCCCCGGCCGCACGTACAGCGGCAGGGAATCGAACCCGTGGGTCTCGCGCCGCCAGCGTCCGCCGCTCACGCGCTCGCCGCTCAGCAGCGAGGTCCACTCGCCGTCGGGCAGGTAGAACTCCACCTCCCCGTCCGCCGACATCACGGGCGCGACCAGCAGCGACGGGCCCAGCATGTACTGGCGGTCCAGGTAGGCGACGGCAGGGTCGTCGGGAAACTCCACCTGCATCGGGCGCATCAGCGGGATGCCGGTGCGCGCCGCCTCGACACCGAGCTGGTACAGGTACGGCATGAGCCGCATCTTCAGGCGGGTGAACAGGCGCGTCACCTCGACGGCCTCCTCATCGAACGCCCACGGCACGCGGTACGACCCGGAGCCGTGGAACCGTGAGTGCGAGCCCAACAGCCCGAATGCCGTCCAGCGCTTGTACACCGCGGCATCCGGTGTTCCCTCGAACCCGCCGATGTCGTGGCTCCAGTATGCGAAGCCGCTCATCGCCAGCGACAGACCGCCGCGCAGCGTTTCGGCCATCGACGTGAAGGTCGACGTGGAGTCGCCGCCCCAGTGCACGGGCATACTCTGGCCGCCGGCCGTGGCCGAGCGGGCGAACAGCACCGCGTCGTTCTCCGCGCGGGACTCGACGAGAACGTCGTGCACCGCGCGGTTGTAGAGCTCGGTGTAGAAGTTGTGCATCCGGTGCGGATCGCTGCCGTCAGCCCAGACGACGTCGGTCGGGATGCGCTCGCCGAAGTCGGTCTTGAAGCAGTCGACGCCCTGTTCGAGCAGCGCGTGCAGCTTGCCCTGGTACCAGGCGGTGGCGTCGGGGTTGGTGAAATCGACCAAGCCCATGCCCGCCTGCCAGAGGTCCCACTGCCACACCGATCCATCGGCGCGACGGACCAGGTAGCCGCCATCGGCGGCCTCCCGGAACAGTGGCGAACGCTGAGCGATGTAGGGGTTGATCCACACGCAGACCCGCAGGTCTTTCGCGTGCAGGCGCGCGAGCATGTTCGTCGGATCAGGGAACACGCGCGGATCCCACTCGAAGTCGCACCAGTTGAACTCGCGCATCCAGAAGCAGTCGAAGTGGAACACCGACACCGGCAGTTCTCGGCGCGCCATCTCGTCGATGAACGACGTGATCGTCGCTTCGTCGTAGTCGGTCGTGAAACTCGTCGACAGCCACAGCCCGTACGACCAGGCGGGCACGATCGGCGGGCGCCCGGTGAGCGCGGTGTACCGGCGCAGCACGTCCTTCGGGGTCGGGCCCGCGATCACGAAGTACTCGAGCACCTCGCCGGGCACGGAGAACTGCACGCGCTCCACAGCCTCCGCACCCACCTCGAACGACACGTGACCCGGGTCGTTGACGAGCACGCCGTAGCCCCGGTTCGTCAGGTAGAACGGCACGTTCTTGTACGCCTGCTCGCTGGAGGTACCGCCGTCGGCGTTCCAGATGTCCACGGTCTGGCCGTTCTTCACGAGGGGGCCGAAGCGCTCGCCGAGCCCGTAGACGAGTTCGCCGACGCCGAGCTCGAGCTGCTCGTGCACATAGGCGGATGCTGTCGGGGACAGTTGGCCCGCGCGGGCATTGCCGACGATGCCGGTGTCGACCTGCGCATCGGGCGTGAGGCGGATGTATCCCTCCGCCTTGTGCCCACTGCCTGTCACACGGCGGCCATCGACCTCGAAGGAGAGACTCCACGGAGCGCCCGCGGACACGCGCGCCGTCAGCGCACCCGTCTCGACCGTGCTCTCGGCGTCCGACACCACCGTCGTGCCCGCGCCGCCCGGCACAGCGCCGGGCAACGGGAAGCCGCCGTGCCACGTCCCTCCGGTGTGGTGCGCGATGCGCACGCGCACCACCCCTTCGGCGGGGGAGGAGAGCGTCGTGGTGAGCACGGGCCGATTGAGCACGTCGCCGCGGGATGCGATGACGGCGGTCGGAGCGGTGATCACCAGACCCGGGCCGTCGGGGGTGTCCGCGCTCTGCTCGATGTCGTACGCCTCTTGGGCGTACAGCGCGCTCACCCCGGGACGCAGCTGCCAGAACCCGTCGGTGAATTTCATTACTTGACTGCTCCTGCCGTGATGCCCCGCGTGAGGGTGCGTTGGAAGATGAGGAAGAAGATGAGCGTCGGGATGATGCCGAGCAACGCCGACGCGCTCGTGGTCGTGACGTCCATCAGCCGGTCGCCCTGCAACACACTGATCGCCACCGGCACCGTCTGGTTCGCGTTGGACGCGAGGAATGTCAGCGGGATGAGGAACTCGTTCCATGTCCAGATGAAGAAGAAGATCAGCAAGACCGCCAGCGTCGGACGGCTGATCGGCAGCACCACGCGCCACAGGATCTTCCAGTGCCCCGCCCCGTCGAGGGAGGCAGCTTCGAGCACCTCCTTGGGGAACGTGCCGTAGACGGCGGAGAGAAGATACGTGCCGAATGCCGCCTGCACGACGGTGAAGATGATGATCACCGACCAGATGTTGTCGTAGAGCCCTACCGACTTGAACATGTAGTACAGCGGGTAGAGCAGCGCTTCCTGCGGCAGCAGGTTGGCGAGCAGAAACAGCAGCACGATCCAGGTGCGACCGCGGACACGGCCGATGCCGATGGCGAACGCGTTGAACATCGAGATCAGCACGGCGAGCACAGATACGACTCCCGAGATGAACAGCGAGTTCCACACCTTCTCCGGAAAGTTCACGCGCTCCCAGAACTTCGTGATGCCGGTGAAATCGAGGGCGTGCGGCAGGGCCAGTGGCCCCGAGTTGGCGTAGTCTGTGGGCGATTTGAACGAGTTGACGAGCACGAGGTAGAACGGCGCGATCACCAGCAGTGCGCCGACGATGACGAGGGCGAGCATCAGCCAGTCGATTCCGCGTTTGGTGACCATGCCGCCGCGTCCGCGCGGGGGACGGCGGGGCTTCGTGGCAGTCGTGAGTACGGTACCGGCAGACATCACAGTCCCGCCCTTTCCTTGCGTTCCATGGAGTTCTGCACGCGGATGAAGA
Source organism: Microbacterium sp. VKM Ac-2870 (assembly GCF_015350795.1). Lineage (GTDB taxonomy): Bacteria > Actinomycetota > Actinomycetes > Actinomycetales > Microbacteriaceae > Microbacterium. The sequence goes on from NZ_JADKSH010000002.1 coordinate 296,587, forward strand.
TGATCGACACGATGACGACGACGATCGTGAGCACCGTCGCGATCGTGGCTCCGTAGCCGACATCACGTTTGGTGAAGAACTCCTGATAGGCGTAATACGACGGCACGAGCGTCGCACCGGCCGGCCCGCCCCGAGTGATGACGTACACCGGTCCGAAGACCTTCAGCGCGGCGATCGTGCAGGTCAAGGTGACCACGAAGATCTCCGGGCGGATGATGCTGACGGTGATCGAGGTGAAGCGCTGGTACCAGTTCGCGCCATCCAGTTCGGCCGCTTCGTAGAGTTCGGGGTCGACGCGTTGGAGGGCCGCCATGAACACGACCACCGGGTAGCCGATCTGCACCCAGACCAGCACGACCATCAGCACGATCAGTGCTGATGGCATCTGGCCCAGCCAGTCGACGGGCGCGATGCCGACTGCGCCGAGAATCTGGTTGAGCGCACCATCCGTGCCGGGCCGCACGATCCACCCGATCACGATGCCTGCGACGGCCACCGGGAGGATCTGCGGCAGATAGTAGGTCGCACGCAGGAAGCTGCCGACCTTGCCGCCGAACTTGCGCCCGACGACGTCGAACAACAGTGCGGCGACGAGGAGGCCGACGATGGTGGGAACGACGACCATGGCGATCACCATCCACACAGAGTTGAGGAAGGAGGTCCAGAAGGCTTCGTCGCCCGCGAGCTTGATCCAGTTGGCGGCGCCGATGAACTCGGGCGAGCGCACGCCCTTCCAGCTGGTGAAGGTGAGGTAGACGTTCCACACGAGCGGCACGATCACGATGACGAGCAGCAGGATGAAGCCCGGAAGCAGGTACAGCCAGTACGCCCCCCGGCCACGGCCGCGCTGGGGGATGGCCGGTTCTTCGACGGGGACGGGGGCGCGGCGGGCGCGCGTTGCGAGCGACATGAGGGTGCTTTCGTTCCGTGGTGGGGGCGGCGCGGTCCTGCCGCCCCCACCGGATGAGACAGATGACTCAGCGGTAGTCCGCGGTGCCTTCGTCGTAGGCCTTACCGAGGTTCGCGTTCGTCGTGGCGGCATCCTGGGTGCCGGTGATGAGTCCTTGCAGCTGCTGGACGATCACGTCGTAGAAGCCCGGCGCCGGCCAGTCGGGGTAGAACGACAGGCCGTCCTGGGAGAGCACGCCGTTGAAGGCCGAGATGAGGTCCTTGCTCTTCGCGTCGGTGATGTCCTTCGGGTCGGCCGCGACGGGCAGACCGCCGTTGTTGCCGATGATGGCCTGGATTTCGGGGCGCATCGTGATGTCGATGAACTTGTACGCGAGGTCCTTGTTCTTGGCGTTCTCGGGCACGACCCAGAGGTTGCCGGACGAGCCCAGCGACAGCTTGGAGCCGGGGAAGGCCTGCATCGTCCAGTCGAACGACGTCGCCTGCTCGGTGAAGCGGCCGTACCACCACGACCCCGACACGAAGATCGGTGACGTGCCGTTGATGAACGAGACGCCGGCGTCTTCCGCCTTGATGGAGGAGACGTCCTTCGCGATGTACCCCTTGGCGACGTAGTCCTTCAGGGTCTGGCTGGCGTACGTGGTTTCGGCGCCCTGCCAGTCGACCGGGTTCTTGTACAGCTGGTAGTCGTTCACCCAGTCGCGGTCGCCCTTCGACAGAGCGAGCTGGTACCAGAGCTGGCCGAGCGGGTACTCCGCGCCGGCCTCGGCGAGCGGCGTGATGCCCTTCGCTACGAACGCGTCGAGCACCTTCACGAACTCGTCGTAGGTCGTGGGGATCTGCAGGCCGGCCGCGGCGAAGGCGTCCTTGTTGTAGTAGACGCCGACGAACTCGCCGTAGTTGGGCACGCCGTACCATTTGTCGCCGCCCATGACGCCCTTGTCGGTGTATTTCGCGGTCGTCTGCAGCGACGGGGCGAGCTTGTCGGCCCAGCCGTACTTCGCCACGGCGTCTGAGATGTCGCTGATCAGGCCGGTCGAGGCGAGGAAGCCTGCGGTCGCATTGCCCTTGTTGAACTCCATCACATCGGGAGCGGCGTCGGTGTCGAGCACCTGGCTCGCCGTCTTCTGGATCTGCTCGAACGACTTCTCCTCGAACTCGACCTTGGCGCCGGTCTCTTTCTCGAAGACGGTGACCGCCTCGGCCCAGGCTTTGCCCATCGCGCTGTCGGCACCTTCGTAGTGCCACAGCTTGAGGGTCTGGCCCTGCGCGTTGTCGGCGTCACCCGACGACGAGCACGCGCTGATGGTCAGTGCGGTTGCGGTGAGGGCGACCACTGCGGCCAGAGCCCGCGTGCGTCGTGTGAATCGTGCCATCGTCGGCACTCCTTTCGGTGGGGCCCGCGGGCCCGGTCTGTGAAATGCGGTGTTCAGTTGGTGATTGTCGAAGCGCTTCGATAAATGGCGAACGAAGACGCATCGTTGCGGAAGGTCAGTCCTGCAGCGGTGGGGCAACCGAGCCCGCATCGCGGTACTCGGGGGCCACGAGATGGATGCCGGTCTCCCGGCGGGGGTCATCGATGCGCGCCAGGGCGAGATCGACGGCCAGATCGCAGGAGGCCTCCGGGATGAGGGGGATCGTGTCGATCTGTGTGGGGAGCTTCGTGGTGTCGAACGAGGCCGCGATCGAGACGATCGATACATCGACTCCGATGCGTCGAACGCGCTCGGCGAGGGTGGCGAGTACGACCGCGTGCATGTCGTCGACGCCGTGCAGCAGAAGCGCGGTGGCTCCGCTGTCGAGGGCGTCGATCACGGCGGTGCGTACGGCGTCCGCGTCGGTGACGACCTCGCCGCTGGTGGCGAACGTGTGTCGCAGGCCCCGCTCGTCGGCGCGCTGGGCGACGGTGCGACGTACACGGGGCGGGAAGTTGGAGAGTCGGTAGGTGGTCGCGGGCTGACCGAGCAGCGCGACGCGTGTGTGGCCGGCGTCGGCCACGCGGTCGACGGCGAGACGGGCTGCGGCCTCGAAATCGAGGTCGACGCAGTCGAGGCCCTCGTGGTCGTCGGGGATGCCGATGAACACCGTGGGAGTGGCGATGGAGCGGGCGATCGCAACGCGTTCGTCATCGGGAGCGACGTCGAGCACGAGGATCGCGTCGACCAGTCCCGAAGCTGTGACCCGCCGCATGCCGTCGGATGCCTGTTGGTCGGTCAACAGCAGAATGTCGTAGTCGTGGCGACGCGCCGCCACGGCCGCAGCGAGCACGAACGACATGTGCGTCGGTGCGTGGGTCTCGCGGCGCAGTGGCTCGGTCAGGGCGAAGATGTGGGTGAGCCGGCCCGCGAGCATTCGGGCGCCGGCGTTGGGGGCGTAGCCCAGGCGGCGGGCGACCTCGATAACGCGGCGACGCGTGTCGGGGGAGATGGGGCGTTTGCCGCTCAGCGCGTACGAGACGGTGCTGATGGAGACGCCCGCTGCTGCGGCGACCTCATCGATCCGTGCCATCCGACCACCTCGTCGTATCGAAGCGCTTCGAGCGAAGCTGAAGAACACGATAAGACGGCGGTGGGTTCACCGCAAGAGGTTTGTGGATATTGGCAACAAACCGAGAGATCCCACGGGCAGGTGTGGATGCCGGGGGCCTACAGGCGCACTTCGGCGACGACCTCGCCGAACTCCGTCTCATCGACCGGTGTGAAGCCGACGCGACGGAAGAAGGCGTCGGGGCCCCCCTGGCCCTCTTCGTAGATCACATCGACGTGATCCATTCCGCGGTTGCGCGCCTCTTCCAGGAGCTTCTCGACGGCGAAGCGTCCGACGCCGCGACCCTGGTCGTCGGCGTCGACGTTGATGCGCCACAGAACGGAGCGAAAGTGCTCGTGCGGCGCTTCGGGGTCGAAGTTGGCGCTGACGAAGCCGACGACCTCGTCGCCATCGAGTACGACGCGTTGCCAGGCCGTGCTGGGATTGACCACGGCTCCGGCGACGGCGTAGCTGGTCGGGGCGATGAACTGCTCCTGCCCCGGCTTGAGCGACATGGTGTTCACCGCCACGATGGTGGCGGCCGACAATTCCTCGAGGCGCAGCTCGGTCATGGGATCAGGCTACCCGGCTCGCCGCGGCCTCGGCACCCTCCGAATGGTGACAAATCGGTGAGTGTCGACAACGCTCGAAGATATCTTGACGTCAAGATAGTTTCTCGCGATGCGATAGGCTGATGCGCGACCCGCGACGCTCACAACGGAGAGATCACACGTGCCTGAGTCCACCATTATCTACACCCACACCGACGAGGCTCCGGCCCTGGCTACGGCCTCTTTCCTGCCGATCGTGAAGGCGTTCGCCGGGCAGGCGGGCGTCGAGATCGACACCCGCGACATCTCGCTCGCCGGCCGGATCCTCGCGGCCTTCCCGCAGCGTCTCACGCCCGCGCAGCAGGTCGGCGACGCGCTCGCCGAGCTCGGCGGTCTGGCCACCCTGCCCGAGGCGAACATCATCAAGCTGCCGAACATCTCGGCATCCATCCCGCAGCTCAAGTCCGCGATCGCGGAACTCCAGTCGCAGGGCTACGACATCCCCGACTATCCGGATGACGCGTCCAGCGTCGAACAGAAAGACATCCGCGCCCGCTACGACCGCATCAAGGGCTCCGCTGTGAACCCCGTGCTGCGTGAGGGAAACAGCGACCGCCGCGCTCCGCTCGCGGTGAAGAACTACGCGAAGAAGCACCCCCACCGCAACAAGGCGTTCGCGGCCGGCTCGAAGACGCGCGTGGCCACCATGGGTCACGACGACTTCAAGAGCAACGAGAAGAGCTGGATCGCCGCGCACGACGACGTTCTCAGCATCCGTCACACCGCCACCGACGGCACCGTCACCGTGCTCAAAGAGGGGCTGAAAGTCCTTCCCCGCGAAGTCATCGACGCCACGTTCCTGTCGGCGAAGGCGCTCGACGCCTTCCTCGCCGACACCCTCGCGCAGGCCACGGCCGAGAACGTCCTGTACTCGGTGCACCTGAAGGCCACGATGATGAAGGTCAGCGACCCGATCATCTTCGGTCACGTCGTCCGCGCTTTCTTCGCCGACGTCTTCGACACCTATGGCGCCCAGCTCACCGCGGCGGGCCTCAACGGCAACAACGGTCTGGGCTCGATCCTCGCCGGGCTCGGCGATCTCGCCGACGGCGAGGCGATCTCGGCTCGCATCGCTCAGGACATCGAGACCGGCCCGCGGCTCAGCTATGTGAACAGCGACAAGGGCATCACCAACCTGCACGTGCCGTCCGACGTGATCGTTGACGCCTCGATGCCGGCGCTGGTGCGCAACGGCGGCAAGCTGTGGGGCGTTGACGGCGGCGAGGACGACACCATCGCGGTCATCCCCGACTCGTCATACGCGGGTGTGTATCAGGCGGTCATCGACGACGTCATCGCCAACGGCCCGCTCGACCCCGCGACGATCGGCACGGTGCCGAACGTGGGCCTCATGGCCCAGGCTGCCGAGGAGTACGGCAGCCACGACAAAACCTTCGAGATCCCCGCCGACGGCATCGTCGAAGTCCTGGACTCGGCCGGCACCGTGCTCATCGAGCACCACGTCGAGAAGGGCGACATCTGGCGTGCGACGCAGGCGAAGCACATCGCGATCATGGACTGGGTACGCCTCGCCGTCTCGCGGGCGCGTGCCACGGGCGTTCCGGCCGTGTTCTGGCTCGACGTCAACCGCGCGCACGACGCCCAGCTGATCGGCAAGGTGCACCAGGCGCTGGCCACCCTCGACACCAGTGACATCACGATCGTTATCCTGCCCCCGGAGGAGGCGACCCGGTACACGCTGGCGCGTCTGCGCAAGGGTGAGGACACCATCTCGGTCACCGGCAACGTCCTGCGCGACTACCTCACCGACCTCTTCCCGATCCTCGAGGTCGGCACCTCGGCGAAGATGCTCTCGATCGTCCCGCTCCTCGCGGGCGGCGGTCTGTTCGAGACCGGCGCCGGTGGCTCCGCTCCCAAGCACGTGCAGCAGCTGCTGGAGGAGGACTACCTGCGGTGGGATTCGCTCGGCGAGTTCTTCGCGCTGGCGGCATCCCTCGAGCACCTCGCCGAGTACACCGGTAACGCGAAGGCCAAGATCCTCGCCGACACGCTGGATGCCGCGACCGGCACCTTCCTCGAAGAGGATCGTTCCCCGGGGCGCTCACTCGGCACCATCGACAACCGCGGCAGCCACTTCTACCTCGGGCTGTACTGGGCTCAGGAGCTGGCTCGCCAGAGCGCGGATGCCGACTTGGCCGCCGCCTTCTCGCCGATCGCCGAGAAGCTGGCCGCCGCCGAACAGGACATCGTCGCCGAGCTGAACGCGGTGCAGGGTCACCCGGTCGACATCGGGGGCTACTACCACCCCGATGCCGCCAAGGTGACCGCTGTCATGCGTCCCTCGGCCACGCTCAACGCGGTGATCGACGCGCTCTGATCTGCAGGTACGTCAACGGCCCGGGGTCAGAACCCGGGCCGTTCGCGTTGCTCTGCGGGGCGGGGCGACGTCGGGTCAGTCGTGCACCCACACGTCGACCCCGGAGGGCGACCAGTCGTAGATCTGCTTGGCGCGATAGTTGGGCATGCCCACGCAGCCATGGCTCTGCGGCGTGCCGAAGTTGTTGTGCCAGTACACGCCGTGGAAGGCCTCGTCGCCGTTGAAGTACATGACCCACTCGACATTGGGAACGTCGTAGTTCCAGTACGGGTTGTTCGGGTCGGTGCTGGTCATCGTCTGCGACCGGATGTGGCTGTTGATGCGGAAGTGTCCGGTGTAGGTCGGCGATGCTTCGACGCCGCTCGAGATCGGCCACGAGTCGACGACGGCGCCGTTCTCCTTCAGATACAGCATCTGCTCGCTGAGATTGACTTCCAGCAGCCGCTGTAGCGTGACGGTGGATGCCGGAGTCAACGTGACCGGCAGCACGAAGGCCGCCTTGCCGGCGCCGAGCTGTGCGGCGAACTCCCTCGCGACGGCGCTGGTGTCGCCGAGCGTGCGACCGTCGGCGCCGGGCGTGCTCGTGTCGAGCACGGTGCCGTCGGAGTTGGTGATGACGGTGCCGTTCGCGGGTGGCCGGTTCACGAGGGGAGCGAGGCCCGCGACCGCGGCCTGGATCTTGGCGCTGTCGGCCGAGATCGTGAAGCCGCCGGCGGCGTCGGGCGTCACCGTGAGCCACGAGGCTGCCGTCGCTGCATCGACGGGAACCGTGCGCTCCTCGCCGACGTAGAAGCCGATGGCCTGCAGCATCGCGTTGAGTTGGTCGGCCGCCGACTGAGCCTTCTCTGTCGTGGCGGGCGCGGCGACGGGGGCGGCGATGGTCGGGGCTGTGACGGAGCCCGCTCCCGAGGTGAAGGCGTTATGGAGCGCGGACGCGATGGCATCCACGTCCAGGCCCGTGCCGGCGACGGCCGGCGTGACGGCGTAGGCGGTGCCGTTGAAGGCCACTTTCGCCGCCACCGGTTCGGTGAAACGCGACGGCAGAGCGGCGCGGAGTGCGGCGTCGGCCTTCGTGGCGTCGAGAGTGATCGGAGCGTCGACGGCGTCGCCGAACCACTGCGCGATGTTCCACATCGGGCGTGCACCGAAAGCGGCGTCGGCGAGCGCGCCGGCGTCAACCGTCGCACCGAGCTGGGCAGCGGCGACGGTCGGCCCGCCCTCGCCCAGGACGACGGTCGTCGAGCTCAGGCGCTGGCTGATGGCGTCGGTCGCCGCGCCCGGGGTCATGAAGCCGACCGAAACGCCGGCGACGGACGTTCCGGGGGCGATGAGCACGAGCGAGGCTGCGCCAACGCCGACCGCAACCGCCGCAGCGGGAATGCCGATCCACAGCCACAGTCGCTTCTTCTTGGGCGTGGGTTCGACAGGCGCCCACTGCACGGGCGGCACTTCGGTGGGGGGAGTGGTGACCTCGCCGAAGACGTCTCCGGGACCGTCGAGAACGGCGGTGGCGGCGGTCGTCGGGCTCGCCGAAGCGGGCTCAGGCGAACCGTCCGCCTCTCGCCCCGTACCAAGATCACTCACGTGCCACACCCCCGTGCTCCGCGCAATTGCGCTCTCCTATCGTACGCGACGGGCCGTTCCGACAGCCGGAGGACTTTTTCGTGGCGATCAGGGCGTCAGGGCGCCGGGCAGATCTGCGTGAAGGTGCTCAGCGCGGATTGGATGTCGCCGGTCGCCGTCTGCAGCGCCGGAAGATGTGACAGATCGCCCCCGGCGATCGCGGTGAGGTCGTTGGACGCCGCGGCGAAACCGGTCTGCAGTGGCGGCAGCAGGGCCGCGACCTCATGGTTGCCGACGGCGGCGACGGCAGCCTGGAGTTCCGTCGCGAGGTCGCTCAAGACGGCCACCGCGGCTCGCGGGTTGCCCGCATCGAGCGTCGTGAGCGCGCTCGCCGCATCGCCTACGGTCTCTCGCACCGTGTCGCACGCCTGCGAGACGGTTTGCGTGTCGCCGCCGGAGGGTGTGGGTTCGCTCGATGACGCGCAGCCGCCGAGGGCGAAGGCCAGGCACAGGGTGGCTGCGGCGGCGAGTGTGACACGCGGCGAGTGGGCGGTCGCGGCAGGGGTCATGGCTCTCCTCGGGCGGGCGCGAGCAGCACTCGCGAATGTAACGGTTTTGTAAATGGTCCTGCCGAATTGCGTCTCTCGCTTGCGGAACCGTAGTTCGTAAGGTCTACTAACAAACATGTCCGGACCCGACCTGCCCCGCAGCGCCGCCGAGACGATCGCCCACGCGGGACGCTCGTTCAGCGCGGGGCGCGCCCTGCGCCACGCAGCGAAGGTCCTGCCCGAGCACGCACGCGCGCACAACCGGTCTCTCGTGCTGCAGACCCTCTTCCACCAGGGTGCCATGAGTCGTGCCGATCTTTCCCGAGAGACCGCCCTGACGCGCGTGACCATCTCAGATCTGGTCGCCGAGCTGATCGATGACGGCTACGTCGCCGAGCGCGGCATGCGCGAGGTGACCGGCCCGGGTAAGCCTGCGATCCTCGTCGATCTCGATCGTGAGGGACACCGCATCGTGGGGCTCGATCTGTCGGGCACCGACCGTTTCCTCGGTGCGGTCCTGACACTCGACGGCGAGATCGTCGCGCGCCTCGACGTGGCCGTTCCCTCAGAGCCCGCCGACACCGTCGCCACCGTGATCGATCTCGCGCGCCGCCTGGTCGCCGATGCCCACGCGCCGGTTCTCGGCATCGGCGTCGGCAGCCCGGGCATCGTCGATGATCGCGGGGTCGTGCTGACGGCTCCCAACCTCGGTTGGCGCAACGTCGATCTGGAGGGCGCACTGCGTGACGCCCTGCACCTGCCTGTGCTCGTCGCGAACGACGCCAACGCCGCGGTGCTGGCCGAATACACGTTCGGCGGTGCCGCCGACGACGTGCTGCTCGTGCGCGTCGGGCGCGGCGTCGGCTCGGGGCTGCTCGCCGGCGGTCAGCCGATGCGCGGCAGCCGCTTCGCCGCGGGCGAGATCGGTCATGTGACCGTCGGTACCGACGGGGGGCCGCTCTGCGTCTGCGGCAAGATCGGCTGCCTCGAGGCGTGGCTGTCTGTGCCCGCGCTGGAGGCGCGGATGGCCGAGCCCGGCGCCGACCGCGACGCCGTGCTGCGAGACGCCGGGGCGCGCCTCGGCATCGCGCTCGCCCCGATCGTAGGCGTGCTCGATCTGTCGGAGATCGTCCTCTCCGGCATCCCAGAACTGCTCGACGGAACCCTTGCTGAGGCGACGGTCGAGACGCTGCGCACCCGGACGCTCGCCGAGTACCACGACGGCGTCCACGTGCGGATGACGGCGCAGGGGGAGGACATCGTCCTCCGCGGTGCGGCCGTCATGGTCCTCTCCGGACAACTCGGGGTGTCCTGACCCCTTTCCCGCGGGGCGCAACGCCCCGACACCACCAAGAGACAAAGGAAGACACCATGAACAAGAAGCTCGGCGCTCTCGCGCTCCTCGGCGCTTCGGCTGTCGTTCTCGCCGGATGCGCGGCAGGAGAAGCGGGCGGCAACGACGCCTCCGGCACACCGGCTCCGGCGCAGGTGCGCGTATGGCTCAACGGCACCGACACACCGCAGGACGCCCGCGACTACTTGAAGAAGACCTTCGAGGCGGCCAACCCCGGCTCGACGCTGGTGATCGAAGAGCAGCAGTGGACCGGACTGGTCGACAAGCTCACGACGAGCCTGTCCTCCTCGGACACCCCCGACATCGTCGAGATGGGCAACACGCAGTCGCCGGCCTTCACCTCCAGCGGCGCGCTGCTGGACCTCTCCGACATCAAGGACAAGATCGGCGGCGACGACCTGCTTCCGGGGTTCGTCGATGCAGGATCCTGGGACGGCAAGCTCTACGCCGCGCCGTATTATTCGGGTGCGCGCATCGTGTTCTACAACACCGCGCAGTACGCCACTGCTGGAGTGCAGGTGCCCACCACGCTCGATGAGTACGTGGCGAACGGTGCCAAGATCGCTCAGGCGCTACCCGGCGTCTCGGGCGTCTACTTCCCTGGCAAGGATTGGTACAACGCTCTCCCCTTCATCTGGGAGAACGGTGGCGAGGTCGCAGTGCAGAAGGACGGTAAGTGGGAAGCGCAGATGTCCAGCGATGCCTCCGTGAAGGGCATCGAGCAGGTGCAGCAGCTCATGACGACGGCGTCGCTCGCGCCGAAGGACGGCGACGAGACCGAGGCATGGGTGCCGTTCCGTACCGAAAAGGCCGCGACGCTGTCGGCGCCGAGCTGGGCCTACTGGTCGATCGTCGCCGATGAGAACAAGGCCGAAACCCCGCTGACGAAGACGGTCGGCTACTACGCGCTGCCCGGCAAGAACGGCGGAGCTGCGCAGGTCTTCGCCGGCGGCTCGAACATCGGCATCGCCGCGAAGTCGGCCCACCCGGAGCTCGCCAAGAGCGCGCTGGAGATCATGCTCAGTGACGACTACCAGACATTGCTCGCCAAGGGCGGTCTCGTGCCGGCCAAGAAGTCGCTCGGCAGCCAGGTCGCGGCGGCCACGCCGGAGCTCGCGAAGATCATCTCGGATGCCGCGGCGAACGCGAAGCTGACCCCGGCATCGCCGAAGTGGGCTGACGTCGAGGCGAAGGGCCTGCTGCAGGACTTCTTCGTGCAGGTCGGCGCCGGCGGCGATGTGAAGACTCTCGCGACGGCGCTCGACGAGAAGATCGACGCCATCCTCAACGGCTGAGCGCGTTTCGATTCGTCGCTGCGCTTCTCGCTCGACGACCGGGAGCGGTGCTCCGCCCCGGTCGTTGAGCGAGCGCCGCGCGTCGAAACGCCCCGCCCCGCACCCCCCGCCCGAAAGGAGACCGGCATGACCACCGCCCCCGCCCCGGTGCGACGGCGCCGCCGCCGCGACGGCACGCCGCTCGCTCTGCTGGTGCCGGCTCTCGTCATGCTCACCGTGTTCATCGGGTGGCCGCTGCTGCAGCTGATCATCACATCGTTCCAGAAGTACGGCCGCGAGCAGATCTTCGGAAAGCCCGCCTCGTTCGTCTGGTTCGACAACTATGTGCGCGTGCTCACCGACCCGCAGTTCTGGGTTGTGCTCGGTCGGAGCTTCGGCCTGATGGCGGTTTGCGCCGGCGCGACGATGGTGCTGGGCGTATCGATCGCGCTCATGATGAAGTCGCTGGGCTCCGTGATGCGCACCGTCGTCTCGGTGGGGCTCCTGCTGGCGTGGGCCATGCCCGCGTTGACGGGCACCATCGTCTGGGGCTGGATCTTCGACACGTCCTACGGACTGGTCAACTACGCCCTCACCCGCCTCACCGGCCAGAACTGGATCGGCCACAGTTGGCTGTCGGATCCGCTGAGCTTCTTCGGTGTCGCCGCGATCATCATCACCTGGGGCGCCGTCCCGTTCGTCGCCTTCTCGACGTACGCGGCTCTTTCGCAAGTGCCCGACGAGGTACGCGAGGCGGCATCCCTCGACGGGTCCAACGCCTGGCAGCGGTTTCGCTTCATCGTGGTTCCGTACATCCGCTCGATCCTCGTCGTGCTGCTGATCCTCCAGGTGATCTGGGACCTCCGCGTCTTCGCGCAGATCTACGCGCTGCAGACCGTCGGCGGCATCCGCGCCGACACGAACACGATCGGCGTCTACATCTACAGCGTCTCGATGGCCACCGGCGACCTCGGCTCGGGCGGTGCGATCTCGGTGATCCTCGTGCTGATCCTGCTTGCCGTCTCGGCCTACTACATCCGCACCATGCTGACTTCGGAGGACGACTGATGAGCGCCCGCACGCGGCGCGCCACCGGGCGCGTGCTGCTCAACCTCGCCGCCGTGGTGGTGTTCGTCTGCTCCGTGTTCCCCGTCTATTGGATGGTCAACACGGCCTTCCTGCCCGGCTCTGCCGTCAAGAGCGACACTCCCCACTTCTGGCCCGACCAGTTCACGCTGCAGAGCTTCCAGGCCGCCTGGGACGGCGGCTTCGTCCCCGCGCTCGGAGTGTCGCTCGCCGTGACGGTGCTGACCGTCGCGGCCGCGCTGATCTTCGCATTCCTCGCTGCGATCGCGGTGTCGCGTTACCGCTTCCGCTCGCGTCGCAGCTTCATCGTCGCCATTCTGGTGATCCAGATGATCCCCGCCGAGGCGATGATCATCTCGACGTTCCGGGTGCTCGACGGCTGGCACCTGCTCAACACCGTCATGGGGCTCGCGGCGGTCTACATCGCGATGGTGCTGCCGTTCACGATCTGGACGCTGCGCGGTTTCGTCAACGGCATCCCCGCCGACCTCGAGGAAGCGGCGATGATCGACGGGTGCAGTCGTGCGCAGGCGTTCTGGCGCGTCACTTTTCCGCTGCTCGCTCCCGGACTCGTCGCGACCGGCATCTTCGCCTTCATCCAGGCGTGGAACGAGTTCATCTTCGCGCTCGTGATCATGACGCGGCCCGAGTCGCAGACGCTGCCCATCTGGCTGCGCACCTTCGTCCAAGCCACGAAGGCCACCGACTGGGCCGTCGTGATGGCGGGCTCCACGCTGATGGCCATTCCTGTCGTCGTCTTCTTCCTCATCGTGCATGGCAAGATGACCAGCGGTCTCGTGTCGGGAGCGGTGAAGGGCTGATGCGACTCGGGTTCGACGTCGGAGGAACCAAGACCGACGCGGTGGTCGTCGCGTCCGCCGGGACGCAGGACGATCCGCGTATCGTGGCCCGCGCCCGGCGGGCGACCGGATGGGGAGCGGACGGTGTCGTCGCCACGCTCCTCGGCATGGTCGACGAGCTCGCCGAGGCCGCAGGCGTGCCGGCGTCGACGTTCACGTCGATCGGTGTGGGGATGCCGGGGCAGGTCGCACCGGGTGCCTCGACCGTCACCCACGCCGTCAACCTCGGCATCGACGAGCTCGATGTCGCGCGTGCGATCGGCCCGCACCTCGGCATCCCGGTGCGCGCCGAGAACGACGTCAAGGCGGCCGCACGGGGCGCCTACGCCCTGCACGGCGCGGGCGCCTCGTCGTTGGCGTATCTGAATCTCGGCACCGGCATCGCGGCCGGATACGTCCATGGCGGCCGACTCTGGCGTGGCGCGCACGGCTCGGCCGGAGAGGTCGGACACATGTCGATCGACCCGGCAGGACCCCTCTGCCGCTGCGGTCAGCGCGGGTGCATCGAGGCCTTCAGCGGTGGTGCCGCCGTCGCGGAGCGGTGGGGCCGCCCCGGGGCTCTGCCGATCCGCGACGTCTTCGATGCCGCCGATGACGGCGATCCTGCCGCCTTCCTGCTGCGGCGCGGCCTCGTGTACGGCGTCGCCTCGGCCATCCGGGTGATCGTGCTCGTCGGGGACGCCGAGACGGTCGTGCTGGGGGGAGGCATTACCGCGCTCGGCGACCGGTTGCTGGGCCCTGTCCTGGCCGAGCTGGACGCCAGTGCCGCGTCATCCCCGTTCCTGCGGTCGCTGCGGTTGGGTGAACGCGTCGACCTGTTGCCGCCGGAATCGCCGGCGGCCGCCCTGGGCGCCGCACTTGTGGGCGCCGACTCTGAGCAGGAGGCTGTCTTTCATGGCTGAAGTCGTCATCGTTCCCTCTCCCGCCGACGCCGGCGTGCTCGTCGCAGACGAGATCGCCCGCCTGATCACCGCGCGCCCCGACGCCGTCTTGGGACTTGCGACCGGGTCGACGCCTCTGCCGGTCTACGAAGCCCTGCGGCCTCGCTTGGCGGGCGTGGATGTCTCACGGGTGCGGGGATTCGCGCTCGACGAGTACGTCGGCATCGACCCGCAGCATCCCGAGAGCTACCGCTCGGTGATCACGAAACAGGTCGTCGAACCTCTGGGACTCGACCCCGCGCTCATCAACACGCCCAACGGCGCCCTCGAGACGATCGCCCACGCCGGGGAGGACTACGAGCGTGCGATCACCGCGGCGGGCGGCATCGACCTGCAGATTCTCGGGATCGGCACGTCGGGGCACATCGGCTTCAACGAGCCGGGGTCGTCGTTCGCGTCGCGTACGCGCGTGAAGACTCTCATCGAGCAGACGCGGCGCGACAACGCGCGCTTCTTCGACTCGGTCGACGACGTGCCGATGCACTGCATCACCCAGGGGCTCGGCACCATCCTCGCCGCCCGGCACCTGTTCCTGCTCGCATTCGGCGAGGGCAAGGCCGCCGCCGTCGCGGGAGCTGTCGAGGGTCCGGTGACGTCGTCGCTTCCGGGCTCGGCGATCCAACTGCACCCGCACGTGAGCGTCGTGGTCGACGAAGCCGCGGCATCCCGTCTCGAGCACGCCGACTACTACCGCTACGCCTACGCGAACAAACCCGCCTGGCAGGGGCTCTGAGCCCGCTCGTTCGTCCCTTTCTGCCGCTAGGTGCCTCAGGATGCGACATCTGGGGACGGATGAGGCGGCCCGCGAAACGCCTGCCGTAGAGTCGGGCGCATGACGGATGCCGAGGTCCGAAAGCCCGTGCCGGCGTGGATATGGGGCGGCGCGTTGCTGGCCGCGAGCGCGGTGGTGCCGACCGCGATGCGCGCGGTGGCACCGGGAGGTCTCGGTTCCGCTGTCGCCATCGTGACGGCGGTGCTGTTCGCGGCATCCCTCGTGATCTTCGCGTTCGGGTTCCGCGACGGAGGCTCGGTCGTGGATCGGCGCCGGACGGGGGTCGTGGCTCTGCTCGTCTTGGCGGTCGTGCCCTTCGTGATGAAGCTCGCGACCTCCGGTCCCATCGCAGAGGACCAGATTCCGCTGTACACGGTTGTGTCGTACGTCCAACTGGCGGTGACCGCGGCGGCGGCGCTGGTCGCCGTCGTCACGACCGGGCGGGTCGGAGTGCTCCCGCCGCGCTGGCGCTGGGCGCCCGCGTGGGGTCTCGCGGTCATCGCGCTGGCCGTGGCTCTGCCGCAGGTCGTCGGCGTCGCGATGGCTGGCCGCAACACCCAGGATCTCATCGGGGTGTTCACGGTCGCTTCGCTGCTGATCTTCGCGGTACCGCTGACCCTGGGCGTCCTGGCGATGCTGCTGGGTGCGCGGGGTCTCGCCACTCCCAGCCCGCAGGTCTACCCACCCGCGCACTGACGCCGACTCAGGCTGCGAAGACCTTGCCCGGGTTCAGGATGCCGAGGGGATCGAATACCCGGGTGATCTGACGCTGCAGCTCCCACTGGTCGGGTCCCAGCTCATCGACGAGCCACCGGCGCTTCAGCACGCCGACGCCGTGCTCGCCGGTGAGCGTGCCACCCAGTCGGAGCGCTGAGCGGAACAGCTCGTCGGCGGCGCGCCAGACGATGTCGGGCACCTCGTCGCCGGTGAAGATGAAGTTGGGGTGCAGATTGCCGTCGCCGGCATGACAGACGGTCGGAATGACCAGCTCGTACTCCTGCTCGATGCGGGCGATCTCGTCGAACATCGCGGGCAGCGCGCTGCGCGGCACCGACACGTCTTCGATGAGGGTCGTCCCGAGCGACTCCATCGCCGGGTGCATCGCGCGACGGATGGTCCACAACAGCTCGGCTTCGGCGTCGTCGCGGGCCATGCGCACGGTGCCGCCCGCCGCGGTCAGCGTCGCGGCGATCGCGTCGGCATCGGCGGATGCCGAGGCCCCGTCGGTCTGCACGGTCAGCTGCGCGGCTCCGACAGGGGGAGCGGGCAGATCGAGCAGTCGATGTACGGCCGCGAGACACGCGGCATCCATCAGCTCCATGATCGCGGGCTGTGCGCCCGACGCGGTCACGGCCGCCGCCGCGGCGGCGCCGGCGCGGACGTCGGGGAACAGGCCGGTGAGGGTGCGCGTCTGCCCGGGAACGAGCCGGCGGAGTTTCAAGGTCGCCCCGACGACCACACCGAGGGTGCCCTCTGAGCCGATGATGAGCGAGGTGAGATCGAGCCCCGTGACACCCTTGACGCTCCGATGACCCAGGTGCAGCAGCCGGCCGTCGGCGAGCACCAGATCCACGCCGAGCACGGCGTCTCGCACCACCCCGTACTTGGCGCACAGCAGCCCGCCGGCGCCCGTGGCAATGTTGCCGCCCACGGTCGAGATCGCCCGACTGGCCGGATCGGGTGCCCACCACAGTCCGTCGGCGGCGAGAGCTGTGTTGAGGTCGGCGTTGAGGATGCCGGGCTCCACCACGGCCAGCAGATCATCGGGCCGCACTTCGACGATCCGGTCCATCGCGCGCATCGACAGCACGATCTCGCCCGCTCCGGCATTGGCCGCGCCGGCAAGCCCCGTGCCGGCCCCGCGCACGACCACAGGCGTGCGCGTCGCCGTCGCGATACGCATCGTGGCCTGCACATCGGCGACGGATGCCGCGTGCACGATCGCCAGCGGCATCCCCTCGGCCGCGTGGCCCGACTTGTCGGCGCGCGCGGCGTTCAGCGCCGCAGGATCGGTGTCGACGCGGTCGGTCAGCGCTGCGCGCAGCTCGTCGAGGACGGTGCTCATCGCGGTCTCCGGCTTTTATGCGGCGAGGCGTCGCCGACCGACGACGAGGCCGACTGTCACCGCGACGAGCGCGTAGGCGATACCGATCCATGCATTGCCGCTCGTCCACCACACGATCGTCGCGGACGCGTATACGAGCAGCTCCACCAACGCTCGCACGAAGGGGTGCACCGCGAACACGGCGCGCGGGGAGACGAAGAGGGCCCAAAGAACGATGGCGATCAGTGGTGTGCCGATGCCGGCGACGATGTTCCACGGGAACGGCCAGGCGGTGAATCCCCATACCGTGAGCGTGATGAACGCGAACAGCTCGCTCAGGAACGCGACAACGTCGAGGGCATCGACCGACGGTCGCATGCCCGCGGGAAGCGCGCCGTCGCCCTTGCGGGGTGCTTCGGGCGCGGCAGGGCGGACGTGCGGCAGATCGGACATGCAGCCAGTTTACGCGGGCGGTTGTAGGGCGGAGAGGCCGAGCGACCACAGCGAGAGTGCGTCGTCGGCGACGACCCCGTCGATCATGTACCGAGCCTGAGCGCGCGCGAAGATGAACTCCTCCCACGCGACCGAGAAGGTCGCCGACGCTGTGCCGTCGGCGGAGAGCGTCACGCGGGCGAGCTCGCGATCGGGCAGGATGTGCCCTTCGACGGAGATCGAGATCGTGGCGCCGGGGGTGCCGCTGATGACCACCGACGTTGTCACGTCCTCGGAGTACGTCATCGTCACATCGCCGACGAGCGCCAGCGGGATGAGAGTCGTCGGGGTGGGTGTCGGTGACGGAGATGCCGACGGCGACGGCGACGCGGAGGGCGTTGGAGTCGGCGTTGGTGTCGGTGTCGGTGTGGGCGTCGGTGCTGGTGTCGGCGTCGCGAGGGGCGGTGCCGAGGGGGCGACAGGCAGCGCTGCGGGATCGGCACGGCGCGGCACCACCGGCGCAGGTGCCGGGTCTACCTGGGGCGCTACGGAGGGCAAGGGGATCGGCGTCGACGTGGCGGTGGTCGACGGCAGCGTACTCGGCGTCGGAGCGGGCGCGACCGGAGCTCCACCGTTCGCACCGGAGCTGGGCGGAGCGGCGTCGGCAGGGGCGGATGCCGAGCTGGACACCATCTGCGGCACGACGACGACCGCGGCGACGGCTGCGCCGGCGACGAGGACACCCGCCGCGACGAGACCGACGACGGCGCCGGCGAGCGTTCCGCCTCCGGCCGCGGCACCGCCGGCCGCAGCGCTCGCCGCGCCGGCCGTCGAACCGCCGGCGCTTCCGGCGGTCGAACCCGTGGCGCTGCCCGCGGATCCGCCGGCTCCGGCGACCGTCGCCACCAGTGGCGCGGATCCGGGTCCGACGGTGACCGCGCCGGGAATCGTTCCCGACGCGCCCGCCGCGAGAGCGACCAGCGGCGCGGCGCCGCCCTGCAGTGTCGCGAGGTACGCGGTGGCGGCGCCGGCGCCGATCGTGAGGGGCAGCAGCACGAGCGCGAGCCGGTGCGAGACCTCGCTCGCCTCGGCGGCGACGATCGTGCAGCGGGCGCACTCGGCGAGGTGCGCCTCGAGCTTTTTGTGATCGCGGGTGCCGAGGTTGTTGCGCGCGTACGCGCCGAGGCGCTCGATCGTCCACTGGCAGTCGGAGCCGTCGGTGACCGTCTGCAGGTGCGCCTGGATCCACGCTTCGCGCAGTCCTTCGCGCGCACGGAATGCCAGCTGCGCCACCGCGGTGGGCTTCATGCCGAGCAGCGGCGCGATCTCGGCCGGCTTCATCTGCTCGATCTCGGTGTACCAGAGCACTTCCTGCCAGCGGGTCGGCAGGCTGCGGAACGCGCGGTGGGTGAGGCTGCGATCGAGCGCCTCATCGGTGGCGTGCGCCTCGGCATCCGGATCGGGGAGGGCCTCGAGTTCATCGATCGCCGTCTCGCGCCGAGCACGGCCCCAACCGGCCGCCGTGTTGCGGATGCTCGTGAAAAGGTAGGCGCGGAACGATCCCGTCGGCCCGCCGCCCTTCGCGATCGCCTGGTAGATGCGTGAGTACGCCTCCTGCACCAGGTCGTCGGCATCGAAGCTCGAGGTGATCGACGAGGCGACCGTCAGCCCCGACCGATAGTGACGTCGCCACAACTCCGCGAACGCCTGGCGGTCACCGGAGCGGGTGCGCAGCACCAGGTCGGTGTCGGCGATGTCCGCGACGTCGGGGCGCGGCTGTTCCGGGGTATCCATGCGAGTTTCCTGTTCGGGTGGTGCGCGTCTCGATCGTCGGTCTCGATCACTCACAGAGAGAGACGCCCGCACCCGCTGGCTATGACGCGACTCGCGCCGATTCGAGGAGATATTCGCAGGGTCGCCTGGGGATTCGCCGATGGGCGCGCTCCCACGCGGGGTGCCCGGAAAGTCTCTCGGAAAAAACTGGAGAAGTCACGTAATAGATCGGCGGCGACACGCTCTCATCTGGTGAAGGACCTTCCGCCGCGCGCTCTCCAGGGGGCATCAGGAGCAGCGCGGGCGGGAGAGGCCCGGGGGCGGAGTGATCCGCGGCCAGGGGCCGGAAGCGCGGGATCTCGGGGGAGTTCCTGCGCGGCACCGGTGGAGGGGGTAGAGCGGGGCGGACGGCGCGGGGGCGCCGCCGCCCCGCTCGTCTGCGTTCGCGGGCGCGGCGGGCGTCGCGGGTGCGGCGGGCGGCTCAGGCGAGGATGCCGTCGACCCAGACCGCCCGCACAGTAAGCCCGTCGTCGAGCAGCACGGCATCGGCGGCGAACCCCGGTTGCAGCGAGCCGAAGCGACCGCCGACGCCGATGGTGCGGGCGGGCACGCGCGTGAGGGCATCGACCGCGCACGTCAGAGGTACACCGCTCGCGACCGCGAGGCGCAGCGCGGCATCCTGTGTGAGCGTCGACCCGGCGATCGCGCCGCCGATGTCGAGGCGCGCGGTACCGCCGCGAACGGTGACGGCCAGGCCGCCCAGTTCGTAGTGACCGTCCGCGGCGCCCGCCGCCGCCATCGCGTCGGTGATCAGCGCGATGCGCCCCGGCGCCTGTGCGAACGCGAGCGCGACGACATGCGGATGGACGTGCACCCCGTCGGCGATGACCTCCAGCGTCACCCGTTCATCGCGCAGCGCCGCCACTACCGGGCCAGGCTCACGGTGGTGGATGCCGGGCATGGCGTTGAATGCGTGGGTGAGGATCGTGGCGCCGGCATCGAACGCCGCGAAGGCCTCGTCCTCGGTGGCGTTCGTGTGTCCGACGGCCACAGCGACTCCCGCGGCGACGAACTGCTCGACCGCCGCGAGTCCGCCCGGCAGCTCCGGGGCGAGCGTCACCTGCCGCACCGTGCCGCGACCCGCGTCGACGAGGCGCGCGACGGTTGCGCGGTCGGGCGGACGAAGCAGGCTCGGGGTGTGCGCCCCCTTGTGGCCGATGTCGAGGAACGGCCCCTCCAGATGCGAGCCGAGGATCGTCGCGTCCGTCGCGGCCAGATCGGCGATCGCGCCAGCCCGAGCGGCGAGGTCATCGATCGACGCGGTGACCAGCGAGAGCACCGCGCGTGTCGTGCCGTGGGCGCGGTGCAGCGCACGCGCCGTGGCGATCGCCGCGGCGCCATCATCGAACGCCGCTCCGCCGCCGCCGTGCCCGTGGATGTCGATGAATCCGGGGGTGAGCGTGCCGCCACCGCCATCGACGACGTCGTCGGGAATGAGCGGTCGCCAGTCGTCGCCGGTGCCCGTGGCCTCGATCACCCCGTCGGCGAAAGCGATCCAGGCGCCGTCGGTCACCGCGCCCGCGTCGACGAGGCGCACCGAGTGGATCACGGTGGTCATGAGTACTCCCCGTCGCCGCGTGCACCGTCAGTGGCCCAGTCGATCTCGGGCAGCGCGGTGAAGTGGATGCCGAGGCGTGCCCAGAGCGGCCCGAGGTCGCCGACCCGCGCGCGGAACGAATCCCAGGTTCGATCCTCCGACGCCTTCCATGGTGGCGACCAGGCCGCTTCGGCTGCCGCGGCGATGCGAGGGAAGGCGAGTGCATCCATGTCGTCGAGGGTGCGCACCGTCTCGGTCCACAGCGGGGCCTCGACGCCGAGGATGCCGGAGTCGTCGATTCCGGGCACGACAGCCGCGGCATCCCATTCATACGCGCGCTGCCCGCTCGTCACGCCGCGCGCCCAGGTGAGCCCGAGCGGCGCGTCGGCGGCGAACTTCATGTCGAGGTAGATCGCGTCGGCGGGGGAGAGGATGAGGCGTCCACCGTGGGCGACGAACGCGCGGGCCTTGTCGTCGGCACCGTCGGTCGGCGACACGAAGCCCCAATACTGTCCGATCGTTCCGGGTGCGAGCGCCGCGGATGCGCCCGCCTCGTGCCACGTGATCGGCGTTTTTCCGGTCGCGGCCGCCAGTGCGGTCGCCCGGCCGATGAACTCGGCGTAGTCGGCGGCGGACGTGCCCAGTGCCTCGTCGCCGCCGATGTGCAGGTACGGTCCCGGGGTGAGCGCGGCGACTTCGCCCAGCACGTCGGCGAGGAAGGCGTAGGTGGCCTCGTCGTGGATCTTCAGCGAAGAGAAGCCCACGGCCATGCCCTCGTACGGGGCCCCGCTGGTCGGCAGGTCGCCGCCGTACTCGCGCACCACCTCGCGGACGTGCTCGCTGAGCACGGGCGGCTCACACAGCTCGGGATAGGCGAGAGAGACGGCGTGCGTGTGCCCGGGAAGATCGATCTCGGGAACGACAGTCATGTGGTGCGCGGCCGCGTGGGCGATGATCTCGCGGTACTCGTTCTGCGTGTAGTAACCGCCGCGGTCGCCGCCGATCGCCGTCGACGACGCCCGGTCGGTGAGTGCCGGTCGCGAGCGCAGCTGCAGGCGCCACCCCTGGTCGTCGGTGAGGTGCAGGTGGAGCACGTTGAACTTCAGGGCGGCCGCGCGCTCGATGTAGGCGCGCACCGTGTCGACGTCGAAGAAGTGGCGCGCGACATCGAGCATGACGCCGCGGTAGGCGAACCGCGGTTCGTCGTCGATCTGCACCGCCGGGATGACCCAGTCGGCGTCGGTTGCCGTGATGAGCTGGCCGAGGCTCTGCACCCCGTAGAAGAGACCGGCCGCGTCGGCGGCGGCCACGGTGACGGATGCCGTGTCGGCCCGCAGCCGGTACGACTCGGCGCGCCCGACGCGGTCGATCTCAAGGGCGAGTGTCGGGGCGCCGGGGCCAGCGGCGCCGACGGACGACAGCCGGAGGCCGGTGCGGCGCTGGATCAGCGTACGGAGCGCGGCGACGGCATCCGCGGCATTCGCGTCGCCGACGATCGCTGTGCCTGACGACAGGCGAAAGGGGGCGCCGCCGGGCGAAGAAGCGTGGGCGGGGGCGGGAACGAGCGGCAGAAGCGACACGTGTAAGGAGTCCTAACAAATCGGATGCCGCCAGCATAGCCGGGCGCGTCGCCGGAGTCATCCGATATGCTCGCACTGTCGCGACTGGCGTTGAGGTGGGTCACCATCGGGGAGCGACGATCACGGCAATCGACCGCACGCCTGGGCCGGCCTTCGTTTGATACATCGGCGTGCGTGCAGCGCACGCCGGCATCCACCCGACGAATGGCAGGAGACCGTCATGACCGATCCGTATTTCAACGCCCCGCTGGCCGAGGTTGACCCCGAGATCGCGAAGGTTCTCGAGCGCGAGCTCGAGCGTCAGCGCGGCTACCTCGAGATGATCGCCTCGGAGAACTTCGTTCCCGTCTCGGTGCTGCAGTCGCAGGGTTCCGTGCTGACCAACAAGTACGCCGAGGGCTACCCCGGCCGCCGCTACTACGGCGGCTGCGAAGAGGTCGACGTCGCCGAGGAACTCGCCATCCAGCGCGCCAAGGCCCTGTTCGGCGCCGAGTTCGCGAACGTTCAACCCCACTCGGGTGCCTCGGCCAACGCCGCCGTGCTGCACGCGATCGCCCGCCCCGGAGACACGCTGCTGGGTCTGTCGCTCGACCACGGCGGCCACCTGACGCACGGCATGAAGATCAACTTCTCCGGACGGCTCTTCAACATCGTCGCCTACGGCGTCGACCCCGAGACCTCCACGATCGACATGGACGAGGTCGAGCGCCTCGCCGTGGAGCACCAGCCGAAGGTGATCATCGCCGGCTGGTCGGCCTATCCCCGCCAGCTCGACTTCGCCCGCTTCCGCGAGATCGCCGACAAGGTCGGTGCGCTGCTGTGGGTCGACATGGCCCACTTCGCGGGCCTCGTCGCCGCGGGCCTGCACCCGTCGCCGGTGCCGCACGCGCACGTCGTCAGCTCGACGGTGCACAAGACGATCGGTGGCCCGCGCTCGGGCTTCATCCTCACGAACGACCCCGACATCGCCAAGAAGATCAACTCGGCGGTGTTCCCGGGTCAGCAGGGCGGTCCGCTCATGCATGTGATCGCGGCGAAGGCGACGGCGTTCAAGCTCGCGGCCACGCCGGAGTTCAAGGAGCGCCAGGAGCGCGTCATCCGCGGAGCGGCTCTGCTGGCTGAGCGCCTGTCGCAGCAGGATGTGAAGGACGCCGGGATCTCGGTGCGCTCCGGTGGCACCGACGTGCACCTCGTGCTCGTCGACCTGCGCGACGCCGCGATCGACGGCAAGCAGGCCGAAGACCTGCTGCACGAGATCCACATCACGGTCAACCGCAACGCCGTCCCCAACGACCCGCGTCCGCCGATGGTGACCTCGGGCCTGCGCATCGGCACGCCGGCGCTGGCCACGCGCGGCTTCGGCGATGCGGAGTTCACCGAGGTCGCCGACATCATCGCGCTCGCGCTGCTGCCGGGGGCGGACCTCGAGCCGCTGCGCACCCGCGTCGCTGCGTTGACCGCCGCCTTCCCGCTCTACCCCGGCCTGACCCAGTGACCGCATCAACCTCCGCCGAGACACGACCCGGCGCGCGAAACGTGCCCGCGTCTCGGGCGTCAGGTCGTGTTTCGGCGAGTGGGAACGGGGACGGGAACGACGGGAGGGTGCGATGACGGCGCAGAAGCTCGATGGACGGGTCACCGCGGCGGCGATCAAAGCGGAGCTGGCCGAACGGGTCGCGAAGCTGAAGGCCGCCGGGGTCACCCCCGGCATCGCGACCGTGCTCGTCGGGGCCGACCCGGCATCCCAGCTCTACGTCGGAATGAAGCACCGCGAGTCCGAGGCCATCGGCATGAACTCGATCCAGGTCGAGCTGCCCGCCGAGGCCACGCAGGCCGACGTCGAGGCGGAGATCGACCGGCTCAACGCCGACCCGACCTGCCACGGCTACATCGTGCAGTTGCCGTTGCCGCGCCACATCGACACCGACCGCATCCTCGAGCGCATCGACCCGGCGAAGGATGCCGACGGCCTGCACCCGACGAACCTCGGCAAACTGGTGCTGAACGTCAACGACGAGATCACGTCGCCGTTGCCGTGCACGCCGCGCGCCGTGATCGAGCTGTTGGAGCGCAACGGCTTCGCCCTCGCGGGAACCCACGTGGTCGTCGTCGGGCGCGGTGTCACGATCGGTCGTTCGATCGGCTTGCTGCTCACGCGTCGCGCCGTCAACGCGACGGTGACGCTCACGCACACCGGTACGCGCGACCTGGCGTCGTACCTGCGGCAGGCGGATGTCATCGTCGGCGCGGCCGGGGTGAAGCACCTCGTGCGTCCCGAGGACGTCAAGCCCGGCGCAGCCGTGCTCGACGTCGGAGTCACGCGCGAGATCGATCCGGAGACCGGAAAGTCCAAGGTCTACGGCGACATCGCCCCCGGCGTGGACGAGGTGGCCGGATGGCTCTCACCCAACCCCGGCGGCGTGGGGCCGATGACCGTTGCCCTGTTGATGACCAACGTCGTCGAGGCCGCGGAGCGCAGCATCCGCGCCTGACGGCCTGCGGCGGAGTTCGCGTGCGGCCGAGGATTCAGCCGCGCGCGGGCTCCGCGCCGTCGCGATCACCGCGGAGGTGTGCCTGCACGAGTGCGTCGTGCTCCTCGTCGGTGAGCGCGTCGAAGCCGGCCGCCTCGACGCGGTCGCGCCGCCCCCACCGCACCAGCAGCAGGATCAGGATCGGCACGTCCGCGACCTCGGCGATGAACCACAGCAGGTCGCCGGCGAGGTGCTGGTCATGCAGGGGATTCGGCCACCAGCCCGCTCCTGTCGCGGCCGCGACGCCGTCGATCACGGTGTCGTTCAGGCGCAGCAGGATGCCGGGGATCGAGTCGATCACCAACTCGACGAACGCCAGCAGGAACTCCACCGCGAGGAAAGTGCTGGTGTGCGCGCCGGTGAGCGCCATCAGCGGCACGACGAGGAGCAGCCCGATCACCAGTGCGGTGACGCCGATCGCCTCGCCGATCACCGGAGAGGTGCGGAGCACTCCTGCGAGCGGAGTCAGGAAGATGCAGAACGTCGCCGCGACGAAGATCGTGGCGAACATCGCATTGCCCAGCACCCGGAACACCCGACCGTCGAGCGCCGCGTCGAGGCGCTGCCTGCTGGCGGGAGAGAGCCCCGCGCGGACCAGATCGAGCGGCCGTCCGAGCGAGATGAGTCCGGGGACGGCCATCAGCAGCAGCGCGATGCGAGCGACGAACGCCCAGCGCAGATCCGCCGACCACGTTCCCAGGAACCCGAGCTCGATCACGGCGTACGAGCCGAGCCCGAGCGCGTAGAAGAGCACGGCGCGTGCGGCGGGCCAGCGTACCCCGCGGGTGGCCGCGCGGCGCATCCCCAGGGCGTAGAGCATGGCCGCGCCGACCAGCACCGCGATCGTCACGGGGTCGGCGCGCCAGGTCGTGAGAAGGGCATCGATGGGAGGCGTGGGCCCAGCGTAGGCCGCGGGGCTATGCGTTCGCGGTGAGAGCCATCGTCGCACCCCGGGAGATTGTGTAACGATGTTCCGATGTCTCGTCCTCTCGCCGTCGTCGCCGTGCTGGTCGCGGCGCTCTGCTTCGCGACGACCGGTACCGCGCGTGCGCTGGCCGGAGTGGATGCCGACGCCGTCTCGGTCGGCGCGGCGCGCGTGCTCATCGGCGGCGGCGCGCTCGGGCTTCTCGCCCTCGCCGCACGGCGTCGGCGTCCGGCCCCGGCTGCTGTCCACCGGGCGGGGGTGTCCCGGGTGCCGAACGCGATCATCGTCCTCGTGGGGGCTGTCGGCGTGCTCGCGTATCAGCCGACCTTCTTCACCGGGACGAGTCTCAACGGCGTCGCCGTCGGCACAGTGGTCGCCCTCGGCTCGGCGCCGATCGTCACCGGCATCCTCGACAGCGTGCTGCGACGGCGCCGCCCCGGCATCCGCTGGGCCATCGCGACGGCGGTGGCGATCGTCGGCGTCGTCCTCGTGTCGGGCATGG
This sequence comes from Microbacterium sp. VKM Ac-2870, assembly GCF_015350795.1. Lineage (GTDB taxonomy): Bacteria > Actinomycetota > Actinomycetes > Actinomycetales > Microbacteriaceae > Microbacterium. The sequence continues at coordinate 322,753 of NZ_JADKSH010000002.1, forward strand.
TCGGCGGCGACGGACGGGATGCCGCTATCAGCGCCGGCGGCATCGCGGCGTCCCTGGGGGCGGGCGCTTCGTACGCGCTCTACGCGATCGCGAGCAAGCTGCTCCTGGACCGCGGGTGGTCGACGTCGTCGGCGATGGGAGGGGTGTTCGGCACCGCCGCGGTGCTGAGCATCCCGGTGATGCTGATCACCTCGATGGCGTGGCTCGTGACGCCCGCCGGATTGGTGCTGGCGCTGTGGCTGGGGCTCGTGACCGTCACGGTGGCGTATCTCCTCTTCGGGGCGGGCCTTCGCCAGCTCAGCCCCGCGACCGTCTCGACGCTGACGCTCGCCGAGCCGCTCGGTGCGACCGTGTTGGGGCTGCTCGTGCTGCACGAACAGCTCTCGGCGGTGTCGATCGCCGGTCTCGCGATCATCGCCGTGGGTGTCGCTCTCATCGCCATCCCCGTACGCTCTCGGAGTGCCCGTGTCGCCGCGTCGGCGTGAGGCACGACGGCCGACCGCCGACGCCCGTCTCGCCGATGCGCTGCGCGCGCACATCCTCGGCGGCGCGCTCGCGCCGGGCGCGCCGCTGCGAGAAGAGGAGATCGCCCGCGCGTACGACGTCTCGCGCCACACCGTGCGGGCGGCATTGGCCGCACTCGGCGCCGAGCGGCTGGTGCAGCTCGTCCCGTACGCGGGTGCGCGTGTGTCGGCTCTGGACGACGTCGACCTGCAGGGTCTGCAGCAGCTGCGTGCGGCGCTCGAATCGGAGGCCGTGCGCCTCGTCGCCGACACCCACGGCACGTTGTGGCCGGAGGTGCTGCGCGCACCGATCGACGCCGCGATCGACGAGCTCGCGGATGCCGAGGCCCGGGCCGACTGGCCAGCCACCATCCGCGCCCACGCCGCGGTGCACCGCGCGATCGTCGCGGCGGCCGAAAATCCGCGGATCAGCGAGGTGCACGCGGCGCTGGAGTCGGAGGTGCTGCTGCTGCTCACCCATGTGCGGCCGCACTATGCGCCCGGCGCGCTCGCCGCCGAGCACCGCGCCTACCTCGACGAGCTCCGCAGAGACGGCGGCGCGGCCGTGCGCGCGCACCTCGAGCACTCCACCGAGCTCATTCGTGCGGCACGCGGAGGGCCGGCGCCGCAGGCCGTGTGAATCCGCGCGAGCGTCGCGCCCGCCGAACGCCTGCTCCCGGGACCCTCAGCCGGAGAAGCGGGCGAGGAAGGAGCGCGTGCGTGGGTGCTGCGGATCGCCGAACACCGATGCCGCGGCCCCCTCTTCCACGATGACGCCGTCGTCGAGGAAGACGACCCGGTCGGCCACGTCGCGTGCGAATGCCATCTCGTGCGTCGCCATCAGGATGGTGGTCCCCTCGCTGGCCAGCGCCCGCACGAGCTCGAGCACTTCGCCGACGAGTTCTGGATCGAGCGCCGAGGTGATCTCGTCGAGCAGCAGCACCTCGGGGTCGGTCGCGATCGCCCGCACGATCGCGGCGCGCTGCTGCTGACCGCCCGACAGGCGGTCGGGGTGTGCGCCGGCGAAGTCGGAGAGTCCCACGCGAGCGAGCAGCTCGCGAGCGCGCGCCTCGGCCTGTGCCCGCGGCATTCGGTGGACGACGCGCGACGCGAGCGTGACGTTGTCGAGCACGGAGAGGTGCGGAAACAGGTTGTAGCTCTGGAACACGGCGCCCAGGCGGGCGCGCACGCGATTGCCGTCGACGCGTGGGTCGGAGATGTCGAGGTCTCCGAGCCAGATACGGCCGTCATCGATGGGTTCCAGCAGCCCCAGGCATCGCAGCAGTGTGGATTTTCCCGACCCCGACGAACCGATGAGGGCGACGACCTCGTGGGCGGCGAGCGCGACCGAGACGCCCCGCAGCACCTCGCGATCGCCGAATGACTTCCAGAGGTGTTCGGCGCTCACGACGGCGGCGCCGGATGCCGGGACGACCCCGCTCACAGGATCGACCCCTGCTGCTCGCGTTCGCGCAGCCGCGCCGTGTACCAATCGGCGAGGCGAATGGTGGGGATCGCGAGGAGGATGAACAGGATGCCAGCGACGACGTACGGCGTGAAGTTGTAGCTCAGCGATGCCGACGAGCGGGCCGCGGCGATCGCATCGATCGCGCCGAGGATCGAGATGAGTCCCACGTCCTTCTGCATCGAGATGAAGTCGTTCATCAGCGGCGGGGTGACTTTGCGCACCGCCTGTGGCAGTACGACGCGTCGCAGCGTCTGCACGTAACCGAGCCCGAGTGCGCGGGCCGCGAGACGCTGAGAGGGATGCACGGCCTCGATGCCGGCGCGCAGCACCTCGGCCACGTACGACGAGTAGGTGAGCGTGATGGCGACCACCCCGAGGGCGACGACCGGGATGCGCGCGTTCATGATCGTCGGCACGCCGAAGCCGATCAGGTAGAGCACGATGATGAACGGCAGGCCGCGGAAGAGATCGGTGTAGGCGGCCGCGAGTACCCGGAGCGGGAAGAACACCGGCCCGCGGACGGTGCGCAGCACGGCGACGATCAGCGCCACGGCCGATACGGTGACCAGTGAGATGCCCAGAACCTGCAGGTTGATGAGGAACCCGTCCCAGATCTTCGGCAGCGACTGGAGGGCGATCTCGGGATCGAAGAACGCCTGCTGCACGCCCGCCCATCCGGGGGTGTTGATGACGGTGGCCCAGACGATCGCCGCGAACACGAGGCTCGACGCGACGGCGACGAGCACCGACCGGCGTTCGCGCCCACGGCGGAACGCGCGCCGCTCGAGCTCGAGCGTGCTGGGGGAGTGACTGGTCACAGACCGACGTTACCCGAGCGGGTCACTTCAGCTGCGGCACGCCCTCGGTGAGCACCGACAGCCAGGTCTTCTTCAGCTCGTCGAGCGTGCCGTTCTGACGCAGGGTGTCGACAGCGGCGCTCACCTTTGCGGTGAGGGGCGAGTTCTTGGCGAGCAGCAGTCCCCACTGATCGGGGATGCCGGCTGCCGGCAGCTCTCCGACGACGAACGAGTTCTCGATGTACGGCGCGGTGACCGCGACGTAGGCGGTCGGGGTGTCGAGCACGACGGCGTCGAGCTGGCCCGCCTTCAGAGCGGCGACGGCGTCTTCGTTGGAGTTGTACAGCGACGGTGCCGTGGTCGGCGCGATCGCCTTCTGCAGCGTCGCGGCGCTGGTGGAGCCCGTCATCGCGCCGATCGCGAGGCCCTTCAGACCCGCGATGTCGGTGACACCCTGGGCCTTGCCACCTTTGATCGCGACGACCGACTGGCTCGCTTCGTAGTAGGGCGTCGAGAAGTCGACGGCCTGCTTGCGCTCGTCGGTGATCGTGTACTGCTGGATGTTGATGTCGAAGTTCTTCGGCCCGGGGGCGATCGCCGCTTCGAACGAAGTCCGCACCCAGACGACGTCGTCCTTCGCGAACCCGAGCTGCTCGGCCACCGCGTAGGCGACCGCAGCTTCGAAACCCTTGCCCGACGCCGGGTCGTCGCCGTAGACGTACGGCTCGTACGCGGTCTCACCGGTGGCGAACGTCAGCTTGCCGGGTGTGACGTAGCCGGCATCCCCGCCGGCCGCGTCGGAGGCGGTGCCCCCGGTGCCGCCGGCGCAGCCGGTGAGAACGAGTGCGAGAGTCGCCGCGGTGGCGGCGAGGGCGGTGCGCAGGGTCGAGCGCGTCATGGAGACCTCCGGGTGGGGATGAGCGGTGCGCAGATGCTGTGTGCGGATGCCGCGACATCCATCATCGCCGCGGCCGTGCGCTCGGGGGCCACCGGGCGTCGTTTTGTTACAGGGTCTTCACCCGTGCCGCCGGGGTCCGCAGACCCCCGTCGTTCGGCGACGGGCGTGCGGCGCGGCGGGAGGAGGTCGCATCGGCGCGCCCATGCCGCGCCATCCGCTCGATCCAGCCGCGCCGGGCGGTGTCGTCGCTGAATCGCACGGGGGTGAAGCGTGTGATGCCGACGGTGCGCACGCCGCAGTACCCGAGTGTCGCCCGGGAGAGCGACGCCTCGGCGGCGCCGCGGTAGACGAGCCGGTTCCACAACCGCGGCGAGTCCATCGTCATGATGATGCGTGCCGTGCGCCCGGTGAGCAGGCGGTCGGACAGCGCCGAGCGTTCGCGGTAGCGGAACGTCGCGTTGGAGAGGAAGACGCGATCGATGAACGCCTTCAGTGCCGCGGGGACGGTGCCCCACCACTGCGGGTGGAAGATCGCGATGTGGTCTGCCCAGAACAGATCGCCCACGTAGCGGGCGACGTCCGGATCCAGCGGCAGATCATCGGTGCGCCCGGCTCGCGGCGCGCGCAACTGGTTGCGGGTGCGCGGATGATCGGGGATGGGGTCGTGGGCGAGATCGATCATGCGCACCTCAGCGCCGGCGGCGCGAGCGCTTGACGCATAGCCTTCCGCGAGCGCATGAGTGAGGGTGTCGGGCACGGGTGTGCCGACGATGACGAGAAGACGACGAGTCATGGCGTGCGACCTTTCGCGAGGACGATGTCGGTGAGCACCGAGAGGTGCGCGTTGAGCGCGGCCGGGGTGATGCCCGTGCCGGAGCGGACCGGATCCAGGCGCGGGTCGGCGAGCATCTGGGTGAACTCGACCTCGAGTTCACCGCCCGCGATGCGCACGAGCTCGGCGCCCGTCGAGGTGAGCTCGAGGACGATCCGTCGTCCCTCGCCTGCGGTAGCGGTGATCCAGCCGTCGGCGACCAGCGTCGGCACGCGCTTGCTGACCGCCGCTTTCGTCACGCGCAGGCAGTGCGCGAGGCCCGTGATGTCGATGGGCGCGCGTTCGGCGAGGGTCGCGAGGATCTCGAAGAGGTTGAAGCTCACGCCGTGCTTCTGGCGCAACCACGCGTCCGCGAAGAGCTCGAGTTCGCCGACCAGCTCGTGGAGGGTGACGGTGAGACGCGCGGCCATGATTCGAGTCAACCAGTTGACATGGTGTGAGTCAACAGGTTGACTCGCGACTACTGCAGGCTCACGAGGCGATTCAGGTCGTCGCCGGGCAGGCTGTCGGCGGTCGCCGTCACCTGCACCCCGACGAGGTCCGCCCGACCGCTCAACACGTTGAGGAATGCCGTGTCGGCGGCATCCCGCCCCGTCGCGATCCGCACGAGAGTCTCTCGGGGCGCGAGGGTGGTCGCGTCGACGGCGCGCCACGCGCCTTCGACCCAGGCCTCGGCGACGGCGTGGAAGTCCATGGGGTCGAGCCCCGGCGCGTACACCGCGGCGAGTCGCGCGGGCACCCCGCGGGCTCGGAGCAGGGCGACGCACAGGTGGGCGTAGTCGCGGCAGACGCCCTGACGGGCGAGAAGGGTGCGCGTCGCGCCGTCGGTCGGCAGGCTCGACCCGCTCACATACGACAGGTGCGTACCCACCCACGACGACACGGCAATCAGCAGCGCCGCCGGATCGTCCACGCCCCCGAACTCAGCCGCGGCGGTCGGCGCGAGCGCGTCGGACTCGGCGTATCGGCTGGGGCGGCCGTACACGAGCAACTCGGTCTCGTCGGCGTCGAGCGCCGCCGCGATGCCGTCGACCGTCGCGGTGTAGTCGAGTCGGAGCCGCCCGACCGGCGCGGCGACCCGGTGCAGGCGACCTCCGTGCGCGTCGGCGAGTTCGCGCGTCGGTACGGGCGCACCGGCGACAGAGACGGTGAGTGTCTCGGATACCGGGACGTAGGCCCTGGACACCGCGACGGCGAAGACGAGGTCGGCGGGCTCGGTGACATCGAGCTCGATGTGCGCGGTGACGGTCCTCTGCATGTGACCAGGTTCGCACGGTCGCGTGCGGTGCGTCCGGGGCTTGACAGGAGCTCGAGGCGTTTCGACTCGCTGCGAGGCGCGAGGCGCGAGGCGCGAGGCGCGCGGCGCCGGGTCGGAACGTGTCCCGCCTCAGTACGACACGCGGTCGCCCCCGCCGCCCGCGGGCACCCACCGCGCGGCGAGAGCCTCCGAGCCGCGGGCGAGCAGCGCGACGTCAGCGCCGACGAGCACGAAGGTGGCCCCGGCATCGACATACGACTGGGCAACCTGCGGATCGAACGCATTCACGCCGACCGGGGTGCCCGCCGCCTGCACCGCGCCGAACGCGCGTCGCACCGCGTCGACGACGTCGGGATGCGTCTGCTCGCCGAGCACGCCCAGCGACGCCGCCAGATCGCTCGGTCCGACGAAGACGCCGTCGATGCCGTCCACCGCGGCGATCTCCGCCGCAGCCTCGACCCCGGCAGAGGTCTCGATCTGCACACACACCGAGACGTACGCGTCGGCGTTCTGGAGGTAGTCCTCGACGCGGTTCCAGCGGGCGGAGCGGGCCAGCGCCGACCCGACTCCACGGCCGCCGCGCGGGGGGTACCGCGTGGCCGCGACGACGGCGCGCGCCTCGTCGGCCGACGAGACCATCGGCACGAGGATGTTCTGCGCGCCGAGATCGAGCACCTGCTTGATCGTGACCGGATCCCCGATCGGCACGCGCACCACCGGCGTCACCGGTGAGCCGCCGACCGCCTGAAGCTGGGCGCGCACGGTCTCGAGGGTATTGGGGCCGTGCTCCATGTCGATGAGGAGCCAATCGAGGCCGGACCCGGCCATGATCTCGGCGACGAGCGCCGAACCGGAACACACCCAGCCCCCCACGAGCGGGCGGGACGCCGCGCTCAGCCGGTCGCGAAAGGTCGGACTCAGATGAAACGACACGCGATGACCCCCATTTCGCCGAAGTCGCAGCGGATCTCGTCGCCGCGCTGCACCCACATCGGGCGCGTGAACGATCCGGCGAGAATGATCTCGCCGGCCTCGAGTCTGGCACCGTGCTGATGGAACTTGTTCGCGAGCCACGCGACGCCGGTGGCGGGGTGGCCGAGCACGCCGGCGGCGACGCCGGTCTCCTCGATCTCCCCGTTGCGGCTGAGCACGCCCGGCACCCAGCGCAGATCGATCTCGTCGGGGCGCTTGTGCACGTCGCCCAGCACCATCGCCCCATACGCCGCGTTGTCGCTGATCGTGTCGACGATGGTCCGCCCCTCCAACTCGATGTGCGAGTTCAGCACTTCGAGGGCCGGAACGGCGTAGTCGATCGCGGCGAGTGCGTCGTCGAGAGTGCAGTCGGGGCCCTCGAGCGGCGACGCCAGCACGAAGGCCAGCTCGACCTCGATGCGTACGTTCGAGAAGTGGTCCACGGGGATCTCGTCGCCCGACCGGTAGACCGTGTCGTCGAACATGACGCCGAAATCCGGCTCGCTGATGCCGGTCGCCTGCTGCATCGCCTTCGAGGTGAGACCGATCTTGCGCCCGACGAGCGTGCGCCCGGCCGCGATCATCCGGTCGCGCCATACGCCCTGGATGGCGTACGAGTCCTCGATGGTCGCCTCGGGGTAGCGGGCCGTGATCCGCGGGATCACGGCGTGCGCGCGGTCGGCCTCCGCGAGCTCTGCGGCGAGGCCGGCGATGGTCGCGGCATCCATGATCAGAGCTGGTTCCCCAACTTGTACTCGCCCTTCTTCCCGTCTGGCAACGTTTCTTCCTCGCTGGCGCGGGTGTAGCTGAAGCCGTCTGCGCCGATGGTCACCGCCATCTCGGAGGTGTCGGTGCGGGCGACGACCGGCTGCGGGTTGCCATCGAGGTCGAGCACGAGCGACGCGTCGGTGTACCAGGAGGGCACCACGGGGGTGCCCCACCAGTCGCGGCGCTGATTGTCGTGCACGTCCCACGTGATGACCGGGTTGTCTGGGTCTCCGGTGTAGTAGTCCTGCGTGTAGATCTCGACACGATGACCGTCGGGATCGCGCAGGTACAGGTAGAACGCGTTGCTGACGCCGTGGCGACCGGGGCCGCGTTCGATCATGTCGCTGCGGCGGAGGGCGCCGAGCTTGTCGCAGATCGCGAGGATGTTGTGCTTTTCGTGGGTCGAGAAGGCGACGTGGTGCATGCGGGGGCCGTCGCCGCCGGTCGTCGCCGTGTCGTGGACGGTGGGCTTGCGGCGCATCCACGCGGCATAAACGGTGCCGTCCGCATCCTGGATGTCTTCGGTCACGCGGAACCCGAGGTCCTGGTAGTGGCGGACGGCCCGCGGGACGTCGGGGGTCACCTGGTTGAAGTGGTCGAGGCGCACCAGCGCCCCGGGCGTGTAGAGGTCGTAGCGCCACGCGAGGCGTTCGACGTGCTCGGTCTCGGAGAAGAACTCGTACGGGAAGCCCAGCGGGTCGACGACCCGGACGCTGTCGCCGATGCCCTTCGTGAAGCCGTCGCGGTTGCGGCGCACATCGCAACCGAGCTCGGTGTAGAACGCCACCGCACGGTCCAGGTCTTCGGGAGAACGCACGCGATAGCTGAACGCCGCCACTGCGGCGACAGGTCCCTGTCGGAGCACGAGGTTGTGGTGGATGAACTCCTCGAGCGAGCGCAGGTAGACGGTGGTGTCGTCTTCCTCGGTGACGGTGAGGCCCAGGACGTCGACGTAGAACTTGCGGGAGCGCGCCAGATCGGTGACGACGAGTTCCATGTATGCGCAGCGGAGGATGTCGGGAGCCGGAGATGTCGGTGTCGCCACCGGGTTGGCGGCGACGATGGGCGCCTCGGCAGAGACGAAGAAGCCCGACGAGGTCTTCGTCATCGTGGAACGGTCGGTCATCTCAGGCTCCCTTGCCGAAGGTTGGGTTGTGGGCGGCGCCGAGCGTGATGTGCACGGCCTGCTGGGCGGTGTAGAAGTCGATCGAGCGGTAGCCGCCCTCGTGTCCGAGTCCCGAGGCCTTCACGCCGCCGAACGGGGTGCGGAGGTCGCGCACGTTGTTGGAGTTGAGCCACACCATGCCGGCCTCGATGGCCTGCGCGAAGGTGTGCGCGCGCCTGAGGTCGTTCGTCCACACGTAGGCAGCGAGACCGTAGCGGGTGTCGTTGGCGAGCGCGAGGGCCTCGTCCTCGGTGTCGAACGGGGTGATCGCGACCACCGGGCCGAAGATCTCCTCCTGGAAGATGCGGGCCGTCGGCGCCACATCGGCGAACACCGTCGGTGCGACGAAGTTGCCCGTCGGGAAGGCGTCGGGCCGGCCGCCGCCGGCGACGAGGCGCCCTTCGCCCTTGCCGATCTCGACATAGCTCATGACCTTCGCGAAGTGCTCGGGGTGCACGAGCGCGCCCACTTCGGTGGCCGGATCGTGCGGGTAGCCGACCTTCACGCGTCGCGCCTGCGCGGCGTAGCGTTCGACGAACTCGTCGTACACCTCACGCTGCACGAGGATGCGGCTGCCGGCGGTGCAGCGCTCGCCGTTGAGCGAGAAGACCCCGAAGATGGTCGCGTCGATCGCGGCATCCAGGTCTGCATCGGCGAAGACGATCGCCGGGCTCTTTCCCCCGAGCTCCATCGACAGGCCCTTGAGGAAGGGGGCAGCGTTGGCGAAGATCAGCTGCCCCGTCGAGCTCTCGCCGGTGAACGAGATGAGGGGCACGTCGGGGTGCTTCACGAGTGCGTCGCCGGCGTCTTCGCCGAGACCGTTCACGAGGTTGAAGACCCCCTGCGGAAGGCCGGCTTCCTCGAAGATCCCGGCCCAGAGGGATGCCGACAGCGGCGTGAATTCTGCCGGCTTGAGCACGACCGTGTTGCCCGTCGCGAGGGCGGGGCCGAGCTTCCACGACTCAAGCATGAACGGCGTGTTCCAGGGGGTGATCAGGCCGGCGACACCGATGGGTTTGCGGTTGACGTAGTTGAGCTGGCGCCCCGGCACCTTGAACGTGTCGTCGGACTGGGCGACGATCAGGTCGGCGAAGAAGCGGAAGTTCTCGGCCGCGCGGCGGGCCTGGCCGAGCGCCTGTGCGATCGGAAGACCCGAGTCGAACGATTCGAGCTCGGCGAGGCGCGCGTCGCGCGACTCAACGATGTCGGCGACGCGGTGCAGCACGCGCGAACGCTCGCGCGGCAGCATCTTCGGCCACGGGCCGTCGGTGAAGGCGCGTCGCGCGGCGGCGACGGCGAGGTCGATGTCGGCCTTCTTGCCGGCGGCGGCGCGCACGTACACCTCGTTGCTGACCGGTTCGAGCACCTCGAAGGTGTCGTTGTCGACCGAATCGGCGAAGCGGCCGTCGATGTAGTGACGGATGCGGTCGGGCAGATCGGCGGGCACGTGGCGCGCGTCGAGGGCGGGCGAGGCGATATCGGTCATGTGTCTCTCCGATCGGTCAGGGCGGCATCCCCGGCGCTGTCGTGTCGGGCATGGAGGAACGCGTCGAGCGTGCGCAGGCGGTGGTTGCGGGTGAACATCTCCAGCTCGTCCGCGTCGGCGCCGGTGCGGATCAGCTCGAGGATGCGGTCGTGTTCCTCGACCGAGTGGCGCGGGCGGCCGGGGATGAGCGAGAACGACGTGTCGCGGAGCCCTGCCAGCCGTGACCAGCCGCGTCCGACCAGATCGAGGATGTGCGGGTTGGGGCAGCGGTCGAAGAGCACGGCGTGGAAGCGTTGGTTGAGCTGCGTGTAGGTGTGTGCGTCGAAGTCGTCGAGCAGTCGGTGCATGCGCTCGTTGATCTCGGATGCCGCGGCGAGGTCGTCCGCCGTCACGAACGGAGCCGCGAGTCGGGTGGCGTACCCCTCGACGAGGCTGAGCGTCTGCATCGTGTGGACGTAGGCCTCTTCGTCGACGACCGACACCCGCGCGCCCACGTTCTTCTCGAAGGTGACGAGATGCTCCGCCTCGAGGCGACGGATCGCTTCGCGCACGGGCACGACGCTCATGTCGAGCTCGCCCGCGATCGCCCCGAGGACGAGTCGGTAGCCGGGGCCGTATTCGTGACGGTGGATGCGCTCGCGGATCCAGTCGTAGGCGATCTCCGACTTGCTGCCCATGACGATGTCGCTCATCGGCGCGCGCCTTCGCGGGATGCCTCGTACGCCGCGCGCCACTCCGTGTTCATCGGAAAGAGCCCGTCGATGGGGTGGCCTTCGGCCACGCGCGCGGCGATCCAGCCATCTTCGTCCTCCTGGGCGAGGGCGGCAGTGGCGACCTCCTCGGCCAGATGCGGAGGGACGACGATCACGCCGTCGGCGTCGCCGACGATGATGTCGCCGGGCTGCACGGTGGTGCCGCCGCAGGCGATCGTGACGTCGACATCCCACGGCACGTGCTTGCGACCGAGGACGGCGGGATGGGCGCCCGCGGTGTACACGGGGATGCCGATGGCCGTGACCGCGTCGATGTCGCGGACGCCCCCGTCGGTGACGATGCCCGCCGCATGCCGGGCGTGCGCGCGGATGGCGAGCACGTCGCCGAGCGTGCCGGAGCCCGCCTCGCCGCGGGCTTCGATGACGATCACCTCGCCCTCGCCGACCGCGTCGAACGCGCGCTTCTGCGCGTTGTAGCCGCCGCCGTGGCTTGCGAACAGGTCTTCGCGGCCGGGCACGAACCGCAGGGTCTTGGCGGTTCCGACGAGTTTCTGCGCGGGATGCAGGGGACGCACGCCATCGATCGTGACGGCGTTGAGACCGCGCGTGCGCAACTGCTGCGAGAGCGCGGCGACGGGTGTGCGCAGGAGCTTCTCGCGCAGTTGCGGGGTGAGCGTACCCCCGGTCGTTGAGCGAGCGGCGGAGCCGCGAGTCGAAACGCCGTCCGCCGCGAGGCCCGCGGCCTCCGTCGAGCCCCAGGCCTCTTCGCGCTGCACGTCATCGACGGCGGGCAGCGATCCCAGCGCCGCGTCGAAGGGGATGTCGGGGCCATCGACCACGGTCGTCACCAGGTGACCACTTGTCTGCCCGATCGCGGGCGCGTCGACTTCGACCTCGACGACGTCGCCGGGCACGATCACGGAAGAGCCGGCGGGTGTGCCGGTGAGAACGACATCGCCCGGTTCGAGGGTGAAGTGCTGCGACAGATCGGCGACGATCTGTGCGAGCGGAAACAGGAGGTCGTCGGTCGAGCCCTCTTGACGCAGGTCGCCGTTGACCCACGTGCGCACGCGCAGGCCGGCGGGGTCGACGAGGGCTGCGGGGATCAAGGTGGGCCCGATCGGTGTGAAGCCGTCTCCGCCCTTGGAGCGGACGTTGGATCCCTTGTCGGCGGCGCGCAGGTCGTAGAGACCGAGGTCGTTGGATGCCGTGACCCACCCGACGTGGAGCCAGGCGTCGTCGATTGCGACCCGGCGAGCTGTGCGGCCGATGACCAGAGCGATCTCGCCCTCGAAGGCGAGCAGTTCGGTTCCTGCGGGGCGTTCGACGACGCCCCCGGAGGCGGCGACCGAACTCGACGCCTTGAAGAAGTAGGACGGGGCATCGGGGCGTCGACCGCGCTGAGCAGCGCGCGACGCGTAGCTGAGGTGTACGGCGACGATCTTCCCGGGACGGCACGGCAATGCAGCGAATCGGGCGTCGGCGCCGCTGTCGGCGGCGTCCGCGGCGGCATCCGCGGAGTGGGCATCGATGGTCATGAGCTCCCTCGCTCTTGCGTCGTATCCGAAATCGTATATGATCTTGAGCATCCGGGCAAGCATGCTGTGCCCACGCGACAGAGACGTCACATCACCCTGGGAGTCACCGATGACCGCACCCACATACGAGCCCGCGGGTTTCACCCCGACCGGCACGATCGCCGCCCACACCGACCGCCGTCGCGTGGTCTTCGCCACCATCGTCGGCACCACCGTGGAGTGGTACGACTTCTTCATCTACGCCTCCGCGGCGGGCTTGGTCTTCGGCCAGTTGTTCTTCGCGCCGGCGGGCGAGGGCTTCGCGCAGGTACTCTCCTTCATCACCGTGGGCATCAGCTTCCTGTTCCGCCCCTTCGGCGCCTTCCTCGCAGGCCACTTCGGCGACAGGTACGGCCGCCGACTCGTGCTGATGGTCACGCTCATTCTGATGGGCGTCGCGACAACCCTCGTGGGCGTTCTGCCGACGTATGCCGCGATCGGCATGGCTGCGCCCATCCTGCTGGTGCTGCTGCGCATCCTGCAGGGAATCTCCGCGGGCGGTGAGTGGGGCGGCGCCGTGCTGCTCGCCGTCGAGCATGCGCCGAAGAAGCGGCGCGGCCTCTTCGGCGCATCGCCGCAGATGGGCGTGCCGCTCGGTCTGTTGCTCGCCTCGGGCATGCTCGCCCTCATGGCGCTCGTGGCCCCCGGTGAGGCCTTCCTGCAGTGGGGCTGGCGTGTGCCGTTCCTCCTCTCGTTCGTGCTGATCGTCATCGGCTACTACGTGCGCCGCCGCGTCGAGGAGAGCCCTGTGTTCACCGAGCTGGCGGAGCGCAAGGAGGAGACGCGGATGCCGATCGTGCAGCTGTTCCGCCGTCACGCGCTGCTCGTGGTCATCGCCGCGCTCGTTTTCGCGGGCAACAACGCAGTGGGGTACATGACGACGGGCGGCTACATCCAGCGGTATGCGACCGACCCGAAGGGCGCCATCGGCCTGGCCACCGCCGACGTTCTCGGCGCGGTCACCGTGTCGGCCGTCACGTGGCTGCTCTTCACCTTCATCTCCGGGTGGATCTCCGACCGCATCGGGCGGCGCTCGACCTACCTCATCGGCTGGGTCCTGCAGCTGGTCGGCGTCTTCCTTCTGTTCCCGCTGGTGAACACGGGCTCGATCGTCAGCTTGACGCTGGGTCTCGTGATCCTCACCGTGGGTCTCGGCTTCACCTACGGGCCCCAGGCGGCGCTGTATGCCGAGCTGTTCCCCGCATCCATCCGCTTCTCCGGCGTCTCCATCTCGTACGCCATCGGCGCCATTCTCGGTGGGGCGTTCGCGCCGACGATCGCCCAGGCGATCGTGCAGGCCACCGGATCGACCACCGGTGTCACCTGGTACCTCGTCGGCATGACGGTGCTGGGCCTGATCGCGACTCTGCTTCTGCGCGACCGCAGCGGCATCCCGCTCGGCCCCGATCACGAGGCGGAACAGTCCGTGAGCCCGGTCTACGGCGTGTCCCGGTTCTGAGCCGGAAAGGCGAAACGATGCAGTTCCACCACCACGGCTACGTCTCCGCCGACCCGCGGGTGCTCCCCGCGGCAGGCACGGGGATCGACCGCCCCGCCGATCTGCCCGACGAGGTCGACGTGCTGATCGTCGGGTCGGGGCCGGCCGGCATGCTGCTGGCCGCGCAGCTGGCGCAGTATCCCGACGTCGTCGCGCGCATCGTCGAGCGGCGCGAGGGGCGCCTGTCGCTCGGGCAGGCCGACGGCATCCAGCCGCGCAGTGTCGAGACGTTCCAGGCGTTCGGCTTCGCCGAGCGGATCATCGCCGAGGCCTACAACATCGGGTGGATGAACTTCTGGGGTCCCGACCCCGACGACCCGCGTCGCATCGTGCGCCGATCGCGCACCGCCGACTACGCCTACGACATCAGCGAGTTCCCCCATCTCATCGTCAACCAGGCGCGAGTGCTCGACTACTTCGCCGAGGCCGCCGCCCACGGGCCGGGTCGCATCGTGCCCGACTACGGCATCGAGTTCGCCGGACTCACCGTCCACGACGCGGGGGAGTACCCCGTCGAGGTGCGGCTGCGTCACGTCGCGGGGGAGCGTGCCGGACAGGATCGAACGGTGCAGGCGAAGTACGTGGTCGGCTGCGACGGCGCCCGCAGCGGCGTGCGTGCCGCCATCGGTCGCGTGCACGTGGGCGATACCTCGCAGCACGCCTGGGGCGTGATGGATGTGCTCGTGGAGACCGACTTCCCCGACTGGCGCATCAAGTGCGCGATCAACGCCGAAGCGGGCAACATCCTGCACATCCCGCGCGAGGGTGGCTACCTCAGCCGTGTCTACGTCGATCTCGGTGCCGTCGCGGACGACGACGACCACCGCGTGCGCCAGACGCCGGTCGAAGAGATCATCCGCCGTGCGAACGAGATCCTGCATCCCTACACGCTCGATGTGAAGAGCGTCGCCTGGCACAGCGTCTACGAGGTCGGGCACCGGGTCACCGACGGCTTCGACGATGTGCCAGGAGGCGCTCGCGATCCCCGCGTGTTCCTCACCGGCGACGCGTGCCACACGCACAGCGCCAAGGCGGGGCAGGGCATGAACGTGTCGATGCAGGACGGGTTCAACCTCGGCTGGAAACTCGGTTCGGTGCTCACGGGGCTGAGCCCGGCATCCCTCCTATCGACGTACGGCACCGAGCGCCGGCCCGTTGCCCAGCAGCTGATCGACTTCGACAAGGAGTGGTCGACGCTCATGGCGCGAAAGCCCGAAGAGATCTCCGATCCCGCCGATCTGGCCGCCTACTATCTCGCCACGGCCGAGTTCCCCTCGGGCTTCATGACCACGTACGCCGCCGAGACAGGCGTGGTCGCCCGCGGCTCGCACCCGAACCTCGCGACGGGCTTCCCCCTCGGCAAGCGGTTCAAGAGCGCACCGGTGACGCTGGCCGCCGACGGCAACGCTGTCCACCTCGGACATCACGCGAAGGCGGACGGGCGGTGGCGGTTGTACGCGTTCGCCGACCGGTCGGGCAGCGCGCCCGACTCCGCCCTCAGCCGGTTCGCGACCTGGCTGGCCGACGACCCGCGATCGCCGGTGCGGCGTCACACCCCGAAGGATGCCGACATCGACGCCGTCTTCGACGCGAAGGTCATCTACCAGGAAGGGTTCGAAGAACTCGACGTGACGCAGGCGCCCGCGATCTTCCGGCCCCGCTCTGGCGCGCTGGGCCTGACCGATTGGGAGAAGGTCTTCACCGCCGCGCCCACCCGCTGGAACGACGTCGACATCTTCGACGCGCGCGGGCTGTCGCGGGGAGGCGTGCTCGTCGTCGTCCGCCCCGATCAGTACGTCGCCGCGGTGCTGCCGCTGGATGCCACCGACGAGCTGGCCGCGTTCTTCGCGGAGTGGATGCTGCCGACGGCGTGACGGTTCGGGGCGTGTCGAGACGTTGAGCGAGGCCCGAAGGACCGAGTCGAAATGCAGAACCCCGCACTCAGTCCAGGTCGTCGACCCCGCTGAGGCGCAACTCCTCCGCATCCAGATGGGCTTCGAGCCGCCGCGCCAGCAGATCGTCGACCGTGCCTTCACGGCGCAGCCGCAGCAGCACCTCGCGCTTGCGGTCGAGCAGGGCGAGCTTCAGCCGCGTCATCTCCTCGAAGCGCACGAGCGGCGAGCGCTGGGTCAGATCGATCCCGGTCGACGCCGCCAGCATCGTCAACGCGACCGTGCCATCGGCGGCGGTCGTCCCGGCATCCACGACCGTCTGGGCACCCGTGTCGGGCGCCGACGGAGCCGACAGCATCCCCTCGAGCTGCACGATCTGGTCGGCGTCGCTGGTCGCCTGGGCGCGGGCGAAGGCCCGGGCGTTGGCGAGCTCCAGCATGTCGTAGCCGTCCTGACGCGCCCGCTCGCGCACCTCGTCACTGACAGCGTGCTCGGCGGCGATGTCGTCGAGGGCAGCGATGGCCGCTCCCGTGATGGTGCGCTGCGCGAGCTCGATCTCATCGGCGGCCCAGCTGTCGTTCGGCAGCTTCGCCCAGCGGACGATCGCGGGCAGCAGCGGCCCCTGCACCAGCAGGCTCAGCACGATCACCCCCGCCGTCACGAAGACCACGGCGTCGCGTCCGACGAGCGGGTCTCCGGATGCCGTGGTCAGCGGCACCGACAGGGCGATCGCGAGCGACACGGCTCCGCGGAAGCCCGCGACCGTGCTCACGACGCGGGCGCGATTGAGTGAGCCCGGACCCGAACGGGCGGTCAGGCCCGGATTGCGCGGGCGCGAGAACGGCGACATCAGCAGTTGGAAGAGGTAGCGGACCACGAGAAGCGCTGCCCACGCCGAGACGGTGAGAAGCACGAGTCCCCAGATCTCACTCGGTGAGATCTCGTGCAGCACCAGTTGGACCTCGAGCCCGATCAGCACGAACAGGGCGCCGTTGAGCAGATACACGCCGAACGGCCATGCGGCCGTCGCCGTGCGGCGGGAGGCAGCCGTCGTGATGCGCGGCGATGCCCACGCGACGATGAGGCCGGCGAACACCACCGCCAGCACGCCCGACGCACCCACGAGCTCGGCGAGCAGGAAGGCCGTGAACGGCACGAGCAGCAGCGTGACGTTGATCGACAGTGCGCTGCGCATGCGCCGCAGCGACACGTACGCGAGGGCCGCGATGACGATGCCCGCCGCCGCGCCGCCGAGGTACGACACCAGAACCGTTCCGGTGATCGACCAGCCCGTGACGGTGTCGCCGAGGGCGACGGAGACGGCGATCGCGTACAGCACCAGAGCCGTGCCGTCGTTGGTGAGGCTCTCGGCCTTGAGCTTCATGAAGGTCCGCTGCGGCAGCAGGCGGCCGAGGGCGGCGACTGCCGTGGCATCGGGCGGCGCGACGGCGGCGCCGAGGATCATCGCGGCCGGCCAGGGCAACCCGAACATCGCCCCGATCCACGCCACGGCGAATGCCGACGCGACGACGAGCAGGGTGCTCATCGGCACGATGTAGCGCAGCGACCGGCGCACGCCGCGCAGCGACGTCGTCATGCTCTCCCAGAAGAGCATGACCGGCAAGAACAGCAGCAGCACGGTCTCGGGCGGCAACTCGATGTGGCGTAGCTCCGGCACGAATCCCAGGAGCAATCCGATGATCAACAGCACCAGCGGTGTCGCCAATCGCAGGCGCGGAGCCAGGATGGTTCCTGCCAACACCGCGAGTCCGAGGAGGACCGTGACTTCCAGACCTTCCATGGCACCCCGTTCGTTCGCGCTGCGGCATCCACCGCCGGATTTCGTCGATGCCCAGTGTGCGCCACAAACACAGCGTTCTGATAGGCCCTCGCATTCCCGCGTTCGCCCGATGCGCGAACGCTAGGAGTTCACGCGGATGATCTCCTGTTGGTACGGCGCGATCACGTCGCCCGAGATGCGGCAGTCCAGCAGCAGGAAGGGGCGCTCGGATGCCGGGATCGCCGCCCACGAGGCGAGTACCTCGAGGTCGGCGAGCGTGCGGACGACGACGCCGTTCGCCCCGACGGAGTCAGCGAGCCCGGCGAAGTTCACCTCGGGGATGAGCATCGGCTCGCGCGCGAGCCCCTGGAGGCCGTACAGATTGACCTCCGCGCTGTAGGCCGCATCGTTCCAGACGACCGCGAGCCCGCGGCCGGCCGCGACGCGCACCGCCGACTCGAGGTCGGCGAGAGCCATCAGGCCGCCGCCGTCGCCGGTGGACAGCACGATGGTCGCGTCGGGTTTGGCGAGCGCGGCGCCGGGCACCGAGGGGAATCCGAGACCGATCGACTGGTACGCCGTGCCGACCATCATCATGCGATCCGGCGATGCCACGGGCCAGTACATGTTCGCCCACCCGAGGAAGTGGCCGCCGTCGGTCACCACGACCCGATTGCGCGTGGAGGGGGAGCTCTCCAACAGTTCGCCGATGCGCACCGCGACCGACCGAGGATCCAGCCGACCGTCGGGGGCGAGGGCATCGCCGGTGTCGCGGGCACGCAGCGCGGCGATGTCGATACTCTCCCGCCACCGGCTCGCCGACCCGCCGAGGGCGGACAGTTCTTCGCACAGTGCCTCGGCCACCAGCCGCGCATCGCCGCGGATGAAGCCGCCGACGTGGGGGTGGGTCGCCGCGGGTGCGACGTCCACCTGCACGACGCGGGTGCCCGGGGCGAACAGTGCGCCGAACCGCATCGTGAACTGGTTGAGCCCGGCGCCGAAGACCACGGCGACATCGGCGGTGGAAATGAGCTCCATCGCCGCCTCCGTGCCGAAGCCACCGGTCACCCCGAGGTCGTACTCGCTGCGGGGGAAAATGCCGCGGCCGAGCGCCGTCGTCGCGGTGACCGCCCCGATCGCGTCGCCGAGGCGGCCGAGCGCGTCATCGGCGCCGGCGATCCACGCGCCACGGCCGGCGATCAACACGGGCCGCTCGGCGACCGACAGTGCCCGGGCGAGGTCGGCGACGGCGGCGCGGGCGAACGGAGAAGGAACGATCGGCGCGGGAAGCGTCGGATGCGGCGCCGCGGGAACAGGGCCGGCCTCGAGCTTCGCGACGTCGTAGGGGATCGCGAGCACGGTCGGCACCCGGTAGGCGAGGGCATGTTCGATCGCGATGACAGTGGTCGCCGCGGCATCCGTGCGGCCCACGGTGTAGGTGCGGGCGCCGACGGCCGACGCGAGCGCGATCTGGTCGACGTCCCACGGGCGCGGGCCCGATGTCGGCTCGTCGCCGACGACGATCACCAGGGGAACGTGCGCCTGCACGGCTTCGGCCAGAGCGGTCAGCATGTTGGTGAACCCCGCGCCGTAGGTGGCCGTCGCAGCGGCGAGCCGGCCGCTGGCGCGGTGATAGGCGTCGGCGGCGACGACGCCGCCCGCCTCGTGGCGGACGGCGGTGTAGTGCACGTCGGTGGAGCGCTCGAGCGCATCGAGGAAGTGGGCGTTGCCGTTGCCCATCACTCCGAAGACGTGGTCGATGTGGGCGGCGAGGGTCTGGGCGACGTGCGCGGAGACGGTAGGCATGGGTCCTCCGAGAGACGGGACGGTGAATGGATGCCGTATGTGTCTCTCGTGCCCTTTTTTCGAGCACCGGCCGCAACGTCGCGCCCGGACGGTTCCGAGTATAGGGGCGCGATGTCGGGCGTGGGCGGCAGGATGGGGCCATGGACCTCGCGCCCCTCCGCGCCGCCCGCCTGGCGGCGCACCGGCTCGACCGGCCCGCCGCCGATCCCGTGGCCGCGGCCCGGCGACTCACCGCCACGCAGGCGCAGGAGTTCTGGGCGGGACGCTGGGCCCTCGGCATCCGGACAGCAGGGGAGCCGACCCTCGCCGATGTCGACCGGGCTTTCGAGACCGGCGCGATCGTGCGCTCCTGGACGCAGCGCGGCACGCTGCACATCGTCGCGGCAGAGGACCTCGGGTGGATCCTCGCGCTCACCCGCGAGCGCCAGCAGCGCCAGGCAGTCGGGATGCATCGCCGGCTGGGGATCGATGCCGATGCGATCTCTCGCGCCGAGCGCGCCGTCCGCCCGGTGCTCGCCGGCGGCAACCGCCTGACCCGCGCGGAGTTCGCCGACGTCGTCACCGCCGCGGGAGGCGATGTCACCGCGTCGCGCGGCAACCATCTGCTGTCGGCGCTCGCCGTCCGCGACGTGGTCGTCTTCGGCCCGGTCGTCGCCCGGGAGGGAGCGCCCACGCGCGAGCAGTACCTCGTCGCCGCCGACGAGTGGATCACCGACGCGCGAAGCCCCGCTGAACCGCTCGCAGAACTGCTCGTCAGATACCTGGCGGGCCACGGCCCGGCGACGCTGGAGGACTTCCGCTGGTGGGCGGGGTTGCCGCTGGGGCTCGCGCGCGCCGGAAGGGAGGCTGCCGCGGAGCGCGTCACCGAGATCGGGGACGCACTGTTCGTCGCGGACTCCAGGGAGATCGAGCCGACCGCGCAGCCCCCGGACGTGCTCGCGCTGGGCCCCTTCGACGAGTACTACCTGTCGTACGCAGATCGCTCGCGGGTGTGCCCACCGGGCCAGCTCGCAGCGATCGGTCCGATGCTCAACGGGATGGTCCGTCCGGTCCTCGTTGCCGCCGGCGAGGTGGTCGGTACCTGGCGGCATTCGACCGCGGTGGGCCGACACCATCTCGATCCGGTGCCCGAGCTGTTCTCTGCGCACGTCGACGCGGCATCCGTCGATGCCGCGCTAGCGCGCTTCGCCCGCTTTCTTCGCGGCTGACCAGATCGCCCCGGGAGAGGAGGTGGGCTCAGCTGAACAGACCCGCGCCGACGTACGAACCCTCTGTCGCCCCGGGCGGAACGGCCCATACTCCGGAGCCGATGTGGCGGATGTACTCGTTCAGCAGATCCGTGGACAGTGAGCGCTGCAGGGTGATGAACTGCTCGGGCGAGCGCTGGTAGGCAAGGAAGAAGAGTCCCGCATCCAGGCGGCCGAGGTCCGTATTGCCGTCGACGTAGTTATACCCGCGTCGGAGAATCCGGATGCCTCCGTTGACATCCGGATGAGCTCGGTGCACGTGGCTGCGGGGGTCGATCGCCGGCCGTCCTGTCGCGCCGGGCGCGGAGAAGTCGGGCTCGGTCTGCTCGCTGCCGCCCGACAGCGGCGCGCCGTGCGCCTTGTCGCGCCCGGTGATGCGCTCCTGCTCGCTCAGGCGCACGCGATCCCAGGTCTCGATGAGCATCGCGATCTTGCGTGCGACCAGATAAGAGCCGCCGACGAGCCAGGCGGGCTCGTCGCTCTCGCCGACCCAGACGTGCGCGTCGAGCGCGGCGCTGTCGTCGGCGAGGATGTTCGCGGTCCCGTCTTTGAAACCGAAGAGGTTTCGCGGCGTCGCCTGGTCGGCGGTGGTCTTCGAGGTCTTTCCGAACCCGAGCTGCGACCAGCGCAGGCGAGCCCGGCCGAAGGCGATGCGGCTGAGGTTGCGGATGGCGTGTACCGCGACCTGCGGATCGTCGGAGCAGGCCTGGATGAAGAGGTCGCCGCCGGTGTGGTCGGGCGACAGGTCATCGCCCAGGAATGCCGGCAGCTTCTTCAGCAGCGCCGGTGCGCGATCGGCCAGACCGTAGCGGTCGGTGCCGTCGTCGGCGGTGAAGAGCGTGGGGCCGAACCCGAACGTGATCGTCAGTCCGTTGGCGGCCAGCCCCACAGCTTCGCCCGTGTCGTCCGGCGGGGCCTCGGGCGAACCGCCCACCGCGCCGCTCGCGGTGACGTCGAGGCCTTGCGTCATGCGTGATGCGGCGTAGGTCCAGTCCTGCAGCAGCTCGATGAGGTCGGCGCGGGTGGTGCGCGCCATCATGTCGAACGAGGCGAAGTGCAGGTGGTCCTGTACCGGGGTAGTGATGCCCGCCTGGTGCGCTCCGTAGAACGCGTACGGCGAGGTCGGCGCCGCCGCACGCGAGCGGCCGACGGCGACTCCCGCCGCCGCACCGGCACCGGCGCCCACCGCGAGACCGGCCGCGCCGACGCCGGCGGCGAGGCCGAGCAGTCCACGCCTGCTGAGGCCGGGCTTCGGCGCGTCGGCGTGCGCCCCTCGCTCCGCGCCGGGGGCAGACCCGGTCATCGTGTCCTCGCTCACTGCAGGATCGTCGACGTGAGCTTGGACAGCGGCTCGGCCAGCGCGTTGATGAGGTCGGTCAGCTGTCGCTTGTCGGCTTCGGTGAGCTGGCGGTAGTTCACGAAGCCGGCGCTGAGCGAGCCGTGTGTCGCGAGGGCGGCTTCGAGGTCGGCGTAGCCCGAGTCGATACGCCCCGAGAGCTCCGAGCCCTGGGCGCCGGAGGCGACGGCGAAGTCCTTGACGAGCGAGAACGCCATCTTGGAGCCTTCGACGTTCGCGGCGAAGTCGTAGAGATCGGTGCCGCTCCACCAGTCCTCTTCGCCGCTGATCTTTCCCGTCGCGACCTCATCCAGAAGGGAGATCGCGCCGTTGGAGATGCCCGCGATGCCCTGCTCGTCGAGTGCCTTCAGGAAGTCGTCGGAATGCACGTAGTCGTTGAGCTGGCCGACGTCGGCGATCAGCTGAGCGCCGTGCGTGGCGCGCTCTGTGGGCGTCGACGGTGCCCAGTTCTGCCAGGCCGGGGTGGCGCCGTCGGCGTTGAGCGCATCCTGAGACGGAACCCAGAGGTCCTTCTCGATGCGGTGGAAGCCGGTCCAGCTGAGTCCCGCCGCCACGGCATCCACTTCGCGGTAGTCGATGCGCGGGTCGAGATCGCCCAGCGATTCGGCCACGGGCTCGATGCGCTCGTAGTAACCGCGCGTCGTCGGGAAGAGCGCGCGTGCCTTCTCATCGTCGCCCGACTCGTACGCGGCCACGAACGTGGCGGTGGCGGGAACGAGCTGCTCCACCTGGTCTTTCACGAACGCGGCGTACAGGTCGACGGCCTTCTGCTTCTGGGTGGCGTCGTCGCCCGATGCCTTCACAGCGTCGCCGGTGACCGAGAATGCCGCCCGACCCACGCCGTCGCCGACCATGCCGGGCTTGCAGAGCGTGAAGTAGTCGCCGGGCTGTGCCACGACCGTCAGCGTGCGGGAGGCGCCGGGAGCAATGTTCTCGACCTCGCCGACGATGCGCAGACCGTCTTTGGCGAGCAGATAGAACTCGGTCACCTGAGAGCCGCTGTTCGCCACCGAGAATGCCAGGGTGCCGCTGGTGGCCGTGCCCGTCGACACCTCGCACGAAGTATCGGTGGACGTGACGGTCAGGGCGCCGGAGGCGGCGACATCGGTCTTGGCGACGCAGCCGGCCAGAACGAGGGCGGTCGCGCCGAGCGCGGCGACGACTCCCCAGGTGCGCATGCGGGTCATGAGGCTCCTTGGTGATGCGGGACGGGAGAGGGGGAGGCGGATGCTGCGCGGGCGGGACGCCGGCGCAACCCGCGGACGAACAGGGTGCCGACGATCGCCATGAACACGACCCACGCGACGACCTGCAGCCACGACATCTGAGGCATGAATCCGACCGTGGCCTGCAGCAGAGCGGCCAGCCAACTGTCGGGGGCGATCGCACCGGACACGTCGAAGGCCCAGCCGAAGGGGAATGCGGAGGCGCCGACGGCAACGGTGCCAGCCGCGTCCAGGGGAGCGAGTGCGGAGAAGGGCCCGGGCAGTGCGCCCGCCTCTTGCAGGTCGTGGATCGCGTAGGCGAGAACCCCGGCGGCGACGACGACGAGGAACGCGCCGGTCCACCCGAAGAACACGCGCAGATCGAGGCGTACCATTCCGCGCGCGAGCAGCCAGCCGAGCAGGACGGCGGCGATCAGACCCAGCAGTGCACCGAGCAACGCCGACGGCGTGGCTCCGAACGACTGGACCATTGACCACAGCAGCAGCGTGGTCTCGATGCCCTCTCGTGCGACCGACACGAAACCGATGAGCACGATGCCCCACAGCCCGCCGGTGGCGAGGGCGCGGTCGATGCTGCCTTCGAGCGTGGCCTTCATGGTGCGCGCGGTGCGCTGCATCCAGAAGATCATCCAGGTGACCATGGCCACCGCGACGAGCGAGAGCAGGCCGCCGATGAGCTCTTGCGCCTCGAACGTGAGTGCGTAGGCGCCGAACGTGAGGACGGCTCCGATGCCGACGGCGAGAGTGACCGCGAGTGCGACACCGATCCAGAGGCGGGGCAGCACATCACGGCGACCGATGCGACCGAGATAGGCGACGAGGATGCCGACGACCAGCGCGGCTTCGAGGCCTTCGCGGAGGCCGATCAGGAAAGTGGCGAGCACGTTCGTCTCTTCGGTTTGTTCGGGTGGGGGAAGCGAGAGTCGACGCCCGCTGCCCCCTCGCAGTCTCACCGGTCATCGCCGGTGAGGTTAGGCGAACCTCACTAGCAGCGAGCGTACATGGATCAGGGCGGCGCTGCCAAGCGCGTGACGCGGGCCGTGGCGTGGGCGACCGCCGTCGATCATCCGGCCAGACGGGGATCGACCGTCGGATCGGCATAGGGACTCGGGCACCCCTGCAGGGCGGCATCGGCGCGGAACTCGACGTGCCGCTACGCACTCGCATCGAGTTCGTCCGCACCGGTGGTCGGCGGGAGACGTGGGCCATGCAGCAGATGCAGCGGTGCATCGCGGCGCTCGCGCACGAACGCTTCGCGACCCACGTTCCCAACGACGACCGCACCCTCGACGAGGTCGTCGAGTGGATCGCCGCCGACGCGGGCCTCGAGCTCGTCCGTCCACGGTTGACGCCCACGCTCCTCCGGCTGCGGCGGCTCGCCGTCGGCATCCGGCACATCCGCTGACGGGCTGCGGGTCAGCCCTGGGCGTGACGGTCGAGGAACGCGTAGACCTCGCCGTCGTCGACGCCCGGGAACGCGCCACGGGGAAGCGGTGAGAACATCTGCATGTGCACGCGCGCGCTTGGCCACGCGCGTCCCTCCCAGCGCGCCGTGAGGGCGGAATCCGGTCGGCGGCAGCATGATTCGTCGGGGCATGTCGAGGTCGCCCGCTTCTGCGTCTCGCGTCCGCGGAACCAGCGTGCGTCGTCGAAGGGGACCCCGACAGTGATCGAGAACTCGCCGTCGGGGGTTTTGCCAGTCTGGCTCGAGCACCAGAAGGTGCCGGTCGGAGTGTCCGTGTACTGATAGTGCTCGATCGTGCGGTTCTGCTCGGAGAACGCCGACCGGGCGGCGAAATGCCGGCACACGACCTGGCCTTCCACCGATCCCGTCACATCCATCGGCAGGGGCAGTTCGTCGTTCTCATAGGCGCGACTGATCGCCCCCGAGCCGTCGACGCGCAGGAAGTGCAGGCGGATGCCGAAGTGCTCAGTCAGCAGGTTGGTGATCCTCATTCCCGCCGCCTCATGGGTCACGCCGAAGGCGTCGCGGAAATCTTCCACGGCGAGGTTGCGGTCCTTCTTGGCCTGGGCCAGGAACGCGACGGAGGCGGTCTCGGGCATGAGGCAGCACGCCGCGAAGTAGTTGATCTCGAGGCGCTGCTGCAGAAAGTCGGCGTAGTCGGTGGGCGGAGTGTGACCGAGGAGGCGATGAGCCATGGCTTGCAACGCCATGGAGCGGAGGCCATGCCCGCCGGGGATGGATGCCGGGGGCAGGTAGATGCGACCGTTCTCCAGGTCGGTGACCGAGCGGGCCGAATGGGGGAGGTCGTCGACGTAGATGAGTTCGAATCCGAGCCGCTCGGCCATGAGGCTCACGGTGCGATGCGTGAGCGCACCGGAGACGTGACCGGCCGCCTTGAGATGCTTCTCGGCGAGTTTCTCGATGTCGGGCAGGTAGTTGTCGCGCGCCCGCATGCGCAGGCGCAGCTCGGTGTTCGCCCGCCGTGCTTCCTCGGGGGTGGCGATCGCCGCCCGCTCGCGGCGCTGCAGTTCGCGGTGCAGACCGAGCACCGATTCGATGGTCTCGTCGGTGGTCGCTTTCGTCACGCGGATCGGCGGGATGCCGAGACTGCGGAACACGGAGGACGACTGGGCGCGTTCGAGTTCCAGTTCGAGAGCCGCGCGGCGGTTCGGAGGCTCGGTGGAGAGCAGATCGGTCACGTCGGTGCCGGTCGCGGTGGCGATCGCCTGCAGCAGTGAGAGCTTCGGTTCACGCTTGCCGTTCTCGATCAGGCTGAGCTGACTGCCCGCGACGCCGACGATCGCCCCGAGCTCATCCAGGGTGTACCCGTGCGAGATCCGCTGGTGCCGGATGCGATGACCCAGGGTCGACAGTTCGAGAGAGGTGGCCGCCATTCCTTGATGCTAGCGAAAGAATCCCGCTTTTTGATCACACACTTCGCTGTAAACATGGCTCTGAGGCGCGGAAGGTGGAAGGCAAGCACCGACGATACGGATCCGCCTCGCTGAAGGAGCTGACATGGCCATCGCCGACCTGTCCCCCCACCCCACCGCCCTTGTGACCGCCCACGGAGGCGGTACGGCGCCGGCGATGCGGTTCGGCCGTCGGCCGGCGCTCGCCGGCGCCGGCCTGGAAGCGCTGTTCGCCTGGGTCGACGACATCGCCGAGCTCACCCAGCCCGCCCGCATCCACTGGGTCGACGGCACGCGCGGCGAGAACGAGGCGCTGCTGCGTCAGCAGGTCGACGAGGGCAAGCTCATCAAGCTCAATCCCGAGTGGCGGCCCGGCTCGTACCTCGCCCGATCCCACCCGAGCGACGTGGCCCGCACCGAGGCGCGCACCTTCATCGCGTCGGAGCGGGAGGAGGATGCCGGGCCCACGAACAACTGGGCGGCGCCCGCCCAGATCCGCGCCACGATCACGCCCCTGTTCGAGGGGTCGATGCGCGGGCGCACCATGTACGTCGTCCCGTTCTCGATGGGCGCGGTCGGTGGTCCGCTGTCGCACATCGGCGTGCAGATCACCGACAGCGCCTACGCGGTCACCTCGATCGGCATCATGACGCGGGTCGGCACCTCGGTGATCGAGCAGATCGCCGCCGGCAAGCCCTGGGTCAAGACGGTGCACTCCGTGGGCGCACCGCTCGTCGACGGAGAGCAGGACGTCGCGTGGCCGTGCAACGACGAGAAGTACATCGTGCACTTCCCCGACACCCTCGAAGTCTGGTCGTTCGGTTCGGGCTACGGCGGCAACGCGATCCTGGCCAAGAAGTGCTTCGCGCTGCGCATCGCCTCGGTCATCGGCCGCAATGAGGGCTGGCTCGCCGAGCACATGCTCCTCATCCGCGTCATCAGCCCGGAGGGGCGGAGTTTCCACCTCGCCGCCGCGTTTCCGTCGGCCTGCGGCAAGACCAATCTCGCGATGCTCCGTCCGACCATTCCCGGCTGGCGCGTCGAGACCCTCGGCGACGACATCGCGTGGCTGCGTCCCGGCGACGACGGTCGCCTCTGGGCGATCAACCCCGAGGCCGGATTCTTCGGCGTCGCGCCGGGAACCGGTGAGACGACCAACGTCGCGGCCGTCGAGACGCTGTGGGGCAACACGATCTTCACGAACGTCGCACTCCGACCCGACGGGGACGTCTGGTGGGAAGGACTCACCGAAGACGTTCCCGCAGAGCTGACCGACTGGGAAGGCAACCCCTGGACGCCGGAATCCGGTCGCCCGGCCGCGCACCCGAACTCGCGGTTCACCGTGAGCGCCGGCCAGTGCCCGCAGATCGCGCCCGACTGGGAGACCCCGGAAGGGGTGCCGCTGGACGGCATCCTGTTCGGCGGTCGCCGCGCCACCAACGTCCCGCTGGTCGTCGAGGCGACCGACTGGTCGCACGGCGTCTTCCTCGGCTCGACCATCTCGTCGGAGCGCACCGCCGCCGCCGAGGGCACCGTCGGCGAGCTGCGCCGCGACCCGTTCGCCATGCTCCCGTTCTGCGGCTACAACATGGCCGACTACTTCGGGCACTGGCTGAAGGTCGGTCAGAAGCTCCGGTTCGACCGCGCGCCGCGCATCTTCCAGGTCAACTGGTTCCGCAAGGGCGACGACGGCCGGTTCCTCTGGCCCGGATTCGGCGACAATGCCCGTGTCATCGACTGGATCATCCGTCGCATTGAGGGTCGGGTTCCGGCCGTCGACAGCCCCATCGGCCGGCTGCCGCGCACCGAGGACCTCAACCTCGATGGCATTGATGTCTCCGACGACGACCTGCGGGAGCTGTTCGCCATCGACCGCGACCTGTGGCTGCAGGAGACGGCGCTGACGGAGGAGTTCTACGAAACCTTCGAGGGGCGCGTTCCCGCTGCCCTGCACGCCGAACTCGCGGCCCTTCGCTTCCGCCTCACCCGCAGCGCCTGAGGCGGAAGCGCCCGCTCTCCATCACGGTGAGGGCGTGGAGGGCGTGGCGGGCGTGGCGATACGGCTGACGCGCACGGTGACCCGCACCGCGGGATCGCCCACAGCGGCCCGCACGCGGTTCGCGACCGCGCGCGCCACCTCGTCGACCCGCCCGCCGGCGACGCCGATACTCACGGAGATGTCCACGATGTCGTCGTGCCGCGAGACCACGCTGTACGCGCCGTCGGGAGCGATCGTCGCCCGCCACAGTCGCGTGGGCAGCGGCGCCGCGTAGAACAGCTCGGCGACGCCCGGCACCTCGCGCGCGGCGGCATCCGCGATCTTCGCCACGTCGGCGGGGCGGTCGTCCCGGGTCGAGGTGATCACGTCGCTCATCGGCCGTCCTCCTGCACACGCAGTGAGTCGACGATGACGTCGATCTCGCTCACCGTCCAGCGGGCGTGCTCCTCAAGGGCGTCGCGGACGCCCTGCCGCACGCGGTCGGCGACCCCGAGCAGTCCGGCGTCACGGCCCACGACGCTGTTCAGCACGCTGATCGTCATCCGCACATCGATCCGGTCGGCGTCGGTGAGGGTGACGTCGACGCGCTCGACGAGCACCCCGTCCACCTGGTCGCCGGCGCCGCGGACGAGCCCACGCACCGCCCCCTCGGTGACGACAACCCGCACGGCGTCGTCGTCGAGGAGGGGAAGGTCGTGCCCGGCGCGAGATTCGCGCGCCACCTCACCCAGAATCTGTTGGAACCACGACTCCGCCACATCGGTGCGGGCGTCGCGTTCGAGCAGTTCCCGCGACAGCGCACCGAGGTGCGTCATCGAGTCGAGCACGGCGCGGCACTGGGGGTCGCCGTCGATCGCGGGGATCGCCGGCGTGCGTCCGCGTTCGTGGTATTCCGCGAGTTCGTCCAGGGTGTACCCCGAGTCACCGATCTCATCGCGTGCCATGTCGTTCACCTCCACTCCTGCATACGGTCGTAGATGGTCGCACGGGCTCGCGACAGCCGACCCCGCACGGCGTTCGCCGAGACTCCCAACTCGCGGGCGATCTCGTCGTATCCGTAGCCGCTCACCTCTCGCAGCAGCCACACTGCGCGCTGCTCTGCCGGCAGTTCGTCGAGCACGCGGCGCAGCATGTCCAGTTGAGAGGATGCCACGGCGGACTCGTCCGGCGTGAGCCCGACCGCCTCGGGCTCGGCATCCTCGATCGGTGTGAGAGGACGGACGGAGCGGAGACGATCGGTGGCTTTACGGGCCACGATCGTCGACAGCCACGCCCGGACGCGCTCGGGTTCGCGCAGTTCCGGCAGGCGTCGCCAGGCGGTGATCAGCGACTCCTGCACACAGTCATCGGCGTCGGCGCGCGAGCTGAGCAACCGTGTGGCGAAGCCGATCAGATACCCACTGTGTCGGCGGACGAGCACCGCGAAAGCCCGTTCGTCGCCGTCGGCCGCGCGCGCCGCCAGAATGCCGTCTTCGACGTGCATCAGCGTCTCCACGCGTCCTCCTGCCTCGTGCCGCCCCCAGATACCTCAAGACCGTGCCACGCCGCAGGCGCGGCGCCAAGCCCTTGCGCGGCCGTAGCCCCACCGACTATGCGCCTCACGACGCTCAGCGAACTGCCAGGAAGTCGACCGTGACGAAACGCCGGCGGCGCCCGTCATACCTGTGAACGCGCTCAACCGAGGGTGCGGAAAGGACAGACATCATGGCCATCACGACCACTCCCACCACGACCCCTGCTCCCGCCGTCGGCGGCGGCAAGACCGTCATCGTCGACCCGGTCATCGCGAAGATCGCCGGCATCGCGGCCGCCTCGGTCCCCGGGGTGCACGCGCTGGGTGGCGGAGCCGCCCGTGTGATCGGCAGCATCCGTGAGGCCGTGGGTGCCAAGGACCTCGGTCAGGGCGTGCAGGTCGAGGTCGGCGAGAGGCAGGTCGCCGCTGACATCACGATTGTCGCCGAGTACCCCGAGCAGCTGCAGCGCGTGGCATCCGACGTGCGCACCGCCGTCGCCGACGCCATCACCGAACTCGCCGGCATGGAGGTCACCGAGGTCAACGTGACCGTCGTCGACGTCCACATCCCCGGTGACGACGACACGCCCGCAGCTCCGGAGCGTGTCCAGTGACCGGCGCCGGCGCCACCGTCTGGGGCGCCGTCGCGGGAGCCGTGCTGGCGTTCGCGGCCCTGGCCTTCGGGTTCTGGGGCGTGGTCCTCGTGGCCGTGCTCGCCGCCCTCGGCGCGCTCGTCGGCGCCGTCGTGTCGGGTCGCATCGATCTGCGCGCCGCCGTCGACGCGGCCCGTGGCCGGCGGGTGGGCTGATCATGGATGCCGCACGGCGCACCCCCGCCGCAGGCCGCATCACGGTCGCTGCGCGCGCCTACGAGCGCGTCGCGGCCGCGGTGCTCGCCGACGAGCTCGGCGTGCCGGTGCGCATCACCCGCGCGAGCGTGCGTGATGCGGGCGGGGCCCTGGCGGTGGACCTCACCAGCGGCATCCGCGGCGACGGTCCGCCCGTCGCCGCCGCGGCGGCATCCGCCCGCACCCGTACCGGCGAACGCCTCGCCGCCCTGACCGGTGCCCGCGTCGGCGACATCCGACTGCGCATCACCCACCTCGTCACTCCAGAGAGGGGCCTCTTGTGACCGACACACTCGTCCGTGCGGATGCCGTGGCACCGTCGGCCGTGCCGCCGCACGTGTCGCGCGCGGAACGTGCTCTCGCGAAGCGACTGCGCGGACGTTCGCGCAGCGTCTGGGTCACCGTCGCGCTCGTCGTCGCCGTCGCGGCGGCGGTGCTGCTCGGAATCGAAACCGTGCTGTTCGCGCTCGGGCGGTCGCCCGCTCTGGTCTCCCTCGAGACCGTGCACGCCGCCCTCACCGGCGGGGGGATGACCGGCGCGATCGTCGCGGTCGCCGCGGGGCTGTTCGGGCTCGTCTGCCTGTGGGGCGCGATCGCGCCCGGACGCACCCACCGCCGGATGCTGGTCGCCGGCCGTGTGCCGATGGTCGTTGACGACGCCATCGTCGCGGGAGCTCTCTCCCGCGTCGCCGGCACATCTGCCGCGCTCGGCCACGCCCACGTGAGCACTCGGCTCGGCGCGCGTCAGGCGCGCATCGCCCTCATTCCCGCCACCGGCTTCCCCATCGACCGCACTGCCGTCTCGGCGGAGGTCGACGATCTGCTCGCACAGCTCGGCGCCGCGCCCCGGCTCTCGGCGCGTGTCGACATCGCCTCGGAAGGACGCCTCTCATGACTCTCGCAACGCGCGTGCTCAACCGGCTGACCTTGCTGGTTCTCGCAGCTTGCGGCATCGCAGTCGCGGTGGCCGCGGCCTGGCCCGTCGTCAACAGTGGCACTCCGATGCCTCTGGTCGACCCGGTCGAGGCCGCGATGCGATCAACCGGCATCGCGTCCGCCGCCTGGGCATGGATCGTGGCCGGCGCGCTCGCCGTGCTGATGGTGATCGCCCTTGCGATCGTGCTCACCCGGCCCGTGCGCCACGAGCGTGCTGCGGTCGACGACGGCGGGATCACCATCGACGACGACGTGATCGCCGACCTCCTGCGCGACGCGCTGGCCGATGTGCCGGACATCCTCTCGGTGACCGCGATCACCCAGCGTCGGCGCGCCCGGCGCATCGTCCGCGCGCGCATTCAGGTGCGACCTCGTGCCGACCTGGCCCTGCTCCAGCGCCGCGTCGCGGCCGCGGTCGGCGACGCCGACCGTCGCCTGGGCCTTGCCGTTCCCCTCGTCGTGCAGCTCACCGGAGGACTCCGGTCGACATTCGCACACGAGCGCCGCGTCGCCTGACGCGGCACAACTTCCCCGGAAACGCCGGGGATTCCACCGAAAACGAAAGGAGCTCATCATGGGCCTCGCAGACGACATCAAGAACACAGCCGAGAACCTGACCGGCAAGGCCAAGGAGGCCATCGGCAACCTGACCGATAACGACAAGCTCGTCGCCGAGGGCAAGGCCGACCAGGTCAAGGCCCACGCGAAGGATGCCGCCTCCGACGTCAAGGACGCAGCGTCGGACGTGAAGGACGCGCTCGGCGGAAAGTAGGCCGATCGTGACCAGCGAAGGGCCCGCCGGATCGGCGGGCCCTTCGTCGTGCGCGTCGGAGCGTCAGGCGCTCACACCAGCAGCTGGTGCTTCGCGAGGTCGCGGTACAGGGGCACGGTCTCGACCAGCTCGGAGTGGGTGCCCTGGCCGACGACGCGACCGTGGTCGAGCACGACGATGAGATCGCTGTCGACCACGGTCGACAGGCGGTGCGCGATCACGACGAGGGTGCGGCCGGAGGCGACCGCGTCGATCGCTTCACGCATCCGCTGCTCGTTGAGGCCGTCCAACGACGATGTCGACTCGTCGAGCAGCAGCACCGGGGGAGCGGCGAGCAATGCGCGCGCGATCGCGAGTCGCTGGCGCTCGCCGCCGGAGAGCATGACACCGGCCTCGCCGACCGGGGCGTCGATTCTCAGAGGCGAGCGTTCCAGCACGTCGCCGAGGTTGACCGCCCGCAGCACGTCTTCGCAGGCCTCGTCGGAAGCGGCGGGCGAAGCCAGCCGCAGGTTGTCGGCGATGGTGCCGGCGAGGGTCGGGGCATCCTGTTCCACATAGCCGAGCTGGGCGCGCAGGCGCGTGCGGTCGATGCCGCGCAGGTCGACGCCGTCGAGCAGAATCGCCCCGCCCGTCGGGTCGTAGAAGCGCTCGATGAGCGAGAGAGTCGTCGACTTGCCGGCGCCCGAGGGTCCGACGAGGGCGACGCGCGCGCCGCGCGGCACCCGGAACGAGACACCCCGCAGCACCTCGCCGTCGGTGTCCGACACCTCCACCGTCGCGTCGGCGTGCGCTTCGGCGAGCAGCGCTGCCGCTTCGGTCTCCGAACGGCGGCGCGCGGTGACCACGGCATCCGGGTAGGCGAAGTGCACGTCGCGGAACTCGATCGCGGCCGACGTCGGCTGGTCGTCGTGGGCGGCCGCGGTCGAGATGGGCGAGGTGCCGACCGACACGGATGCCGCGACCTCCGCATCGCACGCTGTCTCGGTGCGCAGGTCGAGTACTTCCTGGATGCGTCCGAGTGCGCCGAGGGCCTGGCCGACCGAGGTGACGGCGCCGAAGAACGAACCGAGCGGCTGGACGAGGAAGAACAGGAACATCACGAAGGTGACGAGTTCGGCGATCGTGATGTCGCCCGACGCGACACGCAGCCCGCCGACGCCGAGGACGACGAGCAGCGAGAGCTGCAGGGCGACGCCGGCGATCGGAACGACGAATGCCGAGGCCTTGGCGACCTGCACGCCGGCGTCGTAGGCGCCCCGGGCGGTCTTCTCGATGCTCTCGCGCTCGCGCTCGGACGCACCGGCGGCGCGGATCGTGCGGATCGAACCCACCGCCCGCTCGACACCGGACGCGAGCTCGCCCACCTTCTCCTGCTGCACTGCCGTCGCGCGGCGGATACGGCCGCTGAGGGCGACCACGACGGCCACCGAGGCGCCGACGACCACGAGGATCAGCACGAGCAGCACGGGGTCGATGATGAGCATCGCGATGATGGCGCCGGCGAAGATCAGCGCGTTGCCGATCGAGTCGGCCAGTCCCTGGGTCAGCACGGCATAGAGCAGCGTGGTGTCGGTGCCCACTCGCGAGACGAGGTCGCCGGTGCGGCGGGCGTCGTACTCCTGCACGGGCAGGTGCAGAAGCTGGGCGATGAGGCGGCGTCGGCTCGAGTAGACGACGGCCGTGCCGGTGCGTTGCAGCAGGAAATGCTGGATGCCGCTGACCAGCGACGAGGCCACCACAAGACCGACGAGCACCCACACCAGCGCGTCGAGGGGCACGCCTTTCTGCACACGGTCGATCAACTGGCCCACCACCAGGGGCTGCGCCAGCGTCGCGCCCGCGGCCAGCAGGCTGAGTACCGCCACGATGACGAGCACGCCCTTCTGCTCGAAGACGAAGGGCAGGAGCTGGCGGAGGCTCGCGCGGGGGCCGTCATCGGCGGAGCGGCGGCGACCTCGGGTGGGGCGGGTGGTGCTGGCGGAGGACATAGGTGCTTTCCTGCTGTGTTCGGGTGCTTCTATCTTCTCTCTCGCAGACCGCCCCCGGCGCCGCGGCAGTGTCGGAGCTCGCCGCTAGGGTGGATCGGTGCCCGCTCCCGTGATCTCTGCGACCAATCTCGTCAAGTCCTACAAGGTCAAGGGCAAGCCCGACTTCGTTGCCGTCGACGGCCTCAGTTTCGAGGTGGCGCCGGGTGAGTCCTTCGGCCTGCTCGGGCCCAACGGGGCCGGAAAGTCGACGACGATGAAGATGATCGGGGCCGTGTCCACCCGTTCCGGCGGCGACCTGCAGATCCTCGGTCTCGACCCAGATCGGTATGGACCCGAGATCCGTTCGCGCCTCGGCGTGGTGCCGCAGCAGGACAATCTCGACGGCGAACTCAACGCGCGCGAGAATCTCTACATCTACGGCCGCTACTTCGGTCTGCCGAGCAAGCTCTGCCACGAGAAGGCCGACGAGCTGCTCGCCTTCGCCCAGCTCGAAGACAAGGCCAAGAACAAGGTCGACCAGCTGTCCGGCGGGATGAAGCGTCGCCTCACGATCGCGCGCGGACTCATCAACGATCCGCGTATCCTGCTCCTCGACGAACCCACCACCGGTCTGGACCCGCAGGCCCGTCACGTGCTGTGGGATCGCCTGTTCCGCCTCAAGGAGCGCGGCACGACGCTCGTGCTCACGACTCACTACATGGACGAGGCCGAGCAGCTCTGCGATCGACTGATCGTCGTCGACAAGGGTCGCATCATGGCCGAGGGCACCCCGGCATCCCTCATCCGGCAGCACTCCAGCCGTGAGGTGCTCGAGGTCCGCTTCGGCTCCGACCGCAACGCCCAGGTCGCGGGCAGCCTCGGCGGCATCGGCGAGCGGGTCGAGGTTCTTCCCGACCGCATCCTCATCTACGCAGAAGACGGTGAGGCCGCGCTCGAGCGGATCACCGGCCAGGGCCTCGAGCCGATCACCTCGCTCGTGCGCCGCTCGTCGCTGGAAGACGTCTTTCTGCGCCTCACGGGAAGGTCGTTGATCGAATGAGCGCCCCTCAGACGGATGCCGGGACGCACCCCACTCTCGACGAGCTGCGCGCCGAAGCGATGCAGTGGGGCCGCAAGCCCCGCCGCCGCGGCGGGTGGTACGTCACCGAGCACATGGTCCGCGCGATGCGCGCTTACGGGTGGACGATCATCGTCGGCGCGGTCGGTCAGCCGATCCTCTACCTGCTCGGCCTCGCGGTCGGCCTCGCCGCACTCATCAAGGTGCCGATCGTCGATCACGGTCAGGAGGTCACCTACCTGATGTTCGTCGCGCCGGCGCTGCTGGCGACCGCGACGATCTCGGTCGCCAGCGAGGAGATGACGTATCCGGTCATGGCCGGGTTCAAGTGGCGTCGCTACTTCTACGGCTTCAACGCGTCGCCGCTGTCGAGCCCGCAGATCGCCAACGGTGTCATCGCGGGCGCCGCGGCGCGCATGATCGTCGCGTCGGCGGCGTACTACCTCATCGTCTGGCTGCTGCCGTTCGGTGCGGTCCCGCACCCCTCCACCGGGTGGCTGGCGATCATCGCCGGGGTGCTGGCCGGGCTCGCCTTCGGCATCCCGCTCATGGCGTACGCGGCGTCGATCGAAGACGACAAGGGTCAGTTCGCGCTCGTGCAGCGCTTCATCTTCATGCCGATGTTCCTGTTCTCCGGAACCTTCTATCCCCTCGATTCGCTGCCGCCCTGGCTGGCGTGGATCGGCTGGATCTCGCCCCTGTGGCACGGTTCCGAGCTCGGGCGGGTGGCGACCTACGGCGCCGCGGTCGACCCGCTGATGGTCGCCGTGCACCTCGCGTACCTGCTCGTGCTCGCCGCGGTCGGGTACGTCGTGGCGCGACGGGTGTTCACCGAGAGGCTCGCCAAATGAGCGCCGTGGTCGAGATGACAGCGGCCCGCCGCGGCGGCGTGCGTGCGCTGTGGGCCGGCAACCCGGGTGCCGTCGTGCAGCGGGGGCTCATCGCCGCGCGGTCGTCGAGCTGGGCCGTGGTGCTCTCCGGCTTCTTCGAGCCGGTGTTCTACCTGGCGTCGATGGGCATCGGCCTCGGCAAGCTCATCGGCGACGTCCAGACCGCGCAGGGCGCGAGCGTGAGCTACGCCGCGTTCATCGCCCCGGCGCTGTTGGCCGTGTCGGCGATGAACGGGGCGATCTACGACTCCACGTGGAACGTGTTCTTCAAGCTCAACTACGGCAAGCTCTACGAGGGCATGCTCGCCACGTCGCTGGGCCCGCTCGACGTGGCGCTCGGCGAGATCATCTACGCCCTTCTGCGCGGCCTCGCCTACGCCACCGGATTCATGATCATCATGCAGATCCTCGGGCTCAATCTCGCCTGGACGGCGCTGCTGGCACTGCCGGCGGTGCTGCTCATCGCGTTCGGCTTCGCGAGCCTCGGCATGGCGGTCACCAGCTACATGAAGACGTTCCAGCAGATGGACTGGATCAACTTCGTGCTGCTGCCGATGTTCCTGTTCTCTGCCACGTTCTACCCGATCACCGTCTACCCCGGCTGGGTTCAGCAGATCGTCATGGCCCTGCCGTTGTGGCACGGTGTCGAGCTGATCCGAGGATTGACCACCGGCATCCTGAGCGTCGACATGCTCTGGCACGTGCTCTACTACGTCGTCATGATCGCCGTCGGGCTGGTCTTCACGACGAAGCGGCTGCGCGCGCTGTTCCTCGACTGAGCCGGCGCGCGCTCAGCCTCACAACGGCGGATGCCGCGGGAAACGAGTTCCCGCGGCATCCGCCGTTCGTACGAGAGCGCTCAGAGCGAGCCGGTCTCGCCGAGGCCGATGTTCGTCTCGTAGTCGTCGTCCTTCGTCTCGCGTGAGATCAGCAGCGCGATGAGCGTCAGCACGGCCGACCCCGAGAGATAGACACCGACGAGCCACGGCTGGCCGCCCGCCGTCGCCCACAGCCAGAGGGCGATCGAGGGCGCGACCGCGGCGCCGAGGATCGACGACACGTTGTACGCGATCGCCGAGCCCGTGTACCGC
This sequence comes from Microbacterium sp. VKM Ac-2870, assembly GCF_015350795.1. Lineage (GTDB taxonomy): Bacteria > Actinomycetota > Actinomycetes > Actinomycetales > Microbacteriaceae > Microbacterium. The sequence goes on from NZ_JADKSH010000002.1 coordinate 359,966, forward strand.
ACGTTCGTGGGGAACAGCTCGGGCAACACGGCCCCCATCGGCCCGAACGTGGCGCCCATCAGCATGAACCCGAACACGAGGAATGCCTGCACCAGCGCGCCCGTGAACTTCGGGTCGACGTGAGGGAGGAGGAAGACGTTGAAGGTGAGACCGAGGATGCCGATGAGCACGGTCACCCAGATCAGCAGCTTCCGGCGGCCGATGGCATCGGCGATAGGCCCGGACAGGAGCGTGAAGATGCCGAAGAAGACCACGCCGATGATCTGCATGATGACGAAGTCGGTGTACCCGAACCCCAACCCGGCCACGGGCGCGTCGACCGCTTTGGTGCCGTAGGCGAGCGTGAAGCTCGTCATCAGGTAGAAGAGCACGTAGGTCGCCAGCATGATGAACGTGCCGATGATGAGGTTCTTCCAGTGCCCCCGGATCACTTCGCCCAGCGGGAAGCGGCGAAGCGCGCCCTTCTTCTCGGCGGCGGAGAAGCTCTGCGACTCGACGAGCTTCAGACGTACCCACAGACCGATGATGACCATGACGGCCGAGAACAAGAACGGCACACGCCATCCCCACGCGAGGAACGCCTCGGAGCGCTGCATCGGCCCGTCGGGGTGGGGGAGGGCGAAGTTGATCACGAGGAAGAGGGTGTTGGCGATGATGAAGCCGATGGGCGCGCCCAGCTGCGGGAACGTGCCGTACCAGGCGCGCTTGCCCTGGGGGGCGTTCTCCGTCGCGACGAGCGCGGCGCCCGACCACTCGCCACCGAGCGCGAAGCCCTGGAACAGGCGCAGCACGAGCAGCAGCAGCGCAGCCCACCACCCGATGTTGCCGTAGGTGGGCAGACACCCGATGAGGAAGGTCGCGACTCCCATCGTGAGCAGCGACGCCACGAGGGTGGCCTTGCGGCCGAAGCGGTCGCCGAAGTGGCCGAACACGACGGCGCCGATGGGCCGGGCGATCATGGCCGCGCCGAACACGGCGAACGACGACAGGAGAGCCGTCGTGTCGTTGCCGGTCGGGAAGAACAGCGCCGGGAAGACCAGCACGGCGGCGGTGGCGTAGACGTAGAAGTCGTAGAACTCGATCGTCGTGCCGACGAGGCTCGCGGTGATGACGCGGGCGCGGGAGTTGGCGGGTGCGGTGGGGGCCGCGGTGGCTGAGGACATGCGGAGAGGCTACCTATCGATGAAAACTCGTAGGTCCTCGTGGGACGCGCCGGTGGTGGGCGTCCGGGGCAGGGGTGTGTGCATCGGGCGCCGCGACAGTGGAATCACCGGGGCGCCGGTAGGTTCCCGGCGCACGGGAAAAGTCTACGCCGGGTCGCGAGGCAGCCTCTCAGCGCCAGAGTACGGCGAGGGCGGCGTTGAGGAAGGTCAGGATGCCGACCAGCCAGAACATCGCGGGCGGCACCGATCCGGCTTTCCGCTGCCGCGCGGTGCCGATGCCCAGCAGCGCGCCGATCGCGAGCAGCACGACGAGCTTCACTCCGAGCTTCGTGTAGTTGAGCGGGTAGTCGATGCCCCACGGTGCGGCCAATGCGAGGCCGGCGACGGCGGCGATGACCATGCCCCACGTCATCAGTCGCGTGATGCGCCGCGCCCCGACCGCCTCCACGACCCAGGAGCCGAAAAGGATGGCGAATCCGGTGAGGTGGACGAGGACGACGGCGTGACGCAGGATCTCCATTCCTTCAGCCTAACTGATGCCTAGGGCAAGTCTCAACGACCGGGCGTGCGTCAGCCGCGGAGGCGGCGCAGCAGAAGCGCCGTGCGCAGCGCGGCATCCGCCGCCTCCGCGCCCTTGTCCTCTTTCGATCCGACGAGTCCGGCACGGTCGATGCCCTGCTGCTCGTCATCGAGGGTGAGCACGCCGAAGCCGACCGGCTTGCCCGTGTCGAGCGCGACGCGGGTGAGCCCGTCGGTGGCCGCCGATGAGACGAACTCGAAGTGCGGTGTGCCGCCGCGGATGATCACGCCCAACGCGACGACCGCGTCGGCGCCCGCCTCCAGCGCCGCCTTCGCGGCGACCGGCAGTTCGAACGAGCCGGGCACGCGCTCGAGGCTCCACTCGGCGCCGGATGCCGCGAGCACCCGCTCCGCCCCCGCGATCAGACCGTCCGAGATCACATCGTGCCACTGACCGGCGATGACGACGACGCGCAGGCCGGCCGCGTCGATGGGTGCTGTCTGCGGTGCTCCGTGGCCGCTCATGCGTGCTCCTCCGTGCTGTGTGCGAGGGCGGCATCCAGCTCGTCCACGCCGATGATGTGCCCCATGCGATCACGCTTGGTGGCCAGGTACTGGTGGTTGTTGGCGCCGACGCCGACGAGCAGCGGCACCTGTTCGACGATATCGAGACCGAGCTCTCGCAGCTGCTTCACCTTGTCGGAGTTGTTCGTCAGCAGACGGATGCGGTCGACCCCGAGATCGGCAAGGATTCCGCCGGCGGCGGCGTAGTCGCGGGCATCGGCGGGCAGGCCCAGCGCGAGGTTGGCGTCCACGGTGTCGAGGCCGCGCTCCTGCAGGCTGTACGCACGCAGCTTGTTGATGAGTCCGATGCCACGACCCTCGTGACCGCGCATGTAGATGACGACGCCGCCGTCTTTGTCGATGCGATCCAGCGCGGCATCCAACTGCGGGCCGCATTCGCACTTCTCCGAGCCGAACGCTTCACCCGTGAGGCACTCGGAGTGCACGCGCACCAGGGGAGCGTCTTCGGTGAGATCGCCGGAGACGACCGCGATGTGGTCGGTGCCGGTCACGCGGTCCTTGTACGCGAGGAAACGGAACGTGCCGTGCGAGGTCGGAACCGTGGCCTCGGCGCGCAGGCTCACGCGGCGCTTCTGCGTTGCCGACGATGACGTTTCGAGCTCGGTCGGCTCGATCTCGTCGAGGTAGGCGATGAGTTGTTCGATCGTGATCACCGGCACCCCTTCGCGTTCGCCGAGCTCGACCAGACCCGGAAGCCGCATCATCGAGCCGTCCTCGGCGACGACCTCGCCGATCGCGGCGACGGGCTGCAGTCCCGCGAGGCGCATGAGCTCCACGCCGGCCTCGGTGTGGCCGGCGCGCTCGCGCACGCCACCGTCGACCGCGCGCAGCGGAAGGATGTGGCCGGGGCGGATCACGGAGGAGGGGACGGATGACGGATCGGCCAGAACGTTCAGCGTGTGCGAACGGTCCGTCGCGCTGATGCCCGTCGAGACGCGATCGGCGGCGTCGACGCTCACCGTATAGGCGGTGCCGCGGGCATCCTCGTTGACGGCGACCATCGGCGGCAGGTCGAGGCGGTCGGCCCACTCAGCGGGCATGGGGGCGCAGATGAAGCCGCTCGACCAGCGGATCGTCCACGCGAGCCAATCGGGCGTCGCCAGCTGGGCCGACAAGATGATGTCGCCCTCGTTCTCGCGGTTCTCATCGTCGGCGACGATGACCGGCCGCCCGGTGCGGAGCGCTTCGAGGGCGTCGGGGATGGTGGAAAGGCTCATCGGGAGCCTCCTTCGGGAGTGGAGTCGGTCGGTCGGGGGGTGAAAGCAAGCAGGCGCTGCACGTGGCGCGCCAGGATGTCGGTCTCGAGGTTGACGGCATCGCCCGCGATGCGGGCTCCCAGCGTCGTGGCCTCGAGGGTTTCGGGGATCAGCGACACCTCGAACCAGGCGTCGGGAGCGTCGGCATCCGAGGCGTTCGACACCGTCAGCGAGACGCCGTCGACCGCGATCGATCCCTTGTCGACGACCAGCGGTGCGAGGTCGGCCGGCAACGAGATGCGGATGACGCGCCACTCGGCGCCCGGTCGCACCTCGAGCACTGTGCCGGTGCCGTCGACGTGACCCTGCACGATGTGCCCGCCGAGTCGCCCGTGAGCGGCCATCGCCCGTTCGAGGTTGACCCGCGTTCCGGGGCCGAACGCGCCGAGCGTCGCCATGTCGAGGCTCTGACGCATGACGTCGGCGGTGAACCAGTCATCGCCCTGGTCGACGACGGTCAAACACACGCCGCTGACCGAGATGGAGTCGCCGTGGTGTGCGTCCGACACCGACAGCGGAGCGCGCACGGTGAGGCGCACGCCGTCGCCCGACGGCTCGATCGCGACGATCTCGCCGCGCTCTTCGATGATTCCGGTGAACATCAGTTCTCTTCCTTCGTGATGGAGGTGTGTGCGGCGGCGGTGTCGTCGAATCGGCCGACGACGAGCAGGTCGTCGCCGAGGTGCTCGACCGATGCCACCTGCACGCGTCGCTGCTCGGTGATGGACGAGACGCCGATGTCACCCAAGGCCAGGCTCGGGCCGCCGATCAAGGTCGGCGCGATGTACACGAGCACCTCGTCGGCGAGGCCTTCGCGGACGAACGAGGAAGCGAGCGTCGGGCCTCCCTCGACGAACACGCCGTGTGCGCCGAGCTCCCGCAGTCGTTCGAGGAGGTCGGGAAGGTCCTCGCCCTCGTCCTGCATGAACGGACGGGGATGCCGGCGCACCGCTGCGTCCTGCGGCACGGCTCGCGTTCCGATGACGACGGGGCGCGGCTGCTGCGCGTAGAGCGACCCGTCGGGGCGGCGCGCTGTGAGGGCGGGGTCGTCGGCGAGCAGGGTGCCGGTGCCGACGACGATTGCGTCGGCCGCGCTGCGGCGGAGGTGCACGTCGGCGCGAGCGTCGGGGCCGCTGATCCACTGGCTGGTTCCGTCGGCCGCGGCCGCGCGCCCGTCGAGTGACTGCGCCCACTTCACCGTGACGTGGGGCCGCCCGAGCCGCTGCACCGTCAGCCAGGAGTCGAGCAGGGCTCGCCCGTCCTCTTCGCGGGTGCCCCGCGTGACCTCGACGCCGGCTTCCCGGAGGCGCTCGCCGCCGCCCGAGGAGGCGTCGCCCGGGTCGTCGACCGCGTAGACCACGCGGGCGACGCCGGCGGCGATCAGCGCCTCGCTGCAGGGGCCGGTGCGGCCGGTGTGATTGCACGGCTCGAGGGTCACGACAGCGGTCGTGCCGCGCGCGGCATCCGGACCGGCCTCGGCCGCCAGGCGGGCGAGCGCATCGACCTCGGCGTGCGCCGTGCCCGCGCCGCGGTGCCAGCCCTCGGCGAGCACGTCGCCCTCGGGAGAGAGGATCACGGCGCCGACCTGCGGGTTGACGCCGCGCGGTCCACGCCGCGCGATCTCGAGCGCACGCCGCATCGCACGGTCGATCATCGTGTCGTCGCCGTCTGTCGCGGCCATCGGTCGGTCCTCCTGTGAGGCCCCGGGGCGCGTTCGACATCGCAGACGGCGCCCCGACACGCGGGACGTCATCCGTGCTGCCTCCCATCCGGACTAGCGATCGGGTTCTCGTCGAACCGTCACGCATCACCGTCGGTTCCGGAATTCCACCGGATCAACCCCTCGTGAGAGGGGCTCGCGGACTGTCACCGCCGGTTCGGATTCACACCGACCCCGGAGCACGTTTCTTGCACGTGATCCTACTCAACGCACCGGCTCTCGTTTCATTCCGCGTCGACGGGGCGAATGCTGCTCTACTTCAGCAGGCGAGAAAGACGCCGGTCGGCGAGCAGTTTGCCGCCGGTCTGACAGGTGGGGCAGTATTCCAGCGAGTTGTCCGCGAAGAAGACGCTGCGCACCTCGTCGCCGCACACCGGGCATGCCTCACCGCGTCGGCCGTGCACCGACATCCCCCGCCGCTTCGCGTCTTTCAGGTCGGCGGGTGGCTTGCCGGACGCCGCCGCGACGGCATCGGTCAGGGTGGTGCGCATGGCGTCGTTCAGCCGATCGATCTCGGGCTCGGCGAGACCGGCCGCCAGCGCGTACGGCGACATCCGGGCCGCGTGCAGGATCTCGTCCGAGTAGGCGTTGCCGATACCCGCGATGATCGACTGGTCGCGCAGCACGCCCTTGATCTGCGTACGTCGTCCGGCGAGCAGGCCCGCGAGTGCATCACGGGTGAAATCCGCGGCGAGCGGATCGGGGCCGAGCCGTGCGACGCCGGGAACGTCGCGGGGCTCGCGCGCTGCGTAAAAGGCCAGAGACTTCTTCGTACCCGCTTCGGTGAGATCGAAACCGGCGCCGTCGTCGAGGCGCACGCGCAACGCGATCGGCGTCTTCCCGGGGCGGATGACGGTGTCGGGCACGGTCTCGTACCAGCGGAGCCATCCGGCCTTTGCGAGATGGAAGATGAGGTGGATGCCGGCATCGGTCGCCAGGTCGATGAACTTGCCGTGCCGGTGCGCACCTGTGATCGTGCGGCCGACGAGAGCGTCGATCGGCGGATCGTATGTCTTCAGCGCCGCGATGTTCGCGACACTGACCTTCGTGATCGTGTGCCCCGAGGCGCGCGCGTCGAGGAAATCGACGAGACCTTGCACCTCCGGCATCTCGGGCATGGGCTCATCCTGCCACGCGCGCCCGACACGGCGTCAGGGGTTCAGTCGATGGCGGGCCACGACTGCGGGGCGCGATCGTCGTCCGCCAACAGACCGGCGATGAGCCCGTCGTTGCGGACCCCCGCGCCGTTGACCAGCGCCGAGCGCAGGCGCCCTTCGTAGCGGAATCCGAGGCGCTGCGCGACGCGGTGCGAGGCGGGGTTGTCGACCACCGCCCGCCACTCGATGCGATCGAGGGCGAGCCCGTCGGGGGAGAAGCCCCAATCGATCACGGCGCGGGCCGCTTCGACGACCAGACCTCGGCCGCGCGCGGCGGGCGTCATCCAATAGCCCAGTTCTCCCGAGCCCTGGCCCAGGCGGTGCAATCCCATCATCCCAGCCAGCTGGTCGTCGCTGCGCACTGCCCAGGTCGCTTCCGCCCCGGCATCCCACCAGCCGGCGACCTTGGTCACGAAGCCTTCCGCGTGCGAGCGCTCGTACGGTGAGGGCACCGTCGTGAAGCGCTGGATCAGCTCGTCCTGGCACGCGGCGAAGATCGCATCGACGTCACCGGCGGTCGGGATCGAGAGTTCGAGTCGCGCCGTCCGCAGGATCACCGGTTGCATGCCGAGAGCCTATCGGCCGCCCGCCGTCGGTCACCGCCGCGCAGAGTCGATCGGCTCGCCCTGCGTAACTCCGCCTGGGCTGCGCAACCGATGCCGCGGCGCCAACCCGACGCCGGTTCAGCGGGAGTTGTGCAGGCGAACTGCCGGGTCCTCCCCATCGTGCTCGCGGCGACGGCTGTCCACGGATCCCCCTCGAGCGGGGTGGAGCCCGCCGGATCGTCCTCAGCATGTCGGCATGGACGACATCATGTGTCTCACCTCCCACGAGCTGCAGGAGCGGGGAATGACCAGGCATCAGATAGCCGAAGCCGTCCGGTCCGGTCGTATCGTCCGTGCACGCCGCGACCGTTACCTTCCGGCGACGGCGGCGCCGCCGGTCGTCGAGGCGGTGCGCGTTGGCGGGCGCCTCACCTGCCTGAGCCTGCTTGCCGCACGCGGCGTGTTCGTCTTCCACAACGGCGCGCTCCACGTGCACGTCGCGCGGGGTGCCAGCCGGCTCCGCGCGCCCGACGATCCGCAGCGCCCCGTGCCACCGCGATCCGGTCGTGCGCAGCTGCGCTTGCACTGGTTGCCGCTGGCGCGTCCCGCCGATGCCGGCACGGTGGCGGTCGGCATCCTCGACGCCCTGATCCTTGCGGTGCGTTGCCAGCCGCCGCGGTACGCCATCGCCACGATCGACTCGGCGCTCAACAAGGGGCTGATCTGTGCCGGTGACCTCGATGAGCTGTTCGCCCACCTGCCGCGGCGGCACCGCATTCTGCGCACGCACGTCGACGGGAGAGCCCAGGCCGGGACGGAGACGCTGGTCCGCCTGATGCTGCAGGTCATGGGCGCACACGTCCGACCGCAGGCCCGCTTCGAGGGCGTCGGGTTCGTGGACCTTCTCGTCGACGGATGGCTCGTGATCGAGTGCGACAGCAGGGAGTTCCACTCGGACTGGCGGCAGCAGGTGAAGGACCGCGAACGCGATCTCGCCCTCGCGGCGCGCGGCTACGTCGTTCTTCGCTTGACGGCGGCGCAGATCCTCTACCGCCCCGACGAGGTTCAGGCCGCGCTTCGCGCGCTGTTGCGCTCGCGGGCGTCGCGCGCGGGCCGCCGCACGGCTGCATAACTCCATCTCAGATGTCCCGGGGGAGCGGCGGGTGGGCGTCAAGCACAGGAGAGGAGGAGTCGTGCAGGATGCCGCGCCCGCAGGCCCGACCGCACCGGCGCGGGTCAGCTGCGGCGGAGCAGGCCGATCTTGGAGTAGACGTCGGAGAGAGTCGCGTCGGCAACGGCCGCAGCGCGGTCGGCATTCGCCGCCAGCACGCGGTCGAGTTCGGCCGGGTCGTCGAGCAGCTCGAGCGTGCGAGCGCGGACCGGGCCGAACTCGTTCACCACCACCTCGGCGAGACCCTTCTTGAAGTCGCCGTAGCCGCGGCCGGCATACTCGTCTTCGATCGCGGGGATCTGGCGACCGGTCAGGGCCGCGTAGATCACGAGCAGGTTCGAGACGCCGGGCTTGTTCTCCTTGTCGTAGCGAACCGCACCCTCGCTGTCGGTGACGGCGCGCATGATCTTCTTCGCCGAGACCGCCGGGTCATCCAGCATCCAGAGCACACCGGCATCCGATTCGGCCGACTTGCTCATCTTCGACGTCGGGTTCTGCAGGTCGTAGATGCGTGCGGTGTCCTTCTGGATCACGGGCATCGGAACGCGGAACGTCTCGCCGTAGCGGGCGTTGAAGCGCTCGGCCAGATCGCGGGTGAGCTCGACGTGCTGCTTCTGGTCGTCGCCGACGGGCACGATGTCGGTCTGGTAGAGCAGGATGTCGGCTGCCATCAGCACGGGATAGGTGAAGAGGCCCACGTTGGTCTGGTCGGCGCCGTACCGCGCGGACTTGTCCTTGAACTGCGTCATCCGGCCGGCTTCGCCGAACCCGGTGATCGTCGACAGCACCCATGCCAGCTCGGCGTGCGCACGCACGTGCGACTGCACGTACAGCGTCGACTTCGCCGGTTCGATGCCCGCCGCGATGTACTGGGCGGCCGTCCGGCGCGTCTTCTCGCGGAGCTCCGCCGGGTCGTTCGGCTGGGTCAGCGCGTGCAGGTCGACCACCGAGAAGAACGCCTCGTAGGCCTCTTGCAGGTCACGCCACTGCAGGAGAGCCCCGATGTAGTTGCCGAGCTGAAGCGAGTCGGCGGAGGGCTGCATTCCGGAGTAGAGGCGGGGCCTGGTCATGCCACAAGTCTAGGGAACGGATGCCCGCGCCCTGGCCGCCGGCCGCCGCGACGGCGGCTCAGAAGGCGTAGTCCGCGACGACCGGAGCGTGATCGCTCCACCGCGTGTCCCAGGATGGTGCGCGGACGACGCGGTAGTCGACGACGCGCTCCGCGAGTGCGGGTGTCGCGAGATGGTAGTCGATGCGCCAGCCTGTGTCGGTGTCGAACGCCTTGCCACGGCTCGACCACCAGGAATAAGGACCGTCGACCTCTCCCGCCCACCGGCGGCCGACGTCGACCCAGCCGAGGCCCGTACCGGTGGATCCGTCAGTACCGGTCACCGCGGCGCCCGCCGCTGCGGTGAATCGGTCGAAGTAGGCGCGTTCGCGGGGCAGGAACCCCGCCTTCTTCACGTTGCCGCGCCAGTTGCGGATATCGAGCTCGCGGTGACCGACATTGAGGTCGCCGGTGATGAGCGCGAGCTCGCCGAGCCGCGGCATCCGGTTCTCCATCGCATCGAGGAACGCGTACTTCGCGACCTGCTTCTCGGTCCCGTCTTCGCCGGTGTGCACGTAGGCGCTGACGACCGTGAGCAGCTCGCCGTCGATGTCGAGATCGGCTTCGACCCACCGTCCTCGCGAATCGAGGTTCTCGTCGCCGAGTTCGATCCGCCAGATGTCGATCGGCTGGCGTGCGGCGATCGCGACGCCGGCGCGCCCCTTCGCCAGGGCTTCATCGTTTACGACGTGCCAGCCGGGCAGTGCGTCGGCCAGGTGCACCGCCTCGCCGCGAACCTCCTGGAGTGTCAAGACGTCGACGTCGGCGGTCTCGAGCCAGGGGAGCATGCCTTTGCGGGCAGCGGCACGGATGCCGTTGACGTTGACAGAGGCGACGCGCAGGTTTCGGGGCACCCCACAACCCTAACCAGCGCCGCCGACACCAGATCCGGCGTCGGCAGCGTCAGCCGAGGAGGCCGCGCGGCGGCGGGGGTGCGGCTGCCTCCACGCGGGCGAGATCGTCCTCCGCCCGCCGCAGCTCGCGGGTCGCCCGCCATCGCCCCCACCACGGTGCGTCCGCGTGGGCGAGGCGCGCGCCCCGCACCCGCACGCGCGCGGCGATCAGCAGTGCGGCGTACTCGCGACGCCGCTGCTCGTCGGCCGTGAGCTGTTCGATGGGCACATCCGCGTCCTGCGCGGCGAGAGCGACCCACGACGCCGCCGCGAGGATGACGATGCCCACCAAGCGGAACCAGAGCAGGAACCCGACGAACACCGAGAACGTCGCCAGCAGGGGGTTGGACGGGGAGTAGGAGAGCAGAATTCCCGCACCGTACTGGAGCACGACCATCGCAGCCCCACCGAGCGCGGCGCCCGGGACGATCAGCCGCCAGCGCAGCGACGTTCCCGTGAGGAAGCGGATCAGTGCGGCGATCGCGGCGGTGTTGATCGCGAAGGCCACCACAGCCGAGGCGATCCGCCCCGTCGCCCAGACCCAGCCGGAGTAGCCCGGCCAGCCGAACAGCTGGAAGAGCAGCTCGATGGCTCCGGCCGCGATCGTGGCCAGCACCGCGCCGATCACCAGTGCGAGGCCGAACAGCGCGGCGGCGAGGAAGTCGCGCGCCTTCAGCAGGACGTAGCTGCGGGTGTCGAAGGGCAGCCCGAAGATGTCGCGCACCGCGCGCCGCGTGAAGGTGACGAAGCCGATCGCCGTCCACAGCGCCGCGATGAAGGCCACCGCGCCGGTGACGGCGAGAATGCTCGTCGATTCCCGGGCGATCTGGGCGACGTCGGCTTCGCTGACGAGCCCGTGTCCGGCCTCGCGGCCGATGAGGCCGGGGATGTACAGGTTGAGGATGTGGATGAGCGCGTCGATCGCCGGATCGCTACCGCCCAGCCAGATGCCGACGATCGCGAAGCCGAAGTAGATGACGGCGAAGATCGCGAACAGCGACTGATAGCTGATGGCCGCGGCGAGCAAGAAGCCGTTCGCGCGCAGGAAATGACGCCACACTCGCACCGGGAACCACGCCAGTGTCTTGCGGGTGATCTTCGTCGCCCGCTCGATCGGCTCGTCCAGGCGCTCGCGCAGCGGCGACTGCTCCCAGCGCGCCCGCCAGGCGGCATCCGTCTGATCGGGCGAGCCGGTCACCCGATCAGCGACCTCCGCGCAGAACGGCCTGCTTGACCTCGGCGATGGCCTTGGTGACCTCGATGCCGCGGGGGCACGCCTCGGTGCAGTTGAAGGTCGTGCGGCAGCGCCAGACGCCTTCCTTGTCGTTGAGGATGTCGAGGCGCGTCGTGGCCGCGTCGTCGCGCGAGTCGAAGATGAAACGGTGCGCGTTGACGATGGCCGCCGGGCCGAAGTACTGTCCATCGGTCCAGAACACGGGGCACGACGAGGTGCACGCCGCACACAGGATGCACTTGGTCGTGTCGTCGAAGATCTCGCGGTCGACGATCGACTGGATGCGCTCCTTGCCCGCCTCGGGCTTGCTGTTCGCGATGAGGAAGGGCTGCACTTCGCGGTACGACGCGAAGAACGGCTCCATGTCGACGACGAGGTCCTTCTCCAGCGGCAGACCCTTGATCGCCTCGACGTAGATCGGCTTCGAGATGTCGAGGTCCTTGATCAGCGTCTTGCAGGCCAGGCGGTTGCGGCCGTTGATGCGCATGGCGTCGGAGCCGCAGATGCCGTGCGCGCACGAGCGGCGGAAGGTCAGCGAGCCGTCGACCTCCCACTTGATCTTGTGCAGCGCGTCCAGCACACGGTCGGTCGGGTACATCTCGACGTCGTAGTCGACCCAACGCGGCTCGCTGTCGGTCTCCGGGTCGAAACGACGGATGATGAAGGTGACGAGGTACGACTGGATGGGGGCTTCCCCGGCCTCGGCGGTGACGTCCTGCTCGACGATGGCGGTCGACATCAGTACTTCCTCTCCATCGGGGGGTAGTTCAACTCGCCCTTGTCGTTCTTCGTGAACACGACGGGCTTCCAGTCGAGCTTGATGTGGTCTTCGGGGTCCGGCGAGTGCGGGTCGCCCGTAAGGTAGGCCATCGTGTGCTGCATGTACTGCTCGTCGTTGCGGTCGGGGTAGTCCTCGCGCATGTGCCCGCCGCGGCTTTCGCGACGGTTACGGGCTGCGTAGGCGACGATCTCAGCGAGATCCAGCAGGAAGCCGAGCTCGACGGCTTCGAGCAGATCGGTGTTGAACCGCTTGCCCTTGTCGTCGATGTGCACGTTCTTGAAGCGCTGACGCAGGTCGTGGATCGTACCCATGACGTTGGTCAGGGTCTCCTCGGTGCGGAAGACCTGGGCGTTGGCGTCCATCTCCTCCTGCAGCGTCTTGCGCAGCACGGCGATACGCTCGGTGCCCGCGTTGTTGCGCAAGCCCTCCAGCATTTCGCGGACCTCCTTGGCGGGGTCCTCCGGCAGCGGCACGAAGTCGGCCGTCTGCACGTACTCGACCGCGTTGCGTCCGCTGCGCTTTCCGAACACGTTGATGTCCAGGAGCGAGTTGGTGCCGAGGCGGTTCGCGCCGTGCACCGACACGCACGCGCATTCACCGGCCGCATAGAGGCCCGGAACGACGGTGTCGTTGTTCTGCAGCACTTCGCCGTTGTTGTTGGTCGGGATGCCGCCCATCGCGTAGTGGGCGGTCGGCATGACCGGCACCGGCTCGGTCACCGGGTCGACGCCGAGATAGGTGCGGGCGAACTCGGTGATGTCGGGGAGCTTGGTCTCGAGAACCTCCGCGCCCAGGTGCGTGCAGTCCAGGTAGACGTAGTCCTTGTGCGGCCCGCCGCCGCGGCCCTCCAGCACTTCCTTCACCATGCAGCGGGCAACGATGTCGCGCGGCGCGAGGTCTTTGATGGTCGGGGCGTAGCGCTCCATGAAGCGCTCCCCGGAGGCGTTGCGCAGGATCGCGCCCTCACCACGGGCGCCCTCGGTGAGGAGGATGCCGAGGCCGGCCAGGCCTGTCGGGTGGAACTGGAAGAACTCGATGTCTTCCAGCGGCAGACCCTTGCGCCAGACGATGCCGACGCCGTCGCCGGTGAGGGTGTGGGCGTTGGAGGTGGTCTTGTAGATCTTGCCGAAGCCGCCGGTGGCGAAGATCACGGCCTTGGAGTGGAAGACGTGCAGGTCTCCCGTGGCGAGTTCATACGCGACGACGCCGGCCACCTGGGTGTTGCCGTCGTCGTCCGTCACCGTGATCAGGTCGAGGGCGTAGTACTCGTTGAAGAAGTTGATGCCGAGCCGCACGCAGTTCTGGAACAGCGTCTGCAAAATCATGTGTCCGGTGCGGTCCGCCGCGTAACAGGCGCGGCGCACGGGCGTCTTGCCGTGGTCGGCGGTGTGGCCGCCAAATCGGCGTTGGTCGATCTTGCCCTCGGGCGTGCGGTTGAACGGCAGGCCCATGTTCTCGAGGTCGATGACGGCGTCGATGGCCTCACGGGCGAGAATCTCCGCGGCATCCTGGTCGACGAGGTAGTCGCCGCCCTTGACGGTGTCGAAGGTGTGCCACTCCCACGAGTCCTCTTCGACGTTGGCGAGCGCGGCGGCCATGCCGCCCTGCGCCGCACCGGTGTGCGAGCGCGTGGGGTAGAGCTTCGTGATGACGGCCGTGCGGGCGCCCGGGCCGGCTTCGATCGCGGCGCGCATGCCGGCGCCGCCGGCGCCCACGATGACGATGTCGAACTCGTGGTAGTAGACGCCGTCCTTCAGAACGGCCTCGGGATGCTGGGTAGTCACGTCAGGGATGCCTTGTCTTCTACTCGTCGAGTTCGTTTGTCAGCCTGCGGCGCACATCTGGATGAGCCAGTCCGTCGTCGAGTTCTCCACGCCCAGGCACGGGTCGAAGGTGAACACGACGAGGGTGCCCAAGACGATGAGGAATGCCGCGGCGACCCAGAGGGCCCACACCAGCACCTTGCGGGTGGTGGCGCCGATCACATAGTCGTTCACGATCGTGCGCATGCCGTTGGCGCCGTGGATGAGGGCCAGCCAGAGCATGAGGACGTCCCAGACCTGCCAGAACGGGCTCGCGAACTTGCCGGCCACGAAGGCGAAGTCGATGCCGTGGATGCCCTCGCCCAGCATCAGGTTCACGAAAAGGTGTCCGAAGATCAGCACGACCAGCAGCACGCCGGACACGCGCATGTAGATCCAGCCGACCTTCTCCAGGTTCGCGCCCTTCTTGCGCACCTGAGGGCTGCGGGGAGCGGGGATGGTCTGCTCGTTGCCGGGAGTCAGGGTGGACATCAGTGACCGCCTCCGATGTTCGACAGGACGATGGGGATGTGGCGGGCGGCGAACCCGCCCACGGTCACGACCCACAGGCCCAGCACGACCCACCAGAGCTGACGCTGGTGGCGCGTCGCCCACGGCCAGAGGTCGACCGCGATGATGCGCAGGCCGTTGAAGGCGTGGTAGACGATGGCGGCGACGAGGGCGACCTCGCCGAAGCCCATGATCGGGTTCTTGTACGTGCCGATGACCGCGTCGTAGGCCTCGGGAGAGAGCCGGATCAATGCGGTGTCGAGCACATGCACGAGCAGGAAGAAGAAGATGGCGACGCCGGTAATGCGGTGAAGCACCCACGACCACATTCCCTCGTTGCCGCGGTACAGCGTTCCGCGCGGCGACGAAGATGTGGTCTGTGCTACCGACGGTGTGACGCGTGTGGGTGCTGACACGGTCGTCCTCCCTTGGTGTGAACGGACACCTCGGTACGGCGGGGGCAATCTTCGGCCCCGGGGTTCACAACGGCACTGGACCCTCGGCGTCGCACACAGGCGCACCCATATCCTAAGTCGGCGTTTGCGGCATGGGCGAGGAAGGCCACCCTAAGTTCTCTCGATATCAAGATATTCGGAATGAAACGGCCTTCCTCACGAAACGATGCCGTCACAGCAGGCCCGGTAGCCTGTCCGCATGGCCAATCCGATCGACGACTTCTACGCCGTCATCCCTGCAGGGGGTGTCGGCAGCCGCCTGTGGCCCCTTTCCCGCGCGGACGCGCCGAAATTCCTTCACGACTTGACCGGTTCGGGGCATTCTCTGCTCCGCGACACCTGGGATCGACTGGCCCCCTTGGCCGGTGCTGACCGCATCGCGGTCGTGACGGGCCGCGCGCACCGCGCCGCCGTCGAGGCGCAGCTTCCCGGCATCCCCGACCGCAACGTCTTCCTCGAGTCCGAGCCGCGTGATTCCGCCGCAGCGATCGGTCTGGCGGCGGCCATCCTGCTGCGCCGGGAACCCGACGTGATCATCGGATCGTTCGCGGCCGATCATGTCATCCGCGGAACCCGAGTTTTCGAGTTCGCGGTGCGCGACGCCGTCGAGGTCGCCCGGAGCGGTTACATCTGCACGGTGGGCATCTCCCCGTCGGAACCCGCGGTGGGATTCGGCTACATCAAGCGCGGCACCGAGCTGATCATCGACGGCGCCCGCGACGCGTCGCTGGTCGAGCGTTTCGTGGAAAAGCCCGACCTCGACACCGCCAAGAAGTATCTCGCCGATCGCGACTACCTCTGGAACGCCGGCATGTTCATCTCGCGCGCCGACGTGCTGCTCGCCGAGATCGAGGCGAACAACCCGGAGTTGCATGCCGGTCTGATCGAACTCGCCGACGCGTGGGACGACCGGGAGCGCCGCGGCCCCGCCGTCGACCGCATCTGGCCCCAGCTCCCCAAGATCGCGATCGACTACGTCGTCGCCGAGCCGGCCGCTGAGAAAGGCCGACTGGCGGTCGTTCCGGGCCACTTCGACTGGGACGACGTCGGCGACTTCGCAAGCCTCGCCAAGCTGAACAGCGGGGGCCGCAAGAACGACCTGGCGATCCTGGGCGAGAACGCGCGCATCCTGTCGGATGCCGCCAGCGGCATCGTGGTCAGCCACACGACGCGTGTGATCAGCCTCATCGGCGTGAAGGACATCGTCGTCGTCGACACGCCCGACGCGTTGCTGGTCACCACCAGCGAGAACGCGCAGCGGGTGAAGGGCGTCGTCGACGCCCTCAAACTGACCGGTCGCGACGACGTCCTGTGACCGAGAGGCACGGGGCAGGATGCCGCGTGCGTGTCGGCTTCATTGCGTCTTTGTAACCTTTCGTTCGCACGGGAGTGTGCAGCGTGCAAATCCCACGTCACAGTGGGTAACTTCGATCCGTGCGCCCGCGAAATCCGCGGGTCTATCAATGTGGAGGCTGCATTGACCATCTCGACCACCAAGAAGCTCGTCGGCATCACAGCTGCCGCGGGTCTCATCTTCGCCCTTGCCGGTTGCGGCTCGGCACCGAACTCCGCGGCATCCGGCACGGCCGGCGCGACCGCAGCCGTGGCTGGCTTCAAGCCCTGCCTCGTGTCGGACAACGGCGGCTTCAACGACAAGTCGTTCAACGAGTCCGCCAAGAACGGCATGGACAAGGCCGCCGCCGAGTTGGGCGTCAAGCCTCTCGAGGTCGAGTCGAAGTCGGAGAACGACTACAAGCCGAACATGGACGCGCTGCTGTCCGGTGGCTGCACCTTCATCGTGTCGGTCGGCTTCAAGCTCTCGGCCGCCACGGTCGAGGCCGCGAAGGCCAACCCGAACGTGAAGTTCGCGATCATCGACGACATGGCCGATGTCGACCAGGACGGCAAGACCGACGCGACGAACATCAAGCCCCTCCTGTTCGACACCGCGCAGGCCGCGTACCTCGGCGGCTACGCCGCTGCCGCCTGGTCGCACGCGTCGGGCGTCAACAAGGTCGGCACCTTCGGCGGCCTCCAGATCCCGCCGGTCACGATCTTCATGGACGGTTTCGTCGAAGGTGTGAAGAAGTTCGACGCCGACAAGGGCGCCAACGTCGAGTCCTTCGGATGGGATGCCGCCGCGCAGAAGGGCTCGTTCACGGGCGACTTCAAGGCCAACGACACCGCCAAGCAGACCGCGCAGGGCATCCTCGACCAGGGCACCGATGTGATCCTGCCTGTCGGTGGACCGATCTACCTCTCGGCCAGCGCCGCGATCAAGGACAGCGGCAAGAGCACCGTCATGCTCGGCGTCGACTCCGACCTCGCCGTCGCCGACCCGTCGGTCGCCGACCAGATCCTCGTGTCGATCATGAAGCGCATCGACACCGCGGTCTCGACCGCCGTCGAGCAGGCCGCCGCCGACAAGTTCGACGCGACCCCGTACGTGGGCACGCTCGCCAACGAGGGTGTGGGACTGTCGTCCTTCCACGACTACGAGAGCAAGCTGCCGGCCGGTCTGCAGGATGAGCTCAAGGCTCTGCAGACGAAGATCATCAGCGGCGAGATCAAGGTCACCTCGCCCAGCTCGCCGAAGTAACAGCACGAGTACGAGAGCGGGGCGTTTCGCCATCGAGCGGAGCGCCTCGCTCTCTTCTCGTGTCCGGCCACTCTGGATAGGGTCACACGTATGAAGCTTGAGTTGCGTGGCATCACGAAGCGGTTCGGATCGCTCGTCGCCAACGACCACATCGACGTCGTCGTCGAACCGGGGCAGATCCATGCTCTGCTCGGCGAGAACGGTGCCGGCAAGTCCACCCTGATGAACGTCCTCTACGGCCTCTACCGGGCCGACGAGGGCGAGATCCTCCTCGACGACGTCGTCCAGGATTTCCGGGGACCCGGTGACGCGATGGCCGCGGGTATCGGCATGGTGCATCAGCACTTCATGCTCATTCCTGTGTTCACCGTCGCCGAGAACGTCATGCTCGGTCACGAGCAGACCGGCGCGCTGGGCGCGCTCGACCTTGCCGCCGCGCGCGCGCATGTCCGCGCCGTCGCGGCACGATTCGGGTTCGCCGTCGACCCCGATGCGATCGTCGGCGACCTGCCCGTCGGCGTGCAGCAGCGCGTCGAGATCATCAAGGCGCTCTCCCGCGACGCGAAGGTGCTCGTGTTCGACGAGCCGACGGCGGTGCTCACCCCGCAGGAGACCGACGAGCTGATGACGATCATGCGCCAGCTGCGTGACGAAGGCACCGCGATCGTCTTCATCACCCACAAGCTCCGCGAGGTGCGCGCGGTCGCCGACCGCATCACGGTCATCCGCCTCGGCAAGGTCGTCGGCGAAGCCGACCCGAAAGCGTCGAACACCGAGCTGGCATCGATGATGGTCGGTCGACCCGTCGAGCTCACGGTGCACAAGGAACCGCCGCGCATCGGCACCGGCGGCCTCCAGGTGAGCGACCTGCGGGTGATCGGCGCCGACGGCGTCGTGCTCGTCGACGACATCAGCTTCGATGTCCGGCCCGGCGAGGTGCTGGCCATCGCCGGCGTGCAGGGCAACGGGCAGACCGAACTCGCCGAGGCCATCATGGGGCTCGGCGCGCGTACGACGGGATCCATCAGCCTCGACGGTGCGGAGCTGCTCGGACGCAGCGTCAACCAGGTGCTCGGCAGCGGCGTCGGCTTCGTTCCGGAAGATCGCGGCGAGGACGGGCTGGTGGGTGCGTTCTCCGTCGCCGAGAACCTCATCCTCGATCGCTCGGACGATCCCGAATTCTCGCGCTACGGCACGATCCGGCGCGGTGTGCTCGACGGCTTCGCTCGCGACCGCATCGCTGAGTTCGACATCCGCACTCAGGGTCCTGCGCAGCACGCCGGGTCGCTCTCGGGCGGCAACCAGCAGAAGGTCGTCATCGCGCGCGAACTCAGCCGCTCCCTGAAACTGTTCCTCGCGTCGCAGCCGACCCGCGGCGTCGACGTCGGCTCGATCGAGTTCATTCACAAACGCATCATCGAGACACGCGACGAGGGCATCCCCGTCATCGTCGTGTCCACCGAGCTCGACGAGGTGGTCGCGCTCGCCGACCGCATCCTCGTGATGTACCGCGGGCGCATCGTGGGCATCGTGCCGGCCGACACGCCGCGCGACGTCCTCGGCCTGATGATGGCCGGCGAGAACCCGACGGAGGATGCCGCGTGAGCACCACGACCGAACCTGCCCCCGCGGCATCCGGCGCGGCGGTGCCCGCACCGCCGACCGCGAACCGCGTCATGACCGAGATCCTGCGCGGCAACGTGATGACCACGGTGCTCGCCGTCGTGCTGGCGCTGATCGTCGGCGGCATCCTGATCGCCGTCACGAATCCCGAGGTGCAGGCCACCGCAGGCTACTTCTTCGCCCGCCCGGGCGACATGCTCTCCGCGGCATGGACCGCCGTGGCAGGGGCCTACACGGCGCTGTTCACCGGCTCGGTGTTCAACCCCAACGCCCCCGACTTCGCCACCGCGATCCGCCCGCTGGCCAACACCCTCGGCTTCGCCACCCCGCTCATCGCCGCGGCGCTGGGCATCGCGGTCGCGTTCCGCGTCGGCCTGTTCAACATCGGCGCGCGCGGCCAGATGCTCATCGCGTGTGCGGCAGCGGCACTGGTCACGTTCCAGCTCGACCTGCCCGCCATCATCCAGGTGCCGCTGACGCTCATCGTCGGCATCATCGGCGGGGCGCTCTGGGGAGGCCTCGTGGGCCTGCTGAAGGCGCGCACCGGGGCGCACGAAGTGATCCTCACGATCATGCTGAACTACATCGCCTTCTACCTGGTGTCGTGGATGGTGCGCGTTCCGGAGCTGCTGCAGAAGCCCGACAACATCCAGCCCATCAGTCGCGCCACCCCTGAGAGCGCACGTTTCCCGCTGCTGTTCGGCGAGCAGTTCAACCAGCTCAACTGGGGCTTCGTGATCGTCATCTTCGCGACCGTGTTCGTCTGGTGGCTGGTCGAGCGATCGAGCCTGGGCTTCCGTATGCGTGCCGTCGGGGAGAACCCGCACGCGGCACGGGCGGCGGGCATCAGCGTTCCGCGTATCTACATCTACGCCATGCTCTTCGCGGGCGCCCTCGCCGGAATCGCGGGCATGTGCCAGATCCAGGGGACCGTCACAAGCGGCTTCGACGGCGGCATCGATGCCGGCATCGGCTTCAACGCCATCACCGTCGCCCTCCTCGGCCGCAGTCGCGCGTGGGGCACCTTCTGGGCGGGCATCCTGTTCGGCGCACTGAAGGCGGGTTCGTTCCCGATGCAGGCTCTGCAGCAGATTCCGGTGGACATCGTGCTCGTGGTGCAGTCGCTGATCGTGCTGTTCATCGCCGCCCCGCCGCTGATCCGCACGATCTTCTTCCTGCCGAAGGACGATGCCGAGCTCTCGCCGCGGGCGCGTGCCCGCCGCGCGCGCCGTCGTCTGCGCGATCAGCACACCGATACCCGCAACGATGACAAGGCGGTGGCAGCATGACTGCGACGGTGATCGACTCCGGCATTGACGAGCCGACCGTCGTCAAGGTGCGCTCGCTCAAGGTGCCCGCGACGCTCCTCGCGCTCGCGGGGCTGCTCGGCCTGCTCTTCCTCCTCGCCCCGCGCTCGGGGATGACAACGTACCGCCTGGCAGACGCGGGCGCGGCGATCGCCCTCGGCGACGTCGATGTTCCCGCCCTGCCGGTCGTGTGGACTGCGTGGGTGCTGGCGGCTGGGCTGGCGGTGTGGTCGCTGCTGCGCGCCCGCCAATACCGGCGCATCGGACTGTGGCTGCCGATCGTCTACGCCCTGCTCGCCATGGTCGCCTTCCTCACCTGGGCGGGCGCGGGGGCGTCCGGCGCGATCACGCTCGTCGGCCTGCTCGGCGGATCGATCTCGCTGGCCGTGCCCCTCGTCTTCGGCGCCCTGGGCGGCGTCATCGGCGAGCGGGTCGGGGTCGTCAACGTGGCCATCGAAGGACAGTTCCTGCTCGGTGCGTTCACGGCGACCGTGCTCTCCAGCATCACCGGAAACCCGTTCGTCGGGCTCGTCGGTGCCATGTTCGGCGGCGTCGTGGTGGCCTTCGCGCTGGCCGCGTTCTCGATCAAGTACATCGTCGACCAGGTGATCGTGGGCGTCGTGCTGAACGTGTTCGTCTCGGGCCTCACCGGCTTCCTCTACGGCGTGATGTTGGCGCCGAACACGCAGACGCTCAACAACCCGGCGCGCTTCGACCTCATCAAGATCCCGATCCTCGGCGACATCCCCGTCATCGGCCCGGCGCTGTTCAACCAGACCTTCCTGGTCTACTTCATGATCGTCGTCGTGATCGTCGTCACGTGGGGCCTCTACCGCACCCGCTGGGGTCTGCGGCTTCGCGCCGTCGGTGAACACCCGCAGGCGGCGGACACCGTCGGCATCAAGGTGAACGCCACCCGCTTCTGGAACGTGCTGCTCGCCGGCGCGATCGCCGGTATGGGTGGCGCCTACTTCACGCTCGTGTCGGTGCCGCAGTTCACGAAGGACATGACCGCGGGACTGGGCTACATCGCCCTCGCCGCCGTCATCTTCGGCCGCTGGGATCCGGTGCGTGCAACCCTCGCTGCGCTGCTGTTCGGCTTCGCGACCAACCTGCAGAACCTGCTGACGGTGCTCAAGACGCCGATCCCCAGCGAGTTCATGCTCATGCTGCCGTACGTTGTGACGATCCTCGCGGTGGTCGGCTTCGCCGGCCAGATCCGGGGTCCCGCAGCATCCGGCAAGCCCTACATCAAGGAGTGACGTCTTACATGACCGACATCGACTGGGACGAGCTTCGTGCCGTCGCCACCGACGCGATGCAGCGCGCCTACGCGCCCTACTCCCGGTACCGGGTGGGGGCAGCGGCTCTGGTGAGCGATGGACGCATCGTGTCGGGATGCAACGTCGAGAACGCGTCGTATGGTGTGGGACTGTGCGCAGAGTGCGCGCTCGTGGGTGATCTGCACATGTCCGGCGGCGGGCAGCTGGTCGCCTTCGTCTGCGTCAACAACGACGGCCAGACGATCATGCCGTGCGGGCGGTGCCGTCAGTTGCTGAACGAGTTCGCCCTCCCCGGGATGCTGCTCGAGACCGTATCCGGCATCCGCACGATCGACGAGGTGCTGCCCGACGCGTTCGGCCCGCGCGACCTCGAGGAGGTGTCGCGATGAGCGCCACGACGTCGACAGGCGCCGTCGAGCCGTTCGACGCCGTGGATGTCATCCGCACCAAGCGTGACGGCGGCGCCGTCGGCGAAGACGCGCTCCGCTGGATGATCGACGCCTACACGCGTGAGTACGTCGCCGACTCGCAGATGGCCGCGTTCGCCATGGCTGTGCTGCTGAACGGCATGTCGCGCGATGAGATCCGCGTCATGACCGACGCGATGATCGCGTCGGGGGAGAGGATGAGCTTCGCCGGTCTCGGCAAGCGCACCGTCGACAAGCACTCCACCGGTGGCGTGGGCGACAAGATCACGCTCCCGCTCGCACCGCTGGTCGCCGCCTTCGGCGTCGCGGTGCCGCAGTTGTCGGGCCGCGGCCTGGGCCACACCGGCGGCACGCTCGACAAGCTCGAGTCGATCCCGGGGTGGCGTGCGGCGCTGTCCAACGACGAGATGTTCGCGCAGCTGCGCGATGTCGGCGCCGTGATCTGCGCTGCCGGCTCGGGGTTGGCACCCGCCGACAAGCGGCTCTACGCTCTGCGCGATGTCACCGGCACCGTCGAGGCCATTCCGCTGATCGCGTCGAGCATCATGTCGAAGAAGATCGCCGAAGGCACCGACGCGCTCGTTCTCGATGTGAAATTCGGCTCCGGCGCGTTCATGCGCGATGTCGACAAGGCGCGCGAGCTCGCCCGCACGATGGTCGCCCTCGGCACCGACTCGGGAGTCGCCACGACGGCACTGCTGACCGACATGAACACGCCGCTCGGTCTTGCGATCGGCAACGCCAACGAGGTGCGCGAATCGGTCGAGGTGCTCGCCGGCGGCGGTCCTGCCGACATCGTCGAACTCACCGTGGCGCTCGCACGCGAGATGCTGGCGCTGGCCGGCCAGCCCGACGCCGATGTCGAAGCGGCGCTGCGCGACGGTCGGGCCATGGACGCGTGGCGCGACATGATCCGCGCCCAGGACGGTGACCCCGACGCGCCGCTGCCGACCCCGCGGGAGACCCACACGGTGACCGCCGCGCGTGACGGCGTGGTCACGCGGCTCGAGGCGCTGCCGTTCGGCATCGCCGCCTGGCGCCTGGGAGCGGGCCGCGCCCGCGCCCAGGATCCCGTGATCCACGCGGCGGGCATCGATCTGCACGTCAAGCCGGGCGCCACCGTCACCACCGGACAGCCCCTGTTCACCCTTCTCGCGGATGATGAGAACCGCTTCGAGCGCGCCCTGGGCGCACTCGAAGGAGCGTGGGAGATCGGTACGGATGCCCCGGCATCCACTCCGTTGGTCCTCGAACGCATCACCGCCTGACCCTCTCCACCCCCATTCGAAGGAAGCCCTCATGGCCATCGACTCATCCGCAGACCCGAAGCTCGAGGGTGTCTCGATCCGGTCGCTCCCGAAGGTGTCGCTCCACGACCACCTCGACGGCGCGCTGCGGCCCCAGACGATCATCGAGCTGGCCGACGAGATCGGCCTCGAGGTGCCCTCGACCGACGCCGCCGAGCTCGCCGACTGGTTCGAAGACCAGAGCGACTCCGGCTCGCTCGTGGAGTACCTGAAGACGTTCGACCTCACGACCGCGGTCATGCAGAGCGCCGATGGGCTGCGCCGGGTCGCGAAGGAGTTCGTCGAGGACCTCGCCGCCGACGGCGTGATCTACGGTGAGGTGCGGTGGGCACCCGAGCAGCACCTGGCCGGCGGACTCTCGCTCGAAGAGGCCGTCGAAGCCGTTCAGGAGGGCATCGAAGAGGCCGAGGAAGCCGTCGACCGCTCAGGCCGCGACATCCGCGTGGGCCAGCTGATCACCGCGATGCGTCACGCCGATCGTTCGCTGGAGATCGCCCAGCTCGCCGTCGCATTCCGCGGCCGTGGTGCGGTCGGGTTCGACATCGCCGGCGCCGAGGACGGGTTCCCGGCATCCAACCACCGCGGCGCGTTCGATTATCTGGCATCCGAGTTCTTCCCGGTGACGGTCCACGCCGGTGAAGCGGCCGGCCTCGACTCGATCCGTTCCGCGCTTCTCGATGGGCGCGCGCTGCGCCTCGGGCACGGAGTGCGCATCGCCGAGGACCTCGAGGTCGTGCAGCAGAAGGGCGACGAGGTGCTGGTGACCTTCGGCGACCTGGCTCGCTGGGTGCGCGACCGCGAGATTCCGTTGGAGCTGTCGCCGTCGTCGAACCTGCAGACCGGTGCGATCGCGGCGTGGGGCACGAGCCTCGAAGACCACCCGTTCGATCTGCTGTACCAGCTTGGATTCGCCGTGACGGTCAACGTCGACAACCGCACGATGAGCCGCACCTCGCTCACGCGCGAGTTGGCGCTGCTGGCCGAGACCTTCGAGTACCGGCTGGAAGACCTCGAGGCCTTCCAGCTCAACGCGGCCGCCGGCGCTTTCCTGTCGGTGGAGGAGCGCGAAGAGCTGATCGAGCTCATCGGCGAGGGTTTCGACGCCTGAGCCGCGCTCGCCGCGCCCGTCCGGGCGGGCTGCTGGCCCCAACTCCTCCACACCGCGGAGGTTCTGGCCTGACGGATGTCCGGCGCGCCATACTGCGGTCATCGTGGAGGAGTTCGGGCCGCAGCTCGCGTCGGACCGTGGCGCAGGATGTCGAACATTGTGGCGACCATCTCGTCATACGAGGACAGGATGTCCTCTGCCAGTGGGCGCACGGTCGTGTACCCCTGGCGTGCCGCGGCGAGGTCGCGGCGGACATCGCGGCGCCGGGCGGCCCAGTCGCCGTGGTAGGCGCGACTGTCGCACTCCACGATGAGCCAACCGTCGACCACGAGGTCGACGCGGCCGACGCCAGCGATCCGCACCTGCACCTCGGCCCGATGACCGAGAGCGCGCAGCAGCAGCCTCATCAGAGACTCCGTGCCCGCTTCGCTTCGGGGATCGAGCAGGGGCCGGAGCGCCGCATAGCGGGCGGGAAGGCGGGCAAACACCTCTGCGATGACGGACTCGTCCGCAACCCCGAGATGCCACGCAGAATCGAGAGTGGCGATGGCATCGCGCGGTTGTTGGCACCGCACCGCTTCGACGAGGGCGTCGACGATGGGTGCCGCGAGGTGATGGTCGCCACCGTCACCCGGTGTGCGCCAATGCGCGACGACCCTCGGCCCACGTGGCGGGAGCCTGCTCTCACCACGGTCGATGTGCACATGCAGTCCGCTGGCGTTGCGCACGAAGACGCCGAGCAGCGACAGCAGCGACACGCACCCGAGACGCGCGCCGAGTCGCGCCGCGTCCACGAGCGGTGCAGGAGTATCCGCCGAGACATAGACGCCGCGGCGCACGCGGACGAGGCGGCCGCTGTCCAGCCAGCGACGCAGCGCCCGCTTCGGTACCCCCGCGCTGCGCAGGTCAGCCGTGGTCCACCGGCGTCGTTCCAAGGCGTCGACGGCGTTCTCGATCTGCGGTGGTGCCGGCGGGCGGCCGTCCCCAAAACGCGAAGGATCCATGCCGGCAGTTGAGTGTGCGGCGACACGCGGCGGTGGGCGGTGACGACGATCAGTGGAGGACTGGCCGCGCGGTGCGATTGTGAAGGAGCCGGCGGACGCAACTCCTCCACCTCGACGCCAAAACCGGCGGTTTGCGCCGATTGCGGCTGCGGGAAGGCAGAAGTGGAGGAGTTGCGGCCGTGGAGGAGCAGTCCCTGCGGGTCAGAGCTCCGACTGTCGGCGGCGGACGACTGCCTCCACCGCCGCGAAGAGCGGATGCCCGGGCTCGAGGCCGGTGACCGCGGCGGTGAAGGCCACGGCATCCTCTTCGCGCAGGCGCCGCTGCATCTCGACCGACTGCTCGTCGTCGGCGTCGTCGAACTCGAGGGCCGCGCCCATCGCGTCCACGAGTGCGACCGTCGGCAACCCGCGTTCGGCTGCAGCGGCGGCGGGACCGACGAACCGCTCGTGCCGGGAGAGCTTGCGCAGCGGCTGGCGACCGACGCGCCCGACGGTGTCGGGCAGCGCAGGGTTGGCGAAGCGGCGGAGGATCGTCGCCCGGTACTCGGCGAGCTCGCCGGCATCCCATCCGTGCACGGCGACGAGTAACGCGGAGGTCTCCTCCAGCGCGGCCGCGACCTTGCCAGCGACCTCCGGGTCGGCGAGCGCGTCGGAGATCTTGTCGATGCCTGCCCGCGCGCCGAAGTAGGCCGTGGCGGCGTGGCCCGTGTTGACGGTGAAGAGCTTGCGCTCGATGTAGGGGGCGAGGTCGTCCACGAAGTGTGCGCCGGGGATATGCGGCGGGGCGTCGCCGAACGGGGGGCGCTCGATCGCCCACTCGAAGAACGGCTCCACGGTGACGTCGATGCCGCCGTCGGCCGGCTGCGCGGGAACGATGCGGTCGACCGCCGTGTTCGCGAACACGGCGCGGCCGACGATCGCGTCCCACGCGTCGGCGGCCTGGGCGCGGATCTCGTCGCGGAGCGTATCGGTGGCGCCGATCGCGTTCTCGCACGCCATGATCTGCAGCGGCGTGCGGGAGGGGTCGCGCAGGGCGAGTCCGGCGAGCACGTGCGGCGCGACGAAGCGCAGGATGGTCGGTCCCACGGCGGTGGTCACGACGTCTGCGGTGGCGATCTCGTCGATCAGCTCTTGCGCATCGGTGGCGCTGTTGATCGCGCGGAAACCGGTCACGACCGTGTCGCGCGCCTCGTCGCCGACCTCGTGCACCGTGTACTCGTCGGCCGCGTTGATGGCATCGACCAGGGATGCCGCGACATCCGAGAACACGACCTCGTAGCCGCCCTGGTGCAGCAGCAGGCCGACGAATCCGCGCCCGATGTTGCCGGCGCCGAAGTGGACGGCCTTCATCAGTCGTTCACGGTCGCGAGCAGCGCGACGAGGTCTTCGGGGGAGCCTGCGGCCTTCAGGCGCGCGACCTCTTCGTCTTCGGAGAAGATGAGTGCGATCTGCGACAGGATGTCGAGGTGCTCATCGCCCTTGCCGGCGATGCCGACGACGAAGCTCACCTTCTCGCCGTCCCAGTCGACGCCACCGTCGTAGCGGACGAACGACAGCGCGGAGGCGAGGATCGCATCCTTCGTCTCGTTGGTGCCGTGCGGGATCGCGAGTTCGTTGCCCATGTAGGTGGACACCGTCTGTTCGCGCTGGCGCATGGCGTCGAAGTAGGCCGGCGTGACCGCCCCGGCGGCGTGGAGGATGTCGGCGGCTTCTCTCATCGCCTCTTCCTTGGTGACCGATCCGGGGTGGATGCGGACCTGGCCGACGTTCAGTACTTCGCGTGACATGTCATCCTCGTCTCTGTTCGTGGCATGGCCCCGGTCATCGTATGTCGGAGCCCTTGTGCGTGGGGCGAAAGCCGCGGGGCCGGGGGCATCACGCCATCCCGTCCCCGCGGCGTCGCGCAGGCTCTGAGTTCTCAGGCCCGGTTCTTCTGCTGCTGGACGACCAGATCCACGACCTCGTCGTACTTCGGCGAGTTCATGAAGTTGTCCACCGACACGTGCGTCGCATTCGGTGTGCGCCCGCGTGCGCGGTCGGTCAGCTGCTGCTGGGTGATCACGAGGTCTTCGCTGCCGTCGAGGTTCGCGATCGCCTTGTTGGTGACGGAGACGTCTTCCACGCCCGCTTTCTTGATCTTGTTGCGGAGCACACTGGCTCCCATGGCAGACGACCCCATACCGGCATCGCACGCGAACACGATGTTCTTCACGTGTCCGGCCGGGGCGATGGTCCCGGTCGCGACGGCATCAGCGGCCTGATCGACCGACAGCGACGTCTGGTCGCCCTCACGACCCGCACCCGCAACAGCCCCGGCGCGCAGGCCCGACAGCGCGTCCGAGCTCTTGCCCTTGTTGGCCTCGGTCTGCGCGATCGCGGCTTCGAACGACGCGGTCGAGTCCGCCTCAGCGGCGAGGTCGCGCTTGCGCGACGCCCGCAGGATCACCGCACTCAGAAGGAACGTCACCGCCGCGGCCACGATCACCGAGAGGTAGACGACGAGCAGGTTGCCGGCACCGGGGCCGATCGCTGCCGCGGTGACGGCGATGATGCTGCCCGGGGCCGCCGGGAAGGCGAGTCCGCCGCCGAACAGCATGTTCGTCGTGACACCCGCCGCCCCACCGGCGATGAGCGCCAGGATCGTCATCGGCTTGCTCAGCGCGTACGGGAAGTAGATCTCGTGGATGCCGCCGAAGAACTGGATGATGATCGCGCCCGGCGCCGAGGCCTTTGCTGCGCCTACACCGAAGAACGTGAAGGCGAGCAGCAGACCCAGGCCGGGGCCGGGGTTGGCTTCGATGAGGAACAAGATGGACTTGCCCGTCTCCGTCGCCTGCTGAATGCCGAGCGGAGTGAACACGCCGTGGTTGATGGCGTTGTTGAGGAACAGCACCTTCGCCGGTTCGACGATGATCGACAGCAGCGGGAGCAGGTTCACGTCGACGAGCCACCCGACGATGCCGCCGAGGAACGTGCTGACACCCAGCATGATCGGACCGAACGCGAAGAAGCCGACGATCGCGAGAATCATGCCGAGGATGCCGGCGGAGAAGTTGTTGACCAGCATCTCGAAGCCCGGGCGGATCTTGCCGTCCCAGAGCTTATCCATCTGCTTGGTGATCCAGGCCGCGAGCGGGCCCATGATCATCGCGCCGAGGAACATCGGGATGTCGGTGCCGACGATCACGCCCATGACCGCGATCGAGGCGACGACACCGCCACGAGCGCCGTAGACCATGCGGCCACCGGTGTTCGCGATCAGCAAGGGCAGCAGGTACGTGACCATCGGGCCGACCAGGCCCACGTACGCGGCGACGTCGCCACTGGCGAGCGCGGTCATCGCGCCGTTCCACCCGATGGTGGCCGAGTTTCCGCCGCCGCCGATGATCTCGGCGACGGGAGACCAATGCCACCTGAAGGGGCTTTCCGCGCCGAAGAAGCCCTTCGTGATGAAGAACATCGTGATGAAGCCCCAGGCGATGAAGGCCGCGATGTTGGGCATGATCATGCCCGAGAGGAAGGTGCCGAATCGCTGCACGCCGACGCGCGCGCGGTTCACCCCCGTCGATGTCGTGGACGCCGTTGTCATTGTCATTGTTCCCTTCGGGTCGTCCCCCGCCGTCAGGCGGCGGAGCTCTCTGCAGCGGACTGTGCCGCTGCTCGTGCGGAAGCCGCGTCATCGGCGGCGAGGGCAGCGGCGGCGATGCGCTCGGCATCCTCCCGTGTGTACTGCAGCAGCGACGCGCGCACGTCGGCCAGCGCGGTGGGCGCCATCGACAGCGTCGTCGCGCCGAGGCCGACCAGCACGACGGCCAGCAGCGGGTCGGCCGCGGCCTCGCCGCAGATACCGACGGGCTTGCCGTTGGCCTTGCCACCGTCGGCGGTCATCTTGATCAGCTGCAGCACGGCCGGATGCCACGGGTCTTGATACGACGCGACCGAACCGAGCAGGCGGTCTGCGGCGAGCGTGTACTGGGTGAGGTCATTGGTGCCGATGGAGGCGAAGTCCGCGAGCTGCAGGATGCGCTTCGCCTGGATCGCCGACGAGGGCACCTCGACCATGACGCCGGCGGTCTTGATGCCGTACTCCTTGGCGAGCGTCACGAAGTAGTCGGCCTCTTCGACGGTGGCCACCATCGGCGCCATCACCCAGAGGTCGGCGTCGGTCGCGGCATCCGCATTGGCGAGGGCCGTCAACTGCTCACGCAGGATGTCCTCGCTCGCGCGGAGGGCGCGCAGGCCTCGCAGGCCCAGGGCCGGGTTGTCCTCGTGCGCGTCGTTGAGGAAGGCGAGGGGCTTGTCGGCGCCGGCGTCGAGCGCGCGGACGACGACCTTCTTGCCCGGGAACGCCTGCAGCAGCTCGGTGTACGACGCGGTCTGCTCGTCGACGGTCGGTGCCTGCGTGGCGGAGAGGAACAGGAACTCGGTGCGGAAGAGTCCCACACCCTCGGCACCGAGCTCGACGGCCTCGGCGGCGCCACCGGGCTTTCCGAGGTTGGCCAGCAGCGGAACGGCAGAGCCGTCCTTCAGTGCGCCCGGAGTGAGGGGGGCGGATGCTGCGGAGGCACGGGCCGCGGCGCGATTCTCGGCCTGAGCCAGCTCGTCAGCGGTCGGGTCGGTCGTCACCACGCCCTTGGCAGCGTCCACGATGACGGTCTGCCCATCGACGAGCTCCTTGGCGGCGGCGGCGCCGACGATCGCGACGATCGACTTCTCGCGGGCGAGGATCGCGGTGTGCGAGGTGGGGCCGCCGTCGGTGGTGACCAGAGCGAGCACCTGGTCCAGGTCGAGCAGAGCGGTGTCGGCGGGCGCGAGGTCCTTGGCCACGAGGACGAACGGGTGGCCCGGGTCGGGCACACCCGGGGCGGGCAGGCCGCGCAGGCGCGCGATCACGCGCTGGGCGACGTCGTCGAGGTCGGCGGCGCGCTCGCCCAGATAGCCGCCCATCGCAGCCAGGGTGTCGCGGAAGCTCGCGAATGCGTCGTGCACGGCGAACTCACCGGTCTTGCCGGCGCCAACCCGCGTGGAGACCTCGGTGTCGAGCGTGGGGTCCTCGGCCATCATCGCCTGCGCCTCGAGCACCTCGCGGGCGAGGCCGCCGGCCTTGGCGCCGCGCTCCTCCAGCTCGCGGGCGACGGCCGCGACGGCCTCGCGCACACGGGCGAGCTCCTCGTCGGGCGTCAGCGTGCTGGCGGCATCGGACGGGGCAGGCAGCGGCTCGGCCATGCGGGCGACGGGTCCCTGGGCCACTCCCAGACCGATACCTACTCCACGCAGTTCACTCATCTTCGGGCTCTCTCTTTCGGTTCAGTTCTCGTCGTGGTCGGTCGTGAGCAGCTCGGCGAGGGTGTCGAGCACGCCATTCGCGTGCTCGCCCTCGGCGGTGAGGGTGACGTAGT
The DNA here is from genome assembly GCF_015350795.1 of Microbacterium sp. VKM Ac-2870. Lineage (GTDB taxonomy): Bacteria > Actinomycetota > Actinomycetes > Actinomycetales > Microbacteriaceae > Microbacterium. The sequence continues at coordinate 390,923 of NZ_JADKSH010000002.1, forward strand.
CGCCCTTTTCCGCGCCCAGCGAGATGACGCCGAGGATGCTGGCGGCGTTCACAGCCGCTCCCGACCCCTTGGAGATGGTGATGGGAAGGCCGGACTCCTTCACCGCCTGCGCGAACAGCTTCGCGGGGCGAGCGTGCAGTCCATTCGACGATCCGATACGGATCGTTCGCGACACAGAGCTCATGCGGGGTTCCTCTCCGTCGGGGCGGGGTGTTCTCGGTCGGGGTCCAGTGCTTCGTCGATGAGCGCGAGCGTGCGCGTGCCGTCGACGTCTCGGTAGATGTCGGCGGGAAGCAGGATCACGTGCGCGAGGCGCGTCGCCGCGTCTCGTCGGATGCGGTCCAGGCTGCCGAGCAGGTGGGGTCCGACGAGCACGATGTCTGCGGCATCGATGTCGATCGGGAGCGACTGCTCGGTGCCAGCGACGGCACTGAGCTGACGCCCGGCCGTCTGCGCAGCGTGTCTGACGCGCTGCGCGACGAAAGTGCTCGACGCTCCCGCGCCGCACACAACGAGGATCCTCATCGATCCGCCTCCTTTCCAGCCATTCTTGTGAAAGCGCTGAGAGGCGACAACCACACCTGTTTCCGCGGGGGCGGAAACAGGTGACGGTGGGCGTGGTTGACTGGAAGATATGAGCAGAGCGCGCCAGGACAGGGTCATCGCGCTCCTCGCGCGAGAATCCGACTGGCTGACGGCCGGCGAGCTGGCGGACATCGTCGGGGTGACTCCCCGCAGCATCCGCAGCTACGTCACGGCGCTCAACGCCCGGGTGCCCCGGGGCACCGTCGTCGAATCGGGTCCGCTCGGCTATCGCGCAGGCGCCGACGCTCCGCTCGCCCTCCGCGCCGCCGTCGACAGTGCGACGCCGCGCGAGCGTGTGCATCGTTTGGTGCGAAGCCTGCTGTCGGGCCGGGATGGCGTGGACGTGTACGAGACGGCCGAGGAGTTCCACGTGAGCCCCGCCACCCTCGAGGGTGACCTCGCCCGCGTGCGTGCGCTTCTCGGTGACACCGAACTGACCCTGGAGCGCACCGGTTCGCGGGCGCGGTTGCGGGGCACCGAGATGGCGCAGCGGCGTCTGCTGAGCCGCCTGGCCCACGATGAAACCGATGATGGGGCGTTCGACCTCGGCGCGCTGCGCCGCAGCCTGGGAGCGGGCTCGATCGGAGAGGCCGTGTTCGGCCCGTTCAAGGCCGACCTCGTTTCGGGCCTGCGCGACCTCGGCTACTTCGTCAACGAGTTCGGCATCGGCGATGTCATGATGCACGTCGCCATCACCGCCGATCGCGTCGCCCACGACCGCGCCCTGGAAGCGACCGCGGTCGACTCCTCGAGCGCAGCGCAGGAGGCGGTCGGCGATCTGCTCGACGTCCTGTGCCAGCGCCACCTCGGTCTGCGCCTGGGAGCGGGCGATCGCCGTCACCTCGCCGCACTGGTGCTCGGCCGCGTGGTCGCGCCCGGCCCGGGGGAGGCGGCGTCGGTCACGCGGGCGGGTCTGCAGCCCGATGTCGAGGCCGCGGTGCGCGATGTCGTGCACCGCGCGGCGTTCGAGTTCCTCGTCGACATCGAGCACGACGATTTCGTCCTCCGGCTCGCGCTCCACGTGCAGAACCTGCGGCTGCGCGCGCAGGAGCAGGCATGGTCGCGAAACCCGCTCACCCGCTCGCTCAAGGCGACGTACCCGATGATCTTCGATGTCGCGGTCTTCCTCGCCGACGGACTGCGCGGGCTGCTCGGCATCCCGATTCTCGACGACGAGATCGCCTACATCGCGATGCACGTCGGCGGCCAGCTCGAACGAAGCCGACACGCCGGCACCGTCCTCACCGCCACGATCGTCTGCCCGGGGTACTACGAGCTGCACGAGTTGCTGCGCTCCAGCGTCGACCGCTCGCTCGGTCAAGCCGTCGATGTCGTCGGCGTCGATACCCGCGCCGACCCGGATTGGGACGCGATCGACACCGACCTCATCCTCACGACGATCGATCCGCCGTTCGCCGGCGACGGTATCGTCCGCATCCAGCCGTTCCTGACCGAATCGGACATCGAACGGGTGCAGGCGGCGGCGGGGCGTGTGCGTCGGGGGCGCCGCCTCGCGCGGTTGCGCGAGGAGTTGGGGCGCTATTTCTCCGCCGACGCCTTCATCGGCCGCGTCGCGGCGGATGCCGACGAAGAAAGCGTCATCCGGGATCTCGGTGCCCGCCTGGTGGCGCAGGGAGTGATCGACGACGACTATGTCGAGCGCACGCTCGAGCGCGAGCGGCTGTCATCGACCGCCTTCACCGATGCGCTCGCCGTGCCGCACGCGATCGGGATGACCGCGACCCGGACATCCATCGCGGTGGGCATCGCCGACCCGTCTATGAGCTGGGGTGACGGACGCGTGCAGGTGATCGCGATGGTCGCCTTCTCGGAGAGCGACCGCGAAGCGTTTCAGACCGTGTTCGAGCAGCTGGTCGAGGTGTTCAGCGAACGCGACAGCGTGCAGCGGATCGTCCGCCGCGGCACCTCCTTCGGTCCGTTCCTGGACGAACTCGCCGCCGTCGTCGACGGCTGACGTTCTCAGCCGAGCCGCGACTGAAGCCCGAGCTTCACGGCGGGCCACTCATGGGGGAGGACCGAGTACACGACGGTGTCGCGGAGCGTCCCGTCGGGACCGACGCGGTGGTTGCGCAGCACGCCGTCCTGTTTCGCGCCGAGGCGCTCGATCGCCGCCCGCGACTGCCGGTTGTGCCAGTGTGTGCAGAACTGCACCGCGATCACGCCGCACTCCTCGAACGCGTGTGTGAGGAGCAGGAGCTTCGCCGCCGTGTTCACGGGGGTGCGCTGCACGGTCGGCGACAGCCACGTGTACCCGATCTCGACGCGGGGACTGGCGCTGTCGATCGTGCAGAACGTGGTCATGCCGACGGCGACCTCCCCGACGATGACCGCGAACGGGTTCATCCGTCCGGCATCCCTCTCGGCGAGCCGATGCGCGATCTCCGCGGCGGCGTCCGTCGGAACGGACGTGTACCAGGCGTACTCCAACCCGTCCCGCGCGCGCTGCAACTCGACGGCGTGGTCGGCGCGCAAGGGCTCCAGCCGCACGTGGGTGTTCTCGAGCACGACCGCATCCGTCAACAACACGCTCCGAGCCTAGGCGCTGCCGCGCGTCGCGAGGACGAAGGCGTGGGGGCAGTTCAGGCGGGGGTCATCAGGGCGCGGGTAGCGGCATCCAGCGCCGCCAGGCGTCGCTCGGCGTCGGCGGCGGATTCGCCGCGGACATCGAGGTAGGCCTTCAGCTTGGGCTCGGTGCCGCTGGGGCGCACGATGAGCCGCGACCCGTCATCGAGCCACAGCCGCAGCACATCGCCCGGCGGGAACCCGTCGACGCCCGTCATCAGGTCGTCGATCCGCACCACCGCCGTGCCGCCCAACTGGGTCGGCGGTGCCGCCCGCAGCCCCGCCATGATGTCGGAGATCACCGACAGGTCCTCGACCCGCAGCGACACCTGGCCCGACGCGAAGAAACCGAATGTGTCCTGGAACTGCCGCAGCAGGTCGGCGAGTCCTTCGCCGCGCTCCCGTGCCTCGGCGATCATGCCGAGAATCGCCACCGCCGCCGAGATGCCGTCCTTGTCGCGCACGGTCTCGGGGTTGACGAGGTAGCCGAGCGCCTCCTCGAAGCCGTACAGGATGCCGGGGGCACGCGAGATCCACTTGAAGCCCGTCAGCGTCGCGTGAAAGTCCAACCCGTAGTGCTCGGCGACCGTCTGCAAGCCGGGGGAGGAGACGAGCGAGCACGCCAGCGAGCCGGCCGTGCCGCGTTCGGCGGCCCGGGCCGCGGCGCGCCACCCCAGCAGCAGGCCGATCTCGTTGCCGGTGAGCCGGCGCCAGCCGCCGTCGGCGGCGGCGTCGGGAAGAGCCACCGCGAGACGGTCGGCGTCGGGGTCGTTGGCGATGATGAACTCGGCATCCACCGCGCGTGCCGTCTCGAACGCGAGGTCCATCGCGCCGGGCTCTTCCGGGTTGGGGAACGCGACGGTCGGGAAGCGTCCGTCGGGGGCGATCTGCGCCTCGACGACGGTCGGCAACGGATACCCCGCGAGCTCGAGGATCGATCGCAGGGTCTCGTAGCCGACGCCGTGCATCGCGGTGTAGACCCAGCTCATCCCGGCGGCGCCCGCCGTGGCGGGAGCGACCGCCGCGGTCGCGGCGACGTACGCCTGCACGACGGACTCGTCGGCGATCTCGTACTCGCCCCGGGCCAGCTCGGAAACGACCGTCGTGGCGGCCACGCGATCGATCTGAGCGGCGATCTCGGCGTCGGCGGGCGCGACGATCTGCGATCCGTCGTCGGCACCGCCCAGGTAGACCTTGTAGCCGTTGTCGTCCGGCGGGTTGTGCGACGCGGTCACCATGACGCCCGCGGCGGCACCGAGGTGGCGGACGGCGAAGGCCAGCACCGGCGTCGGCAGCAGCCGCGGCAGCAGCACCGCGCGAAGACCCGCCCCCGCGAACAGTTCGGCCGAATCGCGGGCGAACACGTCGGAGTTGCGCCGTCCGTCGTATCCGACCACGACCAGCGGCGTCTCACCGGGCGCTGACTTCTCGCGCAGGTATGCCGCGAATCCGGCGGCCGCCTGTGAGACGAGCACACGGTTCATCCGGTTGCTGCCCGCGCCCAGGCGCCCGCGCAGCCCCGCGGTGCCGAACTGCAGGCGCGCGCCGAAGCGGTCGGCGAGGTCGGCGGATGCCGCGGCGTCTCCTGCGGCGGCGGCGTCCAGCACGGCGGTGAGCTCCGCGCGGGTCACCTCGTCCGGGTCTTGCGCGAGCCAGGAGCGCGCCGCCGCGGTCAGGGCGTCCGCCGCGGCATCCGCCGTGCTCACAGCTGGCCGATCACGCGCGCGAGCAGCGCCGAGATGACCGGCTCGGCGCTCTGGCCGGCCTCGATGACCTCGGCGTGACTCAACGGCGTCTTCTGGATGCCCGCGGCGAGGTTGGTGATGAGCGAGAAGCCGAGGATCTCCATGCCGGCCTGCCGCGCGGCGATCGCCTCGAGCGCCGTCGACATTCCGACGATGTGACCGCCGATGGCCTTCGCCATCTGTACTTCGGCGGGCGTCTCATAGTGTGGGCCGCGGAACTGGCAGTACACGCCCTCATCGAGGGTCGGATCGACCGACCGGGCGATGCCGCGCAGACGCGACGAGTACAGATCGGTGAGGTCGATGAAGGTCGCGCCCTCCAGCGGGGAGTCGGCGGTCAGGTTGATGTGATCGCTGATGAGCACGGGGGTGCCCGGCGTCCAGGTCTCCTTGATGCCGCCGGCGCCGTTGGTCAGCACCATCGTGGTGGCCCCGGTCGCGGCGGCCGTGCGTACGCTGTGCACGACCCGGCGTACGCCGTGGTTCTCGTAGTAGTGGGTACGGGCACCGATGACGAGCACGCGCGTGCCGGTCGGCGTCAGGATGCTGCGCAGCGACCCGACGTGTCCGGCGAGCGCCGGGGCGCTGAACCCGGTGACCTCGGTGGCGGGAACGGTCGCGGTCGTCTCGCCGATGAGGTCGGCGGCCTTGCCCCATCCGCTGCCGAGGGTGAGGGCGATGTCGTGGTGCTCGACGCCGGTCAGGCGGGCGATGTCGCCCGCCGCCTGCGCGGCGACCTCGAACGGGTCGGCGGAGGGGTCGTCGAGCGGATTGCTGTTCATGTCGGACATGCTCCCACTCTAGGAACCCCGGCGCCCCCGGGCCACTCGCGCCGCGCTTCGGGCGGACCGACGCGGCGCGACACGGCCCGCCGTGTCGGCCTGAAAGAATGGAGCAATGTCGTCGAGCTTCGTGAACACCCAGTCGGTCGCTGTCCTCGGTGGCGGTCCCGGCGGGTACGAGGCGGCGCTCGCCGCCGCGCAGCTCGGCGCCGATGTGACCCTCGTCGAGCGTGCGGGGGTTGGCGGAGCGGCCGTCATGACCGACGTCGTCCCCTCGAAGAGCCTCATCGCCACGGCCGACGCTGCAGTCGCGATCTCAGAGGCGCACGATCTGGGTGTGCAGTTCTTCGCCAAGGACGATCGCGGAACGGCCCTCAAGCCTGAGGTCGCGATCAACCTCGCGGCGGTCAACAAGCGTCTGCTCTCCCTCGCGCGCCAGCAGTCCGACGACATGCGTGCCCAGCTCGTCGAGGCAGGTGTGCGGATCATCGCCGGCCACGGGCGGCTCGACGGCCATCACGCCCTCGTCGTATCGACGGGTCCCGGAGGAACCGATTTCGACCGCGTCGAGGCCGACACGCTGGTGGTGGCGGTCGGGGCGTCGCCGCGTGAGCTGCCCACCGCCCGGCCGGACGGTCAGCGCATCCTCACCTGGACCCAGCTCTACGATATGAAGTCGTTGCCCGAGCATCTCATCGTCGTCGGTTCCGGCGTGACGGGGGCCGAGTTCGCCTCGGCGTACATGAACCTCGGCGCCAAAGTCACATTGATCTCCAGTCGCGACCAGGTGCTTCCGGGCGAGGATGCCGATGCAGCCGCCGTGCTCGAAAAAGTCTTCACGCGCGGGGGGATGACGGTGCTGTCGACCTCGCGCGCGAACAGCGTCGAGCGCTCCGGCGACGGCGTGGTCGTGACGCTTTCGGACGGGCGCACCGTGGAGGGCAGTCACTGCTTGCTGGCGGTCGGCTCGATCCCGAACACGGCCGACCTCGGCCTCGAGGATGCCGGTGTGCAGCTGACCGACTCCGGCCACATCCGCGTCAACCGCGTCGCCCGCACCTCTGTGCCCAACATTTACGCCGCCGGCGACTGCACGACCTTCGTCCCGCTGGCATCCGTCGCGTCGATGCAGGGACGCACCGCCATCTTCCACGCCCTCGGCGACACGGTCATCCCGCTCGAGCGCCGCCGCATCACGGCCAACATCTTCACCGCGCCGGAGATCGCGACCGTGGGCCGCCAGGAGAAGGACCTCGAGACGGGCGCCATCAACGGATACGTGTACAAGCTGCCCTTGGCCGCCAACGCGCGCGCGAAGATGATGGGCATCAAAGACGGCTTCGTGAAGATCATCGCCCGTGAGGGCAGCGGCACCGTGATCGGCGGCGTGATCGTCGCCCCGCGCGCCTCCGAGCTCATCTACCCGATCGCGATGGCGGTGGAGCGTCGCCTCACCGTCGACCAGGTCTCACGCATCTTCGCCGTCTTCCCGTCGCTGAGCGCCTCGGTCACCGACGCGACCCGCGCCATGCACCTCGTCAACCGCGACGACGACTTCTTCGGCTGAGCGAAGCGGTCACAGCATGCGCCCCGCTTCGCTCCGTCTGGCTACCGCTGCACCTGCGCGGTCCACATTCCTTCGCCATCCGACGATGTCGCCGACACCGTGAACGACGTGAGGTTCTGCATGGCCGTCGGAATGGCGATGGGCGTCCGCAGGGCGCCCTGCTGACAGACGATGTCCTGCTGTGTGCTGACCGTCGAGCTGCCGGCGGTGTAGGTCAACGCGAACGCCACGCGGTCGGCACCGATGCAACGCAGCTCGACCGCGCGATACGTGGTGCCCGTCGACAGGGTCACACTGGTCCCCGGCCCCTCGCTGGCGGCGAGCATTCCGCTGGCGGCCGCGCCCGGGTTCGCTCCGATCACCGATGCCGACCAGGCCGACCACGCCGCGCGGTCCGCGTCGGAAGGCCCCGTGCTGCACCCGGTCAAGAGCGCGAGAGCGGATGCCGCAGTCGCGGCGACGGCGAGGCGACGGCGGGACGCGGCGATCATCATCAGGAGATCGTGAGCAACTGGTGCCCGGCCGACACGGTGGTGCCGGGAGCGGCGTTGATGGCGCCGACGACGCCGTCTTTGTGCGCCTGAATCGGCTGCTCCATCTTCATCGCTTCGAGCACGACGACCAGGTCGCCCTTGACGACGGGCTGGCCCTCCTCGACCGCGACCTTGACGATCGTGGCCTGCATCGGCGCCTTCACGGCGTCACCGGACGCGCCGGACATCACCGTCGGAGCGTGCGAGCGGCGCGAGGGCGGCACCGCCGCCGGTCGGCCGATCTTGGCGGGTGCGACCGCGATGCGATCGGGAAGGCTCACCTCGAGGCGCTTGCCCGACACCTCGACGACGACGATGTGACGCGGCTCGGCTTCGGCCGGAGACTCCGCTTCGCCGTCCCACGGTGCGATGTCGTTGTCGAACTCGGTCTCGATCCACCGGGTGAACACGCCGAAGTGGCCGTCTTCGGCCGTGAAGGCGCGGTCACGCACGACCTTGCGGTGAAACGGCAGCACGGTGGGCATGCCGGCGACCTCGAACTCGTCGAGGGCGCGCCGGGAGCGCTCCAGTGCCTCGGCGCGGTCACGTCCCGAGACGATGAGCTTGCCGAGCAGCGAGTCGAACGCTCCCGAGACGCTGTCGCCCGCGGTCACGCCGGAGTCGAGGCGTATGCCGGGGCCGCCGAACGTCTTGAACTGGTGGATGCGACCGGGCTGCGGCAAGAACCCGCGACCCGGGTCTTCGCCGTTGATGCGGAACTCGATCGAGTGGCCGACGGGCTGCGGGTCGTCGTAGTCGAGCGTGCCGCCCTCGGCGAGGCGGAACTGCTCGCGCACCAGATCGATGCCGGTGACCTCTTCGGAGACGGGGTGCTCGACCTGCAGACGGGTGTTGACCTCGAGGAAGGAGATGGTGCCGTCGGCGCCGATCAGGAACTCGCACGTGCCGGCGCCCACGTAGCCGACCTCGCGCAGGATCGCCTTGGACGATTCGTAGAGCGTGTGGTTCTGCTCGTCGGTGAGGAAGGGCGCCGGTGCCTCTTCGACGAGCTTCTGGTGGCGCCGCTGCAGCGAGCAGTCGCGCGTGGAGATGACCACGACGTTGCCCTCGGCATCCGCGAGGCACTGCGTTTCGACGTGCCGGGGCTTGTCGAGGTACTTCTCCACGAAGCACTCGCCGCGCCCGAAGGCGCTGATCGCCTCGCGGGTGGCGGATTCGAACTGCTCGGCGACCTCGTCGAGCTCGCGGGCGACCTTCAGGCCGCGTCCGCCGCCGCCGTACGCCGCCTTGATCGCGATGGGCAGGCCGTGCTCCTGGGCGAAAGCGATGACCTCGTCGGCTCCGGCGACGGGGCCGGGCGTTCCCGGGGCGAGAGGTGCGCCGACCTTTTCGGCCACGTGGCGAGCGGTCACCTTGTCGCCGAGGGCTTCGATGGCCTCGGGAGAGGGGCCGATCCAGATCAGCCCTGCGCCGATGACGGCGCGGGCGAACTCGGCGTTCTCGGCGAGGAATCCATAGCCCGGGTGTACCGCGTCGGCGCCGGCGCGACGCGCCACCGACAGGATCTTCTCGATCGAGAGGTAGGTGTCGGCCGAGGTCGACCCGTCGAGGGCGTAGGCCTCGTCGGCGAGCTTGGCGTGCATCGCGTCGCGATCCTGGTCGGCGTAGACGGCGACCGATGCCTTGCCCGAATCGCGGGCGGCCCGGATCACTCGGACGGCGATCTCACCGCGGTTCGCAATGAGCACTTTGGTGATCTGCGGGCGCGCGACCGTCAGGTCCAGTGAGCGTGGCATGGATGTCAGCCTACCCACGCCGACCCCCCTGACTTTGGATCACTCGCACAAGATCGACGTCGAATCGTGTGCGACAGGCTACGAAGACACGCGGTCGCTCTGCGGATCGGTCGGCGCCACCCAGAGGTCCGTCCACACGATGTCGAGCTGGGCGCACAGTCGGCGCACCGTCGACAGCGACATCCCGACGACCGTCGACGGGTCACCGTCGACGCGCTCGATGAAGGGGCCGCCGAGACTGTCGACCGTGAAGGCTCCGGCGACCTGCAGCGGCTCACCGGTGGCGACGTACGCCGCGATCTCGGCATCGGTGATGTCGGCGACGAAGCTCACGGATGCCGCAGCCACCGCATGCTCCTCGCGCGGCGGCATCCCGGGGCTCACGCGCACGACGCTGTGCCCGGAGTGGAGTACCCCGGTGCGGCCGCGCATCTGCTCCCAGCGGGCGACGGCAACGGCGGGCTCCAGCGGCTTACCGAGAACCTGGCCGTCGATCTCGAACATCGAATCGCCGCCGACGACAACGCCGTCGAAGTCGGGGTCGCTGTCGGCAAGCGTGGCCACGACGGCGGCGGCCTTGCGCCTTGCCAGCAGGAGGACGTGCTCGTCCGGCGCGAGGGTGCGGCCCGCGGAGGACTCGACGGCGGCGACCACCGCCTCCTCATCGACGCCGGGCGAGCGCAGAAGCGGCTCGATCCCCGCCTGCCGCATCAGCATGAGACGGGCGGGGGAGGTGGATGCCAGGCACACGCGCATGCCCTCCAGGGTACGGTTCGGGCGCCATCCGCCGAGACGATCCGTGACAGCATCGAAGGATGCAACCCGGCGATCTGCTCGATCTGGACATCACGGATGTGGCGCACGGCGGTGTGTTCATCGCCCGTCACGACGGACGGGTGGTGTTCGTGGCCGATGCGATTCCCGGCGAACGGGTGCGCGTACAGCTCACCGACACCGCGAAGTCGTCGTTCTGGCGCGCGGCGACGGTCGACGTGCTCGATGCGTCTGCCGATCGACGTCCGCACGTGTGGGCGGCCGCCGATGTCGATGTCGTCCCCGATCTCCGCCCCGGCGGCGCCGACTTCGGCCACATCGCCCTCGACCGGCAGCGGGCGCTCAAGGAGGAGGTCCTGCGCGAGGCCCTGATCCGTTTCGGCGGTGTCACCGACCCGACGGTCACGGTCGCGCAGCCCGCGCCGATCGTCGTCGGCGATGGGAGCTCCACGTCGGCGGAGGTGCCCGATGGGTCGCGCTGGCGCACCCGGGTGAGCCTGCACGTCGACGATCAGGGCATCGTCGGGCCCTTCGCCGCGCGCAGCCACCGCGTCATTCCCGTCGACGATCTGCCGCTCGCGACAGCCGAGATCGAGCAGGTGGCGCGCACGCTGTCGGGGCGGCCGGGTCGGATCGACCTCGTGCAGCCGGCAGACGGCCGCGTCCGCGTGGTGCCCCGGCCCGACACCGACCGCCCGCGCCGAGGTCGCGGGCGAGTAGCTTCCCCGCCCGCGGCCCTGTCGGCGGCGGGTTCCGCAGCGCGCGAGGTCATCGTCGAAGAGGTCGACGGGAGGCGGTTCCGCGTCGATGCAGGCGGCTTTTGGCAGGTGCACCGGCTCGCCGCGCACACCCTCACCGATGTCGTCGCGGCCGCACTCCGCGACGCCGGGGGCGTCGACCCCGATGCACACCACCTCGACCTGTACGGCGGCGTCGGGCTGTTCGCTGCCACGCTGGCGACTCTGGGCGGTCCGGCGACGCGCGTGACGACCGTCGAATCCGATGCCCGCGCCACCGAGCACGCGGGCGAGAACCTCGCCGACTGGATCGGAGCTCGCGCAGAGACCGACCGCACCGACCGATTCCTCACCAGGCTCATCGCACAGGCTGGGTCTACCGACCGCGCGCGGCTGGCGCGAGGAGTCACTCTCCTCGACCCGCCTCGCGCGGGGGCCGGGCGGGCCGTCGTCGAGTCCGTCGCGGCGCTGAGCCCGGCATCCGTCGTCTACGTCGCATGCGACCCGGTGGCGCTGGCCCGTGACCTCGGCACCTTCCGCGAGCACGGGTACGAGCCCCGCCGCATCGACGCCCTCGACCTCTTCCCGCACTCGCACCATGTCGAGGCCGTGGCCCTGCTGCAGCGCACCGATTGATGCCGGGTCTCCGGGGGCGGAGCGGACGGACGTAGCCGTTCGACGGATGCCGCGGCTCAGCCCCCTGGTTAGGCTGAGCCCATGACGCGTGTGGCTCTCATCGATGACCACGAGTCCGTGCGCCTCGGGCTCGAGGCGGCGTGTGCACGCGCGGTGACCAAAGACGTCGTCTTCTCCGGCAGCACCGTGCGCGCCTACCTGGAGTGGCGGCTGCGCTCCGGATCGCCCCCCGCCGACATCGTCGTGCTCGACCTCACTCTCGGTGACGGCACGACCGTCACCGAGAACGTCACCAGCCTGGTCGGCGACGGCTCGCCCGTGCTGATCCACAGCGTCGCCGACCGCCCCGCCGCGGTGCGCGAGGCGCTCGCCGCCGGTGCCGCCGGCGTCATCAGCAAGGCTTCTCGCATCGACGATGTGATCGCGGCCATCCGGACCGTCGCCCGCGGCGAGGCGCTCGACAACATCGAGTGGGCGAGCGCCGTCGACGGCGACCGTGCGTTCGCCGACGCGCAGCTGTCCAAGCGTGAGCGCGACGTGCTCCGCCTCTACGCGGCGGGGCTGCCGCTGAAGGCCGTGGCCGACCGGCTCGGTATCGCGTACTCCACCGCCAAGGAGAACATCACTCGGGTGCGGGTGAAGTACGTCGAGGTGGGGCGGCCCGCGCCGACGAAAGTCGATCTGCTGCGTCGCGCCATGGAGGACGGTCTCATGCCCGGCCATGCCGGAGCGGGCAGCGGTGACGACTGAGTCTCTGCCGATCGCCGTCGATCCGGCGGTGCGACGACCGCTGGGCGACATCGCGGCCGGGGCGGAGCAGTTCACGCAGGCACGCGTCGAGCGGATCATTCGTGTGGTCGTGGCGCTCGGGTGCGCGGTGCTCGGGGTCCAGGCGTTCCTCAACGCGTGGGGCTCCCGCCAGGAGTCTCCTGCGGTGCATCTGCCGCTGCTGCTCGTTGTCTTCATCCCGCTCGGCATGATGGTCGCCGCGTGCCTGGCGGGGGTCGCTGTCCGCGCCGCGGCGGGCGTCTTCGCCGTGGTGTTTCCGCTCGTGCTGGTGTGCTGGCCTCTCATGGTGCAGGGGCGCGGTCTGCACGCCGGCGGCGCCCCGTGGATCTGGTATCTGCTGAACGTCGCGACAGCCGCGGCGGTGCTCGTTTTCCCTCTGGCGATGCAGATCGTGTGGGCGGCACTGATTCCCGTGTTGTACGCGGTAGCCCGGCTGCTGCAGCTCGGGATCGGATCCTCGGCGACGGTCGGCGTCGCGCTGGACGCCACGTTCGCGGCGATCCTCGGCGCGGTGGTAATCGTCCTCGGATGGTTGCTGCGCAGTGTGGCGGTGGGTATCGACCGGGCCCGCAGCGACGCGGTCGCCTCGTATGCCGAAGCCGCATCCGCCAATGCCGCAGAGACGGAGCGGGTGGCCGTCGCCGCGTTGATGCACGACAGCGTGCTCGCTGCCCTCATCGCCGCCGAGCGCGCCGAGACGCCGCGCGAGGAGGGGCTGGCGTCGGCCATGGCGCGCGAGGCGCTGACCCGTCTCGCCAACGCCGATCAGGATTCGGGTGAGGGGCCCGACGAGCCGGTCGATGCGGCGGCAGTCGCCGCCGGTCTCCGCACCGTCGTGGCCGGTCTCGCCCCGGACATCCCCGTCGAGGCCGAGATCGGCATCGGCGTCCCGGCCGTGCCGGGCCGTGTCGCCCGCGCGCTCGTCCTGGCCGCGGCGCAGGCCGTCAGGAACGCGATCGATCATGCGCAGGCGCGAGGGCTGCGGGTGTCGCTCCGCGTCGATGAGGCGGGCGTGCGCCTGCAGGTCATCGACCGCGGACCGGGGTTCGACCCGGCGAACATCCCCGAAGACCGCCTGGGCATCCGTGGCTCGATCGTCGCGCGGATGGCGGCCGTCGGTGGTCGGGCGCGAGTGCGGACCGCGGCGGCCGGCACCCTCGTCACTCTCGACTGGCAGCACCCGCGATGAACCTTCGGGTGCGCACCACTCTTTCGGTGCTGGCGGTCGCCTTCACGTCGTACCTGGCCGTCGGTGCTCTGCTGTGGACGACGCCGCCGCTGTACCCGATGCTGCAGGTGGCGACCGTCGCTTTCTACCTGGTGACGACGTGGTTGTGCCTCTTCTGGAACGCCACCGCCGTGCCCTTGCGGAGACATCCGATCACGGGCGAGCTGGGCAGCCGGTCCGTGCTTCCGGCGTGGGCGGCCGTGCTCGCCCTCGCCGCTGCCGTCCTCGTGCCGAACGCCTCGTGGGTCGCCGTCGGCCTCGCCGCGAGGCGCACCGGCTTCGGCACATGGAGCGTCGGCGCCGTCGGTGCGCTGCTGACCATCGTGATGGTGCGCCGCCGTCCCTGGGTCGCGTGGGCGGGTGTCGCGTTGTTGGCGGTCGAGGCAACCCTCTGGATCGGCCCCACCGACGCCCTGGCCCTGGGGGTCGTGGGTGCGGTGCTGTGGGTGGGAGTGGCGCAGCTGCTGACGTGGTTGGTCGACCGTGCCGCTGCCGATACGGCCGAACTGACTGCGCTGCAGCGTGCGGCATCGGAATGGCTCGCCGCGCAGGAGGGCATTCGACGCGAGCGACGCACACTGGTGCGCCGTGCGCTCGCGCTCGCCGGGCCTGTGCTCACGCGCACCATCGAGACCGGGGGGAATCTGAGCGATGCCGAACGGCGCGAGGCGCACATCGCCGAAGAGGCGCTCCGCGACGAGCTGCGCGGTTCGGCGCTGCTCGACGAGCGGGTGCGCGCGGCGTTGGCGGCTGCACGGCAACGAGGAACCACCGTGTCGGTGCTGGACGAAGGGGGTCTCGACGGGCTGTCGTCGCGTGAGCGGGCGCTGATCCGCGCTCGCCTGGCGGAGGTCCTCGCCGAGGCCGACTCGGAGCGCGTCTACGTACGGGCTTCCACCCACGAGGAGATCGCCGTCACCGTCGTCGGCAGAACCGCGTCCGACGAGGGCGAAGACGAGGTCGACCTCTGGAGCGAGATCCCTCGCCGCCCGCAGGACTGAGCGCACGTCTGCGGCGGTACCGAGCGGTCCCGAGACGCTCCGGATGCCGCGAAGAAGGAGGAGGCGAGGGGCGGCGAAGCCGCCCGCCCCTCGCCATGCGAGCGGTTACCCGAAAACCGACTCGCGAAGGGCCGAACCCGCTCTTGGAGCAGATGCGACCGAACGCAGAAGCGTTCCAGCGATATCGATTCTTCCGGGCTTGGGAGGCGTTGTCTGTAGGTATTTTGGGGGACAAGAACGCCGAGCATGGCGATCTCAGCCGGCGAAGCGTCCCCAGCCGATGTCGCGCTGAAGCGGCGTGCGCACACCGCGCGCCGACAGCTCCCAGGCGGAGCGACGCGGGCTTTCTTCGGCGATCGCGTCGGCGGCTTCGCGCGAGTAGGCCTCCGAGACGACGGCCATCACGGCTGCCAGCTCTTGCGCCGTGGGCTCACCACGCAGGACGTCGATGCGAACGGCATCCGCCGCCGCCGAGGCCGCGTCCGCCGCCGGAACGGGAGGGACGGAGGCGCTCATAGCGGGATGTTACCGTGCTTCTTCGCGGGCAAGCTGGCACGCTTTCCGCGCAGGGAGCGCAGAGCCTTGGCAACGGCCACGCGGGTCTGCGCAGGCTCGATGATGCCGTCGAGTTCGCCGCGTTCGGCGGCGAGGAAGGGTGACGCGACGTTGTAGGTGTACTCGTTCGCGAGGCGCTGACGTACCGCGGCGACGTCCTCGCCCGCCTCTTCGGCCTTGCGGATCTCTCCGCGGTAGAGGATGTTGACGGCGCCCTGGCCGCCCATGACGGCGATCTCTGCAGTGGGCCAGGCGAGGTTGACGTCCGCTCCGAGCTGCTTGGAACCCATCACGATGTACGCGCCGCCGTAGGCCTTGCGAAGGATGACGGTCACGAGCGGCACGGTCGCCTCCGCGTACGCGTACAGGAGTTTCGCCCCGCGGCGGATGACGCCGGTCCACTCCTGGTCGGTGCCGGGGAGGTAGCCGGGCACATCCACCAACGTGAGGATCGGAATCGAGAACGCATCACAGAAGCGGACGAACCGGCTGGCTTTCTCGCCAGCCTCGATGTTGAGGGTGCCGGCCATCTGCGACGGCTGGTTGGCGATGATGCCGACCGTGCGGCCCTCGACTCGGCCGAGGCCGATGACGATGTTCGGAGCGAACAGCGGCTGCACCTCGAGGAAGTCGCCGCCGTCGACGATGTGCGAGATCACCTGGTGGATGTCGTAGGGCTGGTTGGGCGAGTCGGGGACGACCGTGTTGAGCGTGCGGTCGGCGTCGGTGGTCTCCCACTCGAACTCGCTCTCATAAACCGGGATCTCGGCCATGTTGTTGTCGGGGAGGTAGCCCACCATCGAGCGGACGTAGTCGATCGCGTCGTCTTCGTCTTCGGCGAGGTAGTGCGCCACACCCGAGCGGGTGTTGTGGGTGTAGGCGCCGCCGAGCTCTTCCATGCCGACGTCTTCGCCGGTGACTGTCTTGATCACGTCGGGGCCCGTCACGAACATCTGGCTGGTCTTGTCGACCATGATCACGAAATCGGTCAGGGCGGGGGAGTACACGGCGCCGCCCGCCGCCGGGCCCATGATGATCGAGATCTGCGGGATGACGCCGGAGGCCGCCGTGTTGAGGCGGAAGATCTCGCCGTACTTGCCGAGGGCGACGACGCCCTCCTGAATGCGCGCGCCGCCGGAGTCGAGGATGCCGATGATCGGCATGCCGCCGCGGAGCGCGTACTCCATGGTCTTGATGATCTTGTCGCCGGCGACTTCGCCGAGCGAGCCACCGAAAGTCGTGAAGTCCTGCGCGTAGACGGCGACCGTACGGCCGTGGATGGTGCCCACGCCGGTGACGACCGAATCGCCGTAGGGGCGCGAGCGGTCCATCCCGAAGGCGCTCGTGCGATGGCGCACGTACTCGTCGAACTCGACGAAGGTGCCGGGGTCGACGAGCAGCTCGATGCGCTCGCGCGCCGTCATCTTGCCCTTGGCGTGCTGCTTCTGTTGAGCAATCACCTCGGCATCGACGACCGCCTCCTGGTACCGGGCCCGGAGGTCGGCGATCTTGCCGGCGGTCGTGGAGAGATCTGGCTGCACGGATTGATCTGGCTGCACGGATTGATCTGGCTGCTTTGGCACGCTTTCCACCCTAGCGACCGCATCGCACGGCCCGTTGGCTGACGCTCACAATGAGATGGCGATTCGATTGTGGGATGGCGCGGGCATCCCCGACCTCATCGCGGTCGCCCGGCGTAGGGTGACGCTATGTCGATTCCTCGCGAGGGCTACCCTCTGTCCGCCGCGGTGTCGCCTCGGGTGCACGTCGTCGAGACCATCGACTCGACCAATGCCAAGCTCATGCGCGACGCACAGGACGACCCCGACTCCCACCCTCACCTCGCGCTGCTGCTCACGCGCGACCAGCGCGCGGGACGCGGGCGGCTCCGTCGTACCTGGGTGACCCCGCCCGGATCGGCGCTCGCTGTCTCGGTGCTGCTGCGTGTGGGTGCGGTGGCGACGCACGACCGCGGGTGGATCCCGCTCATCGCCGGAGCAGCCATGACGGATGCCCTCGGCGCGCAGTTGCCTGGGCACGAGGTCGCACTGAAGTGGCCGAACGACGTGCTCGTCGACGGGCGGAAGATCTGCGGCATCCTGGCGGAGGTGCTGCCCGACGACCCGCAGACCGTCGTCCTCGGTGCCGGCGTCAACACCACGATGGCCGCGAGTGATCTTCCCGTTCCGACGGCGACGTCTTTTGCTGCTCTGCACACCGTGGCCGACGAAGATCGTCTCGTCGCCGACTTCGTGACCGGTCTGCGCGACCGGATCGCCGAGCTGGCTGTCGGCGGCGCCGCCGCCGTGGCCGACGCGATCGCCCAGCGCTGCACGACGATCGGCGCCGCAGTGAGGGTCTCGCTCCCGGATGAGTCTTTCCTGGAAGGGACAGCGGTCCGCCTCGACATGGATGGGCGCCTCGTGGTCCGTGCGCCCGACGGCGAGGAGACGGTCGTCGGAGCAGGCGACGTCGTCCACGTGCGCTGATCGAGCCGTTCGCCTCACCGACGCGATCGAAACGCGAACATCGGCCCGGTTGTGCCGGATTTCTCGTCGTCGACCGGCACAATGAGAGCGTGACCTCGCCGACCGCCTATCCCGGGCGTCCCGCCGCGCCCGCTCCCGGTGCGCCGATGCCCGAGCGGAGGATCGCGCGGGTGCACACGCATGCCCGTCGCCTGTTCTGGTCCGCCGCCGTGCTGGTGGCCGCCGCAGGCGCGGTCGGGTATTTCACCGGCAATCTTCCCAACCCGCTGCAGGACTGGATGCTGTGGGCCGCGGCCGCGCTCGTCGTGCTCTTGTTGGTGGTTCTTCCGTATCTGCGCTGGCTGTCGCACACCTACACGATCACCACGCGTCGCGTCATCGAGCAGTCGGGAGCGTTCGGACGCCGCCGCAGCGAACTGTCGCACGCCCGCGGCTACACGATCGTGGAGCGGCGCGGACCGCTGCAGCGGCTCTGGGGTGCAGGCACCCTGGTGCTCTCCAACGGAGTGGATGAGCCGCTGCGCCTGGTGAACGTGCCGACCGTCCGCCTCGTGCACGAGGTGCTCTCCGACCAGGTCGAGGTCAGCCAGATCCTCGCCCACCGCGACGCACCGTGGGACGGCGCGACCGTGCCCGTCGACGCCGACCGCTCGTCACGCGCGTAGAAGCCTGCGCCTGCGGCAGCTGAGAAGCCTGCGCCTGCGGCACCTGAGAAGCCTGCGCCTGCGGCACCTGAGAAGATGGAGCCGACGAAAGGGAGCAGCATGGCACTCACGCTCGGAATCGTGGGCGGCGGACAGCTGGCGCGGATGATGATCGCCCCGGCGGTCGAACTGGGCGTGCAGGTGCGCGTCCTCGCCGAGGAGCCGGGGATGGCCGCCGCCATCGCGGCGACCGCGGTCGGGGACTATCGCGACCTCGACACGGTGCGTGCGTTCGCGCAGGACGTCGACGTGCTGACCTTCGACCACGAGCACGTGCCGCAGGAGGTGCTGCGTGCTCTCGTCGCCGACGGCATCCGCGTGCACCCCGGCCCCGACGCCCTGCAGTTCGCACAGGACAAGCTCGCGATGCGCGAGCGTCTCGAGCAACTCGGCATGCCGCAGCCCGAGTGGGCTGCCGTCACCGACGCGGGCGCCCTTCGGGACTTCCTCGACGCCCACGGCGGCCGCGCCGTGGTCAAGACGCCTCGGGGAGGATACGACGGCAAGGGGGTTCGGGTTGTCGCCGATCCGGCCGAGGTGGCCGACTGGTTCGACGGCGGCGCTCTGCTTGCCGAGGAGCTCGTCGACTTCTCCCGCGAGCTCGCCCAGCAGGTCGCGCGACGACCGTCGGGCGAGTTGCTCGCCTATCCGGTGGTCGAGACGGTGCAGCGCGGCGGCGTGTGTGCGGAGGTCATCGCCCCCGCGCCCCATGGCGCCGCCCGACTGGCCGAGGTCGCCGCCGAGATCGGCATCGCGATCGCCGACGGTCTGGCAGTGACGGGGATGCTCGCGGTGGAGTTGTTCGAGACGACGGATGAGCGCCTGCTGGTCAACGAGCTGGCGATGCGCCCGCACAACAGCGGCCACTGGAGTCAGGACGGTGCGGTGACGGGCCAGTTCGAGCAGCACGTGCGTGCGGTGCTCGATCTTCCGCTGGGCGACACCGCGGTGCGTCAGTCGTGGGCGGTGATGGTCAACATCCTCGGCGGCCCCGAACGCGACACCCTGGAAAGCCGCTTCCCCGCGGTTCTCGCGGCCCATCCGGCGGTGAAGGTGCACACCTACGGCAAGGCTCCGCGCCCCGGCCGCAAGGTGGGGCATATCAACGCCGTCGGCGACGACCTCGATGCCGTCGTGTACGAGGCGCGCGCCGCGGCGGCGTTCTTCGCGGGCTGAGAACAGCCACGACCGGCTCAGGCCCCGGCGCGACGCGTGGCGTTGCGGGGTTCTTCCAGGGTGTCGCCCTAGCCTTGACGCGTGACAAGGCCCCTGCATTCCTCGGCATCCCCTCTCGTCGGCGTCGTCATGGGGTCGGACTCCGACTGGCGGGTCATGAGTGATGCGTCGCAGGTGCTGAGTGAGTTCACGGTGGCGCATGAGGTGGAGGTCGTCTCGGCCCACCGCACGCCCGACAAACTGCTGCGCTACGGCCGCGAGGCGCGGCACCGCGGACTCAAGGTGATCATCGCCGGCGCCGGTGGGGCCGCTCACCTGCCCGGAATGCTCGCGTCGGTCACGGCGCTGCCGGTGATCGGCGTGCCGGTGCAGCTCGCAACGCTCGATGGACTCGACTCTCTGCTGAGCATCGTGCAGATGCCCGCGGGCATCCCCGTCGCGACGGTGTCGATCAACGGGGCGAAGAACGCCGGGCTGCTGGCCGTGCGCATCCTGGGGGCGGGGGATCCGCGTCTGGCCGATCGCGTCGAGCAGTACGCGCGCACCCTGGAGGAGCAGGTCGAGGAGAAGAACCTGCGGCTGAAGGAGTCGCTGTGAGCATTGCCGCTCCACCGCGTCCTCCCCGCGCGGACAGTGCGGGGGTGATCGTCGGCGAGCAGCCGATGCGGCGCCCCGACACGCGCTCGCCGCAGCTGATGACCCGGCGGGCCTGGTGGCTGCTGGTGCTCAACTTCCTGATTCCCGGCTCGGCGCAGCTCTTGGCGGGAAATCGCCGCCTCGGTCGCGTCGGTCTTGCCGCGACCTTGCTGTTCTGGGTCGTGGTCGTGCTCGCGCTGGTGGCGGCGCTGATCTGGCCCGCTCTGCTGTTCTCGGTCGGCACCAACGGCTTCGCTCTTCTGGTCATCCAGCTCGTCCTGCTCGCCTACGCCCTACTCTGGGTGGTGCTCACCGTCGACACCCTGCGTCTGATCCGTCTCGTGAACGTGCGTCGCGGGGCTCGTCCGGTTGCGGCGGCGCTCGCGATCCTCGGTCTCGTTGTCGGGAGTGGGGGAGCGGTGTACGCGGCCCAGCAGCTGTTGGCGCCCGCCCGTGAGGCGATCGCGTCGATCTTCACGAACGATGCGCCGCCCGTGCCGCCGTCCAACGGCTACTACAACTTCTTGCTGCTCGGCGCCGACAGCGGTCTCGGCCGCGACTCGATGCGGTTCGACAGCATCTCGGTGGTCTCCGTCAACGCCGAAACAGGAGCGGTGCACATCACCGGAATCCCGCGTGACCTCGCCTACGCGCCGTTCGCCGACGGACCCATGCACGACCGCTACCCCGACGGTTTCGAGGGGCACCCCTCGGAGTCGTGCGGGTGGGGCCCGGGCATCAACCAGCTCATGAACGCCGTCGAGATCTGCCAGCCCGAAGACGGCAAGGAGATCTATCCGGATGCCGCGGCGAAGAGCTCCACGCCCGCGATCGAGGCGACCAAGGATGCCGCGGAGGGCATTCTCGGCATCCAGATCCCGTACTACGTGTTCGTGGACATGAAGGGTTTCGCCGACATCGTCGATGCGCTGGGCGGCGTCGACATCACCGTGCAGGAGCGGTTGCCCGAAGGCGGGGGACCCACCTACGAAGGTGAGCCGGCGGAGGACTGGGCGATCGGCTGGATCGAGGTCGGCCCGCAGCACATGAACGGTGACACCGCGCAGTGGTACGCCCGCTCGCGCTACACGACGAGCGACTGGGACCGCATGCGCCGCCAGCGCGAACTGCAGCAGGCGATCCTCGCTCAGGCGAATCCGGCGAATGTTCTCAGCCGCTTCCAGGCTGTCGCCGCCGCCGGATCGGACCTCGTCAAGACCGACATCCCCGACTCGATGCTGGGCTACCTCGTCCAGCTCGGCGTCAAGGCCAAGGAACAGCCGGTGCAGACCCTCGAGCTCACACCGGACGGCGCGGGCATTCTCACCGATGACCCGACGCCCGACCAGTACGCTCACGTGCGCGACGTCATCCAGCAAATGCTGTACCCGCCCTCGCCCTCTCCGACACCGGAGGGTTGACCATGACCACCACCCTGCGTGTCGTGCTCGATCAGATCGTCGCTCCGACCCATGCCGATCTCGGCATGGCTTCGCGAGAGCTGACTCGCGCCGTGATCTCCACTGCCCCTTCCGGTTGCGATGTCGCGGCGATCGTGCCATCGGTGGCCGACGCGTCCGCGGCGCTGGAGAGCGCTGTACCGGGTCTGGTCGACGTGACACGCTCGTCGCTGCAGCGACGGGAGCTCGCCGCATCGTGGCAGCTGGGGATCGCGCCCGGGATCGGCGGGGGGATGATCCACTCGCCGACGTCGCTTGCGCCTTTGGTCAAGCACGATCGTGTGCACGACAACGATCAGATCGTCGTGACGATGTGGGATCTCGACGCGTGGGAGCGGGCGGGGGAGATGCCGCGCACGGCGGTCACCTGGCACAAGGCGATGCTCAAGCGCGCCGTCAAGCACGCCGACGCCATCGTCGTTCCCACCCATGCGTTGGCTGAGCGGCTCGCGGAGATCGCCGTTCTCGGCGACCGGGTGCGGGTCATCGCCGGGGCAGCGCCGGCTGCGTTCGCCGTGCCGACCGACGAAGTGGGCCGCCGCCGCGCCCTCGGCATCCCTGACGGAGTTCTCGTCGTCGCCGGATCGTCGGCCGACTCGTCGCGGCTGGCCGAGGCCTTCGGCGCGGTCG
Source organism: Microbacterium sp. VKM Ac-2870 (assembly GCF_015350795.1). Lineage (GTDB taxonomy): Bacteria > Actinomycetota > Actinomycetes > Actinomycetales > Microbacteriaceae > Microbacterium. Next base: position 413,290 of record NZ_JADKSH010000002.1, read on the forward strand.
CGTCATCGGGCTCCGACCTGCCGGTCGTCGTGCTCGACGCCCCGGCGGGTGACGAGCCGGCCGTGGTGGAGCTGGCCGCGGCATCCGGTCTGGCGGAGGGCCGCGTGCATGTGCGCGGCGCTCTCGAAGACGCCGATCGTGCAGCCGTGTTCGGCGGTGCGGTGGCCCTTCTGGCGCCCTCACGGCTCAGCGGGTTCCCGTGGCGGGTCGTCGAAGCACTCGCGATCGGCGTGCCCGTGATCGCGGCGGAGTCGACCTCGCTCCGCGAGATCGTGTGGGACGGTGGAGTGCTGGCGTCCGCCGAAGACGGAGGATTCACGGATGCGCTCACCGCTCTGCTCGGCTCTGCCGCCGCCGTAGAGCGTCAGGCCGTGCTCGCTGCCGACCGGGGACGAGCGTTCTCCTGGCTCGGCGCCGCGGAGCGCGTCTGGCAGCTGCACGCGGACCTGTGAGGACGCGCTACCTCGCGTGTCTTCGGCGTGTCTGGGGTACCCCGGTGGTATCAGTACGTGACATCAGTAACAATGGTCACGTGCGTATCCGAAGCCGGTCCCCCCGCCCCGCTCGGCCCACACGGCGGCGGATGTTCGCCGGGGTCGTCGCTGCAACTGCGGCGCTGCTCGGGTCTCTCGTGCTCGCTGCGCCGGCTCAGGCTGCGCCGCAGGCGCTGTCCACGGCCGTGGATGCCGGGATCGTCAAGGCCGCTGCGGTCACCGGATTCAATCCTGAGAACATCATCTCGGACGCACTCTTCTACGACGGCAATGCGATGTCGTCAGCGGACATCCAGGCGTTCCTCGACGCCAGGATCGGTGGCTGCGGCAACGGCAAGTGCTTGAACGTGTTGAACGCGAGCATCTCTTCGCGCGATGCGTGGTACTCGGCGGTGACGGGCGATCTCGTGTGCTCCGCGCTCCAAGGCGGCACGATGCGTGTGTCGGAGCTCATCTATCGGGTTCAGGTCGCATGCGGCATCTCCGCAAAGGTGATCCTCGTCACGCTTCAGAAGGAGCAGGGACTCACCACGAGCAGCGCGCCGTCGGACTGGAACCTCCAGGCGGCGATGGGGGCTTCCTGCCCGGACACGGCGCCGTGTGATCCCGCCTACTCGGGCGTCGGCCCGCAGATCGTGCAGGGCGTTCGTCAGCTCAAGATCTACAAGGCGGGACGTTTCGCCAAACAACCGGGCGTCAACTTCATCGGCTATAGCCCGAACTCTTCGTGCGGCGGCACGAACCTCAACATCCAGAACTACGCGACCGCGGCACTGTACAACTACACGCCCTACCAGCCGAACGCCGCATCGCTTGCTGCGGGCTGGGGGCTCGGCGACGGATGCTCGAGCTACGGCAACCGCAACTTCTTCAACTACTACACGAGCTGGTTCGGCTCGACCACTGCCGTGCCCTCCGCGTTGATCCGCAGCGCCTCCGCCCCGACCGTCTACCTCGCGACGGGCACCAAGCGATACACCGTGACCGACGTCGGCGACTACGTCGAGCTCGCGAGGGTGTACGGCGCGGCCGCCGTCGTCTCCGATTCCTATCTGAGTTTCGTGACGGACGCCGGCCCGGTCACCGCATTGCTTCGAGACGAGACAACGCAAGACATGTGGTTGATCCAGGGGGGGCAACGCCACAAGCTCCTCACCTGCGCGTCAGTCCAGGAATGGGGGAGCACCTGCGCGGCCCCCTCCAATGTGTCGTCGTCGATGCTCAACTTCATCCCGATCGGCGCGGATGTCGCTGACTTCTTCACTGTCCGCGGAACCACACAGTGGGGGCGTATGGAATCGGCCAGCGTCGTCACCCCTCTGTGGGATGCTGCTGCTGCTCGTTCGGTGAACGGGGGTGTCACTCCGACAGCATTCGATATCAGCCCCACCCTGTACGGGAAGAAGACGAAAAAGGCGCTCCAGTTCGCGCCCGGGCAGCTGGTGCGCAGCAACGAGAACGTTCAGGTCTACTTCACCGCAGACTCGTCCAAACTCCTCGCCGTGAATGCGTGGTCGGACGTCGCCGCCTATGGTCGATCGGCATCCAACATCGCCTTCGTGCCCCAAGCCCAGTTGCTCGCCGGATACTCGCCGGCAGGCACGGTCACGCCCACCCTCCGGTGCGATGGAGTGACCTACATCGCCTCGTCGGGACAACTCGTCCGTCTCACCGATCCGGCGCGCGCAGGGCTGCCGACCACGGATGTCACCGCGGTGACGTGTGCGGCCTTCCCGATCGCGGCCACCCCGGTGGACGGTCCACTGTTCGTGAAGTCGACCAGCGCCGATTGGGTGTATCTGATCGAACAAGGCGCCACCCGACGAGTCTCCGCGTGGGCCGCGCTGCTGGCGGCATCCGGAGGTGTCGTCCCGACGATTCTGACCGTTCCGGATCAGTTCATCGCAGCTCTGTCCGTCGGTGCTCCCGTCATGGACGGCCTCATCGTCAAGATCGGAACGGGGCCCACTCTCTCCCTGGTCAGCGGAGCGACCCGGAACGCGATCGCGTCGCCCGCTGCTGCGGCCGACGCGGGGATCGTGCTCGACTACACCGCTGTATCTGATGCCGACGGCGCGTCCCTGGCCGCAGGCGCGACTCTCGGGCAATGGGTGCGCTGCGGTGACTCCACCTGGTTCGTCGGGGGCGGAGGTCGCACAGCGGTCACCGCTGAGGCCGCGACCGGGTTTACGCCTGCCGCGCTCTCGTCTGCGACGTGTGGTCGGATTCCCGTATCCTCGTCTTCCGCGCCTCTTCCGAAGGTCTTCGTCAAGGCGAAGGGCGGTCCTCAGGTCTACATGGCAGATGGCGGCGTGTATCGGCTGGTGCCCGATTGGGCGACGCTGCTGCGTGTCACCGGGGGAACGGTTCCGCCGATCCTCGTCATGTCCGACGACGTGTTCGCCGGGTTGTCGAAGGGCGCTCCGGTCAGTTGATTCCGCGGGCGTAGCTCGCGAGTTGCGCTCGAAAGACAGCATCGAGTCCGGCACTGAAGGTGGTGCTGACGAGACCGTCGAGGTCTGTCCACACCTCCGATCTCACACGGAGATCACGTGACTGCCCGCGCGGGTCGCCGCCGCCGAGAATGACCGGCGATCGACGACGGCGTAGCCGGTTCTGTTCCCCGAGGATCGCCCCGACCGACACGGCCGTCATGGCTCCGATGATCTTCGTCACGACGCTCCCAACATCGAGCGCGGCGGCGCGGCGGACTCCCGCGTCGACGACGAGGGCACAGTCGTCCTCGAAGATGTAGTCGCGAAGCGTGTCCAGGGAGACATAGATAGAGACGGGCGTTCCGGTGAGGAAAGTGCGTGCGACGACGGAGATCAGGCCCTGCGCTTTGCCGAGGTCCTGCCCGGGTCCGTAGAGGTTCGTGATGCGACCGATGAAGGAGCGCCACCCCCCGGCGGCGGTGCCGTCGCGCAGGATCTGCTCAATCTCCAGCTTCGCTCTGCCGTAGTCGGAGCCGGCGACCGCGGTGGTCGACTCGGTGAACGGCGGCCGTGTGGAATGCGCGTACGCGCCGCCCACTGAGGACGCAAGGAAGAACGTCACTCTTTCCCGGTCCCCAGCCGACACGTCGCTGAGGGACGAGACGAAGTCGCGGAAGACGCCTACCTCGCGGTCGAGCTGTTCTCGAGGGGTGGAGGTGACGCTCTTGCCCGCGCACCAGTAGATCTCGACCGGTCCCGTGGTCTGCGCGAGGAATCGACTCAGCCCTGCATGAAGAGAGCGGCTCGCCTCGGCCGAGTCGGACCACGGGATGTCGATGCGAAACGGCTCATCGGGGCGCGCGCGGGCGACCGCGTTACCCAGAAGCCCACGCCCGATGATCCACCTATTCACGGCGGCGGGTTTCTCCTCGTCCGAGTGGTCCCGCGTCGGGGTCGCGCACGATCAGGTACGCGGGCTTGCCCAACGCCATGTTCACGGAGACGCCGACGTACTCCGCCACGATTCCCAGCGACATCAGGATGATGCCGGTGCCGACCGACGCCATCACCATCAGCGACGTCCATCCCTCGGGGATGTCACCTGACGCGAGACGCATCGAGACCAGGACGAGGGCGTAGACAATTCCGCCCACGAAGAACAGCGAGCCGACGGCGGCGACCAGGCGCAGTCCTCGCGTCCCTGACGTGAGGATCATGCGCCAGAAGTGGCCCATGAGTCGGCGGTACGAGTACCCGGAGCGTCGATCGCCCTCTTCGCGCAACGCCACCGGGGCGGTGATCACGCGCGCGGCCACCCAACCGAGCGCCACGTCGAGGTAGACGCCGGTTCCGGCATAGGCGGCGACACTGCGTCCGATCTCGCCGAGGATGAGCCGGTAGCTGTTGAAGTTCTCGGCGTCGCGTCCTCCGAACACTGTTTCGAGCAGCCGCTTGCTCAGGCGTGAAGCAGCGTTGCGTATCGCGCCATGGGGCGGGGAATTGGTGGGTTTGGCGTAGACGACATCCGCCTGTTCACGCAGCGCGTGATCGAGCATCGAGGCGATGTCGGCGGGGTTGTGCTGGCCGTCCTCGTCGAGAGTGACGATCCAATCGCCGCCTGACGAGGCGATCCCCGCTAGAGTCGCCGCATGCTGGCCGAAGTTGCGGCTCAGCCAGATGGCTTTGATCCAGGGGAACTGGGCCGACAGGCTCCGGATGGTAACGGCCGACCGGTCCGGCCCGCGGTCGTAGGAGAGTACGACTTCCTCCACCACGGCGAGGTGTCCGGCGCCGGTGACGAACTGCTTGGTGAGGGGACGTATCTCTTCGATGATCGCGCCCAGCGTCCGCTCGCCCTGGTACACGGGGATGACGATGGAGATGCGGTGGACGAAAGGCGGCACGTCGTCCGGCACCTCGTGTCCATCGGCGGACTCGGTGAGCGGTTGCATGTGCTCCATTGTGTCAGCGACCGACCGCGTGTCCGGCATTGTCGAGGCGGGCGGCATGCACAGCCGGTGCTCGGGAGGCATCCCGTAACGTAGAACGCGGCGGTCGCCCCGACCGCCGAAGCCGTTGAGAGGAAGCCCACGTGCCGGTGAAAGACACGGCCGGAAGGATCGTTCGCGATCACCGATTCCGGTTTCTGCTGGTGGGCGGGATCAATACGGCATTCGGCTTCCTTGTCTTCGTGGTCCTGGATCTCACTCTCGGCCGCGCATTGGACAATGCGGGCCTGCGGGTGGTCGCCTCGATCGCGACGCTGCTGATCGCCCACGCGATCGCGTCGTTGCTGGCGTTCGCGCTCTATCGGCGTTTCGTCTTTCGCGTCACGGGTAACGTCCTCATCGACTTCCTCCGCTTCGAGAGCGTCTACGCGGTGCCGCTTGCCATCAACATCCTGGTACTCCCGGTTCTCGTGGCCGTGGGAATCCCGCGGATCGCCGCTCAGGGCTGCATCATCGTCGTCACCACGCTGTTCAGCTACTTCGGGCATCGCTTCTTCTCGTTCCGGCGCGCGGACGCCTCGGAACCCGCGCGTGATCCCCTCGCCGAGGCCTTCGCGCACGACCGTCGCGAGGCCGCATCGAACGCACCCTCGGAGGACGGGCGATGACCGTGCCGGAGCTCTCCATCGTCGTGCCCGTGCGTAACGGGATGCCGTATCTCCCGGATGCCATTGGATCGGCGCTGGCCGAGTTGCCCCCCGACGGCGAGCTCGTCGTGCGAGACAACTGCTCGACCGATGGCACGGCAGCGTGGCTGGCGGCGGTCGATGATCCCCGGCTCCGCGTCATCACCGGAACCGATGACCTCACCGCGGGGCAGAACTGGACGGCAGTTGCGAAAGAGGCGAGCGGAACCTTCGTCAAGCTTCTGTGTGCCGATGACTTCGTCACGCCGGGTGGTGTTGCGCGCCAGCTCGCCGCAGCGCGCGAGACGGGCGCGACGATGGTCGCATCGCGGCGCCGAGTCGTCGATGGCGACGATCGTGTCGTCATGACATCCCATGGCCTCGGAGGGTTGATCGGGATCCACGAAGGCCGCCGGGCGTTGGCTCACTCCGTGAGCTCGGGAACCAACGCGTTCGGCGAGCCCTCTGCGGTGCTGATGAGGCGCGACGCACTGCTGGCCGCGCTTCCCTTCACCTCAGAGTTCCCCTATCTCACCGACCTCGACCTGTACGCGCGCGTGCTCGCGCAGGGCACGTTCGTAGGGCTCGCTTCGGTCGATGCGGGCTTCCGGATCAGCGCGACGTCGTGGTCGAGCGCGGTCGGCAACGCTCAGCTCCGCGAGTTCCGATCATGGGTCGAGGCCAGGATCGTCGACGGCGGCCTGACACTGACGCGCACCCAGCGCGCCAAAGCCGGTGTCATGATTCCGGCGAAATTCGTCGCGCGCAGGATCGTCAACGAGTTCTCCAGCCGCGCCGCCGCGAGGCGGGCCGCTGCGCGGTCGTGATCGCGCTCACGCCCCGCCGGTCATCCGGGACGCCGCGAGCGTACGTGCGAGCCCGTCGACGAGGCTGACCTGCGGCACCCAACCGGGCGGCGTCGGCCAGTCGCCCGCGGTGAGGGGGCGATCGTTCACCGTGGTGCCGTCGGCGTATCGGACACCGAGTCGTCTTCCCGCGAGCTTTCCGATCGCATCGACGATCTCGCCCACGGTGTGAACCGACTCCGTGCGGATCGTCGTCAGCGCCGGTGACGGCGCGCTGAGCAGAATCGCGAGCGCGTCGGTCACGTCGTCCAGGTAGGTCAGGTTGAGGGGCTGGTCCTTGACTCCGAGGCGCACCTCGTCGCCGCTGAGGGCGGCGCCGACCAGGAGCGGGATCAGTTTGTCGCGGGTATCGCCGGGCCCGTACGTGTCGTAGAGGACGACCTCGCGCACATCGACCGCCCGCTCTCGACGGTAGTACGACGCGATCGTTGAGAATGCCTGCTTCGTGGCGGCATACAGGGAGCTCGGCTGCGCCTGCCCCTGTGAGAATTGGAAAAAGCTCGAGGCCGTGACGACGGGAACCGACAGTTCAGCCGCGGCGTCGAGGACACCCGTCCCGAACTCGACGTTCGCACGGATAAGCGGGCCGATATCGGTGGGCGCGTGGGTGCGGAGGTAGTGCGTCGCCAGGTGGGCCACGGCATCCGCGCCGCTCGCCTCGACGGCCGCCGAGGCCCCCGCCGGTCCGTCGACGATACGTACCCCCGCGCCGATCGCCGTCAGCTCTGACACGACCTCGGTCGTACCATCACGGACGAGGACATCGACCTCCCATCCGCGCGCTCGCAGCGTGCGCACGAGCCCACGTCCGAGGAATCCGGTGGCCCCGGTGACCGCTACCTTCATCGTCCCGATGCCTCCGAGTCGTCGCGTCTGGCGCCGAACTCGGCGAGAGTCGGCAAGGCGTCGTCGCGCGCGGACGTCGACGTGACCGGCAGCGGCCAGTCGATGGGCACGGAACGCCAGTTGATGCCCGCATCGTGTGCGGGAGAGAACTCCCGGTCCTGCGCGTAGTTGACGATGGTGTCCTCGGTCAGAGCCTGGAACCCGTGTGCGAAGCCGGCCGGTACCAACAGCGCCGTGCCTTCCGCCGCGGCGAGGTGGTACCGGCTGATCGTTCCCCAGCTCGGCCCTGGACGCACATCGACGAGCACGTCGGCGATCTCGCCCGCGGACACCCACACGAGCTTTGCCGCTGCGGCAGGCGCGAGCTGGAGATGCATCCCACGAACCGTGCCGGGGCTTGAGGTGCTCCAGAACAGCTCGCGGATGACGAAAGGGACCTCGCCGAGTGCGTAGCTGTACGGCTTGGAGAACGTCCCTCGCTGGTCGGCCACGTGGAAGGTGTCCAAGAGGACAGGCTCGTGGGGCGTACTCATCTGCTTCTCCTCGGCTCTCGCGCACGACGGCTCACGCACATAGGTCAACGGTATGCGAAACGGCCGTGGGATAGACTGATCGAGCCCTCGCCCGGGCGAGTCCGACGCACAGAGTGGAACCGTAAACATGAAAGCCGTACTCCTGGCGGGTGGCCTCGGGACCCGCATGCGCGAAGAGACCGAGTTCCGTCCGAAGCCCATGGTCGAAGTCGGCGGACGGCCCGTTCTCTGGCACATCATGAAGATCCTCAGTTCGCAGGGGATCAAAGAGTTCATCATCTGCACCGGCTACAAGAGCGAGCAGATCGCGAACTACTTCGCAAACTACGGTGCGGTCAGCAAGGACTTCACCATCAACCTCAGCGACAGCTCGTCGATCGTCTACCACGGCGATCATGAGGAACTCGACTGGACGGTGACGGTCGCCTACACCGGTGCCGAAACAATGACGAGCGGTCGCATCAAGAGGGCACAGAAGTACATCGGAGATGAGCCCTTCCTCTGCACGTACGGTGACGGAATCGCCAACGTCGATATCGTCGCCCTGCAGAATTTCCACCGTGAGCACGGGAAGCTCGCGACGATGACCACCACGCGCCCTTACAGCCGATTCGGCGTGATCGACATGGATGCCGACGGCAGCGTGGCCACATTCCGCGAAAAGCCGCAGACCGACGATTGGGTCAACATCGGCTACTTCATCTTCGAGCCGGCTGTCTTCGAGTACATGGGGCCGGACTCGATGCCTCTCGAGGAGCGCCCCCTCCACACGCTGGCCGACCTCGGGCAGCTCTCGGCTTTCCGACACGACGGTTTCTGGCAGCCGATGGACACATATCGTGAGTCTCAGATGCTCAACGATCTGTGGAAAAAGGGCGCCCCCTGGAAGATCTGGGACTGATCGCTCACACGCGCGAGCGCGGGAGCCCCACAGCCCGTCCGCCGGGCTGTGCCTCGGCGAGGCGGTAGACTACCGCGTCGGTCCACATGCCGACAGGCGGAGAAGGAGCATCGTGAGCGTGTCGAGAGAACAGATCCTCGGGTTAGTCGAAGAATTCGCTGCGGAGGAGCTCGCGAAGAAGCCGTTCATCCCCGGCGAAAGCACCGTTCCCGTCTCCGGTAAGGTCTTGGACCCTTCGGACTATGCGGCCCTCGTAGACGCCTGTCTCGACGGATGGTTGACATCGGGTAGGTTCCACCGAGACTTCGAGGAGAAGCTCGCAACGTATGTCGGCGCGCGCAGCGCACTGTTCGTCAACAGCGGCTCGAGCGCCAACCTCGTTGCCCTGAGCGGTCTGACGAGCCACAAGCTCGGCCGCCGCGCCCTGCAGCCCGGGGACGAAGTCCTCACGGTGGCTGCAGGCTTTCCGACGACGGTCAACCCGATCATCCAGAACGGATTGCGGCCCGTCGTCGTTGACATCGAGCTGGGCACCTACGACGCCATCGCCGACCGGCTTCGCGAGGCGATCGGACCCAAGACGCGCGCGATCATGATGGCGCACACCCTGGGTAACCCCTTCGACCTCGACACCGTCCAGGAACTCTGCAAGGAGCACCGACTGTGGCTCGTCGAGGACTCTTGCGACGCCCTCGGATCGACCTACCGCGGACAGCGGACGGGCAGCTTCGGCGACACCGCGACCGTCAGCTTCTACCCCGCCCACCACATCACAACGGGCGAAGGCGGCGCGGTGTTCGTAAAGTCACCCCTCGTTCGCAAGCAGGTCGAGTCGTTCCGTGACTGGGGTCGAGACTGCTACTGCGAAACCGGTCAGGACGACACCTGCGGTAAGCGCTTCGGATGGCAGCTGGGTGATCTTCCCTTCGGCTACGACCACAAGTACACGTACAGCCACATCGGCTACAACCTCAAGGCCACCGACATCCAGGCGGCGCTCGGTGTCTCGCAGCTCGACAAGATCGACCGGTTCTCGGACGCTCGCAGGGACAACTTCCGCTACCTGACATCGAAGCTCGCGGGCACGGAGGGACTCATCCTCCCCGTCGCCACCCCGAACTCCGACCCGTCGTGGTTCGGGTTTCCGATCACTTTGGATCCGGCGCACCCCGCCGACCGCGAAGAGCTCATGGCGTTCCTCGGTGCGCGCAAGATCGGTACGCGTCTGCTCTTCGCCGGCAACCTGACCAAGCAGCCCGCCTACCGCAACGTCGACTTCCGTGTCGTGGGCGACCTGACCAACACCGACATCGTCATGAACCGCACGTTCTGGGTGGGTACCTACCCCGGTCTGACGCGCCCGATGCTCGACTTCGTCGCTGAGTCGATCCGCGAGTTCATGACGGCGAAGAGCGCGTAAGTATGCACATCCTCGTCACGGGGCACACCGGTTTCAAGGGCGCGTGGCTCAGCTTGATCCTGGCGTCTCGTGGACACGACGTGAGTGGGATCGCGCTCGATCCGCTCCCGGGCGGCCTGTTCGAGCGTGCGGACATTGCCTCGCTGTTGCGGGACGATATTCGCCTCGACATTCGAGACCGCGCGGGCCTCGAATATGCCGTGGGCGCAACGGGGGCTGACCTCGTCATGCACCTCGCTGCGCAGCCGCTCGTCCGCGAGTCGTACAGCGATCCCCGCACGACATTCGAGACGAACGTCGACGGGACTCTGAACGTGCTGGAGGCGATCGCCGCGACGCCCGCGACGAAGGCAGCAGTCATCGTGACGACCGACAAGGTCTACCGCAACATCGGTCAGCGGGCAGGGTACGTGGAGACGGATGCTCTGGGCGGCGACGATCCCTACAGCGCGTCCAAGGCGATGGCGGACATCCTCACCCATTCGTGGATGACGAGCTTCCCCGGAGCCCCGACAGCCATCGCGCGCGCGGGGAATGTGATCGGAGGCGGCGACGTGAGCAAGGACCGCCTTCTCGTCGACCTCGTGGCCGGGTTCGAAGCCGCCACACCTGTGAGTATCCGGTACCCCGACGCCGTGCGCCCGTGGCAGCACGTGCTGGACTGTTTGAGCGGTTACCTGACCCTTGCTGACGCCCTGCTCGCAGGGGCCGGCACGGGAGCATGGAACTTCGGCCCCGACCCGGACAGCTTCCAGACCGTGCGACAGATCGCCGATGCCGGCGCCGAGCTGTGGGGTGACGGGGCACGTTGGGTCGACGAGAGTGGTGGCCACCTGCACGAGGCTGCTCTGCTGACGCTCGACTCGTCGAAGGCGAAGCGAGAGCTCGGTTGGCACAACACGCTCCCCTTCCCCGGTGGTCTCGAGTGGACGATCGAGTGGGAGCGCGCAGTGCGGGGCGGCGCCGACGCTCGCGATGTGACGCTGGCGCAGATCGAGCGCTTCACCGAGCGCGCGGGTGACGCGTCGTGGACGCGACGGTTCTGAGGAGACCGCGACATGTCGTCGACTGAGCCGATCCGTTCACTCCGTGTCACGGCACGCAGGCAGCTGACGCCGGCGATCATCGAGCTGCGGCTCGCGTCGTCCGACGGTACTGCCCTGCCCCCGTGGCAGGCCGGCGCACACATCGATCTGCGTCTCGGTGCCGACATGGTCCGCCAGTACTCCCTCGTGGAGCCCGATGCGGAATCGACCGAGTGGGTCGTCGCCGTGCTCATCGAGCAGGACGGACGCGGCGGCTCCAAACTGATCGAGAAGAACCTGCAGGTCGGGGCGTCGGTGAACGCCAGCGGTCCGCGCAATCACTTCCCCGTCGTCGACGCGGACTCCTATCTCTTCGTTGCGGGCGGCATTGGGGTGACGCCGATGATCGGGATGTGCCGCGCGGCGGAACGACGAGGAGTGCCGTGGCGACTCGTCTACCTGGGGCGTTCACGCGAGACGATGGCGTATGTTGCTCAGCTGCAGGCCGAGTTCCCCGAACACGTCGAGGTCTACGCGTCCAGCGATGGGCAGCGGTTCGACGTTGACGAAGCTCTCGCGAGCCTCGATGCGGGAACGCGCGTGTACTGCTGCGGTCCCGACCGCCTCATGGCGGCGGTGGAAGCGGAGATGTCGGGGCCGGATCGTCTTCCGTTCCTTCATCTGGAGCATTTTCACCCGAAGGATGCGGCTTCGACAGAGAACGAGGAGTTCACGGTCTATGCGGCGGCCTCCGACATCGAGTTCGTCGTGCCGACCGACGAGAGCATCCTGATGGCGGCCGATTTCGCGGGAGTCGTGGTGCCCGGCGACTGTATGGAGGGGACCTGCGGCTCGTGCGAGACGCGTGTCCTGCTCGGCGACGTCGAGCATCGCGACTCGATCCTCCGGCCGCAGGACCGGCTGTCTTCTCGCACCATGATGATCTGCGTGTCGCGAGCGAAGCCCGGGTGTGACCGTCTCGAGCTGGATCTCTGACCTGACCTGACCGAACCAAATCACCCTCCGGTGGTCCACGAAGGGTGAGTGCGGCGCGCAGGCGCCTCCCTTGTTGGGGGTGCCGGGACTTCACCGTAGGATGGATGCTCGTGTGTCGGGCTCTTCCGGCACCGGGCTGCGACCGCGGGAGTGTCGGACGCACGGAGCGGACAGTCGCGACTCGATCTTCGACGGTCGACGGTCGACGGTCGACGGTCGACGGGAGTGGGCGTGGAACATCGGGTTGAGGGATCGTGACCGCACTGCAAGCGGATAGCGTGCCACGAGGCGCACGCGCCTCGACGATGTGGCACAGGGTGAGTCGGGCGCGCTGGCTCGACCCGGTGCTGGCGGTCATCATCGGCTTCGTCTCCGTCGCCATTGCGATGTGGGCGACGGGTGTGCGTCTCGGGAGCCTCGACGTGCCCTGGGGCGACGGGGATCTCATCCCGGTTTATTCCTACGCGGAGAGCCTCCGCCGCGGGCACTGGTTCCTGATCAACCCTGATCTGGGGTTCCCGGGCTTCCAGGATCACGGACACTTCCCGGTCACCGACCTGCTCTCGATGCTTCAGATCGCCGTGCTCGCCCACCTCACGCCGTCGGCGATCGCCGCCGTGAATGTGTTCGCGTTGGGCACCTTCTTCACCGTTGCCGTGGCCACCTACCTGGTGTTCCGATGGGAGTCGGTGGACCGTGTGTTCGCCGCGTCGATGGCCATCGCTTTCGCTGTGCTTCCCTGGCACTTCGTCCGCGCCTCCAGCCACGTCTTCCTCGCGAGCTACGTGTCCGTACCGCTTGCGCTGTTCCTGGTGAGCCTCATCGCGCGCCGTCGTCTCGAACGTCCTCGCCCCCGCTGGGTGCTGCCGATCGCGGTCGTCGCGGCGGTCATCATCGGTGCGAACGGCGTGTACTACGCGCTGATGACGACGATCCTGATGATGGTTGTGCTCGTCGTGACGCGACTGTGGCCACGGCGATCCTGGCCGGGGTGGCGCACGCTCCTCGTGATCGCGCTCGTGCCGTTGACGACTCTCGTCGCGGTGCTGATCAACGCACTGTCGATCTCGTCTCCGTCAACGGGTGTCAGCGTCGTCCGCTACCCGGCCGAGTCCTATCTCTACGGCGGCAATCCGGCCACCCTGTTCTTTCCTGCCCTGACGACGCGTTCCGGCCGGATCGCGGACCGCTTCCTGGATCTCGACTTCCCGACCAACGGCACCTTCGAAGGAAGCGCGCTGCTCTCGTCCGCGGGCGTCTTGGCGATCCTGGTGACATGCGTCGTCGTGGCTCTCAGATGGGCGGCGCGATCGCGGGGCGACCTGAACGGTGCCGTCGGCCGGGCTTCCTTCTGGCCGGGGATCTTCCTGCTGACCACAGCGTTCTTCGTCATGGGCGGCCTCGGCGCCTTGTTCTCGTTCTGGATCAGCAACGACATCCGGGCCTGGGGGCGGTTCTCCGTCTTCGTCGCGGGATCGGCGTTCCTGGTGATGGGGCTCATGCTCAGCGGTTGGCGTTCGAGCGCGAAGAAACTCGTCCGCATCGGGGCGGTCGCACTGGGTATTGTGATGGCCCTGTCCGCTGTCGTCGATCTGTCGGCAGGCGGGCAGCGTCTGCCGATCGGCTGGGGCCGCGCGATGGACTCGGAGCTTCGCGGTTACGTCGACGCCGTCGAGGAGCACGTGCCGGACGGCTGCGCGGTTCTGGAGCTTCCGCTGATGCTCTACCCCGAGGCGCCGCCGATCAACCGCATGGGTGACTACAGCCACCTCTGGACCTACATCTACAGCGATACCCTGCGATGGAGCTACGGAGCGATGAAGGGCACCTCCTTGGGGGACTGGGGGATGGACGTCAAGGACGATCCGCAGCAGCTGCTCGAGCGCGCCCGAGCAGCCGGGTTCTGCGGCATCCAAGTGGATACGTGGGCGTACGGCAATTTGGCGGAGGCCGTCGGCGCTCAGCGCGCGTTCGGCAGCCCAGAGATCGTTTCGAGCTCGGGGCGCTGGGCGTTCTTCGATCTCGACGGTCCGCAGCCGGCCGATGACGTGGTCTCGCCGGAGACGGGATTCACGGTGGCGACACAGACTGCTTCGCTGCCGGTGTCGTGGTGGATGCTCAGCGAGCAGTCGACGTTGCGCGTCGAGGGGACTCCGGGGGCTCGGGTACGTGCCTCTCTGACGCTGTCCGCCCCGCCGTGCGGACCCGTGACGGCGTCTATCGATGGCGCGCCCGTCACCGTGACCGGATCGCAGACGTACGACACCGACGTCCAGCTCGACGCCGACGGTAAGGGATCCATAGCGATCACCGCCTCGTCTACGTCGTGCACGATCGGCGGCGAGCCGAGTCCTGTGTGGCTGGGTCTGCAGGGGCCGAAATGGGCACCCACTGTGGTGCAGTCCACTCGGTGATTGGCATCGCGCAATCACCACGGTGACGCGTGCGTCGCGGGTGATCCGGGTTTGGTGATGCCGCGTCGATCATCGACACTAGAGAGATGCGCGGAATCATCCTCGCCGGTGGAACCGGCTCGCGACTTCACCCGATCACGCGGGCTATCTCCAAGCAGTTGGTGCCCGTCTACGACAAGCCGATGATCTACTACCCGCTCTCGACGCTGATCCTGGCGGGTATCCGTGACATCCTGATCATCACCACTCCCCAGGATGCCGACCAGTTCCAGCGCCTGTTGGGCGATGGGTCGCAGTTCGGGGTGTCGATCACCTTCCAGACGCAGCCGTCGCCGGACGGGCTCGCCCAAGCATTCATCCTCGGCGAAGACCACATCGGCTCCGACGCGGTCGCCCTCGTCCTCGGCGACAACATCTTCTATGGTCAAGGCATGGGTTCGCGGCTACGGCAGTACACCTCCCTTTCGGGAGGCGTGGTGTTCGGGTACTGGGTCGACGACCCCACGGCGTATGGAGTCGTCGAGTTCGACAGCGACGGTCGAGTGGTGTCGCTCGCCGAGAAGCCCGCGCAGCCTAAGAGCAACTACGCCGTTCCGGGGCTTTACTTCTACGACAACGACGTGATCGAGATCGCGAAGAGCCTCAAGCCGTCTCCTCGTGGCGAGCTCGAGATCACCGATGTCAACCTCGCATACCTTCACCGCGGGGATTTGAAGGTTGAGCTGTTGCCGCGTGGCACCGCGTGGCTCGATACGGGCACCTTCGACTCGTTGAGTGAAGCGACAGACTTCATCCGCACCGTCGAGAAGCGCCAGGGTCTCTCCATCGGATGCCCGGAGGAAGTCGCGTGGCGCATGGGCTTCCTCACGGACGACGAACTGCGCGAGCGTGCCGAGCCGCTCGTGAAGAGCGGATACGGTCAGTACCTGTTGAAGGCGCTCGAACAAGGTCGGGTGTGACGGCGCGGCCGAACGACGAGCCCGCCGCGGTCGCCACTCGCAGGCTGATCGTCTACGTCGTCTGGGATCGTCGCGGGGACGTCGAACGCTACGTCGCTCACGCGCTGGAGGGGCTTCGCGAGCACGCCGCACAGCTTATGGTCGTGGTCAACGGTTCGTTGACCGACGCGGGTAGGGCGACACTCGAGCCTCTCGCCGACGAGATCCTCGTCCGCGAGAACCGCGGATTCGACATCTGGGGGCACAAGGACGCACTCGATCATCTTGGCGATCGGATCGACGAGTTCGATGAAGTACTTCTGACGAACGACACGTGGTTCGGACCGGTGCGCCCGTACGGACCGGTCTTCGCGCGGATGGAGGCGAGCCCGGCGGATTTCTGGGGCATGACCGACCACGCCCGCGAAGAGCCGAACCCCTTCACCGGGGTGGGCGTGCTCCACTACCACCTGCAGTCGTTCTGGATTGCGGTCAGACGCCGCATGTTCTCGTCTCAGGCGTGGGAGGCGTACTGGCGAGACCTGCCCGCCATGCCGGATTATTTCGATGCCGTCCTCCAACACGAGGCCGTGTTCACCCAGCACTTCGCCGACGCCGGCTTCCGTCATGACGTGGCCTTCCCCTCGGAGGACTACCCGACCGACCACCCGGCACTCTTCAACCCCGACCTTCTTCTCGAGGACGGATGCCCGCTCCTCAAGCGTCGGCCGTTCTTCCACTATCCGCCCTTTCTCGATCGCCACGCGGTCATCGGACGCGAGATCCTGCGCGAGGTGGAACGCCATGGCTATCCCACTCCGCTGATCTGGGAAGACATCGCACGAAACGTCGCGCCGCGGGTTGCGAACGCGAACACCGCCGCGCTTGAGGTACTCCCGGACCGGCCGTGGCCGGTCGATGCGGTTCGCGAACCACGGCGCCTGGCCGTCGTCGTGCATTGCGCCGACGTCGACGCACTCGGCGAGGTGCTGGAATACGCGCGAAATCTCCCGCAGCCGACGGACCTGATCGTCACCGTGACATCGGAGGCGGATTCGTCGCGTGTGCGGGCGCTGATCGCACACCAGCGTGATGCGAGGATCGAGCGGGCAGACGTTCGCGTGTTGTCCGTGGGTGGGGCGGATGCCATGTGTGCGCTCTTCATCGGCTGTCGAGACACCCTGCTGGACGGCACGTACGACCTGATCTTCAGGGTCGTCGCGGCGCACCCTCGCCGCGACTCGTTCAACGCGGACCGTCACTTCGTGCGATACCAGCTCGACAATCTGCTGGGCTCGCCCGGATCGGTCGCCAACCTCCTCGCCCTTTTCGATCGAGAGGAGGGTCTGGGGGCGGTGTTTCCGCCGACGAACCTGTTCGGCAGCTCTCCGCTGGGCGCCGGATGGGGTTCGACGCGGGGGCGCGCCGAGGCGCTTGCCGAGAGTCTGGGCATCCGGGTCCCGCTAGATGACGTCTCACCGCTCGCACCGTACGGCGGCATGATGGTCTTCCGGCCCGAGGCTCTGCGAGTGATGGCGGAGCGCGCCTGGACCGAGGGCGACTACACGCGTCCTGACGCCGCCCATCCGGACGCCCCGCTCGGGGACACACAGGAGCGGATGGTCTCCTACGCGATGGGGGAGCTGGGTTTCCACTGCAGAACCGTTCTCACGAGCGAACACGCCGACATCAATCACCCCGCCCTTGAGTTCACTCTCGATCAGCTCTCGTCGACAACCCCGGGATATCCGGTCGAGCAGATTCAGTTCCTGCATCGAGTGGGCCGTATCGGCAACGCCAGCGCACTCGACTTCGTCCGGATGTACATGCGACTCAACCACCCGACGGCGACGCGGCGGCTCATCTCGTTCGCTCACACGGCGACTCGACGCCTGAAGATGTTCGCTCGTCGACACCGGAGCACCTGACCGACATGACCGATCAGCTTCAGACCCGGCCTCGGCGCCTCGTCGTCTATGCCGTTTGGGATAGCCGCGGCGGCATGGAGGATTTCGTCCCCTACGCGCTGGAAAATTTGCGTCCGCATGCCGAGCGGATCGTCGTCGTCGTGAACGGATCGCTCACCGAAGAGGGACGAGCGAAGGTGCGGGAGGTGTCGGACGAGGTGCTCGTCCGGGCCAACGTCGGCTACGACATCTGGGCACACAAGCACGTCATAGATCACCTCGGACCCGAACTGGGCGACTTCGACGAAGTGATCTTCACGAATGACACGTGGTTCGGCCCTGTGCGACCTTTCGATGCCCTATTCGATCGGATGGATGGCAGCTCCGCGGACTTCTGGGGCATGACCGACCACCCGCGCGAAGTTCCGAACCCCTTCACGTCGAACGGTGTACTGCCGTATCACCTGCAGTCGTACTGGATCGCTGTCCGGCAGCGCATGCTCCGCTCCGATGCCTGGGCATCGTATTGGCGCGATCTTCCGGCCATGCCGAGCTACTTCGATGCCGTGCTGAGTCACGAAGCGTTGTTCACCGAGCACTTCACCGGCCGCGGATTCACGGCGGATGTCGCGTTCCCCTCGGCTGACTACCCCACTGGTCACCCCGCGTTGTTCAACCCCGACCTGCTCATGCGAGACGGGTGCCCGACACTCAAGCGGCGACCTCTCTTCCACTGGCCACCCTTTCTCGTGCGGCATGCCGTCATAGGCCGATGGCTCATCGCGCAGGCCGAGCGGTACGGATACCCCGTCGAACTGATCCTCCGAAACCTCGCCCGCACGGTCGAACCGCGGGTACTCAATACCAATGCCGCCCTCCACAACGTCCTTGATGGGGCGGACATCGAGCCAGCTCCACCGAAGGCACCCGCGTCTGCGTTGCGCATCGTGGCGCTCCTACACATCTTCTATCCGGAGATGACGAACGAGATGGTCGACCTGGTGGACAATCTTCCCGGTGACTACGATCTCGTGATCACCACGTCGGATGCCGAGCGGGCAGCTGAGATCTCCGGAATCATGTCGCACCGGCACGCGCGCGGAAGGTTCGAGATCCGCGTCCTGCCTTCCAACGATGGCCGAGACCAAAGTGCATTCCTCATCGGTTGTCGCGACATCCTCATGAGCGATGACTATGACCTCGTCGTCAAACTGCATTCCAAGAAGACCCCCCAAGACGGGTTCAACATCGGACGGCACTTCCGCAGGCAGCAGTTCGAGAACCTCCTCGCCAGCCGCGGTCATGTCGCTCAATTGCTGGAGTTGTTCGAGAACGAACCGGGACTCGGACTCGTCTATCCGCCGATGATCCATATCGGTTACCCGACGATGGGGAGGGCCTGGTGGGCGAACAAGGAAGACTTCGCACGATACTGTGATCGACTCGGCATCCAGGTTCCGCTCGACGAGATCTCTCCGCTGGCGCCCTACGGCTCGATGTATATCGCGCGCCCGGAAGCGTTGCGCCTTCTCGTTCAACACGAGTGGTCATACGCCGACTTCGGGGGAGTGGAGGCGTATCGCGACGGTGGCCTGGCGCATGTCCTGGAACGGATGCCCTCGTATGCGGCGGGCGAGCTCGGCTACCATACGCGCACCGTCTCCACCACGGAGTATTTGTCGATCAGCTACACGTCGATGGAGTTCAACTTCGACCATCTCTCGGCCACCGTTCCCGGTGACGCCGTGGACCGGATCATGTTGCTCAAGCAGGCCGGGTACACCGGGACTGGTCGCGTGGGCGACTTCGTGCGGATGTACTTCGGACTGCATCCACGCGTCGGACGCCTCCTCGGCTGGAGCGTCGATTGGGCTATTCGCGGACGCAGCGCCGTGCGCCGCATCCTGTCGAGAAGAGGCTGACATGGTGGAATCCTCCGTGGGGTCGGGAGGACGCGTGATCATCGCGGTGGTGGCGACGGCGTCGTGTGCCGGTGCCGCCCGGGAAACGGTGCGATCGGTTCACAGCGTGATGCCGGGGGTTCGGTGCGAAGTCCTCGATGTGGACGGCGTGTACCTGCCCTGCGGGACTGAGAAGGTGCGGACGGCGTCCGAGGCGGACCTTCTCATCGACGAAATCCGGCTCACGCACGACGACTCGACGATGCTCACCGCGCTCACGGCGCTGTGGGGCGCTCATCTTCTCGATCACGGTGAGCCGGTCCTCGCACTCGTGGCCGGTATTGCCCTCCACACGCCGCTGCAGCCGGTCGAGGACCCGCGCACCACCGTCGCGGTGGTGCGCGCGGCGGCGCCGGTGCGCCCCCTTGACCCCGACACGTCTGTTCTCGCGACCGAGCTGTACCTTCTGGGCACCGATGTGACCGCGCACCGCAGGAGCCTCCACGAACTCGTCACCGATTGGCGGACTGCCGGTCGCTGGCTCGACCTCTTCATCGCGCGCGTGCCGCACCGCATCATTGTGGATGACGCTGCGCTCGTCTCGCGTGCCAACGCGGGCCCGGACACCCTCATCCCTATCGAAGACGGTCATTTCGCCGTGGATGGTAAGCCGGTCGTGGCATTCGACCTCGTGGGCCTCGATCCTGACGCTCCCTCGTTGTTCGACGCGCGGAAGGGGCCGTCTTCTGGTCCGCTCCTCAGCCGCAACCGCGCCCTCGCGCAATACGTGCGCGACGTCGCCGAACGGGAGCGCGCCATCGTCGCGCCGGCATTCGTTGTTCGTGCGGACGCGGGCCTCGTCCGCGAGATCGCCAGGTTCGCTTCTGAGCGGGGGGACTCCCTCGAGGCGGCGGTGGCCGACCTCGACGACTGGCTCGTCGAACTGCTCCCCAGCGGGGCTCGGACTCCGGTCGCCCGCTATCTCGCCGGCATACATCGCTCGCGCACCGATCTCGCTCACGTCTTTCCGCAGGTTCCCGGTCGCGACTCAGACGCCCTTGCGCACTGGGCTCTGGAATATGGAGTCAACGACGCGCGCTACGACTGCGAACTGGTGCGCAGAGCCGCGGCGGTCACGATCGCCGCTCAGCCGCCGTCCCCGCAGCGCGCCGGACGACGCCCTCGCGGAGTCAACCTCGTGGGATACCTCTCGGGCGCGTTGGGTATCGGTACATCGGCTCGCCTGATGGATGCCGCGCTCGTCGCGGCACGCATTCCGACGAGCACATTCGCGGCCAGCGTCGACCTCCAGTCCCGAGCGACGGCGAGCTTTCGGCGGTCGACTGCGACCCGCTATGACACATCGGTGATCGCCGTCAATGCCGATCAGGCCAAAGCCGTGACGGAGTCGATGGCGGATGTGGTCGCCCGAAGCTACCGCATCGGAATGTGGTACTGGGAGGTCGAGTCCTTCCCCGCGTCGAGCGATGGTGCCTACGCCGTCGTCGACGAGGTCTGGGTGGCCACCGATTTCATCCGCGATGCCGTTGCTCAGCGAGCCCCGGTCCCCGTGCGCACCGTTATGCCGCCCCTCCCGCAGAGGTCAGCGGGCGAGGCTGCCGACGTTCCCGCCCGCGTGGGGATTCCGGCGGGGAGACCATGGTTCTTCTTCGCCTTCGACTATCTGAGCACGATGGAACGAAAGAACCCGCTGGGTCTCATCGAGGCGTTCGCACGAGCCTTCCCCGCGAACCACGATGACGGTCCGATTCTCGTCATCAAGACGCTCAACGCCGATCTGAGAGTGGCAGACGCCGAGCGTCTTCGTATCGTCGCTTCGGCGAGGACCGACGTCCTTATCATCGACGACTACCTGGAATCCGACGAGCTCACCGCACTCATGGCGAGATGCACGGCATACGTGTCACTCCATCGCGCGGAGGGGCTCGGTCTGACCATCGCCGAGGCTATGGCGTGGGGTCGACCGGTCGTGGTGAGCGCATACTCGGGCAGCATGCAGTTCACCAATGAGCGCAATGCGTTCCTCGTCCCGTGCGCGAAGATCCCCATCCCGGTCGGCGCCGACCCCTACCCGGCGGGAACTCCGTGGGCAGATCCCGACCTCGATGAAGCGGCCTCGGCATTGCGCCGGATCCTCGCCGATCCCGACACCGCGAGGGCCGTGGGACAACGCGCGGCAGAAGATATCCGCGTTCTTCATTCCCCGGCCGCCTCGGGTGAACGCGTCCGCGAGGCACTCGAGGACGCGTGGCGCCGCCAGAGCGCGCTTCGCGTTCACACAGCGCTCAGCCGCGTGCGCTCACTCCCCAGAAGAGCCTGGTCTCGCCTGCACCGCTGACAACCCGGCGTGCCGATGCGGCGCTAGACGAGCGCTTCCCACACGTCGCGCGCGTACTGATCCCAGCTGGTCTGCGGACGTGCACGGGCTTCGGCGCGCAGGCGGCCCAGAGTGTCCTCGTCGGTGAGCAACGTGCGCATGGCCGCGGTGAGATCGTCGTCGTCGCGGGGGTCGATGAGCAGAGCACCACCATGCTCGGCGATCTCCGCCGTGCTACCGAACTGCGACGTGATCACGGGCGTTCCCACCGCCAACGATTCGGCGACGGGCAGTCCGAAACCCTCGTTGAGCGACGGGAACACAGTGAACCGGGCGAGCCGGTAGGCGGCCCACAGCAGGGTGTCGTCGGCCTGCGACACGGATTCGACGGGGCGCCCTCGATCCTGCAGCTGCCGGATGCGATCGTGGTACTGCTCACTCCTCCACGAGCGGCTCCCGATGAAGCTGAGTGAGAAGACGTGGCCTTCTCGCCACAGGACCTCGGCAGCGTGGAGGATCGCCAGATGGTTTTTGCGCGGTTCGTGGCTTCCGACGACGATAACGAGGGGCATCTGCCCGATTGTGAGCCTGTCTCGGGCTGCTGCGAACGCGTTCTCGTCGGACTCGCCCACCGATGCCGGCAGCAGCACGGGCACGATTTCTGGCCCCGTCAGACCGGCCGCGGGGAGCATCTTTCGCCAGCCGAGGTACTCCACCGCGGTGGCGCGAGAGATGGTCGATACCCGGTCGAAGAACTTGAGGGCTGCCATGTAGTGCGCGAAGACGCCGGTCATACCCGGCGACGACGTCTCACTCGACGTGATCGGGATCACGTCGTAGCACAGCGCCGCCGTGTGACATCCGCTGAAGCGGGCGAGCGCGCGCACTCGCTCCGCGCGCGGCGGCTCGGCCGAAACCTCGAGGAGGAGGTAGGTCGTACGCCAGGGGACGACGACGACGGCATTCGCCGCCGGGTCCTCTTCGTCCCTGGCCCGCGCAACTCCCTGCTTCACGCGGGAGAGTTCGGCCGGCTGGAGCTCGCGCAATGACTGCCAGCCGGGCGTCCACCCGGCAAACCTCACGGTGTCATTGGCGATCCAGCGCTTGGCTACCTCGCGAACGACCCGTTGGATGCCGGTGGACACTGTCGATGTCGACGTATCGGCGACGTCTACCAGGATCTTGTTGCGCTCGACGACTACTGTCCACTCCGCGCTTTCGGGAGTTGTCTCGTCTCGGATGGCGCGGAAGAGTGCTGTGGGATCGAACTCCGAAGAGCGGGCGGTCTGCAGCACCAGTTCTTCGTTGGGGAACCGTCCCGTGAGCACCGCGAGCGCGAGCCATATCTCTTCGCGATCTCGTGCATTGACCAGTTCGCCGATCGCGGCTGCGAGGGAGCGCTTGTCGACGTCGGACGGACGGGGTCGCCCCAACGCGTCGGCAAGCGTCGACACGCGCGATATCCACGCCGCGGTCGTCGTCGCGGGAACGCTACGACCGCTCATGCCGATACCTCGACATCCGCGACCAGGAAGTCCCACAGTTGCGCCGCGTACTGATCCCACGAGCCCAGAGGACGTTCCCGTGCTTCTTGCGCGAGAGAGCGCCGCAGATCGTCGTCCGAGACCAGACGCCGCAGAGCCTCCACTATCGTCTCCTCGTCCCGTGGGTTGGCGAGCAGACAGCCGCCGTCGCGGGCGATCTCCTCCTGGCTACCGTATGAAGCGGTGAGCACCGGAGTGCCGACCGCGAGCGCTTCGACGACGGGGAGCCCGTAGCCTTCGTGAAGCGAGACGAAGACGACGGCATCTGCGTCGGCGAGCTCGTTCCACAACTGCTCCTCTGTCACACGTCCGAGATCGACGAGCGGCCGACCGCGCTCCTTGATGCGGGCGAGTGTTTCGTGGAGGTGGCGATCTGTCCATCCGTTACCTCCAACGAAGCGCAGTTCGAAGTCCAGCCCCTCGCTCCACAGGCGTTCTGCGGCGTAGAGCACGGCGTCGTGGTTCTTGTGCGGTTCGCGTGTGCCGGATACGACGATGTGCGGGCGGGTACGGCCAGTGCGCTCGGCTGGTGTGAACCAGTTCGGCGGCGTGATGGCGGGAATCGAGATCTCCTCGACATCCGGCCCCCGCAATCCTTGGGCGGCCAGAGCACTGGCGAAGCCCGCGAACTCGGCGGTTGCGGAACTCGAGATTCCCGCGACCCGCCGCGCGCTTTTCAGCGGCACGAGCCACTCTCCCGCCGCTGCCGAGTCGTGCAGCGGCCTCGTCTCGGCACTCGTGATCGGGATCAGGTCGTAGCCGATCGCGGTGAGCAGATTGCCGGAGCATTGTGCGATTGCGGTGAGGACCTCAGCCGGTCCCCCCATCGGCACATCGGGCAGAACGACGACCGTATTCCACGGCACGATCAGCTCCTGCTCGTACGGGGCGTCGTCGACCCCGACGATGAAGTCCGCGCCGAAGCGGGTGACCCGCCCGATCTCGCGCGGGGCTGCGGAGCGCATGACCTGTTGCCTGTCGTCCCAGATCGCCAACTCGACCGTGTGATCGTGAGCCCACCGTGACACTGTTTCGCGAACGACGCGGTGGATTCCGGACTGGTAGTCCGTTCGACCCGACGTGTCGACGTCGATCACAGGACAGGTGACGACTCGCATGGGAAGATCGATCCGGCTCTGGCTCGCGGTCTCGGTCGCAAGGGTGAGCACGATGCGCTCCACCTCTTCGATCGGGTCGAGCTGCAACGACCGGCGCACCCGCTGCACCATGTCTACGGTGGGGAATCGGCCGCCGACCGCCGTGAGAATCAGCCACATCGCCGGTTGGCTTGCCGCGTCGCGCGCGTGCTCCAGCAGTCTGGGCAAGAGGGTCGCGGTCGCAAGACCGGGGGAGTCTGCCCCCATGGCCGGCACCGCGGGCAACAGCACAGCGGATGCCGCCGCGACGCGCTGATCCACCGCGACAAGAAGGCGTTCTGCCGCGGACGGTCTCGACGTCAAAGCACGCGGCCGATCACTCGGCGCGCCGAGCGCAGGGGTTCGGTGACACGCCACGACAGGCTTTCCTGAATGGCTTTGAGTTCGCGGGCGAGGCCTTCGCTGTCGGTCGAGGACACGGTGATCTCCGCCCATTCGACGAGCGCGCGATGGCGCCACTGAATGGTCTGCCGCTCGGCATCGTGAAGCTGCTCTCGCAGCGCGGCGATCTCGTCGAGGAGTTGCACCTGTGCCAGGGGGACGTAGTCGTCGAAAACGCCGGCCGGATACGACAGCGACGCTTCGAGGGCCTCGCGATGCTCACGGGCGACGTAGAACCTCGACAGCCCGTCGAAGAGGCAGAGAGAGTAGCCCGCATCGATCACCGACTGCTCCCATGCCTGGTGCGAAGGGATCGTCGAGTTGGGCCTGGTCGCTTCGACGACGAGCACCCACGGTCTCCAACGCTGAAGATCGAGCCCCTCGATCGCCCGCTCCTCGGCACCCTCGAGATCGATCACCATGAAGTGGATCTCGTGGACCTCGTCGCCGGCATCCTCGAGTATCCGCGTCAGTGTTGATGCGTCGACCTCTACGTCTTCGACGACGCGCCCTTCCTTGCGGTTGCGTTCGTCGACGTCGCTGTCGAGCGTCGACAGGCCGGTTCCCGGAACGGAGTGAAGGGTGACCGATACGTCGTCGGCTTCGGCGGCGGCGGCCTCGACCTGGATGTCTCGCGGCCTCTCGCTGCGATGCAGCTCGATCAGGCTGGCGACCGGCTCGACGGTGATGCCTTTCCAACCGCGTTCGTAGAACGCGCGCGAAATCGAGTCGACGCGGGGGTGGTTCGCGCCCACGTCGACGTAACGTCCGTCCTTGACATGGCCCAGGGCTCGCCAGAGCACGACGTCTTCCGCATTCTGCGCGTATGAGACAAACTGACCGTCGGACATGACCTCGATCTTATCCGCCGCGGTTGTGAGCTCTGACGGTGCGCGGTCGCACCGGGTGGTCCTCTCCTTGTCGTGAGAGACCTCGCGCGCACGCGCTCCGTAGATGACCTCGGTAGTCTGGGGCGATGCGCAATCTCGTCGTCACCGGAGGGGCCGGGTTCATCGGCTCCAACTTCGTCCGCCATGTCATCGAGAACACCGACGACCACGTGACCGTGCTGGACAAGCTCACCTACGCCGGAAACCGCGCCTCGCTCGAAGGGCTCTCCGGGAGCCGTGTCGACCTCGTTGAGGGCGACATCGCCGACGCCGAGGTCGTTGATGCGCTCGTGAGTGAGGCCGACGCGATCGTCCACTTCGCCGCGGAATCCCACAACGACAACTCTCTGCACGACCCGCGCCCCTTCCTCGACACGAACATCATCGGTACCTACACGCTGCTCGAAGCCGCGCGACGCCACGGCACTCGCTTCCATCACATCTCCACCGACGAGGTCTACGGCGATCTCGAGCTCGACGATCCGCAGCGCTTCACGGAGTCCACCCCGTACAACCCCTCGAGCCCCTACTCGTCCACGAAGGCGGGCAGTGACCTGCTCGTGCGCGCGTGGGTCAGGTCGTTCGGCGTGCCGGCGACCATCTCGAACTGCTCGAACAACTACGGGCCGTACCAGCACGTCGAGAAGTTCATTCCGCGACAGATCACCAACGTGATCCGCGGCATCCGACCGAAGCTCTACGGGACGGGCGAGAACGTCCGCGATTGGATTCACGCGGAGGACCACTCGTCCGCAGTGCTGGCGATCCTCGACGGGGGCGCCATCGGCGAGACGTACCTGATCGGGGCCGACGGGGAGAAGGACAACAAGTCGGTCGTCGAGCTCATCTTGGACCTCATGGGGCAGCCTTCGGACGCGTACGACCACGTCGTAGACCGCGCCGGCCACGACCTTCGGTACGCGATCGACTCCTCGAAATTGCGTTCCGAACTCGGATGGGCGCCGAAATTCCAGGACTTCGAAGCCGGCCTCGCCGACACCGTCCGGTGGTACCGCGACAACGAGTCGTGGTGGGCGGGCTCGAAGGATGGCGTCGAGGCGTTCTACTCGGCGAAGGGTCAGTAGGTGGTCGAGTTCAGCAAGGCTCTTTCCGCGACACCGACGCCCATTCCCGGCCTCATGGTGTGGGATCTGCCTGTTCACGGCGACGCACGGGGCTGGTTCAAGGAGAACTGGCAGCGCGAGAAGATGACGGCGCTGGGTTTGCCCGACTTCGGCCCGGTCCAGAACAACGTCTCGTTCAACGACGAGGTGGGAACGACCCGCGGCATCCATGCGGAGCCCTGGGACAAGTACGTCTCGGTCGCGACCGGACGGATCTTCGGAGCCTGGGTCGATTTGCGCGAAGGGCCCAGTTTCGGGGCCGTGTTCACGACGCAGATCGACCCGTCCCGCGCGATCTTCGTGCCTCGAGGCGTGGGCAACGCCTACCAGACCCTCGAAGCCGATACGGCCTACACCTATCTCGTCAACGACCATTGGTCTGCGGACGCGGAGTACACCTTTCTGAATCTGGCAGACGAGACCGTCGCGATCGAATGGCCCATTCCCTTGGATCGCGTGGAGATCTCGGCGAAGGATCTCGCACATCCGCGGCTGGCAGACGTCTCGCCGATGACGCCACGGAAGACGCTGGTGCTGGGCGCCAACGGCCAGCTGGGACGTGCGCTTCGCGCCGAGTACGCCGACGTCGCACACGTTGAGTTTGCGTCGCGCGGGGAACTCGATCTCACCTCGGACCGCTTGGATTCCGCGCGTCGGTGGCGCGACTACGACACGATCATCAACGCTGCGGCGTACACGGCCGTCGATGCGGCGGAGGCGTCGCCGGGGCGCGAAGCCGCGTGGCGGGTCAACGTCGTCGCCGTGGCCGCTCTCGCACGGGTCGCTGCAGCGAACGATCTCACTCTGGTCCACGTATCGAGCGACTACGTCTTCGATGGGCAGTCCGATCTGCCGCACCCTGAGGACGAGCCGCTATCGCCCCTCGGTGTCTACGGTCAGACGAAGGCGGCGGGAGACACCGTCGTTGCGACGGTTCCGCGCCACTTCATCGTGCGGACGTCGTGGGTCATCGGCGAAGGAAAGAACTTCGTCGCCACGATGGCCTCGCTCGCCGAACGTGGCGTCGATCCGAGTGTGGTCGCCGACCAGACCGGGCGACTCACGTTTGCGAGCGACATCGCCCGCGGCATCCGCCATCTTCTGTCTTCCGGCGCGGCACCCGGGGTGTACAACCTGACCGGTTCGGGAGAGCCGCTGTCGTGGGCGGAGATCGCGCGTCGGGTCTTCGTCCTGACGGGCAACGACCCCAGTCGCGTTCACGGAGTGGCCACGCAGGAGTACTTCGCGACAGCTGACGGGCCGGTGGCGCCTCGCCCCGGCAACAGCGT
Source organism: Microbacterium sp. VKM Ac-2870 (assembly GCF_015350795.1). Lineage (GTDB taxonomy): Bacteria > Actinomycetota > Actinomycetes > Actinomycetales > Microbacteriaceae > Microbacterium. Next base: position 441,324 of record NZ_JADKSH010000002.1, read on the forward strand.
GCTCGACCTCGCCAAGATCGAGGCATCCGGATTCGTCCCGAGCGATCACCTGGCCGCACTGGAGGATACACTTCTCGCCCGACGCGCGGAGTGACGGAGACCGGGCCGTGCCGGCCGCCCACGGGGCGCTCAGCCCGCCACGGCTAGGATTATTCCTGCAGATTCGAGTTCGGAGACATACCCATGGCACAGACACCTCGCGCGCTGATCACCGGCATCACGGGACAGGACGGCGGGCACCTTGCGCAGCTGCTCCACGACAAGGGATACGAGGTCTTCGGACTCATCCGTGGACAGCACAACCCGCGACGGGCAGAGGTCGAGGCCGAAATGCCCTTTGTCCAGCTCATCGAGGGTGATCTCACCGACCCGACCTCGCTCGTGCGCGCTGTTGAGGTCAGTGACGCCGGCGAGCTCTACAACCTGGCTGCCGTCAGCCACGTCGGCTACTCGTTCAAGAATCCGTCCCTGACCGCCGATGTGACGGCGAAGGGTGTGCTCAACGTGCTGGAAGCGGTGCGTGTCACCGGTCGCGCACAATCGACGCGCGTCTACCAGGCATCCACCTCCGAGATGTTCGGTGGTCTGGACTACAACCGTCCCGGTGCGGGCTACAACGAGAACTCGCTCTTTCACCCGCGCAGCCCCTACGGCGTTGCGAAGCTCTACGGCCATTGGATAGCGAAGAACTATCGCGAGAGCTACGACATGTTCGTCTCGTGCGGCATCCTCTTCAACCACGAAGGCGAGCGTCGAGGAGTCGAGTTCGTCACCCGCAAGATCACGCACGCCGTGGCGCGCATCAAGCTGGGCCTGCAGACGCACATCGAGCTCGGAGACTTGTGGCCCAAGCGCGACTGGGGATACGCCGGTGACTTCGTCGAGGGAATGTGGCGGATGCTGCAGCACAGTGAGCCGGACGACTTCGTGCTCGCCACCGGAGAGACGCACTCGATCGAGGAATTCCTGACGCTCGCCTTCGCCGAGATCGGCATCGACGACTGGCGTCCGTACGTCACGCAGAATCCGGCCTTCATGCGTCCGGCGGAGGTCGACATCCTCCTCGGCGACCCGTCCAAGGCGGAGCGGGTGCTCGGATGGGAGCGCAAGGTCGACTTCCCGGGCCTCGTGGCTCGGATGGTCGCACACGACCTGACCCTCGCCGAAGCGCAACGACCGTCGGCATGACGCGCCGCCTGGTCGTCACCGGGGTCGATGGGTTCGTCGGGAGACATCTCGCCCGCGTCGCCGCTCAGTCTGGATTCGAGGTCTTCGGTATTTCGCGCAACGCGCAGCCGGATGCCGAGGCACTCGCGAGTTTGACGGGCTATGCATCCGCGGATCTGCGTCGGGGGTGGCCGGTCGGCGTTCCGCTCGACGCCGACGTGGTGCATCTTGCCGGGCTCGCGGCCGTCGGGCCATCGTTCGATAGCCCACAGGAGTACATCGACGGCAACAGCGCCATGGTGACGAGCATGTGCGAGGCTCTCCTGTCGGCCGGGTTCACGGGGCGCGTTGTCGGTGTATCGACGGGGGCCGTCTACGCCCAGGAGGAAGAGGTCGCCCGGATCGAGACCGATCCGGTCGCCTACACATCACCGTACGTCGTGAGCAAGGTCCTCACGGAGAATCAACTCGCCTACTATGCGCGCCGTGGCCTGCGCACCGTCGTGGCGCGCCCGTTCAACCACATCGGCCCGAACCAGGGGCCGGGGTTTCTGCTGCCCGATCTGTTGCGGCAGCACCTCGCGTCGGCTCCCGAGCGACCTCTGCGCGTAGGCAACCTCGACACGCGTCGGGATTACACCGATGTCCGCGACGTCGCGAGGGCATATCTCGCGCTCGCGACCGCGCCCCGACTCGCACACGATGTGTACAACGTCGCGTCAGGAACGGCTCGCTCCGGACGCGAGATCCTTGAGGCTCTGTACGAGGCGCTCGGACAGCCGGTCCCTCCTCTGGAGGTGGACGATTCGCGAATCCGGGTCACCGACCCCGCGCTGATCGTGGGCAACTCTTCGCGCCTTCGGTCCGACACGGGCTGGTTTCCGGCAGTGTCCTTCCGGTCGACGATCGCCGATACCGTCGCCGCGGGACTCTGATGACGATCTCCAGCGATGTTCCTCTCGACGCCGCGCCGAATACTCGCGTCGCGGCCGTCGTGCTGACCTACCACCCCGACCCAGAGGTCGTCGTGAACGTCGATGCCGTCGCGGCACAGGTCGGGCGTGTGTACGTCGTGAACAACTCGCCCGACGAGCATTCCGCCCGGATCCTCGCGTTCGCCGCGGAGCGTGACGACGTCGTCGTCCTCGACCAGGCGGGCAACGTCGGCGTCGCGACGGGGTTCAACGCAGGAATCAGGGCCGCTCTGGCCGCAGGATTCGACGATGTCTGGATCTTCGATCAGGACAGCCGAGTGACGCCGGGCTCGCTGCGCCAGCTGCTCGAAGCGCGCGTCGCCCGCGAGGCCTCGGGAGAGCTGGTCGGCGTCGTCGGGCCGGCGTTGCGCTCCAATGCCACGGGCATCATCTATGCACGGGAGTCCGGCACCGGCGCCCGTGGGGCAGAGGTGCTGATCAGTTCGGGGTCGCTGTTCTCGCGCGCGCTCCTGGACGCGATCGGGCTGCATGATCAGCCGTTGTTCATCGACTACGTCGATCACGACATCTGCCTGCGTGCCCGGGCGCGCGGATTTCGCAACCTCAAGGTGTATGACGCGATCCTCGATCACAGCTTTGGAGACGCCGACGCCGTCCGACTTCTCGGCCGTCGGGTGTACCTCGCCAACTACTCGACCATGCGTCACTTTCACGCCGCGCGCAATCGGCTCATCGTTGTGCGTCGATATGGTTTCGGCCGTTGGTTCTGGGAGGACGCCTGGTTCACGTGGAAGGCGTGGGTCAAACTTCTGCTCCTCGAAAAGGACCGGGGCGCCAAGATTGCAGCTGCGCTGCGTGGCATGTGGGCCGGACTCAGATACCCGGCTCGCGAACGTCGATGGTGATCGGTCGGCGACGCGCCGGGGGCGCGTCGCGTCGCTCGCGAGTCCGGGGGACTCGCACCCCCATGCAGGTATAGTGAGTCGCTGGTCTCAGCAAGAAAGTCAAGGTGTCCATTGACCGATAGTGCGGTTGCCCGGTTTCAGCGACTCGACTCCCAACCGTTCTCCGCGCCCCTGGGCAAGGTCGGGATCACGGGAACGTGGGGCTCGCTGAAGGCGGTGTTCGACCACCGTCAGTTGCTCAGTCTTCTCGTGCGACGAGACATCAAGGCGCGCTACAAAGACAGTGCGCTTGGAGTGTTGTGGACTCTGATCAACCCGATTGTGCAGCTGGCCGTCTACTACGTCGTGATGGGTCAGATTCTGGGCGCGGCCCGGGGCATCGACAACTTTGCCATCTATGTCTTCTCGGGCTTGACGATCTTCGGCCTGCTGTCGGAATCGCTCACCGGTACGACGGCCTCGATCATCGCGAACGCAGGGCTTGTCAAGAAGGTCTACGTCCCGCGAGAGGTCTTCCCCCTCGCGGCGATGGGCTCCGCACTGTTCACCTTCACCGTCCAGGTCCTGGTGCTCGTCGTCGGATGCTTCATCCTCGAGTCGCCGCCCTGGACGCCCGGGCTCCTCTACTTCTTCCCCTCCGTCGCACTCATCGTGCTCTACGGGGCTGCGTTCGGCATCCTCTTCTCGGCTATCAACGTTTATCTCCGAGATGTGCAGTACCTCGTCCAGATCCTGCTCACACTGTCGATCTGGGCGTCGCCGATCGTCTACGGCTGGACAATGGTGGCCGACGTCTTCAAGAGGTTCAACCTGCCCAGTTGGTTGCTCGAGGTCTACACGAACAACCCGCTCACCCTGGCCGTCCTCGGTTTCCACCGTGCCTTCTGGACGTCCGGCACCGTGGCCGACTATCCCCCCGAGCTCGGTCTTCGAATGCTTGCGGCGCTCGTGGTCGGTCTGATCGTCCTTTGGATCTGCCAGCGCGTGTTCGCACGCTTGCAGGGAAACTTCGCGCAGGAGCTGTAATGGTGTCGTCTGTCAGTCCCCGTCCGAACACCGAGGGACCGGAAGTCATCCGCGTCGAGGGTGTCTCGAAGTCGTTCGTGATCCGCAAGGACAACTCGCTCAAAGAGCGGGTCGTCACGTTCGGGCGGCGCGGTCGTGTGCACCAGGAGTCGTTCTCCGCCCTGAAAGACGTTTCGTTCTCGATCCGTGCCGGGTCGTCACTGGGCCTGCTGGGGTCGAACGGCTCGGGAAAGAGCACACTGCTCAAGGTCATCGGAGGCATCATCGATCCCTCGTCGGGAACGGTGCAGCGACGAGGCCGTCTCGCCGCCCTCCTCGAGCTGGGAGCCGGGTTCCACCCCGATCTTTCGGGACGTGAGAACGTCTATCTCAATGCAGCGATCCTGGGTCTGTCGAAGGATGAGACGGCGGCGGAGTTCGACAGCATCCTCGCGTTCTCCGAGATCGGCGACTTCATCGACACCCAGGTGAAGTTCTACTCTTCCGGCATGTACGTGCGGTTGGCTTTCGCCGTCGCCGTGCACACCAACCCCGACGTTCTCCTGGTCGACGAGGTGTTGGCCGTCGGTGATGAGGCATTCCAGCGCAAGTGCATGGACAAGATCCGGCAGTTCCAGCGCGAGGGGCGCACCATCGTGCTCGTTTCTCACTCCGCCGAGCAGGTGATGGAAGTGTGCGATCGTGGACTCGTCCTCAACCACGGTGAGGTGGCTTTCATCGGGTCAGCTGCCGACGCTACGCGTGTGCACCGCGAAATCCTCGAGGGGAAGCGGCGGTCGAACGCCGAGGCGGAGGCGGAGGCGGCAGCAGCGGCGGGCGCGCCGGCTTCTGTTCCGCAGATCGCGGGAATCACCGTGCGCAATGCCGCTGGCGAGATCGTGGACGGCGTGCAGCCCGGGGAGCAATTGACCATCGAAGTCGCCGTCGACCTCCCGCAAGGACTGGACCAGTGGCACTCGAGCCTCAGCATCGACACTCCGAACGGCCAGCAGGTGTTCGGTACCAGCACCCGTCGGCATGAGACGAGCCACGGGCCGACGTCAGCGGGAGTCGTCACCGTGAACTACACGTTCCCGCGACTTCCGTTCGCCGGGGGCAAGTACTTCGTCAACGCAGAGGTGCTCGCTGCGGATGGCAGCCCGTTCGACATTCAGTGGCAGGGCGCGACGTTCTTGGTCCCTGCTTCGCCGACGCAGACCGGCTATGTGCTGGCCGACCCGGTGATCTCGGTCGGCTGAGAGCCGCGCGGCGCGCGCAACAACGCTGCGTCGGGAGCGCGTCGTCCCCGCCCTCTCGTGGCGATCCAGATCGTCAGGAGCATCCCCGCGAACGCAGCGGAGCCTGCCATCCAGATGAAAAGGGGGTCGGGCACACCCGGCCACCACCAGCTGCCGGGAGCACCCGCATCGATCCGGCCGCCGCCCCCGGAGATGTAGCGGGACAGGTTCTGATGCAGCCCTACCGTCATCGCGACCCACAGGCCGACCGCCGCAACGGCATAGCGGGGTCCATCCCATGCGCGTTCCGCATCGGGTCGGAGGCTTGCGACGCCTACGGCGATGAGCATCAACGGCAGGAGGTAGCGGGGCTGAACTGTGCTTCCGACCATAGCGTTCGACTGCGCGAGCATGACGAACGGCACCGCCCACAGTGCCAGCAGCGCCAGTGTCACCGCGGTCATCCGTCGACGCGTCGGGCGGTGGATGCCGACGAACAGAGCGCCGGCGAAGACGACGGTCGCCGGAACCCAGACGATCGCGGGCATGCGTGTGTCGAACCACCCGAGATTGGAACCTCCGAGAGCTCCCGTCCAGAGCGAAGGGATTTCGAACATATTCGAGATGTGCTGGGACAGCGTTAAAGCGTGCGCTGAGGGGTCGAGCCCCCCGAAGGCTGCTCCGCCCTGCCGCGCACTCATATAGAAAGCGGCGCTGATCACGCAGATCACGAGCGCGGTCGAGATAGGCCAGCGTTGCTGGCGCAGACTCCGTACGCCGAGGATCAGTGCGAGCGCGACTGCGTACACGGCGAAGATCGCCGCGTCTGCTCGCGCTCCGGCTCCGACGATGGCACCGAAGATCGCCAGTGCGCACAGGACCCATCGTCGCCTGCCGGTCGCCCTCGTCGCGCCGTACAGCGACGTCCACACTGTCGCGGCAGACAGCATCGCCCACGATGACGGGTTGGTCGATGCAAAGACGAACACGCCCAACGGCACGCTCGTGGCGATGACCGATATGAGCAGCGCCGGTCTCACTCTGCGCGGGAGGGCGAAGAAGACCGCGGTGAGGAGCCCCACCGCGAACGCCGAGTTCGCGAGGCGGATCGCGATGACCGAAAACTGAGGGTCTGTGCTTGCGAACACGGACGCCGCCGTATAGAACAGCCGTGGATACAGGCCATCGACATTGGCGCGTGCGACGAGCGCCATTCCGCTGGCCGCGGGATCCCAGCAACCCGCGCTCTGCTCCGGCCGGAAAGCGAAGCAGGGCGCATTCACCAGTGCGGCCGGGATCATCCGCGCGGTGGGCGCGGCATCGGCGGAGTCGGGCGCGGTCTCGCACAGACCGGGACGCTCCCCGAGGCCGCACCAGATTGAGGCGAGGTGGAAGTCGTCGTCGGGGCTCGAACCGACCGGGGACGCGAAAGACCACGCGCACAGGGTGAGGAAGGCGAAAAGGGGGACGGCGACGATCGCTATCCAGGAACGGACGGGGCGAACGGCAGAACTCACCTCGCCATCGTAGTGCTCGCCGCTGCGACGGCCGGGCGCCATCCCCGGGTCCCGGAATCGCGCGGCAGTAGACTACGAGACTGTGGCGCCACAAAGAGAATCTGTTCTGGTCATCGTGCCAGCGTGGAACGAGGAGAAGAACGTCGGCCAGACCGTTCGTGAGATTCGGACGGCAGACGGCGACTACGACGTCGTTGTCGTCGACGACGGGTCGACGGACGACACGGCGGACATCGCCCGCCAAGCCGGTGCCGCGGTGGTCTCCCTCCCGTTCAACATGGGTGTCGGTGGGGCCATGAAGACCGGCTTCACATACGCGCAGCGGCACGGCTACGACCGCGCTGTGCAGGTGGATGCCGATGGCCAGCACAATCCGGACGACATCGCTCTCGTCCTGTCCGGACTGGAGCGCGCAGACATCTCGATCGGCGCACGCTTCGCCGAGGTGGGCAGCTACGAAGCTCGAGGGCCGCGCCGCTGGGCGATGACCTTCCTCGCTGCTGTGCTGTCTCGCGTTGCGGGCACGCGGTTGACGGACGTCACGAGTGGGTTCCGTGCCGCCAATCGCCGAGCGATCGATCAGTACGTGCACTACTACCCGGCCGAATACCTCGGGGACACGATCGACTCGCTCGTCGCGGCGCTACACACCGGGCTCACGGTCGCTCAGGTGCCCGTTGCGATGCGCCCGCGCAGATACGGCCGTCCCAGCCAGGGTCCCCTGGGATCGACCCTCTACCTCTTCAGGTCCGTCTTCGCCTTGGGACTCGCGCTTCTGCGCGGCGGACTCAGGAAAGGGCTACGGTCATGATCGTCTGGCTCGGCCTCGGTTTCGCGCTCATCATCCTCGCGGTGATCTTCTGGCTCTTGCTGACGCGCAAGCTGCGCGAGAAGTACGCACTTCTGTGGTTGCTGATCGGCGTCGCAATGCTTGTGTTGACGGTTTTTCCGGGCGTACTGAACGGCCTCGCAGACCTTGTCGGGGTCGAACTTCCCGCCAACCTGCTGTTCATCCTCGCCCTCGCGCTACTCATCGGCGTCACTCTGCACCAATCGTTCGAGCTTTCGACGGCCGAGGACGAGATCCGTCGCGTCGCGGAGGAAGTCGCGATTCTGCGAGCCGAGACCGAGCGACTTGACACGTTGCTCACCGCCGCATCGGTTTCCACGGCTGCGAGCTCCGATCCGGTGCTTCCCGGCCGCGCGGACGCCGCTTCACTTGATCTACGTTCGCCGGCCCCCGGACACCTCGACGTGCGGGACGCCGATGGTTCGACCGCCTGAACCGGCTGCGAGAGGCCTCGTCGCCGTTCTCGGAGCGACGGCGATCGCGGGGGCCAGTGGCTACGCGATCCAGTTGCTGGCTGCGCGTCTTCTCGCCGACCCACACGACTACTTGTCGTTCTCGGTCTTCTGGTCGACCATGTACCTGATCGGCTCGGCGGTCGGCGGCATCCAGCAGGAGGTGGCCCGCGCGGCGGCGCCCGTACTGCCGGAAGCGCCCCCCGGCGCGCTCAGGGGATTCGTTGCGGCGGCGAGTGTGGTGGTGGTGGCTGTCGCGGTACTCGTCGGCGTGAGTGTTGCTCCCATCGCCTTCGCAGGCACTGGCGCGGGCATGGCTGGCGCGCTCGCCGTCGGGCTGCTCGGGTACGTCGCCACTTCCGTGCTCACCGGCCTGCTGTATGGGTTGCACCGTCTGCCGTCCGTCGCCGCCCTCATCGTCGTCGATGCCGTTCTGCGCGCTGCAGCGGTGACTCTTGCCCTCGCGCTCAGCGCGCCGCCCGACGTGGTCGCGTTGGCCGTGGCGATGCCCTTCGGTATCGCTGTGCTCGTGGTGTGGGTGATGGTCCGCCCTCGTGTCCGTGGCATGTACGCCCTGGATGTCAGCCCGGTGCGACTCGCGTGCAACACCGCCCACACCGTCGCCGCGGCGGCTGCGACGGGTGTCATGGTCACCGGGATGCCTCTACTGCTGCGTCTGTCCCTCGCCGACGCGACCGTCTCGACGGTAGCGGCGCTCACGCTCGTGATCACCCTCACTCGAGCGCCCTTCATCATTCCCCTGATGGCACTACAGAGTTATCTGACCGTCGTCTATCGCGACGCCCCCGCACGGGCGGAACCGCGGATGCTCCGTTACCTCGCCGTCGCCGCGGCGGCCGCGGTCGCCGCGGGCGCTCTGGCGTGGCTCGTCGTGCCGTGGGCGATCGAGCTCATCTCGGTCGGCCGCTATGCGGTCTCGCCGTGGACGTCATCGATCATCGTCGTGAGCGCCGTGCTCGTGGGAAGCCTCTGCGTGACCGGACCTCTTCTGTTGGCGAGGAAGCAACACCGTGCCTACGCCGCGGGCTGGCTGTGGGCAGCCGTCTCGACGATCGTCCTCCTGGCTCTTCTGCCACTCGCCGCGCAACCGCGTGTCGTGACCGCCCTTGTGCTCGCCCCGGCGATCGGGCTGATCGTCCACCTGGCGGCGGTGCGGTGGGGGCATCGGCCGGCGGTCCGGAAGTCAGCGCCCGACAGCGAGTAGCCACGCAGCGCGTCGGGCAGTGTCCGACGCGCCCAGCGGCCACAGTTGCGACAGTGCGTGCAAGCGTGACATGAGTCGCAGACGCGCGGCCCGTTCGGCTCGCTTCCATCCGCGTGCGCGTGCTGCGATGGCCGTATCGCGGTAGAAGCGTCGTTCGTCCTCGAATCGTGAACCGTCACGCAGGGACGTCTGGGACAAGCTCTCGCTGTGGCGCCGATAGGCGAAACAGGGGACTCGGGTGTAGCGAAGAGTGCCATCGGAGAAGGCGATGTCGACCAGGAGCGCAAGATCGAGGATGATCGGCAAACCGTCGCGGAAGCCGATCGAGCGCACCACATCGACGCGGAGCACCAGCGACGGCCAATACAGCCAGTTGCCCCGAAGAAGAGTCGCCGCCATGCGCTCGCCTCGAAAAGTCGCCGCTCGGCGCGGGGTAAGCAGCCGCTGCTTGATCGTGTCGACGAGTGTGCGCGCCGGCGCACCACCTCCGTCGATCACACGGACACCGGGTTGGATGACGTCCACGTCGGGGAAGGCGGCGATCGTCTCGCGCACGTGCGCGACATAGTCGGGCAGCAGCAGATCGTCTGATCCGAGGACGACGACATGCGATCCCTCCGCCGCATCGACGGCACGGCGGAAGTTCTCTGTGATGCCGACATTGCGTTCATTTCGGCGATAGCGGATTCGAGGATCGTTCACAGTGGCGACGTAGTCGGCCACGCGTGTGCCGGGGTAGCAGTCGTCGATGATCGTCAGACGCCACCGCGGGTCGGTCTGGGCCTGAACAGACGCGATGGTCGACAAGAACTGGTCCGGGTCGCCCCAGTACGGCACGCAGATGTCCAGGTCCATGTCCCCATCCTCGCTTATGAGCGCGTTCGGCAGCGCCCGATAAGATCGATGGCGGAGCCCGTGCGGGTCGGGCCCAGCGACCTTCAGATCGGTTCACATGGATCTCCTCATCGTCGGCTCCGGCTTCTTCGGCCTCACGATTGCCGAGCGGGCTGCGGCGTCCGGTCGCAAAGTGACGGTCATCGACCGACGCCACCACATCGGTGGCAACGCGTACAGCGAGGACGAAGCGACAACCGGCATCGAGGTACACCGGTACGGAGCCCATCTGTTCCACACATCGAACGCGACCGTATGGCAGTACGTGAACCGGTTCACGACATTCACCGACTATGTTCACCGCGTATACACGAACCACAGGGGGGTCGTGTTCCCGCTGCCGATCAACCTTGGCACGATCAATCAGTTCTTCCAAGCTGCGTACTCGCCCGATGAGGCGCGCGCACGGGTGCTCGAGCTCGCGGGGGAGTTTGACCCGACCTCGGCTCGGAACCTCGAGGAGCGCGGCATCGGTCTCATCGGACGCCCGCTGTACGAGGCCTTTATCCGGGACTACACCGCGAAGCAGTGGCAGACGGATCCGAAAGACCTGCCGGCGGAGATCATCAGCCGCCTTCCCGTGCGGTACACGTATGACAACCGGTACTTCAACGACACGTGGGAGGGTCTGCCGATCGACGGGTACACGGCGTGGCTGGAGCGAATGGCCGACCACCCGAAGATCGAGGTCAAGCTCTCCACCGACTACTTCGACGAGTCTCAGCCGCTGAATAAGCGGGCGACGGTCGGACAACTGCCGGTCGTGTACACCGGCCCCGTGGACCGCTACTTCGACTACGCCGAGGGCGAGCTCTCGTGGCGGACTCTGGACTTCGAGGAGGAGGTGCTCGACGTCGGCGACTTCCAGGGCACCAGCGTCATGAACTACGCGGATGCCGATGTCCCGTATACCCGGATCCACGAGTTCAAGCACTTCCACCCGGAGCGCGCCGACCGCTACCCGACCGACAAGACGGTGATCATGCGGGAGTTCTCGCGCTTCGCGACGCGAGACGACGAACCCTACTATCCCGTCAACACACCCGGCGATCGCGCCGGACTGCTCGCGTATCGAGATTTGATGAAGGGGCAGAGGGACGTGCACTTCGGCGGACGTCTGGGGACCTACCAGTACCTTGACATGCATATGGCCATCGGATCCGCACTCTCCCTGTGGAACAACCGGCTCGCATGAAACCTGCGGCTCCCTCGCGCCGCGTGCGCGCGATCTGGGTCGGCGCCACCGCAGCCGCTGTTCTGGTGGGCGTGCTGCTGATGTATACCGGTGTGACGCCGTGGGCGGCGCCCTTCGCCGTGCTGATTGCACTGACGCTCGCGATCGGCCAGCGAACGTCGTGGCCCTTCGCTCTCGCGGCGGCGATGATCGTGGAGATCGCGCTGCTCGCTCTGATGCTCCGCTTCATGCCAGACTCGGGCCTCACCCTGGTCGGCGTGGCCTCGCTCATGTTCGCGATTCTCGGATTGGTCGCTGTCGTGGCCACGACCCGATCCGGAACCCTGCGCCTGGTGGGCCGCCGTGAGTTGCGCATCGTCGTCCCCCTGCTGGCTGTTCCCACGCTGGCCCTTGTGCTGGTGGGGATGACCACGGTCGGCACCGGCGACCTCGAATGGGCGATGCACAACGACGCCGTGTGGAATCTGGTGACCACCAGAATGCTGATCGCCGACGGCGGGCTCAACGCGATCGCGCACCCGAACGCGTCGCCGCTCACTCCCGGACTGTTGGCTATCGCCGCCGCGGTCGGTCGCGATTCCGTGCTCCCGCAGAATCTCCTCCGGCACGATGTCGGCGCGTTCGCTGCTTTCTGGCTCATCGCGACCTCGACGACAGCACTCCTCGGCGCTCTCATCGGCGCCCGCAGCGTGCACGGAGGTGCACGGACCTTGCGCGTCATCGCAGCGGCGATCGTCGCCGCGATCCCTTTCACGTGGTTTGTCTTCGGCTTTGCGGCGCAGTTCGGCTTCTACAACGCGACCTTGACGCTGTTGTTGTTGCTCGCCTCGTGGCTAGCCTGGCTTGAGACGCGTGTCACTCCGGTGGTGGGCGCGGCGGTGCTCAGCCTTGCGGCCGTTGCCTTGCTCGCGACCTGGGCGCCGGTCGCCGCGGTGCCCTTCGCTCTCGCGGTCTTCGCACTCGGCTCCCGTGCCGCCTCTCTTGCTCGTGAGGGGTTTCGCTTGCGAGAGGTCTCTCTGCTGGTGCTCGCAGTTCTCCCCGTGCCGATCTACATCGTCGCGGTGACGCTGCCCGATCTTCGACGGGAGGGAGCCGCCCTCGCGGTGGACGGCGGGATCATGCAGCTGCTTCCCGTGCATGTCGCCGTCATCGTCGTTGCGACGCTCGTCGTGACGGTTCTGACCGCCCTACATCTGCACCAACGTCACCCGATGAATGGCCTTCTGATCGTTCTCGCCGTCTCGGCGGTCGTCGGCGCCTACCTCGTCGCTCAGCGCGCGGGCGCGGCACATTGGTGGGGGTACTACCCCGCGAAGTTCGCCTGGCTCATCTCATCGATGCTCATTGTGATCCTGACCGCCGCGTTGCTTTCCGAGCTGGCGAGCACGAGGGGACGCCGATGGACCGCCATCGGGGTCGCCGCGATCTCCGTTGCCACCCCGTTCGTCCTCATGGCGCAGGTGCCACCGACGTCAGACCGCATCGCTTCGGTGTTTACTCCCATCGCCATCGTCACCAACACCGGCGTCGCCGCAGGGAATCCTGCCGCACAGCGGCTCTTCGATCTCGCCGAACCCGGCGTGCGCACGATGGCGCTGTCCTATCTCAGCCCGTCCGGAGACGCCTTCCTCAACAGTTGGCTCCTTCAACTCGAGTCGACCTCGTCGGCCGATCCGATCCGGACCTACTCGTACATCATGGATCCGCGCAACGAGGCGCAGGCATGCGAAGCGGTGCGAGCCTGGAACGCGCCGGTGCGCATCGTCTCCAGCGATCCCGCAATGCCCGACCGCTTCAGCGCCCTCTGCGCCGGCGCCGATCTGAGCTTCGATCTCCGTGACACGGCGGCGCCGGGCGGAGGGTGACCGCCGGCGCTGCCCGGGAGCGGTCTACCCCGCAGCAACCAGCGGCGGCATCGGCTGCCACGCGGCATCCCGCGCGATCTTGCGTCCGTCGCGGAGCCCCCGGAAGAGGTTCGAGGTGCCGCGGACGGTGCGTTCGACCAGCAGCAGCCGGATCAGCTCTTTGCCGAAGGTCAGGGTCGTGCCCAGCCCGAAGAGCACCGGGTTGTAGACGCCGGCGGAGCGGTAGTAGCGCTTGATGATCGCGCGGTTTCGCATGATGTAGTACCGGTAGGCGTTGCTCGACGCGTTCATGTGTCGGATGCCCATGTCCCACTGTTTGATCTCACGCGTGCGGCGCAGCACGAACTCGTTGACGATCACGGACGTCGTCAGGCGCGACGCGAGCCAGCCGTACGTCTGGTCATCCCAGTAGATGAAGAAGCGCGGATCGGGCAGTCCGATCTGACCGACGATGTCGCGGTGGATGAACATGCCCTCGAAGCAGCCGGAGTTCATCTCCTTGTAGCCCGACTCGTCGAAGCCGCTCGGAGCGAACGGAATCGGGATGGCCAGGGCCTCGGCGACCCGGTACTGCCAGTAGAACTCGCTGCCGTCGAAGTCGTAGCGTCGTCCCTGGATCGACTTGAACCGCGGCGCCCACGCCCCCATCTTGGCGAGCCCGTCCGGCAGAACCTCGACGTCGTCGTCCATCAGCCAGATCCACGTCGAACCGAGCTCGTACGCCACTCGCATGCCTTCGCTGAACCCGCCGGAGCCGCCGGTGTTCTCGTCGAGCCGACGGTAGACGAGTTCGGCGCCGAGGCGCTCGCGGTAGGACTCGACGACCTCGGTCGTGTTGTCGGTGGAGGCGTTGTCGACGATGACGACGTGGCCCGGCTTCGGGTCCATCGCCGTGATGCTCTCGAGGAGCTTCGTGAGCAGAGCGGAGCGGTTGTAGGTGACGATTGCGATCGTTGCGCTGGCAGGCGTGAAGGTATCGTTCGGCGCCGCGTCGGGGCGCGAAAAAGTGGAGGCCATGGCCTCAGCAGTGTAACCCGGCGACCTTCGCGCTCACCGTGGCGCGCGCTCGGGCTCGCCCTGTTCACCGACCAGCCGCTGCTCCGACGCGCCCCGGCCGAGCAGCGGCGCCTGCTTGATCTTGAAGGCGAGCAGGACGATCATCAGCCATCCCCATCCGATCAGGGGGGAGGACTCGGCGAGACCTTGAACGAGCAGGATCGCCCCGGCGAGGGTCGGCAGCAGCGTGACGGCGGAGTAGGGGCGATCGGCGACCAGGTCCCATCGCGGGCGGTCGACGGCGAAGAACCAGGAACGCCAGACATACGCGAAGAAGGTGAGTGTCAGAAGGGCCAGCCCGATCGCACCGAGCTGGAAGAACGCGTCCAGCCACATGTTGTGCGCCTGCACGACGGTCTGTCCCTGCTCGACGATCCACCCGTCGAATGCCGGGTCGTCCGGCAGCCACGGCGACGCGAAGCCCCACCCGGCGAACGGCCGCTGCGCTGCCGTCGCCGCGACGATGGCCCAGATCCCCTCGCGGCCGGTGAGCTCGGCGGAGCGCCCCAGCACCGAGAACAGTGGCCCGCGTGACAGCCAGAACGCGACGAGGCCGCCCGCGGCCACCACGGCGTACACGACGTAGTACCGGGTGCGCTCACCCGCCCGCCGCGTCGTACGCATGGCGAGCACGGTCGCGAGCACGACGAGTACGGTGGCGGCGGCCAGCCACCCGGTCGCCGACCCCGCGCGCACGAACAGGAGGGCCGCGAGCACGAACCACGCGGCGAGCAGCGAGCGCCGCGGGGCCCCCGATGCGAAGCGGATCGCGAAGACCACCATCGCGAGCAGCGCGACGTAGGCGAGGGCCGTGGGGTCACCGAAGATCCCTTGCACGCGGCCGCCGTCGAACAGGTGGTCGCCCGACCAGACGGCGGACGAATCGCCGGTCGACGGGCCGGGGCGCAGGAAGCCCGGAAGGACCGGCCCTCTCCACACCAGCGAGACCCACAGCTCGAACAGAACCGAGAGTGCCAGCACCCACTTCAGAGCCGATGCGATCGCCCGCACGAGTTCTCGCCACGTCAGCACGGAGCCCACGAACATCGCCTGCACGGTCGTGACGACCAGCAGCACCAGCGTCACCGCGGTCGCCATCGGGTGTGCGCTCCACAGGAGCGAGGCGATCGCGAAGATCACATACGAGACGGCGAACCAGGGCAGTCGTCGCCACTGGACCGGCGGTCGGAGGGTGATCCACAACACTCCCGACGCGACGCCCGCCGCCACGACCGTCACGGCGGTCCCGACGACGCCCGCGACCATCAGCCATGACCCGCCGGCGAGGGCAGCGGCGATGACGAAGATGCACCATCCGCGCAGAAGGAGATGACCCGACGTGGCACGGATCGGGGCGGTCGGCGGCGCCCCGACGGGGTGCTTCGTGTGGACGGCCATGGTCTGATCAGAGTAGCGCGGGAGCAGTCCTAGGCTGGGGGCATGCTGACGCCGATCGCCAACGAACCACGCGACTACTCCTGGGGCTCCACGACGCTCATCGCCACCCTGGAAGGCCGCATTCCGACCGGCACTCCGGAAGCGGAGATCTGGTACGGCGACCACCCGGGCTCGCCGTCTCGTACGCCGGACGGGCGCACTCTGGACGTTGCGCTCGCCGATGCCGGCCGCCCTCCGTTGCCGTTCCTGCTGAAGCTGCTCGCCGCGGCGTCGTCGCTGTCGATCCAGGCCCACCCCACGCGCGCGCAGGCGCGGGAGGGCTTCGCCCGCGAAGAGCGCGCCGGCATCCCACGGGGTGCCGCCGACCGTCTGTATCGCGACGACAACCACAAGCCCGAGATCATCGTTGCGTTGAGCGACGAGTTCCGCGCGCTCGTCGGGCTGCGTCCGCTGCCCGCGACCCGGCGGCTGCTGGACGCGCTCGGCGAAGGGAGTGCTGTCTCTCAGATCCGCGAACTTCTCGGTGCCGCCGACGCCGGAGCCGCCGCCGAAGCGGCGCTGCGCCGTGTGCTCGCCTGGGCCCTGGGCGAGGCGGATGCCGCCATCGTCGCCGACCTGACGATCGCGCTGGAGCACGCCGAGAGTGTGGAGTTCGCCGACGAACTCGCCGTCCTGCGCGCCGCGGCCTCCGACTTCCCCGGCGATGCGGGCTTGATCGTCGCGTTGCTCATGAACCTCGTGACCTTGCACCGGGGTGAGGCGCTCTTCGCACCCGCCGGGGTCTTGCACGCGTACCAGTCCGGCCTCGGCGTCGAACTGATGGCGGCGAGTGACAACGTGATGCGCGGCGGCCTGACGCCCAAGCACGTGGACGTGCCCGAACTGATGAGCGTGGTGGATGTCACCCCCGGTCCGGCGCCCGTCATCCACGGTCGACCGGTCGACGGCGGGGCGGTTCTCGCCTACGACACGCCGGTCGACGATTTCGCTCTGTCTCGCGTGATCGTCGGTGGTGTCGAGGAGGTCCGGGTGCCCCTGAGCGGCCCCGCGATCGCCCTGTGCACGGGCGGAGCGGTCACCGTCGCCGGCGCAGAGGATGCCGTATCGCTGCGGCCGGGTGCCGCGGTGCACATCGCCGATGAGGAGAGCCTGCGCATCTCCGGCGACGGGGAGATCTTCGTCGCGCAGCCCGGCGCCTGACCACCTCGCACCACCCGTGACACATCCGAGACACGCCGACGGCGCGCCGTGAAGGTTCAATCCCGCATTGAGGGTTTACGATCTGCGACTTGACCGCAGCGAATGACAAGGGTGTAATTATCCCAACACGCGCATCAGCGCATCGGGAAAACGTGGGGAGAACGATATGACCGGTTACCGCTCCGGCGTCCCCGACAACTGGTTCGTCGACCCGGTCAACCTGGGTGTCCCCGGGGTGCGTCGGCCCGCGCCGACCGAGGAGGACACCGCCCTCGCCTGGCAGGCCGACGCGCTGTGCGCGCAGACCGACCCGGAGGCGTTCTTCCCCGAGAAGGGCGGATCGACGCGCGACGCGAAGCGCATCTGCACCACGTGCGATGTTCGCGGCGAGTGCCTCGAGTACGCCCTCCAGAATGATGAGCGCTTCGGGATCTGGGGCGGACTCAGTGAGCGCGAGCGCCGCAAGCTCAAGCGTCAGGCTTGATTCCGCGGCGTCAGATCCCGAGACTCGCGGGCGGCCTCCGGCACGGGGCCGAACTCGCGCTTAGGCTGACCAGGTCATGCCCGCCCGAGTTCACGCAGTCCTGGTCGTGCGCCCCGATGCGCGCGTGGCCACCGACATCCGCCTGCAGCGCGCGCTGTCCGCGCTCGAGGCGCAGTCGCGCCCGGTGGATGTGCTCACCATCGTCCTCTGCGGCGCACACGCCACCGACCGCGAACTTCAGCGCATCGCCGGTGAGTCCGGCGCGGAGGGTGTGATCACCGCCGACCGCGGCACCTCGTTCGCGGGAGCGCTCGACCTCGCTCGTCGCCGCCTCGACGGCGACACGGTCTGGATCCTCTCTCAAGACACCGTTCCGGCACCCGACGCGCTCCTACGCCTGGTCGGCGCTCTCGAGACGTCCCCTTCCGTCGCCTTCGCCGCTCCCAAGCTGGTTCGTGCCGATGACAACGACCGCATCGTCTCGCTCGGTGTGTCGCTCACCCACGGCGGACGCACCGTCGGTCTGGCCGACGGCGAGCACGATCAGGGTCAGCATGACGCCGGCGACGACGTTCTCGGCGCCGACATCCGCGGCGTCCTGGTGCGCACCGACCCCTGGCTCGCATTGGACGGACTCGACACGGCGCTCGCGGGCGCCGATGAGGGTCTCGATCTCGGGGTGCGTGCGCGATTGCGCGGCGGCCGCGTGGTGCTCGCCCCGCAGGCGATCATCGCGATCGTCGATGCCGATCGCAGCGACCCTCGCACTCTCGGCGACCGCTTCGAGCCGGCCGGCATCCGTCGTGCGTATGCGCAGCGCACCGCGCAGCTGCATCGGCGGCTCGCGTACGCGCCGCCTGCGGCGGTCGCGGTGCACTGGCTGTCCTATCTGCCGTTGGCGTTGCTGCGCTCTATCGCCCACCTCCTCGCCAAGCGTCCCGCACTGATCGGTCCCGAGTGGGCGGCCACATTCGCGGTCATGTCCAAGCCAGGCGCGGTTGCCCGGGCCCGCCGCGGCATCCGCACCGACCGTCGGGTCTCGTGGGCTCAGCTGGCGCCGCTGCGGGTGAGTCGGCAGCAGCTGCGCCAACGCTTGGACGACGACGTCGTCATCGACGGCACCACTCGCGGCGAGCTGCGCTTCTTCTCCGGCGGGGGAGCGTGGATCGTCCTGGGCGCCCTGCTGGTCTCTGTGCTCGCCTTCTTGTCGCTGCTCGCCTGGCCGGTGCTCGGCGGCGGTGCGCTGGCACCGCTGCGCGCGACCCTCACTCAGCTCTGGGCGGATGCCGCGGCGGGGCTGCGACCGCTCGGCTGGGACAGCTCCGGTCCTGCCGATCCCTTCAGCGCGGTCGTCGCCGCGCTCGGCTCGCTCTGGCCCGCCGCGCCCTCTCGCGTGATGGTCGTGCTGTGGGTGCTGGCGCTGCCGCTCGCCGCTCTCGGCGGCTGGTTCGCGGCGACCCGGCTCACCGAACGCCCCGTGGCGAGAGCGATCGTCGCGGTCGGCTACGCCCTGGCCCCGAGCCTGCTGGACGCGCTGGCGACGGGCCGGCCCAGCGTGGTCATCGCCCACCTCCTGCTGCCATGGCTGCTGTGGACGGCCGTCGTCGCCCACCGGTCGTGGACGGCAGCGGGGATGGGGTCGGTGATCGCCGTCGCCGTCACCGCATGCGCGCCCTCGATCGGCCCTGCGCTCGTCGTGTTGTGGATGGTCGCCGTGATCCTGACCGCGGCGGTCGGCCGTGCTCGGGGTCTCGCCCGGGTCATCTGGCTGCTCGTTCCCACCCTCGCCGTCTGGATCCCCATGATCTGGCATCGACGCGGCACGGGAGATCTGTGGGGTCTGCTGGCCGACCCGGGGGTTCCCGTGCCCGCGGGCGAGTCGGCCGATGCGGCCCGCCGCTTCGCCCTGGCATTCGGCTTCCCCTCGACCGGCGGCGCCGGCTGGGACCAGCTGATCGGTGGCGTCGGGACCTGGGCGTTCCTCCTGGTCGTGCCGCTCCTCGTGCTCGCCGTGGCCGCCCCGGTACTGTCGCGCGTGGTCGCTTCGGCGGTCGTCCTGGTCATCGCGCTCACATCCCTGGCGACGGCCAGCCTCGTCGTCGGCATCGTCGTCACCACCGATGCTGCCGTGCGCATCGCGATCTGGCCTGGTGCGGCATTGAGTCTCTACTGGCTGGCGCTCCTCGGCGCGGCCGCTCTCGCTGTCGACGCACTTCCGGACCGTGCGCGGCTGCGTGCCCCGCTCGCCGCCGTGGTGCTCGTCACCCTCGCGGTCAGCGCCGTGCCCGCCCTCACTGCGCTGCCCCGCGGAACATCGGCGCTCACCAACGGGCCGAGCAGCACGCTGCCGGCGTATGTCGAAGCCGAAGGGCGCGCGGGACTGGGCAACGCCACTTTCGTGATCACCCCCGCGGCCGACGGCGCCGTCGTCGCCGATGTGGTCTGGGGTGAGACCTCTGCGCTGGGTGGGCAGAGCACGCTGCGTTCGGCCCGACTGCAGCCCGACGATGGCGATGCCGAGACCGCACGGTTGACGGCCGAGCTCATTGCGGCGCCCTCGGGTGATGCCGTATCGGAGCTGGCCGCTCACGGCGTTGCCTTCGTCCTGTTGGCCGGTGGGGGCGACGGTGAGTCGGATGCCGCGCGTGCGGTGCGCATCGGTGCGGAGACGGCACTCGACCAGCGCAACGATTTGGAAGTGGTCGGTGAGACCGGCAAGGGCAAGCTGTGGCGCGTCACCGACGGCGTCGTGGACCGTCCGGCCGCCTCTTCGGCCGTCACGGTGGACGCCGCGCTCCTGCAACTCGGCGTGATCCTGATCGCGCTGCTGCTGGCCCTGCCCACGCGTCGTTCTCTGCGCCTGAACCGTCGTCGCTCGCGCATCGTCGGTCTGGGAACGGGTGGTGCGTGGTGAGTGAGCGCAGCGTGTCTCAGCTCGGACGGGTGACGGTACGTCGAACGGTCGGCGTGGTGGTGGCCGCGGCAGCCGTCGTCAGCGCCGTTGCGCTCGTTCTTCTCCCGCTGCCGGGCCTCACCCGCGACCCGGTCGCCGTGCAGACCCACTCGCCGGCATCCGCGTCGGTCGAGAGCTGCGTGGGACCGCTGCTGGCCAGCGGCCGCGATGCGACGAAAGCCGCCCAGCTCACCGAGGCGGCCGGTTCGGTGCTGACGTCGGCGGCCACCGCCGCCGGAAAGAGCATCCCGTCCAACACGGCACCCCTTGCGATGCCCGACGTGACCGGCGGTCAGGGCGCCCCGGCGCTTCGAGCGGCACCGGTCGACGGGGAGCCGGCTGACATCGCCGCCGCCTCTTCCGCGCAGATCGGCGCCGAAGATCTCAGCGGCTTCGCCGCGTCGGCGTGTGCGCGGCCCGAGATGGAGTCGTGGTTGGTCGGCGGATCTGCCGCCACCGGCGCGTCCGACCTGGTCCTGCTCTCCAACCCGGGCACGGTCGCCGCACGGGTGAGCATCACCGTGTACGGCGCCACAGGCGGAGCGGTACCGGTGGCCGGCAACGGCCTCGTCGTCGCCGCGGGCACGCAGCGGGTGATCCCGCTGGCTGCCCTCGCCATCGGCGAGGAGAACCCCGTGCTGCGGGTGACGTCATCGCAGGCTCCCGTCCGCGCCGCTCTGCAGTCCAGCATCACCCGCGTGCTCGTGGCCGGAGGTGTCGATCAGGTAGGGGCCGCGACGGCACCGAGCAGCGACATCGTCATTCCCGGCGTCCCCGTCGTGACCACGCAAGGCGGCGCCGGCGAGAGCAATGTGCCCACCTCCCTGCGCCTGCTGTCGCCGGGGGCCGACACCCAGGCGACAGTGACCGTGCTCCAAGGAGGAGCGGCCGTGGGGACCGCGCAGACCGTTCCGCTGAAAGCCGGCGTCCCGCTCAAGCTCGACCTCGGAGGCTTGGCAACCGGAACGTACGCCGTTCGCGTCAGTGCGGGAGCCCCCGTCACGGGCGCCGTGTGGGCGACCTCCGGATTCGGCGCCGGTAGCGACTTCGGGTGGTTCGTGGCCGCCGACGTGATCTCCGCCCCCGCGCTCGTCGCTGTCGCCGGCGCCAGCCCGGCGACAGGAACTCCGACGCTGACGATCGTGTCCTCCGACGCCGTGGCGCAGACTGTCGTTCTCACCGCGGGTGCAGGAGCAGGCGCCTCCACGGATGTCACGGTGCCGGCCATCGGCGCCGTGACGGTGCCGGTGCAGTCCGGTCAGGTCTACCGCATCGCGCCGGGCGGCGGGGGTGTGAGCGCGGCGGTCACCTACGCGGCGGCGGGTGCTATCGCCGGGTACCCGGTCGCTCCCAGCGCCTCGGCGGCCTCGGCGGTCACGGTGTACCCGCGCTGATCGCGACGCGCGTTCGCGGGTGGGCCGGCGAGTCGATCAGAAGTAGCGGAACCGCTCGGGGCCGAGGTCCCAGGGGTCGCGGTCGAGATACTCGGCCGCCGCACGGAACACACATCCTTCGATCGCCATCCGTCGATGCAGCTCGTCCTCACGGTGCAGGCTGCCGAGGCGCTCGATCGGAAGGCGGTACAGCACGATGCGCTGCTCGGCCGTCGATACGCTCCAGCGGGGGATGCCGTCGTCATCGGATGCCGGCGGCATCAACGCGACCTCGAAGCGCACGTCGCGCAGCTCCGGCCAGGCGCTGCGCAGGAACTCTGCTGCGGTGCTCACCGCGAAGTCGAATCGTTCTTCGCGCGTCTCCTGGGCGGGCAGCGGCGGCCGGACCACGGGGCTGCGGTCTTCGCGCCCGTGCCGCCCGTGCCGTGATGCCCGCACGTGCGGAGCACTGCCCGCGCGCCGCCTCATCATGCCTCGAGTCTAGGTCAGCTCGCGCCCGCGCCGCGGGGCGAAGCCGGCCGCGGCGGCGCGGCATCCCCGCCCTGCGGCGTGCGGCGAGTACCGTGACATCGATGCGAACTCGACTGTGCTCGAAGGTGGGCTGTGCCCGCGAGGCCGTGACGACCCTGACCTACGACTACGGCGACCAGATGGCCGCGCTCGGGCCTCTCGGCGCCGGCCGCGACCCGCACGCACACGACCTCTGCGCGATCCACACCGATCGGCTGTCGGTGCCCAAGGGATGGGTCGTCGTGCGTCACGAGACGCTGCGCGTCTGAGCGCACGCATCTGACGGACGCTTCACACGCGCACATACACACAGGCTCGCCGCCGCCGGAGTGCGAGAATGGGCGGATGTCGACCACTGCCGCACCCGCCGCCCTTCACGACTTCGTCGTCGCCGACCTGAGCCTCGCCGAGGCCGGTCGCCACCAGCTGCGTCTCGCCGAGAACGAGATGCCGGGTCTGATGGCACTGCGCGAAGAGTACGGCCCTTCCCAGCCGCTCGCCGGCGCCCGGATCGCCGGATCGCTGCACATGACCGTGCAGACCGCCGTGCTGATCGAAACGCTCGTGGCGCTCGGTGCTCAGGTGCGTTGGGCCAGCTGCAACATCTTCTCCACCCAGGACGAGGCCGCGGCCGCCGTCGCCGTGGGTCCCCACGGCAGCGTCGATGAGCCCGCGGGCATTCCGGTCTTCGCCTTCAAGGGCGAAACGCTCGAGGAGTACTGGCAGCTCGCGGACCGCATCTTCGACTGGTCGGCAGAAGGCTTCGACGGTCCCAACCTGATCCTCGACGACGGAGGCGACGCGACGCTCCTTGTCCACAAGGGCGTGGAGTTCGAGAGGGCGGGAGCAGTGCCCGCGGCATCCGACGCCGACTCGCTCGAGTACCGCATCGTGCTCGACACGCTGCGGGCGAGCCTTGCCCGCGATCCGCAGCGGTTTACGCGGATGGCGGCCCAGATCGTCGGCGTGACCGAGGAGACGACGACGGGTGTGCACCGTCTGTATGAATTGGCGGCCGCAGGCACGCTGTTGTTCCCCGGCATCAACGTGAACGACTCGGTCACCAAGAGCAAGTTCGACAACAAGTACGGCATCCGACACTCGCTGCCCGACGGCCTCAATCGCGCCACCGATGTGCTCATCGGCGGCAAGGTCGCCTTCGTCGTGGGTTACGGCGATGTGGGTAAGGGCGCGGCGGAGGCGCTGCGCGGCCAGGGTGCGCGTGTGATCATCGGCGAGGTCGACCCCATCTGCGCGCTCCAAGCGGCCATGGACGGCTTCCAGGTCGCCCGTCTGGAGTCGGTCGTCGGCGATGTCGACATCCTCATCACCGGCACGGGCAATACGCGTGTGGTCACCGTCGAGCAGCTGCAGCAGCTCAAGCACCTGGCGATCGTCGGCAATGTCGGCCACTTCGACGACGAGATCGACATGGCCGGACTCGAAGCCATCCCCGGGGTCGAAAAGGTCGAGATCAAGCCGCAGGTGCACGAGTATCGCCTGCCGAGTGGTCGCAGCATCCTCGTGATGAGCGAGGGGCGACTGATGAACCTGGGCAACGCGACCGGTCATCCCTCTTTCGTCATGAGCGCGTCGTTCACCAACCAGGTGCTCGCGCAGATCGAGCTGTACACGAAGCCGGAGCTGTATCCCGTCGGCGTGTACGTGTTGCCGAAGATCCTCGACGAGAAGGTGGCTCGGCTGCACCTGGCAGCGCTGGGGGTCGAGCTGACCGAACTCACCGCCGAGCAGGCCGCGTACATCGGTGTGCCGGTGGAAGGGCCCTACAAGCTCGAGCATTACCGCTACTGAACCGCGAACATACCCGCTCCACGCAGCGCTTCCCGTCTCGGGCGGGAGGCGCTGTGTGCGTCGACGGCGCAATTCACAGATGCGTAGGGGACACAGACGAAACGCCCAGGCTCCGCTTGCACAATCGTCGGGGACGAGGGAGTTCATCTCGTGTTTGTTTTGATCAGATCAAAATTAGGTAGACTGTCCTCGTGACCGCCCCGCACACGCACGGACCCGCCGCGACTGCCGCTGCGGCACTACGTGGTGCCGGGCTGAAGGTCACCGAGTCGCGCACCGCCGTATACGACGCGCTGCGCGTCCTGCCGCACGCGAGCGCCGACGACGTCTTCCTCACCATCAGTGGGCGGATGCCGCGGGCCCGCCGCCAGTCGGTCTACAACGCGCTGGGCGACTTCGCCGAGGCGGGCATCGTCCGCCGCATCGAGCCGGCCGGTCGGCCCATGCTGTACGAGCTGCGCGTGCAGGACAACCACCACCATCTCGTCTGCACCTCGTGCGGCACCGTCGTCGACGTGGATTGCGCCGTCGGAGCCGCCCCCTGCCTCGAACCGTCCGACACCCATGGCTTCACCCTCACGACGGCGGAGGTCACGTACTGGGGGATCTGCCCCTCGTGCGCGTCCGCCACCGACACCCCCCTCACGGAAGGAACACCATGACCGACCACGACCCGAGTACCGCCGGCATCGGCGAAGATGCGACCGAGATCGACCAGTCCGTCACCGTCACCGACACCGAAGAGGCCTATGCCGAAGAGGCGGCGACCTGCCCGGTCGTCCACGCGCAGCCCCACCCCACGAGCGGTTCCGCGAACCGTGTGTGGTGGCCCAACCAGCTCAACCTCAAGATCCTCGCCAAGAACCCGCAGGTGCGAAACCCGCTCGATGCCGACTTCGACTACGCCGCCGCCTTCGAGGCGCTGGATCTCGCCGCGGTCAAGAAGGACATCGAAGAGCTCCTGACCACGAGCCAGGACTGGTGGCCCGCCGATTTCGGCCACTACGGACCGCTCATGATCCGCATGGCCTGGCACTCCGCCGGCACCTACCGCGTCACGGACGGCCGCGGCGGCGGGGGAGCGGGTCAGCAGCGCTTCGCGCCGTTGAACAGCTGGCCCGACAACGTCAACCTCGACAAGGCGCGGCGCCTGCTCTGGCCCGTGAAGAAGAAGTACGGCCAGTCGATCTCGTGGGCCGACCTGATGATCCTCGCCGGCAACGTGGCACTCGAGTCGATGGGGTTCCGGACGTTCGGATTCGCCGGCGGTCGTGCCGATGTGTGGGAGCCGGACGACGACGTGTACTGGGGCCCCGAGACCACGTGGCTCGGCGACGAGCGCTACTCCGGCGACCGCGAGCTGGACAAGCCGTTGGCCGCCGTGCAGATGGGCCTCATCTACGTGAACCCCGAGGGCCCCAATGGCAACCCCGACCCGCTCGCTTCGGCGCGTGACATCCGTGAGACGTTCGGACGGATGGCGATGAACGACGAGGAGACGGTCGCGCTCATCGCGGGCGGCCACACCTTCGGCAAGACGCACGGCGCGGCATCCGACGAGAACCTCGAGGACAACCCTGAGGCCGGCGGCCTCGAGATGCAGGGCCTCGGCTGGAAGAACAATCACGGCACCGGTCGCGGCGACGACACGATCACCTCGGGCCTCGAGGTGACGTGGACCTACCACCCCACCCGTTGGGACAACGAGTTCTTCCATATCCTCTACGCCTACGAGTGGGAGCTCATGAAGAGCCCCGCCGGCGCCCATCAGTGGCGGCCGAAGGCCGGTCAGGGTGCCGACATGGTCCCGCTGGCGCACAGCGACGGCAAGCGTGAGCCCCGCATGCTCACGAGCGACCTCGCCCTGCGCGTCGACCCGGAGTACGACAAGATCTCGCGCACGTTCCGCGACGACCCGGAGGCGTTCGCCGACGCGTTCGCACGCGCCTGGTTCAAGCTGACCCACCGCGACATGGGGCCGGTCGCCCGCTACCTGGGCGCCGAGGTGCCCGATGAGGAGCTGCTCTGGCAGGACCCGGTGCCCGCTCCGGCGGGTGCGCCGCTCACGGCGAACGAGGTCGCCGACATCAAGGCGCGCGTGCGGGCTTCCGGTCTCACCGTCTCCGAGCTGGTCGCCACCACCTGGGCGGCCGCCTCGACCTTCCGTGGCAGCGACAAGCGCGGTGGTGTCAATGGCGCCCGCATTCGCCTGGCTCCGCAGAAGGACTGGGAGGTCAACAACCCCGCCCAGCTGCACCGCGTGCTGAGCGTGCTCGGCGGCATCAAGGCCGACGTCGAACAGTCGGGCACGACGCTCTCGCTGGCCGACCTGATCGTCCTGGCCGGAAATGCCGCGGTGGAGAAGGCCGCGGCCGATGCCGGCGTCGAGGTCGAGGTACCGTTCCACTCCGGGCGCACCGACGCTTCGCAGGAGCAGACCGATGTCGAGTCGTTCGCATTCCTCGAGCCGGCGGCCGACGGGTTCCGCAACTACCAGGGCCCCCTGGCGCCGATGCCCGCCGAGTACCACCTCATCGACAAGGCCAACCTGCTCACGCTGACCGCACCCGAGATGACGGTTCTCGTCGGCGGTCTGCGCGTGCTCGGTGCCAACTGGGACGGGTCGCCGTACGGGGTGTTCACCGATCGCGTCGGTGTGCTCACGAACGACTTCTTCGTGAACCTCCTCGACCTCGGCACCACCTGGAACCCCCTTGATCCGGGCGCGCACGCGTTCGCCGGCGCGAAGGACGCGACCGGGGAGAAGGTCGGTGTCGGCACGCGCGTCGACCTGCTCTTCGGCTCGAACTCTGAGCTTCGTGCGTTGGCGGAGGTCTACGGGGCAGACGACGGCGCCGAGAAGTTCGTGCACGACTTCGTCGCGGCCTGGGGCAAGGTCACCGAGCTGGACCGCTTCGATCTGCACCGCTGAACGGCATCCGAGATGAGTGGGGCCCTTCCCAACGGGAGGGGCCCCACTCTCGTCGTGGCATTCGGTGCCATCCCAGCCGCGTCCGATACTGTGTTCCTGCGCCCTGCCGCGTCTGCGGCATCCGGCCATCCCGAAGGACGAATCAGGCCATATGACTTCCCGCATCCTCGTTGTCGACGACGACGTCGCGCTCGCCGAGATGATCGGCATCGTGCTGCGCACCGAGGGCTTCGAACCGCTGTTCTGCGCCGACGGCACCGTGGCCGTGGGCGTATGGCGTGAGGAGCGCCCCGATCTGGTGCTCCTGGACCTCATGCTGCCGGGCATGGACGGCATTGAGATCTGCACCCTGATCAGGGCCGAATCCGGTGTGCCGATCATCATGCTCACCGCTCGCACCGATACCGCCGATGTGGTGCGCGGACTCGAGTCGGGCGCTGACGACTACATCGTCAAGCCGTTCAATCCGAAGGAACTCGTCGCCCGCATCCGCACGCGGCTGCGGCCGGCAGCCGAGCCCGCCGGCGGCGACCTGCGCATCGGCGACGTGGTCGTCGACGTGGCTGCCCACGAGGTGCGACGTGCCGGCGAGGTCATCGCCTTGACGCCGTTGGAGTTCGAACTTCTCGTCGCCCTCGCCTCGAAGCCGCAGCAGGTGTTCTCGCGGGAGATGCTGTTGGAACAGGTGTGGGGCTACCACTACAAGGCCGACACCCGGCTCGTCAACGTCCACGTGCAGCGCCTTCGTGCCAAGGTCGAGATCGATCCCGACAACCCCCGGATCGTCATGACGGTCCGCGGGGTGGGGTACCGCGCCGGCGCGGTGGTCTGATCGGCTCGGAATGAGCCCGCAGACCGCGAGCGTGCCGACGTTGACCGGCTGGCGCGACTGGCGCAGCTGGCCGCGGCGCGTTCAGTACGCCTGGCGGCGCTCGCTGCGTTTTCGCACCCTGGTCATCACGATCGGGGCGACGGCGTCCGCCATCCTCATCGCGTTCGTCGCCATGGCGCTCGCCATCCAGAACGACCTCTTCGAGTCGCGGGTGCAGCAGGTGCAGGAGTCGGTGCAGCGCGCCACCCAGTCCACGCAGCAGACCCTCGACGCCGCGCAGATCGACGGTGACGGCGCGGCGCTGCAATCGCTCTGGAATAACGCGACCGACTCGATCGCCCGCCAGGCCGGCACCGACATGATCGCGGCATTCCGCATCTCCGACGCACCCTCGTCGATCGCACCGCAGGACTTCCAGAAGGGGGGGCTGAACGCGACGCTGATCACCCCGGGGCTGCGCAGCGCCGTCCAGGCGGATGCCGAGAAGCGCTGGTGGCAGTCGGTGGGACTTCCCTCCGCCGACGGCACCAGCATCCCCGGAGTCGTGATCGGTCAGCAGATCCAGTTCCCCGAAGTGGGCGCCTACGAGTTCTACTTCGCCTACGACTTCGCCCCCGAGCAGCAGACGCTGCAGTTCGTGCAGATCACGCTCTGGCTGGTCGGAGCGGGCCTGGTGCTGTTGATCGCCGCCATCTCCTGGTTCGTCCTCCGGTCGGTGACCGTGCCGATCGCCGAAGCCGCGGAGACGAGTGCGACCCTGGCGGCGGGTGACCTGGCGGTGCGTCTTCCGGTACGCGGCGAGGATGAGTTCGCCACACTCGGACGCTCGTTCAACGCGATGGCCGACAGCATCGAGGCGCAGATCAAGGAGCTCGCGGAGCTGTCGATGGTGCAGCAGCGCTTCGTCTCGGACGTGTCGCACGAGCTGCGTACGCCGCTGACGACGATCCGACTCGCCAGCGACATGCTCAATGATCAACGCGAGAGCTTCGACCCCACGACCGCGCGTGCCGCCGAGCTCCTGCACGCCCAGGTGCAGCGATTCGAGACGCTGCTGACCGATCTGTTGGAGATCAGCCGTTACGACGCCGGATCGGTGCAACTGGAGTACGAGCCGACGAGCCTCGCCCACCTCGCAGAAGACGTCATCGCCTCGATGCAGCAGCTCGCCGATCAGCACGGCACCGACGTGCGCCTCGTCGCGCCCGGTGGCTACTCGCCCGTCGAGATGGACCCTCGTCGGGTGCGCCGCGTGGTGCGCAACCTGCTCGGCAACGCGATCGAGCACGGCGAAGGGCGGCCGATCGTCGTGACCGTCGACAGCAACCAACGCGCGGTGGCGATCGGTGTGCGCGACTACGGGCTGGGGATGAGCGCCGCCGACGCGGAGCGCGTCTTCGATCGCTTCTGGCGCGCGGATCCCTCACGCAAGCGCACGATCGGGGGCACCGGGCTGGGGCTCTCGATCGCGCTCGGCGATGCGAAGCTGCACGGCGGCACGCTCGCGGTCTGGTCGGAACTCGGTCGCGGCACCAACTTCGTCCTCACCCTTCCCCGCCAGGGGCAGATTCTCGACGCCGCGTCGCCGCTGTCCG
Source organism: Microbacterium sp. VKM Ac-2870 (assembly GCF_015350795.1). Taxonomy (GTDB): domain Bacteria; phylum Actinomycetota; class Actinomycetes; order Actinomycetales; family Microbacteriaceae; genus Microbacterium. Next base: position 470,738 of record NZ_JADKSH010000002.1, read on the forward strand.
TCGACCCCGGGGACGACGGCGTCTCGCTCGACGATCTCGGTCTCACGCAGCCCATCACCGTCTTCGACAGGGGGACTCGCTCATGACCCGTGTGCGTATGCGCGCCCTCGCGGCCGCTGTCGTCGTCGGCATCCTCTCTTTCGCACTCGCCGCGTGCGCGGGCCTGCCGACGTCGGGCCCGGTGAACCCGGGCGTTCGTATCGCCGACGACGGCGACGCCAACGACTTCGCGTTCATCCCCAAGGGGCCGGTCAAGGATGCGACCCCGCAGCAGATCGTCGAGGGCTTCATCGCCGCCGGTACCGGTCCCAGCAACAATTGGGAGACGGCCCAGCAGTTCCTCGCGCCCGGCTTCAGGGGCACGTGGAAGCCGCAGGCGGGGGTGACGGTGTACTCCGCCGGACAGCGGACCTTGCAGCAGGTGTCGACAGGGGAGTTCCTCCTCAGCGTCACCCCGGTGGCCACGGTGGATGCCGCCGGTGAACTGTCCACGGCACCCGACGATGGGGCGATCCCCCTCTCGTTCAAGCTGGCGCAGCAGAGCGACGGTCAGTGGCGCATCACCCAAGCGCCCGACGGGATCGTGCTCGATCAGACCCGTTTCACCACGGTCTTCGACGTCTACTCGCTGATGTACTTCGATCCGACGTGGACGTATCTCGTGCCCGACGTGCGGTGGTTCCCGCGGTATTACGCGGCGACGGACATCGCGGAGGCGCTCGTCGACGGCGCGCCCGCAGCGTGGTTGCGCGGTGCGGTCGTCAGCGCCTTCACCGACGGCGCGCGTCTCGAGCTGACCTCCGTGCCGCGACAGTCGAATGTCGCGCAGGTGACACTGCAAGATGGCGCACGCGCACTCGACCAGGTCGCGCTCAACCGCATGCAGACCCAGCTCGAGGCGAGCCTGAAGACCGCTGACATCACGGGCGTCGACATGTTGCTCCCCGGCGGCCAGCCGTTGACGGCGCAGGCCGTCGACGTCCGCTCGACCGCGGTGGCATCGAATCCGCTCGTGCGCACCGCCACGGCGTTCGGGTTCGCGTCGGGCACCACCATTTCACCCATCGGGGGACTGTCCGACGCGCTGATGTCGGTCGACGCCACCGACATCGAGGTGAACGCCGATCGCACGACGGCCGCCGTGCGAGACGCCTCCGGCGCCGTCGTTGCCGTGCACGCCGACCAACCGCTTCGACGTCTGGACACGCGATCGGGCCTCATCGCCCCGTCGATCGATCCGTCCGGGTACATCTGGTCGGTGCCGTCGGGCGCGCCGAGCGCTGTCAACGCCTATGCCCCGGACGGCACGGTCGTGCAGGTGGGTGGGGCATGGTCGGGTGCGTCGCAGATCCTCGCGCAGAGAGTGTCGCGCGACGGCACCCGGCTGGCGGCGGTGGTCCGCGACGGCGACCGCTACGTGGTGTGGGTCGCGGGTATCCAACGCGACCGCAACGGTGCGCCGACGTCGATCGGAACACCCGAGAAAGTTCTCGAAACCCTCCCCGGTCCCGCGTCGGCGCTCACCTGGCTGGACGCCAGCACGCTCGGCGTGCTCGCCACCGACGGAAGCGACGAGTTCCTCGACACCCTCACGGTCGGGGGCTTCGCCGCCACCGTTCGCACACCCGGCAACAGCAGGGCGGTCGCCGGCCAGACCAAAGACGCGCGGCTGCTCGATGCCTCCGGCGAGCTGTACGCACAGCGTGTGGCCAACTGGCAGCAGATCCTCGGCGATGTCACCGTGCTCGCAGTGCAGCAGGGTGTGCCGCGCTGACGCGTGTCGCTTCCTCCCCGGCGTGGGTTCCTGCCGCGGTGTCCACCGATCGCTGCCGGCGCGGTGGATGTCGAACGTGGCGCCCTGGACGCTGGGTGCATGACCGATGTCACGTCTCGCCCCGCCCGCCTTCGTGCCGTTCTCGGCGACGCGTGCGCGGGAGCACTCGCGCTGTTGCTGCCGGTCTGGTGCGCCGGATGCGACCGTCCTGACGTCGCGCTGTGCACCGAGTGTCGACGGCTCTTACGTCCGCGCGTGTGCCGCCGCCCGTTGACGGCGCAGATCGACGTGTTCTCGGCGCTGGATTTCGACGGTGTGCCCGCGCGCGTGGTGCGCGCGTTCAAAGAAGACGGTCGCACGGCGCTTGCACGTGCGCTCGGAACCGCGCTCGCCGCGGCTGCGGGTGAGGCTGTCGAGGCCACCGGGCACGATCCGTTGATCGTGCCCGTCCCGTCGTCGCGCCGTGCCTTCCGCCGTCGTGGCTACGAGATCGCGGGGCTCTTGGCGCGCCGGGCAGGGCTGAGCCCGGTGCCGGCGCTCGTATCGCGCGGCACGGTCGCCGATCAGCGCGGTCTCGACCGACGCGGACGCGCTGAGAACGTCGCCGGTAGCCTCCGTGCCCGTGGCGTGGCGGGGGTCGAGGTCATCGTCGTCGACGACGTGGTCACGACCGGGGCGACGCTGCGTGAAGCCGTTCGGGCGCTCTCCGACGACGGCGCACGGGTGGTGTCTGCCGTCACCGTCGCAGCCACGCCACGACACGCGCGGTAGCGCCGACATCATCGCATCCGCTCACCGTTCGCACCGGAGCTTCGGAGGTGACAGCGGGGCGGCATCCCGATAGCGTGGGAGAGACCAAGGCGAACTCAGGGTCCGCCCTTGACCGGATGGACCCGGAACAAGGAGGTCAGGATGGAAACCAGCATCGTTGGCGTGGGTGTGAGCATTTCCGATCGTTTCCGCACCGTCACCGAAGAGAAATCCGTCCGCATCGGAACGCTCGCGCCGCGCGCGCAGCGTCTCGACGTCAAGGTCACTCACCGTGCGTACCACAACGGCAGTCGCGAGGAGGAGACCGTCGAACTGACCGTCACGGGCAAGGGCCCGCTGGTGCGCGCCGAGGCCACCGACGGTGACAAGTTCACCGCACTGGACCTCGCTGTCGACAAGCTCGCCGAGCAGCTGCGCCGCGCCAAGGACAAGCGGGTCGACGCGCGCAACCACCCGCGCGGGGCCAAGCTCGACAAGGGCAGCGGCGCGCTCGAGGGAATCGATGTGCAACCGGCATCCGTCGAAACCCTGCGCGCGGTCGCGACGGGCGAGATCCCGATCGCCGTCAGCGACGAGAGCGAGGACGACTACACCCCCGTCGTCATCCGCACCAAGCACTTCGACGCGGAGTGGATGACCGTCGAAGAAGCCGTCGACCGCATGGAGCTGGTCGGGCACGACTTCTTCCTCTTCATCGACGCCCGCACCGATCATCCGAGCGTCGTCTATCGCCGTAAGGGATGGGACTACGGCGTGATCTCGCTGACCGCGAGCGCTCCTCCGGTGCAGGAGCTCGCCTCCTGACCGACATCCCGCCCCTCCGGAATCGGAGGGGATGAACAGAATCGGATGCCGCAACGCGCGGCATCCGATTCTGTTCATGTGGGCCGACTCTGATGAAGGCCGAGCCCGCGGAACTCAGTCGAAGATGCCGTCCAGGATGCTGCCGATCACGAGCCCGCCCAGGATGCCGCCGACCATGTCGCCGCCCGCGCCGCCGCGGCGCCCGCCGCCCCAGCCGCCGCCGTCGCCCCAGCCGCCGTCGTTCGGTCGGGAGGAGTCGATGTCGCGCTGGGCCAGCTGCAGAGCCTCCGCCGCGAGCTGTCCGCACCGGCGGGCATCGGCCAATGCGCGTTCGCGGTCGTCCTCGGCGATCGGCTGCCCGGCGAGAGCTCCCAGGTCGAGGCGGATGCGCTCGGCTTCGGCCAGGCGCGTGCGCGCATCGGCGCCGATCCAGCCGCGGTGACCCGAGATCACGCTGCGCGCGACACCGAGCTGGCGGTCGGCATCGTCGATGGCGTGACGCACGTGAGACTCGGGGGGCACCGGGTTGGCGATGCGCGCGCGAGCGGTGGCGACCGCGGCATCCAGGGCCGCATTGGCTTCCCGCAGGCGGGTGAGCTCGCCGAAAGGATCGGGCAGTCCGCCCGCGGGGGTCAGCGCCAGCAGTTCCTTCTCGAGCGTCGTCATCGCCGCACCGACGGCGGGCACCTGGGCGAGCTCGCGAGCCACCACCAGGTCGCCACGCGAGTCGTCGACGATCGCATCGAGCGTCGATTCGGCGCGCAGCGCCTCGACCTCGAACGCATCGACGGCGTCGAGCAGAGTCGTCGCGCGGCGCACCGCCTCGATGGCGGTCTCCAGGGCGAGGTTCGCCTGCTCGCGCTGACCCGACTCGCGGCGGGCCGTCGAGACATCAGCGCCGTGCGTCGCGAACGCGAACAGCTGGGCGGCCTCCGCGGCGTTCTTCTCGACCCGGCGGACGGCCTCGGGGGAGTAGCGGGTGCGCACGCGCTCGACGGTCGCTTCGGCGCGCGGCAGTCGCTGGGTGCCGCGGGCGACCTCGTCCCGGATGCCGGCGATGATCTCGGGGCCACGGCGAGCTCGGGTGATGGGTTCGGCGAGCGCCTGCAGTCGATCATCGAGCAGATCTTGCGCCCAGTCGCACAGCTGGATGATGCGTGCGTTGCGCGTGCGCAACTCCTCGACGGTGTCGGGGATGTGGTCGTGGTTGAGCTGATTCAGCTGGAATGCCTCGCCGAGATGGCGGCGCACGGCTTCCAGCGCATCGCGCAGGCCGCTTGTCGCATCGCGTCCCAGCTCGATCTCGGCGTACGTCAGTTCGTCTTCGGTCGTGCGCTGTCGCTCGTCGATGGCGACGAGGGCGGCATCGGCACGGCGTCCGAGCTCGGCATCCTCCGCCGCCTGCTGCTGCCTGTCCTGCTTGCGTGCGCCCCAGAATCCCGCCATGTCACGATCCTATGCGCGTCGTTTCGAGGTCTCACGCAGCTAAGCAATGTCACAGCCAGGTAACATGGGCCCCGTATGCCGCGACTGCGTGCGCGGCTCCGGTGACATCGCACGTCGCCCGCACCCGATAGATGGAGATGCTTCGTGGCCAACCCTCTCGAGAAACTGCTCCGCGCCGGCGAAGGACGCGTCCTTCGGCGGCTTCAGCAGGTCGTGAAGGCGGTCGGCGCCCTCGAAGAGGACTACGCGCAGCTGACCGACGAGGAGCTGCGCGGGGAGACGGCCGAACTACGTGCCCGCCACGAAGCCGGCGAGAGCCTGGACAAGCTCATGCCCGAGGCATTCGCCGCCGTGCGCGAAGCCGCCAAGCGCACTCTCGGACAGCGTCCCTACGACGTGCAGATCATGGGTGGAGCGGCCCTGCACCTGGGCAACATCGCCGAGATGAAGACCGGTGAGGGCAAGACCCTGACCGCGACGTTCGCCGTGTACCTCAACGCCATCGCGGGCAAAGGCGTCCACGTCATCACCGTCAACGACTTCCTCGCCTCCTACCAGTCCGAGCTCATGGGTCGCGTCTACCGCGCGCTCGGGATGACGACGGGCACGATCATCGCCGGCCAGACCCCCGAGGTGCGCCGCGAGCAGTACGAGGCCGACATCACATACGGCACCAACAACGAGTTCGGCTTCGACTACCTCCGCGACAACATGGCGTGGCAGCAGCAGGATCTCGTTCAGCGCGGCCACTTCTTCGCGATCGTCGACGAGGTCGACTCCATCCTCATCGACGAGGCCCGCACGCCCCTCATCATCTCGGGCCCCTCCTCCGGTGAGGCCAACCGCTGGTTCGTCGAGTTCGCCAAGATCGCGAAGAGCCTCGAAGCCGGCGTCGACTACGAGGTGGACGAGAAGAAGCGCACGATCGGCGTCCTCGAGCCCGGTATCGAAAAGGTCGAGGACTACCTCGGCATCGACAACCTCTACGAGTCGGCCAACACCCCGCTCATCTCCTTCCTCAACAACTCGATCAAGGCGCTCGCTCTGTTCAAGCGCGACACCGACTACGTCGTCATGAACGACGAGGTCATGATCGTCGACGAGCACACCGGTCGTATCCTCGTCGGACGCCGCTACAACGAGGGCATCCATCAGGCGATCGAGGCCAAGGAGAACGTGCCGGTCAAGGCCGAGAACCAGACCCTCGCCACCGTCACGCTGCAGAACTACTTCCGCCTCTACGAGAAGCTCGCCGGCATGACCGGAACCGCCGAGACCGAGGCCGCGGAGTTCATGTCGACCTACAAGCTCGGCGTGGTTCCGATCCCGACGAACAAGCCGATGATCCGCAAGGACCAGCCCGACCTCGTCTACAAGAACGAGCAGGCGAAGTTCGTCCAGGTCGTCGAAGACATCGCGCGTCGGCACGAGAGTGGACAGCCCGTGCTGGTCGGAACTGTCAGCGTGGAAAAGAGCGAGTACCTCTCGCGACTTCTCGCCAAGAAGGGCGTCAAGCACGAGGTCCTCAATGCGAAGAACCACGCGCGCGAGGCGGAGATCGTCGCCCGTGCCGGACGACTGGGCGCCGTGACCGTGGCCACCAACATGGCCGGCCGCGGAACCGACATCATGCTCGGTGGCAACGCCGAGTTCCTGGCCGTGCAGGAGGTCAAGGCGAGGGGGCTCGACCCGGTCGAGACCCCGGATGAGTACGACGCCGCCTGGACCGAGGTGTACGGCGCCATGCGCGACACCGTCGCCGAGGAAGCGGCCAAGGTCGTGGAGGCGGGTGGTCTGTACGTGCTCGGCACCGAGCGCCACGAATCGCGCCGCATCGACAACCAGCTGCGCGGGCGCTCGGGCCGTCAGGGCGACCCGGGCGAGAGCCGCTTCTACCTCTCGCTCACCGACGACCTCATGCGACTGTTCCAGTCGGGCGCCGCCGAGGCGATCCTGGCGCGCACGAACTTCCCCGACGACGTCGCGATCGAGTCGACCATGGTCTCGCGCGCCATCAAGAGCGCCCAGTCGCAGGTCGAGGCCCGCAACGCCGAGATCCGCAAGAACGTGCTCAAGTACGATGACGTGCTCAACCGTCAGCGCGAGGCGATCTACGCCGACCGTCGACAGATGCTCGAGGGCGACGACCTCTCCGATCGCGTGCAGCACTTCGTCGAAGACGCCATCGGCGCGATCATCGATGACCACACCGGCACCGGTCACACCGAGAGCTGGGACTTCGATGCACTGTGGACCGAGCTGAAGACGCTGTACCCGGTGTCCGTCACCATCGACGAGGTCGTGGCCGAGAGCGGCAGCGCGGGACGAGTGACCCCCGAGGTGCTCAAGCGCGAGATCCTCTCCGACGCGAAGATCGCCTACGCGGCGCGCGAGGAGAAACTCGGCGCGCCCGCGATGCGCGAGCTCGAACGTCGCGTCGTGCTGCAGGTGCTCGATCGCCGCTGGCGTGACCACCTCTACGAGATGGACTACCTCAAGGACGGCATTGGCCTGCGGGCCATGGCGCAGCGCGATCCGTTGATCGAGTATCAGCGCGAGGGCTTCCAGATGTTCCAGGCCATGATGGGCCAGATCAAGGAAGAGTCCGTCGGCTTCCTCTACAACCTCGAGGTCGAGGTGCGCCAGAGCGGCGACGGCGACGTTGAGGCGAAGGGCCTGCAGGCCGCTCCGGCTGTCGAGGCGCAGAAGCTGCAGTACACCGCAGCGAACGACGCCGGCGAGGTCGAGGTGCGCAACGAACGCGGGCAGGTCCAGCAGGCGGCGACCAGCAAGGTCCGGCAGCAGGCGGCTCAGCAGGCTCCGGCCCAGTCCGCGGCGGAGCCCGCCCGCGGTGCCTTTGGACAGCGCACGGATGCCGCGCCTGCGGCACCCGCTCCGCAGAACCGCGCCGACCGTCGCGCCGCTGGCAAGAAGAAGTAGCCAGCGCGAGAAGAGGGTGGGGCCACCGGAGGTCCATTGGCTCGGTCGCCGCGGCGATATCCTGATCCGATGAGTCCCCGCATCCTCGACCAGTCATCCAAGCTCAAGGACGTCCTCTACGAGATCCGTGGAGCCGCCCTGGTGGAAGCTGACCGGCTCGAAGCCGACGGGCACCGCATCCTCAAGCTGAACACGGGCAACCCCGCCGTCTTCGGTTTCGAAGCGCCGTACCAGATCGTGCGCGACATGATCGAAGCTGTGCCGCACGCGCACGGCTATAGCGACAGCCGCGGCATCATGTCAGCGCGTCGGGCGGTCGTCTCGCGCTACGAGCAGGTCGCTGGCTTTCCGAAGTTCGATCCCGACGACGTGTATCTGGGTAACGGCGTCTCAGAGCTGATCACGATGACGATGCAGGCGCTCCTGGACAGCGGCGACGAAGTGCTGATCCCCGCCCCCGACTATCCGTTGTGGACCGCGATGACGTCCTTGGCGGGCGGCACGCCGGTGCACTACCGCTGCGACAACGAGGGCGACTGGCAGCCCGACCTCGACGACATCCGCGCGAAGATCACGCCGGCGACGAAGGCGATCGTCGTCATCAACCCCAACAATCCCACCGGCGCCGTCTACTCGCGAGAGGTGCTGGAGGGGATCGTCGAGATCGCCCGCGAGCACTCTCTCCTGCTGCTCAGCGATGAGATCTACGACCGGATCCTCTTTGACGACGCCGTTCACATCCCGCTCGCGACCCTCGCTCCGGACCTGCTCTGCTTGACGTTCAACGGTCTGTCCAAGACCTACCGCGTCGCGGGCTACCGCTCGGGCTGGCTCGTCATCACCGGGCCGAAGAAGCACGCCGCGGGCTTCCTGGAGGGCATTCAGCTGCTCGCCTCGACCCGTCTGTGCCCCAACGTTCCCGCCCAGTATGCGGTGCAGGCCGCCCTGTCGGGGGTGCAATCCATCGACGCCCTCATCGGCCCGAGCGGCCGGCTGCACGAACAGCGGGATGCCGCCTACGACGCTCTCACCGCGATCCCGGGCGTGCAGTGCCACAAGCCGCGTGGGGCGCTGTACGCGTTCCCTCGCCTTGACCCCGAGGTCTACGAGATCCGCGACGACGCGAAATTCGTCTACGACTTCCTCGTCGCCGAGCACGTGCTGCTTGTACAGGGCACCGGGTTCAACTGGCCGACGCCCGACCACTTCCGGATCGTCACCCTTCCCGAAGCACGCGTGCTGACCGAGGCGATCGAGCGGCTCGGTAACTTCTTGGCGTCGTACCGTCAGTAGCGGTCGCGGGCGGCTCTGTCGGCGGTGAGTCTGTCGTCGTCCGGACTAGAGCAAGCCGAGCGACGTCGCCCGCCACCGGCCGTCCCAGCCCTCCAGGCGCATCGCGACCGCGCGGGTACGCGCGGGACCGGCGACGATCACGACGCCTTCGACGACGCCGTCGGCCGGTGACGAGAACCGTGTGGAGAGGATGCGGTGCGCGGGGCGGGCGGGTGGCACGCCGCGTGCGCTGCGCGCCCGGGCGGAGAGGTTGGACCGGGTCAGCAGCGCGCGGAAGGCATCTTCGCCGAACCAGCGAGCGAGCTGGTCGACCTCGCGCACACCCGCCAACACCTCGAGAACGCCGATCGTCAGGTTCTTCAGCAGAGGTTCGGGTTCGGGCAGCGCCTCGGTGGCGGTCCGCTGCGGGGCGAAGTACTCAGCCACCTCGAGGGCCGAGCCGCGTCGCATCGTCGATCGGGCAGCGCTGGCGGATGTGCGAACCACGTTCCGACCTCCTCTGTCGATTTCCATCCCCTGGGCGGGCGTTTGACGAGTACAGCACAGAGCGTGCGGACCGTGGATGAGAATCCTCCAACCTGTGGACAAGCGCCCTGTGGACAGTTCGGACGGCGCGCCGCATCCCTGATCTAGGGTCGGCGCGTGCGCTGGGACCGCTTCTTCGAGGATCTGGAAGACCAACTCGACTCCGAATGGGAGGCCGAGCGAGCCGCGCTGGACACGGAGGCCGAGCGGCTGCGCTTGTCGCGCATTCCGCTGCGCGACCGGCTGGTCGCCCTCGCCGGCAGCGGCGGGCGAGTTCCGGAGATCACGGCCGATCTGCGTGACGGCACCGTGCTGGCCGGGGCGGTCACCCGCGTCGGCGCGGACTGGATGGCACTGAGTGTGCCCGGCGCCGGCACCGCGCCGGTCTGGCTCGTGCCCTCCGAGGGGATATCGACGCTGGTGCTGCGGGCGGAGGACGTTCTCGCCACCGCCCGAGATGCGAACCCGGGTGGCACTCTCGGCCAGCGCATGATGTTCGGTTTCGTGCTTCGAGATCTCGTTCGCCGCCGCATACCGGTGACGGTCCACCTGACGTCAGGGCGCGTGCTCTCCGGCACGATCGACCGGGCCGGAGCGGACCATCTCGACATCGCCGTCCACGAGATCGGCGCCGTCCGCCGCGCGGATCAGATCACGGGCTATCGACTCATTCCACTCGGTGCGGTCGCCGCGGTACGCCTCGACGCCGTCGTCGATCTCATCTGAATCGACGACGCTCGCCCCGCCGTATCAGTCGGGGTTGCGGACGGTGCCGCGGCCCCAGAGCTCGGGAAAGCTCGCCGCATTCGACTCGCGCCACAGCGCCATCCGGCGTGCATCTTCGGCCTGGTCGTCGAGATATTCTGCGACGCTGTCGGCCTCGATTCGCCACCGGGCCGGGGAGCCCACCTTGGCGCCGTGCAGACGCCCGTCGAGCACGAGGGCGATGACCTCATCGACGGCGAGTTGCATCATCTCCGCCACTTGGGCGGGAGTCAGCAGGCGCACGCCGGCGGCGGACGAATCGGGCATGAGGACATTATGCGTTCCCGGCGGGGGCGGCTCGCCGGTCCACGCCGGGCTGTGGATAACCGACTCTGTCGGCAGGGCGGATCGGCCACGATGTCCTCATGAACGACACCGTCTCCGCTCGCCCCCGTCCGCGGGCCTTCTGGGCGGACCTCAGGTTCCTGCTCGGTATCGCGCTGATCGTCGTGTCCGTCGTGGGTGTGTGGTTCGTCGTCGCTGCGGCCCGCCAGACCGCCCCGGTCTTCGCCGCCGCGTCGACAATCGTGCCGGGACAGAGCGTCGAAGCCGACGATCTCCGCGTCGTCGAGGTCGCGCTCGGGCAGGTCCAGGAGTCGTATGCGTCTCCGGCAACGTTGCGACCGGGGTCGGTCGCGACCAGGACGGTCCCCGCCGGCGAGCTCGTTCCGCGCGACGCCGTGGGCGATGCGAGCCGGGCGCGCACGACGACGATCGTGCTCCACAGCGCGAGCGACGTGCCCGCATCGGTGACGACGGGCTCGGCCGTCGAGGTGTGGGCCGCGGCGCCGCGCGATCGTGGCGCATTCGACACTCCACGCATCCTCGTCGGTGCCGCGACGGTCGCATCCGTCGACCGCGATCGCACGATGATGGGAAGCGGCGGCACGGCGGTGGAGATCGTCATCGCACGAGCCGACGTCGCCGCCGCGCTAGCGGCCGTCGCCGATGGGTCGAATCTGTCGATCGTGCCGACGGACGGGGCTGGCTCGTGACCCTCGGGGTGGTCATCGCCTCCGATCGCGTCGGAGCGCACGCACTCGCCGAGCGCTTGCAAGATGCCGATGTCGACGTGCGGCTCGTCGTCGCGGCGCATGCCCCGGCCGAGGCCGCCGCCGATGCCATCACCGGACGCGAGGCCGCTGAGCTGCTGGGCGCGCTCGCCGGGGCCGATGTGCTGGTCGTCGAGGCGGCTCGCGACACACTGACCGCCCAGTTGGTGACGGTATGCGACCGATTCGGTGTGCGTATCGTCGCGCTCTGCGACGGCGCCGCTGGACGGCGACTGGCCGAGATGTTCGGCGTCGCGGCGAGTGAACTGGACGATGCGTCCCTAGAGATCCTCGCGCCCGGACCTCTCGCCAGGATGGCTACTCCCGACGGGCGCGTCATCGCGGTCTGGGGCCCCTCAGGGGCTCCGGGACGGACCACGCTGGCCATCGAGATCGCGGGCGAGCTCGCGCGGGATGGGCGCCGTGTGGGGCTGGTCGACGCCGATACCCACGCCCCGTCGGTGGCCCTGCTCACCGGCCTCGCCGATGAGGGGCCGGGATTTGCCGCAGCCTGTCGTGCCGCCGAACGCGGCATCCTCACGAACGCCGAGCTCGAGCGCATCGCCGTGCCGTTGGGAGATGTGGCGGTGCTCACCGGCATCAACCGACCCGGCCGCTGGCCCGAGCTGACCTCCGTGCGCGTCGAGGGGGCCCTCTCGCACTGTCGCAGCTGGGTCGACGAGGTCGTGATCGACGTCGCCGCGCCGCTCGAGCGCGACGAGGAGATCGTCAGCGACCTCGACGGGCCGCGGCGGAACGCGGCCACCCTCGCCGTGCTGTCTGCTGCCGACACGGTGATCGCCGTGGTCTCGGCCGATCCCGTCGGCGTCTCACGCTTCGTCCGCGCGTACGCCGATCTCCGCGCGGCCGTCGGCGGCGCTCGGATCCATGTCGTCGTCAACAAGACGCGATCCTCGACTCTCGGGTTCGACGCCCGCACACAGGTGCGGCGCACGCTCGAGCGGTACATCGGGATCTCCGACATCTGGTTCGTCCCGTGGGACCCGAAGGCCGCGGATGCCGCGGTGCTCCAAGCGCAGCCGATCGGGCTGGTGACGCCCCGCTCGGCACTGTCGGCAGCGGTACGTCGCCTGGTCGGGGAGGCCATCGTGCCTCCCGTGCCGGTGCGCGGCGACAGCGCACGGGCGCGACGCGCCACCGTGTCTTCCGGCACCGACGCGGGCGTCGAGGGGGAGCGCTGGAGCCGCCGCGCGGGCCGCTCGCGGCGCGCCACGGCTCGCGTCTGAGGGCTGCGGGAACGCGCGGTCCGCGCAGAAGGTTGTCGCCTAGGCTGGGTGCGTGTCGACCCTCAGCGAACTCGTCTATGCCCAGGGCCGCTCGACGGATGCCGACATCGAGTGGCTGCATCGGCTCGCCGGAGACGGCCAGCTCCTGGCAGACCTGGCGTTCGCCGACATCGTGATCTGGGTGCCGACGAGCGACGATTCCTTCATCGCGGTCGCCCACACGCGTCCCAGCGGAGCGGCGACCCTGTTCTACCGCGACATCGTCGGGGATCTCGTGCGTCCCCAGTGGCGCACGCAGGTACGCGACGCGTTCACCCGGATCGCGATCGTCGACTCGGCATCCCCGGACTGGTTCGAAGAGACCCCCACACGCGTACGCGCCGTTCCGATCGTGCGCACTGTGGGCGGGCCGAACACGCAGCCGGCCGTGGTCGGTGTCCTCACCCGTCACACCAACCTCGGCGAGGCGCGGACGCCGTCGAGGCAGCAGATCACGTTCAACGACGCCGCCGATGACCTCTTCGGCATGATCGCCAGCGCCGATTTCCCCGACCTCGCCGCTCCGACCTCGCCGCGTCGCGGCGCCCCGCGCGCCTCGGACGGACTCATCCGAATGGATGTCGACGGTGTCACGACCTTCGCGAGCCCGAATGCCCTCTCCGCTTTCAACAGGCTTGGATTCGACGATGAGCTCGAGGGCGAATCGCTGCTGGAGGTGACGACCGGCATCCTCCCCAAGGGGCGCGACTTCGACGAGTCACTGCCGATCGTGATGGCCGGACGTGCGCCGTGGCGCGCCGACGTCGAGGCGCGGGGTGTGACCGTGTCGTTGCGCACCATCCCGCTGAAAGACCACGGCACACGAATCGGCGCCCTCGTGCTCTGCCGCGACGTCACCGAGATCCGTCACCAGGAGCAGGAGCTCATCACCAAGGATGCGACGATCCGCGAGATCCACCATCGGGTGAAGAACAACCTGCAGACGGTCGCCTCGCTGCTGCGCATCCAGTCGCGCCGAACGCACTCGGACGAAGCGCGCGATGCGCTGACCCACGCGATGCGTCGCGTCGCCGCGATCGCCGTGGTGCACGACACGTTGTCGGAGGGCCTGGCGCAGAAGGTCGACTTCGACGATGTCTTCGACCGTGTGCTCAAGCTCGTCGCGGAGGTTGCGGCGTCACCGAACACCCGGGCACGCACCCGCAAGACGGGAACTTTCGGCACACTGCCCAGCGAGTACGCCACTCCGCTGGCGCTCGCGCTGACCGAACTGGTCACGAACGCCGTCGAGCACGGCCTCGTCGATCAGGAAGGTGAGGTCGAGATCATCGCCGAACGCACCGAAGAGACGCTGGGCGTCAAGGTTCGCGACACCGGAGTAGGGCTTCCCGAAGGTCAGGTCGGCCGCGGACTGGGCACACAGATCGTGCGCACACTCATCCAAGGCGAACTCAGCGGCACGATCGACTGGCATACGCTGGTCGGTTCGGGAACCGAAGTGACCATCGAAATCCCGATGCGCTACCTCGGGCGCCCGCCGCTCTGACGAGCTGCGGTGCGCAGGACGCCGGTCAGCTCGCGCGGCGTGCGCGGGCAGCGCGACGCTTCAAAGCGCGGCGCTCGTCTTCGGACAAGCCGCCCCAGACGCCGGAGTCCTGTCCGGTCTCCAGGGCGTACTGCAGGCAGACCTCCGTGACGGTGCAACGCGCGCACACGGACTTGGCTTTTTCGATCTGGTCGACGGCGGGACCCGTGTTCCCTACGGGGAAGAACAGCTCGGGGTCGACGGTCAGGCAGGCGGATTTGTCGCGCCAATCCATAGTGGGGTGCTCCTTGATGCGGGATGAGAAGTTCGGGTGGGTGTGACGTCGGGCGTCGATTACCCTGATGGTGTGCGAGCAGACGCTCGCCCCACGCCACTGTGGGAGCACACGGATACTCCAATGCTCCCATGGTCATTCAGATGAATCAAGGGTGAACTCGGCATTTCCCCCGGCGTGTGCTGTGTAACGCCTGCACGAAGGACGCGCGCCATGACGACAACGACCGCCGAACGGGTGGCTTCCGCCCTCCTCGGGCTCGAAGGAGTCACCGTCTTCGTTCTGGCCGGCTGGCAGGTCGTCGCGCTCGTCACAGGCGACACCGACGATGCCGCCAGTTCCGTGGCGCTGGTCGTTCTCACCACGATCGGCGCTCTCGCCCTCGTCGCCTTCGCGGTCGCGGTCTTCCTCGGGCATTCGTGGGGCCGCTCGGGCGGCATCGTGGCGCAACTGCTCATCCTGGCGGTGGCGCTCGGCGCGGCGACCGGGCCGACGGCCGCACCCGCAACGGCTGTTGCGACCGCTGCCCCGGCCGTGCTCGCTCTGGTTGCGCTGTTCACCGCGGTGCGCCGAGCGGCAACGCGCCGCCCGCCGGAGGAGCGTTGACGCTGCTCGATCGGGATCAGGCCAGCCCGAGAAGCGACCGCACGCGTGCGACGTGCCCGGTCGCCTTCACGTTGTAGAGGGCGTGGCTCACGACGCCCCCGGCATCCACGACCACGGTGGAGCGGATGACGCCCTCCACGACCTTGCCGTAGTTCATCTTCTCTCCCCAGGCGCCGTAGGCATCGTGCACGGCGTGGTCCGGGTCGCTGAGGAGAGGGTAGGTCAGCCCGTCGCGTTCGCGGAAGCGGCGCAGCGTCGCGGGGTCGTCGCGTGAGATGCCCAGGACGGTGTAGCCCGCCGCGTGCAGCGGCCCAAGGCTGTCGCGGAAGTCGCACGCCTCGGTGGTGCAGCCGGGAGTCATGGCCGCCGGGTAGAAAAAGATGATGACGGGGGTGCCGCGCAGTTCGCCGAGACGGACGGGGGTCTCATCCTGGTCGACGAGGGTGAAGTCGGGCGCAGCGGTGCCGGGTTCGAGGCGGGTCATGACACCAGCCTACGATCCGGCGAAGGTCGACAGCAGGCGTTGCAGCGAATCCAAACGTGCCGCACCCCGCTCACCGAGGCGTCCTTCGGCGACGGCCTCGATGATCGCGCAGTCGGGGGCGTCGGGCAGGTGCGTGCAGCCGCGCGGGCACTCCTCGGCGACGGCCGCGAGGTCGGTGAACGCTTTGAGGATATTGGCCGGGTCGACGTGGCCGAGGCCGAAGGATCGCACCCCGGGGGTGTCGATGACCCAGCCTGTGCCGGAGTCGCCGACGTAGCGCAGCGACACGGTCGAACTGGAGGTGTGCCGCCCTCGCCCGGTCACCCCGTTGACGTGCCCGGTGGCGCGGTTCGCGAGAGGAACGAGTGCGTTCACGAGCGTCGACTTGCCGACCCCGGAGTGACCGACGAAGACGGTTGAATGCCCGGCCAGACGTGCACCGATCTCGTCGATGGGCATCTCGTCCTGTCCGCTCGTGAAGATCTCGAGAGCGTCCACACCCTCGAAATGGGCGAGGAAGTCGGTTGGATCGGCGAGATCAGTCTTGGTGACGACGAGCAGGGGGCGGATGCCGGCATCGAGCGCAGCGATCAGGTAGCGGTCGACGAGGCGCGGCCGCGGCTCGGGATCAGCCGCTGCGACCACCACGAGCATCTGATCGGCGTTGGCCACGACCACTCGTTCGACCTGGTCGGTGTCGTCGGCGCTTCGGCGCAGCAGCGACGTGCGTTCCTCGATGCCTACGATGCGCGACAACGTGCCGTCGTCGCCGGTGGTGTCGCCGACGACGCGCGCGCGGTCGCCCGTGACGATGGCCTGCTTTCGCAGCTCGCGAGCCCGCGTCGCCAGCGCCGTGTGCTCCTCGGGGCCGTCCTCGTCGATGAGTACCGTGTAGCGGCCGCGGTCGACACCCAGCACCCGCGCGATGCGGGCGTCGGCGTGCGCCGGCCGACGCTTCGTGCGCGGCCGATTCGCCTTGGGGTTCGGCCGCATCCGGATGTTCGCTTCGTCGAACTCCGGTTCGTCGTCGTCGGGGTCCAGCCAGCTCATCGGGGGCCTCGCATCGGCGGGCTCAGTCGTCCGGCGCGATCTCGAGCATGCGGGCCCAGAGCTGAGGGAACTCGGGCATCGTCTTGGCGGTGGTTTCGATGTGGTCGACCTCGACACCGGGCACGCGCAAACCGATCAGGGCGCCGGCGGTCGCGATGCGGTGATCGTGGTGCGCGCGCCACAGTCCGCCGTGCAGCGTCGTCGGCACGATGCGGATGCCGTCGGGAAGTTCCTCGGCGTGGCCGCCGAGCTCTCGGAGGTTGCCGATCAGCGCATCGATGCGGTTGGTCTCGTGCCCCCGGATGTGGCCGATGCCGTGGAGCGTGGTGGGAGCGTCGGCGAACGCCGCGAGGGCGAACAAGGTCGGTGCGAGTTCGCTGGCCGCGCTGAGATCGAGGTCGACACCCGCGATGCGCGGCCCCCCGGTCACCGTGAGTGCACCGCCGCGACGTGACGCGCGTCCGCCCAGCAGCGACAGGATCTCCGGCAGGAGCGCCCCCGGCTGCGTGGAGCTCGCCGGCCACCCGGGAATGGTGACCGATCCCTCGGTGAGCAGTGCCGCGGCCAGGAAAGGAGCCGCATTCGACAGATCGGGTTCGATGGCGGCATCCCGCCCGCGCAGCGTTCCGGCAGGCACGACCCATTCGTTCGGTGACGGGTGTTCGACCTGGATGCCGCGACGTGCGAGAGTCTCGATCGTCATATCGATGTGCGGAACGCTCGGCAGGCGCTCGCCGGAGTGGATGAGGTGCAGGCCGACATCGAAACGGGGAGCGGCCAGCAGCAGTCCCGACACGAACTGGCTGGAGGCGCTCGCGTCGATCGTCACTTCGCCGCCGCGGATGTGCCCGCGACCGCGGACGGTGAACGGCAGCGACCAGGTGCCGCCGTCGTCGACATCGGCGCCGATCTCGCGGAGCGCCTTGATCATCTCGCCCATGGGGCGGTGCAGCGCGCTCGGGTGTGCCGTCAGCGTTACATCGCCGTCGGCGAGCCCGGCCAGGGGAGCGATGAAGCGCATGACGGTTCCGGCCTGACCGCAGTCGATCTCGACGTCTCCGCGGAAGACGGTGGGCGGGCTCACCAGCAGATCGGGCCCGAAGGCTCCGGTGCCGGGAGCCTCGGAGATCTCGACACCGAGCGTTCGCAGAGCCTGCACCATCCGCTCGGAATCCTCCGAATGCAACGGTGACGTGAGGGCGCTGGGGCCGTCTGCGAGGGCCGCGAGCACCAGCTTCCGGTTCGTCAAGGACTTTGATCCGGGCACCGAAACCGTCGCGTGGACGGCCTCGTCTGCACGCGGCGCCCGCCAGACGGGTTCCGCGGCCGGCTCGGAATGGGAATACCCGGTCACTGTCATCGGGTTCTACCCTAACGAACCCACCGGACACCGCCCGCGCACCGCGGCCGTGCCGATGCCACGACCGAGGAAAGGAGCCCCGTGACCGCGACCCTCACCCCCGTTCCTGCTGACATCGCCGACGTAGACTGGGCCCTGATGGAAGAGCAGGCGGCCACCGAGCCCCACACCCCCGAACCCTTCACGTCGGATGCCGACGAGCACTCCGCGTCCGACGCGCGTACGCAGTTCGAGCAGCAGGCGTTGCCGTTCATGGACCAGCTCTACGCCGCAGGCATGCGGATGACGCGCAACCCCGCGGATGCCGCGGATCTCGTGCAGGAGACGTTCGTCAAGGCGTTCGCGTCGTGGGCATCCTTCACCCAGGGCACGAACCTCAAGGCGTGGCTGTACCGCATTCTCACGAACACGTACATCAACACGTACCGCAAGAAGCAGCGTGAGCCGTATCAGGGCACGATCGACGAGCTGGAGGATTGGCAGCTCGGCGGCGCCGAGTCCACGACCGCGACCAGCAGTCGTTCTGCCGAGGCGGAAGCGATCGACCACATGCCGGCGTCGGTCGTCAAGGACGCGCTGCAGTCGATCCCCGAGGATTTCCGTTTGGCGGTGTACCTCGCGGACGTCGAAGGATTCGCGTATCAAGAGATCGCGGACATCATGAAAACCCCTATCGGCACGGTCATGAGCCGTCTGCACCGTGGCAGGCGAATGTTGCGTGACCTCCTCGCCGATTACGCGCGCGAGCGTGGCATCGAAGTGCCGGCGCCCGCCACATCTTCATCAGGGAGCAGGAAATGAGCGACTGCGGTTGCGACAAAGCGCGCAAAGACCTCGAGGAGTACCTTCGCGACGAGGTCTGCAAGACCGAGCATGCGGACATCCGCGCCCATCTGGAGACCTGCCCGTCCTGCCGCGACGAGGCTCTCGTCGCGACGACGCTGACGGCAGTGGTCGCGCGCGCGTGCAAAGAGACGGCGCCCGAGGAACTGCGTGATCAGGTGCTGGCGCGGCTGCGCGCCGAGCAGGCCACGCATCACTGATCGATCGCGGACGCTTCCGTCGATGGGGTGAACACCCGCAGAGCGCCGGGGACGACGTCGATCTCCAGCGGGAGCGAGCCGACCGGGTCGCCATCGGCGTAGGCGGTCACGCCTACCGCCGCCAGCCGCACACGTCGCACGCGGGTCGTGACGACCTCCGGGAGGTCGGTGTGGGTTCCGCGATAGACACGAGGCAGCAGCCGCAGGAGCCGCGCCCGGCTGAGCGGGCGGACGAGCGTCACGTCCAGCAGCCCGTCGTCGAGGAGGGCGTCAGGGCAGATCGGGATGCCACCGCCGTACGTGGGCCCGTTGCCGACCGTCGCCATGATGAAGTCCTCGCGGAGGCGTTCGCCGGTGCCGTCGGCGCTCTCGAGCTCGATCTCGAACCCGATCGCGCGCAGCCGCAGGAACTCGACGAGGATCGCGATGTCGTAACGGACGTGACCTCGTGGCCACTTCATGCGGTTGGCGCGGTCGTTGACTCTCGAATCGAATCCGCTGGCGAGCACCGTGGAGTACAGCGTCGTCGACCCATCGATGCGGCGCAGTCGCGCGAGGTCGATCCTGCGCGTCGCCCCACCGATCACCGCGTCGGCCGCCCCGAAAGGGTCGCGTTCACGCAGTCCCAGCGCGGTCGCGGCGTCGTTGCCGGTGCCCGTGGGAACGATCGCGAGGGGGATGCCGGTGCCGGCGAGCTCTTGGACGGCGAGGCCGACGGTGCCGTCGCCGCCGGCCACCATCACCGCGTCGACGCCCGCATCGAGCGCGTCGCGCAGCAGGCGGGAGGAGGCGAGGGCACTGTCTCCGGCGAGCACGGTGACGCCGATGTCGTGCGCGCGCAGACGTGCGGCGGCCCGCGCCGCCGCGTCGGAGCGCGCAGCAGAGCGCGCCGTCGGATTGACGACGAGTGCGACGTCCATGTCGTCCTGTCGGGTCGGGAGGGGAAGAGGCGGCGGCCGGAGCCGCGTTCGGGTGCTCGCCCCATCATGCCGTGTCGCGAGATCGCGACACGTTCGCGACGCGGGTGCGACATCTCTTTCGTAACGTGGAGCCATGACCTTCTCCCGACGCTTCGCCGCCCTGTCCCTCGTCCTCGTCTTCGGCGCTGTGAGTCTCACGGCATGCAGCGTCAGCATCGCCGACCCCGGCGCCACACCCTCCGCGACGCCACCGGTAGCTTCGGCGCCGAACGCACCCTTGGCGCCGTCGCCCTCTGCGTCCGGTCCGCACGGGGTCGTCGACGACGAGCGTATGGCCCGTCTGCAGCGCACCCGCTGGACGGATGCCGTCGCGCAGCATGTGGTGTGTGTGAATGGCGAGTACACGGTCGACCACAACGCCGATGGCATCGTCGTCGAGGTCACCGGCGACTGCCGCGAGGTGACCATCGTCGCCGACGCGGCGACCGTGCTGCTGCCGGCCGTCGACGAGCTGAAGGTCACGGGCGACGGGAACATCGTGATCCTCGCCTCCGGCCGACAGATCACGCTCGACGCGGATGCGGATGCCAACCTCGTCGGGTGGGAGTCGGGCACGCCCGTCGTGAAGGACTCCGGCACCCTCAACGCCACGACCCCGATCTCCTGATCGGTACGATCCGGAGATGACGTCTGCCGCGCCGCGCCTGCTCCTCGTCGACGACGAGCAGTCCATCACCGACAGCCTCGCGCCCTACCTCGAACGCAGTGGTTTCGAGGTACGGGTCGCCGCCGACGGCCAGCAGGCCTGGGACAGCGTCGCCGCTTGGCATCCCGACATCCTGGTGAGCGATGTCATGATGCCTGTGCTCGACGGCCGCCAGCTCGTGCGGCGCCTCCGCGCCGCCGGCGACAGCACGCCGACCATCCTGCTGACGCGCGTGGGGGAGTCGGGCGAGCGCTCGGCGGCCCTCGAGGAGGGTGCCGACGACTACCTCAACAAGCCGTTCGACCCTCAGGAGCTCGTCGCTCGCGCCCGTGCCGTGCTCCGCCGGGTCGCGGCGGGGGCGGCGCCCCTGGTGACGGCGCAGACCCTCGTCGCCGGGGATCTGCGGCTCGACCGTCCAGGGCGGCGCCTCTGGCGGGCGGATCGCGAGCTCTCGCTCACGCCGAAGGCGTTCCAGTTGCTGGAGTACCTCATGGCGCGTCCCGGCGAGGTGCATCCCCGTGAACGGCTGCTGTCGGCGCTCTGGGGCTTCGACTTCGCGACCCATACCCGCGCTGTCGACCACCGGGTGGCGGAGCTGCGTGCTGCCCTCGGCGACGATTCGCTCGCACCCCGATATGTGGAGACCGTGGCGGGCGTCGGGTATCGATTCCGCGCCGAGGTGAGCCGCGCATGAGGGGCGGGATCGTCGTTCTCACGCTGGTCGGTGCGGCGATGATCGCGGCCGTCATCGCGACCGTCGGAATCGTCAGCGGCGACCGTCGCTCACTCGTCTTCTCACTGGCCGTGCCCGGCCTCGCCGCGCTGGTCGCTGCGGCGCTCGGCCTGATCGCCGGGGCGGGTCTCGTCATCACTCGGCGACGCGGCCGGCTCGTCGCTCTCGTGCAGCGTGAATCACGGGATGCCGCCGCCGCCGAGCACCGACGGTTCTTGGCGCGCCTCGATCACGAGCTGAAGAATCCGGTCACCGCGATTCGCGTCGCCGTCGCGGCGAGCGATGCCGACACCCCTCAGCTGGGTAGCATCGACGCACAGACCGCGCGGCTGTCGCGCCTGGTGGGTGACCTTCGAAAGCTCTCCGAACTGCAGACATCAGACATCGAACGCGTGCCCGTGTCGGTCTCGGCGTGGGTCGCCGATGTCGTCGACGCGGTGCGCGACGCCCATGGTCGTGAAGCCTCGGTGGCGCTGCCGGCCGCCCCCTGGCCGTTGCCCGACGTCATCGGTGACCCCGATCTCTTGTTCGTCGCGCTCTTCAACGTCGTGTCGAACGCGATGAAGTATTCCGAACCGGGCGATGTCGTGGAAATCCGCGGCGATGAGCAGGGCGGTGTGGTGATCCTCGACATCGCCGATACGGGACGCGGCATCCCCTCGGCCGAACTCGTCTCGGTCTTCGACGAGCTGGCGCGCGCCAGCAATGCCCGGGACCGTCCGGGGAGCGGGCTCGGCCTCGCCCTCGTGCGCACGATCGTCGACCGTCACGGCGGCGAGGTGACGATCACCTCGCGCGAAGGACACGGCACCCGCGTGCGCCTGCGGGTACCGGCTGCCGGGTGAGGCAGACCTCCCCACCCGGCAGCCGGTCATCCGACTAGAACGTCAGAGCCTTCTCGAGAATCGCGGCCTGCTCGCGCGCGTGCACCTTGGGCGAACCCGTCGCCGTCGACGCCGCGGCGGCACGCGAGATGCGCCGGATCGTGCGCCCGTGCAGGTGCTTGACCACTTCGAGGGCGATGAACGGCCATGCGCCCTGGTTCTCCGGCTCGTCCTGCACCCAGACCAGCTGCGCGTTCGGATAGCGGTCGATCACGGCGTTCAGCTGGTCGATCGGCGCCGGGTAGAGCTGCTCGAGGCGCACGAGCGCGACCTGCGGGTTGGGCTTCTTGTCGAGCTCGGCCTTCAGATCCCAGTGGATCTTGCCGGAGTGCAGGAGCACACGCGTGACGGCCGAAGGGTCGATGTTCCGGTCGTCATCGAGCACGGGCTCGAAACGGCCGTTCGTGAACGCCTCGACCGGGCTCGTCGCGCCACGCAGACGCAGCATCGCCTTCGGAGTGAAGACGATCAGCGGCCGGCGGGGGCGGGCGTAGGCCTGACGACGCAGCAGGTGGAAGTAGGATGCCGGCGTCGATGGGCGGGCGACGGTCATGTTGTCCTGCGCGCACATCTGCAGATAGCGCTCGATGCGCGCCGACGAGTGGTCGGGCCCCTGTCCCTCGTAGCCGTGGGGGAGCAGGAGGACCACGCTGGACTGCTGTCCCCACTTCTGGTCGGCGGCGGAGATGTACTCGTCGATCACCGATTGGGCGCCGTTGGCGAAGTCGCCGAACTGTGCCTCCCACAGGGTGAGGGTGTCAGGGCGCTCGACCGAGTAGCCGTACTCGAAGCCCATTGCCGCATACTCGCTCAGCAGGGAGTCGTAGACGTAGAAGCGTCCCTGGTTCTCGGACAGGTTCGCCAGCGGCAGCCACTCCTGGCCGTTCGCGCGGTCGTGCAGCACGGCGTGACGCTGCACGAATGTGCCGCGTCGGGCATCCTGACCGGCGAGGCGCACGTTGGTGCCCTCCATGAGCACCGAGCCGAAGGCCAGAAGCTCTCCGAAGCCCCAGTCGATGAGGCCGCTGCGGCTCATCTCCAGCCGCTTGTCGAGCAACTGCTGCAGCTTGTTGTGCACGGTGAAGCCGTCGGGCTTGTTGACGAAAGCGTCGCCGATCTGGTGGACGACCTCGGTCGAGACGCCCGTCGTCTCCGGCTCGCCGACGGCCTGCTCCAGGCCGCCGGTCGTCGTGGGTGAGACGATGCCCGTCGTTCCCGTCTCGGCTGCGTGGGTCTCGGCGAAGGCGATCTCCAGGCGGTTCTGGAAGTCCTGCTTGGCCTTGTCGTATTCCTCTTCGGTGATGTCGCCACGACCGACGAGCGATTCGGTGTACAGGCGTCGCACGGAGCGCTTGGCCTCGATGAGGTTCGTCATGAGCGGCTGCGTCATCGACGGGTCGTCGCCCTCGTTGTGACCGCGACGGCGGTAGCAGACGAGGTCGATGACGACGTCGCGCTGGAACTCCTGGCGGTAGGCCACCGCGAGTTCCGCGACCCGCACGACGGCTTCGGGGTCGTCGCCGTTCACGTGGAAGATCGGCGCCTGGATCGTCTTCGCCACGTCGGTCGAGTAGACCGAGGTGCGACCGTCCTGCGGCAGGGTCGTGAAACCGACCTGGTTGTTCACGACGACGTGCACGGTTCCGCCCGTGCGGTATCCGCGCAACTGCGACATCTGCAGCGTCTCGACCACGACGCCTTGACCGGCGAAAGCGGCGTCGCCGTGCACCAGGATCGGCAGCCAGGAGAAGGTGCCGATCGGCATCCGGTCCTGTTTGGCGCGCACGATGCCCTCGAGCACTCCGTCGACGGTCTCGAGGTGGGAGGGGTTTGCCGCCAGGTAGACCGGCAGCTCCTCCCCGGCGTCCGACACGAACGTGCCCTGGGTTCCCAGGTGGTACTTGACGTCACCGGAGCCCGACTTCGACCCGATCGCGACCGAGCCCTCGAACTCACGGAAGATCTGGCTGTAGGTCTTGCCGGCGATGTTGGTCAGCACGTTGAGGCGGCCGCGGTGCGCCATGCCGATAGCGGCGCCGTCCAGGCCCGCCCCGGCCGCACCTTGCAGGATCTGGTCGAGCAGCGGGATCAGCGACTCGCCGCCCTCGAGGCTGAAGCGCTTCTGTCCGACGTACTTTGTCTGCAGGAACGTCTCGAAGGCCTCGGCCTGGTTGAGCTTGTCGAGGATGCGCAGCTGCTCGTCATGCCCCGGCTTCTGGTACTTCACCTCGACGTTTTCCTGGAACCACTTGCGCTGCGCCGGGTCCTGGATGTGCATGTACTCGATGCCGATCGTGCGGCAGTACGAGTCGCGCAGCACGCCGAGGATGTCGCGGAGCTTCATCAGGCGTCGACCACCGAAACCACCCGTGACGAACTCGCGGTCGAGGTCCCAGAAGGTCAGCCCGTGGTTCTCGATCTCGAGGTCGGGGTGGGTGCGCTGGACGTACTCCAGCGGGTCGGTGTCGGCCATCAGGTGGCCGCGCACGCGGTAGGAGTTGATGAGCTCCTGAACACGTGCCGTCTTGTCGACGCGCTCGGCGATGTCGACGTTGATGTCGCCTGCCCAGTGAATGGGCGCGTAGGGGATGCGCAGGGCCGCGAAGATGCTCTCGTAGAAGCCTCGCTGGCCGGTGAGCATCTCGTGCACGATCTTCAGGAACTCGCCCGACCCGGCGCCCTGGATCACGCGGTGGTCGTAGGTGCTGGTGAGCGTGATCGTCTTGCCGATGCCGAGCTCGACGAGGGTCTTCTCGCTCGAGCCCTGGAACTCGGCCGGGTACTCGAGGGCGCCAGCGCCGACGATGCAGCCCTGACCCTTCATGAGTCGCGGCACGGAGTGCACGGTCCCGATGCCGCCGGGGTTGGTCAGCGAGATGGTGGTGCCCTGGAAGTCGGCCGCCGTGAGCTTGTTTCCCCGAGCCCGCTTGACGAGGTCTTCGTAGGCGGTGAGGTACTCGCTGAACGTGAGCGACTCGGCCTGCTTGATGGAGGGGACCATCAGGGCCCGCGTGCCATCGGGTTTGGGGAGGTCGATCGCGATGCCGAGGTTGATGTGCGCGGGTGCGACGACCGACGGCTTCCCGTCGATCTCGGCGTAGGAGACGTTCTGGCTGGGGAACGCCTTGATCGCCTGGATGAGAGCCCAGCCGATGAGGTGCGTGAAGCTGACCTTGCCGCCGCGCGTGCGAGACATGTGGTTGTTGATCACGATGCGGTTGTCGATCATGAGCTTCGCCGGCACCGTGCGAACGCTCGTCGCGGTCGGGACGGTGAGCGACTCGTCCATGTTCGCCGCGAGTGTCTTGGGCATGCCGCGCAGAGGGGTGACCACGTCTTCGCGAGCGGCGGCCACCGGCGTCGCCTGATCGGCGCTCGGCGCCTGGGCGGGCACCGGCTGCGGCGAGGCCGGGCGGGTCGTCGTGCGGGCGACGGGCTGGGATCCGACCACGGGGATGGGAGCGGTCATCGGTCGGGGCTCCGCACTGGCCTGCGGTGTCGGGGTGGATGCGGGGGCGGATGCCGGGGTGGTTGCGCTGGAGGCGGCATCCTGATGCGTCTTCTCGTACGCCTCCAGAACCGGCCACCAGGCCCGGTCGACCGCGTTGCGGTCCTTCGCGAACTGGTCGTACATCTCAGCGACGAGCCATTCGTTGGCCCCGAACTCGCCGTCGCTCGAAGTCCCCACGCCGGTCACCTGACTGGACACGGTTGCGCCTGCTTTCTTCGATGAAGTTCAGATCGTGCGAGGCCCGCCGCTGTGCATGACGCGGCCCACACGCACACGTTCATCAAGGGTATCCCAGGTTTTCTCTCGGTACCGTGGACTCATGCAGTTCTCCGGCGCTCAGCCCACCGTCGATCTCACCTACTCCGACGTGTTCCTCGTTCCGCGACGATCTGACATCACGAGCCGGCTGGACGTCGACCTCTCGCCGCAGGACGGCACCTCGGCCACGATTCCGCTCGTCGCCTCGAACATGAACTCGGTGACCGGTCCGCGTCTGGCGGCCGCGCTCGCCCGTCGCGGCGGTCTCGGCGTGTTGCCCCAGGACATGCCGCTGCAGGACATCGATGCGGCGATCCGGTGGGTGAAGGAGCAGCCCGTGCCGTGGGATACGCCGCTCGTGCTCTCGGCCGGCGCGACCGTCGCCGAGGCGGCGGCGCTGCTGCCGGCGGCGGAGGGCCACGGCATCGTCGTGGTGTCCGGCGACCCGTCGCGAGTGCACGTCGACGACATCCGGGGAGTCGTTCCCGCGACCCGCCTGGGAACGGCGCTGCCGGATGCGCGTCTCGGTGACATCGCGCGCGGGCGCACCGCATCGATCGATGCCGACGACGTCACCGACGCCCGGCACGCGTTCGATCTGCTCGTCGCCACCGGCGCCGAGACGGTGTGCGTGCTGCACCACGGGTACCTCGTCGGAACGCTGTCGCAGCGGACGGCGCTGCGCTCGACCCTGTATCGTCCCGCCGTCGACGCCCAAGGGCGACTCATCGTCGCGGCCGCCGTGGGCATCAACGGCGACGTGGCCGCCAAGGCATCCGCGCTCGCCGCCGCCGGGGTGGACGTCCTCGTCGTCGATACCGCGCACGGGCACCAGGAAGGGATGCTGCGCGCGCTGCAGACCGTCTCGAGTCTGGGACTCGGCATCCCGATCGCCGCCGGGAACATCGTCACCGCCGAGGGCGCGCGCGATCTCGTGCAGGCGGGCGCTTCGATCCTGAAGGTCGGTGTGGGACCGGGCGCCATGTGCACCACCCGCATGATGACCGCCGTCGGCAGGCCGCAGTTCTCGGCGGTGCTCGAGACCGCTCAGGCCGCGGCCGAACTCGGCGCCCATGTGTGGGCCGACGGCGGTGTGCGCTACCCGCGCGACGTGGCCCTGGCGCTGGCCGCCGGCGCGGCATCCGTGATGATCGGCTCGTGGTTCGCCGGCACGATCGAAGCTCCCGGCCCGTTGCAGAGCGACGCGGCCGGCCGTGTGTACAAGGAGTCGTGGGGCATGGCATCCACGAAGGCCGTGCAGGGACGCTTCGGACGCCTCGACGCCTACGACCGTGCGCGCAAGGAGCTGTTCGCCGAGGGCATCTCGTCGTCGAAGATCTACCTCGACCCGCTGCGTCCGTCGGTGGAGGACCTCGTCGACATGATCACATCGGGCGTCCGGTCGTCGTTCACGTACGCCGGCGCCGCGACCGTGCCCGAGTTCCACGAGCGCGCCACGGTCGGCCTGCAGTCCGCGGCGGGCTACGAGGAGGGCAAGGCGCTGCCCGTCAGCTGGTGAGCGCCTGCCATTCTCGTCGGAGCACCCCCATGACCACCGAGTCGTAGCGCTCGCCACGCACCTCACGGGCGTCTCGGAAGCGGGCCTCCTCGGTGAATCCGAGGCGGCGGCCCACCGCCAGCATCCGTTCGTTGCCCGACCATGTCGAGTAGTCGAGGCGGACCGCGTCGGTCGTGCGGAAGAGATAGCCGGTCCAGATCCGCAACGCCTCGGTGCCGATACCCCGGCCGCGCAGCGCGGGGTCGTAGACCGTGAGACCCATGCGCCGCCAGTCGGACTCCTCCGATTCCCAATGCCACGACACGCTGCCCAGCATCGTGTCGTCATCGTCGGCGTCGACGACGACACCCCGCGGCAGCGGCACCTGGGCCGCGTACGACCCGTCGGCAAGTGCCGCGCCGAGCCGGGCACAGACCGCGTCGATCTGCGCAGCGTCGAGCTTCGCGAAGTAGGGGCCGTCCCAGCGGTGCCAGTCCTGATCGGGCTGCAGCCAGCGTCGATACGTATCGAGGTCGGAGGGCCGGAACGCCCGCACGCGGATGCCGCGGCTCTCGCCGATGATGTCGTCGCCGGTCGCCGTGGTCATCGTCCCATTGTGCCCGCGGCTTCCAGCCCCGCCCCACAGTGCGGTGCCGTAAACTCTTCTGCACCATGGACGACCCTCCCAGTTGCAGACGATCGCCCCACCGACCCTCCCCGAGCATGATCGGGGGTGACGCGTGATGGATTACGTCATGTTGGGCGTGGGGCTTCTGCTCACCATCGGGACCGGACTGTTCGTTGCGAGCGAGTTCGCCCTGGTCAACCTGGACCGCGCCGACCTCGAAGCGCGTCAATCCGCAGGCGAATCCCGGCTGTCGCTGACCATCAGCGCGCTGCGCATCACCTCGACGCACCTGTCCAGCGCGCAGCTGGGCATCACCCTGACGACGCTGCTCACCGGTTACACGATGGAGCCGGCGCTGACGAACCTCCTGAGCCCGGTGCTGTCGAGCTGGGCACTGCCGGAGCCGGTGGTCCGCGTGATCGGCACGACGGTCGCGATCGCGATCGCGACGACGTTCTCGATGATCATCGGCGAGCTCGTGCCGAAGAACTTCGCCCTCGCCATCCCGCGGCAGACGGCGAAGCTCGTCATGCCCTTCCAAATCGCGTTCACCATGGTCTTCCGCCCCGCCGTCACCGTGCTCAACGGCAGCGCCAACGGGGTGCTGCGGAGCATGGGCATCGAACCGAAGGAAGAACTGTCGGGAGCGCGCACCGCCGAGGAACTCTCGAGCCTCGTCCGCCGCTCCGCGAGCGCGGGGATGCTCGAAGAAGACACGGCCTCCCTGCTCGATCGCACCCTCACCTTCGCGCGCCTGACCACGGCCGACGTGATGACGCCGCGCCCCAGCATCCACGCGGTTGCCGCCGGTGACAGCGTCGAAGACGTCATCCAACTCGCTCGGCGCACCGGCCACAGCCGCTTCCCGGTCTACGACGAATCCATGGACGACATCACCGGCATCGTGCACCTCAAGCAGGCCGTCAGCGTTCCCCGAGAGCGGCGCGGCGATGTGCCGGCCGCCGCGATCGCCGAGGAGCCTCTCCGTGTGCCCGAAGCGGTGCACCTGGATGCCGTCATGTCGGAGCTGCGCTCGCGCGGCTACCAGATGGCCATCGTCGTCGACGAGTACGGCGGCACGGCGGGTGTCGTGACCCTGGAAGACCTCGTCGAGGAGATCGTCGGCGAAGTGCTCGACGAGCACGATCGCAGCCGGGCGGGCGTGGTCCGCATCGCGGGCTCCGTGACGTTCCCGGCCGAACTGCGCCCCGACGAGGTGCTCGACCGCACCGGCATCCGAGTGCCGGAGGGCGACGTCTACGACACCGTCGGCGGATTCTTCATGTCGACGCTCGAACGCATTCCCGTCGTGGGCGACCGCATCGATCTCGAGGACGGCACGCTCGAAGTGCAACGGATGGACGGCAGACGCGTCGACCGCGTCAGGTTCACCCCCCGCCCCGTGCCGGATGGCGCCGAAGAGTCGGGGACGACATCCGAGAGGGGTGAGCGTCGATGAACGACTGGGCCGGAATCGCATGGTTGGTCGTCCTGCTGGTGTTCAACGCCTTCTTCGTCGGCGCCGAGTTCGCGGTCATCTCCGCGCGCCGCTCGCAGATCGAGCCCCTCGCCGAAAAGGGCTCGAAGACGGCGAAGACGGCGCTCTACGCGATGGAGCACGCGACGCTCATGCTGGCGACCAGCCAGCTCGGCATCACGATCTGCTCGCTGCTGATCCTGAACGTCTCCGAACCAGCGATCCACCACCTGCTCGAGGTGCCGCTCGGCCTCACGGGCTGGAGCGAAGCCGTGATCGGCGGTGTCGCGTTCGCCATCGCCCTGATCGTCGTCTCGTACCTGCACGTCGTTTTCGGCGAGATGGTGCCGAAGAACCTCGCGTTCTCCGTTCCCGACCGCGCGGTGCTGATGCTCGCGACACCCCTCGTCTGGGTGTCGAAGGTGTTCTACCCGGTGATCGCCGTCCTCAACTGGCTCGCGAACCACACGGTGCGCCTGTTCGGCGTGGAGCCGAAGGACGAGGCCGCCTCGACCTTCACGCTCGATGAGGTCGCCACGATCGTGAACCAGTCACGCATCGAAGGCGTGCTCGACGACGCGTCAGGCGCCGTGACGGCAGCGGTCGAGTTCACCGACAAGAAGGCCCGCGACATCGCGGTGCCGCTGTCGGAGCTTGTCACTCTGCCGGAGACCACGACGCCCGACGAGATCGAGCGCGCGGTCGCCAAGCACGGTTTCTCGCGCTATGTGATCGTGGATGGCGAGGGAGCGCCGATCGGCTACGTGCATCTGAAGGATGTGCTGCGGGCGGCGGAGGGTGCCGATGCAGAGCGCCGCATCTCGGCTCCCATCAAGCCGAAGCGCATCCACCACATGGTTCCGGTCGCCGAGACCACCGATCTCGAGGATGCGCTGGCGCTCATGCGCCGAACGAGCCGCCACCTGGCGCAGGTGCGCAACACGCACGGGGAGACGACGGCGGTGCTGTTCCTCGAGGACATCATCGAAGAGCTCGTCGGCGAAGTGCACGACGCGACCCGTCGCGGGTTCTGAGGCCACAGGGTCGGGGCGTTTCGACTCGGCCCTGCGGGCCGGGCGCAGCGAGTCGAAACGCCTCGCGCCGTCAGTGCGTCCGCGGGCGGGCGCGCTCGTACTGCGGCGGCCAGAGGCCCTCGTCGCTGTCGCCGAGTTCGACCTGGGCGCGCAGCGCGAAGTGCGGGTCGCGCAGCCATTCGCGCGCCGCGAGGATGACATCGGCGGCGCCCGACTGCAGGATCTCCTCGGCCTGCGTGCCGGAGGTGATCTCGCCCACCGCCGCCACCGCCACGCCGCCGTCGCGACGCACCTCGGCTGCGAGGGGAACCTGGTAGCCCGGGCCGGTCGTGATGCGCTGGTGCGACACCAGGCCGCCGCTGGAAATGTCGAAGAAGTCGGCGCCGCGCTGCGCAGCCCAGGCGGCGACGGTCGCCGTCTGCTCGGCATCCCACCCGCCCTCGGCCCAATCGGACGCCGAGAAACGCACGAGGAGGGCGGCGTCCGGCGCGGCGGCACGGACCGCTTCGACGATCTCGAGCAGCAGCCGGGCGCGGTTCTCGAGGCTGCCGCCGTACCGGTCTTCGCGGAGGTTCGACAGCGGCGACAAGAACTGGTGCAGCAGGTAGCCGTGGGCGGCGTGCACCTCGAGAACCTCGAAGCCCGCCGCGACGGCGCGGACGGCGGCCGCGGCGAACGCCGCGACGATCCGCTCGATGCCTGCATCATCCAGGGCGTCGGGAGTGGCGAAGCCCTCGTATGCGACCGCCGACGGTGCCACCGTCGTCCAGCCCCCCTCGGTCTCGGGCACCGATCCGCGGTTGCCGGCGAACGGCGACCAGGTCGACGCCTTGCGGCCGGCGTGCGCGAGCTGCACGCCCGGAATCGCGCCGCGGTCACGGATGGCGGCGACGATGGGAGCCCAGGCGTCACGCTGCTCGTCGTTCCACAGACCGACGTCCTCGGGGGAGATGCGCCCCTCGGGCACGACCGCCGTCGCTTCGGCGATCACCACGCCGGCGCCGCCGGAGGCGAACTGCGCGAGGTGCACGTGATGCCAGTCGTTCGGCATCCCGTCCTTCGCCGAGTACTGGCACATCGGCGCGACCCAGAGGCGGTTGCGCACGGTGCGTCCGGCGAGCTCGTAGGGCGTGAACAGCAGACTCATGGTGGGGGCTCTCCGTTGCGGATCAGGGCGTTTCGACTCGGCCCGGTGGGCCTCGCTCAACGACCGGGGAAGCGGACGGGTACAGTGGCGCGCATGAGCGCTTCCCGGCCGTGGTCGGCGGCGGAGTCCGCCGCACTTCTGAGGGTGCCAACCGCCGCCGACGACAAGTATTCCCGCGGAGTGGTCGGGCTGCGTACCGGCTCGGACGCCTACCCCGGGGCCGCAGTCCTCGGCGTCGAAGCCGCGTGGCGGACCGGGGTGGGCATGGTGCGCTACCTCGGTCCGCGCCGCGCCGCCGACCTCGTGCTCCAGCGCCGCCCCGAGACGGTCACCGCCGACGGGCGCGTGCAGGCGTGGGTCGTCGGCTCGGGTACCTCGCCCGACAGTCGCAGCGACGCCGACACGGCCGCGGTGCGCGGCATCCTCGCAGGCAGTGTGCCCGTGGTGGTGGATGCCGGTGCCCTCGACCTCGTCGAGCGGGCGGCAGACCGGGGCGATGATCACCCGCCGCTGGTGCTGACACCGCACGACCGCGAGCACGCGGCGCTGCGGCGGCGCCTGGGACTGGCCGAGCCGACCGACCGGGAGGCCGGCGTCGCCGAGACGGCCGCCGTCACCGGAGCCACCGTTCTCCTCAAGGGGGGCACGACCCTGATCGCCACCCCCGACGGCGAACTGCGCTCCGTCACCGCGGGGGTCGGCTGGCTCGCGACGGCGGGAACGGGTGACGTGCTCGCCGGCATTCTCGGTGCCCTGCTCGCCGCGAACCCCGACCGTCCGGCCGGCGCCGCGTCGACCGCGGCGTGGCTGCACGGTCGTGCCGGCGCCGCGGCGTCCGACGCGCATGCCGGTGGACCCCTTGTCGCGCTCGATGTCGCGCACGCCGTGGCATCCGTCGTGGGGGAACTGATCTCGTCGCGCTGACGGGCATCCCTAGGATGGAGGGATGACGAGGCGGAGCGTGCTGTGGGCCGCCTTCCTCCTCGTGCATCTCGGTGTCGCTTGGCTCGGCTTCCTCATGCCGAATGAACCCATGGGCGACGTATACCGGGTGTACGAGCCCTGGTCGACGAACGCGCTCGAAGGGCACGGCATCGTCGGCATCGACCAATCGTGGGTGTACCCGCAGCTGGCGCTGCTGCCCATGCTGCTCGCCCACGCGTTCGCGTGGATCGCCGGCTACACCGTCGGCTGGGCGATCGTGGTGATCGCGGCGGATGCCGTGGCCTTCGCCGTGCTGATCGGGCGTGCGCGGTCGACCGGTCGCGTCACCGCCGCGTGGTTCTGGCTCTCCTACATCGCGCTGCTCGGACCGGTGGGCCTCTATCGCCTCGACGGCTTCACCGTGGCGATCGTGCTGCTCGGATGCCTGTGGCTGGTGGGCCGACCCTGGCTGGCGTCGGTGCTGCTGTCCGTCGCGACCTGGATGAAAGTGTGGCCGGCCGCGATCGTCGCCGCGGCGGTCATCGCCGTCCGCCGGCGCGGGGCACTTCTCGGTGGTGCGGTGCTGGTGAGCGCGGCGACACTGCTGATGGTGGCCATTCTCGGCGGTGGGGCGAACGCGTTCGGGTTCATCGGCGACCAGACCACGCGTGGCCTGCAGGTCGAAGCACCGATCAGCATGCCGTATCTCTGGGGAGCGTTACTGCACACTCCCGGATTCTTCGTCTACTACGACCAGCACCTGCTCACTTTCCAGGTGACCGGAACGCAGATCGATCCGGTCATCGCCGCCATGACGCCGGCCCTGGTCGTCGGAATGCTCGCCATCGCGGGGCTGGGGGCCGCCGCTCTCCTGCGCGGTGCGCGCTACGCGACGCTGTTTCCGACGCTGTCGCTGGCGCTCGTGCTCGGCTTCATCGTCTTCAACAAGGTCGGCTCGCCGCAGTACCTGTGCTGGCTGGTGCCGTCGGTCGCCATCGGGTTGGTGGTCGACCGCCGCCGATGGGTGACGCCGGCATCCGCCGCCCTGTTCTCGGCGTTGCTGACCCAGCTCGTCTACCCGCTGACCTACAACGGCGTCCTCTACCCGCAGGTCGTGCCCGTGAGCCTGCTGACTCTGCGCAACCTCGTGCTCTGCGCCCTGTTCGTCTGGATGGTCGCCCGGCTGATCGTGCTCGTCCGTCGCCCGCGTCGCGCTACCCTGCCTCTGCCCGTCGCGCCCGCGCCCGCCGTCGCCCTGCCCGACCTGATCTGACCTCACCGAAGGAGCCCCCATGATCGTCGCGTTCTCCGTCGCCCCCAGTGGCACGCCGCAGGAACATTCCGCCGCCGCCGACGGATCGGTGCACGACGCCGTCGCCGCCGCCGTCAAGGTCGTCCGCGAGTCGGGGCTGCCCCACCGCACCAGCTCGATGTTCACCGAGATCGAGGGGGAGTGGGACGAGGTGTTCGCGGTCGTGAAAGCGGCGACGGATGCCGTCATGCCGTTCGGCTCGCGCGTCTCGCTGGTGCTGAAGGCCGACATCCGGCCCGGACACACCGGCGAACTCGACGGCAAGCTCGAGCGCTTGGAGCAGGCGATCTCGGCGCTGGAGGCCGACACCGACCGGTAATATTGCCGGGTGATCTCCTCGACCCCGTCGAGGGGTGCGGCGATGTGGGCGCTCCTCTCGCTCGCCGTCGGCTCGTTCGGCATCGGCATGACCGAATTCGTCGTGATGGGCCTGCTTCCCAACATCGCCGCCGACCTCCTGCCCGCGACGTGGGCGTCCTCTCCCGAGGATGCCGTCGCCCAGGCGGGCTGGCTCATCACCCTCTACGCCCTCGGCGTCGTGGTCGGTGCGCCGACGATCGCCGCCGCTGTCGCCAAGTACCCGCGTCACCGCGTGATGCTCGGACTGGCGGCGGCGCTGACCATCGGCAACGCCCTCACCTTCGTGCTGCCGAGCTTCGGGCTCGTCGCGGCATCCCGTGTACTGGCCGGCCTGCCGCACGGCGCCTACTTCGGCATCGGAGCGCTCGTCGCCGCCGACGTGATGGGGCCGGGAAACCGTGCGAAGGGGATCGCCTTCGTGTTGACCGGGCTGACGGTCGCCAACGTCGTGGGCGTGCCGTTCGGCACCTTCCTCGGCCAGCAGTTCGGGTGGCGCGTCGCCTTCCTGGTGGTCGCGCTCATCTTCGCCCTCGCGACCGTGATGATCGCTCTGACCGTGCCCGCCCACGCCGGTGACCCGGGGCGCACCCTGCGGGCAGAACTGAGCGCTCTGCGTGTCGGGCAGGTCTGGCTCACGCTCGGCGTGGGCGCGATCGGGTTCGGCGGATTCTTCGCCGCCTACAGCTACGTGGCTTCGATCGTGACGAACGTCGCCGGTGAGCCGAGCACCATCGTGCCGATCGTCCTCATCGTGATGGGGCTCGGAATGACCGTCGGCAACCTCGTCGGCGGCCACCTCGCCGACCGCGACCTGCGCCGTACGCTGATCGGGGGGCTCGCGGCGTTGATCGTCGTGCAGGTGCTGCTCGCACTCACGGCGGGGTGGATCGTCGCGCTCGGCGTGTTCCTCTTCGCCGTCGGTTTCGTTTCGGCGGTGCTGAGCCCCACGATCCAGTCGCGGCTGATGGACGTCGCCGGCGACAATCAGTCGATCGCTGCCGCACTCAACCACTCGGCGCTGAACATAGGCAACGCGACCGGGGCCTTCCTCGGCGGTGTGGTGATCGCCGCCGGCTTCGGTTTCGTCGCACCTGTCTGGGTGGGAGCGGTGCTCGCGGCATCCGGGTTGCTGCTCGCGATCGTCAGCCTGCGACTCGAGACGCGCAGTTCCCTAAGCCGCGCGCTTTCCTGAGCGCCGGTGGGACCGCTCCCGCCACATCGACGAAATTCCGTGCGTGACATCCGCGCGAAGTGAGCGCTAACATTGCCACGCTGACATCGACGTCGGCAGCAGCGATGAAGCTCGTTCGGAAGGATCCCCGCACCGTGTCGAACCCGCGCACGCAAGCGCCGCCGCGCCCCCGCACCCCCTGGCTCGCCCTCGCGGCGGCGGCCGCATTGATCGCAGGCCCGCTGGCGGTGCCGGCCATCGCCGCGGCCGACACCGGACTGGTTGCCCACTATGAGCTCGATGAGACCGGCGCCGCCACTGTCGCCGCGGACTCGTCGGGCAACCACCGCGATGCCACCTACGTCGGCGGTCCCGCGCTGGCCGGCGGCGAAGGTGTGCGGCTCGACGGTACCGACGACTACATCAAGCTTCCCGACAATCTCATGGCCGGTCTCACCTCGATCACGGTCAGCACGGAGGCTCTCGTGCGGCCCGAGCAGGGTGGTTCCTACTTCATCTGGGGCTTCGGCAACACGGCCGGCGACGGCACCGGCAACGGGTATCTCTTCACGACGGGAAACGGCTACCGCGCCGCGATCTCCGACCGCAACTGGACCGGCGAGCAGGGCGTGAACAGCCGTGCCGACCTGCCGCGGGGCGTGTGGAAGACGCTCACGTACACGCTGGACTCGGCATCGAAGACGAGTCGCCTCTACCTCGACGGCATCGAGGTCGCCAGCAATACAAACACGACGCTGACGCCGGGGGCCATCGGTAACGGGGTCACCACCGCCGACTACATCGGGCGTTCTCTCTACAACGCCGACGCGCGCCTGGCGGGCAGCATCCGCGATTTCCGTGTGTACGACCGTGCGTTGAGCGCCAACGACGTCGCCGCGCTCGTGCCCACGTCTTCGGATCGGACGACACGCGACGCCGCCCAGCTCAGCCTCGGCGAGCTCGACGCGGTGACGGCCGATCTCACTCTGCCGACATCGGCGCCGAACGGCTCGACGGTGTCGTGGACGACATCCGATGCAGCCGTTGTCACCGCGGCCGGCACCGTCACCCGTCCTGCTGCCGCTCAGAGCGATGCCTCTGCGGTGTTGACGGCGACGCTCTCGCTCAACGGGTCTACGCAGCAGAAGACGTTCGATGTCACGGTGAAGGCGCTGCCGGACGACCTGGGTGTTGTCACCGCCGCCCTCGGCACGATTTCGATCCCGAACGCCGACGACGTCCGCGGCAACATCACGGTGCCGGCGTCGTCGGGTGACGTCGCTTTCAGCTGGGTGTCGAGCGACCCGTCGGCGGTCTCGACATCGGGTGTGGTGGTTCGCGGCGACGCAGATCGCGCCGTGACGCTTACCGTGACGGCTACGCGCGGCACAGTGACCCGCACGCGTGACATCGAGATCACTGTGCGCGCGGCGGCGAACATCGGCCCCTTCACGGGGTACACGTTCTCGTACTTCACGGGCAACAGCGTCGAGGGGGAGAACATCTACTTCGCTGCCAGCAACGGCAACAACGCCCTGTCCTGGAGCGACCTCAACGGCGGTCGCCCGGTGCTGACCTCGACATACGGCGAGAAGGGTCTGCGTGACCCGTTCATCCTCCGCTCGCCCGAGGGCGACACGTTCTACCTGATCGCGACCGACCTCTCGATCGGCCGCAACGGAGACTGGGGGCGTGCGCAGCGACAGGGCTCGAAGTACATCGAGGTATGGGAGTCGCACGACCTCGTGAACTGGAGCGCTCAGCGCCACGTCGAGATCGGCCCGGACAACGCGGGCAACACGTGGGCGCCCGAGGCGTACTACGACGACCAGCTCGGGGCCTACGTCGTCTTCTGGGCGGCATCGCTGTTCGGTGCCAACGACCCCGGTCACACCGGCGGCTTCTACCAGACGATGATGTACGCCACGACGCGTGACTTCGTCACCTTCAGCGAGCCCAAGGTCTGGCAGGACTTCGGCTCGTCGCGCATCGACTCGACCGTGCTGAAGGTCGGGGACACCTACCAGCGCTTCACGAAGGACGAGGGCAGCGTCACCGGCTGCACGGACATCATCCAGGAGTCCTCGAACAGCCTCACCGACACCGATGACCGCTCTCAGTCGGGCTGGAGCGCCACGAACCCGAACTGGAAGCTGGTCGACAGCTGCATCGGCCGCGACGCCGGCGTGCGCGGCGCCGTCGAGGGTCCGACGATCTTCGCCGCGAACCCCGGCGACACCTCGCCCTACACGTACTACCTCTTCGTCGACGAGTACGGCGGGCAGGGGTATATCCCGTTGGGGACGAACGACATCACCGCCCCGGATTGGAAGGTCGCGGGCGGAGCGAGCCTGCCGCGCAGCCCGCGCCACGGAACAGTCATGCCGGTGACGGCGAGCGAGCTCGAAGCATTGCGCGCACACCTGCCGGCCGGACCGGCCCCGGTGCAGGCGAACGACAAGGGCGAGGTGCTCCGCTACGACTTCACCGACGGTTCCGGCACCACCCTCCACGATCGCTCCGGCGCAGGCCGCGACGCGACGATCATGGGGGATGCCGCGTGGTCCAACGGCGCCCTGACGTTCGACGGGGCCAACGACTACGTCGACCTGCCGGACAACGTGCTGGCCGGCGTCAAAGATGTGACGGTGGATGCCGAGTTGCGCATCGACCCCGCGCAGGCGAACCCGTACTTCCTCTACGGGTTCGGCAACACCTCGGGCAACGAGGGCAGCGGCTATCTGTTCGCCACCGGCGACGGAACGTATCGGAGCGCGATCGCGCGTGGAAACTACACGACCGAACAGAACGCCCAGGCGGGCTCCGCGCTCCCGCGCGATCGCTGGGTGCACCTGACCTATACCCTCAGCGGCGGTACGGCGCGTCTCTACCTGGACGGCGTACAGGTGGCCGTGAACACCAACGTGACGGTCACTCCCGCCGACCTCGGCGGCGGCTACACGGCGGCGAATTTCATCGGCAAGTCGCTGTACGCCCCGGACAACCTGTTCCGCGGTCAGTATCGCGAGTTCTCTGTGTACAACCGAGCCCTCTCGCCGCAGGAGGTGCTCGATCAGTCGGGCAACCAGGAAGTCCTGGGAGCTGTGAGTCTTGCCGACGAGAGCGCTCTGAAGATGTCGCCGATCGTCGACAGCTCCACCCGCACGGTGACCTTCCCGGTCGTGCGCGGCACCGATCTGTCGAGGCTGCAGCCGGTGTATGCCACGGCATCCGGGGTCACCGCCTCGCCCGCGTCGGGGGGTGCTCGTGATCTCCGCTCGCCGTCGACCGTCACACTCAAGCGCGACGGCAAGGACGACGTGGTCTGGACGCTGAAAGCCGTCGAGGTGAAGAGCCCGGTGCTGACCGGTCTCTACGCCGACCCGAACATCGCGGTCTTCGGGGACACCTACTACATCTACGCGACGAGCGACGGCGTACCGGGCTGGGGTGGCAACACCTTCTATGTCTGGAGTTCCAAGAACCTCGTCGACTGGACGCGGTCGCAGCAGCCGTTCCTCACGCTCGACGGCCAGGCCGGCAACGTCCCGTGGGCTAGCGGCAACGCATGGGCGCCGACCATCATCGAGCGCGGCGGGAAGTACTACTTCTACTTCAGTGGCCATTCGCCCGAGCTCAATCGCAAGGTCATCGGGGTCGCTGTCGCCGACAGCCCCACCGGACCGTTCACGGCACAGCCGCAGCCGATGATCCGCAACGACGAGTCGGTGCAGACAGGGCAGGCGATCGACCCGGCGGCGTTCGAGGACCCGAAGACCGGGAAGTACTACCTCCTCTGGGGCAACGGCAGCCCGGTGTACGCCGAGCTTTCCGACGACATGACGAGCACCGTGCCGAACACGATCCGTTCGATCAGCGGGCTCCCGGACTTCCGGGAGGGCATCTTCATGAACTACCGCGATGGGCTCTATCACCTCACCTACTCGATCGACGACACGGGGTCTGCGGACTACCGCGTCGGCTATGCGACATCGACGAGCATGGACGGACCGTGGCAGTACCGAGGCGTGATCTTGCAGAAGGATGCGTCGCTCGGCATCCTGGGCACGGGTCACAGCTCGATCATCAATGTCCCCGGCACCGATGACTGGTACATCGCGTACCACCGCTTCGCCATCCCCGGTGGCGACGGAACCCATCGCGAGACGACGATCGATCGCCTCACGATCGGCTCTGACGGCACGTTCCAGTCCGTCACTCCGACGCTCTCGAGCGTCGACCCGGAGACCGTTCCGTCCGGACCGACGCCGACGCCGACGCCGACACCGACACCGGAGCCGACGCCGACACCGCAGCCGACGGCATCCGCGACGGCATCCCCGTCTCCGACCGTGTCCGCGTCGCCCTCTGCGTCGGTGGTGGTGTCGGCGTCGTCGGTGGAGCGTGGGGGGTCGGTGCGCGTGAGCGTGTCGGGGTTGCGTGCGGGGGAGCAGGTGTCGGCGGAGTTGCACAGTGATCCGATTCGGATCGGTGGTATTCCGGTGGCGGATGCATCGGGTCGTGTGGTGTTCGATGTGCAGGTGCCGTCGTCGCTGCCGGTAGGCGCGCACACGATCTTCGTGTGGGACGGCTCGGGTGCGCTGATCGCTCAGGTGACGCTGCAGGTGCTCCCCGACGGGCAGCTTGCGGTGACGGGTGCGCAGGTGCCGTGGGCGTTCGCGCTGTTCGCGGCGCTGCTGCTGATCGTCGGCGTCACCCTGCGCACGCTGCGACGTCGCGTGGCCGACTGACGGATGCGGTG
Organism: Microbacterium sp. VKM Ac-2870; assembly: GCF_015350795.1. Classification (GTDB taxonomy): domain Bacteria; phylum Actinomycetota; class Actinomycetes; order Actinomycetales; family Microbacteriaceae; genus Microbacterium. Next base: position 511,043 of record NZ_JADKSH010000002.1, read on the forward strand.
GGGGTGGCCGTCGTCACCGCTCCCACCGGCTCCGCGCTGTGCCGGCTCAGCTCTGCAGCAGTCGCCGCAGGTGCGCGCCGACGGCGGCCGTCTCGATGAGGAAGCCGTCGTGGCCGAAGTCGCTGGAGAGCACGATCGCGCCGTCGTCGATGGTCGTTCGGATGCCGCGGGCGATGCGATGCTGTCCGTCGATCGGGAACAAGCGGTCGCTGTCGGTGCCGAGCACGAGGGTCGTCGCCGTCACGCGGGCAAGGGCATCTTCGACGCCGCCGCGGTCACGTCCCACGTCGTGCGAGTTCATCGCTTCGACGAGCGTGATGTACGTGTTCGCGTCGAAGCGTCGCGTGAACTTGTTGCCGTGGAAGTCGAGGTAGCTCTCGACCGCGAAACGTCCGCCGTGACCCAGCGGGCTCTTGCCCGACTGCCACGACCGCTGGAAACGCTGGTTGAGTTCGGTGGGGCTGCGGTAGTTGAGCAGGGCCATGCGCCGCGCGAGCGCCAGGCCGCGGTGGGGGCCCTCGCCGTCGGGGGCGTCGTAGTACTCGCCGTCGGCGAAGCGCGGGTCGATCTGGATCGCCTCGAGTTGCACGCCGTTGAGCGCGATCTGGTCGGCGGTGGTCGTCGGCGGCGACGACAGTACCGCGAGCCGCTCCACGCGCTCGGGCCATCCGACGCCCCACTCCAGGGCGTGCATGCCGCCCATCGACCCGCCGACGACGCCCGCCCAGACCTCGATGCCGAGGGCGTCCGCCAGTCGCACCTGCGCGGCCACCTGGTCGCGGATCGTGAGATACGGGAAGCGTCCCGCCCACTCGTAGCCGTCGGGCGCGATCGAGGACGGGCCGGTTGAGCCCTGGCATCCGCCCAGCATGTTCGGCGCGACCACGAACCAGCGGTCGGTGTCGATAGGCGCGCCCGGGCCGACGATGTCGTCCCACCATCCCGCCGTGGGATGCCCCGGCCCGGCCGGTCCACGCAGGTGGCTGTCGCCGGTCAGAGCGTGCAGCACCAGCACCGCATTGTCGCGGGCGGGGGAGAGCTCGCCCCACGTCTCGTAGGCGAGGCGGATGCCGGGGAGCTCTCGACCGCCCTCGGTCGTGAACGCGCCGAACGCGGCGAAGCGGCGGTCACCGGACGGGTCGCCGTCTCGCCACGCACCCGTCGCCGGCGGGCGGCCGCGCAGCAGGCGCGCGTCGGCCTCCGTGATCGGTGCGCTGGGCACCGTGTCTTCGGAGGTCTGCCAGTCCATGGCATCCATTCTTCTGGGTCGCGGCTAGCCGTGCCGCACTGTTACGGGCGCGAACTCCGCACAAATGCACGAACTCCGCATCCGGAAGCGGTTCCGGATGCGGAGTTCGCGGCATCCTGCGGAGTTGGCTCACTCCGGAGGCGTGGTGTACTCAGGCGCGCGCGGCCTCGGAGACCTTTCGCGCGGCGGCCAGCGCCTGCTCCAGGTCGGCCTTGAGGTCCGCGACGTTCTCCAGGCCCACCGACAGGCGGACGAGGCCCGGCGTGACGCCGGTGGTGAGCTGCTGCTCGGGCGTCAACTGCGAGTGGGTCGTGGATGCCGGGTGGATGACGAGTGAGCGGACGTCGCCGATGTTGGCGAGGTGGCTGAACAACTCCAGCGAGTTGACGAACTCGCGGCCGGCCGCCACGCCGCCCTTCAGCTCGAACGACAACACCGCGCCGACGCCCTTCGGGGCGTACCGGTTGGCGGCCGCGTACCAGGGCGAGGTGGGAAGGCCCGAATAGTTGACCGAGGCGATGTCGTCGTGGTTCTCGAGCCACTCGGCGATCTCCTGCGCGTTCTGCACGTGACGCTCGATGCGCAGCGACAGCGTCTCGATCCCCTGAATGAGAAGCCATGCGCTCTGGGGCGAGATCGCGGCACCCAGGTCGCGCAGCAGCTGCACGCGGGCCTTGATGACGTAGGCGAGGCCGTCGCCGACCGCCTGGGTGTATACCGCACCGTGGTACGAGGGGTCGGGCGTCGTCAGGCCGGGGAAGCGGTCGGCGTGCTGCGTCCAGGGGAACGTACCGCCGTCGACGATGGCGCCGCCGATGACCGTGCCGTGGCCGCCGAGGAATTTCGTGGCCGAGTGCACGACGATGTCGGCGCCGTGCTCGAACGGGCGGATCAGGTAAGGGGTGGCGATCGTGTTGTCGACGATGAGCGGCACACCGGCCTCGTGGGCGACATCGGCGACCGTGCGGATGTCGAGCACGTTGATCTGCGGGTTGCCGATCGTCTCGGCGAAGAACAGCTTGGTGTTGGGACGGACGGCGCGGCGCCACTCTTCGGGATCGTCCTGGTTCTCGACGAAGGTGACCTCGATGCCGAGCTTGCCCAGCGTGTACTTGAACAGGTTGTACGTGCCGCCGTAGATCGAACTCGACGAGACGATGTGGTCGCCGGCCTCGGCGATGTTGAGCACCGCGAAGGTCTCCGCGGCCTGACCCGACGCGACCACGAGGGCACCGGTGCCGCCCTCGAGCGCGGCGATGCGCTGCTCGACGACGTCCTGCGTGGGGTTCTGGATGCGCGTGTAGATGTTGCCGAACTCGGCCAGCGCGAACAGGTTCGCCGCGTGGTCGGCGTTGTCGAACACGTACGAGGTGGTCTGGTAGATCGGCGTGGCGCGCGCCTTGGTGACCGGGTCGGGCTGCGCGCCCGCGTGGATCTGCGTGGTTTCGAAACGCCAGTTCTCGGGTGCGGACATGTCGGGCTCCATCCGGGTGGTCGTGCAGGAGGTCGAGGGGCCGGGCGTGGATGCCGCGGCCACCACTGACAGTAGGGTTCGGCGTCGTTGTCAACAATGCGTGGGAAATGTGACGTAACGAAGGGGCTCGCGGCGGCATCCGCGACCGGTGACGTAGCGTGGAGGCATGACTTCACCGCAGGACGCTTCTTCGTCGCAGGGGACCGGTCGACGTGCCGTCGTGACGGGAGCAAGCTCCGGGATCGGAGCGGCGACCGTGCGAGCCCTCCGGGCGGCGGGGTGGGACGTCGTCGGCGTCGCCCGACGCGCAGAGCGACTGGCGGCTCTGGATGCCGAGGTCGGCTCAGCCTCGTTCGCGGCCGATCTGACGCACCCGGCCGACGTTGCGGCGCTCGCCGAACACCTCGCCGCGACCGGACCGCTGCACGCTCTCGTGCACATCGCGGGCGGCGCGCGCGGCACGCACCGCATCGAGGACGGCGACCCCGACGACTGGCGGTGGATGTTCGAGGCGAACGTGCTGTCCGCGCAGTTGGTCACCGCCGCGCTGCTGCCGCTGCTGCGAGCCGGCATCGGCGCGGACGGCCACGCCGACACGCTGTACGTGACCTCGACGGCCGCGCAGACCGCCTACCCCGGCGGGGCGGGCTACAACGCGGCGAAGGCGGGCGAGGCGATGCTGGTGCACGCGCTGCGCCTCGAGCTGAACGGCGAGCCGATCCGCGTCACCGAGGTCGCGCCGGGCATGGTCTACACCGAGGAGTTCACCCTCAACCGCCTCGGCGGCGACCGCGAGAACGCCGAAAAGGTCTACGAAGGCGTCGAGAATCCGCTGACCGCCGACGATGTGGCCGACGTGATCGCCTACGCGCTGAACGCGCCCGGCCACGTCAACCTCGACCTGGTGACGATGCGACCGGTCGCCCAGTCGGCGCAGCACCTGCTCGCCCGCGGCCACCTGCGCCCCCGAGGCTGACGTCCCCCTCGCCGAGACACGACCTGGCGCCCCAGACGACCACGCGTTTCGGGCGCCAGGTCGTGTCTCGGCGGGCGGGAGCGGGGAGCGGTCGGGTCAGGACTCCGGGCCGTCGGCGAAGGCCACCTTGGGCACGAAGACCAGCAGCACGGCGGCGAGGAAGCCGCCGCCGGCGCAGATCGCCCACACCGTGAGGTATCCGCCGAGGGATGCCGCGGTCTGGCTGGCCACCGCGCCCGCACCGGCCGCGAGCACGACGCCGAACACGGCCGACGAGAACGATCCGCCGATGGTCTTGGTCGTATTGGTCAGCGCCGTCGCGATGCCGGTCTGACCGCGGGGAGCCGCCGCGGCGGCGGCTGCCGGGAGCGCCCCGACGAGCGCGCCGCAGCCGAGACCCGCGATCGACAGGTTGAGCAGCACCTGCCACAGTCCCAGGTGGAATGGCAGGAAGAGCAGATACCCGACGCCGACGAGCAGTGACGCCGCGATCAGCACCACCCGCGGGCTCGCCCGTCGTGAGGTGACCGCGAAGAGCACCGCACCGACGATGAGCGACACCAGGTAGACGCCGATGATGTTCGAGCGGTCCGTGGCATCCAATCCGAGCCCGTACCCGAGCGATGGATCGGTGCCGGCGTAGGTCGACAGGGGCCCCTGCGCTCCCAACAGGCTGATGCCGATGAGGAACGCGGTTGCCTGCACCGGCCACATCTCCGGCCTCCGCAGCACGCGGATGTCGACCGCGGGGTCGTCTTGACGCAGCTCGAATCGCACGAACCAGACGAAAACGCCCACACCGCCCACCAGCAAAGCGATGACCCATACCCACGCTCCCGCGCCGAGCGCGAGCTCGCCGATCATGCGCATCCAGGCGAGGCCCCCGGTGACCAGCAGCAGCGCCCACGCGAGCAGCACGAAGCCCCACGTGTCGAGGCGGCGCCCGCCCTCGGGCACCGATTCGGGCACGCCGATCCAGATGACGAACGCGATGATCGTCACGGCTACCGCGGGCACCACGAGTGTGGTCGTGAGGTTCTGGCCGGTCGCCGCGAAGATGCGTCCGGCGGCGAGGGCGCCGAGGATCGCCCCGACTTCGAGTCCGACGACCAGCAGGCCCGCCGCACGGCGGGTGGTGGAGACACCGCGCTGCTGCACGCGCCCGCGTTCGAAGATGAGGGCGATCTCCAGCGGCAGCCACACGACGTAGAAGCCCTGCAGGGCCCACGCGATCAGGAAGCTCCAGAAGGAGGTCGCGAACACGAGCCACCAGGTGGCTCCGGCCGTCAGAATCGCGGCGATGAGCAGGATGCGCTTGTGGCCGTACATGTCGCCCAGCTTGGCGAGCACGGGCACCACGAGTGCCGACAGCAGCAGCTGCGCGGCCTCGAACCAGTTGACGTCCGAATCATGGATGCCGAGAGAGACGACGATGTCGCTGAACAGCGGCACGTAGTAGCCCTGCAGGATGCCGCTGACGATCTCGACCAGGATGAACCAGCCGATGAGACCGGCGGTGATGCCGAGGGCACCCGGAAGGCGCGGGGACGGCACGCGGGCGGCACTCGTCGTCGAGGAACCTGTGCGTCGTGAGGTCACGGCGTTCACTCTAGCCACGCGTGGCGGCCGGTGGCGCACGCGACGCCTAGGCTTGAGGCCGTGACCAGCGAGCGCGAAGTGTTGACATGGGACGGTTTCGGCGAGGCGACACGGACCCTGTCGCGGCAGATCGTCGCCGATGAGTTCGTTCCCGACGTCGTGGTGGCCATCGCCCGCGGCGGTCTGCTGCCGGCCGGAGCGATCGCGTACGGTCTCGGCGTCAAGAGCTGCGGTGCCCTGAATGTCGAGTTCTACACCGGCATCGGCACGGTGCTCGAAGCTCCCGCGCTGCTACCGCCCGACCTCGACCTCGGCTACCTTCCGGGCAAGCGCGTGCTGCTGGTCGACGACGTCGCCGACAGCGGCCGCACGCTCGCCCTCGCCGTGCAGATGCTGCGCGACGCGGATGCCGATGTCCGCTCGGTCTGCATCTACTCCAAGCCGGGCACGATCGCGAACCCCGACTATGTGTGGCGTCAGACCGACCTGTGGATCGACTTCCCGTGGTCGGCGGCTGGATCCGTCCTCGAGGAGGATTCCGGAGCCGAGGCCAGCGCCTGATGGCGATGACGCTCGACGAGCTGGCCGACGCCGAGCTCATCGACGCGGAATGGGCCCGGGCGCTGACGCCGGTGTCGCCGGACATCGCGGCCCTGGGTGAGCGTCTGCGCGCCGAGACGGCGGCGGGCCGTCACTATCTGCCCGCCGGCGACAAGGTGCTGCGCGCGTTCGCGCGACCGCTGTCGGAGGTGAAGGTCCTCATCGTCGGGCAGGACCCCTATCCGACCCCCGGGCATCCGATCGGGCTGTCGTTTGCGGTCGACGCGCAGGTGCGGCCCCTCCCGCGCAGCCTCGCCAACATCTACCAGGAACTCGAGACCGATCTCGGCATCCCTCGTGCTGCGCACGGCGACCTGTCGGCGTGGAGCGATCAGGGTGTCATGCTCCTGAACCGCGTCCTCACCGTCGCGCCGGGCGCGCCGGCTTCGCATCGTGGGTGGGGTTGGGAGAAGGTGACCGAGCATGCGATCCGCACGCTCGTCGCCCGCGACCGGCCTCTCGTCGCGGTGCTGTGGGGGCGGGATGCCGCGAGCCTCCGCCCGCTGTTGGGTGACACGCCCATCGTCGAGTCCGCCCATCCGTCGCCATTGTCGGCCCACCGAGGGTTCTTCGGCTCACGTCCCTTCTCGCGCGTCAACGATCTGCTGGAAAAGCAGGGTGCGGCCGCGGTCGACTGGCGCCTAGGCTGAGCGCCATGCTGGAGGAGGAATACGACAAGAGCCGGCGTCGGCTGCCCGCGCATTTGCGGCGGGCGGAGCAGGAGCGACCGTTCGCGTACGAGATCCGTCCGGTCCGTGAGGACGACATCCCCGACATCCGTGAGATCTACAACCACTACGTGACCAACTCCGTGGTCACCTTCGATGAGAAGAAGTGGTCGCTGTCGCAGTGGCGAGAAAAGGTCGGCTACCTCGCCAAGCTCGGCATGCCGTTCATCGTCGCCCAGTCGCCGAGCGGGCAGGTCCTCGGTTACGCGCTGGTTCAGCCGATGTCGGCGAAGTCGGCGTATCGGTACAGCGTGGAGAACTCGATCTACCTCGGTCAGGCGGCGACCGGCAAGGGTCTGGGTCGTGCGCTGCTGGAGGCGCTCATTGCGGCCAGCGAAGCCGCCGGCATCCATCAGATGGTTGCCGTGATCAGCGACAAAGGCGCGGAAGCGTCGGTCGCCCTGCACGAGAAAATGGGATTCGTCGAGGTCGGACGCATGGGGCGGGTCGGCTTCAAGTTCGGCCGCTGGCTCGGCACGATCTATCTGCAGAAGCAGCTGTCTCCCTCCAAGAAGAAGCGGTCGCTGTTCTCGCGCTCCGAACGCTGATCGCGGGTCGCCGCGTTCGCGAGCGGGCGAAACGTCAGTGTGCGCGGCTACCCTCGCCGCCGCCGGCGTCGGTCGCACGGACCGCGTCGATCAGCGCGCGCCACGGCCCGTGAGCCCGCGATTCCGCGACGACCGCGCGGTGTGAGCGTCCCGCCAGGTCGGCCTCGATTGTCCACGTGAAGCGGTCGGCGCCGTCCGGAGCGGCCGACACCCCGGCGGCCAGAGCGTCCACCGCCTCCCACGGGCAGCTGTCGACGAGTTCGATCCACATCTCGCGCTCGCGCGGGGGAGCCGTGACGCACCAGCGGCGGGTGAGCCCCGCGATGCCGCCGGAGCGCGCTACCGTCACCCGCACCGCGGGATCGGATGCGGGCTCAGACGGAACGGGAAGATCGGCTCGGCTCGGCACGGTCGGTTACGCCGACGGCCTTCCACGCGGTGCGGACGGCGGCGGCTTCCTCCGACTCCTCACCGTACTCCCGCGCCGCCGTGGCGGTCGTGGCGGCGGCGAAGTCGGCGAAATCAGCGGCGCTGTCGAGCCCGCCCGCCGTGACCGTCAGATACCAGATGCGCCCCGCGCGCTCCCAGGCGAGGCCGCCGAGGCGCGTCGCGACGAGATGGAAGGCTTTGTTCGGGATGCCGGAGTTGATGTGCACGCCGCCGTTGTCTTCGGTCGTCTGCACGTAGTCGCGCATGTGCGCCGGCTGCGGGTCGCGGCCGAGCACATCGTCGTCGTAGGCCGTTCCCGGGGCGCTCAGAGAGCGCAGCGCGACCCCCTGCACCGCGTCGGTGAAGATGCCGGCGCCGATCAGCCATGATGCGTGATCGGCGGTCTGGCCGGCGAGATGCTGCTCGGTAAGTGCGCCGAAGACGTCGGCGATCGATTCGTTGAGCGCGCCCGACTGGCCGTGATAGGCCAAGCCGCCGCCGTACTCGATCACGCCGTGCCCGAGCTCGTGCCCGATGACGCTGACCGAAGCGGTGAACCCGCGGAAGACCTCGCCGTCGCCGTCCCCGAACACCATGCGCTCGCCGTTCCAGAAGGCGTTGTCGTAGCGATCGCCGTAGTGCACGCTCGCCTCGAGCGCTCCGCCCCCGCCATCGATCGATCGGCGGGCGAAGGCATCCCAGAACAACTCGAAGCTCGCCCCGAGCCCGGCGAACGCCTCATCGACCGCCGGGTCGCCGGTCGGCCCGTCATCCTCGCCGCGCACGCGCACGCCCGGCAGCTGCTCGCGATGCTGCGCGTCGCAGATCAGTCGCTCCGGCGCAGGCTCGCCGCTGACGACGAGCGCATCGCCGTCGACCGACAGATCCAGGCGGGCGCGGTCGCGGCGGGGCGGATGGTAGGTGCGTCCCAGCGCGAGCGTTGCGCGCGCGGCCTCGGCCGCGGTCGCGAGATGCGGAGCGTCGGTCGCGGCCAGGCGCGACAGCAGGTACGGGGGGACGATGGCGAACATGGCGTCACCCTATGCCCGGCATCCGACGCCCGTGTCAGTTCCGTGGCGCTTCGATCACGGGGATCGAGGCGAGCAGCCGTCGCGTGTAGCCGACCTGCGGGGCCAGCAGCACCTTCTCGGTGGGGCCTTCCTCGACGATGCGGCCGTCCTTCATGACGACGACCTCGTCGCACAGGTTCTGCACGACGCCGATGTCGTGCGACACCATCACAAGCGTGAGGTTCTCTTTCGCGCGCAGCTCGCGCAGCACGTCGAGGATCTGCGCACGCACGGTCACATCGAGCGCCGATAGGGGCTCGTCGCCGACGAGGATGCGCGGACGATGCACGATGGCGCGCGCGAGCGCGATCCGCTGGCGCTGACCGCCCGAGAACTCGTGCGGGTAGCGGTCGGTCATCGCCGCTTCCAGGCCCACCGACTGCAGGACGTCGCGCACCCTGGCGCGGCGGTCGCCCGGGATGCCGAGCGCCCACAGCGGCTCGCCGATGATGCGACCGACGCTCATCCGCGGGTCGAGCGAGGCGTAGGGATCTTGGAAGACGATGCCGGTCTCGCGGCGCAGCCAATGCAGCGACCGCGCGGAGGCGCGGGCGTCGACGGCCCGTCCCGCGACGGTGACGCTGCCCGAGGTCGGAGCGTCGAGGCCGAGCAGCAGACGCACGAGGGTGGACTTGCCCGATCCCGATTCTCCGATGATGCCGACGGCCGATCCTTCGAACACGTCGATGTCGGCGTCGTCGAGGGCCGTCGTCCATCGCCTCGCCTCGAGCAGGCGGGTGCCGCCCTGGCGGAACCGTCGCCCGAGTCCCCGCCCGCTCATCAGCGGTTGCACCTCGCTCATACGTCACCGCCCGGTCGCCAGACTGTCGCGGTCGCGTCGCGCAGCAGGCCCCGTGTCACGGGGGACTCGGGCGCGGTGAGCAGCCGCGAGAGTGCGCCGTACTCGACCACGCGGCCGTCATCGAGTACCACGGCGTGCGTCGCGATCCGCGACAACACGGCGAGGTCGTGCGTGATGAACACGAGCGACATGCCATCGCGCGTCACCAGACCGGCGAGCAGATCGAGCACCTCCGCTTGGATCGTCACGTCGAGCGCCGTCGTGGGTTCGTCGGCGATGAGCAGCCGCGGTCGACAGGCGAGCGCCATCGCGATCGCGACGCGCTGTCGCTGGCCGCCGGAGAGCTGGTGGGGATAGCGCCGGACGATCTGCGCCGGATCGGGCAGTCGCACCCGCTGCGCCTCGGCGATCGCGCGGACTGCGGCCTCGCGGCGGCCGAGGCCTTCATGGATGCGCACCGACTCGGCGATCTGCCGGCCGACGGTGCGGATGGGGTTCAGAGCGGTGCGGGGTTCTTGGAAGACGATGCCGATCTCGTCGCCGCGCAGGCGCGCCAGCTCGCGGTCGGGAAGGCCGATCAGCTCGCGGTCGTTCCAGCGGATGCTGCCGGTCGCCGTCGCGGCATCCGGAAGCAGGCCGAGCACGGCCAGAGCGGTGAGCGATTTGCCCGAGCCGGATTCGCCAATCAGCCCCACGCGTGCGCCGTCGGGAACGTCGAACGAGATGCCGTCGACGACGCGCCGACCATCGATCTCGACGACGAGGTCTCGGACCACGAGGCTCATGCGATCACCGCCGTGGTGTGGGTCTGCGCGAGCGAGCGGCGCCGCGACAGGGTGGGATCCGTCGCTTCGCGGAGGGCATCGCCGAGGAGGTTCAGCCCGAGAACGGTGAGTGTGATCGCGAGGCCCGGCCACACAACGCTCAGCGGGTGGACCGAGATGTACTGCTGCAGGTCTTTCAACAACAGCCCCCAACTGGGCTCGGTGAGCGGCGCCCCGAAGCCGAGGTAGCTGAGGCCCGCCTCGGCGAGGACGGCGACGGCCATGCCCCACGACAGCTGCACGATGAAGACGGGTGCGACGTTCGGCAGCAGGTGGCGGTACAGGTTCTGCAGCGGCGTGAGACCCGATGCTCGGCCCGCGAGCACGAAGTCGCTGTGCAGCACGCGCCGCAACTCGGGGCGGGTGACGCGGGCGATGTTCACGCCGAAACCGATGCCGACAGAGACGATCACCACCCACAGCGATCCGCCCCACACCGACGAGATCATCATCGCGATCAGCAGCACGGGGAAGGCGATGAGGATGTCGACGAGCACCGCCACGGTTTCGCGGATCCATCGTGCGGTCAGCGAGCCGAGTGCGGCGAGGGCGACGCCGATGATGGTGGCGACCACGCCCGCTCCGAGCGCGACCCACACCGTTGTCCGCGCGCCCGCCATGAGCAGGCTGAGGATGTCGCGACCGGAGCCGTCGGTGCCGAGCAGGTGGGGCCACCCCGGGGGAGCCCAGCGGCCGTCGACGTCGACGGTCTGGGGATCGAACGGCAGCCAGAACCGGGCGACGAGCGCGACGACACCGATGGCGAGCACGACGATCAGGCCGAACCGTCCGGTCGACAGTGCCCACAGCCGCCGAAGCCACGCGAACCTGCTCACTCGGCCTCCCGCTGTCGGGGATCGATGATCCGGTGCACGAGGTCGACGACGAAGCCGACGACCAGGACGAACCCGGTGAGCACCAACAGCTCGCCCTGTACCTTCAGCAGGTCGCGCTTTCCGACGTCCTCCACGAGCATCCGCCCGATGCCCGGGAGGCTGAACAGCTGTTCGATCACGACCGCGCCGACGATGATCCCGGCGACCTGCAGACCAAGCACCGTGATGATCGACAGTCCCACCGTCGGCAGACCGTGACGGATCAGGGCCTGGGTGCGGGTGAGTCCCTTGGCTGCGGCGGTGCGGACGAAGTCCTGCCCGGTCGCCTGCAGCGTGGCGGAGCGGACGAAGCGCATCAGCATCGCGCCTTCCACCACCCCGATCGTGATCGCCGGCAGCAGCAGGGCGCGCAGCGCGGCGGCGGGATCGCTCCACCCTCCCCGGGGGAATCCCTGCGCGGGCAACCAGCCCAGCCAGACCGCGAAGACGAGGACGAGCATCATTCCGGCCCAGACGACGGGGACGGCGGCGATCGCTTGCGCGCCGACCGACAGCGCCGTGCCGTCCCGGCGTCCGCGACGCAGGGCCGACACGACACCGAACGGCAGGGCGATGAGCAGGGCGACGGTCATCGCCATCAGGCCGAGCGGAATGGTGACCTGTGCCTTCTCCGCAAGCTGTGTCGCCACCGGGGCCCCCGTCAGCAGCGACGTGCCGAGGTCACCGCGCAACACTCCGCCGATCCACGAGAGGTACTGCACGGGCAGCGGCTGGCCGAGGCCCAGGTGCTCGCGGATCGCGGCGACCTGTTCCGGGCTGGAGTCGATCCCGGCGATGAGCTGGGCCACATCGCCGGGAAGCACCCGCAGCGTGAGGAAGATCAGCGCACTGGCGACGAACAGACCCAGCAGCAGCAGGGCCAGTCGTGTCAGTGCGTAGCGGATCACCCCTTGCTCTTGGCCAGGTCGGCGAGGTTGATGCGCTCGTTCACGTTGACCGAGGGGAACCCGCTCACGTCGGTGCCGACGGCGACGATCGAGGCGCCGTTGTAGAGCCAGTCGGCGGCCTGGTCGTCGGCGACGATCTTCGCGGCTTGCTTCAGCAGGTCGGCGGCGGTCTGATCGTCGGTCGCGCTGAGCGACTGCTGGTAGAGCTTCTGCACCTCGGGGTTGTCGTAGGTGAAGTAGTAGTCGGGGTTGGCCCAGTTCTCGAAGTCGCGCGCCTCGGTGTGCAGCACGAAGCTCAGCTGGTAGTTCTTGTTGACGTACACGTCGTTGAGCCACGTCGGGAACTCGACGGACTTCACCTTCAGCGTGATGCCCACGTCGTTCAGGTTGGACACCAAGATCTGCGACACCGTCGTCCCGTAGAACGACGGAATCGTCAGGGTGAGCGTGAGATCGCTCACGCCGGCCTCGGCGAGGAGCTTCTTCGCGGCATCCGGGTCGAACGGCGCGGTGGACGACAAGTCTTCGTAGCCGGGGTCGAGCTGCGGAATGGGGCCGTACTGCGTCGAGCCGGCGCCCAGCGCCTTCACGATCGCGTCGTGGTTGATGGCCTGGCGGATCGCCTGACGCACGCGCTTGTCGGCCAACGGGCCGGTTGTGGAGTTCATCGCGAGCGTGCCCTTGTCCGTGGACTTGCCGAGCACGAGCGCGAAGTCGCCATTCGCCTCGATCTGATCCTTCAGGTTGGCGTCGAAGCCGGTCACGACGTCGAGCTCGTGCGCCAAGGCGCCGTTGAGGGCGGCCTGATTGTCGGGGATGTAGGCGAAGACGACCTGCTTCACCTTGGCCTTGTCGCCCCAGTAGGCGTCGTTGCGGGCGAAGGTGATCGAGTCGCCCTGCTTCCAACTCGTCAGGGTGAAGGGACCGGTGCCGTTGGCCTTCGTCTTGCGGTCGGTCGTGTCGTCCTTCTTTAGAATGAGACCGGCGCGTCCGGTGAGGTTCCAGAGCAGACTCGAGTCGGGCTGGCTGAGCGTGAGGACGATGTCCTTGCCGTTGGCGGCGATGGACTGCACGCGGGCGAGGCGCTCGGAGTCGCTGTACGACGCGTTGGACTTCACCTGCTGCAGCGACCACACGACGTCGTCCGCCGTGAGCGGCGTGCCGTCATGGAAGGTCACGCCATCGCGCAGGGTGAACGTGTACGTGAGCTTGTCGTCGGACACCTTGTGGCTCGAGGCGAGGGTGTCGACGATCTGCTGGTCGGGCGTGCGCGAGACCAGGCCCTGGTAGACGTTGTCGATGAGGATCTGGTCGAGCGCAGCACCCGCCGTCTGGCGGATGTCGAGGTTGCTCGGCTCGGAGACCAGGCGCACCGTGACCACCGCATCGGGGTCGGGCGTGACAGTCGTGGGGGAGGTGGTGGTGGGTGCGCCGCCGGAGCAGGCGCTGAGCAGAAGGGCGCCGGCCGCGAGAAGCGCGGCGACGGCGAGAGAGGTGCGGCGATGCATGTGAGGAGTGTCCTTTCGCAAGCGCGGGCCCGCGTCTTTGCTGTTCGCACGGCCCACGATCTCGGGTGCGCGTTACAGCCTAGGCTTTGCGACGCCGGTCGCGGTCATCGGGCCGCGGCCGCCGACACCGGGCGTCACGCGGGCACGCGTTCCGTTCCGGCGTCAGCCGCGAGCGATCTGCGCGATCAGGCGGGCGAGCTCGACGGGCTGCTCTTCTTGCACGTTGTGCCCCGAAGGAATCTCAACGAGGGATGCCGTCGGGACCCGCTCCTGGAACTGCTCGGCATCTGCGGGCGTGACGAACCCGCGCTCTCCGCGGACGAGTGTGATCGGGGCGGAGACGGCGACCAGATCGTCCCAGCCGCTCGCGGCCAGCGCCCCGCGAAGGGCGGTGCGCTGGGCCTGTGCGCTCGCTGCGGCATCCGCGTCGCCCGCCAGAGCGTTCGCAAGGTGCGCGAAGTGGTGCTTCCACTCGACACGACCGTCGGCGCGCACGCGGGAATTGAGGGCGACGCCGCGCACCGCGGACTCACGCGATCCGCCGAGCCCGAACGCGACGGCGCGCTCGACGAGCTCGTCGCGGCTCGCCCAGTCGGTGGGGCCTGCGAAGAAAGCGGCGATCTGCGCGGCATCCCCGTCGGGATCGATGCCGGGAGTGATGTCGACGACGATCAGCTCGCGCACCCGTTCGGGGTGGCGTGCCGCGAGTGCGGCAGCGGTGAGTCCGCCGAGCGACTGGCCGACGAGCACCTGCGGCGATGGGGCCCAGGCCGCGAGGGCGGGGGTGATGTCCGCGGCGAGGATGCTGCCGGTGTAAGTGGCGTCGGCACGCCACGACGAGTCGCCGTGGCCGGGCAGATCGAGAGCCAGGGCGGGCAGGCCGAGCGCGAGGATGGTCGTGTCCCACGTATGCGCGTTCAGTCCGGCTCCATGCAGGAGCGTCACCTGCGGGGCGGCGAAATCTCCGCTGGTCGGATCGCCGTACTGCAGGGCGCTCACGGTGCGTCCGTCCGGCAGCGTGTGCGAGAGGCGCCGCACGGGCGGAACAGCGTCGATTCCCAGGTCGGCGGCTTGGGCGGCGAGGAAGGAGAACTCATCCATCCGGCCATTGTGCCGCGTTTCGACTCGCGCCTGTGGCGCGCGCTCAACGACCGGGGCGGAGGGATGCAGGGTCCCGATCGTTGGGCGAGCGGGGTGGGGCGAAACGCAGCGTCATCGTGGCGCGGCGGCTCTAGGCTGGGCGCATGAGCACGGAGCGTCGCGTCCATCTGTCCCGGTCGGCCCGTCCGGCCTACGACGCTCTCGAGGCGTTCTCGCAGACGGTCGGCACGATCGCGGCCGACGCCGGCATCGATGCCCGCCTGCGTGAGCTCGTGCTCATCCATGCCTCGCAGCTCAACGGCTGTGCCTACTGCGTGCGCGTGCACGTCGATCGCGCTGTCGCGGCCGGTCTGACGGCCGATGACATCGCCCAATTGGCGACCTGGCGTGAATCGGGCATCTTCACTGCGCGTGAGCGTGCGGCACTCGAACTCGCCGAGTGCTATGTCTTCATCCACGAAGAGGGGGTGCCCGACGAGGTGTACGACCGCGTCGGCGGCATCCTGTCCGAGAAGGAGTACGTCGCCGTCAGCTGGCTGCTCATCTCCATCAACGCGTTCAATCGCCTCACGATCGCCGGCAAGTACCCCGTACCGCCGCGGTCGGGTGAGAAGACGGACGGAGGCGCGGGGAGCGGTACCGCATGAGTATCGTTCCCGGAGCCCTCAACTTCCGCGACGTCGGCGGTCTGCCTGCCGGCGCGTCCCGCACCCGGCAGAACGTGCTCTTCCGCTCGGGCCACCTCGCCGGACTCGGCGACGACGGGCGCCGCGCGCTCGCCGGGCTCGGCATACGTCGCATCGTCGACCTGCGTGCCGACGAGGAGGTGGCCTCCGAGCCGAGCCGCCTGGCGGATCTCGATATCGAGACCGTCCGGATTCCGCTCTTCCTCGGCTCGGCGGCCTCGTTCTTCGTCGATGACCTGTCGCTGGGCGAGATGTACCGCGGCCTCGTCGACGACTCCGCCGACCGGCTCGTCGCGGCCGCGCGTGCCGTGGTGTCGGCTCAGCCGGTGCTCGTGCACTGCAGTGTGGGCAAGGATCGCACCGGAGTCACCGTGGGGCTGCTGCTGGCGGCGGCAGGGGTCGACGAGGAGGCGATCATCGACGACTATGCGCGCACCGAGGCGATGCTGCCGCCCGAGCGCAACGCGCGCGTACTGGCGTACCTGCGCGCCATCCATCCGCATGCCCGCCACCTCGACGATCTCGCCACCCGCTCGCCGGCATCGGTGATGCGCGACCTCTTGATCTCCGTGCGGGAACGCTACGGGTCGGCGGCCGGATATCTCCGCGCGCACGGCCTCGACGCCGCCGACATAGATCGGTGGGAGGACGCTCTCATCGCACGCTGAGGTAAGGCTCGCCTTAACGAGAGTATGCTGGGATCATCATGACGACCTCCGCGACCCGTGCCGTGCACGACGAGACCGTCTGCAAGGCGTCTCGGCACGCGCGCGTGCAGCACCTGATCACGGCGGACGAGGACTCGCTGGCCGAGCTCGAGGCGCTCATTGCGACGCTGCCCATCTGCTCGACCGGTCGCGTGTTCATCGAGGTGCCCGACGAGACGTGGGTTGCTCCGCTGACGGTGCCGGCCCGCATGGTGGTCACGTGGCTCGACCGTTCGCGTCGCAGCGGCGCCCCCGGCACGAGCCGCGCCTGCGCCCCCGGTTTGGCGCTCAGCAGGGCCGTGACGGCCTGGGCTGACGAGATGCTCTGCGCAGACACCTCCGACGGCGATGTGGATGCCGCGGCGTGCGTCGACGGCACCCGCATCTTCCTCTTGGGCGGCTTTCTCGGCACGGCCGACATCTTCGATCACCTGACCGAGCGCCTCGGCGTTGCGCCCTCGTCAGTGCACACGCCCGAGCGTTTCGGCCTCGTCAGCGTGCGCTGACCCCGGCCCGCGGCGCCGGCGGTGCCGACGAACCGCGTGGTACATAGTTGCCGTCTTCGAGACCCGCGAGGATCTCGAATCTGTTCGTCAACGGGTTGCGTCCCGCGATGAGGTACAGCAGCGGCATCAGGAACCCGTATCGCCGCCACTGCCGCGCGTGCACCGCTTCGTGGCGCAGCACGGCGTCGTCGATGCGCGGCGAATCGGTGAGGAAGCATCCCCCCACACACACGCCGCCGCGTCCGAACGTCCACGACGGCATGCCCGTGAAGATCCAGAGTCCTTCGCGGCGTTCGATGCGCCCCGTCGACCAGAGCGAGCCCCACAGCCAGCCGACGGTCGTACCCCACAGGTAGCCGGCGACGCTGACAGGGGAATCCAGGAGGAGGCCGGGGATGGCCCTGTCGAGGCGCCGCCCGCGCGCGACGGCGCGCGCGGCCCGCTGCTGCCAGCCGGCCGGAGGCGTCGCGATCACGCGAGGGCTCCGACGATGCGCAGGATGGTGCCGAGATCGTCGGCGGCGGCCGCGGGCGACGCCGGCACGAAGCCGGAGATCGAGGAACCGACGAGCGGCAGACGGGCTCGCGCCGCGGCGATCGCGGCGGTCAGCTGCTCGAGGGTGAGCCCGAACGGGGTGGGGAGGGCGACCGCGGTGAGCACGGCGGGATCGAGAACGTCGAGGTCGACGTGGATGTAGATCGCCTCGGCGCCGGTGGCGGCGACCGCCTCGACGAGCGCGGCGGGGTCGGCCGCGGCATCCACGTCGATGGTGTGCAGGCCGCTGGTCGCGAGGTACGCGGCTTCGGCGACGTCGAGGTCGCGGGCGCCCACGAGCACCGCGCGGTCGAGCGCGAGTGCGCCGCTGCCGGGCACCGGGGTGGCCGCCCACGTGGCGCGCAGCGCCATGCCGCCGAAGGCTCCGGACGGCGAGGTCTCGGGGGTGTGCAGATCACCGTGGGCGTCGAACCACACGACGGCGAGCGTCGGGTGTGCGGCGGCCGCGTGCGCGATCGCGGGCACCGCGACGCCGCAGTCGCCACCGATGACGAGCGCGGGCTCGTCATCGGTGGCGAGCACCGCGGTCAGCGCATCGGCGACCCGCGTCAGCGCGCTGAAACGGCGGATGCCGGTCTCGAGCGATTCACCGGCCTCGGCCGGCACCTCCACGCGCGTGGTCGCGGTGCGGGGCAGGTCGCCGGCGATCGCGTCGGCGCCGTCGACCAGCAGCATCGCGCGGGCAGCGGGGGAGCCCTGCCACTGGGGGACCACCACGAAACGGGTCATGACGCCTTCTTTCCATCGCGAAACACCCACCGCGGCGCAACGTTCCGCGGTGACACCCCTCGTCCCGAGAGAACGGCAGCAGCCGGGATCTCTCGGGACGGCGGGCGGTGGTCTTACTGCTCGATTGCGGGCGACGCGGTGCCGCCGGTCTTCAGAGCGGCCAGGCGTGCCTCGACCTCGGTGAGCTCACCGACGTCTTCGAGCTCGTTGAACTGGGCATCCAGGCTGGATGCCGCGAGCTCCGCCTTGCCGGCGGCGAGCGCCTCCTGGCGGCGCACCTTGTCCTCGAAGCGGCCGAGCTCGCTCGTCGGGTCGAGGACGTCGATCGACTTCACGGCGTCGTGCACCTTGGTCTGCGCTTCGGCGGTCTTGGCACGCGCGAGCAGTTCGCTGCGCTTGGCCTTCAGCTGCTCGAGCTTCTGCTTCATGCCGTTGAGACCGTCTTTGAGCTTGTCGACGACCTCGGTCTGCGACGTGATCGTGGGCTGCACGGCCCGCGCTTCGTTCTCCTCACCGATCTGGCGCTGCAGCGCGATCTTGGCGAGGTTGTCGAACTTGTCGGCATCCGTCGCGTTTCCGGCCGCGCGCAGCTCGTCGGCCTTGCGGCTGGCGGCGAGGGCCTTGTTTCCCCACTCGGCCGCCGCGCGGACGTCCTCTTCATGGTCGCGCTCGAGCAGACGCAGGTTGCCGATGGTCTCGGCGATCGCCGACTCCGCATCAGCGATCGAGTTGGTGTAGTCGCGCACCAGCTGGTCGAGCATCTTCTGCGGGTCTTCGGCGGAATCGAGCATCGCGTTGATGTTCGCCTTCATGAGGGTCGAGATGCGGCCGAAGATGGACTGCTTTGCCATCGTTTTTCCTTTCCTAACGGGAAACTGCGGGGACTGCGTGCGAGGTCGTGCGTGTGCGGCGGTCGATCGGATGCCGAGTCAGAAGCGTCCACCTCCACGGCGGGAGCGGCTGCCGGCGCCGCCGAAGCCACCGGGGGAGATGCCGCCGCCGAATCCACCGCCGCCGAAGCCGCCTCCGCGGCTTCCGCCGCCACGGCCGCCTCCGCCGAGGAGCGAGTTGATGACGATCCCGCCGAGTATGGCGCCCATCATGTCGCCTCCGCCTCCGCGCTGCGGGGCCGACCCGCCGAACATGCCGCCCTGGAAGACGCCCACGTCGTTCTGGGCGGCCTGCATGGCGCGCGTCGCCAACTCGTGTGCGCGCTGGGCAGCGGGCAGCGCCTGTGCGGGGTCGCTCTGCTCGAGCTGGCGGGCCTGCACCAGCGATGCCCCCGCCTCGGCCAGTCGCGTGCGCGCTTCGGCGCCGACCGCGCCGCGGCGCGAGGAGATGAAGTCCTCTGCGGCGGAGATCTCGCCCCGCGCCTGTGCGATTATCGCGCCCAGCTGCTGGGCGGCTCGGGCGGCCTGCTGCTGGGCATCGCGAACGCCCGCGAGCACCGCGTCGATCTGGGCGTTGGCGCGGTCGAGGCTGTCGCGTGCGAACAACGGCCGCTTGGCGGTTCCCATGGTGAGAGCCCGTGCGGCATCCACCTGCTCACGGGTGGCGGCGATCACCGGCGCGAGACGTCCGTCGGCATCCGGCAGCGCCGTGGCCGCCGCGATATCGGACTCGAGTTCGCCAATGAGGGCGGCCGCGTCGGTCTCGGCCTGCGCGAGGTCGGCGCCGAGCCGGCCGATCGCGCTCTGCAGAACCTGGGCTTGGCCGACGGCATCCTCGGCGGCGCGAATGCTCACCGCGGCTGCGGAGGCCTTTCCGGCGCCGATCTGCTCCTGCGCGGCGCGCACCTGCGTGTCGGCGAAGTCGAGCCGCTGCTGCGCCTGCTCGGGGTTGTCGGCGATCGGTGCAAGCGCACGCGGGTCATAGGAGCCCTGCAGACCTGCGAGGGCGGCCGCCGCAGCGTCGTGTTCGGCGCCGACGGTGGCACGCAGCTGCTGGATGCGCACGAGCGCCTCGGGAGCGTTCTGCTCCAGCTGGCGCAGTTCGGCGAAGTCGGCGGCCTTCTCATCGAGCTGCGCGTTGGCGGCGTCGCAGAGTTCGATGATGCGGGTGGTCCAGGTGCGGACATCGCTCTCGCTGTCGGGCTCGGCGTCATCGAGCCGCTGCTTCAGTGAGAATGCCTCGTCGAGCTGAGTCTTCGCGCTCGCGAGCGCGGTCTCGAACTCGCGGGCGGCGTCGTCGCCGAACTGGGCGCGTGCGAAGCCCAGCTCCTGTTCGCTGGTCTTCACGGCATCGTCTGTCTGCACGAGCGCGGACGAGGCCCGGCGCGAGAGATCGTCGATACTCTCCTGCGGTGCGTCCGCCGAGCCTCCGCTCGCGTCGTTGGTCTGACGCCCCCGACGGCGCGAGCGCAGGACGATCCAGACCACGAGGGCGGCCAGAGCCACGAGCACCACGATGAGCAGAATCGGCACGAGCAGCGCGCCGCCGGGCGTGGTCGCCGCCCCCGTGCCTCCCGCGATCGCGTCGGCCAAGCCGTCGGCGGCGGATGTGGCCGCGCCGACCCAGTTGCCTGAGCTGAGGGCGGGCTGCACCCGCTGCTGTTCGATGGTGGTCAGCTCATCACCGGTGACGGGACCGGCCGAATAGCCCGACAGGTAGTACTGACGACCGTCGGTCGAAATCGCCAGAAGATACTGATGCGGGCCGAGCCCATTGTTCTGCGCGGTCTGGTTCGCCCATTCCTCTGGAGACGACGGATCGGTGAACTGAGGCACGTAGGCGACCCACATGTCGACGCCGGAGCTGGCGGTGAGCGCGCGCAGCCGGGTGTCGACTTCGGAGATCTGGGCGCCGGAGAGAACTCCCGACTGATCGACGACGCGCGACGAACTGAGCGCGACCGGCCCCGTTGCGACAGCGACGGCGGCGCCTCCGAGGACGATCGCCGCTGCCGCCGTCAGAGCCAGCCACAGACGCGCACGCATGCGTGTTCCTCCCCTGCGCGAGGTGCGGGTTCCTCGCGCCCTCCCGCCGATCCTATGCCCCGAAACTGAGCAGAGGATAGGCGGCCTGCGGGCTCGCCGTGGGTCTCAGCGCCCGCGGCTCGGCGTGCTCGCCCTGCCCCGTCGGCCCGGTAAGGTGTCGCCTTCGGAGGAACCATGATCGACGAAGGATTCGGCCCCGACCGGTACGGGGCGGATGTGCTGGCTACCGGCTGGAAGGATGCCGGGCGCACGGCCGTGCCCAGAGTGGCAGCGACCGGCGACCTCGTCGTGGAGGTGGCCGGCGACGGCTTCTGCGGTGCCGTCACCAGCGTGCAGTCCGGGCACGTCGAACTCGAGGACCGCCACGGACGTCGGCGCCTCTTCCCACTCGGCGGCGGGTTCCTCGTCGACGGCGCCGCCGTCGTGCTCGAAGCGCCCAAAGCCGCC
The DNA here is from genome assembly GCF_015350795.1 of Microbacterium sp. VKM Ac-2870. Taxonomy (GTDB): domain Bacteria; phylum Actinomycetota; class Actinomycetes; order Actinomycetales; family Microbacteriaceae; genus Microbacterium. The sequence continues at coordinate 532,300 of NZ_JADKSH010000002.1, forward strand.
GCGCCGACGGGCCCACGACGCACGGCATCGGGCTCGTTTGCTGCCGACACCTCACGAGCACGGGTGGCCCGCGCCTCCCGCATCCTCGTCGAGGGCCGCCACGACGCCGAGCTGGTGGAGAAGGTGTGGGGCGACGACCTGCGCGTCGAGGGCGTCGTCGTCGAGTATCTGCAGGGCGTCGACCTGCTCGAGTCGGTGCTCCGCGACGAACCGCCGGGGCCGGGACGGCGTTACGGCGTGCTCGTCGACCATCTTGTGCCGGGCTCGAAGGAGTCGCGTATCGCCGACGCGGTGGCGCGTGGTCCGCACGGTGCGCACGTGCGCATCGTCGGCCACCCCCACATCGACGTCTGGCAGTGCGTCCGGCCGCAAGCCCTCGGCATCCCATCGTGGCCCGACGTGCCGCGGGGCATCGAGTGGAAAGTCGGCGTCAGCCACGCGCTCGGCTGGCCGGCGCACGATCAGGCCGACATCGCCCGCACCTGGCAGCGGATCCTCGGCGCCGTGCACACCTATCGCGACCTCGATCCGTCCCTGCTCGGCCGCGTCGAAGAACTCATCGACTTCGTCACGACCTGATCGGGCGTCCCGGGTCGACACCGGGCATCCGCGGGCTGACCAGGCGCGTCTGTGAGGCCCGGGTAGCCTGGTCGGATGCCGCACGAGCCAGAGACTGCCCCGCGCTTTCGCGACAAGCCCGTCTCATTCGTCCGCCGCGGCGGACGAATGAGTGACGGCCAGGAGCGTGCCTGGGCCGAGCTGTCGCCGGTGTTCCTGTTGGATGTGCCGCGCGATGAGGCCGAGACGAGCATTCTGCCGGGCGCGTCGATCACCCCGACGGCCGTGTTCGGCCGTACGACGCCGCTCGTCGTGGAGATCGGCTCGGGACAGGGCCACGCGATCGTCGAGGCCGCCGCTCGCACGCCCGACACCGACTTCCTCGCGGTCGAGGTGTTCCGGGCGGGCCTGGCGCGCACCATGCTCGACGCGCATCGTGCCGGCATCAGCAATCTGCGGCTCGTGGAGGCGAACGCTCCCGAGGTGCTGGAGCATCTGCTGCCCGCGGGCAGCGTGGACGAGATCTGGGTGTTCTTCCCCGATCCGTGGCACAAGTCCAAGCACAACAAGCGGCGTCTGATCGCGCCGCCGTTTCTGCCGCTCGCCGCGCAGGCGCTCCGCGACGGCGGCCTGCTGCGCTTGGCGACCGACTGGGAGGACTACGCCAAGCAGATGCGTGACGTCCTCCGCGCCGCCGATGCCTTCGCCCCCGCGTTCGAGGGGGAGTGGGCGCCGCGGTTCGACGGGCGCGTCATGACCGCGTTCGAGCGCAAGGGTCTCGCGAAGGGGCGCGCGATCCGCGACCTCGTCTACCGCCGCATGCCGCGATCCGCGGATGCCGGGACGTGAACACCGTGCCGCCCTCGCCTGAGCGCGACCGGTGGCGGGCGCTTCGCCCGCTCGTGCACCGCGACTTCCGCATCCTGTTCGGTGCGGTCGTCCTGTCGATCTCGGCCGCCGGGATGTGGGCGGTCGTCATGGTCTATGCCGTCATCCGCATCAGCGACGATCCGGTGCAGTTGTCGATCGTCGCGGCCGCCAATGCTGTCGGGCTGCTGGCCTGCGCCATCCCGGGCGGCATCGCCGCCGACCGGCTGCCGCGTCGGTTGATCCTGCGCGCCGTGGAGACGGCGAACGTGCTCGCGATCGGGTCGGTGATCATCGCCGGGCAGCTCGGTGCGCTCACGATCGGACACCTCGCCCTCGTCTCGCTCGTGCTGGGCGCGGGCGCGGGGTTCTTCTTCCCCTCGTACAGCGCGATCCTGCCCCGCATCCTGCCGACGGAGCACCTGCTGCCGGCCAACGGCCTCGAAGGGGCAGTACGCCCCGCGCTGCAGCAGGCCGCCGGACCCGCGATGGCGGGGCTGTTGCTGGCCGCCCTCATTCCGAGCCAGGCGGCGATCGCCGTGCTCGTCGCGCACGCACTTGCGCTGGTGTTGCTGTTGTTCCTGCGCCCCGAGCCCGCCGCGATGTCTGCGGATGCCGGCGGCGACGTCTCGGCGACGGCACGCAGCATCCGTCACGACCTCGTCGAAGCCGTCTCCTTCACCGTGCGGACGCCGTGGCTGCTGTGGACCCTGCTGTTCGCGACGATCTGGGTGCTGGTCACGATGGGGCCCGAGGAGGTGTTGCTGCCGTTCGTTACGCGCGAGCGCTTCGGCGCCGATCCGCGGTTGTTCGGCTTCCTGCTCGCGTGTTTCGGTGTCGGCGGGGTCGTCGGGTCGATCGTGGTCTCATCGCTGCGGATGCCGCGGCGCTACCTCACCGCGATGACCCTCGTCTGGGGTGTCAGCACGCTGCCGTTCGTGGTGATCGGCCTCACCCATCAATACTGGCTGATGGCGGTCAGCGGCTTCGCCTGCGGATTCGGCTTCAGCTACGGAAACGTCATCTGGGGGACGCTCCTGCAGCGGCGGGTTCCCCGGCACATGCTCGGGCGCATCTCCAGCCTGGACTTCTTCGTCTCGCTCGCTCTGATGCCGATCTCGATGGCGCTCGCAGGGCCTCTGTCGACCGTGGTGCCGATCCCGGTGATCTTTGTCGTCGCCGGAGTCGTCCCGTTCGTCCTCTCGCTGGTGGTGATCTGGCTCGCGCGCATGCCCCATGACGAGATCGCCCATCCCCTCGAAGAGCACCATCGCACGGACGTGACGCCGTGAGTTCCCACGCCGCACCCGTGGCGGCCCCTGTGGCGGCGCGATGGACGCGCGCCGTCGTGCCCGCCCTGCTGGTCTGCCTCGCGGCGCCCGCGTACTTCGTGTTGCTGCAGCCGCTGCTGGGCGCGGCTCTGCTCGCGGTCGGCGTCGGGAGCGCGTTCGCCCTGGAGCGCGGCCGCGTCGCGGCATCGGCGCCCTCACTCACGCGCGATCTGTCACTCATCGCGCTCGGCATGGTGATCGTCAGCACCATCTCGCTGGCCGCGAAGCTCGATGACCTCTCGATGGTGCGCTTCACCCTCGCGCTCGGCGGCGCGGTCGCCGTTCCCTACGCGGTGTCGCGATGGGTCTACCGCGACCACGCGATCCGTTTCCCGTGGCGCGGGGGCGGCCGGTGGAAGACCTGGCAGTGGGCGTGGCTCGGTGGAGTGATCGTGCTGGGGTGGGTACTGCTGCCGTTCTACTTCATCACCTCCGGCGTGTACCAGAACTGGCCGGTCGTCGATACGCCGAACCTCATCGCGCGGCTCTTCGTCGGCGTCGGCGCGGTGGGGATCTGGGACGAGCTCTTCTTCATCTGCACTGTCTTCGTCCTGCTGCGCCGTCACCTGCACGTCGCGCTGGCCACCGTGCTGCAGGCGATCGTGTTCGTCTCGTTCCTGTGGGAACTCGGCTACCGAGCCTGGGGGCCGGGGCTCACGATTCCGTTCGCACTGCTGCAGGCGGTCATCTTCCTCAAGACGCGCTCGCTGGCCTACGTCGTGACGGTGCACCTGCTTTTCGACGCGGTCGTGTTCGCGGTGCTCGTGCACGCGCACAACCCCGGTCTGCTCGACGGGATCTTCCTGGTCTGACGGTGCCGGCTGTCGCTAGCGTTCCCCGCGCAGCAGCTCGAGGCCGGCGCTCGCGAACTGGCGGGTCGTCGCCGAGGGGAGGAAGGCGCGGGTGAGTCCGGCACCGATGCGGGGCAGATCCGCCTCGTCGCGAAACAGCAGGTACATCGTCTCGTAGCGGGGGTGGAACTTGCTCTTGAAGCGGTGCAGCGACTGGAACCCGTACACCGGCTCGAGCGCGTCGGACAGGCGGGTGCTCAGTGCGGAGAGGCCCTGCGCCTCCGGTGGGTATTCGTGCGCCAGGGGCGCGCCCGACAGCGACATGAACTCGGCGCCCTCGTCGCGGAAGGCGGTCGCGGAGCTGCCGATCAGGTACTCCATCACGGGGCCGAAGCTGTGGTCGCGCCGCCGCATCAGGTCGAGCGTCCAGCCGCGCACAGCACCTTCGCCGTACACCGGCATCCACGAGAGGAATCCGTGCACGTCGCCGCGCGGGTCGACGGCGAGGGCGATGCGCACCTCGGGGTCGTCGGCCTCGGCCAGGGTGCCGAGGGTGAAGCGCATCTCGGGCAGCTGCTTCTCGCCCACCCACTGGTTCGAGATCGCCTGCAGCTGGGTGCGGATTCCCCACGACTCGTCGCGCAGGTGGCTCAGGCGGAAGGTCATGCCCTCACGCTCGGCGCGGTTGAGGGTCGTGCGCACGGAATTCCAGCGCTTGCCCGTGTACGCGAGCCCGGGCAGATCGACGATCGTGTCGTCGGCGACGACGAGCGAGCGCCAGGTGGGCGGCACGGCGTCGAGGGAGGCGGTTCCGGCGCTGAAGAAGCAGGGGGCAAGCCCCGCCTCTTCGGATGCCGCGATGAACTCCGCCACCGAATCGGCGCGTCCGCTTTCCGGTCCGAGCGGGTCGGCGAGGGCGATGGCGGCGCCTGCGCGGATCTGGTAGGTGATGAGGCCGGTACTCGTGCGGAAGTAGCTGTTGCCCTCCCACGTGGTCATCCAGGAGAGGGTGCCGCCGCCGTGGGCACGGATGAGTTCTGCGGCATCCTGTGCGGTGGGCTCGGCGCCGGCGATGCCGAGCGCGGTGCGGCGGGCGCCCGAGAAGGCGCCGCGCACGACGATGAGGTAGATGAGGAGGACCAGCGCGATGAGTCCGCTGCCGATCTCGATCGCCGTCTCGCCGTCGATCGGAACGCCGAGGTCGAAGCGCACGTCGAGGGTCACGATGAGTGCGAGCAGTGTGGCCGCGAGGATGTTGAGGGCGAGGAGGATCAGCGCGCAGATCCAGGCCCAGCGCCGCGCTCGCCGCAGCCCTTGCGCGATCACGAGAACGACGACGACGTCGACGGCGGTCGTGGTCCAGTCGCTCGAGAGCGGGTCGGTGGTCCCGAAGGGTCCGTAGGTGGGGATGAGCGTCAGGATCACCTCGATGCCGACGAACGACACCATGCCGAGGAACGCGATGAGTCGCTGCTCGCGGATCGTCGCGCGGCGGGGACGCAGGGTGCGATCGAAGATCAGCACGACGAGCACGGCGATGAGGTGCGAGAGGTCGGCCACGGTGCCGAGCACCAGCACGCCGACGATGACGACGGCGATGAGTACGAGCCAGGCGCGCAAGCGCCAGGGCGAGGCGAGCAGACCGATGACGGCGGCGATGCAGGCGAAGGTGCCGCCGCTGGCTCCGACGTCGAGGGTGGCGCCGGTGTCTTGCACCCATTCCCAGCCCGAGAACACGCTGAGGGCGGCGAGCAGAAGCGACGTGGCGAGCACGGCGACGATCTGACCGATCCAGAAGTAGGCGAGCACGACGCGAGTGCCGCGGGCGTATTCGAGGGCGCCCATGCCGATGAACCCGATGATCGTCGGGACGAACAGCCAGGGTTCGGCGACGAAGAAGGTGCCCGTGACGGGGGTCCACCAGCGGCCCGCCTCGAGAGCCGGCAGGCCGTAGGCCCAGATGTCCATGCCGGAGCTCTCGTCGAAGGGCTCCCAGAGACCCTGCGACAGCACGCCGATGACGAGCACGGCGAGCACCGTGATCAGTGTGGCCGGCAGGTGCCGCGCGACGTGCAGGATGACGTGCGCCCGATCGGCGACGGCGACCGATGCGGCGGCGGGGTCGGGGGAGGCGGCAGGGGCTGTCTCCGTCATTCCTTCACCGTACCGGGAGCCGCCTCGCGCAGTCATCGATCAGAACCGCGCGAGCAGCGCCGGACCGAACACGACGATGGCCGCGACCGGCACGACCAGCAGCCCGAGCGCGGCGATGCCGATCGCGATCATGCTCCCGAGAATCGACAGCACTGCCGCGCCGAGCGATGACACCCCCGCCACGCGCGGCGTACGCGGCGTCGGCGCGAGACCGCGGCGGGCTGCGGCGGGGAGGGTGATGCTCGAGGTGGTCATGCTTCGACGTTACGAAGCGGATGCCGCGCCCACATCGCACCGCGGATGCACCGGCATCCGTCTTCAGGATGATTCCTGAGAGGTGGCCTCTCCCCGGCGGTTCACACCCCGGGGATAGGTTCGTCCTGTCAGCATCGATCGGTGTCTGATTCGTCTCGTCCCGTGTCGCGCCGCGTGAAGATCCGGCGTCGCCGCATCGTGGTGGGGATACTCGCGGCTCTCGTCGCGGTGGTCATCGCCGTCGTGGCCGTGGTGGCCTCCGATCTGAACGGCATCCATCGCTCCGACATCGCGATGCCCTCCGCCAGCCCCGGCGTTCCGCAGAACACCGGGGAGGTCAACATCCTCGTGATGGGCCTCGACAGCCGTGTCGATCAGGATGGCAAGCCCTACCCGCAGGAGATCTACGACGCGATCCACGCGGAGGACGAGAGCGTCGGCGGCTACAACACCAACGTGCTCATCTACATCCACATCCCCGCCGGCGGAGGCCAGGCCGTGGGCGTGTCGATTCCGCGAGACGACTACGTCGACTATTCGAACTCTCCCGATGGGGTCTCGAAGGGCAAGATCAAGGAAGACTACGGCCGCACCTTCTCGGCGACGTACGACGAGTTGACGGCGAAGGGCACCGACGACGCGACGGCCTATCAGCAGGCCCGCGACGCGGCACGTCAGGCGCAGATCCAGACGGTGTCGTCGTTTCTGGGCGGCGTTCCCATCGACCACTTCGTCGAGGTGACGATGGCGGCTTTCTACCGGGTGGCGCAGGCGGTGCAGCCGATCACGGTGTGCCTCAACCACGCGACCGCTGACACGTATTCGGGGGCGAACTTCGCTGCCGGTGTGCAGCAGATCGACGCCGCGCAGGCGATGGCCTTTGTCCGCCAGCGCCGCGACACCCAGTACGACGACTTCGACCTGACCGACCTCGACCGCACGCGTCGCCAGCAGGCGTTCATGGTGTCGCTGGCCGTCAAGCTCAAGGATGCGCAGACGTTCACCAACTTCGGCACGATGCGTTCGCTGATCGACACCGCGAAGCAGTACGTCGCGATCGATCAGGGCTTCGACCTGCTGAGCCTGGCCAGCACCGCGCAGCGCCTCGCCGGTGGTGCCATCACCTTCCAGACGCTTCCGGTCGAGCGGTTCGGTATGAAGGACGGCGAGAGTGTCAACATCGTCGATCAGGACAAGGTCGCGCAGATCATGCGCGACCTGATGAACCCTCCGACGCCGACGGCCGCGCCTAGCGATGCCCCCACGGATGCCGCGACCGACGCGCCCGTCTCCCCCTCCGACGGGTCGTCGCCCGCACCGTCCGGCTCGCCGACACCGCAGACCTATACCGACTCGCAGCAGCCGATGATCTCGGGCGCGATACCCTGCGTGAACTGACTCGCGCCATCGCCCCCTGGAGAAATCGTGACCGATCCCAATCCCGCCGTCCTCTTCGTCTGTGTGCACAACGCGGGTCGCTCGCAGATGGCTGCGGGCTACCTGCGAGAGCTCGCCGGCGACCGCATCGACGTGTTCTCCGCCGGCAGTGAGCCGGGCAACGCGGTCAACCCCGCAGCTGTGGCGGTGATGGCCGAGGAAGGCATCGACCTGTCGGCCGCGACGCCCCAGATTCTGACGACGGATGCCGTACGTCAGGCCGACGTCGTCATCACGATGGGCTGCGGCGATGCGTGCCCGATCTTCCCCGGAAAGCGGTACGAGGACTGGCAGCTCGACGACCCGGCGGGCCAACCGATCGGGGTGGTCCGCGGCATCCGCGACGACATCAAGCGGCGGGTGCAGGAGCTGATTTCGAGCCTGGCGTGACGCTCGACTGATCCATAGGTATGCATGCTTCCGGTCGTGCGGTGATCGGCGTAGCGTCGGAACGACAGCGACGATCCGGCCGCTGCCGTTGCGTGCGAAGGAGCAGCCATGGAACAGGCGTCGGGATTCGCAGGACAGACGATCATCGTCACCGGGGCGGGATCGGGGATCGGTAGGGCGACCGCGCTGCGGCTGCATCGGGAGGGCGCCCGCGTCGTCGGCGCCGATGTCTCGGTCGAGCGGCTCGAAGCGTTGCACGCCGAAACGCCGGACGATCAGTTGGTGACGGTGGCGGGCGACATCGCCGACGCCGCGACGATCGAGCAGATCATGGATGCCGCGGGTGCGAGCATCGACGGGCTGGCGAACGTGGCCGGCATCATGGACGCCTTTCTCCCGCCGGCCGAGGTCGACGACGAGACGTGGGACCGGGTCTTCCGGGTGAACCTGACGGCGCCGATGCGTCTCACTCGGGCGGTGCTTCCCGGCATGATCGCGCGCGGCAAAGGCGCAATCGTCAACGTCGCGTCGGAGGCGTCGCTGCGAGCGTCGGCGTCGGGCGTCGCGTACACATCGTCGAAGCATGCGCTCGTCGGATTCACGAAGAGCGTGGCGTTCTTCTACGGCCCGCAGGGCATCCGCGCGAATGCGGTGGCTCCGGGGGCCGTCGCGACCAACATCGAGGCGCCGATGAAGAGCGAGTACGCCGCAGGGCGGATCGGACCGATCATGCAGGCGCTGATGACGCCCGTCGCGACCGCCGAGCAGTTGGCGTCGGCGATCGTCTGGCTGCTGAGCGACCAATCCGCGAACATCAACGGCGTGGTACTGCCGAGCGACGGCGGGTGGTCGACGGTCTGAGTTGGGTCGAGCGCCGGGACGGGCGGGAGCGGGCCCGTCCGGCCCGTCGTCGTTACGCGTCGCCGCCGGCGGTGATCTGGAAGACGAGAGCGGCGGTGAACGTGTCCATGCCGCTGAAACTATCGCTCGAGTGGTTGGCCGGCACTGACGCTGAGGCCTGAGAGACAGAAAAGCGGGGCCCGAAGGCCCCGCGATCCCCGTGTCTTGCACGTGCCCCCGACAGGAATCGAACCTGCGACCTTTGGTACCGGAAACCTAAACCGTCTCCGACGACCGTCTGCAATCTTCGACAAAATCCGCGTAATTACGCGGATTTTCGGGGGTCATGGCGACACGCGAATGCATACGGATTCAGCCATATTCACGTGAAATGTTGTCAGAATGTTGTCACGGACGCCCGCGGAACGAGCGGCGAGATCCCTACCGAGGACCGCGAGTGAAGACCGGGTCGAGGTAGGACGCGACGAGGGCGACCTGGTCCTCGAGATTCTCCTCGCATACACCCTGCAGACCTTCGCGACGTCGCCAGGCAGCCCACTTGGCTTGCCCCAGGTCGGCATAGCCTTCCAGGTGAGGGGAGACGGGCTCGAGTACGACACCTCGGTATGCGGCGACGGCGCGGGACGAGCGCAGAAGCTCGTCATCGTCGATGCCTCGGCGCGCGAGCTGGACGATGTCCACGTAGTCTCGCCACCTCGTGCTCGCGATGCCACGCTCGAGGATGGTCACGCCCTTCTCCGCGATTGTCGTCTCCGGGGCGTAGCCGAGCAGCTCGACCGGTTCCCCCAGCACCCGGTCGATCCGCACCAGCTGCGGCGCCGGCACGATGGGGTCGCCGGTGGTGACATCCCAGGCAAGAACTCCCCGCCATGGCCCGATGCTCGCCTTCACCCGAACTCTGAGGCCCGGGTAGTCGGCGTGCTCCCGGATGTCCTGCGCGGTGGTCGATGCGATGTCGAAGACGACCCCGTCATCGACGACAACCCGTGCGACATCGCCGATGACGTCACGGAGCTGCTCGGCAGTTACATCGACAGAGATGGCGTTGGAGTCGGCGTCCTTGGTCGGCCGGCGCACTCCGTACGCCGCGAGCAGGATGCCGCCCTTGAGGACGAAATCCGTGCCATGAACCGTGCGCGTCAGCCGCTCGAGGAAGGACTCGATCAGGTGCCGGTTCAGGTATTCCTGGGTGGGCGTGGCGACGCCCGTTTTCGCAGACACCGATCGTGCGGCCGTCTGGAGGCGTCGGAAGATCTCCTCGCCATTGCTCATGTGAGGTAGTCCAGCGCCTGCATGATCGGACGCTTTGCCCTCGGCAGACGCGTCGCCATCTCGATCAGGTCAGCGGCTTTGCCGCCACGACGGAGCCACTCCCTGAGGGCATCCCGGGCCAGCTCGTACCCGAGGTCGCCTCGCAATCGGAAGGCATCCGCGATCGACCGCTCCGCCGAGTACAGACCGATTGTGAGGTCAGTGCCGGGGATCGACACTTGGTCGCGCCCAAGTTCGAACGTGCTGCGGTCGAAAGAGTGCCAGGCGATCGCCGCCGCTGTTGCAGGGAGGCGGGATCCGCGGGGGATGGCGACATCCAGCGCCGTCGGAACCGCGTCGGTCAGATCATGGTGCGCGAGCGCCGACATGAGGCAGATCGTCGACTCAGGGCGACGGGATGCCGCCTCGATCCAATCCCAGTCGGATGCCTCCGCATCGGCGGGGAGATAGATGCCTCGACCGATGCGTTCGTAGCGACCCTCACTCGCGGCCCGATAGAACGCGCTCCGCGACAGACCGTCCTGCGTGGTCGCGCGAGGTGGTATCGCCTTCACCCTCCACCGCCGATCTCCTGGGACAAAACGTCTACAGCTGAGCATATCTGATAACGTTTCGTCCCAGCCTCTAGATGCATGCCGATTAGCTCGTTCTCTTGCTCAGGGCCTGCCGACTGAGCCCGGTGCGCGAGGACAGCGATGCCCACGATTCCCCTTCGCTGCGCAACTGCTTAATGAGCCGGTCGCGTTCACGGAGGAGGGCGTGCTCCTGTCGGTGAAGCTTCTCGAGCTCCCGCGATAGGGCCTTCAGGCGCTGAAGGCCGGCTGGCCTCGAATCGTGTTGTCTCCCCAACCGCGACGCGGGCCTAAGGGCAGGTGCGGGGGAGGGCTTCACGGGCTGACTCGGAGAGCGATCGTCGACGTCAGGATCGACTGGCGCGGGAGATAGCTCTTGGTCGACACGACCCGCCCCGGACAAGCCGAACGCGGATCCCTGCGTAGCGTCGGGTTGTCGCGTCGACACGTCGGGTCGGCTCGCGCCGGCGTTTGTGCTCAATGCGTGCGCGCCGCTATTTGCTGCAGTTTGCTTCGCCTTGCGACGCTTGGTCATGCAACAAAGTTGACGCGTGATCGCAGTATTTTCAACGCCCTCAGGACACCCACTTCAAAGTGCCTGCGTGCGTTGCTTCTCTTGTCTCTCTATCGACTCTTGGTCTTGGTCTTGGTCTTGGTCTTGGTCTTGGTCTCGTCGCGGTCGACCTCTCTTCCGGAGGCTCGATCGCGACGGTGGGGGCTTCAGTAGACGCGCGCTGATCGTTCATTCCCTCGGGCGGGCTAAACGAGCGGCGCGAAGTCAGGGCGAGCGACGTACGCGGGCGGGGTACATCGATGCACGGATGGGGACCGGCCTACGGGCACAACACGAACGACGCCTTATCGCGCCAACATGGGTTGTGGTGTCGTGGCGCCTGCGCCCCCCGAGGTGGCTAGCGTAGGCATCGGATACGGATACGGAGAATCAAGGGGACAGCGGATGTCAAAGAGCGTCAATGGCCGCGACGCTGCTCCTCCTTTGGATGTGGGCGATTTGAATGTCGGTCAGGTCGGATCAAGCCCGTACGCGACGGGCGGCGGGGGGACCTCGTTTGCGCATCGGGTCGCTGCCGCGTATCTCGCAAGTTTGCTCACGCGCAGTCGACGGGCTGAACTGGAACAGCAGGCGGCAGACTGCATCTCGTTTCAAACCGGGCCTACGCACCCGGTCGACGATCTGCTGGTCGCGTACTCGAGCGGAACTGTCGTCAGCACGTTGGCCATTGCCTGCAGGGCGACGCCGAACTGGGTTCGAAGCCACCAAGCCACTGTTGACCTCGTAAGATCCTTGCTGTCCGAGCTCGCAACTCATGATCGTGAGACTCATCGGGTCGCCGTCGCGATGTCCGGACGTTCGAGCCAGAGCGATCAACTCGCGAGGGTGTGCGAAATTGCTCGCGCGCACGCCGACGCGGATGCGTTCCATGCGTCTTTCGACGTCGACGGACGCTGGTCCGCGCCAGTCAGACGTCGCTACTCGCAGTTCTTGGACATGGTCGAGCTGGCTGTGGGAGCCCCACCGTCCGACCCTTCGATCGCGCAACGTGCGTGGCACTTGCTTTCGCGGTTGCGGGTTCTCCCATTTAGGGTTCAGGGTCACGACGACGCAGATCGGGCGTCTCTCGCGACATCTCTGGACGCTGTGGCATCGCAACAGAGCGACGGCGTTACTGTCAGGGACCGGCTCGAAGTTGAGGCCACTCGGTACGACGCGACCGGCGCGACCGTAGACCGGAACCTTCTCCGACGCGACCTTCATTCTGTCTTGGCCTCGCCGCTCACCCGAAGCACCGTCGCATGGGGTGTACTGGCCGAGCATCGAAGAGTAGCTACCGCCAGCGTGCGAAGCACCATTGGAGACGACACTTCTCCGAATGAGCCGTTGACGTTGGGCTTCTCCGATCGTCGCTCCCAGCTGGCCGCGCGGCTGGAGGCGAGCGCCGCGTCTGGCGGTGCCCTGCTGGTCGTCGGAGACTCAGGTGCAGGCAAGAGCGCGTTGGTGTTAACAACGGTCGCCAACCTCGAGGAGGCGAACGCCGACGAGTTCGAGGCGCTCGTCATCAACTTTCGCAGCTTGCCCGATACCGGGATGGAACTTCGCGCCGCGCTCGGCATGTCCGTGCAGGACCTACTCGGCGAGCTGTCCGCACCCCGCCGACTTCTCGTCATCGACGCTGCAGACGCCGCGCTGGAGAGATCTTCGGGGCTTCTGAACGAGCTTGTCCACGCCGCCCGATCCGCAGGTGTCGGGGCTGTTGCGGTTACCGCTGCACCCGCCGCCGATTACGTGCAGGAACAGCTCGCCACCGCTTACTCATCCGACGTTGACACCTTCGAGGTGGCGCCGCTCAGCGACGAGGACATGCGAGAGGTGTCTGAGCACTTTCCGCTGCTACGGAATGTCCTGCGCGACCTGCCGGCGTCCTCATTGCTGCGACGGCCGGTGGTCCTCGATCTCCTCGCGCGAACCGAACTGCAGGTTGAACGCTCGCTGGGGGAATGGGAATGCCTTGAACTTGTGTGGCGCAAGATCGTGCGCGGAGAGGGGCGCATCGGGGCCGGCTCTTCAGAAGCGCGCGAACAGACCCTACTCGCGACCGCTGCTGCCGCACTGAACCTGCCCGCCCAGTCGCGCCCGGAGCTCGCCTTCGATTCAGCCGCTGTGGACCAGCTTCGCCGAGACCACCTCCTTGCCCCAGCCAGCCCGTATCGTCATCGACCCGAGTTTGCACACGACGAGATACGCCGCTACGCCACCGCGATCCTCCTCGTCCGTGCCGACACGCTCACCGACACCCTTGAATCGGCAAACGCGCCGAGATGGGCGCTGTCCGCGGCCACGCTGGCTCTCAAGGGGCAGCTCGTGGCGCCCGGCGCACAGCCAGCCCAAGTCTTCAACGAGGCGGTGTGCCGCTTCCAAGGATTCGCCGACCGCCACGGTGCACGATGGGCGGACGTGCCCATCGAAGCTGTCACCCAGACTCCACGGGCCTACGACTGTCTCAAGGCCGCCCTCACGGCCGACGCCCCTCTCTTATCGCTCACGGACGTCGTGCGAGTCATTCAACAACGCCATCAAGTCGCGGGACGGCTCGACGCCGTAGCAGCGACGCCTGTGGTGCGGGTTCTTCTGGACGAGGAACAACCCTGGGATGTCTCGAAGGACTCGTTCCAGCTTCTCGTCAGCTGGCTGCAAGCACTGGTTCTCGCACAACTCCCGTCCGGGAATCTTCTCCGCGCGACACTCCGCGACCGGCTGCTCGCCTTCTGGGAACTTTATCCATCCCGTCAGGTGCCCGCACCCGATCCCAGCACCTACCTCGGTGCGCATCATCGTCGTCGGCGGCGAGCACTCGATTACCACGTCACCTCCGAGCAGTTTGTCGAGTCGCTGGCTCTCCTCGGCCCGGACGTGGACGAACGCGTCGAGGCGTGCCTAGTGGCCATCGCCGCCGACGCCCCCGCATTCCTTGCTCCAGCGGTGGACGAACCATTGAGCGCGAGGGCTCTTGCTCTTCACGACCCGGGGCTGCTCGCCGACCTGATCGAGGCGTACTACATCGACGACGACACGGAGGACTGGCACCTCGACCACGGCGTACGACGCCACCACGGCCGCTGGACGGGCTTCGGGGGTCCGATGTTCGCCTACTACCTCGGGGGATTCTGGCCGCTGTTTCAGACGGCTCCATTCACGACCTCGATCCGGGTGCTCAACAGAATCCTGAACCACGGCGCTGCGACGCGCGTCCAGACCCTCGCACGTCACCGCACGCACGGCGAGACTGACGAGGACGACCGAGGCGTAATCATGAACCTGGACGGCGTCCAACGAACCTACGTCGGAGATAGCCACGTTTGGAGTTGGTATCGCGGCACTTCGGTCGGCCCGTATCCGGGGATGAGCGCCCTTCTGGCAATGGAGCGGGTCGCCGAAGGGTGGCTCGATCAGGGGATACCACCAGGCCGAGTAGTCGATGTGTTGCTCGTGGGGTGTGACAACCTTGCCGTCCCTGGAATGCTCTATGGGCTCCTCGTGCGGCACATCGACAAGGTCGGTTCCGAACTCGACGCCTTCTTGGCCGAACCTGCGGTATGGCAACTCGAGTTCGGACGAGTAACCAACGAGTATTCGGGACTGCGGGCGAAGACAGATGACCTCGCGAACAATGACCGCCGCCAATGGTCGCCCCGAGACGTCAGCGCTTGGCTGATCACCCACGGTGGGGAAGAGCGCGTAGCTGCCCTTAAGGCGCTCGGAGAGACGCTGATCCGAACCGGCGAGCGGCTCGGTCTCGCGGACGAGCGAACAAAAGGCTGGGCTGCCAGTCTCGACGCATCCCGCTACCAGATCACCCAGCAGGGGGATCAGTACTTTCTGCAGGTTGTACCACCTCCGGAAGTCATCGCGGCACAGCGGGAGATGGCTGCCTACCAAGAAGAAGTGCAGACGACGCTCCGACTCCAAAATCGCTACTGGGGTTCCGCGAAACACGACCCTCACTTTCAGCCCCCGACCGTCGCCGAGATCGCCGATGACCTGAAGACAGCCAGAGAGCTACTGAAGGCCGACGGCCAACAACTGCCCAGCGACCGAATCGATGTCGTCGCCCAGGTTGTGAAGACCGCCGTCGCTCGCGCCGCAGAAGGTGAGGCAGCGGCGTTCGGGGATGAGTCGAAGTTCGCCACTCAAGTCGTGCTCGATGTGGCGCTTTCGTTTCGCACGTCGCGCAGCCAGCGTCACGAAGGGCAGTACTTCGACTTGGGCGCAGACCGCGCTGTCGCACTATCTCTTCCCGCATATCTGACCACCCCGCTCAGACCTCTTCTTCGCGAGGTTGGCGCAACCGATAGCGACGTCGCCGCAGCGGGACTGGCGATGGCGTCACGTGCAGCATCGGAGACCAGACTCTATCTCGCCAGAGGTTGCGACTCCGTCTGGAAGGCGCCGTGCGCGGGTAACCCGTGCGCACACGTGACAGCGGTGGGCTGGCTTCTAGAGAGCGCCCGCGATGCTGAGATCGGACCATGGAGCCAAAAGAAGCAACGCCCAACTCACAAGCGCATCAAGGGTGACGTGATCGCCCGCCTGCAGCGCATACCCGGCGATTCCGTACGCATCGAAGCACTCGACCCGGCAATCCGGGGTTTCGGCGCCGCCGCTCGATGGCAGCACTGCCGATCCGATGAGGCCGCAGCGGCACTGAGCGCTCTTCTTCACATTCAGCGGCACGCGATGATCGTTCATGAAGAAAAGGGTTGGACCGCCGACGATCGGGGTAGCCACACCCTCATCGCCGCGCGCGCTCTCCTCGACGCCACTTCCGCAGCAACCGATGCAACGGCTGTTCTCGAATACCTCGACACGATTCGAGTCGACGCGGGCCTGATGACCAACTTCCTACACGGTCTCGCCGCGGCTGGCGCCGAAACCCAAGCCCGCGCCGACACCGTTGGCGAACTGTGGCCGCCGCTGTTCGCTCACGCGTCGGGCTATACCAACGACGACAAGCGGACATTCCAAGACAGACATTGGGGCGACTGGGCGGCCGCCGCGTTACTACCGGACCCACTGACGTGGACGCAGGGCCTGTACAACGAGGTATCTGGGGCGGCGATCGATTGGGTTCGGGCTGACGACCTCACAGGCCTGATCGACGGGTGGCTTCCAGCCGCCCGCGGGAGCATCAAGTGCGTTGACGCCCTGATCCGCATCCTTCGTCGGATGCCCGAACGCGATCAGGTGATCCGCGGCCTTCCGTGGGTGAGCGAACTCTGCGTTCAAGACAACCGCGCAAGCGTGAAGCAGACGTGGACATCGGACGAATGGCTGAAAGACGTACGAAGCGCCGCCGAAAAGCACGGGCTACTCGACCAGTGGCAAATGCTGGTCGACGCGATGGTCGTCGCCGGCAACGAAGGCCTCGCCCCCTACAGCCGGTAGCTTCCACTTCACCTATTCCGGCGCCGCCTCCGGCCGAGCTCATGGCGCCTGAAGACGTTGCGCGAGTGAGGATCGAGTGATTCGGCGGGCTGGCTAGTCGGCCGATACATTGAGGCACGGAGTTAGGAGAGGCATGAACCAAGCCGAGGTCGAGGCGCTGCTCACCCAGCGTGGCATTGAGTACGACATCAAGGAGCAGGAACACTGCACGCAGATTCGCGCCAAGTCCGGAGAGGTCGTCAACTTCTTCCACACGGGGACAGTTCAAACGCAGGGGAAGAGGACGCCGCTTCTCGATGAGCTGCAGGCATGGAAAGACGGCGCACAGCCGGAACTCGGCGTCGGCGAACAGGTCGGTATTCAACCGACGCCTGGTCCCAACAAGAATGTCTTTGTCGTGTACGGCCACGACGCTGCGGCTACGGACGCGTTGGAACTGCTCCTCCGCAAGATGGGGTTGAAGCCGATTATCCTGGCGAACCTGCCGGCGGCAGGCGACACAGTCATCGAGAAGCTTGAGCGGTACCTTCGGCAGTCCGGCGACGTCGGGTACGCCTGCGTCCTCTTGACCCCCGACGACATCGGGCATGTGAAGTCTGATGCGTCAAGGGCGCAGGCCCGCGCACGACAAAATGTCATCCTGGAACTGGGGATGGTCCTCGCGAACCTTGGACGGAAGCGTGTCGCGATTCTCTATCAAGAGTCGGTTGAGAAGCCCAGCGATATCCACGGTCTGCTTTACCTTCCTTTCAAGGATAAAATCGACGAAGTGAAGGCGAAGCTGTTCAAAGAACTTCAAGCCGCGGGATATACGCCGGACCCTGAAGCGCTCTAGCTAGATGCTCGACGACTCTCCACACGCCGCTTTACATGAGCGATGCTGGCATCCGCGCCGTCATTGCTGCTGATTCCACCTAGACCGAGCGACTCCAAGCCCGGGTCGCAGGGACAGGTGGGCCGTTCGCGTAGCGGTCTCGTGATGTATCCCTGACGCACGAAATGGACCCTTGTGCGGGCAGTGCCCGTATAGGGATCCCTATCCCGACAGTTCGCGGTGCTTTCCGGGGGCCCGGCGGTGATGTCGATTACTTACGGTCGTGGGGAGCGTTCCCGCTATCAGGGCGGCGTACGGTCAGTTTCATGCGCGGTTCCGGGCACCGATTGCTCCGCTTCTTGCTGAATGTCTCGGCGTGGTTCAACCTCCTCTCGGCGATGGTCGGGGCGGTGGGTCTGGTCGTCTTTGAGGGGATGGGGATCCCAGCACGGTGGCTGAACGGTACTCCGTTCGACAGTTTCCTTTGGCCGGGCTTACTCCTGGGGGTTGTCGTCGGGGGGCCCCAGGCGCTGGCGCTTTTCGCGCTGTGCGGGCACTTTCGACTTGCCCCTGGGATGAGCGTTGCTGCCGGGCTGGTCATGATGACGTGGATTTTTGCAGAGATCGCGATGATGCTCGTCTGGTCCCCTTTACACGGGGTGTTCTTTGCTTCGGGGCTGGCGCAGGTTGTTGTGGGGGTGCTCGCGCTCGACGCGTGGCCCTCGCCTCTCCTCGCTCGAGATCGGCTATGACACACAGTGGACGCCGACGCGTGGTCCGTGGGGTTCGAGAGCCTGGGTGAGAGAGATTGGGTTCCCTAATCGGTGGCCTCACCGCCCGGACAGCAACCGGCCCGCGTTCGTGCGGGGACCGAACAGTGTGTGTTGAGGGCGGGCTTCGCGCCGTCGGGTAATCTTCGAAAGTGGCCTCGCGCGTGGTTGACAAGGTCGTCTGCTACGTCGTCGACGGGCAGCGCCTTCTCGTGTTTACTCACCTTTCACATGCCCTGACGGTGACGGGGGTGCAGGTACCGGCAGGCACCATCGAGGTGGGCGAGGCCCCCGCTGCCGCTGCGATACGGGAGACTCTCGAGGAGACCGGCCACTTAGCCCGTGTGATCCGTGAGCTCGGCTCCGCCACCTACGATCTCTCGCCGATGAGGGACGAGATAGCGCGGCGCACGTTCTTCCAGCTTGAGCTGGTTGAGAAGGCCCCCGAGCGATGGACCTCCGGAGAGATGAACCCTTCGACGGCTGGGCCTGTAGAGGAATGGGAGTGCTGGTGGATGCCCGTGACGCAAGCTCATGTCTTGGCCGCCGGGCTCGGCGCTCTCAGCGGGCGAATCGTCCCTCCGCCCGCATAGAGACCGCTCGACGGATTCCGAGCGTGTCGCGCCCGAGGGTGGCCGTGGAATCATGAGCGCATGAGCTTCGTGATCCGGAATCCATCGGCGGCTGACGCCTCGGCACTCGCGGATCTCCACGTCGCTACGTGGAGAGAGGCATACTCTCACTTGCTCCCTGATGACTACTTTTCGGAGGAGTACGTGTCGCGTCGCCACCGAATGTGGGACCAAGTGCTGACCGAAACACGCCCGGACATGCGGGTGCGGGTGGCGGTCAACGAAGGATCGATCATCGGCTTCGCCTGGGCAGGTCCGGGGATCGGCGTCGATGCTGACGAGCCACCCAGAGACCGTCAGCTTTACGCGATCTACGTGTTGTCAGCTCACTACGGAAGCGGCGTCGGCCAGGCCCTCCTCGACGCGGCACTCGAAGACGGGCCCGCGATGTTGTGGGTGGCGAAAGAGAACCCCAGGGCGACCGCGTTCTATCGGCGCAACGGCTTCATCTTCGACGGCGCCGAACAGACCGACCCACATGCGCCGCTCATCACCGACGCACGCATGATCCGCTAAGGAGGTAGCGCCCCCCGCCCGGAAGGCGGTGAGTCGACCGACCGGGGGTCAACGACCGTCAGCGCCGCGCGCCCATCTACTCCTGCAAGCCAGTACGCATCACCACCGACACCGCCCTCCGGCTTTCCCGCGCCTTCGGTCTCTCGGAGCGCTTCTGGCTCAACGTTCAGAACGACTACGACATCGAGCTCGAGCACGACAAACGCGACCCTGACCTCGCACGAGTCGAGCGCCTCATTCCCGCCTGACTTTCACAGTGGATGGTGCGCCACGGCCCCTCAACGCGCGGCGCTAGATTCCGGCAGACGCTCGTCGAAGATCAGCGCGCGATCGAACTGCATGCACCGCTGAAGCGCGCCCGCAGGCGGACCCCGTTAAGAGTCGCATCTCGCACCTGCGAGCGAACCGGCTAGGCACGCGCGTCTCACCGGCAACTCCTGGCGCGTAGAACACCGACAACTACAATCGAGTAGGTGAGCACGAGGGGCAACACGAGCGCGGCAGGTGCGGTAGTTGCCGTCGCGGTCTTGCAGCTGGTGGTGCTCGGCATCAGCACCGCGGTGTGGATTACGAGCACCATGTTCGCGGGGAACGCGTGCGATCCGAACTGCGATTGGAGCGGCGCGGATCGCGCGGGCATTCTGTACTTCGTCGTATGCGTGGCCATGTCCCTGTGCACGGCGGCCGCCGTGATGCACGCCTTGCGGACCGGTAGGGATGCCGGATGGGTCCCGCTAGCGGGGAGCGCTGGCATCGTTGTCGGATTGCTGGTTTCTCTGGCTTTTTTCCACGAGGCGATGAGCTGACAGCGGACCTACTGTCGATCGGTTGAGCGCCCCGCGAGTCGTCGACGGTGTCGCCGGTCTTGAATCTCCGACCACCGCGTCATCAGGGTAGCCGCGCGCACGGTGCGGTCCCTTCACCGTCGACTGCGCGCGAGGGGGTCACGACGGCGCGAAAGTTGGCACCGTTAGGGGTCGATGCGCGACTCGTAAATGCGGGCGGCGCGTCGCCGCGATCACACCCGATCGCCGAAAAGCGGGAGCTCGAGGGCGGCTCGACTCCAGGGGTATGCAACTGCAATCAGCACAGTGGCGACGATGATCCCCAGGAGGGGGACCCACATGGCCCACCGCCCACGCCGCCTTAGCGCGTATATGCCGACGGCAGACGCTACAAGCGTCGCCGCCAGGCCGAAGTTGAAGACCTGCATGATGCTGGCGAATAGCGAGTAGTCGCACGACGTCGCCGTGCAACTTGCAATGCTGAACTGCGAGAGAAACATATGGGCGAAGTAGAAAGCACTGAGCCCTAGCTGAGCAAGCCACACCACGCTTGCCTCACCAACGCGGCTTTGAGTGTCCATAGACGGCACATTACAGCTGGTCTTTGATCATTCTGGCGGCGCCCGCTCTCGCGCGCGCCGGGATCGTGCTGGGTAACGATCCGTGCGCGTAGCGTCTGGCCGGCAACCGCTATCTGCGGGAAAGTAGCAAAGTGAATTCCTATACGCGGCCGTCTGTCGATTCACCGGTGTTTCGAGACACTGATGGTCAGGTCATTGACTACGGCAACCGTTGGGATGGGTCGCCGCCGGACGATACCTACTCTGTGGATACTCACCTGGAGCGTTTCGCGCCGGTCCACGTCATCGCTGAGGCTCTTATCGCGTACCTTCGTGAGAACTACGACGTTGCTGTCGAGGAAGGGGAGGCTGTAGCGGGTGATCTTCTACATCCCGCGTACCACGACGTGGTGCGCGCGGTTCGGGTGAGACCGAATGATCCCGCGTGCGCGTCCCTGACGATGGTTTTCACGGCGTACCCGGGGATCTACCTGCACGCTGGACTCCTCAACGACTTCCACTATCCGGTCTGTGGTTGCGACGCTTGCGACTCGAACTGGCAAGCGGAAGCGGATGACCTGGAGCGGCAAGTGCTCGCCGTCGCGGCGGGGAATTATCGCGAGACGCTCGAGCGGCGAGAGGGAGACCCGTGGGTGGGATACGCGTTCACGCACACCGACGGTGCGAGCTCGGGAGGAGCCCGCGAGCCCGGCATATCGAGCGAGCGTTTCGACGCCGCGGAGTCGATCCTGAAGGCGTCGCCAGGATGGTCGAGGTGGCCCTCACCTGCGTCGACATCGTGATCAACGCAGCGCGGACCACACGCTGATCAGGTTGAGACGCGTGCGCCTCGGTCCGTTCAGCATGAATCCGCGCGCAATGCTCCTGAGATCCCGTAGAAAGGGCAGGGGTTCCGGCGTACCGTCTGCGTTATGGCTGAACGTTCCGCAGACCGCGTCACGGTGCCCGACGTGGTCGGACTGCCCTTCCACGTCGGTCGCGATGTCGCCTCCGACGCGGGCGTCGTGCTCGCAAACCCTGACCCGGACGGTCCGCCCATTGCGGCACTCACGTGGCCGGGACTGTTCTACATCACGTCCCAGAGCCCCGCGGCCGGCTCCTCCGTCTACCGCTGGGAATCCGTCGGCGTGGAGACCGTGCCCTACGGCGAGGCCGCGTCCAATGCCGAGCGCGCCGCGCCGAAGTCGCCCCTCACGGACACCGGACATGCGGCGCCTCACCGCGAGTCGTTTCTCGACGTCGCCGACGAGGGCACACAGAGCATCTCGTGACCATGATTCGCAACGGTCGCGGGGAGCAGTGCTGATGGGCAGCGTCTACCCCTACACGACGGCCGGCGGCGCGAAGCGGTACCGGATCAGCTATCGGCGGCCCGACAGGGGGCAAACCACCGAGCGTGGGTTCACGACGAAGCGCGATGCGGAAGCACGTCTCGCGGAAGTCGAAGTATCGAAGAACCGCGGCGAGTACGTCGACCCGGCCAGCGCGGAAGTCACGATCGCGACGCTCGGCAAAGAGTGGTTGCGGCAGCGCGAGGGTGTCTTGAAGCCGTCGTCGATACGGCCGCTGCAGTCGGCGTGGTCGAAGCACGTGGAGCCGAGGTGGGGTGCCCGGAAGATCGGCGGCATCCGTCACTCGGAGGTCCAGACGTGGGTGTCGACGATCACCGGCGGGTCCACGACCATCCGGCGTGCCCACGGAGTCCTCGCCGGCATCCTCGACACTGCCGTCCAGGACCGCCGCTTGGTACGCAACGTCGCCCGCGACATCTCTTTCCCGCCGAAAGTCCGCACCGCGCGCAGGCACTACCTCGATCACGCGCAGGTGCAAGCGCTCGCCGACCACGCCCGGCACTCCACCCTCGTTCTCTTCCTCGCCTACACGGGTCTCCGGTGGGGCGAGGCGACCGCGCTCCGCGTCCGCCACGTCGACACGCTCAGGCGGCGCGTGAAGGTGGAAGAGAACGCCGTCCTCGTCTCGGCGGAAGTCCACGTCGGGTCGCCGAAGACCCACCGATCGAGGTCTGTCCCGTACCCGGAGTTCCTCGCCCTCCCACTCGCGCAACTCGCCGAAGGAAAGACGCGTGACGAGCTGCTGTTCGGCGACGGCACCAGCCACGTCAAGATCCCCGCGTCACGCAACGGATGGTTCACCGCGGCGGTCCTCGCCGCGCAGACCGCCGACCCCGACTTTCCGAGGATCACCCCGCACGACCTCCGCCACACGGCCGCGTCGCTCGCGGTGCAGGCCGGCGCGCATGTGAAATCGGTGCAGCGAATGCTCGGTCACGCGTCCGCCGCGATGACTCTCGACGTCTACGCGGACCTCTTCGAGGACGATCTCGACGCCGTCGCTGCCGCCCTCGATCAGGCGAAGCGCTCCGCAAATGTTGTCAATATGTTGTCACGGGACTAAAGAGGCGGGGCCCGAAGGCCCCGCCATCCCAGTGTTTTCTAGGTGCCCCCGACTGGAATCGAACCAGCGACCTTTGGTACCGGAAACCAACGCTCTATCCCCTGAGCTACGGAGGCGTACCGATCGAGAGTATCACCGACGGAGAGTCGCGACCGCCGCGCACGGCTGCCAGAGTGGCCCCGAAGAACACGCCCAAGGGGGCGGCCGCGCCATCCGTCTGGAGGGCGGAAACAGGCGTGCACGCAGCGGACTTCTGGGCATGCGAGGATACTCCGGTGCAACGCCTCGTGACCGCCGAACTGGACCTCGATCTCGGGGCCTCCGTCGACCTCATCTTCCAGATCGCCGCGGCCCAACCGGCACCCGTTCTGCGCGAGGAGCTGACGTTCACCCAGGGTGATCGCGTGTACACGCCGACCGAGATCATCGACCAGTCCGGAAGCCGTCTGCACCGCCTGCACGGCGAGGCCGGACGCCTCGAAGTCCGCTACGAAGCGCTCATCGACGCAAACGTCGCCCAGCGCGCCACGAGCGACCTCGAAGCCATCACCTACCTGCGTCCGAGCCGCTACTGCCAGTCCGACGAGGTGTTCTCTCAGGCGCGTCGCCAGTTCCGCGGATTGCAGGGCCTCGAGCTCATCACTGCGGTCAGCGAGTTCGTCGCCTCCAGCACGACCTACACACCCGGGCTGAGCCAGGGCACCGACTCGGCCGTCACCACGCTCATGACCGGTCAGGGTGTCTGCCGCGACTACGCCCACGTCGTCATCGCCCTGCTGCGCGCCATGGACATGCCGGCCCGCTACGCCGCCTGCTTCGCCCCGGGCCTTCGCCCCATGGACTTCCACGCCGTGGCCGAGGCCTACCTCGACGGCAGCTGGTACGTCATCGACGCGACCCGCCTCGCCAACCGCCGCTCGCTCGTGCGCATCGCCACCGGCCGCGACGCCGCAGACTGCGCCTTCCTCAGCTACCACGGCGGCTATGTCGGCCTTCAGCGCATGCGCGTCGACGCGTGCGTCCTCCCCGACGACACCTCCGACGTCGACGCCCAGGATGCCGCCGCCGCGGCATCCGACCCCGCCCTCGACGACTTCGCCGAACTCATCCAGCTCGCCTGAGTCGCCGCCGCGGCGTGCTCTGCGGCAGACCTCGGCCGAGAACCGTGTGCCGTATTCAGTCTGTCGCGCTGCGCCCCGGGACGATACGGGCGTGATTGCGGGGATACCGTGTCGCGCGCGGACCGCAGAGACTGAATTCGAAACAGGAGGAGGCGTGCGCCGTCGAGCTCGACCGCGCACGGCACCCCACGGCGGATGGTGAGCCGGGCGCGCAGGTGGGGGACAGCACCCGCCCGTAGACTTGACGCGCTATGAATCCCGATGCCCTCTCCGCCGCCCTCCTCGCCGTCATCGCCCCGCTCGCCGAGGCGCGACGCCCCGGTTCGAGCGACGGTCTGACCGCAGCCGACCTCCCCCTGGAGCGCCCGCGCAACCGCGACCACGGCGACTGGGCATCGAACGCCGCCCTCAAGCTCGGCAAGGCCGTCGGGGTCAACCCGCGCGAGTTCGCCCAGGACATCGCCGATGCGCTCGCCGCGACAGACGGTGTCGCCAGCGTCGACGTCGCCGGTCCCGGGTTCATCAACATCCGCCTCGAAGCCGGCGCCGCCGGCGCCCTCGCGAAGACGATCGTCGAGACCGGCGCCGCCTACGGCACCAACGACACCCAGCGCGGGCAGAGCATCAACCTCGAGTTCGTCAGTGCCAACCCCACCGGCCCCATGCACATCGGGCACACCCGGTGGGCGGCCCTCGGTGACGCGATCGCCCGCGTGCTGCTGGCCAGCGGCGCGACGCTCGTGCGCGAGTTCTACATCAACGACGCGGGTGCGCAGATGGACCGTTTCGGACGGTCGGTGCTCGCCGCCATCAAGGGCGAGCCCACGCCGGAGGACGGCTACCCCGGTTCGTACATCGGTGACCTCGCGAGCCGTGTGCTCGCGGAGCTGCCCGGAATCCTCCAGCTCTCCGACGACGAGCAGCTGCTGCAGGCGCGCGACCGCGCCTACGCGCTGCAGCTCGCCGACCTGCAGGCATCGCTGGAGAAGTTCAACGTGCACTTCGATGTCTTCTTCAGCGAGCGCACGCTCCACGCCCACGGTCCCAACGGCGAGCCCAGCCTCGTCGACGAGGCCGTCGACCGCCTGCGCGCGCAGGGGCACGTCTTCGAGCAGGACGACGCCATCTGGGTGCGCACGACCGACTTCGGCGACGACAAAGACCGAGTCATCCGCCGCTCGAACGGCGAGTACACCTACTTCGCCGCAGACGCCGCGTACTACCTCAACAAGAGCGACCGCGGCTTCGCCCACAAGATCTACCTGCTCGGCGCCGACCATCACGGGTACGTACACCGCCTCAAGGCGCTCGCCGGTGCTGCCGGCGACGACCCCGACAAGGACATCGAGGTGCTCATCGGCCAGCTCGTGTCGGTGAACGGCGCGCGCCTGTCGAAGCGCGCCGGCAACATCATCGAGCTCGATGACCTGCGCGACTGGCTCGGTACCGACGCGCTGCGCTACTCGCTGGCCCGCTACCCGGCCGACTCGCCGTTGACGCTCGACCCCGAGATCCTCACCAAGCGCACGAACGACAACCCCGTCTTCTATGTGCAGTACGCGCACGCGCGCACCCACAACGTCGCCCGCAACGCGGCCGACTCCGGTGTGGACCGCAGCGCCTTCGCGCCCGAACTGCTCGAGCACGACACCGAATCGGCCCTGCTCGGCGCCCTGCAGGAGTTCCCGCGTATCGTCGCGTACGCCGCCGAGGTGCGCGAGCCCCACCGCGTCGCGCGCTACCTCGAAGAGCTCGCCAGCCTCTACCACCGCTGGTACGACAACTGCCGCGTCACCCCGCTGGGCGACGAACCGGTCACCGATCTGCACCGCACCCGCCTGTGGCTCAACGACGCCACCGGTCAGGTGCTGCGCAACGGACTCGATCTTCTCGGAGTGAGCGCCCCGGAGCGGATGTGACATGAGCGACCAGCACCCCACCCCACCGCTTCCCGATTCGACGGCGAGCAGGGTGCTGTCGACGGATGCCGCGGCATCCGCCCCTCGCCGACGCTCCCGTCGCTGGCCCTGGCTGATCGCGCTGCTCGCGGTGCTGGCGCTCGCTGTCGGCGCCTGGTTCGCGGGGGAGTACATCGCCCGCGGCATCGTGGAGCGCAGCATCCGCGACCAGATCGTCTCGCGCCTCGACGTGCCCGCCGACCAGCACATCGACGTCGCGGTGCGCGGCCAGGTGCTGCCGCAGCTCATCTCCGGCCACCTCGACGACGTCACCGTATCGGCGAACGACGTGAGCTTCGGCCCGCTCAGCGGCGACGTCGAGGTGCACGCGGCGGGCATCCCCATTCGCGGAAACGCGCCGCTGCAGAGTGCGTCGGCCACCGTGCGGCTCGACCAATCGCAGGTGCGTGCGCTCCTGTCGACCGTCGAGGGCTTTCCCGCCGACGCGGTGACCCTCGAGGCCCCCGACGTCGTGATGTCTACGTCGCTGCAGCTGTTCGCCCTGTCGGTGCCGGTGGGCGTGAGCTTGACGCCGTCCGCCTCCGACGGCGACCTCGTGCTCACGCCACGCACCCTGCGCGTGTCGGGTGCCGAGGTGTCGGCCGATGTGCTCGTCGATCAGTTCGGCGCCGTCGCCCGCACCGTCGTGCGTGACTGGAAGGTGTGCGTCGCGCAGTACTTCCCCGCAGGGCTCACCCTGTCGGGTGTGCGCGTCGACGGGCAGCAGGTCGTCGCGGACATCACGGTCAACCCTGCGATCACGGTGGATGCCGCGTTGCAGCAGAAGGGGTCGTGCGCCTGAGCGCGGGTGGCGGCTGAGGCGCGCGGCGTTTCGACTCGCTGCGCGCGCTCACCGACCGGGGCGTGACCGGACCGTCACATGCACGGGGCGGTATGCGGGGGTGCCCTAGACTTCTATGACTGCCGGGCGTGCCGTGTCCGACGGCAGCCCGACTCCACACGATTGGTACCGCACGTGTCCGCCTCCGACCGCCCGCTCGTGCCCGCGTGGCTCTCCGTCCCGGCCGACGCGAACGCTCTCGCCTCCGCCGTGTGGCCCGCCTCGGCATCCCGTGACGATGACGGCCGATTGCACGTCGGCGGAGTCGGCGTCGATGAGCTGCGTGCCCGTTTCGGCACGCCGCTGTACATCCTCGACGAGGATGCCGTGCGTCTGCGTGCCCGCGAAGTGCGCGACGCTTTCGTGTCGGCCGCCGCGCGCCACGGCGTGCAGGCGCGGGTCTACTACGCCGGTAAGGCGTTCCTGTCGACCGAGGTCGTGCGCTGGGTGAGCGAAGAGGGCCTCGCGGTCGACGTCGCCACCGGCGGCGAGCTCGCCGTCGCGCTGGCCGCCGGAGCGAAACCTGCTCGCCTCGGCCTGCACGGCAACAACAAGTCGGTCGCCGAACTCGAACGCGCGGTCGAGATCGGCATCGGCTCGATCGTGATCGACTCCCGCGTCGAACTCGAACGCCTCGCCGCGATCGTCGAGCGCCGCGTCACCGAGGGGGCGCCGCCGCAAGCGGTGCTCGTGCGCGTCAACAGCGGCGTGCATGCCGAGACGCATGACTTCCTCGCCACGGCGCACGAAGACCAGAAGTTCGGCTTCGCCCTCGCCGACGCTCCTGCGGTCGTCGCGCGGATCCGCGAACTTCCGGGACTGCAGTTCGTCGGCCTGCACTGCCACATCGGCTCGCAGATCTTCGGCACGCGCGGCTTCGAAGAGTCGGCCGCCCGCGTCGTCGATCTTCACGCCGAGCTTCGTGCCGGCGGTGAGATCCCCGTCCTCAACCTCGGCGGCGGCTTCGGCATCGCCTATACCTCCGTCGACCAGCCCACGCCGATCGCGCAGCTCGCCGACGGCATCGTCGACGCCGTCGCCCGCGAGTGCGAGGTGCGCGGCATCCCGCTTCCGAACCTCGCGTTCGAGCCCGGTCGTACGATCGTCGGTCGCGCCGGGGTGACTTTGTATGAAGTGGGAACCGTCAAGCCCGTGCAGGTGAGCGACGATCTCCAGCGCCTCTACGTGAGCGTCGACGGCGGCATGAGCGACAACGCCCGCCCCGCGCTCTATGGTGCGCAGTATTCCGCCCGCGTCGTCTCACGCACCTCGGATGCCGCGCCCGCCTTGGCCCGCGTCGTCGGCCGCCACTGCGAGTCGGGCGACATCGTCGTCGACGCGGAGTATCTGCCTGGCGATGTCACCCCCGGCGACCTGCTCGCCGTCCCCGCCACGGGCGCCTACTGCTTCTCGCTGTCGAGCAACTACAACTACGTGCCGCGGCCGCCGGTGGTCGCCGTTCGGGCCGGCGAAGCGCGTGTGATCGTGCGCGGCGAGACCATCGACGACCTGCTGGCGCGCGATGCGGGCATCGCGGTCGGTATCCGATCCGGCGAGGAGAACGAATGACCGAGTTTCGACGTCTGCGTGTGGCCCTGCTCGGAGCGGGCGCGGTGGGTTCGCAGGTGGCCGACCTGCTGCGCAGGCACGGCGACGAACTGGCCGACCGCGCCGGTGCCGCCCTCGACCTCGTGGGTATCGCGGTGCGCAATCCCGATGCCCCGCGCGAGGCCGACCTTCCGCGCGAGCTGTTCACCACCGATTCCGAACAGCTGATCGTCGGTGCCGACATCGTCATCGAGCTGATGGGTGGCATCGAGCCCGCGCGTCGCGACATCCTGCTCGCCCTCTCGTCGGGCGCCGACGTCGTGACGGCCAACAAGGCCCTGCTCGCCACCCACGGCCCGGAGATCTTCGACGCGGCCGATCAGGTCGGCGCCTCTGTCTACTACGAGGCCGCCGCCGCCGGTGCGATCCCCATCATCCGGCCGCTGCGCGACTCGCTCGCCGGCGACCGCGTGCAGCGCATCATGGGCATCGTCAACGGCACCACGAACTACATCCTCGACCGCATGGACACGGAGGGCAGCGAGTTCGCCGACGTGCTCGCCGACGCACAGCGGCTCGGCTACGCCGAAGCCGATCCCACCGCCGACGTCGAAGGCTACGACGCCGCGCAGAAGGCGGCGATCCTCGCGTCGCTCGCGTTTCATACCGCGGTTCCGCTCGAGGCGGTGCACCGCGAGGGCATCAGCCGCATCGACACCCAGACGATGGATGCCGCCCGTCACGCCGGCTACGTCATCAAGCTGTTGGCCGTGTGCGAGCGTCTGATCGATGCCGAGAGCGATTCGCCCACGGGTGAGGCCATCTCGGTGCGCGTCTATCCCGCGCTGATCCCGCGCGAGCACCCGCTGGCGAGCGTCCACGGGGCCAACAACGCGGTATTCGTGCAGGCCGAAGCCGCCGGCAACCTGATGTTCTACGGCGCCGGTGCCGGTGGCGTGCAGACCGCATCCGCGGTGCTGGGCGACGTCGTCTCCGCCGCCCGCCGCCACATCGCCGGTGGCGTCGGCGTCGGCGAGTCGACGCGCGCGAACCTGCCGGTCGTCCCGATCGGTCGGGTGACGACGCGCTACCAGATCACCCTCGAGGTGTCCGACGAGCCGGGCGTGCTGGCGACGGTCGCCGGCATCCTGAGCGAGGGTCGCGTCTCGATTGCCACCGTCGAACAGACCCTCGTCACCGACGATGAGAGCCGCCCGGCCGTGGCGCGCATCGTCATCGGCACCCACACGGCTCGTGAGCAGGACCTCAGTGACACCGTCGACCGTCTCGCCGCCAGCGGCGTGGTCGGCCGCGTCGTGTCGGTGCTGCGCGTCGAAGGCACTTGAACCGCAAGAAGGAGAAGCACATGGCACACGTCTGGCAGGGAGTCCTGCGCGAATACGCCGATCGACTCGGCGTCACCGACGCCTCGACGATCGTGACGCTCGGCGAGGGCGGCACGCCGCTCATTCCGGCCGCCGCGCTCTCGCAGCGCACGGGTGCCGACGTCTACATCAAGTTCGAGGGGATGAACCCGACGGGCTCGTTCAAAGACCGCGGCATGACCGTTGCGCTCTCGCGCGCGGTCGAGCACGGCGCCAAGGCCGTCATCTGCGCCTCGACCGGCAACACCTCGGCATCCGCCGCCGCCTACGCCGCACACGCCGGCATCACGGCCGCGGTGCTCGTGCCCGAGGGCAAGATCGCGATGGGCAAACTCAGCCAGGCCGTCATCCACGGCGGTCGGCTCATCCAGGTGCGCGGGAACTTCGACGACTGCCTCGAGATCGCCCGCGAGCTGGCGGACCACTACCCGGTGCACCTCGTCAACTCCGTCAACCCCGACCGCATCGAGGGGCAGAAGACCGCGGCCTACGAGGTCGTTTCGCAGTTGGGCGACGCGCCCGACTTCCACCTCATCCCGGTGGGCAACGCGGGCAACTACACCGCGTACTCGCGTGGGTACCGCGAAGAAGTCGCTCGTGGCGCCTCGACGAAGGTGCCGCGCATGTTCGGTTTCCAGGCCGAAGGCTCCGCCCCGCTCGTGCGCGGCGAGGTGGTGCGCAGCCCCGAGACCATCGCCTCGGCGATCCGAATCGGCAACCCGGCTTCGTGGGAGCTCGCGCTCGAGGCGCGCGACGCGACTGACGGCTGGTTCGGCGCCATCGACGACACCCGCATCCTCGCGGCGCAGAAGCTGCTGGCCAGCACCGCCGGCGTCTTCGTCGAGCCCGCCTCGGCGATCGGCGTGGCCGGCCTGCTCGACCGTGCCGAGGCCGGCGTGATCCCCACCGGAGCGAAGGTCGTCATCACGGTCACCGGCCACGGCCTCAAAGACCCGCAGTGGGCGTTGCGCAACGCCGACGGCACCGCGGTCGAGCCGACGATCGTCGACGCGACCACCAGCGAGGTCGCGTCCGTTCTCGACCTGGCATGACCGTGGCAACCGCTGAGCGCACCGTCGCGGTGCGCGTGCCCGCGACCAGCGCCAATCTGGGTCCGGGCTTCGACACCCTCGGCCTCGCGCTGAGCTCCTACGACGACCTGCTCGTCACGGCGCTTCCCGAACCGGGGCTCGAGATCGTGGTGTCGGGCGAAGGTGCGGGCGAGGTGCCCACTGATGCGTCGCACCTCGTCGTGCGTGCGATGGCCTACGCGTTCGACGCGGCCGGGCGCCCGATGCCCGGCATCCGCCTGGTCGCGCACAACACGATCCCGCACGGGCGGGGCATGGGCTCGTCGGGCGCGGCGGTCGTCGCGGGACTGCTCGCGGCGAAGGGTCTGCTCGCCGGCGACGTGGAACTCACTTCCGACGTGCTGCTGCGGCTGGCGACCGAACTCGAAGGGCACCCCGACAACGTCGCTCCCGCCCTGTTCGGCGGCCTCACGATCGCGTGGATGGACGAGAACGGCCCGCAGCACAAGAAGCTCCTCGTGCACCGCGGCGTCGCTCCGGTCGTCTTCGTACCCGACTTCACGATGTCGACCTCGGTGGCGCGCGGACTGGCGCCCCTGCAGGTGCCCCGCGAGGATGCCGTGTTCAACGTCTCGCGCTCGGCGCTGCTCATCGCCGCCCTGACGCAGAGCCCCGAGTTGCTGATGGCGGCGACGGAAGACAAGCTGCACCAGTCCTACCGTGCGCAGGCGATGCCGGCGACCGACGCCCTGGTGCGCGAACTGCGCGCCCGCGGGTTCGCGGCGGTCGTCTCGGGGGCCGGGCCCAGCGTGCTCGTGCTCGCCGACGGCCCGGGACAGCGATTGGCGGCCGCCGAGGTCGCGGCATCCGTCTCGGACACCCCGTGGGAGCCGCGCATGCTCGCCGTCGACGTCAAGGGTGGTACAGTGAGGAACCATACGGAGGGTGCCACGGCGTGACCGTGAATCTGGCCTCCGTCGCAATTCTGCGAACCACCGCATAAACCTCCCGTTGCTCCATCGCCCGTCCCCGCGGACGTGCGTGCGCAGACGGGAACGGTTGCGCCTGTCGTGGACGGCGCGATGCGGACGGTCCCCGTCCACATGCCTACGAAGGAGAACTCGTGGAGTCCCTCTCCGAGATCCAGACCGAGAACACCGAGAACGTCGAGAACACGGACGCCGTGAGCGATGCCGCCGCGAGCGAGGTGATCGACATCCCGGCCGACGAGACCATCGTCGCCGATGAGACCGCCGACGCCGCGCCGGCCGAGGAGCCCGCGGAGCCCGAAGCGCCCGCTGCCGAGGTTGCTGCGGCCGATGCCGCCGCAGCCGTGCAGACCGAGGCACCCGACGTCGAAGTGCCCACCGATGCTGCCGCGCCGGCCGCCGCCGGGAAGCCCGCCAAGGCGCCGCGCAAGCGCGCCCCGCGCCGCGCCAAGAGCACCGACGTACCCGCGGTCGAAGCCGCCCCCGCCGAGACTCCCGTCGCCGACGCCGAGTCGGCCGACGCTGTGACCGAGCCGACCGCTGCCGAGGCTCCGGCCGCTGATGCCGCCGCCGCAGCTGCTGCCACCGCTGATGCATCGGCGGATGCCGCGCCGGCCGACGCCAGCGTTGCCGAGACCACCGAGCAGGCGCGCGACGGCGACGCCGCCTCGGCCGACGCCGCCGAGAACGCCGACGCCGCCGAGAATGCCGACGCCGCAGCCGAGGGCGAGACGCCCAGCCGCAGCCGCAGCCGCTCGCGCAGCCGCAGCCGCAACCGCGGCCAGCGGGGCGAGAACGCCACGGGTGGCCAGAACGGTCAGAGCACTCAGAACGCACAGAACAGCCCGGCACCCGCCGCGGCTGCCGAGGAGAGCGCTCCTGCCGACGGCGACGACGAGCAGGGCCAGGGTCGTGGACGCCAGCGCAACAAGCGCCGTGGCCCGGCGCAGAACGGCGACGAGTTCGACACCGAGATCGGTGAGGACGACGTCCTCATTCCGATCGCGGGCATCCTCGACGTGCTCGACAACTACGCGTTCGTGCGCACCACCGGCTACCTGCCCGGCGCCAGCGATGTCTACGTCTCGCTCGGCCAGGTCAAGAAGTACAACCTCCGCAAGGGCGACGCGGTCGTGGGCGCGATCAAGCAGCCGCGCGAGGGCGAGCAGTCCAGCCGCCAGAAGTACAACGCGCTGGTCAAGGTCGATGCCATCAACGGTCTGTCGGTCGACGACGCCGCCGAGCGCGTCGAGTTCGGCCAGCTCACCCCGCTCTACCCTCAGGAGCGCCTGCGCCTGGAGACCGCGCCCGAGAAGCTCACGCAGCGCATCATCGACCTGGTCGCCCCGATCGGCAAGGGTCAGCGCGGCCTGATCGTCGCGCCGCCCAAGGCCGGCAAGACCATCGTGCTGCAGCAGATCGCCAACGCCATCGCGACGAACAACCCCGAAGTGCACCTCATGGTCGTGCTCGTGGACGAGCGTCCCGAAGAGGTCACCGACATGCAGCGCACGGTCAAGGGTGAGGTCATCGCCTCGACCTTCGACCGTCCCGCCGAAGACCACACCACGGTCGCCGAGCTCGCCATTGAGCGTGCGAAGCGTCTGGTCGAACTCGGTCGTGACGTCGTCGTGCTGCTCGACTCGATCACCCGCCTGGGCCGCGCGTACAACATCTCCGCTCCCACCAGCGGCCGTGTGCTCAGCGGTGGCGTCGATGCCTCGGCGCTCTACCCGCCCAAGCGCTTCTTCGGAGCGGCGCGCAACATCGAGAACGGCGGATCGCTCACGATCCTCGCCACCGCACTCGTGGAGACCGGTTCCAAGATGGACGAGGTCATCTTCGAAGAGTTCAAGGGCACGGGCAACAGCGAGCTGCGTCTGTCGCGCCAGCTCGCCGACAAGCGCATCTTCCCGGCCGTCGACGTCAACGCGTCGTCCACCCGCCGCGAAGAGATGTTGCTGAATCCCGACGAGGTCAAGATCACCTGGAAGCTGCGTCGTGCCCTCGCGGGCCTCGACCCGCAGCAGGCCCTGGAGGTCGTGCTCGGCAAGCTCAAGGAGACGAGCTCGAACGTCGAGTTCCTCTACCAGATGCAGAACGTGCAGATGAAGTCCGCGCCCGCAGCCGGCGCGGGCCACAGCAACGGGCACGACAACAGCATCCGCTGAGCGGGCTCGCCGTGTTCGAGTCCGTCCAGGCGCTGATCGACGAGCACCGCGCGGTGCAGGAGGAACTCTCCGACCCCGCGGTGCACGCCGATGCCGCGCGCGCCAAGCGCGTCAACCGGCGTTACGCCGAGCTGTCGAAGATCGTCGCCGCCCACGACGCCTGGCGCGCCGCCGGTGACGACCTCGACGCCGCGCGAGAACTGGCCCGCGAGGACGATGCCTTCGCTGAGGAGGTGCCGACGCTGGAGGAGCGTGCTGCGGCCGCTCAGGAAAAGCTCCGACGTCTGCTCATCCCGCGCGACCCCGACGATGCGCGCGACGTCATCCTCGAGGTCAAAGCGGGGGAGGGTGGCGCCGAGTCGGCGCTGTTCGCGGCGGACCTTCTGCGGATGTATCTGCAATACGCGGCATCCATGGGGTGGAAGACCGAGATGCTCGAACGCAACGAGTCAGACCTGGGCGGCTACAAAGACGTGCAGGTGGCCATCAAAGGCAGCTCGACCGATCCGGCGCAGGGCGTGTGGGCCCACCTCAAGTACGAGGGCGGCGTGCACCGGGTGCAGCGGGTTCCCGCGACCGAGTCGCAGGGGCGCATCCACACGTCCACCACCGGCGTGCTCGTCTTCCCCGAGGTCGACGAGCCCGAAGAGGTGCAGATCGACTCCAACGACTTGAAGATCGATGTCTTCCGTTCGTCCGGACCGGGCGGCCAGTCCGTCAACACGACCGACTCCGCCGTGCGCATCACGCACGTGCCGACCGGCATCGTGGTGTCGATGCAGAACGAGAAGAGCCAGCTGCAGAACCGTGAGGCCGGCATGCGCGTGCTGCGGGCACGTCTTCTGGCCAAGCAGCAGGAGGAACGGGATGCCGCGGCATCCGACGCTCGACGCTCGCAGATCCGCGGCATGGACCGCTCCGAACGCATCCGTACGTACAACTTCCCCGAGAACCGCATCGCCGATCACCGCACCGGCTACAAGGCGTACAACCTCGATCAGGTGATGGACGGGGCGCTGGGGCCGCTCATCGAATCGGCGATCGCCGCAGACGAAGAGGCCCAGCTGGCGGCGATCGGCGCCGACTGATCGCGCTCGCGACCCCGGCGGAGATGCCGCTACGCTCGCGTCATGATCACGTTCCTGCTGCGCGCCCTCGTCTTCCTCGGATCGGCCGCGGTCGGCCTGATCGTCGCCGACATCGCGCTGCCGGGATTCTCGATCGACTGGCGCAGCCCGATCGGGTTCATTCTGGCGATCGTCATCTTCGCCGTGCTGCAGAGCGTGCTGGCACCCTGGCTCGCCCGGGTCGCTCAGCGTAACGCGCCGGCCTTCCTCGGCGGCATCGGCATCGTCTCGACGTTCGTCGCGCTCGTGATCACGGCGCTCATCCCGGGCGCAGGGCTCTCCATCGGTGCTCCCTGGTGGACGTGGCTGGTGGCGCCGTTGATCGTCTGGCTCGTGACCGCGATCGCGGCGTTCTTCCTTCCTGCCGTGCTTCTGAAGAAGAAGGTCGACGGCCGCCGAGCGCAGTGACGCTCACTCAGATGAAGTACTCCGGCGTGCTCAGCAGCGCCCGGGTGTCTTCGCTCGCGCCGCGCGTGCGTATCTTCGCCGGAACGCCCACCAGCACCGAGTCCTCGGGAGCGTCGCGGGTGACGACCGCGTTCGCTCCGACGACGGAGCCGGCGCCGATCGTGATGGGCCCGAGGATCTTCGCCCCTGCGCCGACGGCCACGCCGTCGCCCAGGGTCGGGTGGCGCTTGCCTGCGCCGCGCGTGCGACCGCCCAGCGTCACACCGTGATAGAGCATGACGTCGTCTCCGACCTCGGCCGTCTCCCCGATCACCACGCCCATCCCGTGGTCGATGAAGAAGCGGCGGCCGATGGTCGCGCCCGGGTGGATCTCCACTCCGGTCAGCCACCGCGTCAGCTGCGACAGGGCGCGCGCCGGGAAGCGCCAGCCGCGACGCCACATCGCGTGCGTCAGGCGATACGACCAGATGGCGTGCAGCCCGGAGTACAGCACGGCGATCTCCGCCGCGCCGCGCGCGGCGGGATCGCGCAGCTTCGCCGCCGCGATGTCTTCGCGGATGCGGGCGAGCGCGCCGAAGCGCGGCGCGGCGGACGTGCCGCCGCGGGGGGCGTGGCTCACGGGGCGATCAGTCTTCGCGCAGGTGCTCGTAGAGAGCCGTGGACAGGTACCGCTCGCCGAATGACGGGATGATCACGACGATGTTCTTGCCTTCCGCTTCGGGGCGCGCCGCGATCTGCAGAGCCGCCCAGATGGCCGCACCCGACGAGATGCCGACGAGGATGCCCTCGGTGGTCGCCACGTCGCGCGCCACGCGGATCGCGTCGTCGAACTCGACATCGATGACCTCGTCGATGACACCCTGGTCGAGGATCTCGGGGATGAAGTTGGGTCCGATGCCCTGGATCTTGTGCGGTCCGGGAGTGCCCTTGGTCAGCAGCGGGGAGTCGGCCGGCTCGACGGCGATGACCTTGGCATCCGGCACACGCTCCTTCAGCACCTGGCCGACGCCGGTGATGGTGCCCCCGGTGCCGATGCCGGCCACGAAGTAGCCGATCTCGCCGTCGGTGTCGCGGAGGATCTCTTCGGCGGTGGTCTTGCGGTGGATCGCGGGGTTCGCCTCGTTCGCGAACTGCTTGGCGAGCACGGCGCCGGGAGTCGCGGCGGCGATCTCCTCCGCCTTCGCGACCGCACCCTTCATGCCCAGCGACGGCTCGGTGAGCACGAGCTCGGCGCCATAGGCCTTGAGCAGCAGACGCCGCTCGACAGACATGGAAGCCGGCATGGTCAGGATCACCTTGTAGCCGCGCGCCGCACCGACCATGGCGAGTGCGATGCCCGTGTTGCCGCTGGTGCCCTCGACGATCGTGCCGCCGGGCTGGAGCGCACCGGCTGCCTCGGCGGCGTCGACGATCGCGATACCCAGGCGGTCTTTCACGGACGAGGCAGGGTTGTAGAACTCGAGCTTGGCGAGCACGGTGCCGGGCAGGCCCGCGGAGATGCGATTCAGCCGCACCAGAGGGGTGTTGCCGAATGCGCTCGTGATGTCGGAGTGGATGCCGGACATGGCCTGCCTTTCGTGCGGGTCGGGTGGCGCCGGGTCGGGCGCGTGCGCGCCGCCGTCAGCGTGTCGAACCAGACTATGCGCCGCTGCTATTCCCGGGCTGAATGTGACGATCCGTCACGCGCGGTAGAACGGGTGCCTGGGCGGGCTCGCAGTGCCGCAGCTAGGGTAGGAAGGCCCATGACCTCTTTGCACGAATCCGGCACGCCTTCGCGGCCCGCATCCGCCGGTCTGTCAGCGCTGTTGCGCCGCGCGACCCAGGTGTTGGCCGACGCCGGCGTGCCCACCCCCGACGTCGACGCGGAGCTGCTGGCCGCACACCTCTGGGGAATCTCGCGCGGGCAGCTTCTGGCGGCGGCGCTCCGCGGAGACGCAGCGCCCGGCGATACCGCCGCGTTCGATGCGCTCATCGCCCGCCGCGCGTCCCGCGAGCCGCTGCAGCACCTGACGGGCACCGCGCCGTTCCGGCATCTCGAGCTGCGCGTCGGACCCGGGGTGTTCGTCCCGCGGCCCGAGACGGAGATGGTGGCGCAGCTCGCGATCGATGCGCTGCGCGCCGTACCGGATGCCGCGCCTGTCGCCGTGGATCTCGGCACGGGTTCCGGAGCGCTGGCGCTCGCGATGGCCACCGAGGTCCCTTACGCCCGCGTGCACGCGGCCGAGAACGCGGTCGACGCGTTCGTGTGGGCGAAGGAGAACTTCGCGGCTGTCGCCCCGCACGCCGTTCTTGCCTTCGTCGACCTCGCCGATGCCTTCCCGGAGCTGGACGGCACGGTGTCGGTTCTCGTGTCGAACCCCCCGTACGTCCCGGATGCCGCGACCCCGCGCGATCCCGAGGTGCGCAACTGGGACCCGCCGTCCGCGCTCTACGGGGGAGAGGACGGCCTTGACGTCGTCCGCGTGCTGTCGGGAGTCGGGCTGCGTCTGCTCCGGCCCGGTGGCACGCTCGTCATCGAGCACGGTGAATGGCAGGGCGCCCCGATCCGCGCGCTCCTCGACGCCGATGGCTGGCGCGCCACGGCCACGCACCGCGACCTCACCGTCCGCGACCGCGCCACGACTGCCATCCGCCCGTAGACGTCCTCCGGGCCTCGCTCAACGGCCGGGTGTGGGCCGTCGTCCCCGTCGTTGAGCGAGCGGAGCGCGTCGAAACGCCCTGAGCCGGGCGAAACGTAGACTGGAGCCGATATGTCTGAGTTCTTCGATGCCCGCGACACCGAACAGCTCCTGCCGGGCCTGCGCAAGGCGCGCCAGGCGATCGGGCGCGGCGAGCTGATCGTCGTGCCGACCGACACCGTCTACGGCATCGCGGCCGATGCCTTCAGCGCGAGCGCGGTCACCGCTCTGCTCGCCGCGAAGGGCCGCGGCCGGCAGTCGCCGCCGCCCGTGCTCGTCGCCGGAATCTCGACGTTGCGCGCTCTCGTGACGGAGGTGCCCGAGGTCGTCGAGCGGCTGGTCGAGGAATTCTGGCCCGGGGGACTGACCATCGTGTTGCCGTCCCAGCCCTCGCTGTCGTGGGACCTCGGCGACACCGGCGGCACGGTCGCCGTGCGGATGCCCGCCGATCGGGTGGCGCTGGAGCTGCTGGAAGACTGCGGCCCCCTGGCCGTGTCCAGCGCGAACCTCACCGGCAAGGCTGCGGCCGTCGACGTGCACAGCGCGTACGACATGCTGCGCGAATCCGTCGCGGTCTACCTCGACGGGGGACCGTCCGCCCACGGCGTGGCATCGACGATCATCGACGCGACCGGACTCGTCGCGCAGGGCAGCGGGCGCCCGGTGCGGGTGCTGCGGGAGGGCGCGATCTCGCGCGCCCAGTTGCGCGGGGTGCTCGGCGACCTGCTCGAGCCCGATCCCGAGCCGCTCGGCGACGCACTGACACCATGAGGTTCTATCTGCTCACCGTCGTCGTGACGGCCGTGGCCACGCTCGGCTTCACGTGGGCGGTCTGGCGCATCGGCATGCGCTACAAGCTGTATCCCGAGATCCGCGAGCGTGACGTGCACACCACGCCGAAGCCGCGCGTGGGTGGGGTCGCGATGTTCCTCGGGGTGCTGACCGCGTTCGCTCTGTCGTCACAGATCCCGTACTTCGCCATCTTCTGGGCCGATCCCGCCGTCATCTGGTCTCTTCTTGGCGCGTCGGCCCTGATCGTCGCGGTCGGCGTGGCCGATGACCTCTGGGATCTCGACTGGATGATCAAGCTCGGCGCGCAGTTCCTCGCGGCGGGCATCGTCGTCGGCTTCGGCGGCATCCAGATCTTCTTCATCCCGTTCGGCCAGCAGTTCGTGGTGTCGAGCTTCGCGAGCTTCGCGATGTCGGTGGTGGCGATCGTGGTGGTGATGAACGCCGTCAACTTCATCGACGGCCTCGATGGGCTCGTGGCCGGCGTCGCGCTCATCGCCAACGCGGTCTTCTTCGTCTACTCCTACCTCGTGTCCCGCGACACCGGCGCCTCGAGCTACTCCAGCCTCGCGTCGTTCATCGCCGTCGCCCTCATCGGCGTCTGCATCGGCTTCCTGCCGATGAACTGGAACCCCTCGAAGTTGTTCATGGGCGACTCGGGCGCGTTGTTGCTCGGACTTCTCATGGCGTCGTCGGCGATCGTCTTCACGGGAAACCTGCCACCGGCCCTTCTCGGCAACAACGATGTGTTCGGTCGCTCGCAGCTGCTCGGTGCGTTCATCCCGATCCTCCTGCCGGTGGTGATCGTGCTGCTGCCGCTGCTCGACTTCGCCATGGCGATCGTCCGTCGCATGATTCGCGGAAAGTCGCCCTTCTCGCCCGATCGCAAACACCTGCATCACCGCATGCTCGACATGGGCCACAGCGACCGTGATGCGGTGCTCATCTTCTATTCGTGGACGGCCGTCGTCTCGATCGGCGTGCTGCTCATGTACATCGGCACCACTCAGAACTGGCCCGGCGACTACACGGTGGGCGCGGTCTTCGTCGTGCTGGGCGTCATCGCGTGCCTCATCGTCACCCTGCTCCCTTCGCGGCCGCGCCCGGTCGCCTCCGACCCGATACCGAGGAACACATGACCTCCCTGTCCAGCACCGCCGTCCTGCGCCGGACCCTGCTCCTGTCCGCCGCGGCCACCGGCGTACTCGCCGTCGTCGGGGCGGGCGCCGGCTTCGCGGTGGCCGGACCGTCGGGCCTCTGGAGCGCGCTGATCGCCGTGGTTCTTGCTGCCGTCTTCCTCGGCTTCACGGCCGGCACGATCCTCATCGCGAACCGGTGGTACAGCGACCCGTTGTACGTGCCGATCTTCTTCGGTGCGGTGATGGGGGGATGGCTGCTGAAGTTCGTCGTCTTCCTCGTGGTGCTGTTCCTGCTGCGTGGCCAGCCCTGGCTCAATCCGGGGGTGTTCTTCATCGCGTTGGTCATCAGCGTGGTCGTCTCGCTCGTCATCGACGCGGTCGTGATGGTGCGCATGCGCATCCCCGCGGTCAGCGACGTCACGCTGCCCACTCTCGCCGACGTGATCGACGATGCGCGGCATCCCGGCGGCCCCGCCGAGAAGGATGCCGAGGGCACCCGCCCCCCCGCGGACTCCGACCCCTCCCGGGGCTGATAGGCTGTCGTCTGCGCCCGTTCGCGCCCCGCGAATCGCGTGCGCAGTGACGCTCACACCGACCATCGTCGCCCCGGTTCACGCCGGTGCCCCGAAGCTGGAGCCAGCGCTGTTTACCCAAGTTGCGACACTGATCGCCAAGACCGCCGACGACGGCGGCTTCCACGGACCGTCGATCGATGAGTTCTTCCCGGATGTGCTGTTCAGCATTCTCGGTGTGCCGGTCACCCGGATCCATCTGATCCAGTTCATCGCCACGGTCGGCCTCGTGCTGTTCCTCTGGGCCGGCACGCGCCGCATGCGCGTCATCCCGGGACGCTTCCAGAGCATCGCCGAGATGGGTCTGGACTTCGTCCGCGTGAACATCGCCGAAGACCTCCTCGGCAAGAAGGACGGCCAGCGCTTCCTGCCGATCCTCACGACGATGTTCTTCATGATCCTGTTCTTCAACATCACAGGGATCATCCCGTTCATGAACCTGGCGGGAACGAGCATCATCGCCGTCCCGCTCATGCTCGCGGTCATCAGCTACGTGACCTTCATCTACGCGGGCATCAAGAAGAGCCCGAAGAACTTCTTCAAGAACTCGCTGTTCCCCGCCGGCGTGCCGCCGTTCCTGTACATCATCGTCACGCCGCTCGAGTTCCTGTCGACGTTCATCATCCGCCCCGTGACTCTCACGCTGCGACTGCTGATGAACATGATCGTCGGCCACCTCATGCTCGTCCTGTTCTTCTCGGCGACGCAGTTCTTCCTCATCACCCTCGGCGGCTGGTGGTCGGCACTGGCAGCGGGTTCGCTCGCTTTCGGCCTCGCCTTCACGCTGTTCGAGATCCTGGTGGCTTTCCTCCAGGCCTACGTCTTCACCATCCTCACCGCGGTCTACATCCAGCTCGCGGTAGCAGAAGAGCACTGAGCGGGCGAGGCTTCCGCCTCTCCCACCCAACCCCGAAAGGAAACACCCCGTGGACGCAATTACGGTTCTCGCCGAGCTCAAGGGCAACGTCGCGACGATGGGCTACGGCCTGGCCGCCATCGGCCCCGCCATCGGCGTGGGCATCGTCGTCGGAAAGACGATCGAGGGCGTCGCCCGTCAGCCCGAGCTGGCCGGTCGCCTGCAGGTCCTCATGTGGATCGGTATCGCCTTCACCGAGGCGCTCGCCTTCATCGGCATCGCCGCCGGCTTCATCTTCCAGTAAGTCGCCCCACCAGCTTTAAGGAGACAGGATGCGAAATCTTGTCGCGTACGCCGCGGAGGAGGCGGGTCACAACCCGCTCATCCCGGCCTGGTACGACATCATCTGGTCGGGTGTCTGCTTCGTCGTGATCCTCGTCGTCGTCTGGAAGGTCGCCCTTCCCAAGATGAAGACTCTGCTCGACCAGCGCGCCGCCGCCATCGAGGGCAACATCGCGAAGGCCGACGAGGCTCAGCGCAAGGCCGAGGCCGCGCTCGAGGAGTACACCGCCCAGCTCGCCGAGGCTCGCAAGGAGGCCGGTGAGATCCGCGATGCCGCCCGCGAGGACGGCAAGAAGATCGTCGCCGAGGCGAAGGACACGGCATCCGCCGAGGCCGCTCGCCTGACCGCGACCGCCCACACGCAGATCGAGGCGGAGCGTCAGTCGGCGCTCGTGTCGCTGCGCAGTGAGGTCGGCACGCTGGCGCTCGACCTCGCCGGCGGTGTCATCGGCGAGTCGCTCTCCGACGATGCCAAGGCCAAGGGCGTCGTCGACCGCTTCCTCACCGACCTCGAGAAGGCGAAGTAATGGGGAGCGCGACCACTCACGCACTGGCGACGACCACGGCGCAGCTGTCGGCAGCGAAGGTGGGCGACCTCAGCGTCGCCCGCGAGCTGTTCTCGGCCGCACGCCAGATCGCCGACTCGGCGCAGCTGAGCGGCGCGCTGTCCGCATGGGGTGCGCCCGCCGAGGCGCGTGCTCAGGTGGCCCGCACCGTGTTCGCAGGGTACGGAGCCGTCTCCGTTCAGTTGCTGACGTCGGCGGTCGCCGAGCGCTGGTCGTCCACGGAGGACCTCATCTCCGGCATCGAGGAACTCGCCATTCGTGCGGCCGCCATCGGTGCGCCGAGCACGGATGTCGAGGGACAGCTCTTCGAGGTGGCCCGCCTCGTCGCGGCGAACCCCGAGCTCGAGCTCGCCCTGGGCAGTCGTCTGGGCGACGCAGCGGCCAAGGGGGTCCTCATCGAGAAGCTCCTGGTCGGCCGGGCGGATGAGGCGACCGTGCTCATCACCTCGCAGCTCGTCCAGCAGCCGCGCGAGCGCCGTGTGCGTTCCTTGCTCCACCGTGCGCTGCAGCTCGTGGCCGACCAGCGGGGCAAGAAGGTCGCGACGGTGCGTGTCGCCAGCGGGCTGGATGCCGCGCAGCAGGACCGTCTCGCCGCAGCGCTGAGCGCCCGGTACGACGCCGATGTCACCGTGAACGTCGTCGTCGACCCGCAGGTGCTCGGTGGCATGCGGGTGGAGATCGGTGACGATGTCATCGATGGGACCGTCTCCTCCCGAATCAACGACTTGCGCCAGCGCCT
Source organism: Microbacterium sp. VKM Ac-2870 (assembly GCF_015350795.1). Lineage (GTDB taxonomy): Bacteria > Actinomycetota > Actinomycetes > Actinomycetales > Microbacteriaceae > Microbacterium. The sequence goes on from NZ_JADKSH010000002.1 coordinate 575,523, forward strand.
CGCTGGCTAGAACAGAAGGAACACCATGGCAGATCTGACCATCAGCCCCGACGTCATCCGTGACGCGCTGAAAGACTTCGTCGCCGCCTACGAACCGACCGGCGCCGCCGCCACCGAGGTGGGCACCGTCGTGGACGCCGCCGACGGCATCGCGCACGTCGAGGGTCTCCCGGGCGTCATGGCGAACGAGCTCGTGCGCTTCGACAACGGCGTGGAAGGCCTCGCGCTGAACCTCGACGAGAACGAGATCGGTGTCGTCGTGCTCGGTGAGTTCTCGGGGATCGTCGCCGGTCAGAAGGTCACTCGTACGGGTGAGGTGCTCTCGGTCGCCGTCGGCGACGGCTACCTCGGTCGCGTGGTCGACCCGCTCGGCAACCCGATCGACGGTCTCGGTGAGATCGCGACAGAGGGGCGGCGTGCGCTCGAACTGCAGGCGCCCGGCGTCATGCAGCGCAAGAGTGTGCACGAGCCCATGCAGACGGGTATCAAGGCGATCGACGCCATGATCCCGGTCGGCCGCGGTCAGCGCCAGCTGATCATCGGCGACCGCCAGACCGGCAAGACGGCGATCGCGATCGACACGATCATCAACCAGAAGGCCAACTGGGAGTCGGGCGACGTCAACAAGCAGGTGCGCTGCATCTACGTCGCCATCGGTCAGAAGGGCTCGACGATCGCCTCCGTCAAGGGAGCGCTCGAAGACGCCGGCGCTATGGAGTACACGACGATCGTCGCGGCCCCGGCATCCGACCCGGCCGGCTTCAAGTACCTCGCGCCCTACACCGGCTCGGCTATCGGCCAGCACTGGATGTACGGCGGCAAGCACGTCCTGATCATCTTCGACGACCTGTCGAAGCAGGCCGAGGCCTACCGCGCCGTGTCGCTGCTGCTGCGTCGCCCGCCGGGCCGTGAGGCCTACCCCGGCGACGTCTTCTACCTGCACTCGCGTCTGCTGGAGCGTTGCGCGAAGCTCAGCGATGAGCTGGGTGCCGGATCGATGACGGGTCTGCCGATCATCGAGACGAAGGCCAACGACGTCTCGGCCTACATCCCGACCAACGTGATCTCGATCACCGACGGCCAGATCTTCCTGCAGTCCGACCTCTTCAACGCGAACCAGCGCCCCGCGGTCGACGTGGGTATCTCGGTCTCGCGCGTCGGCGGTGACGCTCAGGTCAAGTCGATCAAGAAGGTCTCCGGCACGCTCAAGCTCGAGTTGGCCCAGTACCGCTCGCTCGAGGCGTTCGCGATGTTCGCCTCCGACCTCGACGCGGCATCCCGCCGTCAGCTCGAGCGTGGCGCCCGCTTGACCGAACTGCTCAAGCAGCCGCAGTACGACCCGTACCCGGTCGAGGAGCAGGTCGTCTCGATCTGGGCCGGCACCAACGGCAAGCTCGACACGATCGCCGTCGAAGACGTGCTGCGCTTCGAGCGCGACCTCCTCGACTACCTCAAGCGCAACACGACCATCCTCGACACGCTGCGTGACACCAACGTGCTCGACGACGCCACCGTCGCCGAGCTCACCAAGGTCACCGACGAGTTCATCCTGGAGTTCCAGGGCGGCAAGGGCCAGGCCATCAACAAGCCGGGTCACGAAGAGGTCGCCGCCGCGCACGAGGAGGACGTGAACCAGGAGCAGATCGTCAAGGGTCGCCGCGGCTGACGCCGGGCGCATTCTGAGACAGAGATTCCATGGGAGCACAACTCAGGGTCTACAAGCAGAAGATCTCTTCTGCTCAGACGACCAAGAAGATCACGAAGGCGATGGAGCTCATCGCGGCTTCGCGCATTCAGAAGGCGATGGCGCGCGTGCGCGCCTCCTCGCCCTTCGCGCGAGCCGTGACGCGCGCCGTGGCCGCCGTGGCCACTCACTCCAACGTCCACCATCCCCTCACCACGGAGCGCGAGACGATCCGCCGTTCGGCGGTCGTCATCTTCGCCTCCGACCGAGGGCTCGCCGGCGCGTTCAACTCTCAGATCCTGCGCGAAGGCATGCAGCTCGCTGAGCTTCTGCGCTCGCAGGGCAAAGAGGTCGAGTACTTCCTCGTCGGGCGCAAGGCGGTCGGTTACTTCCAGTTCCGCCGAATGGCGGCGGCAGGGGAGTGGGTCGGTGACACCGACACCCCGCACTTCAACACCGCGGAGCAGATCGCCGGCGCCCTTCTGGACGCTTACGATCGCGGTGGCGAGGAGCCGGGCGGCGTCGACGAGATCCACCTCGTCTTCAACCGTTTCGTCAGCATGATGACCCAGGAGCCGCAGACCGTTCGCCTGCTGCCCCTCGAGGTCGTCGAGGCTGATGAGGCGGTCGAGTCGGCCGGTGCAGCCAGCCAGGTCTACCCGCTGTACGAGTTCGAGCCCAGCCCCGAGGTCGTGCTCGACGCGCTGTTGCCGGTGTACGTGCAGAGCCGCGTGTTCAACGCGTTGCTGCAGTCGTCGGCCGCCAAGCACGCCGCGACCCAGAAGGCGATGAAGAGCGCCAGCGACAACGCCGACAAGCTCATCACCGACTACACCCGCCTGCGCAACAACGCGCGTCAGGCCGAGATCACTCAGCAGATCGCCGAGATCGTCGGCGGCGCCGACGCCCTGGCGTCCGGCAAGTAACGACCACACCGAAAGAGACAGACAATGACTGCCACCGCCACCGCCGAACAGGCCGAGACGACGGTCGTCGGGCGCGTTGCACGCGTCACCGGCCCGGTCGTCGACATCGAGTTCCCGCACGATTCGATCCCCGACATCTACAACGCGCTCAAGACGACGATCACGATCGGCGACGAGTCGACCGAGATCACGCTCGAGGTCGCTCAGCACCTCGGCGACGACCTGGTTCGCGCCATCTCGCTGAAGCCGACCGACGGCATGGTCCGCGGCCAGGAAGTTCGCGACACCGGCGGCCCGATCACGGTCCCCGTCGGCGACGTCACCAAGGGCAAGGTCTTCAACGTCACCGGTGACATCCTGAACCTCGCGCCCGGCGAGACCGTCGAGGTCACCGAGCGCTGGGGCATCCACCGCCAGGCGCCGAACTTCGACCAGCTCGAGTCGAAGACCGAGATGTTCGAGACGGGCATCAAGTCGATCGACCTGCTGACCCCGTACGTGCAGGGTGGCAAGATCGGTCTGTTCGGCGGCGCCGGTGTCGGCAAGACCGTCCTCATCCAGGAGATGATCCAGCGCGTGGCGCAGGACCACGGCGGTGTCTCCGTGTTCGCCGGCGTCGGTGAGCGCACCCGTGAGGGCAACGACCTCATCGGCGAGATGGAGGAGGCGGGTGTCTTCGACAAGACCGCTCTTGTCTTCGGCCAGATGGACGAGCCGCCGGGGACGCGTCTTCGCGTCGCGCTGTCGGCCCTGACGATGGCGGAGTACTTCCGCGACGTGCAGAAGCAGGACGTGCTGTTGTTCATCGACAACATCTTCCGCTTCACGCAGGCCGGTTCCGAGGTCTCGACGCTGCTCGGACGTATGCCGTCCGCCGTGGGTTACCAGCCGAACCTCGCCGACGAGATGGGTGTGCTCCAGGAGCGCATCACCTCGACGCGTGGCCACTCGATCACCTCGCTGCAGGCGATCTATGTGCCGGCCGATGACTACACCGACCCCGCGCCGGCCACGACCTTCGCGCACCTCGACGCGACCACAGAGCTGTCACGCGAGATCGCGTCGAAGGGCCTGTACCCGGCCATCGACCCGCTCACCTCGACGAGCCGCATCCTCGACCCTCGCTACATCGGTGAGGACCACTACCGCGTCGCGACGGCGGTGAAGCAGATCCTGCAGAAGAACAAAGAGCTGCAGGAGATCATTGCGATCCTCGGTGTCGACGAGCTGTCCGAAGAGGACAAGATCGTCGTCTCGCGCGCCCGTCGCATCCAGCAGTTCCTCTCGCAGAACACCTACATGGCGAAGAAGTTCACCGGTGTCGAGGGCTCCACGGTCCCGATCAAGGAGACCATCGAGTCGTTCGACGCCATCGTCAAGGGTGACTTCGACCACGTCGCCGAGCAGGCGTTCTTCAACGTCGGCGGCATCTCCGACGTCGAAGAGAAGTGGGCTCAGATCCAGAAGGAGAACAGCTGACATGGCGCTGACCGTCACCCTCGTCTCCGCTGACGCGGAGGTCTGGCACGGCGAGGCGAGCCTCGTCGTGGCCAAGACCGTCGAGGGCGAGATCGGCTTCATGACCGGCCACGAGCCGGTGCTGGCGATCCTCGCCGAAGGTCAGGTGCGCATCACCCAGACCGACGGCACCAAGGTCGTCGCCAGCGCGCAGGACGGCTTCTTGTCGATGGAGGGCAGCGAGCTCACCATCGTCGCCGGCCACGCGGCGCTGCAGTCCTAACCCAGCCACGACAGCGAGAAGCCACTTCCCACTCGGGGAGTGGTTTCTCGCTTTTCCGGAGAAGCCATGCTGATCCTCCTGCCCCCGTCGGAGACGAAGCGACCCGGAGGGCGTTCGTCCCGGCCGCTCGATCTCGGCGCTCTCGCCCTGCCGACGTTGGCGCCGCAGCGCGAAGCGGTGGTGGATGCCCTCATCGCGCTGAGTGCGGACGAAGATGCCGCCGCAGCGGTCCTCAAACTGTCATCTCGTCAACGTGGTGACGTCGCGCACAACGCCGCGTTGCGGACGGGCCCGACTCTGCCCGCCGTCGATCGTTACACCGGCGTGCTTTTCGATGCTCTGGATGCCGCGAGCCTCGAGGCCGCGGCCCGGCGCTGGCTCGGCGCTCACGTGTTGATCCACTCCGCACCGTTCGGCCCGGTCGGTGCGCTCGATCCCATCCCCGCGTACCGCCTCGCGGCGGGGACATCTCTGCCGGGAGTGCCGCCGCTGCGGCGGCATTGGGCGGAGGCGGTCTCGGCGGCCCTGGCTGCGGAGTCAGCACCTTTCGTGCTCGACCTCCGCTCGGAGGCCTACGTCGCGCTGGGTCCGGTGCCCGGCGGCATCCCTTCGGCGTATCTGCGCGTCGTCACGGTCGGTGAAGACGGCAGCGTCCGGGCGCTCAACCACTTCAACAAGCACGGCAAGGGCGCCCTCGTTCGTGCACTCGCCCAGACGCGGCCACGAGTCTCGAACGCCGCCGCGCTGCTGCGTTGGGCGGCCGATGCCGACGTGCACCTGCGGTCGGGTGCTCCCGGCGAGATCGAGCTGGTGGTCTAGGCGCCACGATCGCCTGAGGTCAGTCGCGGGCGGTGTTCGCTGCGGTCCGCTCCGTGTTCTCCGCGATCGCCACCAGCGCGACGCCCGCCTCGATCACGAAACGCAGCACCATGACAGCAAGGAAGGCCAGGACCGGCACGACGACGAGTGTCGAGACGACGAGGGCGATCCCTCCGCCCGGATTCCACCAGATCGATCCCACCCCCGAGATGAGTCCGCCGAGGAAGGCGGCGATGAAGGCGATACCGATGGCGATCAGGCCGACGAGGTAGAACACGCTCGCCAACCGCCGCGTGATGAATCGCGAGAACGATAGATCGAACAGCGCCGACACGAAACCGCGGCCGATGTCGTCGATGTCTCCGACCAGATGCGGTACTCCGGTGTCGTCGACGCCGGCGATGCCGGGGCCGGATGCCGCGTCGCGCGCGGCCTCCTCGGCGGGGCGATCGGGAAGGGGCGGCGGGGCTGGAGCGGTCGGATCGGACATGGGGTTCCTCCCTGGTGGGTGCTGGGGTCAGGCTATCGACACGGCCGCCGCCACGCATCGCATGACGTGTCGGAGTGGCCGCGCGATCGACGCGGGCAATACGATGTGTCCGAAAGGCCAGGGTGGTCGTTCGCCGGCGCGCGTCGCCGAGGGAGGTACTCATGAGTGATTACACGGGATCGGCTGCCGCAGCGGCAGCGCTGGTCGCGATCGCTTTCTTCGTCTTCTTCTTCGCGGTGATCTTCTATGTGATCAGCGCATTCTTCTTGATGAAGATCTTCGAGAAGGCCGGAGTGCAGGGGAAGTGGCGCGCGTGGGTGCCCGTCTACAACTTCATGGTGTTCGCGAAGCTGGGTGACCTGAGCCCGTGGGTGATGCTGATCGCGTTCGTCGCCTCAGCGGTGCTCGGCCAGATCCCCGCGGTGGGCTGGATCTTCAGCCTGCTTCCGCTGATCGCCGGAGCGCTGGCCGCCTGGCGCGTCGGGCTGAAGCTGCAGAAGGAGACGCCGTGGGTCGTCCTCTTCGTGCTGCTTTCGCCCGTCTGGCTGGGTATCGCCGCGTTCGACAAGTCGCGGTGGAACCCGCAGGTGCCTCCGGCGCCGTGGGCGTCGAACGGTTTCCTCGCCGACAGCACCGTCTGGCAGGGCGTCCCGGCCCCGTCATCGGGCGGCGCTGCTCCCGCCGGCTACGAGCCGCCCGCCGGCTACCAGCCGCCGGCTGGCTACCAGCCGCCTGCGCCCCCCGCGGGCTACCAGCCGCCGGCGCCGCCTGCGCCGCCGGTCGGCCACCAGCCGCCGATCGCGCCCGAGCCGCCGGCCGCTCCGGAGCCGCCGACGACGGAGCCTCCTGCGGCCCCCGAGCCGCCGCGCTCCTGACGCCCCTCTTCACCTCGACCGCCCGGGTTCGCTGACAGCGCACCCGGGCGCTTGAGCGTGCGCGGCGGGCGGGCGTAACGTCGACTCGCGCCCCTGGACGAGCGCGGAAAGGTGGGGTCCGTGCTGGGCAGGATCCTTGCGCGCTATCTTGCGCCGTCGTGGCCATTGCTGCTGCTGGTGGTCGTTTTCCAGCTGGGTCAGTCGATCGCCTCCCTGCTGTTGCCGACGTTGAACGCCGACATCATCGACAAGGGCGTCGTCACCGGCGATGTCGGCTACATCTGGCGGACCGGCGGCGTGATGCTCGGCATCAGCCTGGTGCAGATCGTCTGTTCGCTCGTCGCGGTGTACTTCGGCTCGCGCTTGGCGATGGGACTCGGTCGTACCCTCCGAGCCGACCTCTTCCACCGAGTCGTGGCGTTCTCCCAGCGCGAGGTGGGTCAGTTCGGAGCGCCTTCGCTCATCACCCGCAACACGAATGACGTGCAGCAGGTGCAGATGCTCGTGCAGATGTCGGCGACGGTCATGGTCGCCGCACCCATGCTCGCCATCGGCGGCATCGTGATGGCCGTGCGCCAGGATGCCGGTCTGTCGTGGCTGGTGGCGGTAGCGGTCCCGGTTCTCCTGGTCATCGTGTCGTTCATCGTCGTGCGGATGGTGCCGGCGTTCACCAAGATGCAGGCGCGCATCGACCGCATCAACCAGATCCTGCGTGAGCAACTCACCGGCATCCGCGTCGTCCGGGCCTTCGTGCGCGAACGCGAGGAGCGCGCGCGTTTCACCCGGGCCAGCGAAGACGTGATGGAGACGGCGCTGCGCGCCGGCAACCTGATGGCGCTCATGTTCCCCGCCGTCATGCTCGTGATGAACGTCTCGTCGGTCGCGATCATCTGGTTCGGCGCTGCTGAGGTACAGAACAACGGTGTGCAGATCGGCACGCTGTTCGCGTTCTTGAGCTACATGATGCAGATCCTCATGGGCGTCATGATGGCGACCTTCATGTTCGTCATGATTCCGCGCGCGGCCGTCTGCGCCGACCGCATCGGCGCCGTTCTCGACACAGAGCCGTCGGTACGGGCGCCCGAGCAGCCCGTAGCCGCGCGCCGCGCCGGCGGCCGGGTCGTGTTCGACGACGTCGAATTCACCTACCCCGGCGCCGAATCGCCTGTGCTCCAGGGCATCACCTTCGACGCCGAGCCGGGCACCACGACCGCCATCATCGGTTCGACGGGGTCAGGCAAGTCGACGCTCGTGGGATTGATCGCACGGCTCTTCGACGTCACCGGCGGCACGCTGACCGTCGATGGGGTCGAGGTGCGGACCATGGACCCCGATGATCTCTGGCAACGCGTGGGTCTCGTGCCCCAGCGCGCGTTCCTGTTCGCCGGAACCGTCGCGTCGAACCTGCGCTACGGCGACGAGGATGCCACTGACGAACAGTTGTGGCGCGCGTTGGAGCTCGCCCAGGCGAAGGACTTCGTCGCCGCCCTACCCGAAGGCTTGGAGGCGCCGATCGCTCAGGGCGGCACGAATGTGTCCGGCGGGCAGCGGCAACGCCTCGCCATCGCGCGCGCCCTCGCCAAGCAGCCCGAAATCTACATCTTCGACGATTCGTTCTCGGCGCTCGACCTCCAGACCGACGCCGCCCTGCGACGCGCGCTCGACACGCATCTACCCGACGCCACGCGCATCGTGGTGGCGCAGCGGGTGTCGACGATTCAGCACGCCGACCAGATCGTGGTTCTCGACCACGGCCTGATGGTCGGCATCGGCACGCACGACGAGCTCCTCGCCACCAGCGAGACCTACCGCGAGATCGTCGAATCTCAGCTCGCGGCGCAGGAGGCATCATGAGCGGGCCCGGACCCCGGGGGCCGCGCGGCGGACCGATGGCGGGTGGCGCACCCGTGCAGAAGGCGCAGAACTTCGGTGTGAGCGCACGCCGCCTGCTCGGCACACTGCGCGTCGACACCGCCAAGGTGATCGTGGTCATCCTGCTGGGGGTGCTGTCGGTCGGGCTGTCGGTGTTGGGCCCCAAGATCCTCGGCGACGGCACGAACGTGGTCTTTGCCGGCTTCGTCTCGATGCAGGTTCCCGCGGGAGCGACCAAGCAGCAGGTCATCGACCAGCTTGTCGCCAGCGGCAACCAACAGCAGGCCGACATGCTCTCGGCGATGGACTTCACACCCGGCGCCGGGATCGACTTCGGCCACCTCGGCATGATCCTGCTCGCCGTCCTCGCGATCTACGTGTTCGCGTCGGTCTTCAACTGGCTGCAGGCCCGCCTCCTCAACGGCATCGTGCAGCGCGCCATGCACCGCCTGCGGGTGCGCGTCGAAGAGAAGATCCACCAGCTGCCGTTGTCGTACTTCGACACCGTGCAGCGCGGTGAGCTTCTCAGCCGCGTCACCAACGACGTGGACAACATCGGCCAGACGATGCAGCAGACGCTGTCACAGGTGATCATGTCGCTGCTGACAGTCGTCGGCGTGCTGGCGATGATGTTCATCATCTCGCCGCTGCTCGCGGTGATCGCGCTCGTGACCATCCCGCTCACCGTGCTGGTCACGGTGCTCGTCGCCCGTCGATCGCAGAAGCTCTTCGTCGCCCAATGGAAGGCGACCGGCATCCTGAACGCACGTGTCGAGGAGACCTTCTCGGGGCATGCCGTCGTCAAGGTGTTCGGTCACCAGCGTGCTGTCGAGCACGACTTCGCCGCCGAGAACGACGAGGTGTATCGCGCCAGCTTCGGTGCGCAGTTCCTTTCGGGCGTGATCATGCCCGCGATGATGTTCATCGGCAACCTCGTATACGTCGGCATCGCTGTCGTCGGAGGACTCCAGGTCGCCGCGGGGCTCTTGTCGATCGGCGACGTGCAGGCGTTCATCCAGTACTCGCGCCAGTTCACTCAGCCGCTCAGCCAACTCGGTTCGATGGCCAACCTGCTGCAGTCCGGGGTCGCGAGTGCCGAGCGCGTGTTCGAACTGCTCGACGAGCCGGAGCAGGATCCTGATCCTGACCCCGCTGAGACGGCTCCCGCGGACGCCTCTCATCTCGCGTTCGAGGACGTCTCTTTCCGCTACGCGGCCGACAAGCCGCTGATCGATGGGCTGACCCTGCAGGCGCAGCCCGGAAGCACGGTCGCCATCGTCGGTCCGACGGGCGCGGGCAAGACGACGCTCGTCAACCTGATCATGCGGTTCTACGACGCCGATGCCGGCACCATCAGCCTCGATGGCATCGACACGCGTCGGATGAGCCGCGACGATCTGCGTGCCCGCACGGGAATGGTGCTGCAGGACACATGGCTGTTCTCGGGCACGATCCGGGAGAACATCGCCTACGGTCGACCGGATGCGTCGGAAGAAGAGATCGTCGCGGCAGCGACGGCGGCGTATGTCGACCGGTTCGTGCACGCGTTGCCCGACGGCTACGACACCGTGCTGGACGACGAGGCGACGAACCTGTCGGTGGGGGAGCGGCAGCTCATCACGATAGCCCGTGCCTTCCTCGCCGATCCGCGCATCCTGATCCTCGACGAGGCGACCAGCTCGGTCGACACCCGCACCGAGCTCCTCATCCAACGCGCCATGTCGCGCCTGCGCACCGATCGCACGGCATTCGTGATCGCGCACAGGTTGTCGACGATCCGCGATGCCGACCTCATCCTGGTGATGGAGAACGGGCAGATCGTCGAACAGGGCAACCACGACGAACTGCTCGCCGCGCACGGCGCGTATCGGCGGCTCTACGAGGCGCAGTTCGAAGCTCCCGCCGACGCCGACGAGGAGGCCCCGCGTCCGCCGGGTGTCCAGCCCGTCGGCGGGGTGCGAAGCTGAGGCGTCCACTAGAGTAGGACCGTGCCCGAAGCCGCGACCCACTCGCGCACCATCCCGCTCGAGGACGGTGTGCTCGAACTGCAGTGGTCGGAACTGACCCATCGCGGCCGTCGTCGCGATGCGAATCAGGATGCCGTTTTGGCGCAATATCCGCTGTTCGTCGTCGCTGACGGCATGGGGGGTCACATCGGGGGCGAGATCGCCAGCACCAGCACGGTCGCCCGGCTGGAGAGCATTGCGAGCAAGGGTGACGTCACCCCGAAGAGCATCGAGAAGGCACTGTCGCGCGCCGTGGCCGACATCGCCTCTCACCCCGAGGCGACCGACGATGGCACGGGTACGACCGTCACCGGGGTCTACCTGGACACTTCGACTCCCGAGCCGACGTGGGTCACGCTCAATATCGGCGACTCGCGCGTCTACCTCTTCCGCGACGGCGGACTCGCCCAGGTGACGACCGACCACTCCGTCGTGCAGGAACTGATCGCAGCCGGTCGGCTCAGTCCCGAAGAGGCCGAGAACCACCCGTACGGCAACGTCATCACCCGCGCGGTCGGCCCCTCTGACGGCGTCGCCCCGGACTACGTGCGGCTCGAGGTGATCGACGGCGACCGCTTCGTGATCTGCAGTGATGGCCTGACGAAGGAACTCACCGACTACGGCATCCTGCATTTCCTCCTGCAGCACGACGACCCGTCCGAGGCCGCCGACGACATGCTCGAAGCTGCGCTGGAGAACGGCGGGCGCGACAACATCTCGATCATCGTGCTCGACGTGCATCGCACCGGTTCCTCCCCAGCGCTGGACTGATCCGCTCCCTCCACCTATCGACGTGTTCGTCGCGGCGAGGCGACGGCGCCCCGGTTGACTGGCTCGCATGAGCGAGGACGACACCGGCGAACCGCTGCGCTTTCCGCCTGTGCCACCGGCGCCGGCACGCGCGCCGCTGCCGCTGCTCACCGCGATCGTGCCGGTCATCGGCGCGGTGCTGCTGTGGCGCCTCACCGGGTCACCGTACGCACTGTGGTTCGCGGCTCTCGGGCCGCTCGTGGCCGCGGCATCCTTCATCGACGGTCTGCGCAGCGCGCGCCGTGCGCGCCGGACAGCCCGGCGCGCCATCGCCCGCGAAATGTCGCGGCTCGACCGCGAGGTCGTACGCCGCCACGATGACGAACGCGCGCGGGCGTGGCGTCGCACGCCGGATGTCGCGACACTGTGCACGGATGCCGCGGAGATCTGGCGTTCGGTGCCCGGTCGTGACAGGTCGCTTGTCGTCGGTCGCGGGGCAGATGCCAGTGCACTGCGGATCGAGGGCGACCCCGCGGACGACGACGCACGGGCGCTCCGCCGACGTGCTCGTGTGCTGGAGGACGCACCGATCTCGGTCGGGTTGCACAGCGGCGTCGCCGTGCGTGGTCCGGCAGCGCTCGCCGTGCCCGTCGCCCGAGCGCTGGCCCTGCAGATCTGCCTCGTGCATCCGCCGGGGAGAGTGCGGGTGGCGGACGGCGGCGCTCTGGCCAGTGTCGTGCCCGGGGCCGATGACCTGCCGCACGCCCTGGCCGGATCCGGATCGACGCTGCGGGTGACCGATGCCGCCGCAGCCATGGACGCCGACATCCCCATCGTCGTCGTCGAGCCCGACGCGCCCGCCCCGCCCCGGTGCGCCGCCGTGCTCACCCTCGAGAGCGCTGACCGGGGTCGGCTCGACCACGAGGGTGTCACGCGCAGCGTGCGTGTGGAGGCGGTCTCCGTCGCGCAGTCCGAGGAGATCGTCGCGGCGTTGGCGGAGCGCGCGCGCGACCTCGGTCAGCGCATCGACGCGCCGCTGACGATCGAGGATCTCCCTTCGGGCCCCAAGCGCGGCCTCGCCGCCGCTGTCGGAGTGGGCGGCGGTGAGGTCGTGGTTCTGGATCTCGTCGTCGATGGGCCGCACGCCGTCATCATCGGGATGACCGGCACGGGAAAGAGCGAACTGCTCACCACGTGGGTTGCGGGGATGTGCCGCGGGCGCGGCGTCGAGCAGATCACGTTCCTGCTGGTCGACTTCAAGGGCGGGCGCGCGTTCGACCCGCTCGCGGCGCTCCCTCACGTGACGGGCGTACTCACCGACCTGGATGATGCGGCGGCCCTGCGCGCGATCGAGAGTCTGCGCGCGGAGATTCGGCGGCGTGAGCAGGCGCTCGCCGACGTCGCCGCCCGTGATGTAGATGAGGCCGCCGGTGCTCTCGCGCGGCTGGTCATCGTCGTCGACGAGTACGCCGCGCTTGTCGGCGCCCACCCCGAGCTGCATGAACTCTTCGCCGACATCGCCGCCCGGGGCCGTGCGCTCGGCATGCACCTGATTCTCGCCTCGCAACGTGCGGGGGGCGCTTTTCGGGACGGCGTGCTGGCGAATGCCCCGCTTCGTATCGCCTTCCGCACGGCCGACACCGCCGATTCCCGCGCCGTGCTGGGAACCGACGAGGCGGCGCTCCTCTCGGGCGATCCGAAGGCGCGGGGGACGGCGCTCATGCGGCGGGCCGCCGATACCGAAGTTCGTCGTGTGCGTGTCGCGCGTTGTACTCCGGCTGCGCTGGACGCGATCCGAGAGGGGGCAGGCACGCGCGCCGCCGTCGCGGCCTGGCTGCCGCCGCTGCCGGCGCGGGTTCCCCTCGCGCGGATTGCGCGCGCCGGTCACGTCGTGCTGGGGCTGGTCGACGAACCCGATCGGCAACGACAACCCGTCCTCGAACTCCCGCAGGGCGTGTCCGGGTTCGCCGTCATCGGCGCCGCCGGTAGCGGAAGGACGTCTCTGCTGCGGACTGTCGCCGAGCAGCTACCGGCGCCGCCGCTGTGGGTGCCCGCGGATGCCGAAGGGGCATGGGACGCCATAGCGTGTGCCGTCGAGGACCAATCGCGCTCCGCGGTGCTGTTCGACGATATCGACGCCGTCGCGAGCCGGCTTCCGCCTGAGTATGCCGCCGAACTCGTGGCGCGCGTGGAACGCGCGGTTCGTGAGGCCCGGGCGCACGGAACGCTCATCGTGCTGTCGGCGGCACGGATCGCCGGCCCCCTCTCGCGGGTCGTCGAGTTGCTCCCGCATCGTGCCGTCCTGTCGATGCCGACGCGCGCCGACCACGTGGCGGCGGGCGGTGAGGCGAGGGGGTTCGTGCGCGATCAGCCGGCCGGACGCGGCCGGTGGTCCGGCGCCCTCGTGCAGTTCGCGGAGACGGGGCCGTGGGCTCCGCCGCGGGAGCCCGCCCGCCCGCCGCTGTGGGTGCCCGCGGCGGGCGATGACGGACCGGGTATGACGGGTCTCGTCACCGGCCCCGGCAGCGATCTGGCAGAGATGCGGTCGCGATACGAGCAGCGCGGAGTGCGCGTGATGCCGGTGGAGCAGGCCGCGGCGGCCGGCGTGCTCAGCGAGCCGGTGATGTCGGCGTCGACAGCAGCCTCCGGCAGGGTGGGGGAGCCGCTCGTGGTGCACGGGTCGCCGGAGTCTTGGCTCGCTCAGTGGCGGCCGCTCGCGGCGATGCGTGAGAGGTATGAGCTCGTCATAGCCGCCGAGTGCGCCGCCGAGTTCCGGGCGATCAGCGGTCGCCGGGAGCTGCCGCCCTATGCCCTTCCTTCCGCGGGACGCGCGTGGCACCTGATGCCCGGTGCTCCGGTGCGCCGGGTGGTGCTGACGGAAACGTGATCGAGCAGATGGCTCCGCGACGCGCGCTTCGCGCCGCTCAGACCACCGCGCGGATGCGTCCGACCTCGCGGCCACCGCCGGTGATCTCCAGCGGCAGCTGTGCCATCGTCGTGGCGACGTCGGCCGAGCTGAGCGCACCGACCCGTTCCAGCAGAGAGATAGCGATCGCCGTCGCTGCACGCCCGCTGCCGTCCAGCGTCTTGAGCGCGACGGTGGTGCCGTTGGGGGCAGTCATGATCATGATCCCTTCGGCGCCGCCCTTGGCGAACACCCCGAGTCTGTCGATGGCGATCGTGTCAGGACGGCCCGGACCGTCGATGGCCCACGGGTTCTCCCGCACCGCACGCACGAGAGCGCCCGCGATCCGATGCAGCGCGAACGGAGAGCGCTCCGACGCCGTTGCGATCCGGTGCGCCGCGCGGCCGAGCGCCGTCAGGCTCATCGCGTACACCGGTGCTCCGCACCCGTCGATGGCCATCGTCGAGACCTTCGTCCCGGTCAGACGCTCGATGACTTCGCGGATGTGCACCTGCAGAGGATGCTGCGGGTCGAGGTAGGTCTCCAGATCCCAGCCGTTCGCCGTGCAGGCCAGCAGCATCGTGGCGTGCTTTCCCGAGCAGTTCATACGCACGCGTGCCGGTTGGCCGAGCTCCCGCACCATCTCGTCGCGTGTCGCGGTATCGCCGGGCCATGCCGGAGGACACTGCAGCTGATCTTCGCCCAGTCCGGCCGACGCGAGGATCTCGCGGACCACGGTGGCATGGCGGTCGGTGCCGCTGTGACTCGCCGTCGACAGCGCGAGCTGTTCGCCCTCGAGGGTCACCCCCGCCGTCAGGCAGCCGAGCGCCTGCAACGGCTTCATGCTCGAGCGCGGCAGGATCGGTGCTTCGACATCGCCGAGACTCAGCTGCACGACGCCGTCGGGATCCAGCACGACCGCCGAGCCGGCGTGACGCGATTCGATGAAACCGCTGCGCTCGACGACGGCGAGCTCCACGGCATCGGCGACGGCGATGGTGCCGGCGGATGCGGACGAACGGGCTGCTGTGCGAGGATCTGACACGCACAAGAGCCTACTTGCCCGCTACGTGCCTGCGAGCCCGGGCTCGGAGACGAGGAGATCCGATGCGCGCGCTCGACGAGGTTGCCGACGGAGTGTGGGTCGCGACGAGCCGGCGCATGTTCACAACCAGCACGGTCATCGTCGGCGGCGACCAGGCGCTGCTCGTCGATCCGGCGTGGGATGCCGACGAACTCGCCGCGCTGGCGACGTGGCTGTCGGAGCGAGGTCTGACGGTGAGCGCCGGCTTCGCCACTCACGCCCACCACGACCACCTTCTCTGGCACCCGGGCTTCGGTGCGCCGCCACGGTGGGCGTCCGATGTCACGGCCGCCCTCGCGGTATCCGAACGGGGCACCCTCGTCGCACAAAGCGGGACGGACACGCCGGCGCCCCTCCTCGAACTCATGGGGCGCGTGGACGGCGTTGGCACTTCCCTTCCTGCCGACAGTCTGCCGCCCGGCGTAGCGATCGAGCTGATCGTCCACGACGGGCACGCACCCGGGCACACGGCGCTGTGGCTACCGGGTCCGCGGGTCCTCGTCGCGGGAGACATGCTCAGCGACGTCGAACTCCCACTCCCGTTCTTCCCCGACGATCTGTCGGCATACCTGGCCGCGCTCGATCGTCTCGCGGATGTCGCCGCGCGCGCCCGCATCGTCATCCCGGGACACGGTCGAGTCGGCACCGACGCACTCGCACGGCTCGACGCCGACCGCGGCTACCTGGACGGAATGATCCGGCACGGGCGCTTCGATGATCGGCGCATCGCGAATCCGGGGATGGCCGAAGAACATGCGCACGTCGCGCAGCTCGCTGCCGCGCACCGCGGTGCGGATGGCAGACTGGCGTGATGATCGGCGAACACCACTACGCCCTCCACAGCCGGTGGACCGGCAACCGGGGCACGGGTACCAGCGGCTATCGCGACTATGACCGTTCGGTTCTGGTTTCCGTCGACGGCAAGCCGGCCATCGAGGCCTCGAGCGACCGCCCGTTTCGCGGAGACCCGGCCAAATGGAATCCCGAAGACATGCTCCTCGCGGCGCTGTCGGAGTGCCATCTGCTCTCCTACCTGCACGCGTGCGTGCAGACGGGGGTGATCGTGGTGTCTTACGAAGACGATGCGACCGGCTTCATGACCGAGGACGGCCGGGGCGGGGGTGCGTTTACCGAGGTCGTGCTGCGGCCTCGCGTCGAAGTGGCGGCGGCATCCATGATCCCCGCTGCGGAGTCGGCCCACGCGCAGGCGCGGGAGTGGTGCTTCATCGCCAACTCGGTGAACTTCCCCGTGCGGCACGAGCCGGTCATCACCGCCGTGGCGTGAGCGACGCACGGCGACTGCGATCAGCGGCGCTCGTGCGGCAGAACCTGCTTGAGACGCTCGACCGGGTTGGATGCCGGCGCCTCGTTGTAGGCGTTCGCGAGTTCCTGTCCGGACAGGGCATGGATCGCGGCCATGATCTCGTCGGTCGCCTGTCGCCGCGCGCGCCCTGAATCGGCGGAGCCGTGATGAGACAGATCGAGGGGCTCGCCGAAGCTCACCGTCACGCGGGGCCGCAGACGGGGGAACTTCGCACCGACCGGCATCATTTCGTTCGTGCCGACGAGCCCCACGGGAATGACGGGAGCACCCGTCTGGAGGGCGAGGAACGCCACACCGGTGCGCCCCTTATAGAGGCGGCCGTCGAGGGAGCGCGTCCCTTCGGGGTACAGGGCGGTCGACCATCCGCTTTCGAGCAGGCGGCGCTGTTGGGCGAGAGCGTCGAGGGCGGCCTGTCCGGCGCCACGCTGCACAGGAAACGCACCCGCGGCATAGAAGAAGTGTCGAGAGAACCAGCCCTTGATGCCCTTACCGTCGAAGTAGCTCGACTTGGCGAGGAAGCGCACCGGGCGGGGCGCCGCCATCGGGATCACGAACGAGTCGATGAACGACAGGTGATTGCTGGCGAGGATGACCGCGCCCTTGCGGGGGAAGTTCTTCCGCCCGATGATGCGGGGCCGGTAGATCATGCGGGCCAGGGGAGCGACGATCCAACGGCCGATGACATAGGTCAGCCCGATGCCGGAGACCTCGGCGTCGACCTGCTCGGCGGGAACCTGCTCGCCGGCGGCAGCGGGGGCGGGCTCGGCGGACGTCACCAGTCGAGGGTACTCCCGATTGCATGCCGACTCGCGCATGCCCCGCGGCGGGCGCGACAGCGGTGCCACGGCGCCGCTCCCAGCAGGTACAGAACAAAGTAGGGAAGGATGGGAGGGTTTCCGTCTCCCACCTGTGAGGTCTCATCGTGCGCCTGCGCCCGCTCGCCGCTCTTTCCATCGCCGCCGTCTCCGCCGTCCTGCTCGTCGGGTGCTCCGGTTCCGGGGGAGGCACGGCGTCGGCCAGTCCCACGGCGGCCGCCGCGGCCGACCTCTGCGATGCCCAGGTTGCGTCTGGCGCTGCCGCCGACGCCGTCACCGTGAGCGGCGATGCCGGTAAGGCGCCGACCCTGTCGTTCACCGCCCCGTTGCAGATCGACAAGCTGCAGGCGAAGACGATCGACAAGGGGACTGGCACCCCCGTTGCCGCGGGCGACTTCATCTCCTACGCCATGACCGCGTACGATGCGGAAACCGGCCAGAAGATGGGCGACGTCGGCTATGCCGCCGGCCAGCTGCTGCCGGCTCAGATCTCGGCGTCGAGCCCGCTCGGTCAGGTGCTCGGCTGCGGCGCTCCCGGCGAGCGTGTCGTGGCCACCTTCCCGGCCAGCGAGCAAGGTGCCGCCCAGGTCTACGTCGTGGATCTGTTGTCGGTCGTCCCCAGCGCCGCGTGGGGCGCCGCTCAGTCGCCCGTCGCCGGAATGCCGACCGTCGAGCTCGGTGACAACGGCGCTCCGAAGATCACGCTGCCCGGCGGCAACCCGCCGGCGCAGACCGAGATCGCCACGCTCAAGAAGGGCGACGGCACCACGGTGCAGACCGGCGACCAGGTGCTCGTGCAGTACACCGGCGTGCGCTGGTCGAACGGTCAGACCTTCGACTCGACCTGGGACAAGGGTGGCGTGCCGACCAGTTTCACCACGACCGGCGTCGTCCCCGGCTTCCGCAAGGCTCTCGAGGGTCAGACCGTCGGCTCGCAGGTTCTCGTGGTCATGACCCCCGCGGACGGCTACGGCGAGGGTGAGATCAACACCACCGACCTCAAGGGTGAAACCCTCGTTTTCGTGGTGGACATCCTCGGCACGCAGACCTCGCAGGCGCAGTAAGGGGTGCACCGGCGCCGGTAGGCTGACAGGATGCGCCGCATCCTGATCCTCGGCTCCACCGGTTCGATCGGCACGCAGGCGCTCGATGTGATCCGTGCGCGTCGAGACCGCTTCGAGGTCGTGGGACTGGCGGCGGGTGCCAACGCCGCCATGCTTGCCGACCAGGCGGCCCAGTTCGGCGTCGAGCACACCGCCCTGGGCGCCGCCGAGGCCGAAGACCTCGTCCGCGGGGTGGATGCCGATGTCGTTCTCAACGGCATCACAGGATCGGTGGGCCTCGGGCCGACGCTTGCAGCACTCGAATGCGGGCGTACTCTCGCCCTCGCGAACAAGGAATCTCTCATCGTCGGGGGAGAGCTCGTGACGGCGCTGGCGGCGCCCGGGCAGATCGTTCCCGTCGATTCAGAGCACTCCGCCATCGCGCAGGCCTTGCGTGCCGGAAGCGCCGGCGAAGTACAACGGCTGGTGCTCACGGCATCCGGGGGTCCGTTCCGGGGGCGCAGCCGCGCCGAGCTCGCCGGCGTCACTCCCGCCCAGGCGCTCGCCCACCCGACCTGGGACATGGGTCGGGTGGTGACGACCAATTCCGCGACGCTCGTCAACAAGGGACTCGAGGTGATCGAGGCTCATCTGCTGTTCGGTGTGGACTACGACGCCATCGACGTCGTCGTCCATCCGCAGTCTGTCGTGCACTCGATGGTCGAGTTCGTCGACGGCTCGACGATCGCGCAGGCATCGCCGCCCGACATGCGCCTGCCGATCTCGTTGGGGTTGGATTGGCCGCACCGCGTCAGCGGGGTGGGCGCGCCGCTGGATTGGACGCGCGCGAGCGCGTGGACCTTCGAGCCACTCGACGAGGAGGCGTTCCCCGCTGTCGCCCTGGCCAAGCAGGTCGGGCGTGCCGGGTCGACCTACCCGGCGGTGTTCAACGCGGCCAACGAACAGGCCGTCGATGCCTTCCACGAGGGTCGGCTCTCCTTTCCCGGCATCGTCGAGACGGTGCAGCGCATCGTCGATGCGCACGAGGCGCCGTCGACGCTGTCACGCGAG
This sequence comes from Microbacterium sp. VKM Ac-2870, assembly GCF_015350795.1. Taxonomy (GTDB): domain Bacteria; phylum Actinomycetota; class Actinomycetes; order Actinomycetales; family Microbacteriaceae; genus Microbacterium. Next base: position 594,928 of record NZ_JADKSH010000002.1, read on the forward strand.
GCGCTCTCCGAGGCCGAGGCCTGGGCGCGTGCGGCAGCCGACGCCGCCATCGCCGCCTAGGCCGCAGGCGTACGTTTCGTGCGTCGGTGAGAGAGGGGGACCGATCCGCCCACAGGGGATGGGGAGGGGCGGATCAGTCCCGCGGCCCGATCGGTGGTGATCCGGGCGCATGGCCGCCGGGGGGAAGGTGCGGCCAAGGTTGGAGGTCAGAAGGTCAGCAGGTCGTGCGCACGGAACTGTGCGCGTACTCGATCGACGAGATCGACCGACGGCGGTTCGGTGTCGGCCAGTTGGTAGTCGCGACCGAGCGCGTCCCACTTGTCGCGTCCCATCTGGTGGAAGGGCAGCACCTCGACGCGGGTCACGGTGCCCGGGCGGACCTCGTTGAGGGATGCCGCGTACACCGCAACCGCCTCGACGTTGTCGACGTCGTCGGTCAGGCCCGGGACCAGCACGTAGCGGATCCAGACCTCGGGTCCTTCTGCGCGGGCGGCCAGGCGCCGTCCGAAGGTGAGCGTGGGCTCGAGCTCGCGGCCGGTGACGGTGCGGTAGGTGTCGGGGTCGCCGCTCTTGACGTCGAGCAGGACGAGGTCGACGTCGTCGAGCATCGCGTCTGAGGCCGCAGCCCCGAGGTACCCGGATGTGTCGATGGCGGTGTGGATGCCGAGCTCTTTGGCCCCCCGCAGGATGCGTGCGGCGAACGCCGGCTGCATGAGAACCTCGCCGCCGGAGAGCGTGATGCCGCCTCCCGTGGCGTGGAAGACCGCGGTGTAGCGGGCGATGCGCGCCAGGAGCTCGTCGCTCGTGACAGGCTGGCCGTCCTTCATGGCGAGGGTGTCGGGATTGTGGCAGTACAGGCACTGCAGTGGGCAGCCGCTGAGGAAGGTGGTGAGTCGGGTGCCCGGGCCGTCGACCGCGGTCACCAGTTCCCACGAGTGGACGGAGCCGAGCCGGCCCTCCCGCATCGCGGTGAGCCGTTCGTGGTGGTCGACGTCGGAGACGGTGAGACCGTCCAGGCCCGCCCCGGTGCGCCGATGGGCGGGCGCCTGGAGGGGAACCTCCAGGCGCACCGCGTCATCGGGCAGGCGCGAGGGGACCGCGTTGCACGGGTGGCGACGGAGCATCGTCGCGGCCATGGTCCTCAGCTTCTCTCTGCTGTTCGCGTGTCTATCAATGGAGGTGGGTCACATCGAACCGTGGAAGGTGCGCGACAGCACGTCGAGCTGCTGCTCGCGCGTCAGCCGCACGAAGTTCACGGCGTACCCGGACACGCGGATCGTGAGCTGCGGGTAGTTCTCCGGGTGCTCCATGGCATCTTCGAGCGTCTCGCGGTTGAGCACGTTGACATTCATGTGGTAACCGTGCGATCCGACGTAGGCGTCGAGCAGACCCGCGAGGTTGCGCACCTGCTCGTCCGCCGTGCGGCCGAGACCACTGGGCACCACCGTGTTGGTCAGCGAGATGCCGTCCTGCGCCTGGGCGTAGGGGATCTTGGCGACCGACAGGGCGGAGGCGAGCATGCCGTGGGTATCGCGACCGTTCATCGGGTTGGCGCCAGGGGCGAACGGCTCACCGGCTCGACGGCCGTCGGGGGTGTTGCCCGTGGCCTTGCCGTAGACGACGTTCGAGGTGATCGTCAGCACCGACTGGGTCGGCAGGGCGTTGCGGTACATCGGGTGACGACGGATCTTCGACATGAAGCTCTCCACCAGTCCGACGGCGATCTGGTCGGCCCGGTCGTCGTCGTTGCCATAGCTCGGGAAGTCGCCTTCCGTCACATAGTCGACGACGATGCCGCGCTCGTCGCGCACGGGGGTGACCGTCGCGTACTTGATGGCCGACAGCGAGTCGGCGGCCACCGACAGCCCGGCGATGCCGCAGGCCATCGTGCGCAGCACGTCCTTGTCGTGAAGGGCCATCTCGATGCGCTCGTAGGCGTACTTGTCGTGCGACCAGTGGATGCAGTTGAGCGCCTCGACGTACGTCTCGGCCAGCCAGTCCATCGTCTTGTCGAACCGGTCCATGATGTCGTCGAAGTCGAGCGGGCCGTCGCCGACCGGCGTGGTGACGGGCGAGACCTGCTTTCCGGTGACCTCGTCACGGCCGCCGTTGATCGCGTAGAGCAGTGTCTTGGCGAGGTTCACCCGCGCACCGAAGAACTGCATCTGCTTGCCGACGCGCATGGGGCTCACGCAGCAGGCGATTGCGGCGTCATCACCCCAGGCGGGGCGGATGATCTCGTCCGACTCGTACTGCACAGCCGACGTGTCGATCGACACCTGCGCGCAGTAGTCCTTGAAGCCCTGCGGAAGTTCCGGGCTCCAGAAGACGGTCATGTTGGGCTCGGGGGCCGGACCCAAGTTGTAGAGCGTCTGGAGGAAGCGGAAGGAGTTCTTGGTCACGAGGGGCCGACCGTCCTCGCCCATGCCGCCGATCGTCTCGGTGACCCAGGTGGGGTCGCCGGAGAAGAGGCTGTCGTACTCGGGGGTCCTCAGGAAACGGACGATGCGCAGCTTGATCACGAAGTCGTCGATGATCTCCTGTGCCTCGGACTCGGTGATGAGGCCGGCCTGCAGGTCGCGCTCGATGAAGGTGTCGAGGAACGTCGAGGTGCGTCCGAGCGACATCGCCGCGCCGTTCTGCTCCTTGACGGCAGCGAGGTAGCCGAAGTACAGCCACTGCACGGCTTCGCGAGCGGTGGTAGCGGGGCCCGAGATGTCGAAACCGTACGAGGCGGCCATCTGCTTGAGCTCACCGAGGGCGCGGATCTGCTCCGCGTGCTCCTCGCGCATGCGGACGACCTCTTCCGTGAAGGGAGTGGTGTCCAGGCTCAGCTTGTCCATCTTCTTGGCGGCGATCAACTGGTCCACGCCGTAGAGCGCGACACGACGGTAGTCGCCGATGATCCGGCCGCGGCCGTAGGCGTCGGGAAGGCCCGTGATGACGTGCGAACTGCGCGCGGCGCGAACGTTCGGCGTGTAGGCGTCGAAGACGGCCTCGTTGTGCGTCTTGCGATAGGTGGTGAAGATCTCCTTGAGTGTCTGATCGACCTCGTAGCCGTAGGTGTCGAGGGCTCCCTCGACCATGCGCCAGCCACCGTTGGGCATGATCGCCCGCTTCAGAGGAGCGTCGGTCTGGAGGCCGACGATGACTTCGTCGTCCTCGAGGATGTAACCGGGGCCGTGCGCGGTGATGCCCGCGGGCGTGTGGGCGTCGACGTCGTAGATGCCCTTCTCGCGCTCGACCGGGAACATCGCCGACAGCGTGTCCCAGACGCGCATCGTGCGGGCGGTGGCGCCCGTCAAGAACGACGCATCGCCGAGGTAGGGCGTGTAGTTGCGCTGGATGAAGTCGCGCACATCGATCTCGTCCTGCCACGGTCCGGCGGTGAAACCGTTCCAGGCGGCGGGCTGAGTGTCCTGTGCGGAGGGGGTGACGGTAGTCATGATTCGCTTCCTCAAATCCTCGTGGGAGCGGCCCGTCCACCCATCCGTGGGCGAGTCGTGGCTTCAGCTTAGCGCTAGTGGTCAGACCACAGAGAGAGCATGGATGCCGTCGACAATCGAAGGTGATCTGTCGACAGAAACACTGTGGTCTGAGCACAATGCGCCGTGAAAAAGGCTGGCCGACCGCGGTGTGCGATCGGCCAGCCTTTTCCGGAGCTGGGTATGCGCCTCAGGCGCGGCGGCGGCGCACCAGTGTGACCACAAGCGCGGCGAGAGCGGCCACCAGAGCGCCGCCGCTGAGCCACCGCGCGACCGGGTCGGCGCCCGACGCGGATGCCGCGGCATCCATCGAGCCGTGCGCGTCGCCGTCGCTGTGCCCGGCTGACGAACCGTGGTCGTCGTCGTTCGCCGGGGCGACGGCGCCGACGGCGACGACCGGAGCCGGCGTCTTGAGGTCGGCTTCGGTCTGGCCGGACGCGGCCACCTCCGACCAGTTGGTCGATCCGGTGACACAGCTCTGCAGGACCGGGAAGGCCACCGATGTGTTGGCGGCGGACGACGCGAAGATCACGTCCATCGCGACGGATGCCGAGATGCCGGAGTCGACCGGGGCCAGCGCGGTAAAGGTGACGCGGGACGGGATGCCGTTGGCGTCCAGCTCACGAGAGATCTTCCACGCACCATCGAGTACGGGCTTGACGCCATCGATCCCCTGCGGGATGGTCACGGTGAGGGAAGTGGTGGGGGAGTCGTCGCAGCCGTGGCTGAACGAGAACGCCAGGCGTGTGGTCGCGCCCGCGGCCGACTCGTCGGGCGTGACGTGGACGTGCGCCGAGGCGGCGAGAGGTGCGGCCAGCACCAGTGCGGCGCCGGCGATGATGCCGGCGATCGTGCGGGTGCGGCGGCGGGAACGGGTGGGAACGGTCATCAGGGTGCTCTTTCTGTACGGGGGCCAGAACGGAACGTTCTGTAGCGAGGGTGCGGCCACGCCGCGGGACGCCGCGAGCGCGGCGGTGCTCAGCGTGCGAACGCCGGCGGTCCCCGTCGAGTGAGAGCAGTCAGGAATCGCGCCGCGTGCGCGAGGCGTGGCACGGGCGAGAGGACGGGCACCCGGGGGTGCGCCGCGGGGACAGCCGCCTGCGGACGCGTGAGAAGGCGACGGATGCCGCGGGCGATCACCACCAGGAGTTGCTCACCGTAGGCAACGAGGGCGATCGTGACGAGGCCCGCGAGAATGTGTCCGCACAGCATCGCCGGGCTCAGATGGCCCATCGCATGCGGGGCGCCCCCGTTGGCGAGCATCGGCATCGGCATCGGCATCGCGGGATGCTCGTGCGCGCCGCCGCCGAGGGGGCTGAGGCTTCCGACCGCGGCGAACGCCGCATGCAGGAAGATCTGTGCGGCCGCGATCGCGGCCGCCAAGCGCAGGAAGCTCCGTCGTCCGCCCACGAGGGCGACGGAGACGGGCGCGGCGAGCACAGTGACTGCCAAGAGGAGCCACAGGGGCGGCGGCGTGCCGCCTCCGATCGTGTGTCCCGTCGAGGCGAGTGTCGTGGCGATCGCCGCCGCGGCGGTGCCGCGCAGGGCCCGCAGGTGGCGGGTCGTCGGTCGATCGGGCACCTGTCGAGCCTAGTCGGCGTGCGTCGGCGTGTGAGCAAACTCAAAGAGGGTCCGGGTAGCGTGTTCGCTTGTGACCGTCATCGCCTTCATCGTCGGCGTCGTGCTGCTGGTCGTGGGACTCGCGGCATCCATCGCCCTGCACGAAATCGGCCACCTCGTGCCCGCAAAGCGCTTCGGGGTGCGCGTCGGTCAATACATGGTCGGTCTCGGTCCAACGCTGTGGTCGCGGCGCTTCGGCGAGACGGAGTACGGGATCAAGGCTCTTCCGCTCGGCGGCTATATCTCGATGGCGGGCATGTACCCGCCCGCCCCCGCCCGTGCCGGCCGCGCCGCCGCGGAGGGTCGTGCCGGTGGAGGCTTCTTCGCGACGATGGTGCAGGACGCCCGCGACGCCAACAACGAGACGATCGTCGGCGATGACCGCTCGGGTACCTTCTACGCGCTGCCCATGTGGAAGCGGATCGTCATCATGCTCGGCGGCCCGACCATGAACCTGCTGCTGGCGATGGTGTTGTTCGCGATCGTCTTCAGCGGCATCGGTGTGCAGACCGCGACGACGACCGTCGCCGCCGTCAGCGAGTGCGTCCTGCCTGCCGGGTCGACGCAGACCACCTGTACCTCAAGCGACCCGGTGTCGCCTGCGGCGGCGGGCGGCATCCTTCCCGGCGATGTCCTCGTATCGGTGGGCGGCACGGCGGTGGCGACCTTCGAGGAAGCGTCCGCGATCATCCAGGCATCGCCGAACGAGACGCTCGACATCGTCGTGCGTCGCGGCGGCGCCGAGCAGACGCTGCGAGTGACGCCGGCGCTCGCCGAGCGCCAGGTGGCCGGTCCCAACGGCACCGCGGTCACCGCCGAGGTCGGTTTCGTCGGAATGACGGTGACGCTGGACTACGTCCGTCAGCCGATCTGGGACGGGCCCCAAGCTGCCCTGCAGCAGGCCGGTCAGGTCGTCGGCATCATGTGGCAGCTTCCCGCGCGGGTCTATCAAACCGCTTCTGACCTCGTGACGGGAGCCCCGCGTGATCCGAACGGCCCGCTGTCGGTCGTCGGGGTCGGTCGCCTCGCTGGAGAGGCCGCCGCCACAGACGCGCCGGTCCTCAACCGCGTGGCGACGATTCTCGGGCTGCTCGGCTCGTTGAACCTCGCCCTGTTCGTCTTCAACCTCATCCCGCTGCTGCCGCTGGACGGCGGCCACGTGGTCGTCGCTCTCTGGGATGGTCTGAAGCGGGCCTGGGCGAAGCTCTGGCGCCGCCCTCGGCCGGCCCCGGTCGACGCGACGCGCCTCGTTCCGGTCACGTTCGTGGTCGTGATCGCCCTCATCGTGATGGGCGGCATCCTGATCATCGCCGACATCGTCAACCCGATGAAGATCTTCGGCTGACCCTGCGATACGCCGGGCCGCAGCGATCAGGCGAGGGCGTGCGCGACGAGTCGTTCGAGGGTCACCAGTCCGTCTCGCGACAGGATCGACTCGAGGTGCCCCTGCACCGACGCGTACCGCGGCCCTTGCAGCGCATAGACATCGCCGGACTGCGGGTCGGCGCAGATGCGCGTCTCACCGACCTCGACGGTGCCCGGTGCGACGCGAGCCGTGAACGTGTTGTAGAAGCCGATGGATGCCGGCATACCGAAGACATCCACTGTCTTCTGCAGGCCCTGATGCGGTGACGCCAGCGGGGCGAGACCGATGCCGAGCCGATCGGCGAGGATCTGATGACTCAGGCACACGGCGAGAAGGGGGAGCCCCTGCTCCACGCGTGCGGACACCACATCCCGCATGGCGCGGATGCGCGTGCTGTCGCCGTCCCGGGGATCACCGGGGCCGGGACCTGCGACGACCAGGTCGGCGGCATCGAGATCGGCGCGCTTCACCTGGCTCCACGGAGTGATCGCCACCGCGAATCCGAGGTGGCGCAGCTGGTGGGCGAGCATGGTGGTGAACCGGTCTTCGGCGTCGACGACGACGGCGGTGCGACCTGCGTACGGCCCGTCTGCCCCGCTCTGCTGCGGCGTCAGCCAGAACGGCGCGAGGCGCTCGTTGCGCGCCTCCAGCAGTGCAGCGATCGCGGGGACGTCGGCGAGACGCCGCGGCTCGGGGCGGGGGGCGTCGCCGTCGACCGTCGCGGCCGGCACGTCGCGGGGCACCGCTCCGATGGCGCCGAGCACACCCGCGGCTTTCCCGTGGGTCTCGCTCACCTCGCCGTCTGGATCGGAGTGGCGCACGAGGGTCGCGCCCACCGGGACGCGCAGCGTGCCGTCCACCAGATAGGCGGTGCGGATGAGGATGGGCGCGTCGAGATCGTGTCTGCCGCCGGGCGCCGGGGTGAACAGGGCTGCGACGCCCGAGTAGTAGCCGCGGGGAGCGCGTTCATGGCGCTGGATCACCGTGCAGGCGTTCTGCATCGGCGAGCCGGTCACGGTCGGCGCGAACATGGTCTCGCGGAGGATGTCGCGCGGATCCATCGTGCTCGCACCGCGCAGCATGTACTCGGTGTGTGTGAGGCGCGACATCTCTTTCAGATGGGGTCCGGTGATGCGTCCGCCGTCGCTGCAGACCGCGCTCATCATCTTGAGCTCCTCGTCGACGACCATGAAGAGCTCTTCCGTCTCTTTCGTCGACGACAAGAAATCAGTGAGGGTGTCGACGGTGGCGCCGCCCCGGGGATGGCGGAAGGTGCCGGAGATCGGGTTCATCGTGACGGTGCTGACACCGGGCGCGGCTGAGGTATCGGCCTGAGCGCTGACGTGGGCTTCGGGGCTCGCGCCGACCGCGAGGTGGCCCGGTGTCGAGACCAGAAACGTCCAGTAGGCCCCGCGTTCGTGTTCGAGCAGTGCACGGAACCATGTCAGACCGGCGGTGAGCGGATCGGCGGCGATCGACGCCGTGAAGTCGCGGCGAATGACGAAGTTGGCGCCCTCTCCGCGGCCGATCTCCTCTGCGATGACCGTGCGGACGATCGCGGCGTAGTCCTCGTCGGTGATGTCGAAGCCGGCATCCTTCAGCGGGATCGTCTCGTCCGGCAGCTGGGAGAGTAGCTCTGCGGTGGGAACCGTCGTATGTTCCTGGACGACGAGGCAGCGCAGCGGCGCGCCGTCGTCGTGGCAGGCGAACCCTCGCTCGACGACCTGGCGGTAGGGCACGAGCGCCAAGACCTCGCGCGCCCGACCGTTCGCATCGACGAGAGGGATGTCTGCGAGTCGCTCCACGTCGACGACGTCGCCGACGAGCAGTTCGACGGCGCCCGGATCCCGTGCGATCAGGGCAAAAGGACGCGCGGAGCGCAGCACGGTGTCCAGGAGGGAGGAGCTCGGGTTCATCGCCGGGCCTTTCTTCAGCTCGGGCGGACGGGACTCGTTCCGGGAACGAAAAGACCGCCTCGAGGGGCGGTCTGTGTGGGTTTGCGAACACACCGCCTCAGCGGGTGGGCCACCAGGAGGTGTTCGCGAACATGCGGTCACGATAGCAGAACGAACTATGGCCGCTGTCGTGCGATGTTCGCCAGCAACGCCAGGATCGAGGTATGCGCCTTCGCCCCGCTCGTCCCGCCCTTCTCGGCGCAGATGGCACCGCCGCCGTCCTCGGTGCCGGGCGACGCCCGACGACCTGGAAGGCTGGGCGGGTCCTTCCTTCGGAACCCTGGGTGGCATCGATCGCCGATGGGCGATCGACGGCACGGCCACGGCCGACAACACGACGTACCTGCAGGTCCAGGCCTATCCGCTGGATTCGCCGGTCTGCAGGCTGGGGCGCGCACGCGACCTCAGCCAGATCCGCCTGCCCGCATTCCCTGTACCGCATCGCAGTGCCGCCACCGCCGTGTGGTGGAACCTGACCACTGATTGCAACAGCCTTGGCCAGCGGATGCACCTCGAGGAACTCTTCGGCGAGGGGTATCGGACAGGCTGGTGGGAGGGCGACCCCGGCAAGCAATGGGACAACCGTCTGACGGCTTCGCAAGGGGTCGAGCGGATGTGCCAGTGGTTCCCCGATACTCGCGCGAGGACACAAGAGACGGAAAATACGACATCACGACGCTGTCGACGTTCCCCGGTGCGGCGTGGGACGCCTCGCGCTTCACGACCGGAGCCGATCCAGGTAGCGGGCGCGCAGAACGCACGCGCGCAGCAACAGGGCTGACCTACAGCCCCCGCGCGGCGCACGCGGCGTAGGCTGGTCCGGTGCCAGCAGTGAATCTCGGAATGCCGCGCGTGCCTGACGTCCTCGCCCCGCGTCGCAAGAGTCGTCAGATCAAGGTCGGCAAGGTGCTCGTCGGCGGTGATGCGCCGGTGAGCGTGCAGTCGATGACCACGACGCCCACCACGAACATCAACGCGACGCTGCAGCAGATCGCCGAGTTGACGGCATCCGGGTGCGAGATCGTCCGTGTCGCCGTTCCCAGTCAGGACGACGCCGACGTGCTGCACATCATCGCGAAGAAGAGTCAGATCCCCGTGATCGCCGACATCCACTTCCAGCCGAAGTACGTGTTCCAGGCGATCGACGCCGGCTGCGGCGCGGTGCGCGTCAACCCCGGCAATATCCGCAAGTTCGACGACCAAGTCGGCGATATCGCCAAGGCGGCCAAGGACGCCGGGGTGTCGCTGCGCATCGGCGTGAACGCCGGCTCGCTCGACCGACGGCTGCTCGAGAAGTACGGCAAAGCGACCCCCGAGGCGCTCGTGGAGAGCGCGGTGTGGGAAGCCTCGCTGTTCGAGGAGCACGACTTCCACGACTTCAAGATCTCGGTCAAGCACAATGACCCGATCGTGATGGTCAAGGCCTACCGCCTGCTCGCCGAGCGTGGCGACTGGCCCCTTCACCTGGGCGTCACTGAGGCCGGTCCGTCCTTCCAGGGCACGATCAAGAGCGCGACCGCGTTCGGCATCCTGTTGGGCGAGGGAATCGGCGACACGATCCGCGTCTCGCTGTCGGCGCCGCCCGCCGAAGAGGTGAAGGTCGGTCACCAGATCCTGCAGTCCCTGAACCTGCGCGAGCGCAAACTCGAGATCGTGTCGTGCCCGTCGTGCGGGCGGGCGCAGGTCGACGTCTACACGCTCGCCAACGACGTCACCGAAGGCCTCAAGGACATGACCGTGCCGCTGCGGGTCGCCGTCATGGGCTGCGTCGTCAACGGACCCGGTGAGGCGCGTGAGGCCGACCTCGGCGTCGCGTCCGGCAACGGCAAGGGGCAGATCTTCGTCAAGGGCGAAGTCATCAAGACGGTGCCCGAGGCCGAGATCGTGGCCACCCTGATCGAAGAGGCCAACCGCATCGCCGACGAGATGGGCCCCGACGCCCCGCTCGGAACGGCGCAGGTCGTCACGGTCTGAGCCTTCGGGGGCCGTCGCTCCGGCGGTGCGGGTCAGTCCGGCGCGATCTCGGCGAGTGCGGCCAGGGGTATCGCCGTCCATGCGGGGCGGTTGCGCTTCTCGTACACCGCTTCGTAGACCGCTTTGTCGGCCACGTACGCGTTGAGCAGCGTGAACCGAACGCTGCGGTCGCCGTCCGCGGAGCCGGCTATCGAACCGTCGCGAGCGGCGACGTACGCGTCGAGGAAGCTGCGTCGGGCCCGCTCCGACCATCGGCGGGCCTGTTCGGAGCGCACGCTGCGTTCCTGCTCGTTCACCGACACCTGCGACATCTCGACCACCCCGGTCGCGTAGTCGAAGGAGCGGAGCATGCCCGCGACGTCGCGCCAGGGCGAGTCGGGCAGGGCCCGCTCGGCGAAGGGGCGCCCGGGCTCTCCCTCGAAGTCGACGATCCGCCAGCCGTGGGCGGTACGCAGCGTCTGACCGAGGTGCAGGTCGCCGTGAATGCGCTGCACGTCCAGGCCGTCGGCCGCGGCGACTGCGCGGTACACGGCGCGAAGGCGCGGTGCGATCGGTTCGAGCTCGGGCACCACGCGCAGCGCCGCGTCGAGGCGTTCGGTCATCGCCCGCGCAAGCTCAGCGGTGCTGTCGGGCCCGCGGCGCTCGGAAGGAAAGCTCCGCCGCAGCGCTTCATGCACGTCGGCGAGCGCCTCTCCGAGCCGTGCTGCCTCACCCGCGAAGTCGCCACCGGAGCCGTCGATCGTCTGCTCCGGATCGGCGAGCAGGGTGCGGACGCTGCCGAGCGCGAGTTCGAAGCCGTCGGAGGCGGTGCGCAGGAAATCCTGCAGCATGGCCAGCTGCACGATCTCGCCGTCGATCTCGGTCTCCACCCAGCCGTACAGGGCGGCGACGTGTTCTGCGCCTGCGCGCGTGAGCTCCTCGTGGATCTCGATATCGGGATTGATCCCGGGGCTGATCTTGCGGAACACCTTCATGATGGCGACGTCGTCGTAGCGCACCGATGAGTTGGATTGCTCTCCGGTCATCGGCGAAGAGCGCAGCTCGGGATCGAGGGCGTGGCTGCCGCTGACCCGCCGAAAGCGCAGCCCGGCAAGATCCGACAGCCCGCTGGCTTCGGCCCCGATGAAACCGTCGAGCCACCACTGCATGGCCTCGCGGTCGTGCAGGGCGTCGTAGAGGTGTCGGGTGCGCTCGCCGGAGGTGACCGGTCCGACGTACGCATGCCCGATGCGCTCCTCGATCTCGTCGTACACGGCCAACGGCACCTGGTAGCGCTCGACGCCGTCTTCGCCGTCGGCGTACGACACCGTGACCACGCACATGATGGTGTCGGGCAAGGGGTGACGGTCGCGCAGCCGCGCGATCACGCGCACATCGGAGACGTGGAAGGGGCGCCCCTTGCCGCCGAACCAGCGCGTCCGGGCGAGATAGGCCTCCAGCAGTGCGTAGTCGATGTCGGTCACAGCAGTCCCCTCTCCGCCGATTCCTCGGCCGGCGTGTGCAGCTGGAACCAGAAGAAGGCGTGGCCTCCCAGCGTCAGCAGGTACGGCAGTTCTCCGATACGCGGGAACGGCACCCCGCCGATCAGCTCGACGGGAACGAGCCCCTCGAACCGGCGCAGGTCGAGTTCGACCGGCTGCGGGAACTGCGAGAGGTTGTTGACGCAGAGGATGACGTCGACGGTGCCGTCGTCGTTGGTGTGCTCGCGTGAGTAGGAGAGCACCGCGGGGTTGGAGCCGCCGAGGTCGTTGAAGCTCCCGAGGCCGAACGCGGGATGGCGCTTGCGCGCCTGGATCATCTGCCGCGTCCAATGCAGCAGCGACGAGCGGTCCTCCTGCTGGGCCTCGACGTTGACGGCGAGGTAGCCGTAGACGGGGTCCTGCACGATCGGCAGGCTCAGCTTGCCCGGGGTGGCCGACGAGAAGCCCGCGTTGCGATCGCTCGTCCACTGCATGGGGGTGCGCACGCCGTCGCGGTCGCCGAGCCAGATGTTGTCGCCCATACCGATCTCGTCGCCGTAGTAGAGCACCGGTGATCCGGGAAGCGAGAGCAGGAGGGCGGTGAACAGTTCGATGCGGTCGATGTCGTTGTCCAGCAGGGGTGCGAGGCGGCGGCGGATGCCGATGTTGGCCTTCATCCGCGGGTCCTGCGCGTATTCGTGCCACATGTAGTCGCGGTCCTCGTCGGTCACCATCTCGAGGGTCAGCTCGTCGTGGTTGCGCAGGAAGATTCCCCACTGGCATCCCGAGGGAATCGTCGGCGTCTGCGCGAGGATCTCGCTGATCGGGTAGCGCGACTCGCGGCGCACGGCCATGAAGATGCGCGGCATGACGGGGAAGTGGAAGCACATGTGGCACTCGTCGCCGCCGACGTCCGGGTCGCCGAAGTAGTCGACGACGTCCGCCGGCCACTGGTTTGCTTCGGCGAGCAGAACCCGCCCGGGGTAGTTCTCGTCGACGAAACGGCGCACGGTTCGCAGGAACTCGTGCGTCTCGGGGAGGTTCTCGCCGTTGGTCCCCTCCCGCTCGTACAGGTACGGCACGGCGTCGAGCCGGAATCCGTCGAGCCCCATGTCGAGCCAGAAGCTCATGGCGTCGAGCATCGCTTCGCGCACGCGCGGGTTGTCGAAGTTGAGGTCGGGCTGATGCGAGAAGAAGCGGTGCCAGAAGTACTGCTGTCGCACCGGATCCCACGTCCAGTTGCTGGGTTCGGTGTCGACGAAGATGATCCGCGCCTCGTCATAGAGGTCGTCGCTGTCGTTCCACACGTAGAAGTCGCCGTAGGGCCCGGTGGGATCGCTCCGACTGGCCTGGAACCACGGATGCTCGTCACTGGTGTGATTCATGACGAAGTCGATGATCACCTTGATGCCGCGTTCGTGGGCGGCGTCAAGGAACTCCTGGAAGTCGGCGATCGTGCCGAGCCCGGGCTGGACTCCCGTGTAGTCGGAGACGTCGTATCCACCGTCGCGCAACGGCGAGGGGAAGAACGGCGGCACCCACAGGCAGTCCACGCCGAGCCATTGAAGGTAGTCGAGCTTTCCGATCAGACCCCGGAAATCGCCGGTCCCGTCACCGTCGGAATCCTTGAACGAGCGCACCAGCACTTCGTAGAACACCGCCGTCTTGAACCACTCCGGGGCCGGGCTGCCCGGCGTATCGGGAAACGGGTCCTGGGTGATGATCGGGATCGACGCCGTGTACGGTGCCGGTTCGGTGAACTCGCTCATTCAGCCATCCTTCGCGTCGGATGGTGTCCAATCTGCTACAGATCGGGCGGCTTTCGCACTCCCTTGATCAACTTCGTGGCGAGTGTTAGGCCGTCGTCCTCGCGCGCGCCGCGGTCGTCGTGGCCAACGCGTTCTCGAGATCGGCGATGAGGTCGTCGACGTGTTCGAGCCCGATCGACAGGCGCAGGATGTCGGCGTCGGGCCGCGCATCCGCAGCCACGGGCCGGTGCGTGAGGGCCGCCGGATGTTGGATGAGCGAGTCGACGCCGCCGAGCGAGACCGCGTGGGTGAACAGGCCAGTGGATGCCGCGACCCGAGCGGCCGCCTCGTAGCCGCCGCGGAGGCGGATTGCCACCATCGCGCCGGTCCCGTGCTGCTGGCGGGCCAGGAGTCCGCCGGGGTCGCCGTGCAGCCCCGGGTAGAACACCTCCGAGACGGCGTCGTTCGCCACGAGATGCCGGGCGATCGCGGCGGCGGACTCCTGCTGCGCCCGCATCCGCAGCGGAAGCGTCGGCAGTCCGCGGTGCAGCAGGTAGGCGCCGAGCGGGTGCAGGATGCCGCCGGTGATCGCGCGCACGCGTCGTAGCGCCGCGGCCGACTCGTGGCTGCACGCGATGACGCCGCCGACGACGTCGCCGTGGCCACCCAGGTACTTCGTGGCGCTGTGCAGCGACAGCGCGGCTCCGTGGTCGAGAGGGCGCTGCAGCACCGGCGTGGCGAACGTGTTGTCCACGAGGACGGGCACCGCGCCCGCCTGCTCGACGACGTCGGCGATGTCGACGAGCTCGAGCGTCGGGTTCGCGGGGGTCTCCACCACGACCAGACCCGTGTTGGCGCGCACCGTCGCGCCGACCTCCGAGGGAGTGCAGAAGCTCACCTCGGTGCCGAGCAGGCCGGTGGACAAGAGGTGATCGCTTCCGCCGTACAACGGACGAACCGCGACGACGTGCGGCTTTCCCACCGATGTGGTGTGCGAGAGCACCGCCGCGGTGAGTGCGGCCATTCCCGACGCGAAGGCGACGGCGGCGTCGGCGTGTTCGAGAGCGGCGAGCGCCTCTTCGAAGCGGGCCACCGTGGGGTTCCACAGCCGCGCGTACACGTGGCTGCCGCCGTCGATCGGCACACCCCCGGTCGCCAACGCCTCGTAGGAGTCGCCTCCGAGCTCGACATCTGGCAGGGGGTAGGTCGAAGACAGGTCGAGAGGCGGGGTGTGCACGCCGAGGGCGGCGAAGTCGGCGCGGCCGGCGTGGACGGCGAGCGTGTCGGGGTGGTCCATGCGCCGAGTATGAACGAAACCACAGCTTCATCTAGATGTGATTGCGTAATGCACCAAGAGATGATCTGATCATTCCGTCCGACACAATCTTGATTGGCAATGGCGGTGTGATCTTGGCGGAATCGCAATCAACGGCATCCGCTCTGGACGACCTCGATCTGCGGGTTCTGGCAGCGCTCGTTCGCGCGCCGGCCCGCTCGAACAAGGCGCTCTCCGCCGACCTCGGCATCGCTGAGTCGACGTGCGCCTACCGCGTGCGGTCCCTGCGCAGCCGCGGGGTGCTCTCCGGTGTGCGTGTGCTCGTGGACCCGGCCGCGCTGGGGCTTCCGCTGCAGGCGGTCATCCGCGTGCGCTTGGGTCGTCACACGCGCGAAGGAGTGGGACGACTGTTCGACGCGATCGTCGCGACGCCGGGAGTCATCGAGGCGTTCCATGTCGCGGGGGAGGATGACTTCCTCGTGCACGTCGCCGTGGAGGATGCCGCGGCGCTGCGCGATATCGTGCTCCAGCACATCACGGTGCACGACGCCGTGCGCACGACAGAGACGCACCTCGTCTTCGAACGGCGCGAGGGCGTGGGCCCGCTTGCCCGCGTGAAGGGGTCGACGTCCGCCTGACGGTCCGCGTCAGGCCCCAGCAGGATCCCAGAGCGCGTGGTAGGCGTTGATCGCCGGCTGACCGCCGAGGTGGGCGTACAGCACGGTCGATGATGCGGGGATGTCGCCCGAACGCACGAGATCGATGAGCCCGGCCAGTGACTTGCCCTCGTACACGGGGTCGGTGATCATGGCCTCCAGCTGAGCGCCGAGCGCCATCGCCTCCATGGTCGAGTCGACCGGGATGCCGTACAGCTCGCCCGCCCAGCCCTCGAGCACCTGGATCTCGTCGTCGCGGACGTCACGGCCGAGCTCGATGAGTTCGGCCGTGCGCCGGGCGATCCGCGCGACCTGGTCGCGGGTCTTCTCGAGGGTGGCCGAGGCGTCGATCCCGAGAACGCGGCGCTTCACCCCCGTCAGCTCTTCGAGTGCGGCGAAGCCGGCGATCATGCCGGCGTGGGTGGAGCCGGTCACCGTGCAGACCACGATCGTGTCGAAGAACACGCCGAGCTGCTTCTCCTGCTCGGCGACCTCGAACGCCCAGTTGGCGAAGCCGAGCCCGCCCAGTGGGTGCTCGCTCGCGCCGGCCGGGATCGGGTACGGCGTGCCGCCGGCAGCCTCGACCTCGGCGAGGGCCTGCTTCCACGAGTCGCGGATGCCGATGTCGAAGCCCGCGTCATCCAGGCGGGAGTCGGCCCCCATCATGCGAGACAGCAGGATGTTGCCGACCTGATCGTTGGTGGGGTCGCCCCAGGGAACCCATTTCTCCTGGACGAGTCGAGCTTTCAGACCCAGGTGGGCGGCGACCGCGGCGACCTGTCGCGTGTGGTTGGACTGGTACCCGCCGATGGAGACGATGGTGTCGGCGCCGGAAGCGAGGATGTCGGGAACGATGTACTCGAGCTTGCGCACCTTGTTGCCGCCGAAGGCCAGCCCGCTGTTGACGTCTTCGCGTTTGGCCCACACCTGCGCGCCGCCCAGGTGACGGCTGAGTCGTTCGAGGTGCTGCAGCGGGCTCGGGCCGAACGTGAGCGGGTGGCGAGGGAACTCGTGCAGCTTCATGCGGGGTCCTGTTCTGTCGGGCCGTTGTCTGTCGGTGCGGGGGGAAGGGCCAAGCTCTGCCAGGTCTGCTCGGCGAGCCGAGCGGCGCCATCGGCATCGCCGGCGGCGCAGAGGACGATGAGCTGGTCGTGTCGGGCGGCGGAGGCCGCGCCCTCGCGCGACGCGAATCGCCGTCGCTCGACGCGGCGCAAGACCGGTTCGTATTGTGCGATCACGGCCACCGCGGCGGCGTTGCCGGACGCGACGAGGGCGACACGGTGGAACCGCTCGTCGGCCGCGAGTGCGGCGTCGACGTCGCCGCTGTGTTGAGCCGCGGCGAACGCCGCATTCGCGGCGCGCATCGCGTCGAGGTCACCGGTCGTCAGCCGGGGCACAGCGGTCCGCATCGCGAGGGCGTGCATCGCGCCCACGACGGACTGCGCGTCGCGGATGGCCGTCGGGTCGATCGGGGCGACGACCGTGGACCGGCCCGGTGTCGCGGTGATCAGGCCCGCCCGGGCGAGTTCCAGCAGCGCCTCACGCACCGGAGTGCGGCTGACGCCGAGTCGTTCGGCGAGTTCGCCGTCGCGGAGTTGCTCGCCGGGTGCGAGGGTGCCGTCGACGATCGCGTCGCGCAGCCGCGCGTGCACGTCGTCGCGTAAGAGTGCACGCGTTACGGGCGCAAGGTCGGAAGACACGATATGCAATATATCGCAGAGAGAATACCGAGCGCGTGTTCGCCCGAGGATCTCGTCTAAACGGGTGCGAACCCGACGCTGCCGTTGACGATGGATGCCGCTGCCAGCCGCACCCGCACGGTCGAACCAGGGCGTGCGTCCAGCCCCTTCACGGTCGACTCCACCGGCGGCTCGCTGAGCTGGATACGCACGCCGTCACCGCGCCTGCTCACCACCACGGCGTCGTACTCCTCGCCGACATGACCGGTGAGCACGGCCGCCTCGACACGATCGATGGAGCCGGCTTCGAGCTGTCCGGCGCGGGCGCTGCTGCTCGACATGATCTTCGGCAGCACGTCGAGCGATTCGCGGGCCCACCACGGAACCTCGCGACCGTTGGCGAGAGCCTCGCAGATGACGAGCGACCATCGGTCGACGAGGCGCCGCAGCGGCGCCGTCGTGTGCGCATAGGCAGCGCCGATCGCCGCCTGCGCGGTCTGTGCCGGGATGGCGCCGTCGAAAGCGGCATACCCGGCGCCCCGGAAGAGGCCAGCGGCACATTCGCGCACGGCGCGAGCGGCGGGGGAGCGGTCGAGCGTGCGCAGGTAGTCGCCGTAGGCGACTTCGGTGTGCCACGGCATCCCGAGGGCGACCGTCTGTGCGCGGAACTCCTCGAGGTCGTCGGGTCGCGCGGGCGGCATGGTGCGCAGAATGCCCACACCGCCGCGGATCATGATGTCCGCCGCGGCCATGCCTGTCAGCAACGAGACGTCGGCGTTCCAATCCTCCAGCGGCACCCCGTAGCTGCGCTCCAGCGCGTAATCGGTGCCGTCGTCGCGGCTGATGATGCGCGTCTCGGGCAGGTTCAGACTCGCGCCGCCGCGTTCACGCTCCCTCTCGGCGCGGGCGGCACCGAACCACGGCAGGGCCGCGAGGGTGGGTGGGGCAGTCCCGGCGTCGATGGCGTGCTGCGCCTCGGGGTACGACCATTGGCGTCGCGAACGAACGATCGCTCGGGTGATCGACGTCTCGGTCGGTCGGGCTCCGTCGTCGAGCACGAACCGCCATACGTAGGCGCGGCGGTCTCTTCCCGGCAGCAACGACGCGGCATCCTCGCTGAGCGCCTCGGGATGCAGAGGAATGCGGCCATCGGGCGCGTACAGCGTCTGGCCGCGACGGCGGGTCTCGGCATCCAGGGCACCGCCCGGTGTCACGAACGCGGGGACATCCGCGATCGCGTAGTGCAGGATGCCGCCGGTGGCGGTGCGTTCGAGGTGGACCGCCTGGTCGAGGTCGGTGGAGCCCGCCGGGTCGATCGTGAGGAACTCGATCGCGCGGAGGTCGACGAGGCCAGAGACCACGGGGTCGACCGGCACGTGTCGCGCAGACGCCTCGGCCTCGCGGAGCGCGTCGGCGGGGTAGGCGGCGGGCAAGGAGAGCTCGTCGCGCAGAGCCGCGAGCGACGCGGCCAGCTCGCCGCGCAGCGAACGAGGGACGAAGCGAGAGCGGCGGTGCGGCACGGGGTCAGTGTAGGGCGGTGCTCGCCGTCACTCGACTCCCGCTATCGAGGGCCGCTGACGGCGGCGCGCCGCGGACTAGGCTTGACGCTCGTGGTCACCCGTCTGTCGAACTTCTTCCTCCGCACGCTTCGCGAAGACCCCTCGGATGCCGAGGTCACGAGCCACCGCCTGCTCGTGCGCGCCGGCTACATCCGCCGCCAGGCGCCGGGAATCTTCGCCTGGCTGCCGCTCGGACTGCGGGTGAAGGCGCGCATCGAGACCATCATCCGCGAGGAGATGTCCGCGGCGGGGGCGCAGGAAGTGCATTTCCCCGCGCTCATGCCCCGCGACCCCTACCAGGCGACGGGTCGGTGGGAGGAGTACGGCGACGGCATCTTCCGCCTGAAGGACCGCAAGGGCGCCGACTACCTGCTCGCTCCGACCCACGAAGAGGCCTTCACACTGCTCGTGAAAGACCTCTACGGTTCGTACAAAGATCTGCCGCTGACGATCTACCAGATCCAGGACAAGTACCGCGACGAGGCTCGACCCCGCGCCGGGCTCCTGCGCGGGCGCGAGTTCACGATGAAGGACGCCTACTCGTTCGACTACACCGACGCCGGGCTCGACACGAGCTACATGGCTCAGCGTGACGCCTACGAGCGCATCTTCCAGCGTCTCGGCCTGGAGTACGTCATCGTCCAGGCGGATGCCGGGGCGATGGGCGGCTCGCGCAGCGAGGAGTTCCTGCACCCCACCGCGATCGGCGAAGACACCTTCGTGCGTTCCGCGGGAGGCTACGCAGCCAACGTCGAGGCGTACGAGACGCTCGCGCCGGCACCGATCCCCTTCGACGGTCTGCCCGCGCCCGTGATCTTCGACTCGCCCAACACGCCCACCATCGACACGCTCGTCGCCCACGCGAACGGGGTCCTGGACGGCGAGTACACCGCCGCGCAGACGCTCAAGAACGTGGTCCTGGCCCTGACCCACCTCGACGGCTCCCGCGAGCTGGTGATCGTCGGCGTCCCCGGTGACCGCGACATCGACGACAAACGCGTCGAAGTGGCTTTCGCGCCCGCCGAGGTCGAGCCTGCGACCGCCGACGATTTCGAGAAGCACCCGCTGCTGGTGAAGGGGTACATCGGTCCGTGGTCGCCCGAGGGAGCAATCCTGGGTGGAGGGTCGGCCACCGGCATCCGCTACTTCCTCGACCCCCGCGTGGTCGAGGGCACCAGCTGGATCACCGGTGCCAACATCGACCAGAAACATGTGCACTCGCTCGTCGCCGGCCGCGACTTCGCCGCCGACGGCTTCGTCGAGGTCGCAACGGTGCGCGCGGGCGACCCTGCTCCCGACGGTTCCGGGCCCGTTGAGCTCGCTCGCGGCATGGAGATCGGTCACGTGTTCCAGCTCGGCCGCAAGTACGCCGACGCGCTGGGGCTGAAGGTCCTCGACGAGAACGGCAAGCTCGTCACAGTGACAATGGGCTCGTACGGCATCGGCGTCACCCGCATTCTCGCGATCATCGCCGAGCTCAACAACGACGACAAGGGCCTGATCTGGCCGGCGTCCGTCGCGCCGTTCGACGTGCAGGTGGTTGCGACGGGGCGGGATGCCGCGGCATTCGAACTCGCGGAGACGCTGTCGGCCGACCTCGAGTCGGCTGGCCTCGACGTGCTCTACGACGACCGCCCGAAGGTGTCTCCCGGCGTCAAGTTCGGCGACGCCGAGCTGATCGGTGTGCCGCAGATCGTCATCGTCGGTCGCGGTGCGGCCGACGGCGAGGTGGAGCTGTGGGATCGCCGCTCCGGTGAGCGCACGCTCGTGTCGGCGGCGGATGCCGTGGCGCGCCTCGCCGCGGGCTGAGTTCGAAGCGCTGCGGCACCGCGCGTCAGAACGGCGCGGGTACGGTGTCGTCGATAACCGGAGTTTCGGGTTGGAAGACCGGCATGCGTCGCTCCGGTTCCACGAGGTACCGCCGTCCGTAGGGTGAGGTCCACTCGACGACGCCGCCGCTTCCGGGAACCTGGACGACGCTCCACCCGCCGTGGTGCTTGACCGTGTGATGGCCGGTGCACAGTGGCGCGAGATTATCGGCCGAGGTCGCCCCGCCGTTCTGCCAGGCGAGGGTGTGATCGATCTCGCAGCGTGAGGCCGGCATCGTGCAGCCGGGTGCCATGCAGCGCTCCGCTCGCCACCGCACCAGGCGACGCAACTCGGGTGGAGGCTCGTATCGGCCGCGCCCCACGGAGAGCACGACTCCGGTTTCGGGGTGAGTCAGCACACGCATCCAGCTCTTCGCGCCGCCGCTGAGCAGGCGCGCCTGCGCGATCGGAATGGGTCCGACGCCCTCCACCGTCGCCGATGCAGTCGCGCCCGCCCCACCCTGCTCGTCGACGGTCTCGCCGGCGAGGAGGGACAGCGCAGGCACCGTCACCACGACGGTCGGTCGGATTCCACGCACCGCCGCGGCGTGGCCCTCGCAGCGGCCGTCGATCAGCAGATCGCAGAGCACATCCGCGCGTACCTGATCGAGAGTGCGCTCGTCGACGTCGTGGCTCGCACCCGTCGTGTCGCGGCGGTCGTGGGCCCGGCGCCCCGTGATGACCGCCGTCATGCGCGTCAGGCGGTCGAAGATCGCGTGTGCCTCCACCGACGGAAGGTAGGCCGTCAGTCGCGACATTCCCTCCGTGGCCTGTTCGACATGCACGTGTCGCCGATCCAGCGCCCGCGTGCGCGTCTCTATCGCCGTCTCGGTGCTCAGCACGGCGACGAGGTCGCGAAGACGGCGACGAAACGCGCCGGCCGGAAGCTCCTCGGCGAGCTCGATCGCACGGTCGGTGAGCCGAGAGCGGACCGTCGGCTCGGCTTCATCCAGGACATCGATGAGAAAACGAGCATGCTGATCGGTGATGCGGGCGCAGCGCAACGCCTCCAGTGCGCCCGGGTAACGCTCGACGAGCGCCGTTGCGCGCACCATGAGGTCACCTGCGGCGTACTCGGTGATGCGCAGAGCCGCGGCCAGCTCAAGGCGCAGCGAGCGATCGACCATTTCGTCGGTGCACGCGCGCACCGGGGCCGCCCGCATCGCGTCCCGTCGCGCCTCGGCGACGCAGGTGTACTGCTCCGCCGTGTGCAGGGCGAGCAATGTCGCGACATCGGTCACCTGGGCGACCGGATCGCGGGGGAGAAGCGCCGGTTCGTACAGGGCGGCCTCGTCCCACCAGCCCGGGTCGGGCTCGGCATCGATGTCGGTCACCATGCCTACAGTGTAGAACAAAGATTCGAAACTCGGAAGAGAGAAATGTGATGGATATGACGGAATCGCTGTCCAGCAGCCGTCCTCCGCAGCGAACGGGACGTTCCACCGCCGTTCACCCGAAGCCACGCCGAGATGTCAGGCTGGAGGTATGCCCGACAGTTCCATGCTCCCTCCCGCCGTGACCGACGGCATCCGCCGCCTGCTCGACGACGCTGGCATCACGGCCGACGTCGACCTCGTCGCGCGCATCCTCGCGACGGGGGTGGGTATGGGCGTCGACGGCACGGATCGACTCGACCTCAAGATCACGTCGGCCGCGCTCACCGAGATGCGCGCGGCGTTCCGGTTGTTCGCGCCGTTTCAGGGAGTACCCAAGGTCACCGTTTTCGGTTCGGCGCGCACCGCGCCCGATTCCGAGCTGTACCGCCTCACCGTCGAGCTGACGCAAGCGCTGGCGTCGCGCGGGTGGATGACGGTCACCGGCGCGGGGCCGGGGATCATGCAGGCGGCGGCGCAAGGAGCCGGGCCCGACCACTCTCTGGGCGTGTCGATCAGGCTGCCCTTCGAGGAGAAGCCGAACGCGATCATTGCCGCCCACGCGCGCAATGTCGCCATGAAGTACTTCTTCACACGCAAGCTCATGCTGGTCAAGGAGTCGAGCGGTTTCGTCTGCATGCCCGGCGGGTTCGGCACACTGGATGAGATGTTCGAGCTGCTGACGCTGCAGCAGACCGGCAAAGCGTCGCCGACGCCCATCGTGCTGCTCGACCGCCCGGAAGGCACGTTCTGGGAGGGGCTTCGCCGGTTCATCGATGAGCACCTCATCCCCGAGGGCGTGATCTCACCCGACGATCTCGACCGCGTGGTCGTGACCGACTCGGTGCAGGCAGCCGTCGAGGAGATCACCGGCTTCTACCGCAACTACGTCTCGCTGCGCTGGGTGGGCACACGTCTCGTCCTGCGGCTTCGCGCCACACCCACCGACGCCGACGTCGCGGTTCTGAATGAGCGATTCGGCGATCTCCTCGTCGACGGCGAGATCGAGCGGCGGGGGCCTCTGAAAGCCGAACGCGAAGACGAGGACATGCTCGACGCGCCGCGACTGGTCCTGCGCTTTGCGCAGCGGCGCGTGGGGGAGCTGCATCACCTGATCCGTGCGATCAACGCGTTGCCGAGCGCGCCCATTCAGGCGCGCCCGGCGTAAGCGCGGGCGGGATCAGCAGACGATCTTGCCGTGGTTCATCGTGTGGTCCGGCGTCTCGCGCGTGACGAGAGCCTTGAGCATGCCGGCGGCCATGACCAACGTGCCGTGGGCCGGCTCCCAGAACTCGGTTTCGACGGGCGCGACCTTCAACAGGGCGATGTCGGGGGTCTCCAGCCCATCGTCGAACCAGATGTCGAGCGACGGCGACCACAGCTGCTCCATCCGCGCCCGGTCGTGGACGATCGTCGCGCGCCCCGCGACGGAGACGTAGCGCATGCCCTTCGCGTCGCAGTAGGCGAGGTTCACATCGCGATCGGCCTCGATCTCGTCGGCCTTCTTCGTCTCATCCGACGTGAAGAACCAGATGTCGCCGTTCTCGTCCATCTCCCGCGTGCTCATGGGGCGGCTGACGAGCCGGCCGGCGGCATCCACCGTCGTGAGCATGGTGAAGTCGATGTCTTCCACGAGCGCCTTCACGCGATCGCGGGCCTCGGTTCCAGTGAGTTCAGTCATGCATCGACTCTGCCGCCGTGGCCTGGCCGCTCCCAGGGCCTTGACAGAGCCCGCTCCCGGTGCCGGCGACGCGTCGTGTCTCGTTCACGGCTCGCGGTCGGTGATCCCGCTGCGGAACCAGGCCGGCCCCAGAGGAAGGATGCGTCGGCCCATCGTTCGCCACGCGAACTTCTCCACGAGCATGTACGCCGCCGTCGCCGAAGCGCCCAGAAGCAGCCATGCGCCGACCACGCCCACCTTGTCCGATCCCACGAATGACCCGACGGATTCGAGAGCGAGCCCGAGACATACCAGCAGCAGGGTGACCGGGAGCGCCGAATTATGCGTGGCCCCGGCGAACATGAATCCGAGCGCGAGCACCGCGAACATCATCGAGAACAGCGGCCGCGCGGGACCGGAGACTTCGAAGAAGCCCAGTTCGCCGCCCAGCAGGAAGCCCGGCATGCAGATCCAGTACCAACCGAACGCGTTGTAGACGATGAAATGGAAGTCGTCGCCGATGAAGTACGAGAGCATGCCCGCGGTCACCTGGACCACGCCGCCGAACACCGCGCCCACCCAGAACACCGCGCTTTCGTTGTGCACGCCGAGGTGCGCCAACTGGGCGGTGAGGGTGGCGAGCACGAACCCCAGCAGACCGATCAAGCCGGGATCGGCGCGGCGCGGCGTCGGCAGCGCGCGCCCGATCGAGGTGGAGGCGGCATCCATCTGGCAAGTATGCACGGCACGGGCGTCCGCTGCCGCGGGCCCATCGGCTAAAATTGTGCAGATGACCGAGGGTGACCTCGCGTCGAGAGCTGAATAGGGAGGCACCTGTGGACATCGATCTGGGACTGCTACGGACGGTCGAGCGCGAGAAGGAGATCCCGTTCGAGGAACTCGTCGGGATTATCGAGCAGGCGATCCTCACCGCATACGCCAAGCACACGTCTCCCACGGGAGAGCTTCCCGACGGCGCCCGCGCCGAACTCGACCGCAAGACCGGCCATGTCGCCGTCTTCATCCCGCTACGCGATGAAGAGGACGTCATCATCGGCGAAGAGGAGTCGACTCCCGAGGACTTCGGTCGCATCGCCGCTTTCGCCGCGAAGCAGGTCATCGGACAGCGCCTGCGCGACATCGCCGACGAGGCCGTGCTCGGCGAGTTCCGCGGCAAGGAAGGCGACATCGTCGCCGGCGTCATCCAGCAGGGTCCGAACCCGCGCATGGTCCACGTCGACCTCGGCACCGTCGAGGCGATCCTCCCGCCCGAAGAGCAGGTCGCGGGTGAGCAGTACACCCACGGCTCGCGACTGCGCGTTTACGTGACCTCGGTCTCCAAGGGCACCAAGGGACCGCAGATCACTGTGTCGCGTACGCACCCGGGCCTGGTGCGCAAGCTCTTCGCGCTCGAGGTGCCCGAGATCGCGTCGGGCCTGGTCGAGATCACTTCGCTCGCGCGTGAGGCCGGTCACCGCACGAAGATCGCCGTCGTCGCGAAGGATCCCGCGATCAACGCCAAGGGCGCGTGCATCGGTGAGCTCGGCCGGCGTGTACGGGCCGTCACCGAAGAGCTCGGCGGCGAGAAGATCGACATCGTCGACTACAACCCCGAACTGGCCGCGTTCGTCGCCAACGCGCTGTCTCCCGCCAAGGTGACCTCGAGCTTCATCCTCGACGCCGGCACCAAGGCCGTGCGCGCACTGGTGCCCGACTACCAGCTGTCCCTCGCGATCGGCAAGGAGGGCCAGAACGCCCGCCTCGCGGCGAAGCTCACCGGCGCCAAGATCGACATCCAGCCCGACAGCATCTTGGAGTCGTGACGGCTACAAGCGGCAACGGGGGTAAGATGGAACCCGTTCGAACGTGCGTGGGATGCCGCGCGCGCGTCGCCTGCTCCACCCTCTTGCGAGTCGTGGAGCGAGACGGTGTCCTCGTCCCCGACGAGAAGGCCGTCCTCCCCGGGCGGGGCGCATGGGTGCATGACACGAGCGCGTGTGTGGATGCCGCTATCCGGCGTCGCGCCTTCGGACGAGCATTGCGTGTGTCGGGTCCACTCGACACGCAGACCTTTCAACACACCCACCAGCGAAACGGCTGAACGGCTATGGACACAAAGTGAACGGCTCGAAATGAGACCCGTCCGCAAGTAACGGTCTGCCCTGTCCGGGGGAGACCTCAGACAGGAGAATTGTGGCAAACCCACGCGTGCACGAAATCGCCTCCGAGATCGGCGTCGACAGTAAAGTCGCCCTCGCGAAGCTGAAGGAGCTCGGCGAATACGTCAAGAGCCCCTCATCCACCATTGCGCCCCCCGTGGCGCGCAAGCTCCGTGCGGCCCTCGAGGCCGACGGCACCGCGAAGAAGTCCACCGACGCCGCGCCCGCCGCGTCGAGCACCGC
This sequence comes from Microbacterium sp. VKM Ac-2870, assembly GCF_015350795.1. Classification (GTDB taxonomy): domain Bacteria; phylum Actinomycetota; class Actinomycetes; order Actinomycetales; family Microbacteriaceae; genus Microbacterium. The sequence goes on from NZ_JADKSH010000002.1 coordinate 621,009, forward strand.
ATCGCGGACGCCCACCCCCGGCTCTGCCCGTCCGGGCGCCCGTCCCGGCCCGGCCAAGCCCGCAGCTCCGGCTCCGGCCGCGCCCGCCGCGGCAACCCCGGCACCCGCTGCAGCAACCGCACCGGCCCCGGCTCCGGCCGCGCCTGCCGCACCTGCGGCATCCGCTCCGGCCGCTGAAGCGTCGGCGGCCGACTCCGCGACGCCCGACGCAGCCACTCCCGCCGCGCCCCGTCCCGGCGGCGCCCCGCGTCCGGGCAACAACCCGTTCGCGTCTGCGCAGGGCATGGGTCAGCGTCCCGCCGGCCCCCGTCCCGGTAACAACCCGTTCGCGTCCGCGCAGGGCATGGGTCAGCGGCCCAGCCCGACTCCCGGCAACATCCCGCGTCCGCAGGCGCCGCGTCCCGGCGCCCCGCGTCCGGGTGCGCCCCGTCCCGGCGGCGCAGGTCGTCCCGGCGGCGGCGGTCGTCCCGGCGCGCCGTTCCAGCAGCGTCCCGGCGGTCCCGGTCGTCCCGGCGGTGCCGGTGGCTTCCAGCGCCCCGGCGGCACGGGTGGTCCCGGCGCTCCCGCCGGCGGCTTCGCGGGTCGTCCCGGTGGCGGCGGCGGTCGCGGCCGTGGACCCGGCGGCGGTACCGCGGGTGCCTTCGGTAAGGGCGGTGGCAAGAGCAAGCAGCGCAAGTCGCGTCGGGCCAAGCGGCAAGAGTTCGAGATGCGGTCGGCACCGATTGTCGGTGGCGTCAACGTCTCGAAGGGCAACGGCGAGATCATCCGCCTGCGTCGCGGCGCGTCGATCGCTGACTTCGCCGACAAGCTCGAGGCACTGCGCGGGTACACCGTGCAGCCCGGCACGCTGGTGACGATCCTCTTCAACCTCGGCGAGATGGCGACGGCAACCGAGTCGCTCGACGAAGCCACGTTCGAGGTTCTGGGTGCCGAGCTCGGCTACAAGATCCAGATGGTCTCGCCCGAGGACGAGGACAAGGAGCTCCTGGAGGGCTTCGGTCTCGATCTCGAGGCCGAGCTGGAGGCGGAGAGCGAGGACGATCTCGAGATCCGTCCGCCCGTGGTCACCGTCATGGGTCACGTCGACCACGGTAAGACCCGACTGCTCGACGCCATCCGCCAGACGAATGTCGTGGCGGGCGAAGCCGGCGGCATCACGCAGCACATCGGTGCGTACCAGGTGTGGACCGAGCACGAGGGCATCGAGCGTGCGATCACCTTCATCGACACCCCGGGTCACGAGGCGTTCACCGCCATGCGTGCCCGTGGTGCGCAGGTGACCGACATCGCGATCCTCGTGGTCGCCGCCGACGACGGCATCATGCCGCAGACGGTCGAGGCGCTCAACCATGCCCAGGCCGCCGGCGTGCCGATCGTCGTCGCGGTCAACAAGGTCGACAAGCCCGACGCCAACCCGGCCAAGGTGCGCCAGCAGCTCACCGAGTACGGGCTGGTCGCCGAGGAGTACGGCGGCGACGTCATGTTCGTCGACGTGTCGGCGCGCGAGAACCTCAACATCCAGGCTCTGCTGGATGCCGTGCTGCTCACCGCCGACGCGGGTCTGGACCTCACGGCCAACCCGAACAAGGCGGCGCGCGGTATCGCGATCGAAGCGAAGCTCGACAAGGGTCGCGGTTCGGTGGCCACCGTCCTCATCCAGTCCGGAACGCTACGCGTCGGCGACGCGATCGTCGCGGGAACGGCCTACGGCCGCGTCCGCGCCATGATCGACGAGAACGGTGACGCCGTCGAGGAGGCCTGGCCTTCGCGTCCGGTGCAGGTGCAGGGTCTGAACTCGGTGCCCCGCGCCGGCGACGTCTTCATCGTCACCGAGGAAGACCGCCTGGCCCGCCAGATCGCCGAGAAGCGTGAAGCCGCTGAGCGCAACGCTCAGCTCGCCAAGGCCCGCAAGCGCATCTCGCTCGAGGACTTCACCCGTGCTCTGGAAGAGGGCAAGGTCGAGTCGCTCAACCTCATCATCAAGGGTGACGTCTCCGGTGCCGTCGAGGCGCTGGAGGAATCGCTGTTGAAGATCGAGGTCGACGACAGCGTCCAGCTGCGCATCATCCACCGCGGTGTCGGTGCGATCACCGAGTCGGACATCAACCTGGCCACGATCGACAACGCGATCGTGATCGGCTTCAACGTCCGTCCCGACACGAAGGCGCGCGAGCGTGCCGCCCGTGAAGGTGTCGACGTGCGCTTCTACTCGGTCATCTACAACGCGATCGACGACGTCGAGCAGTCGCTCAAGGGTCTGCTCAAGCCGGAGTTCGAAGAGGTCCAGTCGGGTGTCGCCGAGATCCGCGAGGTGTTCCGCTCCTCGAAGTTCGGCAACATCGCCGGTGTCATCGTGCGATCGGGAACGATCACGCGAAACGCCAAGGCGCGCGTCATCCGCGACGGTGTGGTGCTGGCCGACGGCCTGGCGATCGAATCGCTGCGCCGGTTCAAGGACGACGTTACCGAGGTCCGTACGGACTTCGAGGCGGGTATCGGTCTGGGCAAGTACAACGACATTCAGATCGGTGACGAGATCGAGACGACCGAGATGGTGGAGAAGCCGCGCGGCTGATCCGCACTTTTTGGCTGCGGCTGCGCCGATCGCGTCGCGGAGGCAAGAGCGGGGCCCCTACCCCGATTGCCTCCGCGGCGCGACCGGCTCCGCCTTCGCCTTTACTGCGGCGCAGTCGCGTCGCTGTGGTGTGAAGGGAAGAAAAGATGTCTTCAGAACGGCAGGCGAGACTCGCCGACCGCATCCGCGTGCTCATCGCCGAGCGGCTCGAGAAGGGGCTGCGCGACCCGCGCCTCGGCTTCGTGACGATCACCGACGTGCGTGTGACGGGTGACCTGCAGCACGCATCGGTCTTCTACACCGTCTACGGCGACGAGAAGGCTCGCGAAGACTCCGCTGCCGCCCTCAAAGCGGCGACCGGCATGCTGCGCAGCGAGGTCGGAAAGCACCTCGCCGTGCGCCTCACCCCGTCGCTCGAGTTCATCCTCGACGCTCTTCCCGAAAACGCCGGCCACATCACCGAGCTTCTGCGCGAGGCGCAGGAACGCGACGCCGCTGTGGCCGGGCTGGCCGCAGGAGCCGCGTACGCCGGAGACGCCGATCCGTACGTCAAGCCGCGCGAAGACGACGAGGACGACGAGGCATAAGCCGTCAGCGACCGAGCGTGCGTCCCCACGCGGACGCGCGTTCGAGTTCGCCCTCTTCGAGCGGGCCGCTTCGCCCCGTCACGAAGAAGTCCCTCGCGGCATCCACCGTCATTCCGTGTGCCCGCGCAGCCTTCGCGGCCGCCGTTGCGGCCGATCCGCTGAGGCGCCCGTGCCCCTGCTTCGTGCCGAAGGTGGCGATGCGGAGGCCCGTCGGCGCAGCGGTCACGCCCGCCAGCCACTCGCGGATGCCGGACTGCGTCGGTGTCCGGTCGTCCTTGGCGACGTCGGCCCGCGTCTGCGCACGCGACATCGAGAACACGTGGATGGGGCCGCCGACGAGCAGCAGATCCAGATCTGCGGGCAGGGTCGCCGGGGCGACGTCGACCGCGACGACCTCGACCTCGCCGCCGGTCGCGACGCCCTCGCCGATGGCCCGGGCGACCTGCTCGGTGTTGCCGAACTGCGATTCGTACACGATCAGCGCTTTCATGAGGCGCACCGTACGCCCCTGACCCCCGCGGCGCATCGCCCTCTCGCCGGAAGAATGCACACGCGGGACAGACGACCTCAGCGGGGCAGGCGCAGGTGCGCTCCGTCGGATTCGATGAGTCCGTCGATCAGGAGCGAGTCGATCGCCCGCCCGCGTTGCACCGGATCGGGCCAATCGGCGATGACGGCAGCCTCCGGCGCTTCGTGAGCGTCCGCCGCCCGCAGCGTGCGCAGCACCGCGCCCCGGGCCTGACGGTCGCTGCCCTCGTACGACGCCTGCTTCCGGCGTTGATCGCCCGTGTCGGGGTATCCGGCGGCCCGCCAGACGCAGAGCGAGGCGATCGGGCAGATATCGCAGCGCGCGGCGCGCGCGGTGCAGACGATGGCCCCGAGTTCCATCATCGCGGCGTTCATCACCGCGGCATCGGTCACATCGGCCGGAAGCAGCCGCTCCATGGCGGCGAGATCCCCGCGTGCGGGCGGACCGGGCTGAGACCTGCCCTCGACCGCCCGCGCGATGACGCGTCGCGTGTTGGTGTCGACCACCGGATGCCGGTCGCCGTACGCGAACACGGCGACCGCGCGCGCGGTGTAGTCGCCGATCCCGGTCAACGCGAGGAGGGCATCCACATCACGTGGGACGACCCCGTCGTGGCGGTCGCGGATCTCGACCGCGGCACGGTGCAGCCACAGCGCGCGACGCGGATACCCGAGGTTCGCCCATTGCGCCACGGCGGCCGCGGGGGAGTCGTCGGCAAGGGCAGTCGGAGTGCGCCACCGCGCCAGCCAGGCCTCGAGCAGCGGAATCACGCGCTGCACCGGCGTCTGCTGCAGCATGAACTCGCTGACGAGCACGCCCCAGGCGCCGAAACCCGGCGCACGCCACGGTAGATCGCGTGCCGTCTCGCGGTACCACGCGATCAGCGCGGGGGCGAGGGCGGGCATTCGACCAGCCTACGTGGGCCGCGTGCGCAGCTCTGCCGGAGTCGGCCCAGCGGCCTCTGGAGGCCGGCGCCGCAGATCTCGGGCGGAGGTGTGCGCGCCTAGGCTGGAGCAATGCCCGCGTCACCCGCCGCCCCGAACGGCGTCCTGCTCGTCGACAAGCCCCCGCACCTCACGAGCCACGATGTCGTGGCCCGCGCGCGCCGCGCGCTGAACACCCGCAAGATCGGCCACGCCGGCACTCTCGACCCGATGGCGACGGGTCTGCTGATTCTGGGCGTCGGCCCCGCGACTCGACTGCTCACGTTCATCGTCGGCCTGGGCAAGACTTACGAGGCGACCATCCGGCTGGGAGTGTCGACCGATTCCGATGACGCCGACGGGGTGGAGAACCAGCGAGCGGATGCCCGGGCTCTCGCCGCCCTTACGGATGCCCGCATCGCCGCGGGGATCGCCGCGCTCACCGGAGAGATCGACCAGGTGCCGAGCACGGTCTCGGCGATCAAGGTCGGGGGCAAGCGGGCTTACGACCTGGCTCGCGCCGGCCAGGAGGTCGAACTCGCCGCGCGCCGCGTCACCGTTTCGCGGTTCGACGTCACCGCCCAGCGACCCGGAAGCGACGGGACGATCGAGCTCGACGTGGTCGTCGACTGCTCCAGCGGCACGTACATCCGGGCCCTCGCCCGCGATCTCGGCGCCGACCTCGGCGTCGGTGGCCACCTCACCGCGCTGCGCCGCACGCGCATCGGTTCCTTCGACGTGGCCGATGCCGTTGCCGAGATCACACCCGCGGCGTCGCTGGTGTCGCCCGCCGAGATCGCGGCATCCGTGTTGGGAGCCTTCCCCGTCACGGTCGAGGAAGCCCGTGATCTGCGCCACGGCAAGCGCCTGGCGGGAGCCGCCGGACGCCTTGACGGCGCCCTCACCCCGACCCCCGCGGCAATCGACCCCGACGGCCGCCTCGTCGGCATCGTCGAGCGCCGGGGCGCCGACGTGAAGAGCGCGATGAACATGGCGGGGGACGCATGATCGAGTGGTTCGCCCTCGCCCAGGTCGTGGTTGCCGTCCTCGCCGGATTGCTCGCGATCTCGCTCGGCCTCGCCGGCCGCCGGCCGAGCGACCTCACCGTCGGCGGCCTCGCGCTGGTGCTCCTGTTGCTGCTCGTGCAGGTCGTCGTCGCGATCGTGGCTCCGCTGAGCGGCAACCCGCCCCTCGGGAGCGCGCTCGAGTTCTGGGTGTATCTCGTGTCTGCGGTGTTGATCCCGCCGGCATCCGTTATCTGGGCTCTCCTCGAGCGCAGCCGATGGAGCACGGTGATCATGGGGATCGCGGCGCTCTCGGTCGCCGTCATGGTGTGGCGTATGCAGGTGATCTGGACCACCGTCGGCATGTGAGCGCGGGCACCCGCCGGGGCGTCGCCGCCTATCATTGACAGGTCATGACTTCGCCACAGCTCGATCCCGCCGGCCCGGTCCGGATGACCGGCATCGGTCGGGTGCTCGTGGTCGTCTACGCGATCATGGCGCTCGCGGCGACCGGGCGTTCGTTCGTGCAGATCGTGCAGGACTTCGCGGCCGCACCTCTCGCCTATACGCTCTCCGCCGTCGCCGCCGTCGTCTACATCCTCGCGACGGTCGCCCTTGTGAAATCCGACGCCCGCCGCTGGTTCGTCATCGCGTGGATCGCGATCTGTTTCGAGCTGGCGGGAGTGCTCATCGTCGGCACGCTGAGTCTCACGCACCCCGAACTGTTCCTCCACGACGCGACGGTCTGGTCGGGGTACGGCTTCGGGTATTTCTGGGTGCCCCTGGTGTTGCCGTTCGTCGGCCTCTGGTGGCTGCGCAGCGGCGGCCGGGCACAGAACGACGAGGCGGCGGATGCCGCGACGCCTTCCACCGTGCGCATCGGCGACGGCGCCTCCACGAGCGGGAGGTCCAGCTGGTGATCATCTTCCACGACCCGGCGGAGATCCCCGCCGGTTTCGGACCGAGCGTCGTCGCGATCGGCAAGTTCGACGGCGTGCACTCCGGCCATCGTGCGGTCATCGACCGCGCTCGCGTGACGGCGGCCGACGCCGGCGCACGGGTCGTCGCGGTGACCTTCGACCGCAATCCGCTGAGCCTGCTGCGCCCGGATCTCTGCCCGCAGGCGCTCTGCAGCGTCGATCAAAAGCTCGATCTCCTCGCGTCAGCGGGAGTGGATGCGACCCTCGTTCTTCGCTTCGACGAGGCGCTCGCCGCGCGGGAACCCCGTGCCTTCGTCGAGCACGTCCTGCTGAGTCTCGGCGTCATCACGGTCATGGTGGGCGACGACTTCCGATTCGGTCGCGGGGGAGTGGGAGATCCGGAGCTGCTCACCGAGCTGGGGCGCGAATACGGTTTCGTGGTCGACGTGGTCGGCGACGTGCAGGGTGGTGGACGCCGCGTCTCGTCGACGTGGGTGCGCGACCTGCTCGCTGTCGGCGATGTGGCGGGCGCGGCACGTCTGCTCGGGCGCCCGCATGCGGTCGAGGGTGAGGTCGTCCACGGGCTCAAGCGCGGACGCGAGCTGGGGTATCCCACCGCGAACCTATCGGCGGATGCCGAGGGTTTCATCCCGGCCGACGGTGTGTACGCGGGCTGGCTCGTGGACCTCGGCGTCGACGGCACCGCCGTCACCACACGGTACCCGGCCGCGATCTCGGTGGGCACCAATCCGACGTTCGACGACGTGCCGACCCGCCAGGTCGAAGCGTACGTCCTCGACGAAACGGGCTTGGATCTCTACGGGCATCGCGTGCAGATCCACTTCACGCAGCGGGTACGCGGAATGGTCGCGTTCGAGGGCATCGATGCGCTCATCGCCCAGATGGACGACGACATCATGCGCGTGCGCGCCGCCCTCGCCTGATCCGGCCGTCACCTGATCACGCCAGGACGGCGGCTCTTCGCGTCAGTAGGAGGCGGCGTCCACCGCTCCGGTGGCGCGCTCGCCGGCATCCACACGACGGGCCTCGCCGAGGATGACGGCGCTGCCGCTGGTGCCCAGGCGCGTGGCGCCGGCCGCGAGCATCGCGAGGGCATCGGCGTAGCTGCGGACCCCGCCCGAGGCCTTGACCTGAACGTCGGGACCGACGCTCGCACGCATGAGCTCGACGTGCGGCACGGTCGCGCCGCCGCCGGCGAAACCGGTGGAGGTCTTGACGAAGTCGGCGCCACCGGTCTCGGTGAGCCGGCTGCCGCGCGCGATCTGCTCTTCGTCGAGGAGGGACGTTTCGAGGATGACCTTCGTGACCTTGCCGGATGCCGCCGCGACGACGGCTGCGATGTCGGCGACGACCGCGTCGTCGAAGCCGGAGCGGAGCGCGCCGATGTTGATCACCATGTCGAACTCCACGGCGCCGTCGGCGAGCGCCTGCTGCACCTCGGCCACCTTGGCAGCGGTCGAGGTGGTGCCGTGCGGGAAGCCGATGACGGTGCCGACGTTCACGCCGGTGCCCGCGAGGCGCTGCACGGCGTAGGAGATGTCGCTCGGTCGAACGCACACGCTGAACACGCCCCATTCGGCGGCGATGTCGAGTTCGGCGTCGACGTCGGCGCGGGTCAGTTCGGGCTTGAGGATGGCGTGATCGATCGTCGCGGCGAGAGCGCGCTCGGAGATGGTGGACATGTTCTCAGCCTACGCCAGCGCGGTCGGGGAATACCCCAGGGGGGTATCATCGTTCGTATCGACAGTCGCCCGATTCCGACAGGGATCTCCGGGCCTGCGGCGAAAGGAATCAGGATGACCACGCACACGTACACCGTCGAAGGCATGACCTGCGCGCACTGCGCCGGAGCCGTCAGTCGTGAAGTCGGCAAGATCTCCGGCGTCAGCGACATCGCCGTCGACGTCACCGAGGGCACGCTCACCGTCACTGTCGATGGCCCGGCGCCCGACAGCGACATCGTGGCCGCGGTCGACGAAGCGGGCTACGCCGTCGTCCTGAACTGACCGCGAACGAAGGAGAACCGAGATGAGCCTGTCGACAACCGCGGCGTCACCCGAATCCCGTGCCCACGTGGTGCTCGAGATCGAAGGGATGACCTGCGCGAGCTGCGTCGCCCGCGTGGAGAAACGACTCGAACGGCTCGAGGGCGTCTCGGCATCCGTGAACCTCGCGACCGAGTCGGCGCGCGTGGACTACCCGCGCGAGGTCGACACCGGCGCACTCGTGGCCGCCGTCCGCGAAGCGGGCTACGACGCACACGTCCGTCAGCACAGCGGTAGGCCGGTCCCCGAAGCCCACGAGCACGGCGCCGGCCATGTGCACGATGTCGAAGACCGGCCGGGTGCGACGCCCTTGCTCACTAGGTTGATCGTCAGCGCCCTGCTGGCGGTACCGGTCGTCGTGCTCGGCATGGTGCCCGCGTGGCAGTTCTCGGGATGGCAGTGGGTCTCGCTCGTTCTCGCCACTCCCGTCGTTCTCTGGGGAGGCTGGCCGTTTCACCGCGCCACGTTCGCCAACGCCCGCCACGGCGCCATGACGATGGACACGCTCATCACCCTCGGCACGGGAGCCGCGTACCTGTGGAGCGTGTGGGCGCTCGTGTTCGGCACGGCCGGCCATCTCGGCATGCGCCACGAGGGAGGTCTGTTCGCCCCCGTCCATGATCCGTCCTCGTTGGTGTACTTCGAGGTGACGGCGGCCGTGACGGTCTTCCTCCTGCTCGGGCGCGTCATCGAGCAGCGGTCGAAGCGCCGCGCCGGTGCCGCCGTGCGCGCGTTGATGGAGCTGTCGGCCCGCGACGTCGAACTGCAGGACGGGCGGCGCGTGCCGATCGAACAGCTGAGGGTCGGCGACGCTTTCGTGGTCCGCCCCGGCGAGAAGGTCGCCACCGACGGTCGCGTCGTCAGCGGACGCGCCGCGGTCGACGAGAGCATGATCACCGGCGAGGCGGTGCCCGTCGACGTGGATGCCGGGGCCTCCGTCACCGGCGGCACGATCGCGACCGACGGTCGACTGGTCGTCGAGGCGACCTCGATCGGCGACGGCACGCGACTGGCGCGACTGGCGCGCTTGGTGGAGGACGCTCAAGCCGGTAAGAGCCGCGTCCAGCGCCTCGCCGACCGCATCTCGGCCGTCTTCGTGCCCGTCGTGATCGCGCTCGCCGTCGTCACGCTGCTGGGGTGGCTGATCGTGGGCGGTTTCTCCGGGGCGTCGATCGCCTCCGGCTTCACAGCGGCCGTCGCGGTGGTCATCATCGCCTGCCCGTGCGCACTGGGACTCGCCACCCCGATCGCGATCCTGGTCGGCACCGGCCGCGGCGCCCAGCTCGGCGTGCTGATCACGGGACCCGAGGCGTTGGAAGCCGCCGACCGCATCGACACCGTCGTGCTCGACAAGACGGGTACGGTGACCGAAGGTGCCATGGCGGTGACGGCCGTCACCTCGGTGGGGGATGCCGATGGCGACGACGTCGCGCACGTGATCGGGTCACTCGAGCACGCGTCCGAGCATCCCTTGGCGCGTGCCGTCGCCGCGCTCGCCGCACAGCCGAGCGCCGTGACGGACTTCGCGGGACGGGCCGGGCTCGGCGTCACGGGGGTGGTGGACGGACACCGCGTGTTCGCCGGTCGCCCCGCGTTCGTCGCCGACACGCTCGGCGCGCAGCTCGACGCCGACACCCTCGCGGCGGTCGCCGCCGCTGAGCGTCGCGGGGCGACCGCGGTCGTCGCCGGCTGGGACGATCGCGTGCGCGCCGTCATCGCGGTCGCCGACACCGTGCGCCCGGACAGTGCAGCCACGGTCGCCGCTCTCGAAGCGCTGGGCCTGGACGTCGTCCTGCTCACCGGTGACAACGCGGGTGCCGCGCACGCGGTCGCGGAGGCGGTCGGCATCCGCCGGGTGATCGCGGGGGTGCTGCCGGAGGGCAAGGTCGCCGAGATCGACCGTCTGCACGCCGACGGGCGCCGGGTCGCGATGGTCGGCGACGGCATCAACGACGCTGCTGCCCTGGCGAGCGCCGACCTCGGTATCGCGATGGGTTCGGGTACGGATGCCGCGATGCACGCCAGCGACATCGCTATCACCGGCCAGGGCCTCGCCCCGGTGCTCACAGCCATCCGCCTCAGCCGTCGCACGATGCGTATCATCCGCGGCAATCTCTTCTGGGCGTTCGCGTACAACGTCGCGGCGCTGCCGCTGGCGGCGTTCGGTCTGCTGAACCCGATGATCGCCGGAGCCGCGATGGCGTTCTCCAGCGTGTTCGTCGTGCTCAACAGCCTGCGCCTGCGCACCACCCGCTGACCCCCCCCGCCTGAGTTCACACACGGCTGCTCGCGGGCGGGGTGAAGGGCGCGCTAGAATGGACGGCGAGGCATTTTGCCTTCGTCGCCGCAGCTTGCAGAAGCGAGTGCCCGCAGCCGGAGGATCCCCGTCTCGTCCCACCCGCGGCATCCGTCGTGGGCTTGACTGACCGGTCGTACGACCGGATGCACGCCGGATATCCGGCGACTCACGCTCAGGAGGAGCATGCCGACCACGGCATCCGCACCCGCGTCCCGTCGACGCGGATCGTCCCACCGCAGTTCGTCCGCACGTCGCGACGACGACGCCCCCCTCATCCCGATCCTCGCCCGCAAGGTGCGCGAGGTCGAGGCGAAGGCGCAGAAGGGCAAGCTCGGACCCACCAACCGGGTGAAGTTCCAGGTCATCGCGTTCCTGGTTCGCGAGGAGCGCGCCCGTGTCAAAGCCGACGACTCCACGCCGACGGCCGCCCGCGCCGAGCTTCTCAAGCGCCTCGATGGCGTGGCGACGATCCTCGCCAAGACCGCGGCGCGCGACACCTCGCTCATCCAGCTGCTCGAAGTCGACCAGGCTGCCTCCCCGGTCGCCAAGCGCATGCGTCGCGACTGGCTGCTCGAATCGGGTGCCGAGCTGCCCGAAGACGAGTTGATCATCACGGATGTCGCGCCGAAGCAGACCCCGGTGGTTCCCGCAGCGCTCGCAGAGCGCCAGGTCTTCCCGCCGCAGATCGAGGCGCGCCGCGAGGCCAACCCGTTCCTCGCGCCCGACGTGGCGCTGCGTGCACCGGCATCCACAGCCCGCCGTCGCCTCGACGGCTGGGAGCTCATGGGCCCGCTCTACAAGGCGTTCGAGACGGGCGCCGGTGGCGCTACCGCCTCGATGGAGCTGCCGCCGGTTCCGGAGTTCGACCGCATCTCGCCCAAGGGGCTCGAGATCATGCCGCACCAGTCGCGCTTCCTCGAAGCCGTCCGCGGTGGACATCGTTCTTTCCTGCTCGCTGACGAGCCCGGCCTCGGCAAGACCGCCGAGTCGGTGCTCGCGGCGTCCATCGCCGACGCGTATCCGCTACTGGCCGTCGTGCCGAACGTCGTGAAGATGAACTGGGCGCGCGAGGTCGAGCGGTGGACACCGCAGCGTCGCGCCACCGTGATCCATGGCGACGGTGACACGGTCGACGCGTTCGCCGACGTGTTCATCGTCAATTACGAGGTGCTTGATCGTCACCTGTCGTGGCTCGGCTCGCTGGGGCTGAAGGGCATGGTCGTCGACGAGGCGCACTTCATCAAGAACCTCACCTCGCAGCGGTCGCAGAACGTGCTGGCTCTGGGCAGCCGCATCCGCGAGCAGGTGCGCAACCCGCTGATGCTCGCCCTCACGGGAACGCCGCTGATCAACGATGTCGAAGACTTCGACGCGATCTGGCGCTTCCTCGGCTGGACCAACGGCGAAAAGCCCGGCCCCGAGCTGATGGAGAAGCTCGATGCGACGGGATTCACGCCCGCCGACAAGGCGTTCTACCCGGAGGCCCGCGACGCGGTGATCTCCATGGGCATCGTTCGCCGCAAGAAGAAGGATGTCGCCGCCGACCTTCCCGACAAGCTGATCGCCGATCTGCCGGTCGAGCTGGACGACGAGTTCGGCCGGTCCATCCGTGACGCCGAGCGCGAGCTCGGGTCGCGTCTGGCCGCCAAGTACCGCCGCATCATCGAAGCGCGTGGCGATAAGGTGCTCATCGGCGAGGTCGATGAGGACATCGTGCGTCTCGTCGCCCACGGCGAGCTCGAAGACGCCAAGTCCGCCGGCGCCGGTGCAGACAACGTCTTCACGATGGTCCGCAAGATCGGCCAAGCCAAGGCCCATCTCGCGGCCGACTACGCCGTGCAGCTGCAGCGATCGGTCGGCAAGGTCGTCTTCTTCGCGAAGCACATCGACGTCATGGATGCCGCGGAGGCGCATTTCGCGGCATCCGGACTTCGCACCATCTCGATCCGCGGAGACCAGACGACGACCGCTCGACAGCAGGCCATCGACGCGTTCAACACGGAGCCCGATGTGGCGATCGCGGTGTGCTCGCTCACGGCGGCCGGCGTCGGTCTCAACATGCAGGCCGCGTCGAACGTCGTGCTCGCGGAGCTGTCGTGGACGGCGGCGGAGCAGACGCAGGCGATCGACCGTGTGCACCGCATCGGACAGGACGAGCCCGTCACGGCATGGCGGATCATCGCCGCGCACACGATCGACACCAAGATCGCCGAGCTGATCGATTCCAAGCAGGGCCTTGCTCAGCGCGCGCTCGATGGCGCGCAGCTCGACCCGACCTCGAGCGATTCGGTGCAGTTGTCCGCCCTCATGCACCTGCTGCGAGAGGCGCTCGGCGCGGCGTGAACCGGCCGGGATTATCGACGGCGTAGGCGGTGGCATCCATCCGCGATCCGGCGATAGTGTCGAAGACGGCAGCGTCGCCGACCCACATCCCGAATCACCAAAGGATCTCCACATGAAGATCGGCATCCTCACCAGCGGCGGAGACTGCCCCGGCCTCAACGCGGTCATCCGCGGTGTGGTCCTCAAGGGCACGACGAACTACAACATCGAGTTCGTCGGCATCCGCGACGGATGGCGCGGCGTCGTCGACGGCGACTTCTTCCCCCTCACCCGTCATGAGGTGAAGGGTCTGTCCAAGGTCGGCGGCACGATCCTCGGCACGAGTCGCACCAACCCCTACGAGGGTCCCCGCGGCGGCGCCGAGAACATCGCGAAGACGCTGTACGGCCATCACATCGACGGCATCATCGCGATCGGCGGCGAGGGAACGCTGGCAGCGGCGAACCGGCTGTGGAACGACGGCATCAACGTCATGGGCGTGCCGAAGACGATCGACAACGACCTGCGTGCGACCGACTACTCCTTCGGCTTCGACACCGCCGTGAACATCGCCACCGACGCGATGGATCGCCTCCGCACCACCGGTGACTCGCACCAGCGCTGCATGGTGGCCGAGGTCATGGGTCGCCATGTCGGCTGGATAGCTCTGCACTCGGGCATCGCCGCTGGCGCGCACGTCATCTGCATCCCCGAGGTGCCGATGTCGATCGACGAGATCGTCGGACAGGTACAGAAGGCCCACGACCGCGGCCGCGCGCCGCTGGTCGTCGTGTCGGAGGGCTTCACGCTCAAGGGCATGGACGAGGCCTTCAGCGACAAGGGACTCGACGCTTTCAACCGCCCCCGCCTGGGGGGCATCAGCGAGGTGCTGGCCCCCGAGATCGAGCGCCTGACCGGCATCGAGACCCGCGCGACCGTGCTGGGTCACATCCAGCGCGGCGGATCGCCCTCGGGCTTCGACCGCGTGCTCGCGACCCGGCTGGGTCTGCACGCCGCCGACGTCGTGTACGAGCAGGCGTGGGGCCAGATGGTCTCGATGAAGGGCACCGACATCGTGCGGGTGCCGTTCGCGGAGGCGCTCGGCGAGCTGAACACCGTGCCGATCTACCGCTACGAAGAGGCGGCCGCGCTCTTCGGCTGAGATTTTCCGGCTCCGGCCGGACACCGGCGATCCGCCCGGAACAGGACGATGCTCGTCGCGAGCGCCTGTGCCGGGCGGATCGCCTGTTTTCAGCGCGTCGTTCGCAGGTTCGTTGCCGCGTCGGCGCCCTCTCATCGCGCACGGTGAAGACCCTGGGCGATGGCGAGCATCACCGTCTCACGGACGTAGCCGTCATCGAAGAGCACCTGCGCGTAGTCGAAGCGGAGCACGGTGAATCCACGCAGTGCGAGCCGCGCATCGGCACGCAGGTCGCGCCGTCGATCGCGTGCCTGGTGAAACGCGAAACCGTCGATCTGCACGGCGAGCCGCTCACCGATGAGACCGTCGAGGGGATGCCCGTCGACCCACACCTGCTGACGCAGGAGGACCCCGCTATCCCGCATGAGCGCGGCGAAGACGGTCTCGACGCCCGAGTCGGACAGCGAGCCGGCGAGTGACGCCAGCTCCGCCGCCCTCACCGATCGCCACCGCACGCGGGCCGCGACCTCGGGCGCAACCAGCCCGGTGCGAAACGCCGATTCCCACACGGCGAGAGCGTCGCGCCGGGGGAGGCAGCGGGCGGCGTGGAAGAGCAGATTGAGCGGGTGGTCGGTCGGATCCGTCCGGGCGAGCGGTACGGGTCCCTGAGCCCAGTGGAGGTGGATGCCGGCGGTCGCGGTCGCCGACGAGGTGCGCGGCACGGCGACGTGGGGCGAGGGTGGGGCGTGCGGTATCCACAGGCCGCGACGCCCTGCCGCGCTCACACAGGTCAGACGTCCGCCGAGTTCTGCGGCGGCGATGACGGCGGCATCCGCGTCCGGTGTCGCCAGCCAACTCCGCCGCACCCGCAGGAGAGCGCCGGTCGCGACAGCGGTGGTGATGCGATGCTTCGAGTAGCCGGCATCCCTCAGCGTCGTGCTGTGCGCGATGCCGCCTCGCGCGCGCACCCATTCACCGACGACATCCATGCCGGAACCCTGCCCCGGCCGCACCGGCCGCGGGCGCGGGAGGCTCTGCGCCGTGGAGTGTTCGGTCGTTTCAGGCTCTGGGGAGGAGGCGGCTGGCTCGCCTCGCCGCAGGCGATCGGCCGAGCGCAGGACGATATCACGCGTACCCGCCTGCGTCGGGCAGATCGCCTGTTTTCGGCAGCTGCCGGGCGCCGCCGCGTCAGCCTCAGACCTCGGCGAGCCCGAGGACGTCCAGCAGCCAAGCGAGTTCGAACGAGCGCTGGTGCCACGAGTTGTACCGGCCCGAGACGCCGCCGTGGCCGGCGACCATCTCGCACTTCAGCAGCGCGTCGGCGCCCACGTCCCGCAACCGTGCGACCCACTTCGCGGGCTCCACGTAGTAGACCCGGGTGTCGTTGAGTGAGGTGGTCGCGAGGATCCGCGGGTAGGTCACGCCCTCGCGCACGTTCTCGTACGGCGTGTACGACTTCATGTAGGCGTACACCTCGGCGTCGTGCAGGGGGTCGCCCCACTCGTCCCACTCGATCACCGTCAGCGGCAGCGACGGGTCGAGGATGGTCGTCAGCGCGTCGACGAAGGGGACGTCGGCGAGGATCCCGGCGAACAGCTCCGGGGCGAGATTGGCCACCGCGCCCATCAGCAGCCCACCGGCCGAGCCGCCTTCGGCCACGAGGGTCGCCGGGGACGTGACGCCGGTGTCGACGAGGTGACGGGCCACGGCGACGAAGTCGGTGAAGGTGTTGCGCTTGTGCTGCAGCTTGCCGTCCTCGTACCATTGCCGGCCAAGTTCACCGCCGCCGCGCACGTGTGCGACGGCGAACACGACACCGCGATCGAGCATCGACAGGCGCGCCACCGAGAACCCCGGTTCGATCGAGTGCTCATACGAGCCGTAGCCGTAAAGGTGCACCGCGCGTGGGGCCTCTCCCGGCTCCCCGAACGAGCGCTTCCACACGAGTGAGACGGGCACGCGGGTGCCGTCGGATGCCGTGACCCACTCGCGCCGCTGGGCGTAGTGCTCCGGGTCGTAGCCGCCGAGCACCGGCTGTCGCTTGCGCAGCAGCAGCTCGCCCGTGGCGACCTCGTAGTCGTACACGGTGCCGGGGGTGAGGAACGAACCGAAACCGAGCCGCACGACGGGTGGTGCCCACTCCGGGTTGCCCGACGCGCCCGCGGTGTAGAGCTCCTCAGCGAAGGCGAGTTCGTCGACGGCCCCGGTGCGGTAATCGAGGATTCCCATGCGGGCGAGTCCGTCGCGGCGATAGGACACGACAGCCCAGTCGCGGAAGGCCGACACGTCCAGCAGACGTCGTCCGGTCGTGTGGGGCAGGACGACCTCGCGGGCTCCGGCGGGGTCGGATGCCGACACCCGCACGAGCTCGAAGTCGAGCGCATTCTCGTTGTGCACGATGTAGAGCACGTCCTCGCCGTCGACCACCGCGTGGGTGGCCGAGTACTCGACGCCCTCGCGACGCGGCCAGATCGAGCGCGGCTCGGCGCGGAGGTCGGCGGCATCCACGAGATATTCCTCCGTGGTGATGGAGGATCCGACCTCGATCACGAGGTACTTCTCGCTGCGGGTGAAGCCCGCGCCGACCCAGTAGCGCTCATCGGGTTCGTGGAAGAGGCGGACATCGTCGGCGGACGCCGTGCCGACTTCATGAAGCCAGACGGTGTCGGGGCGCCACGCGTCGTCGACGGTCGTGTAGACGATGTGGCGGCCATCCGGCGAGAACCCGGCCCCCGACGACGTGTTCTCGACGACGTCGGGCAACGTCTCACCGGTGACGAGATCGCGGATGCGGAGCGTGTAACGCTCGTCTCCTTCGACGTCGACGCCGTACAAGAGGCGCGAGCCGTCCGTGGTCACGTCGAAGCTGCCCAGGGAGAAGAACTCGTGCCCATCTGCTTCGATGTTGCCGTCGAGCAGCACCGTCTCGCCGGGCACGTCCACACCGGGAGTCAGCACGGGCGGAGTCCAGTCGTCGGGGCCGGCCAGAGGTGCGCGGCAGTGGATGCCGTACTGCTTGCCCTCGACGGTGCGCCCGTAATACCAGAACGCGCCCTGCCGAGTGGGCACGGAAAGGTCGGTCTCCAGGGTGCGCGCCTTGATCTCGTCGAAGATCCGCTGGCGGAGTCCGGCCAGGTGCGTGGTGCGTGCCTCGGTGTAGGCGTTCTCCGCCTCCAGATGGGCGATGACCTCGGCATCCTCCTTCGCGCGGAGCCACTCGTAGTCGTCGTGCATCTCGTCGCCGTGATGCCGACGAATGGTCGGGCGCGCGGCGGCGGTGGGAGCGGTCAGCGGCGAAGCGGCGGAGTCACGGGTCACCGCTCCACGCTAATCGACGACAGGCGCATCGAGGCGGAGGACCGTTCGATGGGAACGCCCGGGATGTGGGAGGATTTCTGTGTCCGGTTGCCGGAACATGAACCCACGGTGAACTCTTCGTTCGCGCCGCCGATCGCATCGGCTCCCTTCCTCTGTAACCCGACGAAAGCGAACTGTGGAAACCGCCGCCCTCATCGTCGTGCTGGTGATCGCGCTGGCGCTGTTCTTCGACTTCACGAACGGCTTTCACGACACCGCGAACGCGATGGCCACGCCGATCGCGACCGGCGCTCTCAAGCCCAAGGTTGCTGTCCTGCTCGCCGCGAGCCTCAACCTCGTGGGCGCGTTCTTGTCCACGGAGGTCTCCAAGACCATCTCGCACGGCATCGTCCGCGAGGACCAGATCGAGCCGCTGGCCTTCTTGCCGATCATCTTCGCCGGCCTCATCGGCGCCATCACCTGGAACATGCTGACCTGGCTGCTGGGCCTGCCGTCCAGCTCATCGCACGCTCTCTTCGGCGGCCTCATCGGTGCCACCTTGGTGGGCGCGAGCGCCGCCGCGATCGATTTCGGAATGGTGCTGAGCAAGGTGGTGCTGCCCGCACTGATCGCGCCGTTCACGGCCGGGGTGATCGCCTTCCTCGCCACCCGCCTGGCCTATGCGGTCACGCGCCGCTACGACAGCAAGCCCGACGGACGCGACGGCTTCCGCTGGGGTCAGATCTTCACGTCTTCGCTCGTCGCGCTCGCCCACGGCACCAACGACGCGCAGAAGACCATGGGCGTCATCACCCTCGCGCTCATCATGGCCGGCTGGCAGAACGCCGCGCACGCCGACCCGCAGCTCTGGGTCATCCTGGCGTGCGCGCTGACGATCGCGTTGGGCACGTATATGGGGGGATGGCGCATCATCCGCACGCTGGGTAAGGGGCTCACCGACGTCAAGCCCGCGCAGGGGTTCTCGGCCGAGACCTCGACCGCGGCGACGATCCTGGCCTCCAGCGCACTCGGATTCGCCCTCTCGACGACGCAGGTCGCGTCGGGCTCGGTCATCGGCTCGGGTCTCGGTCGCCGCGGCTCGACGGTGCGTTGGCGCACGGTCGGGCGCATCGCGATCGGATGGGTGCTGACCTTGCCGGCATCCGCCGCCGTCGGCGCTTCCGCGGCACTTCTGGTGGTGTGGTTCGGCAGTGCGGGCATCTTCATCGACGCCGTGCTGGCCGTCGCCATCATCGTGCTCATGTTCGTGCGCTCCCGGCACAACCAGGTCGACTCCTCCAACGCGATGAGCGAGGTGGCCGACTCCGGTCTCGCCGTGAAGGTCAAGCGCAATCCACCGCCCACCCGCCGTCAGCGCGCGATCCTGCGTGCCGAGCGTGCACAGCAGAAGGCCGCGCGGGCGGACGAGAAGGCGCGCCGGGCGGAGAAGAAGTCCGACGAAGCGAAGGGAGAGCGGTGATGGGCATCTCGATCGACTGGTTCGCCTTCGTCCAGGTCTTCGCCGCCGCCCTGACCGGCGCCGTGCTCGTGGTGGCCTTCTACGCCATCGGGCTGCGCCTGCTCGTGCGCAGCGGACATGCGCCGGTGGTCGCGCCCGCGGAGTTCACCGACGCGATCACCGTGATCACGGAGAAAGAGGCCAAGCGTGCGGCCAAGGCCGCCGCGAAGGCCGCCAAGAAGAGCCCCCTCACCGAGGGGCAGAAGCGGCTCGCCCTCGTCGGCGCCTACGCCTCGTTCGCGTTCTGCGGCATCGCTGTGCTCGCCGGGCTCGCGCTCATCGTCATCCGCTGACGCCCGCGACCGCGCGGCGTCGCCGGCCCCGCCTAGGCTGAGTGCATGGATGCCGCGTCGCCCCGTTTCGGTGTACACCCGCCCGCGCGACGGGTCATCGTCCACCTCAGCGACACCCATCTGCTCGCGGGCAATCGACCGCTCGGCGGGCGCTACGACACGGCGGCGAACCTGCAGGCCACGCTCGCCGCGGTGGAACGCACCGGCGTCCGGCCGGATGCCATCGTGTTCACGGGGGATCTGACCGACCTCGGCGAGCCCGACGCCTACGCCGCGCTGCGCGCCGCCGTCGAACCCGTCGCGGAGCGGCTCGGAGCTCCCATCGTGTGGGTCGCGGGCAACCACGACGAGCGGCCCGCGCTGCGCGCCGGGCTGCTCGACGGTCCCGCGACGGCGGAACCGGTCACCGGGGTGTGGGACCTCGGAGGTCTTCGGCTCATCGCGCTCGACTCTTCTGTGCCGGGGTGGCACCACGGCGACCTCGACGACGCGCAGCTCGCGTGGCTCCGTGGCATCCTGTCCACGCCGGCACCCCGGGGAACGATCCTGGCGCTGCATCACCCGCCGCTGCCGAGTCACATCCCGTTCTTCGACATCCTCGAGCTGCGCCACCAGAGCGAGCTTGCCGACGTCATCGCCGGCAGCGACGTGCGTGCGATCCTGGCGGGACACCTGCACTACTCGGCGTCCGGCACGTTCGCCGGCATCCCGGTGAGCGTCGCCTCAGCGAGTTGCTACACGATGAACCTGCAGCGTCCGCCGCACGAGGTCAACGGTATGGACGGGGGCCAGTCCTTCCAGCTCGTCCACGTCTACGACGACACCATCACCCACGCGGTCGTGCCGGTCGGCGATGCCGAGACGGCCGAGGTGTTCACGCCGCAGTGGGTGGAGCGGATGGCGGCGCTGAGCCCGCAGGAGCGCCTGGAGGATTTCTCGCGCAAGCGGTGACGCCGCTGAGCGGGCCTGCAGGGTCCGTTCCGCGCCTGCGCTTGACTTCGAGCGCGCTCGAAGTTCTACCGTGGTCTCATGACCCTCCTCCACGACGGCGTCTCCATCGCCGAGGCCGCCGAAGCCACCGGCGTTTCGACGCACACCTTGCGCTACTACGAACGTGCAGGCTTGATGCTGGCGCCGGTCGATCGGGCATCGTCCTCCCACCGGCGCTATTCGGATGCCGACCTCGCGTGGGTCGGCTTCCTCACCCGCCTGCGCATGACAGGCATGCCCATCGCCGGCATCCGGCGCTACACCGAACTCGTCCGCGGTGGGGAGGCCACCGTGCCGGAGCGGCATGAGCTGCTCGTCCAGCACCGCGAACGCGTGCGCGCACAGCTCGCCGAGATCACCGCGAGCCTGCGGGCCATAGACCACAAGATCGACATCTACGACAAGGAGATCGCCCACTCATGAAATCCACGACTCTCGGAACCGTTCCCGGCCTGCAGGTCAGCCGCGTCGGCCTCGGGCTGATGGGCATCAGCGCGTTCTACACCGGCGCCGGCCAGGACGACGCCGACGGTGCCCGCACCATCCTCGGCGCCCTCGATCGCGGCGTCACTCTGCTCGACACCGCGGAGATGTACGGCCCCTACACGAACGAGGAGCTGCTCGGCCGCACCCTGGAGGAGTCCGGCCGCCGCGACGAGGCGGTCATCGCCACGAAGTTCGGCACCGTCCGTCACACCGCCGGCGGCGAGCGTGGCCTCGACGGCACCCCGGAGAACGTGCGCCTCGCGGTGGAGGGGTCGCTGCGCCGTCTGCGCACCGACCGCATCGACCTGTACTACCAGCACCGGATGGATCCGTCGACGCCCATCGAAGACACCGTCGGCGCCCTCGCCGAGCTCGTCGCCGAAGGGAAGATCCGCGGTTACGGCCTGTCCGAGGCGTCGGTCGCGACCATTCGCCGCGCGCACGCGGTTCACCCGGTGACGGCGATTCAGACGGAGTACTCGCTCTGGACCCGCGACCCCGAGGCCGAGCTGCTGCCCGCCTTGCGTGAACTGGGCATCGGGTTCGTGCCGTACTCGCCGCTCGGCCGCGGTTTCCTCACCGGCGCCATCCGCTCGCTCGACGTGCTCGATGACGATGACTTCCGAAAGAGCAATCCTCGCTTCGCCGACGGTGCGTTCCAGGCGAACCTCGCCATCGTCGACGCCGTCGAGAAGATCGCACAGGATGCCGGCGCCACCCCGGCGCAGGTCGCGCTGGCCTGGCTGCTGGCACAGGACGAGCACATCGCGCCCATCCCCGGCACGCGCAAACTGAGCCGCGTGGAGGAGAATATCGGCGCCGTCGACCTCGAGCTCACACCCGCGCAGCTGGCCGCCCTCGACGGTCTGGCCGCGCCGGTGGGGGAGCGCTACGCCGATATGTCGAGCGTCAACCGCTGAGTCACCGCGACGCCCTCCGCGACGGACCTCGTGTCCGCGGCGGAGGGCGTCGTTCTGCCTGCTGTACGCCGTGTACACCGGGCGCTCATCGCCGCCGCGGGTAGGCTCGACCCCGAAACCCGAGGCGACGACCCAAAAGGACTGCACTCATGGCATTGGACGCAACGACGCGCACCGAGAACGACTCCCTGGGATCGATGGAGATCCCCGCGGATGCCTACTGGGGCATCCACACCGCACGGGCCCTGGAGAACTTCCCGATCTCCATGCGGCCCATCTCCGTCTACAAAGACCTCGTGACCGCACTGGCGATGGTCAAGCAGGCATCCGCGCGCGCGAACCTCGAGATCGGGGTGCTCGACGCCGAGCGAGCCGACCTCATCGACCGCGCCGCCCAGCGTGTGATCGACGGAGAGTTCCACGACCAGTTCGTCGTGGGAGTCGTCCAAGGCGGCGCCGGCACCTCGACCAACATGAATGCCAACGAGGTGATCACGAACATCGCCCTGGAGCTCGCGGGGCGACCCAAGGGCGACTACGCCTACCTGTCTCCGATCGACCACACGAACCGCTCGCAGTCCACCAACGATGTCTATCCGACCGCGGTCAAGGTCGGGCTCAGTCTCGACCTCAAGTCCCTGCTGGACGAGCTGGATCTGCTGCGCCAGTCGTTCCTTGCGAAGGCCGTCGAGTTCCACGACATCCTCAAGATCGGTCGTACGCAGCTGCAGGATGCCGTGCCGATGACCCTCGGTCAGGAGTTCCACGGGTTCGCGACCACGCTCGGTTACGACCACCAGCGGCTCACCGAGAACGCGTACCTGCTGTTCGAGATCAATATGGGGGCCACGGCCATCGGCACGGGCATCACCACGCACCCGGGCTACGCGCCGGCTGTCCTGCGTCATCTGCGGGACATCACCGGACTCGACCTCGCCACGGCCGACGACCTGGTCGAGGCGACCAGCGACACCGGGTCGTTCATGTCGTTCTCGTCCACCCTCAAGCGCAACGCGATCAAGCTGTCGAAGATCGCCAACGACCTGCGTCTGCTCTCCAGTGGTCCTCAGGCCGGATTCGGTGAGATCAACCTCCCGGCCCGCCAGGCGGGCTCGAGCATCATGCCGGGCAAGGTCAACCCGGTCATCCCCGAAGTCGTGAATCAGGTGGCATTCTCGGTGGCCGGCGCCGACCTGACGGTCACGATGGCGGTCGAGGGCGGTCAGCTGCAGCTGAACGCGTTCGAGCCGATCATCGCCCACTCGATCTTCCAGTCCATCACCTGGATGCGCCGCGCGATGCGCACGTTCCGGATCAACTGCGTCGACGGCATCACGGCGAACCGGGAGCGGTTGGGGGCGATGGTCGGCTCGTCCGTGGGCGTCGTCACGGCGCTCACCCCGTTCCTGGGCTACGCGGCCTCGGCGGCGTTGGCCAAGACCGCGCTGCTGACGCACCGCAACGTCGGCGACCTCGTCGTCGAGGCGGGCCTCATGAGCCGCGAGGACGTCGACAAGCAGCTCTCGCCGGCCCGATTGTCGGGTCTGGAAGCGATCACGCAGGCCATCCCGGTGGTCCAGCCGATCGAAAATCTCGTCGAGAGCTGAAACGCAACCCTTTGCGCGGCAGCCGCGCGGGCCGCTAACGTCTGTGTGACCGGACGCCCTGCACCGGAAGTATCGAGGAGAGAGTCATGACCGACCCCACCCAGCCCCCCGTGAATCCGTCGACGCCGCCGGCCGCGCCGCCGGCCGCGCCCGCCTACCAGCAGCCGGCGTACCAGGCAGCCCCCACCTACAACGGTGCGCCCGGCCCGTCCGCAACCGTGCCCGGCCGCACTCTCGGCATCGTCGCCCTCGTCTTGGCGATCGTGCCGGTCGGCCTGCAGCTCGTCGGGCTCATCCTCGGCATCGTGGCCATGGTGCAGTCCAAGAAGGCGGGCGTGAAGAACGGCATGGCCCTCGCCGCGGTCATCGTCAGCTCGGTGCTGATCGTCGTCGGCATCATCGTCGGCATCATCGTCGGTGTGGCAATTGCCGGCGCCGCCAACGACCTGATCCAGTTCTGCGTCAACAACCCGAATGGCGTCTACGAGATGAACGGACAGACGGTCTCCTGCAGCAGCCGTTGATGTCATCGCGAACGGCCCGGCTTCGAGATCGAAGTCCGGGCCGTTCGTCGTTCAGTCGATGACGCGACAGTGCGTGGTCAGCTCGCCGATGCCGTCGATGCCGACCGTGACGGTCGAGCGGTCGCGGAGGAAGATCTGCGGGTCGCGGGAGTACCCGGCGCCGCCCGGACTGCCGGTGGAGATGAGCGTGCCCGGAAGCAGAGTCGCCGACTGCGACAGGTGCGAGATGAGGGCGGCGACCGGGCGGATCATCTGACCGGTGGAGGCATCCTGTACCGTCTGGCCATCGACGACGGCCCAGATGTGCAGGTCCTGCGGATCCGCGACCTCATCGGCGGTGACCACGAACGGCCCGTTCGGGGTGAAACCGTCGAACGACTTGCACCGCGACCACTGCGCCTCGGAGAACTGGATATCGCGCGCCGTGATGTCGTTGACGACCGTGTAGCCCCAGACGTGCGACAGCGCCGTCTCGGCCGTCACATTCTTCGTGGCCGTGCCGATGACCACGCCCAGCTCGGATTCGTAGTCAACCGACTCGCTGAGGCTGCGCGGCCACGAGGTGGTGCCTTCGTGTCCCGACAGCGAGTTGGGCCACAGCACGAACACCGTCGGTGCGGTGTCGGCCTTCAACCCCAGTTCGCTGGAGTGCGCGGCGTAGTTGAGTCCGACCGCGAGGACGACGGGGGGCTCGGCGACGGCGGGCCCGAACACGAGGCCGTCCACCGGAATGCCGTCGGCACCGCCGACGGCCTCCCGCACGCGTGCCAGCAGGTCGTCACCACCGTCGATGAGGGCCTGCAACGTGCGCGGCGCCCCCTCGAACAGGGCGGCGACGGGGGTTACGTGTCCCGGGGACGTGGCGGCGACCAGCTGCGGATCGTCCGATTCGGGCAGTACGACGTGGGCGAAACGCATCCCTCCAGGGTAGTGGCGAGCGATGACCTCCGCAGGTTTTGGTGATTGTGGTCGCCGAGATCGATGGTCATCCCGCTCTCACGAAAGACTCAGCGCCCGGTGCCGCGGCGATGCCTGCGTGTCTCCCGGGCGCTGAGTTGGCCTGCGTTCATTGTCGATCCGGCCCTCCGGAGGTGTCAAGAGGGTGCCCGTCGCATCGGCGCATGCTTGGATGGGTACATGACTGAAGAGCGCACCAAGCCCGAGTTCGACGCCCCCTCCGGTCCGGCCCCGGCCGACCTCGTCATCCGCGACATCATCGTCGGTGACGGAGCCGAAGCGAAGCCCGGCGACAACGTCACCGTGCACTACGCCGGCGTCGAGTACGAATCGGGCGAAGAGTTCGACTCCTCCTGGGGTCGCGGCGAGTCGATCCAGTTCCCCCTGCGTGGCCTCATCCAGGGGTGGCAGGACGGCATCCCGGGCATGAAGGTCGGCGGTCGTCGTGAGCTGGTCATTCCGCCCCACCTCGCCTACGGGCCCGCCGGCGGCCACTTCCTCGGCGGCAAGACCCTCATCTTCATCATCGATCTGCTCAAGGTCGGCTGACCCGCACGAACCGATGACAGGGGTGGATGCCGCGGCATCCACCCCTGTTGTGTTTCCCGAGAGTTGTTCCATTCTTGGGAATACATGAGGGCACGCAGTGTTGACTAGGCGCAGACCGGTTCCCCCGACGAAGGATGACTGACATGACCGACGCAACCTCCACCATTCCCGAAATCCCCGGCTACAAGGCCGGCACCTGGGTGCTCGATCCCTCGCACAGCGAGGTGACCTTCAGCCTTCGCCACATGATGATCTCGAAGGTGCGCGGCGTCTTCGGTCTCAAGAGCGCCACGATCGAGGCGCCCGAAAACCCGCTCGAGGCGAAGGTCTCTGCCACCGTCGACGTGGCCTCGATCAACACGAACGACGAGAACCGCGACAACCACCTGCGCGGTGCGGACTTCTTCGACGTCGCCCAGTTCCCCACCATCGAGTTCGTCTCGACCGGCGTGCGCCTCGAGGGCGGCGACTTCCTCGTGGACGGCGACCTCACGATGCACGGCATCACCAAGCCGGTGACCTTCGAGCTCGAGTTCGGTGGCTTCGGCACCGACCCGTACGGCAACTACAAGGCGGGCGCGACCGCGACCGGTGTCATCAACCGTGAAGACTTCGGTCTGACGTGGAACGCCGCGCTCGAGACCGGCGGCGTGCTGGTCGGCAAGGATGTCACCATCACGCTCGACCTCCAGGGCTCGCTGCAGGCCTGACGCGCTTCACCGGCGGCGGTCGTTCCCACTCTGGTGGGACGGCCGTCGTCGTTGTAGATGCAGCCTGTTCTGTGCGAGCAGGATGCCGAGGAACACGATGGCTGCACCCACCGGCTCATGCCAGCTCACCTGTTCGCCCAGCACGATGACGCCCAGTGCCACACCGACGACCGGCGTGATGTACGTCACGGTGGATGCTGCCGTCGGCCCCCACGCGCGCAGAGTGTTCTGGTTCCACACGTACGCCACCCCGGTTCCGAGGCAGCCCAGCAGCACCATGCTGCCGACGATCCACGGATCCAGGCGCAGGGGTGTGGCAGCGACCGCGGGAGTCAGTACCACCATGATCACCGCGGCGATGCCGATGTTGACGAAGGAGAAGGCCAGCGGCGTCATGCCCGAGTTCGCGACGAAGCGACGCATGTACGCGAGGCTGAAGCCGTAGCAGGCCGTCGCGCCCAGGAGTGCGAGTTGCGCGACGAGGCTGTTCGTCAGATCCAGTCCGCTCCACGGCGCGATGATCACGATGACCCCGGCGATGCCTACGGCGATGCCGGCGATCTGCACCGGCTTCAGCCGTTCGACGCGGAACACCGCGGCCGCCATGATCGCGGTCATGATCGGCGTGGTGGCGTTGTAGATGCTGCCGAGGCCCGAGCTCACGTGCTGCTCGGCCCAGGAGAACAGCAGGAACGGGACGACGCAGAAACTCACCGCCAGAACGCTCATGTGTCCCCAGGTGCGCAGGCCCGCACCACGGAAGGCGGGGAGGCGGTCGCGCCGGATGAGGACGAACAGGCCGAGGGTGAGCGCTCCGAGCACCAATCGACCCCACACCACCTGCGCTGGTGAGATGCCTTCCAGAGCCACCTTCATGAACAGGAAGCTCGAGCCCCAGATGATGCCGAGCAGCAGGAACTGCACGGCGACGGTCGCCGTCGACGGGCCGGGTCGTACATCCGCGCGGGGCGCCGCCGCGGAATCGCGGGCGGGCGGTGCGGTGCGAGAGGCGGTCACGTCGCGACTCTAGCGGCGGCATCCGACGCTCAGGCCGGCCGCAGAGTGCGACGACCGGAACCCGCCGACAGGTGGCAGGAATACGCCGTCCCGGGGAGGGGGCTCAGGGGATCGGGTTCTCCGCGTCGTACGCCCGGAAGCGCGGATTCAGACGCGCCAGGACGCCGACGATCGCGATGATCAGGATGCCGCCGATCAGCGGCGGGAACCAGAGGGTCGTGATCGTCGCGAGCGTACCCGCATAGAGAGCACCGATGCGCGGGCCGCCGGCCACGACGACGGTGAAGATGCCCTGCAGTCGCCCACGTACGGCATCGGGGACGGCCGCTTGCAGCATTGTCGAGCGATAGATCGCGCTGACGTTGTCGGCGGCGCCGCCCACCGCCAGCGCGACGCAGGCTGCGATGATCATCGGGACGTTGGCGTGATCGGCATCCACCGTCGTCGGCGCGCCGATGCCGACGGCGGCCAGCAGCACGGCGAGGGCGAAGCCGCCGATCGCGGTGCCGTACACCTGGATAGCGCGTTCGATGCCGCGTCCGTGCCAGCGGTAGCCGCCGACGCGGCCCGAGAACAGGCTCGACAGGAACGCCCCGGCCGCGATCGCGGCGGTGAGGGCGCCGGCGGTCACCGGGCCGCCGCCCAGCACGAGCACACCCAGGGCAGGAAAGAGGGCGAGAGGCTGACCGAAGGTCATCGCGACGATGTCCATGATGAACTGCATCCGGATGTTCGGTGCCTGCTTCAGGAAGGCGACGCCGTCGCGCAACGACTCGAGTCCGGGGCGCACCGTGGCGCCCTCGGGGCGTATCGCCGGCAACGTCCACAGACCGAGGAAGAGGCTGAGCATGAGGACCACATCGATCGAGTACGTCCACGCGTATCCGGTCGTTGCCACCAGCACCCCCGCCAGCGCCGGCCCCGCCATGACCATGATTCCGACCGTCACTCCCTGCAGCGCCGCCGCCGACGGCAGCAGCTCGCGGGGCAGCAGACGCGGAACGATCGCGGCCCGGCTGGCTATGACGATCGAGTTCGCCGCGGAGTTGACGACGCTCAGCACATACAGCGACCACACGGCTTCGTTCTGCGTCCACGCCAGTACCGCGAGCAGCAGCGTGGAGGCGAAGGTCACCGTCGCAGCGATCAGCGACACACGACGGCGGTCGAATGCGTCCGCGAGCATGCCGCCGTAGATGCCCGCCAGCACCATCGGCACGAGCCCGGCGACGGCGATCATCGACACGGCGAAGGTCGACCCGGTGAGCGCGTACATGTGGAGCATGACCGCCATGATCGTGAGCTGGCCGCCGAGTCCGGACAGCGTCGAGCCGATCCACAGTCGCGCGAAGGCCGGGCTGTGCCGGAAGGGCGTCAGATCGATCAGGTGGCTGCCGCTCACGTGTGCACCTCGATGCGCTTGTGACGGGACGCATGCCCGCGCAGGATCGTGACGTCGCGCGGGGGCACGCCGAAGTGAGCGGCCAAGGCTCGGACGACCCCGTCGTTGGCCGCACCGTCGACGGCGCGCTCTCGGACGAACACCGTGAGATGGTCGGTGCCATCCTCGACGAGCGGCCCCTTGCGGCTGCCCGGCTTGACGTGAACGGTGTACTGCACCTGACGAGCCTATGAGTTTCCGGGAGGGCGTCGGCGCTGGTAGACTCCTGAGGTTGCCGTTTGATCGGCCGCGGAGAAAGAGAGCCCACGCATCAGGCGTCGGGCGCCGCGCAACGAACAGGAAGGGGATCACCTATGGCACTGGAAGCAGACGTCAAGAAGGCGATCATCGAAGAGTACGCGACGCACCCCGGTGACACCGGATCCCCCGAGGTGCAGGTCGCGATGCTGACGCAGCGCATCAAGGACCTCACCGAGCACCTCAAGGAGCACAAGCACGACCACCACTCGCGTCGTGGTCTGTTCCTCCTGGTCGGTCAGCGTCGTCGCCTGCTGGGTTACCTGCAGGACATCGACATCACCCGCTACCGTTCGCTCATCGAGCGTCTGGGTCTTCGCCGCTAAGCAGCGCGCCCGCGTTCAATCGCGCAGAACATTCTTGGAGAGCCTCCCCACGGTGTGGGGAGGCTCTCGTCATTGTTGCGCCGTCCCGCGTTGCGCCCCGCCGAGACACGACCGGGCGCCCGAAACGTATGTGCGTTTCGGGCGTGAGGTCGTGTCTCGGCGAGCGAGGATGCCGCTGCGGGTGGTGACGGGAGGGGTCAGGCGCGGGCGGCGAGCAGGTCGGCGTGCCAGCGCTCGGCGACGTCGGGGTGCGCGCGCAGGCGCGATTTGAGCGCGTTCTCGCCGTAGAGGCCGTGGATCGGGTTCGACGGATCCTGCGTCACACCGCGAGCCTCGGCGGCGAGCTCCGCGGGCAGATCGATCAGCGGCAGCCGCGCGTCCAGGGCCGGGTTGAAGAAGAACGGCACCGAGATGCGGTCGTCCGGCTGCCGCGGCGACACGACCCGGTGATTGGTGGCGATCAGGTAGCCGCCGGTGGCGTACTCGAGCATCTCGCCGATGTTCACGACGAATGCTCCCGGCACCGGCGGGGCATCGACCCACGCGCCGTCGCGCTCGACCTGCAGCCCGCCCTTGCCGGGTTCGACCCAGAGCAGCGTGAGCACCCCCGAGTCTTTGTGCGCGCCCACGCCCTGGGCCGGCTCGGGCGAGGGGGAGCCGGGATAGCGCACGATCTTCAGCAGCGTCGAGGGTTCACCGAAGTGCTCGTCGAAATAGGTCTCGGACGCTCCCAGCGCGACGGCCCAGGCGCGCAGGAGCTTCCTGGCGACACCGGTGAGGTGCTCCTGCCACGCCGTCGCGACCTCGCGCAGCTCGGGCTGGGCCGTGGGCCACAGGTTCGGGCCGATCAGTCGGGCGAAGTCCGGCGCCTCGGGGTCGACGACGGCCTCGCGTTCGGGGCCGATGTCGATCTGCTCCCGCCAGTCGACCTTGCCCTGCGTGCGCTCGCCGCCCACGCGCGTGTAGCCGCGGAAGTGCGGGCTGGTGACGTTCTCGATCGCGAGTTTGTCGGCATCCGGGAGGGCGAAGAAGTCGCGGGCCGCCCGGTGCAGGCGTGCTTCGAGCTGCGGACTCACTCCCGTGCCCGTCAGATAGAAGAACCCGACATCGTGGGTGGCGGCGCGCAGCTCCTCGCGAAAGCGCGCGGCCGCCGCAGGGCCGGCGTCGAGCAGGGACAGGTCGAGCACGGGCAGGGTGAGGTCGCTCATGAGGTGAGGGTAGGCCGCGGTCTGCGTCCTCGTGCCGAGTGTTGCGCCGGATTACCGCCGTGACGGTCGGGAATAACCTGGACCCGGCGGCGTTACACGAGATACATTCATTTGCATGTATGGGATGCCGAGGCATCCGGAAGGCGAAGGACACCGTGAACGAGAAGAGCCCGCAGATGCAGTTCGGCATCTTCACCGTCAGCGACATCACGCAGGACCCCACCACGGGCCATACGCCCAGCGAGGCCGAGCGCATTCGCGCGACCGTCGAGATCGCAAAGCACGCCGAAGAGGTGGGACTGGACGTCTTCGCCCTCGGCGAGCACCACAACCCGCCGTTCTGGTCGTCGTCGCCGACCACGACGCTCGCCTACATCGCGGCCCAGACCGAGCGCCTGATCGTGTCGACCTCGACCACGCTCATCACGACGAACGACCCGGTGAAGATCGCCGAAGACTACGCCATGCTGCAGCACCTCTCGGGTGGCCGCATGGACCTCATGCTGGGGCGTGGCAACACCGGCCCGGTCTACCCCTGGTTCGGCAAGGACATCCGTCAGGGCCTGCCGCTGTCGATCGAGAACTACGCCCTCCTGCACACGCTGTGGCGCGAGGACGTCGTGGACTGGGAGGGGAAGTTCCGCACCTCGCTGCAGGGCTTCACCTCCACTCCGCGGCCCCTCGACGGCGTGGCGCCGTTCGTCTGGCACGGATCGATCCGCACCCCGGAGATCGCCGAGCAGGCCGCGTACTACGGCGACGGCTTCTTCGCGAACAACATCTTCTGGCCCGCTGAGCACTATCAGCGCCTGATCGGCCTCTACCGTCAGCGCTGGGAGAACTACGGCCACGGCGCCCCCGAGACGGCGATCGTCGGCCTCGGTGGTCAGGCCTTCATGGCGAAGAACTCGCAGGATGCCGTGAACCAGTTCCGTCCGTACTTCGACAACGCTCCCGTCTACGGCCACGGTCCGTCGATGGAGGACTTCACCGAGATGACGCCGTTGACGGTCGGCTCACCTCAGCAGGTCATCGACCGCTACGCAGGCATGCGCGAGATCTTCGGCGACTACCAGCGTCAGCTGTTTCTGATGGACCACGCGGGTCTACCGCTGAAGACCGTGCTCGAGCAGCTCGACTTCCTCGGTGGCGAGGTCGTGCCCGCCCTGCGCAAGGAATTCGCGAAGGACCGCCCCGCCAACGTCCCCGACGGCCCCACGCACGCCGCGATGGTGCGCGCCGCCTACGGCGACGGCCCTTCGCGCCAGGCCACGCCGCGCGCCAACCGTGGTGACAACCTGAGCGGCCCCTCGCCCTACCAGGACGCTCCGGCTCCCGCCGGTGCCGCGTTCGGGCTGGCGGCGGGACGATGAGCGCGCGGCGTATCGCCGTCGTCTCGGCGGGGCTCTCCAACCCGTCGTCCACGCGCATGCTCGCCGACCGCCTCGCGGCAGCGACCGTATCGGCCCTGGGGGCGATCGAGGGAAACGACGGTGCGCCCATTCAGGCCACGGTCGACACCATCGAGCTGCGCGACCTGGCGCACGACATCACGAACAACCTGTTGACCGGCTTCGCGCCCCCCGCGCTCGAGTCCGCGATCAACACGGTGGTCTCCGCCGATGCCCTCATCGTGGTGACGCCGATCTTCTCCACCAGCTACTCGGGGCTGTTCAAGTCGTTCATCGACGTGCTCGACCCCGACGCGCTCACCGGCATGCCGGTGCTGATCGGCGCCAACGCGGGTACCGCACGGCATTCGCTGGCGATCGACTACGCGATCCGCCCGCTGTTCGCCTACCTGCACGCCGAGACCGTCTCGACCGGTGTGTTCGCCGCATCCAGCGACTGGGGCGCGGCGGCCGACCAGGTCGCCCCGCTCAGCTCCCGCGTCGAGCGCGGAGCGCGCGAGCTCGCCGAGGCGGTGGCCCGTCGCCAGCCGGCCGGCAGCGCGGACCCGTTCGATCCGAGCAACTACCTCGGCGAGGGACGTTCGTTCGGTCATCTGCTGGGCGGACTCGCCGGCGAGTAGAGCCGCACGATAGCGCCCCCGATCACGCTCCGGCGCGGTCGGGGGCGTTGTCGCGTGCGGCGGTCTCGGCGTGCTCCAGAGCGGATGCCGCGCGCACCAGCGCCAGATGTGTCAACGCCTGCGGGGTGTTGCCCGCTTGGCGACGTCCGGCGATGTCGTACTCCTCCGAGAGCAGCCCCAGATCGTTGGCGAGGGAGCAGACGCGATCCATGAGCGCCCGAGCGTCGTCGAGGCGGCCGGTCGCGGCGTATTGCTCGACGAGCCAGAAGGAGCACGCCAGGAACGGGTTCTCCGTGCCCTCCAGCCCGTCGACCCCCGACTCGGTGCGATAGCGCAGCACCAGGCCGTCGACGAGCAGCGTGCGTTCGATCTCCGCCACCGTGGCGAGCATGCGCGGGTCGTCGGCGGCGCAGAATCCCACCGACGGCAGCAGCAGCAGCGAGGCGTCGACGGCGTCGGTCTCGGTGTGCTGCACGAAATGGCCGCGGGGCGATACCCCGTGCGCGTCGATCGCGGCGCGCACTTCGTCGCGCCGCTGTGCCCACCGCTGCGCAGGCCCGGTCAGGCCGTGCTCGCGCACCGACCGCACGCCGCGGTCGAATGCCGCCCACACCATCGCCCGTGAGTGGGTGAACAGCCGCGGATCGCCGCGGATCTCCCAAATGCCCCGATCGGGCTCGTCGAGACGCTCTTCCGCGCGGCGCAGCAGCGCGCGCTCGAGCGGCCACGAGATCGCCGACTGCTCGATGCCGGCGTCGCGGGCCGCGAACAGGCAGGTCATCACCTCGCCGGTGACGTCGGCCTGGTACTGCTCGGCGGCCCCGTTGCCGATGCGCACGGGAGCGGCGCCTCGGTAGCCGGGAAGAGCGGTGAGCTCGCGCTCTGTCAAGTCGCGCTCGCCGGCGATGCCGTAGACGATCTGCAGATCGGCGGGGTCGCCCGCGATCGCCCGCAGCAGCCAGCGCTGCCAGTGGCTGACGACGTGGGCGAAGCCCTGGGCCAGGAGGACCTCGATCGTGAGGGAGGCGTCGCGGAGCCAGACGAAGCGATAGTCCCAGTTGCGCTCTCCGCCGAACTGTTCGGGCAGGGAGGTCGTCGGGGCCGCGATGATGCCGCCCGTGTCGCGGTGGGTCAGCGCGCGCAGCGTCAGCAACGAGCGGACGACGGCATCGCGGTGCGGACCCGACGCCTCGATCCGATCCGCCCAGGTGCTCCACCACCTGCTCGTGCCGGCGAGGGCTTCGTCGACGTCGAGAGGCTCCGGCGCGGGGCGGTGCGACGCATGCCACGTCAAGGTCAGGTCGCGGTGCTCGCCGGCGCCGACCCGGAACGACCCGCGGTGCACATGGTCGGTCGCCGTCAGCGGCGCCCCACGGAGCACCACGGCGTCAGGGCCGGCGATGGCCGTCACCTCGGGGACCTCCCTCGTGCCCGACTGGCGTACCCAGGGGACGGCGCGGGCGTAGTCGAAGCGCAGGCGCACCTGCTGGTCGAACGCCACGTCGCCGCTGATGCCCACGACGCGGCGGACGAGGTCGGTACGGTGCACGAGGTCGAGGTGGCGCGGATCGACGGGAAGGCAGTCGTAGACCTCGGCCACGCCGGTGGCGGTCTCCCAGCGGGTGATGAGCGTGAACGTGTCACCGTCGTAGCGCCGTGACGCGCACGCGTCCGATGCGCTCGGACGCAGTACCCACTGACCCTGGTGTTCGTCGCCCAGAAGGGCGGCGAACACCGACGCCGAGTCGAATCTCGGCAGGCACAGCCAATCGATCGAGCCAGAGAGCGACACCAGCGCTGCGGTGCGGCAGCTGCTCAGCAGTGCGTAGTCCTCGATCGCTGCGGGTTCGTACGCCCCGGCTTCGTATGCATCTGCCACGGGACGATTCTGCCCCCTCCCACCTGGCAGAGGCGCGACGTAGGGTGAGCTCATGGGCGACGTGTCGACACTGGTCATCATCGGAGCGAGTGGCGATCTGACGGAGCGCCTGCTGCTTCCGGCGCTCGCCGACCTCCTGAAAACCGAGCCGTCCCGGCGTCTGCACCTCGTCGGCGTGGGGCGCACCGAGCTCACCGATGCCCAGTGGCGGCGACGTGTACGCGCGGTGTTCCGCGACGCGGACGCCGACGATGCGTTCGCCAGCATCTCGTCGACGCCGTATCTCGCGGTGGACGCGACCTCGGCCACCGGCATCCGCACCGTCGTGCGGAGCGTCCCCGAGGGGCGCCTCGTGCTGTACTTCGCCGTGCCGCCCGCTGCCGCGGCGGCCGCGTGCGCCGCGCTGTCGCCGTCGGATCTTCCGGAGGGGACGGTCCTCGCTCTGGAGAAGCCGTTCGGTGAGGATGCCGCCAGCGCGCAGCAGCTGAACGAGGTGCTGCTGCGCCTCCTGCCCGAAGAGCAGGTGTTCCGCGTCGACCACTTCCGCGGACGTTCCACGGTGCTCGACGTGCTGGGGGTGCGCTTCGCGAACCGGCTGCTGGAGCCGATCTGGTCGGCGGAGCACATCGAGCGCGTCGACATCGTCTTCGATGAGACGCTGGGCCTCGAGGGCCGTGCGGGGTTCTACGACCACGCCGGTGCCCTGATCGACATGATCCAGAGTCACCTGCTGCAGGTCATGGCCGTCGTTGCGATGGAACCGCCCGCGTCGCTGGCGGAGACGGACGTCAGAGACGCGACGTCCGCGGTACTGCGCGCCACGCGCGTGTGGGAGGACAACGCCGTGCGCTTCTCGCGCCGCGCGCGATACACCGTCGGCACGGCGGGGGGCGAGCAGATGCCCGACTACGTCGATGAGCCGGGGGTCGATCCGTCGCGCGAGACCGAGACGCTCGCCCAGGTGACGCTGGAGGTACGGAACTCCCGATGGGCGGGGGTTCCCTTCACGCTGCGTTCGGGAAAGGCGCTGGCGACCAAGCGGGCCGAGATTCAGATCGTGCTCCGACCGGTGCGCCACCTTCCGGTCGGCTTCACCGGCGAGCCCGGACCCCTGTCGATCCGCTTCTCGCTCGGCCCCGATCGCGTCTCAGTGGACATCGCGGTCAACGGCGGAGAAGATCCGTTCGTGCTGCATCGGTCCACCCTCGAGGCCGACCTCGGACTCGGCTCGCAGGCGGCCTACATGGAGGTTCTCGCGGCCATCCTCGACGGCGACGCGGCCATGTCGGTGCGCGGGGATGCCGCCGTGGAGTGCTGGCGCATCATCCAGCCGATCCGCGACGCGTGGCACCGCGGCGACGTGCCTCTGGAGGACTATCCCGCCGGCTCGGACGGACCCGATGGGTGGAACGTGACGCCGGATGCCGGGCCCACCGACCGCTGATCACGACCAGCGGTATTCGGTCTCGGGCCGTCCGCGCGTTCCGTAGCGCGGCGCACGTTCGACCCGGCCCGCTTCGGCGAGATGCTCCAGGTAGCGCCGCGCCGCGACGCGCGACATGCCGAGGGCATCTGCGGTCTCGGTGGCCGACAGCGGTCCGCGCGAGCGGACGGCATCCGACACCCGCGCCAGCGAGTCGGGGGAGAGGCCTTTCGGCAACTCCACGTGTGCGGCCGGCCGGAGAGCGCCCAGCATCGCATCGATCTCGGATTGGGTGGCGGCGCCCGTCGCCGCATCCGCGCGTTCGCGGTACGCGCGGTAGTGCTCGAGTCGGTCGTGGAAGGTCGCGAACGTGAAGGGCTTGATGAGGTACTGAGCCGCGCCCAGCGCCACCGCCTGGCGCACCACCTCGGCGTCGCGGACGGACGTGATGGCGATGACGTCGACATCCGCCGCGCGTGCCCGCACATGCCGGAGCACATCCACGCCGGTGCCGTCAGGCATGGTCATATCCAGCAGGACCAGGTCGATGGGGGCGCGTTTCGGAGCGTCGAGGATCGCGGCCACGGCCGCGCGGGCGCCCGCGCACTCGGCGACGACCGTGAAACCCGGCACACGCTCCACGTACGAGCGGTGCAGTTCGAGTGTGAGGGCCTCGTCATCGACGAGGAGCACGCCGATCACGATCGCTCCGTCGGAAGAACGACCCGGAAGGTGGTCGGCGACACGTCGACGGCGATGGTCCCGCCGATCTCGTCGACGACCGCGCGCACCAGGGCGAGCCCCACGCCTCGCCCCTCGACGCCCGCAGGCTTGGTGGAGAACCCGCGGTCGAACATCCGCTCGCGGGTGCGCTCATCAGGGCCGACACCCGAATCGGCCACGGTGAGCAGCAGCTCGTCTTCGGCGGTTCGAGCCATCTCCACCCGCACCCAGCGGGGTTCGTCACCGCTTGCCGCCGCGTCGAGCGCATTGTCGATGAGGTTGCCCACGACCGCCACCGCATCGATCGGACTCAACAGCGATCGCGGCGCGTCGGCCGCGATGTCGGCCGACCATTCGACACCGCGTTCCATCGCCTGCGACGCTTTGCCCAGCAACAGTGCGCCCACGGTCGGATCGCCCTCGGTGCGCGCCGTCACCTGGTCGACGAGCGCCTGACTCTGACGGGCCGAGTCGGTGAGGATGGCCACCGCGTCATCGGAGCGACCCAGCTCGATGAGGGCGACGGCGGCGTGCATGCGATTGCCATGTTCGTGGGTCTGTGCCCGCAGCGCATCTCCGAGCGTGCGCATCGACTCCGCGGAGGCGAGCGTGTCGCGGATCGCACCGGCGGGGAGATCCCCAGCCACGCTGCGCGTGACTCGCCTCGCGAGGACGGCGCCCGCCAGTCCGGCCCCGACGAGAGCGATGGCCACGCCGGCGACGACGAGCAGCCGCGGTAGCACCTGGGCGGTGACCGTGCGGATCGTCACCCCGACCGATACCCAACCGACGAGCTGTCCGCCCGATATCACCGGCACGATCGTGCGCAGCGACGGGCCGAGCGTGCCGGTGAACTCCTCGGTCAGCGGCTGCGCAGACGCCGGGATGGTGCCGATGTAGTGCTGGCCGATCTGCTCCGGATCGCGGTGGGTCACCCGGATGCGGTCGGCATCCATGACCGTCACGAAGTCGACCTCCGCGCCCGACATGACCTCCACCGCGAGCGGCTGGAGCGCGCGCGACGCCGCGGCATCGTCGCCGGCCGTCAGCGCCGCCGAGACCTCAGGAAGTCCGGCGAGCGTTGCGGCGACCGCCTGGGTCACCCGCTCCGCCTCAGCGCGCGCGGTGCGCTGAGCCTCCCACACCAGCAGACCGGCGGTGACGAGCGCGAGCACGAGGGCGGCCCCCGCCAGCCAGAGGAAGAGCCGGGACGCGGCACTGCGTCCGAACTTCCGGGTCATCGTGCCCCCTCGACGGTGAATGGCGTGACAGGTCGCCACGTCCGGGACCAATACGACCACAAGTGAAGCATGTGCCTCGCCGGGACGCACTCTGGGCCTGTTGCCACCAGCGTCGGCGGCAGCCGAACAACGACCGTTCACACCTGGAGGCGGACATGGCCCTCACGACATCCTTCACACTCCCCGGCTACAACTGGCGCCGCGGAAAGAGCTCCTGGGACAAACACACCTGGCTGTACGTCTCGGTGATCATCGCCGTGGTTCTCGGTGCCGTCGTCGGCCTGGTCTGGCCGGACGTGGCCAAGGGACTCGAGCCCTTGGGTAAGACGTTCGTCAACCTCATCAAGATGATGATCGCGCCCATCATCTTCTGCACCATCGTGGTCGGAGTCGGCTCGATCGCCAAGGCCGCGACGGTCGGCAAGATCGGTGGACTCGCGCTCGGCTACTTCATGGTCATGACGACCTTCGCCTTGTTCATCGGTCTCGTGGTCGGCAATGTGATCCACCCCGGCACCGGGCTGGACATGTCCACCGCCACCTACGACACGTCGAACCTCAAGGCGACCTCGACCGTGGACTTCCTGATGGGCATCATCCCCACGACGTTCTTCTCCGCGTTCACCGGCGAGAGCGTGCTGCAGGTGCTCTTCATCGCTCTGCTGGTGGGCTTCGCGCTCCAGGGGCTCGGCACGAAGGGCGAGCCGATCATGTTCGCCGTCAAGCAGCTGCAGGGGCTCGTCTTCCGCATCCTCGGCATGATCCTCTGGCTCGCCCCGGTCGGTGCGTTCGGTGCCATCGCTGCCGTGGTCGGAAAGACCGGTTTCGCCGCCATCGTCAGTCTCGGCATCCTCATGATCGCCTTCTACATCACGTGCGCCGTCTTCGTCTTCGGCGTCCTCGGGGTGATGCTGTATCTGGTCAGCCGGGTCAACATCCTGCGGCTGATGAAGTACCTGGGCCGCGAATACCTGCTCATCGTCGGCACGTCCTCGAGCGAGTCGGCGCTGCCGCGTCTGATCGCGAAGATGGAGCACCTCGGGGTGTCCAAGCCGGTCGTCGGCATCACGGTGCCCACCGGCTACTCGTTCAACCTCGACGGCACCGCCATCTACCTGACCATGGCGTCGCTGTTCATCGCGGCGGGCACCGGCAACGCGATGTCGTGGTCGGAGCAGATCGGTCTGCTCGTCTTCATGATCATCGCCTCCAAGGGCGCCGCGGGCGTCACCGGGGCCGGTCTTGCAACCCTGGCGGGCGGCTTGCAGGCGTTCCGTCCCGATCTCGTGCACGGCGTCGGCGTCATCGTCGGCATCGACCGGTTCATGTCCGAGGGGCGCGCCGTGACGAACTTCACCGGCAACGCCGTCGCCACGGTGCTGATCGGCACCTGGACGAAGCAGATCGACCGCGAACGCGTACGCGAAGTGCTCGCCGGACGGAGCCCTTTCGACGAGGCCGCGCTCACCGGTGAGGGACACGACGGTATGTCGACCGATACGGGAGCCGTCGGCACGCAGGACCTCGAGACCGCGGCCGTCGCCGAAGCGGCCGCGAAGCAGGAGCGCGCTCGCCGCCGAGCCGAGGGCTGACACCCGGCGGATGCCGCACGCCGCGCCCCCTCCGTTAGACATCGGGGGCGCGGCGCCGGCGTGCGCGGGCGACGAGCGCATCCGCGACGGCGCCGATCGCGAGGGCGAGCGCGATCGAGACCACGACGGCGGCTACCGTTCCGCCGGGAATGATCGCCGCGACCGCTGCGCCGAGGAGGGCCTGGTAGAGCGCCCACGCCGTCGCCGCGGGCGCTGCCAGGACCACGTAACGCCCCAGACGCATGCCGGAAGCGCCCGCCGCGATGTTGACGGCCAAGCGGGCGAACGGGATGAACCGAGCCGTGAACATCAGCGTCGCACCGCGCCGGGCGAGCGCGTCGCGGGCCCACCCGAACGCGGCGGAGACACGTCGCCCCCGCATCCACCGCCAACGATCGAGCCCGACCGTGCGCCCGAGGAAGTAACACCCCACGTCACCGGTGAGCGCCGCCACCGCCGCGACCGCGATGACTGCGAACAGCGGAGGAGCGCCCTCGGCGACAGCGAGGGCGCCGAAGGTGGTGACCGCGGCCTCGCCGGGGATCACGACCAGGAACGCGTCACCGACCACGAGCGCGGCCATCGCTGGCAACGCCCACGGGCTGTGTGCCAGCACCTGCAGCCAGTCGTCGGTCACCGTCCTGGGGTACCACGCAGGGATGAACGCTCGGGGAACGCAGGGAGCGGCGATGACGTCCCGGTGACCGGACGTGGATCGTTGGGCGAACACTGCGTGCGCGGGGCCCGTCAGCGTGTCGACGCGCCTCTTCACCCGCGACGCTGGAGTCATGAGAGTCGCGTTCGTCGCCGAGTCGTTCCTGCCTCACATGAACGGAGTCACCGGCTCCGTTCTCCAGGCCGTGCGCCACCTCACCGCGAACGGCCACGAAGCCCTCGTGGTGGCGCCCGGCGGCCCCGGCGCGCGGGCTGATGCGCAGACCACCCTCCTTCCCTCCGTTCCCCTGCCCGCCTATCCCCAGGTGCGGATCGCGCTCGGACGCACCGGCGCGCTCGCCGGCATCCTGAGGGACTACCGTCCCGATGTCGTCCACCTCGCGTCACCCTTCGTGCTGGGCTGGCGTGCAGTCGCGGCCGCGGATGCGCTCGGCCTGCCGACGGTCGCCGTCTACCAGACCGACGTCATCGCGTACGCCCGCAAATACGGTCTGCCCCGAGCGACGGCGTTCACCGCCGCTCACGTGGCGCGCCTGCACCGTCGCGCGACCCTCACCCTCGCGCCGTCGTCGTCGGCTCTGCATCAGCTGCACGAGCTCGGTGTGGATCGGACACGGCTGTGGGGCCGGGGCGTGGACACCGAGCGATTCCGACCGGATCGGCGCAGCGAGGCGTGGCGGTCGTGGATCGCGCCGGGGGAGATCATCGTCGGCTACGTCGGGCGACTCGCTCCCGAGAAGCAGGTGGAGGATCTCGCCGTCATCGCCGACATGCCCGGGGTACGTCTGGTCATCGTCGGCGACGGGCCGGCGCGGCCGCGCCTGGAACGCGCTCTGCCGCGGGCGGTCTTCCTCGGTCATCTGGGCGGAGCCGAGCTCGCGCAGGCGCTGGCCGGCTTCGACGTCTTCGTCCACCCCGGCGAGAGCGAGACGTTCGGCCAGACGATTCAAGAGGCGCACGCCAGCGGCGTCCCCGTGGTCGCGACCGGACGCGGCGGCCCCGTCGATCTCGTGCACTCCAGCGTCGACGGCTGGCTCTATCGCCCTGGCGACCTCGACGACCTCCGCGATCGTGTGCGCGACCTCGTCGGCGACGCGACCAAGCGGCAGGCTTTCGGTGCCGCCGCGCGCGCCGCCGTGGAGGGGCGCACCTGGCCGGCGATGATCGACCGGCTCCACGAGCACTATCTCGAAGCGCAGCGACTGCACGCCGTCGATCGTGCGCCGCGGTCCGCGCGCCCGCTACGACGCGTGCAGGCGGCCCCGGCGATCGCCGATGTGCCCGCCGAGGCCGTAACCGCGCCGAGGGAGTGGAGCCGCATCGTGGCGCTCGGCGACTCGCTCACCGAGGGGCTGTGCGACACCTCGCGCATGCCCGAGGGGCAGTATCGCGGCTGGGCCGATCGGCTGGCGACGCTGCTCGCCCAGCGCTCACCGGCGGTCGTCCGCTACGCCAACCTCGCCGTGCGCAGCCGCCGCGTGGCCGACCTGGTCGCCGAGCAGCTTCCCCGTGCGCTTGCGCTTCGGCCCGATCTGGCCACGGTCTTCATCGGCGCGAACGACCTCGTTTCCCATCGCGCCGATCCGGCGCGCGTCGCCGCACAGGTCGACGACGCCGTGGCGGCGCTCCGACGCGCGGGCAGCGACGTGCTGCTCGTGACACCCTTTCTTCCCGACCGGCGCGCGTCGGCGCTGTTCGCCCGGCGCTTCGCCGTGTTCGCCGACCATGTGCGTGACATCGCCGCGCGCCACGGTGCGTTCCTCCTCGACCTCGAGAACGATCACGAGATCGGTGAACGCGCGAAGTGGGCGCACGACAAAGTGCACCTCAGCTCGAGCGGGCATCGGTTCGTGTCCTACCGGGCGGCCGACGTGCTCGGTCTGCCCGACATCGAGGCGCTCGGCGCGCTCGAAGCGGTCCTGCACGCCGACCAGGATCGTCCGGTCACGGGGCTGTGGCTGACGCGGGATGCGCTGCCGTGGGTGTGGCGGCGGATGCGCGGCCGCACCGCGGGGGACGCGGTCACAGCGAAGCACATCGACTACATCGACATCCCCGCGGGCGGCTCGCCCGAGCGGTCGAAGGCTCCGCACAGTTGAGGCGGCGCAGACGACCGCCGGCGTGCTCAGCCGCTCTTGCGGCGGAACTCGCGCTTGGGCATGGCGCCCTGGCCGTTGTGAACGGAGGAGTCGCCGTCGAGGTGGGCTTCGCCGGTGCGCCGCTGCGCGTTCTTCTTGTCGAGCGCCTCCCTGAACTTGCGCTTCATCTCCTCGGATGCGGTGGTGTCGTCGGTGCTCATGCCCTCCACCATACGCAGGGGAGGGCCCGACTGATAGGATTGTGCAGGTTGCCGTGGATCTTCCGCGGCATCCGGAGCAGGCCGGCAGGAAGCTGGTCTCCTGTGGTGGGTTCCCGTTCGACGCATTCCGACGCGAACGGTGGCTTTCTACTGGTGGCCAGCGCTGACCGACGCGGCGGCGCCCACAACGGTGTCGCTGCGCGTCTGGAACTGCCTGATCCTGCTCCTTCGCACGATCTCGTGCGCGAAACGCGCGCGCGAGTCTAAACAAAGAAGGAGAGACCTCTTGGAAGGTCCTGAAATCACCGCCGCCGAAGCCGTTCTCGACAACGGCCGATTCGGCACCCGCACCATCCGGTTCGAGACCGGACGACTCGCGCAGCAGGCACAGGGTGCCGTTGCCGCGTACCTCGACGAAGAGACCATGCTGCTGTCGGCCACGAGCGCCGGCAAGCACCCGCGTGAGGGCTTCGACTTCTTCCCGCTGACCGTCGACGTCGAAGAGCGTTCCTACGCGGCAGGCAAGATCCCCGGTTCGTTCTTCCGCCGCGAGGGCCGCCCCTCCACCGAGGCCATCCTGGTCTGCCGTCTCATCGACCGTCCGCTGCGACCGTCGTTCGTCGACGGCCTCCGCAACGAGGTGCAGATCGTCGTCACCGTCCTGAGCATCGCTCCGGGCGAGTTCTACGACGCGCTCGCGATCAACGCGGCATCCCTGTCGACGCAGATCTCCGGTCTGCCGTTCTCGGGCCCGATCGCCGGTGTGCGCCTCGCGCTCATCCCCGGCCAGGGCGAGCACGCCGATCAGTGGGTCGCCTTCCCGACGGCCGCGCAGGTCGACGAGGCGGTCTTCGACCTGATGGTCGCCGGCCGCGTGCTGGACGACGGCGACGTCGCGATCATGATGGTCGAGGCCGAAGCCACCGAGAACAGCTGGAACCTCATCAAGGCCGGCGCCGTCAAGCCCAGCGAGGAGATCGTCGCGCAGGGTCTCGAGGCCTCCAAGCCGTTCATCAAGGAACTGGTCGCCGCGCAGAACGTCGTGGCGAACACCGCGGCGAAGGAGATCCAGCCGTACCCGGTCTTCCCGCCGTACGCGAAGGAGACCTACGACTTCGTCGCCGGTCGTGCGTACGACCGTCTGGTGCCCGTTTACCAGATCGCGGACAAGGTCGAGCGCCAGAACGCCGACGACGCCGTCAAGGACGAGGTCAAGGCGCAGGTGCTGGCCGCCATCGAGGCCGGCGAGCTGCCCGCCACGGCGGCAGCCGAGTTCGGTGCCGCCTACAAGTCGGTGACCAAGCTCATCGTTCGTGGCCGCATCCTCAGCGAGGGCGTTCGCATCGACGGCCGTGGCCTCGCTGACATCCGTCCGCTGGATGCCGAGGTTCAGGTCATTCCGCGCGTGCACGGCTCCGCGATCTTCCAGCGCGGTGAGACCCAGATCCTGGGCGTCACCACGCTGAACATGCTCAAGATGGAGCAGCAGATCGACTCGCTCTCGCCGGTGACGCACAAGCGTTACATGCACCACTACAACTTCCCGCCGTACTCGACCGGTGAGACCGGTCGCGTCGGTTCGCCGAAGCGTCGCGAGATCGGGCACGGCTTCCTCGCCGAGCGCGCCCTCGTGCCGGTGCTGCCGAGCCGCGAGGAGTTCCCCTACGCCATCCGTCAGGTCTCCGAGGCGCTCAGCTCCAACGGCTCGACCTCGATGGGTTCGGTCTGCGCATCGACCCTGTCGTTGCTGAACGCGGGTGTGCCGCTGCGCGCTCCCGTGGCCGGCATCGCGATGGGTCTCGTCTCCGACCAGGTCGACGGTCAGACCCGCTACGCGGCGCTGACCGACATCCTCGGTGCCGAAGACGCCCTCGGTGACATGGACTTCAAGGTCGCCGGTACCAGCGAGTTCGTCACGGCGATCCAGCTCGACACGAAGCTCGACGGCATCCCGTCGTCGGTGCTCACCGCGGCGCTGACGCAGGCCAAGGACGCCCGCATGACGATCCTGAATGTCCTGAACGCCGCTATCGACGGTCCGGACGAGATGGCGCCGACCGCGCCGCGCGTGATCAGCGTGCAGATCC
This sequence comes from Microbacterium sp. VKM Ac-2870, assembly GCF_015350795.1. Taxonomy (GTDB): domain Bacteria; phylum Actinomycetota; class Actinomycetes; order Actinomycetales; family Microbacteriaceae; genus Microbacterium. Next base: position 665,428 of record NZ_JADKSH010000002.1, read on the forward strand.
CGGTCGACAAGATCGGCGAGCTGATCGGCCCCAAGGGCAAGACGATCAACGCGATCCAGGACGAGACCGGCGCGCAGATCTCCATCGAGGAGGACGGCACCGTCTACATCGGCGCGACCGACGGCCCCGCGGCGGAAGCCGCTCGTGCCCAGGTCAACGCGATCGCCAACCCGACCAACCCCGAGGTGGGCGAGCAGTTCCTCGGAACCGTCGTCAAGCTCGCGGCGTTCGGCGCGTTCATCTCGCTCCTGCCCGGCAAGGACGGCCTGCTGCACATCAGCGAGGTCCGCAAGCTCGCCGGTGGCAAGCGCGTCGAGAACGTCGAAGACGTGCTCGGCGTCGGTCAGAAGCTCCTGGTCAAGATCACCAAGATCGACGACCGCGGCAAGCTGTCACTCGAGCCCGTGCTCGAAGAAGCCGCCGACCAGGAAGGCCGTGCGGCCGCCAGCGAGGGCCCGGAGGCTCCCGCCGAAGGTTGAGCACTCACGGTTGCGTCGTTCCTCGTGAACGGCGCAACCGGCACGGACAACGGATGCCCGCTTCCTCCCGTCTCGGAGGGGCGGGCATCCGTTCGTTCACCCGCTGTCCTCCGAATGGGGGACGCGCGCGGTCTGAAACCGAGTCCGTGACGTAAGCGTTATGGAATGTTTACCGTTCGTTCCGTTCAATGCGCGGTCGCGCCGCGGGGCTGCCCTACCCTCGGAACTACGCATCGGGGGGTGGGTATCGAGAAGCACGGGCCGCAACCGCGGCACCGCGAGGGGGTGAACGGATGGGTTACTTCGGCGTAGGGACCACGCCCACCACACCGCGCGCCGTGGCGCCGCACCCCTCCTCGCCCATTCCCGTCCAGGGGGCACCTGTGGGATCCGGCATCCGCACGACGCTCGGCGAGTCCGGGCTCGACGTCTTCCCCCTCCTGCTCGGTGCGGCCGAATTCGGCTGGCACGTCGATCTTTCCGCAGCTCACGGCATCCTCGACGCCTACCGAGAATGGGGCGGCAACGCCGTGCACACCTCCGACGGCTACGCCGCGGGACGCAGCGAACACATCGTCGGTCAGTGGCTGCGTCGTCGCGCCATCCGTGACGAGATCGTGCTGGCCGTGCGCGTCGGCTCGAACCCCGACCATCCGGGACTCGGGCCGGTCAACCTCATCCGTGCCGTCGAAGCGTCGCTCACGCGTCTGCAGACCGACCGCATCGACGTGCTCTACCTCGATGCGACGTCCGATGACGTGACATCGCTGGAAGACACGCTGGCCACCGTGGAGTGGCTCATCGAGGCCGGCAAGGTGCGCGCCGTCGGCGCATTCGGACATTCCGCCGCACAGCTGGTCGAAGCGCGCATCCTCGCGTCGGCGGGGTACCCCCGGTTCACGGTGCTGGATGTTCCGTACAACCTTCTGCGCCAGTCCGACTTCGAGGGGGACCTCCGCCTGGTCGCGGGAGCGCAGGGCATCGCCGCCACGCCGTCACAGGCGCTCGAGCACGGCTATCTCGCCGGCGTGCACCGCGACCGTTCTCACATCGCGTATTCCGTCCGCGGCATTCAGTTGGCGGCCGCGATGAACCGGCGCGGCGCTCGCACCCTGCGCGCGCTCGACCGCATCGGTGCCGAGCTGTCGATTCCGCCGTCCGCGGTCGCGATCGCCTGGCTACTCGCTCAGCGCACCGTGGCGGCTCCGATCGTGAACGTGTTCGCTGTCGACCACGTCGAAGAGCTCGTGCAGGGCGTCGGCGCGCCGCTGAGTCGTGCGCACCTGGCCGACATCGCCCGCGCCACCCAGTGACGCGACGTCCGTTCGCACGCGCTGGACAGCGTCTGTCAAGCCCGGATCGGGCGTCGGGACGCTGACGTAGGGTGTGATGAGGCCCACCCCCTGGCGAGACGAGAGCTGACGTGACGCATTACCTATATCTTGTGCGGCACGGAGAGCACCTCGACGCGGAGCACGGCCTCGAAGACGGGCCACTTTCGCCGCGGGGCCGGCGTCAGGCCGAACTCCTGGCCGATCGCCTGTCGGGCGTGCCTCTGGATGCCGTGTGGCATTCGCCGCTCGAGCGTGCCGCCGAGACCGCCCGCACCGTCTCGGGCCGGCTACCCGCCGTGACACCCGAGCCGTCGGCTCTGCTGTTCGACTGCATCCCGACCGGCATGCAACCCGACACCCCGGCGATCTACGAGCCCTTCTTCGGTTCGTACACCGACGCGGAGATCGACGCCGGGCGCGCGCAGATGGGCGACGCCGTCGCGGAGTTCCTGGTGCGCAAGCCCTCCGCCCATGAACTGCTCATCACCCACAACTTCGTTATCGCGTGGTTCGTGCGCGAGGTGCTCGACGCCCCTGAGTGGCGGTGGATGACCATCAATCAGGCGCACTGCGGACTGACGGTCCTCGCCCAGCGCAAGGGCCGGCCGTGGACCCTCGTCACCCACAACGACCTCGCGCACCTGCCGATGGAGCTGCGCACGGGCCTTCCCGAAGTTCCGCCGGTCTGACCGGGCCAGGTTCTCGCACCCGCCCGGCCCCGGTGGGGCCCGGTGTGCACAACTCCGGAGTTTCACCGCGTCGGGGGCCGAGATTGTCGTCGCGGCGGGGCAGAACCGGTCTGCGCTGCAGAAATCTCCGGAGATGTGAACCGCGGGTGATGCCAGGTGATGCCGAGCTGTTCCTTTATCGCGTGCGCATGGCCGTCATCCGCTTCCTCCGTCGAGTCGTCGGATGCGCACTCATCGGCTTCGGCTTCGGAGCGGTTGTCGGTGCGGTCGTCTGCGGCGGCCTGGGGGCTCTGATCGGAGCGGGCGTCGGATTCGCGCTCGTGATCGTGCCTCCGTCAGAGGATCTTGCCTAGCCATCGCGTCGCGTTGGGGTTGTCGTTGTACGGCTCGATCGCGACGAAACCGGAGCCGGAGTACAGGGCACCGGCCGCTTCGAGGGTGTGATGGGTGTCGAGTACGAGCTCGGCCGCGCCGAAGTCGCGGGCACGCTCCTCCAGATCCTCCAGAAGCAGTCGACCCCAGCCGCGTCCGCGGGTTCGCGGTTGCAGGAACAGGTGCTTCACCTCGTAGCGGACGCCCGCGGGCCCGTCCTCGACGCGGCGGATGCCGCCGCATCCGACGTCGGCGCCGTCCTCGTCGTCTGTCACGACGACGAACACGCCCGCCGGTGGGGTGAACACGGATGCCACGGGGAACGCCGGACGGTACGCCTGGCCCTGCGGAAACGCGTCAGCGCGCATCTGGAAGTACTCCGCGAGGAGTGCGTGTGCGCGCGGATCATCAGCGGGGAGCGGGTGGAGTCGGACCATCGTTCGAGCGTATCCGCGTCGGCGCGACGGCCTAGGCTGAAAGCATGACGACCAGAGTGGCCCTCGTGGGCGGCACCGGCAAGCTCGGCGCGATCATCGCCGGTGTGATCGACGAGATGGACGACTTCGAAACGGTCGCGGTGCTGCGCTCGTCGAGCGATCTGGCCGAAATGGACGGCGCAGACCTGGTCGTCGACGCGTCGGTCCCCGGCGTCTCGATCGACGTCGTGCGCGCCGCGATCGAGCGCGGCAAGAACGTCCTGGTCGGCACGTCGGGCTGGTCCACCGAGCGCATCGCGCTCGTGCGTCCCCTCGTGGATGCCGCGGGTACGGGCGCCGTCTTCATCCCGAACTTCTCGCTCGGTTCGGTCGTCGCGACGGCGCTCGCCGCCGCGGCCGCGCCGTTGTTCCCGTCGATCGAGATCGTCGAAACACACCGTGAGACGAAGGTCGATTCGCCCAGTGGCACGGCGGTGCGAACCGCAGAGCTGATTGCGGACGCGCGCGCTCTCGTCGGCCCCGTCGAGTCACCGCACGTCGACCAGCGCGCGCGAGGCCAGCAAGTCGCGAGCGTCCCCATCCACTCGCTGCGCCGCCCGGGCGTCGTGGCCAAGCAGGAGACGATCCTGTCGGCTCCGGGGGAGTCGATCGCGATCGTGCACGACACGATCGATCCGGCGCGCGCCTACGGGCCCGGCATCCGCGTCGCCCTTGCCGCCGCCCGCGACGCGCGAGGCGTGACGGTGGGTCTCGACGCGCTCATCGATCTCGGCCTCGGACCTCGCCGTGGCGAAGCCGAAACGTCTCACGTCGTCGACGAGGGCGCCGTGCCGGGGCAGGTCGCCCGCGTCACCGGCGTATGAAGGCCCGGCTCGGCGTCGCCGTCATGGCGGTGCTGCTCGCGCTGTACATCGTCCTCGTCGCGCAGCGGGCCTGGTTGCTGCTGACGTCGGCGCAGCCGATCGGCATCGCGATGGGAGTGGCCCTCGTCGTGCTCCCGCTCATTGCCGCGTGGGCGCTGTGGCGCGAAATCTCGTTCGGTCGCAGCGCCGAACGGCTGGCCACTCGCCTCGAGGACGAGCACGCGCTTCCCGCGGAAGAGCTCGACGTCCGCGTCAGCGGCCGCCCCGACCGCGCGCAGGCCGATGCCGTCTTTCCCGCCTATCGCGCTGACGTGGAGCAGCATCCCGACGACTGGAGGGCATGGTTCCGGCTGGGTCTCGCGTACGATGGCGCGGGGGATCGTCGCCGCGCCCGAGAGGCGATCCGACGCGCCATCGTCGTCGAGAAGTCGCCGAGCGCGAGCTCTTCCGACTGATCAGGCCGGAACGGCAGCTGCGACGGCGTCCTCCACTCGAGGGTGGCTGAACGCGAAGCCGGATGCGGTGAGCACCTCGGGTACGACGTGCATGTCGCTCGTGAGCAACCCCTCGGCGGCGTCGCGACCGAGAACGAGCTTCAGAGCCCACTCCGGCACCCGCAGCAGGTACGGACGGTTCATGCGCCGGGCCAGCGCGAAGCCGAGATCGTTCGCTGTCGCACGCTCGGGGCCGGTGAGGTTCACTGGACCGGTGGTCTGGGTGTCGATCACGTGGCGGATCGCGCGGACCTCGTCCTCGAGTGAGATCCACGGCCACACCTGGGTTCCGCGGCCGATCGGGCCTGCCATTCCGAGTTTGGTGAGCAGCAGGAGCGGCTTCAGCACGCCCTGTGCGTGCACGACGGGCGCCGTGCGCAGCAGGGCCACTCGCGCGTTGTCGCCGGCGCCGCGAACCGCCGCGCCCTCCCACTCGCCGCAGAGGTCGGCGAGGAAAGAGTCGCCGCGAACCGACGTTTCCGTCAGCGTGACTCCGGGCGCAGAGGGGTAGTAGCCGACGGCCGACGACGAGACGAAGTGCGGCGCGGCGTCGCCGAGCGACCGGACTGCCGCCGCCAGAGCCTGTGTGGGAGCCACCCGCGACCAGAGCAGTTGGTGTTTGTACCGCGATGTCCACGGGAATCGTCCGAGGGTCGCCCCGTTCAGCCCGACGACAGCGCGTGCGCCCTCGAGCACCGCGGGCGGCAGCGGAGTGCGGCCCGGGTCCCAGGAGACCTCGTCGGATACGGCGCTCTCGCGGCGCACCAAACGCGTCACGGGGATGCCGTCGCGGCGAAGCGACGCGGTCAGCGCGCGTCCGATCAGGCCCGACGCCCCCGCGATGACGACGCGGCCCTCGTCCTTCGCGTCAGGCAAGCGTCGCCTCGAGGGTGATCTCGATGCCGGCCAGCGCTGCCGATACCGGGCATCCGGTCTTGGCTTCGCCCGCGATGCGGGTGAAATCCTCCGCAGACAGGCCCGGCACGACGGCATTCACGTTCAGGTGCGACCCGGTGATTCCGGTGCCGGGGATGAAGGTGACGGATGCGGTCGTCTCGATGCTCTCCGGGGGAGTGCCGTTCTCGGCCAGCGCGTGCGAGAGCGCCATGCTGAAGCACGACGAATGGGCGGCGGCAATGAGCTCTTCGGGCGTCGTCACCGACGTCGACCCCTCGCTGCGTGCCTTCCAGTTGACGGCAAACGGCCCCTGGTTCGAGCTCTCCAGAGCGACCTCTCCCGACCCATCGGCCAGGGATCCCGTCCATCTCGTCGATGCTTCGCTGGTCACGCTCATGGCTGTTCCTCCGTTGTCGGGCCGGTGCTCGTGATCGAGCCTAGACGCGGCTCCGCCCGGGCGGAACGGGGGTGGTGGCCGCGGGAAACGACGCGCGGGGTCAGGAAACGTCAGATCGGGGCGGATGCCGCGGTCACGCGGGTGAGCTCGAGCTCGATCGCATGGCGGTTCGGGGTGCCCCCGAACCGGGTCTGGACGATGCCGTCACGGTCGAGGATGAGCGTCGTCGGCGTCTGCAGCACGTGGAAGTGCTTGGCGATGTCGGGGCGATGCGTGAGGTCGACGTCCAAATGCAGCACACCGTCGTGGGCGTCGGCGATGGAGCCGAGAACACGGTGCACACCGGGACACCGCGCGCACATCTCGGTGCTGAACTGCAACAGCGTCGCGCGTTCGCCGAGGTGCTGCGCTCCGAGGCGCTGCGGTTCGACGATCTCGTCCGGGTTCTGGCGGCGGGGACGGTTCTGCTTCCAGCGGAGGAACAGCCCCACCGAGACGGTCACCACGAGCAACGCGGCCAGCACGAGCACGGCGGGGACAACGGTCACAATGACCCACGATACCGCTACCACGGCCGCCGCGAATCGTCGCGTCGCCGTGTGACGGGCAGCGCGTCAGAGAGCCGGTGTGTCGGCGGGCGCCGGTAGTCTGGCTGGCGTGACCGCGGCATCCATCCCCACCCCGTACGAAGACCTCCTGCGCGAGGTGCTCGCCGACGGCGTGCACAAGGACGATCGCACCGGCACCGGGACGACGAGCGTGTTCGGCCGTCAGATCCGCTTCGACCTCGCGCAGGGCTTCCCGCTCATCACCACCAAGCGCGTGCATATGAAGTCGATCGTCTACGAACTGCTGTGGTTCCTGCGTGGCGAGTCGAATGTGTCCTGGCTGCAGCAGCACGGCGTGACCATCTGGGACGAATGGGCCGGCGCCGACGGCGAGCTCGGTCCCGTCTACGGGGTGCAGTGGCGCTCGTGGCCCACGCCGTCCGGCGAGCCGATCGACCAGATCTCGCAGGTCATCGACCAGATCCGCACCAATCCCGACTCGCGACGACTCATCGTCTCGGCGTGGAACCCCGCCGACATCCCCCGGATGGCGCTCGCACCATGCCACGCGCTCTTCCAGTTCTACGTCGCCGACGGCAAGTTGTCGTGCCAGCTCTACCAGCGCAGCGCCGACATGTTCCTCGGCGTGCCCTTCAACATCGCCTCCTACGCCCTGCTGACGATGATGATCGCGCAGCAGACCGGACTCGAGCCGGGCGACTTCGTCTGGACCGGCGGCGACTGCCACGTGTACGACAACCACATCGAGCAGGTGCGCGAGCAGCTTTCCCGCGACCCGTACCCGTACCCGCGACTGGCGTTCGCCCGCAGGCCCGACTCGATCTTCGACTACACGTACGACGACATCGTGGTCGAGGGTTACCAGCACCACCCGGCGATTCGCGCGGCTGTGGCGGTATGACCCGGCTGGGCCTCATCTGGGCCGAAGCGCACGGCGGTGTCATCGGCAAGGACGGCGGGATGCCGTGGCAGGTGCCGGAGGATCTCGCCCATTTCCGCGCCACGACGATGGGTGTGCCGGTGATCATGGGGCGCCGCACGTGGGAGTCCTTCCCGCCGCGGTTTCGTCCACTGCCGGGGCGGCGCAACATCGTCGTCACACGCAACGAAAGCTGGTCTGACGACGGCGCCGAGCGCGCCGCCTCGCTCGATGCCGCGGTGGCGCTCGTGGGTGGCGAGCCGTCGACGTGGGTCATCGGCGGGGCGGGACTGTTCGCCGAAGCGATCGGTCGTGCCGACGTCCTCGAAGTCACTCAGCTCGATCTCGACGTCGACGGAGACACTTTCGCTCCCTCACACGACGGGTGGAGCGTCGCGGGCGTCGAGCCCGACGTCGGATGGTCGGTGTCGCGCTCGGGTGTGCCGTATCGCTTTCTGACGCTGATTCGTCCCTGAGGCGCTGATCCGTTCCCGACGCCGACCCATCGGCTCGCGCGGCGGGTACCGTGGCGCTATGGCGAAGACGGCTGTGGTCACGGGTGCGAGTTCGGGTCTCGGTGCGGAGTTCGCACGCCAACTCGCCGCGAGGGGCGCGAGTCTGGTCCTCGTCGCGCGCGACCGCGGTGCGCTCGAGGAGCTGGCCGATCGGCTGCGGGCGGAGTACCGCGTCGACGTCGAGGTGTTGCCCGCCGATCTGGTCGACGACGTCGGCTTGGCCGCCGTCGTCGAGCGCGTCGGCGATCGTCGGCGACCGATCGGCATCCTCGTGAACAACGCCGGGTTCGGGCTCGACCTCGATTTCGCGGCGAACGACATCGCCGATGAGCAGCGTCACCTCGACCTGCATGTGCGGGCCACGATGCATCTGAGCCATGCTGCGCTGGGCGCGATGCTCGAGCGGGGGAGCGGCCGCATCCTCAACGTCGCCTCCGTCGCGGGCTTCCTGCCGCGCGGGACGTACGGCGCTGTCAAAGCGTGGGTGATCTCCTTCAGTCGCTGGGCCAACGCGGTGTACCGCCCCCGCAGCGTGACGGTGACGGCCGTGTGTCCCGGCTTCACCCACACGAACTTCCACGAACGGCTGGGGCTTCCGCCCGGGCAGGAAGGGATTCCCGCGGCTATGTGGCTGGATGCCGCCGACGTGGTGCGCGAGGCGTTGCGCGATGCCGCGCGCGGCAAAGCGGTGTCGATCCCGTCGCTGCGCTACAAAGCGCTGATCGCTCTCACGCGGATTTTGCCCGGCCCGTTGGCCGCGCGGCTCGCCAAAACCGGCCGCTGACCCCGAACGTGCGCGCGTGCTCCGACGGGCACGTCGCGAGCCGGTAGCCTGGAGGCATGACGCACTCGGGCAATCCCTTCGGACAGGTCCTCGTCGCCCTCGTCACTCCGATGACGGCCGACGGTGAAGTGGACTGGCCCGCGGTCGAGAAGCACATGGATGACGTCATCACGGCGGGCGCCGACGGCATCGTCGTCACCGGCACGACCGGTGAGACCAGCACGCTCACCGACCCCGAGAAGCTCAGGCTCGTCGAGGTAGGCAAGTCGGTTTCCGCAGGCCGCGCCAAGATCATCACCGGCGGCGGGTCCAACGAGACGGCTCATGCCATCGAGCTGTACAAGGCGAGCGAGAAGGCCGGCGCCGACGGCATCATGATCGTCACGCCGTACTACAACAAGCCCACGCAGGCCGGCATCCTGACGCACTTCCGCCTCGTCGCGGATGCCACCGATCTGCCGGTCATCCTCTACGACATCCCGGGACGTACCGGGGTGCCGATCAAGTACGAGACGATCCTTCGCCTCGCCAACCACCCGAACATCCTCGCCGTCAAAGACGCCAAGGGCGACTTCAGCGAGGTCAGCCGGGTGCTGAACCAGACCGACCTCATGTACTTCTCGGGCGACGACGCGAACGTGCTGCCGCACCTGTCGATCGGCGCCGCGGGACTGATCGGTGTGACGGCGAACATCACTGCCACGCCGTATCGCGTGATCGTGGATGCCGTCAACCGCGGCGACCTTGCCACGGCGACCGCCGCGCACCAGCAGCTCGAGCCACTGGTGCGGGCCGTGATGACGCACGTTCCCGGCACCGTCAGCGCGAAGTACATCCTGCACGGGCTGGGTCGCATCTCCAGTCCTCGCGTCCGTCTGCCCCTCGTCGGCCCCGAAGAGTGGGAGGCCGCCCTCATCGAGGACGAACTCGCGCTCGTGAAGGGCGTCGACGGCGCCGACTTCTCCAACTTCCGACCCGACCGCAACGCCGCCGCCGGCGGCGCGCTCCCCAAGGTCCACGGCACCACCCGCTGAGCGACAGCTTCACCGGTGGATGCCGCGGCATCCGCGAAAGGCAGACGATGCCCACGACGTTCTACGACCCGCCCGCCCTCGCGCCCGAAACCCTCCGCGTCATCCCGCTCGGGGGACTCGGCGAGATCGGGCGCAACATGACGGTCTTCGAGTACGAGGGAAAGCTCCTCATCGTCGACTGCGGCGTGCTCTTCCCCGAAGAGCACCAGCCCGGCGTCGACCTCATCCTCCCCGACTTCGAGCCGATCAAGAATCGCCTCGACGATGTCGTGGGCGTCGTGCTCACGCACGGCCACGAGGACCACATCGGCGCGGTGCCGTACCTGCTGCGCCTGAAGAGCGACATTCCGCTCATCGGCTCGAAGCTGACACTCGCGCTCGTGGAGGCGAAGCTCAAGGAGCACCGCATCAAGGCGTACACCCTCACCGTCGCCGAAGGTCAGGAAGAACAGGTCGGCCCGTTCGACCTCGAGTTCGTCGCCGTCAACCACTCCATTCCCGACGCCCTGGCCGTGGCGATCCACACCGATGCCGGCACCGTCCTGGCCACCGGCGACTTCAAGATGGATCAGCTCCCGCTGGACGGGCGCCTCACCGACCTGCGGGCCTTCGCGAGCCTCGGCGAGGACGGCGTCGACCTCTTCCTCGTCGACTCCACCAACGCCGACGTGCCCGGCTTCACCCCCCTCGAGCGCGACATCGGCCCGGTTTTGGATCAGGTCATCGCCAAGGCTCAGCGCCGGGTGATCGTGGCGAGCTTCTCGAGCCACGTGCACCGAGTGCAGCAGGTCATCGACGCGGCCGCCGCCAACGGCCGTCGCCTGGCGTTCCTCGGCCGCTCGATGGTGCGCAACATGACCATCGCCGAAGAACTGGGCTACCTGCACGTACCCGACGGTGTGCTCATCGACTACAAGAAGGCGAAGGATCTGCCGGACGATCGCATCGTCTACATGTCGACCGGTTCGCAGGGTGAGCCGATGGCGGTGCTCAGCCGCATGGCGAACCTCGATCACGCGATCGAGCCCGGCCCCGGCGACACCGTGATCCTGGCCTCCAGCCTCATCCCCGGAAACGAGAACGCGGTCTACCGCGTGATCGACGGGCTCACGAAGCTGGGTGCCAACGTCGTGCACAAGGGCAACGCCAAGGTGCACGTGTCGGGTCACGCCGCCGCGGGGGAGTTGCTGTACTGCTACAACATCCTCAAGCCCCGCAACGTCATGCCGGTGCACGGCGAGTACCGCCACCTCATCGCGAACGCCAAGCTCGCGCAGGACACCGGCATCCCGCCGGAGAACACGATCATCGCCGAGAACGGCACCGTGGTCGACCTCGCGGACGGCGTCGCGCGCGTCGTCGGCCAGCTGGACATCGGCTTCGTCTACGTCGACGGCTCGACCGTCGGTGAGATCACCGACGCCGACCTGAAGGATCGACGCATCCTCGGCGAGGAGGGCTTCATCTCGGTGATCGTGGTGGTCGACGCCGCCACCGGTCGCGTCATCACCGGCCCGGAGATCCACGCCCGCGGGTTTGCGGAGGACGACGCCGTGTTCGATGCGGTCAAGCCCAAGATCGCCGCGGCCCTCACCGAAGCGGCACAGTCTGGGGTGCGTGACACCCGCGCCATGTCGCAGGTGGTGCGCCGCACGATCGGACGCTGGGTCAATCAGTCGTTGCGTCGGCGCCCGATGATCGTTCCGCTCGTCATCGAGGCCTGAGCGCCAGACCGCTAGCATCGGGTCCATGCCCGCCCGCTTCCGCGTTCGACCTGCCACGCAGGCCGATGGCGCGTTTCTCGGCGACATGGTCGTCGAGGCTGCGAACTGGCGACCGGGGGCCGCGCGCCCGCGACACGAGGTGCTGACGCATCCCGACCACACCCGGTACATCTCGGGCTGGATGCGGCCGGGCGATGCCGGCGTGGTCGCGATGGATCCGCAGGACGTTCCGATCGGAGCGGCCTGGTATCGGATGCTGCCGCGCACCGACCCGGGCCTCGGGTACGTCGGCACGGGGGTTCCCGAGCTGATCATCGGGGTGCGGCCGATCTGGCGTGCGCACGGTGTCGGTCGCGCGTTGCTGCAACGGCTGTGCGAGCACGCGCGCGAGCAGGGATTCGGGCGGATCAGTCTCTCGGTCGAGCGGGGGAACTACGCGCAGACCCTCTATCGCAGCGAAGGGTTCGCGCTGACGCAGGCCGGCCACGGCCGCGACACCATGGTCAAGCGTCTGCGCTGAGCGCTCTGCGCTGAGTGCCGAGTGCGGAACGGCCCCGCGGAGATGGGGCGCCGGCCGCGTCAATCCGGGCAACCGGGGGCCCTTCGGCCTACCGTGGAGTAATGGCACGATCCACGAGCACGCCCACGAACGCCCGCGCGTCCGCGAAGGGCTCCTCGACGCGTGCCCGCAAGCCGGCGCCGGCTCCCAAGAAGTACGTCGACGAGGAAGACCGCCCGTCCGTCGGGTCGCGTGCCTGGCTCGGTGTGGCCCATGCGGTCGGCGGTATGTTCCGCGCCTTCGGTCTCGAGACGCTCGAGAAGGACCAGCGTCGCGACGGCTTCCCCTTCTTGATCGTGCTTCTCGCCGCCATCGGCGCCGTCAACGAGTGGTTCTTCATCGGCAACGAGGCCGCCACCCAGATCAGCGCGTACACGGTGGGCCTGTTCGTCGGGCGTGTGGCCTTCATCATGCCCGTCCTGCTCCTGGTTCTCGCAGGCTGGCTCTTCCGGCATCCGCCGTCCGTCCACGACAACGGTCGCATCGGCATCGGCTTCGGACTGTTCGTCCTCTCGATCGCGGGTTTCTGCCACGTGGCAGGTGGAAGGCCGCAGCCGTCGCAGGGGATGCCGGCGCTCAGCGCGGCCGGCGGCCTGTTCGGGTGGACGGTCGGCGAGCCGCTCTCCCTGCTGACGAACATCGGTGCCTATCTGGTGCTTGCCGCTCTCACATTCCTCAGCATCCTGATCCTCACGAAGACCCCGCCGAACCGCATCGGCCGTCGCCTGGGTGACCTGTACGCATGGATGTTCGACGCCGAACGCCCCGCCCCCGCGGACCCCGCGGTGACCGGGCCGACGGTCGCCTTCGATGCAGCGCCGGACGCCGCCGACAAGGACCTCCCGTGGTGGCGCCGCAACAAATCGGGTCGCGAAGAGGACGTCGACGGGCACCTCGGACCCGATGCCCTGACGGCCTTGCTGGACACCAGCGTCGACGGAGGCTTCGAACAGGCTGTCGCCGTTCCCGCAGCGCCGGTGCTGCCCGATGCGCCGACCGAGATCATCGATCCCGCCGTCATCGCGAACGCGAAGAAGGCGGCGGCTCGCCGTGCCGACACCGGCATCCGTGAAGACAGCGGCGAGATCGTGCTCGACGACGGCACCCTGCCCGGCATCTCGGGCCTCGGCGACGATCACGACGGCCGTCCGCCGCAGGCGCCCTATCTGCTCCCCTCCGTCGCCGCGCTCGCGCAGGGCACGCCCCCCAAAGCACGCTCGGAGGCGAACGACCGTGTCGTGGCCGCCATCATGGGTGTCTTCGAGCAGTTCGGCGTCGACGCCCGGGTGACCGGCTTCTCGCGCGGACCCACAGTGACGCAGTACGAGATCTCGCTCGGCCCCGGCGTCAAGGTCGAACGCATCACCGCGTTGACGAACAACATCGCATATGCCGTCGCCTCCAACGAGGTGCGCATCCTCGCGCCGATTCCGGGCAAGAGCGCGATCGGCGTGGAGATCCCCAACGCCGACCGCGAGATCGTCACGCTCGGCGACGTGCTGCGCTCGCCCGCATCGACGAGTCAGACCCACCCCATGACCATCGGCGTCGGCAAGGACGTCGGCGGCGGCTACGTCGTCGCGAACCTCGCAAAGATGCCCCATCTGCTTGTGGCCGGCTCGACCGGATCGGGCAAGTCGAGCTTCGTCAACTCGATGATCACCAGCCTGCTCATGCGGGCCAAACCGTCCGAAGTGCGGATGGTGCTCATCGACCCCAAGCGCGTGGAGCTGACGAGCTACGCCGGCGTGCCGCACCTGATCACCCCTATCATCACGAACCCGAAGAAGGCGGCCGAAGCGCTGCAATGGGTCGTGAAAGAGATGGACATGCGATACGACGACCTCGCGTCGTTCGGCTTCCGCCACATCGACGACTTCAACCGCGCCGTCGTCGCCGGGGAGATCAACCTCCCGGTCGGCAGCGAGCGGGTGCTGAAGCCCTATCCATACCTGCTGGTCGTCGTCGACGAGCTCGCCGACCTCATGATGGTCGCCCCGCGCGATGTCGAAGATTCGATCGTTCGCATCACCCAGCTGGCGCGCGCGAGCGGCATCCACCTCGTGCTGGCCACCCAGCGGCCCTCGGTCGACGTGGTCACGGGCCTCATCAAGGCCAATGTGCCGTCGCGACTCGCCTTCGCCGTGACGAGCGTCACCGACTCGCGCGTCATCCTCGACCAGCCGGGCGCCGACCGCCTCATCGGCCAGGGCGACGGGCTGTTCCTGCCGATGGGCGCCTCCAAAGCCATCCGCGTGCAGGGCGCGTGGGTGGCGGAGAGCGAGATCGAGAAGGTCGTCAACCACGTCAAGAACCAGGCACGGCCCGACTATCGCTCCGATGTGCAGGTCGTCGCGGAGAAGAAAGAGATCGACGCGGATATCGGCGACGACCTCGACCTGCTGCTGGCTGCCGCGGAGCAGATCATCTCCACCCAGTTCGGGTCGACCTCGATGCTGCAGCGCAAGCTCCGCGTCGGCTTCGCCAAGGCCGGCCGTCTGATGGACCTGCTCGAGTCGCGAGAGATCGTGGGCCCGTCGGAGGGTTCCAAGGCCCGCGATGTGCTCGTCACTCCCGATCAGCTGCCGGAGGTGCTGGCGCGGCTGCGCGGAGACAAGCCGCCCGCTGCGGTCCCGGCGGACCCGTACGGCCCGGATGCCGTGGCGTCGCAGTTCAGCGGCCTGGAGGCCGTCGACGGTGACGAGGGCTCCGAGGACGCCTGGAGTCTCACGGGCCGGGACTGAAAGCCCCGAAAGGTAGGCTCTGCTCGTGGCGATTCCCCGGCAGCTCCCCAATGCGATCACGATCGTGCGCATCCTCTGCGCACCGATCTTCCTGTGGATGCTCCTGGCCGACCAGGGCGCGGACGGTGCCCTGCGCTGGTGGGCGGCGGTCCTGTTCATCGTCGCGATCGCGACCGACGGCATCGACGGCTACCTCGCGCGTCGGTACGAGGTCGTCACCGATCTCGGCAAGCTGCTCGACCCCATCGCCGACAAGGCGTTGACCGGCTGCGCCTTCGTCGGTCTGTCGATCCTGGGCGAACTGCCGGTGTGGGTCACCGTGCTCGTGCTCGTGCGGGAGATCGGCATCACGGTACACCGCCTGGTGGTCGCGAGCGACCACGTCGTCGCCGCCGCCTGGATGGGCAAGCTGAAGACCGTCGCTCAGGCGGTCGCGCTCTCGCTCGCCCTCCTGCCGCTGTGGACCGTCGTGGGGGAGTGGATCCACGTCGTCAACACGGTCACGATGTGGATCGCCGTGATCCTCACCCTCGCCAGCGGTCTCGACTACGTCGTGACCGAGGTGCGCGGGGCACGGGGCTCACGGGGCGCGGACGGATCTGCGCGATGAGCACGCCCTCGATTCCAGGCTCCTTCGAGTCCGACCTCGCTGAGGAGCTCGAGAGCACGCAGGTCTCGGCCGGACGCCGCACCGATCCCGAGCGCCTCGTCGCGCGTCTCGCCGAGCTTGGCTGGACGATCGCCGCGGCGGAGTCGCTCACCGGTGGGCTGGTCGCGGCATCCATCGTCTCGGTGTCCGGCGCCTCTCGTGTCTTCCGCGGCGGGGTCGTCGCCTACGCCACCGACGTCAAGGCGAGTCTCCTCGGTGTGGAGCAGCACCTGCTCGACGCACATGGGCCGGTACATCCGCGTGTCGCCAGCCAGATGGCCGAGGGAGCGCGCCGCGCTCTCGGCCGCGATGGCGTGCCCGCCGACGTGGGAATCGCGACGACCGGCATCGCCGGGCCCGTCTCGCCCGACGGACAACCGGTGGGCACCGTGCACATCGCGGTCGCGACGCCGCTGGGCTCGCGCGTCGAATCGGCGCAGCTCGATGGTGATCGCAACGGCATCCGCGCGGAGTCCGCGGCACGCGCCATTCGGCTCGTTCTCGACGCTCTGTGAACGCCCGTCCCCGCGCCGCGGTCGGTGACGCGGGGAATACCTCTCGTGTCGGGCCGGTTACGTATGAGCGATTCCCAACCATTACCCAGGCCTCGAGGGCTATCGTGGCCAGCACGTCGGGTACTGTTGTCCACCCGGGCACGCAGATCCGGACAGGGAATCACGAGTAGAGGAGGGGGCCCGAACATGATCCTGGTTCGTCAGGAGATCGGCGAAGTCCTGCGCGACTTCCGTCTGCAGAAGGGGCGCACCCTCCGTCAGGTCGCCGGCCGCGCGAGCGTCGCTCTCGGTTATCTCAGCGAAGTGGAGCGCGGTCAGAAAGAGGCATCGAGCGAGATCCTCGCCTCGGTCGCCGAAGCGCTCGACGTTCCCATCTCGACCATCATGCGTGAAGTGGGTGACCGTCTGTCGGTGCTGGAAGGCCTGCAGGTCTTCCCCGACGTCGTCCCCGACGACCTGGCCGCCCTCGAGGAGGGCATGGTTCAGCCCGAACTTTCGCTGCGCTGACGTGCGGCGCAGTGAATTCGCGCGAGCCGTCAACGACGAGTTCGGCGGGCGCGGTGCGACACTGGTCGCCGATCTCGCGCTGTCCGCGATCGGCCACCGCACGGCCGCGCAGGCACTGGATGACGGCCTAGATCCACGAGACATCTGGCTCGCCCTCTGCGCCGAGACCGACGTACCTCTCTCGCGTCGCCACGGCGTCGGCCTGAGGGAGCCGCGCAAGCGCTGAGCAGCGGCCGTGTTGGTGAGCGGGCGCTCGGCGAACAGCCGTGCGGCGTGTCGACGCATCGAAACTCTGTTCGATGCGCGTAGGCTCCTGCACAGGAGATGAACCGGGACTTTTGTCCACAGTATGCGGTGCCTCGGCGACGGATGTCGGAGCCCCTCTCTACCGTGGACAACGTCATCACGACACCTCCGCCTTGTCGCAGCGTCCTTCCCGTCGGGGAGGAGCGCGACAGCCTACAGGCGACGGAATCCCGACGCGGCGCAGCCGCCGACGGCAGAGCAGAAGGAGCACGCCATGCCCTCACCCGCTGATCGCGAGAAGGCCCTCGAATCCGCCCTCGCGCAGATCGACCGGCAGTTCGGAAAGGGCTCGGTCATGCGGCTGGGCAGCGACGACCGCGCCCCGGTCGAGGTCATTCCCACCGGCTCCATCGCCCTGGACGTCGCTCTCGGCGTGGGCGGACTGCCGCGCGGACGCATCATCGAGATTTACGGCCCGGAGTCGTCGGGTAAGACCACATTGACCCTGCACGCCATCGCGAACGTGCAGCGCGCCGGTGGCATCGCCGCCTTCGTCGACGCGGAGCACGCGCTGGATCCCGACTACGCCCAGAAGCTGGGCGTCGACATCGACCAGCTCCTCGTCTCGCAGCCCGACACGGGGGAGCAGGCGCTCGAGATCGCCGACATGCTCGTTCGATCCGGGGCCATCGACCTCGTCGTGATCGACTCGGTCGCGGCACTCGTGCCCAAGGCCGAGATCGAGGGTGAGATGGGTGACTCGCACGTCGGTCTGCAGGCCCGCCTGATGTCGCAGGCACTCCGCAAGCTCACCGGTGGGCTCAGCCAGACCAACACGACGATGATCTTCATCAACCAGCTGCGCGAGAAGATCGGCGTCTTCTTCGGTTCGCCCGAGACCACCGCCGGCGGTAAGGCGCTCAAGTTCTACGCCTCGGTGCGCCTCGACATCCGACGCATCGAAACGCTGAAAGACGGCACCGAAGCGGTGGGTAACCGTACTCGTGTCAAGGTCGTCAAGAACAAGATGGCTCCTCCCTTCAAGCAGGCCGAGTTCGACATCCTCTACGGCACCGGCATCTCGCGTGAGGGTTCCCTCATCGACTTCGGTGTGGAGCACGCGATCGTGAAGAAGTCGGGCGCGTGGTACACGTACGACGGGGAGCAGCTGGGTCAGGGCAAGGAGAACGCTCGTAACTTCCTGCTCAAGAACACTGACATCGCCGCCGACATCGAGACCAAGATCAAGCAGAAGCTCGGAATCGGTCAGCCGCGAGGCACAGCCGAGACCGCGCCGGCCGACGACCTGGCTGCGCGCCGCCCGGCCTGATGACCGCACAGCGCCACGAGGGCGAGCGCGATGAACTCGCCCCCGTGATCCCGCTCTTTGGAGGGCGGACGCCGAACCCGGAAGCTGCCGTGCCTCCGGACAGTCGGGCGCACGGTGCTCGTGAGCGCGTTGCGGAGGACGCGGGGGCGTCGCACGTCGACAGCGACAACACCTGGCATGTGACCTGGACGCAAGATCAGGCCGAGGCCGACCTCGACACCGACACAGCCGCCCTCGCCGAGAGTGTGGAGGCGGCGCTGCTGAAACGCCTCCGTACGCGATCGCTGTCGGAGCGGGAGGCGCGCGCTTACGTCCGCGAGCGAGAGCTCGCCGACGACGCGGCGGATCACGTCATCGAACGGCTGCGTCGGCACGGCTATCTGGACGACGCGGCGCTGGCCGAGCAACTGGTGCACAGCGGCGTCGAGCGGAAAGGTCAAGGACGGGTGATGCTCGTCCAGGCGCTCACCAAGCGGGGCATCGCGCGCGATGTGATCGATGCCGCGTTGGACGGGCTACCCGACGACGAAGCGGAGCGGGCGCTCGAGTTCGCGCGCCAGAAGGCCCACGCTATGCGCGATCTCGATCGTGACACAGCGCTGCGGCGCCTGTCGGGGCAGCTCGCTCGCCGCGGCTACGGAGCGACGGCTCTGTCTGCCGCGCGTCAGGCTCTCGACGAAGTCGGTCGTCCGTCGCGTCGACCGTCGGCGGGAACCGTCCGCTTCGAGTGATGCTCGTCAGACCACGGCGCGCAGGTACGTGATGGTCGGGCGGCCGTTCGACGGATCGACGTTTACGACGGTGCGCACTTCGTAGACGTCCGCGATCAGCTGCGGCGTCAGCACCTCCGCCGGCGTTCCCGCGGCAACCACCGCACCGGCACTCAGCACCAGGATGTGATCGCAGAACATCGCCGCGAGGTTCAGATCGTGCAGGGCGACGACGGTGGTCACCGGAAGCGTCGCCACGAGCGCGAGCAGGTCGAGCTGATGTCGGATGTCCAGATGGTTCGTCGGCTCGTCGAGCAGCAGTTCCCGCGGCTCCTGCGCCAGCGCCCGAGCGATGTGTGCGCGCTGGCGTTCGCCGCCCGAGAGCGCATGCCAATCCTGATCCGCCTTGGGTGTCAGCTGAACATGAGCGAGCGCGGCATCCACCGCACGATCGTCGGCCGTGGTGTCGCCTCCCCAGAGTGAGCGATATGGCGTTCGACCGAGCCGCACCACATCGCGCACCGTGAGCTCGACGTCGGTGTCGGCGTGCTGCGACACCGTCGCGACGGCGCGGGCCACGGCTCGGGGGCGGAGAGAAGTGATGTCGGCGTCGTCGAGCCTCACCACGCCGGCGTCGGGACGCGCCACGCCGTGCAACAGTCGCAGAAGCGATGACTTGCCCGACCCGTTCGGGCCCAACAGTCCGACCGTCGAACCCGTGGCGGGGTGCAGCGAAACGCCGTCGACGACAAGCCTGCCGCCACGTCGCCACGACACGCGGTCTGCCGACAGCGTCATCCGCGCACCTTCCGCCGACGCACCAGCAGCGCGACGAAAACCGGCACACCCACCAGCGCGGTGCCCACCCCGACGGGCAGCGGCGACGGGGCGAAGACGGTGCGCGACGCGGCATCCACCCACACCATGAAGAGGGCGCCGAGCACGATCGTCGTGGGAATGACCCGTGCGTGGCGTGAGCCGACCAGCAGCCGCGCGGCGTGGGGAAGCACGAGGCCGACGAAGCCGATGGCGCCGGCGACGCTGACGAGGGTGGCGGTGAGGAGTGCGGTGAGCACGAACAGCAGCAGGCGCACGCGGCCCACATGGATGCCGAGTGAGGCGGCGACGTCGTCGCCGAACGCGAACGCGTCGAGAATGTGTGCCGACGCGCTCACGAGAACGGCCCCGACGGCTACGACGGCAACGGCGAGCCACACCTGGCTCCACCGCATCCCCTCGAGCGATCCGAGCAGCCAGAACATCACGCCCCGCGTCGCATCGGAGTCGGCGAAGGCGAAGACGACCAGTGACGTCACGGCCGAGAAGAAGTGGGTGCCGGCGACACCGGCGAGGATGACGCCCGAGGTGGCCGCGGCCGCCGCGCGCGCGAGCAACAGCACGACCGCGAACGCGATCAGCGCGCCGGCGAACGCGCCGGCCGACAGCCCCAGCGCGCCGCCACCGAGTCCCAGGACGGCGACCAGCACCGCACCGGTCGACGCGCCCGAAGACACCCCCAGCACGAAGGGATCGGCCAGCGGGTTGCGCAGCAGCGCCTGCATGACCACGCCGCAGAGCCCCAGGCCCGCCCCGCACGCGGCGGCGACGAGCGCCCGCGGTAGCCGGTCTTCCCAGACGATCGCGTTCGCGGCGGCGCGCACGGGGATATCGGTGAGGCCGAGGTTGTTCGAGACGATGTCGCGAACGTTCACCAGCGAGACGTCGGCCGCGCCGAACGTCATCGCCGCGGCCACCGATGCGATGAGCGCGACGACACCCAGCCCGACGACGAGGGGGGCGCCGACTCTGCCGGTCCCGCGGCGCGGCGCCTCCGCTGCCGTCGTGGGCATCGTCGTCGTGCTCATCCCTGCGCTTTCTTGGTGTCCCACCAGGTACGGATCTTCTCCAGCGCGTCCACGAAGCGGATCGACGGATTCAGCTCGGCACCGTGCAACGCGATGATCGAGTTCGTCTGCACGGCGGGAATCGTGCGGGCAAGCGGATCCTGCGTGAGGAAGGTCAGCTTGTCATTGAGGCGATCACCGGGAAAGCGATCACGCTGCAGATCGCCCACGACGAGCACCGACGGCTGCGCCGCGACCATCGACTCCCAGCCGACGCCCGGCCAGTCGTCCGTGCTGCCGGCATACACATTGGTCATCCCCGTCATGGAGGCCAGCATCTGTGCCCAGCCGAGGCCCCCAGCGACGTAGGGCGTCTTCGTGTCGGCGAACCAGAAGGCCGCAGAGGCGCCGGAGAAGTCCATCCCCTGCGTGGCCGCCGCGGCACGGCTCGTGAGGTCGGCGATGAGCTTGTCGCCGCGGCTCTGCACGTCGAAGATCGTCGCGAGCTCGCGGATCTCCGTATAGAGCGTGTCGACCGTGAGTGGGGTCGTGCGCTGCCCGGTGCCGCCGTTGACGCTCTTGCCATTGTCGCAGTCGCTGGGTGCGAGGTACGACGGGATGCCGCTGGAAGCCAGCCGGTCGCGTGTCACCACGCCGCCCTCCTTGAAGTGGCGGCCGAACGAGGCGGTGACGAAATCGGGGTCCGCGCCCATCAGCACCTCGTACGTCGGAGCGTTGTCGGCCAGGCGCGGAACGGCGGCGTTCGCGTCGGCCAGGGCCGGGAGCACGGGATCGGTCCAGGAGGCCGTGCCGACCATGCGGTCCTGCAGACCCAGCGAGAGCAGAATCTCGGTGGAGTCCTGATCGAGTGAGACGGTGCGGGTCGGGGCGGCGGTGATGGTCACCGTCGTTCCGCAGTTCTCGATCGTCAGCGGATAGCTGGTGCGGCCCTCGCCGGCCGCCGCGCCGCTTGCGGCAGCGGGAACGGGCTCAGAGGCTCCGCACCCGGTCAGGGCGGTGAGGCCCGTCGCCGCGACGGCGGCAAGGGCGATCGTGCGCAGGGCGCGCGAGACATTCGCTGCCATGGGACTCCTTTGGTTCTCCGAGCCCCGTGTGGCCGGGGTGGGCAAAGGCAAGGGTACCCTAACCTCCTGGGGTGTCTGCAGCCCGCCGGAACGGCGTCGGCGGATCGTAGAATGAACGGACCATGACTTCTCCGTCCGCCACGCCCACGCTGATCGCGCCTTCGGACGCCGCCGTCACCGCCGACGGTCGCGCCCGCACCTATGAGGTGCGCACCTTCGGCTGTCAGATGAACGTGCACGACTCCGAGCGGCTCTCGGGCTCGCTCGAGAGCGCCGGCTATGTCCCCGCCGAAGCGGGCGCAGAAGCGGACATCGTCGTCATCAACACGTGCGCCGTGCGCGACAACGCCGCCGGCAAGCTGTATGGCACGCTCGGTCACCTGAAGAGCCGCAAGGATCGGCACGAGGGGATGCAGATCGCCGTCGGCGGATGCATGGCACAGATGGACAAGGATGCCGTGCTCGAAAAGGCGCCGTGGGTCGACGTCGTCTTCGGCACCCACAACATGGGCTCGCTCCCCAGCTTGCTCGAGCGCGCGCGCCACAACGGCGACGCCGAGCTGGAGATCCTCGAGGCGCTGGAGGTCTTCCCCTCCACGCTTCCCACCAAACGCGATGCCGTGCACAGCGGCTGGGTGTCGATCTCGGTCGGCTGCAACAACACGTGCACGTTCTGCATCGTGCCGAGCCTGCGCGGCAAGGAGAAGGATCGCCGCCCCGGCGACATCCTGAACGAGATCCGTCTGCTCGTCGACGACGGTGCGATCGAAGTCACCCTCCTCGGCCAGAACGTCAACAGCTACGGCGTGGAGTTCGGCGACCGGCAGGCGTTCGGCAAGCTGCTGCGCGCGGCGGGGCAGATTCCTGGGCTCGAGCGCATCCGGTTCACGAGCCCGCACCCTGCCGCCTTCACCGACGACGTCATCGACGCCATGGCCGAGACCCCGCAGGTGATGCCTCAGCTGCACATGCCGCTGCAGTCGGGCTCCGACCGCATCCTCCGGGCGATGCGACGTTCGTACCGCAGCGACCGTTTCCTCGGCATCCTCGACCGCGTGCGCGAGCGCATCCCGAACGCCGCGATCTCCACCGACATCATCGTCGGTTTCCCGGGCGAGACCGACGCCGACTTCGAAGAGACGATGCGGGTCGTCGAACAGTCCCGCTTCGCGAGCGCGTTCACGTTCCAGTACTCGATCCGAGCGGGCACCCCGGCCGCGACCATGCCCGACCAGGTGCCCAAGGCCGTCGTCCAGGAGCGATACGAGCGCCTCGCCGCCCTGCAGGAGCGCATCAGCCTCGAAGAGAACCAGGCGCAGGTCGGTCGTAAGGTGCAGGTTCTCGTCTCTACAGGCGAAGGCAAGAAGGATGCCGAGACGCGCCGCCTCACCGGGCGCGCCGAAGACAACCGCCTCGTGCACTTCGAGTTGCCGGAAGGATCAGCCGTCCCGCGCCCGGGCGACGTCGTGGCCGTGACCGTGACGCACGCGGCTCCCTATCACCTGCTCGCCGACAGCCCCGATGGCGCGCCGTTGCGCATTCGCCGCACGCGTGCCGGCGACGCGTGGGATCGCACGCAGGCGGAGTCGTGCGGTGTGCCGGCTCCCGCTAGCGGTGACGGGGCCCCGCGCGCGGTGTCGCTCGGACTGCCGACCCTGCGTCTCGGCTGAATCGTCTCGGTGACATCTCGACTCTGGGTCGTCGTCGGAGCGACGGGCACCGGCAAGACCGACCTGTCGCTGCGTATGGCGGAGGCGCTGTCGGCTCGCGGGCGTGCGGCGGAGATCGTCAACGCCGATGCGATGCAGCTCTATCGCGGGATGGACATCGGCACGGCGAAGCTGGCTCCCGCCGAGCGTCGCGGCATCCCGCATCATCTCTTCGACGTGCTCGACGTCACTGACGAGGCGGCGGTGGCGGCGTACCAGGATGCCGCGCGCAACGCGATCGGCGGGATCTTCGCCCGCGGAGCGGACGCGATCCTGGTGGGGGGCTCGGGACTGTATGTGTCGAGCGTCGTCTACGATTTCCGCTTTCCGCCCCACGACGACCAGTTGCGGGCGCAGCTGGAAGCCGATCTCGAGAGGGACGGGCCCGCGTCTCTCGTCGAGCGTCTGCGCGCCCTCGACGCCACCACCGCGGAACGCATCGACCCCCGCAACGGCCGGCGCATCGTGCGTGCGCTCGAAGTCGCGCTCCAGGGGGACAGTGGACACGGCGCCGTCCTCCCGCAGGCTCCCACGCCCTGGCATGATCCGACGACCGTGATCGGCGTCGACGTGGACAGACCCACTCTGGTCGCGCGGCTGGACGACCGCGTCGAGCGCATGTGGCGCGACGGGCTCCTCGACGAGGTGGGCGCGCTTCGCGACCGCGGCCTCGAACGCGGCCTGACCGCGAGCCGCGCCATCGGCTACGCCCAGGCGCTGGCGCAGCTCGCCGGCCACCTCGATGAGGCCGAGGCGATCGCGCAGACGCAGGCGCTGACGCGGCGCTATGCGCGGCGCCAAGTGTCGTGGTTCCGCCGCTACGGCGGCATCCGATGGGTGGCCCCCGACATCGACGCCGGGGCCCTCATCGGCAGCTGAGTCCGAGCTATCGACCGGCCCGTAGACTGGGCGCGTGGCAGAGACGATCGCCTTCACCAAAGGTCACGGCACCGGCAATGACTTCGTCATCGTGCCGGACGACGACGGCGCGCTCGAGCTGACCGTCGATCAGGTGGCCGCTCTGTGCGATCGCCGTTTCGGCATCGGTGCCGACGGCATCCTCCGCGTCGTCCGCACGGCCCGCATCGGCGCCGGTGCGTCGATGACGGATGCCGAGTGGTTCATGGACTACCGCAACGCCGACGGCTCCGCGGCCGAGATGTGCGGCAACGGCACGCGCGTGTTCGCCAAGTTCCTCGTCGACACGGGACGGGCGACGATCGACGACGCCCCGCTGCGGATCGGCACGCGTGCCGGAGCCAAGACCCTCACCCGCAGCGATCTCGGCTTCGAGGTCGACCTCGGCGCGTTCGCGGTCGAGGGCGATGTGGTGGTCAAGGCGAAGGGACTCGACGTCGCGCGGCCCGGACAGGGAATCAACGTCGGCAACCCGCACGTGGTCGTGGCGTTGTCGAGCCACGCTGAGCTCGAGGCTCTCGATCTCACGGTGCAACCCCAGCTCCAGCCCGATCCTGCCGACGGCGCGAACGTCGAGTTCGTCGTTCCCGCCGACCCGCTCGTGCGGGGCGGTGTCGGCACGATCCGCATGCGCGTGTTCGAACGCGGCGTGGGGGAGACGCTCTCCTGCGGCACCGGTGTCGCAGCCGCGGCGCTCGCCGTCCGGCACTGGGCGGGACCCGCAGCCCCCGATCGCTGGAGTGTGGAAGTGCCCGGCGGCATCCTGGGCGTGCGCATCGTCGGCGAAGCCGACGGTGATCACGTTCTGCTCTCGGGCCCGGCGGCGCTCGTGTACTCCGGTGAGGTCACGCTCGCCTGAGAGCGCGGCGACGGCGCGTGCTCGCGGCCGAGGTGGGTCTCTTCAGGGAAGTTCGATGGCTCCGGTCGCGAGCGAGCCGTGTCGACGCACCTTCAGCACGCGAAAGCCGCGTCCGGTCGCCGCGCGCGTGATCGAATAGCCGTCGTCGAACGTCGCGGCCAGCCAGCGCTGCAGGGAATCAGAACCGAGGTTGCGCTGCACGACGAGCCAGGCATCGCTGCGCTCGTCGAGGCGGGGAAGCCACTGCTCCAGCAGACCGTGCAGCTCGTTCTTACCCACGCGGATGGGCGGGTTCGAGCGGATGCCGCGAAAGCGAACCTCCGGGGGAACGTCCTCCGGTCGCGAGGCGACGATGTTCGGCAGCTGCCATTCCTCGGCGTTGCGGCGCACGAGATCGAGGGCGCGGTCGTTGACATCGACCGCCCAGATCGTCGCGTGCGGCGACTGCACCGCGAGGCTCAGCGCGATCGGCCCCCACCCGCAGCCCAGATCGAGCAGATGTCCGCCCGGCGGCGGTGGTGGCGTGTTCGCGAGAAGCACCGACGTGCCCCCGTCGACGTGGTCGGGGCTGAACACCCCGCCCGCGGTCGTGACCTCGCCAGAGCGTCCACCCAGGGACACTCGGATGCGGCGGAGATTCTCGGCGCTGGACGGGGAGGCGCTGAAGTAGTGGTCACTCCCCATCCTGCGAGCGTACCGGAGCCGCCCGCCTTCGCGGGAGGTAGACTGCAAGGCTGACCTGGAAGGAATCCATGACCCACACCACCGACACCACCGACGCGCAGGGCGATGAGACGCCGCTCGACCCGGTGGATCGTGTGCTGGCGCACTCCGAGTCGCGCTCGAGCGCGAGCATTTTCGGGGCCGCCCAGGCGCTGCAGGATGCCGCGACCGTCTCCTACGGTGACACGGACGGCGACCAGTGGGATCGCGAAGAGCGTGCCGCGCTGCGCCGCGTGCCCGGGCTGTCGACCGAGCTCGAAGACGTCACCGAGGTCGAGTACCGCCAGCTGCGTCTGGAGAACGTCGTGCTCGTCGGGGTCTACCCGCAGGGCTCGCAGGAAGACGCGGAGAACTCGCTGCGCGAGTTGGCGGCGCTCGCCGAGACCGCCGGGGCCGTCGTGCTCGACGGTGTGCTCCAGCGTCGTCCGCACCCCGACCCGGCCACCTACATCGGCCGCGGCAAGGCCGCAGAGCTTCGAGACCTCGTCGCCGCCGTCGGGGCCGACACCGTCATCGCCGACACCGAGCTCGCCCCCAGCCAGCGCCGCGCGCTGGAGGACGTCGTGAAGGTGAAGGTCATCGACCGCACCACCGTCATCCTCGATATCTTCAGCCAGCACGCCAAGAGCCGTGAAGGCAAGGCACAGGTCGAACTCGCGCAACTCGAATACCTCCTCCCGCGCCTGCGTGGATGGGGTGACTCCATGAGCCGTCAGGCCGGTGGGCAGGTCGGCGCCGGAGGTGCGGGCATGGGCTCGCGCGGCCCCGGTGAGACGAAGATCGAACTCGATCGCCGCCGCATCCGCACGAAGATGGCGCAGCTGCGCAAGCAGTTGCGGGACTTCGCGCCCGCGCGCGAGGCCAAACGCAGCGAGCGCAAGCGCAACACCATCCCTTCGGTCGCGATCGCGGGCTACACCAACGCCGGAAAGTCGAGCCTGCTCAATCGCCTGACCAGTGCCGGAGTGCTCGTCGAGAATGCGCTGTTCGCGACGCTGGATGCGACGGTGCGCCGCGCCGAGGCATCCGACGGCCGCGTCTACACGCTCACCGACACGGTCGGCTTCGTGCGGAACCTGCCGCACCAGTTGGTCGAGGCTTTCCGCTCGACGCTGGAGGAGGTCGGCGACGCCGACGTGCTGGTTCACGTGGTCGACGGATCCCACCCGGATCCGGCCGCGCAGCTCGCGACCGTCCGCGATGTCATGGGCGATGTGGGTGCTCGGTCCACACGCGAGATCGTGGTGTTCAACAAGGCCGACCTCGTCGACGACGACACACGACTCGTGCTGCGTGGGTTGGAGCCCGGCGCACTGTTCGTCTCCTCGCGCACCGGCGAGGGTGTCGACCAGCTGCGTGCTGTCATCGAGGAGGCGCTGCCTCTTCCCGCCGTGGAAGTGCGTGCTCTGGTGCCGTACGACCGCGGTGACCTGATCAGTGCCGTGCACGAGTCGGGCCACATCGTCTCGACCTCTCACGAGGAAGACGGCACCGCGGTGCACGCCCACGTGTCCGCGCGCCTCGCGGCCGATCTCGCGCCGTACGCGGTCTGACGGGGCCCTGCGTTTCGAATCGTTGAGCGAGGAGCGCAGCGAGGAGTCGAGACGCGAGCGCCCTCAATCGAGCGCGATCGGCGGTACGCCGGGGGTGTCGAACCCGAACACCTGTCCCAGGAACGCCAACTCGCTCTCGAGCGCGTGCACGACCGATTCGGCCCGCCGGAAGCCGTGGCCTTCGCCCTCGTACAGCACGTAGGCGTGCGGGATACCGTGGGCAGCGAGCGCATCGCGGATCGCTTCGGCCTGAGCAGGGGGGACGACCGCATCGTCCGAGCCCTGCAGCAACAGCACGGGAACGCGGAGACCATCGATGTGCGTCAGCGGTGATCGTTCGATGTACACGTCCTCGGCCGCGGGCAGCGGACCGATCAGCCCGTCGAGGTAGCGCGATTCGAAGTCGTGCGTGTCCGCGGCGAGCGCGCGGGCATCGCCGACGCCGTAGCGCGAGATGCCGGCGGCGAACACATCGGTGCGAGCGAGCGCGGCGAGCACCGTCCACCCGCCGGCGGAGCCGCCCTTGATGGCGAGGCGCTTCGGGTCGGCGTCGCCGCCGGCCGCGAGCCCGGATGCCGCGGCGGCGACATCCGCAACGTCGACGACACCCCACTGTCCGCGGAGGCGGTCGCGGTACGCGCGTCCGTACCCTGTCGAGCCTCCGTAGTTGACCTCGAGCACGCCGATGCCCCGGCTCGTGAAGAACAGGGTCTTGCTGTCGGCGACGCCGCCCTCGTGTCCCGTGGGCCCACCGTGTACGAGCACGAGGTACGGCGGGCGCTCGTCGGTCGGTCCAACAGTTCGCGGATGGGTCGGCGGGTGCACGAACGCGTGCACCGCTCCCGTCGGGCCGTCGACGGTGAGCGGTCGCGTCGGCGGCATCCACTCCGCGAGACGTTCGCCCGGAAGATCGGAAGTCTCACCCACGACCAGCGAGACCTCCGGTGATCCGGGGCCTCCGGCGGCATCGCCGAGCTCGATGAGCCAGATGCCGCTGAGCCCGGGCGCCATCCCCGAGACCAGCGCGCGGTGGCCGACGGTGGCCTCGATCATCAGCCAGGAGGTGGCAGGGATGTCGATGTCGGTCACCGCGCCTGCGGCATCCACGGCGACGAGCTGGTCTGAACCTTGCGTCCGCACGGCGATCAGCCCACCGTCGGCACGCACGCCGAACCAGCGCGAGCCGAGAGACCACAGCGGTCCGCCCGTGTCGGCGTCGGCGGGGGCGATCGGCGTGCGGCTCGCATCGTCATCCAGCCGCACGCGCCAGGGATTCCAGCGGCCCGTGGTGTCGTCCAGGAAGACGAGCTCCTCGTCGCTCACCCACTCCGGTTGCAGCGCGGACGAGTGGCCGTCGGTCACGTCCGTCCATTCCGAGACCGTGCCGCCCTCGATGCGCCCGACGCGCAGGACGGTGCGATCCCAGGGCATGTCGGGGTGGTTCCACGCGATCCAGGCCAGGCGGTCGCCGCGCGGCGAGAGCACCGGCTGTGCGACGAAGTCGCTGCCCGCGACCAGATCGCTCGCTCCGGCGCCGTCACCGTCGATGCGGACCACCGCCCGGTCGCGTCCGGCCCGTTCGCGGATGCCGAGGAGCATGCCCGCGCTGAGGCGAAGCCCGCCGTAGCGGACATCGGCGTCGTCGGTGAGCCGGCGGGGCGCCTCGCCCGGGGCGAGTACCCACACCTGCTGGTCGCTGCGCTCGACGAAGAACAGTCGGGATTCGCCGTCGACGGCCCACGACCCCCCGCCGTACTCGTGCACGCCGGAGCGCGCATTCCACGGTGCGGGGAGCACGGTGTGGACGGTGCCGTCGGCATCGCGGCGGAGCACTGCCGTGCGCCCGGCCTCTTCGGGAAGCGACTGCGCCCACCACACGTCCTCACCGACGAGGGCGGCGCCGTCGATCCGCGCCGACGCCGTCGACGCCCAGGTGGCGGTGACGGGGGAGGGCCAGGATCCATAGGGACTCACATCGACCATGACGGCAACGCTACGCGGTGCCCGAGACACCGGCCTGCGCGATCGCTCTGAAACGTGTCGTCATACAACGGCGACGGAGGTGTCGGTGGCCCTACAGTGGTGCCATCGACGCCCGCGTGAGCGGGCCGCCCGGATTCTCCGGGCAGGAGCGACAGCCGAGCCCGGCACCCGCCCGCGACCCGCACATCTGTGCGCTACCCGCGGCCGTCCGGCTGAACGTCCCTGACCCGAGAGCGAACCCGAGCGATGATGTCTCACGAACCCCGCGCCACCGCGCCGATCGCCGGTGAGGCGATCACGGCCCTGCCGGGCGCGGCTGCGGTCTCGTTCGAGATCTATCCGCCGCGCACGAGCGATGGCCTGCCGGCGCTGTACGAGACGATCCGGGTTCTCGCCGGCATCCGCCCTCGCTTCATCTCCGTCACGTTCGGCGCCGGCGGCTCCACCACCGACCGCTCTCTGGCGGTGCTCACCCATATCCTCCGCGAGACCGACGTGCCCCCGGTCGCTCATCTCACCTGCGTCGGCAGCAGCTACGCCGAAGCGACCGGCGTCATCCGCACGTTCCTCGACGCGGGCATCACGCGCTTTCTTGCGCTCCGAGGCGATCCGCCCGCCGGGGCCACCGAGGATGACGTCGCCCTCGGCGACCTCGAGTCGGCCGCCCAGCTCGTGCAGCTGATCGATCGTGTGCAGGCGGAGCGTTCCCCCTACCGCGAGCAGGAGATCCCGGGCGTGCCCGGCGCCGCGGAGGTTGCTGCCGGTGAACCCGTCGAGATCTCGGTGGCGGCGTTCCCCAACGGGCACCCCCGCTCGCGCCACCGGTTCGAAGATATCGACGCACTGCTCGCCAAGCAGGCCGCGGGTGCCACCTCGGCCATCACGCAACTGTTCTTCCACGCCGAGGAGTACCTCGAGTTCGTCGACCGTGCGCGGCGGGCGGGTGTCACGATGCCGATCCTCCCCGGAATCATGCCCATCACCTCGCCCGGCCGGCTGCGGCGCGTCCTCGAACTCACCGGCGATCCGCGCCCCGACGACCTGGCGACCGCCCTCGATGCCGCCGCGGACAACGCCGCACAGCGTGCGGTCGGCATCGCGCACGCCGCAGAACTGGCGCGCGCCGTGCTCGACGGCGGTGCACCCGGCATCCACCTCTACGCCTTCAACAACCACGACACCGTGCTGGCCGTGCTCCGCGCCGCCGGACTCATCCCTGAGGAGACGACCCCATGACCACGTCCTTCCCGGCCGGAACCATCCTCGGCTACCCCCGCATCGGTCGCCGCCGCGAACTGAAGCGCGCCGTCGAGCGTCACTGGGCGGGCGCCCTCGATGTCGACGCGCTCGAGCGCGAGTCTGCCGAACTGCGCCGTCAGACGCGCGAGCGCCTGGCCGCTCTCGGACTCGGTCGCGATGATTCGGCGATTCCGGAAACCTTCTCGTACTACGACCAGGTGCTCGACGCCGCCACCGCCGTCGGGGCTCTCCCCGCGCGTTTCGACGCGCTGCGCGGGGCCGATGGGGCTGTGACGCTCTCGGCCTACTTCGCCGCGGCGCGAGGTGACGGCGCGCGTCAGCCGTTGGAGATGACCAAGTGGTTCGACACGAACTACCACTACCTCGTTCCCGAGATCGCCCCAGAGACCCGCTTCGCCCTGTCGCACGATCGGTTCGCGCAGCAGGTCGCTGAAGCGGCCGCCGACGGCGTCACGGTCCGGCCCGTGATCGTCGGCCCGGTGACGCTGCTCGCGCTGTCGAAGGCGGCGGATGCCGCGCCCGCCGACTTCGAGCCGCTGGACCGTCTCGATGACCTCCTCCCGGTCTACGTCGAGCTGCTCCAGACGCTGCGTGCCGCCGGAGCCGACTGGGTGCAGTTGGACGAGCCCGCGCTCGTGAGCGAGAGCCTCGGCATCGACGCCGACCGTCTCGCCACCGCTGCGGAACGGGCGTACGCCGTGCTCGGTGCCGCCGCTGACCGGCCCCGCATTCTCGTGGCCGCACCGTACGGTCCCCTTACGGCGGGTGCATGGCGTGTGCTCTCGGCGGCGCCGGCGGAGGCGCTCGCGGTCGATCTGTACCGCGCGAGCGAGCTCCCCGGCGATGTGGAGGGCCTGTCGGGCAAGACGATCGTCGCCGGGGTGATCGACGGGCGCAACATCTGGCGAGGGGACCTGTCGGCCGCCGCCGACCGCCTCGATCGCCTGCGCGCACGGGGCGTCGATGTCGCCGTGGGCACCTCGACATCGCTGCAGCACGTGCCGCACGACGTCGCCGATGAGCCGGCGCTCGACCCGCGCCTCGCATCGTGGCTCGCGTTCGCGGATCAGAAGGTCGCCCAGGTCGCGACCCTCGCACGCGGTCTCGTCGCCGGGCGCGCCGCGATCACCGACGAGCTCGCGGCGGCCGACGCCGCCCTCGCCGACCGCCGGACGGCGCCCGGAGTCGCCGACGGAGAGATCCGCGAACGCCTCGCGGGGCTGGACGCCGCGGCATCCGTGCGCGCGCCGTTCGCCGAGCGTGACGTCGCCCAGCGTGCCCTCGGACTGCCGACCCTGCCGACCACCACGATCGGTTCGTTTCCGCAGACGGCCGATATCCGCCGCGCGCGTGCCGCTCACGGTCGCGGCGAGCTCGGCAGCGCGGAGTATGAGGAGTTCCTGCGGGCGGAGATCGATCGTGTCATCGAGCTGCAGGAAGACCTGGGCCTCGACGTGCTCGTTCATGGCGAGGCGGAGCGCAACGACATGGTGCAGTACTTCGCCGAGCACCTCGACGGGTTCGCCGTCACCGAGAACGGGTGGGTGCAGTCGTACGGTTCGCGCGCCACGCGGCCCTCGATCCTGTGGGGAGATGTGTCGCGTCCGGCGCCGATCACTGTCGCCTGGTCGACGTACGCGCAGTCGCGGTCCGAGAAGTACGTGAAGGGCATGCTCACCGGCCCGGTGACGATCCTGGCATGGTCGTTCGTTCGGGACGACCAGCCGCTCGCCGTGACGGCCGACCAGGTCGCGCTCGCTCTGCGAGAAGAGATCGCCGACCTCGAAGCGGCCGGTATCCGCATCATCCAGGTCGACGAGCCGGCGCTGCGCGAACTGCTGCCGTTGCGGCTGGCCGATCAGCCGTCGTACCTCGACTGGTCGGTGCGTTCGTTCCGCCTGGCAACCGCGGGCGTGGCCGATGCCACGCAGATCCACACGCACCTGTGCTATTCCGAGTTCGGTGCCGTCATCGACGCGATCGCCGCGCTGGATGCCGACGTCACCTCGATCGAGGCGGCGCGCAGCCGCGGTGAGGTGATCGACGACATCGCCGCGTCGGGCTTCTCGCACGGCATCGGGCCGGGCGTCTACGACATCCACTCGCCGCGCGTTCCGACCGTCGACGAGATCGAGGAGTTGCTGCAGCGCGCCGCGGACGAGCTTCCCCTGCACCAGGTCTGGGTCAACCCCGACTGCGGGCTGAAGACGCGCGGCTACGAGGAGACCGTGGCGGCGTTGCAGAACCTCGTCTCAGCGACGGAACGGGTGCGAGAGCGCGTCGGCGTGGCCTGATCGCCGCGCATCCCCCCGCGCGCCGACGTCTCTGGTGTCGCGCGCGCGGTGGCCATCCTCAGATGGCGCGGAGAACCGCGACGACGCGGCCGAGTACCACGGCGTCGTCGCCGAGGATCGGCTCGAATGCCGAGTTGCGGGGGAGCAGCCACGTGTGACCGTCGCGCTGGCGGAAGGTCTTCACCGTGGCCTCGCCGTCGAGCATGGCGGCCACGATGTCGCCGTTCTCGGCCGTCGGCTGTGAGCGCACGACGACCCAGTCGCCGTCGCAGATGGCGGCGTCGATCATGGACTCGCCGCTGACGTTGAGCATGAACAGATCGCCCTTGCCCACGAGCTGACGCGGCAGCGGAAAGATCTCCTCGACCTGCTGGTCGGCGGTGATCGGCACGCCGGCGGCGATGCGTCCCACGAGGGGAACGAGGGCGGCATCGCCGAGGGCGGGCGCGAGGTCGGCGGGGTTCTCCGCGGCCGCGCCGGGCAGGTCGATGAGGACCTCCATCGCGCGGGTCTTGCCCGCGTCGCGCCGCAGGTAGCCGCTGAGCTCCAGCTGGTTGAGTTGGTGGGTCACGCTCGACAGCGACTTCAGTCCGACGGCATCGCCGATCTCGCGCATGCTCGGCGGGTAGCCGTGGCGGGCGATGGAGGTCTGGATCACCTCGAGGATCTTCAGCTGCTTTTCGCTGAGGCTCTTCCGTCGGCGTGTCTGAGGCTTCTCGGCCATGTCGCGCGCTCCTTCGATCGCGTCCCCCAGAAGGCGTCGCCTTCGAATGTCGGAGGTAGGTGATGGGGTCGTCTTGTCGAAACCGTATCCGGTTTTCGCAGTCTCGACCGGCACGCGCCCGCGTGTCGTCTTCGATTCATCTGCGAGAAGCGGGTACTTGACACTCGAACAAAATCGAAGATACATTCGGTACAGAGATTCGCATCCGGTCCTCCCGGCCGAGAATCGGATGCGAATCTCTCGACACCCGGAGACATACTCCTAGGAGGAACCCATGACCACGATCGACATCCTCGGCGCCTCGCCCCGCGGCCGTGTCATCGCGGCGGCACCGACGACGCGTCTGCGGCTGACCGTCCGTGGTCGTCGCGTCGTCGCGTTCCTCGCGTCCGTTCCCGTCGTGGTCGCCCTCGGTATCGGTATCGTCTCCGGCGGCGGGGCTCTCGCGTCGAACGAGGGGGCATCCGGCGTGACGTTCACTCACATCACCGTGCAGCCCGGCGACACGCTCTGGTCGATTGCCCGCGCCGTCGCTCCCGACGTCGACCCGCGAGACGCGGTCGACGCCATCGTGCGTCTCAACGCCCTGCCGTCCGGCAGCCTCGACGTGGGAGAGAGCATCGCGATCCCGGCGGAGTACACCTCGGGCAACTGAGTCCCGACGCCTCGGCCGCATCCCGCGTGCGTGCGGCCGTCTACGATGTTCAAGGTGAGTGTCCGCCTCGATGATCTGCCCCTCCGGAACGACCTGCGCGGTCTGACCCCGTACGGTGCCCCGCAGGCACCGCTTCCCGTGGCGTTGAACGTCAACGAGAACACGCACCCGGTACCCGAAGAGGTGGCGGATGACATTCTCGACAGCATCGCTCGCGCGCTGCGTGAGGTGAACCGCTATCCGGATCGTGAGTTCACGTCGCTGCGGGAGGGGTTCGCCGACTACCTCGGTCACGGGCTGGCAGCAGATCACATCTGGGCAGCGAACGGCTCCAACGAAGTTCTGCAGCACCTGCTGCAGGCATTCGGCGGGCCGGGACGCACAGCGTTCGGTTTCGCGCCGACGTACTCCATGTATCCGCTGCTGACTCGCGCGACCGGCGCCGCATACGTGAACGGCACGCGCGGCGTCGACTACGCGCTGACGCCCGAAGACGCGGCCGCGCAGGTTGATCGCGCGCAGCCCGACATCGTGTTCCTGTGCGCGCCCAACAATCCGACCGGCACGCCGCTCGGCCTCGACGTGATCGAAGCCGTCTACGACGCCGCCCCCGGCATGGTCATCGTCGATGAGGCCTATCAGGAGTTCGCCCCTCGCGATTCGCGCTCGGCGCTCGCGCTGCTGCCCGATCGTCCGAGGCTGGTCGTCTCGCGCACGATGAGCAAGGCGTTCGCTTTCGCGGGGGCGCGTGTCGGCTACCTCGCCGCCGACCCGGCCGTCATCGACGCGCTCCGTCTCGTGCGCCTGCCCTACCATCTGAGTGCCCTTACGCAGGCGGCTGCAACAGCCGCGCTGCGCCACGCTCCCGCCATGCTCGCCATGGTCGACGACATCGTTGCCCAGCGCGATCGCATCTCGGCCACGCTCGATGCGTTGGGCTACCAGCCCTTCGAGAGCTGGACGAACTTCGTGCTGTTCTCCGGTGTCGAAGACCCGGCATCCACCTGGCAGGCGCTCTACGACCGCGGCGTGCTGATTCGTGATGTCGGCATCGCCCACAGTCTCCGGGTGACGGCAGGCACCGCAGAAGAGTCGACGGCTTTCCTCGATGCGCTCGCTGCGCTCGGGCCCGGCGGCGGCCGGGGGTAACACACGGGGCGCGGTCGCGGGCGCTCGGTAGACTCGGACCATGAGCACTTCTGCCTCCCGCACGGCGTCGCTCCGGCGCGCGACGAGCGAGTCCACCATCGAGCTCGACCTCGACCTGGATGGCACGGGGCAGAGCCACATCGACACGACGGTGCCGTTCTTCGACCACCTGTTGACGGCTTTCGCGAAGCACTCGCTCACCGACCTGACGGTGCGGGCGTCCGGAGATACCGACATCGACGCTCACCACACCGTCGAAGACACCGCGATCGTCCTAGGTCAGGCGATTCGCCAGGCGCTCGGCGACAAGAGCGGCATCTCCCGTTACGGCGACGCGCTCGTCCCCCTCGATGAGGCGCTGGCGCAGGCGGTCGTCGACATCAGCGGGCGTCCCTATCTCGTGCACTCGGGGGAGCCGGTCGGATTCGAGTACCACCTCATCGGTGGTCACTTCACCGGTTCGCTCGTGCGCCACACATTCGAGGCGCTCGCGTTCAACGCCGGGCTCACGGTGCATGTCACGGTGCTGGGCGGGCGCGATCCTCACCACATCGCCGAGGCGGAGTACAAGGCCTTCGCGCGAGCATTCCGCCAGGCGAAGGCCCCAGATCCTCTCGTGCACGGCATTCCCAGCACCAAGGGAGCCCTGTGACCGAGGGCGGCGAGGAGACCGTCGGCGCCCCCCTCGTCGCTGTTCTCGATTACGGCTCAGGCAATGTGCACTCGGCGGTCAAGGCGCTCGTCGCCGCGGGGGCGGACGCGCGGTTGACATCCGATCGCGGGCTCATCCAGGATGCCGCGGGCCTCGTCGTGCCCGGTGTGGGCGCCTTCCGCGCCGTGATGGATGCCCTGCGGGCCACGCGGGGCGATGAGATCATCGAGCGGCGATTGGCCGGCGGTCTTCCGGTGCTCGGAATCTGTGTGGGGATGCAGGTGATGTTCGAGCACGGTGTCGAGCGCGGCGAAGAGACCGAGGGCCTCGGCGAATGGCCCGGTGCCGTCACGGAGCTCGATGCTCCCGTGCTGCCGCACATGGGGTGGAACACGGTGCGGGCGGGCGCGGGGTCGACGCTCTTTCGCGGGATCGAAGACGAGCGGTTCTACTTCGTCCACTCCTACGCAGCCCAGCACTGGTCGATGGAGGTCACGCGCCCCTTCCGTGAGCCGGCCGTCACCTGGTGCGACTACGGAACACCCTTCCTCGCCGCCGTCGAGAACGGTCCGCTCTCCGCCACCCAGTTCCACCCCGAGAAGAGCGGCGCGGCCGGCATCCGCCTGCTCGGTAACTGGATCTCGGCCCTCCCACAGGCCCGGTAGTCTCTCTGCTTGTGTGTCCCGTGTCCGCATCGCGCGGTCACTGAAACCCTCACTGGAGCCATGAACGATTTCGCGTCGACCCCCGAACTGATCCTGCTGCCCGCTGTGGACGTCGCCGACGGCAAGGCGGTGCGCCTCACTCAAGGTGAGGCGGGAACCGAGACCAGCTACGGAGACCCGGTCGAGGCGGCCCTGACGTGGGCGCGCGACGGGGCTCAGTGGGTGCACCTCGTCGACCTCGACGCCGCTTTCGGCCGGGGCAACAACTCCGCCGTGCTGCGCAAGGTCATCAAACAGCTCAAGGGCGTGCAGGTGGAGCTGTCCGGAGGCATCCGCGATGATGCGACGCTCGACGCGGCTCTCGAGTCTGGCGCGGCGCGCATCAACCTCGGCACGGCCGCGCTGGAGAACCCGGAGTGGGCCGCCGATGTGATCGGCCGCTACGGCGACGCGATCGCCGTCGGTCTCGACGTGCGCGGCACGACGCTCGCCGCCCGTGGCTGGACCCGCGACGGCGGCGACCTCTGGCAGGTGCTCGCCCGCCTCGAGGATGCCGGGTGCAGCCGCTACGTGGTGACCGACGTCACCAAGGACGGCACGCTCAAGGGCCCGAACCTCGAGCTCTTGCGCGAGGTCACGGCCCGGACGGTCAAGCCCGTCGTCGCCTCGGGTGGAATCTCCAACCTCGACGACATCGCGGCGCTGCGCGAGCTCGTCCCCCTGGGCGTCGAGGGTGCCATCGTCGGCAAGGCTCTCTACGCCGGCGCCTTCACGCTCGCCGAGGCGCTGGATGTCGCCGCAGGCTGATGAGGCCGCGGGCGGTGCCGACTCCGCCGGTGTGCCCTGGAGCGGGCGGGCGTTCGAACCCAACCCGCGCTCCGGCGACGACGGCTCTGCCGACCCGGCGCTGCTGGCCGCGCTGACGGCGTTCCGCGAGGGCACCGGGGATGCCGGTGCGATCGTCGATGCCTATCGTTCGGCGCGGCTGCTGATCCCGCTCGTCGCCGAGGCCGGCGATGTGGGCATCGCGCCCTCCGGTCACACCGTCGATAAGACCCAAGAGTTGTCGATCGTCACCGTGGCCGCACCCGACGGTCGCCCGGTGTTGCCGGTCTTCACGTCGGTGGCCACGATGGCCGCATGGGATCGAACGGCGCGCCCGGTGCCGGCCGACGGCATCCGCACGGCGCTGTCCGCCGCGGCCGACGACACCGACCTGATCGTGATCGATCCGGCATCCGAAACGGAGTTCGTGCTGCGCCGCCCGGCCGTCTGGGCCATCGGTCAGGGCCATGCCTGGGAGCCGGCGCACACCTCGCCCGAGGTCTTCGCAGGACTGCAGGCGTCGATCGGAGCCGAACTCGGCGTGCTCGATCTCTCCGTCGCGAACGGCGACCCCGATGCCCGCCTGCGCGGGCCGGAGCTCATCGTGCGGCTGCACCTCGTCGACGGACTGGATCAGACCGAACTCGACGCCATCCTCCAGCGCCTTGCGGCCCGATGGGCGAACGACGATCGCATCGCCGTGCTGGTCGATTCGCTGACCGTCAAACTCGTCCGCGGCTGATCCGCGGTTCCTCTCCGTCTGGCCTGCCGCACCGGGCTCAGGTGACGGGCCCGGTCCACTTCTCCCCGGGGCCCTTGCCGATGGGATCGGCGATGACGGACGCCTCGCGGAACGCGAGTTGCAGCGAGCGCAGGCCGTCACGCAGCGATCGTGCGTGCATGTCGCTGATCTCGGGTGCTCCGGCGGTGATGAGCCCGGCAAGAGCATTGATCAGCTTTCGCGCCTCGTC
Organism: Microbacterium sp. VKM Ac-2870; assembly: GCF_015350795.1. Classification (GTDB taxonomy): domain Bacteria; phylum Actinomycetota; class Actinomycetes; order Actinomycetales; family Microbacteriaceae; genus Microbacterium. The sequence continues at coordinate 704,064 of NZ_JADKSH010000002.1, forward strand.
GAGGTCGAGCTGCTCGTCGGGATCGTCCGCCAGCCCCGTCTTCACAGCGGCGGCGCTCATCAGGTGAACGGCGGCGGTCGTGATGACCTCGACGGCGGGGACGTCGGCGATGTCACGGCTGGCGGCCGCCGCGGCGCGCTCCCGTTCCTCCCAGCGGGCGAGCCGTTCGGCTTCGGAATGGTCGGGGGAGGAGGGAATCGTATCCACGTGCTGCTCTCTGCTAGACTATGCGGGCGCCGGAGTGTTCTACTCCGGATCGAAAGAGGATCACATCCCACCCGCGCTTGCCGCTCCAGGCTACCGGGTCGCGCACTCCGCCCCGTCCGACGGGGTAGCCCTCGGGGAAACCCGTTCGGGTGAGGGTGCAGAAACGAAGCCGACGTCCGCGTCGTGCGGGGTGGCTGTGATGATCTTCCGCCCGAGACACACCCCTGTGTCCGGTGGCACCCACCCGTACGACTAAGGAGTTCCGCATCAGCGATCCCCGCACCAATGACCGCATCCGCGTTCCCGAGGTTCGCCTCGTTGGACCCGCGGGTGAGCAGGTCGGCGTCGTCCGCATCGAGGTCGCGCTGCGCCTCGCTCAGGAAGCAGATCTCGACCTGGTCGAGGTCGCTCCCAACTCGAAGCCGCCTGTGGTCAAGATCATGGACTACGGCAAGTTCAAGTACGAGGCCGCGCAGAAGGCCAAGGAAACGCGCCGCAACCAGGCCAACACGGTCCTCAAGGAGGTCCGCTTCCGCTTGAAGATCGAGGCGCACGACTACACGACCAAGCTCAAGCGTGCCGAGGGTTTCCTGCAGGCGGGCGACAAGGTCAAGGCCATGATCCTCTTCCGCGGTCGCGAGCAGTCGCGTCCCGAGCAGGGCGTGCGTCTGCTGCGCAAGTTCGCCGAGGATGTCGCCGAATTCGGCACGGTCGAGTCGAACCCGACCATCGACGGTCGCAACATGGTCATGGTCGTCGCACCGCACAAGAACAAGTCCGAGGTCAAGACCGAGCAGAACGCACAGCGCGCTGCCAACAAGGAGGCGGCGCGCCAGGCGCGCACCACGACGGGCGACGAGCCCGACGACGCCCCCGTCGCCGAACCCGCCGCCACCCCGGCGGAGTGACGCACCCCTGAATCCCCGCTCCGCGGGAACCACAACGAAGGAAGAGAAATGCCGAAGCAGAAGACCCACTCGGGTGCCAAGAAGCGCTTCAAGGTCACCGGAAGCGGCAAGCTCATGAAGCAGCAGGCCGGCATGCGCCACAACCTCGAGGGCAAGGCCAGCAAGCGCACCCGCCGCCTCAACCAGGAGCAGGTTCTCGCTCCCGGCGACGCCAAGGTCGCCAAGAAGCTCCTCGGCCTTTGAGCGCCGACGCATCCTGATTTGCAGATAAGGCTAGGAAACAGAAGAAATGGCTAGAGTCAAGCGGGCAGTCAACGCCCACAAGAAGCGTCGCGTCATCCTCGAGCGCGCATCCGGTTACCGCGGTCAGCGTTCGCGCCTGTACCGCAAGGCCAAGGAGCAGGTCACCCACTCCCTCGTCTACGCGTACCGCGACCGTCGCAAGCGCAAGGGCGACTTCCGTCGCCTGTGGATCCAGCGCATCAACGCCGCGAGCCGCGCCAACGGCCTCACGTACAACCGCTTCATCCAGGGTCTGGGTCTTGCGGGCGTGCAGGTCGATCGTCGCATGCTCGCCGAGTTGGCCGTCAACGAGCCCAAGACGTTCGCGTCGCTCATCGAGACCGCCAAGAAGGCGCTGCCGGCGGACGTGAACGCGCCCAAGGCGTAATCACCGCACACAGCACGAAGAAGGGGTGCCCCCCGTACGGAGGGCGCCCCTTCTTTTTCTCTAGGATGAGAGCGTGCTCGAAAACCCCCGATCGCCCCGTGTGCGCGCCGTGGCCAAGCTGACCAAGCGCAGCGCTCGGCAGGAGACCGGGCTGTTCCTGCTCGAGGGACCGCAGGCCGCCCGCGAGGCGCTCGCCTTCCGTCCCGACACCCTGGTCGAGCTGTTCGCGACCCCCACGGCGATGGAGCGGCATCAGGACATCCGCGACGCGGCGCGGGAGGCCGACCTCGAGGTCGTCTTCACGACCGAGGCGGTGCTCGACGCCATGGCCGACACCGTCACTCCGCAGGGGATCGTGGCCGTTGCGCGCCAGTCGCCGACGTCGCTGAAGGACGTGTTCGCGGCATCCCCGACCCTCATCGCGATCTGCGAAGAGGTGCGCGACCCCGGCAACCTGGGCACGATCATCCGTGCCGCCGACGCGGCGGGAGCGGATGCCGTGGTGCTGACGGGCCGCACCGTCGATCCCTACAACCCGAAAGTCGTCCGCGCGACGACCGGGTCGCTGTTCCACCTGCCGGTCGCGGTCGGCGCAGACCTGGCGAGCACCATTGAACGCGCGCACGCCGCGGGCTTGCGGGTGATCGCCGCCGATGTCGGGGGAGAGGACTTCCTCGCCCGCCGTGACGTGCTGGCCGAGCCCACCGCGTGGCTGTTCGGCAACGAGGCCCGCGGTCTCGAGGACGACGCACTGAACCTCGTCGATGTCTCTCTGCGTCTGCCGATCTACGGCCGTGCGGAGTCTCTGAACCTCGCGACGGCGGCCAGTGTCTGCCTGTACGAAACGGCTTTCGCGCAGCGCGGCAGCCGCTAGAGCGGATTGTTCCGGATCGATGACGAGTCGGTCAAGATCCTGTGCATAAGTTGTGACGGGTCCATAGCTTCTGCCTAGGCTGGCCCCATGTCGATTCCGAATGCGACCCCGGCGACCTCCAACATCACGGTGCGCCGTGGGGATCCGCTCGTCGTGGTCAGCAACGTCGAGAAGCACTACGGCGACTTCCACGCGCTGAAGAACATCGATCTCACGGTCGACCGTGGAGAGGTCGTCGTGGTGATCGGCCCGTCCGGTTCGGGCAAATCCACGCTTTGCCGCACCATCAATCGCCTCGAGACGATCACCACGGGCACGATCACCATCGACGGCAAAGAGCTGCCGAAAGAGGGCAAGGCGCTCGCGACGCTCCGTGCCGACGTCGGCATGGTCTTCCAGTCGTTCAACCTGTTCTCGCACCTCACGATCCTCGAGAACGTGACCCTCGGGCCGATCAAGGTGAAGAAGATGAAGAAAGCGGATGCCGAGGCCGAAGCGAAGGTGCTTCTGGAGCGCGTCGGTGTCGCCCACCAGGCGTCGAAGCTGCCGGCTCAGCTCTCCGGCGGTCAGCAGCAGCGCGTCGCGATCGCACGCGCCCTGGCGATGAAGCCGAAGGTGATGCTCTTCGACGAGCCCACCAGTGCGCTCGACCCCGAGATGATCAACGAGGTGCTCGACGTGATGGTCGGCCTCGCGCAGGACGGCATGACCATGATCGTCGTCACTCACGAGATGGGTTTCGCGCGGAAGGCCGCCGATCGCGTCGTCTTCATGGCCGACGGCCAGATCGTCGAGCAGGCGAGCCCCGACGAGTTCTTCACGGCACCCAAGAGCGACCGCGCGAAGGACTTCCTCTCCAAGCTGATCACGCACTGATGAAGACGTCCGCGCCCTGCACCGGCGCGGTCAACGAGAGATAGATACGAAACAGGAGACTCACATGCAGAAGACTCGAATCGCCGGCGCACTGGCCGGCCTCGCCATCGCCGCCCTCGCCCTGACGGCGTGCAACAGTGGCACTCCGGGTGCAGAACCCGGGTCGACGGACGGGGCCAGCGCCGCCGCCGAGACCCCGTGGACCGTCGCGACGGACGTGACGATCGCGGGCAGCCCCACCTTCGACAAGATCAAGAGCGCGGGCGTCGTCAAGGTCGGCGTGAAGGAGGACCAGCCCGGTCTCGGCTACCTCAACCCGGTCGACAACACGCGCAGTGGGTTCGATGTCGACATCGCGCGTTGGATCGCCGCATCGCTCGGTATCGCCGAGGACAAGATCCAGTTCCAGCCGATCGCCTCCGCAAACCGCGAGCAGGCCATCGTGAACGGCGACATCGACTACTACGTCGGCACGTACTCCATCACCGACAAGCGCAAACAGCAGATCTCCTTCGCCGGCCCCTACTTCATCACCGGCCAGGGCCTGCTCGTCGCCGCGAGCAACGACAAGATCACAGGCAAGGACTCCCTGACGGCCGACGAAACCGTGTGCTCGGCCACGGGTTCCACCTCGATCCAACGGATCAAGGAGGAGACTCCCGCCAAGACGAAGGAGTACGACACCTACTCCGCGTGCGTGGAAGACCTCAAGAACGGGCAGGTCGACGCCGTCACGACCGACGAGGCCATCCTCATCGGCTACGCGGCGCAGACACCCGACCTTCTGAAGGTCGTGGGCGAGCCGTTCAGCGAGGAACGCTACGGCGTGGGCATCGCGAAGGGTGACACCGCGCTGCAGACATTCATCAACGCGATGTTCACCGATGGTGGCTCGACCTGGCAGGCGATCTTCGACAAGAACCTCGGTGCGTCCGGCGTCAAGGCCACGCAGCCGAAGGTCGACGCGGCCGGCTGACCCACAGCGGTGGCGGCGCCCGACGCGCCGCCACCGCTGTCTAGCCCGCACAGGACAGTAGACGACGGAAGGCGGCACGGTGGAAGTCATCACCGACAACCTCGACCTCTGGGGCGAGGCGATCAGCGGCACGCTCGTGCTCTTCTTCGGCGGCGGCGTTCTCGCGCTCGTCCTCGGGTTCATCGTGGGAGCTATGCGCGTGTCGCCCATTCCGGTCGCACGTGCGGTCGGCGCGGTCTACGTGAATTGGATCCGCAACACCCCGCTGACCCTCGTGATGTTCTTCTTCGCGTTCTGCCTCCCGATCCTCCTACGTGAACGCATCGACGCGATCCTCTTGTCGACTCTTGCGCTCGGTGTCTACACCGCCACCTACGTCGCCGAGACCCTGCGCTCCGGTATCAACACCGTTCCGGTGGGGCAAGCCGAAGCGGCCCGCGCTCTGGGGCTCACGTTCGGCCAGGTCATGACGCTCGTGGTATTGCCGCAGGCCACCCGGTCGGTCATCCCGCCCATGATGAGCGTTCTCATCGCCCTGCTGAAGAACACGACCGTCGCTGCAGGCTTTTCGGTTCTGAATCTCGGATCCGTGCGGAGCAACCTCAGTGAGCGCGGCGAAAACCAGCTGGTGACCCTGCTGTGGGTCATGATCATCTTCGTCGCCATGGTGCTGCTGCTCGCGTGGTTGCAGAACGCGATGGAGCGCAGATGGAAGGTCGCGCGATGAGCTCGGTGCTGTACGACGTCCCCGGCCCGCGCGCCGTCGCGCGCAACCGCATTCTCGGTGCGGCCACCATTCTCGTCATCCTCGCGGCTGTGGGATGGGTGATCTGGCGCTTCGCGGCGACCGGCCAGTTCGCGGCCGACAAATGGGAGATCTTCTCCTACGGTGCGATCTGGCAGCGTCTGCTGGGCGGCGCGGTGGCTACCCTGGCGGCCTTCGCTGCCGCGGCCGCCGGTGCCCTTGTTCTTGGCTTCGTGCTAGCCATCGGTCGGCTCTCCGAACACGCGTGGATCCGCGTACCCGTGGGATGGATCACTGAGATCCTCCGGGCCGTGCCCGTGCTGGTGTTCATGATGTTGCTCTACTACGGCCTTCCGGTCGTGGGGGTGCGGATGGAGCCCTACTGGGCCGTCGTCATCGCGCTCATCGCGTACAACGGATCGGTGCTCGCCGAGGTCATCCGCGCAGGAGTCGAATCGTTGCCGCGCGGGCAGGGCGAGGCAGGCTACGCGATCGGGCTCCGGAAGGCCGGCGTCCTGCGCCTCGTCCTGCTGCCGCAGGCCATCCGCGCCATGATGCCGGTCATCGTCGCGCAGCTCGTCGTCACGCTCAAGGACACCGCGCTCGGCTTCATCATCACCTACCCCGAACTGCTCTACGTCATCAAGCTGCTCGGTTCCAACGCGGTCTACGCCTCGCCGCTCATCCAGACCGCCATCATCGGCGGGTCCATCTACGTGGCCATGTGTCTCGCTCTCAGCTACGTCGCCTACCGCATCGAGCAGCGCAGCAAGCGCCGTCAGCAGCAGCAAGCCAACGAGGGGGGTGCGCCTCATCATCCGGTCGCGCAGGGCACCGACACCGAGCTGATCGCGCTGCAGACGCGGGCAGGCAAGCACGACCCGGGCAGCGCCGGTCGGGGTTGAGGTGGAGATCGCCGAGCTCGGCATCCCCGTCCTGAGGGTCGGCCGACCCGCCGGTAGACTCCTCTTTTGTGTCTGACGCACCCGAGATCACCAGCGCAATCACCGCAGAGAACGTGGATGCCGCAGTCGCCGACGCCCTGACGGCGATCGCTGCGGCGGGCTCCACGGCCGAGCTCAAGGCGGCCCGCGCGGCGCATGCCGGCGATGGTTCGCCCCTCGCCCAGCTCAATGCGCAGTTGCGGAACGTCCCGAACGACCAGAAGGCCGCTTTCGGCAAGCTCGTCGGACAGGCGCGCGGACGCGTGACCCAGGCGCTCGTGGCCCGAGAGGAAGAGCTCGCTGCCGCGGAGTCGGTTGCCAAGCTCGAAGCCGAGCGGGTGGACATCACGGCGATCGCACCGCGCGGCCGCGTCGGGGCGCGCCATCCGATCTCACTGCTCCAGGAGGAGATCGCCGACCTCTTCGTCGGTATGGGGTGGGAGATTGCGGAAGGCCCCGAACTCGAGCATGAGTGGTTCAACTTCGACGCCCTCAACTTCGACGTCGATCACCCTGCCCGTCAGATGCAGGACACCTTCTTCGTCGACCCGGTCGAGCGCCACCTCGTGCTGCGCACGCATACGAGCCCCGTTCAGGTGCGTTCGATGCTCGAGCGCGAGCTGCCGATCTACGTGCTCTGCCCGGGACGCGTCTACCGGACCGATGAGTTCGACGCGACCCACCTGCCCGCCTTCACTCAGTTCGAAGGCCTGGTGATCGACAAGGGCATCACGATGGCGAACCTCAAGGGAACGCTCGACCACGCCGCCAAGGTGCTCTTCGGCGCCGAGGCGAAGACACGCTTTCGCACCAACTTCTTCCCGTTCACCGAGCCGTCCGCCGAGCTCGACCTCTGGCACCCGACCTTCAAGGGCGGCGCCCGATGGATCGAGTGGGGCGGATGCGGCATGGTCAACCCCAACGTGCTGCGCGCGGCGGGTATCGACCCCGAGGTGTACTCCGGATTCGCATTCGGAATGGGCATCGAGCGCACGCTCATGTTCCGCACCGATGTGCAAGACATGCGCGACATGGCCGAAGGCGATGTCCGCTTCAGTGAACAGTTCGGAATGGTGGTCTGATGCGCGTCCCTCTGTCGTGGTTGCGTGAGTACGTCGAGCTTCCCGAGAACGCGACGACCGACGACGTCTTCGCGGCGCTCGTCTCGGTGGGCTTCGAGGAGGAAGAGGCGATCGCGTTCGAGATCAGCGGACCCGTCGTGGTCGGCCAGGTGCTCTCGTTCGACGCGGAGCCGCAGTCCAACGGCAAGACCATCCGGTGGTGCCAGGTCGACGTCGGCGAGGCGAACGGGGGAGTGCGCGGCATCGTCTGCGGTGCCTCGAACTTCGTCGAAGGCGACAAGGTCGTCGTGTCGTTGCCGGGCGCGGTGCTGCCCGGACCCTTCCCGATCTCGGCACGCAAGACCTACGGCCACGTCTCAGACGGCATGATCGCCTCGGCGCGCGAGCTGGGCCTCGGCGACGAGCACAACGGCATTCTCCGCCTGGTCGAGCTCGGCCTCGACCCCGAGGTCGGCACCGATGCCATCGCCCTCCTCGGCCTCGACGACGTCGCGGTCGACGTCAACGTCACCCCCGACCGTGGCTATGCGCTCTCGCTGCGCGGGATCGCGCGCGAGTACTCGCACGCCACCGGCGCCGCCTTCCGCGACCCCGCCGCACACGAGTGGGACGACGTCCAGCCCGGCAGCGGCTTCCCGATCGTCGTGGACGACCAGCTGCCGCTTCGCGGACGCATCGGGGCGAGTGAGTTCGTCGTGCGCGTCGTCCGCGGTGTCGACCCCACCCGGCCTACGCCGCCGTGGATGGTCTCACGACTGACGCTTGCCGGCGTCCGCTCTCTCGGCATCCTGATCGACATCACGAACTACGTGATGCTCGAGCTCGGCAACCCGATTCACGGGTACGACTTCGATCTGCTGCGGGGGGGCATCACGGTGCGCCGCGCCGCGGAGGGCGAGAAGCTCACGACCCTCGACGGCAAAGAGCGCACGCTTAGCGTCGAAGACTTGCTCATCACCGACGAGTCGGGTCCTATCGGCCTCGCCGGTGTGATGGGCGGCGGCACGACCGAGATGACGGATGCCACGCGCAACGTGCTGATCGAGGCGGCCATCTTCGACCCCATCACGATCGCCCGCACGGCACGCCGGCACAAGCTTCCCTCCGAGGCGTCGCGTCGCTTCGAGCGCGGCGTCGACCCGTTGCTGCCCTTCGTCGCGGCGCGTCGTGTTGCCGACCTGATGGTCGAGCTCGCCGGCGGCACGCTCGACACCGAGGTGGGCGGCGCGCTGTTCGCAGAGGTGTTCGTCGAGGGCATAGAGCTGCCCGGTACGTTCGTGTCGACGCTGATCGGCGTGGACTACACGGATGCCGAGATCACGAGCGCCCTCGACATGGTCGGCTGCGAAGTCACCGACATCGATCATGCGCTCGCCGAGGCTCTCGTCTTCGACGAGCCCGAGCCCCGCGACATCGCGGGAGGCGGGTGGATCGTGATCCCGCCGACGTGGCGCCCCGATCTGACCGACAAGTGGACGCTCGCCGAGGAGGTCGCCCGCATCCACGGGCTCGACCGCATCCCCTCGATCCTGCCCACGCCGCCCTCCGGCCGCGGGCTGACGGCGCTGCAGAAGGGCCGGCGCCGCGTCGCCAACGCGCTCGCGGCCGCGGGCTTCGTGGAGACGCCGTCGTTCCCGTTCTCGACCGCCGAGGCCAACGCTCTGCACGGCTCTGCCTCAGGCGAGCCGCTCCCATCGGTCAAGCTGGCGAACCCCCTCGACGGTCAGGCCCCGTACCTGCGTCGCTCGCTGATTCCGGGTCTGCTGGCGGTCGCGCACCGCAATCAGGCGCGCGGCTTCACCGATCTGGCGCTCTTCGAGACCGGTTCCGTCTTCGCGCCGCAGAAGGGGGTGGAGTACGGCACCGCGACGGTGCCGCCGCTCGCCGTCCGCCCCGACGACGACACGCTGGCCGCTCTCAACGCGGCGCTGCCGCCGCAGCCGCGTCACGCGGCCGTGCTGCTGGCCGGGGACATCGTGTCGAAGCACCCGGGTCAGTCCGCCGTGGCCGCCGACCTCTCCGACGCGCTCGGCGCCGTGCGGACGATCGCCGCAGCCGCTGGGGTGCGCATCGACGTTGCACAGGGGCAGCGCGCAGCGCTTCACCCCGGACGCACCGGCATCCTCACCGTCGCCGGCGTCGAGGTGGGCTACGTCGGCGAGGTGCTGCCGCAGGTGGCCGCCGACGCCGACCTGCATGGTCGCGTGTACGTCGCCGAGATGGACCTGGACGGCGTGCTGGGGCTGGCCGGCGCTCCGGATGCCGCGCCGTCGCTGTCGGGCTACCCCGCCGCCACCCAGGACGTCTCACTCGTCGTGGGCGACGACGTCGTGGCAGGCGATGTGCAGGCCGCGCTCGTCGAGGGTGCCGGCGATCTGCTCGAGTCGGTGCGTCTGGTCGATGACTACCGGGGTGCGGGATTGGCGGAGGGGACCAAGAGCCTGACGTTCGCGCTGCGTTTCCGTGCGGCAGACCGCACGCTCACGGCGTCCGAGGCGACCGAGGCGAAGCTCGCCGGTGTCGCCGTGGCGGCGGAGCGCTACGGGGCCACGATTCGCGAGTAGTCCCTGGCATTGGGGCTCAGCGCGAGCCCCAATGCCACGCCGGCACATCCATGAACCCCTGGCCTTCCACCGCCGTGCCCTTCGTGTCTTTGCTCAGATGCACGCGCGCCGACGCGGGAAGGGCATCGACGAGCTCCTTCGCGTGCGAGACGACGAGCACCTGCGTATGCGCTGCGGCGCTCTCGATCAGCCGTGCCAAGGCAGGCAGCAGCGAGACGTGCAGGCTGGCCTCGGGCTCGTTCAGGATGAGCAGGGGAGCGGGGCGTGCGGGCAGAAGGGCTGCGCACAGCAGGAGGTACCGGAGGGTGCCGTCGGAGAGCTCCCCGGCGTCGAGCGGACGCAGCAATCCGCTCTGGCGCAGGGTGAGTCGGAACAGTCCCTCGCTCGCCTGTATGTCGACACCGGAACCGGGAAAGGCATCGTCGACGGCACGCTCGAGCGCTGCACCCTGACCGGCATCCGCGATTGTCGCCCACGTCGCCGCCAGCGTCGCCCCGTCGTGCGATAGGGTCTGCGTCCGGGTGCCGACCTGCGGTCGCCGAGCCGGCGCATCGGCATCCACGCGGAAGTGGTCGTAAAACCGCCAGCCGCCCATCATGCGGCGCAGTGCCAGCAGTTCGGGGGCGGTGTCGCCGTCGGCGAGATCGGTGACGATGCTCTCGTACGGGGCGAGGCGCTGGTCCAGGTCTATCCAGCGTCCGTCGCGCACCCTCGTGTTCTGCCGCAGCCGGTCGATCAGGAGCGCAGCGGGCTTAGCGGTCGGGCCGGCGAACACCTGTTCGCGCTTGATCTCCGGATCGCGGGCGAAGGGATTGGCGATCGTCGGGTCGGACTGCGGGATGCCGAGGTCGATGAGATAGCCGAGTTCATCCGACGCGAAACCGAGCTGCACCGCGATGGGCCCCCGGCGTACGGTTCCCTGCGATCCACCGCTCTCCGGGCCGGCCCACAGCACCGACGGCAGCCCGCCCTCGCGCGCGAGGGCGCCGATCATCTCCCCGTGGGCGGCCGCGGCGAGCAGGCGCAGCGCGCGGTAGAGGTTCGACTTGCCCGATCCGTTGGGACCGGTGATCACGGTGAGCGGTCCGAGCGGCACGATCACGTCGCGGAGCGATCGGTAGCCGGCGACGGCGAGTGTCTGCAGCATGGCCTCATCGTGGCATCGTGCCCGGACATTGTGCGCACATCACCGCGACCTCGCAGCGCACGGCGCCAGTTGCAAACCGGGAACGTTCCCGGTTGGATGGGACCATGACAGCCGCCCCTGCCCTCGTCCTGTTCGACCTCGGGGGCGTGCTTTCGTCGGCTCCCCAGCGCTTCGAAACGCTCGGTCGCGTCGCCGGGGTGGATGCCTCGGCGCTCGCCGAGCCCTATTGGCGGTACCGGGACGAATACGACCTGGGTGCGAGCGTCGAGCACTACTGGCGAGCGGTGATCAGGGACGCCGGCGGCGGTGAACCCGGTCCGGACCTCATCGCGGAACTCGCCCGCGCCGATGCCGAGTCGGCCACGCGCATCCGCCCGGAGGCCGCCGCGATCCTGCGGGCGGTAGCCGCCTCAGGGGCGGAGATCGGCATCGTCTCCAACGCCCCGCGCGCACTGGCGGCGCGTGCGCGGGAGCGCGGCTGGGCGCGATCGGTCACGCACTGGTTCTTCTCTGCGGAGATCGGTCTCGCCAAGCCCGATGCCCCCCTGTTCGCCCATGTCGCGAAGGAGCTCGGCGTCTGCGATCCCGCCCGCATCGTCTTCATCGACGATCGTGCCGAGAACGTCGAGGCCGCGCGGGCGGCGGGGTGGGCGGCCCACCTGTGGGTGTCGGATCTCGCCATGGCCGCCATCGTCGGCGTACCGATGCGTGACATCGTCGCGCGTCGCACGGTCGCGTTCGACCTCGGTGAGGTGCTCGCCTCTGCCCCCTCGCTCTTCGCCGCCCTCGCCGCCCGTGCGGGATCGGCAATATCCGAGCTGTCGGCGGCGTACTGGCGGCACCGCGACCGCCACGATCGCGGCGCCCCGGCATCCTGGTTCTGGACGGCGGTGCTCACCGATCTCGGGATGGGCGCCGAGGATGACCTGATCGCGGAGCTCTCGCTGATGGATGCCGAGGCATGGACCGACATCCGCCCTGCAGCGAGGGCGACTCTGGCTGCACTGTCGGAGGCCGGAGTTCCGCTCGCGGTGGTCTCGAATGCGCCTCGCGAGCTTGCTGAAGCCGCACGAACCCGCGAGTGGGCGCCACTGATCGACGACTGGTTCTTCTCGGGTGAGCTCGGCGTGCTCAAACCGGAGGCGGCGATCTACGCGCACGTGCAGGAGGTCCTCGGGGTCGACGGACGAGACCTCCTCTTCTTCGACGACCGACCCGCCAACGTGGCCGCTGCGTGTCGGGCTGGATGGGATGCGCGCCTGTGGGAGTCTGATCGGGTGACCGCCGATACCCTGGCTGCCCTGGTGCCCACCGATTCGCCGGGGGCTTCGTGAGCTCTCGAGCCCGCTCGGTCACCATTCTGGATGTGGCGGCGGAGGCCGGGGTCTCGAAGTCGGCCGTCTCGCGCGCCCTCGCCGGCCAGGGCGAGGTGAGTCCCGAGGTGCGAGAGCGCGTGGAAGCGGCCGCGCAGAAGCTCGGCTACGTCGTGAACTCCATGGCGCAGGGGCTGCGCACACGCACCCGGATCCTGGGAGCGGTGCTGCGCGACATGACCCGCCCGTACTACGGCGTGCTGGCCACCGCTCTGGAACAGCAAGCGGAAGAGCGTGACTATCGCCTGATCACCGTGGTCGGCGGCGCCGAACTCACCCCCGCGTCGGCGGTGCGGGCCCTGCGCACTCTGGTTTCGCTCCGCGTCGACGGGATCGTCCTGTCGTCGGCGCAGCTGTCGGTGGAGGAACTCGTTCCCGTCGTCGCGCGCGTACCGCTGACCTCGGTCGGCCGCCGCGAGAGCGTCGAGGGAGCGAGCTTCATCTCGGCCGACGACGCCGGTGCCGGTGCCGACCTGGCCGCCCACCTCATGGCGCTCGGGCATCGTCGCATCGCCGTGCTGGGCGTGGACGCCTCCTACTCGCTCAGCCAGAACCTCCGCACCGTCGCGATGGCCGAGGCCGTGCGCGGGGCCGGAGGCGAAGCGCGGTGGTATCCGGTTCCCAGCGATCGCAACGTCCGGGCCCAGGTCGCCTACATCGTGGGGGAGCGGTGGGCGACGGCGATCATGTGTCCCACTGACGAGGCCGCCGTCGGGGCGCTCGAAGAGGTGCACCGCGCCGGGCTGCAGGCGCCGCGCGATCTGTCGGTGACCGGGCTTGACGCGCAGTCTCCGCTGGCGACGCCCCTGCTGGGGCTCACCACGTTCCGTCAGCCCGTCCCGGAGATGGGCCGCGCCGCGATCGATGATCTCGTCGAACGTTTGGAAGACGGTGCGCTCCCGCGTGAACAGGTGCTCCGAGGCGAGCTCGTCGTCGGTCGGACGACCGGCCCGCCCCCACTCGCGTCATAGCCCTCGACGTGTCACCGATTGTTCACTTCCGCGTTCCGGGAACGTTCCCGAATCCGCGGATCCGCTTGTTATCGTCGTGTGTCCGGGAACGTTCCCGGAACGCAGACGAGGAGGCGGGATGCCGACGACAACATCGGGGGTGCGCACGCGACGCGCACGCGCCGGCATCGGGCCGTGGCTGGTGCTGCCCGCTCTGGTCCTGCTCGCCGTCTTCGTCTACATCCCTGTCGGCCGCGGCATCCAGCTGAGTCTGTTCGGCAGCGACTTGCTCGGCAACCCGAGTCGATTCGTGGGGCTTGCCAACTGGGGGCGCTTCTTCACTGACCCGACGCTGGTGCGCAGCGTCGGCACGTCGCTGGTGATCGCGGCCTGTGCGACGGCGATCGCGGTCTCGATCGCCGTCATGGGGGCGCTGCTGTTGCGCGAGCGCATTCCGGGCCGTGGGGTGTTCCAGGTCATCCTCTCCCTGCCGTTCGCCTATTCCGCGGCGACGGCCTCCGCGGTCTTCGCGGGTCTGTTCGCTCCGTCGGTGGGGGTCATCAACGACATGTTGGCGCGCATCGGGGTGGACGGCCCGCCGTGGCTTCAGGACCCGGGGTGGGCGGTCGCGTCGATCTCTCTCGCGACCGGCTGGTACGAGTCGGGATTCGCCTTCCTCGTGATGATCGCCGCCGTGCGTAACCTGCCTGACGACGTGCTCGAAGCAGCGAGCCTCGACGGAGCCCACGGCGTGCGACTGATCCGCTCCATCCTGCTTCCTCTGCTGTGGCCGAGCATCTTCTTCCTGATCGTCACCCAGATGATCAGCGGGCTGCAGACATTCGCGCAGGTGTTCGTCCTCACACGCGGAGGCCCGAGCGACAGCACGCGCACCCTCGTCTTCACGCTCTACGAGCTCGCCTTCGGCGGAGGCACGGCGAACTACTCGCAGGCGTCGGTCGTCGCGACGTTCCTGGTGCTCCTGGTCGGAGCCGTCACGGCCATTCCCTTCCTGCTGTCGCGTCGAAAGAACAACGCATGAACCCCTCACTCACCATCCCGGCCCGCCGGAGTCGCGATCGCGCACCGCGGTCGAGCTTCGGACGCGTCGCGCGCGGCGCCGCCATTGCCGTCCTCGTGTCGATCGTTCTGCTGCCGGTCTACCTCACGTTCGCCTCGGCGTTCTTTCCGACGGGGGAGTTCCTCCGCTCGGGGCTGCTTCCGCCACTGAGCCGGCTCACCTTCGACAACATCGCGACTGCCCTCGGGGCCGTCCCCTTCGTTCCCCAGTACCTCACCAGCATCACCGTCGTGGTCCTGCAGACCGCCGCGCAGCTGATCACCTCGGTGCTCGCGGCCTACGCGCTGGTGTTTCCGCGCTGGCGCCTGCGCGGCATCGCGTTCGGAGCCATCATCGTCACCCTCGGCGTCCCCGGTGAGAGCCTGACGATCTCGAACTACGACCTCGTGAGCTCCATGGGGCTCCGCGACACCGTCTTCGGCATCGTTCTGCCGTACCTTGCCGCCGGCTACACCGTCTTCCTCCTGCGTCAGGCATTCGCGGCGTTCCCGTTCGAGGTGTGGGAGGCGTCGCGGCTCGACGGCTGCGGTCACGTTCGCTCGCTGATGGGCGTCGTGCTGCCGTCGTGCCGTGCCCACCTGACGACGGCCGCACTCTGGAGCGCACTGTCGGCCTGGAACGGCTTCTTCTGGCCGCTGCTGATCACAGACTCACCCCAGAACCGCACGATTCAGGTGGGTGTCAGCCAGCTCGTGGCGGGGGAGATCGCGGTTCCGCCCGTCATCTTCGCCGGCGCCGCGCTCGTTCTGATCCCCACCGTGCTGCTGGTGATCGTCAGCCAGCGCTTTCTCATCGGCGGCATGGCCGCCGGCGCGCTGCGCTGACGCCGTCCGCTCATTCCGTTCCCCTCTCACCTGAACCCGGAGAACCCTCATGAAGAAGCTCACCCTGGCGACCATCGCCGCCTTCGCCGCCCTCGCTCTTGCCGGTTGCTCGTCCGGCGGCGCCGTTCCTGCGTCGACGTCGGCCGCACCCGGCGCCTCGGCACTGGACGGTGCCGGCGAGGTCGACATCACCCTCTGGCACGGCCTGGGCGCCGTGAACGGACAGGCCTTGCAAAGCCTCGTCGACCAGTTCAACGCCCAGAATGCGGGCAAGATCCACGTTGATGCCGTGTTCCAGGGCACCTATGACGATCTCCTCGCGAAGTACACCGCGAGCGTGAAGGACGGCTCGAGCCCCACCGTCATGCTGGCCGGCGACATCGCGTCGGGGTACATGCGGGACGTGCAGCGTTCGATGTCGCCCGAAGCGATGGCGGCGGCCAATCCCGGCGAGCTGAACCTCGACGATCTGCGCCCTGCGGCACGGCGCTACTACAGCACCGACGGGCATCTCATGGCGGTGCCGATGAACACCTCCACTCCCGTGCTCTGGGTCAACACGCAACTGCTCGCCCAGGCCGGGCTGCCGGCCGATGTTCCCCTGTCTTCGCTCGACGACGTCGCCCGCGTCGCAAAGCTGGTGGCCCAGAAGACCGGTCAGGCCGGCTTCGTCCAGGCGATGGACGGCTGGTGGTTCGAACAGGCCACCGCCGCAGCCGGCGCGCAGTACTGCGCACCCGACAATGGGCGTGGCGCCGACGGTCAGCCGACCGCCGTCGCCTTCGACGACCCGGCGCAGGTGGCTGCCTTCTCCACCCTCACCGACATCTACACCTCGGGTGCCGGACTCGACGTGGGTACCGATGGAAACGCCGCCGTGGCTGCCTTCGCCGCCGGCAAGGTCGCGCTCATGTTCAACAGCTCCGGTGCCGCCGGCGCGATCGCGAAGTCGGGCATGACGGGCTACACGGCCGCTCGCTATCCGCTGTCCGGTGATCCCCGCTCGTCCGGCACTGTGGTGGGCGGATCGGCGCTCTGGCTGAGCGCGACAGCAAACGATGCGCAGAAGGTCGCGGGGTGGAAGCTCGAGTCGTTCCTCGCCTCGGCGCCGGCCCAGGAGCAGTTCTCCCAGACGACGGGCTACATCCCGATCAACATCGGGGTCGATTCCTCGTCGACCGAGAAGTCCTACCTCGCTGCGCAGCCCTCGGCGCAGGTGTTCCTCGACCAGGTGAACGCGGTGCCGCAGGTACCCGCGACCGCCGGCTGTCTCACCGGGGCGATGACGGGCATCCGCAAGGTCATCGTCTCGGCCATGCAGTCCGCCTTCTCCGGCAAGACGTCAGTCGCCGACGCGTTGACGACGGCGCGAGCGGCGACCGCCGACGTGCTGCAGCAGTACCGCGACCAGCTCGGCGGGTGACATCCGCATCGCGCGGCATCCCGCACCGCTCTCACACCCCGACACCTCGACACGAAAGCAGAACCATGGACGATGTGCGCTACGGCGTGTTCCTCCGCCCCGACCCGGCCACGTGCTGGGCGGTAACCCAGATCACGGATGCGCTGCGTGCGCAGTTCGGTCTCGTCTCGGCCGGAGCCTTCCCGCCGCATGCCACCCTGATCGGCAATCTCAGGGCGGCTTCGGCCGCCGAGGTCGAGGCGGCGATCGATGAGGCGCTGGATGGAGTTGATTGCTTCCCGTTGCACAATGCGGGCGTGGTCGCCGACGGCCCCTGCTGGCTGATGGATGTCCACTCCGACGGGGTCGGCGGCGTCAACGAGCCCCTGGTCGCGCTCGCCGATCGGGTGCGGGGTGCGGTGCTGCCGCTCGCCCTGCCGCGCGAGGACTATCTGGTCGGCCCCATCGACAGCCCGCACTTCTGGGCGCACCTCTCGCTCGCCTCGCACGATCTGCTGGTCGAGCCGCGGTTGGCCGCCGAGGTGGGGGATTTCATCGCCGGTTTGCCGATCACCTGGCCGGCGCGTTCTGTCGCGGAGGTCGTCTCCCTCTTCGCCTTCACGGCGGACTGGGACGGCCGGTGGTGGGACGACCTGGCGTGGACCCACCTGCGCTCGTGGATGCTCCCCTCTCGAAAGGAGCAGAGCAATGCCTGAGCCGCGGTACGGCATCTTCCTGCGTCCGGATCCGACCATGGCGTGGGCGGTCACTCAGATCACCCACGCGCTACGCGCGCAATTCGGCCTGATCTCCGCGGCGGCTTTTCCGCCGCACGTGACCATCCAGGGTTCGCTCGCCATCGCGACGTCGGTGGAGGAGCTGGAGGCGGCCGTCGACCGGGCGGTGGCCGCCAGGCCACCCGTCCTGCTGATCACTGCCGGCATCCGCACGCCCGACCCCGGCATCCCGATCGACGTCCACACCGGCGAACGCGCAGAGCCGGATGGCGAGCTTCAGCGTCTGGCGCGCGCGATCTTCGATGCGGTGCTGCCGCTCGGGGTCATCGGTGACGACCGTCTGAGCCCCCGCACCCCCGATCAGTTCCACGCGCATCTCTCACTGGCTTCGCACGATCTGGCCCGACGCCCCGACCTCTACCGCGAGGTGCGCGACTTCGTCGACGGGTTGCCGGTCGCAATTCCCTCGCGATCTTTCTGCGACACCGTGTCACTGTTCGAGTTCCACACCGCGCACAGCTGGTACGACGCCTGGTGGGAAACACTCACCTGGCGGCATCTGCGCTCGTGGACTCTGCGGTAGCCCGCGCTCCAGAGCACACCATCGCGCCGACCCGATGGCTCGGGCTAGTGTCGGTGGGGATGACTGACACGCAGATGGTCCCCGCCCTGCAGCTGACCGGGCTCACGAAACGCTTCGGCGACAAGATGGCCGTGGGCGGTGTCGATCTCATCGTTCCGCCGGGATCGTTCTACGGTCTCGTCGGCCCCAACGGTGCCGGAAAGACCACGACGCTGTCCATGGCGACGGGCCTGCTCAGGCCCGATGCGGGCACGGCGTGGGTGCACGGGGTGGACGTGTGGGCAGATCCGGTGCGTGCGAAGTCGATGATCGGCAACCTCGCCGACGGCGTGCGCCTGTTCGATCGACTCACGGGCGAACAACTCATCACGTACACCGCCATGATGTTCTCCGTGCCGCGGGAGCAGATCGCGGGGCGTGTCGCCGATCTGATCGCGCTGATGGATCTCGGCGAGGCCGCAGGCACGATCGTCGCGGACTACTCCGCCGGCATGACCAAGAAGGTCGCTCTGGCCTGCGCGCTCGTGCACGCACCGCGACTGCTCGTGCTCGACGAGCCGTTCGAGTCGGTCGATCCGGTCTCGGCGGCCAACATCGAGGATGTGCTGCGCTCGTACACCTCGTCGGGCGGCACGATCATCATCTCGAGCCACTCGATGGATCTCGTCCAGCGCATGTGCGACCACGTCGCCGTGATCGCGGCTGGTCGCGTGCTCGCCGCCGGCACCGTCGACGAGGTGCGCGCGGGCGAGTCGTTGCAGGACCGCTTCCTCTCGCTCGTCGGCGGCCGCCACACTTCGGAGGGCCCGCAGTGGTTGCGACAGTCCTGAGGCTGCGGTACCGGATTCTCGGTAACACGCTCGCCCGGCGCCCGTGGCAGCTCGTCGGCTTCTGCTTCGGCATCCTGTGGGCGATCAGCATCCTCGGCGTGACGATCTCGAGCCTCATCGCGACCGCACTGTTCCAGGGACTGGATGTCGCCCGTGCCTTCGCCGTGGTCGGTGGATCCGCCCTCCTGCTGGGCTGGGTGCTCGGCCCCGTGCTCGTCACCGGCATGGACACCACGGTGGACGCCGAGAAGCTCGCACCGTTCCCGCTCAGCACGCGGCAGATCATGACCGCGCTGACGGCCACCGGAGTGACCGGCATCCCCGGCATCGCCACGTCGATCGCGACGCTGGCGACCCTGGCGCTCTGGGTGCGCTGGCCGCTCGCCGCGGTCATCGCCGTTCCGTGTGTCGCGCTGGCGGTGCTCACGTGCGTGGTGGCCTCGCGGCTCGTGTCGGCGCTGTCGACGGGCCTCGGCGGCAATCGCCGCGGCCGCGAGCTGATCGGTACCGTCGTGCTGGTGCTGCTGATCATGGCCGGCCCCATCGTCACCGGAACACTCGCGCTGTTCACCTCGACGCGGAACATCGGTGAGCGCTTTCAGCAGATCGCGGACGTCTTGGGGTGGACCCCGATCGGCGCCGCGTGGGCTGTTCCGGCCGACGTGGCCTCCGGCGCCTGGGGCCTCGCGACGCTGCGGTTCCTGCTTGCCGTCGCGACCCTCGGCGTGCTCTGGTGGCTCTGGGCGCGTGCCCTCCACGGTGCGACCACGGCGCCGCGTCAGCGCACGGTGCGCGTCGCGCGTCGCGGCGCACTCGGACTGTTCGGACGTATGCCCACCGGCGGGATCGGGGCGACCTGGGCGCGCGCGCTCACCGCGTGGCTGCGCGATCCGCGGTACCTCCGCCAGCTGCTCGTCGTTCCCCTGTTCCCGTTGCTGTTCGCCTTCACCGGCGGCATCCACGGTTTCACGTTCGCGGCGTCGGCCGTCCTCGTCGCCTTCGTGCTGTGCCTGGCCGGATACACCGATGTGTCGTACGACGGCACCGCGTTCGCCTCGGTGCTCTCCACCGGCATCCGCGGTCGCGACGATCGCCTCGGTCGTGCACTCGGTGCAGCGACCATCGGCATCCCGCTCGTCGTCCTCGTCGCCATCGTGACGACCACCATCGGCGGCAAGACCCAGCACCTGCCAGGCATCCTCGGCGCCTCGCTCGGGCTGGTGCTCGGCGGCTACGGTGTGTCGGCTGTGTCGTCCGCGCTGATCGTCACCCCCGTCGCCGCACCCGGTGACAGTCCGTTCAAGAGCGTGCCGGGTCAGACGTTCCTCACCGGCCTGCTCGTGTTCGTCGTGATGGGGGCGTGCGCGGTCATCGGCGTACCCGCCGCCGTGTTCGCGATCATCGGACTCGTCACCGGCGCGGCGGTGTGGGGCTGGGTGTCACTAGCCGTCGGTATCGTCGTCGGCGGCGGTGCCGCCGCTCTGGGCGTGTGGCTCGGAGGTCGCACGCTCGATCGCACCGGTCCCGATCTGTTGCAGCGCATCAAGGCGTTCCCCACGACGTGACGGCACAGCGCATGACCGACGTCCTCGTCCTCGGTGGCAGCGGCTGGCTGTCATCGCGCATCGCAGAGAAGTGGCGGGATGCCGGGGCCGCCGTCACCTGTCTCACGCGCGGATCTCGGCCCTCGCCGCACGGCGTCCGACACATCGTCGGCGACCGGGACGATGAGGCGGCGTACGAGGCCGTCAGAGATCGCTCCTGGGACGAGGTCGTCGACATCTCCTCTCGCGCCTCTCATGTGCGCGCCGCCGTCGCGGCTCTCGGCGAGCGCGCCGGGCACCTCACCTACGTGTCGAGCGTGTCGGCCTACGCCGACGATGACGACCCGGGCGCCGACGAGTCGGCCCCGCTCGCGGTGCCGGCCGAGCCGGGAGATCCCTACGACTATCGGCGGGAGAAGTCCGCCGCCGAAGCGGCCGTGCGGGCGGGGCTCGTCGGTCGTGCCGCTGTCGTCCGCCCGGGCTTGATCGTCGGCGCCGGTGACCCGACCGACCGATTCGGCTACTGGGCCGCGCGCTTCGCAGCTGCCGGGTCCGGTCCCGTGCTCGTGCCCGACGCTCCCGACGCGGCGGCGCAGGTGATCGATATCGACGATCTCGCGGCCTTCGTGGTCTCGTGCGGCCAGTCGACGGCCACCGGCGCCGTCAACGCCGTCGGCGACAGCCTGCCGCTGCGCGCCATGCTGGAGGCCGCCCGTGCGGTGGCCGGTCACACGGGCGAGCCGGTCGCGGCGCCACCGCGCTGGCTGCGCGAGCACGGGGTCGAGTACTGGGCCGGACCGCGGTCGCTGCCCCTCTGGTTGCCCGACGACGTGCCGGGGTTCGCGCGCCGATCCCACGCGCGGTACCGCGCGGAAGGAGGGCAGCTCGCCCCGCTGGTCGCCACGATCGAGCGCGTGCTCGCCGATGAGCGGGCCCGCGGCCTGGAGCGAGCACGGGCGGCCGGGCTGCGCCGTGCCGACGAACTCGCCCTCATCGCCGACCTCGCCTGACCTCGCCGACTCGCCCGACGGTCGCGTCGCCCCGATTTGCGGCCGACCCGCGTCGCGCGATACGGTCACCGCATGTCTTCGGCCGCCGCTCTCACCGTTTCGACGGTGCGTGGCGCGCGCCGACGTCTGGCCGGCCGCCGACTGTAGGCGACTCCGCGTGTTCCCCGCTGCTGCAGCGGGTCGAGCCGCCGGTGTCGCCGTCCCGAGCCCACCGCTTCCAGACAATAAGGTTGAACAATGACCTCTTCGGTCGCCGTCTCCGGCGCTTCCGGCTATGCCGGCGGCGAGATCCTGCGCCTGCTCGCTGCCCACCCCGATGTCGAGATCCGCACCGTCACCGCGCATAGCAACGCCGGCGATCCGCTGATCGATCACCAGCCGCATCTGCGCTCGCTCGCGCACCTCACGCTGCAGCCGACGACGCCCGAGGTGCTCGCCGGCCACGACATCGTCTTCCTCGCCCTCCCGCACGGACAGTCCGGGCAGTACACCGACGCGCTCGCCGACACGGCGCTCATGATCGACGCCGGCGCCGACCACCGGCTGACGTCGGCGGCGGCGTGGGACGCGTTCTATGGGGGAGAGTTCCACGACCCGTGGACCTACGGAGTGCCGGAGCTGATCGTCGGGTCGGGCGGCGCGAAGCAGCGCGAGGGCCTCGTCGGGGCCTCGCGCATCGCCGCCCCGGGCTGCAACGCCTCCACTGTCGCGCTCAGTCTCGTTCCCGGAGTCGCCGCCGGCGTCATCGATCCGTCCGACATCGTCAGCGTCCTGGCCGTCGGCCCGTCGGGCGCGGGCAAGAGCCTGAAGACCAACCTCCTCGCGACCGAGATCCTCGGTAGCGCCAACCCCTATGCCGTCGGCGGCACGCACCGCCACATTCCCGAGATTCAGCAGGCGCTCGCCGCGGCCGGGGCCGCTGACGCCCGCATCTCGTTCACGCCCGTGCTGGTGCCGATGGCCCGCGGCATCCTCGCCACCTCCACCGCCCCGATCGTGGGCGACGTGACCGATGCGCAGATCCGCGCCGCGTGGGAGCAGGCCTACCACGACGAGACGTTCGTGCGGCTGCTGCCCGCTGGACGCTTCCCGCGGACCGCGGACGTGCTCGGTGCCAACACCGCGCTCATGGGGATGGCAATCGACCGTGCGGCGAACCGCGTCGTGGTGGTGACCGCCGTCGACAACCTCGTCAAGGGCACCGCCGGTGCCGCCATCCAGTCGATGAACATCGCCCTCGGCCTTCCCGAGGCCACGGGCCTGACCGTGAATGGAGTGGCACCGTGAGCGTCACCGCCCCCCAGGGATTCGAGGCGGCAGGTGTCGTCGCCGGCCTGAAGTCCACCGGCAAGCCCGACGTCGCCGTCGTGGTCAACCGCGGTCCGCTGAAGGTCGGTGCCGCCGTCTTCACAAGCAACCGCGCGAAGGCGAACCCGATCCTCTGGTCGCAGCAAGCGATCCAGGACGCAGCGGTCGAGGCGATCGTGTTGAACTCCGGCGGCGCGAACTGCTTCACCGGCAGCTTCGGCTTTCAGACGACGCACCAGACCGCCGAGAAGGCGGGGGAGCTGCTGCACGTCAGTCCGGGGGACGTGCTCGTCTGCTCCACCGGACTCATCGGCACGGGCGACGAGGTCTTCCGGGCGAAGGTGCTCTCCGGTACCGAGGCGGCGATCGCTGGGCTCACGCCCGACGGCGGCGAAGACGCGGCGCGCGCCATCATGACCACCGACACCGTGCCCAAGACGAGTACGTTCCGAGGCGACGGCTGGACGATCGGCGCCATGGCGAAGGGCGCCGGCATGCTCGCGCCCGGGCTGGCGACGATGCTCGTGGTCATCACGACCGACGCGATCCTCACGGCGGAGCACGCCGACGCGCACCTGCGTGCCGCCACACGGGTGAGCTTCGATCGGCTCGACTCGGACGGCTGCATGTCGACCAACGACCAGGTGACCCTCCTGGTCAGCGGTGCGAGCGGGGTGACGCCCGACGGCGACGCGTTCCGCGCGGCACTGATCGAGGTGTGCACGAATCTCGCCGCGCAGCTGCAGGCGGATGCTGAGGGCGCCAGCCACAACATCACCATCCGGGTGGTGGGTGCGGCATCCGAGAATGACGCCGTCGAGGTCGGCCGCTCTGTCGCCCGCAACAACCTCTTCAAGGCCGCGATCTTCGGCAACGACCCGAACTGGGGCCGTGTGCTCGCCGCGATCGGTACGACCCAGGCCGTCTTCGACCCCTACGCGGTCGATGTGAGCTTCAACGGCGTGCGGCTGTGCAGCGCCGGGGCGCCCGACCGTCCGCGCGAGGAGGTCGACCTCACGCCCCGCGCCACCGACGTGCTCATCGACCTCAAAGCGGGTGACGCGCAGGCCACGATCCGCACGAACGATCTGACGCACGACTACGTCCACGAGAACAGCGCGTACAGCTCATGACAGACAACGTGCAGCAGACGACGCCCGAGCAGGCCGCCGAGAAGGCTGCGGTGCTCATCGAATCGCTGCCCTGGCTGCAGCGCTTCCGCGACCAGGTCATCGTGATCAAGTACGGCGGCAACGCCATGGTCTCCGAAGAGCTGCAAGATGCCTTCGCGCAGGACATCGCCTACCTGCGCTTCGTCGGGGTGAAGCCGGTCGTCGTGCACGGCGGGGGTCCGCAGATCTCGCAGATGCTCGACCGGCTCGCCATCCCCAGCGAGTTCAAGGGCGGATACCGGGTGACCTCCACCGAGGCGATCAGTGTCGTGCGGATGGTGCTCACCGGCCAGGTGAATCCACAGCTCGTGGGCCGCATCAATGCGTTCGGCCCGTTCGCCGTGGGCGTCTCCGGTGAGGACGCGGGGCTCTTTCAGGGGCGGCGCCGCGGCGTTGTCATCGACGGCACCGAGCACGACCTGGGCGCGGTCGGCGATGTCGTGCGCGTCGACCCCCAGCCCGTGCTCGACCAGCTGGCGGCCGGGCGCATCCCCGTCGTGTCCTCCATCGCTCCCGACCTGGATAACCCCGGCCATTCGCTCAACGTCAACGCGGATGCCGCGGCGGCCGCCCTCGCCATCGCCCTCGGTGCGGCGAAGCTCGTCGTGCTCACTGATGTCGCGGGTCTCTACGCCGACTGGCCCAACCGGGATTCTCTGGTCTCGCACCTCACGGCGGAGGAGCTGCGCGCGATGCTGCCGCGGCTCGAGTCGGGCATGATCCCCAAGATGCAGGCTTGCCTCGACGCCGTCGACGGCGGGGTCGATACGGCCGCGATCATCGACGGCCGTCAGCCCCACTCGGTGCTGGTGGAGGTTTTCACGGAACACGGAATCGGAACAGAGGTGGTGGCACGATGACCGGCGTGCAGCAGGCGGCAGCGGCGATGTGGCAGGACGATGCGTCGCGAGACCTCGTCCGCAACGCGGGTGAGCGCATGGCTCTGTTCGTGCGCGGTGAGGGATCGTCGCTCTGGGATGCCGACGGGCGCCGCTACCTCGACTTCCTCGGGGGCATCGCTGTGACCTCGCTCGGTCACGCCCACCCCGTCTTCGTCGAGGCCGTGTCCCGTCAGGCTGCGACCCTGTCGCATGTGTCGAACTTCTTCGCGACGCCGCCGCAGCTGGCGCTCGCCGCCGAACTCAAGCGCCTCTCCGGTGCGGGCGATGCCGGACGCGTGTACTTCGCGAACTCGGGCGCCGAGGCGAATGAAGCGGCGTTCAAGCTCGCCCGACTCCACGGTGCTGCAGGCGACGGTCGCGCCGCGCGCCCCCGCATCCTGGCTCTGAAAGACGCCTTCCACGGACGCACGATGGGTACGCTCGCTCTCACCGGAAAGCCCTACATGCAGGCGCCGTTTCTCCCCATGGTGCCCGGTGTCGAGTTCCTCGACTCGACGGTGCAGGCTCTCGAGGCGGCGATGGATGAGACCGTCGCGGCGCTGTTCGTCGAGCCGATCAAGGGGGAAGCCGGCGTCGTGCCGCTGCCCGACGGCTACCTGGCTGCCGCGCGCGAGATCACGGAGCGCCACGGCGCCCTGCTGATCATCGACGAGATCCAGACCGGAGCGGGACGCACCGGGGCATGGTTCGCCTTCCAGCACGAGGGCATTGTCCCCGACGCGATCACCGTCGCGAAGGGCATCGGCGGTGGGTTCCCGATCGGCGCCCTGATCACCTTCGGTGCGGCGAGCGAGCTCTTCTATCCGGGCACGCACGGCTCGACCTTCGGCGGCAATCCGCTGGCCACCGCCACCTCGCTGGCCGTGCTGGGCGAGATCGAACGCACAGGTCTGGTCGACAACGCCGCCGCCCGCGGGGCGCAGCTGCGGGCGGCGATCGATGACATCGCGTCGCCCCTCGTCGACGGATGCCGCGGTCAGGGCCTGCTGATCGGCGTCGCCCTGCGGCATCCCGTCGCCGGCGCCGTCGTCGCCTCGGCCCAGCAGCACGGCCTCATCGTCAACGCCGCCAATGACAGCACCATCCGCATCGCGCCGGCTCTCACGATCGGCGACGTCGAGATCGACGAGTTCGTCGAGTTGTTCGCGCGCGCCCTCTCCACCGTCGCCGATGCGCTCGTGCTCGACGCATCCGACACCGACTCCTCGACCACGGAGGTCTCCGCATGACCCGCCACCTGCTCCGCGACGACGACCTGAGCCCGGCCGAGCAGTCCGAGATCCTCGACCTCGCGGTCTCGCTCAAGAAGGACCGCTGGAAGCTGAAGCCCCTGGAGGGGCCCCAGACCGTCGCGGTGATCTTCGACAAGAGCTCGACGCGCACGCGTGTGTCCTTCGCCGTCGGCATCGCCGATCTCGGCGGATCACCCCTCGTGATCTCCACCGCGAACAGCCAGCTCGGCGGCAAGGAGACCCCCTCCGACACGGCACGCGTGCTCGAGCGTCAGGTCGCGGCCATCGTCTGGCGCACCTACGCGCAGGCAGGTCTCGAGGAGATGGCGCGCGGCACGACGGTTCCCGTCATCAACGCTCTCAGCGATGACTTCCACCCGTGCCAGCTGCTCGCCGACCTGCTCACCATCCGTGAGCACAAGGGCGAGCTCAAGGGATTGACCCTCACCTTCTTCGGCGACGGCACCTCGAACATGGGCCACTCGTACGTGCTGGCCGGTGTCACCGCAGGCATGCATGTGCGGGTCGCCTCGCCGGCCTCCTACGCGCCGCGTGCCGACGTGATCGCCGACGCCGATCGCATCGCCGCCGCTACCGGCGGGTCGGTGACACTGTTCACTGACCCGACCGAGGCCGCGGCCGGCGCCGACGTCATCGTCACCGACACGTGGGTGTCGATGGGCAAGGAGGAGGAGAAGATCCAGCGCGTCCACGACCTGGGCGGCTACAAGGTGACGCAGGAGACAATGGCGCTCGCCGATCCCGCCGCCATCTTCATCCACTGCCTGCCCGCGGATCGTGGATACGAGGTGGATGCCGAGGTCATCGACGGTCCGCAGAGTGTGGTCTGGGACGAGGCAGAGAACCGTCTTCACGCGCAGAAGGCGCTGCTCGTCTGGCTGCTGCGCCAGCAGTGACCCGGGCGCCGGGGGATTGATGAGCGCGACGGGCCGCGGCATGCTTCCGTCCCGCGCGCTGTCGGCCGTGAGCCGCCTGGCGGGGATCGACCTGGCGCGCGGGCTCGCGGTGTTCGGAATGTTCGCGGCGCACCTCCTCGTCATCGATCCCTTCGACCCGACGCAACCGCTGACCTGGCTCGATGTGGTCAACGGGCGCTCGTCGATCCTGTTCGCCACGGTCGCGGGCGTGTCGATCGCGCTCATGACGGGGCGGGCTGGCAGTGCGGGCACCCAGCCCCTGTCCGGGAGGTCGCTGACGGTGGCGCGGCGCCGGCTGGCAGTCCGCGCGGCGATTCTCTGGGCGATCGGCATGATGCTGAGCGCTACCGGCGTTCCCGTGTTCGTCATCCTGCAGGCCTACGGCATCCTCTTCCTGCTGGCCCTTCCGCTCGTGCGACTGTCGGTGCGCACGCTGTGGATGCTCGCGGCATCGATCGCACTCGTCGTGCCCTGGGTGCTGCCGTCGATCGACACCGCTCTCCTGAACGCGGGCGAGGTCGGGGGCGACCTCGTGCTGCTGCTCGGGTGGCAGTACCCGTTCCCGCTGTGGGCGGCCTTCATGATCGCGGGACTGGCCGCCGCGCGGTCCGATCTGCGGGCGTGGCGCACCCAGGTCGTGCTGGTGGCGGCGGGCGCGACGTGCGCGATCGTCGCCCTCGCGGCATCGGCGTTCTCGTCCGCGCCGCGTGGGTCGTACCTCGGACGCGTGCTCTCCGATGAGGCGCACTCGGGCGGCGTCTTCGAAGCCGTGGGCTCCGGCGGCTTCGCGCTCGCCGTGATCGGACTCTGTCTGCTGATCTGTCGCACGCCGATGCGTGTCGCCGTGCTGCCCATCCGCGCCGTCGGGGCGATGCCGCTGACGGCATATGTGGGGCAGATCGTGGCGTGGGGGATCTGGGCGTCGCTGTCGCTCGGAGACGTCCACGACCTGGCCGGGTTCCGCGCGCTGCAACCGTTCTGGCCGTTCGTCCTCGCGACGCTCGTCTTCTGCACCGCCTGGGCGGTGTTCCTCGGCCGCGGGCCGCTCGAGCGCGCACTGGGTTTCGCCACGCGGGTCGTCGTCCCCGGCTGACCGGCCTCTCCTTCCGGATCCGGGGCGACTGCGCAGGTGAAGCGACCGAAGCGAGCCGGCGGCAACGGGGGCGGTCAGCGGGCTCGGTAGGCTGGTGCGGTGAGCGAAACGACACCGCACGGTACGAACGACGGCGCGCTCTGGGGCGCTCGATTCGCCTCGGGGCCCTCGCCCGAACTGGCAGCGCTGAGCCGTTCGACGCATTTCGATTGGGTGCTCGCGCCCTACGACCTCGCCGGCTCGCACGCCCACGCCGCCGCGCTCGCCGCTGCCGGCTACCTCACGGCCGACGAAGAGGCGCGGATGCACGCGGCACTCGACACGCTCGCCGCCGCCGTGCAGGACAGAACTCTCGTCGCCCAGCCTGGCGACGAAGACGTGCACGGCGCGCTCGAGGCTGCGCTCATCGCCGAGGTCGGGCCCGCGCTGGGCGGCAAGCTGCGCGCCGGACGCAGCCGCAACGACCAGATCGCGACCCTCGTGCGTCTGTATCTGCTCGATCATGCGCGGGTCATCGCGCGCGACGTCCTCCGCGTCATCGACGCCATCGTCGCGCAGGCCGATGCCCACGCCGAGGCGATCATGCCCGGACGCACGCATCTGCAGCACGCGCAGCCCATTCTGCTCGCCCATCACCTGCAGGCGCACGGGTGGCCGTTGGTGCGCGATCTCGAGCGCCTGCGCGACTGGTCGGTGCGCGCGGCCGTCTCGCCGTACGGTGGGGGAGCGCTCGCCGGGGCGACGCTCGGTCTCGACCCGCAGCTGATCGCCGACCGTCTCGGTCTCGCGCGACCGGCTGAGAACTCCCTCGACGGCACGAGCTCACGCGACGTCGTTGCGGAGTTCGCCTTCATCGCTGCGATGATCGCGGTCGACATCTCCCGCTTCGCCGAGGACATCATCATCTGGAACACCCGCGAATTCGGCTTCGTCACGCTCGATGACGGCTATTCCACGGGCTCGAGCATCATGCCGCAGAAGAAAAACCCCGACATCGCCGAGCTCGCGCGCGGTAAGGCGGGGCGACTGATCGGTAACCTCTCCGGGCTGCTCGCGACGCTCAAGGCGCTGCCGCTGGCGTACAACCGCGACCTCCAAGAGGACAAGGAGCCGGTGTTCGACTCGGCGGCCACGTTGGAGCTCGTGCTCCCCGCCTTCGCGGGAATGGTCGCGACCATGCGCTTCGACACGGCGCGGATGGCCGAGCTCGCACCGGCCGGGTTCTCGCTGGCGACGGACGTCGCCGAATGGTTGGTGAAGCAGGGCGTGCCGTTCCGCGATGCACACGAGATCTCCGGCTCCCTCGTGCGGGCCTGCGAAGATCGGGGCATCGGGCTCGAGGATGCCGATGATGCGCTGCTCGCCGAGGTGTCGACGACGCTGACTCCTGAGGTGCGTAGCGTGCTGTCCATTGAGGGATCGGTCGCGAGTCGTACGGGGGCCGGCGGTACGGCGGGAGCACGTGTATCCGAGCAGCGCGCCGAGTTGGTCGCTCGCGCGCAGAGCGCGGCGGCGACCCTGATCGATCTGAATTAACAGCCAAGGGCTGATATTTTCTCGATATCAGCTATATGCTGTTTTCATGAACGTCGCCGTCATCGCCGACATCGTCGGTTCGCGCACCCTGCCCGATCGGGCCGCGGCGCAGCGCCTACTCGAAGACGCGATCGCCCGCGTCGAGCGCGACGTGCCCCTCGCTGTTCGCGAGCTGCGATCCACGGTGGGCGATGAGCTGCAGGGGGTGTACCCCTCGCTGGATGCCGCGATGGCGGCGCTGCTGCTGCTGCGGCTGGCTTTGCCCGACGATGTCGACTGCCGGTTCGGCGTCGGCGTCGGCGCACTCGGCGAGGTGCCCTCACGCGCCGGTGCGCTCGCCGAAGGGCCGGGATGGTGGGCGGCGCGCGAGGCCATCGATGTCATCCATGCGAAGCAAGCCCGGACGATTCCGGGGGCCCGAACCTGGGTGGCCGTCGACGCGAATGCCGCCCACGTGCAGCTGGGGCTCGCCAACGCCTACCTCCTCGCCCGCGACCAGCTCGTGAGCGCGATGAGCGCGCGCACGCGTCGTCTCGTCTACGGGCGGCTGCTCGGCGTTACCCAAGCCGAACTGGCGGCGGCGGAGGGCATCACGCAGTCGGCGGTCTCGCAGGCCCTCGGTGCGGCCGGCGCCGGCGCCCTCGTCGACGGATTCGCGCAGCTGCGCGATCAGATCGATGGTTCCCGCTCGCGCGGGTGAGTCAGCGGATCGCGAGCCAGACCACACCGGCCACGGCGCAGGCCCACAGCAAACTCGCCATGGTCCCCACGATGAACCGCTCCCGCGCCGCCGGTGTGGCGAGCTCGGTGAACCGGCCGATGCCCTTCAACGCGATGACGACGGCGACGGCGCCGGGGAATCCGGCGAGGATGCCGAGTGCCGCGGCTGTGCGCTCGAGGTAGCCGATCGTCGTGCCACCCCGCAGGATCTCCTCTTCACGGGGCGCGTCGCCGACCCGCTCCGTCATCATCTCCACGAGGATGCCTCCGCGGGTGCCCTCCCGTGTGCGCCCGCCGTCGGCAAGAGTGAGCACCCAGCGGGCGAACGGATCGCCACCGACCACCGCGAGCGCCGCGCCCAGAAGCGCCAGACCGGCGGCGTAGAGCTCCGGCACTCTGACCGGCAGCACAGTGAGTGCGATGAGGGTGGCCGCGATGATCGCCGCAGCGATGGACAACAGGATGCCGTGCGGTCGCCGTCGCGCGATCGTGACCAGCGCGAGAGCGGCGCACAGGGCCACGAGGAGCGCGATCGCGATGACGGTGGTGATGATCGCCGGGATGTGCGGGGCCATATCGGTCAGTCTGGCACGGGCGAACGGTCCGTCCCCGGTCGCCGCTCCGAGGTGCGGTACCTGGCGCTGATAGCCTGGAACGCGTGTCTGAAACCGTCTCTGTGAGTGCCAGTGCGCTGGCTCCCGCCAACGATCCGACGTTCGAAAACGTCTGGGATGAGATCGTCTGGCGCGGCCTCGTGCACGTGTCCACCGACCAGGACGCCCTGCGCGACCTGGTGGGCGGGGAGCCGATCACGTACTACTGCGGATTCGACCCCACCGCGCCGAGCCTGCACCTGGGAAACCTCGTTCAGTTGCTGCTCATGCGTCGCCTCCAGCTGGCCGGGCACCGACCGTTGGGGCTCGTCGGCGGCTCGACCGGGCTCATCGGCGACCCGAGGCCCACCGCGGAGCGCACTCTCAACACCAAAGACACGGTCGCGGAGTGGGTCGGCAACCTCCGGGCTCAGGTGGAGCGCTACCTGAGCTTCGAGGGCGACAATGCCGCCCGCATGGTCAACAACCTCGACTGGACGGCGCCGATGAGTGCCATCGACTTCCTGCGCGAGATCGGTAAGTACTACCGTGTCGGCACGATGCTGAAGAAGGATGCCGTCGCGGCGCGCCTCAATTCTGAAGCGGGCATCAGCTACACGGAGTTCAGCTACCAGATCCTGCAGGGGATGGACTACCTCGAGCTGCACCGCCAGTACGGCTGCGTCCTGCAGACGGGGGGATCGGACCAGTGGGGCAACCTCACGAGTGGCACCGACCTCATCCATCGCGTCGAGGGAACCTCTGTGCACGCGATCGGTACACCGCTGATCACCAACAGCGACGGCACGAAGTTCGGCAAGAGCGAGGGCAACGCCATCTGGCTGGATGCCGCGATGTGCAGCCCCTACCGGATGTACCAGTTCTGGCTGAACACCGACGACGCCGATGTGATCGAGCGCCTCAAGATCTTCACGTTCCTCACCCGCGCTGAGATCGAGCAGTATGCCGAACTCGTGGCATCCGAGCCGTTCCGGCGCGCGGCGCAGAAGCGCCTGGCGCTCGAGGTGACGACCACGGTGCACGGCGAAGAGGCGACGGCCGCCGTGATCGCGGCATCCGAGGCCCTTTTCGGTGCGGGTGATCTCGCCGCACTGGATGCCGCGACGCTGCGCACCGCGCTCGAAGAGCTGCCCCACGCCACCGTCGCCGACGGGACCACTGTCGCCCAGGCGCTCGTGGAGACGGGTTTGTGCACGAGCCTGAGCGAGGCACGTCGCGCGGTCGGTCAGGGCGGCGTGAGTGTCGACGGCGTGAAGGCCGACGACGACGGTGCGGTGGTCACGGGTGGGTTGCCCGGCGGTGTCTCTGTGCTGCGCCGCGGCAAGAAGACGCTCGCGGGCATCTTCTTCGAGCCTCGGCGCTGACGGCGGCATCCGCCCCGAAGGAGTCGCCGTGCCGTTCACCGTCTCGCACGCCGTCGTGGCGTTGCCGTTCGCGCGCACCCCGCTTCCGGCGGCGGCCATCGCCATCGGCGCGATGACCCCGGACCTTCCGCTGTTTCTTCGCGGAACGCCCCTGACATACCAGCTGACGCACACGAACCTCGTCGTCTCGACGCTCGTCGCGGCGTTGCTCCTCGTGCTCTGGTACGCCGTGTTGCGTCCCGCCGTGCGATCGCTGTCACCGTCGTGGCTGGCCGAGCGGCTACCGGTCGACTGGGACCGACAGGGAGTGCCGAGGTGGTGGTCGCGTCGTCCGGCGTGGCTGTCGTCGGTGCTCGTGCTGGTGTCGCTTCTGGCGGGCGTCGCCTCCCATATCGCCTGGGACGCCTTCACGCACGAAGGCAGATGGGGCACTCGGCTCTTCCCCGTGCTCGATGAGCGCTGGGGGCCGCTCATGGGGCTCAAGTGGCTGCAGTACGGGTCCAGCGCGTTCGGTCTGATCGTCCTGGTGATCGCCGCGGTCGTGTGGCTGCGCCGCCGCACGCCCGCCGACGTCGAGACGGGCCTGGCGCCGATCGTCCGCCGGCTCTGGTGGGTGTCGCTGCCCGTCGTGCTCGTCGCGGCGTGGGTGATCGGCCTGCTCGTCTACGGACCGCTCACACCCACGTGGACCGCCGCGCATCTCGCCTACCGTGTGCTGCCGCCGGCCTGCGCCCTCTGGGGCGCGGCGACGCTGGTGCTGTGCATCGCCATCGTGGCCAACCGGCGCCGTCGCACGTGACGATCCCCGCATGACGGCGCCCGCGCCGCAGAGCGGTAATGTGAACGTGCACATCGAAGGCGAGGGCACCGTGTCGGCTGGCGAGGAAAAGGCGCGCAGCGCGAGCATCCGCGATGTCGCGCGTGCCGCTGACGTGTCCTACCAGACCGTCTCGCGGGTTCTCAACGATCACCCCTCGATCCGGCCGGAGACCAAGCAGCGGGTTCTCGATGCGATGGTGCAGCTGCGCTACCGGCCCAACCAGGCAGCGCGCGCCCTCGTGACCAGCCGGTCGCACACGCTGGGCGTCGTGCTCGGTTCGCGCGGCGAATACGGCCCCTCTTCCAGTCTGGCCGCGCTCGAAGACGCGGCACGTGAGCGGGGCTATTGGGTCAACTCCGCGTATCTTCGCGACACGCGGCCGGAGACCATCGCTGCGGCCGTGGAGCATCTGCGCCGTCAGTCGGTGGAGGGGATCATCGTCCATGCACCTCAGGTGCGAGTGTTCGATGTGCTCGCCGAGCTGGACGTCGATATCCCGTACCTGGGCCTGCACAGCGCAGAGCGGGGCATCGCCGAGCGGGCAGACGACCAGGTGCGGGGCGCACGGTTGGCGACGGAGCATCTCATCTCTCTCGGGCACGCCGAGATCCTCCACGTCGCGGGGCCGCAGGACTGGATCGAAGCGGAGAGTCGCATGCAGGGGTATCTGCATGCCCTCTCGGATGCCGACCTGCCCACACGGCCGCCCATCCTCGGCGACTGGACCGCCGATTTTGGTTACCACGCGGCGGTCGAGCTGTCGCGGCGCCTCGATTTCACGGCGGTCTTCGTCGCCAACGACGCGATGGCCCTCGGCATGATCCACGGATTCCGCGATGTCGGGGTGGACGTTCCGGGACGGGTGAGCGTCGTCGGCTTCGACGACATCCCGCTCGCGGCTCACGGCTGGCCTCCGCTCACCACCGTGCACCAGCAGTTCGCCGGCCTCGGGGAGCGCGCGATGACGGCGCTGCTGCGCGCGATCGGTGCGCCCGACGTGCCGGAGGATGCCGCTCAGGGCATGAATGTGGAGCCGTCTCTCGTCGTCCGAGAGTCGTCTGCGCCGCCGGCATCACCGCGAAAGTGACGCTTCGGTAACGGCCGTTTCGGGCGATTGACAACGTCGCTCGGAAGGTGCACGATGTTCAAGCGATGTGAACGGTCACATTGCACCCGATCAATGAAGAACGACGAGCCGACGACGAGGAGGTCGCGCACGATGGCAGATGCAGTGCCGATCCTGGAGATGCGTTCCATCACCAAGGAGTTCCCGGGTGTGAAGGCGCTCAACAACGTGACGATCACCGTCGCGACGGGCGAAGTCCACGCGATCTGCGGGGAGAACGGCGCCGGTAAGTCGACGCTGATGAAGGTCCTCTCCGGGGTCTATCCCTACGGCACCTACAGCGGTGAGATCTGGTACCGCGGCGAGATCGTCCAGTTCCGCGACATCCGCGCCAGCGAGAACGCAGGCATCGCGATCATCCACCAGGAACTCGCGCTGATTCCCGAGCTCTCGGTTGCGGAGAACATCTTCCTCGGCAACGAAATCCAGCGCGGTGGTGTCATCGACTGGGCTCAGGCGCGACAGCGGGCCGTCGAACTCCTCGCCCGTGTCGGCCTGCGCGACGATCCCGACACGCAGGTCAAGCACCTCGGCGTCGGCAAGCAGCAGCTCGTCGAGATCGCGAAGGCCCTTGCGAAGGACGTCAAGCTCCTCATCCTCGACGAGCCGACGGCCGCGCTGAACGAGGACGACTCGCAGCACCTGCTCGATCTGATCCTCTCCTTGAAGGGCAAGGGGATCACGTCGATCATCATCAGCCACAAGCTCAATGAGATCGAGCAGATCGCCGACTCGATCACGATCATCCGCGACGGACGCACGGTCGAGACACTCAACGTCGCCTCCGGCGGCGTCGACGAAGACCGCATCATCCGTGGAATGGTCGGCCGGTCTCTGGAGAGCCGATTCCCCGACCGCACGCCGCACATCGGCGAGGTCTTCTTCGAGGTGCGCGACTGGACCGTGCGTCACCCGCAGATCCCCGAGCGCCTCGTCGCCAAGCACTCGAATCTCTACGTGCGCCGCGGCGAGATCGTCGGCATCGCCGGTCTGATGGGGGCGGGGCGCACCGAACTCGCGATGAGCCTGTTCGGGCGCTCGTACGGCACGTATGAGTCGGGCCAGATCCTCATCGACGGCAAGGAAGTGGCGATCAAGGACGTGCAGTCCGCGATCGACCACGGCATGGCCTACGTCAGCGAAGACCGCAAGGTGCTGGGCCTCAACCTGCTCGACACGATCAAGCGCTCGATCGTCGCCGCCAAGCTCAAGAAGATCGCCCCGCGCGGGGTCATCGACCCCTACGCCGAGAACGACGTCGCAGAGGACTACCGCAAGCGCCTTCGGATCAAGACGCCCAGCGTCGATGTGGGTGTCTCGAAGCTCTCCGGCGGCAACCAGCAGAAGGTCGTCCTCGCCAAGTGGATGTTCACCGATCCCGAGCTGCTGATCTTGGACGAGCCGACGCGCGGTATCGACGTGGGGGCGAAGTACGAGATCTACGCGATCATCCAGCAGCTTGCCGCACAGGGTAAGGGCGTGATCCTCATCTCCAGCGAACTGCCGGAGTTGCTGGGCATCTCCGACCGTATCTACACGATCTTCGAGGGCCAGATCACCGATGATCTGCCCGTCGCCGACGCAACCCCCGAGAACCTCATGCGCAGCATGACCTCCGCACGACAGAAAGCACAGCGATGAGCACCGAAACGGTTCCCACCAAGAGAAGCGGCGGCATCGCCGACATCAAGAAGATGTTCGGGGGGAGCACCTCCTCCCTGCGTCAGTTCGGCATCCTGGCCTCGCTGATCCTGATCATCGTGATCTTCCAGATCTGGACCGGCGGTACCACGCTGTCGCCGCAGAACCTGATCAACGTGGTCAGTCAGCAGTCCTACATTCTGATCCTCGCGATCGGCATGGTGATGGTCATCATCATGGGGCACATCGACCTCTCCGTCGGCTCCGTCGCCGCCTTCGTGGGCATCATCGTCGCGCAGTCGATGAGCGAGTGGAATATGCCGTGGCCGGTCGCGATCCTCATCGGCCTGGTCGTTGGCGCACTCGTCGGCGCCTGGCAGGGCTTCTGGGTCGCCTACGTGGGCGTGCCGGCATTCATCGTGACGCTGGCCGGCATGCTGATCTTCCGCGGTGGCAACCAGTGGATCGGACAGTCGACCACCACCCCTGTGCCGCCCGAGTACAGCTTCATCGGCTCGGGCTACCTTCCCGAGCTCCCGCTCGCGGTCGACTTCAACGTGCTCACGATGCTCCTGGGTCTCGTCGGCGTGGCGTGGATCATCTACAACGAGTGGCGCCTGCGCCGCCAGCAGTCCGCGATCGGCGCCGACTCGGCTCCGGTGTGGGTGTCGATCCTCAAGGTCGTCATCCTCTCGGCCGCCATCCTCTGGGCGGCGTGGCTGTTCGCGACTGGTCGCCCCGGAACGAGCTTCCCGATCTCGGGCGTCATCCTGCTGGTGCTGGTGGTCATCTACTCCTTCCTCACCAACAACACCGTCTTCGGCCGCCACATCTACGCGGTCGGCGGCAACAGACTCGCGGCCGCCCTGTCCGGCATCAAGGATCGTCGCGTCGACTTCTTCGTCATGATGAACATGGCGGTGCTCGCGGCCATCGCCGGAATGATCTACGTCGGACGCGCCACGGCCTCCGGCCCTCAGGACGGCAACGGCTGGGAGCTCGACGCGATCGCAGCCGTCTTCATCGGCGGCGCGGCTGTCTCCGGCGGTATCGGCACCGTGATCGGCTCCATCATCGGCGGTCTGGTCATGGCATTCCTCAACAACGGATTGCAGCTCATCGGCGCTCAGGCCGACGCCATTCAGATCACGAAGGGCCTCGTGCTCCTTCTCGCGGTCGCCATCGACGTCATCAGCAAGCGACGCGGCGGCCCCTCCATCATCGGTCTGCTCACGCGTCGTCGTGACAAAGGCACCGAGATGACCACAGACGTCCCTGCCGTCATTCCGACGTCGGGCACGAACGAGTCGAGCCAGCCGGCCGACCTTCCCAAGGGCTAGGTCCGCGGACCGACTCGCCTCACCCTCACCAGAGAAAGTGATGAATCAATGAAGAGAATCGCTCTTGCAGCAGCCACCCTGGCCGCTGTCACGGCACTCGCGCTCACCGGCTGCTCGAGCTCCGGTCGCGGCGGCGATGCGTCTGCATCGCCCGGCGCTGCGGCGGGCTTCGCCGCAGACGCCACGATCGGCATCGCCCTTCCCGACAAGACGTCGGAGAACTGGGTGCTCGCCGGTGACCTGTTCGACAACGGCCTGAAGGCGGCCGGTTTCAAGGCGAACGTGCAGTACGCCCCGGCATCCAACACGGTCGCCGAGCAGCAGAACCAGATCTCGTCGATGATCACCAATGGCGCGAAGGTCATCGTCATCGGTGCCAAGGACGGCAAGCAGCTCGGTACGCAGCTCCAGCAGGCTGCGGATGCCGGTGTCACGGTGATCGCGTACGACCGACTCATCGAGAACACGCCGAACGTCAACTTCTACGTCGCGTTCGACAACTTCAAGGTCGGCGAGCTGCAGGGCCAGGCTCTGCTCGACGGTCTGCAGAAGCGTTCGGGTCACGGCGCGCCGTGGAACATCGAACTGTTCTCCGGTTCGCCCGACGACGCCAACTCGGCGGTCTTCTTCAACGGCGCTATGAAGGTGCTGCAGCCGAAGATCGACGACGGCACGCTGAAGGTCGTGTCGGGTCAGACCGACATCCAGCAGACGGCCACCCAGGGCTGGAAGGCCGAGAACGCCCAGAGCCGGATGGACTCGTTGCTCACCGCCAACTACACCTCGGCGGCGATCGACGGCGTCCTTTCGCCGAACGACACCCTGGCGCGCGCCATCATCACCTCGGTGAAGCAGGCCGGCAAGAACATCTCGCAGTTCACCGTGACTGGTCAGGACTCTGAGGCGGAGTCGGTCAAGGCGATCATGGCGGGGGAGCAGTACTCGACCATCAACAAGGACACGTCGCTGCTCGTCGCTCAGACGATCAAGATGATCCAGTCGCTCCAGAAGGGCGAGAGCCCCGAGGTCAACGACACGACGCAGTACAACAACGGCGTCAAGGTGGTCCCGGCCTACCTGCTGCCGCCGGTCATCGTCACCAAGGAGAACGCGGCTGAGGCGTACGCCAACAGCCCCAAGCTCCTCGACATCGTGAAGGCCGCTCAGTAAGCGACTCTCACCCTCACGGCGGCCCTCGCTCCTCGGAGCGGGGGCCGTCGTCGTGCATGCGGCGGGGGGAGCGGGCGCGACACGCCCGAGATGCGGGCGCGATTTGCCGGGTCGGCGGGATCCGCGTAAGTTATTACTTGTTCGCCCCACAGGGAAGAGCGAAGGGCCGGAAGGCCTCGCCCCCTCAAGTGGAGAACCGCCTCCCATCCCAAACCTCTCGGTAGAGAGAACAGGACTTCTGGTCTAGGATGGGAACCTCCCTCCCCGATGTCGTCGTAAACGGCGCGGGGGAGCGAGTTTCGGTGAAGACACCTCACCGGCTTCTGAGAAGCCGGTTGCTTGTCTTCACCACCACAGCGAAGGACTTTCTTCGTGAATGAGAAGTTGCCCTGCGGGCGAGGCTGAGAGGCCGAGCAGTGGGAGCATCCGATCCTTGAGAACTCAACAGCGTGCAC
>NZ_JADKSH010000003.1 GCF_015350795.1 Microbacterium sp. VKM Ac-2870
GTCAGCGTCCCCGCCCGACGGCGCTGCGGCGCTTGGTAGAAGCCGCCGAACGGCAACAGGATCGAGAAGATCGATCCTGGCGGTGACCCCACCGTTCGAGAGATCTCACTGATCGACGCTCCCGCCTTCCACAGCTCCCACACCTGTTGCCGCCGATCCGACGGTAAACCCGGTCTCCCGATCTTCGCCACGCCACACCTCCGAGATGATCATCGATGGTGTTGCGCTGACGGGTTGAGTTCACCCTGGCGCGCTTGAGGATCTCGTTCTCCATCTCGAGCACTCGCAGCCGACGGCGCAGCTCGACGAGCTCCTTGTGCTCATCTGTCGTCAGACCGGGCTTGCGGCCGCTGTCGACCGCGTCACGGTTCATCCAATTCCGAAGACAGGACTCGCTGATTCCGAGATCACGGGCAGTCTGGCCGACAGGGTTTCCCTGGGCGACCAGATCCAAGGCTCGACGCCGGAACTCCGGCGGGTGGGCAGCAGGCATCTCACGGACTCCTTCCGAGACGATCATCGCCTCAACTCAGGTGTCCGGGAAACCGGGTCAGGCTCCCACCTCCTCCAGGTCAGTCGAGAGTTCCAACCCCTCGTCGCCGACATCCGCGACGCCGCCCTCAACAACCCACCCACACCAACCAACACGAAAAGCGCCGGAGAAATCTCCGACGCTTCTTCTTCCCAACGCCTCGACCTTTATCTCAAGGTCATTTGTTTGAGGAAAACTAGTTTGGTAGCGGGAGCGGGGCTTGAACCCGCGACCTCACGATTATGAGTCGTGCGCTCTCACCAACTGAGCTACCCCGCCGCGCCGCACCCACACGGCGAGATGTGGATGCTGCGAGCCCCGAGTCAGGATTGAACTGACGACCCCTTCCTTACCATGGAAGTGCTCTGCCACTGAGCTATCGGGGCGTGCTGCCCGTCTCGGGGCAACCAGAAAAGAATATCAGAGCCGAGGCATCCGACAGAATCGGCTCAGCCGACGGTGTGACCGCCCTTGGTGTGCTCGGCCAGCCACGGCATCGGGTCGATGCGCGTGGTGCCGCCCAGCAGCACCTCGAGGTGCAGGTGCGGGCCGGTGGCCTTGCCCGTCTGACCGACGAGTCCGATGACCTGGCCGACCGTGACGTGGTCGCCCACCTTCACCCGCAGCGAGCCGTACTGCATGTGCCCGTAGCGCGTGGAGACCAACTGACCGTCGATGATGTGGTCGATGAGCACCGTGACGCCGTAGTCACCCCCGGATTCGGTGGCGATCCGCACGGTTCCCGCCGCCACGGCGTGGATCTCTGCCCCGGCGCCGGGCGTGAGGTCGACACCGTTGTGCGGCGTGGCGAACTCCGACTCGTACGCGATCGAGCCGAAGGCAGCCGAGATCGGCACTCCGACGGGGAACGGGTATTGGATCGGCGAGGAGGGATCGTTGACCCACGTGTTCGCGAACAGGCGCACACCCGACTCCGCGGCGAGCTCCGCCATCGACGTGACGCTGTAGTTGTCCGGCCGCTCGAGGGTCGTCGGCTGCGTGGCGCCGGAAGCGACGAAGGCCTGGATCTGATCCGTCGACGACGTCAGCTTCGTCCCCGTCTTCGCGCTCGACGCCACGACAGTCGGCTGCGACGCCGTCGACACCTGGGATGCCGAGGCGACCGCCGCCGCCGGGGTTGTCGTCCCCACGGCCAGCAGTCCCACGACGGTCATCACGCCGACCGAGAAGGATGCCGCGGCCATCCGCTTGACGACCGTGGCCCCTCGCGTGCGTCGCCGCGGTGCCACGTGGGGCGGGACGTCATCGGAAGCGTTCGGCGCGGTGCTGTCCGCACCGTCCGCGGGGGGCGCCTTCTGGACGGGAGTCGCACCGGTGAAGGAAAACAGGCGCGCGGCAAGCTCGAACTCGTCGACGTCGCAGGATTCCTCTGCCGCGGCGGGAGCTACGAAGACCGACCCGGTCGGGAGCTGGTCTACAACCGGAAGGGGCGTCTCATCCATGATGAGCTGCTCGGCGGGCATCACGCGAGCCGACGTGTCCGTCGCATCCTGAGCCACAACCTCCGTCGTCGCCGACTCCGCAGCAACCGACTCGAATACGGCACGCGCGGCGCGGCGCATGCGACGGCGCGACGCCTCGTCGGGCTGAGCTCCCACCGCGGTCTCCGCGACGATAGCCGCGGCCACATCCGCGATGACCGTTTCGGCCAGCGAGGGCTCCTCCACCGCGGGAGTCTCCACGACCTCGTCCGCGGGGGCTGCAGAAACCGCGTCCGACTGGGCCGCGAGACGCCGATACTCGGCCCGAGTCAGCCCACCCGACCCGCTCGGCGTGGTCGCCGTCTCGGGTCGCCGGCGTGCGCGTCGCGAAGGCGCGGCGTCGGCCGTGGGGGTGTCAGAGGTCACATCGCAGCTCTCGTCAGGCCGCACGGGAGGGGGTGAGGTCCGTGCGGGGACGTCGTACAGGGGCTTCAGATCACTTCAGCCGTTCGGGCCGGCGAAGATAACGATCAGGTAAACACTACATCGCCGACGCTGAGAATGCGATGAAAACCGCAGCGGCGGTGAGCGTCTTCGGAAGCCGGCGTCACTGCTCGAGCAACTCCCGCATGCGATCGAAGAGTTCCGGTCCGGCGGCGATGGTCATGTCTGCTCCCGGCGCACCGCCGGGGCGTCCGCCCAGACGTCC
This sequence comes from Microbacterium sp. VKM Ac-2870, assembly GCF_015350795.1. Lineage (GTDB taxonomy): Bacteria > Actinomycetota > Actinomycetes > Actinomycetales > Microbacteriaceae > Microbacterium. The sequence goes on from NZ_JADKSH010000003.1 coordinate 2,684, forward strand.
GCCGGCTTCGGTCACCAGCAGAGCACCTGCCGCGTGATCCCAGGGCTTCAGGCCGCGCTCGAAGTAGCCGTCGAGCCGTCCGGCAGCGACGTAGGCCAGGTCCAGCGAGGCCGCACCGGCGCGGCGGAGATCGCGCGCGAGCGGCATCAAACGTCGCACGCGGGCGATGTCGCCGTCGTGGGTGGCGGGGTCATATCCGAACCCCGTAGCGAGCAGGGCACCGGCATCCGTCACCGTCGACACCTGCAGCCGCCGCTCCCCCAGCCAGGCGCCCTCGCCGCGGGAGGCACGGAAGAGCTCGTCGACGACCGGCGTATAAACGACCGCGGTCTGAGCGATCCAACCGGCGGGGTCGGGCTCGCCCGTCACCGCGGCGATGCTCACGGCGTAGTGCGGGATGCCGTAGGCGTAATTGACCGTGCCGTCGATCGGATCGACCACCCAGGTCACGCCACTCGTTCCGGGGTGCGGGTCGGATTCCTCTCCGAGGAAACCGTCGTCGGGGCGTGCCGCAGCAAGGCGGTCGCGGATCAGTTGCTCGACCTCACGGTCGGCTTCCGTGACGATGTCGGCGAGCGATGACTTGGTCGCGGCAAGGGCGACACCCTCCGTGCGACGCCGACGGGCCAGTTCACCTGCCTCACGCGCGATATCGACGGCGAGAATCTGCAACTGTCCGGCATCCACCATCCCTCCACGCTACGCGCACGAACGGCACGCGTAGCGCAGACGGAACGTCGACGCCCCTGGATCAGGAGTGCTGCTGCGGTGGCAGCGGCGGAGCCGGCGGGAAACCCTGGTAACCCTGGGGCGCCTGAGCGGGCTCGGATGCCGAGTGCGACGGTTGCCCCGTGTAGTAGGCGTTCCAGTCGGGCGTGCCGTCGGGCAGGACCGGCAGCGGGGTCACGCCGTCGGCGTGCGTCGGCCAGGGCGCCGGAGCCGGGGTCGCCGCGGCGGTGTAGCCGGACTGGCCGTACGTCGCCGGCGCCGAACCGTAGGGGGCCGCGGCATAGCCCGCAGCGCCGTAGGGCACCGCTGCAGCGACCGGCGGACGGGGCCGCTTGGGCGCGAAGAGGGCGTTCACGAGCGGGATCAGAGCGGTGCCGACGGCGCCAAGGATGGCGAGTGCGACGACGACCCGCCAGTACAGGGGGCGATAGTCGACGAACTCCTCGGTCATCAGGGGAAGCACGAGCATGACCATGAGGATCACGACGAGGCCGATGGTGACATACGAGACGATCGTCGTGAAGGTCGTCTGGTGACGCAGGAAGGCCTTCAGGTACAGGCGGGTGTGCAGCAGCGCCCCCTGAATGATGATCGCGATGAGGACGAACTTGAACACCCGTTCCGCGCCGACGCCGAAGTGCGAGTCGGTCGGCATCCAAATCAGGAACGCACCGGCGAGCAGCGTGATGACCCAGGAGATCATGCTCGCGAGCGTGAGCCAGGTGGGCCGACGCACAGCCAGGTTCGACTCTGCGATCGCGACCCCGGCGAAACCGGCCAGCAGCAGGATCGTGAGGAACGCTTTGCCGACGATTCCGTTCGAATCTCCGATCAGCACCCACACGACACACACGATGGCCGCCGCGATGAGCGCCCCGATCGCTACCCAAATCGTCGCGCGAAGCACTTTGCTGGACTCTGGTGAGGTCGTCGGTTCGGTCATGTCGCTCCCCTTCGTCGGCAGTCGCCGGTGCACCCATCCTGACATGCGCAACCCCCGGCGTGCGGGTGGACTGCACAGCGACGCCGTCCCGGGGAGGCTAGGGGCAGACGAAAGGCCCCGCTGATGCGGGGCCTTTCTGATGTGGCGAGTGAGGGATTCGAACCCCCGAAGTCGAAGACGGCTGATTTACAGTCAGATCCCTTTGGCCGCTTGGGTAACTCGCCAAGTGCGCACCCGCCCAGCTTTTGCAGTCGACCGGAGGCGCGATCAACCATCTTACCCGGCGACGACGGTTCCGAAAAACCACGAGGTCGATGTCGGGGTCACGCCGCGCCGATGACCCGTTCCACGAACGCCTCGACGCGCTGACGCGTTCCATCGATGCGCCGATCCACGCTCGCGCGCACTTCGCTCGGCGCCAACGGCGCAGCGAGTCGCACATTCTCATGACATCCCAGATCGGCGCAGATGTACGTTCCGACGCTGTCGCCGCGCGCACCGGCATCCCCCGCGCGCCGCGCCGAGAACAGCGCAACCTGGTTGCCGGGCTGCATCGTGTGGCAGAGATTGCAGAGCGCAGCATGCGAGCGGCCTCCGGATGCCGCGCGCAGCACGATCGCGGTCGCGACCCCGTCACGCTCGATGACGAGGAATCCGCGCCCGCGGAATTCCGGATCAGTCCAGGCGAGGAAATCCACGTGATCCCACTCGACGAGGACGAACGAGAGCGGAAAAGCCAATCGGTCGGCTTCGTCCGCGGTGGCGTTGACGAGGGCGGCGCGCACCTGGTCTTCCGTGAGCGGCTGCATCGACCCAGTCTACGAACGGGCAGCGCTCGAGGCGCTGGCATCGGCGTAGCGGTTGTTCGCGCGAGCGACCGCACGGTCGATCTCCGCCTGGGGACGCGCACCCACGACAGCGAAGCTCACGAGCTGCAGAGGATAGGTCGCGGCGATCGTGCGCGCCCGGGCGAGAGTCTCGGACGGAACGATGCCCGCGAGCGCGTTCCAACCGTGCCAGGTGGCGAGCGCGGCGACGTCTTTCGACTCGTCATCGGCTGCGGCGAGGTCCCAGTCGATGACGGCGCTGACCGCTCCCCCGCTCCACATCACGTTCGCTCCGGCGAGGTCGCCGTGCGTGAAGAGCTCAGGCGCTGCGTCGAGCGCGGCGAGCGCATCGGCGGCCGCGCGCGCCCGCGCCTGCGCGGCGGGGTCGAGGAGCGGGATGACGCGGTCGGTCAGAATGCCGCGCCACGCACCACCGCCCAGGTATGCGTCGCGGTGGGCGAGGTGTGGCGCCAGCGGAGCGAGCGGAACCTCTCGCACCGCATCGAGGAGACGCCGAAGCTGAGCGCCGTCGCCGCTGCCGCTCGGATGGGGCTCACCCGCGACACGCTCTTGCGCGATGGCGACGATCTGACCGGCGTGTGCGGGCGCGGCGACGGATCGCGGCAACGCGAAGGGCAACGGGGGCAGAAGATCGATGAGCCGTTGAGCCCGGACAGCCTCGGCGGCTGCGGCAGGCGTGCGGGATACGCGGACAGCGACCCGACCCGCGAGGATCACGAGGTTCGCGGACCCGTGCTCGATCCGTCGCCAACGCGTCGGGTCATCGCTCTCACCGGCCGCGCGCAGAACGTCCGCGACCAGGCCTGTGACGACCTCATCGGGCGGGGCGACGAAGTCCTGCTGCACACCACGACCCTACGCGGGCGTCATACCGCTGCGACGTCAGCGTAGGGAGATACGCGGAGCCCGGAAGGTGTAGACGCTCCAGTGAGTGAAGCGCGTCGAGATCGTGCCCGTCGACCAGTGGTAGTTGAACCCGTCGGCGCAAGCGGAGTCTTTGTAGGACGAGGCCGTGTACTCGGCGGGGTAGGCGAGCTGCACCGGCAGCTCGTTCCAGGTCGGCACCGCCGACTGCGGCAGATCGATGCACCTCGACCAGCCGGGGCGACCCGTCTCGGGGTCGGGACCCTGGAGGAGCACCGATGTCACCACGTCGCCCGTGCGGTGCGCGAGCGTCGAGAGTCTCACCGTGATGTCGTGGTGCGCGGCGTCGTCGGAGCTCGCGATATCCGGATCTCCCCGCGGCTCGAGGTCGGCGAGTGCCACTGCACCACCGGCGATGCCGGTCGCTCCGGCGGCCCCTGCGGCGCTGGCCGGAACGGAAGCGAACGTGGTGGCCGCCCCCATCATCACCACGCCGGCGAGCATCAGCGCGACGGGTCCACGGACGGATGTCGGGGGCAGGCGAGACGTGCGGGAGATCATGGCGCTCCTTCTGCGACTGAATCAGACGAACGTCTGGCGAATGAGCTTCACCATACGGGATGCCGTCACTCTTCTCCATCAGACGATCGTCTAGTTAACGAGAAGCGTCTCCGCAATAGACAAAACCTGCACGACGCACGAACGAGCGGCCCTCCCGTGGGGAAGGGCCGCTCGTTGCGCTCCGGGCTGCCCGCCCGTCAGTAGTACTCGCCGTGGCGATAGTCCCAGGTAGGGAACGACGTCGCGAGCATCATCATGATCCGATCCAGCGCGAGCCCCTTCCTGATCAGCGTCGGCGCGGGAAGCACAGAACGCTCGCCGTGCTGCTCGGGAACGAGCCTGCCCTCGGCATCCACCATCGACACCATCACGCCTTGCTCGTAGCGGTCATTCTCGGTGCGGTCGGGCTGGATGGATGCCACGTAGTCGTCGGCTTCGATGAGAAGATCGGCGTGAGTCGCGATGCGCGCACCTACCCCCGCGAGGACTCCCCGGTTCCCCATCCCCGAGGGGTTGGCAGAGCTGGCGAAGGTCAGCATGCCGTACTGCTCCCACAGATCCTGCGCGATGACCTCCGAGGGGGCGCCGAAACGGATGACGAAGCACGACGTCTTGCGATTGTCCATGACGAGCTCGACCGACTCGTCATCGGGGATCATCGCGATCCCGCTTTCGCGCCAGGGCAGGATGCAGCCGAGCAGCACATCCTCATCCCAGCAGCGCTGGTACAGAGCCTCGATTTCGGGGGTCAGCTGGGCCAGCCGACGCAGCATCTGCATCGAACTGACCAGAACCACACCGGGCTTCGACCGCGAGCGCTGTTTGGCGTCGAACTTGCGCTCGAGCCCTTCACGATCGACCGCCATGACGATGTAGCCCACTTTGGTGGGCGACACGATCATGCCCGCCCGTGCCGCCAGGATGCTCACGGCCTCCAGCCGCGCCGCGCTGCCCCATCTGATCTGCGTGCCGTCCATGTTCTCCTCTCCGCACCGGGTGTCACCGGCCGCGCGATTGTCTAGACGATCGTCTGACCAGCGGCTATGCGTCGAGTGAGCGGGCGTTATGAAGGAGAAAGGAGTCGAGCAGCCTCAGTGGGCGACGGCGGCTGTGCCGGCGCGCACGGCACGCTCGACGGATGCCGCGGCATCCGAGAATCCGAAGGACTGGAACAGCGGGATCCACAACGCGGCGAGACGGTCCACGAACGCCGCGTCGTCGACGTCATCCGCCGTCCCGAAGACACCGTATGTCGCGCCCAACAGAAGCTTCGACGCGTACGCGGGGGGTTCCGCAACCCCCTGAGCCTCGGCCTCGGCGCGCAGTTCCCGAGCGATCATGCCGTACCAATCGAACCCGATGGACCCCTTGGGCAGTTCGATCTGGTCCGCGCCCAGCTCGTGAAGGAGTCGGGTCGCACCGGCCGCGATCGGGCACGCGCGCGCATCCATCGTCGTCGCGAGGATGAAAGCGGCAAGCCGCTCGATGCCCGGCGGCTGATCCAGGCCTGCCTCGATGGCCACCCAGCGGCTGTGCTGCGATTCGACTACTGCGGCGGCAAGTGCCGCTTTCGAGGGGAACTGGTGATAGCCGACCGCAGATTTCGGACGCCCCATCGCCTCGGCGACCCGCGCGAACGACGTTCCCTCGTATCCGTGGGCCGCGAACTGCACGCCTGCGGCCTCGATGATCGCTTGGCGCGTCTGTGCCATGCCCTGCTGTCGTCGGTTCATCCCTTGCCTCGTCTCGTCTGCGGGCGGGCCCCAGTCGGCCCGTCGAGACCATCGGCTCCCAGACCGACGGCCATCATGTCCCGCTCCCCGCCCCCAGTATCGCGAACAATGTGACGAGGCGTCGATGGTGCGGCCCTGTGAATGCCCGATATTTCTGGGCTGGCCGCGCGTTCTTGTCGGCGGGGCCGCGGCGCCGCGTGGCTAGACTCGCTGGCATGGCCGACAGTTCCTTCGACATCGTTTCCAAGATCGACCGCCAAGAGGCGGACAACGCGCTCAACCAGGCCCGCAAAGAGGTCGAGCAGCGCTACGACTTCAAGGGCACGGACGCCTCGATCGACTGGAGCGGCGACGCGATCCTCATCAAGGCGAACAGCGAGGAGCGCGCGAAGGCCGTTCTCGACGTGTTCCAGAGCAAGTTGATCAAGCGCGGCATCTCACTCAAGTCGCTGGACTCCGGCGAGCCCCAGGCGTCGGGCAAGGAGTACCGCATCTCCTCCACGTTGAAGGAGGGCATCTCCTCAGAGGACGCGAAGAAGATCTCCAAGCTCATCCGCGACGAAGGCCCCAAGTCGGTCAAGGCGCAGATCCAGGGCGACGAGTTGCGCGTGCAGTCCAAGTCGCGCGACGACCTGCAGGAAGTGCAGCGCCTTCTGACGGCCGCCGACCTCGACGTCGACCTGCAGTTCGTCAACTACCGGTAAGGCGCGGCGCTGGCCCGCGTGACCATTCACCGGATTCATCATCGGGCCCCGTAGGGTTCCCGCATGCTCGACCCGCGCCGCCGGCCCCGACTCTTCGCCGCCGTGACAGTGCTCGCTGCCGCCGGCATCCTGTGCCTCGCGGGTTGCGGCACGCCGGCGGCCTCCGCCCCGCCGGCCTTCTCGCCGCAGGCGGAGGCGACCGCGACAGCGACGCCGTCGCCCACCCCGACGCCGACTCCCACGCCCACACCGGCACCCGCGATCTGGACGGTACACGCGAACCCGGCGCCCGATCCGAACTGCACCGGTCCGGGTCGAGAGGCGGCGCAGGACGGGGTGCTGCACGTGTACGTCAGCATCACGGCACAACACCTCTGGGAGTGCTCAGGCGAGAACCTGCTGATGGACTCGGCCGTAACTACCGGGGCATCCGGGTTCGACCCCGACTACGCCACCCCCACGGGTACGTTCGCGATCACACGGATGACCCGCGACACCGAACTCGTCGGCCACGACAGCCACGGTTCCTGGGACGACAAGGTCGCCTACTGGATGCCGTTCCAAGGCGGCGACGTCGGATTCCACGACGCCTCCTGGCAAACCGTCCCCTTCGGCGGCGACGGGTACCTGCAGAACGGGTCGCACGGGTGCGTGCACATGCCTACCGACGCCATCGCCCACCTCTATGCGGACGTCTCCGTCGGCACGCGGGTCACGGTGCGCTGAGCCGCGGCATCCCTCCGTCACGGATGCCGAGAACCGGCGATCTGCCCGGAACAGGCTGATCGCGGGAGCATCGTCCTGCTCTCGGCAGATCGCCTGCTCTCGGCAGGAGGCCTGCGACGGCCGTCAGCCGCGACCGAAGCCGGGCACCAGCACGGGCGTGCGCTTCTTGTACTCCTGGTACGCCGGCTCGCTGCCCCAGCGGTCGTCGGCGCGCTTCTCGAGCATGGGGATGCCGCTGACCTTCGTCAGCAGCAGCACGACGAACACGGGTGAGATCAGGGTGACCCACTGCCAGCCGACCGCCACCGGCAGCGCGACGATCGCCACACCGACCCAGACGAGGATCTCGCCGACGTAGTTCGGATGCCGCGACCACGCCCAGACGCCGCCGTCGATGAACCGCCCCTTGTTGGCGGGGTCACGACGGAAGGCTGCTTTCTGTGCGTCGGCGACGATCTCCAGCGCGATGCCGACGAGCCACACGAGCGCACCGACGACGACCCAGGCATCCAGGCCGCCGCTGCGCGCAGCGGTGATGCCCACCCAGGCGGCCGACGAGGTCGCCACGACCCACAGCCCTTGGATGATCCACACCCGCAGGAAGGCGAGCGGGTTGATCTTGATGTCGTCGAAGCGACCGTCCGAGCCCTGTGCGTGCACACGCACGAAAAGAAAAACGGAGAGCCGCACCCCCCACACGACGATCATGGCGACCAGCATCCAGGCACGGACGCCGGCTGGAGCGACGGCGACCAGCAGCCCGACGGCCACGAGGGCGAACGTCAGGCCGCCGGTCAGATCGAAGAATTTCTCGGTCCGCAGCAGCACCGCCGGGACGTAGGCGACGACCTGGATCGCGAACGCCGCCACGACGGCGAGGGCGAACAAGGGGATGCCGCCGACCGTCTGTCCCGCCGCACTGCCGGCGGCGGCGAGCCCGCCGCCGAGGGCGAGCGCGATGACGATGGTGAGGATGATGGCTCCAGGGCGCTGAGACATGGGGATCTTTCTCGGGTGGTGAAAGAGAGCGGTTCAGAGGTAGAGGGCGTCGATCGTGCTCGACTCGCGGTTGAGCAGCTCGCGGCGACGGATCTTCAGCGTGGGCGTGACGATCTCGCGATCCTCGGCGTCCGCGAACACCAGCGCGAACCGACGCACCTGCTCGCTGCGTGCAACCAGCGTGTTGGCGTCATCGATCGCGCGTTGCACGGTCGCCCGCAGGCTCGGGTCATCGAGAGCGACGCCGTGCCCGCCGCGCGACGCGATGACGGCCTCCTGGTCGAGCACGATGAGCGCAGTGAGGTAGGGACGCCCCTCGCCGACGGTGACTGCGGAAGAGATCAGCGGATGCTCTTCGATGGCCGCTTCCCACCGGGCCGGAGCGACGGTCTTGCCACCCGATGTGGTCACGACATCCTTGACGCGACCTTGCAGGATGAGCCGCCCGCGGCCGTCGAGCCTGCCGAGGTCGCCGGTGCGGAAGAACCCGTCGAAGAACGCGTCGGCGTCGTCGCCCTCGTTGCGGTAGCCGGAGAAGACACCGACGCCCTTGGCGAGCACCTCCCCCTCATCGGAGATGCGCACCGTCGACCCGGGCAGAGGCACCCCGACCGTTCCCGACCGGATGCCTCCGGGCAGGTTTCCCGTGAGCGGCGCCGTCGTCTCGGTGAGACCGTAGCCTTCGATCACCGGAATGCCCATGCCGCGAAACAGCAGCGACAGTCGTGCCGGCAGGGTCGCGCCGCCCGAGAGGACGTAACCGATCCGACCTCCCATGAGTGCGCGGATACGGCGGTAGAACAGGGCGTCGAACAGTCGCTGCCGCAGCGAGAGCGTTCGCGAGGATGCCGCCTCTTGCCCATCGTCGAGACGCTCGGCACGCGTCGCGACCTCGATCGCCGTCCGCATCGCGGCATCCCACACCGGGCCCAGACGCTTGTCTGCAGCCTTCGCACCGGCGGCGGCCGCAATCTTCTCCAGAATGCGCGGCACCACGACGAGGAAGGTGGGCCGCAGCACCGCGAGTGAGGCGACGACCGCCGACGGCTCGGCTACGTGCGCGATGCGCATGCCGTTTGCAAGGCAGATCAACTGCAGACCGCGGGCGAGCACGTGGGCGAGGGGCAGGAAGATGATCGTGCTGCCGTCGGCGCGCACGATGTCGGAATAGGCGGCCGCGATGTTGAGCACCTGGCCGAGGAAGTTCTCGTGACTGAGCACGACGCCCTTCGGCGTGCCGCTCGTTCCCGAGGTGTAGACGATGGTCGCGGGAGACGTCGGACCGGCATGCTGACGGGCACGCTCGAGTTCGGTGTCGCTGATTCCCATTCCCTCCGCCGACAGGACGCCGAGGCCGTTTCGCAGGTCGATGATCGTGGGCGTCTGGGCGTGCTCGAGGGCGGCGCGTGAACGCTCATCGCCCGCGAAGCCGATGCGGACGTGAGCATCGTGCACGATCGCCGCGACCTGACTCGGAGCCGACGAGTCGTAGACGGGCACGACCACGCCGCCGGCGAACCATACCGCCAGGTCAGCGACCGCCCATTCGTAACGAGTGGGTGCCATGATGGCCACCGCGTCACCGGGGAGCAGTCCCCGAGCGATCATGCCCTTCGCGACGGCGCGCACCTCGTCGGCGAACTGCCTCGTCGAGACCTGACGCCACGTCTTGTCGGCGTTGGCCACGTCGAAGGCGATGTGCTCCGGCGCGTGAGCGAGGCGGCGCAGCAGCAGATCGGTGACGTTGCGGTAACCGGACAGATCGGCGAGCGCCGGGGTCGACACTTCTCTCACGGACGGAGTTCTCCTTCGGATGGGCGTGGCTGCCAGTACTTCGGAGCCGAGGCCCGATCGGATGGGGGATCCGCAGCGACATCTTCGCATGGCGGGTCGATCCGTCTCGGGGCTGCCGGATCAGAACGGATACGCTCGGAGGGTGGAAGACGGGCTCGATGATCTTGCCGACGTGATGAGTTCGGCGCCGGCAGGTGAGCAGCCCTCTGAAGCGGATGCCGAGCGCGCGCGCCTGCACAGGCGTCGCGTGCGGCGCGGCTGGCTGATCACAGTCGGCATCCTCGTTGCGATCCTCGCCGCGGGCGGCGGCTACACGGCCTGGGCGCTGTCGGCCGCGCTGCCCGCACCCGACGTGGCGACCCGTGTCCCCACCGTGGCTGCGGGCGCCCCCGTCGCCCTCCAGCTGCCCGCCGATCGCGCCGCGGCCATTGCCGTCGTCGGCGCTGCGAATGACATCGGCACCGACGGTCTGCACGGCATCAGCGGCGACGATGCTCCCCGCCCGATCGCGAGCATCAGCAAACTCATCACCGCGCTCGTCGTGCTCGATGCCCACCCCCTCCAGAACGCCGACGATCCCGGCCCCACCCTCACCTTCAGCAAGGCCGACCACGCCCTCTACGACCAGTACTACGTGCTCGGGGCCGCGATCGCGGAGATGCCCACCGGCAGTTCGATGTCTCTCCACGATGCACTCACGATGATGCTGCTCCCGTCGGCGAGCAACTACGCCGATGCCGTGGCGAGCTGGGCCTTCGGCTCACGATCGGCCTATCTCTCGGCCGCCCACGCGTGGCTGGCCGAGCACCAGCTCAACGGCACGACGATCGTGGAGCCCACGGGTGTCGACGCGCGCAACGCGAGCACGCCGAGCGATCTGCTGGCGATTGCGAAGCTCGCCGCCGCCAACCCCGCCATCGCGCACATCGCGTCGATGGCCACGGCGACCGTGCCGGGCATCGGCGAGGTCGACAACACCAACGACCTGCTCGGCCAGAACGGGATCAACGGTCTCAAGACCGGCAACAACGGGCCGGGGACATTCGCGCTGCTCTACACCGCGACGTTCAACCTCGGGTTTGGCCAGCCACTGACCGCCGTGGGGGTGTCGCTCGACGGTGAATCGCGCGAGCAGGTGGATGCCGACGTCACTCGCGTGCTGCAGAGCGTGTCGGCCGGCTTTCATCTGATCACGGTCGCCGCGGCCGGTACGCCTGTGGGCACCGTGGAGACCGCCTGGGGAGGATCGGCTCAGCTCGTCCTGTCCTCCGCCCAGTCCCTCGCCGTCTGGTCGGACACGCCGATCACCGCGACCATCGCATTGACAGCAACACCCACCGGCGAGGACGGCCAGCAGGTCGGCGTCGCGACGTGGACGGCCGGCTCACGCACGACCAGCGTTCCCGTCGTCGTGCGTGGCGCCATCGCTGCACCAGACGACTGGTGGCGTCTGACGCACCCCGGGCTCCTGGGGAAGGCTGCGCCCGCGACGACTCCCACCCCCACACTCCCGCCCTCGGCGACGCCCGCGGCATCCCCGGCATCCCCGACAGCCCCCTGACACCGGAGTCCGGCAACATCAGCGCAGGGCGCCCGACAACAGCCACCGCCGGAGTGCGCGATAGGCGGCATCCTTCGGCCCGGGGGCCGACAGGAACACATCGTGGATCGCACCCTTGATGCGTGCGACGGTCACGAGGGAGCCGAGGCGAGGCGCCGCACGCGCGATGTCGTCGACGTCGAGCACGCTGTCGGTCGATGTCATCTGCTCATTCCACTGCAACGGCGAGGTCCACCGGGCCGACAGCAGCGTGAACACTGGGCAATCGATCGCCAGTCCGGCGGCGACCGCGGCATGCCCGCGCAGCACCGCTGCAAGCCACCCCGGGTGCGTGGGAAAGCCCCGCTCCGGCCGCCATCCGTCGGGGCTTTCGGGCAGCGTGCCCAGCTCGCGCTGCGCGCGCGTGTACAAGCCGAGGTCGACGACGGGGTGTGCACCGAGAGGATCGAAGCGGGCACGCACCTCGATCAGCGGGGCGATCGCCTGGCGACCGATGGATCCCGTCTGCAACTCGAGCCACGGGCTGTTGAGCACCAGGGCTGCGGCGACCCCGGGGTGACGCGCCGCCCACAGGCTGATCGTGAGCCCGCCCGTCGAGTGGCCCATGAGCACGAGCCGCCGACCACGGACACGCGCACGCGCGCTGCCGCCGTGCCCCATCGCCGCGAGGGCGGCGGCGATGTCGGCGTCGTACTCCTCGAGCGACGTGATGTAACCCGGCGTCTGCCCGGGGCGGAGACTCCGACCGTACCGACGCAGATCCAGCGCGTAGAAGCGCGCACCGAGACTGTTCCAGAACCGCGCGAGCTGCATCTGGAAGAAGTAGTCCGACCACCCGTGCACGTACAGCACGTCCACGTCGGCGAGCGGGCGCAACCATGCCGCGCGCGGCAGCGATCGCACCACCGTGGCGGGATCGTCTGTTCCGAGGTCGAGTGTCTGCTGCTCGAACCCCGGTCCGAGGATGTCCTCGACCCACGTACCCGGCATGGTGTCAGCCTAACCGCGGCATCGCACCGCGGTGAGAGGCATCGACACTACTCGCCGCGGGAGACGCGCACCATCTCGTCACGGTCGACGACCTTGATGCGCGCGCGCTCGTGGGGGGCACCGAGGGCGACCTCGTGCTCGTCGAGGCGGTGCCAGCCGTCCAGGTCGGTCCACCGAACGCCGCGCGATTCGAGGAGTGCGACGATCGCCTCGGGCGACGGATCGGCCGGCTGCCACCACGACGCCTGGTCGTTGATGACGTGGCTGATCGTCTCCATCGCATCCGACTTGGTGTGGCCGATCAGGCCGACGGGGCCGCGCTTGATCCAGCCGGTCGCATAGACGCCGGGCACGCGCTCGTTGGAGTCCTTGTGCAGCACCTGACCCTCGTGGTTGGGGATCACACCGTGCTTCTTGTCGAAGGGCACGCCGGGCAGCGGCGAGCCGAAGTAGCCGACAGCACGGTACAGCTGCTGGATCGGCACCTCGCGCAGCTCTCCCGTGCCCACGACGCCGCCTTCGGCATCGGGCCGGGTGCGCTCGTAGACGAGCGCCGCCACGCGGCCGGTCTCGTCGGTCTTCACCTCGACGGGCTTGGCCCAGAAGTGCAGGTGCAGACGGCGCGACGCCTCGCCGCCGGAGTTGTTGGCCCCCGGACGCTGACGCCACGACTGGAGCACCCGGTCGATCACCATGACCTGCTTGTTGCTGGCGACGGCCGCACGCGAGGCCTCGTCGTAGTCGAAGTCCTCGTCGTAGACGACCATGTCGACGTCGCGCAGCTCACCGAGTTCGCGCAGTTCGAGCGGCGTGAACTTGACCTGCGCGGGACCGCGGCGTCCGAACACGTGCACGTCGGTCACCTGCGAGGCTTCCAGCCCGGCCTGCACGTTGGCGGGGATCTCTGTGACCAGCAGGTCCTCGGCGTGCTTGGCGAGCACGCGGGCGACGTCGAGGGCGACGTTGCCGTTTCCGATGACGGCGACGGATGCCGCATCCAGCGGCCACTCGCGCGGGAAGTCCGGGTGGCCGTCGTACCAGCTGACGAAGTCGGCGGCGCCGAAGGAGCCGACGGCGTCGATGCCGGGGATGTCGAGGCCGGCATCCTTGATGGCGCCGGTGGAGAAGATGACCGCGTTGTAGTGCTGCTTGAGATCGTCGAGGGTGATGTCTTCGCCGAAGCGGACGTTGCCGAAAATGCGGATGTCACCGCGGTCGAGCACGTCACGAAGCGCCGTGATGATGCCCTTGATGCGCGGGTGGTCGGGCGCCACGCCGTAGCGCACCAGGCCGTAGGGCGCCGGTAGGTGATCGAACAGATCGATCGAGACGTCGAACTTGCGCTCGGCCTTCAGCAGGATGTCCGCCGCGTAGATGCCCGCGGGTCCCGCGCCGACGATGGCCAGCCTGAGCTTGGTCATGGGTGATTCCTTTGCGTTCTTCCGGTCAGCTGGAGCGGTTGACGATCACGTGCGCGAGCTTGACGAGCGCGTCGCGGACGACACCCGCCGGCAGCGGATCGATCGCGGCGATCGCGGCGTCGGACCACTCGTAGGCCTTTGCCCGCGTCGCCTCGGTGACCGCGTGCGTGCGGAGCTGTTCGATCGCGTCGTCCAGAATCGCGGGGTCGGCCCCGTCGGCGATGCGGGCGACGCCGTCGTCGATCGTCGCCTTCAGCGAGCGCGACGTCGGGTCGGTGGCACGCCCGAGCAGCAGGTAGGGCATGGTGGGCACGCCGGCACGAAGGTCGGTGCCGGGCACCTTGCCGGTCTGCGTGGGATCGTCCGACAGGTCGATCACGTCGTCGAGCAGTTGGAAGGCCACGCCGACCTTCTCGCCGTACTCGAGGGTCGGCTGCCGGTACTCGGACGGGGCATCGGAGAAGAGGATGCCTGCCTGGGCGGATGCCGCGATGAGCGAGCCCGTCTTGTCGGCGAGCACCTGCAGGTAGAAGTCGACAGGGTCATCGTCCGCCTGAGCGCCCACCGTCTCGTGCATCTGACCGAGAACGAGGCGCTCGAAGGTGTCGGCCTGGAGGCGGATCGCCCGCTCTCCGATCTGCGCCATGAGCTGGCTGGCACGGGAGAACATGAGGTCGCCGGTGAGGATCGCGACGTTGTTGCCCCACACCGCGTGGGCGCTGGGCACGCCGCGGCGGACGTCCGCGCCGTCCATGACGTCGTCGTGGTACAACGAGCCGAGGTGCGTCATCTCCAGCGCCGTGGCTGCGGTGACGACGTGATCGGTGACGCCCTCTCCGAGCTGCGCGGTCAGCAGCGTCAGCATCGGACGCACCCGTTTGCCGCCGGCCTGGTAGAGATAGCGAGTCGTCGCGTCGGCCAGGGCGTCGCTGACACGCAGCTCACGGGCGAGGGTGTCCTCGACGCGATCGAGGCCGTCTTCGACGACAGCGAGGAGCTTGCGCATCCGGGGACCGGCGAGCACGCGCTCGGTCAGGCCGAGGTTGGCCGTCAGTCGCGCGCCGGCAGCGGAAGAGCTCGGAGTCACTCTCACAGCCTACCGGGGCCGCCGACCCCGGGCTGCGGCGCGGCCGAACCCACAGCCGCCGGGTCGGCGGGGGGCAGGTGCATCACCCGGTCGTGAGCGAGCGCAGCGAGTCGAACCTCAGACCAGCGGCTTGACGGCGCGGTGCAGCGCGACGATGCCGAACGTCAGGTCGCGGTGCGCCACGCGGGTCCACCCGGCATCCCGAATCCACGCCGACAAGGTGACCTGGTCGGGCCAGTCCTTGATCGACTCGTTGAGATAGTCGTAGGCGTCGGCGTTCGAGCTGACCGTGCGCGCGACCGTCGGCAGAATCCGGTCGTTGTAGAAGCGGTAGAGGCCGGCGAAGACCGGGTTGTGCGGGTGGGAGAACTCGCAGATGACGAGCGTGCCGCCGGGAGCGGTGACCCGCAGCATCTCGGCGAGCGCTTTCTTCGGGTCGTTGACGTTGCGCAGGCCGAACGAGATCGTCACCGCGTCGAACTCACCATCGGCGAACGGCAGTGCGGTGGCATCGGCTTCGACGAAGGTGACATTGGGCACGTGACCGTGACGGCGACGACCCTCGGCGATCATTCCGGGCGAGAAGTCACCCGCGACGACCTCGGCGCCGCCGCGTGCCAGGGCGACGGAGCTGGCTCCGGTGCCGGCGGCGAGGTCGAGGATGCGCTGGCCGCGGCGCGGTGCGACCGCCCGGGTCGTGGCGACGCGCCACAGACGGTCTTGCCCGAGGCTCAGCACGGTGTTCGTGCGGTCGTAGCCGGCGGCGACCTCGTCGAACATGCCGCTCACGCGGGACGGATCCTTGCCCAGATCGGCGCGGTGCTCACTCACCCTTCGATCCTAAGCGGGCACCGCCGCGCACGGCGCCGACCGCTCAGTTCGCGCTCAGCGCCGCGAGCACGGAGAGCCACCGCGCCGCCGTGTCGCCGTCGTACGGTGCCCGCTCCGCGCGCACCTCGGCTTCGAGTTCGAGCGCCGCCCGCTCGAGGCGATCGACGATCTCCAGCGGGTACCCGTACTGCACGCGGTGCTCGTCCCACTCGTCGCGATCGTCGATCCAGATACCGCGACCGTCCCGGGAACGCACGACATCGAGATCCATGTCGATGCCGATGGGCTCAGGCGATCCAGTGGCCGCGGCATCCCACCGCACGTCCCACGCGACATCGATGTAGATCGCGATGTGCGGGTGGGTCGCGTTGAGGGTCGCCGCGTACTCGCCGCCCGACGGGATGAGGGTGACGTTGTCACCCTCGCTCACGGTGTCACGCCCAGGCCGCGCGCTTCGCCAGCCGCCCCGCTGACCGACCCAATCGCCGTGCTCGTCGCTGCCGAGGTAGACGCAGTCGTGTTCCCAGTGCGGCGAGCCGTCCCACTTGCGCCAGCGGAAGACGAGCGGGGTGCCAGGATGCGGCCGAGTGGTCATGGACGGGAGCCTATCCGCGGCCCACCCCGGATTAGGCTGGACGAGTGAGTTCCGCGCCGTCCCGCCCGCCCCGCCTGCGCATCGTGACGCGCGAGATCGCGCCGATCGACGATCTGCTCGAATACGCCGATCCGGCCGACCCGCTCGTCTGGACCCGCCGCGGCTCGTGGCTCGTCGGCGTCGGCTCGGCTCTGACGCTGACGGCCCCCGCGGCGGATGCCGCCACACTCGCGGATCGCTGGCGAGAGGTCGCCGCGAACGCCGTCGTCGACGACCACCTCGAACAGCCCGGGTCGGGACTCGTCGCCTTCGGCGCCCTCCCCTTCGACGTGCGGTCGGCGTCGTCCGCTGTGCTCACCGTCCCGCGGCTCACCGTCGGGTCGCGCGAAGGCCGCACCTGGGCGTCGTGGGTGCTGCCCGATGACGGCGCCCCCGAGCCCGACGAACCCCGCGCGATCCCGTACGGCAGGCACTGGTCGGCCGCTGTGGGTCCCGGCGCGCTCACGCCCGACGGATATCAGGATGCCGTCCGCGCCGGCCTCGCCGCGATCGCCCAGGGCGAGGTCAGCAAGGTGGTGCTCGCCCGCGACTTGGCCGGAACGGTCCCGGCCGGCTCGGACCTCCGCCGCCTCGTGCGTTCGCTCGCCTCGTCGTACCCGGATACCTGGGTCTACGCCGTCGACGGCCTCATCGGCGCGAGCCCGGAGACCCTCGTCACCGTCTCGGGAGGGCAGGTGACCGCCCGGGTGCTCGCCGGTACGGTCGCGCGGGGTGCGGGCCCGGATGCCGACCGCGAGGCCGCACTGCGCCTGGCGACGAGCGCGAAAGACCTGGCCGAGCACCAGTACGCCGTCCGGAGTCTCGTCGATGCGCTGAGCCCGCACGCCACCGCTCTGGCGGCGGCCGAGCAGCCCTTCACGCTCGCACTGCCCAACGTCTGGCACCTGGCGACCGACGTCGAGGCGACGATCTCGACGGAGACCTCGGCGCTGGATCTGCTGGGCGTGCTGCACCCGACGGCGGCGGTGGCGGGAACGCCGACCGCGGCGGCCCTCGATGCGATCCGCCGGATCGAGCCGTTCGACCGCGGCCGGTACGCCGGACCGGTCGGCTGGGTCGATGCGCACGGCGACGGCGAGTGGGCGATCGCTCTGCGCGGCGCGCAGTTCGATCTGGCGGTGGCCGATGGCGCGGGCATCCCCTTCCGCGCCCACGCCGGCGCCGGCATCGTGGCCGGCAGCGATCCCGAGGCGGAGATGCTCGAGACACGGGTGAAGTTCCGTCCGATCGTCGACGCCCTCGCGTAGAGGGTTTCGACGCGGCCGGATCAGCTGGCGGCGAGACGCTTCTTCTCGGCATCCACGTCGAAATCCGCCACCGGCCACTGCGGGTCGCTGTCTTTCAGCGCGGCGAGCAGCAGCTCCTGCACCGCCAGCCGCGCGTACCACTTGCGGTTCGCCGGCACGACGTACCACGGTGCATTCGGCGTCGACGTGCGCTCGAAGACCGTCTGATAGGCGGCCATGTAGTCGTCCCACAACAGCCGCTCATCGACGTCGCCCGGGTTGTACTTCCAGTGCTTGTCGGGCCGATCAAGCCGCTCCATCAACCGCTGCTTCTGTTCCTCGGCGGAGATGTGCAGCATGACCTTGACCACCCGGACGCCGCGATCGGTGAGCTCCTTCTCGAAATCGACGATCGCGCCGTAGCGCCGCTCGATCTCCTCGGGTGCGGCGAGGGCGCGAACGCGGCCGATGAGCACATCCTCGTAGTGCGACCGGTCGAAGACCCCGATGAAGCCGGGCGCGGGCACGCGTGAACGGATACGCCACAGGAAGTCGTGGGCGCGCTCTTCCGGCGTGGGCTTCTTGAACGCCGCAAGCGAGACTCCCTGCGGGTCCACCGAGCCGACGACGTGGCGCACGATGCCGCCCTTTCCTGCCGAGTCCATCGCCTGCAGCACGAGCAGAACGGCGGCGCTGCCCTCCTTCGTGCGGCTCTGCGCGAAGAGACGCTCCTGCAGGTCATCCACCTCATCAAGACCGGCAGCGAGCGCGGCCTGTCCTTCGCTCTTGCCGCCGGAGTACCCCGGCGTCGTAGCGGGGTCGAGGTCGGCGAGGCGGAAGCCCTGACCGGCTCGGAGGAGGTCGGCGACGGTGCGCCGGCCGCCGCGGCTGCGGTCGTGCGAGTGAGGGTGCGCGGTCATCCCCACATCATGGCGGGTAGGGCGGGCTTCAGGAAGGCGGGCTCAGCGCGCGAGCGCAACTTCGACGATCTGGCGACCCGCGACGCGACCGGTGAGCGCCTGGTCGAGCTCCGTGCGCGTCGACGCCCGCATGTACTCCCAGCCATACGCGGCGGCGAGGGCGGCGACATCGACGGCCTGCGGCGTGTACTGCACACGCTCCATCGCGCTCGCGCCGGCCACCCCGGCGACTTCCAGGCCGTCGAAGATCGTCCCGCCGCCGTCATTGCCGATCACGATCTGCAGCCGCGGAGCCTCCTCGCCGACCGGCAGCAGCAGGGCGCCGACGTCGTGCAGAAACGCGAGGTCACCCATCAGCACACGGGTCACACCCGCGGCAGCGTCGGCCTGGCTCGCCAGCGCGATACCCATGCCGGTGGCGATCGTGCCGTCGATTCCGGCGAGACCACGGTTCGCATGCACCGGCACCTTCTTGCCCGCCAACACGTCGTCGGCGACACGCACGAGACGCGACGACGCGAACAGCAGCCGGTCGTGCGGCCACGTCGCCCGCCAGACGGCATCGACCAACGCGACCCGGTCGATCGGTGCGCGTGCGACGGCGAGTTCCGCGGCGATCGCGCCGAGGCGCTCGGCCGGAACAGCCGAGGAGAGCGCGTCGGCATCCGGAGCCGGCGGCGCAAGATCGACGGATGCCGCGCGCGACGCGCGCATCCACGCACCGAACCAGTCACGATCGACATCGCCGACGGCGGCGACCACGGCATCCACCGCAACCGACGACCCGTTGAGGTTGAGGGGCTCGCCCGGCCCGCGCACCGCAAGCACCTCGACGTCGTCGCGCGCGAGCACCGCGACGACTTCGCGGCTGAGCGTGGGATGGCCGAACACGACCGCCCGTTCGATGCGACCGCCGAGCTCGGGGTCACGCAACAACTGCCGGTAGCCGTGCACGACGTTGCGGCCGAAGCGCGCGCCGCTGACGATCTCCGCGACGAGCGGCCAGCCCCCGGCGTGCGCGAGCGCCTCGGCGTCGGCACCGGCATCCGCTCCCGCGATCACGACGGTGCGCGGTCCCCGCACGAGAACGTGCGGATCACCGTCGGGGTCGGTCGGCAGGTTCGATTCACCGATGCCGCCCCCGCCTTGGTAGAGCGCGCCGGACGGTTCGGCTGGTACCACCTCGTCGACGGCGACATCTGGGCCGACGTTCGCGGCGGGCAGCGCCCGTTCGGGCACGCCCAGCCACTCGGGCAGCGCACCGGCGAGCGGCTCGCGCAACGGCAGGTTCAGATGCACCGGGCCCGCCGGACGAGTGCCGGCTCCGAGCGCAGCGGCCACGGCATCCTCCGCCACGCGGCGGAGCATCATCGACTGCTCGCCCGTGCCGTCGGCGTCGACGGCGTCGGGAACAGGGAGGTCTTCTTCGAGGCGCATGTTCGGAGCGAACATGCCGGGTTGGCGCGTCGTCTGGTTGGCGCCCACGCCTCGCAGCTCGGGCGGACGGTCTGCGGTGAGCAGCAGCAGCGGCACCCCGGAGTGGTGCGCCTCCAGCGCTGCCGGCAGAAGGTTGGCGACCGCCGTGCCCGACGTGCAGATCACCGCGGCAGGCATGCCTGATTCGCGTCCGATGCCGAGGGCCGTGAACCCCGCGACACGTTCGTCGATGCGCACATGCACGCGCACCACGCCGCGGCTCTCCAACTCGGCGGCGACGAGAGCGAGCGCTTGAGATCGCGACCCCGGGCTGACGATGAGGTGACGCACACCCCGTTCGATCAGGCGGCCGAGGAGCGCGGCCGCGGCATCCGTCGCCGGGGAGCGACCGGCCAGAGCACTGTCGGACATGTCAGGCGGCGCTGCCGCGACGGTGTTCGTCCGGATCGTCGTCGGTCGTGCGGCCCGGCAGCGGACCCGGGTCGGGGGCGTCGGAATCGAGAGCGGCGAGCTCGGCCTCGAGGCGGCGGATGCGCTCGTCCTGATCGGAGATCGTGCCGATGCTGCCGAGGAAATCGGGGTTGTCATCGGGAGCGCGGAAGGAGGACGGCTGCTGTCGGCGCCCACGGCCGACGACGAACCACATCACCCCGCCGATGATCGGCAGCAGCACGACGATGAGCAACCAGACCGGCTTGCTCACTCCGCGATGACGCGTGGGCGGCTGCAGGGCGCAGTCGACGATGCTGTAGACCCAGAAGGCGATCAGCAACAGTGCCAGAGGCAGCAAGACGCGCACCACCCCTCCATCCTAGGCGCCGCACGGCGAGGAGGCCCCGCCCCGTGGTCACGACAGGAGCGGCGTCGAGCGGACGGTGACGCGCGTACTCTGGAGGCATGCGTGTCCGCTCGGCCCTCGTCTACACGGTGCTGCGTCTTCTGGTGTTCATCGTCCCCTTCGGCATCATGATGCTGTTCCCGGTGATGCGCGAGTACTACTGGCTGTCCGCGATCTTCGCCGCTCTCATCGGTCTGAGCTTGTCGGTGCTGTTCTTGCGCCGGCCGCTGGACGATCTGACCGCCGGCCTCGCGGAGCGCCGCCGCAATCGCACGACCACGGACGAAGATGTCGAAGATGCCGCCGCCGACGAGATCGTCACGACGCCGTCGGAGTGAGTGAACGGGCGCTGCGCGCTCAGCCGGTGAAGGCCCAGAAGAGCAGAGCGGCGACGGCCAGCGACGTCAATGACGTGAGCCCGAGGGCGACGACCAGTTCGCGCGGTGCCCGGTAGGTCCAGACGATCAGCACGGCACAGGCCGCCGGAATGAGCGCCAACAGGGTGAGCCAGGCCAGCGGGTAGAAGAGTGCGAGGAACGCGACGATCGCGAACGCGCCCAGCACCAGCGCGGTGAACAGCACCTGCGTCGCACGGCGTCCGATGCGCACGGTCAGAGTGCGCTTTCCGGCGAGGCGATCCTGATCGATGTCGCGCAGGTTGTTGGCGAGCAGCACGGCGCACGCCAACAGGCCGGCGATGACGCCGCCGAACCAGCTCTCCTGCGGCACCGTGCCGGACTGCACGAACGTGGTGCCGACGGTGGCCACCAGCCCGAAGAAGACGAAGACGAAGAGCTCGCCGAACCCGGCGTAGCCGTACGGGCGCTTGCCGCCCGTGTAGAACCACGCGGCAACGAGACACGCGACGCCGATGAGAGCCATCCACCAGTGGCCGGTGCGCACGATGATCGCGATACCGGCGGCGGCCGCGATGCCGAAGAAGACAAGCGCCACCGTGAGCACCGTGCGCGGCTTCACGAGACGCGATGCGGTCAGCCGCGCCGGCCCCACGCGGTGGTCATCGGTGCCGCGGATGCCGTCGCTGTAGTCGTTGGCGTAGTTGACCCCGATCTGGATCGCCACGGCCACGATCAGGCAGCACAGCGCGATCACGCCATGGAAGGGGCTTTCGGCGATGAGCGCCGCGCCGGTTCCGATGACGACGGGGGCGATGGCCAGCGGCAGGGTGCGCAGCCGGGCGGCGCCGATCCAGTCGCCGACGGTGACGCGGCGGACGTGCGCGGGGTCACGCGACACGTGCGCTTTCTGCGGATTACCGTGCGTCTTCTGCTTCGCCGGACCTCGGCTCGAACGGGAGTTCTTCTTCTTACGGGTGCTGCCAGCCACGCGAGAATCCTATGCCCGCAGGTGCGGGCCGCCCGGGTGCCCGGTACGGGGGCAACGCACGAATACCCTCTGAATCCGCGCATGAAGCACGCGTCAGCGCTCCGAGTGCGCGCCTGCGACGATGCGGGCGAGCTCGGCACGGTCGGGCTTTCCACTGGTGAGCAGCGGAAAGCCCGCGACGGTCACGACGGCGCGCGGCCGGGCGGGTGTGCCGAGCTGTTCCGCGACGGCGGCGCGCACCCGTGAGAGCACGTCGTCGCCGTCCCGCCCCTCCGCACCCACCCCAGCGGCGGCGCGGTGGGGCACGACCACGACCGAGGCCTGTCCCCATCGCGGATCGGAGACGGGAACGACGACCGCATCGTCGAGACCCGCGAGCGCGCGCACGACCAGCTCGACGCGGTCGAGCGACACGTTGACACCACCCGAGACGATCACGTTGTCGACACGCCCCGTAACCGACAGCTGCCGGCCAAACGTGCCGGTGTCGCCCGTGCGGTACCAGCGGGTGCCCGCGGCATCGCGCACGAACGCGGTGGCCGTGCGGTCGGGCTCGCCCAGATAGCCCTCGGCGAGGGTGGGTCCCGACAGCTGCACCTCGCCGTCGACGATGCGCACCCCCACCCCCGCGAGAGGGATGCCGTCGTACACGCAGCCGCCCGCCGTCTCGCTCGAGCCGTAGGTGCGCACCACACGCACACCCGCTTCGGCCGCGCGGGCAGCGAGGGCGGGCGCGAGTGCCTGTCCCCCGATCAGGACCGCCGCGAACGCCGCGAGGGCACGACGGGCTTCCGTGCCGGGAGCGTCGAGCAGCGTCTGCAGTTGGGCGGGCACGAGCGAGGTGTACGTCGGCACCCGTTGCCCGCCACGGGAGGATGCCATCGACGACGCGGCGGCCACGAACGCGTTCGCGCTGAAAGAACCCGAGAGGATCGCGGGCTCGCGACCCGAGACCAGCGCCCGCACAAGCACCTGCACACCCGCGATGTAGCCCGGCGGGAGGGCGAGCAGCCATGCACCGGAGCCGATGCGGTCGGACGTCGCCAGAGCGGATGCCGTGAGCGCAGCGCGACTGAGCACGACCGACTTCGGAAAGCCCGTCGAGCCGGAGGTCGTGACGATGACGCCGGTACCCGGCGGCACATCGGGCGGGAGCGCCGCCGCCTCGTCACGCGACCCGCCGAGCGCGATGGCCGGCCCCGCGCCCAGAACAGCTCCGCGCAGACCGCGCAATACCGCTCGCGCGTCGGTGGGATCGACCCGTTCGAGCTTCATGGTCGCCCCGTCAGTAGTGGTACGGGTACGGTGACCAGTCGGGTTCGCGCTTCTGCAGGAAGGCATCGCGACCCTCGACGGCTTCGTCCGTCCCGTAAGCCAGTCGCGTGGCCTCGCCCGCGAACACCTGCTGGCCGACCATGCCGTCGTCGATCGCGTTGAACGCGAACTTCAGCATGCGGATCGCCGTCGGGGATTTGCCGAGGATGGTGCGAGCCATCGCGATCGCCTCGCGCTCCAGCTCGGCGTGCGGGACCACCCGGTTCACCGCACCCATCTCGTACGCCCGCTGGGCGGAGTACTCCTCGGCGAGGAAGAACACCTCACGGGCGAGCTTCTGGCCCACCTGGCGGGCCATGTACGCCGAACCGTAACCGGCATCGAACGAGCCGACATCAGCATCCGTCTGCTTGAAGCGACCCTGCTCGGCGCTGGCGATCGACAGATCACAGACGATGTGCAGCGAGTGGCCACCCCCGGCCGCCCACCCGGGGATCACCGCGATGACCACCTTGGGCATGAAGCGGATAAGGCGCTGCACCTCGAGGATGTGCAGGCGGCCCGCACGCGCCGGATCGGGGACCGTCGCGTCGTCCGCGGCATACGTATAACCGTCGCGCCCACGGATGCGCTGGTCTCCCCCGGAGCAGAACGCCCATCCGCCGTCTTTCGGGCTCGGACCGTTGCCGGTGAGCAGCACGACGCCGATACACGGATCCTGGCGGGCGATGTCGAGCGCGCGGTAGAGCTCGTCGACCGTGTGGGGACGGAAGGCGTTGCGCACCTCGGGACGGTCGAACGCGATGCGCGCGATGCGGCCGTCGGTGGAGACATGAGCCGTGATGTCGGTGTAGACGGCGGCGCCGGGCGCGAGCACCCAGGCGGACGGATCGAACAGCTCGGAGACGAAGGGGTCGGTCACCCGCCCAGCCTACGCGCGGGCCTCGTCATGTGGCCGGACCGACCGGTGCGCTCCCCCTACGCTGGGACGGTGACGTCGACGACCCGCCTCCTGACCCTGTTCGCCGCCGGTGCTCTCGCGCTCGGACTGTCCGCTTGTGCGTCGACCGGCGCGGCCGAGCGCGCCGAGACCGAATCACCCGATCCGGGTCAGACCCTCGTGGACGGCACCTGCCCGACAGGCAAAGGGGTCACGCTCACCGTCGACGCGTCGCCACTGAAGGGCGGCTCCTCCCAGACCTGGTGCTACGCCACCACCGAGAAGGTCACCGTCGCCGACATCGTCGCCGCTGTGGGCCTGAGCATCGAGGGCACGAAGCAGTACGGCGACCAGGTCATCTGCCGCGTCAACGGTCTGCCCTCGGCATCCGAGCCTGTCGGATCGGCCCAAGACCCCGCGTACGTCGAGAAGTGCGAGGGCATGCCCGCCGCGTTCGCCTACTGGGCGCTGTGGGCCAAGCCCGTCGGCGGCGCGTGGGACTACGCCCAGGAGGGCGTGTCGACGCTGACCGCACAGCCCGGCGAGAGCGTCGAGCTGCTCTTCACGCTCGACGGCGCACCGGCCGCGCCGTCGGCGTGAGCGCGGCCGCGTAACCTCTGGGCGTGAGCTTCCGCCCCGGCCCCCTGCGCGCCGCCCTCGCCCTGGCGGTGGCGTTCGTGGTGATCCGGGTGGTCTACCGGGTGTTGTTCCACGGGGCGGACGGCTCCGGACCGGTCGTCCTCCCGCTGCCGCTGTGGCGGCTCGCGCCGCCGCTCGCCCACGTGCAGGTGCTCGGGCCCGTCACGCTCGACGGCCTCGCGGATGCCGCGGCGAGCGCCCTGCCGATCGCTCTGACGATCCTTGCGTTCGGGCTGCTCAGCGCAGTGCTCGATCTGCCTCGACTGATCGCACGGGGTGCGCGGCGCGGACCGTTCCAGGGGCTCGCGCGGGCGGTGTCGATCGCCTGGGCCACGCTGCCCTCGCTCGCCGACGGCGTCCGCACGGCGCGGCGGGCGCAGCGCCTCCGCGGCGAGCGCGGCGGCATCGTGGGCGGTGCCCGTCTGCTGGCACCGGTGCTCGAGACGACGCTCGAGCGGGCGACCGCGATCGCCGCGGCGCTCGAATTGCGCGGCTACGCGGGGCGGGGCATCGGGGCCGGCGTCGGGGAGCTGGTGGTCGCCGAGGGGGTGACGCTGGGGTTCGGGGCGGGCGGCGCGACGGTCGCGACCGGGGAGCTGGCTCGCGGCATCCGATCCGGGACTCTCACCGTGCTCACCGGAGCGACGGGATCGGGCAAGACGACGTTGTTGCGATCGCTGAGTGGGCTGCACAGCCACCTCGACGGCGGGTGGATCGACGGCGAGCTGTGGGTCATGGGGCATGATCGCGCCACGACGCCTCCGCGCGATCTGTCTCGCGTCATCGGCGTGGTGCTGCAGAACCCGCGGGCGGGGTTCGCGACGACGCGCGTGCGCGAGGAGATCGGCTTGGCACTCGAGCTGCGTGGGGCCTCGCGGCCCGACGTCGGGGAACGGGTGCTGTCGGCCGCTGCCCGGGTCGGCGCCGAAGAACTGCTCGACCGCGAGCTGCGTACCCTGTCGGCCGGCCAAGCCACGCTCGTCGCGATCGCGTCCGCGATCGTCGAGCAGCCCGCGCTGTTGCTCGTCGACGAGCCACTGGCCGACCTCGACCGCGCCGCTCGCGCGCGGATCGTCGCGTTGCTCGACACGCTCGCGCACCATGACGGCATGGCCGTCGTCGTGGCGGAGCACCGCGGCGCAGAATTCGCGGGCGTTGCCGATCAGTGGCTGGGAGTCGGTCCGGCGTCCGCGTCCGCCCCCGACGGTCCCCCGGCCGCCGCGTTCACAACTCCGGAGTTTCCAACCCCGGCCCCCTCTAGAGACCACCACGACGCGGTTTCGGCATCGGATCTCCGGAGTTCTGAACGAGCCACAGCCCTCACGGCTCATGTCACCGTCCGCTACGGCGGACTCGTCGCGGTCGACGATGCCCACCTCACGCTGCGCGCCGGAGAGATCGTGGCCCTCGTGGGTGCCAACGGGGCGGGCAAGTCGAGTCTGCTGATGGGGCTCGCCACCGGCCCGCGCGCCCGCGCTGTGCGTCTCGTTCCCGACGACTCCGATGCACTGTTCGTCCGCGACACGGTCGCCGCCGAATGTCGCCGAGCCGACCGCCACGCCCATCTCCCCCTGGGGACGACGGCGCAGCGCTGGCATGACCTGCTCGGACGGCCCGACGACACGGATGCCGCGCGGGCGCAGCTGCGGCGGCATCCGCGCGACCTGTCCGCCGGCGAACGCCGCTGCCTCGCTCTCGCGATCCAGGCGGCGCCGGCCGCTGCGGTGCTGCTGGTCGACGAGCCCACGCGCGGGCTCGATCCCGGAGCTCGCGCCCTCGTCGATACCGCCCTCGTGCGCCTCGCGGATGCCGGAACCGCCGTGCTCGTCGCGACGCACGACTCCGCGGTCATCGCGGACGCCGACCGCGTGCTGCGGATCGAGGCCGGCCGGTTGGGCGCAGCGGCAGCGACCACCCGTGCCGAACTCCCCCATTCCGCCGCACCGCGGCACGCCACAGCAGCAAACGCGGTCGATGCGGAACGAGATGCCGGAGTCGGGCACCGGGACGCGCGAGCACCCCGGCCCATCGAGCAACCGGCGCCCCCTCCCACGCGGCGTTCGGCCCATCGGCCGCGGCGCACCCTCACCGCGGCGCTGATCGCCGCGAATCTCGCCGCCGCAGCCGCGTTCCTGTGGCCTCTCGCGGCGAGTGCGCTGCCGGCGCAGGCGCAGTCGGCCGTGCCGTACATCGCGCTCGCGCTGGCACCGTTGGCGGTTCTCGTGACCCTGGCCGCGCTCGACACGTCGGTGCGCTCGGCGCACACGCTGGCATTGCTCGCCGTCCTCGCGGCGATCGGCGCGGCCATCCGCATCGCCAGCACCGGCGTGGGCGGGGTCGAGGCCCTATTCGTCTTGCTGATCCTTGCGGGCCGGGCCTATGGGGCACGGTTCGGGCTGCTGTTGGGCGCGGCATCCCTCGCTCTCTCGGCCCTCCTCTGGGGCGGGGTCGGGCCGTGGCTGCCGTTCCAGATGTTCGCGTGCGGGTGGGTCGGCGCCGGGGCGGGTCTGCTGCCGCGACGCCTGCGCGGCAAGAGCGAGGTCGCGATGCTCGCGGCCTACGGGATCGTCTCGTCGTACCTGTTCGGCCTCGTGATGAACATGTGGTTCTGGCCCTTCGCCGTCGGCGCCGGAACGAGCATTTCGTACACGCCCGGAGCCGGCCTCACCGAGAACCTGGGCAGCTTCCTCGTCTACTCGTTGCTCACCTCGACGCTCAGCTGGGACACCCTGCGTGCCGTGACGACGGTGCTCGGACTCGCCCTGGTCGGACGCGCCCTCCTGCGGTCGTTGCGCCGCGCGAAGCCGGTCGCGGCGGTGACGGCGACGTCCCAGCCCCGCACAGAGACGCTCGCTACAGTCGACACATGACCGCAGCGGTGCGCCCTTTGACTGCCGATGAGATCGGCTCGGCGAGTTTCCTTCCTCTCCTGTGGGAGGCCGCCGGAGTGGATGCCGACGCGCTCGCCTGGATTCGCGACGTCGACCTGCCGAAGCTCCAGGTCGTCGGCGCCGTGGACGGCGGCGTCCGAGGATTCGCCGCATTCAGCCCTGACGGAGATCGCACCGAGCTCCACTACATCGCCGTCGCCCACGAGGCGCGCGGCACCGGCCTCGGTCGCCGGCTCGTGGATGCCGCGCGCCGCGCCGACAGCACGCTCCCCCTTTTCGCGAGCACCGATGACGACGCGGTCGAGTTCTACCGTCGGCTCGGTTTCACGATCACCGGCGCACCACGTGATCCGCGCTGGCCGACGCGGCAGCGATACCACTGCACCATCGCGCCGCTGGGAACTCCCGTGGACTGACCCTCGCCGCCTACCGCACGCAGGCTCTGCGGTACGACCCGGCTCACCCCCGCGCCCCGCCCACCCCACGCCCGGAGACGACCTGACGCGAGCCGTGGGACAATGGAGCACGGCCGTCGTCCGCCCGAGGACGCCACCGGAAGGGCATATCGTGCAGATCAGGAACTCCTCGGACTGGCGAGACGCGCTCCCGTTCGAACTCGCCGTCGCGGCCGCGGACGCCGTACCCGGCGACGCGACTCGCTGTTCGGGCTGCGGCCCCGCGAGCGAGCCGTGGCCACGTGAGGCCCTCTGGGTGATGAAGCACCGGCATCCGAACAACCACGCCGGCTTCGTGCGCTTCTACTGCGCCGAGCACAAGCCGGCTGCGAAGCTCGCCGCCGCGCCCGCGCCGACCACGCGAGAGCGCGCTCGCGCCGCCCGTGTCGCATCGGGCACCCCGCGCAGGGCCCCGGCGCCGATCATTCCCGAGCGCCCCGCCGTGCTGTGCCCCGACTGCTTCGTGCAGGTTCCCGCCACGGGTGTCTGCGGCATGTGCGGCGCCCGCGTCGGCTGACGCCCGTCCCGTCCGGTCATCTCCGCACCGCACCCGAACGGCAAGGTCGCGCACGCAACACGGCGCGAGCGCGGCCTCAACGACGGCGAGCCGCCCGTCATCCCTTGCCGTTCGGGCGGGGAGGATGCCGTCGCGACGGCATCTCCGGCAGGATGACCCCATGGATGCGAATCAACGGCAGAAGCTCGCGCTCGCCATCGCAGGAACGGTGATCGTCGTGGCCTACGCCGCCTGGGCGGCAGTCCACATCCTGATCGTGAACCCGCTCGCCGCGATGCCCGGGTACACGGCCGGCGAGATCCACGACGCGATGACAGCGGCCGGCCAGTGGTCGGGTCCATTCCACGTGTACATCACCCTCGCCATCGGCCCGGCGCTCGCGATCGCGGCACTCATCCTCGCTGTCCGCCGCCGCGAACTCTCCGTCGCCGCGATCGTGAGCGGCTACCTCGCGCTGATCGTGCTCGGCGCCCCCGGCTACTTCTGGGCGTCGTTCGACATCGGCATGGGGATGGCCGATACGTTCCAGATCAACGGTGGCGACTATTCGCCGTGGGCCGGGCCGCTGTACGCCCTGAGTTTCGCGGCGCTCGTCGCGCTGGTCGTCGTCGGCGCATCGGTCCTGCTGCGCCGCCGCACCGCGCCACCCGTCGCAGGCGCGGGCCGCTAGCATCGCGAAATGGTCATCCTGCACCGCCTCACCCCGGCCGCGGATACCGCCCGCACAGCGGTTCTCCTCCCCGGGCACGGCTACACCGCGCAGGCGCCCCTGCTCCATTGGAGCGGACTGCTGCTCGCCGAGGCGGGCTGGAACGTGTACGCCGTCGAGTGGACGGATGCCGCAGCCGACGATCCGGCCGCGTTCCTCCGCCGAGCCTGGGCAGAAGCGACGGGAGCGCTGGAGCGCGTGCCCGACCTCGTCGTCGCCAAATCGCTGGGCACCTTCGCCGCACCGCTCGCGATCGCCGCCGGCATCCCGGGTGTCTGGCTCACACCGCTCGTGCGTCACGACATCGTCGCGGAGGCGCTGAGCGCGGCATCCGACGATCATCTCGTCGTGGCAGGAACAGCGGATGCCTCGTGGAATCGCGACCGCATCGTCGGCACCCGGGCGAGCGTCGCCGTGGTCGCCGATGCCGACCACAGCCTGCTGATCCCGGGCGATTGGCGCGCGTCGTACGCCGCCCAGCAGACGGTGTTCGCCCGCATCGCCGCCCACGTCGCCGACGTGCCGCACAGCTGAGCGCCGGCGGATGCCGCACTCCGCTCAGACCGAGAAGTACTTCGCCTCGGGGTGGTGGAACACGAACGCGTCGGTGGACTGCTCAGGGTGCAGCTGCAGCTCGTCGCTGAGTTCGACGCCCATTCGCTCGGGACGCAGCAGTTCGACGACCTTGCGGCGATCCTCCATGTCGGGGCACGCCGGGTAGCCGAGCGAGAATCGCGCGCCGCGGTATTCGAGTTTGAACAGGCCCGCGGTGTCGCGCGGGTCCTCGTCGGAGAAGCCGAGCTCGGCGCGGATGCGGGCGTGCCAGAACTCGGCGAGCGACTCGGTCAGCTGCATGACGAGCCCGTTGAGCTCGTAGTAGTCGCGATAGCGGTCTTCAGCGAACATCTTCGCCGTCACCGCGTCGATGGCCGCGCCGGCGGTCACGAGTTGCACGGGCATGACATCGACCTGGCCCGATTCGCGGGGGCGCACGAAGTCGGCCAGGTTGAGGTGGCGATCGCGCCGCTGCCGCGGGAAGTGGAAGCGCAGCCGGTCCGTACCGAGGGCTCCCTCAGAGCCCCCGTCCGGGGCGAGCAGCCCGGCCTTCCCGAGAAGACCCGTCGGGTCATCGCCGTGATGGAGGACGACGATGTCGTCGCCGTCCGATACGACCGGGAAGTACCCGTACGCAACGGAAGCGTCGAGCATCCGCTCGCCGAGGATGCGGTCGAGCCAGTACCGCAGCCGCGGCCGACCCTCGCTGTCGACGAGCTGCTCGTACGACAGCGCGTCCTCACCGCGGCCGGGTTTGAGCCCCCACTGGCCCATGAACGTCGCGCGCTCGTCGAGGAAGGCGGCGTAGTCGGCGAGCGCGATACCGCGGACGATCCGCGTTCCCCAGAACGGCGGCGCCGGCACGGGATTGTCGGATGCCACGTCCGAGCGGGCCGGCATCGCTTCCGGCTCGGTCAGGGTCAGGCGCGAACCCGCCGTGTGGATGCGCTTCTTCAGGGGCGGCAGTCCGACGGCATCCGGAGCCTCGCCGCGCGCGATCCGCACGAGCGGCTCCATGAGGGCGAGGCCCTCGAACGCGTCTTTCGCGTAGCGGACTTCGCCGTCGAAGAGCTCCGCGAGGTCCTGCTCGACGTAGGCGCGCGTCAACGCCGCACCGCCGAGGATCACCGGCCACCGCGTGCCGAGCCCCCGCGCCGACAGCTCCTGCAGGTTCTCCTTCATGACGACGGTCGACTTCACGAGCAGCCCGCTCATGCCGATCACATCGGCGTTGTGCTCTTCGGCGGCGGCGATGATGTCGGCGATCGGCTGCTTGATGCCGAGGTTGATCACCGTGTAGCCGTTGTTGGTCAGGATGATGTCGACGAGGTTCTTGCCGATGTCGTGCACGTCGCCGCGGACGGTGGCCAGCACGATCGTGCCCTTACCGGCTTCGTCGGTCTTCTCCATGTGCGGCTCGAGCAGGGCGACCGCGGTCTTCATGACTTCGGCCGACTGCAGCACGAACGGCAGCTGCATCTGCCCCGACCCGAAGCGCTCGCCGACGATCTTCATCCCCTCGAGCAGATGGTCGTTGATGATCTGCAGCGGGGTGAGGGCCAGGGCATCGGCACTGCCCGCGCGCGCGAGGTCGAGGTCGGCCTCGAGCCCTTTCAACTCGCCGTCGATGATGCGACGCTCCAGCCGCTCGCCCACGGGCAGGGCGGCGAGCTCGGCGGCGCGCTGATCGCGCAGGGCCGCCGTGTCCACCCCGGCGAACAGGTCGAGCATCGTCGCGAGCGGGTCGTACGTGAGGTTGCCGTCGGCATCCCATTCGCGCCGATCCCAGACGAGATCGAGCGCGACCTTGCGCTGTTCTTCGGCAAGGGATGCCAGAGGCACGATCTTCGCGGCATCGATGATGCCGCTGGTCAGTCCCGCCTGAGTCGCCTCGTGCAGGAACACCGAGTTCAGCACCGAACGGGCCGCCGGGTTGAGGCCGAACGAGACGTTCGAAACGCCCAGCGTCGTGTTGATGCCGGGATACTTCGCAACCAGTCCGCGGATCGCCTCGATCGTCTCGATCGCGTCGCGGCGGGTCTCCTCCTGACCTGTCGCGATCGGGAACGTGAGGCAGTCGACGATGATGTCCTCCACCCGCATGCCCCACGTGCCGACGAGCTCGTCGACGAGGCGCGAGGCGATGCGCACCTTGTCCTCGGCGGTGCGCGCTTGGCCCTGCTCGTCGATCGTGAGCGCGACGACCGCGGTGCCGTGTTCTTTGACGAGCGGCATGATGCGCCCGAACCGGGATGCCGCGCCGTCGCCGTCTTCGTAGTTCACCGAGTTCACGACCGGACGGCCACCGATCAGCTCGAGCCCCGCCTGAATGACGGCCGGCTCGGTCGAGTCGATGACGAGGGGAAGAGTGGATGCCGAGGCGAACCGCGACACCACCTCGCGGATGTCCGCGACGCCATCGCGGCCGACATAGTCGACGCAGACGTCGAGCACGTGCGCACCGACCCGCGTCTGATTGCGGGCGATCTCGACGCAGTCGTCCCAGCGACCTTCGAGCATCGCCTCGCGGAACGCCTTCGACCCGTTGGCGTTGGTGCGCTCGCCGATCGCGAGGTAGCTGGCATCCTGCTGGAACGGCACGTGCTGGTACAGCGACGCCACGCCGGGCTCGTGGGCGATGGCGAGCGGCGTTTCGACGGGCGCCTCCGGCGCGCGCTCACCGACCGGAGAGGACCCCAGGCGCTCCACGACGGCGGCCAGATGCTCGGGCGTGGTGCCGCAGCATCCGCCGATGAGCCCGAGTCCGAATTCGCGCACGAACTGCTCGTGGGCGGTGGCGAGCTCCGCCGGCGTCAGCGGGTAGTGCGCGCCGTCCGCGGTCAGCACCGGCAGTCCCGCGTTGGGCATGCAGGCGATCGTCACCGACGAGTGCGTCGACAGGTGGCGCAGATGCTCGCTCATCTCGGCCGGCCCCGTCGCGCAGTTGAGGCCGATCGCATCGACGCCGAGCGGCTCCAGCGCCGTGAGCGCCGCGCCGATCTCCGACCCCATCAGCATGGTGCCGGTGGTTTCGACGGTCACCTCGACGAAGATCGGCAACCGGATGCCGCGGGCTACGATCGCCTGCTTGCACCCGTTGACCGCGGCCTTGGTCTGCAGGAGGTCCTGGCTGGTCTCGACGAGGAACGCGTCGGCGCCGCCGTCGATGAGGCCCTCGGCCTGCAGCGCGAAAGTCTCCTTCAGGTGGGCGTAGGTCGTGTGCCCGAGGCTCGGCAGCTTGGTGCCGGGCCCCATTGAGCCGAGCACCCAGCGCATGCGCCCATCAGCGGCTTCCGCCATCTCGGCACGCTCGCGCGCGATCCGGGCTCCGGCCGCAGCGAGCTCGGTGATGCGGTCGTCTATGCCGTAGTCGGAAAGGTTCGACCAGTTCGCCCCGAACGTGTTCGTCTCCACGGCATCCACGCCGACGGCGAAGTACGCGTCGTGGATCGCGCCGACGACGTCCGGGCGCGTGACATTGAGGATCTCGTTGCACCCCTCGAGCCCCTGGAAGTCAGTGTCGATCTGCAGGTCGTGACGCTGCAGCATGGTTCCCATGGCGCCGTCGGCGATGACGACGCGCTCGGCGAGAGCGTCGAGCAGGGCCTGGGCTCGACGCGACCGTCCGACACCGTCGATGTCGAGCGCGAACCGGGGCGGAGCGGGAGAGTCGGGCACCGCCCGATTCTACGGGCGCCGATCGCGCGCGCCCACGGCGAGACGAGGTCGGGCCAGGATGGACCCATGACCCTGCCTTCTCTTGGAGACCTGATCGCTGCGGCGCACATCGTCTCGCTCCCCCTGGTCACGCGATTCCGCGGTGTGGAGCATCGGGAGGCCGTGCTGTTCAAGGGCCCCGAGGGGTGGACGGAGTTCTCGCCCTTCCTCGAGTATGAAGACGCCGAGGCGTCCGTGTGGCTCTCCGCGGCGATCGACTTCGGCTGGCGGCGGCAACCCGATCCGGTGCGCGATCGGGTGCCGGTGAACGCGACAGTCCCCGCCGTCGACGCCGCCGATGTTCCTGGAGTGCTCGCCCGTTTCGACGGATGCCGCACCGCGAAGGTGAAGGTCGCCGAACGCGGGCAGACCCTCGCCGATGATGTGGCGCGGGTACGTGCGGTGCGGGCGGTCATGGGCCCGGAGGGGCGCGTTCGCGTCGACGCGAACGGCGGATGGAACGTCGATGAGGCGGAGCACGCGGTGCACGCCCTCGCAGAGTTCGACCTGGAGTATCTCGAGCAGCCCTGTGCCGATGTCGAGGAACTGGCCGAACTGCGGGCACGCATCGCCGACTGGGACATCCCCCTCGCCGCAGACGAGTCGGTGCGCAAGGCCGCCGATCCCCTCGCTGTCGCGCGGGCGGGGGCGGCCGACCTGCTGGTCGTGAAAGCCCAGCCGCTCGGCGGCGTCGCGCGCGCGCTGGCGATCGTCGACGAGGCGGGGCTTCCCGCTGTGGTCTCCAGCGCGCTCGATACGAGCATCGGCCTCTCGATGGGCGTGGCCCTCGCTGCGGCGCTCCCCGACCTCCCCTACGACTGCGGACTCGGTACGGCGTCGCTGCTGGCCGCCGACGTCACGGCGCGGCCGCTGCGGCCGGTGGGCGGAATGCTGCCCGTGGGTCGGATCGAGCCGGATGCCGCGCTCCTTACGCGCCACGCGGCATCTCCCGAACGCCGTGCGTGGTGGCTGGAGCGTCTGGAGCGGAGCGCCGCGTTGCTCTAGGCGTTCGCTGTGGCCGCGCCGGTGCGACGACGGTCAGGCGGGGCGGCGAAAGGCGGTCTCGCCGCCCGATGCCACAAGCACGGGAACCAGCGCGTCGAGACGAACGCGCAACACCTCGGTGACCTCTTCGGCTCGCAGCCCCTGCAGCATGGCGGTCGTGCAGCACTCGTTCGACACGTCCAGCAGGATGCGCGCCGCTTCTGCCACCGGCAACCGCAGAGTCAACCCGTAGGTGGCGATGATGTGGGTGAGAAAGCCTTCGATGCGATCGAGCACTCGTCGTTGCAGGGTCAGGAAGGCCTCAGCCAGGCGCGGATCACGAAGCGCCTGAACTCGGATCTCGGTGAGCAGGTGAGGATCCATCCCCTCGCCGAACGGCGCGCCCAGGTGCCCGACCAGGTCGGAGATGTCGACGAGACCGTCTGGCGTCAGCCGCTGTACGCGACTCGCCACGGCATCCATTTTGGCGTCGGAAAGCCGCGTCACGAGCGCGAGGAACAGCTCGTCCTTCGACTCGAAGTTGGAGTAGAAGGCGCCACGGGTGAACCCCGCACGTTCGCAGATCACTTCGACGGATGCGGCATCCATACCGACCTCCGCGAAGACGTCGTGGGCCGCGTCGAGCAGGCGTGCACGCGTCTGCTCGCGGCGCTGGCTGGGCGGGCGGGTACCGTCGGTGCGCTCGGCGGCGTCCGTCATCATGCCCTCCCTTCTTCGGTGGGCGACGGCGATTTTCGCCGGCCCTCAGTTTCACATCCACTGTTCAGGATTGCGAGCACTTCTGCTCTTAGGATACATCTGTGTATCGGATACAGCGGTGTATCGGAACGTCCTTATCCGTCATTTCCCAGATCGCCTGAACCGGAGCACCCGTGTCCACTCTCCTGTACTCGCTCGGCCGCTGGTCGTACCGTCACTCGTGGCGCGTCCTCACGTCGTGGCTGCTGCTGTTCGCCGTCGTCGGAGGCTCGGTGGGCGTGGGCATCGCCACCGGTGCGATCAAAGGCTTCGACAACGCCTTCACCATCCCCGGCACCGAGGGTCAGGAGGGAATCGAGCTCCTCAACCGCACGTTCCCGCAGGCCAGCGGCACGAGCGCGCAGTACGTCATCGTCGCCGCGCCCGGGGCGCGGGTCGACCAGGAGCCCTACACCGACCAGATCGCCTCCGCCATCACGAAGCTCGAGGGACTGGACGGCGTGCTCGCCGTCACCGATCCGTTCGACAAGATGGTGTCGGGCATGGTGAGCGACGACGGGCAGGCAGCTCTGCTACGCCTGCAGTTCAAGGGCACCAGCACGGAGGTGCCCGCCGCCACCAAGACCAGTCTTCAGGACGAAGCCACGACTCTCGGCACCGCCCTGCCCGCGGGGTCGCAGGTGGTGGTCGGCGGCGACCTCTTCTCCACCTCCCTGCCCGGCCTTTCACTCGTCGAAGTCGTGGGCGTGCTGATCGCCCTCTTCGTGCTCATCGTGACGTTCCGCTCATTGGCGGTCGCGTGGTTCCCCTTGGTCAGCGCGCTGATCGGCGTGATCCTCTCGATCACGCTGATCTATGCGGCGACCGCCTTCGCGGCCGTCTCGTCGACGACCCCGATGCTCGCGATCATGCTGGGGCTCGCGGTCGGCATCGACTATGCGCTGTTCATCGTCGCCCGACATCAAGACCAAGTACGCGCCGGAATGCCTCCCGAAGAGTCAGCGGCGCGGGCGACTGGGACCGCTGGCTCGGCCGTGCTGTTCGCCGGCGTCACCGTGCTCATCGCGCTCATCGGACTGGGCTTCGCCGGCATCCCCTTCCTCACGACGATGGGTATCGCCGCCGCCGGCGCGGTCGCGGTCGCGGTCTGTGTCGCCGTGACGCTGACGCCCGCCCTCCTCGGCTTCGCCAAGGAGCGGGTCGCCGGATGGAAGCCGCGAATGAAGCGGGGCACCGCCGTCGGTCTCCGCCGCTCACGCGCAGCCGCCGCAGACGCGGCGCTGGCAACGGATGCCACCGACGACACCGATACGGCCGTGCCGGTGGCCGTGAAGAAGACCAACCGCTGGGTCATGCTCGTCACACGGCATCCGGTGGTCACCACACTGGCGGTCATCATCACGCTCGGCATCGTCGCGATCCCCGCGGCCAGCCTGCAGCTGGCTTTGCCGAACGCGGGCATGCAGCCCACCTCCAGCCAGGCTCGCCACGCGTACGACCTCACTGCCGATCACTTCGGTCCGGGTTCGAACGGCCCGCTCATCCTCACCGGCACCATCGTCACCTCCACCGATCCCCTCACGCTCATGGCCGATCTCAAGGCTGACGTCGAGAAGATCCCCGGCGTCAAGGAGGTCGCCCTGGCGACTCCGAACCAGACCGCCGACACGGGGCTCGTGCAGATCGTGCCGACGACTGCGCCTGATTCGCCCGAGACCGCCCAGCTCGTGCGCGAGCTTCGCGCCCACCACGACGAGTGGCTGTCGAAGTACGGCATCGACCTCAAGGTGACCGGCTTCACGGCCATCGCGATCGACATCTCCGACCGCCTGGGCGCTGCTCTGCTGCCGTTCGGACTGTTCGTGGTCGGCCTGTCGTTCGTGCTGCTCATGATCGTGTTCCGTTCGATCTGGGTGCCGCTGAAGGCGACGCTCGGCTACCTCCTCTCGATCCTCGCCGCGTTCGGCGTGGTCGCC
Organism: Microbacterium sp. VKM Ac-2870; assembly: GCF_015350795.1. GTDB lineage: Bacteria > Actinomycetota > Actinomycetes > Actinomycetales > Microbacteriaceae > Microbacterium. The sequence goes on from NZ_JADKSH010000003.1 coordinate 40,276, forward strand.
GCGGTGTTCGAATGGGGATGGCTCGCCGACGCACTGCACGTGGCGCGCACCGGCCCGGTGATCTCCTTCATGCCGATCATCCTCATGGGCGTGTTGTTCGGCCTTGCCATGGACTACGAGGTGTTCCTCGTCTCGCGGATGCGCGAAGACTTCGTCCACGCTCGACGCGCGCGCGGCGGACGTGCCGGGCGCGAAACGGCGGTCGCGGCCGTGCGCAGCGGCTTCACGGCCTCGGCACGCGTGGTCAGCGCCGCAGCCGTCATCATGTTCGCCGTCTTCGCCGCCTTCGTTCCCGAGGGCGACACCGCGATCAAGCCGATCGCTCTCGGGCTCGCTGTCGGCATCGCCGTCGACGCCTTCCTCGTCCGCATGACCTTGGGCCCGGCGATCATGGCGCTCCTCGGCGACAAGGCGTGGTGGATGCCGAGGTGGCTCGACCGTCTGCTGCCCCACTTCGACATCGAGGGCGAGGCCGTCGAGCGCGAGGTCGCGCTGAAGTCGTGGCCCGAGCCCGACTACGGCGGCGCGCTCGCGGCCGACGACCTCGGCGTGCGCGTCGAGGGCGGCGCCGGCATCGGCGAGGTCGATCTGTTCCGCGGCGCGACCGTGCGCCTCGAACAGGGCGGCACGCTGCTGGTCACGGCGTCAGACCCCCGCGGCGGGCGCGCGTTCGTCCTGACGGTCGCCGGACGGATCGATCCCAGCGAGGGAAGACTGCGCGTCGCCGGACACCTCCTGCCCGGTCGGGCCGCGTGGGTACGCGCCCACGTCGGCGTCGCTCTGCTGGACGGTGCCGCGGCCCCCCTCACGGAACTGCGCCGCGCGCTGTCCGGCGGAACGACGCTCGTCGCGATCGACGGCCTCGACACCCTCACCGGCGCCGACCGCGATCAGGCCTCCGGACTGCTGCGCGATGCGACCGAACGAGCGGCCGCCCGCACGGGCGCACGCGCCCACCCGCTCACCATCGTCGCATCGGCCCGACGCGACGGCCCCGCACTCGACATCCTCGCCGACGCCCATCGCCCGCACGTGACCGCACTCGCGCTCGCCACGGGTACCGCCGACTCTCCCACGCAGGTGATCTCCGCATGACTCTCTCCCTCGAACGCGCCCGCTCCCGACGGCCGGTGACCTGGCTGACGATCGTCGGCGTCCTGTTGCTACCCGTCGTGATCGGCGGAATCCTCATCGCCGCGCTCTACAACCCGACCGATCGACTCGGGAACGTCCGCGCCGCCATCGTCAACAACGACACCCCCGTGCAGATCAACGGTCAGACCGCGCCCCTCGGGCGTCAGCTCACGGCGGGGCTGGTCCAGGGGTCCGACCAGATCCCGAGCAATCTCGACTGGGTGATCTCCAACGACAGCGACGCCGCCGCCGGGCTCGCCTCAGGCAAGTACGACGCCGTCATCACCATCCCGGAGAACTTCTCCGCGGCCGCGACCTCCACCGCGCCCGGCAAGTCGCCCGAGAAAGCGACGATCCGGGTGCAGACGGCGCCGGACGGGCGCGTCGTCGACGGCGCCATCACCGCCACCATCACGCAGACGGCGGCATCGGTGTTCGGCAGCGCCGTCTCGGAGCAGTACCTCACGAACGTGCTCATGGGCTTCACCACGCTGCACGACCAGCTCGGTCAGGCCGCCAGTGGAGCCGATCAGCTCGCCAACGGCGCGCAGCAGGCGGCGACCGGTGCCGCACAATTGCCGAGCGGCGCGACGGCGCTGGCGTCGGGCGCGGGTCAGCTGGGCAGTGGGGCGAGCCAGCTGTCGTCGGGCCTGGACAAGCTCTCGACCGGCGCCCGCGATTCCGCAGCAGGGGCGGGCCAGCTCGGCGATGGCCTGGGCCAGCTGTCATCGCAGTTCACGTCCACCGCGCCGAACACGCTGGGCGGCACCGTGTCGACGACCGCCGACTACGCGTCGGCGGCGGCAGCGTCGACGCAGGCACTCGCGGCCACATACCAGGAACAGTTGAAGAACAACGCCTGCGACCCGACGGCCACGCTCCAGACGCCGACGTGCGCCGCACTCCTCTCTCTCGCACCGGAAGTCACGAAGTCCGCTACCGACGCCGGCTACGCCGCGGCATATGCGGCGGGGGTGAAGAACCAGGCCCTCCCTGAAGCCGCCACGGGCGTCGACCAGCTCACCGCTGGCGCGCGTGGACTGCAGGCCGGTCTCGGCCAGCTCGCGAGCGGTATCGACCAAGCCGCGACCGGCGCGACCGGCCTCTCGACCGGTGCTGCGCAGCTGTCCGACGGCGCCACGCAGCTCGCGACGGGCGCGAGCCAGCTGAGCACCGGCGTCACCCAGCTCGCCACCGGTTCCAGTTCGCTGGCGACCGGGCTCGACTCGGCGGTGTCGCAGATTCCGACGTACTCACAGCAGCAGGCCGACGCCACGGCCAAGGTGGTCTCGAACCCGGTGACGGCGGAGGGCATCGGGACGAACTTGTTCGGCGCCTCGGCGATTCCACTGCTGGCCATGCTCGCGCTGTGGTTCGGTGGGCTCGGCTCGTTCGTCGCGCTCCAGGCGGTGCCGCGCTACGCACTGAGCTCACGTCGACCGTCCGTGCTCCTCGCCCTCCGCAGCCTCGCGCCCGCGGCGGGGATCGGGGCCGCCCAGGGTCTTCTCGTGGCCGGGATCGTGCAGTTCGCGGCACAGTACGACGCCGGCACCTGGTTCGCGTTCACCGGCTTGTCCGTGGTCGCCGGCATCGCCTTCGCTGCCGTCAACCAGGCGCTGGTTGCCGTCTTCGGCGGCGCCGGCAGGTGGATCTCCACCCTCGTCGGCGTGCTCGCCGTTGCGACCGGCATCGTCTCGACAATTCCGGGCGTCTTGGCTTCCATCGCCGGTGTCCTGCCGACGATGCCCGCCTATTCGGCACTGCTCGCGACCATCACCCCGGCGTCGGGGGCGGCGGCCGGCCTGGCGGGCATGATCGTCTGGGCGGTGTTGGCGTTCCTCGCAACGACGATCGCGGTGACCCGTCGGCGCACGGCCAGTGCGCGGACTCTGCTCGCGGCATCCCCCGTCCTGGCCTGACGCCTCGCGGTCACGAAGACGGCTCGCCCTGCGAAATCAATCGCAGGGCGAGCCGTCTTGCGTGGCGCGGATACCGAGACCCGCGCGAACGCGCCGGTCGCGGCGGATCAGTTCAGGCCGCTGTAGACGTGCAGGCCCTTGAAGAACAGATTCACGATCGTGAAGTTGAACATGACGGCCGCGAAGCCGATGATCGATAGCCACGCCGAGCGCGTGCCGCGCCAGCCGCGCGTCGCACGGGCATGGATGTAGCCGGCGTAGAGCACCCAGATGACGAAGGTCCAGACTTCCTTCGTGTCGAAGCCCCAGTACCGCCCCCACGCGTCGTTGGCCCAGATCGAGCCGGCGATGAGGGTGAAGGTCCAGAAGATGAAACCGATGATCGTGAAGCGGTACGCGAGCGATTCGAGCACATCGGCCGAGGGCAGCGTGCGCAGGTATCTGGGTCCGCGCAGGCGGGGCGCGGTCTCTTGCGGGGCGTCGAGCGCGGCGATCGCCAGACGCTCGCGCCGCGTCTGCATCAGTTGGATGGCCGACAGCGCGAACGCGAGGGCGAACAGCGCGGTCGCGAGCGACGCGACGAACACGTGGATGACGAGCCAGACGCTCTTCAGCGGGTCGGACAGCGGCACGACGGCGGTATAGAACCAGATCACTGTGCCGCCGAGCAGCACGACGACGAGCCCAGTGATGAACGTGCCGAGGAAGCGCAGATCGTACTTGAACAGCACGACCAGGTAGACGGCCATGATCAGCATCGTCCCTGTGAGGGCGAACTCGTACATGTTCGACCACGGCACACGCCCCGACGCGACGCCGCGCAGCACATCTCCGGTGACGTGGAAGAGGAAGCCGAGAACGGTCAGCGACGTGCCGATGCGGGCCCACAGGTAGCGCGTGCGCTGGGCGAGCGGAGCCTCGAGCTCAGCCTTCGCAGCCCGCTGCTCCGCGCGCATCTGATCGAGAGAGCCGTCGAGCGCGGCCGATCCCGATGCCGACACCCCGGCGACCGCACCGACGAGCTCGCGCTCCTTCGCGGCATCCTTCTGCTGGATGGCGAGGTCGGAGCGCCGACCGAGGTCGATCGCGTAGGCGATGAACGCGAGCGCGTAGATCGCCACTGCGGTCCAGACGATGAGCCGGGAGATCTGGTCGAGAGAGAGGCCGTCGGGCATGACGTTCAGTCTACGTCGGCGCCCCGCGCTCAGGCCCGGTCGGCGGTGTCCTGCGCGGCGTCCGCACCGGCACCGGATGCTGCGGTGTCGGCCGCCGGGGCACCCACCGTGCCTGCAGCATCCATCGCGGCACCGTGCTCGCGCACGAGGTCGGCGACGGCGGCGGCGATTGCCGGATCCTCGCCGCGCGCGAGGCCGGCGTATTCGAGGTGCACGACACCGTCGCCCGGCGTCGCCTTGACCCACATGCGGCGGCGCGGGATGAACAGGCCCGCGAGCAGACCGGCGAGCGCGACGATCGCGAAGCCGAGCACCCACGGTGCTCCCACGTCGCGGTGGATGGAGAGCGACACGTACCGTTTGACCTGCTCGCGGGCGCCGCTGGCCGTCGCATCCTCGAACGTGATGGTGCCGAGCCCGTTCGGCAGGTTCGCGGTCTGTCCGGGAGTGAGCTCGATCGACGGCACGTTGATCTTGCGTCCGGTGAGCTGCGTCATTCCGCTGACGTCGAGCGCGTAGACGTTGCGCGGGGTGCCGTCGTCGATGCCGAGGTCACCGGTGTAGACGTCGAGCGTCAGCACGGGGTTGCCGAGTGCCGGATAAGCCGATGTGAGCGCACCGGTGTCCAGCTTGCCCGCGGTCGGATAGAAGAAGCCGACCAGTCCGACCTGCTGGGCGAGGCCGTCGGGGATCTTCACGACGCCGAGCGAGGTCATCGTCGCGCCCTGCGGCAAGAACTCGACGTCTTCGCGCAGCACGACATCGCCCGCGGGGTTTCGGACCGTGATGCTGGGCGCGTAGCCGTTGCCCATGAGGTAGACCCGATCCCCGGCCATGGCGGCGGGGTGATTGACCCGAACGGTCTGCTGCTGCGGATCCTGTCCGGGCTCGCGCGTGGTCAGGTGCGCGGCGAAGTCGCCGGCCTGTCCCTGACCCGACTGCCCGACCGGCACGTACGAGACGTCGAAGCTGTCGAGTGTGAGCGAGTAGGGCGCCAGCGCGTTGGTGTCGACGAAGCGGCCCGGGTTGAAGGAGGTGTAGCCGAGACCGAGGGAGTTGACGAAGCTGTCACCCTCGACGATGACGGTCTGCCCGGTGTAGGTGAGGCCACCGCCGACGCCGGCCGAGATCAGCACGCCGACGAGCGCGGCGTGGAAGACGAGATTGCCGGTCTCGCGGGCGTAGCCCCGCTCGGCCGACACGGATGCTGTCGCGGGCCGCTTCGCGCTGGCGGCGGTGTCGTACCGCTCCACGCGGTACCCGGCCTTACGCAGTTGCGCCTGGGCGAGCTCGACGGCCGCGATCGCGGCAGCCTCGGCGTCGCCGCCCGAGACCACGCGGTCGAGCTCCGCGTGGTCGTCGAGACGCGACAGCCGCGCCGGTGTGCGGGGCGGGCGTGCACGCAGAGCATTGAAGTGGTGCTTGGTGCGCGGAATCACGCATCCGATCAATGAGATGAACAGCAGGATGTAGATCGCCGAGAACCACGCCGACGAGTACACGTCGAACAGCTGCACCGCGTCGTAGAAGCGGAACAGGTCGGGGTTCTTGCTCTTGAAATCCAGCACGCCGTTCGGATCGGCCGTGCGCTGCGGCACGATCGACCCGGGGATCGCGGCGATCGCGAGCAGCAGCAGCAGCACCAGTGCGGTGCGCATGCTCGTCAGCTGACGCCAGCCCCAACGGAACCAGCCGACGACGCCCAGCTGCGGTTGGGCGATCGCGGCAGCGGGCGCCGCGGAATCGGCGTGGTCGTCGGGACGCAGCGGATCGCTGCCGGCACGTTCAGAGCGGGAGTTCGACACCACCGATCACCCCCGTCAGTTGGGACATGGCCGCGCTCCAGAGCCCGGTGACCATGAGCAGTCCGAGCAGGATCAGCAGCACACCGCCCAGGATGTTCACCACGCGAATGTGGCGACGCAGGAACGCGACCGACCGCGTCGCCCAGCCGAAACCGACGGCGAGCAGAAGGAAGGGGATGCCGAGGCCCAACGAGTACGCGATGGCCAGCAGCACCGCGCGGGTCGGGTCGGCCTGGCTGAGCGAGATCGACAGGATCGCCGCATAGGTCGGGCCGATGCAGGGCGCCCAGCCGATGCCCATCGCCACTCCGAGCAGGGGCGCTCCGACCAACCCGAGGCCGCTTCGCACCTGTGGCTTCATCGTGCGCTGCGCGAAGCCGAACAGACCGAGGAAGACGAGCCCCATGACGATGACGACAACGCCCAGCACGCGGGTGATTACCTCGCCATACTGCAGGAAGAAGCGGCCGAGGGTGCCGGCAAGCACGCCCATGGCGACGAACACGACGGTGAACCCGGCGATGAACAGCAGTACTCCCAGCAGCAGGCGTCCGCGGCCCGCGCGCGCGGCGTTCCCTCGGCGTCCGCCGGCCGCGCCGGACGCGCCGCCCAAGAAACCGAGGTAGCCGGGGACGAGCGGCAGCACGCACGGCGACAGGAACGACACGAGGCCGGCCAGCATGGCGATGGGCACCGCGAGCCACAGTGCTCCACTGAAGACGACCTCGGTCACGGGTTCTCCGACACGACGTCGTTGATGATCGTCTTGAGGATCGACTCGCTCTCGACGCGGCCGATGAACCGCGCCGCGACCCGGCCCTGCTTGTCGAGCACGAGGGTGATCGGCACCGACTGCAGCGGCGTCCACGAGGCGAAGGCGAGCTTGAGGTCGGCGTCGTCCTTCGCCAGCAGAGACGGGTAGCTGATGCCGTACTTCTCGTCGAAGGCGCTCGCACCCTCGGGCCCGTCGTAGATGTTCACGCCGAGGAAGTCGGCACCGGCGGGCTTGACCGCCTGGTAGGCGCTCTCGAGGGTGGGCGCTTCGGCGCGGCACGGCCCGCACTGGGCGTACCAGAAGTTGAGCACGAGCACCTTGTCGGCGTAGTCGGCGCTCGTGATGGTGGATCCGTCGACAGCCGTTCCACTGAACTGCACAGTCGCCCCGCGATCGGCGACGGCGATCTCCTGCACACTGCCGTCGCCGGAGATGTACCCGTTGTTGTTGCCGCCCTGCTTGTACTGGTTGGCGAGATCGTCGTTCGTCCCACCGCAGGCCGCCAGGCCCACCGCCAGGGTGAGAGCGAGAAGGGATGCCGCGAGCCTCGCGAGCTTCGGACGCGTCATACGGCCCCCACATCCACCGCGCGAGCCGTGGATGCCGGCTCCGCGTAGGCGACTTCGCGCCAGCTGTCGCCGTCGCGTTCGAAACTCGTGACGCTCGACAGGGCGCACCGCCGCTTGCGCGGATCGTGGCGCAGGCGCTCACCGGCCACCGCGAGATGCGTGATCCAGATCGGCAACTGGTGCGACACCATCACGACATCGCCGCCGTCGGCGTCGTTCCAGGCCTCGGTCATCGCGGCATCCATGCGAGCGACGACCTGGACGTACGGCTCGCCCCAGCTGGGGACCTCGGGTCGGGTGAGGTGTCGCCAATTGAGGGGGTTGAGCACAGCGCGCTTCATGCGCTTTCCCTCGAAGACGTTCGTCGGCTCGATCACGCGGTCATCGACCACCGGAGAGAGGCCGAACAGCTCCGCAAAAGGTTCGGCCGACTCGCGCGTGCGCTGCAGCGGCGACGCGTACAGCGCGCTCACCGGGCGACCGAGACGCTGCACATGCTCGGCCGCGCTTCGCGCCATCGCCCGCCCGTCGGCGCTCAAGCGGAAGCTCGGGAGACGTCCGTACAAGACGCGCCCCGGATTGTGGACCTCGCCATGGCGCACGAGGTGGAGGCGGTCGGCGGGCACACCTTCAGTCTACGTGGAGCCGATCTGTGGCCGGGCTGGGAGAGGGCCCCGCGCCCACGGCGTCAGGCGGGATCGCTGTTCACAGCGCCGCTGCGCAGCTGGCGCACCCGGTTCACCATGAACCACACGAGGGCGGCCGCCGCGACGGCGATGACCGCATACTGCAGCACCCCCGCGTACTCCTCGACGACGTGCCACTGATCACCCAGGAGATAGCCGGACATCACGAACACCGCGTTCCAGATGAAGGAGCCGGCGAGCGTCAGCATCCCGAAGCGCCAGAGTGGCATCCGCGTGACGCCGGCGGGAATCGAGATGAGGCTGCGGAAGATGGGGAGCATGCGGCCGAAGAAGACGGCCTTGCCGCCGTGCCGCGCGAACCAGGCGACGGTGCGATCGACGTCCTCGAGCTTGAGCAGCGGCATCCGGCGGACGAGCGCGCGGAGGCGATCGATGCCGAGCCAGGCACCCACTGCGTAGAGCGCGAACGCCCCGGCGACGGAGCCGGCGGTGGTCCACGCGAGCGCCTCGACGAGGGTGAACGACCCGCGGGCGGCCGCGAGACCCGCCATCGGGAGGATGACCTCACTCGGAAGCGGCGGAAAGAGGTTCTCGAGCGCGATGGCCAGCCCCGCGCCGGGCGCTCCGATCAGATTCATGAGGCCGACGACGGCATCGACGAGCGCGGTGAGCCAAGAGCCATCGGATGCCAGTGCCATGCCTCGACGCTATGCACAGCGAGTGAAGAAAAGCTGGGCGGATGCCGGGACACAGCTCCCACGTAGACTGGTCCCTCGTGAGTGAACGCACCCTCGTCAGCCAGCTGCAGTCCCGTGAAGACGGCACCGTCTCGGTGTCCGGATGGGTCGAGACCGTCCGCGATCAGAAGAAGGTGCAGTTCGTCATCCTGCGCGACGAGACCGGCGCCGTCCAGCTCGTGAACCCGGCCACGCGCCCCGACCCCGACGGTGCCGAGCAGGATGGCGCGGCCCTGGCGCTGACCGCACTCATCTCCGAGCTGTCGACCGGCACCTTCCTGACGGTCACCGGTGAACTCAAGCACGACGAGCGCGTCAAGCTCGGCGGCGTCGAGATCAAGATCGCCGACCTCGAGGTCGCCTCCGCCGCCCTGCCGGAGACACCGATCGCCGCCGACAGCGGCCTCGACAAGCGCATGGACTGGCGCTTCATCGACCTGCGCCAGCGCCGCAACAACCTCGTCTTCCGCATTCAGACAACGCTCGAGCACGCCATGCGCACCTACTGGGTCGAGCGCGACTACGTCGAGATCCACTCGCCCAAGCTCATGTCCACGCCCGCCGAGGGCAACGCCGAGCTGTTCGCGCTCGAGTACTTCGGCGACCAGACCGCGTATCTGGCGCAGAGCCCGCAGCACTTCAAGCAGATGGCTCAGGCCGCCGGCTTCGGCAAGGTGTTCGAGATCGGCGACGTCTTCCGCGCCGACCCGAGCTTCACAAGCCGCCACGCGACCGAGTTCACCTCGATCGACGCCGAGATCAGCTGGATCGACTCGTATGAAGACGTCGCCGCGATGCAGGAGGAACTGCTCGTGGCCGCCTTCCACGCCGTCAAGGACAAGCACGGCGACGAGATCAAGCAACTCTTCGACATCGACGTGGTCGTCCCCGCGCTCCCCTTCCCGCGCATCCCGCTGGCCGAGGCGCGCGAGATCGTCAAGGCCCGCGGCTACGACATCCCCCGCACCGACGGCGACCTCGACCCCGAGGGCGAGCGCCAGATCTCGGCCCACGTCCGCGAGACGTACGGGCACCAGTTCGTGTTCATCACCGACTACCACCCCGAGATCCGCCCGTTCTACCACATGCGAAACGCCGAGACCGGGCTCACCGCGAGCTACGACCTCCTGTTCCAGGGCACCGAGATCACCACCGGCGCGCAGCGCGAGCACCGCATCGAGGTGCTCGAAGCACAGGCGCTCGAGAAGGGCCTGTCGCTGGAGGGACTCGAGCACTACCTCGACTTCTTCCGCTACGGCATCCCCCCGCACGGCGGGTTCGGCATGGGCCTCGCGCGCGTGCTCATGCTCATGCTCGGGCAGGACTCGATCCGCGAGGTGACCTTCCTCTTCCGCGGCCCCACGCGCCTCGCGCCCTGAGCCGCGCGGCAGAGCCCGCAGACTCGCAAGACGTCACCCTTGCGTCACCGCCGGTTCACCGGCGCTCTGAGTGATCGACACGACGCCGACGTACGTTCCTCGCATCCCCTTCGCACCGCACGCATCGTCGTGCGCGCGCGGATGACCCGAGAGGAACAGCATGTCCCGAACCCTTGCGCGCCGCACCATCGCGGTCACGGCCCTGGCCGCCGTCGCAGCCCTTACCCTCAGCGCGTGTGCCGGCACGTCCGACACCGCCAGTAGCGGCAGCGCCTCGGCATCCACCGCGACGAGCGTCGCCGACTTCGGCACCTTCGCCGATCTGGAGAAGGCCGCCAAGGCGGAGGGCCAGCTCAACGTGATCGCGCTGCCGCACGACTGGGCCAACTACGGCGAGATCATCTCCCTGTTCTCCCAGCGCTACCCCGACATCACTGTCAACGAGCAGTCGCCCGACGCATCGAGCGCCGAAGAGATCCAGGCCGCCAAGACGAACGAGGGCCTCGACACCGCACCCGACGTCTTCGACCTGGGCCTGACCGTCACGCTGCAGAACACCGACCGGTTCGCGCCCTACAAGGTGCAGACGTGGGCCGATGTCCCCGACAACCTCAAGGACCCCTCGGGCCTGTTCGTCGGTGACTACGGCGGGTACATGTCGATCGGCTACGACTCCTCGAAGTTCCCCGCACCGACCAAGCTCACCGACCTGCTCAGCCCGACGTACAAGGGCGCGGTCGCTCTCAACGGCGATCCCACGCAGGCCGGTGCGGCGTTCGCCGCGGTCGGCATGGCGACCGTGCAGTCCGGGGGAACGCTCGACGACTTCCAACCCGGCATCGATTTCTTCAGCTCGCTGCAGAAGGCGGGCAACCTGCTGAAGGTCGACGTGACGACCTCCACGGTCGCCAGCGGCGAGACCCCCGTCGTCTTCGACTGGGACTACCTGAACGCGGCGCACCGCAAGGACAACCCCAACTGGAAGGTCGTCGTCTTCGACGGCACCGGGTACGCCGGCTACTACAACCAGGCCATCAACAAGACGGCTCCCCACCCCGCGGCAGCGCGCCTGTGGCAGGAGTTCCTCTACAGCGACGAGGTGCAGAACCTGTGGCTCAAGGGCGGCGCACGCCCGGCCCGCATGAGTGCGATGACCACCGCCGGCACCATCGATGCGGCCCTCGCCGCGGCGCTGCCGAAGGCTCCCGCCGACACGGTGGTTCCCACCGAGGCGCAATCCAAGGCCGGCGGCACGCTGCTCGGTCAGAATTGGGCGACGGCGGTCCAGTGACCGTCGTCGCCACGGCGGGGGTGGATGCCGCGGCATCCGCCCCCGCCCGCCGCCGCTCGTGGTCGTGGCTCGGCCTCGCGCCATTCGCCGCGTACGTGCTGCTCTTTCTCGCGCTGCCCTCGGTGCTCGCGGTCGCGTCGGGCTTCTTCGACCGGCGCGGAGCGTTCACGTGGAACAACCTCACGGCGCTCGGCGACCCGCTGATCGTGGAGACGTTCGCCAACTCGGCCGGACTCTCGCTGCTGACGGCGGTCATCGGCGCGCTCGTGGGCGCGCTGGTCTGCTACGCGATGCTCGGTCTGCATCCCGAAGGTCTCGTGCGCTCGGCGGTGGATGCCGCGGCCGGCGTGCTCGCGCAGTTCGGCGGCGTCATGCTGGCGTTCGCCTTCATCGCCACGATCGGTCTGCAAGGCGTCGTGCGCGTGTTCCTGCTCGACGGGTTCGGCATCGATATCTTTCCCAACGGCACCTGGCTGTACGACCTGCCCGGCCTGATCCTGCCGTACATCTACTTCCAGATCCCGCTCATGGTCATCACGTTCATGCCGGCCCTCTCGGCGCTGCGTCCGCAGTGGGCCGAAGCCACGCTCACGCTCGGGGGTTCTCGCCGCGCGTTCTGGAGCTACGTCGGCATCCCGGTGCTGGCCCCCTCGTTCTTCGCGAGCCTGCTGCTGCTGTTCGCCAATGCGTTCTCGTCGTACGCGACCGCGGCGGCCCTTGCCAGCCAGGGGGCCGAGATCGTGCCGCTGCGCATCCGCAGCGCGCTCACGAGCGAGACGGTGCTCGGGCGGGAGAATCTCGCCGGCGCGCTGGCTCTCGGGATGATCGTCGTGGTCGGCATCGTCATGTTCGCCTACTCGGCTGTCCAGCGGCGCGCGGCTCGGTGGTACCAGGCATGAAGCGACTCACCCCTTCCCCCGTCACCCGCGCGCTCATCGGTCTCGTCGTCGGGGCGTTCTTCGCGATCCCGCTCGTCTCGACCCTGATCTACACGCTGAGGATGCCGGATGGCAGCCTCTCGTGGAGCCGATGGGCGGGCCTGTTCGACCCGCGCACCACCGCCGCCCTCAAGCCGCTGTGGACCGGCCTGGGCAACTCCCTCGTGCTCTGCGTGGTGACGGTGGCCATCGTGCTGCTCCTGCTTGCGCCGACCATGGTGCTGGTCGCCCTCCGCTTTCCCCGATTGCGGCGGGCGTTCGAGTTCGCCGTGCTGCTGCCGATCTCGATCCCGGCGATCGTGCTGGTCGTCGGTCTGGCACCGATCTATCAGCAGATCGGCCGACTGTTCGGTACCGGCACGTGGACGCTGGCGTTCGCCTACGGAATCACGGTGCTGCCGTTCGCCTACCGCTCGATCCAGGCATCGATCGACGCGGTCGACCTCCGCACGCTCGCCGAGGCGGCACGGTCGCTCGGTGCCGGCTGGACGGCCGTGGTCCTGCGGGTGCTCGCACCCAACCTGCGACAGGGTCTGCTGGCGGCATCGCTCATCTCGATCGCGGTGGTGCTCGGCGAATTCACCATCGCCTCCCTGCTCAACCGTCAGGTCTTCCAGACCGCGATGGTGATCGTGCAGAAGCAGGACCCCTACACCCCCGCGATCTTCACCCTGCTGGCACTCCTGCTGGCCTTCACCCTCCTGCTCCTCATCGGCCGCGCCGCGCGCGGCACGCGAAAGGCCCGTCCATGACCATCGACCGCGCCCTCCCCCGCACCGCCGACAACCTGCTGCTCACCGGAGCCGGCGCCGGCACGCGGGTGCAGCTGCAAGGGATCGTGAAGAGCTTCGGCGCGACACGCGTGCTGCACGGGGTCGACCTCGACGTCGCTCCCGGAGAGTTCGTCTCGCTGCTTGGACCGTCCGGATGCGGCAAGACGACGGCCCTGCGCGTGCTCGCCGGTCTCGAATCTGCCGACAGCGGATCGGTGATGCTGGGCGGCCGGGACGTCTCGCGCGTGCCCACGAACAAGCGCGACATCGGCATGGTCTTCCAGTCGTACTCGTTGTTCCCGCACTTGCGGGTGCTCGAGAACACCGCTTTCGGGCTGCGCCGGCGCGGAGTCGCTCGCGCCGCTGCCGCGACGCGCGCCGCCGACGCACTCGAACTCGTGGGCCTCACGAGTCTCGCCGACCGCTTCCCGCATCAGCTGTCCGGCGGCCAGCAGCAGCGGGTCGCGCTCGCCCGCGCGCTCGTCACTGAGCCGCGCGTGCTGCTGCTCGACGAGCCGTTGTCGGCACTGGATGCCAAGGTGCGCGTCCAGCTGCGCGATGAGATCCGCCGTCTGCAGTTGCGCCTGGGCATCACGACGGTCTTCGTCACCCATGACCAAGAGGAGGCACTGGCCGTTTCCGACCGCATCGCCGTCATGGAAAGCGGTCGCATCGAGCAGATCGGCACGCCGGAAGATCTGTACCTGCGCCCGCAGACGCCCGCCGTCGCCGCCTTCGTCGGGCTCTCAAGCGCCCTTCCGGGCCTCGCCAGCGGTGGCAGCGTCACGGTGTGGGGCACGCGTCTTCCCATTCAGGGCGACCCCGCCGAGGGCCCGGTCGAGGCGCTCGTGCGCCCGGAGAACGTGGTCCTGGCCGCCGCGGGATCCGCGGGCGCTGTCGCCTCCGATGCGGAGGGCATCGATGCGCTCGTCGAAGAGAGCACCTTCCTGGGCAGTTTCCGACGCTCGGCGCTGCGCGCTGCCGACGGCTCGATCGTGCACGTCCAGCACGGCGCGGACGAGCGCCTGGAGTACGGCCAGTCGGTGCGCGTTCGCGTGCTGCCCTCACCGGTCGCTGTGCGCGTGCGCCCCTGACGGAGGCTCAGACCTCGTAATCGACCGCGACTCGGTCGGCGACGACCGAACGCACGTAGCCCACGACGGCCTGATGATCGGGATGGGTCTGGTAGGCGTCCAGCGCCGCCTGATCAGCGAAGTCCGCGACGAGCGCGACATCCCAATTGCCCCCGCCGACGACATCCGGCCCGACAGCGATGTCGATGATCGAAGGAACGACACCCTTGAGCGCGTTCAGATCGGACGACAGCTTCTGCGCCTGAGCGGACCGCTCGAGCGGATCTTCGCTCTTGAGCTTCCAGGCGACGATGTGACGGATCATGCGGATTCCTTACGGGGATTCGAATCAACGGGGGATGCCGTCGCCTGCGCATCGGCGAGCGCGGCGCGCAGGCGCTCGGGCGAGAGGCGCCAGTGCGCGTGCAGCTGATCGTCGATGAGGACGACGGGGATCTTCTCCCACCACTGCTCGAACAGCAGCGGATCGTCGAGAATCGAGAACTCCTCGACCTCGACCGCGTCTTCGGGAAGGTCGGCGACCACGGTCTCCACGATCTCCCGCGCGACATCGCACAGGTGGCAATCGGGTTTCGAGATGATCGTGAGGGTGGCCACGGCATCCATTCTGCCGGAGAACACGAAGCGCCCGTCCCGGATCATCGATCTCGGGGACAGGCGCTCGGTGTCGTTTGCAGCGTGGCGCGAAGAATTACTTCTTGTTGCGGCGCTGGTGGCGAGTCTTGCGAAGCAGCTTGCGGTGCTTCTTCTTCGCCATGCGCTTGCGGCGCTTCTTGATGAGAGAACCCACGGAAAACCTCACTATGTCAGGGGTCTGGACGCGGGTGGCCGCGTCCGGGAACGGGCATCTCGAAAAATGCCCTCGGAGCAGTCTAGCCGACGTCGGCGATAGGACGTTGCACAGCGTCCGTGACAGCGGTCTCGGGCACCCGGTAACTGCGCCCGAAGCGGACCGCCGGGAGTTCGCCGGCGTGCACCAGACGGTAGACCGTCATCTTCGATACGCGCATGATGTCGGCCACCTCCGCGACCGTCAGAAAACGCACGTCAGAAAGGTCCGGCATTCGTCTTCCCCCACCGATCCCGATGCGGTGCCTCCGCATTGCTGTGCCCCAACATTACGGTCTCTATGCGCCGCATGTAAACCCGTGTGGTCCGTGTGACGGATGGGCTCAGCGCCCAGGGAAGCGCTTGCGGGCGTTGTCCCAGGCGTGCTTGGCCGATGCCGCCGCTCGTCCGACCAGGTCGGCGGCGGCGACGGCGGGTTCGGGCAGCGTCGACGCCGGGGCGGCGACCGGAAGAAGGTCCTCGTCGAAGAACGGCACCAGCCAGTCGTCGACGGCGTCCAGGGGGGCGGGCGACAGACTGTAGAAGCGGTGCTGGCCTTCCTCGCGGACGGTCACGAGGTCGGCCTCGCGCAGCACCTTCAGGTGTTTCGACACGGTGGGCTGGCTGACACCGAGCTCGGTGACGATGTGCGACACGCTGGTGCCGTGCTCACCGTCGGAGGCGCGCTCACGCAGCAGCTGCAGGATGTCCCGACGGGTACCGTCGGCGATCACGTCGAAGATGTCCGCCATGACGATAGGTTAGCCCGCGTCGCGGCCCGGAGTACCATGTCAACGGTTCTACGTCAGAGAGGGGCGGACCATGGCGGGCGACACCGTCGGTGCCCGTACGTGGCGCTCCCTGCGCGCGTCGATGAGCGCGACGTGGGACGGACTTCGCGACGCGACCACCGCGTCACCGTCGCGTTTCGCGGTCGGCATCTTCCTGACCCTCATCCTGCTGTTCACCGCGTTGTTCTCGTTGCCGGCGGCATCCGCTGACGGCCGCGTCACCCCGTTCGCCGACGCGCTGTTCACCGCGGTGTCGACGATCTGCGTCACGGGCCTGTCGACGGTCAACATGGGAACGCACTGGAGCGCCTTCGGTCACGTGCTCGTCTACGTGGGTGTGAACGTCGGTGCGCTGGGCGTGCTGACCCTGGCATCCATTCTGGGTCTGGTCATCTCCAAGCGCCTCGGGCTGCGGGCCAAGCTGATCGCCGCCGGCGATAGCAATCCGCTGCGCGCGCACGGCGGACCGGTCAACGAGGGCCAGACCGTGCGTCTCGGCGAGGTGGGCCAGCTGCTCGCCACCGTCGCCCTGTCGACACTCGTCATCGAGGCGGCGCTCGCCGTGCTGCTGTATCCGTCGCTGCTGGCGAGCGGCGTCGATCCGCTGAGCGCGCTGTGGGAGGCGCCGTACTACGCCGCGATGTCGTTCACGAACACCGGCTTCGCCCCGAATGCAGAGGGCATCGCCCCGTTCGCGCACAACTACGTGCTGCTGACCCTGCTCATGGCCGGCGTGTTCCTGGGCTCGATCGGGTTCCCGGTGATCTTCGCGCTGTGGCGCCACCACCTTCACGTGCGGCGGTGGTCGCTGCACGCCAAGCTGACACTCATCACGACCGTCATCCTCTTCTTCGTGGGCGCGGCGGTGTTCCTGCTGCTCGAGTACGACAACCCGAAGACCTTCGGCGGAATGGATGCCTGGGACACCACCTTCCAGGCGTTCTTCCTGTCGGCCATGACCCGCTCCGGCGGCTTCTCGATCGTCGACATCGGCCAACTGCACGGGTCGTCGCTGGTCGTCGGATCGATGCTGATGTTCATCGGCGGAGGATCGGCGTCGACGGCGGGCGGCATCAAGGTCACCACGCTCGCCGTGCTGGCTCTTGCGGTGTGGTCGGAGGCGAAGGGGCGCCCGAGCGTGCAGGCGTTCGGCCGCCGCATCCCCAGCGACGTGCAGCGCGTCGCGCTGTCGGTCGTGGCGTGGGGCTCGACAATCGTCGCGGTGTCGACCATCACGATCGCCCAGATCACCCGATATCCGGTCGAATACGTGCTCTTCGACGTGGTCTCGGGGTTCGCCACCGTGGGCCTGTCCACGGGCATCACACAGAACCTGCCGGATGTCGCGGTCTATGTGATGGCCGCGACGATGTTCATGGGGCGCGTTGGTACAGTGACTCTCGCCGCGGCCGTGGCCGCGACATCCCGTTCGCAGCACTATTCGCTGCCTGTGGAAAGGCCCATCGTTGGTTGAGCAGATCCGGAGCGATGCTCCCGTCCTGGTGATCGGCCTCGGCCGTTTCGGCGCCGCGTGCGCCGGCGAGCTCGACCGCCTCGACCGCGAGGTGCTCGCGATCGACGACAACCTCGAGCTCGTGCAGAAGTGGTCCGAGCGTGTCACCCACACCGTGCAGGCCGACGCGAAGAACATCGAGGCGCTCAAACAGATCGGCGCGCAGGACTTCCAGGTCGCCGTGGTCGCCGTGGGCTCCTCGATCGAGGCGTCCGTGCTGATCACCGCGAACCTCGTCGATCTGAAGGTGCCGCAGATCTGGGCCAAGGCGGTGTCGCAGAGCCACGGCAAGATCCTCGCTCGCGTGGGCGCCAACCACGTCATCTACCCCGAACGCGAGGCGGGCGAGCGGGTCGCGCACCTCGTCAGCGGCCGGATGCTGGACTTCATCCGCTTCGACGACGACTTCGTGCTGGCCAAGATGTACCCGCCGAAGTTCATCCGCGGCATCGGCCTGAACGAGTCGGGCGTGCGCTCGAAGTACAGTGTCACGGTGGTGGGTGTGAAGAGCCCGGGAAAGCCCTTCCGCTACGCGGAGGCCGACACCGTGGTCACCAACCACGACCTGATCATCGTGTCGGGCACCAACAGCGACATCGAGCGTTTCGCCTCCCTCGACCGCTGACCGCCGCGGCATCCGTCCGCGAGCGTCAGGCGCCGGCGGCCATCTCTTTGGCGCGGGCGAGAGCAGCGTCGGTGGCTTCGGCGAACACGCCGTCCAGGCGAGCGCCCTGCAGCACCGCGATCGCCCGCTCCGTCGTGCCCTTGGGGCTGGTGACGCGGCGGCGCAGCTCGGCGGGGTCCTCCCCCGTGGCATCCAGCAGAGTCGCCGCCCCGATGAAGGTCTGCTCGGCCATCAGGCGCGCGTCGGCGTCGGAGAAGCCCTTGCCGCGCGCGGCTTCGGTGAGGTCCTCGATCAGCAGAAAGACGTAGGCCGGCCCCGAGCCGGAGATGGTCGAAAGGGCATCGATCTGCGACTCGGGAACCTCGATCACCACGCCGCACGTCTCGAAGAGCCGGCGCACCAGCGCGAGATCGTCGGCGGATGCCGCGCCACCCGCCGACAGGCCGGTCACCGCCTTGCCGACGACAGCGGGGGTGTTCGGCATCGAGCGGATCACCGCGACACCCTCACCCACGATCGAGGCGAAGGTGGCCAGGGTGACGCCCGCGGCGAGGCTCACCACGATCACGCCGGGACGGAGGACGGGGGCGATCTCTCGCAGCAGATCGGGCACCATGACCGGCTTCACGCCGATGAGGACGATGTCGGCCTCGGCGGCCGCGGTCGTGTTGGCCGAGGCATCCGCCTCGAGCGAGAGACTCGTGACACCGTCGAGATCGGCCAGTGCCGCCGCCGATGCTGCGGTGCGATTGGTGACCGTCACCCGGGGCGCCTGCCCCGACCGGACGAGCCCCTGCAAGATGGCGCCGCCCATCGAACCGGCACCGAGAATCGCGATCGAAGGAAGCGGAGAAGCCATGTCTCCATCCTCGCAGAGGCGGGTCCGTCGCACGCTCCGATGTGTTCACCTGAGGCCTCTCTGAGCTCACCAGGCGGCGGAGTAGGATGCGGCTATGACGCTCCTCGACGGCATCACCTCCCGGATTCTCGACACCGATCGCCTTCGCGTCAGCATCCTGGAGCGCGTCGGCGACGACCCGTCAGCGCGCGCTGATCAGACCGTCGTACTCGTGCACGGCAACGTCTCATCGAGCCTGTTCTGGCAGGAACTGATGCAGGATCTGCCGAGCGATCTGCGCGTCATCGCGGTGGATCTGCGGGGCTTCGGCGAGACGGAGAGCGCGCCCGTCGATGCCACCCGCGGCGTTCGCGACTTCAGCGACGATCTGTTCGCGACGCTGCAGGCGCTGGAGCTGCCGACGGCTCACCTGGTCGGCTGGTCGATGGGCGGCGGCGTCGTCATGCAGTACGCGATCGACCACCCCGCGCTCTCGCTCACCCTGCAGGCTCCGGTGTCACCGTTCGGGTTCGGCGGCACGCGTCGCGACGGGTCGCGCCTCACCGACGACGATGCCGGCTGCGGCGGGGGCGGCGCGAACCCCGACTTCGTGGAGCGCCTCACCGACCGTGACACCACTGACGAGTCGCCGACCTCGCCGCGGAGCGTCTTCCGGACGGCGTATGTCTCGCCCGACTACACCAGCGAACACGAAGACCTGTGGGTCGAATCGATGAACACCACATCGACGGCGACCGGCAACTATCCGGGAGACGGTGCGTCGAGCGAGAACTGGCCGGGATTCGCGGCGGGCACGATCGGTGTGCTCAACACGATGGCACCGCGCTACTTCGATACCTCGGGCATCGTCGCTCTCTCGCCGAAGCCGCCGATTCTGTGGGTGCGCGGTTCGGCCGACGCGATCGTGTCGGACGCCTCCTTCTTCGACATCAACCACCTGGGTGCACTGGGGGCGATACCCGGCTGGCCCGGTGCCGAGATCGCCCCGGCGCAGGAGATGGTCTCGCAGACCCGTGACGTGTTCGACGCCTACCGCGCCGCGGGCGGGTCGGTCACCGAGGTCGTTTTCGAGGGCGTCGGGCATGCGCCGCATCTGGAGCGCCCCGCCGCCTTCCGCCGCGCACTGCTGGAGAACATCGGCTACATCGGTCGACCCGCCGACCCGGCGCCGCCCACCGAAGCGATCATCCTCAGCTCGTCGGACTGACGACGCCAGCCACTCAGCGGAGGGCGTCGAAGAAGTCGCGCAGCAGCACGCGCGCATCATCTTCGAGGATGCCGCCGACGACCTCCGCCCGCACCGGCAAGCGCCGGTCGCGCAGCACGTCGTACACCGACCCGGCCGCCCCTGCCTTCTCATCCCAGGCCCCGAACACCACACGCCCGACGCGCGCCTGCAAGATGGCGCCGGCGCACATGAGGCACGGCTCGAGCGTCACCGCCAGCGTGCAGCCCTCGAGGTTCCACGAGCCGACGGATGCCGCGGCCTCACGGAGCGCGACGATCTCGGCATGGGCGGTGGGGTCGGCGGTCGCTTCGCGCAGATTGCGTCCCCGACCGATCACGGCACCCGTGGCATCCGCCACCACCGCTCCGACCGGGATCTCGCCGGCCGCGGCCGCCTCCCGCGCGAGGACGAGGGCGAGGCGCATGACCGTCTCGTCGTCGCGGCGGGTCGGCAGGCTCATGCGTTCAGCGTAGGGCCGGACGACGCCATCGGAGGGCGGGGCGGACGCGTAGGCTGAGGCTATGCGCGTGCACGTTGCCGATCACCCCCTCATCACCCACAAACTCACGGTACTCCGCGATGAGCGCACGCCGTCGCCGGTGTTCCGCCAGCTCACCGAGGAGCTGCTCACCCTCCTCGCGTATGAGGCGACCCGCGGCGTGCGCGTCGAAGAGGTCGAGATCCAGACGCCCGTGACGACCACGACGGGTGTGCGCATCTCCGAGCCGCGTCCATTGGTGGTGCCGATCCTGCGCGCCGGGCTCGGCATGCTCGACGGCATGGTGAAGCTGCTGCCCACCGCCGAGATCGGCTTTCTCGGCATGGCGCGCAACGAAGAGACGCTGCAGCCGTACACGTACGCCGAACGCCTGCCCAGTGACCTCAGCGACCGCCAGTGCTTCGTGCTCGATCCGATGCTCGCGACCGGCGGGTCGCTGGGCGCAGCGATCGACTTCCTCTTCGCCCGCGGCGCACAGGACGTCACGGCGATCTGCATCCTCGGAGCCCCCGAGGGCGTCGCGAAGATCGAAGAGCTCGTCGGCGACCGCGATGTGACGCTGGTGCTCGGGGCGCTCGATGAGCGTCTGAACGAGAAGGGCTACATCGTGCCCGGGCTCGGCGACGCCGGCGACCGCCTCTACGGCACCGTGTGACGCCTCACAACCAGCGGCGACGCTTGAAGATGAGGTAGAGCACCGCCGGAAAGGCGACCATCACGGCGAGCGCCACCGGGTACCCGTACTCCCAGTGCAACTCGGGCATGACGTCGAAGTTCATGCCGTAGACCGTGCCCACGAGCGTGGGCGCGAAGATGATCGCCGCCCATGACGAGATGCGCTTGACCTGCTCGTTCTGCGCCAGGTTGACCTCGGTCTGACGGCGCGAGACCAGCGCCGAGTGCACGGTGAGAGCTTTGTCGAGCACGGCGCGGAAGCCGTCGATACGCTCGGTCACGCGAAGGGCGTGGTCGCGGACATCGCGCAGGCGCCGCTGCAGTTCGATGTCGACGTGATACACGTCGTGACCGCGCTGAAGCCACTCGATGATCGGCACCAGCGGGTGGGTCGCGCGGGCGAAGCGGTTGAGCTCGCCGGACAATTCGTAGATGCGCCGCGACAGCGCATCGTCGTCGGCATCCCCGAACAGGTCGTCTTCGATCTCGTCGATGTCGTTCTCGATGCCATCGACGAGCGGTTCGTACTCGTCGACGACACGGTCCAGCACCGCGTAGAGCACGGCCTCCGATCCGAGGGCGAGCAACTCGGGCTGCTGCTCGAGTCGGCGGCGCACCGCGCCCAGATCCGGTGACTCGGCGTGACGGATCGTGATGACGAAGTCGGGTCCGACGAACAGGTGCAGCTCGCCGATGTCGAGCTCCTCGCGCTCGTCGTCGTAGCGCGCCGGACGCAGCACCACGAACAGCGTGTCTCCGTAGCGCTCCACCTTCGAGCGCTGGTGACCGAGGGCAGCATCCTCGATCGCGAGCGGATGCAGTTCGAACTCGGCCGCCACCGAGGCCAGCTCTGCGTCGGTAGGTCGGTAGAGCCCGATCCACGCGAATCCGGCGTGGGCTTCTTGCAGCGCGTACGCCTCGTCGAGCGACGCGGGCGTCGCCACGCGCACGCCCTCCTTGTACACGGCGTTGTCGATCAGGGTCATGGTCATCTCCTCCGGGATGCGCGACGCGCGCGCGGTCATCGTTCGCGTCGAACGCCGAGCGCCGATGCCAACGGGAGTGCGCACCCCGCGACGGGCGGGGTCGCACGCGAGTGCCGCGGAGGGGCCGAATCTCAGAGCGAGAGCATGTCGGCGACGCCCACCGCGGCGCGCCTACTATCGTCTGCCATGGTGTCTCACCGCCTTCGTCCACGGCTCTGCGTGACCGGAACAAGGTCGGGAGCCTCGGCGAGTATAGCCCGCGCGGGTGACGTGTGCGTCACCCTTCGGCGCGGCGGCCCGTCTCCTGCTCCCAGAACTCCAGCTGCTGGGTGAGAGCCTTCGCGAGCTCGAACACTTGCTGAGGCGGAATGCGAACCCGCTGCACCACGCGGCCCGGAACCACGGTGATCGGGGAACCGTCGGCATCCACACCCGCCTGCGGCGGACGCGCGAGCGAGACGAAGTCCATGACGAAGACGTCGGGGGTGTGCCAGACGTTCGCGAAGTCGGCGAAGCTGCCCGTGATGAGCTCCGGCGGCAGATCGATCTCGAACTGGCGGGGCATCTCGTCGCTCATGCCGTGCTCCTTTTCCCCGGGGGTGTGCGGCGAGTCTACGTGCGGTCGGCGTCGACCAGGCGGGCGAACGCGCTCAGGCGTGCGACGCCGTCGGGCGTGCGCGGGAGGTCGTCGAGCAACCCCGTGCTGTAGACGACGTAGGCCGTGTGCTCGGCGCGCGAGACCGCCACGTTCAGTCGGTTCTGCAGCAGCAGGAACTCGAGGCCGCGTGGGGCGTCACGACCACTGGATGCCGCGAGTGAGACGATGGCGACGGCGGCCTCCTGCCCCTGGAACTTGTCGACGGTGCCCACCGGCACCGCGGCGAGGCCGGCGGCGGCGAGCGCTTCTTCGACCATCACCTGCTGTGCGTTGTACGGAGTGACGACGATCAGATCGTCCGCGCCGAGCGGGCGCGGATCGGCTCCCTCACTCGCCGTCCAGGCCCGACCCACCAGGTCGCGCACGATCGCAACCACGGCCTCAGCCTCTTCGGGCGACTGCGTGGCATTGCCGAGGTGGGCGAGCGGCACCGGCACCACGCCCGGTCGGACGCCGTCGAGGCGGCGTGCCGAGGTCGATGCATGAGCGGCGAGGCGCCCGTCGTAGGACAGTTGCGAGACGGGTACGGCGACTTCGGGGCGCATGCGACGGGTCTCGGCGAGGAAGAAACCGCGGTCGTCGGCGATGACGGCCGCACCGTCCATCACCCACCCCAGCGCCGACGTGTCCACCGGTTCGGGGTGCGTGCCTTGACTCACCTGCGGCAGTTGCTGCGGGTCGCCCAGCAGCAGCAACCGCTGCGCGGCGACCGATACGGCGATGGTGGAGGCGAGCGAGAACTGGCCGGCCTCGTCGACCACGAGCAGGTCGAGGCTGCCGCGGGGCACGCGTCCCGCGTGGCTGAGGTCCCATGCTGTTCCCCCGATGACGAAACCGTCGGGGTGGTCGGCGGCGAACGCCGCATAGCCGTCTTTGGCGATCGGCGTGAACGACTCGCTTCCCGTCGGGGCGCCTTTGGTCGCCTTTGCGACACGCTCCGCCGACACCCCCGCCTCAGAGATGCGCTCGAGCATGTTCTCGACGACCGCGTGCGACTGCGCGACGACACCCACTCGATAGCCGTGCTCGCGCACCAGCCGCGCCACGACATGCGAACCGACGTAGGTCTTGCCGGTTCCGGGGGGCCCCTGCACGGCGAGATAGCTGCGGTCGAGGTCGTGCACGGTGCGCGCGATGTCGTCGACGTCGTCACGGGGTGCGGCGTGGCCGCGTGTGAGCGATCCCGATCGTGTGCGTGGAGGTCGGCGAAGGAGAAGGTCGGTCGCGGGATCGCGGGGGAAGTCCGCGGCGCGGACGGGTGACGCGGTGATGACGGCATCGGCCCACTGGTCGATCGCCGCCTGCTGGGAGCCGGCTTGCGGTGGCGCGGGCGGCGTGAGCGCGAGGGGAAGCTCCTGCCACGTGAAGCCCTGGATCGAGTTCTCCTCCACGACCACGCCGTCGTCGAGGACGTCGACGATCCGCACCGATCGGGCTGCGTGGATCCAGCGGGGGCTCGTGTCGATGGGGAAGGGCGCCGGCAGCTCATAGAGCACGAAGGCTCCCCCGCCCGCTGACAGCTTCGTGCCCGGAGCGAGGTCGCCCCGCAGCTCGAGGACGCGACGCTGCACGCGACCGCCTTCGGGGATGTGCCAGTCGCTGAGCACACGGCAGCGGTCGTGGTCGAACACGACCACATCACGGGTGTCTTCCCAGATCGAGACAGGCTCGCGCAGGCGCAGGAAATGGGTCGCCCAGAACGTCTTGGCCTCACGGGGGTAGTAGTCGATCGCGGCCGCGCCCAACTTGAGGGCGGTGACGGCAGCCTCATCGGGGTCTGCTCCGGAGGCCGCGGCATCCGCCCCCCGCGAGAGCGCCTCGGCGCGCGGCGACGGCTCGTAGGGTCGTTCAGTGGCGTCGATGTCGGCAGACGGGACGAGCTTGGCCTCGCGGGCGCGCTCGACGAGCCAGTTGCGCAAGCGCCGCGTCGAGACGCAGTCGTAGCGGTTGTAGTCGGCCAGGTCTGCGAGGATGGCCGCCCCGGCGGCATCTTCTCCCGCGTCGATCAGCTCCCGCGCTTCGACGTATCTCACGATCGAGTCATCGCCGCGCTGGACGTCGCTCGTGCGCACCTCGGCGCCCATGTAGAGGGGTTCGAGCTTCTTGATGGAGTACGAGCGGGATCCGACCCGCAAAGAGCGACGGACGATGGGATAGAGGTCGACGAACACACCTTCCCTGAGGAGGGTGTCGACTTCGGCCTCGCGCACGCCGTAGCGGGCCGCCATCGCCAGCAGATGCGTGGGCTCGTAGGGGGCGTAGTGGTAGATGTGCAGACCGGGGTGGGTGCGGCGGCGCAGGGCGACGAGATCGAGGAAAGCTTCGAGCGCACGTCGCTCCTCGTCGAACGAGTGCGCCCAGAGCGCCGAGTACTGCTCGTCGTCGTCGACCCACCCGAAGAGGTAGTCGATCCCCCACGATGCGCCGACCGCGCCGTCGGCGGACTCCGTGTACAGCGGGTCGCCCTCGAAGTCGAAGAACAGGTCGCCCCGGTCGGGACGCGGCAGAGCGCCGATCGCCTTGGGGAAGACGACCTCGTAGGTCGGCACGGGAGGCTCGTTCGCGGTCACCGCCTGACGCACCCCGCCCGCCGGACTGTCGAGCTGGAGCCGGGCCTGGGTGCGCAATCCCGCGAAGGTATCCGCCGACATGCGCTCGGGCGCTGCGTCTGCGGCCGCGAGTTGATCGATCGTGCTGATGCCGTCGGCGCGCAGCCGGTCGCGCTGCACCGGGCGCATGCCGGCGACGAGCAGGAGGTCGCGGTGGGTGACGACCTCGGCATCGCACGTCGCGCATCGACCGCACGCCACCACCCGCAAGGCGCCCCGATCGTCACCCCAGGAGATGGGCGCGCCACGGTCACCGGCGGCGATATCGCGGTCGGCGATGAGCGCGCGGAGCCGCTCTCTGCGCAGGCGGAACACGGGCATGAGGTCACGCACGGCGTGGGTGGAGGTGGAACCGTCACCGAGGAGCAACTCGACACGCTCGCTCCGGGGGACGCCGAGCCGGTCGAGCTGGTCGACGTATGCCGCGAGCTGCATAAGCGCGGTCACACGGGCGTGGCGGGCGAGCTTGGTGTCTTGGACCACCCATCGGGACGGAGGGTTCGCTTCGGGGTCTTCGCGAACGAGGAAGTCGGCGAAGCCCACGAACTCGTCGGTGGCGAACACCGCCTGGTAGATGACCGCGACGTCGGGATCGGCGAGCGCCGCATCGGTGGCCGCGACAGCCGCGGCGAGCGCCTCCGCATCCGAGGAGCGGGTCTCGGGCAGTTCGACCACGCGGCCGGGATACTGCGCGCGGTAGGCCTCGAGCTGACGCAGCTCGTGCTGCGTCCCCAGTCGGCCGGCGCGCGCGAGGGTGAGGTCTTCGGGTTCGACGACCGCGGCGACGCGCCCGAGCTTCGCATCGAGGGCGCGCAGCCAGGCGAACTCGCACTCGGCCGCAGCCTTCAGATCGCTGGCGCTCCAGACGATGCGCGCTGCCCGGCCGGTGTCTTCGATGTATCGCATGTCGCCCTTCCACCCCCGACGTTAGCCGCAGGCCCCGACACCGCCGACCCAGAACGGCCGCGCGCCGGTGCGACGCACCTGACAGACTGGGAACGTGACCGAGAACCTGCCGTTCGAGAGCATCTACCGGCACGGCTTCGCGCGTGTCGCCGCGTGCACGATCCCCGTCGTCATCGCCGACCCGGCACGAAACGCCGAGGCCGTGATCGACGCCGCCCGGGCGCTGAGCGATGACGCCGTAGCGGTCGCGGTCTTTCCGGAACTATGCCTGACCGGATACGCGATCGACGACCTCGTGATGCAGGACGCCGTGCTCGATGCGGTACACGCGGCCGTCGCCGCCCTCGCCGAGGCATCGGTCGCGCTGCGGCCGCTGATCGCGGTCGGTGCTCCGCTGCGGTTGGGCGACCGTCTCTACAACTGCGCCGTCGTGATCCACCGGGGCCGGATCCTGGGCATCACCCCGAAGAGCTATCTGCCGACCTACCGCGAGTTCTACGAGGCGCGCTGGTACGCCGCGGGAACGGACGCACCGGCATCCGTGCACCTCGCCGGGCAGGAGGTGCCGGTCGGCACCGACCTGCTGTTCGCGGCGACCGACGTGCCCGGGCTCGTCGTACACGCCGAGGTGTGCGAAGACATGTGGGTGCCGATCCCGCCGTCGTCCAACGCTGCTCTGGCCGGTGCGACAGTGCTGCTCAACCTCTCCGGAAGCCCCATCACCGTCGCGCGCGCCGACGATCGGCATCTCCTCGCCAAATCACAGTCGTTCCGTTGCCTCGCCGCGTACGTGTACGCCGCGGCGGGCGCCGGCGAATCGACCAACGATGTGTCGTGGGACGGCCAGACGATGATCTACGAATCCGGCACCATGCTGGCCGAGACGGAGCGCTTCCCCGACGGTCCGCGGAGCGCGATCGCCGACGTGGACCTCGACCGCATCCGGCAGGATCGCCTTCGCCAGGGCACGTTCGACGACAATCGGCGTGTTCGGGGAGGGACGAGTCGCACCGTGTCGTTCACGGTTGATCCGCCGGCATCCGATGTGGGGCTGCACCGCACCCTCGATCGCTTCCCGTTCGTTCCGGACGATCCCGCACGACTCGACCAGGACTGCTACGAAGCGTTCAGCATCCAGGTGTCGGCATTGGAACAGCGAATGCGCGCCATCGGGTCGCCGAAACCGGTGATCGGCGTCTCCGGCGGGCTCGATTCGACCCACGCGCTTCTGGTCGTCGCCCAGGCGATGGATCGCATGGGCCGCCCCCGCAGCGACATCCTCGCGTACACGATGCCCGGGTTCGCCACGAGCGACCATACGAAATCGAACGCCATCGCTCTGGCCGAGGCAATCGGTGCGTCGATCGAGACGATCGACATCCGCCCGATGGCGAACGAACTCCTGAAGGGCATCGGGCATGCGTATGCCGACGGCGAGCCGGTGTACGACGTGACCTTCGAGAATGTGCAGGCCGGCGCGCGCACCGACTTCCTGTTCCGTCTGGCGAACCAGCGCGGCGGGTTCGTCGTGGGTACCTCCGACCTGTCTGAACTCGCGCTGGGCTGGGCCACGTACGGCGTGGGCGACCAGATGAGCCACTACGCGGTGAACGCGGGCGTACCCAAGACACTGATCCAGCACCTGATCCGCTGGGTCATCGCCCACTCCGACGGCGCCGGCACCGCCCTCACCGACGCTGCGAAAGCGGTGCTGCAGTCGGTGCTCGACACCGAGATCAGTCCCGAGCTCGTGCCCGCGGGGCAGGACGGCAAAGTGCAGTCCACCCAGGACGCCATCGGCCCCTATGCCTTGCACGACTTCACCCTGTTCCACGTGTTGCGCTACGGGCTGCGGCCGTCGAAGATCGCCTTCCTGGCGGAGCGCGTGTGGCGCGATGCGGATGCCGGCGCGTGGCCGCCCGGTTTCCCCGTAACCGACCGCTACGCCTACGATCGCGACACGATCGTGCGCTGGCTGCGGGTGTTCCTGAACCGCTACTTCGGGTTCGCGCAGTTCAAGCGCACCGCGATACCGAACGGGCCCAAGGTACTGCCGGCCGGTTCGCTGTCGCCTCGCGGCGACTGGCGCGCACCCAGCGACGGCAACCCCGCCGTCTGGCTGGCGGAGTTGGATCGGGCACTGCCGCCGCGTTGAGCGGCATCCGTCCGCTGCGCTCAGGCCGCAGGCAGGGTACCCACGGCGATGGTGATCACCCAACTGTCGCGGGAGGCGTCGACGAGCGTGTACTTCATGTTGCGGTCGGGGATCCAGCCCTTGAGTCGCCCGGTGTCCAGTCTCACCCGGTCGGGGGCGACGCGGACGCCGCGGCCGTCTGCTTCGAGCACGGCCTGCACCCGCACCCAGTGCTGCAGCAGGTCGGGGATGTTGTTCGGGTCGAACAGATGCGAGTGCTTCTGCATGAGCCGGATATCGGCCGGATCCGGCGTCATGTCACGGATGTCGATGCCGAGCGGCAGGCCGGGATCGCAGATGGCCGCCACCGTGGCCGCACGGTAGCTCGCCGTGACGATCGCGATGGGTAGCTCCTCGCCGCCCCGAGACGCGATCAGACGCGTGTGATACCCGAAGCCACGGGGAGCCTCACGCTCGATACGGATGTCGCTCGGATCGCAGCCCAAGCGCGAGGCGATGAGCTCCTTCGCGAGGATGCGTCGACGGTCGTGCACGGTGGTGCCCGGGTCCCAGCCGAGACGGGCAGCGACCGAGGAGGGCGTGTCGAGGAGTACCGAGGTGAGAGTCATGTCGTCCTTCCGATCCCGCGAACCCGTCGACGCGGTGCCGCGCACGGCGGGATGAGGTGTCGTCCCATCTTTGCTCACCCGCCCGCATTCAGCGCTGCAGATGCGGCGTGAGAAAGGCCCCGCACGACGGGCCACTCGATAGTGTGGGAGCAACCCGCGCATCGCCCACCCCGACGGTGATGTTGCGCTGTGACGCACGAGACGAAGGAACCCGTTCATGTCGACACCTCCGCCCAGCGAACCGCACGCGAGCGACGGCGACACCCCCGACGCCCCGGACGTGCAGCCCACCGACGTACAGCCCACCGAGGTACAGCCCACCGAGGTACAGCCCACCGAGGCCTACCCCACGGCGACCGGCGGATACGGAGACGCATACGTCGCGCCGACCGCCCCGCCGCTGCCCCCGATGCCGCCGAGCCTTGCGCCGCAGGCACCCTACGGACAGCAGCCGTACGGTGCGCCAACGCCGCCGCCGCACGGCCAGGCGCCCTACGGCCAGCCGGGCTATGGCCCGCAGCCGACGGCGCCCGACACGCGCTCCAAGGCGATCGCCTGGACGGCGCTGTCCCTCGCCGCCGTCGGCACTGTCCTCAGCCTCATCGGCCTCGTCCCCGTGCCGTGGGTCGGTCTGGTCGCGGTGATCATCGGCGGCTTGCTGCTGCTGGCGGGCTTCATCTTCTCGATCGTCGGCCTTGCCGGGAAGCGCTACGGCGGCAAGCCGCTGAGCGTCACGGCGCTGGTCCTGTCGATCGTTGGAGCAACCATCGGCTCGTTCGCTCTGATCTGGTCGCTGGTGACCCTGGGGCTGTCGGCCGCGGGGGCATCGATCGATGACATGGTTGCCACACCGTCGCCGGTGCCGTCCGCCGAAATCTCCCAGGGCGGCACGCCGTCTCCCGAGGCTGACGACGCGACCCTGTCGGTGGCCCAACAGGCATTCATCGCCGATGTGCGCCCGAAGGTCAACGACATCTTCGCGGAGGTGGACCCGACGGCGACCCCCGATGTCATCGAGCAGGTCCTGCCCGACTCTACGCTGATCACGATCGGTCAGACCCTGCTGGTGACCGGCGACTCCGGGGTCGAAGACCTCGTGCAGCAGACGATCACCAGCATCGGTGGCGACGAGAGTTCAGCCGACCTGCTGCGCACCCTGTACCGCGAAATCCTCGCGTCGGCGAAGACCTCCCTGCAGTAACGCTCAGCGCACCTTGCGATCCACGAAGGGTCGAGCGGCATCCTGTCGGATGATGCTCGGCCCTTCGGACGTCGAGACGACGAGGATCTGCGCCGGCAGTTGCTCCTTCATGGCCTCGACGTGGCTGATCACCCCGACGGTGCGCCCACCCGCACGCAGGTCGTCCAGGGTGCGCATGGCGAGTTCGAGGGTCTCGGGATCGAGCGAGCCGAAACCCTCATCGACGAACAGCGTGTCGAGTCGGATGCCGCCCGCACGCGAAGTCACCACTTCGCCCAGCCCCAGTGCCAGTGCGAGCGAGGCCAAGAACGTCTCTCCCCCCGACAGCGACTGCGGCGACCGCAGCCTCCCGGTGTGGGAGTCCAGTACCTCGATGCCCAGACCCGAGGCGCGGCCGCGGGCGGCCCGTGCATCGGAGTGGTGGAGCGAATAGCGCCCCGACGACATCTCGGCTAGCCGGAGGTTCGCGGCGGCGACGATCTCTTCGAGCTCCGCCGCGAGCACGAAGGTCTCGAGGTCCATCTTCATCGCATTCGGTGCACGGCCGGCCACGGTGTCGGCCAATCGCCGGATGGCGGCCACCTCGTCGGCGCTGTCGCGCACGCTCTCGATCGCTTCGTCGATGCGCTCCAGGAGCTCGATGAGGCGGGCCTTCATCGCCCGCGCATCGCTGTGCGCCGCGATCGCGGCCGATCGCGCCGCATCGGTTTCTGCGACGGCCGCCGCGGCTGCGGCCAAACGCTCGTCGTCGACGTCGTCGCCGACGGCGTCGAGTTCGAGGTCGAGCAGGCGGGCGCGCGTCGCCGTCAGCTGCGCCGCGTGATCCGCCACGGCCGCCTCGAGCGCGTCGATCTCGGCGGCGCTGCGCACCGCGTCGCGCGCCTCGGCGGCGTCGTCGAAGGGCGACGCCGTGAGGAGCGTGTCGAGTTCTCCGCGCGCGGCGGCACGGGCGCGCTCCTGCTCGTCGCGGAGAGCAATGGCTGCCATCAGAGCGCGAGCGCGATCTCGCTCGGCGACGGATGCCGCGACGCGCGCGGCCACCGTATCGAAGTCACCCCTCGCCGCCGCGACCGCCACCGTCAGCCGGGCGACGTCGGCGGCGGCGGCGCGGTGACGCTCGCGGGTTGCAGCCAGACGCTCGCTCAGCGCGACCCGCTCGACCTCGGCCGAGGCGGCCGCGTCATCGAGTGCGGTGCGGCGAGCGCGGAGTTCGTCGAGCTCGTGCACCGCGGCCACCGCCTCGGAGAGGTCTCCGGCGACGCGGGCGAGGTGCTGTTCGGCCGTCGCCGTGTCCATCCCGGCAGCGTCGACGCGGGCGAGGGCGAGGGTCTCCCGGGCGGCGACGGCGGCCTGGCGCGCCGCGACCTCCGCCGCGGAGGCTTCATCGCGCAGGCTCTCCGCGGCGGTGAGGACATCATCGGTCACCGGGTCATCGCTCGGGCGCGCAGGTTGCGGGTGCGTGGTCGACCCGCACACCGCACACGCCTCGCCCGGCACCAGCGCGGCAGCGAGCTCCCCGGCATAGCCCGCCATCCGACGTCGCAGCAGCGCGCCCACGGTGGCCGTCGCGCTCGCTGCGGCGGCGACCGCCTCGGCGTATCGCGACTCGAACAGCGACAGCTCCTCTGCACGAGCGGTCACCACCCGCGCGGCGTCGAGCACACGGACGAGACGGTCGTGCTCGACCTGCAACTCGCCGCGGCGTGCGGCACGCGGGTCGACGCGGGCGAGGTCGGCGTCGATGCCGGCGCGCTCGGCAGGCACCGTCGCGCGCTGCGCATCGGCGACGACGAGCGCCGCCTCGAGCTCGGCGATCGTGCGCGTTGCCGCCTCGTGCTCGGCCTCGCTGACGGCCAGCTCGCGCTCACGATCGAGCGCGTCTTCGGCTCGCGCGATGTCACCGGTGAGCGCCTCGATATGGACGGGGAGATCGGCCTGGGGGTCGCCGCCGGCGTCGACCCACTGCCTCAGAGCGACCGTCGCTGCCTCGTCGGCTCGCGCGTGCGCCTGCGCGGCACGCTCGTGTGCGTCGAGCGGCGCACGCAGAGTCGCCGCGGCGCGGGCGCGCCCGAGAAGTCGTGCCGCGTCGGCGACCTCGGCAGACCGATCCTCGAGCGCGCTCAGCCGCGCGGAGAGCGCTGCGCGTTCACGCGCCCGCTCGGCCGCGGCGAGGAGCACACTCTGCGCGGCGGCGGATGCCGCGGCATCCGCATCGGCACGGGTCCGCGCGAGCTCCGTCTGCTCGATGCGGTACTCCGCACGCTGGGCGGCGCTCGCGAGAGCTTCGCGGCGCACGTCCAGCGGCACCTCACCGCCATCGCCGACCGCCGTGAGGGTCGGTTCCGACGCGGCACCGAACACGTGGTCCTCGGCGAGGCGCTCCGCCTCGCCGAGGAGCGTGCGGACCCGCTCGGTCTTCGCCTCCCAGGAGCTCTGCACATCACGTCGCTGTTGTTCGAGCTGGTCGCGGTACTGCTCGAACCGCCGCGTGCCGAAAAGTGTCCGCAGCAGCGTCTGGCGCTCGTCGCCGGGGGCGAGCAGGAAACGCGAGAACTTGTTCTGCGCGAGGAGGATCACCTGCTGGAACTGTGCGGCGTTGAGACCCAGCACCTCGCCCAACGCCTCCCCCACGGTGCGCGGCTTGGCTGCGCGACCCACCCACACCCCGTCGACGAATTCGTCGAGTTCGGCGCGGGCGGGCTCGGTGGTCAACCCGCCGCCGCGCTTGGCCGGCCGATCGTATTCGGGCGCCCGAGTCACCCGCCATCTGCGGTCGCCGACCGTGAACTCCAGCCGCACCTCTGTGGGATCGGTGAGGTGACTGTGATCGCTGCGCAATCGCTTCTCGCCGCCCTCGTACCGCGGCACCGTGCCGTAGAGCGCGAAGCTCACCCCGTCGAGGATGCTCGATTTGCCCGTCCCGGTGCGCCCGGAGATGAGGAAGAGTCCGTCGTCGTCGAACGCGTCGAAGTCGACCAGCTGGCGGTCGCGGAAAGGACCGAACCCCGTCAGCTCGAGCCGGTGCAGCTTCATGCGGACCGCCCCCGGCGCGGCCCACCGCTCACGCGAACGCCTCGACGCGCGTGCGTTCGTCGATCACGTCTCGCAACAGCTCGCGCTCGCGCTCGGTCGCCCCCTCGCCGCCGCGCACGTGGGCGAGGAAGGCGTCGACCAACTCGGTGTCGCTGCGCGTCGAGCGCACGCGCTGAGAATACGTGCGCGCATCGGACTCGGGCACCATCGCCGGCACGTGCACCACCTTGGCGCAGTGGGGGAAGCGCTCCTGCAACCGGCGCAACGGGTCGCGTTCGGGCAGGGCGTCTGTGTACTCCACGCTCACCCACGCCTCTGCGTCCGCGGCATGCTCGGCCGAAGTGAGGATGTCGTCGAAACCGCCCCGCAGTGTCACCAGCCGACGAGGGACGGGCAGCGCGAGCCATGTCACGTCGGCGAGCCCGGCGGCATCCAGCTCGACCAGCCACGAGCCTCGGGGCTTATGACCCTCGCCGAAGCTGTAATGCAGCGGCGCACCGGCGTAGCGCACATGCGGGGCGAGCTGCTGTCGGCCGTGGATGTGGCCGAGCGCGACGTAGTCGACGCCGGAGAACGTCGACAGCGGAACCACGTCGAGGCCGCCCTGCTGGATGTCGCGTTCGAGGTGGGGCGTCGGCTCGACCCCGGCGGTGAAGCAGTGGGCGATCGCGACCGAGCGACCGCCCCGCGCGGCGAGGTCGGCGCGCACCAGGTCCATCGCGTGACCGAGCACGTCGGCGTGACTGCGGGCCTGCGGCCACACCGCGCGCAGCAGGGCGGGCTCGAGGTAGGGGATGCCGTAGAGATGCACAGGCCCGTGCGCGTCCGACACGGTGACCGGCGTGCCGATGTCGGCGGGATCGGTGAGCATGTGGATGCCGCTGCGCAACAGTCCGGCCTGAAAGCCCAGGCGCGCCGCGGAGTCGTGGTTTCCGCTCGTGACGACCACCTGCGCGCCGGTGTCGGCGAGCGCCCGCAACGTCTGCGTGAGCAGCGTGTAACAGGCCGCGGCGGGGGTGGCCGAATCGAAGACATCGCCGGCGATGATGACCACATCGACGTCGTGCGCGCGCACCTGATCGGTGAGGGCATCGAGCACGCCGCGCAGCGCCTCGAGCGTGGAGTGACCGTGGAAGGTCCGCCCGATGTGCCAGTCGGAGGTGTGCAGGATGCGCATGACTCCACGGTAGGCGGAGCCGACGACATCGGCCGCGAGGCCCGCGGGTCAGTGCGTATCGAGGTCTTCGGGAGCGTGGCGACGTGCGTTCAGATCGAGCACGCCGATGAGCAGGGCGAGTGCCACGAACACCCCCACCGCGACCATGCCGTAGGCGTAAGCCTCGTGGAACACCTCGAGGCCCCGATGGTCCAGGCTCTGCTGGCGGTAGACGGTCGAGTAGAACAGCGACAGTCCGATGGCCGTGCCGACGGCGGTACCGACGCGCTGTCCGAGCTGGCCCACCGAGCCGGCCAGACCGCCCTCTCGGGTCGGGATGTCCGCCAGGGTGAGCGTCTGGTTGGGGGCGACGACGAAGCCGGCGCCCGCACCGGCGACGATCATCACCGCCGCCATCGCGTACTCCACCGCACCGGCCGGCACGGTGGAGGCGACGATGGCGAGCGCCACGATGCTGACGAGCACGACCGCGAGCCCCCACACCACGAGCGGGCGGCCGAAGCGGGCCACGAGAGTGCCGCCGAACCAGGCGGTGATGGCGCTCGCGACGGCGAAGCCGATCGACACCATTCCGGCGAACACCGGCTCCGTGCCGACGCCGATCTGGAGGAACAGGGTCGTCAGCAGGAACATCGCCGGTATCGCGGTGAAATACGTCGTGATGACGAGCGTGCCGTTGCGAAACGACGAGATCGAGAACAGCGAGAACGGCACGAGCGGAGCACGACCGGATGCCGCGTAGCGGCGTTCCCACCCGGTGAACGCCGCTACGAAGACGACGAAGAGCACGAGGGTCCACCAGCGCCTCGGATCGTCGGTGGGAGCCCCGGTGGTGAGCAGGAACGGCCACATCAGGGTGAGGATCGTGAGGGCGAGCAGCACGAGTCCGACGGGGTCGAGATGCACCCGGCCGGGCGTCGATCGGCGTGTGCGGGGCAGCACGCCGAGCACTCCCGCGATCACCAGGGCGCAGAGCGGAACGTTGATCCAGAAGATCCACCGCCAACCGTCCTGCGCGCCCCCCAGTGCGATCATCAGTCCCCCGAACGTGGGGCCGATGGCCGTCGCGATGCCGATCGTGGCGCCGAAGAGACCGAAGGCTCGGCCTCGCTGGGTACCGACGAAGATCTGTTGGATCGTCCCGATCACCTGCGGCATCTGGATGCCTGCCGCGAGCCCCTGCACGAGGCGCCCGACGATCAGCACCTCGATGGTGGGGGCGACGGCGCACACGATCGAGGTCACCAGGAACAGACTGAGCCCGATGAGGAACAGGGTCTTGCGCGAACGCTGATCACCCAGTCGACCGAAGGGCACCAGCGCCAGCCCGAACATGAGGACGTAGCCGGAGACCACGATCTGCAGTTGCGTCGAATCGGCCCCGAGAGCGTGCTCGATCGACGGCAGGGCGACGTTGACCTTGCTGAGATCGAGGATCGTGAGCGCGGCCACCGATACGCACACCCAGAAGGCGCGCCACCGCTGGCCCTCGTCGAGCGAGATGCTGGCTGTTGCGGGGTTCGTCACCTCTTCACGCTATCGCCCGCGCTCACCACCACGTCTCGACAAGGGACGCAATCACTCGACGAGGCGTCGGCGACGCCGCACCACGAGGATCGCACCACCGACGAGCAGGATCAGCGCCGCCGCGGCCGTGCCGATCACCAGTGCGGGACTCTGCCCGGATGAGGCGAGCGGATCCGACGCGTCGACCGGCGGTGCTGCGGTCACGCTCGGTGAGGGGCTCGGCGTGGGGGTCGCGCCCGCATCCGCCAGTGCCACCGCCGCGGCGCTCGAGGCGCCGACGAGCCCGTCTCGGTAGCCGTCGTACCTCGCCGACACGGCCGAGATGCCCGCGGGTACGACGACCTGTGCGGTGGCGCCGGAGGCTGCCGCAAGGGACATGCGTGCGGCGACGCCGACCCGAGCGCTCCCGCCCGAGACCGGCACGGTGGCACTCCAGCCACCGCCCGAGAACGTCACCGTCCCGGCGACATCGCCGCCGTCGCCAGCGGTGACGGTCGCCGTCACCGTACGCTGCTCAGCGGCGAGAGTCGTGGTCGAGGTGACCGCTGCCACGGGGCCCCACGCGTGCATGGCATCGAGGACCGACTGGGTGACGCTCACAAAAGCACCATGGCGCGGGCTGGCCGGTAGGCCGCCCTGTGCTCGCACCCTCCACTCGGCGCGCTGCGAGAGCCGGTCGTTCTGCGTGCTCGACGCGATCGCGCCACCGTCGGTGAGGAAGGCGCGATAGCCGCCGGCCCCGTAGTTGTCGACGAGGAACACGTAGCCGTCGCCGGAGTTGTTCGGGTCGCCCTCGTTGAGCTTCACGATCTCCGGGCCTTCGCCGGCCTGACCGGTCTGGAGCGAGGTCATGTGGGTGTCGGTGAGCTGCCAGCCGGTCGCGGGATCAGCCGTCCAGTTCGACGAGGTGGTCGGCGCCGTCAGGACCTGGGAGCGCTCGAGGAAGATGTCCTTGCCCGCTTCCAGCGGACCCGCGGCGCCTCCTTCTTCGTTCTTGGTGAAGCGGTAGTAATAGTCGCCGATCTTGGTGACCGTGGAGTCGATGCGGGCGTATCCCGTGTCCTGCCAGCTCGTCGGTGGTGCGGTGAACGTGTGGAAGTCACGGGTGATCACGGCGAACATGCGGGCGTACAGGTTGTCGCTGTTCGTGTGGCTCGCATCGGAGTACAGACGCGACGCGAAGAACACCACGTATGACTGCAGCTGGTCATCCCAATACGCCTCGGGAGCCCACGTCATGCCGGCGGCCGGCTGGTTGACGGTGATGCCGGAGTTCTCGCCGTTGGTGCGGGTCCAGGAGACGAGGTCGGTCGACTCCCACACCTCGATCTTGAGGCTGCCGTTCGATTGAGCCGGCCCCCATCCGGTGCCGCAGCTGATGCACAGGTCGGTAGCGACCATGTAGTACTTGTCGCCGTCCTTCGAGCGAAGGATGTACGGGTCACGCAGACCGGTGGTGTCCGTGGTGGAGGTGATGACGGCCTTACCCCCGTTGACGGGCGTGAAAGTGAAGAAGTCGTTGCCGGTGGTCGCCGCCTGGTAGATCTTCTCGTCGCCGTCGGACTTGAAGTACGCCGCCGCATAGCCGGCATCCGGCGCCCAACGCCCGAGTTCAGCGACGCTGACCGTGAAGGTGCGCTCGGCGCTGGCGCCGTTCAGCACCGCGTGCGCGGTCAGGGTCACGTTGCTATCGCCCGCTCCATAGGCTGGCCGGCTGACGAGCCCGCCGCCGCGGTAGGGATCGGCCACACCGACCGCGGGAGCGGTGTAGGCGGCATCCGTGGGCGTGACGAGCGACGCGTCCGAGGACGACCACGTGATCGCCGCGCCGTTGACGGCGCCGACAGTGACCAGCGGTAGGTTCTCCGTCGTGCGAGGAGCGAGGGCGATCGCGTCGAGGTCCGCCGCGATGCGCGGAGCGACGACGGTGACATCGAAGGTGAGTGTCGAGCCGAGCGAGGTCACAGCGCTCAGGGTGACGGGCGTGTCGCTGGAGATCGCGCGTGTCACCACTCCGGCGGTCGAGACGACCGTCGGAGCCGAGGACGACCAGGTCAGGGTGATGCCGTTCACCGCTGCCGGGAGCGTGAGGTTCGACGACACGCTCGCTAGCGCCGTGTTGGCACCGAGCATCTGGGCGAGCACGTCGCCGCGCAGCAGCGCCGCGGTCGTCGCCGTCTTCTCCTGCGCGGTCGGCATGCTCGCCGACACCTCGGTCGACGAGAGTGCCACGTCCCACAACTTCACATCGGAGACGTCGGCCCGCAGCAGCGGGTCGCCCTGGTAGAGCGAACGCCCGAGGTAGCCCAGCACTGAGCCGGTCGGGATGATCGAGCTCATCGAACGGTTGTGGGTGAGGCTGGAGATGACCACGCCGTCGCGGTAGAGCGTGAGCGTGTTGCCCGAGCCGACCATGGTGAGCGTCGTGAATCCGGGGTTCAGCCCGCCGCCCGCGGGCAGGCGCGACTCGCCGTTGTCGTTGCCGCTCTTGACGCGGATTGCCGCCAGCACCTGGTCGTTGTAGCCGCCCTGCGCTGACCGCGGGCTGAGGAAGATGTGATTTCCGAGCTGGCTGGTGTTCCAGGGCCCCACACCGTCACCGATGACCCACCCGAAGTGGTTGGCGGAGGTCTGCGTCGACACGGTGTACTCGACGGTGAAGTCGTTGTCCGTGCCGGTGATCGGTCCCTGCGGCAGCGCCGCATAGCCGTCTGCCCGGAAGCGCAGCACCGCGTCACCGGCCGCGTCGACGAATGACCCGTCGGTGAATCCGGTGAGAGTCGCGTTGCGTCCGTTGCCCGAGACGTCGAGCAGCGTCGATCCGCTGTGCGACATGTCGTAGTGGGCGGTCGGCGTCGGAACGCCGGCGGCGGTCGCGGCGACGGGCAGCGCCATGCCGACCCCAGTCAGGGCCAAGACACCGGCGACCGCCACGGCGATCGTCCGGCGAACGGTGGCGGCGGATGCCGCGGAAGCGCGCGGAAGTACGGCTGATCTCATCATCGAGACGGTCCTCTTTCGGGGGGGGAGGTGTGTGGGGAAGGGTGAGGTGTCAGAGTCCCTGCGCCAGGCGGTAGTACGCCTGGTTCCAGCGCAGTTCCTTCTGGAATCCGCGGACGGTCGTGTCTTCGTCGATCACCAGCAGTTCTGTGCCGGCCATGTCAGCGAAGTCACGGAAGACCTCGATGCCGACCGCCGTCGTCATGACCGTGTGGTGAGCGGCACCGGCCGTCAGCCAGCAGGCGGCGCTGGTGGCGAAGTCGGGCGCCGGCTTCCAGATCGCCCGACCGACCGGCAGCTGGGGAAGGTCGGGAGCCTCGACGTTCTCGACCACGTTCGCGACGAGACGGAACCGGTCGCGCATGTCGCTCATCGCGACGACCACGGCGGGACCGGGGTCGGCCGTGAAGACCAGACGCACCGGGTCGTCCTTGCCGCCGATGCCGAGCGCGTGGATCTCCAGGCGCGGCTTCTGCGTGGTCAGCGACGGCGACACCTCGAGCATGTGCGCCCCGAGGATCTTCTCGTCGCCCTCGACCAGGTCGTAGGTGTAGTCCTCCATGAGGCTCGCCCCGCCGGGCAGGCCCGCGCCCATCACGTTGGCGACGCGCACCAGGATGGCGGTCTTCCAGTCGCCCTCGGCGCCGAAGCCGTAGCCCTCCGCCATCAGCCGCTGCACGGCGAGGCCGGGCAGCTGCGTGAGGGCGCCCAGGTCTTCGAACGAGGTTGTGAAGGCGCCGAAGCCGCCGGCCTCCAGGAACGTCCGCAGACCGATCTCGATGGCCGCACCGTCGCGCAGCGACGAGTGGCGCTCGGCCCCGGGAAGCAACTCCGCCGCGACGTCGTACTCGGCGAGGTACACCTGCACCAGGGCGTCGATGTCCGACTCGGATGCCGCGGCGACGGCATCCGCCAGTTCGTTGACGCCCCACGTGTTCACCTGCACACCGAAGCGCAGTTCGGCTTCGGTCTTGTCACCCTCGGTGACGGCGACGTAGCGCATGTTGTCGCCGAATCGCGCGAGCTTCAGCGTGCGGGCGGCCTGCCATCCGGCGGCGGCGCGCTGCCAGTCCTCCACCTGCCGGCGAACGGCCGGGTTCGAGACGTGACCGACGACGGTCTTACGCGGAACACCCAGACGCGTCTGGATGTAGCCGAACTCCCGGTCGCCATGCGCGGCCTGGTTGAGGTTCATGAAGTCGAAGTCGATGTCCTCCCACGGCAGCTCGACGTTCGCCTGCGTGTGCAGGTGCAGAAGCGGCTTCTGGAGGGCATCCAGGCCCGCGATCCACATCTTGGCGGGGCTGAACGTGTGCATCCACGCGACGATGCCGATCACCGAATCGTCGCTGTTGGCGTCGAGGGCGAGGCGGCGGATGCTGTCGGAATCGGTGAGCACCGGCTTCCACTCGATCGTCACGGGAAGTCCCGCCAGGCCGGCAGCGACCTGCTGCGACTGGGCGGCGACCTGCTTCAGCGTCTCTTCGCCGTACAGCCCCTGGCTGCCGGTCACGAACCAGACGGTGTAGTTCTCGAGAGTGGTGGAGAGGGTCATGGTGTCTTTCCGGTCGTTGAGCGCGGCACGAGGCCGAGGGGGAATCGTGGGTCAGAGGGCGGAAACGGCCGCGGCCTCGACGGCGAGGCCGGCGCGGTAGCGGTCGAGGTAGGCGGCGAAGCCGGCCGTGTCGGCCGCATCGGGGGCGACGACGGAGGCCGCGGCATCCGCGAACACCACGTCGTCGAGGTAGGCACCGAGCGTGTGGGCCGTCTTTGCGGCGACCGCGCGGCGGAAGGCGGCGAGCACGGCGATGCCCCATGCGCCCCCCTCGCTGGCGGTATCGCCGACGGCGACGGGCGCGTCGAGGGCTGCGGCGAGGAAGCGCTGCGCGACGCCGGCCGTGCGGAATACGCCGCCGTGCGCATACATGCGGTCGAGCTGCACACCCTCGGCGTCGAGCACGTGCATACCCAGAGCAAGCGTGCCGAACACGCCGTAGACCTGGGCGCGCATGACGTTGGCGAGGCTGAAGGCGGAATCGGGGGTGCGCACGAACAGCGGCCGGCCCGCGGTGAGTCCGGCGATCGGCTCGCCCGCCAGGTGGTTGTAGGCGAGGAGGCCGCCCGCGTCGGCGGCGCCGTCGAGCGCTTCGCGCAGGAGCACCTCGAACACGGCGTCGTCGTCGAGCGGCGTTCCGGATGCGGCGGCGAAGCGGCCGAACAGGCCCGCCCACGCCGCGAGCTCGCTCGCACCGTTGTTGCAGTGGACCATCGCGACCGGATCGCCCGCGGGCGTGGTGACGAGGTCGAGTTCGTGGTGCTGGGCCGCGAGCGGACGCTCGAGCACGACCATCGCGAAGATGCTGGTACCGGCGCTCACATTGCCCGTGCGCGGAGCCACAGCATTGGTGGCGACCATTCCGGTACCCGCGTCACCCTCGGGGGGACAGAACGGGATGCCGGGCCGCAGCGTGCCGCGCGGATCGAGCAGTGCTGCCCCCTCGGCACTCAAGATGCCGGCGTCGGCACCGGCCGGCAGCACCTCGGGAAGCAGGGCGCGCAGCGGCGGGATATCCCCCGGCGCCAGGGCATCGAAATGCGCGACCAGATGCTCGTCGTAGTCGGCCGTGCCGGCGCCGATCGGGAAGACGCCCGACGCATCGCCGACGCCCAGCACGCGACGACCGGTCAGCTTCTCGTGGACGTAACCGGCGAGCGTGGTGACCGCGGCCAGCCGTGACACGTGGGGTTCGCGGTCACGCACGGCTTGGCGCAGGTGTGCGATCGACCACCGGAGCGGAATGTTCACGTCGAACAGTGCCGACAGCTCCGCCGCCGCCGGGGCGGTATTGGTGTTGCGCCAGGTGCGGAACGGCACCAGCAGTTCTCCGTCGGCGTCGAACGCCAGGTAGCCGTGCATCATCGCCGAGATGCCGATGGCGCCCACGGTCTCGAGGCTCACGCCGTGGCGACGTTCCACATCGGCAGCGAGATCGGCGTAGGCATCCTGAAGCCCGGCCCAGACCGCGTCCAGCGGATAGGTCCAGAGTCCGTCCTCCAGGCGATTCTCCCAGGCGTGCGAGCCGACGCCGAGCACGGTCGCCGGATGGGCGGCGTCGATGAGGCATGCCTTGATGCGCGTCGACCCGAACTCGATGCCGAGAGTCGTGCGTCCCGTGCGGACCGCGTCGGCCGCGGCATCCTGGATGTCGGTCATCGCCGGTCGTCCGATCCCTGCCCGTACACGTTCTGATAGCGGTTGTAGAGCGCGTCGATCTTGTCCTGCGGGATCGGGATGAGCTCGCCGCCCTGACGGGCCAGATGCACCGTGCGGGCGACGTCCTCGCACATGACCGCTGCCTTGACGGCATCCTTCGCGTTCACTCCGATGGTGAACGGTCCGTGGTTCTGCATGAGCACCGCGCGGCTGCGGTGGCCACGCAGCGTCTCGACGATGCCGCGACCGATCGAGTCGTCGCCGATGATCGCGAACGGTCCGACCGGGATCGGTCCGCCGAACTCGTCGGCCATCGCCGTGATCACGCACGGAATCTCCTCGCCGCGGGCCGCCCACGCCACGGCGTAGTCGGAGTGCGTGTGCACGACCCCGCCGACCTCGGGCATGTTCCGGTAGACGTAGGCATGTGCAGCGGTGTCGCTCGAGGGGCTGCGCTCGCTGCCGGCAGTGCCGGCGATGACGGCGCCGTCGAGATCGCAGAGGATCATGTTCTCGGGCGCGAGGTCGTCGTACGAGACGCCGGACGGCTTGATGACGAACAGGTCACTGTCCGGAACCCGACCCGACACGTTACCGCCGGTCCAGACCACAAGGCCGTAGCGGACGAGTTCGCCATGCAGTGCCGCCACGTCGGCGCGCACCGCGTCGATCCGCTCCTGCAAGGCGGCGTCGATCACGATCGCCTCGCCACTCATCCGTTCCTCCGTTTCGTCAGCGCCCTCTGGAGCAGAACGAAGACGAGGAGGATGCCGCCGGTGATGATCGTCAGGTACTCCGGCTTGATCGAGCCGTCCTTCGTGATGATCATCCAAAGCGCGGCCAGCACGAGCGTGCCGACGACGGAACCGAGCACGTAGCCCACCCCGCCGGTCAGGAGTGTGCCGCCGATGACGACCGCGGCGATGGCGTCGAGCTCCCAGCCGATGCCGGTGACGTTCTGCGCCTTGCCGCCGACCTCGGCGGTGTAGACCACGGCCGCAAGGCCGGCGAGCGCACCGCTGAGGACGTAGATCCACACGCGGGTACGTGCCACCGGGAGGCCCATGAGTTGCGCCGACGATTCCGCGCCGCCGATCGCGTAGATCGTGCGACCGGTGCGGGTGCGGTGCAAGAAGAAGACGGCGGCAATCACGACGATCACGGCGACGAAGAAGCCCGGCGTGAGGACGAGGTCGTTCGTCTTGGGGCCGTCGATGAGCTTGAAGTCCGTGGCCAGCAGGAGGATCGGCGAATCATCCGGTGCGTGCACGGGAACCGTCGAGAGGATCGAGGCGAGCCCGCGTGCCAGGAACATCATCGCCAGCGTCGCGATGAACGGCTGCACGTTGAAGAACTGGATGAGCACACCCGAGACGAGTCCGAACAACGCGCCGAAGACGATCATCAGCACGATCGCCACCCAGCCGTTGACCCCGATCGACATGAGCATCACGCCCGCCACCGAAGTGAAGGCAACGACCGCGCCGACGGAGAGGTCGATGCCGCCGGAGAGGATGACGATCGTCATAGCGACCGCGAGGATGATCGTCGGCGCGAAGCTGACGAGCAGGCTCGACATGGTGCCCAGGTGGAACACGCGGCCGTAGGCCACCTCGGCGTAGACGAGCATGCTGATGAAGAGCACGACCGCCGCGAGACTCGGGATGAGCGACTGGCTGCGACCCCAGAGTCGCGACCATGTCGTGCCCCGCGGGGTGACGATCGTCGCCGTGCCGCCGGACGGCTCGGTGCGTTCGCGAGTGGTGGATGCGTCGCTCATGCGACGACCTCCTTCGGCTGCGTGGACTCGGCAAGAGGGGCCTCGGGGGTGCGTGAGCGGTTACCGCGACGCAACACGAGGGAACGGACGCGCTCGGACTGCAGCAGCACCAGCGCGACGATCACGACCGCCTTGAAGGCCGGAGTGGCCGCCGCCGAGACACCGAGGAAGAGCACGGTTTTGTTCAGCGTGGCGATCAGCAGTGCGCCGATGGTCGAACCCACGATCGAGAACTTGCCCCCGGCGAGCGAGGTGCCGCCGATGACCACGGCCAGGATCGCGTCGAGCTCCATCTGATAGCCCGTGCCCGACACGTCGACGGTCATGACCTCCGACACGGTGAACAGGCCGCCGATCGACGCGAGCACGGCCGAGAGGACGTACACCGCAATGAGGATCGGGCGCGGCCGGATGCCGGCAAGACGGCTGGCCTGCGGGTTGATGCCGATCGATTCGATCATGAGTCCGAGAGCGG
Source organism: Microbacterium sp. VKM Ac-2870 (assembly GCF_015350795.1). Classification (GTDB taxonomy): domain Bacteria; phylum Actinomycetota; class Actinomycetes; order Actinomycetales; family Microbacteriaceae; genus Microbacterium. Next base: position 84,859 of record NZ_JADKSH010000003.1, read on the forward strand.
TGCGGCGCATCACGAGCGCGACGATCACGACGATCGCGATCGCCAGGACGAAGCTGAGCGGCAGCCCGAGGAACTGGCCGTTGGCCAGGGCGCGGAAGGGCGCGTTCTCGGCATTCGTGTTCTGCCCGCCCGTGATGACGCGGGCGATGCCGCGGCCGGCGAGCATCATGACCAGGGTGCTGATGAACGGTTGCAATCCGACGACCGCGACGAGGAAGCCGTTGACCGCGCCGAGCACGATGCCCAACAGCACGGCGAGACCGATCGCAGCGAGCATCGCCCCGACCGAGGTCGGCTGACCGAGGCCGCTCAAGGTGACCATCGCGATCGCACCGCCGACGGCCATGACCGATCCGACGGAGAGGTCGATGCCGCTGGTCGCGATGACGAACGTCATACCCAGGGCGATCATGACGATGGGCGCCGACACCCGCAGGATGTCGAGCACGTTGCCCGACAGCTGCCCGGTCGTGGGGTTGACGCCGACCGAGAGGTACGACGGGTCTTTGACTGTGTTCAGCGCCAGCAGCAGAACGATGCCGACGATCCCCCAGAACCAGGGGGTGCGCACGAGCGCCCTCAGACGGTTCATGCCTGTTCTCCTTCGACCTTGTCGGCGAGCGCGTCGGCGCGCGCTTCGGCAGCGGCTTCCGAGTCGGCGGCGATGATCGACACGATCCGCTCCGCGGTGACATCGGGGCCGTTGACGACTTCGCCGATCTTCTGGTGGTCCTTCATGATCACGATGCGCTCGGAGAGGCGGACGACCTCTTCCAGCTCCGATGAGATGAAGACGACGCTCATGCCGCCTTCGGCCAGCTCGGCGACGGTCTCCTGGATGTCGGCCTTCGCGCCGACGTCGATACCGCGCGTGGGCTCGTCGAGCAGCAGGAGCTCCGGGTCGGTGGCGAGCCAGCGGCCGAGCAGCACCTTCTGCTGATTGCCACCGGAGAGCAGCCGGATGGGACGGTCGGGATCGTTGGGTCGCACGCTGAAGCGCTCCATGTACATGGTGACGAGGCGATCGACCTCTTTCGCGGGGACGCGGCGCAGCCAGCCGCGCTGCGCCTGGACGGCGAGCATGATGTTCTCGCGGATGCTGAGGTCGCCGACGATGCCGTCTTCACGGCGATTTTCCGTGGAGTACGCGATGTGGTTGCCGAGGCCGGCCACCGGCGAGGCGATGCCCGCCTTCGCACCCTTCAGGCGCACGGTGCCGGCATCGGGCTTATCGGCGCCGAAGATGAGGCGGGCAAGCTCCGTGCGGCCGGAGCCGAGGAGCCCCGCGAACCCGACGACCTCGCCCTTGTGGATCTCGATGTCGGTGGGAGCAAGCGCACCCTTGCGGGCGATGCCCTCCGCGGCGTACACGGGCGTGGCGGTGCGGTCGCGCTCGTCGACCTGACGGTTCGAGCCGAGGGCACGCAGCGCGCCGAGGTCTTTGCCGATCATCTTCGAGATGAGAGCGGTGCGATCGAGGTCGCGCTTGAGGTACTCGCCCACGAACCGGCCGTTGCGCAGCACCGTGATGCGGTCGCTGATCGCGTACACCTGGTCGAGGAAGTGCGAGACGAAGAGGATAGCCACGCCCTGATCGCGCAGCTGACGGATGACGCCGAAGAGGGTCTCGACCTCTGCGGCATCCAAGCTCGACGTCGGCTCGTCGAGGATGAGCACCTTCGACTTGGTGACCATGGCGCGGCTGATCGCGACGAGTTGCTGGAGTGCGATGGAGATGGACTGCAGGGGGGCGCGGGGGTCGAGGTCGGCGAGACCCATCTCGGCGAGCACCTCGTGCGCCCTGGCGTGGGTCTTGCGCCAGTCGATGCCGAACAGTGAACGGGTCTCGTGCCCGAGCATCACGTTCTCGCCGATGGAGAGGTTCGTGCAGAGGTTGACCTCTTGATACACGGTGGAGATTCCGGCGGCTTGAGCGGAGGCCGTTCCGGAGAAGCGGCGCTCCTCGCCGAAGACGAGGATCGAGCCGGAGTCGATCTGGTACACGCCCGTCAGCGCTTTGATCAGCGTCGACTTTCCGGCGCCGTTCTCGCCCATGAGGGTGTGGACCTCGCCAGGCAGCAGGCGGAAGTTCACGTCATCCAGCGCCTTGACGCCGGGGAACGTGATCGACGCGCCGCGGACTTCGACGATCGGGAGGGGTTCGGTCACCACGTGCAGACTTCCTCGTTGAGGGGGTGGGATCACCACGGCGGGTGAGGTGGTGGGACGGGGAGCGCCGGACAGACGCTCCCCGTCCCCGCTTTTTCGAGAGGGTTCGCTCGTCGCGGCTTAGAAGCCGAGACCCTTGTCGAGGGCCGTCTTGGCGGCCTCCGGGGAGTCGAACGTGGCGCTCTTGACGATGATGGTCGAGTCGACCTTCTCGCCCGCGAGGGCCTTCTTGACGGCGTCGACGGCGTCGGTTCCGAAGAAGGGGTTGTACTGAGCGACGAAGCTCAGGTCACCCTTCGACAGCGCCTCGAGGGCGCCCTTGGTGCCGTCGATCGTGGCGATCTTGACGTCGGTGCCGGGCTTGAGGCCCGCAGCGGTGACGGCCTGCGCCGCACCGATGCCCATCTCGTCGTTCTGAGCGAAGATGAACTGGATGTTGTTGTTGTTCGCCTTGAGGACGGTCTCGATGACGGACTTACCCTCGTCGGTCTTCCAGTTGGCGGTCTGCGCGCCGACCTTGTTCCAGCCGGACTTGCCCGACAGAGCGGCGTCGAAACCCTCGTTGCGCTCGTTGACGACAGACAGACCCGGAACGCCCTCGAGCACGAAGTAGTTCGCGCCGCTCGGGAATGCCGTGGCGGCCCAGTCGCCGACCGACTTCGCAACCTGCTTGTTGTCCGGCGCGATGCGGGTGACGTAGAGGTCGGACGACGCGTCGACACCGCGGTCGAGCAGGATGACCGGGATGTTGGCTTCCTTGGCCTTCTTCAGCTCATCGCCCCAGCCCGAAGCCTCGGTGGCGGTCAGCAGGATGACGTCGACCTCGTCGTTGACGAAGGTCGAGAAAGCGTCGAGCTGCGACTTCTGGTCGCTGGGGCTGGCGGCCGGGGCGTACTTCAGGTCGAAGCCGGCGTCCTTGGTGAAGGCGTCCTTGATGGCCTGCTCGTTGGCGTTGCGCCAGCCGCCTTCGGGGCCGACCGCGACGAAGCCGACCGTGATGGGCTTGTCTCCACCGGCAGCGGCGCTGCCACTGCCTGCAGGCTCAGCGTTGCCCGAGCATGCGCTCAGACCGATGACCATGGCGCCGGCGGCTGCGACCGTGAGCAGTCCACGGAATCCGCGTGTGCTGATGTCCATTCTTTCTCCTCCTTGAGAGTTCCCCCGCGGCGATTGCGGAAGATGTGTGGTGCCCCGGGGGGCGCATGGATGGTGCAAGGTCGATTGTGCGCGCTAACAATTCGCGAACACAAGACCCTCTTCGGCTTTCGTTACCAGTTTGTTACCGCGAACAGGTGCGGGGCGAATCCGCGCGCCGCAAGCGGTCAGGCGGAGGGCGCCGCCGTCGAAGACCGCAGGATCAGCTCGGGGGCGATCAGCGCGTGCTTTCCCGTGTCATTGCCATCGATGGCGGCGATGATCAGGCGGAGGGCGAGGGCCCCGAGCGACGCGAAATCCTGACGCACCGTCGTCAGCGGCGGAAGGAAGTGGCGCGCATCGGGGAGGTCGTCGAAGCCGATGACGCTGACATCCTCCGGCACCCGTCGTCCGCGCTCGAGCAGGCCGTGCACGATGCCCAGCGCCATCTGGTCGTTGGCGGCGAACACCGCAGTGGCCGAGGCGAGCTGACGGGACCGACCGATCTCGTAGCCGCGGTCGCTGGTCCAGTCCCCCTGCACCATCGGGCCTTCAGGCAATCCCGATGCCTCGAGCTCGTCACGCCAGCCCTGCCAGCGCGCACGCGCGTCGTACCAGTCGAGCGGACCCGCGACGTGTGCGATCGTGCGATGGCCGAGCGAGATGAGGTGCGACACGGCGGTGCGCGCACCCGTGTACTGATCGACGGCCACCGTGTGCAGGTGCGGATCGGGCTCGGCCTTGATCACGAGCGTCGGCATGTTGGAGCTGTGCTCGCGGAAGAGCTCCAACGCCGACGAGCGCGGAGCGATGACGCACAGGGCATCGATGCCCTGTGCGACCAGATCGTTGATACCGGTCGAGATGCTCTCGGCATCCTCGTCGGAGGTCGAGAAGACGCTCACAGAGTACGCGCTCGCCCGCGCAGCCTGTTCGATGGCTCGCAGGGTGCTGTTCGGTCCCCACTGCACGGGGCTGTCGACCAGCACGCCGATGCGCATCGATTTGCTCGTCGCCAGGGCGCGGGCGATGGAGCTGCGCGTGTACTGCATCTCGTCGATCGCCTGCAGCACCCGAGTGCGCGTGGACTCGCGGATGTTCGGGTGACCGTTGAGCACCCGAGACACGGTCATGTGCGAGACACCGGCGTGATTGGCCACGTCGTAGATGCTGGGTTTGGCCCATCCACGGCCGCTCTGCTCAGCCATCTGCGCCCCTCCCCTGAGAAAGCCTCGCACCCACGCTCTGCCGGCGCGACCGTTCCGATGGAGATCTCACACGCTCGGGAGCGGATGCCTCATCGTTTCACACTCCATCCGACACCCCGCGCGCCGACGCGCCGACGGCGCGAACGCCTCAACATCACGGCACCGACGACCAGCGCGGCGAGACCGAGAAGTCCGAGCTCCACAGAGACGGTGCCGCCGGTCGCCGGCAGCGAAGTCACCCCCGCCGTCCCCGGCAGAGGGGCGATCACGACAGTGAGCTCGACGCCCGACGCGCCCGCCTCGGGCGTCGCGTCGACGAGCGGGAGGCCCTCAGCCACGAGCGCCCTCCGAGGTCCGTTCCTCGACCGCCGCACGGCGGCCCTGCTCGCGGGCATCCGCCACGAGACTGTCGACGCGGCGACGCGAACGCAGGCGACCCCAGAACGCAGCGAGAACGAGGAGGACCATGCCCACGACGACGAGCAGCTGCGATACCGGCGGCGCCCAGAGCGCCGTACTCGCCGACGTTGCAGCCACCGCCGGGGTATCACCACCGATGGTGAGGGCACGCGGCGTGAGCGAAATCGTCGCCGGAATGTAGACGGACGGCCACACGTCGTCGACGACGACCCGAATCGTGCGCCGATCTCCCGGCAGCAGGTCGGCGACCGCCTCCCCCGGCGCGGGGAACTCCACGGTGCGCCCGCCCAGCGCGACGGTGCCGACGGCCTGCACGCGTGTGTTCCCGTCGTTGACCACGTCGAAATCCACCACGGCAGACCCGGGACGCAGGGGGTTCCATCCGATGTGATACGAGCCCGCGGCAGCATGCAACGAGGCCGCCGGCTCGATCGTTCCCGCGACGCGGGCCGCGATACGGAATCCGACCCGACTTTCGACGCCGACGCGCGCGGCGCCATCAGACCGCTTCACCGAAAGCACCGACGCAGTGATTCCCGCCGAGTGATCTCCGGGTTGCGCCGTGGCCGGAACGGCGATCGTGAACGGGACGATCACCGTCGCGCCGGCGGGAACAGTGACGCTGTCGGCGACCGAGATCCACCGGCCGGCATCGACCGAGGCTGCTCCGTCGGCGAGGATGTCGAATCGACCGGTCGGGGTGGTGAAGCCGTCGGCGGCGGTCAACCGGAACGTCACCTCCGCGTCGCCGACGTTGCGTACGGCGAAATGGTCGGCCGCGCTCTGACCCGGATCGAGCCTGACCTCCACCGAACGCCGCCCGTCGGGCCCGCTGGCATCGGCCGGCACGACCGACCACCGAACGCCCGGCGCGGCATCGTCCGCGTGCGCCTCCAGGGCCGGCGCGATGGCGAGAGCCGGCGCCGCGCTCAGCACCACGGCGACGGCGAGCGCGCTGGCGAGACGAGCGAGGCGGGCGACCATGGCCGGTCGGAGGGGGGTGCGCATAAGTGCGGCTCCTCGGGTGGGACAAGAGGGACGAAGGGAGAGCCGGATCGCCGGTCGGCGTCACGGCGACGTCTGCTCGCCCTCCCAGAGAGTGATCGTGATGGTGCCCGAGTACGCGCCGGGGGCGACGGTCTTCGGCACCTTGAGGAGCAGGTCGGCCCCGGCCGTCCAGCTGCCGACAGCGGCGGCGCTCTGCGCGTCGAGCGAGAGCGCGAGGAGCTCGTTGCCCACGAGCCCGACGTTGTTCTTCACTCCCTGCACGGGGTCGGGGTCGAGAACCGTCGTGACCGGGTCGCCCTCGGCCACCTCGCCGTTGCCCTGTGCGATGACCATCTTCGGCGTCCAGCCGAGGTGACCGGCGTCGATGCTGTTCTGGCCGGAGGTGAGCGCACTGGCCTGTCCGGTCACGTACCAGAAGACGCCGGCGGGGACGTTTTGACGGTCGTCGGTGACGGTGACGTCGGGCAGCGCCCCGCTGAACGCACGGATATCCGGATCGGTGGAGGCGACCTCGCTGAGCGCAGTCGATCCGGACGCCACGCTGAGTGTGAGCGCGCCGATTGCATCGATCTGCACGGCGACGCCGACCTGCTGGTTGCCCATCTCATCGTCGTTGTTCGCGGCGAATGCAGAGCCAGCACCGCCGACCACGAGCACACACCCGAGGGCCGCGGCGGCAGCGCGCAGCAAGACGGCGTTGTTCATTGCATGTCTCCGTTCTCCGAACGGCGTCTGTGCCGATCTGGATGCTGTCGACCCGACGGTGGGTCTAGGACTCCGAGAGATGTTAGCGATAACGATCAGCGAAAACGGTAACGCTTTCATAACGCGCCGAGCCGAGACCAGCGAGAGGACCTCCCCCTCGTGACGACGCACAGATGGACCCTTGACACCCTCTCCGACCGCCCTCTACGGTTGGCCGCGCCGGCATTGTTTCCGGTAACACAAGCGCCGACCGCTTCACGGTCGTCGACAGAGCGATGGTGCCCACCCCGCGCCGAGACGGAGAGGTCTCGGCGCCCCTCTGGCGGCGCCACGGTGATCGAAGCGATCGAGATGATCGATCGAGATGATGCAGAGGAGCCCGCGCATGACCACGCGCCCCAGAGCCCGATTCCCCCATTCCCGCGCGCGGAGCTCCCGATTGAGAACCCGCGGCGGCGCCGCCCTCACGGCGATCGCACTCTCGGTCGCGGGTGCCGTCGCGCCGATGGCCGCCCACGCGGATGCCGGGTCGAGCCCGATCATCCACTATTCCTTCGATGCGGCGTCCGGCACCTCCGTCGCCGACACGAGCGGCAACGGAAACGACGCGACACTCCGCCTCAGCGGCGCCAGCGTGGCGGACGGGATGCTGTCTCTGCCGGGCGGATCGTCGGCCACCGCTGCCTACCTCGACATCCCGACGAGCTCCCTCGTGGGCAAGAAGAACGTCACCATCTCGACGTGGCTCTCGCCGCGCACCGGTGCGGCGAACACCGCCGCCGCCTTCATCGGTGCTCCGCTCGCGTCCGGCGCATCGTTCTCATCGGGCTACTGGCTGCTCAACCCCACCAACCCCGCGGGCTACGTGAAGTCCGTCGTGACGAACGGTACCGACGCGGGCGCACCGTGGGGTACCGAGGTCGGGGCAGGGTCGACGAGCGCCGCCACCTCCGGAGCGCGCACCCCCGCGGGACTCAGCCTCTACACGACCGTCATCGACGGAGCGAACGGCCAGCTGCGTGTCTACCTCAACGGCACACGGATCGCGCAGAACACGATCACCCGCGATCTGTCCTCGTTCGGATCCTCGCTGGTGGCCACCCTGGGCCGTTCCACCTACAACGATCCCGGCTGGAGCGGGCTCGTCGACGACTTCGCCGTCTATGCGAGCGCGATGTCGGATGCCGATGTCGCGAGCCTTTACAGCGCTCAGGCTCTCGATCGCGCCGTCGCCGCTGTCACCGTGCCGAGCACCGTGACCGACAACTTCACCCTGCCCACCCGCAGCGCCGGTGTCGCGGTGGCCTGGCAATCGGATGGCGCCGCCATCGCGTTCTCGGGCGGATCGGCCACAGTCACCCGCCCCTTCGGTGGCGCGGGCGATGCCCGGGTGACCGTGACCGCCACATTCACCAGCGGCACGGCGACACGTACGCGCACCTACACGGTGCTCGTCGCCCAGCAGCTCACCGATTCGCAACGCGTGACGCAGGACCTCGCGGCCCTCAGCGTGCCGGGTCTCGACGACATCCGGACCAACTTCTCGGTCCCCACGCTCGGCGCACAGGGCTCGGCCCTGACCTGGTCGGTGACCACCGGTGCCGCATCGGCGACGGTGCGTGATGGCGTGCGCTCCGACTCCCGCACCGTCGCCGTCGCCCGTCCCGCCGCGGGCGCCGCGGCGGCGACCGTCGAACTGACGGCGACCGCGCACAGCGGCACCGCCAGCGCGACCCGCACCTTCACCGCGCGGGTGCAGCCCATGCCCGGGGGCTCCACCCTCACCGAGGCCTACTTCTGGACCTTCTTCACGGGTGAAGGCCAGGGCGCCGAACGCGTGAGCATCGCGGCATCCAAGGGCAATGACGCCCTGAGCTGGAACACGCTCAACGGGGGCCAGCCCGTTTTCACATCCACTGTGGGCACGCAAGGCTTGCGTGACCCGTTCATCCTCCGCGCACCGGGCGGTGACCGGTTCTACATGATCGCCACCGACTTGAAGGTCGACGGCCTGGCCGGTGGTTTCACGACGGCGCAGATCTCCGGCTCGCGGTACATCGAGGTGTGGGAGTCGAACGATCTCGTCACCTGGTCGGCGCAGCGACACGTCAAGGTGTCCAGCGATTTCGCGGGCAACACATGGGCTCCCGAGGCGTACTGGGACGACGAACTCGACACCTTCGTCGTGTTCTGGGCCTCCAACCTGTACCCGACGGCGAACGATGCCGACCGCACCGCGGTCACGTACAACCGCATGATGTACGCCACCACCGACGACTTCGTGACGTTCTCCGACCCGAAGCCGTGGATCGATGTCCGCCGCGGCGCCGGTCTCGGCACCATCGATTCGACGGTGGCCAAGGTCGGCGACGTCTACTACCGGTTCACGAAGGACGAGGCGAGCATGACGATCCGCGAGGAGAAGTCGACGAACCTGCTCGCGACGATCGCCGGGTCGCTTCCGGGCGCAACGGGCGCGGCAGACCAGTGGACGCTCGTCAAGGACCAGGTCGCCACCGGTCTCGCCAACGGCGAGCCCAACGGCCTCTATTCCAGCGGCGAAGGGCCCAACATCTTCCCCGCGAACCCCGGTGACGTGAACGGGCTGAACTGGTTCTTGTTCATCGACCAGCCGAACTACCACGGAGGCCCGAACCACTACGTACCGTTCGGAACCACCTCCCTCGACGGCGCCGCGTGGCAGCCGCTGGGCCAGAAGCTGCGTCAGGGCCTGCCGCAGAACGCCGATGGGGGCAAGCCACGCCACGGCACGGTGCTGCCGATCACCCGTGCCGAGTACCAGAAGGTGCTCGCCGCTTACGCACCGGACATCGCGGTCGCGTCGGTGTCCGCGATGGACGTCACGACGACCGCCGGCACCGCGCCTACGCTGCCGCGAGCATCGCTCACGACCGTCAGCGGCGCTGCGCGCACCGTCGACGTCGTGTGGGACGCCATCGCGCCTGCGGCCTACTCCCGACCGGGGACGTTCACGGTGCGCGGCATCGCGCAGGATGACTCCCGCATGCCGGTCGAGGCTACGGTTACCGTCACGGCCGCCTCCCACGTCGCGTTCACGACGACGGCACGGTGCGTCGTGGGCAAGGTGGCACTGGTGGTGACGGCGACGAATGAGGGCGGTGGAGCCGCCACGATCGCCCTGCAGTCGCCGTACGGGTCGAAGACGGCCGCGCTCGCCGACGGCGCCACAGCGTCGTACGCCTTCACGACGCGCATGACGACCATGCCTGCGGGCTCCCTGTCGGCGACGATCACCCAGAGCGGGATCACCTCGACGGTCGCGGTCGCCTACGCAGCGCGCAGCTGCGGCTGACACCTCGACATCCGCTCGGATAGGCGGCGGGGTCCGCGCTTTCGGCGCCGGGCCCCGCCGTCGTACCCTCGATGCATGTCCGTGGACGATTCGACCCGCGATTCCAGCCCTGCCGTCGCGGCCGCCGCGGTCGACGCGGTCGGCACCGTCGTGGACGCCGTCGACCGCGCGATCGACGAGATCACCGGGATGCCGACCGACGACGGTCGCATCGAGGTGTTCGCCCACGGTGGCGCGAGCCTCATCGGTGAGCGGCGCGGGCCGGTTGACGCCGCGCGCACCGTCGTGCTCGTGCACGGCATCGGGATGGGGCGCAAGGTCTTCGGCGATCTCGTGCAGCGCCTCGAGGAGGACACACTCGTCGTGGCCGTCGACCTCCCCGGCTACGGCGATTCCCCCGAGCCGCAGCGCACGCCGACGATGGAGCGGATGGCCGATCTCGTGGCGGCGTACCTGCGACACCTGGACCGCGGGCCCGTCGTACTGCTCGGCCATTCGATGGGCACGCAGGTCGTCACCGAGGTCGCCGTGCGCCACCCCGCGGCGGTGTCGCACCTCGTGCTGGTGGCGCCGACCGTCGACCGGAGGCGCCGGCATCCGTTGACACAGCTGTCCCGCCTGGCCCGCGATCTGTGGGGCGAGAGCCCGAAGGTGCTGCTGCTCGGCGCACGCGAATACGTCCGAGCCGGGCCGCATCTGCGGCGCAAGATGCGGGCGATGCTGGTGCACCGCCCGGAACACGCGTTTCCGCGGGTTGCGGCGCCGGCGCTGGTCGTGCGCGGCGAGCGTGACCTGGTCGTCCCCCCGGAGTGGTTCGAGGAAGTGGTCGCGACCCTTCCGAACGCCCGTTCCTTCGTGGTCGAGGGCCACCGTCACGAGACTCTCATCCGCACGGCCGCGCCGATGGCGGCGGAGCTTCGACGGTGGCTGGCCGCAGGGTGAACCGTGGCGGGGGTCAGGTTGAGGAGAGCTCGGCGACCAGCCGTGTGATGGTGTCCTCGTCCGCCGCGACTCCGGTCTCCGCCAGGCGCGTGCGCACGGCCTTGTCGACGGTCGCGGTGTTCTCGCCCTGAACATCGGCGCGCAACTGGGCGACGATGCCGTCGAGGCGCTCCTGTTGCGTCGTCGCGTGCATCTCGAGACGCGGTTCGTCCTGCGAGTTCTCCGCCCCCGCCCCGCCGGGCTCCTCTGCGGCGCTCACTGCTCTGCCTGCTCGTCGGTGCGCAGATCGGGATCCATCCCCGCCTGGATCGCCGCGCTCTCCACAAACCCGTCCGGCACCGATACGGGGTCGGCGGTCTCGCGCTGACCCGACTCGACGGTCTCGCCGTCGGCCACGCTCCCGCTTTCCCACCCGCCGGCCGGGTCGGCGTTGATCACGCCCTCGGGCAGGTCGTCACGATCGTTGGTCATGGGATTCTCCTCACGTCGAGTGAGAACACTGTCTCCGCTCGTTCCGGCGCCGCCCAGGCCCTTGACGTCGCCGACCGAGACAGAGTAGTCGGGGCGTCGTCGCATCTCAGACGGCGCGTTCGGCGAGCAGCGCGCGATGCTCGGGGTGCGCGGCGAACCAGTCGGCGACATACCAGCACACCGGGCTGATCACCCGGTGTCCGCTGGCGGCGACCTCCGCCACCGCACGCGCGACGACCTCGCCCGCATATCCGTGACCGCGGAACGTCGGCACGGTGTAGGCGCGCGTCATCGCGACAGTCCGGCCGTCATCGCGGTAGTCGAGGACGCTCACGATGTCATGGCCCTTGCGCAGGGTGTAGCGCGACGCGTCGGTCTCGTTCGTGAACGAAAGATCATCGCGTTGCTCTGCGGTCATGGCGTCTACGCTACGCCGAAGCCCGCGCCACGAGGGCCGGGCGCGGCAGGGCGGACGGGATCAGCGGGCAGAGACGCGAGCCACGCGTCGACCTCGCGCTGGCCGCGGAGTCGCACCACGGGGTCGCCCGCTGCGATGCGCGCCTGCATGCGGGCACGCGTCTTCGGATAGCTGGTCCACGCCCACCGGATGATGTTCTCCTCCGGTTCCCACCGGAACCACGACGCGATGCGCTCACGGTTGCCGTGCCAGAGCTCTTCGCGCAGGATGCCGCGGCGCACGGTGCGCGCGACGACCCGCCGCATCACGAGGTTGCGAGGATGGTCCAGCCAGACGACGATGTGCGCACCGCCGGGGGTGCCCGGCTCCATCAAACCCTCGAGACGCGTGTTCCAGTTGCCGTCCGCCACCCAGCCGTCGGGGTGCGCGTCGAGGAAGACGCGCACGCGTCGGCGGGCCTCATCGACGTCGCGATAGGTCCATCCCTCGTCCCAGAACACCTCGTCGAGTTCGAGCCGCGGAACTCCCGTGCGCGCGGCGACCATCTGCGCGAGCCGCGACTTTCCCGAACCCGATGTCCCGACGATGCGGATGCGGGTGGGGTGGGAAGCGTTCACGACCATGCACTCTGTCACATTCCGTCATCTTGCGGCGCCGACACCCGTGCGGTTTGACACATCGCGACGCGGTTCGTCATAATCGGCCTCATGACTGACAACGCACGCACTCTGTCCGCCCTGGAGGCGAACGGACCTGCCGGCATCATGATGATGCCGCGCGTTGCCCTGTGTTGCCGAATGTGCCACTGACGGTGAACCCCGCCGGGTGCGCCCGCCGACTCTGACCCACTCGGTCGGTCGGCCGCCACCCCCCGAGCACCGCGCCGCGCACAACGCGGATGCCGGCTGTCTCGCACTGGCCCTCGCATCGCATCCGATGCGGACCTCTCCGGGCCCCTCGCAACACACGCTCGAACCCGCTCTCGGCTCACTGCCCGGGTTCCGCCTCCGAAGGACATTCCCGTGTCGAACACCGCTCTTCTCGCCTCGCCCGCCCCCGTCCGCCACCTGCACGCCGTCAGCGACACCGCTCCGCGCCGCCCGGCTCTCGCCGTCCCGGCCGCGCCGCCCGCCCCGACCACGGCGACCGGCAGCATCCCGGTGGGCACCGCCCCGCGCGGCTTCGCCCTGTACGTCGGCATCGATGAGGTCAAAGCCGCCGCCGACGGCGTCTCGCTCTCGACTCTCGTCGAGGCCCTCCGCCGCACGCTCGGCGAACTCGCGCCCCACGCCGAGACATACGCCACGGTCGCTCTGGCGCCTGCGGCAGCCGGCGGCCGCGATGTCGACGTCGTGCGCCTCGCCCTGCACGAGCCGAGCGCCGTCGCCCGCACCAAGCAGGACGAGCCCGAAGACGATCACGTTCCCGGAGGCGTCACGATCGACATCTCGCGTCGACGCGTGCACATCGAGGGCGAGTCGGCGCAGCTGACCTTCAAGGAGTTCGAGCTGCTGCAGTACCTCGTGCTGCGCGAGGGACGCACCATCGAGCGCACCGAGCTCGTGTCGTCGCTGTGGAGCCACGCCGACGCCGACGACGCACCGGGCGAGCGCACGATCGACGTGCACGTGCGCCGTCTTCGCGCCAAGCTCGGCCGGTACGAGGAGATCGTGCGCACCGTGCGCGGCATCGGCTACCGCTTCGACCGTCACGCCGACGTCGTCATCCGCTACGGTCACGGCACGCCCTCCCCCGACCGGTTCTGATCGCCGCCGGCGGCCGACGACCGCCGGAGTGTCGGAGGCGGTGACATAGGGTGGCCGCATGACCACGCGGGAGAGGATGCCGGTGCGCCCGCCGGCGCCCCCGCGACCGGCATCGACACCCGATCCGCGGCCCGCGCCGTCCCGACCGATCGAGACCGAGTACCGGCCCGCGACGCCGATCGACGCCGCCCGGGCGATCCGTTACCAGCAGCGGGGAACGCACGACCCGTCACAGCTCGACGACCAGGGCGTCATCTGGCGGGCGATGCGCACACCAGAGGGCGTCGCGACGATCGCGATCCGCGTCGAGCGGACGCGGATCCGCGCCGCCGCGTGGGGCGGCGGAGCGTCGTGGAGCCTCGATCAGCTTCCCCGCCTGTGCGGCGCGGACGACGATCCCGACGGCTTCGAGGCGCACCGGCATCCGGTGATCGCCGACACCCACCACCGGCACCCCGGCCTCCGCCTCGGGCGCACCGACCTTCTGTTCGACGCGCTCGTCAGCGCGATCTTCGAGCAGAAGGTGACCGCCGTGCAGGCGTTCGGTGCGTGGCGGATGATCCTGACCTGGTGCGGGGAGCGCGCCCCCGGCCCCACCCCTCGGCCGATGTTCGCTCCGCCCGCCGACTGGCACCGCATCCCCAGCTGGACATGGCACCGGGCGGGACTCGAGCCGCCGCAATCGCGCACCATCGTCGAGACCGCCGCGCGGCGCACGTCGCTGGAGCGGACGGCGCACGATGCGACCTCCGCCGATCGGGCGCTCACGAGTCTGCGCGGCGTGGGAGCGTGGACGAGTGCGGAGACGCGCATCCGGGCGTTCGGCGATGCGGATGCCGTCAGCGTCGGCGACTACCACCTCGCCCATCAGGTGGGCTACGCGTTGACCGGACTCCGCGTGGACGACGACGGGATGCTGGAGCTTCTCGAGCCGTGGCGGGGGCACCGCCAGCGGGTGATCCGCCTGCTCGGTCTCAGCGGCCGCCTCGAGCCGCGTCGGGGTCCGCGCCTGGCGCCCGAAGACCACCGGGCCCGCTGACGGGGCGGACCGGCGCGGCATCTCCTAGGCTGACACCATGACGCACAACGGGTGGCCACGCGGCCGCATCGGCTGGATGATCGGAACGATCGTTCTGCTGGCGGCCGGCGTGCTGTTCGGTCTCATCATGCAGAACGTGTGGCTCGGCCTCGTGCTCGCCGTCATCATCTCCATCGGCTGGCTGATCGCCTACGAGTCGTGGCGTGGACGCAGCCCGCACCTCGACGATCCCTGGGACGACGGCGCTCAGCTCTGACGCATCGGCGACGCGCTCCATCACGCGCAGTCGCGTTGCCCGCAGGGATGAGCCGACCCCTAACATGAGCGCATGATCGTGAGCTCCCGCATCCTCGCCTTCGGCTATCGCGCGGTAGCCGCGCTCGTCATCATGATCGGCATCGCGCGCGTGTCGGGACTGTGGACGGCGAATCCCAGCTGGTCTTCGTTCCTCTACTACACGGTGCTCAGCAACGTGCTGTGCCTGGGCTGGATGGTGGCCTCGGCGATCGTCACCCTGCGCGACGCGCAGCGTGAGGGCTGGAGCGGAGCGTCGACACCATCGGCGCGCGGAGCCGCCGCCGTCATGGAGGCGATCACCGTCACGATGCTGATCTACCTCTTCGTCTTGACCCCCGCGCTGTTCACGCAACCGGGCGCCTACCAGCCGTTCACCCTCACCGACAACCTGGTGCACATCATCACGCCGATCCTCGTCATCGTCGATTGGCTGCTGTTCGTACCGAAGGGTTTGCTGCGTCGCTATGACCCGCTGCTGTGGGCGCTCATCCCCTACGCCTACCTCGTCTTCGCGTTCGGGTGCAGCGCGCTGGGCGGACGGTTCGCCGGGGGTACGAGGGCACCCTACCCGTTCATGAATGTCGCCACGAACGGCGTCGGCGGGGTGGCGCTGTGGATCGTCGGGCTCACGGTCGCGCTCATCGCCGTCGGCTACGCGTTCTTCGGCCTCGATAGGCTTCTCGCCCGCACCGGACGCGAACCGCGCCCTGCCGGCTGACCGCTCACGCGCTACATCTCCTCGTGGGTGTCGGGGTCGCCGCCCCACAGCCGACCGCGCTCCAGCGCGCTGATCGCCGTGATCTCGGCATCCGTCAGAGTGAAACCGAACACATCGGCGTTCTCCGCCTGCCGCGCAGGTGTCGCTGACTTGGGAATCGGCGTCGCGTCGAGCTGGGTGTGCCACCGCAGCACCGCCTGAGTCGGCGTCGCGCCGTGGGCCGCGGCGACGTCGGCGACGACCTGCTCCGTCAGCAGTTCGCTGCGCCGCGCCAGCGGGCTCCAGCTCTCGGTGCGGATGCCGTGGGCGGCGTGGAAGGCACGCAGCGCACGCTGCGGAAAGTAGGGGTGCATCTCGACCTGATTGACGGCCGGCGTCACGCCGGTCTCGTCGATCAGGCGGGTCAGCATCGCTTCGGTGAAGTTCGAGACACCGACCGAGCCGACTTTGCCTTCCTTCTGCAAGTCGATCATCGCGCGGAAGGTCTCGACGTAGCGGTTGACGCTCGGGTTGGGCCAGTGGATGAGGTACAGATCGATGCGCTCCAGACCGAGTCGCTCGAGCGACGCATGGGCGCTCTGGATGGTCTCCTCGTAGCCGTGCTCGCGTCCGGGCACCTTCGTCGTGACGAGGAGCTCGTCTCGGATGCCGCTCTGGCGAACGGCCTCGCCGACCTCGGCCTCGTTCTCGTAGTTCACGGCGGAATCGAGCAGGCGGTAGCCCGTCTCGATCGCCGCGACGACCGCGGCGATGCCGTCGCCTTCGCGCAGGTTGTAGGTGCCGAAGCCCAGCTCGGGAAAGGCGACGCCGTCGTTGAGGGTGACCGTGGGAATCGTGACCATGCCCCCACGCTACGCGCCGGTGGCTCCGCGTGCGCGGCGGTGTCAGTCGCCGATGAGCTCTTCGATGACAGTGAGCACCCCGGCATCCGCGTTGGACGGGGCCCGGAAGCGAGCGACGGCCGCCACGTCGGGATGGGCGTCGGCCATCGCGTACGACCACTCTGCCGCCTCGAGCAGTTCGATGTCGTTGAGGTAGTCGCCGAACGCCGCGGTCTGTGCGGCGCTCACTCCCAGCGCCGCCTGCAACGCGCGCAGAGCCACGCCCTTGTTGACCGTCGAATTCATGATGTCCACCCACCGCTCGCCCGACACGACCACCCGGTGGGTCTGGGCGAGGTCGGCGAAAGCCGGAGCCGTGTGCTGCTCGCCGCCGTCGACGTCGTAGATGGCGAGCTTCAAGATCTGGTCGTCGACCGCGAGCAGATCGGGCACGACCTGCATGCGCGCGTAGTAGGTGTCGACCTCGGACAGGAAAGCGGGGTCCGTGTCTTCGACATAAGCGGAGCGTTTGCCGCACACCACGAGTCCGGCGCGCAGGGTGCCGTCCGCGACCAGCGCGCGCAAGCGCCGCACGACGGATGCCGCGACGTCGGGATCGACCGCATCGGAGCTGACCTCGACATCCCCGCAGACGACGTAGGCACCGTTCTCTGCGATGAAGTCGAGTCCGGCCTCGACGCCCGTGAAGGCGCGCTGCAGAGTGGCGAGCTGGCGACCGCTGGCCGGCGCGAACGCGATGCCGCGCTGGCGCAACCGATCGAGCAGGGGCCAGAGGCCGTCCGGGATCGACCCGTCGGGCCGCAGCAGGGTGCCGTCCATGTCGACGGCGATCAGTCGAATGTCGGCGGCACTCACCCCTTCATCCTCCCCCACCGCACGTCGGCGGCGAGCGCCGCGAGCGGGGGATAACCCGAAGACGATCCGGGGGCGGGCACCCCTGCGTCGGCAGGCGGGCGCGCCCTAGCGTGGAGTCATGACCCAGCCTCCCTCCATCGGCGCCCCGCCGGCGCCGGCATCTGTGCCCGTGACCGCGACCGCCCCCCGCATCGGTCTGCTCGCACATCTGGGCGCGATCGCCCAGGTCGCCGCGATGGGCGTCGCAGGCACGGTCGTCTTCTCGGTACTCCTGGTGCTGCTGAGCGTCGGCGTCGGGTTGCTGCCCGCCCTCGGCATCGGCGCGTTCCTGCTCGTCGGGCTGGTCTACGCGATGTGGGCCACAGCATGGCTCGAGTACGCGCGGGTCGACGGGCTCTACGGCTACGGCCTGCCCGTCCCCCCGCTGCGCTCCAGCGGTCGGCCCGGCTTCAGCGGGTGGCTGCGCACCCTGTGGCAGCAGTTCGCGGACGGGTCGATGTGGCGCGGGATCGCATCATCGGCAGTCACGACGATCCTCGGACTCGTCGTCCTGTCGGTCATCGGCGCACTGGCCTCGAGCGTCGCGCTGCTGTTCACCCCCCTGCTCGGCAGCGCCACGGTGCGCATCCCCGTCACCGACACGTACGTGGGCGGCGAGTGGGCGATTCTCGTCGGCGTTCTCGGCGCGATCGTCTCTCTCGCGATGCTCGTGGGCGCGGCGCTGCTGCACGCGGTGCTGACCCGCGCGATCCTGGTCCCGAGCCGCGAAGCCATGCTCCTCGAGCAGGCCCGCACGGCGGGAACGCAGCGCGAGAGCGCCGTGCGGGCAGGCGAGGTCGAGCGCACACGCATCGAACGCGACCTGCACGACGGCGTCCAGCCCCGGCTCGTTTCGGTGGGAATGACGCTGGGTCTGGCGCAGCAGAAGATCGACACCGACCCGGCCGCCGCGAAGGCGCTCATCGATGAAGCCCACACCTCCACCAAGGCCGCCATCACCGAGCTTCGTCAGCTGGCCCGCGGCATCCACGCGTCCGTCCTCGACGACCGAGGACTGGATGCGGCGCTCAGCGCCCTCGCCGCCCGCTCGCACGTGCCTGTGCAGTTGGACGTGCGCCTCCCCGACCCGCAGACGGGTCGGTGCAGCCGCACGGCCGAGGCTGCCGTCTACTTCGCCATCGCCGAATCGCTCACCAACGCCGCCAAGCACTCCCGCGGCAGCGAGGTGCGCGTCACCGTGCGCCTACGCGACGCGCCCGAGCAAGCCGTGCCCACGCTCTGGGTGCGCGTGGAGGACAACGGCGTGGGCGGAGCGCAGGTGCTTCCGGGCGGCGGACTCGACGGCATCGCCCACCGCATCGCCGCCGCCGGCGGCATCAGCCGACTCGACAGCCCGCAGGGCGGACCGACCGCTCTGGAGGTGAGCGTCCCGTGCGCATCCTGATCTGCGAAGACTCCGCGCTGCTGCGCGAGGGGCTCGTACGCCTCCTCGACGATGCCGGCCACGACGTCGTCGCGGCGCTGCCCGACGCCAGCGATCTGACGACGACCGTCGCCGAGGTGCGGCCCGACCTCTGCATCCTCGATGTGCGCCTGCCGCCCACGTTCACCGACGAGGGCATCCGCGCGGCCGTGCACCTGCGCCGCACCGATCCCCGCCTGGCCGTGCTCGTGCTCAGCCAGTACGTCGAGGAGCGCTACGCCGGCGAGCTGATCGCCGGCCAGACCGGTGCCCTCGGCTACCTGCTCAAAGACCGGGTCGCCGACGTCGGCGAGTTTCTCGAGGCCGTCGAACGCATCGGCGCCGGGGCCACCGTGCTCGACCCCGAAGTCGTCGCCCAACTGCTGGCCCGCCGTGGCCGCGATGCGCGAATGGATCGCCTCACCGACCGGGAGCGCACCGTGCTGGCGCTCATCGCCGAAGGCAAGAGCAACCAAGCCATCGCCCAAACGCTCTTCGTCACCGAAGCCAGCGTCGAGAAGCACATCACCTCGCTGTTCCAGAAGCTCGATCTGGAACAGGACGAACACGGCAACCGCCGTGTGCTCGCCGCCCTCATCCACTGGGAGAACGGAACGAACCGATGACCACCACGCTCACTCCGCCTCCGGTACCGCCGGCGCCGCCGTCCGACGGTGGCGTCACCGGGCCCGTCTCCCCGCAGCCCCCCGCACACAGACCGGGCTCGCGCGTCGTGGCGATTCTCACGATCGTCCTCGGCATCGCGCTCATCCTCGGCGCGCTCGGCACCTCCGTCCTCGCCGCGATCGGCACGAGTCAGCGCGGCGCGAGCGGCACTCTCACGGCGGATGCCGTCGGCATCCAGAGCCTGAAGGTCGACGTCGCGGCAGCCGATCTGACGATCGTCTACGGCGGCGAGAGCGTCGTGCTCGACGTCAACGGCGCGGCGAGCGACTGGCGCGTGCGCCGCGACGGCCCGACCCTCGTCGTCGCGACCCAGCGCACCTGGTGGAGCGCTTTGCGCCCCTTCAACGAGAGCGACACGGCGGTGCTCACGCTCCCCCAGTCGCTCAAGGGCTCTGCACTGGACGCCGACCTCTCCCTGAGCGCGGGCTCGCTGCGGGCCGACGGTGACTTCGGCCGCCTCGACGTCACCGTGAGCGCCGGCGCGATGAACCTCTCAGGACGTGCAGCGACCCTCGACGCCGAGGTATCGGCGGGCCGTCTCGTCTTCGATCTGGCCCGCGTCGACACCGCTCGACTCAAGCTCAGCGCGGGCTCCGTCGACGGAAGCCTCGCAGGCTCGGCACCGAGCGCCGTGTCGGTCGACCTCAGCGCAGGTCGGTTGGCGCTCGTCCTGCCGGACGATCGCTACGCGGTGTCGTCCAATGCGTCGGCCGGTGACATCGAGAACCGGCTGCGTGTCGATTCGACGTCACCGCACCGGATCACCGTCGGGGTGTCGGCGGGCTACGTATCGCTGCGCTCCTGAGCACGCAGACCGATTTCTGACAGGACCGTATGCGAACGGTATGCACTCGGTAGACGGTCCGCCCCGCGCGGGCGGACCGTCATACGCTCTCTTCATCGCCTCCCCGACGACCGACTCCATGATCAGACGGAGGGCGAAGCAGGACTCTCCCCCTGCGACTGTGGTGCAACGGATTGCAGGGCCGGTCGTCCATTCGGACGACCGGCCCTTTCTCACAGGACACACATCTGCCCACCCCTCCCGCTGAGCGCTAGCGTGGTGGCGTGAGCACTCCCATCGACGCCACCCGCACTCCCGCCTGGGCCGCCCTCTCCGACCGCGCCGCGAGCTTCGCGCCGGATCTGCGCGCCTGGTTCGCCGCCGACCCCACGCGGGTCGAGCGCCTGACCCTCGACGCCGCCGACCTGCACGTCGACCTCTCCAAGAACCTGGTAGACGACGACATCCTCGCCTCGCTCCTCACGCTCGCCGACGATGTGCACCTCGGCGCGCGCATCGCCGCAATGTTCCGCGGCGAACACATCAACACCACCGAAGATCGCGCGGTGCTGCACACGGCCCTCCGCCGTCCCGCGGGCGCGACGGCCGAGCTGGTCGTCGACGGCCAGGATGTGGATGCCGATGTGCAGGCCGTGCTCGAGGCGATGAGCGCTTTCGCCGATCGCGTGCGCTCGGGCGAGTGGACGGGCATCACCGGCAAGACGGTGACGCACGTCGTCAACATCGGCATCGGCGGCTCCGACCTCGGGCCCGCAATGATCTCCGCGGCCCTGGAACCGTATGCGACCGCCGGCATCGACGCCCGCTTCGTGTCGAACATCGATCCGTTCGACCTCGCCCACAAGACCAAGGACCTCGACCCCGAGACGACGTTGTTCGTCGTGGCATCCAAGACCTTCACGACCCTCGAGACCCTCACCAACGCACGCCTCGCACGCGACTGGCTGTGGACGGGTCTGGCTGCCGCCGGCGCCATCGACGGCTCCGACGCGCAGAACCAGGATGCTGTCGCGCACCACTTCGTCGCGGTCTCGACGGCCCTCGACAAGGTCGCGGCTTTCGGAATCGACCCGGCGAACGCCTTCGGATTCTGGGACTGGGTGGGCGGGCGCTACTCGGTCGATTCGGCCATCGGACTCTCGCTCATGGTCGAGCTCGGCCCCGACGCGTTCCGTGAGCTCCTGGCCGGGTTCCACGCGATCGACGAGCATTTCCGGACGACGCCGTTCGCCCGCAATGTGCCGGTGCTGATGGGACTGCTCAATGTCTGGTACACCAATTTCCTCGGCGCCCAGTCGCACGCCGTCCTCCCGTATGCGCAGCAGCTGAGCCGCTTCGCCGCCTACCTCCAGCAGCTCACGATGGAATCCAACGGCAAGCGCGTGCGCTGGGACGGCTCGCCCGTCACGAGCGACACCGGCGAGATCTTCTGGGGCGAGCCGGGTACCAACGGGCAGCACGCGTTCTACCAGTTGATCCACCAGGGCACGCGGCTCATCCCCGCCGACTTCATCGGGTTCGCCAACCCGGCGTACGCGCTCACCGACGACGGCCGCGACGTGCATGGGCTCTTCCTCGCGAACTTCCTCGCCCAGACGAAGGCCCTCGCCTTCGGCAAGACGGCCGAAGAGGTCGAGGCGGAGGGCACGACCGGCGCTCTCGTCGCGGCGCGCACGTTCCCCGGCAACCGCCCGACCACGTCGATCTTCGCGCCAGCGCTCACGCCCCGCGTGCTCGGCGAGCTCATCGCCCTGTACGAGCACATCACCTTCACCCAGGGCGTGATCTGGGGCATCAACTCCTTCGACCAGTGGGGTGTCGAGCTCGGCAAGCAGCTCGCACTGCAGATCGCGCCCGCGATCGAGGGCGACGCCGAGGCGACCGCCGCGCAGGACGCCTCGACCCGCGCCCTGTTGGAGTACTACCGCGCTCATCGCAACGCCTGAGGGGCGCGGGCGCGGTTCCGCGCGGTCAGGCGAGGCGGGTGTGGAAGCGTTCGCCCGCGGCACTGAAGATGCTGAGCACCTCGGCCGCCCCCTCGGCGGTGGCACTGATCGAGTGGGGCACGCGGGTGTCGAACTCCGCCGCCTCCCCCGGTTCGAGCAGGTGCTCGGTGCCGTCGAGGGCAAGACGCACCCGTCCGCTCAAGACGTAGAGCCACTCGTAGCCGTCGTGGATGCGGGCGGCGGGCGCGCCGTCCAGCGGCGGGTAGACGATCTTCAGCGCCTGCACCGGTGACTTCTCGAGGGTCAGCGGCGCGATGAGCATCCCGTCCCGGCGCTCCACGGCGCGGCGCACCCGAGGGTCGGGCGTCTCCGCGGGGACGAGATCGTCGAGGCGGATGCCGAGCTGGCGTGTCAGCGGCAGCAGCAGCTCCAGGGAGGCGTGACGCTTGCCCGCCTCGAGCCGCGACAGGGTGCTCACCGAGATGCCCGCGGGCATCGCGAGCTCTTCCAACGTCCAGCCACGCGCTTGTCGTGCGGCGCGCAGTCGCGCACCCACCTGGTCGATCCCCGATGCCATGTTCACATCTTGCCATTCCTGCAAACCAGATTGCTGAAATCCTGCCCCGTCGCGCAGAGTGGAGACATGCGAGAACGAGAGTGGGATGCCGTCGTCATCGGCGGCGGAGCGGCGGGCCTGAGCGCCGCGCAGATGCTGGGCCGGGCGCGGCGACGCACCCTGGTGATCGACGGCGGGCGTCCGCGCAACCGCTTCGCGCCGCAGATGCACGGCGTCCTCGGCCACGACGGCGTCGCCCCCGGCGACGTGCTGGCGCGCGGCCTCGAAGAACTGGCGCGCTACGGCGTGCGCGTCGAGGCGGGCGAGGTCGCCGGCATCGTCGACGACGGGCTCACCCTGCGCGTTCTCCGCGTCGACGGCACCGTCGACACCGCGCGGGCGGTCATCATCGCCAGCGGCATCCGAGACGAGCTGCCGGCCGTGGACGGCATCGAGCAGTTGTGGGGGCGGGGCGTGCTGCACTGCCCGTACTGCCATGGCTACGAGGTGGCCGATGCGCGACTCGGCGTGCTGGCGACTTCGCCGCAGAGCATCCACCAGATCGAGCTCGTGCGACAGTGGACCGCCGACCTCACCGCGTTCACGGCGGCGATCGAGCCTCTCGGCGAGGAGGTGCGCGTTCGACTGCACGCCCGCGGCATCCGCATCGTGTCGACGCCGATCGTCGGGCTCGTCGCCGAGGACGGGGTGCTGCGCGCAGCCCGCGATGCCGAGGGCATCGAGCACGACATCGATGCCCTTTTCGTCGCGGCAACGCCCGTCATCGATCTCGACTTCGCGGAGCCGCTGGGCCTCGACCGCGCCGATCAACCGGGCTCCCCCGTTGCCGTCGACATGCTCGGAGCGACCAGCCACCCGCGGGTGTGGGCGGCGGGCAACGTCGCCGCCCCCTATGGAAACGTGCCGGTGGCGATGGCGACCGGATCGATGGCCGGAGCCGGCGCCAACGCAGCCCTGGCCGCGGAAGACGCCGAGCTCGCTGTGCTCGAGCGCGCGCGACAGCGAGATGCCGACTGGGAACTGCGCTACGCCGAACGCGACCGGATCTGGTCGGGGCGGGTCAACCCGGCCATGGCCGATGTCGTGACGAACCTGCCCGTCGGCACCGCGCTGGAGATCGGATGCGGAGAGGGCGCGGATGCCGTGTGGCTCGCCGAACGCGGCTGGCGGGTCAGCGCGGTGGATGTCTCGGAGACGGCGATCCGCCGTGCGGCGGGCGCCGCCCGCGAACGGCGCCTCGGCGAGCGCCTGTCGTTCTTCGTCGGCAGTGGCGCGGCGGCGGCACCGGCCGGGACATTCGACCTCGTCACCGCGAGCTTCCTGCACTCATGGGAGCCCGACTTTCCGCGGATCTCACTGCTGCGCGAAGCCGCCGACCGGGTGGCTGCCGGCGGTCATCTGCTGGTCATCTCGCACGCTGCACCACCGCCCTGGTCACGCCACGGCATCGGGGACAGCCAACAGCACGAGCACGGTCCACGACTGCTCTCACCCGAGGAGGAACTCGGCCTGCTCACCCTGGCGCCCGACGAGTGGGAGCCCGTCATCGTCGGCATCCGCCCGCGCGAAGCGCAAGGTCCCGACGGTGAGAGCGCGCTACTCGACGACGGGGTGCTCCTGTTGCGCCGCCGCTGACGCGGCCTCGGCGGCGCGCGCCACCCAGACGGGCGTCGTCCCGTAGCGCTGCGACGGAATCAATCGCCCCGCGGCGCAGTCCACCACCAGGGCGGCCAGGCGTGCGTCACGGGTCACCGCGCGCTGCGCGCCGTGCACCCAGTGGGCGCAGATGCGGTGATAACCGGGGGTTGCGGCATCCCAGAACGCCTGCGCCGCGGGTACGGCGGCAATGGCCGACAGCTCGACCGTCTCGAGCTCGTCGCGGGACTCGTACGAGTAGATCGCGGTGCGCTCCGGTCGGCGCCGCTCGAACGCGGCGATCCCCGCCGGGTGCATACGGCCTTCTGCGGTCAGTTTCTCAATGAGCGCGATGTTCACCGCGCTCCACGTCGACGCGGACTTGCGGGGCGTCCAGCGCTGGACGCGCGCATCGTCGTCGAGACGGCGGCTGATGGAGTCGATCCAGCCGAAACACAAGGCCTCCGGCACCGCGTCCTCCCAGAGAAGCCCCTGTTCGGGATGCCCCTTGCGGCGGCGCACCATCCACAATTCGGTAGCGGAGTCATGGTTCTGCTCCAGCCAGGCGCGGAAGGATGCGGCATCCGCGAAGAAGACCGGCTCACCCCCGTCGACGCCCATGGCGCGACGCTACCAGCGACGGCTGACACGCAACAGAGATCGCTCGCGAGACGGATGCGGGGTACACCCCGGGACCGACGACGCCGAGCCTGCCGCCGCGAAGACTGGAGGACATGAATGCACCCGTCCTGTCCGCCACCGGCCTGCTCAAGCGCTACGGCGATCTCCTCGCACTCGCGGGCGTCGACGTGACCATCTCCGCCGGCGAATCCGTCGCGGTGATGGGCGCCTCGGGCTCGGGAAAGACCACGCTGCTGCACTGTCTGGCGGCGATCATCCCTCCGGACGCCGGCTCCGTGCGCCTGAACGCACCGAACGCGGCGCCCGTCGAGCTGGTCGGAATGACCGAGAATCAGAGATCTGCCGTACGCCGCACGCAGCTGGGCTTCGTCTTCCAGGAGCACCTTCTGCTGCCCGAGCTCACGGCCGTCGAGAACGCCGCCCTCCCGCTGCTGCTGCAGGGGATGCCGCGCACACCGGCCGAGGCGCGGGCGGCCGGGTGGCTGGCGGCGTTGGGACTGTCCGGCATGGAGCAGCGCCGTATCGGCCAGCTCTCCGGCGGTCAGGCCCAACGCGTCGCGATCGCACGCGCTCAGGTGACGGGCGCGCCGATCGTCTTCGCCGATGAGCCGACCGGGGCACTCGACTCGCGCACCTCCGACGAGGTGATGTCGGCCCTCTTGCACGCGACCACCGGCCAGGGGCGCAGCCTGGTCGTCGTGACACACGACCCCGGCGTCGCCGCGCGCTGCGACCGCACCCTGCAGATGGTCGACGGCCGCATCGCAGCGCCGGGCGCGGTCACCGGGGTCAGCACCATCGGCGCCACCGCCCCGGCCGGTGAATCCCGATGAGCGCGATCCTCAGCGGCGTCCCCACCTCGGCGCCCTCGCGCGGGGCGCTTCGCCGCGCGCTCACCCTCACCGTCCTGCTCGCCCGCCCCGCTCGTCAGGGCCGTGCCGCGCTGGTGCTGCCCGTCGTCGCCTTCGCCGTGACCGCGGCTCTGCTGCTGGTCGTCGCCGGGGGCGTGCGCATGTTCTTCACCGACCCTCGCGCCGCGGGCGAGACGGCGCTGCTCTACCAGACGCTCAGCGCGCTCGCTCTCGTGCTGCTCACGGTGCCCATCGCGACGCTCGGCGCTGCAGCCGCGCGACTGTCGGCACGCCGGCGCAATGACCGGCTGGCCACCCTGCGGCTGCTGGGCGCGACCGTCGGCGAGGTCAGCACCATGACGGTCGTCGAGGCGGCCGCGACGGCGCTGCTGGGCGGCATCCTCGGGGTCGGACTGTACGCCGCCCTGCTCCCGGTCGTGGGCGTGCTCCCGTTCTTCGGTGGTCCGATCGGCGCCTCCGCCGCGTGGGCGGGCCTGGATATCACGCTTGCTGCGGTGGGCGCCGTGGTGGTGATCGCGACGGCGAGCGCGGCGCTGAGCCTGCGCCGCGTGCAGGTGACACCGCTGGGCGTCGCCCGCCGCACCGATCCTCCCCGCCGAAGGACCGCCGCGCTGATCATGGGGGTGCTGGGCGTCATCGCCGTGGCTGTGCTGGTGTCGAACATCTCGACGGTCGTACAGGTCTGGGGCGTCGCCATGGCCATCGTCGTGCTGCTCGGCCTTTTCGGCACCGCTCTGCTCATCGTGAACCTGATCGGCACGCCGCTGGTGGCGGCGCGCGGGCGGACGATGGCCCGCACCACGTCGTCGCCGGCGCGGCTGATCGCGGGGCGAGAGCTGTCCGCCCACGCCGCCTCCGCATGGCGCCGGGTGTCGGGCATCGCAATGATCGCTTTCATCGCGGTGGTCGGCGGTGCGGGTGCAAGCCTCGCGACGCTGGCGGGCGACGAGGGCGGGAGCGCGGCCGGGGCCGTGATCTTCGACGACATGCGCACGGGCGTGCTGGTGACCCTCGCCGTCGGATTCGCCCTGCTCGCCTGTTCGGTAGGGGTGACGCAGGCGGCCGCCGTGCTCGAAGATCGCGAGCTCATCGTGGGGCTCGACCGCCTCGGCATGCCGGAACGCGAGCTCGACCGTGCCCGCGCCCTGACGGTCATGGTGCCGCTGCGCTGGGCGGCCGTCGGCGGAGCGGTCGTGGGGGTCGTGCTCGCGCTGCCGATCGTCGGCGTCACCGTGCTGGTGGCGCCCGTGTCGCTCGTCATCATCGCGGCGACCTTCGTCGGCGGCATCCTGCTCGTGCGGCTGTCGCTGCTGGCCTCACGGCCGCTGGTCGCGGCGATCCGGCGGGGCTGAGCCGTCTCGGCGAGGCCTACTCAGTCGAGCCGCGGACGGTTCCATTGCCCCGGCTGGTCAAACTCGGCGTAGCGGACGTCCATGCCGCCTGCCACTCCCGCCCCCAGCGCGACGGTGCAGACCAGCAGCGAGAGAGTGGGGTAGCCGAACGGGCGGTTGTCACGCACGATGGCGCGGTCATCGGTCGACCCGACCGCGCTCGTCGCCTCGAGTGTGTCGAGCCACCTCTCCCACCAGCGCTCGTCATCGGCGGCGGGAACAGGGAAGGCATCGCGCCACGCGACGATACGGGCCGTGCCCTCGTCGTCGACGTCGTCGTGGGCGATCATGTGGATGCCGGGACTCAGCGCCACGCGGCGGACGGCCGCCCCATCCCACATCGTCACGGTCACGCCGCCGGCTGTCGCTTCGACGAGGTTGAAGCCCTGCGTGTGCGGCGGGTCGCTCGGGCTGCGGCCGGCGACCGCATCGAGCACGATCCTGCCGCGCGAGCGAGGCGGTTCGGCCGTGCCGGTCGGGTCGATGGGCAGAACATCGGCGCGGTTGAGGATCACGGCGACCCGGCGCGAGGCGGCATCCGCTGCCAGCCACGCGCCGCCCGCACGCCGATCGCGTACGCCCTGTACCTCGGGACGCTCCGGCCACCAGGGACCGAGCGGATCCCAGGCGCGGTGAGGGTCTTCGTCGCGCACCGCGAGCAGCCGCACCGGCTCATCCGGGCCGGTCGGGACGTGGACGATGACGGTGCACACGGTGGTGACGGCCTCTCCGTCCGCTCCTCGGCACCCGCCGCATCCGGCGTGGGAGGATCGGACCATGTTCGTTGTGGTGGGCGTGACGGGCGGCATCGCCGCGTACAAGACGGTGCACCTCGTTCGCGCCCTGGTGACCAACGGGCACGAGGTGCACGTTGTTCCCACCGCCGATTCGCTGCGCTTCGTCGGGACGACCACGTGGGAGGCCGTCAGCAGAAATCCTGTCACGACGAGCGTTCACGACGATGTGGCGCGCGTACGCCACGTCGCCCTCGGCACCTCTGCCGATCTCGTCGTCATCGCTCCCGCGACCGCCAACACCCTCGCGAAGATGGCGGCCGGCATCGCCGACGATCTGCTCGGCGTGACACTGCTGGCCACGACCGCACCCGTCGTCGTCGCGCCCGCGATGCACACGGCGATGTGGGAGCACGCCGCGACGCGGGCCAACATCGCGACGCTGCGCCGACGCGGCGTGCACATCGTCGGCCCCGCCGACGGCGCGCTGACCGGCGGTGACAGCGGCCCCGGACGCATGGTCGAGCCCGATGAGCTCGTTACGGCGGCGCTGACGGTCGCGGCACCGCGAGCCGCCGACCTCGCGGGCCTTCGCGTGGCCGTCTCGACCGGAGGCACCCGCGAGCCGATCGACCCCGTGCGCTACCTCGGCAACCGCTCGAGTGGTCGGCAGGGCGCCGAGCTGGCCCTCGCCGCCGCCGAGCGGGGCGCCACCGTGACGCTCGTGGCGGCACATACCGACGACGGCGTGCTGACCTCGGCATCCCGCCATCCCCGCATCGACGTGGTGCGCGCGTACACCGCCGACGCTGTGCAGGCGGCGATGACGAACGCCGCGACCACCGCGGACGTGGTGGCCATGGTCGCCGCGGTCGCCGACTTCCGCGTCGCGGAGGTGTCTCGGCACAAGATCCGCAAGGAAGACGGCATCCCTCGTCTTGAGCTCGTTGCCAACCCCGACGTCCTGGCGGGCCTGGTCGCGGCGCAGCGGCCGGGGCAGACGGTGTTCGGCTTCGCCGCCGAAACTGCGGAGAGCGACGACGATCTGCTCGCCCGCGGCCGCCGCAAGCGCGAGCGCAAGGGGGTCGACTTCCTCGCCGTCAACCGCGTGGGCGAGGGCCACGGCTTCGAATCTTCGGAGAACCGGGTGATCCTTCTGGATGCCGCGGGCGCCGTGGTCACCGACGTCGCCGGGTCGAAGCGCGCGGTCGCCGACGCGATCTGGGACGCGGTCGTCGCGGCGCGTTGAACGGTGCGGCGCGTGTGACCTCGTCACTGCGCGTCTCGCTCCACGCCCGGAAGACGCCCAACGACCGGGGGCGGAACACATCCCCCGGTCGTTGAGCGGGCGCAGCGAGTCGAATCGCCCCGCGCCGCGTCAGGCCTTCTTCTGCACGTCCAGCAGCGGTGCGCCGTGGTCCACCGGGCCGAGCTTCACCGGGTCGACGGTGTCGAACGTGTCGCCGTTGAGGACGATCACCGGGGTGATCAGCGGGTAGCCCGCCTTCTCGATCACGGCGCGATCGAAGGTCACGAGCGGCGTGCCGGTCTCGACGCGGTCGCCGTTCTTCACCTTGACGTCGAAGCCTTCACCCTTCAAGTTGACCGTGTCGATGCCGACATGGATGAGGATCTCGGCTCCGTTGTCCAGCTGAAGACCGAACGCATGACCGGTCGGCTGCGCCGCGACCACGACGCCGGCGCCCGGCGCGTAGACGGTGGTGCCCGTCGGTTCGATCGCCACCCCGGGACCCATCACGCCGCCCGCGAAGACGGGGTCGGGTACCTTGTCGAGTGCCACGACGGTGCCGTCCAGTGGTGCGGCGACCTGGATGAGCTCACCCACAGCGGCGGTGCGCTCGGCGACCGCGGTCGCTGTCGCGGTGCCCTCGCCCGCCACCCCGGCGAGCTGGCCACCACCGGCGACGGCCGGGATCGTGTCACGCGCCACGCTCGGAGCGACCGACGTCGCACCGGCGGTCGCGACAGCCGCTGCAGCCTCGGCCGGCTCGGGGTTCTTGTAGCCCGAGATGATGACGAGCACCATGGCGACCACGAAGGCGCCGACGACGGCGACGAGGTACAGGCCGATCGGGTTGAACGCCGGGATCGTCAGCAGCGAGGTGAACACGAACGCCTGCGTGGTGATGCCGTGGGGCAGACCCAGCAGCAGCGATCCGACCCCGATGATCAGACCACCCGTGAGGCAGCCCACCAGCATCCGCGGATAGATGCGCTTGTACCGCAGATGGATGCCGTAGAGCGACGGCTCGGAGATGCCACCGAGCAGACCTGCGGCGAGCGCGCCCGTGGCCGTCTGCTTCATCTGCTTGTCCTTCTCGCGCCAGGCGAGCACCAGCACACCGGCCGTCGCGCCGAAACAGGCGAAGTTCCACGCACCCATGGGGCCCTGGATGAAGTCGTATCCCAAGGTCTGGATGTTCAGCAGCATGATCGCGTTGATCGGCCAGTGCAGGCCCAGCGGCACCATGAACGGGTACGCCAGCGGGATGACGATGGCGAAGATGAACGGGGAGAACGTGTTGATCGCGCTCAGCGCGTTCGCCAGCGCCGCACCGGCGTACACGCCGATCGGGCCGATGAGGAAAGCCGTCAGCGGGATCATCACGAGCATCGAGATGAACGGCACGAAGATCAGCTGGAGGTTCTCCGGGATGACCCGCTTGAGCCCCTTGTAGACGAGCCCCAGCACGGCCGCCATCAGCAGCGGCGGGAACACCTGCGAGCTGTAGTCGAAGATCGTCAGCGGCATGCCGAAGACCTGCACGGTCGTGATCTGCGATCCGAGGAAGGTCGTCTGTACCGCATCGGCCGTCTTGCCCAGTCCGGTGAACCCGGGGAGCATCGTGACCGCCATGATCGAGAAGCCGACCCACGGGTCGGCGCCGATCTTCTGCGACGCGTTGTAGGCGACCATCAGCGGCAGGAAGATGAACACGCACTGCCACATGAGGTTGACGAACGCCCACGACGGCGGCAGGACCACACCCGGCGCGTTCCACGCCGGGATCCAGCCGAGGGTCGCCGCGAGCGCCATGAAGGTGATGAACAGTGAGGCACCGAGGAGCGCGCCCAGGATGGGGCGGAACGAGTCCGAGAGGAACTCGAACAGGGTGTCGAGCCACGCGTTGGTGCCGCGCGGCCCCTTGGAGCGCTCTCGCGCCTTGATGTCGGCGTCACTGTCTCCTGCGCCCGCCGCCGGGGCGGATCCGCCGCCCGCCATGACGGGCAACGCCATGATCTCGTTGTAGACGGTCTGAACGCCGCCGCCGATGACCACCTGGAAGCGGTCGCCGGCCTGCGGGACAGCGCCGAGCACTCCCGGAATTGCTTCGACGGCGGTCTTGTCAACCTTTTCTCCGTCATTGAGCTGGAAGCGCAATCGTGTCGCGCAATGGGTCAGACTCGCGATGTTTCCGGGTCCGCCGACGGCGTCGACGATCTCGGATGCCGAATTGGATGCCATTTTTTCGCCTCTTTTTCGTTATGCGACGTCCTGTCGATGACGATCTGTCGCAGGCGACTATATCTCCGCTCCAGGACCGGCCGCAGGGCTCACGCCGTGCCAAAAGGAGGTACTCCGACCGCACCCGCGGGCTCGTCCACGCCCAGGATTCACTCAGGTTCTGTGCCGGGGACGTCCAGAAAACGTTGTGAAGCTGTGACCTTCGTGTCCACCCGAGGACGCACATCGCTCGCGCTGACGCGCCTGGGCGGTGCTGATTCACCGGAAGTTCTCCTTTATGCCCCGTATGCCTTACCGCTCCGTGACGTCTGCCCTTCTCGGCCTCGGCCTTGTGATCGGCGCCGCGACCACCACCGCGGGGGCCCTGCCGGCCTTCGCTGCATCCGAGATTCCCGCCGCATCGAGCGGCACCGCCACGCAGACCACGTCCGCCCCGCTGAGCGCGATCACCGCCGGCGGCGTGACCGCGATGAGCCAGGCGCAGGCCGCCGTCGCCGCCGCCGCGAAGGTGACGATGGACGTGTCCGCCTCGGGCCTCGACATCGGGACGACCGACACGGTGGTCGACACCACCAAACTCGGCAGCCTCATCAGCAAGCTCCGGGCGATCGATGTCACCCCCGCGATGATGATCCCCTCACTCACCTCCGAGGCGTCCGCGGAGACCGACGCCGTTGTGGCGAAGACCTCGTCCCTGCGCAGCGCACTCGAAGGCGCCGTCCAGCGCAAAGCGGCGGCGGATGCCGCAGCCAAGGCCGCCGCCGAAGCAGCCGCCGCCAAGGCCGCCGCCGATGCCGCCGCCGCCGCGCAGGCGAAGGCCGAAGAGGAAGCCGCCGCGAAGGCGAAGGCCTCCGTTGCGTCGTCGTCGTCGCGCCCCGCGGTCGACGTCAACGTCGACCCGGCATCGGCTCAGGGCATCGCCCGCTCGATGGCCGCCGCCAACTACGGCTGGGGCGACGATCAGTTCGCCTGCCTCGTCTCGCTCTGGAACCGGGAGTCGGGCTGGCGCGTGAATGCTGCCAACGGCAGCGGCGCGTACGGCATCCCGCAGGCCCTCCCCGGCAGCAAGATGGCCTCGGCGGGTGCCGACTGGGAGACCAACCCTGCGACGCAGATCGCGTGGGGCATGGGCTACATCGCCGGGCGCTACGGCACGCCATGCGGCGCGTGGGACCACTCCGAGTCCTCGGGCTGGTACTGACAACCGCTAGCTCATCTGATCCGAACGGCCCCGACGATCGCGTCCGGGCCGTTCGGCGTCTCGACCCGTTCTAGGGTGGGCGCATGACCTGGCAGACGCGCGGAACGCGCGCGGTGTACGAGAATCGCTGGATCCGCGTCGACGAGTACGACGTCGTCGGCCCCCACGGCGAGGGCATCTACGGCGTGGTGGAGATGCAGCACCCCGCCGTGTTCGTTGTCGCGATCGACGACGACGATCGTGTGTGTCTGCTCTCGCTCGAGCGTTTCACGACCGGCACGTCGTGGGAGGTTCCTGCCGGGGGCTCCGACGGGGAGGAGCCGCTGCTGGCCGCTCAGCGCGAGCTGGCGGAGGAGACCGGACTCACGGCACGGGAGTGGACGCCGCTCGGCACGATGAACGCTCTGAACGGCATCGCACGAGCGTCGGAGCACGTCTTCCTCGCGCGCGGCATCGCGCGCACGAGCGACGCCGCCACCACGCAGCACGAGGAAGGCATCGACGAGGTGCGGTGGGTTTCCTGGGGCGAAGTGCTCGAGATGATCCGCGCCGGCATCATCACCGACGGGGAGACGATCGCGGCGCTGGCATACGCCGGCATCCACCTCGGCCGCTTCTCCTGACACGCGCTGAAACAGACAACGGGTGGGGGCTCAGCCCTGCCGGCCCTTGAATCGCGGGTTCAGCTTGTTGATGACGAAGACGCGACCGCGGCGGCGGACGACCTGCGCGCCGGGCTGGTTCTTCAGGGACTTGAGCGAGGCACGGACTTTCATGGCGACTCCTTATTGAGAATCTTTGTCAATAAGAGGCTAAAGTAGGACGGCCCGTCCGTCAACGTGAAAGCAGGCTCGTCGTGCTGCCCTCCCCTCTCATCGTCGCCGGCGTGTGCAGCTCAGAACGGCGGATCTACGCGGCCGGACTCGCGGCGGCGACGCGGCGAGGACTGCTGCGGGTGGCCCCGTCTCGCGGACAATCGATGCAGTCCACACCTTCGGAGCCTCTGCCCGTGAAGATCACGCACGACCGGCGCGACGTCGAGCGTTTCGTGATCGACGCCGATATCGAAGTAGATGTGCTGCACCTCGACGTCGTCATGCGCGCCCCATCGGCCCCGATCGTCTGCGTCGTCGATGCGCGCCACATGCTCGACGACCTGCGCAACCCTGCCCCCCTGTCCGACACGGCGGCTGCCGGTGATCCCGACGGGGATGTCGGCGGGAGGGCTCGACGAGCGGTCACCCTCCTCGAGGCCGCATCGCTCATCTGCCTCGTGCGGTGGGAGCGGGCGGAAACGGCGGAGTTGTCGCTGCTGATGGCTCTCGCATCGCATCTCGCGCCGCGGGCCCGGGTGCGACTGTCGCGCGGGCCGGCCGAAGATCTGCAGGCGTTGGCCGGATCCTCCCCGCACGGCGATGAATCGACGACGCTCGAGCGCAGCGGGTGGGTGCACGCCCTGAACGACGAGCACGATCCGTACATGACCGACCCCCGCGTCAGCACCCTCCGCTACGAGCGGTTGCGCCCCTTTCATCCGACACGGCTCACCTGCGCGCTCGACGAGATCGATTCGGGACGGCACGGCACCGTCATGCGGTCGGCCGGGTTCTGCCGCCTGGCAACGCGCGCCGGCATCCTCGCACGGTGGGATCAGGTCGGATCGGCGATGTGGATCGACCCGCAGGACGCCAGCATGGAAGCGAGCCTCACCGCTCAAGACCTCGCCCTCACCGGCATCGATCTCATCCACAGAACGATCATGTCGACGCTCGACGCGGCACTCCTCTCCGACGCCGAACTCGAAGCCGGGCCCGCCGGGTGGGCGCGCTTCGATGACCCACTGCCCGAGTGGCCCCGCGTCACCGACGACAGCGTGCCGCGCGACCCGCCGATCTGAGGCATCCTTCCGCAGGCGCACGCCTAGTCGCTGGCTGCGCGATCGTCAACCCACTGCCGCTACGGCGACGTCACTTCTAGCCTTGAGGCAGAACTACCAGAGAAAGGACGACACCATGGGTCTCGACGACAAGATCAAGAACGCGGCTGAGGACCTCGGCGGCAAGGTGAAGGAAGGCGTCGGCAAGCTGACGCACAACGAGCGCCTCGAAGCCGAGGGCGAGGCCGATCAGGCGAAGGCCCACGTCAAGAAGGCCGGCGAGGACGTCAAAGACGCGTTCAAGTAAGCCGCACTTCTCTGAATGGACGCCCTCACCCCGTCTCGGGTGGGGGCGTCTTCCTATGCTGCGCGAGACTCGCCGCCGTAGAGTAGAGCCCCAATGTCAGAGCACATCGAGCCCTTCTTCACGGTCGTCGCCATCGTGTTCGAGATGCTCGGCGCCCTCGCGATGGTCGCGGGCTTCGTCATCGCCGTCGTGCTGGCGCTGCGTTCCCTGCGGCGCGACCGCAACGGCCACGGTGCCTATCTGGTGCTGCGAAACACGCTCGGTGCAGCGATTCTGCTGGGCCTCGAAGTGCTCGTCGCCGCGGACCTGATCCGCACCATCACCTCCAAGCCTTCGATCGAGGATGCCGTGATCCTCGGCCTCATCGTCGTCATCCGCACGGTGCTCTCGATGTCGATCCAGATCGAGATCGAAGGCACGCTCCCCTGGCGTCGGGCGCTGTTGACCAGCGGCGGTCAGGTCCTTGCTCAGACGGTTGCGCGCGAGCGCGCGGCAGACCGCGACGCGCGCGAATCCTGACGCCCCGCGCAGGTCACACGCCGCCGCCGGGCTGAGCTCCGGCCACGCGGCGTGCCGCGAGCGTGCGCTCGCGCATCGCAAGGAACAGCGGGAAGACGAAGGCGAACGCGGTGACCAGAGACGCCAGGACGTACAGCCACGGGCGGCGCATGCCGAGCCTGCGCCCCTCGACGATGATCAGGATGCTGCCGGCCACCGCCGCCACCATGATGTCGACGCCGATCGATCCCACCGCCGGGCCGGATTGCACGAGGTCGAGCAGGTAGTTGCGCATGAGTACCACCGACCACACGTTCAGCGAGAAGGTGCCGACCAGGCCGGCGATCGCCAGGACGAGGTAGGTGAGGGCGAGAGGAGACCAGCGAGGCGTCATGGGGACATTCTGCTCCGCGACGCGGCGGGGTCGGCGACGGGCTACGAGCTAGGACGACACGGTGACGAGCACGCGGTGCCACCCGGTCGAGCCATTCGGTGCGATCGGGGCACGGTCCTGGCTCTGGAGCTCGCCCTTCTTGTTGCGCGCCCGCACCGCGATGTAGTGCGTGCCCGGCGTGGCATCCCATTCGTACATCCACTGCACCCACGTGTCGTCGTTCACCGCGTTCGAGAGCATCGCCGGAATCCAGGCACCGTCGTCGATCCTCACCTCGACACGATCGATCCCCACGGTCTGAGCCCAAGCCATGCCCGCCACCGCCACCCGGCCGGGAGCCACAGGGGTGTCGATCTTCGGCACATCGACGCGCGATGAGAGCTTGATCGGCGCCTCCGCGCTGTATCCGCGCGGCGTCCAGTAGGCCTGATCGGCGGCGAACGTGGTGACCTTCAGTTCGGTCAGCCATTTGGTCGCCGAGACGTAGCCATAGAGGCCCGGCACGACCATCCGCACCGGAAAGCCGTGCTCGGCAGGCAGCGGCTCGCCGTTCATGGCGACCGCGAGGATCGCATCCAGCCCGTCGTCGGTGAGGGAGGCGAGCGGAGTGCTCGCGGTGTAGCCGTCGATGCTGCGGGAGAGCACCATGTCGGCTCCGGCCTGAGGGCCCGCCATCCGAAGGATGTCGCGCACCGGCACGCCGAGCCACGTCGCGTTTCCGACCAGTCCGCCCCCGACCTCGTTCGACACACAGGTGAGGGTGATGCCGTACTCATCGACACCCATGTTGAGCAGCTCGTCGAAGCTCAGCTCGACGCGTCGGTCGACCATGCCGTCGACGACGAGCCGCCACGTGTTGGGGTCGATGGTCGGCACCGTCAGTGCGGTGTCGACGCGGTAGAAGGCGGAGTTCGGGGTGAACAGGGGTGAGATGCCCGGGACGTTCAGCTCAGCCCCCGCAGGGATGCTCACGCGCGAGCGCGGAGTCGGCAGTCGCACGGCACCGCGGAGGGCATCGATCGACGACGTCGCGGCCGTGACGACGCGAGCGGTGACACCGACGATCACAGCCGAGACGCCGGCAACTCCGGCCAGGCGGAAGAAGCCGCGGCGATCGACGGAGCGGTCGGGGTCGCCCTCGACATCCATTCCCCCTCGCCAGCGTCGCAGGCGACGCCCGAGCACGGTGAGAACGAGGGATGCCACGACGGTGGCGACCACGGGGGGGAGGAACGAGAACGGCGTGACGACCGCGCGCGTGACGATCGCGGCGATCGACAGGGCGCCCGCGATGCCGAGGGCGACCACGCCGAGCGGGCGGCGCACGTACTGCAACACCCCGCCGATGG
The DNA here is from genome assembly GCF_015350795.1 of Microbacterium sp. VKM Ac-2870. Lineage (GTDB taxonomy): Bacteria > Actinomycetota > Actinomycetes > Actinomycetales > Microbacteriaceae > Microbacterium. The sequence continues at coordinate 122,048 of NZ_JADKSH010000003.1, forward strand.
CCGAAGCGATCACCACCGCCAGGCCGAGTCCGGCCAGCAGAGCGATCTTGTCGTTGGATCCGAAGGTCGCGATCGCGAACTCTTTGAACGGCTGCGGCACGATGTCGATCACAAAGCCCCCGACCGCGAGGATCGGGCTGGCGTCGCGGGCGACGAGGAGGGCCAGCAACTCCGCGGTAGCGAGGAAGACCGCTCCGCTCACGAGGCCGGCGAGCGCCGCCAGGGCGATGGACCTGCCGCGGCCGGTGTGCGTCGTCACAGTGATCTCCTGCCGCCGGGGTCGGGGTACGGGTGTTGTTCGACGCGGAGAGCGGATCGGATGGGCGGGAGGGCGGATGCCTAGGCTGGCATTCCGGATGCCGCGTTGTTCGACGCCAATCACTCTGTCAGCGCGCCGGAGGATTGGCCGCGGCTTTCCGGGACCCGCGTCGGGACTCGCAGCGGCATCAGCGCCATGCAAGTTGTCAGTAGCCGAACATCCCCGCCCCGGTTGGGCCGGACGCGAGGTCCGTCGGAGATCAGATCACCTTCTCCAGGTACACAAGATTGACTAGCCGATCAGCGTTCTCGTCGACCTACCTACACGAGAGGTCGCCGTCCGTCTCTCCCGCCAGCAGATCGTTGGGTGGCGCAGCGCTCGTCCGCACCGCTGGCGGGCGGCGCGGATCAAGGTGCGTGAGCCGCGATACTCTCCGAAGGTGATCGTCATCTACCCCGACACCAATGCTCTGCACTCCGATCTCCTCATGCAGCGCAAGCTCAGTAGTGAGCTTCTTGAATTGCTGGACGAGGGTGTCGTGGAGGTGCGTCTCTCCCCGGTTGTCGTAGCGGAAGCGGATCGTCAGGTTCGCGAGAGCGTCGAGGCGACACGTAAGGACATCACCACATCGGTCACGAAGGCGAAGCGTGGTCTCGGTCTCCCCGAGGCATCAACGAAGGCACTCCTCAGCGCGCTCGCGGGGGAGATCACCGCGATGGGCGATAAGGCTCTCGCACCGCTCCTGGCGCACGATGCCTGCGAGGTCATCGAGTGGTCGGGCGTGAGCGCGCAGCACCTCGTCGAGCGCGAGTTGGAGAGACGGAAGCCCGTGCTCGAAAAGAGTGGTCAGTCGATCGGTCTCCGCGACACGATCATCTGGCACGGGTTACTGGAACTGCTCGAAACTCTCGACAGCGACGATGACTTCGTCATCTTCGTTAGCGCGGACGGCGGGTTCATTAAGGACGGTGGACTACATGACGAACTCGAAGAGGAAATTGACGGCGCCTGGTGGGACGGCAACCGCCTGCGCATTGCGTCTTCTCTGGCGTCCGCCGTGCTCGAAGCGGGGAGGCTCGCGAGCCTGATCGGTGAACGCGAAGGCACACTGAGCGCCGCGCTCATTGACTACGTTGAGCGCTTCGATGGGATCGAGTGGGGCTCATTCCCCCGAGACATGAACGTGACCCACCACAGCGCGAACGTCCCCTACGGGATGGAGGACGCGCTGCTGATTTCTGTCGATGGCGTGGAGGTCGACCATGTCGGTGACGGTAACCCGGCGGAATGCATCGGGTACGCCGACTTCACGTTCAGTGGGCGAATGTCGCCGATGGATTACTTGGACGCTGACCACTCGAACCTCGACATGACCGGCGGTGACATCAACGGGTACGAGGTCTCCGTTGAGTTCACCGCGCGCGCAGAGATCATCGCTGAAGTCGAGTTCGATCTGGAGCCGCTGTACGCGGAGGTCATCGGCGCTTCCGTGTCATGGTGACCGTTGCTCAAAGCCGACGGGCTGACACTACCTAATCGGCTGACTTCCCGCGTCGTCTCACAGCTTCTCGTCCGTTGCACCCCCGTCGACGTCTCGTGGTTCCGCATCTGGGTCTTCGTTCGACAGCCACGGGACCAGTAGCTGAGAGATGGGGCGTTCTCCAGCCTGCAGATCGCGTTCCATCTGATCGAAATCCGCTCCGGTGGGGACCCTCGACAGCGTCAGCGAAGCTGCGAAATCGAGCCGAGCGCCGGCGCGACTGATGGATTCGTTTAGCGCGTCTATGGCAACGTCGCGCAGTCGAGCAGCGAATCGGCCGAAGGAGATTGCTCGCCAGGCCTTCTCCGGATCAAGTAGGCCCTCGGTCAACATTCCTCTACCGGCCCAACCGATGGTTCTGGTGCCCTTCAGCACGATGTCATTCGACATCTTGCGGTGCACCGCAAAATCGAATCCTGAGTTGTTGCCATGGTTCCCCATCACGAAGCTCGAAGCGATTGTGATGTCGCGGTCGCTCATACGGATGAGACTGAGCGCCCGTTCGAGATCGCGCCGAAGGACTCTCGGGAGCGATGCGATCACTAAGCAACGCAAATCTAACTCTTCGACGCTCCACGTGCGTGGACCCTCAAATCGATCGCGGTCGGCGACGATGTAGCAGTAGCGGCCGCGATGTCTGATGATCCGCTCAGCGTCCAAGATCTTGATTCCGAAAGCTACGGGCTCGTCGTCCGGATTGTCCAACGCGCGGTAATACTGCACTTCGAGGTGAAGGTCGCCATCGATGAGGCGCCACAGCGCGCTATCAACGAAATCTCGTATGGAGTCCGCAAGCCGCAAGTGGTGATAAGAGGTGGACGGCAGAGCGTCGCCGATGAGCTGAGTCAGTTCTGGCTCAGCCGGTTCTATGGCGACGTCAAACCCGTCATTTGATCCCCGTCCGTATGGCAGTGCATAGGTCCGAAGGTCCTGGAGAAGCATGTGCTCGCTGGGACCTGGATAGGGGCGATCCTCGGCTGGCTGGACAGAATTGGCAGTTCTGGGCCGCGTGACACGGCGCCTTGGCACCCGAACGAAGTTTTTGAAGGGATCGTCAAGCATCGGACTCACCTTGCGCGCCCCCGCTCGCGCCCGACCCGCGGCGGTATCGCGCTATCTGATCTGCGATCATGTCAGCCTTGTGCCCTAGATTCGCGTCGTCCGCAAGGTGTTCGACGAGATACTCGGCGATGAAGAGTGCATATAGGTCGTCTTGGATGCCGTGCCCGTGAGACGCGAGCGCCGAGACGATCGCGCTCTCATGCGGACGCCACCTCGAGCCGTCCCACGTGCGCTCATCCCGATGGATCTGACGCGCCTCGAATATGCGTTCCATCTCAATTGAGCGCCGGCTTCTCTCCAGACCACCAACAGTCATCGCGAACGTCCCGTCAACGAATGACGCGGCCGTCAGGAGGAATTCAGCAACTTCGCGTTTGTCCTTCAGCAGGATGTCCCACATAGACTTGATCTCCAGCCAAATTCCCTTGCCGTCGAGTTCAAACATGAGCAGCGCGTAGCCGGCCAGATCCATTGCAGTGATCAGCGGCTCAACGGCGAAGACCACGCGAGTATTCATCTCGTGGCGCTCAAGGTCGGCAAGTATTCGCATCCGCGCAGGCTCCATCTCCAGAAGCGCCGATCGATACAAGATGAACGCCCGATCGCGGTCGCCACTGAGGATGGCGCGGAATGCTCCGTCCACGACGAACTGATAGAGCTGCCCGTATAGGTCAGGCTCACGCGGCTCGAACTTCTTGATCCGGAGTTCCGGGAGCAGGGCAGCGAGCGTGGCGAGCATTGCTGTGTGAGCATCACGGGGATCTACGACGGACGTTCCCCGCTCGGGCCATTGAGGAACACTCGCATTGTCGTTCCGGAAGCCATCCAACTTCGTCAGCGCGCGCCGAATTGTTGGCGCGTGCGTCTCGATCTTGCTCAGTAACTCAAGTGACGCCATCCCGGTGACTGCTGCAAGATCGTGCCTCCCCTTCTCCGCGAACTGCGCGACCTGCGCCGTCGTCCGGCGGCCAACTTCCTCCAGCACTCCCGACTCCGTGGCCAGCAAAGCTTCGGCCATGCTTCGCGCCGCGAAGTGGTCGATCCACCAGCGAGGGGTTACACGACGTCCCTCCGCCTCGGTCTCACGACGGATGGCGGTTGAGAACTCCTCGAGCATCTGTCGGGTGAGGGTGGGAAGGTGACCGCGATAGAGCGCATTCGGATCGGAAATTGCGGCCTCGAACTCTCCCGAAAGATCTCGACCGATGATCGAGCGCGCCGCGTACTCGAGACCAAGCACCATCTTGGTGAGGGGCAGAACAAGGCTTTCTGCGGCTGCCATCTGATTGATGCGAATCTGATAGTCCGGCGCGTCACCTTCGGCCACCTGGACCGTCATCGCTACATCGCGGATGACATCGTCCCAAGCGGACTCAATGGCAAGAGCCTCGTCGATCTGGAGTCGGGCAGCGAGGTTTGCAACGAGGTCCGCTATGGACTCCGTGATGGCCAGCGCGTTGGCGCCCGCCTGGGACTGAAACCCAACCTGCAGACTCTTCCGCAGGAGTCGCGCGACCGTGTTTTCCAACCACAAATAGTCCGGCTGCAGATCTGGCGGGTAGGTCACGGATGCGTTGAGTGCCAGTTCCAATCGACTGTGGTCGATTGTCAGCCAGTTCGAATGACTCGGCACCCGGTCCCACCAGTTGCTGTCAGTTGGTATGGCGTACTTCCAGGATGAGTAGTTGCCGACGACACCCAGCAATTGCCGGGTGAGCGACATTGGCGCACTGGCGTTTCTCAGCTCCTCGTGCCCGAGAAGGTCCACAAGATGCCTGAACGATGCCAAAGCACTGTAGACCCTGTAATGCGCCTCCGATTGACGGTGCGGCAAGGCGCGAGTCCGCGAACCGGTTGCTTCGCGAATGCCGTCCGCAATCTGGCCCAGCAGCTGCGATGACAGCTTGGAAGGATCGAAATAGTCGAAGAGACGGCTCGCCAGCACTACGAGTCCCACGCAGGCGAGCGCAGCCAGGAATCCGACGACGACGAGAGTCATCCCGGCCACCGCGTAGCCCAGAACCCCTGCCACGAGAACTACAACGCTCGTCCCGATCGTAAGAATCACGATCTTCAGGTATGCCTCGCTGTTTCGCTCAGCAATGAACAGCTCCCGTACGTCGCCCGGAACCGACTTGTAGATTGTCGATGCGATTACGCCGATCGTCGCGTAATACAGACCGAGAAGGGTCGCGCCGACGCCAATGGCCGCGGCGACCAAAGCCGACGCAGTCTCTTGGAGTGAAGAGTCGGGTGGTTCGAACCACCCAGTGGCGGACCCCCACTCGGTCCCGCGAAGGACCAGGGCTACGACCTCAAGCGCCACGACCAGCGCAATGGACAACGCCATTGTCGCCAGGCTCCGGCCCACGATCCGTCCGGCCGCGGTAGCGCGTACCCGTCTGCTAGCGAACCAGCTGCGAACACTGGCAACCGCTATTGCCCATCTCGCCGCTCGACGACCATATAGCTGTCGCCGGCTCCAGAATCTAGGAGAACCGATCTCCTTGAGTCGGTTGAGGTCGCGGTGAATCATGTGTGCCTCGCCGACTGCCCCCGCGCACTACGCACAACTTGGCCACCATACGACCATTCCAGGGCCACATAGTCCCAAGTTGTCATGAGTCCGCCACAGTGCTTGCAAAGAGCTCCGCCTGCTCAAGCACCAACTCCACGGCCTTCGCCTCGGCGTCAGGCGGATAGTCGTACCGAGCGAGGAGGCGTCTTACCTTGGAGCGCATCGCTGCGCGGACACTCTCCTTCTGATCCCAGTCGATGACCACGCTTGACCGCACCGCCCAGACGAGATCGACCGCGATCCTCTTGAGCGTGTCATCGCTCATCTGCAGCACCGCGGCGTCGTTCTGAGCGATCGCGTCGTAGAGGGCAACCTCGGCCGCAGACAGACCCAAGCGCTCATTGCGCTTCGTGTCGTCCCGCATCTGCTTGGCGAGCTTCACCAGTTCGGCGATGATCTCCGCTGTGGTGAGGGATCGGTTCGTGTAGCGATTGATCGCCTCATCGAGGAGCTCGGAGAACTTCCGTGCCTGCACGAGGTTGGTGCGCTGCACAGTGCGGATCTGATCGTTGAGGAGGCGCCGCAACAGCCCCATCTGGAGGTTCGGCTTCTCCTTGTCGGCCAGCGAGTCGAGGAACTCGTCGCTGAGGATCGACAGCTCGGGAGTCTCGACGCCGGCCAACTTGTAGATGTCGACGACCTGGTCGGCGGCGACCGCTTCATTGAGGAGCTGACCGAGTGCAGTATCGATCTCAACAGCTCCGGACCCACCGCGTCCGGAATCGGGGTTCTGGATCTTGAGGATGGCGGCACGCACGTCGGTGAAGAGGCGCATGTCGTTACGGATAGCGGCCGCTTCGTCGCGGGCGCCAGCGAGGGCGAACGCCTTGGCAAGCGCCAACACCTGATCGCTGAAGCGCGCCGTACGGTCCGGGTCGGCCATGACGAAGTCGAGCACTTTGGCGTACTCGGCGAGCCGCTGGGAAGCCGAGAGCATCGGCGACGAGTCGTAGTCGACGCCGTGGAGCAAGCCGCGGATGATGTCGTGCTTCTCCAGCATGACGTGGACCATCTCGTCGATGGGCACACCTGCCTGGTCGCGGTCAGAGGGCGAGTACTCGGCTAGCGCGGCCTGAAGGTTCGAGAAGACTCCGATGTAGTCGACGATGAGCCCGCCGGGCTTGTCGCGGAAGGTGCGGTTGACCCGGGCGATGGCCTGCATCAGCCCAGCGCCCTGCATTGTCTTGTCGACGTACATCGTGTGCATGCTCGGCGCATCGAAGCCGGTGAGCCACATGTCCCGCACGATCACCAGCTCGAGATCGTCGTCTGGATTCTTGGCGCGCAGTTTCAGATCCTTGCGGACGTCCTTCGAGTGGATGTGCGGCTGGAACTCCGGCGGGTCGGCAGCTGAGCCGGTCATGACGACTTTGATCTTGCCCTTGGCTGGGTCGTCGGAATGCCAGTCCGGTCGAAGTGCCACGATCTTCTCGTAGAGGCGCACCGCGATACGCCGGCTCATCGTGACGATCATCGCTTTGCCGAACAGCGCCTCGCGCCGCTTCTCCCAGTGATCCACGATGTCCTGGGCAATGAGGTCGAGGCGAGAGTCCGCACCGACGATCGCCTCAAGCCTGGACCAGCGGGACTTCGCGGCGGTGGCAGCGTCTTCTTCGACCGTCTCGGTGATCTCCTCGGCCAGCTCATCCAGGGCTTCGAGGTCGGCGTCGGAGAGGTCAACCTTCGCTAGCCGCGACTCGTAAAAGATCCTGACCGTCGCCCCATCCTCGACGGCCCGAGTGAGGTCATAGACGTCGATGTAGTCGCCGAACACCGAGCGCGTGCTCCTGTCACCGGACTCGATCGGTGTGCCAGTGAAGCCGAGGTAGGTCGCACCGGGCAGTGCATCACGCATGTGCTTGGCAAGACCAGCCTTGAGACGCCCCTGGCGGTCGAGGTACTCCCCGAAGCTGTACTGGCTGCGGTGTGCTTCGTCAGCCACCACAACAACGTTGCGGCGGTCGGTGAGCACAGGGTTGGCGTCGCCGTCCTCGCCGGGTGCGAACTTCTGCAGCGTCGTGAAGACAATGCCGCCGGAGGCGCGCTTCAACTTGGCGCGCAGATCGGTGCGCGTGGCCGCCTGCACTGGTGTCTCTGGCAAGATACGAGCGGGGGCGAACGTTTCCCCGAACAGTTGATCGTCGAGATCGTTGCGGTCGGTGATAAACACCAGCGTCGGGTTGGCCATCCGCGGATCGCGCATGATCTTCGCGGCGTAGAACACCATCTCGAAGCTCTTGCCGGAGCCCTGCGTGTGCCAGACGACGCCGCCTCGGCGGTCACCGTCGGGCCGGGATGCCTGCACCGTGTGCTCCACGGCAGCGTTCACTGCCCAGTACTGGTGATACTTCGCGACGCGCTTGACGAGCGCTCGAGTCGGCTGCTTCGTGGTCCTGTCCGTCGCGGTCTCGTCGCTGAACACGATGAAGTTCTGCAGCAGATCCAGGAACCGCTTCGGCTCGAAGACTCCCTTCAGCAGCACCTCGAGTGCTGGGCGGTTGCTCACCACTTCGCGGCCCTCGATGGTCTTCCACGGCGCGTAGTGCTCGAACGCGCCGGTGTAGCTGCTCATCGCTGCCGACGTACCGTCGGAGATGACCGTCACTGCATTCGGGACGAAGACCGACGGGATGTCCTTGCGGTACGTCTGCACCTGATTCCACGCCGACTTGAGCGTCGCGTGCTCGGCAGCCGGATTCTTGAGCTCTAGGAGCGCGAGCGGCACCCCGTTGACCAGCGCCAGCACGTCGGGCCGGCGATTCTTGCCGTTCTCGACGATCGTGAACTGGTTGACCACCACCCAGTCGTTGTTGTCGGGCTGATCGAAGTCGACCAGCCACAGCCGCGTCGTGCGTAGCGTCCCGTCCGCGTCGCGGTGCTCGACCGGGACGCCTTCGGTGATGAGCTGATGCAGTCGGTAGTTCTCGTCGATCGGGCTCTGCGACTCAGCCCGCCGCACCCGCTTGATCGCCTCGTCGATCAGGGCAGGGGACGTGCCGGGGTTGATCCGCCGGATTGCGTCGCGCAGACGTCCCCAGAGGAAGACGTCCTCGTAGGACGCGCGCTCTGCATCGGGCTCTCCCGGTGCAATGTCCGGGCCATGAATTGTCCGGTAGCCCAGCTCCGCGAAGTACTCGAGCGCAGCCAGCTCAACGACGTTCTCGTTAAACGCACTCACAACGCCACCTCCAGCGTTGACTCATTGACCCAGCGCGCCAGGACGCTAAGGGCGGCCAAGTACTCCAACGCTTGCTCCTCGGGCAGCTCCTGATCCACCTCGTGAGCGAGCGGGTTGCGGATCCCCGCGAACACCCCCTCGGCGAACATGCGCGCACCGCGCTGTACCGACTTGAACGTCCTGCTGCCGTCGTCCGGCATACGGTGCAGCCGCGGACTCTTCGGCGCCGCCGACTGCTCGCTGAACGCCTGGTTGAAGAGGTCAGCCTCGCTCACATCACGACGCCCAAGCTTGTTCTGCGTCTCCGCGTTCAGCTTGCGGATCGCCCCCTCGACAGCCTCACGGTAGTGCCCGGAGTTCCAGAGAGATGAAGCACCACTCCAGATCCACGAGTGCAGGTTCGCAGCTGACAGTTCGGGCGCGTCGTCCCCAAGGTTCTCTCGGATCTCTTCCTGGCGCTCCAGTTCCGCCTTCGCGCGGATGGCAGCCTCGCGGTGCCGCGTCCATCGGTTGCTACTCCGCAACTCGATCTCATTGCGCCACCCGGGGATAACACGGTCGAAGATCTTCTCGACGACCTGCGCCTGCTGTGACACCTCGGCGTCTGGCGCCGCCGTGCTCGACTTGTTGGAGATCGAGACGTACCCGGGCCCGCTGCGGCTGTTGTTGGTCATGACCGTTTGCTGGATGAACTTGTCGAGCTCCCCAATGGCCCACGCGACATTCAGGCCGGTCACGGAACGACTCCCTCGACAGGAACTCGGACACGACCCGAGAGAATCTCAGGGAGTAGCGCATCACGGAGAGCAACAAGGCGAGCTGATTCCTCGGACAGCGCGTCCATACGAGCGAGCATCGGCCGAACACTCTCGGCAAAGCGCTCCTGCTCGTCGGGGGGCACGATCGGTGCGCTCCACGTTGGCATCGCGTCTTTCGCGAGGTGAAGGACGGTCGTTCCAGTGACATGCGCCCGGCAATGCTGACGGAAGGCCTCGCTACTCAAGAGACCGTGAAGGTACTCGACGGGCATGCCCGCCAGTGGGCGCACGATGGCAAGGTCCAAAGAAGCAACGAGCGTGTCGTACCTACCTGACCTGGGCACTCGAACGCCTCTCCCGACTATTTCCGCGCCCTGAGTTAGGTCTGTCTGAGCGACAACGATCTCGCCTGGGCGGACCTCCTGTTCGGGCTTGTGTGGACCGGTGTACGGCTTCAAGCCGCTCTCCTTGTAACCCCCGTTGCGGTCGACGCTCTTCAGGGTGACGAGAGCTGTACTTGATTCCTGCAGCTCTGAACTCTTGTATGAGCGTCCATTCACGGCCCTGGCGAGTTCTCCGAGCGGCGCATACACAACCTCGTGAGATGAAATGACTTGCTCGAACAGAGCGCTTATCAGTGCCACCAACGTATCCGCCGCGTGGCGATTCGACTCGATCTTGTCGTCGAGCGCGCCGAGAGTCGCGGTGATGGCGCGCTGCTCTCCAACGTCAGGTAGCTCGAACTCGAAGTCGCCGATCTGTCCACCGCTGATGTGTGGGACTGCTGAACCGGTCTGCACCCCAATCACGTAGTTCGTGAACTCAGCGCTTCCAATGACCGCACCTAAGAACCCTTGGTCAAGGGAATCGCTCTTCGTCCTCAGCCGCGCGACACGTTGCACCAAGAGGGACGGAACGTCCTCCTCACGAACTACCGAGTACTTGAGTCCCGCTTCGATCCACGGACGATCCATTGCGATAACGGCATCGCCCACGGCCAGCTGATAGCGCTCGAATTCGCCGACACGTGTTCTGGGGAAGCGCTTGGCACCGCCCCAGCGGAGACGGCCCTGTCCAATGTTGTCACCACGCAGTAGTCGCACATCGGCGGGCTCCTCGCTGAACTCCGCGCTCCTAAACGCGAAACCGAACGTCATGTCCACAACGTCAGAAAGCCGCGTCATGATCGCAGAGCCCCCAGCCGTCGGCGGACCTCAGTCTCAAGCTCCCGTCCGCGTTCGAACTCGGAGTACAACTCCTTCGTCAATCGCTCGATCTTCTCGTCGATCGGCTCGCTGTCGGCCTCGGCCTCGGTGGCGCCGACGTAGCGGCCCGGGGTGAGCACGAAGTCGTGATTGGCGATCTCTTCCAGCGACGCGGCCTTCACGAAGCCCGGCACGTCCTCGTAGTCGCCGTCGTGCTCGCGCCAGGCGTGGTAGGTGCCGGCTATCTGCGCGATGTCGTCGTCCGTCAGCACGCGCAGACGGCGGGACTCCATCGTGCCGAGCTTGCGGGCGTCAATGAAGAGCACCTCGCCGCGGCGCTCACGGTGACCGTTACCGTGCCGATCCTTACTCACGAACCAGAGTGAGACAGGGATTCCAGTGTTGAAGAAGAGCTTGTCGGGCATCGCGACGATGCAGTCCACGAGCTCCGCTTCGACGAGCTTGCGTCGGATCTCACCTTCGCCGCTGCTCTTCGACGAGAGCGACCCGTTCGCAAGGACGAAGCCCGCTGCGCCCTTCGGGCTCAGGTGATAGATGAAGTGCTGCACCCAGGCGAAGTTGGCGTTGCCCTGCGGGGGCGTGCCGTACTTCCAGCGCGGATCGTCGGCGAGCTTCGCATCCCACCAGTCCGAGACGTTGAAGGGCGGGTTGGCGATCACGAAGTCGGCGCGCAGATCGGGGTGCAAGTCTGCGGTGAAGGAGTCGTCGGAACGAGGCCCGAGGTCTGCCTCGATGCCCCGAAGTGCGAGGTTCATCTTCGCGAGCTTCCACGTCGTGTCCGTAAACTCCTGCCCGTAGACAGAAATGTCGGTACGCTTGCCGCCGTGCGCCCGCACGAACTCCGCGGACTGCACGAACATGCCACCAGAGCCAGCCGCAGGGTCGTAGACACGTCCCTTGTACGGTTCCAGCATCTCGACGAGCGTCTTGACGACCGAACGAGGCGTGTAGAACGCTCCGGCGTCCTTGCCAGTCTCCTTGCCGGCGAACTGCCCGAGGAAGTACTCGTAGACGCGACCCAGCACGTCGTCGGCACCGTGATCGTCGGTCGCGGTGAAGCCGATGGAGCCGATCAGGTCGACCAACTCACCGAGGCGACGCTTGTCGAGACCATCGCGCCCGTAGTTGCGCGGGAGCACGCCGCGAAGCGATGGGTTCTCCTTCTCGATGAGATCCATCGCCTGGTCGATCTGCTGCCCGATCTCGGATTGCTTCGCGACTGACTGGATGTATCCCCACCGCGCTAACTCCGGCACCCAGAACACGTTGTGGCTGGTGTACTCGTCACGGTCCTCGAGGAAGGAGGCGAGTCTCTCGGGCTTGATCCCCTCCGCGACCAGCTCACCCTCAAGGGCACTGCGACGCTCCTCGAAGCGGTCGGAGATGTACTTGAGGAACACGAGCCCGAGCACGACGTGCTTGTACTCACTCGGCTCCTGGTTCCCACGCAGCTTGTCGGCGGCCTCCCAGAGGGTCTGCTCTAGAGACTTCTGGGGCTTCGGCTTCGCTACTCGGGCCATCTCACACTCTCTCGAAGGAGCACCGTAGCTCCTGACTCTCACTACACGGGGATGAATGTCACGTTATCGCGAGGGGCGGACGTGGTCCGGGATGGACGTCACGCGTGGCGAAGTGGCGAACGGGCAAACGGTGAGGGTCACCATCTTCTTACTGACAGACATCCGCTCACGCGTCGGGAGTTCGGTCCCGCTCGTCGCCGAGTTCGACCCCGAAGCGATCAGCGACATCCGCGAGCGGCACATCGCGCATCCCGGCGCGTTCACGCACGATGATCTCGACCTCACGATCGTCGATCGACTCGATTAGGTCCTCGACTACGCGATCCAGATCACGTTCGCCCAACGCGGCGAGCCTTGCGATCTCCGCTGCGGCGTCGGCGAGCGAGTAGAGACGCACCCAGGGATGCTCACCGTGACGCGCGACCACGACCGACTCCCGCGTATAGGAGTGGCCGTCGCCTGCGACGAGCCAACGCTCCTCACCCTCCGCGTTGATGAAGAAGTCCACCACGCACTCACCGCACGGCATCTTGTAGACGCCGGGCTTGGATGGCGCCGTCTCCCTGGCGCGCTCGATCATCCCCCTGATGATGCGTTCCCAATCCTCTGCCTGGCCTTCGATCCGCATTGCGACCTCCCGATTTCGAACCGGGTAGTTTCGCATCCAACGACGGAGATGTCCACGCCGTTATCGAGTCCCGTCGACTCCGACGGCGGCGCGACGTACGCGTGGATGCAAGTTTCGGGCCCGGAGAGTCGACTATCTGGCTGAAAGATCCGGCGCGGAGGCTGGCAGTAGATCGCCAAGGTCAACACTGAGCACTTGCGCGATCGCGAGGAGTGTCATCAGTCTCGGATTGGCGAGCGTGCCCGGCCTTGACTCGCCCTTCTCCAGCTTGTGGTATTGTACCTGCTCAGGTTCGCCTCATAGGCAACGCGGTCCTGACTGTAACCGCGAGCAACGCGCTGACGCTGGATGTTCGTCCCGATGGCCCGGGCGTAGTCATCCCACTCCGGGCTTGAGGACGATGCGCTGCGCACCTTCTCAGGTTCACGGCGAGGCTTGTTCCGTATGGCCTAATCGGTATGGCAATCTGGCGTTCATGATGCGTGAACGGGCGGAGCACCCGGCCTTCCGCACACTCACGAAGGACCCATTCCTCGAGGCTCTGCTCACTCTTCTTGCCGAGCCCAATGGTTCGTCTCTCGCCGCACACGCGTACGAGACCACACGAGACTGGTGGGACGAGCACGAGCGGGGGCCAACCGGTGACGAACTCCTGGCCGCGATGTTCGCGCCCGATGACTGGCGCCAAGTCGTCGATGACCCGTCCCGCCCGCTACCCGAGCGTCAGCACCAGCTCGCGCTTGTCCGCCAATGGCTCATCGTGTCGTGGGCGCGCGCCGGCGCCATCAGTGTCATGTTCGGACATGACACCGAAATCCGACCGGGCTTCTCCATCGACGTCAGTTGAGCCACTTGAGGCGCGCGACGGCGCAGGTAGCGGAAGATCGAGGTCATCGGGCACCAAGCGCGCTCGATTCAGGATGGAGTTGCGCGGCGCTCCCCAGGACGGCGGCGCGTCCCAACTACTTGGCATGCGCACCGTATCAAGGTGCCGTAGAAGGCACGCCCGGTTGGACCGGGCCGAAGCGAGGAGCGCCTTATCGAGGCCGCAACTGATGGTCTTCACCCCGTACGCCTTCTTGGCTCCGTAGGCTGCCATGACGGCATCCTGACTTCGCTCCACGACCAGCCGCGAGATCTCCCGCAGGTGCCGACCGCCCGTTCCTCCCAGCACACCTGCCACAGCCGCCTGCATGATCTCGACCTGATCCCGCGACTTGTATCGCGGGCTCAGCAGGTACCTCAGATACTCCGGATCGATCAGGATGCCAGTGAGCGCGACCGCCTCGGGGTAGAGGCAGAGCAGAGCGTCTTCGTACGCCCCTTCAAGCGAGACGCCGAGCTCGTCGGCACGTAGTTGAGCGCGCTCTGCGGCGTGAGGCGAGTCCCGAAGCGCCGCAAGGAGGAGCCTCACCGCGAGTTGCAGTTCCCCGGTGTGGAGGGAGATGCCGTGGAACCAGAGCTTTCCGCTCATCCATCGCTCTGCTCGACCGAACGCTGAGTGCATGGACACGTCGATATCACGTCCGGAGAGATGCCAGCGGCGATGATGGAGACAGACTCCGGCCCCGCGTCTCCGAGTTGTGGTCGGCGTTCCAGCTGAGCATCGTAGACACTCGGTGCGCGGCGTCTGGGGTTGAGAGCACCGTCGGCAACTGCCCGGACGCCACCCGTAGTGGCTACACCTCACGAACATGCAGTGCTTTCGGTCATTCTTCTCGAAGTAGCCCATTGCGAGCCCTCCGAGCGCCTCGACGAGACCCGGTACCTTCTCGACGTCGGGATTCGTCTCTGGCAGCTTGCCGAGGTCTCGGATGTGGAGCCGCAGGTCGCGAAAGGTTAGACCGTTGGCGGGAGCAAGTCGCCCGACGTAGCCGACGACCGTCTCTCCGGGCAGCGGTCGGATGAAGACCGGAAGCGCGACAGGCCGGATCACTGGCCGGGCCCCTCGTCGAGTTGGCGCCGCGCACGGCGGCGGCGCTCGTCATCCATCGCCGCCCGCAATCGGCTGAAGTTGAGGCGCTCCGACTCCGACTCCATGGCCTCGATCACGGCCAGCTCGATGATGCCTGCCACTTCGCCGACCCGGCCGTGGCTGGCTTCCCAGAGCAACTCGGCGTCGTCGACGATTGAGCCCGACTCCTGCGAAACCAACTTTGCGTTGGCCTCCAGATCCTCGAGCAGCGCGCACCATCGATCGCGATTGCGCTGATTGTTCAACTGGTGTGCGTCGAGGTCCATGATCCTGAATCGGGTCGCCACCTGGGCTGCCCAACCTCCGTCCAGGAGCCCCGTGTCTTCGACGTTGGCGCCGACGTACACGAAGGTCGCCTGGCACTTCTCGGATAGCTGCTTGAGATAGTTCGTCGCATCAGAGGCGCCCTGCCGGTCCTGATTCAGGTTGTGGATCTCGTCGATGATGATGAGTTCGGTACCGCACCGCTCGACGACGTCTGCCAGGCCGTTGAGTAGTTCGGGGGCGGTCATCCGCGGGCGCGTCGGCCGCCCGAGGAAGTGGTGGAACTCGACGAGCAGCGACTTCGGTGTGCAGTCAGACGGTGTCGACACGTAGATCACTGGGATCACGCTCCGTTGGCCACGCGGGTTGCCGCGGACCCGGCGCTGAATCTCGAACTCCTTCGCGAGGCGGGTGACGGTCGTCGACTTCCCCGCGTTGGGGACACCGTTGATGATGAGGCCGAACTTGCCGCCGCGTTTGCGAGCGTTCGCCACCATCCGCAGTCGAAGCTCGTCTCTGATCGGCTTGACCTCCGCGGTCAGAGAAATGCGACCGTTCGCCATGAAGTCGAGTCGGCGCAGGCAGTACGCGGTTCGCTCGCCTTCGCTGAGCGCATCAAGTGCGTCGCGAGTCATGACCTCTGGCTCGATGAGTTGCTCGCCCACGAAGTCGGACCAGCCCTCCTTCGTCTGCCAGTTGGGCTTCTTCAGCGAACCGATGCTCAGATCAATCATCGATCCGTCCTCGGGTCTCTTCTGTCTGGCTACTGAATCCGCTCGAGGCTGACCACAACCCTTCGTCGTCGATCTCGAGGAAGCCATTGCCGCCAGTACGCCTGAACCGCCCGCCCGGGGCCACGGCCTGGTCGGCTGCGTCCTCGTCGGTCGGCGGCTCTACGTGCTGATTCGACAGCGCCATTGGATCGGACATCGCGGCACGCGCTCGCGCGTCTGACCGTCCTGCGTGCGGATCACCAAACCGACCGCGGCGAATGCCTTCTTTGAGCGCAGCGGAGACCCGTCGCGGGTCAACACCCTGCGTTCCGTCGCTTGACCGGAGCTGGCGATGCAGTTCATCCCGGAAGGGCATCTCGGCATCGCCCGCTTTCCACAGAAGCGGAATGAACTCCTCGCCGTACTCGAGCCAGACCGTATAAAGATTGAACGGGTCGCGACGAATGGTCCACTTCCGACCGGCGGCATTCGGGGTCACGGCCACGACGTCACGCAAGCGTCGCGAGGAGTACCGACGCCGACCGATGTTGACGCCGTAGTCCTGGATCGTCCGATCCTCTCGTGGGAGCAGACTGATGTACTCCTCACGTCCGAACGGGATGGGCAGGTCGGGAGTGATCTGTCGCAGCAGAGTGACGGTCTCCATGGGCGTAAGCGCGCGACTCGGACGCAGCGGGTCACGCAGCCCGTCGTGGGGGCGGTGCATCCAGTGGACAGCGATCCAGTCGTCGAGCAACTCCTGGGCTTGCAGGAGCGTCGGAGGCGGATGCGGGGCGTCGCCCTTCCCCCGGTGCTCTACGCTTCGGCCCACGTGGCTGCGAAGGTACTGCGCGAACTCTTCGGCTACTGAACCGAAGTTCGCCTCGACATGCGGCTTTCCCGTTGGTGTGTACGGGTTGCACTCGATGATCGATATTCCCAACCGCTCGCAGGCCTCGGTGAATGCCGTCGATGTGAAGATCTTGCCGTGGTCGACAGTGATGTTCTCCGGGAAGATCACCGGCACCAACGATCGATAGCGATCAAGCTCCTCCTGACTGATCCCGTGTGGATCGGCCCACGCCGCTGACACTAGCTCCCGCGTCTCGCGGGCGCCTTGGGGCCGTCGCTCGTAAGGCGTGAGTGCGCGGGCGAGCAGGGTCACGAGATCGACGGACTTCGTTCCGCCGGCGCGCAGCACCGCGGCCATCGGCGTGCGACTTCGGATCTCAAACAGGATGGTCATCTCCGGGCGCTCAACCCCATTGCGCGTCGTCACGCTCCCGTTCTCCAGCGTGATCTCCGCGTCGAACTTGGTCGTGTCGATCTGGGTGTGCTCGCCGAGGCGCGGCGACTCGTGCTGCTGAAACTCGCGCTGCGGGCGGTTGGCGAGGGAGGCACGCGTCTTGGCCGACCTCGTCAGGTGCTTCGCTCGCGGCATCTCGCTCACGATGCGATCGAGCGTTCGATTACTCGGAATGTCGAACGGCGGATTCTCTCCGTACCGATCAGCGATGGCATACAGGATGTCGTCGACGATGCGTCCGCGTGTCCCGGTGGATTGCCTATCTGCTTGGCGGCACACGTCGGCGACGATTTCGAGGAGGAGAGGATCTCGACTCCTCTGCGTCTTAGTCCGGTATCGCTTGTCGATCAGCCCCAGCGCACCGAAGTCGCGGTACCCCTGCAGCTTCCGCCAGACAGTGCGGGGATCGACCGACCCTCCAGGCATTTGCACCCCAACGGCGTGCACGACCTCGGCAATGATTCGGTTCGTCTCATCTGCGTCTCTTCGCGCTGAGCTGAGGAACTGATCGAGCCGGGTCACGTGCGGCAACCACAGCTGGATCTTCGCCTGTTGGGGCGACGGCAGCGCCTTCAGCGAGTGTGGATCGAACGTCCGGACCTGACGAAGTTCTCGTTGCGGCCACTCAATGGATGGGTCCCTTTGCAGCTCATTGATGAGGGCCACGCGAACGTACCCCTCGCCCACGGCACGCAGACGGGCTGACGCCGCGTCGTACGCGATCAATTCGAAGGCCACTCCGTCCCAGAGCAGCCGGCCACCGAGCTCGAGATTCATCGCCATCCCCTCCCTGCGCATACAGCAACGGATTCGAACTCGAGTCGACGCCCAAGATCCACCTCGAGCGCGCCGTGCCAGATCGCCGCGAGGAGCAAGCCGCGCGCGGGACTACTGGTTCCGCCGAAGTACGACTCCCAGTCGCGGAGCGTGCGCGCCTCACCTCGGCGCGCCGTGAGCATCTCCGCGACCGACCCAGGGCAAACCCATCGCGTGTAGCGATACCCGGAGAGAAGACGGAGGTTCCACTCCTCAACCCTCGTCAGGTCCGCAAACAACCGGTAGTGCATCTCCAGCGAGGCGGCCCAGGCAGCCGTTATCGCGAAGAGTTCGGCGTCACGCGCCTTGATCCGTCGGCGGGGACGAACGTCGACGATGAGCCGTGACCCGTCCGACCTGCGGATCAGGAAGTCAGGGAAGTGCATCATGCCCAGGCGACCCAAGCGAAGCTTGAACGGCTGAGTGGCAATGTCGACCACGTCGGGATCGCGATCGAGAACCGACAGTGCCGTCTTCTCGTAAAGCGACTCGAACCAGTGGTGGCGTCCCGTCGTCGCCGACCAGTAGACGCCTGCGTAGTTCTGCCGCCCCGGGTACGCCCTGGAGAGCCGGATCGGAGCGATGCTCGACAACTCGAGTCCACTCAGCTGCTCGGCGTCGATGTCACACACCCGGCCGTCATACTTCACCTCGACGGTCACTGCCGCGAGTTCCGCGTCGGTGTGCTGGGATGGCGCGAAGCTTGTCAGGATCACGTGCGAGGTCTCTCGTAGTCGAGGTTCGTGAGCCTGACAATGCGTACGTCGGGTACGCGCTCGGCGCCAAGCTACGGCGGCGGATGCCCGACGCGTTGCGCGACGCGCCGGGCGACTGACAGATTCAATGGCGCGGATGACAGGCACCTGACTCCACTGACAGATCACGTGGCGCGGCTGACAAGATGCGTGGCAGCGGACAGCCGCGTACTCGACTTTCGTATGAATCACGAAAAGGTAACGGAAATCGCTTGTGGACCGTTATCTGGCCGTTATAGAGTGCTCGCACGGTAGTTGTTTTGCTGTGGCAGCTACCGGCATGTGATTGCAGGACACTCTTGGTGCAAGGGACAAGGGCCGGTCGGAAGCCTCTCCGACCGGCCCTTACTCTTGCCCGCGGCACAGGCCCCTCCGGCCCCGCGAGATGCGCCGCTTCCTCCCCAGCACACCGCCTCCGACGGTTGTCCACAATCGACTTCTGACCAGGGATTCATCTCCTTCCAATGTCGGAGGTGCCGGGCAGAATCGATGTATGGAAGCCACCGATCCGCTCTTGCCGCCGGGTGACCGCGCGCGCCTGAACGAGATCGTCGATGGCCTCGTCGACCGGCGCCGGCGCATCGCCGCACTGCAGGGCGAAGAAGCGCAGCTGCTGCACGCGGCGCAGGAGTACGCCCTGGCGCAGCGGCGAGCCCTCGACGCTCGCCCCGACGCGCCGGACGACATTGCGCTGCGGTCAATCGCCGCAGAGATCGGCGCCGCGACCGTGCAATCCGACCGCACGGTGCACGCACGGATGGGTGACGCGGCCGCGCTCGTCGAGCGCTTCCCCATCACCCTCGCAGCCCTGCGTACCGGGCGGATCAGCCGTGCGCACGCTGCCGTGATCGCGGATGCCGGTGCGAACATCGACGCCTCAGAAGCTCGCGCCGACTACGAAGCGGCTGTCCTTCCCGTGGCCGAACGCGAAACGGTCGGGCGGCTACGCCCGGTCGCGCGACGCTTGGCCGACCGCTGCCATCCCGTCGCCGTCGACGAACGCCACCGCCAGGCGCGACACGAGCGCCGCGTGTGGGTGTCCGACCGTGACGACGGCATGGCCGAACTCGGCCTCACCGGCCCAGCGCACCTTGTGCACGGAGCATTCGATCGCCTCACCCAACTGGGGGCGGCTGTCATCGACGTGCGCCGGCGCGACGGGGCGAGATCCGTCGAACCACCGTCGAAGCCCGACACACGACGGCTCGATGAAGTACGGGTCGACGTCGCGCTCGATCTCCTCCTGACCGGCCATGCGACGAGCGAAGCCACCGCGGCGAGCATCCCCGAAGCCGAGGTGTTCCGCGCCCGCATCCAGGTGACGATTCCGGTGCGCACCCTGATCGGGGCAGCCGACCGTCCCGCGGACCTCGCCGGCTACGGCCACCTCGACGCGGCGACGGCTCGCACCCTCGCCGCCGCAGCGCCGGGCTGGGATCGACTGTTCACGCACCCGGTCACCGGAGCAGTGCTCGCTGTCGACCGGTACCGCCCCACCAACGAACAACGGCGTTTGCTCCGCGCGCGCGACGAACACTGTCGCTTTCCCGGATGCCGCCAACCCACCTCGCGCTGCGACATCGACCACACCATCGCGAGAGAACACGACGGCCCGACGGCGGTCACGAATCTCGCTCATCTGTGCCGCCGACACCACACGCTCAAACACCACTCCGCCTGGCGAGTCCGGCAACGGCCGGACGGCACCCTCCAGTGGACCAGCCCCACGGGGCGCGAATACGACGATCGTCCCGCGCGCACGCTGGCATTCGAGCCTGCCCCGTTCTGAGCACCCACCGGCCGCGTGATGGAATAGCGCCATGACCGACGACGCGATCTCTCTCACCCTCGACGGCGAACCCGATCTGCCGAGCGCGATCCTGCAGGCGATCTACCGCATCACCGGGCGTTCCACCGTCGAGCTGCGCCGCAGCATCCAGAACCACGAACCCCTCTTCACCGCGGCGTTGTTCCGCAACGACCACATCGACGTCGTCCCGCGCCTCGAGAAGACCATCGCCTACGTCACCGAACTCGGCTTGCCGTTCACCCTGCACGAACAGGTCGACGGCACGCGCGAGGAGATCGATCTAGCCACCCTGCGCAATATCCTCGAAGGCACCGACGGCCAGTTCACCTGAGTGCGCGAAAACCCCACCGCACGAGAGCCGGCGGGGCTCAGACGCCGCCGCCGCCCCCGCCGCCTCCGCCACCACCGGCCGATCCTCCGCCACCGGAGCCGCCTGAGGTCGACGACGAGGACGTCGCCGCGCTCGACAGCGTTCCGATGCTCGACGAGAACGCCGACGCGTCGAACGCTCCCGTCCCGTAGTACCAGATCGGGCCGGCTGCTCCTACCGTCGTGTACAACACGGCCAGGTGCTTCGACCACTCCTTCTCTTGACCGAACACCACGGCGTAGGGAAGCAACTTCTCGTACAGCGCCAGCTTCTGCCGCGGGTCGTTCACATCCACGGGCACCCGCTCGGCGCCCTCCGGCGACTGCAGCATACGGATGCGGTCAGCTTCGGCCCACCGGATGAACTCTTCGAGCCCGCGCAGATGATCGCGCGTCTCGGCGCCCAACGCCGACAGCGGCTTGCGCGAGCACATGCCCACCACGACGAACGCCACGACCACGGAGGCGACCATCACCGCCCACGGCACCGCAGGCTGCACATACGAACCGAGCGCAAAGATTCCCGTGACCACCGCCACGGCCGCCCCGCCCACGGCCAAGAGAAGAGGCAGCCACCGGTCGCCCGCCGCCACCGGGCGCCGCAACCCCCGCGAGACGAGCTCGGCCTCCGCCGCCGCCAGGATCTTCTGCGCCACCTTCGAGAACCGACTGTCCTGCTTTCCGAACTGGTACTGCGCGCCAGGCATCCCCCCGGGGAAGAGTCCATCGAGCAGCATCTGACCGTCGCCGTCGGCCTTGTATCTATCGACGAGCTCGGCCGTCAGCTTCGCCTTACCGAACGGGCCGTCTGTCTCCAGAATGCGGATCGATCCCCGCACCGCCTGCTCGAGCACCTCCGCCGGAATCGCCTTCGAACTCTTGCCGAGCAGCACGGCGCTCTCCAGCGCATCCACGATGCGCGGCGGGTCGTACTCCGCGATGATCGTCGGTCGCCCGGGTTCATCGGCCAGCCGCCGACGACGCGCTCGCACACCGAGTACGCCCGCCGCGACCACGACGATGCCCGCAACCCCCTGCGCCCATCCCGCCGGCGACGCCAGATAGCTCGTGTCGAACGTCGAGAAGGTCCCGTCCGCGAAGCCCACCGCCATCGTCAGTGTCTCGTGTGGCTGCACCTCGTCGGCGACCGCCGTGATGACGGCGCCGCCATCAGCATCCGCACCCTGCGTGATCGACGCGCACGAGGCTTTCGCGCCCTGCACGCCCTGGTAACAGGACATACGGCCCGACAACTCCGACGCCAACTGCGCCGAAAGATGCAATCGAGCGGTGACCTGCCCGAAGGTCTGCGCCCAGTCGACGCCGTTGACGTCCCAGTAGAACTCCAACCCGGTATCGCCGAACACCCACGTCACGTTCTCGAGCGTGTACGTGATGACGAACGTCTGCGCACCGTGCAAGAAACCGTCGTCGCGCGAGACGATCGCGTAGGCGCCGTCGTCGGTATCGGTCTCGCTCGGCCTCTCCCGCCCGTTTTCGTCGGTGATCGACACCAGGTGTGGATGCAGCGGCTGGCCGTTGTATGCCGTCGGGATCGACCGCCGGATGCCGTGGTTCTGATCAGCCTCGGGAAACTGCGCGACCAACGTCTCCACCACCCGCAGACGGCTCGTGCCGTCGCTGCCGCGCGTCAGGGTGTAGTCGGCGGTCATCGACGAGAACGTGAAGTCGTCGACGCCGGTCTGCGCCGCCGCGGCGGGCGTGAGGGGCGCGAGCACAAGTGCCAATAGGAACGCACCGAAAAGACCCGTCAGCCCTACTCTCATGCGCCGCATATGCTCAGCCTAAACGGCGCCATATCAGCCGCCCAGTACAGTGGACGCCATGACCGATCGTCGCCTCGCCGTGGCTGCATGGGAGAGCCTCTTTCGCGCGCAGCACGAAGTCCTGCGCGAGATCAGCGACGACTTCAGCGAAGACGAGCTGACGCAGGCCGAGTACGACGTGCTGCTCACCGTGGTTCGCGGTGACGACAGCACGGCGCGGCTGCGCGACGTCACCGCCAACATGCTGATCAGCCAGCCGAGCGTCTCGCGACTCGTCGACCGCATGGTCGCGCGCGGCCTCATCAGCAAGTGCGCCGACCCGCTCGACGGCCGTGGCGCGATCGTCCGCGCCACGGAGAAGGGCTCCAGCGCGTTTCGTCGCATCGCCACGGCGCACGGGCGCTCGATCGCCGAGCGCATGTCCGTGCTCAGCGACGAAGAACTCGCGCAGCTGCACGAACTGACCGCGAAGCTGCGCGGCGCGTAGAGCCGGGCGCCGTCACCGGGTACGCAAACCGCCCCGGTGCCGAGATGGGCACCGGGGCGGTTCGACGGTCGAGTGACTACTGCTCGACGGGCTGGGGCTCCTGCGACGACTCGTGCGCCCGGATCGTGCCGGCGGAGCCGTCGGCGACGACCTGGATCTTGCGCGGCTTCGCCTTCTCACTCACGGGGATGGTCACCGTCAGCACACCGTTGCTGTACGTGGCGGCGATGCCGTCGGTGTCGATGCCCTGGCCGAGGTTGAGCTGACGCAGGAAGCTCGTGGTCTCGCGCTCGCGCGTGATCCACTTCACACCCTCGCGGTCGCTCAGCGTGCGCTCGGCGCGGATCGTCAGCAGCTGTCCGTCGACGTCGATGTCGACCGAACCGGGATCGATACCCGGAAGGTCGGCGCTCAGCACGTAGTGGTCGCCGTCGCGGTAGAGGTCCATCGGCATCCGGCGCGGTCCGCGGCGCGTGTCGAAGAAGCCAGCCGCGAGGCGGTCGAGGTCACGGAACGGGTCATACGTGGCCATTGTTCTCTCCTCCATCTCGATGAGTCCGAAAGTTGAGCCCCAACGGCTCAACTAGCTCCAGATTAGCACTCGAGGCAGGAGAGTGCCAACGGTTCACGCAGGGCGAACGCGCGAGAAATCAGCACTCGACTACGTTGACCGCGAGACCGCCTTCGCTGGTCTCCTTGTACTTCGTCGACATGTCGATGCCGGTCTGACGCATGGTCTCCACGACGGCATCCAGCGGCACATAGTGAGTGCCGTCACCACGCAACGCGAGCCGGGCAGCGGTCACCGCGGTCGATGCCGCGATCGCGTTGCGTTCGATGCACGGGATCTGCACCAGCCCGCCCACCGGATCGCACGTCAGTCCCAGGTGATGCTCCATCGCGATCTCGGCGGCGTTCTCGATCTGACGATTCGTGCCGCCCATCACCGCCGTCAAGCCGCCGGCGGCCATCGCGCAAGCCGAGCCCACCTCGGCCTGACACCCGCCCTCGGCTCCCGAGATCGACGCGTTCGCCTTGAACAGTGACCCGAGTGCCGTGGCCGTCAGCAGGAAGCGTCGGATGCCGCGGCGACGGTTCGCCTCGGCGAGCGCCTCCGAGGGGGCGGCATCGGCAGACGACGCATCCCCGTCCTGGGCGTGCAGCCCGAGCAGCGCCGAGCCGACTAGCTCGCCGTACGGGGTGACCGCGTTCTCGGCGCCGAGTCCGGCATCGGCGAGGAAACGCCACCAGTACATCGCGACGGCAGGAAGGATGCCGGCAGCCCCGTTCGTCGGCGCCGTGACCACCCGACCGCCGGCCGCGTTCTCCTCGTTGACCGCGAGCGCGAACGCCCCGAGCCACTCCCCCGGCAGCTCGCGACCGGACGCCTCCACGCTCTCCAGTTGCGCGCGGATCGCGCCGGCACGACGCTTCACCC
This sequence comes from Microbacterium sp. VKM Ac-2870, assembly GCF_015350795.1. Taxonomy (GTDB): domain Bacteria; phylum Actinomycetota; class Actinomycetes; order Actinomycetales; family Microbacteriaceae; genus Microbacterium. The sequence goes on from NZ_JADKSH010000003.1 coordinate 146,517, forward strand.
TCAACATGCCGGGCAGGACGCCGTCGGCATGCAGACCGGCGTCGACACAGGCGGCCATCGCGTCCCAGATGGTGTCGAGGCCCTCCGCGACCTCGCTCTCCGAGCGCAGCGCCTCCTCGTTTCGGCGGGCGACCTCCGCGATCGTCAGACCGTACTCGTCGCAGACATCCAGCAGTTGCGCCGCCGTCAAGAAGGGAAGCGGAGTGGATGCCGCGGCCACCGCGCTCACCTCACCCTCGCGGCGGATGAACCCGCCGCCGATCGAGTAGTAGGTGTCTTCGCAGAGGATGGCGCCCGCGGCATCCCGCGCGATCAGCGTCATTGCGTTGGGGTGACCGGGCAGACGCGTGCGCGGGGCGAGCACGATGTCGTCGCGTGCGAACGCGACGGCGGCGCGGCCGTCGAGCAGCAGCTGCGCGCCGTCGACCCAGCCGGTCCACGCACCCCGCACGAGAGCGGGGTCGACCGTCTCGGGGGCATGGCCCTGCAGTCCGGCGACGACGGCATCGGGCGTACCGTGGCCGATGCCGGTGGCCCCCAGCGACCCGTACAGGGCGCACTCGACACGGGTGATCGCGCGGGCGCCGTCGGCCGTCGAGGCCTCCACCGCACGGCGCGCGAAGTCGCGGGCCGCGCGCAGCGGCCCCACGGTATGGGAACTCGACGGTCCTACTCCGATGGAGAACAGTTCGAATGCCGAGACGTACGCACTCACTCTTGGAGCCTACGCCGACAGCTACGCTGAGCAGTCAGAGGAGCACCATGACCGCACTGACGACGCCCGATGCCGACCGCCCCGCCGCCCTCGAGGCCTGCGAAGCGATCGGCCGCACCGACGACGGTTTCCTCGCCCGTTTCGACGCGCAGTTCCCGCGCCTGCACGCGCTGTTCGCCCGCCTGTACGGGCAGCGCGCCGACGGCCTCGAGCAGCTCGCCGCAACGGTGGCCGCGGCATCCGCTTCGTGGAACGCACGCCCGCTCGATCTGAAGGTGCGCGATGCGCAGCGTGAAGCCGATCAGGACTGGTTCCAGTCCGAACGGATGCTGGGAGGCGTCTGCTACGTCGACCGGTATGCCGGAAACCTCGCCGGCATCCGCGACCAGATCCCCTACTTCCGCGAGCTCGGGCTGACCTACCTGCACCTCATGCCGCTGTTCGACGCTCCCGCGGGTGACAACGACGGCGGCTATGCGGTCTCCAGCTACCGTCGTGTCAACCCGAGCCTGGGCACGATGCAGCAGCTCACCGAGCTCGCCGCCGATCTCCGCCTCGCGGGCATCTCGCTCGTGCTGGACTTCATCTTCAACCACACCAGCAACGAGCACGAGTGGGCGCAGAAGGCCGTTGCGGGCGACCCCGAGTTCAGCGATTTCTACCTGATCTTCCCCGATCGTGAGATGCCCGATGCCTACGAGCGCACGACGCGAGAGATCTTCCCCGACGACCATCGCGGATCTTTCGTGCAGCTCGAGGACGGCCGCTGGATCTGGTCGACCTTCTACCGCTACCAGTGGGACCTCAACTACGCGAACCCCGCAGTGTTCCGCGCGATGGCGGGCGAGATGCTCTTCCTGGCGAACCAGGGCGTCGAGGTGCTCCGGATGGATGCCGTGGCCTTCATCTGGAAGCGATTGGGCACCTCGTGCGAATCGCTGCCCGAGGCGCACCTGCTGCTGCAGGCGTTCAACGCGGTACTCGCGATGGCCGCGCCCGGGATGGTCTTCAAGTCGGAGGCGATCGTCCACCCCGACGAGGTCGTCAGTTACGTCTCACCCGACGAGTGCGAGCTGTCGTACAACCCGCTGCAGATGGCCCTCACGTGGGAGGCATTGGCCACCCGCGACGGTCGCCTCCTGCAGCAGGCCATCGACCGTCGGCACGACCTGCCCGCCGGCACCGCATGGGTCAACTACGTGCGCAGCCACGACGACATCGGCTGGACGTTCGCCGACGAGGATGCCGCGGAACTCGGCATCGACGGCTACGCGCACCGCCAGTTCCTCAACCGCTTCTACACCGGCCGCCACGAGGGCAGCTTCGCCCGCGGGGTCGCATTCCAGGAGAACCCCGCGACGGGCGACGCCCGCGTCACGGGCACGACGGCCTCGCTCGCCGGCGTCGAGTCGGGTGATATCGGCGGCGAGGATCGCGTGGTCCTCGCCCACGCTCTTGCACTCTCCACGGGCGGCATACCGCTGCTGTACCTCGGCGACGAGGTCGCCCAACTCAACGACTACACGTACGCCGACGACCCGGTGCGGCGCGGCGACTCGCGCTGGGTGCACCGCGGCAACCGCCCGCGCGACGCCTATGCGCGGCGCGGCGACGACACGACGACCGCCGGGCGCATCTTCCGCCGCCTGACCAAGCTGATCTCGGTGCGCCAGCAGTCTCCCGAACTCGCCGGCAACACGCTCATGCCGTTCCACACGCCGCACGCCGCCGTCATCGGCTACCAGCGCCCCGGCGCACCGTCGCGCCTGCTGGTGCTGGCCAACGTCGGCGACGCCGAGGTGGCGATCGATCCGCTGACCTTCTCCGGCTTCGAACGCATCGGGTTCGACCTCGTCCACGACACCGCGCACGATCTCGACGAGGGTCTGATCCTGCCGCCGCACGGTTTCGTGTGGCTGCGGGTCACCCCGGTCTGAGCCGCACGTGGATCAGAAGCCGAGCAGGCCGCCCTGCGGACGGAACACACCCGCGCGGGCGAGTGCAAGGTAGAGCAGGCATCCGAGGCAGAGCCCGAAGACGGCGTTGAGGAAGGCGGCGACGAAGGCGGCGGCGGCGGCGATGGGCAGCGCCCACGCGACGCCGGCGACGTGCAACAGAAGTCCGATCGTCACCACCGCGAACCCGATCACCTGGGCGAAGCGCGGGGGCCGCGGGTCTTCGAGGTCGGTGGGCGGCTGCAGGCGCGGGCGGATGGCCGCGCGGTAGAGGGCACCCCACGGCGCGGTCTGCGGAACGGCGAAGCCCCACACGAAGAGCAGATCCACGACGACGAGCAGGACGAAGGCCGGGTCGCTCACCCGCTCGCCGAGCGCTGCGGCCGGCTGCGTCGACGAGCCGACGAGCGCGAGGAAGACGCCGACGAGCAGCAGCAGCGCCGTGAGGGATGCCGCAAAGCGCGGCCCCCGTGGGTCGATACCGGCGGGGCGGAGGGACGACGGGGCGTCGGAGGAGTTCACCACGGTGCCACGTTAGGCGGATCGGCTGCCGGAACAGCCTGCACCGTCACAGTTCTTCATGCTCACCGCTCTTCATACTCACGGCGGCGTCACCCCGGAAACACGAAAGCCCGCGGAGATCCGCGGGCTTTCGTCAGTACTGTCTCAACACAGTGTGCGCCCGAAGGGACTCGAACCCCTAACCTTCTGATCCGTAGTCAGATGCTCTATCCATTGAGCTACGGGCGCAGTTTCGGCAACCTCTCAGAGGGCCGAGGAACAGCTTATCCTAACCGCGGGGATCCGCCGAATCGGCGGCTACTCCCACTCCCCAGGGTCGATGGCAGCCGCCTCAGAGCGCTCCGCGACGTCGTCCGGTTCGACACCGGCTGCTCGCTTCTTCTGCTGAGCGCTCACGCTGCGGCGATGCGCCCGCAGCTTCGGCAGGTCGACCAGACGCAGCGCCTGCATGCGGGCCGTGCGCATCCGTTCGTAGTCGGGATCGAGATCAGGACGGGCCGCTTCGATGCGCAGCGTGCGGTCGATGTTTCCCGCCACCTCCGACCAGGCGGCATCCCGTGCATCGTTCACCAGCTTGCGCAGCTCTACCTCGTCGGCGGCGCGGAGGCGCAGCTCGTGCGCCACATGCAGCGACTGCTTCTGACGCCGACGGAGGTTGCGCACATCGCGGCTGCGGTAGTCGTGCGTACCGTCGGAGTCGCTGTGCCGCCCGCGCGCCGTGCGCCGCTCCCGCTCGGTGCGCGCTGCATCGGCTTCAGCCTCGGCGGCGAGCATCTCGAGCGCCGCCTTCGCCTCGGGAAGATAGCGATCGGGATGGAAGTCCTCGCCGTCGGCGAGGATGTGCACGAGGATCGTGTTCTTCAGGCTCAGCCGCGTCGCCGCCGACGCGATGTACAGCCCCTCCGCGACGACGTCACGGGTGCGTATGCGTTTGCTGCTGTCTGCCACGACACTCCCTCACCCCCGATCCTACGGAAGAGCGTTAGCACGCGTGCGATGACGCGACAACCCCTTCTGCCTCGGGCGGCTTCTTCGTACCCTGGAGTCCCTACCCACGAGAGGAGTCGACCATGGGATTCATCGATGACGCCAAGGACGCTGCGGAGACGGCGGGCCGCAAGATCAAGGACGGCTTCGAAGACACCGTCGACCGCGTTTCCGACAAGGTCGACGAAGTGAAGGCGGATGCCGAGGTCAAGAAGGCCGAAGCCGAGCGCGACTCCGTCCACAAGCGCAACGAGATCAAGGAAGAGATCCGCGGAGACGAGTGACGTTTCCGAAACGAGGAAGGGCCCCGGGGGAGATATCCCCGGGGCCCTTCCTCGTGTGCAGGCGCGACGGGGGCCTCAGCGAGTGATGCCCGCGATGCGCCAGGAGGCCGACACGGACGATCCGGGCTCGACGACGAGAAGTCCCGCGTCGTAGTCGTAGCGCGGCGCGTTGAACGCGTCGGGAGCGCACGTCATCGGCTCGACGGCGAGCCCGGCCCGATGGCCGGGGTCGATACCGCCGTTCGACAGCAGCGGCAGGTCGGCCGTGTGGATCTGCACCCACGGGCACGCTCCATCCCAGACCATCTCAACACCCGTGCCCGAGGGGTCGACGACCCGCACCGTCGCCACGCCGTCGACGCGCGAAAGGCCGGTGAAGGCGTGGTCGATCTCGACGTCGCCGAGCACGCGCGGGGAGCGCCAGTCGAAGCGATCCGAACCGGCGACCTCCGCCAGCCCGATCGGAGCGAGCTGATTGTCGGTCACTTCGAGAACCTGGTCGGCCGGCAACGTCAACGACCACTCGTCCAGCGGCGCCGATCCGGCCACGAGATAGGGATGCGGGCCGGTGCCGAACGGCGCGGCATCCGCGCTCTCATTCGTGGCGACGACCGTCTGCGTGAGGCCGTCGGCACCGAGGCGATAGGTCGTCTCGACACGGAGCCGCCACGGATAGCCCGCCTGCGGAACGACGACCGCGGCGAGAGTCACCGCGTCCTCGCTCTGCGAGACCACCGCGAAGTCGAGCCAGACGGCCAGGCCGTGCAGCGCATTGGGCCTGCCCGGGTCGGTCAGGGCGAGTTTGTACGTGACGCCCGCGAACGTGTAGACGCCGTCGACGACCCGGTTGGGCCAGGGCGCCAGCGTCGCTCCGCGATAGGCGGGGCGCACCTCGTCGGCGGCGAACGGCACGACGAGATCGCGCCCGTCGAGCGTGAGTGAACGCAGCGACGCGCCGACACTGGCGATGTGCGCTTCGTACGATCCGGACCGGAGGACGACGTCGGTACCCGAAGCGGGAACGGACGTCGGGGGCGTCTGAGCAGGTGACTGTGGCATCGTGAACATCGTAGTGTCAGGCACCGTCGCCGGTGGCGACCGGCCGGTCGGGAGTATTCGACCACTGGCTCCACGAGCCCGGGTAGAGCGCAGCCTCGTGTCCGGCGATGGCGAGCGCGAGCACGGCATGCGCGGCCGTCACCCCTGACCCGCAGTACACACCGATCGTCTCGCCGTCGAGCTCCTCGTATTTCTCGCGGAGCTCACCGGCGCTGAGCAGGCCCGCACCGGCGGCGAGGTTCTCGGTGGTCGGGGCGTTACGCGCACCCGGGATGTGCCCGGCTGCCGGGTCGAGCGGTTCGACCTCACCGCGGTAGCGCTCGGGCGCCCGCGCATCGAGCAGGACGCCGGTCTGCGCCAGCTCAGCGGCCGCATCGATGTCCAGACGCGCCCGGTGACCGGGGGTCAGCGTCGCCGTGCCGGGCGCGACCTCCACATCGCCCTCCTCGAGCGCGCCGCCGCTGTCGCGCCACGCACGCAGACCCCCGTCGAGCACCCGGACGTCGACACCGCCGTCGGAGAGCATCCACCACGCGCGCGCCGCGGCGAACGAGTTCCAGTCGTCGTACACGACAACCCGATCGCCGTCATCGATCCCCCAGCGCTGCACGGCCCGCTGGAACGCCTCCGGCGACGGCAGCGGATGCCGCCCCTCCTCGGGCGCCCCGTGCGCGGCCAACTCCTCATCGAGGCTCACATAGATCGCCCCGGGCACGTGGCCGGCGCGGTACGCCGCACTGCCGTCGGGAGCGTCGAGACGGTAGCGCACATCCAGGACGACGGGCGGCTCGGCGGACGAGAGCTCCACGGCCAGCGCGCGGGCATCGATGAGGAGACTGTTCATGAGGTCGACGTTACGCCCGTGACGGCACGCGGGCGGATGCCGGTGGGTCCGGCATCCGCCCGCTCGATCATCCGATCAGCCTCGACTCAGCTGAGTCGACGACGGCGCCATGCGAGAGCACCACCGGCGGCCAACAGCAGGAGCCCCATGATCGCTCCGGTGATCAGCCCGTCGGGTGTGCCGCCCGACGCGGGCAGCGTCGATCCGCCCGCCGCCGGCTGCGGCGTCGGCGATGCCGTACCGGGGCCGGGGTCGACAGCGGCGGCGAGCACCGTGATGCCCGCCGAGGCGATGACGTCACCGGCGACGCGCACCTGGATGGTGTGCGCCCCCGGCTCGAGGTCGGCCGGAATGGTGACCTGCGTCGAGAACGATCCGCCGGTGACGTCCGCCTGCGCGAGCGCCCGGTAGGTGCTGGCGACACCCACCTCCACGCGCGAGGCGGCGATGTCGCTGCCGGTCACGGTGATCGTGTCGCCGGCGTGCACCTGCGTCGTGCTGAGCACAACTGACGGATCCTGTTCGACGGGGACGTCGGACACCGGCGCGAACGCCCAGTTGTCGACCTCGAACAGCTTCGCGTCGGTACCGCCTGCGGCAGCCGCGGCGGCCGTGGGCTGGGCGAACACGAAGAAGACGTCGTGCGTGCCGGTGGCGCCCGTGACATTCGCCGACACGGTCGTCCACTCGCCGACGGTTCCGGTGACCGGAATCGTCGCGACGACGGGGCCGTCGACGTTGTCCAGACGCACCTGGATCGACGCCCCCTCCACGAGGGGCTTCACGCGTGCCGACACCGACTTCGCACCGTCACCGAAAGCGACCTGCGACAGCGCCGCGAAGTCGCCGTCATCGATGCTCGACAGTGCCATGTTGCCGCTGCCGTTGTGCTCCGGGAACTCCGCCGACGGCTGGGTCGTCGCCGCCGTCTTGATGCCGAGCTGCCAGGCCAGCGTCTCGGCCTCGAACGTGCGGTACGGGTTGAAATTCTCGACCTGGGCGACGCCCTTGCGGGTGCCCACGACCGGCTTGATCGTGCCGTCCGCGTTGAACTCCAGTTTGTCGATGTGCACAGAGCGGTAGCCCTGCGTCTTTCCGGCTGTGCCGAGGGCCTGTGCCCACGCGGCCCCGCGCGTCTGCGCGTGGTAGGTGAAGTAGGTCTCGCCCTTGTACGTGAACATGTCGGAGTGGTTGTTGCCGCCGTTACCATCGCCGAAGAACGTGCTCTGGTTCTGGAAGGCCACGCCCGCATATTTCGAGGCCGGCAGCTTCATCGGGTCGTCGGTCATCATGTACGCGATCGCGCCCGTGGGCGGGTACAGGCCGTCCTGGGGACGCACCTGGAAGTTCGACGAGTACGAGTAGTAGTACTTGCCGTCCCGCTTGAAGATGGACGATGCCTCGAACATGCCGGGGCCGTCGATCTCGACCGGGTCGCCGTCGAGGGTGACCATGTCATCTTTCAGCTTCACGACACGCGTCGACTTCGGGTTCTGCGGACCCTGGACGTTGGCACCCGTGCCGATCTGCGAGTTGCCGCCGAAGTACAGGTAGGCCTGACCGTCGTCGTCGATGAACACCTCGGGGTCGAACAGCCACATCCCGGCAGGGAAACCGCCGCCGTTGATGTAGTCGCGCGACACGGTGTCGGGGATGATCTTCTTGCCGACGGGGTCGGTCCACGGCCCGAGCGGCGAACCGCCCACGACCACCGCGGTGCCGGTGCCGTTGTCGCAGAAGTACAGGTAGACCTTGCCGTCCTTCTCGATCGCCGCCGGAGCCCACGAGTTGCGTGACCACGGAGCGGCCCCTCCGGGGCCGGCGATCGGCACGGAGCCGTGATCGACCCAGTTGACCATGTCGGTCGTCGACATGACGTTCAGCGTCGTGATCGCGCCATAGCCGTTCGACTGCGTCGGCAGACCGTTGGCGTCCTTGCTGTTCGCCTCGTACTGCTGCGTGTCATTGGTCGAGTAGATGTAGAGGCGACCGTTGTAGATGAGGTGGTGCGGGTCGGCGCCGAACTTGTGGCCCACCAGCGGGTTGTGGTCGCCGAGGGGCTTGGTCTGCACCTTCTCGAGCGAGGTGAAGCCCGGGGTCGCCGGGGCGTCGGAGATCTTCACCAGCGAGAGCTCGTCGACCTGGAAGTCCTGGAGCGCGTTGGAGTTCCACGGGGTCTCGACGAACAGCCAGTCCATGCCCGGATGCCGCTGGTCGGCGACGAACTCCTTGGAGAACGATCCCCACTGGCCCTTCGTGAAGTTCTGGCCGTGATCGTCGCAGCCGTTGAAGTTGGCCGGGCAGAAGGTGAAGTTGAACTGCTGCGTGTCGGCGCCCTCCGTGTACTTGAGCTTCGCGGACAGGCGGTAGCCCGCCCCGGCCTCGAGCTTGCCGGTGACGCTGGCGAAGGGACCGGACTGCGTGTTCTCGCGGCCCGAGATCTTGAGCGCGTTGGCGCCGCTCGCGGCATCCGTCGTCAGCGCCAGCGTACCGCCGCGCGGGGACTGCCAGCCGGTGAAACCATCGACGAACCGGCCGTCGGGCAGCAGGTTGCCGGGAACGACCGGCACTTCGGGCACGCTCGGCGTGGTCGGTGTCGTGCTCTGGACGGTCAGCGACGCGTCGTCGACGACGAACGAGGCGACCGTGGCGCTCCACGGCGTCTCGACGAAGAGGTAGTCATACGTATCGACGGCGGGCGTGAAGGTCTTGGTCACCGTGAGCCACTCGCCGGACTTCGCCTGCCCGCTCACCACAGGAGCGCACGCACTGCGAGAAGCCGTGCAGAGGGTCACGTTGACGTTCTGCGTCGCGGGCTCACCGGTGTACTTCACCGACAGCGAGAGATCGTACGAACGGTCGGTCGTGAGTTGCCCCGTCACGGTCGCCGCAGGGCCGGACTGGAATCCGGTTCGCGCAGAGATCTGGATGGCGCCGGTGCCCGTGCGCGCATCGGAGCTGGCGGCGAGCGTGCCGCCGAACGGGGCGCTCCACCCCGTGATCCCGTTCTCGAACGTGCCGTTGGTCAGCAGTTGAGTGGTGGCCGCCGTGGCAGGCGCGGTCGTGAGGGCGGACAGCACGAGTGCGCCGATGCCTGCCAGCGCGCCCGCGCGTCGCAGCACCGCCCCGCGTGACCGAGTGGGTGGTTTTCTGTGGTGACTCACGTCGATGACTCCTTTGATTGGGTACCTCGGTGCGCCCACCGCAGGAGTCTCGGCGTTCAGTGACACCACGCAACACGAGGTGTACACTTTCGCCGTTCCGGACCGAGGCGGCTTCGCCGCCTGCGCACAGTCAGGAACACTCCGACGGCTCCTCGGACGGGGGATGCACGGATACGTGCAGCGGCGGATCGTGCCGGCAAGCACGACCCATCGGCCCCCGACCGGGGAGTCGTCCGGTCTGTGCGGGAACGGCAGCGCTCGGGTGAGCGACACTGCCCCCGACATCCCGTTTCGGATGGAACGTTCGCGATGTTACCGGTACCAGAGTGGCGAGGCAACGTTTTCGCGGCCATTTCTCCGGGCTATCGATAACACGGCCCGGAGGCCTGGACACGCGCCGCCGCAGGGGCGCATACTTTCAGCATGACTGAAGGATTACAGGAGGCGGCGCCGTCTCGGCGGGAATGGATGGGGCTGGCCGTGCTCGCGGCCGGCCTGGGCATGATCGTGCTCGACGGCACGATCGTCGGCGTCGCGATGCCCGACATCATCCGGGATCTTCGTCTCGACCTCACCGATGCACAGTGGGTGTCGAGCCTCTATGCCGTTCTCTTGGCGGCTCTCCTGCTCTCCACCGGCAAACTCGCAGACCGCTTCGGCCGCAAGGCTCTCTTCCTGCTCGGCATCGTGGTCTTCGTCGGCGGGAGCGTGTGGGCCGCGGCATCCACCACGGGAGGCGCTCTCATCACGGCGCGCGCCGCGCAGGCCGTCGGCGCCGCGTTCATCATGCCGTCGACTCTGTCGACCGTGAACGCGGTGTTCCGCGGCCGCTACCGCGCGGCTGCCTTCGGAGTGTGGGGTGCCGTCATCTCCGGAGCAGCCGCGATCGGGCCTCTCGTGGGCGGAGTGCTCACCCAGTACGCGTCGTGGCCGTGGGTGTTTCTGGTGAATCTGCCGCTGGGCGCGGTCATCTTCGCGCTGGCGGTGTGGGCGGTTCCCGAAACACGCGGCTCCGGTTTCCGCCGCGGCGCCGACGTCGACGGCGCCCTGCTGTCCGCGATCGGCTTCGGTGCGCTCGTCTTCGCGATCATCGAGGGACCCGACCTCGGCTGGTGGTCGCCGAAATCAGATCTGAAGCTCGGTTCGTGGGTCTGGCCGGCATCTGCACCGATCTCGATCGTGCCCGTGTGTCTCGCGGTCGCCGCGGTGGCTCTCACTCTGTTCGTCCTCTGGGAGCGGCACCGCGAACGCGTGCAGCGTGACGCCCTGCTCGATCTCCATCTGTTCTCCCTGCGGACGTTCTCGTGGGGCAACGTCACGGCCGCGATGGTGGCCGTCGGCGAATTCGCGATCATCTTCGTCCTGCCGCTCTACCTCACGGCATCCCTGGGCCTGTCGATCATGCAGACCGGGCTGGTGCTCGCCGCGATGGCGTTCGGCGCCTTCGCGTCGGGGGCGGCGGCCCGACACCTCGCCGCCCGCTTCGGCTCCCCCGGCACGGTGCTGATCGGGCTGGCCCTCGAAGTCCTCGGCATCCTGATCCTCGCGCTCATCGCCGGTGCAACCACGCCCGGCGGGCTCATCGCCCTGCCACTGGTCGTCTACGGTCTGGGCCTCGGCCTCGCGTCGGCGCAGCTGACGGGCACCGTGCTGCGCGACGTGCCGGTCGAGATCAGCGGTCAAGGCTCGGCGACGCAGTCGACCGTCCGTCAGATCGGCACCGCTCTCGGGACGGCATTCGCCGGGGCGGCCCTGTCTGTGTCACTGACCCTGACGCTTCCCGGAGCGCTGACGGCTGCCGGGATCACCGGTCCCGCGGCATCCCAACTCGCCGACGCCACCCGCACCTCTGCGGGGACCCTCATCTCCCAGCTGCGGGCGGAGGGCACGGCGAGCGCACTCGGCACGCAGACGGATGCCGCAGTGCAGGCCCTCTCCGCGGGTTTCGCCGACGCAACCCGCTGGTCGTTGTTGATCGCATCGGCGTTCTTGTTGCTCGGACTCATCGGCGCCGCCCGGCTGCGCGCGATCGACCGGCGCTAGGCTCGGGCAGATGCGAGCGGAAGAGGCCAACGCGCAGGGTGTTGTCACCACACACGACGATCCGCGGTTTCGCCTCTACACCTTCGCGAGCGCGGAACCGGCGGTGACGGCGACGGACATCTGGGACTGTGCGGTGGATGCCGCGCTCGAGACCGGCCATCGCGGGGACGAATCGTGGCTGTGGTCCCTGGCGCTCGTCTGCGGTGACGAAGAACCCGAGACGCTGACCTGGCTCTCCGGCTACGACTATCGAGAGCCGCCACGGTCGCCTCGCCAGTGGGCGGCACGCCGCGTCATGCAGGACCGGTACCTGTCCGCGCAGGCCCGGACCGGGCGGCCGGTCGTCCTGCCGGACGGCCTGCGGGTGATCCGCATGTTCCTGGGGTGGGCGCAGAGCCCGCTCTGGGAGAGCTTCACCGAGAACTACCCCGCCTCCCCCGCAGCACTCGGGCTGAGTCCGGCGCTGGTCGGCGACCTCGACTCCTGGAACGCACGCTGGAACGACCACGATCCCGAAGAGCCGATGCCCGACCATGCGGCATTCCTCGACGAAGGGCGGCGGCTTCACCGGCGGGTGCAGGCCGAGCTCGACGGCATCGCGGAGGTCCGCCCCGAGTTCGACCGCGGGTAGGCTCGGGCCCATGCGCATCGCTGTCACCGGGGCATCCGGAAAGCTGGGAACCGTTGTCGTCCGCGAGCTCAGAGAGGCCGGCCACGACGTCATCGGTATGGACGTCGTCGGCACGCGCGGCGGGGGCTTCGTGCAGGTCGACTTCACCGACTACGGCCAGACGGTCGACGCCCTCCAGGCCGTCGACGACCAGCACAGCGGTCTCGACGCGGTCGTGCATCTGGCGGCCATTCCGGCTCCCGGCATCCGCTCTGACGTGGCGACGTTCCACAACAACATCGCGGTGACCTTCAACGTCATGTGGGCCGCGATCCGCCTCGGCATCACGCGCATCGTCACCGCGTCGAGCGAGACGGTGCAGGGGCTCCCGTTCGATGTTCCGCCGCCCTACCTGCCCGTCGACGAGGCGTACGACGCCCGACCGGAGACGGTGTACTCGCTGGTCAAGCACCTCGAGGAGACGATGGAGAAGGAGCTCGTGCGCTGGCACCCCGAGGTGTCGATCACCGCACTGCGCTTCTCGAACGTGATGGTTCCCGAGGACTATGCCGAGTTCCCGTCGTTCGACGCGGATGCCACCCAGCGCAAGTGGAACGTGTGGAGCTACATCGATGCGCGGGACGGCGCCGCGGTCATCGCCCGCGCGCTCGAAGTGGCACCCGCCGGTTTCGACCACTTCCTCATCGCCGCGGGCGACACCGTGATGAGCCGCCCCAACAGCGCGCTCGTCGCCGAGGTGTTCCCCGACGTGGAAATCAGAGGGGAGCTCGGCGTCAACGACTCGCTGTTCTCGACCGCCAAGGCCGAGCGCCTGCTGGGCTGGACACCGCACCACTCCTGGCGCGACGAGGTCTGACCCGGCGACCGGGCGCTAGAGCCAGCCCTTCTCCTGCGCGATGCGCACAGCCTGCGACCGATTCGACGCGCCCAGCTTGCCGATCGCGGCGGAGAGGTTGTTGCGCACCGTTCCCGACGAGAGGAACACCTCGGCGGCGATCGCCGGAGCATCCCGACCGTCGGCGGCGAGCCGGAGGATCTGGCGCTCACGATCGGTCAGCGGATTCGCCCCCTCGAACAGGCTCATCTCGGCAAGCGCCGGGTCAACCACACGAAGACCCGCGTGTACCCGGCGGATGGCATCAGCGAGCTGCTCGACAGAGGCGTCCTTCACCACGAAGCCGTGCGCACCGGCATCCAGGGCGGCCCGCAAGTAGCCGGGACGTGCGAACGTCGTCACGATGAGGACGCGGGTGCCGGGGCTGACCGATCGGAGAGCGCGCGTCGCCTCCAGGCCGTCCATGCCGGGCATCTGGATGTCCATCAGGCAGATATCGGGGCGGGTCGCCGCCACCACGCGGATGGCCTCGTCACCGTCGCCCGCAGCTCCCACCACTTTCATGTCGGGTTCGAGATCGAGCCACGCTGCGACGGCGCCGCGGAGCATAGCCTGGTCATCGGCGAGGACGATGCTGATCGGCTCGACGGTGTCTGCGCTCACCACGTGACCTCCACCGCCGTGCCGCCCTGCCTGACCGGGCTCACCGACATGCGCGCCCCGGCCATCGCCGCGCGCTCGCGCATGCCCCTCATCCCGTTGCCTTCCGTGCCTCGGATGCCGCGGCCGTCATCGCTGACCCGGAGCCCCCCGGGATCGATCCGCACCTTCACGACGGAGGCGTCCGCGTGACGCAAGACGTTGGTCGTCGCCTCCCGCAGAATCCAACTCGCGGTGATCGCCTGCGCGGGCGAGAGCGCTTCGGCGTCGCCCTCGACGACGAACCCGACGCCCGCAGACCGCAGCACGTCACGACTCGTGACGAGCTCGTCGGCGAGCGTCGCACCGCGTACCCCGGCAACGGTCTCGCGCACCCCCGCCAGCGCTTCCGCCGTGAGCGCCTCGATGTCGGCCAGCTCGGCGTCGGCTCGCTCCGGGTCGGTCGCGATGAGTCGGCGCGCCAACTGGGCCTTGACCCGCACCACGGTGAGCGAGTGCCCGATGAGATCGTGCACGTCACGCGCGACCGCTTCGCGCCCTTCGCTCGTGGCGAGCTCGACTTCGAGCTGCTGGGCCTGGACCGAGCGGACGATCAGCGCCGTGGTGACGGTGTTGACGGTCGCCAGGAGCACGATGATCGCGAGCACGGCCACGTAGTCGATTCCGTCGGGAAGCAGGATCACGACCGCGCCCGCGACACCGATGCCTCCGGCGATCGTTATCCAGTGCGCGGAGCGCGTGAGACCGTACGACGCGAACGACATGATGAACGGCACGAAACTGAGGGCGTTTCCGCCCACGGCGGGGATCGTCAGGGCAGCGCAGGCGATGAGTGCCGCGAAAGCGACCCACTGGATCGGTCGCGGCGGGGTGAGAAGTCCCCCGCCGTCGCCGCTCATGCCGTTGAGGAACGCGGCGATGTAGACGACGACGAAGGAGACGAGCGCGATCCAGCCGGTGACGATCCAGCCCGCACCGACCGCGGACCGCAGCAACCCGGCGACGGGATAGATGAGGAAGACCAGCCAGACGGCGGCCATCACCCAGCCGTACCGTTCCCACACCGAACCGGAGCCCTTGCCGCGAACGCGCGCCTGCTGCAGCGTCATGGTCTCGACCCTACCGACGTGCACGCGCGCGCTTCACACCCCAAGCCACCAGGGCCCCGAAGACGACGGACCAGACCACGATGTTGAGTGCGACGGCCCACGGCGGGTCGATCTGACCGGTCGTGAGCACACCATCGGTCAGCGGCCATCGTGCCAGCGCGACCACCCCGTACATCGGGGTGAACCGCGCGATGTCGAGCATCACACCGTCCAACGGCATGAAGACATTGCCGAAGAATCCGAAGAATGTCAGCGAGATCGACGCGAGTGTCGCCGCCCCGTCGGAGCGGAACACCAAACCCATGCCCAACCCGTACAGCCCGAACAGCAACGCCCCGCCGAGAATGAGGCCGGCGCTCGCCGCCCAGCGCCATCCGTCCGCCGCCTGCGCTCCGGTGGCAGCGCCGACGATGAAGACGAGCCCTACCGCGAGCGCCGCGCCGGCCATCGCTGTGATGAGCTTCGTCACCGCGTATCCCGCGGTGCGAAGAGGAGTCATCGCCAATTGGCGACCCCATCCCTGCGCCGCCTCGACCGCCGCATTCGAGGTCGTCGAGGTCATCGCGACGGCGGCGCCGTAGGCCGCCATCGAGACCATCACGTAGAAGCGGACGTTGCCGTGTCCGGCCGGCATCGCTCCGTACGAAGCTCCGGCGCCGAACAGCGCGTACATCCCGACGGGCATGGCGAGGGTGAAGGCCAGCGTGTACGGGTTGCGCAGTTGGCGCAGCGCCTCCACACGCAACATCGTGGGCGAGATCGTGAGCGCGTGAGCCATGGGTCAGTCCTCCGTCAGAGCCGTGAAAGCGGTTTCCAGCGTCGGCGCGGTCACCTCGAGGTCGCGAGCGCCGGCGCGCAGCAAGACGAACGCAGCGGCATCCGCGTCGACAGCACGGAGCCGGATCCTCCCGGCATCCTCGCGAAGTTCCGTCACACCGTCGGTGGCGGCGAGAGAGGCGACGAGCCGTGCCGCGGCGTCGGCGTCGGCGGGGAGCGTCGCAGCGACGGTGCGCGCGCCGAGGCTCGCCCTCAGCTGCGCGGTCGGGGCGTCCGCCACGATACGTCCGCGGTGCATGACGACCGTGCGACGGGCGAACTGCTCAGCCTCCTCGAGGTAATGGGTGGCGAAGACGATGGTGCGCCCGGCATCCGCTTCCGCCCGCATGACGTCCCAGAAACGATGCCGCGCGGTCACATCCATTCCGGCGGTGGGTTCATCCAGCACAAGGATGTCGGGATCGGCCACCAGCGCCAGTGCGAAGCGCACCCGCTGCTGCTCTCCCCCCGAGCACTTCGACACACGGCGCCGCGCAAGCGGCTCGAGTCCTGCCCGCCGCATCGTGTCGGGCACGCGCCGCAGGGCCTGGCGCCCGTGCAGCGACGCGATCACTTCGACCGTCTCGCGCACTGTGATATCCCCCAGGAGGCCGCCGGTCTGCAACACGGCGGCAATGCGACCGGATGCCGCGGCATCGACGGCCCGCTCGCCGAGTACGCGCACGGTGCCCGCACTCGGGTCGATCAACCCGAGCAGCAGGTCGAGGGTCGTCGTCTTGCCCGCACCGTTCGGGCCGAGCAGAGCGACGATTTCTCCACGCCGGACCGTGAGGTCGACGCCGGCGACGGCGCGGACGGTGCGCACGCCGACGCCGAACGATCGCTCGATTCCGTCGAGACGAAGGACGATCGGCGCCTGGTCGCCCGCGAGAGCGGCGGGCGTCGCGGGCGAGGCTGCGGTCGCGGGCGCTGGGGTCATGGTTCCACCCTCGCCGAGGGCAACGCGCTGGTCAGGAGGGCGGTGTCATCCGCTCGACATGACACGTGTCACGTCGGCGCCCACACCCCGGCGCGCGACCGGCTCAGGGGCGGAGCATCACCTTGAGCGCTTCGCGACGATCCATCAGCTCGTATCCGCGCGCAGTGTCGTCGAGACTCAGCTCCACGTCGAAAACGCGACCCGGGTCGACGGAGCGGTCGAGGATGCCGGGCAGCAGCCGCTCGGCGTAGGCGCGCACCGGCGCGACTCCCCCGGTGATACTGACGTTGCGCGCGAACTGGGCGCGGCCGATCGGGCCGTCGCTGTACTGCGGCACGCCGACGCGGGCGATGCGCCCACCGGCGCGCACGATGCCGAGCGCCTGCTCGAACGCCGGCAGATGACCGACGGCCTCGAGTACGGCGTGGCATCCATCGCCATCGGTGAGTTCCCGCACGCGCTCGATGCCCTCGTCGCCGCGTTCCTCCACCACGTCGGTGGCCCCGAACTCGCGGCCGAGGTCAGTGCGCGAGCGATGACGGCCCATCAGAATGATGCGCTCAGCGCCGAGCAGCCGGGCCGACAGCACGGCGAGCAGTCCGACGGCACCGTCGCCGATGACCGCAACCGTAGTGTCGGGACCGACTCCACCGGTGAGTGCGGCGTGATAGCCCGTACCGTACACGTCGCTGAGCGTGAGGAAGCTGGCGAGGAACTCGCTGTGCTCATCACCGGGCACCGGCACGAGAGTCCCGTCGGCGAGCGGCGCCCGCAGCATCCCGGCCTGTGCGCCCGCCGTGCCCCGGTTGGCCAACCCCGCGAGGCGGCAGGAGGTGTGCAGCCCTTCGCGGCAGAACGTGCACACGCCGCAGGAGAACACGAACGGCACCACGACGAGGTCGCCGGGACGCACGGTCGTGACGTCGGCACCGACCTCTTCGACGATTCCGAGATACTCGTGCCCCATCGATGATCCACCTTCGTCGGGCGCCATCGAGTGGTACGGATGCAGGTCGCTGCCGCAGACGCAGGTACGTACGAGACGAAGGAGAGCATCGGTGGGCTCTTCGATCCGAGGATCGGCGGCGTCGATCACTCGGACGTCACCGGCACCGAACATATAGGCAGCACGCATAGGTCAAGTCAAACACGGCGCGCGGGTCGACCGCGCTTGGGTTTTTCGGCAGACAGTTCCAAGGCCATTGCCCGCGGCGGGTGCGAGGCCAGACGCTGCTCGACGTGGGCGAGCCACCGCAGTTCGCCTTCGGCGGCGAAAAGCGCCGCAGACAACGGCAACGCGGCGATGACGGAGGCGGGATCGCCGGCGTCGACCTGGGCGTACCTCGCGGTGAGATCGTCCCAACGCGCACGCGATGCGACTTCCTGCGCCCGCACGACGGCGGCGATATCCACGCCGGGCAAGGTCGCGGCGAGCGTCAATTTGAGCGTCAGCTCATCGCGAGTACCCTCGGTCCGTGCGACAGGAGCATCGAGCCAGTCGCGCACCGCGGCGGAACCGGCGCGGGTGATGCGCCAGTACACGTGCCCCTCGGCATCCACCTCGTCTTTGGTGACGAGGCCGTCGCGCTCCAGGCGATCAAGCGTGTTGTAGATCTGCCCCACGTTCAACGAAGAGATCGAGCCGGTGCGGCGATCGAACTCGGTGCGCAGCTGATATCCGTAGCAGGGGCCCTGATCGAGGATCGCCAACAGGCTCTGTCGAACCGACATGCTCCCCCGATGCGTCGCTGTGTTATCTGCTTTCCCAGTATATGCATACACGGAAACGGCACTCGCTCGAAGAACACGCGCACCACATCTGCCCCACAGCATCCGCTGAGGCCCGCCCGCTACCGTCGGGATCATGGAAGCGACACCGCATGCCCTGTCCGTCTCGACCGACGAGGGAGTGGCGACGTTCTCCGCCGAGCAGCTGCGGATGATGCGCGACGAGTTCCAGCGGTTTCTGCTCGAGTACCAGTTCGGACTCCGCGAGGTGGAGACCAAACTCGGCATCCTGCGCGACGAGTTCTTGCTGATGCACGACTACAACCCGATCGAGCACGTCTCCAGTCGGGTGAAGACGGCCGACAGCCTCGTCGACAAGATCACGCGGAAGGGCGTCGAGCCCACGTTCGACGCGATCCGTGCGCAGATCACCGACATCGCCGGCATCCGCGTGACCACGAGCTTCACGAAAGACGCCTATCGCCTGTTCGACCTCCTGACGCAGCAGGACGACATCGTCGTCCGCGAGGTCAAGGACTACATCGCCCGACCCAAGGCCAACGGCTACAAGAGCTTGCACGTGATCGTGGAGGTGCCGGTCTTCCTCTCCTCCGGGCGGGTGGACGTCGCCGTCGAGGTGCAGTTCCGCACGATCGCGATGGACTTCTGGGCGAGCCTGGAACACAAGATCTACTACAAGTACGCCGGCGCCGTTCCCGACGGCCTGCTCGCCGAGCTGACGGATGCTGCCGACTCGGCCGCGCAGCTCGACGCGCGGATGGAGCGCCTGCACGGCCAGCTCCACGGCGCACCGTCGCCGGTCGTCCGCGCCGTCTGAGCCTGCACAGAAGCGGGGTTCGCCGCCGGGTGATCCCGCTCAGCCCAGGGCGGCGCGCCAGTCGGCCAGCAACCGTGCCGTCGTGCGGGTGTGCAACCACGGCATCTCGGGCGCCTCGGTGCGGCCGTCCCGCAGCGCGAGGATGGTCGCGTCGGCCTCGGCGGCCATCGGGCTGACGGTCGGGGTTCGGATGTGCTCGACCGAACCGTCGGGGCGGCGCAGCACTGCATCCGCCGTCGAGACGATGCGGCTGCCCCACACGTTCGCGATCTCCAACACACCCGCGGTGCCGCGGATGACGGCCGTCCGCGGCAGATCGGCGGTGATCGCCGTGGCGATCCGCGCCTCGAACGCACCGAACGCAATCCGCGCACGCGCCTGTTCGTCGACGGCGCCGACCACACCGTCCACCTCGACGACGACCGGCTCGGCATCGATGCCCGCCCAGGCGGCGAGACCCACGACGAGGGATGCCGGATAGCACCCCACATCGAGAATCGCCCCGCCCGCGATCTCGGGATCGAACAGGCGGCCCTCGTGCACGCTCGCGGCGAAGCCCAACGTCGAGTCGACGGAGATCAGCTCGCCGAGCACCCCGGCGGAGATCAGCGCGCGCAGGCGGTCGGCAAACGGCCCGAAGCGGTACTTGAACGCCTCGACGACCGGAAGGCCGACCCCGCCGGCGTGCGCCAGCACGTCTTCGGTTTCGGAGACCGTCACCCCCAGCGGCTTCTCGCACAGCACGGCTTTTCCCGCGGCGAGGGCGGCGTTCGCGAGCTCGGCATGGGTCGTGTGCACCGTGCCGATGTACACGGCATCCACGTCGCCCCGCGCGAGCACCTCGTCGTAGGTGCCGGCGACCGGGGCGCCGTGGGCATCGGCGAAAGCCCGCGCCCGCATGCCGTCGCGCGCGCCGACGGCATGCAGAACCCCGTGCTCGGCCTGCGGCAGCGCCGCGACGAAATCGCCCGTGATGACACCGGCGCCCAGGACCGCCCAGCGTGCTCTGTCGCTCATCCCCCCACGCTAGCGGGGTGTCACGCCCGCAGTGCCCGGTCGAGGTCGTCCACCAGGTCGTCGACGTCTTCGATGCCCACCGACAGCCGCACGACCTCCACCGGAACTGCCGCGTCGGTGCCGCGGACGGAGGCGTGCGTCATGGCATCCGGGTAGTTGACGAGCGATTCGACCCCGCCGAGCGACTCCGCGAGCTGGAAGAGCCGGGTCGATTCGGCGAACCGGCGCGCCGCCGGGCCCGACTCCAGCGCCACCGAGACGATGCCGCCGAAGCCGCTCATCTGCCGCACCGCGATGTCGTGGCCCGGATGGTCGGCGAGCCCCGGATAGAACACGCGGGCGACGCGATCGCTCGACGTCAGGAACGCGGCGACGGCGGCGGCGTTCTCACTGTGGCGCT
The DNA here is from genome assembly GCF_015350795.1 of Microbacterium sp. VKM Ac-2870. Classification (GTDB taxonomy): domain Bacteria; phylum Actinomycetota; class Actinomycetes; order Actinomycetales; family Microbacteriaceae; genus Microbacterium. The sequence continues at coordinate 167,064 of NZ_JADKSH010000003.1, forward strand.
GCATCCGCACGGCCAGAGTCTTGATGCCGCGCGTCGTGAGCCACGCGTCGAGCGGTCCCGAGACGGCACCGACGGCGAACTGCAGGAATCCGATCTTCTCGGCGAGCGCCTCATCGTTGACCACGAGCGCGCCGCCCACGACATCGGAGTGACCGCCCAGGTACTTCGTCGTGGAATGCACGACGACATCGGCGCCAAGGGCGAGCGGTCGCTGCAGCGCCGGGGTGGCGAAGGTGTTGTCGACGACGACGAGCGCACCCGCGTCGTGTCCGATGCGGGCAAGACCGGCGATGTCGGTGATGCGCAGCAGCGGATTCGACGGCGTCTCCACCCACATCAGACGCGGCGCGCGCTCGGCGACCGCGGCGCGCACGGCATCCCCATCGCTCATGTCGACGACCCGCAGCCGCACTCCCCACGGTCCGAGCACGCGCGCCAGCAGCCGGTAGGTGCCGCCGTACACGTCACTGCCGAGCAGCACCTCGTCGCCCGGCGCCAACGCGGCCCGCAGCAGAGTGTCTTCGGCGGCGAGCCCCGACGCGAACGAGAACGCGTGGGCACCGCCCTCGATCGCCGCCAGCTGGGTCTGCAGCGCGGTGCGCGTGGGATTGCCGCTGCGCCCGTACTCGTAGCCCTGGCGGAGCCCGCCGATCCCGTCCTGCGCGAACGTCGTGGAGAAGTGCACGGGCGGGATGACTGCCCCGGTGCTCTCGTCGGGGTCCTGCCCGGCGTGGACGGCGAGACTGGCGAAACGGCGGGCGGCGTCGGTGGTCATGCGGATGCTCCTTCGGTGAGGGTGTCGAGGTGGATGCCGCGGGCGTCGAGCCACGCGTCGTCGTAGAGCTTGGTGAGATAGCCACGGCCGTGATCGGGCAGCACGACCACGACGACGGCGTCGGCGGGGAGCTCCTTCGCGGTGCGCAGCGCGGCGACCACGGCCAGCCCCGACGAGCCCCCGACGAACAGCCCCTCCTCGCGGGCGAGCCGGCGGGTCATGGCGAAGCTCTCGGCATCCGACACCCGTTCGAAGCGGTCGACGACGGTGGCGTCGAAGGTCTCGGGGAAGAAGTCCTCGCCGACGCCCTCGACGGCGTAGCCGTGGATCGGCCCTCCCGAATAGATGGATCCCTCCGGGTCGGCCCCCACGACGACGACCTCGCCCCGCGAGACTTCTTTCAGGTAGCGCCCCGTGCCACTGATGGTGCCGCCGGTGCCGATTCCGGCGACGAGGTGGGTGACGCGACCGTCGGTGTCGCGCCAGATCTCCGGGCCCGTCGTCTCATAATGGGCGCGCGGACCGTTCGGGTTGGCGAACTGGTTGGGCTTGAACGCGCCGGGGATTTCGCGGGCGAGCCGGTCGGAGACGCTGTAGTACGAGTCGGGATGCTCCGGCGGGACGTTCGTGGGCACCTCCACGACCTCCGCCCCGTAGGCCCGCAGCACCGCGGTCTTCTCCCCCGTGAACTTGTCGGGGACGACGAAGATCATCCGGTACCCGCGCTGGAGCGCGACGAGGGCGAGACCGACGCCGGTGTTGCCGCTGGTGGGCTCGACGATCGTGCCGCCGGGGCGGATCAGCCCGTCGCGCTCGGCCGCGTCGATGATATTGCGGGCGATGCGGTCCTTGGCGGAGCCGCCCGGGTTGAAGTACTCGACCTTCGCGAGCACCGTGGCCTGCACCTCGGCGGCGACGGCGTTCAGACGGACGAGCGGGGTGTTGCCGACGACGTCGGCGATGTGCGAGGCATAGCGCATGCGGGTGTCCTGAAGATGATGCCGCGGCGCGGATCGCGCGAGAAGGCGGCGGGCTGACGGGTCGTCGAAGGGAGCGCGAAGCGCTCAGCGACAACAACGACAGGTCAGGCTCACCCGAGGATGCTAACCCGAGGTGACCGGATGCCGCGAAGTGTGACGACCGATCCGTCACATTCTGCCCCGCCGCCCTACTCTGTGCTGGTGGGCACGCATGACAACACCGATGAGTACGGCTTCGACACCCGCCAGGTGCACGCCGGCGAGGTCGACGAGCGCAACCACGGCGCCCGCATCACCCCGATCTATCTGACCGCCGCGTACCGTTTCGACTCGTTCGCGCAGGCCGAAGACCGCTTCACCGGGGCGGAGGCCGGGCAGGTCTACTCCCGCAACCTCAACCCCACGCACGAGGTCGCAGAGCGGCGCATCGCCTCGCTCGAAGGCGGCACCGGCGCGATCGTGGTCGGCTCCGGTCAAGCTGCCATCACCGCACTGCTGCTGGGACTCGCGGGCGCGGGCGAGCGCATCGTGTCGACGGCGAGCATCTACAGCGGCACCCGCATCCTGTTCGACCGCACCTTCGCCCGCCTCGGCGTCGCCGCGGACTACGTGCGCGACCCCGCCGACGAGGCCGAGTGGGAACGGCTCATCACTGCGCAGACCAAGGCGATCTTCGTCGAGACGATCCCGAATCCGAAGAACGATCTCGTCGACGTGGCCGCAATCGCGCGCATCGCCCGGCGCCACACGATTCCCCTCATCGTGGACAACACGGTCGCCACGCCGTACCTGATCCGACCGATCGAACACGGCGCCGACGCCGTCGTGCACTCCTCGACGAAGTTCCTCACCGGTCACGGGGCAGCACTGTCGGGAGTCATCGTCGACGGCGGCCGTTTCGACTGGGCGGGCTCGACGCGTTCCTACCCGGGCCTCACCGACCCCCTCGCCGCAGGTCGTTCCTCGCTGGTGGAGAGCCACGGCGCCCGCGCGCTCGAGGCCTATCTGCGCTTCGGCATCGTCAACGACTTCGGCGCGGCCCTCTCGCCGGTCAACTCGTTCCTGCTGCAGCAGGGCATCGAGACCCTGTCGCTGCGCATGGCGAAACACCTCGAGAATGCCGAGATCGTCGCCGCCTGGCTCGACGCTCACCCGGCCGTGGAGAGCGTCGACTTCGCTGGCCTGCCCACGAGTGCGTACCACCGCATCGCACAGGAGCGCTTCGGCGGCCACGCCGGCTCGGTGTTCGCCTTCACGGTGCGCGGTGGGCGGGATGGGGCCGAGCGGTTCTTCGACGCGCTCCGCCTGATCAGCCGTATGACGAACATCGGCGACGTCCGTTCGATGGCGCTGCATCCCGCCACCACGACGCATGCCTCCTTTTCGGCCGAGGAGCGCGCTCGGCTCGGCATCGGCGACGGCCTCATCCGCTTGTCGGTCGGCATCGAGACGGCGGCAGACCTCATCGCCGACCTCGACCGGGCGCTGGCGGCGGCCGCCGCATCCTGAACGCCTGCTCCCGGTCGGCGGATGCCGGAGATGTCGCCGTATTGCGCGTTTCGGCGCCGGCGTGCGTCGAGGCGCCTAACGTGGATGTATGACCTCGTCGCCCACCGCACCCATCGACGTGCCGTTCGACGGTCCCGCAGCGCGGAGCACCGACCTGTCGTCGCCGGGGTTCTCGTCGTCGCTGTCGGCGGATGAGTTCAAGGCGTTGTTTCGCGGTCACCCCGGCGGCGTCGCCGTCATCACCGCCGACGCCGGCAATGGGCCGGTGGCCCTGACCGCGACGAGCGTGTCCAGCGTCAGCGCCGAGCCGCCGCTTCTGATCTTCTCCGTGTCGTCGCAGTCGTCGTCCGCCGCGGTCCTCGTGGCAGCCGAAACGGTCGTCGTGCACCTTCTCGACGCGCACGACCTCGACCTCGCCCGGCTCGGAGCCACGAGCGGCGTCGACCGGTTCGACGGTTCGCGGCCGTGGTCGCGTCTGGTCACCGGCGAGCCCGTGTATCACGATGTCCGGGCCTGGGTGCGCTGCGCGATCATCGAGCGGATGGATGCCGGCGGTTCCACCGTCTTCGCGGCGCACGCGCTGCAGTCACAGCTCGAGCGTGACGTCGACGCGGGCGCGCACGGCGACGCGTTGGTCTACCACAACCGCACGTGGCACCGCCTCGGCGACCACTCCCGCATCTCCTGAGACAGGCCCGCTCACGCGTCGGCGGATGCCGATGCGCCCACCGCCGACAAGAACCCACCGACGAAGCTGTCGCCGAGCCCGATCGTGGTCGGCGCGTCGGTGGTGACGACGACCGCCGCCACACCGACGGCATCCGGTCGGTGCGCCTGGACGGCAGCGACGACCCGCTCCCCGTCGGGGTGGCGCGGCAGACGTGCGGTCTCGGCGAGATCGTCGCCGTCGAAGACGTCGCCGAGACGGTAGCGCGTGGCCGACACCCGCACCGCAGCATCGACGGCGGCGCGGTGGCGAGCGGCGCCCGGGCCGACCGCGATCGACCAGAAACGCGTGTGCACGACGAGCGCCGGCACCGGGATGAGCCGGTGCGCCTGGTCGAGGGCGTCGGCGACGTCGACGGGATCGGTGAGGTCGATGTCGCGGCGGACATACTCCTGAAGTTCGTCCTCGTTCATGCCGTAGACGTCGATGCGTGCGAGCAACCGATCGCGGACGATCGCGGCGAACTCCCGTCGATAGAACCCGGCATCCTCGTAGTAGACGAGCGCGCGCGCTGGCAAACGCACCATCGCGGTCTGCAGCTCGTCGAGGCGATGTTCCAGCAGGGCGGCGTCCTGCATCGTGTTGAACCCGGAGATCAGAAACGCATCGGCATCCGCGAGCTCGCCGCCGAGCTCCGCAGCGATCGCCATCTCGCGGTTGGGACGATCGTTCGCGACGATGACGCGGTTGGCCGCCGGCGCGACGACATCGCCGTCGGCGAGGTGGACGACCGATCCCGCGGGGTACTGCACGATCAGGTGCGGGTCGAGAGTGTCGTCGGTGGCTGAGCACACCCAGTCGATGATCGGCGGCATGAGGCGGCGCACGTTGTCGTCGATACTGACGAGGTGCTGCGTGCTCGGGATGCCGAGATTGGCCAGCGCGATGCCCGCCCGCACCCCCGTCCCGCCGAGGGTCACCACCGCCTCGAAGCGCGCGGCGAACCGCTCGAGGATGTCGGAGGAGGCGGCGAACCGCTCTCCCCCGACGCCTCGGTCGACGAAGGCGAGGATCGCGACGAGCAGACTGCGCTCGTCGTCGATGGGCGCGGTCGTCGACAGCTCGGCGCGGCGCACATCGTGCTCCGCCGCCAGAGCGCCCACGACCGCGGCATCCCATCGGATCTCGTAGTCGACGGTGCCGCCGAGTCCGAGGACGAGTCGACCACTCATGATGCCGATGATCTCCTGCCGTGCGCGATCAGTACAGCGCGGCTTTGCCGGCGGCGCCGAAAAGGTCGATCTTCTCGGCGGCCGTCACTTTCAGCGCGGCGATCGGCTCCGGCTGGATCGCGTTGGGCTCGCGCAGACGCTCATCGGTGCCGAGGATCTCACGCATGCGGTTGTGGTAGCTCACCTTGATGTCGCTGGAGATGTTGATCTTGTTGATGCCCAGCGAGACGGCGCGCGCGAGCTCCGCGTCGGGGTTGCTGGATCCGCCGTGCAGCACGAGCGGGATCTGCACGGCCGCCTTGATCTGCTCGAGCAGGTCGTGGCGCAGTTCGGGGTTCTTGTCCGACGGGTACAGCCCGTGCGAGGTGCCGATCGCGATCGCGAGGCTGTCGACGCCGGTCTCGGCCACGAAGCGCACGGCGTCATCGACGTTCGTGTAGATGATCTCAGCCGCGCCGGACTCTCCGTAGCTGTCGTTGGCGCCGATCGTGCCGAGTTCTCCCTCCACCTGGATGCCGACGGCGTGGGCCGCTTCAACGACCTTGCGGGTGAGGGCGACGTTCTCCTCGAAAGGCAGCAACGACGCGTCGATCATGACGGATGTGAAGCCTGCCTGGATCGCCGTGATGATCTGGTCGTAGGTGCCGCCGTGGTCCCAGTGGATCGCGACGGGCACGCTCGATCGGTGCGCACGCTCACGGATCGCCACGATGAGGTCGGTCGTCACATGCGAGACCTCGTCGGGGTGGATCGCGATGATGACGGGCGCGTTCTTCTCCTCGCTGATATCCATCACGCCGAGGAACATCGCCCAGTCGCTGATGTTGAAGGCGGGAATGGCGAAGTTGTTCTCATTGGCGACGTCGAGGATGGACTTGCCGGTGTACAGCACCACGGTGGATTCTCCTGTTTTCGGTGGGATGGGGTCGGTCAGCTCTTCACCGAGCCGGCCGTCAGGCCGCTGATGAAGTAGCGCTGGAAGAAGAGGAAGAGGATCAGTACGGGGATCGAGCCGAGCACGCTCATCGCCATGATCTGGTTCCACTCGTACGAGTGCTGGCCCATGAGCAGCTGGATGCCGATGGGCACGGTCCGCATGTCGATCGTGCGAGTCAGGGTCAGGGCGAACAGGTACTCGTTCCACGCGATCATGAACGTGTAGATGCCCACCGACACGATGCCGGGCACCGAGATGGGCACGAGCACGCGCCACAGCGCGGTCATCGACCCGGCGCCGTCCACGCGCACGGCTTCGTCGAGCTCGCGCGGCAGGGTGTTGAAGTAGCCGGTCATCATGATGATCGCGTAGGGCAACGTGAAGACCATGTAGGTGAGGATCAGCCCCGGGTAGGTGTTGTAGAGCCCGAGGCCCACCACCAGGCCGAAGTACGGGATCAGCAGGGTGATCGGAGGAACCGCCTGCACGCTCACGATGATCACGTTGAGCACCCGCTTGCCGCGGAACTCGAACCGGCTGAAGGCGTACGCGGCCTGGATGGCCACGAAGAGGGTCAACACCGTCACCGCGCCGGCGACGACGTAGCTGTTGATGAAGAAGCGCACCGTCTCGGGGTTCGTGAAGATCGCGATGTACGCGTCCAACGAGAACGAGTCGGTGATCAGCCGGGGAGGAAGTTCGAAGATCTCGGTGTTCGACTTGAACGAGTTGGACAGCATCCACAGCACGGGTCCGCCGGCGAAGACGGCGCCGAGGAGGAGGCCGAGGTAGACGCCGGCACGAGCGGTGCGCCGACGGGTCTGCACGGACATGGCCATCTTCAGTCCCTCGCCTTCTGGTGCCGCACATAGAACACGGCGAGGACCATCGACATCAGCAGGACGAGCACGGCGGCGGTCGCCGCCAGCGAGAAGTCGTACTTCGCGAAGGCCAACTTGTAGGTGTAGGTGCTGAGCACCTCGGTCACATCGATCGGGCCGCCCCCGGTGGTCATCCAGATGAGGGCGAACTGCTGCGAGGTCCAGATCAGATCGAGCAGCAACAGGCTCACGATGATGGGGCGCAGCTGGGGCAGGGTAACGTTCCAGAACCGCTGCACGCTGCTGGCGCCATCGACCGTGGCCGCTTCGTACAGGTCGCTGGGGATGCCCTGCAGCCCCGCGAGCAGGCTCACCATGAAGAACGGATACCCGGCCCAGATGTTGATGAAGGTGACGGTGCCGAGCGCCAGCTGCGGCGACGCGAGCCACTCGATGTTGGACTGGAGCAGGAAGTTGATGACGCCGTTGGGGGCCAGCAGCATGCGCCAGAGAACGGCGATGACGGCGACGGTGAACAGCCACGGGAGCACGTAGAGACCGCGGAAGACGGCGCGAGAGAAGCCGCCGATGAGCGGGCTGTTCAGCATGAGGGCGAAGCCGAGGCCGAGCACGAGGTGCGCCGCGACGCTGACGACGGTGAACACGACGGTGTTGGAGGTCGCCTTCCAGAAGGTCGCATCACCCAGCACCGTGAGGTAGTTCTGCAGGCCGACGAACTGGCTGTTCTTACTGAGGATGACATTGCTCTGCAGCGAGTACCCGATCACCATCACGATCGGGATGATCATCAGGACCAGAAGCAGAAGCAGCGTCGGGGAGAGGAAGGCGTAGGACTCCGTCGTGCGGCGCAGCTGGCGCCGGCGGCGCGAGTGGGCGACACCGGTGACGAGCACCTCTGTATCGATCGAGACGGGTGTTTTGAGGGTCATGAGACCGCGCGGCTCCTAGGTGGTGGTGCGGGTGCCGCACCGCACGCTCGCGCGATGCGGCACCCGGGCCGGGGGACAGATGATCAGAACGCCGCTTGCCAGGACTTCTGCGCGTTCGTCAGCGCATCGTTCATGGACTGCTGCCCGTCGAGGGCCGTCTGCAGCTGCTGGCCGAGCTGGCGCATGAGGTCTTCCGCGGTGGGCAGACCCGTGAACTCGTTCGCGGGGTAGCCGGCCTTGTAGATGTCGAAGGCCTTCTTGAACAGCTCGTCGCTACCGGAGAAGTCCGGGGTCGACTGGGTGTTGCCGGGGAATGCCTTCGCCAGCGTGGACAGCGTGGAGTTCGTGTCCTTGCTCATGAGGAACGACACCAGCTTGAAGGCGGCATCCTTGTGCGCCGAGTTCTCCGCGACGCCGATACCCCACGACGCGTACGGGATACCCCGCTGGCCCGAGTACCCGTCGGCCGCCGGAATGGCCGAGATGGAGAACTTGAGGTTCGGGTTCGACTGACGGATCAGGTTGATGTGCGCGAGCGAGTCGATCATCATGCCGACGCGACCGTTGGTGAACTCTTCGACCTTGTCCTGCTCCTTCATCGTGAACGAGCCCGAGGCGATGACGCCGTCCTTCCAGAGGTCGTTGATGTAGTCCATCGCGGACGAGACGTCCTTGTTGGTGAGATCGGGCTTGCCGTCCTTCAGCATCGAGCCTCCAGAGGCCCACACCCACGACATCACGTCGTTCTGCACACCGTTGGGCGCTTCCAGCGACAGCGGAAGAACCCATCCCGAGACGTCGCCGCCGAGCGCCTTGATCTTCTTCGCCGCGTCGGCGAACTCGGTGCGCGTCGATGGCGGCGCGGTGACTCCGGCCTTGGCAAGCAGGTCGTCGTTCGTGAACATCGGGTACACGAAGTTGACCACGGGGATCATGTACGTGCTGCCGTCGACCTTGATCTGGCTGGCAAGCTGGCTGTCGTCGTAGTTGTTCTGCGTCATCAGATCGGTGAGGTTCGCGATCACGCCCTTGGAGGCGAAGTCGTTGACCCACGCGCCGTCGAGGCCGACGACGTCGGGCATCGTGCCCGACGCGGCGCCGGCGAACAGCTGCTCCTTCGTCGAGGCGTACGGGCCGCTGACCAGCTTGACCTTGATTCCGGGGTTCTCCGACTCGAACTTGTCCATGAGCGCGCGGAACTGACCGTCCGGCAGCTCCGGCTCCCACCACTGTGCGAACTCGATCGTGACGTCGCCGCCCGCGCCGCCGCTTCCGGACGGCGATGCACTGCTCGAGCAGCCGGACATCGCCAACAGTGTCGTCGCGGCGACGGCAGCGCCGACGACGGTGAGGGCCTTGCTGCGACCCCGCCCCACTCTGGACATCATTTCTCCTCTATGAGTTGTGCGCCCTCCGCAACACTGCGGATTCGTGCGTCTTTCAGCACCATTATGCCGTCTTTTGCCACTTAGTCAATCGTCAACACCGAATTCGTGCGCTCTTGTGCGTTGTTTTGCTGATTCGACAGGGCAAAACCGCATCGCCTGTGCTAGTCATGAATGCATGGACAAAGCACCCTCTCGAGGTCGTCGGCTTCCTGCCGGGCGTAAGGCCGATCTCGCGACCTACGTCGCCGAGCAGGGACAGGTGACGGTCGCGGAGCTGTCGGAGCACTTCGACGTCTCCATCGACACCGTGCGGCGCGACCTCGACCAGCTGCACCGCGAGGGCGCGCTCATCCGCACCCACGGCGGGGCCGTGAGCGCCACGGACGGAGCGCTCCGCGATCGCGGACTCGACGTCCGCCTGCGCGTACAAGTGGAGGAGAAGGAGAAGATCGCACGCTTGGCCGCCGAGATGGTCGATGACGGCGCCGTGATCATGCTGAACGCCGGCACCACCACTCTCGCCGTGGCCCGCGCGCTGCGCAGCCATCGCGATCTGACCATCGCGACCAACAACCTGCGCATCCCCGCCGAGGTCGCTCCGTCGGCATTCCGAGACCTCTATGTCTTCGGCGGCGCAGTGCGTACCATCACGCAGGCGACCACGGGGCCGGTGGCCTTCACGATGGCCGCCGGAGGACGAGAGCTCGACATCCGATGCGATCTCGCACTGGTGGCTGTCGGCGCCGTCGACGAGTCCGGGTATTCGACGAGCAACCTCGGCGACGCGACGATGATGGCGGAGATGATCGAGCGCGCCGATCGCACCGCTGTGCTCGCCGACTCGTCCAAGCTCGGACGACGGCTGTTCGCGCAGGTGGCTCCGCTGGACGGCGCCGACTACCTGATCACCGATGCAGCGCCGGCCTCCGCCTTGGCGACCGCACTGTCGCAAGCGGGGGTCAGCCTCGTCACACCGTGACTTCTCCGACGGCGGAGATGACGCCGACGCTGCGGCGACCTACAATCGCACCGTGGGCACCATCTACTACGGAGGGTCGGCGACGCCGATCCACATCGAAGACCGCGTGCTGGCGCACCTCAAGGTGGTCGTGGCAACCAAGTTGCGCCGCGGTGAGAGCTTCACGGTGTCCTGGCAGCACCTGGAGAGCGAGCCCGGGGGACGCAGCACCATCTGGCTGCACCCGTCGATCGCCCTGCGGTTCGTGTTCGACGACCCCGAACCCACCGAACTGAACCGGGCGTGGATCGAGCAGCTCGCACAATCGGCGAGCTCGTCGGGCGGCGTCCTCCTGACCGAAGAGCAGATCGAACCGGCCGACGCCGACGACCCCGCGCCTCAGACGGTCTCGGTCACCGCCGACTGAACCGTCCCCGCGACGCCCGCCCGCGGCGGCGGGAAGTGCGCAATCGAAACAGGTCTGCGCGCGCGCGACGTCTCCTCCGCGCGTACCAGCGCTTCACCGCGGCGCACGCACTCCTGAAGTGTCTTCTGATGGGACCGTCGCCGCGGACCCCGCATCCAAATCGCCTCGAATCCGGCATTGCCGCGTTCGATGTAGGCCACGACGTACTCTGCGTCGTGATCATCGACACGACGATCGCACAGTCGCCACGCATCGTCATCGATGGGCAGGAGTTCGAGGCGGTCGTCGATCTGCGCCTTGTGCGTCATCATCGTCACCACCTTCACCCCCAGTCTTCGGGGCGGGCTCCCCCGAAGCGAGGGGATTGACAGTGCGGTGACGACATGCGTCGCTCAGCGGATCAGCCGGTCAGGACCTCGCCGACGTGCGGGCCATCCGGCTCGGGGATGACCTGCAGTCCGGCCGTCGAGTTCGCGGCGTGCGTGAGCGCCTCCAGCCACGCCCGATTCAGCGCCGGCTGGCGGCTGCCGTGGTACGTGTAGACGAGCGAGGCGTGCGGATGCAGCCAGATAGCGGTGCGGCCGTCGCCGAGGCTGGTGTCGTTGCGCCAGCTGAAGGTGAAGGTCTCGCCGCGACGCAGTTTCTGACTGATGACGACCTGAAGATGCGCCAGCAACCGATCGTCGAACTCCGCCTTGACACTGCCGTCGTAACTGAACCTGCCCACCGCTCTAACCTACTGCGCCTGACGCCGGGCGGCATCCGTCGGCGGGTCAGCCCAGGGCCGCGGTACGGTGAGCGATCTCGGCGCACGCGGCATCCGCGCCCGGGACGTCGGAGGCGAGCGCTGTGGTGGCCTCGAGCGTCGCCAGCGCGATGCCGGCACCGAGCAGCATGCGACACACGGTCGGCGCCCCATCATGGATGCTGGGAAACTCCACGATCTCGGTGGAGCCGGCGTCCCGCAGTCCCTTCGCGTACATCAGCACCGCGTCCGCCAGCGCATCGGTGGTGAGGATGCGATGGCCCTCGATCAGGATGTCTTTCATGGCTCGGCCTCGCCAGCAGCTCGTCGAGATGGACGTGTGGGAGTCCACAGTCAACCTGACAGCACGCCTCCCGGCGAGGGGGTTGACAGCCCATCGGGGCGCTGTCAAGCCCTCGCTAAGGGTGGCAGGACGCGAGCAGACTCAGGACATGGCACTTGCACTCATCCTCCTGATCGTCGCTGTCGTCCTCATCCTCCTCGGCGTTTTCGTCGAGGCGGCGAAGTTCCTGCTGTGGATCGGACTGGTCATCCTGCTCATCGCGATCATCGCGTGGCTCATGCGTGTCGTGAAGCGCAACGCCTGATCTGACCGACCACCGAGCGGATTGCCGCCGCGCTCTCAGGCGCGGCGGTAGTCCGCGACCATCGGGCAGTCGAACGGGTCGCGCTCGGCCAGTCCCACCCGGTTGAGGTAGTCGATCACGATCGCGTATGAGCGCAAGACGGTGGTCTCGGTGTACGGGATCCCCGCGCCCTTGCAATAGTCACGTACGACCGCGCGGGCCTGCGACAGGTGCGGACGGGCCATGCTGGGGAAGAGATGATGCTCGACCTGGTGGTTGAGTCCGCCGAACATCCAGGTCGCCCACCAGCCACCCGTGATGTTTCGTGACGTGCGCACCTGCTTCGTGAAGAAGTCCAGGCGTGCGTTCGCGTCGATCACCGGCATCCCCTTGTGGTTGGGAGCGAACGATGCGCCCATATAGACGCCGAAGACGGCGAGCTGGATGCCGATGAAGGCGAACGCCATGCCGAGCGGAAGCAGCAGGAAGACGGGCACGATGACGACCGCGAGGCGGAGGGCGATGAGGGCGAGTTCGAGTCCGCGCTTCTTCACCGGCTGCTTCGACAGCAGGTGACGGATGCCCTGCGCGTGGAGGTTGAGTCCCTCGAGGGTGAGCAGCGGGAAGAAGAACCAGCCCTGACGGCGTGTGATGAACCGTCGGACTCCGCGGGCTTCGGCGGCATCCTCGACGAGGAACGAGATGGTGTCGACCTCGATGTCGGGGTCTTTACCGACACGGTTCGGGTTGGCGTGGTGGCGGGAGTGCTTCGAGTCCCACCACGAGTAGCTGATGCCCACGACACCGGCGGCGAGGAAGCGCGCGAGGCGATCGTTGGCGGGTCCAGAGCTGAGGATCTGGCGGTGGGCCGCTTCGTGTGCGAGGAACGCGACCTGGGTGAAGACGATACCGAGGGCGGCGGCGATCAGCAGCTGGAACCAGCTCTGACCGAGCAGAATGAATCCGGCGACGCAGCCGGCGAGGCAGAGCGCGAGCGCGGCACCGACCACCGAATAGAACACGGGCGCTCCGCGGAGCAGGCCGAGCTCTTTGACCACTTGCGACACCTGCGTATAGGCCTTCGCCACAGGCGGGAACGTGTCGGCCGTGGCGTAGGTCTGCCGGATCGGGCCCATCTGCGATGGGCGGACCTCGGTGCGAGCGGGTGCGGTAGTGGTCAAGAGACAGCTCCGGACGATCGGGGGCGATCGCGAGAACGCGATTTCCGTTGAGCGAAGCCAAAGGCGGATGCCGATCGCTGTCACCGACACTACGCTTGCGTCTATACGTCGCCCGGAATACTCCGCGGCACTGCCCGACGTGTTCGAATCCCTCAAGGACGCGGTTTATGACTCTCGCACTCGCGATCGACCTCGGTGGCACGAAGATCGAAGCGGCCCTGATCGATGCCACCGGCGTGATCGTCGACGGGTCTCGTCACCGCACACCGACCGGCGAGGCCGCCGCTGCCGAGGTGACCGTGCTCGAGCGGGCTCTTGCCGAGGTGATTGAGCAATGCCGTGCCCACCCCCGCTGGCCCGAGGTCACGGCGGCCGGTATCGGCGCTGCGGGGCCGATCGATGTCGCCGCCGGCACGATCGCGCCGATCAATCTGCCCGCCGCTCGGGGGTTCGACATCGTCGCCGCGGTCCGCTCCGCCAGTGGGCTGAGCGATGTGACGTTGCGCCTGGACGGCACCTGTATCGCCCTGGCGGAGTCGTGGCTCGGTGCGGCGCGCGGCGTCCGCAACGCCATCGTCTTCGTCGTCTCGACGGGCGTCGGCGGTGGCATCGTGTCGGACGGCCGCCTCGTGACGGGCGGATCGGGAAACGCCGGGCACCTCGGGCAGATGCTGGTCGCCGACATCGACGGGGATGCCGCGGCATCCACCCTCGAGCAGCGCGCCTCGGGTCCGCACACGGTGAGGTGGGCGCAGGCACAGGGGTGGCCGGGAGCGACGGGCGAGGAGCTCGCCGCGGCCTACCGCGACGGGGACGCTCTGGCGGCCGCGGCCGTCGCGCGCTCGGCACACGCCGTCGGCGTGGGGCTGGCCAGTGCCGCGACGCTGCTCGACCTCGAGCTGGCGGTGGTCGGCGGTGGTTTCTCCTTCGTCGCCGACGACTATCCGGAGCGGATCGAGGAGGTCGTTCGCGCGGTGGCTATCAACGGCTACGCGGCCCGCCTGCGCGTGGTGCGGGCCGGTCTCGGCGGTGACGCTCCGCTGATCGGCGCGGCCGCCCTGGTGCACCGCTCCGAGGTGCTCTGAACGCACCGCCGACCGGGCGATCGCGGCGGCCCTTGACGGTGTCGGTGGTCGGTGCTTGCATCGGGCCATGCGCCACGTGAACTCCGCCGACGGCACGGCGATAGCCCTCGACGAGAAGGGCACGGGCACGGCGGTCATCGTCGTCAATGGCGCCCTGTCGACCGCGAGGGACGGCGCCGCCTTCGCCGACGATCTGGCCGCGGCCGGCTTCCGCGCGGTGACCTACGACAGACGAGCCCGCGGCGACAGCGGCGACACTCCTCCGTCCTCCCCGGCGCGCGAGGTGGACGATCTGGTGGCGGTGATCGAGGCCGCGGGTGGCGACGCGGTCGTGGTCGGCCATTCGTCGGGCGCCGTGTTGGCGCTGCATACCGCGGCATCCGATCTCGCTGCGCGGGGCGTGCAGATCCGACACCTGTTCCTTTCCGAGCCGCCGTTCCACTTCGGCACCGACGACGTTCCGGTCGACCTGGCCGATCGCCTGCAGGCGCTGATCGATGCTGGCCATGGAGAGGATGCCGTCGTGCTCTTTCAGCGCGAGGCGATCGGCTTGCCGGAGGAGATGATCGCGCAGTTCCGCACGACACCGGCGTTCGCGCAGATCGTCCCGCTGGCACAGTCGACCGTCTACGACACCACGCTGACGAGCGCGCTCTCCACACCGACCGACGCCATGCTGAGCGTCCAGATTCCTGTCACGATCCTCTGCGGCGCGCAGACGTTTGCGTTCCTGAGCGCGGCCGCCGAGCGACTGGCAGCGGCGATGCCGCAGGCGGAGCTCATCGTGATGCCCGAATCGGTGGGCCACCGCCTCGACGGCGCAGCGGCCACCCGCATCGTGACAGAGCGATGCGGGTGACCGCTGACCCGTACCCCGGGGGCGGAGTCAGACGAGGGTCTGTGCGAACGGATCGAACCCGTCGGGCAGCAGCGGTACCTCGGCGACGGTGCTCTCGAGCGTGAGGGTCTCGCCGGTGCCGGCCGACTCCTGCGCCGACAGCATGATGTCGAGCACGTGGTAGCCCAGCTCGCCCGTCGCGACGTGGGGACGACCGTCCGCGATCGCCCGTGCCATGTCGAGCACGCCGAGACCACGGCCGACGACCGTGCCCTGCTCGGGCACCTCGACCCACTCCTGCTCGAACCGCATCCCGTCACGGATCACACCCAGCGGCTTGACGTACGCGATGCGCCCGGTGAAAGCGTTCGGATCGGGGAGGACGATCGTGCCCTCGGAGCCGTGGATCTCGACCACACCGTGCCGCTCGAGTGCGGAGTCGAAGCTCAGCAAGTGAGTACCGTGCTGGCCGCCCGCGAACGAGGTGAGCACCTGCACCGTGGAAGGCACCTCGACGGGGAACGACTCCCCCGCCCGGGGACCGGTGTGAATCTGGCGCGTCGTCTGCCACCGCGATCCGCGCGCCGTGACTCCCGCGACGGGACCCAGCAGGCTCACCAGCGCGGAGAAGTAGTACGGCCCCATGTCCAGCAGCGGACCGGCACCCTGCGCGAACAGGAACGCGGGCTCGGGATGCCAGAGGTCGGGCCCCTGCGTCTGGAACGAGGTCTGTACGAACAGCGGCGTGCCGATGACGCCGTCGCGGATGGCCCGCTTGGCGCTCTGGAAGCCCGGTCCGAGGATGGTGTCGGGGGCAGAGCCGATGCGCACGCCCGCGGCGTCGGCCTGCGCGAGAAGTTCGCGTGTGCTCTCACGGTCGAGACCCAGCGGCTTCTCGGTCCACACGTGCTTGCCGGCCGCGACGGCGGCCTTCGACACCTCTACGTGGACCGCGGGGATCGTCAGATTGACGACGAGATCGACGTCAGGATCGGCGAGAACATCCTCGCCGGTGCCCCAGTGCGCCACTCCGTGCTCTTCGGCCTTCGCCTTGGCGCGCTCGGGCAGCAGGTCACCGACCGCGACGACCTCGATGTCGGGGAACGAGGTGAGGTTCTCGAGGTAGGTCTGGCTGATGACTCCGGTGCCGATGACACCGACGCGCAGCGCGCTCATGCGACGAACCCGCCGTCGCGGAGGAACGCGTAGCTGGCGGCGACGTCTTCGAACACATCACCCGGCGCCTTGTCGTACTCGATGACGGCGTAGCGCAGCGCCGTGGCGGCCCGCAGTGCCTCGGCCAGCGGTACATCCGCGGTGCCGGCGTGGCGCTGATCGAGGCTGTCCGAGCCGAAGGCGTCTGCCCCGGGCGCCCAGGGGTTGGATGCCGGTACCACGCCGTCCTTGACGTGGACGGCGACGAGGCGGTCACCGAGCGACGAGACGAGAGCAGGGACATCCTGGCCGCCGGTGAGCGCCCAGAAGAGGTCGAGTTCAAGCTGCACGCGCTCGTCGGTCAGCGCGACGAAACGCTCGTAGGCGCTCGCCCCGTCGAAATCGGCCACGAACTCCTGCGCGTGGTTGTGGTAGCCGACGCTGAGCCCGAACTCCGCGGCCTTCTCGGCCGCACGGTTGAGACGCTCGGCGATGTCGGCGACGCCGTCGGCGGTGCGCCAACGCTCGGGCGCCACGAACGGGTCGATGACGGTGGTCATGCCGATCTCGGCGGCGGCCGCGAAGACGACCTCGGGCGCGGGCGTCGGGATCTCGCCGTCGGGTGTCCACAGCGTGTCGGACAGGAGCGGCGCGTGGCCGGTGGGTGATGCCAGGCCGCTCGCGTCGAGCGCGGCACGGATCTGAGCGGGGCGCGACACGAAGTCGAACGCCTCCACGTTGCGCAGGCCGATCGCGGCGAGCTTGTCGAGCGATCCACCCATATCGGCGGAGAACTCCTTGGCCAGCGTGTACAGCTGGACGGATGCGTCAGGCAGTGTCATGAAGAGCGTCCTTCGAACGTCGTTGTCTCGTGCGAATCAGCGTCGCCAGCGGGTGCCCGCGCGGCGCTGAGCCGACGGTACCACAAAACCTCCACATGGAGGTTTCAATTCCGACCATCGGCTAGGTTGGTGCCGTGAGTACCCACGACGACCCCGTCATCGGGCGACGCGGCCTGCAGCCGAAAGGTGTCGCGCGTCGCCAGGAGATCCTCGATCGCGCCATCGAAGTCTTCCGCGAGCGCGGCGCGGACGGCACCTCGCTGCGTCGGATCGCCGAGGCGATCGGCGTCTCGCACGCAGCGCTGCTGCACTACTTCGATTCGCGCGAGCAGTTGCTCGTGGCGGTGTACGCGCACGCCGAGGAGCGACGAAACGCGACCGCGGACCCGTCGAGACCGCACGGTGTGGAGACCATGATCGACTCGGCGATCGCCAACGTCGATGTCCCTGGACTCGTGCAGCTCTACACGACGTTGCTCGCCGCATCGCTGGAGGCGGGCAACGACGTGGGACGGGAGTTCTTCTCGACGCGCTTCGAGCGGGTGCGCGAGCAGTTGACGACGTCCTTCCGAAACCAGCAGCAGGCGGGAGATATCCGTCGAGACGTGCCGGCGGAAGATCTCGCTGCGCTGCTGATCGCGGCATCCGACGGCCTCCAGATCCAGTGGCTGCTCGAGCCTTCCCTCAGCCTCAGTGACACGCTGCGCACCTTCGGGCGGTTGCTCACGCCGCCGGGCTGACGCCGAGGCCTAGCCTGGGACGATGACCGGTTCCGAGATCCTTCGCTACGCCGCCTTCACCTCCGACCCCGCGGGCGGCAACCCGGCGGGCGTGGTGCTCGACGCACGCGCACTCGATGAGACCGCCATGCAGCGTATCGCCGCCGAGATCGACTTCGCCGAAACCGCCTTCGTCACGGGGCGAAGGAGCGACGGCGCCCGGCTGATCCGATACTTCTCCCCCATCGCCGAGGTGCCCTTCTGCGGCCACGCGACGATCGCCACCGCCGTCGCTCTCGCCGCGCGCGAGGATGGCGATGGCGATGGCGACGCGATCGTCTTCGCCACGCCCGTCGGCGACATCCGCATCGAGGTGGAGTCCGGTGCCGACGGCATCCGCGCCGCCTTCACGAGCGTCGCACCGTCGGTGAGCACGATGACGCCGGCAGACCGCGACGCCGTCCTCGACCTGCTGTCACTGACGAGGGCCGACCTCGATCCCGAGCTCCCCCCGCGCATCGCCGACGCCGGCAACCCCCACCCCGTGATCGTTCTCGCCGACCGCGGCACTTTTGACAGGTTCACCTTCGACGCCGATCGGGTGCGCGCGCTGATGGACGATCGTGGATGGCCCGCGACGATCACGATCGTGCACCGCATCGCCGCCGACCGCTTCGTCGCCCGCAACCTCTTTCCCGTGGGCCGCATCACCGAGGACCCGGCGACAGGGTCGGCCGCGGCCGCTCTGGGTGCGTACCTGCGGGAGCGAGGTGCAGTCGCGACACCGAACCGGATCACCATCGAACAGGGCGCCGCCGTGGGCAGGCCCGGGCTTCTCACCGTCGACATACCTGCCGAGGGCGGCATCCGCGTGTCGGGCGGTGCCGCGGAGATGCTCTGAGCGTGGAGAGTTTCGACCCGCCGCTCGCTCAATGACCCGACCAGACCTCGCGATCGGCGTTGACGACGGCGTGGGCGGCGTCCTCGAGCACGAGGCTCTGGCGCACTTCGATGGCGAGCGCATAGTGGGGGCCGACCAGCGCCACGAACACGCTCCCGACCACGTCGATGTAGCCGATGGTGCGCCCGTCGGCGAGAACGCGATAGCGCTCGATGTCATCGATGACGAGGTGATAGGAGGCACCGGAGGAGTGGTACTCGGGCCTTCCGCCGCGATGGGACGGTGTCATCTCCAACGTCATGGTGCGCCTCCTCACCCCAGCATGCATCCTCGGCACCGGATGACCGGGGGGCTTGACGGGCGGGGGCCACCGTCCTAAGCGCGCTCGAGGAGGTTCTTCTGCAAGAACACCTGTGCGGTGCCGTCACCGTGCGGGATCGTCTCACTCCGGCGGTACCCCCGCCGCTCGTACAACGAGATGTTCTGCGTGCTGAGCGAGCCCGTGAACAGTTCGGCACGGCGGCATCCGACGTCCGTCCCGCGGTGCTCGACGGCCCGGAGGAGCGCCGATCCGATGCCCTCGCCCTGCTGATCGGGGGCGATCGCGAGGCGGCCGATCAGCAGCAGATCACCGTCGGCGACGGCGCGAACGGCGCCCACCACGCGGCAACCGTCGATCGCGACGCAGCCCAGGTTGTCACGGAGCTCGAATGCGATCTCCTCGAGCGTCTGGGTGAGCGGTGCCATATCCGGATCGCCGTAGATGAGGGCCTCGGTGACGAACGCCGCCCGTTGCACCGTCAGCACTTCGCCGGCATCCGCGGCGCGGATCGGGCGGATGATGATGTCGGTCATGATGTCCTTCCTGGACGAGGATGAGGGGTGCTGCGGCCAGAGTCAATCCCCCTGGCGTCCGCCGGATTCCCGGCTACGTTCGCGAATATGAAACGCGTGATCTTCGCTGACCGGGTGCTCCTCATGGGAGACGCCGCCGCCGACTCCCTGCTCGAGTACGCGCGAGTGCTGACCCACGCGCACGGGGTGGACGCCGTGACCCTGCGCTGCCTCGGCGCCGACGGTGACACAGTCGAAGCGTCGTTCCTCCTCAACGGACATACGTCACTGCTGGTCGAGTCGACGAACTCGAACATCCAGCCCCCCGACAACGCCGAGGCCGTGGCAGAGATCCGCGACCGCATCCACGCCCTTCTGCGGCCGGTCAGCGCAGGCGAAGAGATCTCGCCGTGGTCGTCAGGCTCGGACGAACCCGACGACCTCTGAGCGCCGCGGGCGCCTCACTCGTCGTCGGCGGGAATAGGCACGAGGGCGATGGGCACTCCCCCGCAGACCCACAGGTAGGCGTCGCGGCGCGCGCCCTCCCCGTCGTTCACGCGTACCCAGCCTCCGGATGCCGCGGCACGCTCGATCTCGCGCTGAATCTCCTCGAGCGACCGACCGCCCACGCTGTAGAGGTTCCCGCCGTAGTGCAGGTCAATCCGCTTCATGATCGCCTCGCAGTGCCTCGACGAGCGTCGAGTCTTCGGGCGGCTCGGCGACGGGATACAACCCCGACGGCGAATTCGCCGTGTAGATGAGCGCCTCGACCCAGGCCCGGTTGATGGCCGGACGGCGGCTGCCGTAGAACTTGTAGACCAGCGAGACCCGCGGATGCAGCCTTCCCCGCGGTATTGCATCAGATGCGAGATCCGAACGGGCGTCTGCGTCAGAAAGGCTATCGGTCGTTTCGATAGCCCCGCGATTTTCCGCGCGACGAGGTCTGACGGGCTGATAGATTCGCATCTAATGCACGATTAGCGCGTTATGTGGATGGATTGGGTGGTTGATGGGACGAGTTCCACACGGTGCGTCGTCACTGTATCTTGCGGGCGGGGTGTCGTTCCTCAACGCTCATGAGGCCGTGTTTGAGGCGATGATCGAGGGCTGGCGGATGCAGCAGATCGGTGGCCGACATCTCAAGGAGGATTCGGTGTCGCGCGCTTTGGGCGTGGTCCGGAGGTTCGAGTCGTACGCGGGCAAGAAGCCGTGGGAGTGGTCCGCGGGCGACTTTGACGAGTGGATGGCGCTGCTGGTGTCGCAACGGAAGGTCGAAGCGTCGACGATCCGGTCGTACCAGGGGGCGGTGCGCGCGTTCTGCGATTACATCTGCTCGCCGCACTACGGCTGGGTTGACGAGTGCATGGAGCGTTTCGGGACGCACCCGGTTCAGGTCTGCCATGAATGGAACACGCTCGCGCACCTGCAGGATTACGAGGGCAAGCCGGGGCGACGCCCGTTGACGCGGTCGGAGCTGCAGCGCTTGCTGGATCATGCTGACGCCGAGGTGACGCGGTTGCTGGACGAGCGCCGCAAGGGTGCTCTGCCTGCGTTCCGGGACGCGACGCTGTTCAAGGTCGTCTACGCATGGGGGATGCGGGCGAGCGAGGCGGTTGGGCTTGATGTGACCGACTTCTACAGGAATTCGAAGGCTCCACAGTTCGGGGAGTTCGGTGTGATGCAGATCCGGCACGGGAAGTCGTCGCGGGGCGGGCCGCCGAAACGGCGGGCGGTCGTGTCGTTGTTCGGCTGGGCGGTTGAGGCTCTTCAGGAGTATGTCGAGCAGGTGCGTCCGTTGATGGTCCGGGACGGGTCGCCGGCGCTCTGGGTCTCGGAACGCGGGACGAGGCTGCGCACGCGGGAGCTGGCGTCGAGGTTCGCCGTCTACCGGACGGCGCTGGGGCTGGATGAGGTGTTGACGCCGCACGCGCTGCGTCATTCCTACGTGACCCACCTGATCGAGTCCGGGGTCGATCCCGCGTTCGTGCAACGTCAGGTCGGGCACCTGCACCAGTCGACGACGGCGATCTATACGGGCGTGAGCGCGGACTACATGAACACGATGATGAGTCAGGCGATCGAGAAGACGCGGCACAGGCCGCGCGATGAGGAAGAGAGCGGGCGATGAGACTGATCGGGTTTGAGTGGCGGCTTCGGGAGGTGATGGCGGCGGCGGGAATGTTCTCCACGACGAAGCTGGTCCCGCTGCTGGAAGAGCGGGGCGTCTACTTGTCGACGAGCCAGGTATATCGGCTCGCCGCGGAGAAGCCGGAGCGGATGAACATGCAGGCGCTGGTCGCGCTGCTGGACATCTTCGATTGCACGTTCGAGGAGCTCGCGCCGCGGGTGGTCCTCGGCAGCGCGGTCGCAGCGACCGGGACGACCGATCCTGGGCCGGAGCGGGGCGATTCGGCGACGAACCGACTCCGGGAGTCGGGCCTGAAGCCGCGTAGGGCGCAGATTCTCCCGCCGGATGCTTGACCCGGTCTTCGCCGCGCTGACCACGCAGATCGCCGCCGTCGAGCAGGCTCTTCCGCGTGAGCGGATCGCCGAGATCGTGAACGGCTCGTTCCGGCAGCTGCCGGTTGCCCGCCGGACGCTCGACCTGGTCACGCAGGCACCCGGGCTGCTCACCGCGGCGGATCCGCAGACCACGCCGGCTCTGGCAAGTCTGTTGCTTCGCCTCCACGAGGCTGGAGCGCGGACTGTCCGACCGCCGCGTTGCGCACACTGCGGCGGGCTGCGGAAGCTGCTGCAGCGCACGCCGACCGGGCGGATCTGCGCTCCATGCGGTCGCCGTCTCGCTTCCAGGAGCGGACTCTGTGATCGTTGCGGGCACACCCGCCGCGTGCAGACAGGGCCCGGTGAGAGCGCGTACTGCAAACGATGCTGGGTCGACATGAAACCCGAAGCGGCCGAGCGCATCGTCGAGCAAGTCCGCCGCCATCGCCGTGTCGCGACCGCGACCATCCTTCGAGCGGTGGAGCAGATGGCGGCGGACGGGAGGGACCGCCGAGTGCGGCTGATGCTCGAGCTGCAGGCCCACGGCGCGGAGTGGTTCTCCGACCCGGCCGCGGGCTCTGTGCTGTTCGGCACGTTCTACGACCTTCTCCACGCGGACGGCGCGCGTCTGCCCGAACGACGCTGCGGAGGCTGCGGCACCACGCGCACGCTCACCGAACGCGTCGAGGGACGAGTGAGCTGCCGACGCTGCTACCGGATCGCGCACCATGCCCCCTGCGATGGCTGCGACGACGTCACCAACCTGGAGCGGGTGCTCTCCGACGGGCGGCGACTCTGCCAACGCTGCACGAACAAGCTCCCCGACGAGAACGCCGTCTGCGTGAGCTGCGGCAACCATCGACTGATCGCCTACCGCAGCCCGGAGGGCCCGCTGTGTTCAACGTGTCGGAGCTCCTCCCGGCTGGACACCTGCACGGACTGCGGGGAGCTTGCGCCCTGTTTGTTCCACGGCAGCGAGAAAGCGATCTGCAAACCCTGCTCCGACAAGGCCAGCGTCGACACCTGCACGATCTGCGGGAACGAGCGGCAATGCCGCTGGCCGGGAACCGCGCGCGCCGCCTGCGAGCAGTGCTCCAACCCTCGCCAGCCCTGCGTGAGCTGCGGGGAGGTCCGGCTGCGCCACAAGCGCACCGAAGACGGCTCCGGCTATCTCTGCTGGGCCTGCGTTCCGCCGATCATCGAGACCTGCACAAGCTGCGGAGACGCTCGGATAGTGAACGGCCGGATCGAGGGCCGGCCGTTCTGCCCGCTCTGCTATCCCCGCCAACCGGAGTCGTTCCGCCCCTGCACCAGCTGCGGGACCATCACACGGCTGATCGCGAAGCTCTGCCCCCGTTGCCGAGCCGATCAGATGATCCGGGAGATGGTGCCCGACGAGCTCGCCGCCTCCGATGCACGCATCGCGCATCTGCGAGAGCGGTGGTTCCAGGGTGCTCCGTCGAAGATCGTCTACGCCTTCGAACGCGGCACCGTCGCCTGCACGCTGATCACCCGAGTGCTCACCGCCCCATCCCTGCGCACTCACGCCTACCTCGACCAGGCCGGCTCGGAGTATCAGACCCGAGCGGTTCGGTCCGTGCTCATCGACCACGGGCTGCTCCCACCGCGGGACGAGCTGCTCGCCCGGTTCGAGCTCTGGCTCGACAGCGCACTTGCCGAGATCCCCGACCCGGGTGAACAGCGCACCGTCACCCAATACGCGCGATGGCGACACCTGCGCGCACTGCGCCGCAACACGATGCCGTCCCGATCAGGCCAGCTGTCCTGGCGGCGGCTCGAGATCGCGGGGATCATCGAACTGCTGGAATGGATCCATACCCGCGGAGGTTCTCTCGTGTCCCTCACCCAGGCGGATGTCGATGAATGGCTCACCGGCGGCCGACGCCCGTTCCTGCACCACTTCCTGACCTGGACCGCATGGGCCGGCGCATCCCGACCGCTCACCGCTCCACGCCCGCCATCAGGAGCCTTGAGCCCGCAAGCCATGAGCGACGAGGAACGCTGGCGGCTGCTCGCCGATGTCACCTCCGACCCGTCCATCAACCCGCACACGAAGCTCGCCGCGGGGCTGATGCTCATGTTCGGCGTCCGGGCGGCGAAGATCGTCCAGTTGCGCGCGGAAGACGTCACCGTCACGGACCAGGCCGTGGTCGTCCGCCTCGGCCAGGAACCTCTCGTGCTCCCCGCCGAGCTCGCGCCGGCGGCCGCGGGAGCCGCCAGCAACCGCACCGCGCCTCGCATGTTCGTGGAGAGCATCGAACAGGAGTGGGTCTATCCCGGAACCCGGGCCGGGCATCACATGGCCCCCGACACGCTGAATACCCGGCTCCGCGCTGCCGGCATCCCGCCGCGACTTGCCCGCACCGGCGCGCTGATAGCGCTCGCGCAGGAACTCCCACCCGTCGTTCTCAGCCGGCTGACTGGCCTGGACATCTCCTCCGCGATCGCCTGGTCCAACGCGATCGGCGCGAACAGCACCGCCTACGCCGCCGCGGTCGTCGAGCGCGTCGGCATGCCCCTCCCAGTCGTCCTGCACTGAAATCTGACGATGACGTTTCCAGGGATGTCACGTCGTGAGAATCGGGCGGCACCGATTCTGCTCGGCGGTCAACTCGTCCTGATCGTGGCCGCGCTCTCCTTCGACATAGGCCACGAACAACACCCACGCCGTGTCCGATGATCGGCGTCGGGTGGGAGGGCGTCTGGTGTCCGAGTTCGTCGTTCCGGTCAACCACGTCGTATGACCTTGACGTGCAGGAGCCGCTCAATGCCGCTCGGTCGGCACGCTCGGCCGGTCCCCGGGAGAGTGCGTCGACTGAGGGTCGCAGCAGTCCTCCTCGGTCCTCCGTCCGGAGTTCCGACGGCGTTGATGAAGGAATCCGCTTAGTAGCACGATGAGCACCACGGTGGTAGACAGGCCGGCGATGACGCCGGTGTTGCTTTGGAGCCAGTTCGATATCGTCGCCGAGACAGCGGCGACGTCGGTGCGCCCTGCGGAAGGGGCATCGCCGACGACAACTGGAAACCAGTACCAAGCCAGGTAGACGCCGGTGAGGATCAGGACGGCGGCGGTGACCTTGGGAACGAATCGTGTCAGTGCGGCGATCCGCCTGGACAGCACAGAACCGGCTACGGCGGCGACCACGGCGACAAGCAGCAGGACGGTGGCGGAGCCGGCGGCATAGATGGCGAAGACGAGGAGCAGCCCGACGAAACTGGCTGTCGCCTGGGCCTGGGCGATGACCGCGAGGAGTACGCCGAAGGTGCACGACAGCGAGGCCGCGGCGTAGCCGACGCCGAAGACGACCATGCGCACGGCGCTGGGCAGCCGCTCGATTGCGCGGCCGGGTATGCCGGGAAGCCGGAGGGACATAGAGCGTCCGGCTAGCATCGCCCCGCCGAGCAGCACCAACAGGATCCCGACGGCGAGGCCGAGGGCTGGGGCGGCCTGGATCAGGCCCCGTGCGCCGGCGCTTACCGCGACGCCAGCCAAGGCGAGCGTGCCCGCAAACCCGATCGTCAGCGCGAGGCCAGCCCGTAGGGCGCGCAGCAGGCGCACCGGGGCTGAGGAAGAGGCGGCGTCGCCCAGCGCATGGGTGATCCAGGCCGGGAGCAGCGCGAAGCCGCAGGGATTGACGGGGGCGATCATCCCGGCGGCGAAGGCAAGGGCGAGGAGTCCGCCCATCGCTCAGGCCCCGGCCTTGTGGAGCGCGGAGACGATCGTATCGGCGTCGGGGTCGGTGGCGCGGAAGGTCACCTGTCCGTCACTGTCGACGATGATCAGTGTAGACAGCGCGGCGACCCCGAAGCGCTGGGACAGCGCCGCGCCCTCGTCGATGGCGGCGGGGACATGCACGGCGTCGACGTACTCCATGAACCTCTGAATGGTCTCGGTAGGTTCGCGCGGATCCATGTCGACGGCGAGGAACTGGGCATCGATGCCGGCCTCCTCGGCCGCGGCTGCCGCCTGACCGAGGGATCGGACTCCGCCGACGCATTCGCCGCAGCCGACGGAGAAGAAGAACACCGCGGTGGGCTTCCCGGCGGCGGGCAGGCTGATCCGCTGAGCGTCGATGCTGGTCACCGTCGCGGCGGTGGCAGTCTCGGCAGAGACGGGATCCTTATCAACGGTGCCGCAGGCGGTCAGGATGAGCGAGCCTGCGAGCAGGAGGGTGGCGAGCGAACGACGGGCGCGGGAGCTGATCATTGGTTCTGTTCGCCCTTCGGGTCGGTGCGGTGAGCGGATTCGGTGGGCGGGCAGCAGTCAGGTTCGACACGGCCGCGGCGGGTTCGGCGGCGGACGACGACGAGCAGCACGATCGCGAGGAGCGCAATGCCCACGCCGATCACCCACGGGTTGCCGAGAAGGAGCCCGCCGATGCCAGTAAGCATTCCGCCGGCGATGAGCACGGGCAGCGCGCAGCAGATCGTCATGAGGAGCACGGCACCGGCTCCCAGGAGTAGGCCACCGCCTCGCGTTCGGTCGTCGTGTTTGGAGGTCATAGCGTTCTCGAATCCTTCTGTGTCGCGGGTCAACAGCAGCGGGGACAGTCGTCGGCCACCGGGGTGTCGTCCTGAAGCAGGTCGAGCAGGCTCGTTGTGAGCTCGTTGCCGATCCGGTAGGCCTCGGCCACCGACACCACCTCGGCACCGGGATGCTCAGAGAGCCACCCGGTGGCGTCGTCGACGGAGGCGAAATAGTGCACCTGGTTGCAGAAGGCCGAGCGGATCGAGGTGATCTGCTCCAGGTTCACCAGCGACACCACGGCGCTCGGGGGTGTGACGCCGGTGACACCGGCAACCGGATCGATGGTGACGCGGATCGTCTCTCCGCTGGCCGGGGAGACGGACTCCACGCGCGCTGGGCGATCGAGGAGGGCCGGGAAGATGAGGGTGTCCAGGGCGCACCAGGTGTAGAGCTCCTCACCGTCGACGGTGAACCGGTGCGGTGTAGGGCGCAGCGTGAGGCCCTGGCCGACGATTCGGCCCTGGTCGTCGTACTCGGTGTCCTGCATCGCGGCCAGTCCGAGCCGTACCTCGTCGATCGTGCGGCCCGCAGCCACGGACAGCTGTTGGACGGTGACGGGGTCACCGTCGGCGAGCAGCCGCAGCAGCGGGATGAGCAGGCCGGTCTCTCCCAGTCGGCTGAGCCGCTCGGGCAGTTGCATGCTGAGGTCAGACATCGTGGGTTCCTCCAGTTCGTTCACGCGCAGCACGACAGGAGCGACGGGTCGGTGGTGAAGGCCTTGGCGGCGATCCGGATGCCCTCGGCCATGGTCAGGTAGGGGGCCCAGGCGTCGGCGACCTCGGCGACCGTCTTGCCGAGCACGTGGACCCCGGCGGCGGCGAGCTCGCCGGCGTCCTTGGCGACGGCGGTGATGCCGAGGATCTTCCCGGTGTCGGCGTCCACGACGATCTTGACGAAGCCGCGGGTGTCGCGGTTGACCAGTGCGCGGGGCACGTGGTGCAGGGGCAGGACGCGGCAGTCGCAGCGGATCCCGGCGGCGACGACGTCCTTCTCGGTCATCCCGACCGCGCCGATCGCCGGGCCGGTGAACGTCACCCTCGGCAGTCGGGCGTAGTCCACGGCCCGATCGGCGTCGGCGAACGCGTTCTCGGCGACGAGGGTGCCGTGGTGGGCGGCGACGTAGACGAACTCGGGGTGGCCGGTCACGTCGCCCGCGGCCCAGATCCGCGGGTGGGAGGACTGCATCCGGTCGGAGACGACCACCTCGCCGAGGTCCCCGGTCTTGACCCCGACCCTGTCGAGGCCGAGCCCATCGGTGGCCGGTCGTCGTCCGAGGGCGACGAGCACCTGGTCGGCGCGGAACTCCTCCCGGCCGCCGGCGACGTCCGCGGTGACGACGGCCTGCCCGGTCGCGGCGTCGCGGGACACCCGCGTCGGCAGCGCGCGGCGGACCACCCGGATGCCCTCGTCGGCGAACACCTCCTGCAGCGTCCTGGACACCTCCGGCTCCTCCTTCGACGCGAGCCGGGACCGGACCAGCACGGTGACCTGGGAGCCGAGCCGGGCGAACAGCTGCGCCTGCTCCAGGGCGACGTAGCCGCCGCCGAGCACGAGCAGGGACTCAGGGAGTTCGGTCAGCTCCATCGCCGTGGTCGAGGTCAGGTACCCGGTCTGGTCCAGGCCGTCGATCGGCGGGGCCCACGGCCGAGAGCCGGTCGCGACCAGGTAGTGCCCGGCCTCGATCGTCTCGGTGCTCCCGTCGTCCCCGGCGACCTGGAGGACCGGTGCGTCGGGGGTGCCGGCGAACGCGGCGTCGCCGCGGCGGACGGCCCAACCGTAGGAGTCGGCGACGTCGGCGTACTTCTCGCCCCGCAGCGACTCGACCAGCGCCTGCTTCCCGGCGATCAGGGCGGGCATGTCCACTGGCCCCGCCGTCGTCGCGATCCCCGGGAACCGGTCGGCGGTGTCGGCCGCGGAGTGCCGTGCGTCGGCCGCGGCGATCAGGGCCTTCGACGGCACGCAGCCGGTGTTCACGCAGGTGCCACCGAGCGTCCCGCGCTCGATCATCACCACCGACTTGCCGAGCGTGGTCGCGCGGATCGCGGCGGCGAACGCACCACCGCCCGATCCGATGATGGCGAGGTCGTACTTCGTGGGCATCGCAGCTCCCGTCACTTGGGTTTCTCTTCTTTCTCGGCCATACTGGACCTTCCAGTGCAGGGGAAGGTCAAGAAGGCTTCTGCCGAAAGAAAAGGGGGCCTGCGATGCGCATCGGGGAACTCGCCGAGCGGGCGGGAACGACGGCGAAGACGCTGCGGTTCTACGAGGAGCAGGGCCTGCTGCCCCCGGCCGAGCGCACGCCGTCCGGATACCGCGACTACGCGCCCGAGACGGCCGCCCGGATCGACTTCGTCCACCGCGGCCAGGCCGCGGGCCTCACCCTCGCCCAGATCCGCCAGATCCTCGACATCCGCGACGGCGGCGCTGCTCCCTGCGAGCACGTGCGCGATCTCCTCGACGCGCGCCTCGCCGAGATCGAGCAGCAGATCGCCCAGCTCACAGCGCTCCGAGACACCATCGCCGAGCTCAGGCACGACGCCGCGCAGCCCGACCCCGACTCGTGCAGCGCGGACCAGGTCTGCCGGTACCTGTAGCTCACGGAAAATCCTCTCGGCTCTCCCAAGCGACGAGAACGGAAAGTCGTGCAGAATCCCCCGTCCGCCAAATAGCGCCAAATCAAATAACGCGCACTACCAATAACACCATCGTGCGGCCGTCGCCGATGCTCGAGTCATCGCGCCAGGTGAAGTGGAACGCCTCCCCGCGGCGGAGTTTCGCACCGATGACCACTTGCAGATGTGCCAGCAACCGGTCGTCGAAGTCGACTTTGATCGTCGAGTCGTAGATGAACTTTCCCATGCGGTCCTCTCGGCGTCGGAGCTCACGTGCGCTGCCCGAGTGCAGGCACACGCGCCCAGCCGGACCACGCTGGCACATCACCGCTCATCTGGCTCGGGGGTTGACAACGCGGGCAGCAGGCTTCGCTCCGTCGGCGAGAGTGGTCGAGGGAGAGTACGCCGCGATGTCGCCCGTGTCGACCCCCGCAGCATCGCGCGCCGACGGTGCCAGCGTGGGGTGCGAAAGGAGACCAACATGAGCAAGAACGAAGACACGCACAACACGCAGGGCACACCCGACGAGGACATGGACGCCGACACGGCTTCGGGCGGGGCGCCCGACAAGCCGGACAGGATCGCCCTTCCCGAGACCACCGACGAGAACGACCGGCCGGTCGACAACCCGTCGGGGTGACGGTGTCGGGGTGGCGGTAGCCTGCGATCGGTGCGAACCCCTCGACAACACCGTCACCCCGCCAGCCGGCGGAGCTAGCTTCGAAGAATCGAATCCAGCAGACCCGGGAACAGCGCATCCAGATCATCGCGCCGGAGCGTCAGCATGCGCCGTCTGCCATGAGGCTCATTGCGGATGACGCCCGACTCGCGCAGCACCTTCATGAAATGCGACTTGGTCGACTTGGGGAGATTCGGGTCGGTCGCGTGGCACGCCGCCATTTCGAGCGGACCGTCGGCGAGCTGGCGCGCGATGCCCAGACGCTCAGGGTCGCTGAGAGCGAAGAGCACGTCCGTGAGGCGAATCTCGGAGCGTTCCGGATGAACAAGGTCGCCAGGCATGGTTCGAGAATAGTTGAACAATTGCAAGATGGCGAGTACGCTCCGATAGTTCGATGAATCTCGAACTAACGAGTTCCGGACCCGATTCGGGCCCCGACCCGCGGGAGCACAGATGTCCACCACCTCACCTGCCACCACCACGTCGCCGACAACCACCGCCGTGGCACGCACTCGCTCGATCCGCGCACGGTTCGGCTTCGCACTGGCGGTCGTCGCGCAGGTCGCGATGATGATGGGCGCGAGCGCACCGTCGCCGTTCTATCCGGTGCTCGCCGCGCAGATCGGATTCGACGCGATCGTCATCAGTGCCGTGTTCGCGGTGTACGCGATCGCGCTCCTCCTCGCACTCCTCACCGCCGGCTCGCTCTCCGATCACGTCGGACGCCGGCCCGTCGTGATCGGGGGGCTCCTGCTGCTGGCGGCCAGCATGCTGCTGTTCTGGCATGCCGACACCGTCGCGACGCTCATGCTCGCGCGCATCCTGCAGGGCGCAGCGAGTGGCCTGTTGATCTCCGCCCTGTCGGCCGCCGCACTGGACCTCGCCCCGGGCGGACGGGCACGCGTCGCGGCGCTGTGGAACGCCCTCAGCCCCGGCATCGGCCTCGCGCTGGGCGCGATGGTCTCGGGTATCGCCCTCGACGTCACCGGTCAGCCGCTGCTCGATGTCTTCGCACCGCTCGCCCTCGTCTACATCGGGCTCGCCGGGCTGTTTTTCTTGGCCCCCGAGACCGCGCCGCTGCGACGGGGAGCATTGACATCGCTGAACTTCCGCCTGTCGGTGCCCGTCGGCATCCGCTCGGACTTCTGGCGCGGCGCGCCGGCGGTCATCGCCGGCTGGGCGACGGGAGGGCTCTTCCTCTCTCTCGGTGCGAACATCGTGCACACGGAGCTCGGCGGGCAGGCGCACGTGTGGCAGGGGCTCGCGGTCGCGATGCTCGCGGGAGTCGGCGCGATCACCGCGTTTGCGTTGCGGGGCCGCAGCCCGCGCACGTCGGTCGTCTTCGGCACCGCTGCGCTCGCCGCGGGAACGACGCTGTCGCTCGGGGCACTCGCGCTCGCTTCGCTCCCCTTCTACCTGGCGGCGACCGCCATCACCGGTATGGGCTTCGGCACCGCGTTCTCGGGTGTCGTCGCCTCTCTCGCGCCGCGAATTCCCGCGAGTGATCGGGCCGACACGTTCGCCGTCATCTACCTGCTCGCCTACCTGGCCTTCGGCGTGCCCGCGGTCGTCGCGGGAGCGCTCGTGGGCGTCTTCGGACTCGGCACGGTGTGCGTGGGATACGGGGTCGTCGTCATCGCGTTGGCACTCGTGGCGCTGGGTCTTCGCGTGCGCCGGGCCGAGTAGTCTGCGCGGCCGCACCGTCGAGTGTGCCGGCCGATTCGCCCCACAGTCGCCGGATGAGAAGCGGTCCGCCGACCCCGTGGATCGCAACACTGCCTAGCACCACCATGCAGGTCGCCGCGAGCACCAGGAATCCTTCTTCGCCGGGCAGCGCATTGGCGGCGATCAGACCGAAGACGATGGATGCCGCGCCGCGCGGGCCCATCACCGCGACGAAGATCCGCTCGGAACGGGTCGCTTCACTGCCGATGAGCGCGAGACCGACGGGGACGATGCGCCCGATCGTCAAGGCGACCAGCGCCAGGACGATCGCCGGCCACCAGTTGTAGGTCTCGCTCAGGAGCACCACCGCCGCGAAGCCGAACGCCAGCCAGAGCAGCAGGTTCGTCACCCAGGAGACGTCCTCCAGGAGCGACAGCTCCGCGCGGTCGATCCCTTTGTCGCCGCGGGTGAGTCGGATCGCGACGCCCGCGACGAACACGGCGACGAAGCCGTTGCCGTGCAGCAGGACGGCCGCGGCGAAAACGATGAGCGGTGTCGCGATGAACGCGATCCGCATGCTCTGCGGCTCGGTCCACCCACGATCGTCGGCGAACCGGGTCAGGGCGCCGATGATCGCGCCGAGCGCGCCGCCGACGAGCAGCGCGATCAGCCCCGCGGGCGCCGCCACCGCGAAGGCACGCCCGGCATCGCCCGTCGTTCCCGCCGAGGCGAACGCGAGTGCCCCCAACAGCAGGGGGGACACGAGATAGGTGTACTCGCCCGTTCCGCGGTTGTCGACGATGTTGTTCGTGAACCACCACTGCCCCGGTGTCGACGGGGCACACGCCCCGGCATCCCCGTCGCAGTAGATCGGCTTGGCGGGCGAGCCCGACGGGATCACGATCGTGTTGTTGTAGATGCGCACCGGTGCCGGCACTCCCCACGAGAAGGTGATCACGCCCTTCTGTCCTCCCCACGCGTCGTTGACCGACAGGTTGTCGCGAACGACGACGTCACTGGAGTAGCCGCCCATGAGCAGCAGAAAGCCGCCCTCGTTGTCGTGGGAGTAGTTGTACTGCACGCGCGTGTTGGTGCTGCCCATGTCGACGTCGAAGCCCTGACCGTCGGTGCCGTGCAACTGCGTGCCCGAGACTTCGTTGAACTGCACGAGAGTGTTCATGCCGCGTGTGGGCCAGATCCCCGCCGATGCCCGTTCGTGGCCCGCACCATCCGCGATCAGCCGGCCGACGCGCTGAGCGTCGAGATCGGCATCAACGTCATCAACGGCGATCTCATGCGGAGGCGAATGTTCGAGCCGGTGCTGCACGGCGTCATCGACACGATCCGCGAGGGTCACCCCGGTACGCCGCTGCTGCTGATCGGTCCGATCCCGTGCCCGGCCCACGAGCACCTGCCGGGCCCGACCGTCCTCGACGAGTCGGGGAGGGCGCAGAGCGCCGGCGAGCCGAACGAGCTCGCGCGCGGGGCGCTGAACCTGGCCGGTGTCCGCGAGACGATCGCGCGGGTCTGCGCGTCACGTACCGACGATGCCGCTCTCTTCTTCCTGGACGGAAGAGTCCTGCTCCCCGACGCAGAGGCGGGCGACCTCGACGACGGTCTGCATCCCAACGCGGCTGCCTACGAGCGTATGGGTACGCGATTCGCGACCTACGCATTCGGGGAGGGGGGACCGCTGGCCGCCGCCGACACTCGGGCGACGGCGGCCGGCGGGATCACTTCTGGATGAAGGCGAGGATGTCCGGGTTGATGACGTCGGCGTGCGTGGTGAGCATGCCGTGCGGGTACCCCTCGTAGATCTTGAGCGTCGCGTTGGGCAGCAGCTCGGCCTGCTTCACCGAAGCATCCTTGTAGGGCACGACCTGGTCGTCGTCGCCTTGGATGACGAACACCGGAACCGTGATCGCCTTCAGGTCGTCGGTCTGATCGGTCTCGGAGAACGCCTTGATGCCCTCGTAGTGGGCGAGGGCGCTGCCGGTCATCCCCTGGCGCCACCAGTTGTCGATCACCGGCTGAGACGGCGTGACGCCCTCTCGGTTGAAGCCGTAGAAAGGCCCCGATGCTACGGCCTCGAAGAACTCGGCACGGTTCGCCGCCAGCGCCGCACGGAAGCCGTCGAACACCGAGATCGGAGTGCCCTCGGGGTTGGCGTCGGTCTGCACCATCAGCGGCGGCACCGACGAGACGAGCACAGCCTTGGCGACGCGGCCCTGGGGTTCGCCGTACTTTGCGACGTAGCGAGCGACCTGTCCGCCGCCGGTGGAATGGCCGATGTGGACGGCGCCCCGCAGGTCGAGGTGCTCGACCACGGCATTCACGTCGCTGGCGTAGTGGTCCATGTCGTGACCGGTGCCGATCTGCGACGAGCGTCCGTGGCCTCGGCGGTCCGTCGCGATCACGCGGTAGCCCTTGCTGAGGAAGTACAGCATCTGCGCGTCCCAGTCATCCGAAGACAGGGGCCAGCCGTGGTGGAACACGATGGGCTGAGCGTCGGGGCTCCCCCAGTCCTTGTAGTAGATCTCGGCGCCGTCATCGGTGGTCACGTAAGCCATGTCGCTCCTCCAGGTTTGTCGGTCTCAGCGCCTTCACGCTAACCGCCGCACCCGCGGGGATGGCTCCTACAACTGTTCAGACAATCGCCGACGAGGAGGAAAAATGGCGGAGACGGAGGGATTTGAACCCTCGGTCCCCGTAAGGGGACTCCACCTTAGCAGGGTGGTGCACTAGGCCTGACTATGCGACGTCTCCAGGCGTTGCGGGTCGAAACCGCGCGAACGCACCCGGCAATCATAACCGGTTGAACGCGTGCCGCCGAACCGAATGCCGCGGCATCCCTCAGCGGGAGGCGCTCAGCGTTGAGCGACCGTGCAGGTGACCTGCGCGGCCGTCTGGCCGGTGATCGAGCTCGGCAGTTGCACCGCTTCCTGCGTCGGCGTGGGCGCCGCAGGCGTAGCCCCGGCATCGGCCGCCGCGGTCGGCGTGGGGGTCGCCGTGGGATCGGTCGGCGTCGGGGTGGCCTCGCCGACGACCTCGGTGCCGTAGCCGTCACTGGTCGATCCGGTCAGCTGGATCGGCTGATTGTTGGCGAGGGCGTCGAAGAGCACCTTGGCCGCGCTGGTCACGGGATCCACGCGCGAGCCGCCGGTCGCGTACACCGTCGGATACTGCACGAAGACGATGTCCTGGTAGGGGACGGCGCGCACCGCCATCGCGATCTGCACCATGTTCTGCGGGTTGGTCAGCGACGAGCTGAGCACCACCTGCGGCGGGTTGGCCGTGACCTGCGAGATGGCCGTGTTGGCGAGGTTGAACAGCGTCGCCGGGTTGCTCAACACACCACCGGACTGCAGCTTGCGCACCATCGAGCTGAGGAACTGCTGCTGATTCGAGATGCGCCCGAGATCCGACCCGTCGCCGATGCCGTGGCGGATGCGCAGGAACTGCAGCGCCTGGGCCCCCTGAAGCGTGTGGTTTCCCTTGGAAAGCTCGAGGCCCGTGTTGCCGTCGCTGATGTCGTCTGCGACGCAGACGTCGACGCCCCCGATCGCGTCGGACATGGCGATGACGCCCGTCCAGCGGGTCGCGGCGGCGAACTGGATGTCGATGCCGGTCAGCTTCTCGATGGTGGCGACCGTGCACGAGAGTCCGCCGTACATGTACGACGCGTTCAGCATCTGGCCGCTCATCGCGGAGTACTGCGTGCCGTCTGGGCCCGTGCACGACGGAATCGGGACGATCATGTCGCGCGGGAACGAGACCACCGTCACCCGGCGCGGTTCGTCCGAGATATGCACGAGCATCGTGACGTCGTTGCGCTCGCCCTCGGTGTCGCCGTTCTGACAGGCCCCCGACAGGGCGGCATTCGGTCCCTCGCACGAATCGGTGCCGACGACGAGCATGTTGACGCCGCCCTCGATCTCACCGAGCGTCGGCGGCAGCTGGGCGTCATCATCGCCGATCGAGACACCGGCGGCCTGCACCGCGTTCGCGGCATCCCACACGTAGAAAGCTCCCACGGCGGTCGTGCTGACGACGGCCACCGCGACGATGGCCGCGAGCACTGCGAGCACCTGCGACAGCGGGTGCGGCGACTTCAGGATGCCGTGGCGGGCGACGGGCTGCCGACGAGGGCGCTCGGGGCGTGAACTCACGGGGGACCTTTCGACAGCGGGCACGTCCGCTTCTGCGGAGGGTGTGGGATTCGAACCCACGGGACATTGCTGCCCACCGGTTTTCAAGACCGGGTCCATCGGCCGCTCGGACAACCCTCCCTGACGGATGCCGCGGCATCCCTCAGACTGGCGTCGAGTCTAGTAGACGGACGATGCCCATCATCGCGCCCGTGGCTGGGCGGGCGCTGAAAGCGACCCGCGGCTCTCCGATGCAGCTAGAGCCGGCGCAGGATGTCGGCGACACCGCCGGCATGGACGGATGCCGTCACCTCACCGGCCTCGCGGCGCACCTCGTCGGGGCCCTGTCCCATCGCGATGGCGCGGCCTCCGTGATCGAGCGCCCAGCGGAACATGCCGAGGTCGTTGCGTCCGTCGCCCATCACGAGCACGCGCTCGGGTTCGACGCCCAACCAGGTGCGCACTCGTTCGAGAGCGGTCGACTTGTCGACGCCCTGCGGCGCGATATCGAGCCATGCCGACCACCCGACCGCGTACGACACCTTGTTCAGACCGATCCGTTCGACCAGCGAGAGGAAATCGCCGTTGGTCTCGTCGGGCGAGACGACCACGACGCGGCACACCGGCTGCGCCACCAGTTCGGCGAAGTCGACACGGCGGGCGTGCGCCAGGTTCCAGTCGTCGAGCTGCTCGGTGTACAGCCGTCCACCGTCGGCGAGCTCGACCATGTACCGCGCGTGCGGCAGGTGCTCGCGCAGCAGGGTGACCACCTCGGTGGGATCGAACGTCTCGACGTGGAAGCGCTCGTAGCGGCTCTCCTCGCCGAAGTCGCCGCCCACGCGTCTCATGATGACCGCGCCGTTGGAGCACACCGCGTACT
The DNA here is from genome assembly GCF_015350795.1 of Microbacterium sp. VKM Ac-2870. GTDB lineage: Bacteria > Actinomycetota > Actinomycetes > Actinomycetales > Microbacteriaceae > Microbacterium. The sequence continues at coordinate 203,630 of NZ_JADKSH010000003.1, forward strand.
CGGGGGCGAGTTCGAGCACGTGCTGGATGCCGCGGGTGCTCTCCCAGCTGCGCCCGGTGGCCAGCATCACCTCATTGCCGGCGCGGTGCGCGTGTGCGATGGCATCCACCACCCCGGGACTGAGCGTCTCGTCCTCCAGGAGCACGGTGCCGTCGACATCGAGCGCGATGAGCAGGCGCTCCGTCACGACTGCGGGGTTCTCGGCATCCGTGGCGAGGTCATCGACCAGATGTGCCGCCTCCGGCGCACCCACGACCTCGACCGCCCCCGTGGGCGGCAGGCGGTCTTCGGCGCGCGAAGGGCTCACGCGATCGGCTCCGCCACCTCGAGGCCGCCGAGGTAGGGCCGCAGCACCTCCGGGATGACGACCGAGCCGTCGGCGCGCTGGTGGGTCTCGAGCAGTGCGACGATCCAGCGTGTGGTCGCCAGCGTGCCGTTGAGGGTGGCGACGGGCGCGGTCTTGCCGATCCCTCCGCCCTCCACCGGCGGGCGGTAGCGCACGTCCAGGCGGCGCGCCTGGTACGTGGTGCAGTTGCTGGTCGAGGTGAGCTCGCGGTACGAGCCTTGGGTGGGGACCCAGGCCTCGACGTCGTACTTGCGGGCGGCGCTGGAGCCGAGGTCACCGGCCGCGACATCGATGACGCGGTAGCTCAGCCCCAGGTCCTGCAGCATCTGCTCCTGCACGGCGACCAGCCGCAGGTGCTCCGCCTCGGCATCCTCAGGAGTCGTGTAGACGAACATCTCCAGCTTGTTGAACTGGTGCACGCGGATGATGCCGCGGGTGTCCTTGCCGTACGAGCCGGCCTCGCGGCGATAGCACGTCGACCACCCTGCGTAGCGCTTGGCGCCCGCGGTCAGATCGAGGATCTCGCCCATGTGATAGCCGGCCAGCGGTACCTCGCTCGTTCCGACGAGGTACAGGTCGTCGGCTTCGAGCTTGTAGACCTCGTCGGCGTGCTGACCGAGAAAGCCCGTGCCGCGCATGATCTCGGGGCGCACGAGCGTCGGCGGGATCATCGGGATGAATCCGGCGTCGATCGCGCGCTGCAGACCCAGTGACATGAGCGCGTACTCGAGGCGCGCGCCGATGCCGGTGAGGAAGTAGAAACGGCTGCCCGAGACTTTGGTGCCGCGCTCCATGTCGATGGCGCCGAGCTTCTCGCCGAGGGCGAGGTGGTCGAGCGGCTCGAAGTCGAAGGATGCCGGGGCTCCGTGCGTGCGCAGCGTCACGAAGTCCTCTTCACCACCGGCCGGGACGCCGTCGATGACGATGTTCTCGATGCGCGCGAGGGCCGCCTCGGCGGCTTCTTCGGCGGCGGTCACCGCCTGCTGCGCGAGCTTCACCCGGTCGCTGAGTTCCTTGGCCTGCGCGACGAGCGCGGGTTTGTCCTCCTTGGCAGCGGCGGCGACCGTCTTGCCGTGCGCGTTCTGGGCGGCCCGCAGCTCCTCGAACGCGGTGATCGCGGCGCGGCGCGAGCGGTCGGCCTCGAGCGCGTCGTCGACCGTGTCGGCCGACTGCCCGCGCGCCTGCTGAGAGCGCTTGACGAGGTCCGGGTTGTCGCGGAGAAGAGCGAGATCGATCACCTCACAGAGTCTAGTTGTCAAGCCCGCACCCCCTCCGCGGCCCCGGTCCGACGCCGCCGGGTATGTTTAGCGGCATGTCTCCCGCCGACGCCGCCCCCTCCGCCGGGGACACGGCGCCTCGCCGCGCCGCGCTCATCTACAACCCGATCAAAGTGGAGGCCGAGCAGCTGCGCGCGAGCGTGACCCGCCAGGCCGCCGATGCGGGCTGGGGCGAGCCCCTCTTCTACGAGACGACGGTCGACGAGCTGGGTGACGGGCTGACCCGGGAGGCGATCGGCGCCGGCGCCGCGGCATTGCTCGTCGCCGGCGGAGACGGCACGGTTCGCGCCGTGAGCGAGGCGGCGGCCGGGTCGGGAATCGCCCTGACGATCGTGCCCAGCGGCACCGGCAACCTGCTCGCGCGCAACATCCAGCTACCACTGACCGACCCCGACGCGATGATCGCCGCGACCTTCGCCGGCGACGTCCGTGCGATCGATGTGGGCTTCGCCGAGATGCTGCGCCCCGACGGCGAGCGCGAAGAGCGCGCGTTCGTCGTGATGGGCGGCATGGGTCTGGATGCCGCGATGATCGCCAACACCAGCGGCGACCTGAAGAAGAAGGTCGGCTGGGTGGCATACGTCGACGGCGCGGCCCGGTCGCTCGTCAAGGCGAAGCCGTTTGCGGTGATGTACCAGGTGGAAGGCCACCGCATGCATCGCGCGAGTGTGCAGAGCGTGCTTTTCGCCAACTGCGGTTCGCTTCCGGCCGGGCTCGAGCTCATCCCCGAGGCCTCGGTCGCCGACGGCCAGCTCGACATCGCGATCTTCCAGCCCAAGACCGCTTTCGGCTGGCTCGCGGTGTGGCGCCGGGTGGCGTGGGACAACAGCGTGCTGCGCAAGTTCCGGGCAGGCCGGCGCATCCTGCGTCTGCGCACCCGCGACAACTCCATCCGGTACGCGCGCGGCACCGGCATCCAGATCGCCGCCGGCGCCCCCACGCCCGTGCAGCTCGACGGCGACGAGTTCGGCGAGGCCACGTCGGTCGACGTCCGCATCCACGCCGGCGCGCTGCAGCTGGCCGTGCCCGCCGGGCACACCGCTCCCGCCCTCTGACCCCCGCGCCACCGCCGAGAAACGACCTGGCGCCCGAAACGCCTGGTCGTCCGGGGCGCCGGCCGGTGTTTCGGCGACGGGGTGAGCTCGTCCGGATCGATAAGCGACGCACAGGTGCGGGCAGTAGCGTGCGAACGCATCGCACCGGGTCGAGCAAGACGGAAGGGGTCGAGGTGGACAGCGCCGAACGACAACGACGGTTCGAGCAGGGATTGGGTGTGCTCGAGAAACTCCATGGCCACAGCGGACTCGACGTCATCGAAGCCCTCGCGGAGGTGTCCCCCGAGCTCGCCCACCAGACGGTCGCGTGGGGGTATGGCGAGATCTACTCCCGCCCGCAGTTGGCGGCTCGCGACCGACAGCTCGTGACGCTCGGCATCCTGACCGCTCTCGGCGGCTGTGAGCCGCAGCTGGAGGTACACATCAACGCGGCGCTCAACGCGGGGCTCACGCAGGGAGAGGTCATCGAGACTCTGCTGCACACCGCCGTCTACTGCGGCTTTCCGCGCGCGCTCAACGCCACCCTCGTCGCGGGCAGGGTCTTCTCCGCACGGGCGGCGGACGCGCGGTCCGCCTGAAGCACCTACCTGCACGCGCCCGAGCCGCGCAAGGTCTCGCGCCAGCTCTCGGCGCACGTCACGATAGAGACATGCCGGCGTCCCCCAGTCTCGTGTGGCTGCGCGACGACCTGCGTCTCGCCGACAACCCTGCGTTGCGCGCCGCGGTCGACCGCGGCGGCCCGGTGATCGCGGTCTACGTGCTCGACGAGGTGTCGCCCGGCTTCCGCCCCCTCGGCGGCGCGGCCCGCTGGTGGCTGCACCATTCGCTGGCGGAGTTGGGTGAGCGCCTTCGAGAAAAGGGATCCGTGCTCGTCCTGCGACAGGGGGCGGCATCCGAGGTGATGCCTGCCATCGTCGCGGAGACGGACGCCGGCGCGGTCTTCTGGAACCGGCGCTACAGCGCCCCCGAGCGCGAGGTCGATGCCGGTCTCAAAGAGTCGCTGCGCGCCAACGGGATCGAGGTGCGCTCGTTCGCGGCGTCGCTGCTGTTCGAGCCCTGGACGGTCCGCACCGGCGCCGGCACCCCCTACGGCGTCTTCACCCCGTTCTGGCGTGCGTGCCAGCAGCTTGCCCCGCCCCGGCAGCCGATGCCCGAGCCGCGCGAGATCGCGGGACCGGCGAGCGTCCCGGCATCCGATCGGCTCGGCGACTGGCAGCTGCTGCCGACGTCGCCGGACTGGGCGGGCGGACTCCGCGAGCGCTGGATGCCCGGCGAGCTCGCCGCCCGCCAACGACTGCACGATTTCCTCGCCGAGGACGTCGCCGACTACGACAGGGCCCGCGACGAGCCCGCGGGCGGTGCCACCTCGATGCTCTCGCCGCGGCTGCGGTGGGGCGAGCTCAGCCCGTTCCAGGTGTGGCACGCCGCGGTGTCGTCCGGCGCCCGCGTCGGGGGGTTCCTGTCGGAAGTCGGCTGGCGCGAATTCGCCTGGCACACCCTCTTCCACGCGCCCGAGCTCGCGACGAAGAACCTCAAGCCCGCCTTCGACGCCTTCCCCTGGCCGCGACTGAACCCCGGCATGCTCACCGCGTGGCAGCGCGGCGAGACCGGCATCGCCCTGGTCGATGCGGGCATGCGCGAGCTCTGGGTGTCGGGCTTCATGCACAACCGGGTGCGGATGGTCGTGGCGTCGTTTCTCATCAAGAACCTGCTGATCGACTGGCGCCTGGGGGAACAGTGGTTCTGGGACACGCTCGTCGACGCGGATGCCGCGAGCAACCCCTTCAACTGGCAGTGGGTAGCCGGGTCGGGAGCCGACGCGGCACCGTACTTCCGCATCTTCAACCCCGAGCTGCAGGCGAAGAAGTTCGATGCCGACGGCCGCTATGTGCGGCAGTGGGCCCCGGATGCCGAGGAGCGCGAGCCCATCGTCGACCTCAAAGTCACCCGCGATGCGGCCCTCGCTGCCTACGAGGCGGTCAAGGGCGCCGGCTAAGACGAGCCGACCCGGAATGCCGCGGCGCCTCCGGGGGTTGCAGGAGACGATGTCTGCTGCACTCTCCGTCCTCGATCTCGTTCCCGTCCGCGCCGGTCAGACCAGCGCCCAGGCCGTCGCCGCCTCGCTCGCCCTCGCGCAGCGCGCCGACGAGCTCGGCTACCGCCGCTACTGGTTCGCGGAGCACCACAACATGCCGGCTGTCGCCTCGACGACTCCGCCGGTGCTGATCGCGGCCGCAGCTACGCGCACCTCTCGCATCCGCGTCGGGTCGGGAGGCGTCATGCTCCCCAACCACGCCCCGCTCGTGGTCGCCGAACAGTTCGCCGCGCTCGAGGCCATCGCCCCGGGGCGCATCGATCTGGGTCTCGGACGCGCACCGGGCAGCGATCCCGTCATCACGCAGCTGCTGCGGATGAGCGGCACCTCGAGCGACGTCGATCGCTTTCCCGACCACGTCCGCGATATCGCGGCGATCATGTCGGCCGACGGCGCGAGCGTGCGACTCACCGGTCGCGGCGACTCCGAGGATCGCTACAGCATCCACGCGACGCCGGCGGCGACGGGCGCCCCCGAGGTGTGGCTGCTCGGATCGAGCGACTACTCGGCGCAGTTGGCCGCGGCCTTCGGCCTGCCCTACGTCTTCGCGAACCACTTCTCCGGTGAGGGGCTCGAGCGCGCACTGGAGCTCTACCGCACACAGTTCCAGCCGTCGGAGCATCTCGACGCCCCTCGCACCTTCCTCACCGCCAACGCGGTCGTCGCTCCGACGTCCACGGAGGCCGAAGAGCGGATGCTGCCGCAAGCGCGCATGATGGCGCGCTTGCGGGGCGGACGCCCCCTCACCGCGCTCGAGACCGTGGAGCAGTCCGCGGCCGCAGAGGCCGAGGACCGGCTCGCCGCGCCGCTGATCGATGCCCTCCGCCGCCGCTGGTTCGTCGGCACCGGCGACGAGGCGCGAGCGGCGCTCGCATCGTTCGCGGACCGCTACGGCGTGGACGAGGTCATGGTCTCGCCCGTGGCGGGCGCTTACGACGCCGAGCCGATGGATGCCGCGGACGGCCGCGTGCAGACGCTGGAACTGCTCGCCGCCTGACGTCGCGGCGGGCTCACGCCTCGGGCGGGCTCACGCCTCGGGCGCGCCCGAGATGAGCCCGCGCAGCCAGTCACGCGCCTCGACGAACACCTCGTCGGAGTAGCGGTCGGGGTAGTGCACGATCGCGCGGTCGGCGCGCGGATACGACCCGAGGTAGATGACCTTCGGACTGAACCGCCGAAGGCCCAGCAACGCGTCGGCCATGCGCTCGTCTTCGATGTGCCCGTCGGCGTCGATCACGAACCGATAGCGTCCGAGCTCGTCGCCGATCGGGCGCGAGGCCAACAGCGACAGGTTTATGCCGCGCGTGGCGAACTGCTCCAGAAGCTCGAGCAGGGCGCCGGGATACTCCTCCGGTAGCTCCACGATCAGCGACGTCTTGTCGGCGCCGGTCGGCGACGGCGGCGCCACGGTGCGGCTGACGAGCACGAAGCGGGTGACGGCGTTCGCGTTGTCGCCGATCTCCTCGGCCAGCAGCTGCAGGTCGTGGTGCTCCAGGATGCCGGGCGGTGCCACCGCCGCGTCGGCGGCACTGACGCCCTCGATCATGTCGACGGCGGAGGCGACATTGCTCGACGCCGGGAGGTGCGCGTGGTCGGGCAGGTTCGTCGACAGCCACCGGAGGCACTGTCCGTACGCGACCGGGTGCGCGGCGACGAGCTTCACGTCTTCGATGCGCACACCGGGGCGCGCGACGAGCACGAAATTGACCCGAACGAGATACTCACCGACGATTCTCAGACCCGGCATGGTGGCCAGCGCGTCCTGCGCCGTCGACACCCCGCCATCGACGGAATTCTCGATCGCGATCATCGCGGCATCCGACCGGCCCTCGACGACATCGGCAAGAGCCTCGCCGACATTGCGCACCGGACGCCAGATCTGATCGCGCGCTTCGGGCACCTGCGCGAGCGCGGCCTCGGTGAACGTTCCGGCCGGTCCGAGGTAGCTGTAGGTGCGGCGCGTGGGCACGGGCGCCGCGGATGCCGCGGTCGGCGAAGGCGCGGAAGTCACGGGTGACAGCCTACGCTGAAGGGGTGATCCGCCGACTTTCCCCCCTCGCCGTCGTCACCGCCGTCGCGCTCGCCATCGGCCTGAGCGCGTGTGCTCCGGAAGAGAAGCCGGCGACCAAACCGACGCCCACGGACTCCGCCAGCGCCACGCCCACGCCGACGCCGACGCCGAGTGCAACGCCGTCGCCGTCGCCCACCGCCGACCTCGCCTGTCTCGTCGGCGACTGGCACATGGGCCAGGACCAGGTGACCGCCTTCTACAACGACGTCAACTCGCTCATGGCCGGCTCCGGCGCCGTTTTCACCCCCACAGGCACCGCGGATCTCGAGCTGCGCAAGGACGGCAGCTACACCTGGACGCCGGCCCAGCACGTCACCGCGATGATCTCCGGCGCGACGATGCTGATCCAGTTCAAGGGTTCGATCACCGGCACGTATACGGTCACCGGCAATGGCATCGGCGGCCAGACGCAGGACACTTCGGGTATGGAGATCATCGCGACGATCGACGGCAAACCGACCGATGCCGGCTCCATCAGCCAGCAGATCGCGCTCGCTCCGATCACCGACGCGAAGTACGGCTGCAAGACCGACACGCTGACGCTGATCAACAAGCTGTCGGACAGCACCGCGACCTCGGTGCTGCACCGCAAGTAGTCGGGCCGCGATGCGGGGGCACGGCGGCAGTGACAGACTGTGGACATGAGCCGCGCAGGACAGCCAGCCGAAGCCTCCGACCTCATCGACATCGATGAGCTCATCGCCGCCTACTACGACCTCAAGCCCGACCCCACGGTCCCCGAACAGCGTGTCGCCTTCGGCACCAGCGGCCACCGCGGGTCGTCACTGAGCACGAGCTTCAACGAGGACCACATCCTCGCAACCACCCAGGCGATCGTCGATTACCGCACCGCCCAGGGCATCGCCGGTCCGCTCTTCCTCGGTCGCGACACCCACGGTCTGTCGCTGCCGGCCGAGCGCACCGCGGTCGAGGTGCTCGTCGCCAACCGCGTGGACGTGCGCGTCGACTCCCGTGACTCGTGGGTACCGACGCCGGCGCTCAGCCACGCGATCCTGACCTACAACCACGAACTCCGTGCGGATGACCCCGCGCGGGCGGACGGCATCGTCGTCACTCCGTCGCACAACCCGCCGCGCGACGGCGGCTTCAAGTACAACCCGCCCCACGGCGGGCCGGCCGACACCGACGCCACCGGATGGATCGCCGACCGCGCCAACGCGCTGATCGCCGCCGGTCTCGACGGCGTACGGCGCACCCCGTTCAAGGACATCGATGCCGACACCCTCGGCACCCACGACTTCCGCGAGGGCTATGTCGCCGACCTCGCCACGATCATCGACGTCGAGGCGATCGCGCGCGCCGGCGTGCGGATCGGCGCCGACCCGCTCGGCGGCGCTTCGGTGGAGTACTGGGCACTGATCGGCGAGCGCTACGGGCTCGATCTCACCGTCGTGAACCCCGAGGTCGACCCGACCTGGCGCTTCATGACGCTCGACTGGGACGAGAAGATCCGGATGGACCCGTCGTCGCCGTCGGCGATGGCCGCACTCGTCGCCCGACGCCACGAGTACGACATCCTCACGGGCAACGACGCCGACGCCGACCGCCACGGCATCGTCACCCCCGATGCCGGGCTCATGAACCCGAATCACTACCTGGCCGTGGCCATCGACTACCTGTGCGCGCACCGCCCGCAGTGGCCGACGGATGCCGCGGTGGGCAAGACGCTCGTGTCGTCGATGATCATCGACCGTGTCGTCGCCTCCCTCGGCCGCCGCCTGCTGGAGGTTCCCGTCGGCTTCAAGTGGTTCGTCCCGGGCCTCCTCGACGGCTCGGTCGTGTTCGGTGGCGAGGAGTCCGCCGGGGCATCCTTCCTCCGTTTCGACGGCTCGGTGTGGACGACCGACAAGGACGGCATCCTGCTGTGCCTGCTCGCCGCCGAGATCCTCGCCGTCACCGGCAAGACCCCGTCGCAGCGCTACGCGGAGCTCGAGGCCGAGTTCGGGGCGTCCGCCTATCAGCGAGTGGATGCCCCGGCATCCCCGGCGCAGAAGTCGGCGCTGTCGAAGCTCTCCCCCGATGCGGTCGCGGCGACGGAGCTGGCCGGTGAGCCCATCACCGCGAAGCTGTCGCACGCTCCGGGAAACGGTGCGGCGATCGGCGGCCTCAAGGTGCAGACCGAGAACGCGTGGTTCGCCGCGCGTCCCTCCGGCACGGAGGACGTCTACAAGCTGTATGCCGAGTCGCTGCGCGGCGAGGACCACCTGCGCGAGGTTCAGGCCGAAGCTCGCGCCGTCGTCGCGGCCGCTCTCGGCGGCGCCTGACCCCAGCGGGTGAGAGGTGGCGCCACGCTCTCACCTCCGAGCATGGGCAGAACTGCCCATGGGAACAGTCGCGTTCGGACAATAGGGTTCTCGGGAGCCCACGAAGGAGGCGACCGTGAGTGATATCAAGCTGGACTTCGAAACGCTGCACTCCAGCCGTACCCGCGTCAACACTGCGATCTCACTGTTCCAGGGGGCGGGCAAGGTGGGCGATGACATCGCCGACCTCACCGGCGAGCCCCGCCTTGCCGGCAAGGTCCGTGACTTCGCCGGCAACTGGGATGCCCAACGCGCAGCGCTGGAAGAGCAACTGACTTTCGTCCGAGACTCGCTCGATGCGATCGTCGACGTCATGACCGACCTCGACGTCAGCCTCGCCGACTCGCTGTCGCAGGGCATGGTGGATGCCGTCATTCCGGAGAGCCCGCAGTGAGCGCCCTCGAAGCCGACTTCGCCGACGTGTTCGCCGGCCAGCCCGACGCGCTCGGCACGCGCGCCGATGAGCTGCGTACGTCGGCCAACGCGATCGTGCAGGCCACCGAGGCCCTGAACGCTCTCGTCGAAGGGCAGGCGAGCAAGGCGATCGATGCGGTCACCACGGTCGCCGCGAAGACGAAGGCCACGCTCGAGAAGGCCGAGACGCGGTATACGGGGACAGCAAGTGCGCTGCACACGTTCGCCGTCGAGCTTGCTCCCATCCAGGCGACGGCGCGCACCGCCCTCCAGAACGCCGACTACTACGAGACCCGCTCGTACCGCACCGAATCCGACATCAACGACAACCAGATCGCGATCACCCGCGCCGAGGCCGAGGGTCTTCCCACCGACGATCTCTGGGACGAGTACCGGCGGTTGAACAACTCGCTCGGCTCCGCTCGCCAGAGCGTGCAGGATGCCCAGCAGACGCTGCAGCGTGCCCGCGACGACATCCGAACTGCCGCCGATCGCGCGATTTCAGCGATCGAGACGGCAACCGCCGAAGGCGCCGATTCATTCGCGGACGACTGGAATCAGTTCTGGGGCGGCGTCGGCGACCTCTTCGCGTCGATTGCGCAGTGGGCACAGGAGGTGTTCACGAGCCTCGCCTCTGCGCTCATCGACATCATCGCGACGATAGTGACGGCGCTACTCGTCACACTGCTGCTGGTGGTGGCACTCGTGGCCGCGATCGCACTGCTCGCCGTCCTCGTCCTCGCGCCGGAGTTGCTGATACCCCTGCTCCTCGCCATCGCTGGCGTGGTGGTGCTCATCGTCGCGTCGATCATCGCGGTGCGTGTGGCGAGCGATGTCGGCAAGGAAACACCCACGGTAAAGCCGTACGAACCGCGCCACGACGCCGGCTCGACAGAGGGCGTGAAAGATGTGTTCGGCGAGGCGGCCTTCGTCGACAACGAGGGTGGCGCCGACAACACGGTCGTGAAGATCGAGAAGATCGTCGCCGCCGACGGGTCGGTGTCATGGCGGATCGTCTTGCCCAGCACGCAGGACTGGCAGGCGCTGGCATCGACGATGTCCGGCGAGGACTTCGAGCTCTTCAAGGCGATGAAGGACTCGGGCGCCGTGAACGACGTCGACAGCAACATGGCGCTCGTGCTCTTTCCGAGCCTGCGCACCCAGTACGAACGGGCTGTCATCGACGCGATGCAACAGGCCGGAATCAAGGGCGGCCCCGACGGCGACCCCGTCATGCTGGTGGGCTTCAGCCAGGGCGGCATCCTTGCGGGTCATCTGGCGGCGTATCGATCCGACAGCTACAACTTCGCCGCCATCGTCGTCTGCGGCGCTCCGATCGACAACATGCCGATCCCGGATTCCACCCGGGTCATCTCGGTGCAGCACGAGGGCGACCCGGTGCCGTCGCTCGATTTCTTGACCGCTCCGCCCGACCGCGAAAATTGGACGACGATCACCGATACGGCGCCCGGCGACCCGTCCGACGTCAGCCAGATCCACAACGCACGCCAGTACGGCATCACACTGGACGATCACCTCGGGGAGGTGAAGGATGTCGATGATCTCGATCGCTTCTTCGACGGACCGGGAAGCTACACCGAAACGGAGTACTACACGTGGCACGAATGACGCGAAGCCGACGCACGGGTCTGACGACGATCGCCGTGACGATGGCGCTGCTCTGCGTCGCCTGCGCACCGTCGACGAAAGGTTCAGAGGAGGAACACGTGGCTGACGTCGTCGCCGCCGTCAAGGCGGCAGATCCTCGGGTGGTCACCGCCTCCGCGGAGAAGAGCACCAGCGGAATGGCGTCGGGATGGGTCGTCGACGTGGTTCTGTCGGGCACCGGTGGGGTGAGCGCAGACGAACTGGGCCAGCTGCTTCTTGCCGCCCGCCACGCCGGGGACCGCGACCCCGCGCACGTCGATCTGTTCGCGAAGGACGAGAAGGGGTCTTCTCTCGATCTCGCTGCGGCCGCCGACGAGCTCGGTGTGCGGTACACCAGCGTCGGCGCCGGCATCGGTGTGATGCGAAGCGCCATCGACGAGACGCTCGGCGCCCGAGAGTGATGCAGGTTCACATCCCGGCGCCGCCGCTGCGCTTCCGGCTGGTCGGTTCGTGGCGCCCCGTGCTGCTGAACGAGCTCGACAGCGCCACGCTGATCTCCGAGTTCGTGGCATCCGTGGTCGGAAAGCGCGACATCGATGCGACCGTGCGGGCGCGGATGCGTCACGACCTGACCGACGCGATCGCCGCGGCGCGATCGCGTGATGCCCAGGCGATGTTCATCGCCACCGAGATCATGCCCGGCCTTCCGATGCCGGTCACCCTCACTGTCTACTCACCGCCCGACATGCGCATGAGCCCCGCCGTGGGAACCTCGCCCGCAGCGGTGATGACCGCGCTGCGAGCCTCGTTCGAACACATCGACATGGCTCACCTCGATACCGCACGCCCGTCCGCGATCGCGGGGTCGGAGATCGTGCGTCTTCACCACGTGGACGACCACGACCTGCCCGAGCAGGAGGGGCTGCATACGCGCACTCTGACCGCCGACTACTGGTACACGGTGCCGCAGTCCAAACAGCTCGTCATCGCGACGTTCTCCACTCCCCTGGGCGACATCCCGAACGTGATGTTGGACTACTTCGACGCACTCGTCGCCGCATCGTACTGGGATCATCTCTGACACCACCCGCGCGCACCACGGCGGCCCCGTCCCCCACACGAGGGTCCGGGGCCGCTTCGTGCTCTAGCGCCGTGCGGGGCGCCGGCGAGCAACCAGCGCGCCACCCGCAACGAGCAGCAGCGTCGCGATCGCGAGCGCGATACCGAACGGCATCGTCGCGCCCGTCGAGGCGAGAGCGTTGGGCGCAGCCGCCACGGTCACGGCATACCACCCGATGACCGCACCGGAGGCGTCGGTCACCGCGAGACGGTGCGCTCCCGCCGGGGCGTCGAGCGGCACGGTCACCGGGATCGTGCCCGCGGCGCTGACCGTCCCCGTTCCCAGCGCCCGCGGGGTGGAGAACAGCCACGCACCAACCTGCTGTCCAGCGCGGCTGGTACCGACCTGAACCGAGACCGTGCTGCCCGCGGCGATCGACGCGGGCCCCGAGATGCGTCCTTCCAGCTCTGCGGTGAGCGCTGCCTCGGTCGGCGCCGAGGGCGCGCCTCCGGTGGAAGGAAGTGATGCCGACGGCGACGGCGACGGGGTGGACGAGCCGGCATTGAGCGTCACGGCGACCGTGTAGACCTTCTGCGCACCCGACGGTGCGGTGACGGTCACGGTGGCGGTGCCCGCGGCATCCGCGGGCTGGACGATCGTCACGGTCGCGTTCTCGTCGACCGCCACGGCGCTCACGACGGGCCAGGACGCACCCGGAACCGAGACGACGTACGAGGTGGCGTCTGCGGAGAAACCCGGCACCGAGGTCGAGCCGACGCTGAGGCGCGCGAGGTCGGCCACCGCCGACGGCGAGGCCGACGGTGCGTAGATCTCGACCTCCGAAACGATGAGGTGCGTGTTCGGGTAGGCGTTCATCACGACGCGGATCTGGTCGACCGCGCCGCCGCCCACGGGGACGTCCACCACCGGGTCGCCCGTTGCCGGCGTGCCAGGGGTGATCGTGTCGCCGATGATCCACTGACCGTTGCCGAGACGTCGGTCCACATGCATCGTCTGGGCCCACGACGTGCCGCCGTCGCGCTGGAAGTACACCTTCACGTGAGAGACCGCCGAGGGCGCAGCGAGGGTGTAGGTGAGCGTGTCGGACGCGTTGAGGGTGCCGCCGCGCCAGTTCGACCAGCCCTTGTCGGTGGTGACCCCGTTGATCGTCCGGGTAGCCGGATACCCGCTCTCGGTATAGGTCGCCGACGGCGTGCTGGCGGGCGCGATGTTCGACTCGCTCACCGGTGTGACGATGACCGTCAGCACCGCGGGCAGCGTGCCGCCACCGGGAACGGCCGCCGTCCCGGCGACCTGGATCATGCCCGGCGACGCGAGCGCGCCATCGGTGACACCGTCCCACGACCAGGTGACGGGGGCGGATGCCGTGGCTCCCCCGACCCGCACCTCGAGCGGCACCGTCTGAGGAGCCGACGACGACAGCGTGGCCACGGACACACCCGTATAAGTGGTCATCGACACGGGCACCGCGGACGTGTACGTCCCCACCTCGACGTGGGCGGTGACGGTGACGGCATTGCCGAACGGGTCGGTGCCGCTGCCGTGCACATCGGTGGTGCCGGGCGTCCAGTCCTGGCCACTCAGGTCCCACGTGACCGCCGCAGAGCGGGTGATGCCGCCCGCGTACTGCACCTGAACGGTGTCGGGGAGCGCGGGCGCGACACCGACGGCGGTGGTCAGCGCGATGTCGGCGACGCTCTGCAGCTGGGTGGAGGCGAGCGTCCAGCTCTGGTTGCCACCGTTGTTGGAGCTCCAGAGGCCGACCGACGTTCCGTCGGAGGTTCCGGAGCCGTTGACGTCGAGCACGCGGGTGGTCGCGACGTTGAGGAACGAGAACGTGCGCCCGTCCATCGTGTTCGGCGTCCACTGCGCGGCGGGGTCTGCCGCCAGCTCTTCCGCGTCCAGGGCGGACACCGTAAGCGACGTGCCCGACGACGTCAGGTAGCGACCGTCACCCGAGCGGAGAAGCACGCGCTGCCGGTCCGTGCCCTCACCCGAAAGCGAGGTGGCCGTCCAGACCTGGGCGGACGCGGCATCCGTCGTGGTGGCTGCGCTGCGGATCGAGAGCGCCGAGCCCTGAAGCGTGAGCGCCTTTCCGCTCTGGGCGCCCATCAGCTGGAACGTCGCACCGTCCGCAACGTGCGGGGCGGCGCTGGCGACGCCGGAGACGCCCGACACGACGAAGGTGGTCACCGACTTCGCGGGCACCGTCAGGGTGGCGGTGCGCGTGACCGGGTCGACGGCGACGGCGGTGCCGGGCACGAGGGCGTTCTTCTCGACGGCGTCGGCGGGAGATTGGGTCGTGACGATCGGGGTGACGCTCGCGCCGGCCGCGATCTCACCGAAGTTCGAGAGGTCGAGGCGCACCGTGCGCGCCGTCGTGTCGGTGTTGACGTGCACGAGGTTCATCCCCTCGCCGGATGCCGTGACGGCGGCCGTGGTCTGCTCGTTGTTCGTCGGCACCAGGTGATCGCCCGGACGGATGTAGTGCGTGAAGTTGCGGACCGTGTTGTACTTCGCGTTGGTCAGCGCCTTGCACGAGGGGTCGGCGTCGCCATCGGCGAGGCGGCGCACCGAGTTGCCGTCGGCGTTGCAGTCGAAGTCGATGAGGACGCTTCCCCAGTTGAGCTTCTCGACCTTCTGCATGTTGTAGAGGTCTTCGACCGGCTGCCAGAACACCCAGGCGCGCGGCTCGAGCTCACGGAGGTCGTCGATCATGTGGCCGGCCATTCCGAGGCCGTTGTCGATGTTGGTCTGGTTGAAACCGGAGTTCGAGGTGTCCCAGTCGCCTTCGACCTCGCTCATCCACAGCGGCTTGTCGGCGGTCTTCGCGATGTCGCGCACCATCGTGCGGTTCGAGGTGCCGTATGTGTGCACGTTGAGCTGGGCGACGGCATCCTTCGACGGCTGCGACCACCCGTTCCAGTCGGTCACGAAGGTCGACGGGTTGGTCTCGTCCATCGCGGAGATCGGGACCTTCGTCGTGGTACCGGGGGCGGCGAGGCGGGCGGCGAGCGCCTGGATCATCTGGTCCTGACGCTGCGGTCCGATGTGCGCACCCTCCTGACGGCTGGCCGAGGTGGGCCACGTCGCACCCTGCGGGATCGTCGTCCCCCAGTAGTTCGTGTTCGGCTCGTTGAACGGGTCGAGCGAGTCGAAAGTGATGCCGTAGGTCTGCTCGAGGTGCTCGACGACCTTCACGAGGTAGCCGGCGAACTTGTCCATGTCGGCGGGGGCGAGCTGCTCCGCCGTGGCGTTGTTGACGCCTCCGGAGACGTAACCGCTCTGCGTGAGGAAGTACGGCGGGGAGTTGCTGAACGCTTCCCACTTCGTGATCTTGTCCTTGAGCGCCTCGATCCACCAGCGCTGGGTCGCATCGGCGTTCCAGTCGAAAGCGTTCGGGTCATCGGGGTTCCACGCGGCGGCGTAGCGCGCACGGTCGGCGTAGGTCGAGGTGATCGGACCCGAGCCGTCGCTCTTGCCGAGGTCGGGATTCCACCACCCCTCCACGGCGCCGCCGGGGCGCAGGTACGACGGCACGTCGGTCGCATTGCCGCCGCCGATGTTGTACCGCGCGATGTTGAGGTTGAGGCCGTCCTCGCCGAAGACCTTGTCGAGGAGGTCTTTGCGAACGTTCTCGGGGTAGCCGCCGGTCGCGTTGGCGAACCAGACGAGACTCGTGCCCCACCCCTCGAAGGGTGCGGACGCGTACGCGGGGTTGGGGGTGATCGTCACCGCTGCGGAGGGCGTGGGCGCTGCGGCGGCGGCAGGCTCCGACGTGGCAAGTGGCGCGACGACACCGGTCACACCGAGGGCGGCAACGGCGGCGAGCGCGATCAGACCGAGGGACTTCATCGTGGGGGTATTCCTCTCTGTATCGCGTCATCGCGATCCGGGGAGCGTGCCATGTTGACGTTAACATGGTGATACCAAGCCTAGGGGAACCGAGATGTTGACGTCAACACTCGCGCCGACGACGACGGCTCGCGAGTTCAGCGCCCGCGTGCTCCAGCCACCGCGCGGGATCGGCGAGAGCCGCCGCCGCAGAGCCCGCCAGCGCGGTGAGCGAGACCACGGCGTCGAAAAGGCCGAGGTCGACATCGGCGGCGATCTGCCCCGCGACCAGCGCGACCGGCACACCCGCCTGCGCCGCCGTGGCCGCCACGGCAGCGGGCGCTTTCCCTTCCGCGGACTGAGCGTCGAACGTGCCCTCCCCTGTCACGACCAGATCGGCCGCTGCCACGGCGTCGTCGAGGTGGACGAGTCTGGCGACCTCGGCGGCCCCGGCAACGAGCATCGCTCCCCACGCCCGTAGCGCGAAGCCGGTTCCTCCCGCCGCCCCCGCCCCCGGTGTCATCGGATCGAGGGAGACGAACGAGGCGAGGTGAGCAAGCCCGGCCTCCGCGCGGGCGACGTCGTCGACCCCCTTCTGCGCTCCGAAAGCCGCCGCCGCGCCGCGCGGACCGAGCAGCGGGTTCGTCACATCGGAGAGAACCGTCACGCCCGCCGGCGGGGGAAGGCGCAACGATCCGGCTTCGGTCCGGGCGATCGCCAGGAGTACACGCGCCCCGTCCGACACCGCCGCGCCGCGCACGTCCAGAAACCGTGCGCCCAGTGCGGAGAGCATCCCGACACCGCCGTCGGTCGACGCGCTCGAACCGATGCCGAGCACGAGATGCTCGACCCCGTGATCGAGCGCCGCGGCGATCGCCTCACCGAACCCGCGGGTCGATGCGTCCCACGGTCGCAGGCGGCCGGCGAGCAGCTCGATGCCGCTGGTCGCCGCCAGCTCGACGACACCGGTTCCGTCCGGAAGGAGTAGCCACGCGGTCTCGACCGGCGCACCGGCGGGACCGGTGACGGCCACCGGCATCCGCCGGGCATCTGCGACGGATGCCGCGAAGGCGTCCAGGGTGCCCTCTCCCCCGTCGGCCATCGGGCACAGCACCACGTCATCGCGCGGATGCACCGACAGCCACCCGCGGCGCAGGGCCGCCGACGCCGCGGCGGCACCGATCGAGCCCTTGAAACTGTCGGGGGCGACGACGACGCGACTCATGGCGGCGATGCTACGCGTCGGCGATCGGGCAGGATGGAGACATGACGTGGCTTGTGACTGGCGGAGCGGGATACATCGGAGCGCACGTGGTGCGCGCACTGCAGGCGGCGGGCATCGCCCCGATCGTCGTCGACGACCTCTCCAGCGGTCACGCCTCGTTCGTGCCCGGCTCCGTGCCGTTCATCGAGGGCACGATCCTGCACCGCGGCCTGCTCGCCGACACGATGCGCGCCCACGCGGTCACCGGCGTCATCCACGTCGCCGGCTTCAAATACGCCGGCGTCTCCGTGCAGCGTCCGCTACACACCTACGAGCAGAACGTCGAAGGCACGCGCGTCGTGCTGGAGGCGATGGCGGATGCCGACGTCCACAACATCGTGTTCTCGTCGTCGGCCGCGGTCTACGGAACGCCCGACGTCCCGCTCGTGACCGAAGACCTGCCCAAGCGCCCGGCGTCGCCCTACGGCGAGTCGAAGCTCATCGGCGAGTGGCTGCTGCGCGATCAGGCGATCGCGACGGCATCCGCTGCGCAGCCCCTGCGCCACACGTCGCTGCGCTACTTCAACGTCGTGGGCTCCGCCGATCCGTCGGTGTACGACACCAGCCCGCACAACCTGTTCCCGATCGTGTTCGAGAAGCTGATCGCCGGCGAGACGCCCCAGATCAACGGCGACGACTACGACACCCCCGACGGCACGAACGTCCGCGACTACGTGCACGTGGGCGACATCGCCGCCGCGCACGTCGTCGCCGCACAGCGGCTGGAATCGGGTGAGAGCGTCGAGGCCGCCTACAACCTCGGGTCGCAGAACGGCCTGAGCGTGCGCGAGATCATGGATGCCATGGCGCGGGTGACCGGCATCGATTTCACACCCAAGATCGGGCCGCGACGCCCCGGAGACCCCGACCGCATCGTCGCCACAGGAGAGCTGGCCGCCCGCGACCTCGACTGGGCCAACCGCTACACCGTCGACGAGATGGTGCGTACGGGCTGGGAGGCCCGCCGCGCCGCGCACTGACGCCCTGACCGCGCGCGGCGTTTCTCTTCGCTGCGCTCGCGAAGCGCCGAGTCGAGACGCGGCTTCGGGTGTCAGTCGGCGAGGCGGATGACCGCCCACGCCACCGGCGGCAGCGACAGGTGCAGCACGTCGCCCTCCCGCGTGACCGACAGCGCCTGCGGCGCCACCCGCTCCGGCTCGGCGAGGGTGTTCGCTGCCCGGTAGTCGGCGTCGGTCACGATCCACGCCTCGGCAACGGCGACGGATGCCGCACCCAGCGCCGACAGGTCGATCTGCACCTCTGCCGTCTCGGCCACCGAACGGTTCGCGAGGAACACGCTCGTGCCGGTCTCGTCCGTCGTGGCGACCGCGTTGACCGCGGACACGTCGCCGAACCGGGCGCTCTGTACCCGCGGAGCACCCTCGATCTCGAGCGTGCGCGCCGTACCGCGGCCCAGCCGGGAGGTGAGCGAGAAGGGGAAGAAGGTGGTCTGACGCCACGCCGGACCGCCCGGCTCGGTCATGATCGGTGCGATCACGTTGACGAGCTGCGCGAGCGAAGCCGACCGCACGCGGTCGGAGTGCTGCAGCAGGGTGATGAGCAGATCGCCGACCACGACGGCATCCATGACGTTGTACTGGTCCTCCAGCAGGCGCGGGGCCACCGGCCAGCCGTCGTCGACGAGATCGCCCGCCTTCGTGCCGTCGTCGGCGAACTGGTACCAGACGTTCCACTCGTCGAAGGAGAGCATGATGCGCTTGTCGGAGCCGCGCTCGGCGGCGACCTCATCGACCGCCGCGACGACCTCGCGGACGAACAGGTCGGTGTCGACCGCCGAGACGAGGAACTCCTGCGCCTCGCCGCCCCGCTCCTGGTAGTAGGCGTGGCACGAGATGAAGTCGACATCGTCGAAGGTGTGCCGGAGCACTTCGCGCTCCCATGAGCCGAAGGTCGGCATGTCGCGTCCCGACGAGCCGCACGCGACGAGCTCGATGGTCGGATCGAGCATGCGCATCGCCTTGGCGGCACGCGAGGCGAGCTTGCCGTAGTCCTCGGCGTTTCGGTGCCCGAGCTGCCACGGGCCGTCCATCTCGTTGCCGAGGCACCACATGCGCACACCGAAGGGCGTCGGGCGGCCGTTGGCAGCACGCTCGCGGGTCCACGCCGTGTCGGCGTCGACGTTGGCGTACTCCAGCAGATCGAGAGCCTCGGCGACATCCCGCGTCCCCAGGTTCACCGCGAGCATCAGGTCGCTGCCGACTTTCTCGAGCCAGTGCGAGAACTCGTGGAGGCCGACCTGGTTGGTCTCCGTCGACCGCCAGGCCAGGTCGAGCCGGCGCGGCCGGCTCTCGCGCGGGCCAATGCCGTCTTCCCACCGGTACCCGGAGACGAAATTGCCACCGGGGTAGCGGATGGTGGTCACGCCGAGCTCCTGCACGAGCGCGATCACGTCGGTACGGAAGCCCTCTTCGTCGGCGCTCGGGTGCGCCGACTCATGGATGCCGTCATAGATGTGGCGTCCGAGATGCTCGACGAAGCCGCCGTACACCCGCGGATCGATCTCGCCGACGACACCGGACACACGCACTCGTGCGGTCATGATTTCTCTCTCTTCCTTCGACGCGCGCTCGTCGGCGTCACTCACCACTCGACGGGGCCGAGCAACAGGCGGTCGCTGAACTCCAGCTGCTCCGCGCCTGTCGGTTCCAGATCGAGCACGGTGATCACGTTATGGCCGGCGCGCGTGAGCGGTGCCGGCACGAACAGGGAGTGCTGCGGTCCCGTCTGCCAGAACCGTCCGAGGCACACGTCGTCGATCCACACGAGCCCGGTACCGAGCGCGGTGAGATCGAGCACCAGATCGCGCGGGGCGTCGAGGACGACCTCGGCGCGCAGCACGGCGGCTCCGGTCACCGTTTCCCCGACCGGCGTCACGGCGGCGGCACGGGCGGGCAGGTGCTCCCAGGGCACGACGACAACGTGCCAGGACGCCGGCTCGCGGCCGGCCACGGTCACCGGGCCGATGAGCCCCTTGTGCTCTCCGATGCGCGGCCCATAGTTCACGCGGCCCTGGTCTTCGACGAGGATGCGCAGCACGCCGGTGCCGCGCGGCAGCACCAGCGTGCGCTCACGACGGTCGCGCGACAGCGTGCCGACGGGCACACCGTCCAGGCTCACCCAGGCGCGGTCGCGCACCTCGCCGATGGCCAGCACGACGGGGGTGTCGCCCACATCGAGACGGGTCTCGTAACGCAGGAATCCGCGGGAGACGCTCAGTTCATCCATCGTCGGCGCGTGGTCGACGCGGTGCTCCGGTGCGTCCTCGAGCAGCGCATCGAGTGCGCTGACCAGCTGCAGCGGTACCGGGGCGGGCGCCGCCGCCAGGGGGGGCAAGAGATCGGCATCCGTGATGTCGGGCACCGGGGCGAAGCGCGAGATGACCTCGCGGAACGCCCAGAACTTGTCGGTGGGCCGGCCCGCTTCGTCCAGCGGTGCGTCGTAGTCGTAGCTGGTGATGGTCGGCTCGAACACACCCTTGTCGTTGGCGCCGTTGGTCAGGCCGAAGTTGGTGCCACCGTGGAACATGTAGATGTTCACCGAGGCGCCTGCGGCGAGCAGGGCCTCGAGCGAGGCGACGGATGCCGCGGTCGACGAGGTCCGGTGGAACGAGCCCCAGTAGTCGAACCAGCCGCACCAGAACTCGGAGCACATGAGCGGCCCGGTCGGTTGGTGGGTGCGCAGCACGCGGAGACGCTCGTCGACGTTGCCGCCGAACGATCCGGTGCGGTGAAGCTCGGGCAGGCTGCCGCGCGAGAGCATCTCGTCGGTGGGCTGGTCGACGCTGGTCAACGGGACCGTGACGCCGGCGGCGAGATACGTGTCGCGCAGAGCGCGCAGATAGTCCTCACGCTCGCCGGCCGTGAACTCGCCGTACGCGCCGTACTCGTTCTCGACCTGCATCAGGATGACCGGGCCGCCGCGGTCGATCTGACGGGGAACGACGATCTCGAGAACGCGATCGAGAAAGCCGGTGACCGGGGCGAGGAAGCGGGGATCGGCCGAACGCACGCCGATGTCGCCGTGACGGAACAGCCACGCGGGCAGGCCGCCACCGTCCCATTCGGCGCAGATGTACGGCCCCGGACGCACGATCGCATACAGTCCTTCGGCGGCGACGAGGTCGAGGAAGCGGGCGAGGTCGAGGGGACCGTCTGCGAGGAAGACTCCTGGCTCGGGCTCGTGCTCGTTCCACGGCACGTACGTCTCGATGGTGTTCAGGCCCATGAGGCGGGCCGCGCGGATGCGGTCGACCCACTGGTCGGGGTGCACCCGGAAGTAGTGCAGGGCGCCGCTGATCACGCGGAACGGCTCGTCGTCGAGCAGGAAGTCGCTCTCACCGATGCGGAAGGTTCCGGTAGCCATGGGTGCCTCTCAATCGCTGTCTTTCACAGCCGCGGCGGTGGGGTGATGTGAACCACCCCACCGCCGCGGGTCGTGCAAATGGGCTTACTTGTTGACGCTGAAGCCCTGGTCGGTGCCGTAGGACACGTTCTTGTCCTGCCAGGCCTTCAGACCGTCGGCGATAGGCGTCTTGTTCAGGTACGCCTTGCCCACGGTGTCGGCGTAGATGCTGTTGGCAAACGACTGCCACGGCAGGTACTGCCATCCGGTGCCCACCGACTTCGTGGCGTCGACGAGAACCTCGTTGATCTTCTGTCCGCCGAAGTAGTCGGAGGTCTTGTTCAGGAAGTCCGGGGACTCGAGGTCCTTGGTCGTCGCGGGGAAGCCGCCCGACTTCAGGAACACGTCGATCGAGTCCTGCGAGTTGTTGAGCCACTTGAGGAAGCCGGCCGCGAGCGCCTGGTTCTTCGAGCCCTTCATGACCACCTCGGACGACCCGCCGTTCTCGGCCGTGGCCGGGGTGCCGTCGTAGGTCGGCATGGGGGCAACGGCCCACTTGCCCTTGCCCGCGGGCACGTTGGCCTCGAGCACGCCCGGCATCCAGGCACCGATGGGCAGCGAGGCGATCGTGCCGTCACCGAGAGCCTGGAACCACTCGTCGCTCCAGCCGGCGATGTTGCCGACGGCGCCCGTGGCGAGCAGCTTGTCCCAGACGCCGGTCCACTTCTTCGCACCCGCGTCGTTCAGGTCGATCGTGACGTTCTCACCATCGGTCTTGAACGGGCGGCCACCGGCCTGCCAGATCATCGAGGTGCCGAAGCCGGCGTCGGTGCCCTGGTCGTTGGTGATGTACTTCGTCGGGTCGGCGGCGTGCAGCTTCTGACCCGCGGCGACGTACTCGTCCCACGTCTTGGGAACGGCGATGCCGAACTGATCGAAGACCTCCTTGTTGTAGAACAGGGCCATGGGGCCCGAGTCCTGCGGGAGACCCCAGACGCCGCCGCTCTGCGACACGGCGCCCCAGGTGGAGGCGGTGTAGTCGCCCTTGAGGTCGCCGAAACCGTAGGCGGTCAGGTCCAAGAGCGACCCGGCCAGCTGGAACTGCGGAAGCGACTGGTACTCGATCTGCACGACATCAGGGATGCCGGAGCCGGCCGAAATGGCGTTCTGCAGCTTCGTGTTGTTGTCGTTGGCCCCACCCGTGTTGACGAGGTTGACCTTGACGTTCGGGTACGCCTTCTCGAACGCGGCGACCTGGTCCTTGGCCGAGGGGGTCCACGACCAGTACGTGATCTCGCCGCCGGCCTTGAGGGCGTCGTCGATGGAGGAGGCGCTGCCGCCGGCGTTGGTGCCGCCGCCGTTGCCGCCGGCGCAGGCGGCGAGGCCGCTGCCGATCAGGAGCGCCGTAGCTCCGATGGCGACCACGCGCGCGATCTTCTTGGTGCTTGTCATGCTGTGTCCTTCCGCTTCTTCGTCGGATATCGGGTGGGGTGTGGTGCTTCGTCGGGCAGTGACACCCCTGTCACTGCTTGACGCTTCCTGCGCTCAGACCTGACTGCCAGTAACGCTGGAGCAGGAGGAAGGCGATGACGATCGGGACGATCGTGAGGAGAGACCCGGTGATCACCAGGTTGAAGATGGGCTGCGAGCTCACACCGACCGCCTGCAGGTTCCACTGCTGCAGACCGATGGTCAGCGGGAACAGGTTGGGATCGTTGAGCATGATCAGCGGCAGGAAGTAGTTGTTCCACGTCGCCACGATCGCGAACAGCGCCACCGTGACCACCCCGGGCGCGAGCAGCCGGAGCGAGATCGTGAAGAACGTACGCAGCTCGCCCGATCCGTCCACACGGGCTGCTTCGAGCAGCTCGGTGGGCACGGAGTCGACCGCGTAGACCCACACCAGATACAGGCCGAAGGGCGAGATGAGCGACGGGATGATGATCGCCCACATCGTGTTGGTCAGCCCGATCTGGCTGAACATGAGGAAGGTCGGCACCGCGAGGGCCGTGCCGGGGACGGCGATCGCGCCGAGGATCACGGCGAACACGGCGCGCTTGCCGGGGAAGTTGTACTTCGCCAGCCCGTAACCGGCGAGGGTGGCCAGCAGGGTGGCGCCACCGGCGCCGACGACGACGTAGAGGAGGGTGTTGAAGAACCAACGAACGAAGATGCCGTCGTTGTAGGTCAGCACCTGGCCGATGTTGTCGAACAGCGCGAAGGGACCCGAGAACCAGAGCCCGAACGAGCCGATCAGCGACTGCTGGGTTTTGGTCGAGCTGATCACGAGCCACAGCAGCGGCAGGAACGAGTAGACCAGGAACAGCGCCATGATGATCGTCAGCAGGGGCGACTTGCGCGGTCCCCGCTCGCCGAACTCGGAGGTGCGTCGGCGGGGGCGCCCGGTCATGGTGCCGGTGCGGTCGAAGGGCAGGCCGGCCATCAGCGGTTCTCCTTACGGGTGCCGCGCAGCTGGACGACGTACGCGATGATGGCCGTGATGACGCCCATGATGATCGCGATGGTGGCGGCGTAGTTGACCTGCTGGCCGATGAAGCTCAGGTTGTAGGCGTACATGTTCGGGGTGAAGTACGTCGTCAAGAGGTTCGGGACCAGCGTCTTGAGGATGTTGGGTTCGTTGAAGAGCTGGAAGCTGCCGATGATCGAGAAGATCGTCGCGATCACCAGTGCTCCGCGCAGGGCGGGCAGCTTGATGGCCCGGATGATGCGGAACTGGCCTGCACCGTCGAGGGCCGCGGCCTCGTAGAGGTCTTCGGGGATGGTGCGCAGTGCCGAGTAGAAGATCAGCATGTTGTAGCCGATGAACTCCCACGTGATGATGTTGCCGATCGCGAGGAGGATCCACTGCTGGGTGAACGGGGTGACCAGGTCGAAGCCCACCAGCTGGTTGATGTTGCCGGCAAGGCCCAGACGGTCGGAGTACATGAAGCCCCACATGAGCACGGCGACGACGCCGGGCACCGCATACGGCAGGAAGATGCCGATGCGGAAGATCGAGCTGCCCGCGAGGCGGCGGGAGTCGAGCGCCAGCGCCGCCAGCAGCGCGAGCAGCAGCATGATGGGCACCTGGATGATGAGCACCAGGAAGACGTTGCCGAAGCCGGCCCAGAACTGGCCGTCGGAGAACGCCTGCACGTAGTTGTCGATTCCGACGAACGAGGTGCCGCCGATCAGCTTCGTGCGAAAGACGCTGAGGTAGATCGAGTACGCGAGGGGCGCGAGAAACGTCAGCGCGAACACGACGAGGAACGGCAGCACGAACCAGAATCCCGCCCACTGGCGGTCGGTCCGGTGCGCCCGGCGTCGAGCCGGAGCGGTAACGGTGAGTGCGGACATCTTCGTCTGGCCTTCTGTCGGACGGTGCCATGTTTACGTCAACATGGCGAGGTCGAGAGTAGCATGTTGACGTCAACATGTGTCAAGACTTCCCGGTCGACGCTCGAGGAGAAACGCCGATGAACAGCTCCGCAGAGCGTGCGCGCAACGTCTCGCTACACGACGTCGCCCGCCATGCGGGTGTCTCCGGACAGACGGTCTCGCGGGTCGCGAACAACTCCGACCGCGTGGCCGAGCCGACCCGCAGCCGCGTGCTCGAAGCCATGAGCGCGCTCGGCTACCGGCCCAACGTCGCCGCCCGCGCACTGCGCCGCGGAACCTTCGGCGCGATCGGCGTCGTGGTGTTCAGCCTCGACTCCCTCGGCAACGTCGGCACCATCGGCGGCATCCTCGCGGACGCCGCCGCGCGCGGCTACGCCATCGAACTCATCCAGGCCCAACCCGCCCTCACCGCCGGCGACGCGGTCGCCTCGGCGGTCTCACGGCTCGATCAAGACGCGGTCGACGGCATCATCGTCGTGATCGAGTCGCACGTGATGTCCTCGGCGTCGGTGAGCTTCCCCCCGGGGATGCCGAGTGTGCTCATCCAGTCGGGCGCCGGCGACGATCGGCCGTCGGTGACGGCCGATCAAGACACCGGCAGCCGTGAAGCCGTCGCGCACCTGCTCGCCCTCGGCCACGAGACCGTGTGGCACATCGCCGGCCCCCCGGAGTCGAAGGCGGCGGAGCTTCGCCGCCTCGCCTGGCGGTCGTCTCTGGAGGCGGCCGGGTGCGCCGTACCCGAGGTGCATGTCGGCGACTGGACAGCCGAGTCCGGCTATCGCATCGGGCGCCGACTGGCGGGCATCCCCGAGCTGACCGCACTGTTCGCGGCGAACGATCAGATGGCGCTCGGCGCGATGCGTGCGTTCCACGAGAGCGGGCGGACGGTGCCCGACGACATCAGCGTCGTCGGGTTCGACGACATGGCCGAGGCGGCCTTCTTCTGGCCGCCTCTGACGACCGTGCATCAGGATTTCGGCACCGCAGGCTCGCTCGCCGTGTCGCTCGTGATCGACCAGATCGAAGGGCGCGCCGTCGCCGGCGGCGTGCATCCCGTGCCCACCTCGCTGATCGTGCGCGGCTCCACCGCTTCGCGTGCACATGCCGCACCTCCGAAGGAATCACGCCCGTGACGACGCCCTCCGTGCAGATCCCCGCCCACGCGCACCTCCAAGCCGGCGGCACGAGCGTCGTGCTCGATCTGCAGAGCGCCGACCAGCCGATCATCGTCCACTGGGGCGAGGCGCTCGGTCCGATCGGCGACGACGAGCTGGCCGGCATCGCCCGGGCCGCCCGGCCGCAGCGCGTCTCGGGTGGACTCGACGAGACGGCGCGCCTGACGGTGCTGCCGCAGGAGTCGGGCGGCTGGCTGACGACGCCGGGCCTGGAGGGCGACCGCGACGGTGCCGACTTCTCCTCCCGCCTCGCAC
Organism: Microbacterium sp. VKM Ac-2870; assembly: GCF_015350795.1. Lineage (GTDB taxonomy): Bacteria > Actinomycetota > Actinomycetes > Actinomycetales > Microbacteriaceae > Microbacterium. The sequence continues at coordinate 230,190 of NZ_JADKSH010000003.1, forward strand.
TGACCACGGCCACCCTGTCGAGCACGGATGCCGAGTTCGTGCTGAGTGACGCCGCGGCCGGCCTCGAGGTGCAGGTGAGCCTCACCCTCGGCGTGAGCGGACTGCTGCACCAGCGCCTGCGGCTGGTCAACCGCGGCGACGCCCCCTATCGCGTCGGCGCGCTGAGCGCGGGCTTTCCCGTACCGCCGACCGCGACCGAGCTGCTGACGACCACCGGGCATCACCTGCGCGAACGGGCTCCCCAGCGCCACGCCTTCACCGTCGGAGGGCATGTGCGAGAGAGCCGACGCGGGCGTCCGGGAGCCGATGCGACGCTGGTGTTCGTCGCCGGTACCGCAGGCTTCGGCTTCGAACGCGGACTGGTGCACGGTGTGCACCTCGCCTGGTCGGGAGATCACCGCCTGATCGCCGAGCGAACGCCCACCGGAGACGCGGTGCTGCGCGCGGGCGAGCTGCTGCGTGCCGGCGAGATCGTCCTGGCTCCCGGTGAGGAGTACGAGACCCCTGACGCGGTGGGCTCGTGGGGCGACGGCCTCGACGCGTTCGCCGCACGCTTTCACGAAGAACTGCGCGCGCGGCCGACGCATCCCTCGCGACCCCGCCCGGTGACCGTCAACACGTGGGAGGCGGTCTACTTCCGTCACGACCTGGAGACACTTCGCCGCCTCGCCGATCGCGCGGCGCGCGTCGGCGTCGAACGGTTCGTGCTCGACGACGGTTGGTTCCAGGGCCGTCGCGACGACACTGCCGGGCTCGGCGATTGGTGGGTGGATGCCGAGGTCTGGCCCAGCGGCCTCAGCCCGCTCATCGACCACGTCCGGGGCCTCGGAATGGAGTTCGGCCTGTGGGTCGAGCCCGAGATGGTCAACCCCGACAGCGAGCTCGCGCGGCGCCATCCCGACTGGCTCCTGCGGGCGCGCGACGACCTGCCTCCGTCAGGACGGCAACAGCAGGTGCTGGATCTGTCGCACCCCGACGCCTACGCGTATATCGCGGGGCGGCTGCACGCGCTGCTGGACGAGTACCCGATCGCGTACCTGAAGTGGGATCACAATCGCGACCTCGTCGAGCCGGGGAGCGGCCCGCACGGCCGCCCGCGCGGGCACGAGAACGTCCGCGCGCTCTACCGGCTGCTCGACGAGCTCGGCGAGCGTCACCCCGGACTGGAGATCGAGTCGTGCGCATCGGGCGGAGCCCGGGTGGATCTCGGCATCCTGCAACGCACCCACCGCATCTGGACGAGCGACTGCCTCGACCCCGTCGAGCGGCTCGACATCCAGCGCTACACCGGCCTGGTGGTCCCGCCCGAACTCATGGGTGCGCACCTGACCAGCCCCGTCGTGCACTCCACCGGACGCACGGTCTCCCTGGCGTTCAGCGCGCTGACCGCCCTCTTCGGCCACCTCGGCATCGAATGGGACCTGACCGCCGAAGACGACGAGACGCTCGATGCCATCGCGCAATGGGTGGCGCTGTATCGCACCCACCGCGGCCTCATCGCAACGGGCCGGCGGGTGCACGCCGACCTGGCGGATGCCGCGCTCGATCTGCGCGGTGTCGTGGCCCGGGGCGGTGGTGAGGCGCTCTACGTGCACACCCAGGTCCGCACGAGCACCGCACACCCACCGGCGACGATCACGCTGCCGGGCCTGGACGCCGGCCGGCGCTACCGGATCTCGATCACGGTTCCCGTGGGAGCGGGTGGATACCTCGGGCAGTCGCCACTCGCGTGGGAGTCCGAACCGATCGTGCTCAGCGGCCGGACGGCGGCCACGGTCGGGCTCCGTCCGCCCGTGCTGCTGCCGCACGCTGCGGCACTGATCCACGCGATCGCGGTCGACTCGCCTGCGGGCTGAGCGGCGAACCGAGTCCGGTCAGACCGGAGCGGGCCCGGTGCTGAAGCGCACCACGAGGGGCGCCGGCATGACGGTACGCACCGATGGCGCCCCCTCATCCAGCAGCGCGATCACGGCCTGCGCACCCAAGCGATCGAAGTGCTGGCGCACCGTCGTCAGCGGGGGTCGGTAGTTGGCGGCGTCGTCGACGTCGTCGAAGCCCACGACGCTGACGTCCTCGGGCACGCGCCGACCGCGTTCGGCGAGCGCACGCAGAGCCCCGAGCGCCATCTGGTCGTTGGCGACGAACAGCGCGGTGCCGACCGTGTCGGCGTCCAGCAGTGTGGTCGCCGCCTCATACCCGGATGCCGAGGTCCACGAGCCCCGGACCAAAGCTCCGACCGGACGATCTGCGGCCTCGAGGGCTTCGCGCCACCCGCGCTCGCGCTCGGCGGCGGCGTAGGAGGAGGCGGGGCCGGCGATGTGCGCGACCGTGTGATGGCCGTGCTCCAGCAGGTGCGCGGTGGCCGTGGCTGCGCCGCCGGCATGATCGGTCTCCACTCCGGCGAATCGATCGTCGGGCGCCGAGTCGACGACCACCAGGCGGAGATTCGTGGGGAGATCAGCCGAACGTACGAGGGCGGAGGCCTCGTTGATGACGACGACACCATCGACGCCCTGCTCGTTGAGGCGCTCGAGCGCCTCGGCGGCGTCGCCGGATCCGAGGGTGACGACGGCGACATCGTGGTCACGCTCCGCGGCGGCGTCGGTGACGGCTTCGAGCATGAGGGAGTTGCCGACGGTGGACAGCGTCGAGACGACGACGCCGATGGTGCCCGATCGTCCGGTGCGCAGGGCCCGAGCGGCACGGTGGATACGGTAGCCGCTGCGCGCCATCGCTTCTTCCACGCGTGCGCGGGTCGCCGGATCGACACGCGGGCTCGCGTTGACGACACGCGAAACCGTCTGTGCCGAGACCCCTGCAATGCGGGCGACATCCGCCATCGATGCGCGCTTCTGTGTCATCCCCGACCTCCGTGTTGACGATAGCACGCACCTCCCTTATCGTGTTATCGTGAACATGCCGGAGCTGCCATTCCTCACTCCCGAGGCGATCCCCCTCGGGGCAGGTGTCGTCAAGCGACCGACCCGTCTCGCCGACGGTCGCGACTTGATCTACTTCGACGACCCCGGCACGCAGCTCGGCCCCGAACGCAGCGCCGATACGCGCGAGCTCGATCCCCGCCCGACCACCGCGACCATGCGGCAGGACATCCTGACCGGCGACTGGGTGTCGGTGGCGGCGTCGCGGCAGAACCGCGCCTTCCTGCCTCCCGCCGAGCTCGACCCGCTCGCGCCGCAAACGGCGACGAACCCCTCCGAGATCCCCTCGGTCTACGACGTCGCGGTGTTCGAGAACCGCTCCCCCTCCTTCGGGCCGGCCCTGGCCGAGGCCCTCGGCGACGCCCCGGAGGCCGCCGACCCGCCCCGCGGACTGGAAGATCTGTCCCATCTCGGCCTCGGTCGCACGCGCACGAGCGTGGGCCGCTGCGAGGTCGTGTGCTTCTCGCCGGCGCGCACCGGATCTTTCGGCACACAGAGCGTGACGCGTGCGCGCACGGTCATCGAGGCGTGGGCCGACCGCACTGCGGCCCTGTCGGCGCTTCCCGGGGTGCAGCAGGTCTTCCCGTTCGAGAACCGCGGCGAGGCCATCGGGGTCACCCTGCAGCATCCGCACGGCCAGATCTACTCGTACCCGTACATCACGCCGCGCACCACGCGACTGCTCGATTCGATCGACCGCACCGCTCCCGACCTGTTCGCGCGCATCCTCGCCTTCGAGCAGGAAGGCCCCCGCGTGCTGCTGCGCGGCGAGCATTGGACCGCGTTCGTGCCGTTCGCCGCGCGCTGGCCGCTGGAGATCCATCTGCTGCCGCACCGGCACGTGCCGGACTTCGCCGCGTTGACCGACGCCGAGCGCGACGAGCTCGCCCCCATCTACCTGCGGTTGCTGCGCGGCATCGACGCGCTCTACGGCGACCCGACGCCCTACATCGCCGCCTGGCACCAGGCGCCGGTGCACGTGGGCCGCGACACCGTGCGGTTGAACCTTCAGATCACGAGCCCGCGTCGCGCTGCCGACAAGCTCAAATTCCTCGCCGGATCCGAGGCTGCCATGGGCGCCTGGATCGGCGATGTTCCGCCCGAGACCGCCGCCGATCGGCTGCGCTCCGCCATCGAAGGAGTCCAGCTGTGACCGCCACGGCATCCCCTCAGACCGACGCTCGCGATCTGTTCGCGGAGCTCACCGGCGCCACCCCCGCGGGCTTCTGGTCGGCTCCCGGACGCGTGAACCTCATCGGTGAACACACCGACTACAACGATGGCTTCGTCTTCCCGTTCGCGATCGACGGGCGTACCGTCGTGGCGCTCGGCACGCGGGGCGACGGACGCATCCGGGTCGTGTCGACCTTCGACCCCGTGCCGATCGAGGTGGCCCTCGCCGATCTCGACACGCTCTTTCCCGACCGCCGCGACGAGATCGTCGAGTGGGCACGCTACCCGCTCGGCGTCGCCTGGGCGCTGCAGGATGCCGCGCGCGCCGCGGGCGTCGACCCCGCACCCCTCACCGGGGTCGATATCGCGCTGGCATCGGACGTTCCGGTCGGTGCCGGACTGTCGTCGTCCGCCGCGATCGAGGGCGCGACGGCGTCCGCGTTGAACGACCTCTGGGGCCTCGGCCTGACGCGGGTCGCGCTGGCCCGCGCCGGACGTCGCGCCGAGAATGAAGCCGTCGGCGCGCCCACGGGGATCATGGATCAGATGGCGTCGATGCTCGGCCGTCCCGATGCCGGCATCTTCCTCGACTGCCGCTCGCTCGATGCCGACGTCGTCGACCTCGGCTTCGCCGACGCGGGCCTCGAAGTCCTCGTCGTCGACACGCGGGTCAGCCATGCGCACGCTACCGGCGGCTACGGCGAGCGCCGCGCCGCCTGCGAGCGGGGCGCCGAGATCATGGGGGTATCGGCCCTGCGCGACCTCGTGCCCGCCGATCTCGATCGCGCCCGCGAGCTGATGGACGACGTCACCTTCCGCCGAGTACGCCACGTGGTGACCGAAGATCAGCGCGTGCTCGACGCCGTCCGCCTGCTGCGCGCCGAGGGCCCTCGCGCGATCGGAGCCCTGCTCGATGCCTCGCACGCCTCCATGCGCGACGACTTCGAGATCTCTACCGCCGAACTGGACCTGGCGGTCGAGACGGCGCGAGCAGCGGGCGCCGTCGGCGCCCGGATGACCGGCGGCGGCTTCGGCGGATCGTCGATCGCGCTCATCGACAGCACGCTCGTCGACGACGCCGCTGCGCGGATCGTCGCGGCCTTCGCCGAGGCCGGCTTCTGCGAACCTCACGTCTTCACCGTGCACCCCTCGGAGGGTGCGCGCCGCGACGGGTGAGCGATGCGGTGGATGAAATGGACGGCCGCCGTTGGCGCGGGCGTGCTGGCGTTCGGAGAGATCCAGGCGTGGCGCACGTCGCGGGCAGGGTACCCGCGGCATCCGGCGACCGGCCCGACCGACGGCGCGGACGTCGTACTGGTGCTCGGATTCCGCTCGCGTGAAGACGGCCGCCTGAACGCGCTGCAGGCGTGGCGCACGCGCATCGCGGTGCGCTCGGCTTCGCCCGACGCGCTGTTCGTGTTCTCCGGCGGCGCGGTGCGCGGAAGCGAGCCGGAAGCGGTCGTGATGGCGCGCTACGCGACGAAACGTCTCGGCGTCGCTCCGGATGCCGTCGCCCTCGAGCCGGCCGCCCAGAGCACCCGCGAGAACCTCTCGCTCAGCCTGCCGTGGCTGCGGGCGGCGCGGACCATCCGGATCGCCTCGAACACCGCGCACGCGCGTCGCGCGCGCGACTACCTGCGAGAACTCGACCCGCACCTCTGGCAGCGCCTCCGCCCCACCCGCGACTTCCGGCCGCTCGAACTCGGACCGCTGCGGCTCGCACTCACCTTCTACGACTTCGTCGCGCGACGCTCGGCCGGGCGCACGATGGCCGTCGCCGCGGCCGAACGCGCGGTCACCCCGCCCGCGAGGAGCACCGCTCAGCGCAGCGGCGCGACCGACGCGTAGGCGCCGGCCCGATCGGCGACGGGGACGTCGTACACCCGAGCCGTGCCGTCGGCGTTCCACTGCGTCCAGCCGGGCTCGCCGCCCGAGACGAAGGCGACGGCATCGGCGTGCATCGCGTCGGCGAGCGCCTGCGGCGGGTGATCGCCGGCGAGGGGTGCGATGCCCTCGGCATCCAGGCAGTCGAAGAAGAAGGGCACGTCGAGGCAGTGCTCGGCGAACCCGAACCGACCCGACGGCCACGAGAAGCGGTACATCCAGGTCGGGGCCGCGCCCCGCTGATCGGCCAGTTCGACGTTCTTCTCCCGGAAGAGCCGGTCGCTGACGTACCGGCCCGCGATCCGTGCGGTGCCGTGGGCGACCACATCGCGGTTCGCGTTGAGGTACGCCCGGCGGCGGGAGCGCTCCAGGCCCAGCCGGCCGAGCACGAGAGTCTTCGGCACCCACCGCAGGGTGCGCTCGGCACCGGCGAGCACCATGGTGAACTCGTCGTCGGCGGTGCCGAGCACGAGTGGTTTGTCGGCGCCGACGCCGGACGCCAGCGCTGCTCCGGTCGGCTGCGACAGCAGGTCGCCGTCGATCTCGGGGCCGAGCGACAGCCCCGCGGCCAGCATCGCCCCGACCGCTTTCGGGTCGATCGCGGTGGCCTGCTTCTGCAGGGCCAGCAACCGGTCGGGGTCGATCCCTTCGAACCCTTGGCGGTCCGCGGCGACACCGGCGGCGCGCGCGATCGTGTCGGTGAGCGCCCGGGCGCGCTCGGGCGCGACGTCGCCGAGCGCACCCGACAGCGACCACACGCGATGGAACAGGTGCTGTGCCGACGGCATCCCGAGCAGCGTCAGCACGGCGCCGCCGCCGGCCGACTGCCCGGCGATCGTCACACGCGCCGGGTCGCCGCCGAACGCCGCGATGTTCTCCTGCACCCACTCCAGCGCCGCGAGCCAGTCGCGCACGCCGCGGTTGGCGGGCGCTCCGGCGATGGCTCCGAACCCCTCGACGCCCAGGCGGTACGAGATTGTCACCGTGACGATGCCGTCGCGGGTGAAGCTGCGCCCGTCGTACCAGGGGCTCGCCGGCGAGCCGGAGAAGTAGCCGCCGCCGTGGATCCACACGAGCACCGGGAGCCCGCCCGTTCCCGGATCGGGGGTGAAGACGTTGACGTTGAGGGTCGACTCCCCCGGGATGCTCGGCTCGGGGATGAGCGTGATGCCGGGGTCGCCGCGCTGCGCGGTGCCGCCGAAGGCTCCGGCATCGCGCACGCCGTCCCACGCCGCGACACGCACCGGAGCGGCGAAGCGCAGGTCTGCGACGGGCGGCTCGGCGAAGGGGATGCCGAGGAAGGCCGCCGATGTCGCGCCGTCCGCTGCGGTGCGCCACCGCCCCCGCACGCGGCCGGAGGAGATCGTGGTTTCGGGATCGCTCTGCACGGGACCGATCATGGCATGCGGCCGGTCAGGGCAGGCGGTCGGCGACGCGCGCGTGCGGAATGCGTCGCCGCATGACGGCGATGGCTTCGGGGTTGTCATCCACCAGCACCGCGTCGCGGCCGAGGTCCGCACACACCGCACCTGTCGTGCCGCTGCCGGCGAACAGATCCAGCACGCGGTCGCCGGGCCGGCTCGAGGCCTGCACGATCCGGCGGAGGATGCCCTCGGGCTTCTGGGTCGGATAGCCGGTCTTCTCCCGCCCGCTGGTCGGCACGATCGTGTGCCACCAGACATCGGTGGGGAGCTTTCCGCGCGCCGCTTTCTCGGGCGTGACGAGGCCGGGCGCCATATAGGGCTCGCGGTCCACCGCCTCGGAGTCGAAGACGTACGCCTTCGGGTCTTTCACGTAGACCAGGATCGTGTCGTGCTTGGTCGGCCAGCGGCGACGGCTCTTGGCGCCGTAGTCGTACGCCCAGATGAGCTCGTTGAGGAAGCACTCCCGTCCGAACAGCGCGTCCAGCAGGACCTTCGCGTAGTGCGCCTCGCGGTAGTCGAGATGCAGGTAGAGCGTGCCATCGTCAGCCAGCAGGCGCCACGCCTCGCGTAAGCGGGGCTCAAGGAAGTCCCAGTAGTCATCGAACCGGTCGTCGTAGCGGCGCAGGTCGCCGCGCAGCCGCGCGTAGCTCGTGCCGCGAAAGCCCGCCTTCACCTCGCCCTGCACGCCCGCGCGGTCGGCGGATTCGATCGCCTTGCCCTGCAGCCGTCCGGTGTTGAAGGGCGGGTCGAGGTAGATCAGCGCGAACGCACCGTCGGGCAGCGCGCGCGCCACACGGAGGTTGTCGCCGTGATGGATCTCCACAGCTCCGGGTGTGTCGACCGGCGCGGCATCCGTCGTCACGGAACGCGCTGCAACCACGCGTCGGTCGAGAACTTCTCGACGACCAACGCCTCCGCCTCGGCGTATTCCTCTGCGGTGATATGTCCCGGCTCGGCCCCATAGAGCGTCGAGAAGGTCTGCACGAACCGCTCGATGATGGCTTCGCGTGGAAGGCCGGTCTGGCTGCGGAGCGGGTCGACGCGCTTGGCGGCCGACACCGTTCCCTTGTCGCTGAGCTTCTCGCGCCCGATGCGCAGCACCTCGGTCATGACCTGACCGTCCATGTCGTACGAGAGCGTCGCGTGGTGCAGCACCCCGCCGTTCGCAAGCCGCTTCTGCGCAGCCCCGCCGATCTTCCCCGACGGCGAGGCGATGTCGTTGAGCGGCTGATACGTCGCGTCGATCCCGAGAGAGCGCAGCGCCTGCAGCACCCAGTCATCGAGGAAGGCGTACGAGTCGGCGAAGGTCAGCCCGGCGACCAGGGATGCCGGGACGTACAGCGAGTACGTCACGATCGAGCCCGCGGCCATGAGCATCGCCCCGCCGCCCGAGATACGCCGTACGACGTCGAAGCCGTGCCGGGCCGCCCCCTCGGGGTCGACCTCGTTGCGGTACGACTGGAACGATCCGATGACCACCGCAGACTGATCCCACTCCCAGATACGCAGGGTGGGCTTTCGCCGGCCGTCGCCGACGCGCGTGGTCAGCACCTCGTCGAGGGCAAGGTTCATGGCGGGCGAGACCGCCTTCTCGTGTACGACCTCCCACTCGAAATCACGCCAGCCGGGGGCGGTCACCAGGGCGCGGCGCACCGCGGTGCCGACCGATTCGGGTGTGAACCCGAGCAGCTGCGCCCCTTCGGGAAGCGCCCTGCGGACCGCGGCGGCGATGGCCGTGGCATCGGTCTCGACCGGCAAGCCCGTGACGGCCGCGTCGATGTCGGCGAGGGCGTCGTCGGGCTCGAGGAAGAAGTCGCCCGCGAGGTGGAAATCGGCGATGCGCCCGTTCTCGACCTCGAGGTCGACGACGACGAGCTTGCCGCCCGGAACCTTGTATTCCCCGTGCATGACTCCAGCGTACGGCTCGTCAGGGGCGCCGACGCGGGAATCAGTCGCGCGGTCGCGCCCGCACCCGCGCGACGGCGAGGCCGGCGAGACAGACGACGAAGGCGTAGAGCCCGATGCGCGAAAGCCAGAGCAACGCATACTGCCACGGCGAACCGAGCGCCACCGGGCCGATGACGAACGCGATGATCGCCGCGGTGTCTCCGCCGTCGGCATCCACCGGGGTCGCATCGGTCAGCCCGACCACGAGCGCCGCGGGTGCGGCGATCGCCACGGCGGCGATCGCGCCGAACAACCACCACGCGGAGGCCGTCACGTCGGCACGCGGCACCCGCGCGAGGTGAAGGAAGCCGCCAACGGCGATGACGAGCAGCCATCCCACGACGAGCAGCGCGACGAAGACGACGAACGTGGCGATGGGGGTGGTGATCAGCAACCGCAAAAGCTCGGCGCTCCAGCCTGCCTCTGCGGCACGGACGCCGGCGCGCAACGCCATTCCGACCGTCGCGAGCAGCAGCAGCCATGCCGCATCGCCGATCGTCCGCGGCACGAGTACCGCCGACAGATCGGCCCATGATGCCGACGGTGGCGGCGTGGCCCCGGCCGCTCTGCCCGACTTCTCGCGCTCACGCGCGATGACGGGATCGATCGGCAGCACCCGCACCCGCAGTGCCGACACGAGCCCGGCGGCGCCGGCGGCGAGGCCGATCAAGGTCCAGAAGACACGGTCGGACGTGGGCAGGGCAGGGTCGAAGAGCCAGAATCCGAGCGCCATCACGGCGCCGCAGACGAGGACCGTCACGCGGACGACGCCGCGCGGCCGCAGTGACCACAAAGGGGCAGCCACGTCAGCCTCGCGCCGGGATGCGTCGATCGACCCAGGCCACCAGATCGGCGATGACCTCGTCCCGGGTCACGTCGTTGAACACCTCGTGGCGGATGCCGGGATAGACGAGGGTCGTGATGTCGGAGAGGCCGGACCGCGTGCGGTACGCCTCGGCGAGGCGATGGATGCTGCGCGGTCCTCCGACGGTGTCGTCCCGACCCACCATGAGGAGCACCGGTACGTCGCGCGACAGGTTCTTCGCGGGCTTTCCGATCAGGCGCAGAGTGTCGAGGGGTCCGAACAGCTTCGACAGGGGCACCGAGGTCGTCAGCGGATCATCGAGGAACGCACGCCCCACCGACAGATCCGACGACAGCCATTCCGACCCCATGGCGTCGGTCGCCTTCCAGGGTTTGTTGAGATCGCCGGAGTTGAGCGCACCGGGCCAGCGCAGCGCCGACCCGGTGAGAACGACGCCGTCGTAGAGGTCGGGGTGGTGATCGAGCAGCATCTGCGCCAAGAACGATCCCCAGGAGTGTCCGACGAGGATCAGCGGCAGTCCCGGGTGGTCGTCGCGGATGATCCCGCTGAGCTGCGCGCAGGCATCCTCCGCCGCGCGCAGACCGCCGGGGCCGAGGCGCCCGAGGCGGCTGCTGTCGCCGCCATGCTGGGCCATGCCGGTGCGTCCGTGACCACGGTGATCGTCGGCGTAGACGACGCAACCCGCGGCTGTCAGCGCCTCGGCCACGTGCACGTACCGGCCGGCATGCTCGCCCACACCGTGGAGCAGTTGCAGGGCCGCCCGGGGTTCAGACACCGGGCGGTAGACGTCGTAGACGATACGGATGCCGTGAGGGTCGGTGAACGATCGTTCCTCGCGCCGCGCCGCTGCCATGGAGCGAGTCTAGGACCCGTTCGCGACACGATCGCGCGCACACGGATCGACAGTGGCGCTGCACTGGCATCAATCGATGTAGCTAGATAAGCTAGCTAACCATGAAGGACGTCTCGTCTCGCCGCTGGTTCGGCCTGGTCTTCATCAGCCTCGCGGTCGCGCTCATCATCGTCGACTCGACGATCGTCAACGTCGCCGTTCCCGCGGTCGTCACGGACCTCGGGATCTCGTCGACGCAGGTGCAGTGGGTGCAGGAGGCCTACACCCTCGTGTTCGCGTCGCTGCTGCTGCTGTTCGGCTCGCTCGCCGACCGGATCGGACGGCGCCGGCTGCTGCTGATCGGCGTCGCCCTGTTCGCGGGTGCATCCGTCGCGGCATCCCTCGCCGCCACGGGCGACCTGCTCATCGCCGCACGGCTGGTCCAGGGCGTCGGAGGGGCCATGATGCTGCCGAGCACACTGTCACTGCTGAACGCGACCTTCTACGGACGCGAGCGCGGCATCGCCTTCGCCGTGTGGGGCTCGACGATCGGCGGCATGGCGGCGGTGGGCCCGCTGCTGGGAGGGTGGCTGACGACGTCGTTCTCCTGGCGATGGGCCTTCGGCATCAACATCCCGCTCGGTGTGATCATCGCGGTCGGCGTGCTGTGGGCGGTGGCCGAATCGCGCGCAGCGAACCCGCCCCGCCTCGACGCCGTCGGCGCCGTGCTGTCGGTGGCGCTCTTCGGCGCGCTGGTCTTCGGACTCATCGAGGGACGCGCGCTCGGGTGGTGGCAGGTCAACGACCTGTTCACGGTCGGCGGCTGGACGTGGCCCTTCACCGTCTCCCCCGTTCCGGTCGCCCTCGGTGTCGCGCTGCTGGCGGCCCTCGCGTTCGTGACGTGGTCGCGGCGCCAGGCGCGGCGTGGGCGGCCGACCCTGCTCGATCCGCGACTGTTCTCCATCGCCACGTTCCGCAGCGGCAACGTCGCCGCGCTGGTCGTCGCGTTGGGTGAGTTCGGCATCATCCTGTCGCTGCCGCTGTGGCTGCAGTTCGCCCTCGGCTTCGATGCACTGCAGACCGGGTTGATCCTCGTCGCGTTGGCGGCAGGCTCCTTCGTCGCGAGCGGATTCGCGGGCGCGTCCAGCGGCAAGATCAGCCCGGTACGCATCGTCCGCCTCGGCCTCGTCGCCGAGATCGTCGGCGTGGCGGCGGCGGGGCTCGTCGTGGGCTGGGATGCCGGGACGCAGTCAGCCTGGCTGTGGCTGCTGCCGGCGCTGTTCGTCTACGGCCTCGGCGTGGGGCTCGCCACCGCGCAGCTGACCGGAGTCATCCTGCAGGATGTGCCGGTGGAGCTGTCCGGCCAAGGGTCGGGAACCCAGTCGACAGCTCGCCAGGTCGGGTCGGCACTCGGCATCGCGATCCTGGGGACCGTGCTCTTCTCCGGCACCGCCGGGCTGCTGTCGTCGGCGCTGGACGATCGCGGCATTCCCGCCGCCGAGCGCGACCGCATCGTCTCGGCGGTTGTCGACAGCTCGGGAGCGGCCATCGCCGGTCTCGCGGCGGACCCCGCGACCGCACCCCTCGCGAGCGACGCGAAGGCCGCACTGTCCGATGCGACCCGGTTGTCGGCATTCACGGCGGCCGGCTTCCTCCTCGTCGGTCTCGCGGCGACGATCCCGCTCGGGCGGGAGCGGCGTCGGGAGGATGAGCGGGAGTCGACTCGGGCGGACTGAGTCAGGTACTTAGCATGACTAATGAGCTATGCTAAGTATCGGAATGAGCACCGAGACACCACACCCCGTACCCGAGCTGTCCACCACGGCATCCGACCTGCGCATGGCGACATTCCGCCTCGCGCGCCGCCTGCGCTCGCAGCGCGCGGTCGACACCATGAGCGACGGCCAATTCGCCGTGCTCGCCGCCCTTTCCGTGCACGGCCAGCACACCCTCGGTGAGCTGGCGGAGCGCGAACGAGTGTCGGCGCCGTCGATGAATCGCACCGTGAACTGCCTCGAGGAGTCGGGCTACCTCACACGCACGACCGACGCCGACGACCGTCGCAAGGTCAACATCGCCCTCACCGACCCGGGGCGCTCCGTCGTCGAAGAGACGGTGCGCCGCCGCGATTCGTGGCTGGAACAGGCGCTCGCGGAACTGACCGAAGACCAGCGGAATCTGCTGGCTTCCGCCGCCGAGCTCATGCGGGAGGTGGCCGCACGATGACGTCGCACACCGGCTCGTCCTCCCCGATGTTCCGCTCCTTCTCGGTGTTCAACTACCGCGTCTGGTTCATCGGCGCCCTGGTGTCCAACGTCGGCGCGTGGATGCAGGCGACCGCGCTCAGCTGGGTCGTGCTCACCCAACTGACGCACAACGATGCGGGCGCGATGGGCATCACCATGGCCCTGCAGTTCGCTCCGCCGCTGCTGCTGGTCAGCGTCACGGGCTGGGTAGCCGACCGCTTCGAGCGCCGCCGACTGCTGCTGGTCACACAGAGCTCGCTCCTCGCGCTCGGCGCGATCATCGGCATCCTGATCCTCAACGGCGTCATGACACTGCCGCTGATGTACGTCTTCGCTTTCGCGCTCGGAATGGTCGCGGCCTTCGACAACCCGACCCGCCAGGCGTTCGTGTCCGACCTCGTCGACCGCGAGAACGCGTCGAACGCGGTGGCGCTGAACGCGGCATCCTTCAACGGAGCCCGCATGATCGGGCCCGCCGTCGCCGGCATTGTGATCGTCGCCGTGGGCACCGGGTGGGTGTTCCTGGTCAACGCCGCCACCTTCCTCGCCATGATCGTCGCCCTGCGCCTCATCCGTTCCGAGGAGCTGGTTCCTCGGATCACCGCACCGGGCGCCTCGCGCCTGGCAGACGGGTTCCGCTACGTCGGGCGGCGCCCCGACCTCGTGGTGACGTTCATCATGGTGTTCCTGCTCGGCGCCTTCGGCATGAACTTCCCCATCTTCGCCTCGACGATGGCTCTGGAGTTCGGCCGGGATGCCGACGGGTACGGGCTGCTGAGCTCGATCCTCGCGATCGGCTCGCTCGCCGGCGCCCTCCTCGCCGCACGCCGCGACCGCGCCCGCATGCGCTTGGTCATCGTCGGCACGGGCATGTTCGCCGTCGCCGGCACGGTATCGGCCTTCATGCCGAACTACTGGCTGTACGCCGCGACGCTGATGTTCACCGGCTTTTCCATCGTGACGACACTCACGACCGCAAACGGATACGTGCAGACGACGACCGATCCGGCGCTGCGCGGACGCGTGCTCGCGCTGTACATGGCGATCCTCATGGGCGGCACACCCGTGGGCGCCCCGATCGTCGGATGGGTCGCGGCCGAATACGGCCCGCGCGTGGCCATCCTGCTCGGCGCAGTCGCGGCACTCATCGCGTTCGCGATCGGCTTCGGGTGGCTGCTCTGGTCGGGGCGCCTGCACCGTCACGAATCGCGCCGATTCGCACTCTCGCTCGACGAAACCCGGCCCCTCCCCGTCATCGCGCCGGAAGAGTTCAGCGACGAGGTGGCGGGCACGACCCCGGTCTCACTGCCGAACCCGTCGCGGCGGTAAGAGAACGCGCGCGGGGGTGGGACTTACGAGGTCGCCCACGGTCGGGCAGGCCTCTCGGCGGCGCCGGGGCGTCGAGCGCGGGCCCCAGCGCACGCTCGGCCGAGCGCACCAGCACCGATACCCCGTGATTACTGCTGATTGGTGCATGCCGTTACGCGTGCCGCCGGGAACATGTGCGATGACGACGCCAACCAACGCCCCCAGCAGGATGCTCCGCTAGCGGCTGCCTTTCATGTCGACATCGCACCTCGTCACGAATCACGGAGCACGAGAGTTGCCCCTTGCGACTTTCGAATCTTTGTTCTATCATGGAGCAGAGAAGCCCCGCGTATCCCCCCGATTCTGATGCGGGTTCTGCAACCTCGGTCTGCCCGAGGTGGGGGTGATGCGGGTGAGTGCGAACGTCGACGAAGTGCACGACGTCGGCCGCGTCGTGGATACGCCGTGGCTGGCCTTGGACATCCTGGTTTCTGATGTGGTGGCTGCGCGGCGGCGGATAGCCGAAGCGCAGGCTGAAGAAGCGCGGCTGCTGGCCGGCGCGGTCGGACTGATCGCGGATCGGACCGAGGTATTGCGACAGGAGGCTCAGCAGCAGGGGCGCCCATCCGGCCGGTCGAACGACGCGGACCTGCCGCTTCGGGAAGTCGCGCTCGAACTGGGAATGGCGATGCGCGCGTCAGACCGTGGTGTGCAGCGACGGATGTCCGAGGCGTATCTGCTGACCACAGTGTTCCCTCGTACCCACGCGGCGTGGGCCAGTGGGGAGATCGACGCCGGCCATGTCTGGGCCATCGCTCGAGCGGGCGCGTTGCTGCGAACAGACGAGGATCGGGCCCGCTTCGAAACCCTCGCGCTCGAGGCGGCACGGACCGAATCTCCGACGCGGATGAACCAGGCGGCGAAGGCAATCGCGGCGACCATCGACCCGACCGCATTCGAAGACGCCGCACGCCGCGCGGTGGACGAGCGTTCCGTTCGACTGTTCGACCTCGACGACGGCATGGCCAGACTCATCGCCGATCTGCCCGCGCCGATCGCGAACGCGATCTACGACTCGCTCACCACACGCGCGCGGGCGATCGTCGACCGGACCGGCCCCGATGCCGATGCCGATGCCGATGCCGATGATTCCAAGGGCATGTGCGGCGAGCCCCGCCGCGCCGACGGCGTCGTGGTCACCGGCCGGACCGCCGGCGCGGAGCATCGCACCCTCGCGCAGGTACGCGCCGACGTCTTCGGCGACCTGCTGCTGACCGCAGCGCCGTCGACGACCGCCACCGGTGCAGGGGTAGACGCCATCAGCGCCCGCATTCAGGTGACCGTCCCCGCATCGACCCTCGCCGGAGACCCGGCGGGCGGGCCGGCGATTCTGGCGGGCTACGGACCGATCGATCCCGCCGTTGCGCGCCGGCTCGCTGGGCTGGCTCCGGGCTGGGATCGCGTGTTCACCGATCCGCACACCGGCATCCCGGTCGCCGTCGACCGCTACCGGCCCAGCGCGGAACTCTCCCGGTATCTCGCCGCGCGCGACGAACGGTGTCGCACGCCCGGTTGCACCCGAACGGCCCACAGATGCGACCGCGACCACACGACCGCAGCCGCAGACGGTGGCGCGACCGCACACGGAAACCTTGCGCACCTCTGCCGACGCCACCACACCGTGAAACACCACACCGCCTGGCGAGTGCGGCACCTCGGTGGCGGAACCCTGGAGTGGACCGGCCCCACCGGGCGCCGCTACACCGACCGGCCACCGTCACTGGTCAGGTTCGTTCCGGCCGCCGAGGATCCGCCCCCGTTCTGAGCGAGGTGGGCGTATGTCAGCGAGCAGTGGCCGCTCCTGCGACGACCCGCGCCACGGCGGGCACGTACCCGGACGCGGCAACGGTGACGGTGATCTCCCCGCTGCCCGTGGCACGCACCACCGCGAGCGCACGTCCGTCGTGAGTCAGGCGCGACGGTCCGGCGAACGACTCCGTCGTGCGCGCGCGGCTCGACCCCAGCGCGGCGAGTTCGCCGGCGCCGGTCACGGAGACGGCCACCTCGAGGTCGCGATCTACGCCCACAACGCCGTCTCGATCGGCCAGCTCGATCACCACGTGCGCGAGACCGCCGTCCGCATCGACCCGAGACTCCTCCGCCCGCGCGATGAGAGCCAGCTCACCCGCCGTCGCCAGCGCGGTGCGCGCGACCTCGACTCCCGCACGCCGCGCAATCGCGACCAGCCGGCCGGGCCGGAAGGCGGTCTCGAAACGCGCGATCAGGGGGCGAGGATCACCGACAGGACGGATGCCGAGCAGATGATCGCCGTCCGCATCGACCACCCGCAGCTCGACCTCCTCAGCATCCGCGTAGACGTCCACGGTCACAGGCGCACCCACGTCTGCCGCCCAACTCCACGACGAGACCGCGTCGTCCCACGACCACGGCGTCTTCTCCACCGGGCGGCCGTGATGCTCCGGCCGGTGCACGGCGATCGCCGGCTCCGTGCGCAACCCGAATGCGATCTCCCGATAGAAGGATGCCGGTGTCCGCCGCCCCGTCAGATCGATGTCACCGCACTGTGCCAACAGATACGGGAACGGCCCCGCTGTCCCCGTCGACCGATACCCCTCGACATCGGTGTACTCCACCCGCCCGATGCCGGCCTCACCGACGTAGTCCCATCCGGTCCAGGTGAAGTCACCGATGACGTGCGGCAGCCGCCGCACCTGCTGCCACAAATCCGCGATGCGGTCGGGGAACGTCTCCGACCCGACGATGATCCGGCCGGGGAACAGCTCGGCATCCAGGTCGTACCGCGCATCGCCGTAGTTGAATCCGACGACATCGAGCACCGCCGCCGACTCCTCCGTCGAACGGGTGATGAGCTCCGACGCGTTGGCCGCGGCCATCTGCGCACCCAGCCCGGCCATCATCGTGTTCGGGTCGGTCGCCGCGATATCGCCGAGAATCTCGGGAAGCCGCTCCATGTTGGCGATGACGCCGTTGATGCCATTGGTGACGAACCGGGTCGGATCGAGCCTGCGGAACTCCTCCGCGATGCGACGACTCCACGTCGCTCCGTGCGGCGTCGCGAGTTCGAGGATCTCGTTGCCGATCGAGTACAGGATCACACTCGGACGGTTGCGATCCTTCGCGACGAGCGCGGCCACCGCGGCGGGCCAGCGCGTATCGAAGCCGATCGACGCGTCGAATCCGGTTTTGGCGCGCGTCCAGACGTCGCTGAGCTCGTCCATGACGAGCATGCCGTGACGATCGCAGGCGTCCAGCAGCGCGCGGGATGCCGGGTTGTGCGCGCTGCGGACGGCGTTGAATCCGGCATCCTTCAGCAGACGCACCCGCCGGTCTTCGGCGTCGGGGTGCGTAATCGCCCCGAGCGCGCCGTTGTCGTGGTGAACGCACGCACCCCGCAGATCGACGCCGACCCCGTTGATACGAAGACCGTGTCGCGGGTCGAGCTGCAGGCGACGGATGCCGAAGCGCACGCTGTCCTCATCGACGACAGGATCCGCCCCGCCGCCGTCCCCCTCGTCGGCGAGACTCACGCGCACGTCGTGAAGGGCCGGATCGTGCGGGCCCCACAACGCTGGCCGGTCAACGACCAGACGGGCGCGCGCCACGGCATCCGCGCCCGGAAGCACCGTCACGGGTGCGTGGGTCTCAGCGACGACATCCCCGTCGGGACCGGCGATGACCCACCGCAGTCGGAGCGTGCGCGTGTGCCGGGTGAGGTTCTCGACCCGGGTCGCGATCTCGACCACCGCACGTTCATCGTCGATGTCGGGGGTGGTGACCGTCGTGCCGTCCAGCGCGAGGTGCACCGGGTGCGCCACGATGAGGTGCACGGGTCGGTAGATCCCCGCGCCCGTGTACCAGCGGCTGTCGCGGTGGGCGCGCGCCTCGACCGAGATCGTGTTCGTCTCGCCGAACCGCAGGAACGGATCGGCGACGACGGTGAAGGCGGCATAGCCGTCTGCCTGATGCGCCGCGAAGTCGCCGTTGATCGTCACGACGGCGTCGCGATAGACGCCCTCGAACTCGATCATCACGCTCCGGTGGGCCCAGTCGACGGGCACCTCGAAGGAACGCGTGTACACGAAAACACCGCCCGGGATGTAGCCGGAGTGGACCCCGCCGTCGTTGTCGGCAGAACGCGGCAGGTCTCTCAGCGCATCGTGCGGTAGCCGCACCGCAACCGGCGGCGCCACGCCCTCACGGCTCTCGAATGCAGCCAGCTGAGGACCGACGCTCCAGCCGTCGTGGAACGCAACACGGATCACGGCGCCGGGTTCTGTTCGGCAGCCCGGGCGTCGAGCAGCTGCTCCAGCGCATCGAGGTCGTACCCCCGTACGAGGCCCCGGAAGAACTCGGCGAGCGCATCGGCCATATCGGTGGAGGTGGGATCGAGCAGCCACTGCACCTGCAGGCCGTCCATGAGCGCCGTCGTCGTGACGGCGGCGCGGTAGGGGTCCAGCCCACCGATCAGGCGCCCTTCGGCGGCGATCTTGCGGAACGCGGCCGTGATGCTGGTGCGCACGTAGTCGTAGCGTCGCAGGAAGTACCCGTGCGCGGGGTGGGAGGGCGAGGTCGCCTCCGCCGACAGCGTGCAGAACAACTCGATCACGCCCGGGATCGACGTGTTGTAGCGAGCGAGCTTCACCAACGCTCGCAGCGTCTCCACACCGTCGGCGTCATCGAAGTCCACGATCTGGCGCGACTGCTCGTCGCGGTGGTCGAGCACCGCGAGCAACAGAGTGCTCTTGTTCTTGAAGTGATGCAGCAGACCCGCTTCACTCATGTCGACGCGCTGCGCGATCTCACGAAGTGACCCCGCACGGTAGCCCCCCTGCGCGAACACCTCCAGCGCCGCATCGAGGATCGCGCCGCGCGTGACCTCGCTCTTGGCGTATTCGCCGCGCTGCGCGCGTCGTGGTGTCGTCTCGGCCATCGTGACCATCGTGCCTTATCCCGTCCCCGCGAATCGGTGCCGTCGACCCCAGTGTGCACGGTTCGATAACAAAAACCTAGCGACCACTAGATATTTATCTCTAAAACCTAGTGCTCCTTCGGATTTGCTGCTAGCGTCCCCCGACAGGGCGATCCGCAGGGGTATCGCCACCCGAGAAGGGACCAAGGATGTTCCGTTGGAAGGCCACAGCAGCCCTCGCGGTCGTCGCAGCACTCGCACTCACCGGCTGCGCCGGTGGAGCGGAGTCCGGCGGCAGCGGGTCGGGCGGAGCGCGGGCAGACCGCCTCACGCTGATCTCGATCGCCGCCCCCACGAGCTACGACATCGGCGCCGGCGCCGAATGGGGAAATCGCAGCGAGTACTTCGAGGCGGTGTTCGACACCCTCCTCCGCCAGGACTCCAAGGGCGAACTCCAGCCCAATCTCGCCACCGAATGGTCGTACAACGACGACAAGACGGTGCTCACCCTGAAACTCCGTGACGACGCGAAGTTCAGCGACGGCACCGCGGTCGACGCGAAGGCCGTCGTCGCCAGCCTCGAGCGCTTCCGCGACGGCACGTCGCCGCAGGCGGGGACGATGAAGGGCAACCAGTACGCCGCCACCGACGACCACACGATCACGATCACTCTGACCGCGCCGAACCCGGCGCTGCTCAACTCGCTGTCGCTCGCGCAGGGCCTCGTCGCTGCACCGTCGTCGTTCTCCGACGCGGATGTCGCCACGCGCCCCGTCGGCTCCGGCCCGTACATCCTGGACACCTCGGCATCCGTCACCGGCACCACCTACGTCTACAAGGCGAACCCGGACTACTGGAACAAGGATGCCGTCAAGTACGACAACCTCACCGTCAACGTGATCGACGACAACACGGCCATCCTCAACGCGATCAAGGCGGGCGAGGCGAACGGCGCGAAAGTGGCCGACAACACGACCATCAGCGAGGTCGAGGGCTCCGGCTGGACGATCGAATCGAACGAGCTCGACTTCCAGGGACTTCTCCTGCTCGACCGCGCGGGCACGATGGACCCGGCGCTCGGCAACGTCAAGGTCCGCCAGGCGATCAACATGGCCTTCGACCGGGAGGCGCTGCTGAAGTCGCTGCAGAGCGGCTACGGCACCGTCACCGAGCAGGTCTTCCCGAAGTCATCGGTCGCCTACGACGCCGCCCTCGACACGACGTACGCGTACGACCCGGCCGGCGCCAAGAAGCTCCTCGCCGACGCCGGCTATCCGAGCGGACTGACGATCAGCATGCCGTCGGTGCCCGCATTCCAGACCTCGTTCGACCTGATCAAGCAGCAGCTCCAGGACATCGGTGTCACCGTGCAGTACACCGAGAGCGGCACGAACAACTTCATCTCGGACATGCTCGCGCCGAAGTACCCGGCGACCTGGATGGCACTGCAGCAGGACCCCGACTGGCAGCTGATCAACTTCATGGTCGGTCCGAACGCCACGTTCAACCCGTTCAAGGCTCAGGACCCGAAGGTCGACGCATTCATCAAGACGATCCAGTTCGGCAGCACCGACGAGGCCAACCAGGCCCTGAAGGACCTGAACAAGTACCTGGTCGATCAGGCCTGGTTCGCGCCGTTCTTCCGTGTGCAGGGCTCGTTCGCCACCGACGCCAACACGACGGTCGACTTCTGGCCGACCAACGCCTACCCGTCGATCTTCAGCTTCTCGCCGAAGAACTGACCCGCTGCGCTGCCCGCCTGCGCAACGGCGCAGGCGGGCAGCGCCGCTCGAACCGGAGAGAGCCATGCTCACCTTCATCCTCAGGCGGATCGCCTCGGGCGTCGTCCTCGTCGCCGTCATCTCCTTCCTCGCCTACGTCCTGCTCTACGCGGCTGGCGGCGACATCGCCCGCCGCATCCTGGGCGAGACCGCGACCGCCGAGACGGTCGCCAAGAAGACCGAGGAACTGGGCCTCAACCGCCCGCTGCTCGTCCAGTACTGGGACTGGCTGACCTCTGCCCTCACCGGCAACCTCGGGCGCAGCTGGTTCAGCGGCGAGCTCGTGAGCGTCAGCGTCTCGGGCCGCGTGGGCGTCACGCTCTCGATCGTCATCGGTGCCACGCTCGTCTCGGCCATCCTGTCGATCGTGCTCGGGGTCCTCGCGGCCCGCCGCGGAGGCTGGATCGACGCCGTCGTCCAGTTCCTCTCCCTCATCGGCTTCGCCATCCCCGGCTTCCTCATCGCGCTCGGCCTGGTGCTCGTGTTCGCGATCGAGCTGCATTGGTTCAAGGCGACCGGCTTCGTCCCGCTGACGACGTCCTTCGGCGGCTGGCTCACCTCGGTGACCCTGCCGATCGTCGCCCTCTCCCTCGGCGCGATCGCGACCGTCGCCCAGCAGGTGCGCGGCTCGGTCATCGACGCCATGTCGCGCGACTACGTGCGCACACTCCGTTCGCGCGGACTGTCGACGAACTCCGTCGTGTACAAACACGTGCTGCGCAACGCCGGCGGTCCCGCCCTCGCCGTGCTCGCCGTGCAGTTCATCGGTCTGCTCGGTGGCGCCGTGATCGTCGAGCAGGTCTTCGCGATCCCCGGCATGGGCCAACTGACGGTCAAGGCAACGACGCAGGGCGACATCCCCGCAGTGATGGGACTGGTGATCGTGTTCGCGATCATCGTCGTCATCGTCAACCTCCTGATCGATCTCGCTCAGGCCGCTCTCAACCCGAAGGTGCGTCTGTCATGACCGCTGTCGACGTTCCCCCGACCGTTCCCATCGCCCCGGTGCGCGTCTCGCTGATGCGCCGCCTGGTGCGCCGCCCTCTCGGCCTCATCTCTCTGGCCTTCCTCGCGCTGGTGGTTCTCATCGCGATCATCGGACCGTTCATCGCCCCGCAGAATGCGAACTACGCCGACATCCGCGCGGTGCTGGCTCCCCCCGGCGCCGGCCATCTGCTCGGAACCGACAGCGCCGGCCGCGACGTGTTCTCACGCCTGCTGCTGTCGACGCAGACCAGCATCGCGGCGGCGCTGGTCGCCCTTCTCACCGCTGTGGTTCTCGGCGTCGTGTCCGGTCTCATCGCCGGGTACTACCAGGGCTGGTTCAACACCGTCGCGACATGGGTGACCGAACTCAATATGGCCCTGCCTGCGATGGTCGTGCTGCTCGCCGCGCGCGCCGCCCTCGGGCCGTCTGTCTGGCTGTCGATGTTCATCTTCGGCGTGCTCCTCTCCCCCGCCTACTTCCGCCTGGTCTTCGCGTCGGTCACCGCCGTGCGTGCCGAGCTCTACGTGGATGCCGCGCGCGTCTCTGGCCTGAGCGACACCCGCATCATCGGCCGACATGTGCTGTCGGTCGTGCGTGCGCCGATCATCATCCAGTCGGCGATCATCGCGGGCATCGCCATCGCGATCCAGTCCGGACTGGAGTTTCTGGGCCTCGGCGACTCGTCCGTACCGACGTGGGGCGCGATGCTCAACGACGGGTTCAAGAGCATCTTCAAGCAGCCCCTCCTCATGCTCTGGCCCTCGCTCGCCATCGCGCTGACGTGTATCGCCCTGACGCTGCTGGCCAACGTCATGCGCGACGAGCTGGAGCGCACCGTGACGGTCCGCCGCAAGCGCCGCCGCGCGGTGACCACAGCGACCGGGTCGATCGCGGCCGTGACCACCTCCATCCGCACCGGCGGCGGCGACCTCGTCGACCCCGACGAGCCGCCGATCATCGAGAACGTCGAGGTCATCGTCCATCCCGAAGACGCACGCAGCAAGGCGAGCGAAACGGTGCTGCACGTGCGTGACCTGCGCGTCGGCTACGACCAGCCCGACCGCTCGCACATCGAGGTGGTGCACGGCGTCTCACTCGACATCCGTCGCGGCGAGGTGCACGGACTCATCGGCGAATCCGGCTCCGGCAAGACGCAGACGGCGTTCGCCGTGCTCGGCCTGCTGCCCCGCGGCGGCACCGTCACCGGCGGCTCGATCCTCTATGAGGGCACCGAACTGGCCGACGCATCGGAGCGCGTCTACTCCGGCATCCGCGGCAAGCGCATCGGCTACATCCCCCAAGAGCCGATGAGCAACCTCGACCCCTCGTTCACGATCGGCAGCCAGCTGGTCGAGCCCCTGCGCAAGAACCTCGGGCTCTCCACAGCGGCGGCGCGGCGCCGGGCACTCGATCTGCTCGCGCGTGTCGGCATCCCGCAGCCCGAGCGCACCTTCGACGCGTATCCGTTCGAGGTATCCGGCGGTATGGCCCAGCGTGTGCTCATCGCCGGCGCTGTCTCCACCGATCCCGATCTCATCATCGCCGACGAGCCCACGACGGCTCTGGACGTCACCGTCCAGGCGGAGGTTCTCGACCTGCTGCGCGACCTGCAGGCGGAGCGCAATATGGCGATGCTGCTCGTCACGCACAACTTCGGGGTCGTCGCCGACCTCTGCGACCGCGTCACCGTCATGCAGAACGGTCGCTTCGTGGAGCAGGGTCCGGTGCGGGCGATCTTCACGAACGCGCAGCACCCCTACACGAAGACGTTGCTGGACGCGATCCTCGACGAGGGCCCGGCCCGCGGCCCCCTCACCCCTGTCACGAACGGAGCCGGAGCATGAGCGCGCCGCTGCTGGAGGTCACCGACCTCGTCGTCGAATATCCCGGCAAGGGCTTTCGTGCCGAGCCGTTCCGTGCACTGAAGGGCGTCTCGCTGGACATCAAGCCCGGCGAGACGGTGGGCCTGGTCGGCGAGTCGGGTTCGGGCAAGACCACGCTCGGGCGCGCCGCCTTGGGCCTCGCACCGGTCACCGAGGGTACGATCCGCTTCGACGGCAAGGACATCTCCCACCTCGGCCGCCGCGAGCGGCGAGCGCTCAGCTCGCAGATCCAGGTCGTGTTCCAAGACCCGTATTCGTCTCTGAATCCGTCGATGACGGTCGAGCAGATCCTCACCGAGCCGCTCACCGTCGCCGGCCTCGGTTCGGCCGAGGCCAAGGCGCGGGTGCGGGAACTGCTCGATCAGGTGGGTCTGCCGGCCGACGCCCGCAGCCGTCTGCCGCGCGAGTTCTCCGGTGGCCAGCGCCAGCGGGTCGCCATCGCCCGAGCGCTCGCGCTCAGCCCCCGCCTCATCGTCTGCGACGAACCGGTCTCGGCCCTCGACCTGTCGACCCAGGCGCGCGTGCTCGACCTGTTCATCGAGATCCAGCAGAACACGGGCGTCGCCTACCTCTTCGTCACGCACGACCTCGCGGTGGTGCGCCACGTCAGCCACCGCGTGGCCGTCATGTACCGCGGCGAGATCGTCGAGTCGGGCGATGGTGACCAGGTGACCTCGCGCCCGCAGCATCCCTACACCCAGCGCCTGTTCATGGCGGCTCCCGTGCCCGATCCCGACAGGCAGGAGGAGCGCCGCGCCGCGCGCCGAGCGGTGCTCGACGCGGAGCCCGCCTCCTCGCACGCCGCCTGATCATTCCCCCCTCGGGCCTGCGCCCACCCTCGAAAGGAACCCCATGACCTCGCCCGTCGACCACCTGCTGCCGCTGCTGGAGGCGCTCACCCTCGAGCAGAAGGCCGCCCTGGTGCAAGGCGCCGATTTCTGGACGACCGTGCCGCTTCCCGAGATCGGTCTCCGGGCGATGACCCTCTCCGACGGTCCCGCCGGCGTGCGCGGGCCGCGCTGGGACGAGCGGGAACCCTCGCTCAACCTTCCGTCTGGTTCTGCGCTGGCCGCGTCGTGGGACGTCGACCTCGCCTATCGCTACGGCGCGGCTGCTGCGACCGAGGCGCGGGCGAAGGATGTCGACGTCGTGCTCGGCCCGACCATCAACCTGCACCGCAGCCCGCTGGGCGGGCGCCACTTCGAGTGTTTCAGCGAAGACCCCGAGCTGTCGGCCGAGCTGGCCGCGGCCTACGTCGCGGGGATGCAGAACAACGGCGTCGCCGCGTGTCCGAAGCACTACGTGGCCAACGACTCGGAGACCGACCGCTTCACGGTCGACATCGACGTCGACGATCGGGCCCTTCGCGAGCTCTACCTGGCGCCGTTCGAACGCGCGGTCACCGAAGCGCACGCGTGGAGCGTGATGAGCGCGTACAACTCGGTCGACGGCGTCACGATGACCGAGAATGCGCTGCTGGAAACCCCGCTCAACAGCGAATGGGGCTTCGACGGCGTCGTGATCAGCGACTGGACGGCCGTGCGTTCGCTCGATTCCGTCGCGGCATCCCAAGACCTGGCCATGCCCGGCCCCGCACCGGCGTGGGCCGATCTGATCGACGCCGTGCGCGACGGACGTGTCGCGGAGGCCGACGTCGACCGCAAGGTGCTGCGCCTGCTGCTGCTCGCCGAGCGCGTCGGCGCGTTGGAGGGGTCGGACGCAGTTATCCCGCCTGCGCTGGACGGTCCGGCCTTCGCCCGCGAGGCGGCCGTTGCCGGCACGGTGCTGCTGAGCAACAACGGGACACTCCCCCTCGACAGCGCCGCGCTGCGGTCGGTCGCGGTGATCGGCCAGAACGCGCGCGACGCCCGGACGCAGGGCGGCGGCAGCGCCACCGTCGTGCCCGACCACGTCGTCTCGCCCCTCGATGGCCTACGCGCAGCACTTCCCGGTGTCACGGTGTCGTACGAGCTCGGCGCACTGGTGCAGGAGGGCGTCGCGGAGCTCCCGCTCGCTCAGCTGCAGAACCCGGTCACCGGGAAGCCCGGGCTTCGCGTCAGCTTCCGGGACGACGAGGGCGTCGAGCTCTTCGCGGAGGACCGCCGTTCTACCGCGCTCGTCTGGTTCGGCGGCGATGCCCCGATCGCGCAGAGCCGCACGGTCGTCTTCCACACCGTCTTCACGCCCGCCGAGACGGGCACCATCGAGCTCGGCTTCGCCGGCGCGAGCGCGGGTCGTCTGTACGTCGACGACGTGCTCGCGCTCGAGGACACCCCCGTCATCGAGGGCACCGACCTCGGCGCCGCGTTCCTCAACCCGCCGTCGTCGACGACGACTGTCGAGGTGACGGCGGGCGTGCCGCGCGACGTCCGCGTCGAGTTCGCCCAAGAGGCGGAGGGCGCCCTCGCCGGCGCCTTCAGCGCCACCGTCGGCATCGCCCCCGAGCGCACGCCCGACGCCGAGCTCATCGCCCGGGCGGCGCGCGCCGCGGCATCCGCCGACGTGGCCATCGTGGTCGTCGGCACCAACTCGAAGGTCGAGTCGGAGGGCTACGACCGCGAGAGCCTCGACCTCCCCGGTGCGCAGGACGATCTCGTCCGCGCCGTCGCCGCGACAGGCACCCCCACGATCGTCGTCGTCAACGCCGGCTCTCCCGTCACCCTGCCGTGGGCGAACGAGGTCGCCGCGATCGTGCAGGGCTACTTCGGCGGACAGGAGTTCGGCCACGCCCTCGCCGATGTGCTCACCGGTGGGCGCGAGCCCGGCGGACGTCTGCCCACCACATGGCCCGCGGCCCTCGCCGACGTCCCGGTCACCGACGTGACCCCGCGAGACGGGGTGCTGCGCTACGCCGAGGGCATCCACATCGGCTACCGTGCGTGGCTGAAGGATGCCGCGACGCCCGCCTTCGCCTTCGGCCACGGCCTCGGGTACACGACCTGGTCGTGGGACGGCGCCGAGCGTCACGGTGATGAGCTGACCGTAGCCGTGACCAATACCGGCCCGCGCGCGGGCAAGCACGTCGTGCAGGTCTACGCCGAGCGCGCCGCCTCGGCGATCGAGCGGCCCGAACGCTGGCTCGTCGGCTTCGCCGCCGTCCAGGTCGCCGCGGGCGAGACAGCCACCGTGACCGTCTCCGTTCCCGACCGTCGCCTCGCCCACTGGGACGGCGCGGGCTGGAGCGTCGAGCCCGGCGCCTACACGCTGCGGGTGGGCGCGTCGGTGATCGACCTCCCGCTCGAACTCGATTGGGCGGTGTCGGCATGAGCGCCGGCACGCTGGTCGACATCGAGGCGGGCCGCCTCCAGGGCGTCGTCGACGACCGGCTGACGGCCATCGTCGACCGCCTCGAGGGCTACCTGCGCGACGACGACGACCTGTCGTTCCAAGTCGCCGCGTTCCACCGCGGCACGCCCGTACTCGATGCGTGGGGCGGCCCGCACCTCGACGGCGACTCCATGCTCATCCCGTTCTCGGTCACCAAGAACACGATCGGGCTGTCGGTGGGCCTGCTCCTCGAGCGGGGCCTGATCGATCTCGACGAGCGGGTGGCCCACTACTGGCCGGAGTTCGCCGCGAAGGGAAAGGATGCCGTCACCGTGCGGCAGCTGCTGTCGCATCAGGCGGGCCTCCCGCAGGCGACGACGCCCCTCACGTGGGACGAGCTGTGGGATCACCACGCCGCCGCCGCGCGGCTGGCCGACACCCGTCCTTACTGGTATCCCGGCAGCGCGTTCGGCTATCACGCGACGACGATCGGCAGCCTCGGCGACGAGCTCGTGTACCGCGTGACAGGGCGGAGCCTGCACGAGTTCTACGAGGAGGAGATCCGCGCACCGCACCAGATCGACTTCTATCTCGGACTGCCCGCCGAGCAGGAGCACCGCTTCACGCCGCTGCGGCCGATGGTGCGCCCGGTATCGGCGACGGCTTCCCCCTCGTTCTCGGCGCTCGGGCCGGTGGTGTTCGGCTCGCTCAGCCGCGACATGGACCACACGAACTCACCCCGCAACTACCGCTACGGCCACGCCGCGACGGCGGGGACGGGAACTGCGCGGGGTCTCGCCCGCCTGTTCGCCGCCGCGGTGACGGGTGTCGACGGACGCGCTCCCTTCCTCTCGGCAGACACGGTCGAGCAGATCGGTCAGCAGCAGATCCGCGGCTACGACGAGGTACTGCACCAGCAGGACCGCGCCCACGCGATCGTCTTTCAGAAGCCGTCGCAGCAACTCGCCTTCGGCGGTCCGCGCGCGTTCGGCCACGACGGCGCCGCGGGCGCACTGGCGTGCGTCGACCCCGACACGGGCCTGACCTTCGCGTGGACGATCGTGCGCGGCCCGTGGCCGGGCGGTGCCGACCCGCGCGCGGTGGCTCTGGCACGCGAACTGGGCGCCCTGCTGTGAGCACCAGCGCGGTGATCGAAAGCGTCCGTGCGGAGCTGCGCGACGACAGCCCGCTTGTCGCCACACCGCTCCCCCGGCTGAGCTGGGTGATCGGCGGTGACGTGGCCGGCTGGCAGCAGGCCTCGGCAGAAGTCTCGGACGGCACGACCGAGATCTCCCTCGACGGTGGCGAGAGCGTGCTGGTCGCCTGGCCGTTCGCGCCCCTTGCTGCCGGGGAGAGCCGGCGGGTGCGGGTGCGCGCGCACAGCACCGACGGGCGCGTCACCCCGTGGAGCGCGCCGCTCGTGGTGGAGGCGGGCTTCCTCGCCGACGGAGAGTGGGTCGCGGCTCCGGTGGGGCTCGCCCACCCGCAGCGCGAGGCTCAGCCCGCCCTGGTGCGCACCCGTTTCGTGCTCGAACGCGAGGTCACGCGCGCCGTCCTGTTCTGGACCGCGCTCGGGGTCGCCGAGCCCACCGTCAACGGCACCGCCGTGAGCGAAGACGTCCTCTCCCCCGGGTGGACGGCCTACCGCGATCGGCTCGTCCACGAGAGCGTCGACGTCACCGCACTCCTCCGGCCCGGCGAGAACGAGCTGGGCGCGCAGCTCGCCGGCGCCTGGTACACCGAGAAGTACGGCTTCTTCACGTTCACCGACCGCATCTACGGCGATCAGCCGTCGTGGCTGGCGCAGCTGCGCGTGACATACGCCGACGGCACGACCGACACCGTCGCCGCGTCAGGGCCCGGGTGGGAGGCCACCGGCGACGGCCCGGTCGTCGACAGCGGCATCTACGCGGGCGAGCATCAAGACCTCCGCCGCGAGCTGGCCGACGCCGAGTGGACACCGGCCCGCGTGGGCGCGGTGGCGCGTCCGGGCTACGAGAACGTGCCCGCACCCGAAGCGCGCATCGCCCCGCCGGTGCGGCGCATCCAGACGCTTCCCGTCGTCCACACGCTGACCACACCGTCGGGAGGCACCATCCTCGACTTCGGTCAGAACCTCGTGGGTCGAGTGCGGATCCGCGTCCGCGGTGCCGCGGGCACGCGCATCGTCGTGCGTCACGCGGAGGTGCTCGATCATGGCGAGCTCGCCCTGCGGCCGCTGCGCAACGCCAAGGCAACGGCCACGTTCGACCTGTCGGGCGGCGACGACGTGCTCGAATCGCGCTTCAGCTTCTACGGGTTCCGTTACGCCCAGATCACCGGCGCGGAGATCGCGTCCGCCGACGTCGAAGCGGTCGTGCTGCACACCGACCTCACCCGAACGGGCTGGTTCTCGGCATCCGATCCGCTCATCGAGAAGCTGCACGAGAACGTGCGGTGGGGAATGCGCGGCAACTTCCTGTCGATTCCCACCGACTGCCCGCAGCGCGACGAACGCCTGGGATGGACGGGCGACATCCAGGTGTTCACCCCGACGGCCTCCTTCCTCTATGACTGCGCCGGGTTCCTGACGTCGTGGCTGCGCGACCTCTCGCACGAGCAGGCGCGGGCGGGCGGGGTCGTCCCGATGGTCGTCCCCTCCGCGCTGCCCTCGTTCGCCAGCGGCGGTCCGGCGGCCGCCTGGGGCGACGCGGCGACGGTCGTTCCGAGCGTGCTCTGGGAACGCTTCGGCGACCGCGACGCTCTCGCCGCCCAGTACGCGAGCATGCGCGACTGGGTCGAGGCGGTGCGGCGCGACGCCGGCGACTCGGGCCTCTGGGCCGGACGGATGCAGCTGGGCGACTGGCTCGATCCCGCGGCTCCCGCCGACAAGCCCGGCAAAGCGAAGGTGGATGCCGACATCGTCGCGACCGCCTACCTCGCCCGCTCGTTGCAGCTCGTGGCCGACGCCGCACGGCTTCTCGGTCACCTCGACGATGCAGACCGGTATGCGCGGCTGGCCGCCCGTTCACGCGCCGCCTTCGCCGCCGAGTATGTGACTCCGGCCGGACGCATGATGAGCGACGCTCCCACGGCATACGCGCTCGCGCTGCAGTTCGACCTGGTCGAGGACGGCGCGCTGCGGGCTGCGCTCGGTCGGCGATTGGCCGCCCTGGTGCGCGAGGGCGGCTACCGCATCGGCACGGGCTTCGTCGGCACGCCGCTCGTCGCCGACGCTCTCACCGCCACCGGACATGTGGATGCCGCGGAGCGACTGCTCACGCAGACCGAATGTCCGTCGTGGCTGTATCCGATCACCCAGGGCGCGACGACCGTGTGGGAACGGTGGGACTCGCTGCTGCCCGACGGCTCGGTCAACCCGGGCGAGATGACCTCGTTCAACCACTACGCCCTGGGCGCCGTGGCCGACTGGCTGCATCGCACGGTCGCGGGGCTCGCCCCCGCCGCGCCAGGGTACCGGCGTCTGCGCATCGCTCCCCGTCCGCTCGCGACTCTCGATCACGCCGCAGCCCGTCACCGCACCCCGTACGGCGAGGCGACCGTCGCGTGGCGCCGCGACGGCGACACCATCGTCGTCACCGCCACCGTGCCCGCGAACACGACAGCCGACGTCGATCTGCCGGGCCTGACGACAACCGTCGGTCCGGGGGCGCACGAGTGGCGCGTCGCCGCGGAATCCGCTGCGGTACGACCGGCACTTCCCGGACTCGAGGCCGACCTCGCCGACATCATCGACGATCCGCGCGCCTATCGCGCGCTGCTCGACACGCTGACCGCCGTCGCCCCCGAGCGTGTCGACGCGGTTCGGGGCGAGACGACGTGGGCGGCCGGGCGCCCCCTCGCCACCGCGTTGATGTTCACACCACCGCCCGTGCTCGCCGCCGTCGACGACGCGATCCGCGCGGCCACGACACCCCCTGAGGAGCACCGTGTTCGACCGGGCCAGCACATTCGGTGAGACCCTCGACAGCCCTGACGGGCGGAGCGTTCTCGAAAAGCACCTGCCCGGCATCGCGGCGTCGCCGATGGCACAGCAGTTCCGCGACGCGCGACTGGGACAGCTGGTGGCGCTCGTTCCCGAGCTGGAAGATCCGGCCGCGCGCGAGGCTCTGTGGGCAGCGCTGGCCGAGGTCGGCGACGGCACGACCCGGCCGCCCTACGCGCCCGAGATCGCACCGAACCCCGGCTACGAGGCCGACGACGTCGTGCGGGGATCGGCCGTGGTGGCACCGCCGACGCCCACCCGGCGGTGGGACCCGCTCGAGGTGCGCGTGTCGGGCCCGTCGCACGGCAACCCCTTCGTCGACGTCGAGCTCGATGCCCTCTTCACCCGTCCTGACGGTACGACCGTGCGGGTCGGCGGGTTCTACGACGGCGACGGCCGCTACGTGGTGCGCGCGCTCGCGGATGCCGCCGGCACCTGGCGCTTCGAGACGCGTTCCACCGCACGCTCCCTCGACGGCGTCTCGGGCACCGTCGAGGTCGCCCCTGCTCCCGTCGACGCGCACGGCCCGGTGCGCGTCGACGGGTTCCACTTCCGGCACGCCGACGGCACGCGCCACCGCCCGGTGGGAACGACGGCCTACGTATGGACCCACCAGAGCGCGCAGCGCCAGGAGCAGACGCTGAACACCCTCGCCGACTCCCCGTTCGCGAAGCTGCGGATGTGCGTCTTCCCGAAGTCGTACCTCTACAACGCGAACGAGCCGGCCGATTTCCCCTTCGTGGGTTCGCTCGCCGACGGATTCGATCTGACGCGGTTCGATCCCGCGCACTTCCGCCGCCTCGAGGGCCGCATCGCCGATCTGGCGGCGCGCGGCATCCAGGCCGACCTCATCCTCTTCCACGCCTACGACCGCTGGGGCTTCTCCGACCTCGGGCCCGCCGTCGACGAGCGCTACCTCCGCTACGTCGTCCGGCGCCTCACGGGCTTCGCGAACGTCTGGTGGTCGCTGGCCAACGAGTACGACCTGATGTGGTCGAAAGACCTCGACGACTGGGAGCGCCTCGCGGCGGTCGTCGGCGAGGAGGATCCCTTCGGGCACCTCAACTCGATCCACAACTGCCGACCGTTCTACGACTACGACCGCCCGTGGATCACGCACGTCTCGATCCAGCGTGTCGATGTCTACCGCACGGCGGAGAACGCCGACCAGTGGCGGGGGCGCTGGGGGAAGCCCGTCGTCATCGACGAGTGCGCCTACGAGGGCGACATCGATCAGGGTTGGGGCAACATCACCGGCGAGGAGATGACCCGTCGGTTCTGGGAGGGCGCCGTCCGCGGCGGGTACGTCGGACACGGCGAGACGTACTACCCGCCGGCCCTCGACGCCGATGCCGTCACGGCATCCGCCGTGGACGATGACAGCGACGTGCTGTGGTGGTCGAAAGGCGGCGTGCTGCACGGGAGCTCGCCGGCGCGCATCGCCTTCCTCGAGGCTCTGCAGGCCGAGGCCCCCGAGGGCGTCTGGGATCCGCTGCCGGGCGACTGGGATGTGCCGTGGGGTGGGGTCGACGGTCGCGTGCGGGTGGGGTATTTCGGGTTCAACCGTCCGCGCTTTCGCAATGTGCTCCTCGGCGAAGGGCAGTGGCGCATCGAGGTGATCGACACCTGGAACATGACTGTCGACGAGCTGCCCGGAACCCACACCGGCCACGTGCGCGTCGAGCTTCCGGGCCGACAGTTCATGGCCGTGCGCCTCACGAAGGTGTCCGCATGAGCGTGCCCGTGTGGACCGTCACCACTCCGGACGCCGCCTGGCGGACCACCCCCGCACCGGCGCTGGCCGCACCGACGGCCATGCCCGATGTGATCGTCTCGATCGACGATCCGCAGCAGGAGATCGAGGGCTTCGGCGCGTGCTTCAACGAGCTGGGGTGGCAGGCGCTGGGCCTGCTCAGCGACGGTGAGCGGAGCGGCATCCTGCGCGAACTGTTCGCACCCGGAGTCGGCGCGTCGTTCGGCCTCTGCCGCATGCCGGTCGGCGCGAACGACTTCTCGCTCGACTGGTACTCGTACGACGAGACTCCGGGCGATCTGGCGCTCGAGCACTTCGACCTCTCACACGACGACGACACGCTGGTGCCGTTCATCCGCGCGGCGCGAACGCACCGTCCGGACCTACGCCTGTGGGCATCGCCCTGGAGCCCGCCGTCGTGGATGAAGCGCAACGGGCACTATGCGGGCGCGTTGCCCCAGCCGCTGTTCGGACACGTCGACAACGGCCTCCGGCCGGACCAGGTCGGCACCGAGGGCACCGACATGTTCCGCACCGACGAGGACCACCTAGCGGCCTACGCCGCCTACTTCGGAAAGTTCGTGGACGCCTATGCCGACCGCGGCATCCCGATCTCGATGGTCATGCCGCAGAACGAGTTCAACTCGCCGCAGGTGTTCCCCAGCTGCACCTGGACGCCGGCGGGGCTCGCGGCGTTCGTCCGCCACCTCGGTCCGCAGATGGCCGCCCGCGACGTGGAGGTCTTCGTCGGCACACTCGAACGCGCTGACGACCGACTCGTCGGCGACGTGCTGGCCGATGAGGAGGCGTCCGCCGTCGTCTCCGGCGTCGGCGTGCAATGGGCGGGCAAGGGCGCCGTCGCGGCGCTGCACCGACTGCATCCCGAGCTGCGCATCTACCAGAGCGAGCAGGAGTGCGGCGATGGGCGCAACGACTGGCGGCAGGCGCGCTACGCCTGGCGGCTGATGAAGCACTTCCTCAGCAACGGCGCGAACGCGTATCAGTACTGGAACATCGCCCTCCAGGAGGGCGGACGCAGTCGTTGGGGCTGGACGCAGAACTCGCTCGTCGTGGTCGACCCCGTCACGCGCACCTTCCGCTACACGCCCGACTACCTGGTACTCAAGCACGTCAGCGCGTTCGTGGCACCCGGCGCGCGGGTGCTGCCGACCTGGTGCGTCGCCGGCCACGACAACCAGCTCGTGTTCCGCAATCCCGACGGCTCGATCGTGGTCG
The DNA here is from genome assembly GCF_015350795.1 of Microbacterium sp. VKM Ac-2870. Classification (GTDB taxonomy): domain Bacteria; phylum Actinomycetota; class Actinomycetes; order Actinomycetales; family Microbacteriaceae; genus Microbacterium. Next base: position 264,613 of record NZ_JADKSH010000003.1, read on the forward strand.
TGCTGCACAACGAGCTCGCGGAGCCCCTGCCGATCAGCGTGCTGGTCGGCGAGCGCGTACTGGCCCTGGAGCTGCCGGCGGCATCGTTCAGCACCGTCGTCATCCCCTCCGGAAAGGAACCCTCGTGACCCGACTGGTCGGCAAGACGGCCCTCATCACCGGCGCAGCCACCGGCATCGGCCGGGCCGTCGCCGAGCGCTTCGCGTCGGAGGGCGCCCGCGTCGTCATCGCCGACCGCGATGCTCACGCGGCGGATGCCGCTGCGGCGCAACTCGGCGCGATGGCACGCGCCGAGCACATGGACATCGCCGACGAAGCGGCGGTCGCCGCGGCGTTCGCCCGGCTGGAGGACGCCGGGTGGACGCCGGACGTGGTCGTCGCCAATGCGGGGGTGCAGCTGTTCGGGCAGGACGCGCCCATCGCCGACCTCGACCTCGAGGTGTGGCGGCGGACCATCGACGTCAACCTGACCGGCACATATCTCACGGTCAAGCACGCGGTGCGCGCGATGCTCGCGCACCTGGGCGGCTCGATCATCCTCACCGGAAGCCCCACCGGACTGACCGGGGAGGGTCGCGACTTCACCGCTTATAGCGCGTCGAAAGCGGGCATCCACGGATTGGCGCGCACGGTCGCGGCCTCGTACGCCGACCGCGGCATCCGGGTCAACACCGTCGTGCCCGGTTACACCGAGACGTCGCTGGTGTCCACCATCACGACCGACCCGCAGGCCCGCGCCGCGATCATCGACCGCATTCCGCTCGGCCGGGCCGGAACGCCCGGCGACGTCTCAGGCATCATGGTGTTCCTCGCTTCGGACGACGCGGCCTTCGCGACGGGCGCACTGTTCGCGGTCGACGGCGGCATGACGACCCTCTGATGGAGCCTGTGCGCGTGAGCGCGCGGTCGAGTCGCGGACGATGAGCTCGGGGCGAAACCGCACGGCGCGCGCGGCCGTCGGATCATCCAGGGTCTCGAGCAGCAACTCCACCGCGGTCGCCCCGATCGTACGGGAGGGCTGGCGGACGGAAGAGAGCGGCACCACCGCCGCGGTCGCGAAGTCGATGTCGTCGTAGCCGATGAGGGCGAGGTCGTCCGGCACGCGGATGCCGCCGAGGATCACCGCCCCCTGCAGCAGTCCCACCGCGAGCAGATCGTTCGCGCAGAACACCGCGTCGGGTCGTTCGTCCGCCGGCCGGGCGGCGAGCGCACGTCCGATGTCACGCCCGGTGAGCACCGTCATCGCCTCACCCTCGATCACCTCGAGGCTCGCGTCCGGAACTGCGTCGAGCGCGCGGCGAGCGCCCTCGAGGCGGTCGGCGGCCTGGCGCACCGACAGCGGGCCGGCGACGAACGCGACTCGGCGGCGGCCGAGAGACAGCAGGTGTGCGGCGGCGAGAAACCCGCCCTCGACGTCGTCGACGGCCACCGACGGCAGTCGCCCGTCGGCATCCTCGGCGTCGACGAGTACGAGGGGCGTGCCCACAGCGCGCAGGCGGTCGATCCGCGCGTCGTCCATCCCCGTAGGCGTCAGGAGCACCCCGTTGACACGCTGCTCGCGGAACAGGTCGAGGTAGGCGTCCTCGCGCTCCGCGAGGTGGTCGCTGTTGCCGAGCAACACGGACATCCCCTCGTGTGCGGCACGCTCCTCCGCCCCGCGCGCGACGTCGGCGAAGAACGGGTTGGCGGTATCGAGCACGATCAGGCCGATGGCCCGACTGCGCCCTGCGCGAAGTTGACGCGCGGCGTCGTTGCGGACGAATCCAAGCCGCGTGATCGCCGCCTGCACGCGTGCGACGGTATCCGGCGCGACACGGTCTGGGCGGTTCAGCACGTTCGAAACGGTGCCCACCGAGACGGATGCCGCAGAGGCGACATCCTTGATGCTCACCGACATGGGGGCTCCCTCGGATGGTGACGGACGTTGACGGACGTGCGGTTCGAGGATACGGTGTGAAACGATTCAATTTGAATCGATTCACTGCACACCTCGCCTGATCCGCCGGAGACGACCGATGTCAACGCTCACCGCCGAGCACCTTTCCACCCTTGCCGCCCAGGCGATCGAACTGCCCTCCTGGGCCTTCGGCAACTCGGGCACGCGCTTCCGGGTCTTTTCCACGGCGGGCACCCCGCGCGATCCGTTCGAGAAGATCGCGGATGCCGCGCAGGTGCACCGCCACACCGCCCTCGCGCCCAGCGTCGCCCTGCACATCCCTTGGGACGCTGTTGACGACTACGACACGCTTCGCCGCCACGCCGACGACCACGGTGTGCGCCTCGGCACCATCAACTCGAACACGTTCCAGGACGAGGACTACAAGTTCGGCGCCCTCACCCACCACGACGAGAAGATCCGCCAGAAGGCGATCGATCATCACCTCGCGTGCATCGACATCATGGATGCCACCGGCTCGCGCGACCTGAAGATCTGGCTCGCCGAGGGTTCGAACTACCCGGGTCAGAACGACATGCGCTCCCGTCAGGACCGGTTGCACGATTCTCTCCAGGAGATCTACACGCGCCTGGGCGATGACCAGCGCCTCGTGCTCGAGTACAAGTTCTTCGAGCCGGCGTTCTACCACACCGATGTTCCCGACTGGGGGACCTCCTACGTGCAGGTGGCCGCGCTCGGCAAGAAGGCGATGGTCTGCCTCGACACCGGCCACCACGCCCCCGGCACCAACATCGAGTTCATCGTCATGCAGCTGCTGCGACTCGGACGGCTGGGCTCCTTCGACTTCAACAGCCGGTTCTACGCCGACGACGACCTCATCGTCGGGGCGGCGGACCCCTTCCAGCTGTTCCGGATCCTCGTGGAGGTGATCCGCGGGGGCGGGCTCAACAGCCCCGACGTCGCGTTCATGCTCGACCAGTGCCACAACATCGAAGACAAGATCCCCGGCCAGATCCGCTCGGTGCTCAACGTGCAGGAGATGACGGCGCGAGCTCTCCTGCTCGACCGCGACGCTCTCGCCGCCGCACAGGCGGCGAACGACGTGCTGGCGGCGAACGCCATCCTGATGGACGCGTTCCAGACCGATGTGCGGCCGCTGCTGGCCGCATGGCGTGAGGAGCGGGGACTACCGGCTGATCCGATGGCGGCGTATGCGGCATCCGGCTACGCGGAGCGCATCGCGTCAGAGCGCGTCGGCGGCATGCAGGCGGGATGGGGTGCCTGAGATGACGAACCCGACCGAGTCGACGAACAACGCCGTCACCGACCTCATCGCTCGCAGCAACCGCCTGGGCGCAGACCCCAAGAACACGAACTACGCCGGCGGCAACACATCGGCCACGGGCACCGACATCGACCCGGTGACCGGCAGCCCCGTCGACCTGCTGTGGGTCAAGGGCTCCGGCGGCGATCTCGGCACGCTCACCGCGGAGGGGCTCGCGGTGCTGCGCCTCGACCGGGTGCGCGCCCTCGTCGACGTCTACCCCGGAGTCGACCGCGAAGACGAGATGGTCGCCGCGTTCGACTACTGCCTGCACGGTCGCGGAGGGGCCGCGCCGTCGATCGACACCGCGATGCACGCGCTGGTGGATGCCGCACACGTCGACCACCTGCATCCCGACAGCGGTATCGCCATCGCCACTGCCGCGGACGGTCCCGCCCTCACGCGGGCGATCTTCGGCGACCGCGTCGTGTGGGTGCCGTGGCGACGCCCCGGTTTCCAGCTGGGACTCGACATCGCTGCCGTCAAGGCAGAGAACCCGCAGGCGATCGGCACGATCCTCGGCGGCCACGGCATCACCGCATGGGGCGAGACAAGCGACGAAGCCGAGCGCAACTCCTCCTGGATCATCGACACGGCTGCCGCCTATCTCACCGAGAACGGCGACCCCGCCCCCTTCGGGGGCGTTCGGCCCGGCTTCGAGGCGCTCCCCGAGGCGGAGCGTCGCGCCCGCGCTGCGGCGCTCGCGCCCACGATCCGCGGACTCGTCTCGAGTGATCGCCCGATGCTCGGCCACGTCACCGACAGCGCCGTGGTGCTCGAGTTCCTGGCATCCGAGAAGGCCCCGGCCCTGGCCGCCCTCGGCACCAGCTGCCCGGACCACTTCCTGCGCACCAAGGTCAAGCCGCTCCTGCTGGATCTGCCCGCCACGGCATCCCTCGACCAGCAGCTGACGCGTCTGCATGAGCTCGTCGCCGCCTACCGCGACGACTACCGCGCCTACTATGACGCGCATGCCACAGCCGACAACCCGGCGATGCGCGGCGCGGACCCGCTGATCGTGCTCGTTCCCGGCGTCGGCATGTTCTCGTACGGTGCGAACATGCAGACGGCCCGCGTGGCGGGCGAGTTCTACGTCAACGCCATCAACGTCATGCGCGGCGCCGAGTCGGTCTCCACGTACACCCCGATCTCGGATGCCGAGAAGTTCCGCATCGAGTACTGGGCGCTCGAAGAGGCGAAGCTGCAGCGCATGCCGAAGCCCAAGAGCCACCAGGGCCGCATCGCCCTGGTCACGGGCGCGGCCAGCGGCATCGGCAAGGCCACCGCCGCACGCCTCGCCGCGGACGGCGCGTGCGTGGTGATCGCCGACCTCGACCTCGAGAAGGCGCAGGCCGCCGCGGCAGAACTGGGGGGTCGCGACGTCGCGATCGGGGTGGCGGCGAACGTCGCCGACCCGGCCGCCGTGCAGGCCGCGGTAGATGCCGCGGTGCTCGCCTTCGGCGGCCTCGACCTGGTCGTCAACAACGCGGGGCTCTCGCTGTCCAAGCCCTTGCTGGAGACCACGGAAGCCGACTGGGACCTGCAGCACGACGTGATGGCGAAGGGGTCGTTCCTCGTCTCGAAGGCCGCGGCATCCGTCCTCATCACCCAGAAGATGGGCGGCGACATCGTCTACATCTCGTCGAAGAACGGCGTGTTCGCCGGGCCGAACAACATCGCGTACTCGGCGACGAAGGCCGACCAGGCCCACCAGGTGCGCCTCCTGGCTGTCGAGCTCGGCGCTCACGGCGTGCGCGTCAACGGCATCAATCCCGACGGCGTCGTACGCGGTTCGGGCATCTTCGCCTCCGGGTGGGGTGCCAACCGCGCCGCGACCTACGGAGTCAAGGAGGAGGAGCTCGGCCAGTACTACGCGAACCGCACGATCCTCGGCCGCGAGGTCGTGCCAGAGAACGTCGCGGATGCCGTCGCGGTGCTCACCGGTCCCGAGCTCAGCCGCACGACGGGCCTGCACATCCCGGTCGACTCCGGCGTCGCCGCCGCGTTCCTGCGATGACGCAGACCCGTGCGGTCGCGGCGATCGACCTCGGGGCCACCAGCGGGCGCGTCGTGGTCGGGCGCGTTGGCGACGGCGTGCTCGAGACCGAGACGGTCGCACGGTTCGCCAACGATCCGGTCCGTCTCGGCGACGGGCTGCACTGGGATGTCACAGGGCTCTACGCCGCCGTCCTGCGCGGGCTGCGGGAGGCGTTCCGCGCCGAGCCGCGGCTGGCGAGCATCGGGGTGGATTCGTGGGCCGTCGACTACGGGTTGCTGCGCGAGGGGCAGCTGCTCGGCGTCCCCTTCCACTACCGCGATGAGCGAACGGCGCGCGGCGTGGTGGCGGTAGAGCGGACCATCGGGCGGGCAGATCTGTTCGCGCGCAACGGGCTGCAGTTCCTCCCCTTCACGACCGCGCATCAACTGGCCGCCGAACCGCCCGGTGTCCTCGCACTCGCCGACACGCTCCTGCTCATGCCCGACCTCCTCGCCTTCTGGCTCACCGGCATCCGACGCGCCGAGCTCACCAACGCATCGACGACGGGACTCCTCGACGCGCGCACCCGCACCTGGGACGACGGACTCGTCTCGGCGATCGGCGTGCCCCGGACGCTGCTGCCTGCGCTGATCTCTCCCGGCGAGCGCATCGGCGACCTCCTCCCCCACGTCCGGGCGGCCGTCGGCGGTTCGGCCCCGGTCGTGGCTGTGGGTTCGCACGACACGGCATCCGCCGTCGTCGCCGTCCCCATGCACGCAGATGCCGCCGCCTACATCTCCTGCGGGACATGGGGACTCGTCGGGGTGGAGGTCGCCCAGCCCGTCCTCTCCCCCGAGGTGAGCGCGGCGAACGTGACCAACGAGGGCGGCGTCGATGGCCGGGTGCGCCTGCTGCACAACGTGATGGGGCTGTGGATTCTCACCGAGACCATCCGCGGGTGGTCTCGCCGCGGCGAGGACGCCGACCTCGGTGCGCTGCTCGCCGCGGCGGCGGAGGTTCCGGCGTCCGCTGTCCCCGTCTTCGACGTCGACGACGCGCGCTTCCTGACGCCGGGCGACATGCCGGCGCGCATCGACGCGTGGTGCGACGAGCACGGCCTCGCTTCGCCGAAGACGCGCCCCGCCTACGTCCGCGCGATCATCGAGTCGCTCGCCCAGGCCTTCGCGGACGCCGTGTCCACGACCTCCCGGCTGGGCCGCGTCGACGTGCGCACCGTGCACCTGGTCGGCGGCGGTGCACTGAACGAGCTGCTCTGTCAGCGCACCGCCGATCGGACGGGCATGCCGGTCGTCGCCGGGCCGGTGGAGGCGACAGCGCTCGGCAACGTGCTCGTGCAGGCGCGCGCCGCCGGCATGATCAGCGGCGCGCTGGAAGAGCTGCGCGACCTCGTCGCACGCACCCACACCCTGCGGCGCTACGAGCCGCGTTAGCTCAGTGCAGCGAGGCGTCCGCGTCGGTGCGCAGCCATTCGGTGAAGACGACCTCGAGCCCCGCGCGCGTCGGAGCGCACACCATCGGTCCTGCCTGAGCAGTGGCGCCGCCGGCGAACGGGGCCACCCGCACCAGACGCAGGCTTTCACCGTCGACGCCGGCGCGAACCGTCAGAGCATCGGCGCCGCGACTGACCCGCACGCGCAGACGTCGACCCGCCCACTCGGGCACGGCGCCCACCGACCAGTCCGACATGATGTCGGTGACGACCGCGCCCACGCCGAGCACGCCGTCGGCGTTCTCGACGCCCGCCTTCATCCACCGCTCGTCGTCGACCCGGACGAACAGCCCCGCCTGGTCGAACTGCGCGGTGAAGTCGGCGTCGAAGACGACCTCCATCGCTTCGCCCACGGCGAGCGGTGCGAGCAGCGCGTGCTCCGTGTCGTGGATGAACCCGTAGGCGGTGCGGCGCCAGGCGTCGCTGCCCTCCAGGGCGGTCACGACCAACGCTCCGCCCCGCTCAGCCACCGCTGCCGGCGGCGTCGTCCACGTGCCCTCGCTCCAGTCGATGCGCGTGCTCATGCGCCCAGCCTCCCCTGCCCGCTGCGGACAGCGACCGGCGCACCTGCCGCGTCCGACGCCGCAAGAGTGAACACTTCGACACCCCGCGGCGCGACACGGCGCGCCCCGGCGGCGGCGTCGTCGAGCGCCACCTCGTCGTCGGTGCGGTTGATGAGGAACACGTGGCGGCTCTCGCCGTCGGCGCGGACGATCACTTCGAGTCGCCCGTCCGCCGCGAGGACGTCGCCGGCCAGCGCGTCGACATCGCCCGAAAGGCGCTCCAGCACGCCCCGGGCGCCCTCGCGACCGAGGTCGCCGGAGACGTAGGTGGCCGATCCTGCTCCGGCGCGGCGACGGGTCACGGCCGGCATCCCGGCCAGATCGCCCGTCGTGTAGGTGTCGAGCACCTCGACGTCGTCGCCGACGCGACTGATGCGCTCGCTCCAGGCAGTGGCGACAGCGCCCGACGCGAGCCGCGCCGTCTCGTCGGGAAGAAGCGGCACGAACTCCTCGACGGTCACGCCCAGCACGTCGCGCAGCGCCCCCGGATATCCGCCGAGCCACACGCGGTCGTGCTCGTCGACGACGCCGGAGAAGTAGGTGGTCACGAGGTGCCGCCCCGTGCGCACGACGTTCTCCAGCCGGGTGCGCAGCGCATCGGGCATGACGTGGAGCATCGGAGCGACGACCACGTCGTAGTCGTCGAACGACGCCGAGACCGGCACGACGTCGGCGCGGACGCCGAGGTCGAGGAGGGCGCGATACCAGGCAAGGGCCTCGTCGTCGTAGCGGATGGCGTCGGTGGGGTGCGAATCGCGCCCGCTCACCCACCACGATTCGTAGTCGAACACGACGGCGACCCGCGCGCGCTCGCGATGCGATCCGACGACGGGCGAGAGCTCCTGCAGTCGGGCGCCGAGGGCGACGACATCGCGGAACACACGGCTGTGCTCGCCGGCGTGCGGGACCATGCCGGAGTGGTAGCGCTCGCCACCGGCGCGCGACTGGCGCCATTGGAAGAAGCACACGGCATCCGCACCGTGCCCGACGTGCGTGAGCGCGTCGCGCAGCAGCACCCCCGGCCGCTTCGGCGGGTTCACCTCGCGCCAGTTGATCGCGCTCGGCGCGTGCTCCATCAGGAACCACGGGCGTCCCTCGGCGATGTTGCCGGTGAGGTTGGCCCAGAACGAGAGGTCATCGCGACCGACCTCGCCGGGGCGCAGGTAGTGGTCGTTCGAGACGAAGTCGACATCGCCGGCCCACGAGGGGTAGTCGATGTCGCGCACGTTCTGGGCGACCATGAAATTCGTCGTGAAGGGGATATCGGGCGTGATCTCGGTGAGCACCGCCGCCTCGGCCCGCAGGTGGTCGCGCACCGCATCGGAGGAGAACCGCTCGAAGTCGAGGCGCTGCCCGGGGTTGCGGTGCGTCGGCGCCGTCCGAGGCGGGAGGATCTGATCCCACTCGGTGTAGTGCTGAGACCAGAACGCAGTCCCCCATGCGTCGTTGAGCGTGTCGAGTGTGCCGTAGCGCTCCCGCAACCATCCGCGGAAGGCGCGTGCGGCGTCGTCGGAGTAGTCGTAGATGTTGTGGCAGCCGAGCTCGTTCGAGATGTGCCACGCGATGACCGCCGGATGATCGCCGTATCGCTCGGCGAGGGCGCGGACGAGTCGCAGCGCGTGCTCGCGGAAGATCGGCGATGTGGGGCGCCAGTGCTGCCGGGCGCCCGGCCAGAGCACGGTGCCGTCTTCGGTCTGCGGCAGGATCTCGGGATGCCGCTGTGAAAGCCACGCCGGCGGCGATGCCGTCGCGGTGGCCAGGTCGACGTCGATGCCGTTCTCGTGCAGGAGGTCGATCACGTCGTCGAGCCAGGTGAAGTCGAACTCACCGGGGCGCGGCTCGAGCAGCGCCCACGAGAAGATCGCGAGTGAGACGACGTTGACGCCCGCCTCGCGCATGAGTCGCATGTCCTCGGCCCACACGTCGCGCGACCACTGCTCCGGGTTGTAGTCGGCGCCGTACCGCATACGTCCAGCGCCCAGCGCTCCGTCTCGAACCCACCGGTAGTCGCGCATCTGTGTTGCCATGTCGAGCATCCTATCCCCAATGTCGTGCAGGTGCACGGTTTATTGGCCGGGAGCGGGTACGCTCTGGTCCATGGCTTCTCCGTCTCCCGCGCGCCGCGGCCCGTACGCGAAGACGGCCGAACGCAGGGCCGAGATCATCACCTCCGCCACCGCCATCTTCAGCGCGCACGGCTACCGGGGCGGGTCACTGCGGCAGATCGCCGCGCAGTTGGGGCTGAGTCTCACCACTGTGATGCACCATTTCCCCACCAAGGTGTCCCTTCTCGCCGCCGTTCTGGAACAGGAGGATGCGGCCGACGCCGGCTTCGCCGACCGCGCACGTCGCGATGGCGTGGTGCCCACCATCGTCGGAGTCGTGCGCCGAAACCTCGGCCGCCGCGAACTCGTGCGCATGTTCTCGATCGTCTCGGCCGAGGCGACCTACCCGGGACACGAAGCGCATGAGTGGCTCCAACACCGCTACGCCACCGTCACCGCCGACTACGCCGCCCTCATCGCCCACGACCGCGCGCTCGGGCGCATCCACCCCGAAAGCGACGACGACACCGCGCTGGCCGGACTCATCATCACCGGATGGGAGGGCAGTCAGATCCGCTGGCTCGCCGACGACACCGATCCCGTCGCCGCGATGCATCTGCTGCTGACCACGCTGCTGCGTCCGTCGCCACCGGAGGGCGCCGGAGCTCGTGACAGCACGGCATAATGTACGGAGCGCCTCGAGGCGCTGCGTAGCTCTGGAACGAGGCCCCATGCCCTACCGCAATCAAGAGACGGTCGAAGCATGGGTGCGTGACTACCTCGCCGACAATCCGTCCACCGCCGGCGCGGTCACCGTTCTGGAGAAGAACTTCACTCCGGGACCCGATTCCGGCCTCGTGGTCGTCGCTCTGAGCGACGCCTCCACGGTGACCTACATCCAGCCGGTCGAAAACGAAAGCGGCGCCCGCTGGAGCGTCACCTTCGAGGCGCGCGCCGACAGTTTCGAGTTGGATGCCGACGGTGTCGCCCGACTGGCCGCCGACCTCGCCGTCGTCGCCAACCTCTGCGGATTCCTCCAGAAGCGCACCGACCTCGCTCTCGTGGAGATCGGCACCGCGTCCTGAGGCTCACACGATCGGTGTGGTCAACACCGCGGTCGCGAGCACGCCCAGCGCGACGGCGCCGGTGAGGGTCGCCGCGGTCTGCCACATCGCCTCAGCGCGGGGCGAGTGCGGCGGCGCGTCCAGGACAGGGCGCTTGCCGTGCGCAGCCCCGACCGACCGCTGGGCCTCGGCCAGGGTCGCGTAACGACCGACGGGGGTCGATCGGAAGTCGAAGCCGACGAAGTGGCCGTCGGGGGTGGATTCGACGCACCCGACGTAGTCGCCCGCACGAGAGGCCACGGAGAAGCCGTCGCTCACATTCGCCCACGTCACCCGCGTCGTCGAGGCAGTAGCGAGGATGCTCACGCCACCGCCGCCAGTTCCGTTCGCGCCGGAGCAGCCTCGACGGCGCGTTCCAGCACCACGCCCGCCGAGGACGCGGCAGCCTGCGCCAGCTCGTTGACCCGGGCGGGGTCCAGGCGCAGGGGCTCGACCGCGTCGAACTCGAAGCGCAGCGCAATGGCGCAGTGCACCCACAGCGCGCTGCGCCCGCGCGACGGCGAGGTCAGCGTCAGGCTGAACCCCTCCGAACGACGGAGCTTCGTCATTGCGACCATGCGCAGATGAGCGAGCTCGACGTCGTCGACGATGAACGGCTCCGTGCTGCTGCCGTAGTACAGACGCCCCATCATGACTCCCCTCGATCGATTACCGGAAAGGTTATTCCGTGGATAAGTAGTTAGTCAAGCGAGCTAGTTCTTGAGCTATATTGATAGTGAGAAAACAGGTCGCGAACAGAGTCTCTGGGAGGTGGGTGCCGTGACAAGCACGAGCGCATCCGGCACGACCGATGTCCTGAGCGCGCTCGAACGGTTCCGCGCAGCCGACACTCAGATGCATCAGCGGGTGCGCGCCAATGCCGCACTCGGCGAGAATGAACTGCGCATCCTCCAGTACGTGCTCGCCTGCGAGCGTCAGGGGCTCGACGTGAAGCCGAGCGAGATCTCGCGCCACCTCGGCATCAGTTCGGCATCGACCACGGCGCTGCTCGACCGCCTCGAACGCTTGGGCAGCGTGCAGCGGGTGAGCCATCCCACCGATCGACGCAGCATCCTGATCGCACCGACCGAGCGGGCCGCGACCGAGGTCGCCACCCTGGTGGACGCATTCGAAGACCGTGTCGCGTCCGCGATAGACGAACTGACTCCCGAAGGACGCGCGGCCGTGCTGCACTTCCTCGACGCCGCGACCGACGCCGCCGATGAGATCGCCGGCTCCGCGGTCGCGCGCGACTACGCGTCGATGTGATCCACGGCGATGCGCATCGCGTCGAGGAATCGGATCACGGTGTCGCGCTGCTCGGTGTCCATCTCGCGCACCACGGCCATCATCCGATCGTGCATGCCCGACAGAGTCTGGCGCACTTCTCGGTCTGAATGCTCGCTCGAGCTGATCAGCACGCTGCGTCGGTCGGCCGGATTCGGCGCCCGCGTGATGTGCCCCGACCGCTCGAGCCGGTCAAGCAGCGCGGTGGTGGAGGCCGAGGTGATGCCGAGGTAGCGGCTGAGCGTCACCGGGGTGACGGCGTCGCCGCGCAACCGCGCGCGGGCGAGGAAGCGCAGCACGAGCAACTCGTTCTCGCCCATATCCATGGACTGCTGCGTCCGCCGCCGCATCGCGACCTCCGCCGCACGGTAGGAGCGCAGGGCTTCCATGACCGACGTCGAGCGCGCGTCTTCGTCGACGTACCAGTAGGACGACGGCTGGTCGGGCATCGTGGTCATCGCAACATTCTGCCGCACCGCACACGGATCACCACCGCTGCGAGCGACGGTGGACAACGGAGTTCTCGGCCGCTATGGTCCTCATTGGGTTACTGATTGATAACCGAAATGAGGATGCCGTGTCGACGACGACCACGGATGGATATCGCGACCTCGTCGCGGAGCTGCGGGCGAAGCGGGAGACCGCCGCGCAGGGCGGACCCGAGGCGTCGCGGCGACGTCATACCGACCGCGGTAAGCTCCTCGCCCGCGATCGGATCGATCTGCTGCTCGATCGCGGCAGCCCTTTCCTCGAGCTCGCCCCCCTCGCCGCCGCCGGACTGTACGACGGCGAGGCGCCGTCGGCGGGCGTCGTCGCCGGCATCGGACTGGTGCACGGGCGCCACGTGATGGTCGTCGCCAATGACGCGACCGTCAAGGGAGGCACCTACTTCCCGCTCACGGTCAAGAAGCACCTGCGCGCGCAAGAGGTCGCCAGCGAGAACCGTCTGCCATGCATCTATCTCGTCGACTCCGGCGGCGCGTACCTGCCGATGCAGGACGAGGTGTTTCCCGACCGCGACCACTTCGGCCGCATCTTCTACAACCAGGCACGGATGTCGCGCGACGGCATCGCGCAGATCGCGGCGGTGATGGGATCGTCCACCGCCGGCGGCGCCTACGTGCCGGCGATGAGCGACCAGAGCGTCATCGTCCGCGATCAGGGCACGATCTTCCTCGGCGGCCCTCCCCTCGTGAAGGCGGCGACGGGCGAAGTCGTCAGCGCTGAAGAGCTGGGCGGTGGCGTCACCCATTCCCGCATCTCGGGGGTGACCGATCACCTCGCCGCCGACGATGCGCACGCCCTGCGCATCGTCCGCGAGATCATCGCGACGGTACCCGAACCCGCCCCGCTGCCGTACCGCCTCGCGCGCGCCGATCCCCCGCTGCACGATCCGGACTCGCTCTACGACGTCGTCCCGGTCGACCTGACGACTCCCTACGACGCCCGCGAGATCGTCGTCCGCCTCGTCGATGGCAGCGTTTTCAGCGAGTTCAAGAAGGAGTACGGCGAGACGCTCGTCACCGGCTTCGCTCACATCCACGGCCACCCCGTCGGCATCGTCGCGAACAACGGCGTGCTCTTCGCCGAGTCGGCGCAGAAGGGAGCGCACTTCATCGAGCTGTGCGATCAGCGCGGCATCCCCCTGCTGTTCTTGCAGAACATCACCGGCTTCATGGTGGGCCGCGAGTACGAGCACGGCGGCATCGCGAAGCACGGCGCGAAGATGGTCACCGCAGTCGCCTGCGCGCGGGTACCGAAACTCACCGTGGTGGTCGGCGGCTCGTTCGGCGCCGGCACCTACTCGATGTGCGGTCGCGCCTACTCGCCGCGCTTCCTGTGGACGTGGCCGACAGCGCGCATCTCGGTGATGGGCGGTCCGCAGGCGGCATCCGTCCTGTCCACCGTGCGCGGCGAGCAGCTGAGTGCCGCGGGCACCGCCTGGACCGAGGAGGAGAGGGCGGTGTTCGAAGCACCGATCCGGGCACAGTACGAGGCCCAGGGAAATCCCTATTACTCCACGGCACGCCTGTGGGACGACGGCATTCTCGAGCCGGCCCAGACGCGCGATGTGCTGGGACTCGCGCTCGATGTCGTGTCCCGCGCCCCGATGCCCGACGCCGGCTACGGCGTCTTCCGGATGTGACCGCATGAGCACCATCGAGAAGGTCCTCATCGCCAACCGGGGTGAGATCGCCGTCCGCATCATCCGGACCCTGCGCGCCGTCGGCATCCGCTCCGTCGCCGTGTACAGCGACGCGGACGCCGACGCGCTCCACGTGCAGCTGGCCGACGAAGCGGTGCGACTGGGTCCGGCGTCCGCCGCCGAGAGCTACCTGTCGATCGAGCGCGTGCTCGACGCTGCGCGCCAGACCGGCGCCGACGCGGTTCACCCGGGCTTCGGCTTCCTCGCCGAGAACGCGGCGTTCGCGCGGGCGTGCGCCGCCGCCGGAGTCGTCTTCATCGGCCCGTCGCCGGAGGCGATCGAGATCATGGGCGACAAGATCTCGGCCAAGCAGACCGTCGAGGCCCGCGGCGTGCCGACGGTGCCGGGCATCGCGCGCCCCGGTCTCACCGACGACGAGCTCATCGCCGGTGCCGCCGAGGTGGGCTTTCCGGTGCTGATCAAACCGTCGGCGGGCGGCGGCGGCAAGGGCATGCATGTCGTGACGGATGCCGCGGAGCTCACCGCCGCCGTGGCGGCGGCGCGGCGCGAGGCCGCGGCATCGTTCGGCGACGACACGCTCTTCCTGGAGCGTTACGTCGCTGCCCCGCGACACATCGAGGTGCAGGTGATCGCCGACACCCACGGCACCGTGGTGCACCTGGGCGAACGGGAGTGCTCACTGCAGCGCCGACACCAGAAGGTGGTCGAAGAGGCCCCGTCGCCGCTGCTCGACGCCGAGACCCGGGCGCGCATCGGAGCGGCCGCGTGCGAGACCGCACAGAGCGTCGGCTACGTCGGCGCGGGCACCGTCGAGTTCATCGTCGCAGGCGAGCGTCCCGACGAGTTCTTCTTCATGGAGATGAACACGCGGCTGCAGGTCGAGCACCCGGTAACCGAGATGGTGACCGGTCTCGACCTCGTCGAGCTGCAGCTGCGCATCGCCGCCGGCGAGCCGCTGCCCTTCACGCAGGAAGACGTGCACCTCGAGGGTCACGCCATCGAGGTGCGCGTGTACGCCGAAGATCCGCGAGCCGGATTCCTCCCGACGGGCGGTCGTGTCGACCGTGTCGTGCACGCGCACGGCGACGGCGTACGGGTGGACACCTCGCTCGAGGACGGTCTGGTCGTCTCGACCGACTACGACCCGATGCTCGCCAAGATCATCGCGTGGGGTCCCGACCGCGACGAGGCGCGGCGGCGGCTGGTGCGGGCGATCGACGACACGGCGATCTTCGGCCTCGAGACCAACCTGCCCTTCCTGCGGCTGCTGCTCGAACGTCCCGAGGTGATCGCGGGCGACCTCGACACCGGGCTGATCGCCCGCGTCTTCGACGAGCTGCCGTTCGTCGACGCGTCAGCGAAGACGTTCGCCGAAGCGGCACTCGTCCGCCACGAGCGGGAGGCGGCGCGAGACGTGGCGGGCGGTGTCAGCGGCCCCTGGACCCGCGGCGACGGCTGGCGCCTCGGCCACGCGGCGCCGAGCGTCTACAATCTCGTCAGCGGCGAGGCATCGGCACGCGTGCGCGTGTGGTCTTCGCCTCTGCGGGTGGCCGTCGACGACGGCGCGCCCGTGCCGGCATCCGTTCGGCTCGATGCCGTCGGACCCGGCTCGGCGTCGGTCGTCATCGACGGGCGCGGGCGCACCTTTCCCGTCGCGGTCGATCCGGACGGGGTGTGGCTGCACACCGACGGAGGTGCTGTGCGGGTGATCGAACGCCGCATCGACGACGCCGCGGATGTCGAGGTCGACGCCTCCCCCACGGTGCTCTCTCCCCTGCCGGGGACGGTGGTGCTCGTGGCTGTCGCCGACGGCGACCGGGTGCGCGTGGGAGATGCCGTCATCGCGGTGGAAGCGATGAAGATGGAGCACGTGCTGAGGGCCGCCGTCGACGGCATCGTGCGCCTCCGTGTGGCCGTCGGCGACCAGGTCACCCGCGGGGGCGTCGTCGCCGCGATCGAGCCGGCGGCAAGCGACGAGGAGTAGGAGACGACATGAGCGAGATCATCCGACAACGTGGACTGTACGTCGAGGAGTTCATCGACGGGGCTCGCTACGTGCACGCCCCGGGACGGACCGTCACCGAGGCCGACAACGTGCTGTTCACCACGCTGACGATGAACACGCAGTCTCTGCACCTGGATGCCGCGTGGGCAGCCGACACGGAGTTCGGCGAGCGTCTGGTCAACAGCATGTTCACCCTGTCGACGCTGGTCGGCCTGTCGGTCGCCCAGCTCACGCAGGGCACGATCGTGGCGAACCTGGGCTTCGGGGAGATCACCTTCCCGGCGCCGGTGCGCGTCGGCGACACCCTGTACGCCGAGACCGTGGTGGTCAGCAAGCGGCCGTCCGCCTCGCGCCCCGGACAGGGCATCGTGGAGTTCGCGCACACGATGCGCAACCAGCGCGGCGAGGTCGTCGCCACCGCGACCCGCAGCGCGCTCATGCGCTGTCTGCCGGGCGGTCAGGCCTGAGGGCGCTCAGTCCGCCAGGAGAGCGCGACGCGCCATCGCGGCGAGGATGCCCGCGGCATCCTCGCCACTCGCGCCCGCGCTGTGCGGCGTCGAGTTGAGCAGCCCGAACACCCCGAGCAGCCGGGTCTCTCGTTCCGGCGCGCTCAGGGCGGGAGCGGCGGCGGCGAAGATCTGGTCCCACGCCGCAACGTACGCGCGCTGCAGGCGGCGCACCCGATGGTTCGTCTCGGCGGCGAGGCCCGCCAGCTCGCGGTCCTGAATGCGGATGATGTCGGGCGCCGCGGTCGCGAAGCCGATGTGGAACGCGATGAGATCGTCGAGCACCCGGCGTGCGCGGGCGGCGTCCGTCGGAGCCGCCGCCCCGATCTCGCGCGCACCCTCCAGCAGCCGTTCGCTGGCGTCGACCAGCAGTTCGGCGAGGATTGCGTCTTTGCTCGGAAAATGCTTGTACAGGGCGGGGCCGCTCATGCCGACGGCCTCACCGATCTCGACTGTGGTCACGGCTGCGAATCCCCGCCGCGCGAACAGCGCAGCCGCCTCGGTGAGCAGCCGTGCGCGGCGATCGGCCTTCTGCGAAGTGCGCCACGTCGTCACCGTGCCAGCGTACCGAGCCTGGGTGCGGCCGCTCACGCGCCGGGCGCGACCAGGCCGCTCTCGTAGGCGGCGATGACCAGCTGTGCGCGATCGTGCACACCGAGCTTGGTCATCGTGCGTTTGACGTGGGTCTTGGCCGTGTGCGGCGAGATGAACAGCTCGGCGGCGATGTCATCATTGGAACGCCCCCGCGCCACGAGTGCCAGGATCTCACGCTCCCGCTCGGTCAGATGCGATAGGGAACGTGGTGCGGCCGTCACCGTCGTCGACCGCACGAACTTCGCGATGAGCGCGCGGGTCGCGGCCGGTGACAGCAACTCGTCGCCGGCATGCACCGCCCGCACGGCGTGTCCGATCTCCTCCGGTTCGGCGCCCTTGCCGACGAACCCGCTGGCGCCGGCGCGCAGGGCCGCGAC
This sequence comes from Microbacterium sp. VKM Ac-2870, assembly GCF_015350795.1. Taxonomy (GTDB): domain Bacteria; phylum Actinomycetota; class Actinomycetes; order Actinomycetales; family Microbacteriaceae; genus Microbacterium. The sequence continues at coordinate 281,969 of NZ_JADKSH010000003.1, forward strand.
GACATACTCGTCCTCTTCGAACGTGGTGAGGATGAGCACCCGGGTGTGCGACAACGCGGGGTCGGCACAGATGCGGGTGGTCGCCTCGATGCCGTCCATCCGCGGCATCCGAATGTCCATCACCACGACATCCGGGCGCAGATGTGCAGCCTGCTCGACCGCGGCCTCGCCGTCCTTCGCCTCACCGACGACCTCGATGCCGGGCTCGTCGGCGAGCAGGTCGCGCACCGCGGCACGGATGAGCGCCTGGTCGTCGACCACCATGACCGCGATCACGATGCCACCGCCTTCTCGATCGGCAGGTGTGCCGCGAGCCGGAATCCCCCGGGCGCTCGGCCCGACTCGAGGCTCCCCCGCACCGAGCCCACCCGTTCTTTCAGCCCCACGAGACCGAACCCCGATGATCCGACATCGGCGGTATCGGCGCCGGCATGGGCGACGGGGTTCGTGACCACGACCTCCAGCGCGTCGTCGTCGACCCGCAACAGGATGTGGGCCCGCGCTCCGCTGCCGTGCTTGAGCGCGTTGGTCAGTCCCTCCTGAATCACGCGGTACGCGACGATATCGACCGCCAGCGGGAGTGCATCCACGGCGACGTCAGCCCGCTCGTCGCGGAGGGCGACATCGAGACCGGCGACCCGAACCGACTCCACCAGTTCGGACAGGCGGGCGAGTCCCGGCTGCTCCGGCAGCGCCGCCGTCTCGTCGGCGCGGAGCACGCTGAGCATCCCGCCGATCTGACCAAGGACGTCACGGGATGCCGTCCGGATCGTCGACAGCGCCTCACGCGCTTTCTCCGGGCGTTCGTCCAACGCCGCCGATGCGACGCCGGCGTTGAGGCTGATCACCGAGATCTGGTGCGCAACGGCGTCGTGCAGATCGCGGGCGATGCGCAGCCGTTCCTCCGTGACCCGCCGGCGCGCCTCGGCGTCGCGCGTCTGCTCCGCCCGGCGCGCACGGTCGACGATCGCGGTGAGGTACTCGCGCCGCGAACGGGCCGCGTCGCCGACTGCTCCCGCCAGCGCCAGCGCCAAGCCCACCTGGAGGAAACGGGGATCGTGTCCCGTCGCGAGCAGGATGCCGAGGCCGACCCCCACAACGACGGTCACCGCGACCGCAACCGTCGCCAGGGCTGTCCGTCGCGAGGTATCGCGGGCGACGGAGTACATCGCCACGAGCATGACGGCCACGGCCCCGGGGGAGACGGTGCCGCACATCAGCGCCCCCACATAGACGAGCGTGCAGACCAGGAGCACGACGATCGGCCACCGCCGCCGGAAGAGAAGAGCCGGCGCGGGAAGGAGCACGAGAGCCAGAACGAAGGGTCCCGCCGGGCGCATCTCCGGCACGGGTACCGGAGCGAGGGCCGCCGCCACGACGAACATGACCACGACGACATCGACGATCCATGCCGGCCCCACGGGGCGGGGAGGGGGGAACGTGTCGTCGGGAGAGCTCACGACTACAGTCTGACGCCCCGGCAGCGCGAGGGGATCGCCCTGCCGTGGGACGCCGGCGTCCCCCCACGGGGGTACGCATCTGCCGCGGCGGCGGGATGACGCCGCGGCACCGGCCGGGAAGTGTGGTGTCCATGACATCCGCTCCCCCCATCTCGCCGGCGCCGCCCCTTCTGGCCGTCCACGACCTCCACAAGTCCTACGGCCGCGGCGCCGCGCGCTTCGACGCGCTGCGCGGCGTCAGCCTCGATATCCACCGCGGCGAGAGCATCGCGATCGTCGGCAAGAGCGGATCGGGAAAGTCCACGCTCATGCACCTGCTGGCGCTCCTGGATGCGCCGACGAGCGGCCGGGTGATGCTCGACGGCGTCGACGCCGCGACCCTAAGGGGGCGACGCCTGAACCGCACGCGCAACAAGACCTTCGGCTTCGTGTTCCAGCAGTTCTTCCTGACCCCGAGTGCGTCGGTCTTCGACAATGTCGTGCTGCCGTTGAAGATCGCCGGGGCGAGCCGGAACGAGCGCCGTCGACGCGGGCTCGGGGCCCTCGCCGAGCTCGACATGGCCGACAAGGCGCGCAACAAGGCCACCGCGTTGTCGGGTGGCCAGAAGCAGCGCGCCGTCATCGCGCGCGCACTCGTGAACGATCCCGATGTGATCTTCGCCGACGAACCCACCGGCAACCTCGACTCGGCCACCGGGGCGGTGGTCGAAGACATCCTCTTCCGCCTCAACCGGGAGCACGGCATCACCCTGATCGTCGTGACCCACGACGAAGACTTGGCCGCACGCTGCGATCGCAGGGTCCAGATCCGCGACGGCGTGCTCATGCCCGACGAACGGAGCGCGGCATGAGAGCCACCGACCTGCTGACCACCGCAGTCGGCAACACCTTCCGATCCAAGACCCGCACGATCCTCACCATCCTGGCGATCTTCGTGGGCGCCTTCACCCTCACGATCACGAACGGGCTCGGTACCGGGATCAACCGGTTCATCGACAGCACGGTCGCGTCGTTCGGGGCCTCCGACGTGCTGACGGTCACCAAGGCCGAGGCATCCACCGGCAGCGGGCCTCGGCAGTACGACCCCGACGCCGTCTCCTCGAAACAGGGCGGCGCCATCCGTCCCGGCGGAGGTTCGATATCGGTCACCGCTCTCACGCCCGACGACATCACGGCCATCACGGCCACGGCCGGCGTCGTGAAGGTCGAACCCGTGCGTTCGGTGACGGCCGACTACATCCAGTACAACGGCGGCACCCGGTACGTCGCGAGCGTCGGCACACTCGTGGCCGGCCAGACATTGCAGCTCGCTGCGGGCGCTGCGCCGGAAGACGCCGATGCGACGCCGGAGGTGGCCATTCCGCAGGAGCTGGTGACTCCGCTCGGCTTCGCCGACGCCGCGGATGCCGTCGGGGCGACGGCCACGATTGCCGTGAGCGACCCGTTGCACGAGCAGCACACGGTCACCGCGCGCATCACCGGTGTGACGGAGGCCGCGTTCGCCACGGGGACCTCGGTGACCCCCAATGCAGCCCTCACCGACGCACTCTTCGCCGTTCAGAACGCCGGGGTGCCGCAGGGCCAGCTCGACCGCTACTCCAGCGTCGACGCCTGGGTCGCCACCGACGCGACGACGGCGCAGATCGACGAGGTCAAAAGTACGCTGTCGGCCGAGGGCTACACCGCAACGACGGTCAGCGACCAACTCGGCACATTCACCGCCGTGATCAACGGGATCGTGCTCGTTCTCAACGCGTTCGCCATCATCGCCCTGCTGGCGGCGAGCTTCGGCATCGTCAACACCCTCCTGATGTCGGTGCAGGAGCGCACCCGGGAAATCGGCCTCATGAAGGCGATGGGCATGGGCAGCGGGCGTGTGTTCACGCTGTTCAGCCTCGAAGCGGTCTTCATCGGCTTCCTGGGCAGTGCGATCGGCGCTCTTGCGGCTATCGGGGTGGGCACCGTGGTCAGCGCACGCCTGGCCACCAGCCTGTTCGCCGATTTGCCGGGACTCGATCTGATCGCTTTCGATCCCGTATCGATCCTCGTGACGACGCTCGTCGTCATGGGTATCGCGTTCCTCGCGGGGACGCTCCCGGCAGCGCGCGCGGCGGGCGCCGACCCGGTGGAGTCGCTGAGATACGAGTGACACGCAGCGCGGCGTCAGGCCTCGCGGGTGACGGTGACCTTCACGTGCAGGATGCTCGTGAACGGGCCGGCGTACACACCGCGCAGCGGCGGGATGTCGTTGTAGTCGCGGCCGCGGCCGACGAGCACGTGCCGGTCACCGATCTCGACATTGTTGGTCGGATCGAAACCCTGCCACCCACCGGTGAACCACTCCACCCACGCGTGCGATTCGCCTGTCGTCGGCACGCCGACCTCGGCATCGCGGACGGGGTGCAGGTAACCCGACACATAGCGCGCAGGGATGCCGACGTGACGCAGCGCCCCGAGGGTGATGTGGGTGATGTCCTGGCAGACGCCCTTGCGCTCCGTCCAGGCCTCGGCGGCCGTGGAGTGCACCCCGGTGACGCCGTGCATGTATTCCATCGCGTCGCCGAGGGCCGTCGCGATCGCGAGCGCCGCGCGCGCCGGTTCGGAGTGCGCAGCCGCGATCGAACGCGCGAGCTCGGCGACCTCCGGATGCGGCGCAGTGCGCGCCGACTGCCCGAGCATCTCGACCGTGGCGATCGCCCGCGTGCTCTCGATGGCCAGACGCTCCCAGCTCATCTCGGGAAACTCGAGCGGGCGCGGGCGCACCTCCACGAGCGATCGCGCCGTGATCTCGAGCTGACTGTGGCCGGCCAGCACGTCGAACGCCGCCACCCGGGTGCCGAAGTAGTCGAGGTAGTAGTTGACGCTCGTCGACGGGTCGATGTCGAGCTGCGAACTCAGCACGAACTGACTGTCGGTCGATATCGGCAGCATCCGTGCTTCGTTGTATGAGGCTCCGACGTCGCCCTGGTAGGCGAAGCCGGTGGTGTGCTCGATCCGCAGCCGCATCATGAGGTCTCTCCGATCCAGCTGGGCTCGGCGTGTGTCGGGAAGAACCGGCCGCGGATCGCCTCGGAGGCCTCGCGGGTGACCTTCTGCACGCGCTCCATGTGGTCGGGAAGTTCGCTGAGGATCTCGCCGATGGGACGGTACTCGAGGTCGTTGCGGATGCGGCCGAGGGCGCGCAGCACGGTGTTCGAATGGCCGACACGGTCGGCGACGGGATCGATCTCGCGCATGCAGGCCTCGGCCTGGGCGATCGAGTAGATGATCGAGCGGGGGAAGAGACGGTCCAGCAGCAGGAACTCGGCGGCGTTGGACGCGCTCGGCATCCCCCGGTAGGTGCGCAGGTATGCCTCGTAGGCGCCGCACGAGCGCAGGATGGTCGTCCACGACGGGCCGGAGGCCTCGGTCAAAGCCCGTGTCGCGAGCAGGCGCGCGGTCATGTCGGTGCGTTCGATCGCCCGGCCGAGGGTGAGGAACTGCCAGGCCTCGTCGCGGCTGGTCGAGGAGTCGGTGATGCCCACGGCGAGCGCGGACCGCTCGCGCACCCACTGGAAGAACTCGTGCACCTTCTCGTTGTGCAGGCGCCGCGGCATCCGCGAATTGGTGGTGTTCAGCGTCTCCCAGAGTTCGGTCGAGACGATCTCGCGTGCCCGGCGGGCGTTCTCGCGCGACGCCTGCACGGCGTACGCGATGCTCGACGGGTTGGCCCGGTCGACAGCGAGGCTCGTCAGCACGTCGGAACGGGTCACCTCGACCGATTCCGGTGGCGGCACCGAGCCCATCACGCCCATGAGCGAGCGGCAGGCGGTGTCCTCGTCGATCCAGGGGTCTTCCAGCAGCAGCTGCAGGTGCACGTCGAGGATGCGCGCGGTACCGTCGCTGCGTTCGATGTAGCGCCCGATCCAGAACAGCGATTCCGCGATGCGACTCAGCATCCGGGCACCTCCTCGTCACGAGGGGCGGATGCCTGCTGCTGTTGCTGTTCCTGCTGTTCTTGGATGCTCAGCGGGCGATCCTGCGGGGAGTGCGACTGCTCGCCCTGAGTGTCGTAGATGATCGGGATCGCCTCTGTCACCGACGCCTGATCGGCGACGAGCCCCGCAAGTCCGCCGGAGGTGCGGACGGCGTAGTCGCCGCGACGCGGAGCCTCGCCGCCGACGATCCAGGTGTCCTTCGACCCGCCGCCCTGCGACGAGTTGACGACCAGTTGCCCCTCGGGCAGGGCGACGCGGGTGAGACCGCCCGGCAGCACCCACACCTCGTCGCCGTTGTTGACGGCGAAGGGGCGGAGGTCGGCGTGACGAGGACGCATGCCGTCTTCGACGAGAGTCGGGATAGTCGAGAGCATGACGACGGGCTGAGCGATCCAACCGCGCGGATCGCGGATGAGCTTCTTGCGGAGCTTCTCCAGCTCGGCCGGAGACGCATCGGGGCCGACGACGAGACCCTTGCCACCCGACCCGTCGACCGGCTTCACGACGAGCTCGTCCAGCCGGTCGAGCACCTCTTCGAGAGCGTCGGGCTCTTCGAGCCGCCACGTGTCGACGTTCTTGAGGATCGGCTCCTCCGCCAGGTAGTAGCGGATGAGGTCGGGGACGTACGTGTACAGCAGCTTGTCGTCGGCGACGCCGTTGCCCACCGCGTTCGCAATCGTGACGTTGCCCAGGCGCGCGGCGAGCATGAGACCGGGAGCGCCCAGCATCGAGTCGGCCCGGAACTGCAGCGGATCGAGGAACTCGTCGTCGACGCGGCGGTAGATGACGTCGACCCGGCGCGGTCCGCGGGTCGTGCGCATGAACACCTTGCCGCCCACGCACTGCAGGTCGCGGCCCTCGACCAGTTCAACGCCCATGAGGCGCGCAAGCAGCGTGTGCTCGAAGTAGGCGGAGTTGTAGACACCGGGTGTGAGTACGACAACGTTCGGGTCATCGATCCCCGACGGGGCCGACGCACGCAGCGCCTGCAGCAGTTTGTTGGGGTAGTCGCCCACCGGCCGCACCCGCATCGAGACGAACAGCTCGGGGAGCGTTTGAGCCATCACCCGACGGTTGGAGATGACGTAGCTCACGCCCGACGGCACGCGCACGTTGTCTTCGAGCACCCGCATCTCGCCGTGCTCGTCGCGGATGAGGTCGATGCCGGCAACCTGGATGCGCACGCCGTTGGCGGAGTGGATGCCTGCGGCCTGCCGGTAGAAGTACTGGCTCGAGGCGATCAGCCCGGCCGGCAGCACGCCGTCGCGGACGCAGTGCTGGTGGCCGTACGTGTCGTCGAGGAACGCCTCGAGCGCGCGGACGCGCTGCTGCACGCCCTTCTCGATGTTCGACCACTCGTCGTACTCGATCACGCGGGGCACGGCATCCAGCGGGAAGGGACGTTCCTCGCCCGCGAAGTCGAACGTGACGCCCTGCGCCAGGTACGAACTTGCGAGTGACTCGGTGCGCCCGCGCAGCTCTTCCTGCGTGAGTTTGGCGAGCGCCTGATACAGCTCGCGGTACGCGGCACGCGACGTCGCCGGCCCGCCGGGAGAGGCGGGCGCGGCGAACATCTCGTCGAAGGCCGCGACGCCCGAGACGGTCTTGCGCGGAGCCAGCGTCGAGCCGTATCCGTCGAACAGGTCACCCATGCCATGAGCCTAGTCCGGGCCGTGTTTCCTGAATGTGACGGCTGAAGCGTCGAGGAGGACGGAGAGTGCCGAGGCGCCCACGGGCTCGCAGTCACCCCCACACAGGCACGCTCCCCGGGACAGGCCGATACGCAGGAAATCAGCCTGCGCTCGGCAGATCGCCTGTGCCCGGCCGCGCAGACGTCGACAGTGGATGCCGCGGCATCCCGCCCCCGTCGTCGCCCGACGACTTAGGATCAGCGCATGCACACGGGTTCACGAGGTCGGGCAGCATTCGCCGGCGCCGCAGCGGCGGTCTTCGGGGCGGGCGTCGCGGAGCTCGCGGGGGCGCTCGTCGGGGCGAGCCCGATCGCCGCCGTCGGCTCCGCGCTCATCGACCTCGCGCCGCCGTGGGGCAAGGACCTCGCGATCGCCCTGTTCGGCACCGGCGACAAGGCCGCTCTGATCGTGGCGGTCGCCATCGTGCTGCTCCTGCTCGGCGCGGGGGCGGGACTGATCGCGCGCCGCTCGATGGGCGGTGCGCAGACGCTTGTCGTGGTGCTCGGCCTGATCGGCGTCGGCGCCGCCGTGACCCGCGCGGATGCCCCGGCGCTCGCCATCGTGCCCCCCGCGGTGGGCGCGGGCGCCACCCTTCTCGCCCTCAGCCTGCTGGCGCCGCGCGCCGCCGCCGCGTCGACGGCGACCCGAACGGCATCCGCCGCGCCCGACGCGGCGCCGTCGGCCGGGGCGTCCCGCCGCACGTTCCTCACGTGGACGGCCGGGGCCGCGGCAGCCGGAGCTCTGGCCGCGGTCGGCGGGTGGGCACTGCAGGCCGGAGCCCGCGCCGCGACGGCCGTCCGGGCTGCCATCACGCTGCCGCGGCCGGTGAAGACCGCCACCGTTCCGGCGGGGGCCGACCTCGGCATCCCGGGTCTCACACCGGCGATCACTCCGAACGCCGACTTCTACCGCATCGACACCGCCCTGGCGGTGCCGCAGATCGACCCGGCGACATGGAAGCTGCGCATCCACGGCAAGGTCGACAACGAGGTCGAGATCAGCTGGGACGAGCTGCTCGCGCTCCCCCTCGAAGAGAGCGTCACCACCCTCACCTGCGTATCGAACGAGGTGGGCGGCGATCTCATCGGCACGGCGCTGTGGCTCGGCTATCCGATCCGGCATCTCCTCGCTCGCGCCGGCGTGCAGGCGGATGCCGACATGGTGCTCTCCACGTCGATCGACGGCTTCACCGCGGGCACCCCGCTGGAGACGCTGACCGATGACCGCAATGCGATCCTCGCCGTCGGCATGAACGGCGAGCCGCTGCCGATCGCTCACGGGTTTCCGGTGCGCATGGTCGTGCCGGGCCTGTACGGCTACGTGTCGGCGACGAAGTGGGTCACCGATCTGGAGGTGACGCGGTTCTCCGACGCGCAGGGGTACTGGACTCCTCGCGGCTGGTCGGAGCGCGGACCTATCAAGCTCGCGAGTCGCATCGACGTTCCCCGCCGCGGAGCCGCAGTATCCGCCGGCGACACCGTCATCGCCGGCGTCGCGTGGCAACAGCATGTCGGTGTGCGGGGTGTGCAGGTGCGCATCGACGACGGCGACTGGCAGGAGGCGACCCTCGCTACCGCGATCTCGGCCGACACCTGGGTGCAGTGGACGCTGCCGTGGGCGGCGACAGCCGGCCCCCACACCATCACTGCGCGGGCGATCGGCACCGACGGCCAGCCGCAGACGCAGGCCTCCGCCCCGCCGGCGCCGGACGGCGCGACCGGATGGCCGCGCGTCTCCGTCACCGTCGCCTGAGGCAGACGCGTTCGCTCAGCCGGCGAGCACCAGCCGTAGCTGCTCGACGGCCCAGTCGAGCTCGGTCGCCCGCACGACCAGCGGCGGGGCGATCCGGATCGTCTGGCCGTGGGTGTCCTTGACGAGCACGCCGCGACCCAGGAGCTTCTCGGCGAGTTCTCGACCGGTGCCGTACGCCGGGTCGATGTCGACGCCGGCCCACAGCCCCGCGACGCGCACGGCGCTCACTCCCTGACCGATCAGCGACTCGAGGGCGCCCTGGAGGTGCTCGCCGAGGGCGAGCGCACGCGTCTGGAACTCGCCAGAGGCGAGCATCTCGACCACGCGAAGTCCGATGGCATCGGCCAGCGGGTTTCCGCCGAAGGTCGATCCATGCTCGCCGGGGCGGATGACCCCGAGCACGTCACGGTCGGCGACCACGGCGGACAGCGGCACGATGCCGCCGCCGAGAGCTTTGCCGAGCAGATACACATCGGGCACGACGCTTTCGCGATCGCACGCGAAGGTCGTCCCCACCCGGGCCAGCCCCGACTGGATCTCGTCGGCGATGAACAGCACCTTCTCGCGGTCGCAGATCTCGCGGACGTCGCGGAGGTAGCCCTCCGGCGGAATGACCACGCCTGCCTCGCCCTGGATCGGCTCGACGAGCACCGCGGCGGTGTTCTCGTCGATCGCGGCGGCGATGGCCGCGGCATCCCCGTATGGAACCCGAACGAAGCCGGGGGTGAACGGTCCGAAGTCGCCGCGGGCCTGGTCGTCGTCGCTGAAGCTGACGATCGTGGTCGTGCGGCCGTGGAAATTTCCGTCGGCGACGATGATCGTCGCGGCATCCGCAGCGACGCCCTTGACGCGATAGGCCCACGCGCGCGCAACCTTGATGCCCGTTTCGACGGCCTCGGCGCCCGTGTTCATCGGAAGCACGAGGTCTTTTCCGCAGAGGTCGGCGAGTGCTGCAGCGAACGGCCCGAGCCGATCGTTGTGGAACGCCCGGCTGGTCAGCGTGATGCGCCCGAGTTGCTCGGTCGCGGCGGCGATGAGCGCGGGATGGCGGTGCCCGAAGTTGAGCGCCGAATAGGCCGACAACAGGTCGAGGTACCGCTTGCCCTCGACGTCGGTCACCCACGCTCCCTCGCCGCGAGCGATCACGACCGGCAACGGGTGGTAGTTCTGGGCGACGGAGGACTCTTCCGCGGCGATGAGCCCCGCGGTGATGTCGTCGGAGGAGATCGTGGTCATTTCTTTCCTCGCAGTTCGAGTGTGCAGCACTTGATTCCGCCGCCGCCCAGCAGCAGCTCCGACAGGTCGACCGCAACGGGGGTGTAACCCCGCTCGCGCAGCTGAGCGTCGAAACCGGTCGCGCGCGGGGAGATGAGGACGTGCCGACCGTCGGATGCCGCGTTGAGGCCGAACACGGCCCCATCGGCGTCGGAGACGAGGATCGCGTCGGGGTAGCGCTGTTCGAGCACACGCCGGGAGGGTTCGTCGAATGCGGACGGCAGGTAGGCGATGTTCGCCGCCTCCACGCCCGTGGGTCCCTGCACCGGATCGAGCACGCAGATCGCCGTGTCGAGGTGGTAGAACCGCGGATCGACAAGCTGCAGCGACACGACCTCGCGTCCGAAGACTCCCGCCACCTCGCGGTGGCTGTCACCGGCTGACCGGAAGCCGGTGCCGGCGAGGATCGTGTCGCCGGCAAGCAGGAAGTCGCCTTCGCCCTCCTGCACGTCGACGGGCGATATCACCTCGAGTCCGTTCGCGGCGAACCAGTCCATGAAGGGCTGCTCCTCGCCGCGGCGCTCGTCGACGCGGAACCGCACGCCGAGCGCACGGCCGTCGATGATGAAGCCACCGTTGGCCGTGTACACCATGTCGGGAAGGCCCGGGAGCGGGTCGATCAGCTCGACCTCGTGACCGAGGGCGAGATATGTGTCGTAGAGCGTCTGCCACTGGGCGACGGCCTTCGCCGTGTCGGTGGGGTGAGTCGGCTCCATCCACGGGTTGATCCGGTAGCTCACCGTGAAGAACTCAGGCCGGCACATGAGGTATCGACGGTGCTGGGCGATCCGGTCGGGCATTCTCGCTCCTCGTTCCCTCGACGGTCATTCGAGGGGCCGCGGCGGACGCTGTCCACAGGCCCGGATCCCGTGTCGATGACGCGGGAGGGGCACGCCGATATCCCATTCTGCCAGAACCGTTTCTGCCGAACCGGTTGCCAAGATCATGCAGGTGAGTAGATTTCTTCTCATGGCGCGCCGGACGGGGGACGAGACGCGCGCGCTGCTGTTGCGGGTGGGCATGCAGATGCTGCTCGAGCGCGGCGTCTCGGCCGGCGTGCAGCACATCCGCCTGCAAGAAGTGCTGCGCCGTGCGGGTCTGACAACCGGCGCCGCCTACCGACTGTGGGCCGACCAGAACGACTATCAGCGCGATCTCGCCGTGTCGATGGTGCGACTGCGCCTGAGCACACCGACCGAGTATGCACAGGCGGCCATCGATCAGCTCATCGCCGACGGGGCGTCGCGCGACGAGATCCTCCGCGCCGCCGCCGCCTCACACGTGGAGAGCATTTCGGTGCATACGAGCGACCGCGAGCGTGTCCGCGACACCCAGCAGTTCTTGGTGACGCTCGCGCTGCGCGCAACGGCGGAAACCTGGCCGGAGCTCAGAGAGGCCAGTCACGCGCGCCACCAGGAGTCGATCGACGCCTTCTCCGCCTTCACGCTGTCGTTGATGGATGCCTACGGGATGCGGATGAAGGCGCCGCTGGCGATCGAGGACTTCACCGCGGCCATGGCGGCGCTTTCCGATGGCTTCGCTCTGCGCGCGATCGAAGGAATCGCGCATCCCACGATCGACGCCGGTGCATCCGACGAGATCGGAGAAGGCCGATGGACGCTGTTCGCGCTGGGTTTGCGGGCCCTCGTCAACGAGTTCATGACTCCTACGGAGGACCGCGGGAGCCCTGGGGTCGAGTAGTTTCCTCGGCCCCAGAGCGACACTCCCCCCGGTGTGTCACAAGACGGTTCAGCCTGCGCCTGTGCTTCTGAAAGACAGAGACGGCCGCCGTCTGGCGCTCCCCAGATGCGCCATGAATATGCTCGCTCGCCGAACCGAGCATCACCAGAAAGATAAGTTGTTTCTCCCCGAGGGGGATTCTCGGCACGGAAGATCACCAGGATCTCGCGAGGGGCATGCTCATGCGTTCGCCTGGATCTCGGTCCCCGCGCCCCGCCGTCGGGGGCGCGGCACGGCGTCGGCGGCGCGAGACTCGAGGACCGGGGCGCTCTCGGCGACGAAGCCGTTCTCCCGGATGAGCGCATGATCCGCGGCGGCGGCCTGCCCCTCCGCGGTGAGGTAGTCGCCGAGGAACATCGAGTTGGCGATGTGGAGAGCAAGCCCCTGGAGTGTGCCGAGGTGCAGTTCTCGTCCTCCCGCGAGGCGTATCTCCGCTTCGGGACACACCAGTCGCGCCAGCGCGACGATCTTCAGGCACCTCAGCGGTGAGAGCTCCCACCTGCCCGCCATCGGCGTGCCGTCGAACGGGACGAGGAAGTTGATGGGAATCGAGTCGGCCCCCAGTTCCCGCAGGGCGAAGAGCGCTTCGACCAGCTGCTCGTCCGTCTCGCCCAGGCCGGCGATGAGACCGCTGCACGGCGAAACCCCGGCAGCCTTCGCCTGCGAGATCGTATCGATGCGGTCGGCATAGGTGTGGGTCTGCACGATCTGGTCGTGAAACGACTCGGCAGTGTTGATGTTGTGGTTGTAGGCATCCACTCCGGCTTCGGCGAGTCGCTGGGCCTGACCGTCGCGCAGGAGCCCGAGACAGGCGCAGACCTCGACATCGAAGCGACGGCCCTTGATGGCGCCGGCGATCTCCGCAACGCGCGCGATGTCCCGGTCAGACGGTCCGCGCCCGCTCGCAACGAGACAGACGCGCGTGGCACCTCCCTGAACGCCCTGTTCCGCTTGCGCGACGGCCTCTTCCGGTGACAGCCAGGAGTACTTCAGGATCGGCGCCGTCGATCCCAACGCCTGAGAGCAGTAGTTGCAGTTCTCCGGGCAGATGCCGGATCTCAGGTTCACGAGGTAATTCAGCTTCACACGGTTGCCGAAATGGGCGCGTCTGATGCGGGCGACGGCCGCGACGAGGTCCAAGACGTCCTCATCCGGTGTGGCGAGCACACCGAGGGCTTCGCTGGTGCCGATGCGACGACCCGCGAGAACCGCCTCGACGAGGCGCGCGTAGGCGCTCATTGCCGCGGCTTCGACGTCGGGGCTACCAGGAGCGCGACCGCTTTCCACGCCGTTGGAAGCAGAGCGCTGAGCACCACGATCTTGAGGGCGTCGCCGACGAGGAAAGGGACCACGCCCAGCAGAACCGCGCGCCCGAGGTCGACTCCCAGCGACACCGCCAGCCACGGCACCCCGAAGGCGTAGATCACGATCGTGCCGATCCCGCCGAGAAGAAGCGTGGTACCCACCTTGCGATCCGCTTCCCGACGAGCAAGCTGGCCGACGACGAGGGCCGCAACGACGAAGCCGACGATGTAGCCGAACGTCGGGAAGGAGACGCCCGATTGCCCTGCGGAGAACACCGGAGCGCCGAGCGCGCCGATGACGAGGTAGAGCAGCGCGCTGGATGCTCCGCGCCATGAGCCCAATACGGCGCCGTTCACCATCACGGCGAAGGTGGAAAGAGTGATCGGCACGGGTGTGAACCCCAGCGGGATGGTGATGCGGGCGGCGAGGACGATGAACGCCGCCCCCGAGAGAATCAGCGCCGCATCGAGGACGCGCGAGTGTCGGATCACATCGACGAGATAGGTGCCCCGAGAGACCGGAAGAGCGGTGGACATGACTTCCTCCTGAACAGTGTTCAATGAACGTTGTTCAGGAGGCTAGCAACGTATTTCCCGACGCTCGATCGTGACGTTCTACAATCACGGACATGCCGATTCGTGGATTGTCGCCAGACGACGTCGCCGCGACGGCGTTGCGCTTGGTCGATGAGGGAGGCTTGCCGGACTTCACCATGCGCCGTCTCGCCGCGGCGCTCGGCGTTCAACCGAGCGCGATCTACTGGCACTACCCGAACAAGCAGACGCTGCTGGCAGAACTCGCGGACCGGATCATCGGCTCGCGTCGGCAGTCGATCCCCCATGACGCGTGGTCAGCACGGCTCCGAGAAGAAGCCATCGCCCTCCGCGAGGCACTGTTGGCATACCGGGACGGCGCCGAGATCGTCTCGAGCACGATGGCTTTGGGACTGGGCTCCGATATCGCAACGTCACGGCTCGTAGACGCCCTCGCGACGGGCCCGTTCGACTCCGCAGCCACGCGCCACGCGGCAGCGACGGTGCTGCATTTCATCCTCGGGCATGTCTCACTGGAGCAGCAGCGCATGCTCTACGACAGCCTGGGGGCCCGGGAAGGCGCCCCGGTGCTGCTTTCCGACGCCAGCGGGTCGGAGGGATTCCGTTTCGGGATCGACACGATCATCGACGGCCTCGAGGTGCGCGCGTCGGAAGAGAGTTCCTCGGCCTCCGGGGTCGAGAAGACTCAGCCCATCACCTCAGAGCCTTGATCGTCCGTCGCGATGCCGCCCATCGCCGCACCTCGACGTCGCCCTCGCCGCCCGGCATCAGATGACGGCCTCGCTCCACGGGTCGGGGTTGCCGAAACGGTGGGCGGTGATCGTGACCGCCTGCTCCCGCAGGAACGGCAGCAGTTCGATGCGCCCGGCGGTGGTCACCTCGCCCGCGTAGACGGCCACGTCGGGATCGCCGGCCGTCGCCTCGACGAGGGCGGCGTGCGCTTCGGCCACGGACGCCGCGGGGCCCACCAGCCGCACCCGCGGCGCGGCGCCGTCGGCGCGGGCCGCGTCGAGCCGTGCGGTCCACTCGGCGTCGGTCTCCACGTACACCGGGATGTCGAGGTCACCGAACGCCCGTCGGACGGCGGCAGGCAGGCCTACCGGTGCGCTGAGCGTGAACGATCCACCGGCGCGGACGCCCGCGACGACGACGCGCAGAAGGGCGTGCCACGCGGCATCCTTCGTCGCCCGCACCGCCACCTCGACCGGGCGGTAGCGGAAGAGGTTCCGCTCGACCGCCACACGCGACACGTCTTTGACGCGTCCGAACTCCCGGTCCCATGCGACGGCATCCGAGAGCGCACCGCGACGCAGCCACTCGAACGCCTCGTAGTCGAGGGAGGGCTGCGCCGACTCGATGAGCGCGGTGATGCGTCCGTCGAGACCGCGCAGGTGCAGTGTCGACGACGGCGCCGCACCCGCCGAGGGCCGCCACGAGCCGAGACCGATCAGGTAGTTCGGACCGCCCGCCTTCGCGCCCGCTCCGACCGAGGAGCGCTTCCATCCGCCGAACGGCTGGCGCTGCACGATCGCGCCCGTGATGCCGCGGTTGACGTAGAGGTTTCCGGCCTCCACCTGATCGAGCCACAGCTCGAGATCGGCGGGATCCTGCGTGTACAAGCCGGCCGTCAATCCGTACGCGACGGCATTCTGCAGCTCGATCGCCTCCGACAGCGAGCTCGCGTGCATGATGCCCAGCATCGGGCCGAAGAACTCTTCCAGATGCGTGCGCGACTGCGGTCGCACCCCCACGCGGATGCCGGGACGCCACAGCCGGCCGGCATATTGGGGTCCGCCCTCGTCGAGCAGCTCGGGTGCGACGAGCCACCGCTCGCCCTCTTCCAGGGTCGTCAGCGCCCAGTCGAGCTTGCCGTGGGGCACGTCGATGACGGGCCCGACCTCGCTCAACGGATCGGACGGAGGCCCGACGCGCAACGAGCGCACCGCGTCGATCAGCTGACGGGCGAACCGCTCCGAGCGCCCGACCGGCCCCACCAGAATCGCGAGCGACGCGGCCGAGCACTTCTGGCCCGCGTGGCCGAAGGCGCTCTTGACCAGATCGGATGCCGCCAGGTCGAGATCGGCCGACGGCATGACGATCATCGCGTTCTTGCCGCTGGTCTCCGCCAGCAGCGGCAGGCTGTTGCGCCACGACCGGAAGAGCTGGGCGGTCTCCCAGGCACCGGTGAGGATCACGCGGTCGACGTCGGGGTGCGAAAGCAGGTGCTGCCCCAACTCGCCCTCATCGATGTCGACGAGCGTGACGAGCTCTCGACCGACGCCGGCGGCATCCAACGCATCCCAGATGGCCTCGGCGACAACTGCGGCGCAGCGGCGGGCCTGCGGGGCGGGCTTGAAGACGACGGCCGATCCGGCGGCGATCGCGGCCAGCACCCCGCCGGCGGGGATGGCGACCGGGAAGTTCCACGGGGGCGCGACGACCGTCAGCGCCGCGGGGACGAACACCGCCCCGCTGATGCGATCGAGCTCTCGCGCGGTGGAGGCGTAGTAGTTGGCGAAATCGATGGCTTCGCTGACTTCGACATCCGCTTCAGCGAACACCTTGCCCGTCTCGCTCGCCGCGACCTCGATGAGTTCACCGCGACGGGCCTCGAGTCGGCGCGCGACCGCCTGCAGCACCGCGGCACGCTCGTCGGCGGGCACGGCGCCCCACCGTGCACCCGCCTCGCGGGCACGGCCGATCGTCGATTCGAGCGCGTCAGCGGCGTCGATGCGGGCCGCCGCGATGGTTGCATCGCCCGCCGTCGAGGCCTCCACACGGGAGAGGATGTCGCGCGACCAGGCCCGGTTGGCGGGTAGGGCCGGGTCGGTGTCGGCGGCGTTCGCGAATCCGGACGCACCCTCCGCTCCCGCGCTCTCGCGCAGGTCGAAGACAGCGGTGTCGACGAACGAGCTGCCGTCGTCGCGGCCACTGGCGATGCCGAGCACGACCTGTGTCAGGTCGCCGTCCGTCCCGTCGGGCACCGGCCGGGTCAGGGCCGGTGCGTCCGTCGCGTCCGTGTCGGTCTCGGCGGCGCGATCCTGGCGGCGACGGGGCCCCACCGGCAGGGCCGGATCGACCGAGCGATCGAGCGACGCGAGGAATCGGTCTCGCTCCCGGGCGAACATCGCCGGCTCGTCGGCGAGATCGAACGCGGCCGAGAGGAAGTTGTCGCTCGACGCGTTCTCCTCCAACCGGCGCACCAGATAGCTGATCGCGACGTCGAACTCGTCGGGACGGACGACCGGCACGTACAGCAACACGTGACCGACCTCGCGCGAGACCGCGGCAACCTGCCCCTGCGCCATTCCGAGCAGCATCTCGAACTCGACGTCGTCGCCGGGCGCGTCCACCGCGTTCAGGCCGCGTTCGCCGGCCAGCAGCCAGGCGTAGGCGATGTCGAAGAGGTTGTGGCCGGCGACGCCGATGCGGACAGCCCGGGTGTTCTCCGGGTGCAGCACCTCGTCGAGACAGCGGAGGTAGTTCGCGTCGGAGTCGAGCTTGCTGGCGTGGGTCGCGAGCGGCCAACCGTGCATCACGGCATCCACGCGCTCCATCGCGAGGTTCGCCCCCTTCACGAGGCGCACCTTGATCCGGGCGCCCCCGGCATCCACCCGCTGCTGCGCCCATGCCGTCAGCTCCCGTAGCGCCGGCAACGCGTCGGGCAGGTAGGCCTGCAGCACGATGCCCGCTTCGAGCTGTTGCAACCGCGGGTCGTCGAGCAGGCGCGTGAAGACCGCGATGGTCAGGTCGAGGTCGCGGTACTCCTCCATGTCGAGGTTGATGAAGGTCTGCGCCGCGCCCGGACCGGGCGAGGTGGATGCCGTCAGGTACAGCGGCAGCAGACGCTCGATGACCGTGTCGACGACCTCGTCGAACGCCCACATCGAGATGTGGCTGGCGATCGCGGAGACTTTCACGGAGACGTAGTCGACGTCATCGCGACGGATGAGTTCGTGGATGCCGTCGAGACGCCGGAGCGCCTCGCTTTCGCCGAGCACCGCCTCGCCGAGCAGGTTGAGGTTGAGCCGTGCTCCCGACGCGCGGATCTTCTCGAGGGCGGGTCCGAGCTTGTCGGGGCGCGCGTCGACGATGAGGTGGCCGACCATGTCGCGCAGCACCCGTCGCGCCACCGGGACGATGGGCGAGGGCAGCAGTGGCGCCACTGCACCGCCGGCGCGCACCGCGGCGCGCAGGTACCAGGGCAGGAACTCGGGCACGAGCGGCGCCACTCGCTGCAGGTTGGCTGCGGCAGCTCCCAGCGATTCGGGTCGCATCACGCCGTCGACGAAGCCGATGGTGAAGGGCAGTCCCTGGGGATCTTTGAGCACGCCGGCCAGTCGCTGGGCGGCCGGGTCGACGTCGGCAGCGGCCGACTCGTCGACCCACCGGCGCGCGAGGGCGACAGCGCGCTCCGCGAGGTCGGAGGCGGAGGGGGGCGTTGTCTCGTCGTCCATCACGCTTCCAGAGTGCACTGAGTCCATGGGTTCAGCGTGCGGCACGCATATGATTCGGCAAAAGCGATGATCTTCGACGGATATCGTTCGATGGAGCCGTTCTTTTTCCCGGCCCGTCCGCGACTCAGGAGGTAGGCCCCGTGTTCGAGCTGCGCCGGCTGCGCCTTCTCCACGAGCTCGCTCAGCGGGGCACGATCACCGCGGTGGCCGCGGCGCTCTCCTACAGCCCCTCGACGATCTCGCAGCAGCTGGCCCAACTCGAGCGCGACGCCGGGGTGGCGCTGCTCGTCCCGGATGGCCGCCGGGTGCGGCTGACGGCTCACGGCGAAACGCTTGCCGCCTACGGCGCCCGCGCCCTCGACGCCGATGAAGAGATCCGCAGCGAACTGGAAGAGCTGCAGGCAGGTGTCGCGCCCGTGCGGGTCGCGGTGCTGCAGACGGCGGCACGCACGATCGTGCCGACGGCCCTGAGTCTGCTGGCCGACCGCGCGCCGCGGCTACGCGTCGAACTCGCCGAGATGCCGCCCGAAGAGGGACTCTTCGAACTAGGCGCGCGCGGGTTCGACCTGGCGATCGCCGAGCAGTATCCCGGCCTCACCCGCCCCCACCGCTCCGAACTCGACCGTGACGTCCTCGGCACCGACCCGATCCGACTCGCCACCGCCGACGACGCCGGCTCTCTCTCGTCATTGCGCGAGCGGGCATGGGTCATGGAACCGCGCGGTACGGCCGCCCGCGAGTGGGCCCTGCAGCAGTGCCGTGCGGCGGGATTCGAGCCGGACGTACGGTTCGAGCTCACCGATCTGAGTGGCCACATCGAGCTCATCGCGGCCGGTCACGCGGTCGGCCTCCTGCCCGATCTGCTGTGGGCAGGCACCGCGCCGCGCGTGCGGCTTCACCCTCTGCCGGGCGACCCGGTGCGCGAGATCTTCACGGCCGCGCGCCGTTCCAGTCGCAACCGTCCCGGCATCCGCGTCGTACGCGAGGCACTCGCCGAGGCGTTCGGTGCGCGATCGGTGTGACGGCCGCGGGCTCTCCGTGCGCGCTCGACGCGATCAGTCCCAGAGGCTCGGCGCCGGCGCCTTCGTGGACGGCAGCGCACTGTCGCGCGCCCAATCGGCGACCCACCGCGGCAGGGGCGGCAGATCGTCCGGGCGGTGCAGCGCTTCGAAGAGCTCGTCCGTGTTGACGACGCCGCCACTGCGACGCAGGAAGCGTGCGCGCACGATCATCTCGGCATAGACCTCTCCGTCGACGACCGCGCGATGGATCTGATAGACCGCTTTGTCGTCGTGGGCGTAGAGGCGCGACTCGACGGTGAAGCGCTGCCACAGCTGCAACGACTTGCGGAAGCTGACCGTCTCGCTGGCGACGACCGCGTACCAACCCTGCGCGTTCATGGCATCCCAGATGCCCGTGCGGATCAGCAGGTCGAACCGGCCGAGATCGAACAGCGACGCGTACCGGCCGTTGTTCATGTGTCCGAGCAGATCGATATCGGTGGGCAGAGTGTGCAGCGTCACCCGCCCGACGGTACGCGGCGGCAACGCGCCGCGGCGGCGCAGCATCGCCTTGGCGCGCCAGATGGTCAAGAGGGTCCGCCACCATACGTTCACGAAGCGCGATGCTAGCGGGTTCGACAGCGATCAGCGGAAATCGATTGTGGCCACTCCACAGTTCGCTCGGTCTGCCCAGAGCGGCGATGTGAGGGCTCCGGCGCCGATTTCGTGTTTCTGTGAGCCCGCCGTAGAGTCTGGCCATGGAAGCCCCCACCGACATTTCAGCGCAGACCGACATCGTCGTCCGTCCCGTGCGGGACGTGGATGCCGAGGCTCTCGGACGGGTCCACGCGACCTGCTGGCACGAGACCTACGACCACCTCATCAGCAAGGCCGCCCTCGAGAACGTGTCGCCCCGGCGACTCGCCGAGCTGTGGACGCACTGGGCGCAGCAGGGCCCGGAGTTCAAGATGTTCGCCGCCCTCGCGGACGGCGATATCGTCGGCTTCGTGGGATCGGGACCGGCGCGCGACCGCGACGCCCCGCGCGAGCGCGAGCTGTACTTCATCTACCTGCTCGACCGGTTCCATGGAACGGGAATCGGCCAGCAGCTCTTCGACGCGGCCATCGAACCCGGCGAAGCGGCGTACCTGTGGGTCGCGGAGGACAACCCTCGCGCCCACCGCTTCTACGCGCGCAACGGCTTCGCCCTCGACGGCGCGAGCCACACCGAGCCGTTCCTCGGCGAGACGCTCACCGAGGTCCGCTTCGTGCGCTGAGCCCGCTTCACCGGCTCCGCGTCAGCGGCCGCTGACCGTGCCGAACAGGCGCGCGATCGGAGCCAGCACCAGCGGACGCGCGGCCACCCACGCTCCGGCGATGACGGCGAGCGAAACCACGAACAGCCAGAACCCGGTCCAGTTGTCGGCGTATGCCGTCGGGTCGACAGACCCCAGGGCCGCGTACATGTGGTTGAGGTTTCGCAACGCCCCGGTCGCGAGCACGAGCACCACATGGATCACGATGAACACCACGAAGTACAGCATCACCGGGAAGTGCACCTTGCGCGCCCACTCGATGGGATAGGCCGCGCTGAGCTTCGTGTTCTTCTTCGGCCACATCCCGCTCATGCGGTAGCCGGTGATCGCGGCGAGGGGAGCCGCGATGAAGACGGTGGAGAAGTAGGCGAGCTGCTGGAGCGCGTTGTAGTTGACCCAGCCGTTCTCGGTCGGCCAGTCGAGCGAGACATACTGCAGCGCGGCGCTGAGCGCGTTGGGGAACACCTCCCAGCTCGTGGGCACGATGCGCATCCACTGGCCGGTGACGAACAGCAGCACGACGAAGACGGCTCCGTTGATCAGCCACAGCAGGTCGAGCGCCTGGTGGAACCAGATCGTCAGACTCGTCTTGCCCTTGGGGTTGTTCCTGGGAGCCCAGAACGCCGTCGGTCGCTTCTCGCGGCGGATCGTGAGACCCGAGCGGATGATCAGCACCATCAGGAAGACGTTGAAGAAGTGCTGCCAGCCCAGCCACGCGGGGATGCCGACGGGAGCACCCTCGGGCAGGTGGTACTCGCCGGGGTAGGTCGCGAGGAAGTCGCGGAGCCCGTCGAGGCTGAGCAGGAAACGAACGGCGAGCACGGCCATGCCGGCGGCGAACAGCAGCCCAAGGCCGCCCACGATGACCGCGCCGACCCACTGCACCTTCGTGAACGGACCGATCCGCTGCGGCTCGGGCTTCTGAGCGGGTCGGCTCGATGCCGCACGACCCGGCCACGCGCTCTGCGGCACGGTCAGCGGCGGGCGGGGCCCTTCTGACAGGACCGGCCCGGCGACGGGCGCCACCACCGGCCCGGCGACGGACGCCACCACCGGCTCGGCGACGGGCGCGGGTGTGGATGCCGCGGTACCCGCGGGCGGCCAGGGCTCCGCACCCGGCGCACGCGGCAAGCCGCGGCGCACGGCGGCGCCGCCAACGGCCGGCGCCCGGGTGGTCGCAGCAGCGGCGGCCTCCGCATTCGTGGCGACCGGCTCAGCGGCCGGCGCGGGCGTCGCGGTAGCCGCCGGCTCCTCGGGAACAGACGCAGCAGCGGCCGCGGCGACGGCGGAAGAAGTCCCCGCGGGCGGCCACGGCTCACCGCCAGGCGTACGAGGCAACCCACGGCGCACCGACGTCGCGGGAGCCTGTGTCGCGGAAGCGGGCGGTGCGGCAACCGCCGCGTCGGCCGGAGCCTGACCCGCCGGGGGCCACGGCTCGCCGCCGGCAACGCGCGGCAGGCCGCGGCGTATCGATGATCCGCCGGTCGCCATCAGGCCTTCCTGGCTTCGAGGGCCGCGATCAGCTGCGGGACGACCGTGAACACGTCGCCCACAATGCCGAAGTCGGCGATGTCGAAGATGGGCGCGTCGCCGTCTTTATTGATCGCGACGATGGTTTTGGCGGTCTGCATGCCGGCTTTGTGCTGGATCGCGCCCGAGATGCCGAGAGCGACATACAACTGCGGCGACACCGAGACTCCGGTCTGGCCGACCTGGTGGGAGTACGGGACGTAGCCGGCATCCACCGCCGCCCGCGACGCGCCGACCGCCGCGCCCAGCGTGTCGGCGAGCTGCTCCACCAGCGCGAATTTCTCCAACGAGCCGAGGCCGCGACCACCCGAGACGACCTTGGCGGCACCCCGCAGTTCGGGACGCGACGACGCGGCGACCTCCGCCTCGAAGCCGGTGATCCGCGCGGCGGGCGCGCCCGAGGCCGCCACGTCGAGCGCGACGGTCTGCGGCGCGGTCACGGCGTCGGCCCGCGCATCGACGGCACCCTGTCGCACCGTGACGACGAGCGCGCCGAAAGTGGGGGCGCTCGTCACGTTGTAGGCGCCGCCGTAGACCGAGTGCTGCGCGAGCACACCGTCGTCATCGCGGGAGACGCCGACGGCATCGACAGCGAGCGCCGAGCGCGTGCGCGCGGCGAACCGGCCCGCGATATCGCGTCCTTCGATCGAGTTCGACACGAGCACCGCGTCGGGCTGCACGAGCGCGGAGGCCGCAACCAGCGCGTCGACGATCGGTACCGTGAGCGCAGTGTCGGCACCGCCGGGCGCGGCGGTCAGCACCGTATGCGCACCGAGAGCTCCGGCGGCCTCCACGAGCGCGCCGTGGCGCGACTGCTCAGCGACGACCAGCGCAACCGGCGAACCGACCCCCGCCGCCGCGCCGAGCAGGCCGGCGGCCGAGCTCGCCAGCTCCCCCGACGGGGTGACGCCCAGCACGACCAGGATCGACTCCCCAGCGATCGAGTTTCCCGCGAGATCCACCATCATGCTCCCCTTAGGCCAGTCGGTTCTCGATGAGGAACGCGGCGAGCTTGTCGGCGGCATCCCCTTCGTCGACGATCTTCACGCCTGCGCCACGCGCGGGCCTTTCCGAGACGGCAGTCATGATCGACTGCGCGGCGATAGAGGGGTCGACGTCGACCCCGAGATCTGCCAGCGACACCGTCTCGAACGGTTTCTTCTTCGCCGCCATGATGCCCTTGAAGTTGGGGAAGCGCGCATCCGGCAGCGCCTCCGTGATCGAGATCACCGCGGGCAGCTCGGCGCTCACCTGGGCCGTTCCGAAGTCTGTCGCGCGCGTTCCGGTGACCTCGGTCTCGCCGATGGTGACGGCGGCGAGCGCCGTCGCCTGAGGCACCTGCAGGTGTTCGGCGAGCATGGCCGGCAGCACGCCCCCCGTGCCGTCGGTGGAGAGGTTGCCGGTGATCACGAGATCGAAGCCCGCGCGCCGCACCGCTGCGGCGAGTACCGCCGCAGTGGTGCCGAGGTCGGCACCGGCCAGTGCGGGGTCGACCACCTGAAGAGCCGCTCCGGCACCCATCGCGAGCCCCTTGCGGATGGTGGCGGCGGCGTCCTCTGATGCCATCGAGACGACCGTCACCTCGGTGCCGGGGTGTGCATCGGCATACGCGAGTGCCACTTCGAGCGCCCGCTCACCGATCTCGTCGAGCACTCGGTCGGAGGCCGCACGATCAGCGAGACCGGTCTCGAGCGTGAGCTTTCGGTCACCGTAGGTGTCAGGGACTTCTTTGACCAGCACCACGATCTTCATCGGATCTCCTTCGCGACGCACCCATTCTATGAGGTGCGACTCAGTCTCGCCATTCATGATACTCAGGCTCACGCGGGGGAAAGGCGAGAGCGCTACCGTGAGAGCACCCGCACCCCGAGGAGGGTACCGTGACTCGCACGCCGTCGACCGGCCGCGACCCCATCGCTGAGGCGCGTCGGCAGTGGGAGGTCCACGGGTGGGAGGATGCCGCCGCGGGCATGACCGCGGTGACCAGCATCATGCGCGCGCATCAGCTGCTGCTCGCACGCGTCGACGACACACTCAAGCCGTTCGCCCTCACCTTCGCGCGATACGAGTTGCTGACCCTCCTCAGCTTCAGTCGCCAGGGCCGGATGCCGCTCTCATCGGCGGCGAGCCGCCTGCAGGTGCACCCCACCAGCGTCACGAACACCGTCGACCGCCTCGAGGCGGCAGGGCTGGTCGCGCGCGAGCCACACCCTGGCGACCGCCGCGCGACCCTCGTGACGCTCACGCCGGAAGGACGCGACGTGGCGGCGCAGGCCACCGACGCCCTGAACCGTGCGGTGTTCACCCAGCCCGGGCTCGACGTCGGCGACACCGAGCACCTCATCGCGATCGTCGGCCGCCTGCGGGCGGCCGCCGGCGACGCGGTCAGCGGTTCGTGAACCTCGCCTCACGCTTCTCTCGGAAGGCAGCCATGCCCTCTTTCTGATCGTCGAGACCGAACAGCGACGTGAAGACCTGCTTCTCGAAACGCAACCCCTCGGCACCCGTGGTCTCCAGAGAAGCCCGCAGCGACTCCTTCGCGGCGTAGAGCACCGGCAACGACTTCTCGGCGATCAGCGCCGCCATCGCCTCCGCCTCGGCCAGCAGGTCGGCCGCGGGCACGATACGCGAGACCAGGCCCGCGCGTTCGGCCTCTGCGGCATCCATCATCCGTCCGGTGAGAACGAGCTCGGCGGCCTTGTAGTAGCCGATGGCCCGCGGCAGCCGCTGCGTGCCGCCGAGACCGGGGATCACGCCCAGCGTGATCTCCGGCTGGCCGAAGCGAGCGGTGTCGGCCGCCAGGATGATGTCGCACGCCATCGCCAGCTCGCAGCCACCGCCGAGAGCGTAACCGGCCACCGCGGCGATGACGGGGGTGCGCACCCGCGAGAAAGCCTCCAGCCCGACGAAGGGGCTGCGCAGCGACATGTCGACGGGGGTCTTGTCCTCCATCTCCTTGATGTCTGCTCCCGCGGCGAACGCGCGCTCCGACCCGGTGACGACGATGCAGCCGATCGCCTCATCGGCGTCGAACGCCGCGGCAGCGGCGGCCAGCTCGCCCAGCAGCGTCGAGTTGAGGGCGTTGAGCGCCTCGGGCCGGTTGAGCGTGATCCAGCCGACGTGGCCGCGGGTGGAGACGAGGATCGTGGAGTACTCGGTCATGCCCTCATGCTCCCAGAACGTCGCGACCAATGATCACCCGCATGATCTCGTTCGTGCCCTCGAGGATCTGGTGCACGCGCAGGTCACGGACCACCTTCTCGATGCCGTACTCCTGAAGGTAGCCGTACCCGCCGTGCAACTGCAGCGCCTGGTTGGCGACCTCGAATCCGGCGTCCGTCGCGAAGCGCTTGGCCATGGCGCACTGCACGGCGACGTCGTCCGCGTGCTCGTCGATCGCCCGGGCTGCGTCGCGTACGAGGGCGCGGGCCGCCTGCAGCTGCGTGGCCATGTCGGCGAGCGCGAACACGACGGTCTGCCGTTCGGCGAGGGCTTCGCCGAAGGTGAAGCGCTCGTGCACGTAGCGCACCGCCCGGTCGAGCGCCCACTGGGCTCCGCCGAGCGAGCACGCCGCGATGTTGACGCGTCCGCCGTTGAGCCCGCTCATGGCGATGCGGAATCCGTCACCTTCGGAGCCGAGCATCGCGGATGCCGAGACCCGCACCTCGTCGAGGATCACCTGGCGGGTGGGCTGCGCATTCCAGCCCATCTTGCGTTCGTGAGGGCCGAAGCTGAGGCCGGCGGCATCCGCGGGAACGAGAAAGGCGCTGATGCCCTTCGCGCCGGGCTGCCCGGTGCGCGCCATCACGACATAGACCGCGGCCTCTCCCGCTCCGGAGATGAACTGCTTGACGCCGGTGATGACGTACTCATCGCCGTCGGCGATCGCGCTCGTGGCGATGGCCGCGGCATCCGAGCCGGCACCGGGTTCGGTGAGGCAGTACGCGCCGAGGTCCTGCAGAGTGCTGAGACCCGGCAGCCACCGGTGCCGCTGAGCCTCGGTGCCGTAGGTGTCGATCATCCACGCGACCATGTTGTGGATGCTGATGTAGGCCGCGATCGTCGGGTCACCCGTCGCCAATTGCTCGAACACGAGCGCGGCATCCTGTCGGGCAAGTGCCGTGCCGCCGACGTCTTCGCGCACGTACAGGGCGCCGAGCCCCAGCTCGCCCGCCGCGGCCAGCACGTCGCGCGGGAACCGCTTGTCGCGGTCCCATTCCAGGGCGTGCGGCTCCAGACGTGTCCGCGCGAAGTCGCGCACCGCGTCGAGGATGGCTCCACGCTCGTCGGCCGAGAGGGAGGGGGTAATGGTCATGCTCATCGCGTCACGTCCTTGTGAAACAGATCGACAGCCGAGGTCGTGCCGGGTGAGGCACACCGCTGAGTTTACATGGACGTCCTAGTAATTGGTCCTGTCGAGACGGCTCGGTGATCCGCACTCGAAGCGCGCGGGCGTACTAGCGTGAAGGCGCGGTCACCAGAGGAGGAGAGGCGTCGATGCTCAGCACACGCGGCTCCAACCTGCTCGGCGTCGGCAACTACAACCAGGCCCTCATCCTCGACTTGATCCGCCGGGCACCCGAAGGGATGAGTCGCGTCGAGCTGGCCGAGAAGACCGGATTGTCGCCGCAGACGCTCACCAACGTGACTCGCAGGCTCACCGCCGAGGGCTTCATCGCCGAAGCCGGCAAGGTCAGCTCGGGCCCGGGCAAGCCCCGCACGATGCTCGCGCTGGACCCGTCGGCGCGGTACGCGCTCGGGGTGCACCTCGACCCCGCCGTGACCACCGTCGTCCTGCTGGACCTCGCCGGCCGGATCATCCACCATCGCGAGATCAGTCCCACGGGAGCCTCGAGCACGCAGCAGCTCGCGGAGATCGGCGCGGTGGCGAGCGAACTGACCGCCTCGCTGGATGACCCGACCCGCCTGCTGGGCGTCGGCATCGCCGCACCCGGACCTCTCGACATCTCCTCGGGGCAGTTACTCAACCCGCCGCTGCTGCCGGAGTGGTCGGGCACGCGCCTGCGCGATGAGCTCGCCGCCCTGACCGGGCTACCGGCGCTGCTGGAGAAGGACGTCATCGCCGCGATGGTCGGCGAGTTGTGGGTGACGCCCAGCGGCGAACTGGGCGATGCGCTGTTCTTCTACTACGGCGCCGGCGCGGGCGTCGGCCTCTCGCTCGCGAACACACCGCTGCGCGGAGCCACCTCGAACGCGGGCGACATCGCCCACCTCATCGTCGACCCCGACGGGCCGCCCTGCGAATGCGGGGCGCGAGGATGCCTGGGCGTCTCGCTCGAGCCCGCGACGCTGCTGGCCGATGCCGGATGGGATGCCGGGCCCGCCCAGGCACCGAGAGATCCGCGCGCGGCACTGGATGAACTGTGCCTGAGGGCACGGGAGGGCGAGCCTCTCCCCGTCGAGACTCTCACCCGCGCCGCGCGCCGTATCGCCCGCGCGCTCGTGCAGTTGGACAACCTGCTCGATCTGACCGATGCCGTTCTGGGCGGCCCGATCTGGGCGCGCCTGAGCCCGTTTCTGCGCCCCGCACTCGGCGAGGCGCTGGCCCAGACGGGCGGCGTGACGACCACCCAGCCCTTGACGCTGCGGGAGTCGCGTCTGGGCACGGATGTCGCCGCCGTCGGCGCGGCCTGCCTCGTCCTCGACGGCGCCTTCACCGCGCGTCCGTCGCACCTGCTCATCACCGACTGACGTTGATTCGGCACGTCGGCTCTCATGGCTGGGCGAGATGAAATCGTTACTTGACGTGATTAATCAAGTTGATAGATTAATCACGCTCAGCGCCCGAGCTGATGCCATCCCCTAGCAAAGGAGCAGGAATGCGATACAGAGTTCTGAGCACTGCCGCCGCCATCACGGTGGCCGGGCTCGCACTGACCGGCTGCAGCGGCGGCGCCCCCGCCGCCCCCGCCACCGAGTCCGGAGAGCGGACCATCACGGTCGTCTATCAGAAGACGGCTGCCTTCCATCAGCTGGACGACCTCTTCCAGAAGGTCAAGCCGGAGTTCGAGGCCGCCAACCCGGGCGCGACCGTGAAGCTCCAGCCCATCGAATCCGAGGACCAGTACTTCACGAAGCTCGCCCTCATGAACGGCTCCCCCGAGACCGCCCCGGACGTGATCTACGAAGACACCTTCCAGATCAAGTCGGACTCGGCCGCCGGGTATCTGCTCCCCATCGACGACTACGTCGCCAACTGGGCCGACTGGAGCCAGTTCTACGACGCGGCCAAGCAGGCTGGCCTCGGCGACGACGGCAAGACCTACGGCGTCTCGATGGGCACCGACACCCGTGGCATCTACTACAACAAGGACATCTTCGCCAAGGCGGGCTTGCCGTCGGACTGGCAGCCGAAGTCCTGGGACGACATCATCACGGCCGCCGAGAAGATCAAGGCCGCGGTGCCCGACGTGACTCCGCTGAACATCTACGGCGGAAAGGCGGCCGGCGAGCAGACCTCGATGCAGGGTCTCGAGATGCTCGTCTACGGCACGTCCTCCACGCTCTACGACAACGACGCGCAGAAGTGGATCACCGGGTCCAAGGGCCTGACCGACTCCCTGTCGTTCTACAAGGAGCTCTACGACAAGGGCCTCGCCACTCCCCTCGACCTCGCACTCGATCCCACCATCGGCAGCCGCGTCTCGACCGAACTGATCCCCCAGGGCAAGGTCGCCATGGCCATCGACGGCTCATGGCTGCCCGGCGGGTGGATGACCGGCGACCACGCGTGGCCGGCCTGGCAGCAGACGATCGGTCTCGCCAAGATGCCGACGCAGGATGGCGCCGACCCGGGCGCGACCTCGATGTCGGGCGGATGGACGCTCGCGGTGGGCTCGCAGACGAAGCACCCCAAGACCGCCTTCGACTTCATCGCAATGGCGCTCAACAAGGAGAACACGCTCAAGTACGACACCGAGAACAGCCAGATCGCCGTCCGCGACGACGTGGCGACCTCGCAGGACTACCTGGGCTACAACCCGACCTTCAAGTTCTTCGCCGACCTCGTGAAGGTGACCCACTTCCGTCCCGCGACGCCCGACTACTCGCAGATCTCCAGCGCGCTGCAGCAGGCGACCGAATCGGTCATCACCGGTGACGCCTCGCCGGAGCAGGCCACGAAGACCTACGACGACGCGCTCACCAAGATCGTCGGCTCCACGAAGGTGAAGCAGGGCGACTGACCCTCATGTCGACGATCGCATCGTCGCCCCTCCGCCCGGCCCCTGAGGGGGCCGGGCGGAGACGGGGCGGCACACTCCGCTCTCTGTCCCGCTCGACACCGCTGATTCCGGCGATCATCCTGCTGGTGGTCTTCCTGGTCGGCCCGATGGTGTTCGCCCTGTGGGGCTCGCTGACCAACGCCGCCCTCACCGGCTACCGCGCCGCGAAGCCGCAGTTCATCGGCTTCGACAACTACATCTCGCTGTTCTCCGACCCCGACTTCTGGAGTTCGGTCGGCCTCACGCTCACGTTCGTCTTCTTCTCCGCGATCATCGGCCAGAACGTCCTCGGGATGGCACTGGCGGTGCTCACCCGCGCCGGCTCCAAGATCCTGTCGACGACCGTCAGCACCCTCGTGGTCATCTCGTGGGTGCTCCCCGAGATCGTCGCGGCATTCGCCCTCTACGCCTTCTTCTCCTCCGACGGCACCCTGAACGCCACGCTGAACTCGCTCGGCCTCGGCAGCGTCAGCTGGCTGATCGACTATCCGATGCTCGCCGTCATCCTGGCCAACATCTGGCGCGGCACGGCCTTCTCCATGCTCGTCTACAACGCGGCGCTCGCCGAAGTGCCGCCGGAGATCAACGAGGCGGCGCAGATCGACGGGACCAACTCTGTCCAGCGGTTCTTCCTCATCACCCTGCCGATGATCCGCCGGTCGATCGCGACGAACCTCATGCTCACCACGCTGCAGACCGTCGGTACGTTCGGTCTCATCTGGGTCATGACCGGCGGCGGCCCGGGCACCCGCAGCTCGACGCTTCCGGTACTCGCCTATCAGGAGGCGTTCAAGTTCGCCCAGGTCGGCTACGGCACCGCGATCGCCGCCGTGACGATCGTGCTCGGCGCCGTCTTCGCGATCCTCTACATCAAGATTCTGAAGCCCGAGGTGGAGTCATGAGCACCCTGTCCGTGGACTCGCCCATCCGCAGCCGCGGGCGCTGGCTGGCGAACATCATCCTCGTGGTGCTCGCCATCGTGTTCGTCGTGCCGATCGCCTGGATCGTCCTGTCGTCGATCAACCCGGCCGCCACCGTGTCGATGTCGGTACCCGACGGCGTGACCTTCGACAACTTCGCCCAGGTGCTGACGTTCAACCAGTCGTTCCTGCCGCTGTGGAACTCGGCGATCATCTCGTTCGGCACCGCGGCGCTCACGGTCGTCGTCGGCATCCTCGCCGCCTACCCCCTGTCGCGCTTCAACATGCGTTTCCAGCGCGGCTTCCTCTACAGCGTGCTGTTCGGTTCGTGCCTGCCGATCACCGCACTGATGGTTCCGGTGTACGCGATGTTCGTGCAGCTGCGTCTGCTCGACTCGCTGCTGGGCGTCGTGCTCTTCATGGCGGCGACGTCGCTGCCGATGGCGATCTGGATGCTGAAGAACTTCATGGATTCCGTGCCGGTCTCGCTGGAAGAGGCTGCATGGGTCGACGGCGCTTCGCCGATGCGGGCGTTGGCCCGCATCGTGCTGCCCCTCATGCGCCCCGGCATCGGAGTGGTGTTCATCTTCGTGTTCACCCAGGCGTGGGGGAACTTCTTCGTCCCCTTCGTGCTGCTGTTCAGCGCCGAGAAGATGCCGGCATCCGTCGCGATCTTCCAGTTCTTCGGCAACCACGGCGCCGTCGCCTACGGCCAACTGGCCGCGTTCGCGATGGTCTATTCGGTGCCGATCCTCGTGCTCTACCTGCTGATGCAGCGGCTGACCGGCAGCTCGTTCGCGCTCGCCGGCGGCGTCAAGGGCTGACCGCCCACACTCGCCTCTTCTGACGTCCGGAAAGGACCCCCTCATGCACGACCGCAGCGCTCTTGCCGAGCTGCGCATCGACCGCTTCGTCCGCGAGCGGCTCACCGCCCACATCCACCGCGCCACCGTGCCCCTCGAGATCGAGCTCTGGGAGGCGCCGGGCGAACCCGTGACGTTCGCCGAAGCATCCGCCGCCCCCTTCGCACCGTTCGCGACAGGCCGCGCCTGGGGTCGGCCCTGGGGAACCAGCTGGCTGCGGGTGCGCGGCGAAGTGCCGTCGTCGTGGCGAGTGAACGGCTCACTCCCCGAGGGCACCCGCGCCGAGCTCGTCGTCGACCTGGGATTCACCAGTGGTCAGGTCGGGTTCCAGAGCGAGGCGATGGTGTGGAGCACAGACGGACGGCCGCTGCGCGGTATCGCGCCGTTCAACAACGCCGTCGTCGAGGCCATCGACGCCGACGGTCGCATCGACGTCTTCATCGAGGCGGCATCCAATCCCGATGTAGGCAGCCTCTTCACCTTCGAGCCCACTCCCCTGGGAGATCCGACCACAGCCGGCACCGAACACATCTACCGGCTCCGACAGGTCGATGTGGCGCTGCGCGATCTGGAGGTCGCCGCCCTCCGGGCCGACACGGTCGCCCTGCGCGGGCTTTCGGAGCAGCTGGATGCCGGCAGCTCCCGCCGTGCCGAGATCCTCGCGGGCCTGGAGAAGATGATCGACGCGGTCGATCCCGACGACGTCAGTGGCACCGCCGCCGCAGGCCGGGCCGTGCTCGCCCCGCTGCTCGCACGCCCCGCGCACGCCAGCGCCCACACGCTGCACGCCGTGGCGCACGCCCACATCGACTCCGCCTGGCTGTGGCCGGTGCGCGAGACAGCCCGCAAAGTGGCACGCACGTTCTCGAACGTGCTGTCGCTCATGGACGAAGACCCCGACTATGTGTTCGCGAGCTCGTCGGCGCAGCAGTTCGCCTGGGTGAAGCAGTATTACCCCGACCTGTACGCCCGCATCGTGGAGCGCGTGCGCGAGGGCCGCTTCATCCCGGTGGGAAGCATGTGGGTCGAATCCGATACCAACATGCCCGGCGGCGAAGCGCTCGCGCGACAGTTCGTGGCGGGCAAGGGCTTCTTCCAGCGCGAGTTCGGCATCGACACCCCCGAGGTGTGGCTGCCCGATTCGTTCGGCTACACCGGCGCGCTGCCGCAGATCGCCAAGGCCGCCGGGGCGCGGTGGTTCCTCACGCAGAAGATCTCGTGGAACGAGACGAACCGCATGCCGCACCACACGTTCCAGTGGGAGGGCATCGACGGCACGCGCCTGTTCACCCATTTCCCGCCGGTCGACAAGTACAACTCAGAGGTCTCCGCCGCCGACCTCGCGCACGCCGAGCGCAACTACGCCGACAAGGGGCGCGGCACGGTCTCGCTCCTGCCCTACGGCTTCGGTGACGGCGGCGGCGGACCGACGCGCGAGATGACGGCGGCGATCGCCCGTGCCGCGTCTCTGGAGGGCTCGCCGCGGACGGTGCACTCGACGCCGCAGGAGTTCTTCCGCACCGCGGAGCAGGAGTACCCGCAGCCGGAGGTGTGGGCCGGCGAGCTGTACCTCGAATTCCACCGCGGCACCTACACGAGCCAGCTGCCCACCAAGCAGGGCAATCGTCGCAGCGAACACCTGCTGCGCGAAGCCGAGCTGTGGGCGGCGACGGCATCCGTGCGCACGGGCGCCCCCTATCCGCAGGAGCGCCTGGCGCGCGTGTGGGAGACCGTGCTGCTGCAGCAGTTCCACGACATCCTCCCGGGCTCGTCGATCGCCTGGGTGCACCGCGACGCCGAGCGCAACTACGCCGCCGTCGCCCGCGAGCTGGAAGCGATCATCGCCGAGAGCCTCGCCGCACTCGGCGGTGTGGGCTCGCACCGGCTGGCCGTCAACGCCGCGCCGCACGCCCGCGCCGGAGCTCCCGCACTCGGCGCCGCACCCGCGGCCGTCCCGGCATCCGTCCCCCCGGTGATCGGCGGCGACGGATGGGTGCTCGACAACGGCATCGTCCGCGCCCGGATCGATGCCCGTGGTCTCGTGACCTCGTTGATCGACCTTGCCACCGGGCGCGATGCGGTCGCTCCCGGCGCCGTGCTCGGCCTGCCCCAGCTGCACCGCGACACCCCCACCCAGTGGGATGCCTGGGACATCGACGCACACTATCGCCACCATGTGCGCGACCTCGACGCGGTCGATTCCGTCACGATCGACGGAGCCGCGCTGGTCGTGACGCGCAGCTTCGGGTCGTCGCTGCTGGTCGAGCGCATCCATCTCGAGGAGGGGTCGCGGGTGCTCTCCTTCGACCTCGACATCGACTGGCACGAGCAGCAGAAGCTGCTGAAGTTCGCCTTCCCGCTCGATCTGCACACGCACAGCGCGGCCTCCGAGATCCAGTTCGGTCACATCGAGCGCCCCATCCACACGAACACGTCGTGGGATGCCGCGCGGTTCGAAACCGTGGCGCACCGCTGGGTGCGCGTCGCCGAGCCCGACTTCGGCGTGGCGATCGTCAATGATTCGACGTACGGGCACGACATCACCCGGCGGGCGCGCGAAGGCGGCGGCACCGAGACGGTGGCGCGCCTGTCGCTCGTGCGCGGAGCGCTGTTTCCCGACCCGACCCAGGATCAGGGACGTCACCGGGTGCACGTGGGAGTCGCGGTCGGCGCCGACGTCGAAACGGCTGTGCGCGAGGGCTATCGCGCGAACCTGCCGGTGCGCACGATCGAGGCCGCCGTCGAGACGATCGAGCCCCTCGTGACGGTGGATCACCCCGGCGTGGTCGTCGAGGCGGTGAAGCTCGCCGAGGACGGCAGCGGAGACGTCGTCGTGCGTCTGTACGAGGCGCTCGGCCGGCGGGCGGCGACGCGCGTAGGCGTCGAGTTCACCGCGGCCGGGATCACGCAGACCGATCTGCTGGAGCGGGAGGTTGCGCCGACCGCGCTCGTGTCGGCGGACGCGGCGCACGCAGACCTCGCTCTGCGGCCGTTCGAGATCGTCACCCTGCGGGTGCGGCGGGTGTAGGGCGTTGCCTAGAGCCGTTCGATGATCGTGGCGTTGGCCATGCCTCCGCCTTCGCACATCGTCTGCAGGCCGTAGCGACCGCCGGTGGCTTCGAGGTTCGCGAGCAGCGTGCCGAGCAGCCGCGTGCCGCTCGATCCGAGAGCGTGCCCCAGCGCGATCGCACCGCCCCAGGGGTTGAGCTTCGCGGCATCCGCGCCGACTTCGGCGGCCCACGCGAGCGGCACCGACGCGAACGCCTCGTTCACTTCGTAGGCATCGAGGTCGTCGATGCTCAGCCCGCTGCGTTCGAGCACGCGGCGGGTGGCCGGGATCGGACCGGTGAGCATCATCAGCGGATCGTCGCCGACGACGGCGAACGCATGGAAGCGCGCGCGGGGCGTGAGACCGAGTTCGACCGCCTTCTCCTCGCTCATGATCAGCGCCGCCGAGGCGCCATCGGTCAGGGGCGACGAGTTGCCCGGTGTGATCCGCCAGTCGATCTCGGGAAAGCGCTGCGCCGCAGCATCGGTCCGAAAGGCCGGCGCAAGACTCGCCAGCCCGGCGACCGTCGTACCCGGGCGCACCGTCTCATCGACCTCGACGCCGTCGATGGGCAGAAGCTGCGAGGCGAACCGTCCCCGAGCGTGCGCCTCGGCGGCTCTTTCGTGCGACTCAGCAGCGAAAGCGTCGAGCTCCTCGCGCGAGAACCCCCAGCGCGCCGCGATCAGCTCCGCCGACACTCCCTGGTTCACGAGTCCGTCGGGGTAACGCGCCTGCAGGCCGGGCGAGAACGGCGAGCCGGCGACCGACGCGGCGGCGCCGAGGGGCACGCGACTCATCGACTCGACGCCGCCCGCGATGACGACGTCGTACTGGCCGGCCATCACACCCTGCGCCGCGAAGTGTGCCGCCTGCTGGCTCGACCCGCACTGGCGGTCGATCGTGGTCGCGGGCACGCGCTCGTCGAAGCCCGCTGCGAGCACGCTCTGTCGCGCGATGTTCATCGTCTGCTCGCCGACCTGACTCACGCAGCCGAGCAGCACATCGTCGATCTGGGTCGACTCGAGGCCGTTGCGCTCGAGCGTCGCCCGCAGCACGTGCGCGGCGAGATCGACGGGATGGATGCCGCTGAGCGCACCGCCCGGCTTGCCCCGGCCGGACGCAGTGCGGACGACGTCGACGATGACGGCGGTGCGCATGGCGGCGCTCAACCCTCGGACTCGGCCGCGCGCAGCGCGATGGACGATGTGCCGACCTCGTCGACGAACCCGTCGATGTGGCGCTCGTCGACGCCGCTATAGGCAGACAAGGGTCGGATGAGGGCGTTGGATGCCGCCTGCTCCATGATGTGCGCCGTCCACCCGACCACCCGCGCCGCGACGAACAGCGGAGTGAAGGTGAGAGTGTCGAAACCCATCAGGTTGTAGGCGGGGCCGGAGGGGTAGTCGAGGTTGGGGTAGATGCCCTTGCGCTCGACGAACTCCCGCTCGAGCGTGGCGTACAGAGCCTCGACATCGGGCCGGTCGTAGTGGGCGATGAGGGTGTCGAGCGCCGCCTTCATCGTCGGCACCCTCGAGTCGCCGTGCTTGTAGACACGGTGGCCGAAGCCCATGATCTTGCGCTTGTCGGCGAGCGCCTGATCGAGCCAGGGGCCGACGTTGTCGGCATCCCCGATCTCGTCGAAGATGTGCAGCACGGCCTCGTTCGCGCCGCCGTGCAGCGGGCCCTTGAGGGCGCCGATCGCGCCGACGACAGCCGAGTAGAGATCGCTGAGGGTCGACGTGATGACGCGCGCCGTGAACGTCGACGCGTTGAAGGAGTGCTCCGCGTAGAGGATCATCGAGCGGTTGAACGCGTCGACCACGACCTCGTCGAACTCGTCGCCGAACGTCATCCAGAGGAAGTTCGCCGCATAGTCGAGGTCGTCGCGCGGAGGGAGCAGCTCCTGCCCGCGGCGGCGACGCTGCCCGTAGGCGACGATCGCCGGAAGGGCGGCGAACAGTCGGATGCTGCGGGCGAGGTTGTCGGCGGGCGACCCGCTGGCATCGAGCACCGAACCCGTGCCGGCGAGATCGCGGGCGCCGAGCACGCTCACCGCAGAGCGCACCTCGTCCATGGGGTGCGCGTCCAGCGGGGTGAGGTCGATGACCGCCTTCACGTCATCGGAGAGCGCGCGGTGCTGCCGCTCGGTGGCGCGCAGTGAAGCGAGCTGTTCGTCCGTGGGAAGTTCGCCGTTCCAGAGGAGGAACGCCACCGCCTCCGCTGACTGGGTGGCCGCCAACTCCTGCACCGGGTATCCGCGGTACAGCAGGGAGTTGGTGTCCGGGTTGACCTTGCTGACGGCGGTGACGTCGGCGACGACACCGGCGAGGCCCTTGTGGATCTGGTCTGACATGACGGCTCCTTTGCTGCCGGACGGGCGTTTCGACGCGAAGGGCGCGCTCAACGGCCGGGAATGGTGAAGGTGAAGACGTTCGAATCGAAGTGGTTGTAGCCCTCGTAGTCGATCAGGTCGTACAGGTCGGCGCGGTGCTGCATTTCACCGAGGCGTGAGGTGAGGTGCCCCTCGTCGTTCAGGGTATCCAGTGCGCTCGACGCCGCGCCCATCGCGATCCGCAGGAGCGACACCGGCCAGATCACGATCTGCACCCCGGCGCTGCGCAGCTGGTCGACGGTGAACAGGTCGCTCTTGCCGAACTCGGTCATGTTCGCCAGCACGGGCACATCCACCGCGGCGCAGACCGCCTCGAACTCCGACAGGTCGCGCATGGCTTCGGGGAAGATCGCGTCGGCCCCGGCATCCACGAGAGCCTTGGCCCGATCGATCGCGGCGGCCAGGCCTTCGACGGCGCGGATGTCGGTGCGCGCCATGATGAGGAAGTTCGGGTCGCGGCGCGCGTCGACGGCGGCGCGGATGCGCTTGAGGGCCGTGTTCTCGTCGACGACCTGCTTGCCGTCGAGGTGTCCGCACCGCTTGGGGTTCACCTGGTCTTCGATGTGGGTACCGGCCAGCCCCGCGTCTTCCAGCGTCTGGATCGTGCGGGCGACATTCATCGGCTCGCCGAAGCCGGTGTCGGCGTCGATGATGGCGGGAAGCTCCGTCATCCGGGCGATCTGCTGACCGCGACCGGCGACCTCGGTGAGCGTCGTCAGCCCGATGTCGGGAAGGCCCAGGTCGGCGCTCAGCACGGCGCCCGAGATGTAAACGCCGTCGAAGCCCTTCTGCTCGATGAGCCGGGCCGACAGCGGGTTGAACGCCCCGGGGAAGCGGACGAGTTCGCCTGCGCGCAGCCGCTCGCGCAGCAGGTGCCGCTTCTCGGACGCGGGTGTCTGGCTGTACAGCATCAGAACAGCCCCCTCGGGTTGGGAACGGATGCCAGCACGCCGGCGCGGGCGACGATGTTGAGCTCGCGCACCTCGTCGGCGGTCAGCTCGGGCAAGCGCTCGGCGAGGGCGAGGAACCGGTCGATCTCGGCGGGCTCGAGCACCGGCTCGGCGAGAAGGCGGAACTTCCTTACATAGTCGGCACGGGCGAAGGGTCGGGCGCCCAACGGGTGCGCATCGGCGACAGCGATCTCGTCGACGATCGTCGACCCGTCGGCGAGTCGGATCTCGACGCGACCGCCGAAGGCTTTTTCGTCGGGATCCTCGGAGTGGTAGCGGCGGGTCCACTCGGCATCCTCTGCCGTCGTGATCTTGCGCCAGAGCGCGACCGTGTCTTCTCGCGCCGCACGCGCGGGCAGGTACGAGTCGACGTGATGCCAACCGCCGTCTTGCAGGGCGACCGCGAAGATGTACGGGATCGAGTGGTCGAGGGTCTCGCGTGAGGCCTTCGGGTCGTACTTCTGCGGGTCGTTCGCGCCCGACCCGATGACGTAGTGCGTGTGGTGGCTCGTGTGCAGCACCACGCTCTCGACGTTCGCGGGATCGGTCAGTTCGGGGTGCGCACTGTGGAGCTTGCGGGCCAGGTCGATCCAAGCCTGTGCCTGATACTCGGCCGAATGCTCCTTCGTGTACGAGTCGAGGATGGCGCGCTTCGGTTCGCCGCGTGCCGGCAGGGGCACGTCGTACGCGGCATCCTTGCCGTCGAGCATCCACGCGATGACGCCGTCTTCGCCTTCGTAGATGGGCGACGGCGAGGTCTGTCCCCGCATCGCCCGGTCGACGGCCTCGACGGCCATCTTTCCGGCGAAGGCAGGAGCGTGC
Organism: Microbacterium sp. VKM Ac-2870; assembly: GCF_015350795.1. GTDB lineage: Bacteria > Actinomycetota > Actinomycetes > Actinomycetales > Microbacteriaceae > Microbacterium. The sequence goes on from NZ_JADKSH010000003.1 coordinate 320,267, forward strand.
GCCTTCCACGTGGAGATCTCACCCTTGCGCGACTGCCGTGTCGCCGTGGTGGTGTGCAGGGCCTGCGCGACCGCCTGCGCGATCGTGTCGGCGTCGAGGCCGAGCAGCGTGCCGATGCCGGCCGCGGCCGACGGGCCGAGGTGGGCGACGTGGTCGATCTTGTGCGTGTGCAGGCTGATGGCCCGCACGAGGTCCATCTGGATCTCGTAGCCGGTCGCGATGCCGCGGACGAGGGCGGCACCATCGGCGCCCGTGTGCTGGGCGACCGCGAGGATCGGCGGGATGTTGTCGCCCGGGTGCGAGTACTCGGCGGCGAGGAAAGTGTCGTGGTAGTCGAGTTCACGCACGGCCACCCCGTTGGCCCAGGCCGCCCACTCGGGGCTCGTGAGCGTGTCGTTGGGTTCGCCGAACACCGTGGCGCCGCGGCCTCCGCGTGAGACCGGGTGGTCGAGCGCCTGCGCGCGGGCGGCCGTCACGGGGTCTCGGGTGAGGGATGCCGCGGCCACCGATGCGTTGTCGATGACGCGGTTGATGATCATCTCCACCACGGCGGGCTCGACGGCCACCGGGTCGGCGGCGACCTCGGCGATCGTGTGGGCGAGCTGGTCTTCTCGGGCGAGGTTCTCGTCGCTGCGGTGCACGCGGACGTGGTGGGTGACGGTCATGGGTTTCCTTCCAGAGAGGCGAGGATCGCGGTGAGCGCGTTGTGCAGGTGGACGTGGGTGGCGTGAGCGGCCAGCTCGGCGTCGCCGGCGGCGACCGCCGAAGCGATGAGGCGGTGCTCGGCGACCGAGACGGCGAGCCGCTCGGGATTGTCGCGGGCGAGACGGCGCACCCGCACGAGATGCGTGCGGACGTTCTTCAGTGCCGACGTGAGGTAGCCGTTGGCGACGGCACCATCCATCGCCTCGTCGAAGCGGGCGATCAGGGCGTAGTAGGCGTCGGGATCGGCCGCGGCATCCGTGCCGGCGAACTCGTCGGCGAGGGCAGCGAAAGCCTCGCCGTCGCCCGAGCGCACAGCCAGGCGCGCGGCGGTCTCCTCCAGTGCGCGCCGCACCTCGAACAGCTCGCGGATATCGCCGGCGTCGAGGTCGCTCACGACCGTGACGCGCGGCGACGGCTGTACGACGAGCCCGTCGGCGATGAGGCGGCCGAGGGCTTCGCGCAGCGGCGTACGACTGACCCCGAGACGCACAGACTGCTCGACCTCGCCGAGTACCGCGCCGGGGGCCAGCGCGCCGGACTGGATCTCATCGAGAAGGGCGCGGTAGGCACGATCACTCGCACGCATGTCGACTCCTCTCGCCTTCCGAGTGTATACACAGAAAGGAGCTGAGAGCCATGAATCGTCGATGTGTGGTTGTAATGCATACAGAGAAGGAATCCCGAGACTCGGCTGGCGCCGAGTAGGCGCAGACGACAGCGAGGTGGGTAGGGTCGGATTCCGCAGCAACAATCGACGATCGGGAGACGCCATGACCACCATCCCCGCAGCCGACGCCGCCGCCGACGCGGCCGTGCGCGGCGACGACCGTGCGCACGTCTTCCACTCCTGGAGCGCGCAAGCCCTCATCGACCCGGTGCCCGTCGCCGGGGGCGACGGCGCGACCTTCTGGGACTACGCCGGCAACGCGTATCTCGACTTCTCATCGCAGCTGGTCAACCTCAACCTCGGGCACCAGCATCCCGACCTCGTGGCGGCGATCCAGCGGCAGGCCGCGCGGCTGGCGACGATCCAGCCGTCGATGGCCAACGACACCCGGGGCGAGCTCGCGCGCCTGATCAGTGAGATCGCGCCCGACGGCTTCTCGAAGGTGTTCTTCACGAACGGCGGGGCGGATGCCAATGAGAACGCCGTCCGCATGGCGCGTCTGGTCACCGGCAAGCGCAAGGTGCTCGCGATGTATCGCAGCTACCACGGCAACACCTCGACGGCGATCACGCTGACCGGCGACCCCCGCCGCTGGGCGAACGAGCCGGCCGACGCCTCGGTGGTCCACTTCTTCGGGCCGTACGCGTACCGTTCGCCGTTCCACTCCGATTCGCCAGAGCAGGAGACCGAGCGTGCGCTCGCCCACCTCGAGCAGACGATCATCCTCGAAGGCGCCTCGACGATCGGCGCGATCATCATCGAGTCGGTCGTGGGCACCAACGGCGTCCTGATCCCGCCGCCCGGCTACCTGCCGGGCGTGCGCGAGCTGTGCGACCGCTACGGCATCCTGTACATCGCCGACGAGGTCATGGTCGGCTTCGGACGGCTGGGGACGTGGTGGGCGTTCGAGAATTTCGACGTCGTCCCCGACCTCATCACGTTCGCGAAGGGCGTGAACTCGGGCTACGTGCCGTTGGGCGGCGTGGTCATCTCCGATGAGATCGCGGCGCACTTCGACACCGTCGCTTTCCCGGGCGGGTTGACGTACTCGGGTCACCCGCTCGCCTGCGCGCCCGGAATCGCGACCTTCGAGGTATTCCGCCGCGACGGCATCCTGGAGCGCGTGCGCGACCTCGGCGAGCGCGTCGTCCGCCCACGCCTGGAAGAGATGGCCACGCGGCATCCGTCGGTCGGAGAGGTGCGCGGGCGGGGCCTGTTCTGGGCGATCGAACTGGTGCGCGACCGCCAGACGCGCGAGCCGCTCGTCCCGTTCAACGCCGCCGGGGCGGATGCCGCGCCCATGACGGCTTTCGCCGCCGCGTGCAAGAAGGCGGGGCTCTGGCCGTTCACGCACGTCAACCGGGTGCACGTGGCGCCGCCGCTGATCATTCCGGAAGACGATCTCGTGCGCGGACTCGACATCATCGATCGCGCACTGGAGGTCACGGACGCCGCCGTTTCCCACCCCGAGGAGCAGTCATGACCGACGCCGCCCGCATGCACGACGTCACCGCCGAGACCCGCAGGATCGTCGATCTCGTGCTCGACTACTCGCGCGAGCGGCTCCTGGCAGAGGACACTCCGCTCGACAAGCCCCTGCCCGCCGCCGAGCTCAGCCGACTCGCCGGACGCACGATCTCGGAAGACGGGCTCGGGGCGGAGCGCGCGCTCGGGGTCTTCACGCACGTCCTCGCCCCGGCCTGCATCACCACCGATGATCCGCGCTACCTGTCGTTCATCCCGACCGCGCCCACGAAGGCCGCCGCCGCGTTCGACCTCGTCGTGTCGGCGAGCGCCCTGTACGGCGGCTCGTGGCTGGAGGGTGCCGGCGCCGTCCATGCCGAAAACGAGGTGCTGCGCTGGCTCGCCGACGAGTTCGGGCTGCCCGCCACCGCGGGCGGCGTGTTCGTGCAGGGCGGGACCCTCGGAAACCTCTCGGCCCTCGTCGCCGCCCGCGAGGCGGCGCGCGCCCGCCGCACCGAGGCCGGAGGACCCGCCCCCGCACGATGGGCTGTCGTGTGCGGTTCACAGGCGCATTCGTCGATCGCCTCCGCCGCGCGCGTGATGGACGTCGACGTCGTGACGGTTCCCACGGATGCCGACGGCGTGCTCCGTGGCACCGAGGTCGCCGCTGTGCTCGCCGACGTGCACGAGCGTGTGTTCGCGGTCGTGGCAACCGCGGGATCCACCAACTTCGGCATCGTCGACGACATCGCCGGCGTCGCGGCTGCGGCGCACGCCCACGACATCTGGCTGCACGTCGACGGCGCCTACGGCCTTGCGGGCATGCTGTCGCCACTCGCCCGCCACCTGTACGACGGCGTCGAAGAGGCCGACTCGGTGATCGTCGACCCGCACAAGTGGCTGTTCGCGCCGTTCGACGCGTGCGCGCTCATCTACCGTGACCCCGAACAGGGCCGCCGCGCGCACACCCAACACGCCGAGTACCTCGACACCCTCACCGACCGCTCCGACTACAGCCCCTCCGACTACGCGGCGCACCTCACGCGGCGTGCGCGCGGACTGCCGCTCTGGTTTTCGCTCGCGACGCACGGCGCCGCCGCCTACCGCGAGGCGGTCAGCGCCTCCATCGTGCTGGCGCGCCGCATCGCCGACGAGATCGCGAATCGGCCCGGCTTCTCGCTCGTGCGCCAGCCCCAACTCGGAGTGGTGGTCTTCGAGCGCGCCGGCTGGACGAAGGCCGAGTACGAGGAGTGGTCGCAGCGGCTGCTCGATGTGCAACACGCGTTCGTGACGCCCTCCAGCCATGAGGGACGGGCGAACGCCCGGTTCGCGATCCTCAATCCCCGCACCACGTTCGAGGACCTCGTCGGCATCCTCGACACCATGGAGTGAAGACGGCGGTTCTCCGACTCAACAGATTCGGACAACGGCAACGGATTCGGATGCTGGCGCTCGCGGCATCCGAATCCGTTCACCACACCCGAATCTGCGCCCGCAGCGCGCCGCCGACCAGACGGTTGGACTTCTGAATCACTCTTGATCGTTTGCCGCGACGATTGATATCGTCGCGAATCATGACTCAGACGACGGAAAGCGCGCCTTCACGCCGCCACCCTTTGGATGCGGCAGCCAAGGCGATCATCGAGCAGCTGCAGGAAGACGGCCGCCGCCCCTACGCCGAGATCGCCAAGGCAGTGGGGCTCAGCGAAGCCGCAACGCGCCAGCGCGTGCAGAAGCTCGTCGACCAGGGCGTGATGCAGATCGTCGCCGTCACCGACCCGCTGCAGCTCGGTTTCGCCCGCCAGGCGATGATCGGCATCCGCGTCGCCGGAGACACTCGCGGCATCGCCGCGCAGCTGTCGACCCTGTCGGGGGTCAGCTACGTCGTGTCGACGGCAGGCTCGTTCGATCTGCTCGTGGAGGTCGTCTGCGAGAACGACGACGACCTCATGGACCTGCTCAACGAGCAGATCCGCGCCTTTCCCGAGGTGGTCTCGACCGAGACCTTCGTCTACCTCAAACTCCACCGTCAGCTCTACAACTGGGGGACACGATGAACATCGACGACGCCGCTCTGCAAGCGAAGGCCCGCGACCACCTCTGGATGCACTTCGCACGCCAGTCGGTGATGACCGAGGGCTCCGGAGTGCCCATCATCGTCAAGGGCGAGGGCCACCACATCTGGGACTCGCGCGGCAAGCGCTACATCGACGGGCTCGCGGGCCTGTTCGTCGTCAACGCCGGCCACGGCCGCTCCCGTATCGCCCAGGCCGCCGCGAAGCAGGCGGAGGAGCTCGCGTTCTTCCCGCTCTGGTCGTACGCCCACCCGTCGGGCATCGAAGCCGCCGACCGCATCGCGAACCTCGCGCCCGGCGACCTCAATCACGTCTTCTTCTCCACCGGCGGCGGCGAGGCGGTCGAGACGGCCTTCAAGCTCGCCAAGCACTACTGGAAGCTGCAGGGCAAGCCCGCCAAGCACAAGGTCATCTCGCGCGCTATCGCCTACCACGGCACGACCCAGGGTGCCCTCGCGATCACCGGCCTTCCCGTGATGAAGCACATGTTCGAGCCCGTCACCCCCGGCGGCTTCCGGGTGCCGAACACCAACTACTACCGCGCCGCGGAGTCGGGCTTCGGTGGAGGGACGCCCGAGGAGTTCGGCCTGTGGGCGGCAGACCGCATCGAGCAGATGATTCAGTTCGAAGGTCCCGAGACGGTCGCCGCCGTGTTCCTCGAGCCCGTGCAGAACGCGGGCGGCTGCTTCCCCGCACCAGCGGGCTACTTCCAGCGCGTGCGCGAGATCTGCGACCGCTACGACGTGCTGCTCGTGTCGGACGAGGTCATCTGCGCGTTCGGCCGGCTCGGCCACTACTTCGGCGCGCAGGCATACGACTACCAGCCCGACATGATCACGTTCGCCAAGGCCGTCACGAGCGGGTACGCGCCCCTCGGCGGCACGATCGTCAGCGACCGCGTCTACGAGCCCTTCGCCCACGGCGACCTGTCGTTCCCGCACGGCTACACCTTCGGCGGCCACCCCGTCTCGGCCGCCGTGGCGCTGGAGAACCTCGACGTCTTCGAGGAGGAGAAGCTGCTCGAGAACGTGCGCGAGAACTCCCCCGTCTTCCGCGCGACGCTCGAGAAGCTGCTCGATCTACCCATCGTGGGCGATGTGCGCGGTGACGGCTACTTCTTCGGCATCGAGCTGGTCAAGGACAAGGCCACGAAGGAGACCTTCGACGACGCCGAGTCCGAGCGGTTGCTGCGCGGTTTCCTCTCCAAAGCGCTGTTCGATGCGGGGCTCTACTGCCGCGCCGACGACCGCGGCGACCCCGTCATCCAGCTCGCCCCGCCGCTGACGATCGGACCCGCCGAGTTCGACGAGATCGAGCAGATCCTGCGCTCCGTGCTGACGGAGGCCTGGAACCGCCTCTGACCGGGATCACGAGCTGCGCAGAATGCGACGAACTCCGCATCCGATCGCGTGATCGGATGCGGAGTTCGTGCGTATCTGCGGCGTTCGTCACGCCAGGATGCGGGTGTCCACCACCTCGCCGCCGCGGATCGACAGCCCTGCGCGCAGCGAGGCGTCGGCGGCGAGGGCGGCGTCGGTGCCCAGGTCGGCGAGCGCGAGCGTGTAGCGCAGCGTCGCGTTGGTGAGCGCCAGCGTCGAGGTGAGGGGCACGGCTCCCGGCATGTTGGCGACGGCGTAGTAGATCGCGTCGTGCACGCGGTAGGTCGGGTCGGTGTGCGTGGTCGCGTGCGTGCCTTCGAAACAGCCGCCCTGGTCGACGGCGATGTCGACGAGCACCGAGCCGGGGCGCATCCGTTCGACCATGTCGAGGGTGACGAGTTTGGGTGCTGCAGCTCCCGGCACGAGCACCGAACCGATCACCAGGTCGGCGTCGGCGACGAGCTCGCCGATCGTCGAACGCGTCGAGACCCGGGTGTCGACGCGACCGTCGAAGCGCTCGTCGAGGCGGCGCAGCTGCGGGATCGACAGGTCGACGATGGTCACGTGCGCGCCCAGGCCCACGGCCATCTGCGCCGCGTGCGTTCCGGCCACGCCGCCGCCGATCACGACGACGCGCCCGCGCGGAGTGCCGGGGACCCCACCCAGCAGGATGCCGCGCCCACCGGCAGGCCCGAGCAACTGCTGTGCGCCGGCCTGCACCGACAGGCGACCGGCGATCTCGCTCATCGGAGCCAGCAGCGGCAGCGAGCGGTCGGGTAGCTGCACGGTCTCATAGGCGATGGCGGTGGTCCCGGCATCCAGGAGTGCCTGTGTGAGCTCCGGCGCCGCGGCCAGGTGGAGGTAGGTGAAGAGGGTGAGGTCTTCACGGAGCAATCCGTACTCGGGCGCGATGGGCTCCTTCACCTTCACCAGCAGGTCGGCCGACCCCCACACCTCGGCGGCGTCGGCGACGATGTCGGCGCCGGCCGCGGCGTAGGCGTCATCACTGAAGCCCGATCCTTCACCGGCACCGCCCTGAATGCGCACCCGGTGCCCGCGGGCCACGAGCTCGTCCACGCCCGTAGGCGTCATGCCGACGCGACGCTCGCTGTCTTTGATCTCTGCGGGAACACCGATGATCATGGGCGGGACTCCTTCGAATTCGTCCGCGGGATGGTGATGGAGCGGTGCGGCGCGATCACGATGTCAGCCCCGCCGTCGTGCAACAAGAGCCGCCGAAGAATCGGCGATATCGGCGACCTCCATCGAACTAGGATCGGCCCATGCCCAGCATGAGCGCGAACGATTCGATGGATGCCGCAGACCTCCGACTGATCGACGAGTTACGCGCCGATGCGCGCCAACCCCTCAGCCGGCTGGCGACGACGCTGGGACTTGCGGCATCCACCGTGCACGCGCGCATCTCGCGGCTCGTCTCCCGCGGGGTGATCCGCCGCTTCACGGTCGACGTGGACCCCGCCGCGCTGGGCTATCGCACCGAGGCGCTGGTGTCGGTACGCATCCGCCCGGGCGCCCGGGCGCAGCTGACAAGGTTCGCCGAAGAGCTGCGCACCCACCCCGACGTCGCCCAGTACTTCTATGTCGCCGGGGCCGAAGACTTCGTGATCCACTTCCGCGGGCGAGACAGTGCGGACCTCCGCGCCTTCGTCACCGACCACTTGTCGACACACTCCATCGTCGCAGCAACCAACACGAGCCTCATCTTCGAGCGCACCGACGGGCTGCGCGGGGTCTGAGCCCGCGTCATCGGACGAGATCGAAACGCTATACAGACGAAACAGGCCGCCCCTAGTATTCGAGCACCCGAAACACCTCATCATCAGGAGGAATCACGAACGAGTCACTCGCCGCCACGTCGGCATCCTCTCGCTCCGCCACCCTTGCCCGCTCGCTGGGGGTGTGGTCGATCGTCGGCCTCGGCCTCGGCTACATGACGCCCACGGTCGTGTTCGACACCTTCGGCAACGTCGCCGTCGAGACCAACAACGTCGTCCCCGCCGCCTACGCCCTCGCCCTCATCGTCATGGGCTTCACGGCGATCAGCTACGGCAAGATGGTCGGGGTCATCCCGAGCGCCGGCTCCGCGTACACGTACGTGCGCGAGTCGATGCATCCGAGCCTCGGCTTCCTCGTGGGCTGGACCTCGCTCATCGACTACCTGCTGTTGCCGATGGTCAATGCACTCATCCTCCGCAGCTACATGGAAGCGCTGTTTCCCGACATCCCGGGCTGGGTCTGGGTGGTGGCCTTCACCGCAGCGGTCACCGGCATCATCTACCTGACGATGCGCGGCACATCCAACGTGAACATGATCCTGCTCATCTTCTCGATCGTCGTGATGGCGGTGTTCGTGGTGATGGTGATGGTGCAGCTGGCGCAGGGCGCCGGGTCAGGCACGGTCGCCTCGGTGCAGCCGTTCTTCCACCCCGAGGTGGAGTTCGGCGCGGTGCTGGCCGGCGCGACCATCGTCTGCTTCTCGTTCATCGGTTTCGACGCCGTCACGATGTACGCGGAAGAGGCCAAGAATCCGAAGACGATGCCCCGAGCGATCCTGCTGACGGTGCTCGTCGGCGGCGCGATCTTCCTCGTCGCGGCATACTTCACGCAGCTGAGGTTCCCGTCGAGCGATGCGTTCCCGCCGGAGGCGATCGCCGACTCGACGCTGCCGGAGATCGGCTCACAGGTCGGCGGCATCGTGCTGCAGTCGGTGCTGACCGCGGCGGGGTTCGCGGCGACGCTGGCGTCGTGGCTCGCCTCGCACGCCTCGGTCGCCCGGATGCTGCTCGTGATGGGGCGCAACGGCGTGCTGCCCAAGAGGTTCTTCGGCTACATCAGCCCGCGCACCCACACCCCGGCCTTCACGGTGGTACTCGTGGGCATCGTGAGCCTCGCGGCGATCGCCTTCACCCTCGATCAGATCGTCGACTACATCAACTACGGGGCACTGATCGCCTTCACGTTCGTGAACATCTCGGTGATCGCCTGGTTCGCCGTGCGCCAGGGACGCCGTCGCACACCGCGCGACATCATCAACTACATCGTGATGCCCGCGATCGGCATGGCGCTCACGGGGCTGTTGTGGGTCAACCTCGACGACCACGCGCTGACCGTCGGCCTCATCTGGACCGGTCTGGGCGTGCTGTATCTCGTCGTCCTCACCCGCGGCTTCCGCCGCCCGGTCGTGTCGTTCGACGAGAACCAGCCCGTCACCGGCTTCAACAAGATCATCGAGCCGGGACCGCGCTCGCAGATCTGAGCGCCGTCCCCGACGCACCGGGGGAGAGGGTGGGTGTCGCATCTACCGCGGCTCCCGCCCTCGGCGTAGCATCCGGCGCATGACCGCCGTCATCCGCACCGACGCCCTCACGAAGCAGTACGGCCGCGTGCACGCCCTCGACGGGCTCGACCTCACGGTCGACGAGGGCCAGGTGCACGGCTTCCTCGGCCCCAACGGCGCCGGCAAGTCCACCACCATCCGCATCCTGCTGGGGCTGGCGCGGCCGACGTCCGGCACGGCGACCGTGCTCGGGGGCGACCCGTGGACGGAGGCCTCCCGCCTGCACCGCCGCATCGCCTCCGTCCCCGGCGATGTCAGCCTGTGGCCGAACCTGTCCGGGGGCGAGGCGATCGACCTGCTCTGCCGTCTGCGCACGGGCGGCGGCGGGGCGGATGCTGCGGTACGACGCCGGCTGTGCGCGGACTTCGATCTCGACACCCGCACGAAGGGCCGCGCGTACTCGAAGGGCAACCGTCAGAAGGTGGCGCTCGTCGCGGCCTTCGCTGTCCCCGCCGACCTGTACGTCTTCGACGAGCCCACGAGCGGCCTCGACCCCCTCATGGAGGTCGTCTTCCGTCACGAGGTCGCCCGGGTGCGGGATGCCGGGGCCACCGTGCTGCTGTCCAGCCACATCCTGTCGGAGGTCGAGCTGCTGTGCGACCGCGTGTCGATCGTGCGCGGCGGGCGCATCGTGGATGCGGGGACGCTCGCCGAGATGCGCCACCTCACCCGGACAGAGGTGTCGTTCGTCGCCACGGATCGTGCGACGCTCGCGGCGGCGCGCACGGTGCCCGGCGCCGAGGACGTCACGCAGGCCGCGGGGCGCATCTCGCTGACCCTCGCGAGCGACGCCGTCGCGGCGGCGCTGCCGCGGCTGGGCGCGCTCGGCGCCGAAGGGCTTCGGGTGGCTCCCCCGTCGCTCGAGGAGCTGTTCCTTCGCCACTACAGCCCACAACCGGCGGGAGGGCCGCGGTGACGACGCTGGCTCCGCTCCTGCGCCAACGGCTGCGCCGCGACGCCGTGCAGCTGAGCGTGTGGATCGGGGGCACCGCCACCCTCGCCGCGGCCGGCTATCCCGGCGTGCGCGGCTCGTACGGCGACGAGCAGGAGCGCGTGGCGCTGTTGGCGACGGTGATGGCGAATCCGGTGATCCTGCTCTTTCGCGGGCTGCCGTCGGGGGCGGGCGAAGCGCAGATGGTCGCGTTCCTCCTGCTGCCGTGGCTCCTGCTCCTGGGAGCACTGATGAGCTCGTTCCTCGCGGTGCGCCACTCCCGCGGCGACGAGGAGGAGGGTCGTTTGGAGCTGGTGGCGGCGACGCCGGCGGGCCGGTCCGTCCCACTGGCGGCGACGGCGGTGCACGGGGCGGTCGCCGCGGCGGTGCTGGGGGTCGCGGTGAGCGCCGTGTTCGTCGCCAGCGGCGCTCCCGCCCTCGGATCGGCGCTGGTCGGGGCTGCCTGCCTGGTCGTGGCGCTCGTCTTCCTGGGCGTGGGTCTGGCGGCTGCGGAGCTCCTGCCCACCGCGCGCGGCGCGAACAGCCTGTCGGTCTGGGTGCTGCTCGGGTGCTTCGTCGTCGCGGGCGTCGGCAACGCACTCGGCACGCCGAGCGACGATCTCACGCGGATGACGAGCTCGGGCCTCGCCTGGGCGTCGCCGTTCGGTTGGGCCGAGAACGTCCGCCCCTTCGACGCCGACGATCCGCGACCCCTGATCGTCGGCGCGCTGGTCGCGGCGGTCCTGATCGGCGCAGCGGCGGCGCTGCACGCCCATCGCGACCTCGGGGCCGCCTTCCTCCCCGAGCGGCGCGGTCGCGCACACGCCCGCCCCGCCCTCGGCTCCCATCTGGCGCTCGTCGCCCGCCAGAGCCTGCCCTCCGTCATCGGCTGGACGGCGGCGGGGGTGCTCGTCGGCGTCCTCTCGACCTCGCTGGGCTCCGTGGCCGGCCGGATCGGCGACGACAACCCGGCGGTGACCGCCATCCTGCAGGCCCTCGGCGGCGCCGGCGCGGATCTCGCGCGGGGCCTCGTCGTGGTCTTCTTCGTGATGCTGGGCGTCTTCGCGGCGTGCGCGGCGACCCAGACCGTCGTCCGCGCCCGCCAGGACGAGACCCGCGGCACCGCCGAGCTGCTGCTGTCGTCGGGGGTCGCACGCCTGCGATGGCTGGGCGATCACGTCGTCGTCGCGCTGGTCGCGGCGACGCTCACCCTCGGCGGCGGCGTCCTGGGTGCCGCCGCCGGCGCCCAGGCGGCGACCGACGGCGCGGGGCTGGTGCGGGATGCGGCGATCGCGGGGGCGGGCCAGCTCGTACCCGCCTGGCTCTTCGCGGGGCTGGCCGCCGCCCTCGTCGTGGTTCTGCCGCGACTCGCGCTCCCGACCGCGTGGGCCCTCGTCGCGATCGGCGCCGAGGTGGCGCTCTTCGGCCCGCTCTTCGGGATGAGCGCGGCGCTCGTGGACGTCGCCCCGTTCGCGTCCGCGCCGGTACCGACGTCCGACGGCGTCGATCTCCGCGGCATCCTGCCCCTCGCTCTCGCCGCCGCCCTCGCCGTGGTCGCCGCCCTGCTGGCGATGCGGCGCCGCGACCTGCGCACCTGACGGCCGCGCCCGATCGCGACTTCCTGCCGGATTCGCAAGATCGGGAGTTCTTTACGAGTCCAGCACGGAGAGGGAAGGTTCATCTTTCGTAGCCTCGAAACAACCGGTCGATCGGCCGGTCTCCCCCAAGGCGACGAGGAGCACCTGCGTGACCCCCACGACGCCCCGCGCCGCCTACTTCGTCTCCGACTCCACGGGCATCACCGCCGAGACGCTCGGCCGCGCGCTGCTCGTGAACTTCCCCGGCGTCACGTTCCGCCGCCACACCGTGCCGTTCGTCGACTCCGCCGAGGGCGCCGCCGCCGTCGCCCGCGAGATCGACCGCGCCGCGGAGGCGGGTGAGGAGCCGATCGTGTTCCACACCGTGCGCTCCCCCGCGGTGGCCCGTGTGCTGGGCGGAGCCCGGGCGACCCACATCGACCTGCTGAGCGGTCACCTCACCGAGCTCGAAGCGGCGCTCGGGACGACGGCATCGGAGCAGCTCGGCTCGTTCCACACCGTCGGCGATACCGAGCAGTACTTCGCCCGCATGCGCGCCGTCGAGTACGCGATCGAGCACGACGACGGCCAAAGCATGCGCGCCCTCGACCAGGCGGACGTGCTGATCGTCGCTCCCTCCCGCTGCGGCAAGACGCCGACGACGATGTACCTCGCCCTGCAGTACGGACTGCTCGTCGCGAACTACCCGCTGACCGACGACGACTTCCCCACGGACGGGCTGCCGCGGGCCGTCGCCCCCTATGCCGCGCGCTGCTTCGGCCTCACCACGACACCGCTGCGCCTCAGCCAGGTGCGCCACGAACGGCGCCCCGACTCGACCTACGCGAGCCTCGCGCAGTGCACGCTCGAGCTGCGCCGCGCCGAGGACCTCTACCGCCGCACCCACATCCCGTTCGTGAACTCATCGACCAAGAGCGTCGAGGAGATGTCGGCGGTGATCATGCAGTCCCTCAAGCTCCGCACCTGACACCTCTTCACCTGACCGGAAGGCACCCGATATGAGCAGCATCCTCTGGTTCGATCAGCTCGGCATGGCAGACATCCCCGCCGTGGGCGGCAAGAACGCATCGCTCGGCGAGATGGTGTCGCATCTCGCGGCGCTCGGCGTGAGCGTGCCTGGCGGCTTCGCCACGACCGCCGACGCGTATCGGGAGTTCCTAGCGGAAGGCGGGCTGCGCGAGCGGATCGCGGCGGCCATCGCGGACGTGGACGTCGAGGACGTCGCCGCGCTGACCCACGCGGGCACGCAGATCCGCGCGTGGATAGAAGAGCAGCCGTTCCCCGCCGCACTCGAGGCCTCGATCCGCACCGCCTACGAGCAGCTCGCGGGTGAGAATCCCGAGGCCTCCTTCGCGGTGCGCTCGTCGGCGACGGCGGAGGACCTGCCCGACGCGTCGTTCGCCGGCCAGCAGGAGACGTTCTTGAACGTCGCCGGCGTCGACAACGTGCTGGCGGCGATCCGCTCGGTGTTCGCCTCGCTGTACAACGACCGGGCGATCGCCTACCGCGCCCACCACGGCTTCGACCACGACGAGGTCGCGCTCTCCGCCGGCATCCAGAAGATGGTGCGCTCCGACGTGGGAGCGGCGGGGGTCATGTTCACCGTCGACACCGAGTCGGGGTTCGAGGATGCCGTCTTCATCACGAGTTCGTACGGGCTCGGCGAGGCGGTCGTGCAGGGAGCGGTGAACCCCGACGAGTTCTACGTGTCGAAGGTGGCGCTGCGCGCCGGGCGTCCGGCGGTGCTGAAGCGGTCGGTCGGCGAGAAGGCGATCGCGATGCGGTACACGGATGCCCGCGAAGCGGGGGCGTCGACGCGGTTCGAGGACGTCGCGGCATCCGAACGGCGCCTCTTCTCGATCGACGACGCCGACCTCGTCGAACTCGCCCGCCAGGCGCTCGTGATCGAGGAACACTACGGCCGGCCGATGGACATCGAGTGGGGCAAGGACGGGATCGACGGACGGCTCTACATCTTGCAAGCGCGCCCGGAGACGGTCGTCTCGCGGGTGGAAGTCGGCGTCATCCGCCGTTTCGTCCTCGGCGCGCGCGGCGAGGTCGCGACGGCGGGCCGCGCGATCGGCCAGCGCATCGGTGCGGGACCCGCGCGGGTGCTGCGCAGTCTCGACCAGATGGCCGACTTCCGGCCGGGCGAGGTGCTGGTCGCCGACATGACCGACCCGGACTGGGAGCCGATCATGAAGCGCGCGAGCGCGATCGTCACGAACCGCGGCGGTCGCACCTGTCACGCCGCGATCATCGCACGCGAACTCGGCATCCCGGCCGTCGTCGGCACGGGGGATGCCACGTCGACCCTGGCCGACGGCGATGAGGTGACCGTCTCGTGCGCAGAGGGTGACACGGGATTCGTCTACCGCGGCATCCAGCCGTTCGAAGAGGAGGTCACGCGACTGGATTCCATGCCCGAGGCGCCCGTGAAGATCATGATGAACGTGGGGACGCCCGACCAGGCCTTCTCGTTCTCGCGGCTGCCGCACCGGGGCGTGGGACTCGCGCGTCTGGAGTTCATCATCAACCGGCAGATCGGCATCCACCCGCGCGCGCTGCTCGAGTTCGACGAGCTCGACGGCGAGCTGCGAGAGCGCGTCGCGGAGGCGACGGCGGCGTACGAGTCGCCGCGCGACTACTTCGTGCGGCGCGTCGCCGAGGGCGTGTCGATGATCGCGGCGGCGTTCTGGCCGGAACCGGTGATCGTGCGCCTCAGCGACTTCAAGTCGAACGAGTACGCGAACCTCGTCGGCGGGGAGTTGTACGAGCCGCACGAAGAGAATCCGATGCTCGGCTACCGGGGCGCGTCGCGGTACATCTCGCCCGACTTCCGCCCCTGCTTCGATATGGAGTGCGAGGCGCTGCGGTTCGTGCGCGACGAGATGGGGTTCACGAACGTGCAGGTCATGGTGCCGTTCGTGCGTACCGTCGGCGAGGGGCACGCGGTCGTCGAGCTGCTCGCCGAGAACGGCCTGCGGCGGGGCGAGAACGACCTCAAGGTCATCATGATGTGCGAGCTGCCTTCCAACGCGCTGCTCGCCGACCGGTTCCTGGAGTTCTTCGACGGGTTCTCGATCGGCTCGAACGACATGACACAACTGACCTTGGGCCTCGATCGCGACTCGGGGCTCGTCGCGTCGACGTTCGACGAGCGCGATCCCGCGGTGCTGCGCCTGTTGTCGATGGCGATCGCCGCCTGCCGCACGGCCGGCAAGTACGTCGGTATCTGCGGGCAGGGCCCGTCGGACCATCCCGATCTGGCGGAGTGGCTCGTGGCGGAGGGCATCGAGTCGGTGTCGCTCAACCCCGACACGGTCGTCGAGACGTGGCTGCGGTTGTCGAAGACGGCGGCGGGTCAGAGCGCCAGTGGCACGCCCGCTGCCGGCACGAGCAGTCTGTCGGCGAGCCCGGCGTAGGCGAACTCGCGCTCGAGGCGCTCGCGCGTCTCGGAGAAATGGTGCCACCCCTCGGCGTGCACCGGAACGATGACCGCCTCACCGAGCGCCCGCGCCGCCTCGACCGCGGTGCGGGCGTTGAGGGTGAGGTCGCTGTCGCCGAAGCGGCCGACGTTGGCGGCGCCGGTGAACAGTACGGCGATGTCGACGGGTCCGACGCAGTCGACGATATCGGCGACGAGCGCGGGCGACGCGTTGTCTCCGGAGACGTAGACGACGGGCTGGTCGGGGGCGCGCAGGACGAAACCGGTGACCGGTCCGGAGAGCTCCTCGGCGCCCTCGGGCCCGTGGAGGGCGGGGACGGCGGTGATCTCGACGTCGCCGACCGTGGAGGTCTGCCAGGCTTCGAGGCCGTGGACTCCGGGGATGCGGGCCGACGCGGTGGGCGTGGAGAGCACGGCGCCGGCGCGCGGCAGAAAGGCGCGGCCCGCGGCATCCAGGTTGTCGGGATGCTGATCGTGCGACAGAAGTACGACGTCGATCCCGCCGACCTCGTCGGCTGTGAGCGCCGGGCCGGTGAGTTTGTGCAACGTGACGGCGCCGGAGGGATAGTCGCCCGGGGCGTCGAACGTCGGGTCGGTGAGCAGGCGGATGCCGGCGTACTCGAGAATCGCGGTCGGGCCTCCGACAAGGGTGAGCACAGGGCGCGAAGTGGTCATGGTGCCATTCTCGTCGCGGTGGCGCTGCGCCAGGCCCGACGAACTCCGCAGGATGTGACGTACTCCGCACCCGATCACCCAGATGGATGCGGAGGTCATCGATTTCTGCGGAGTTCGTGCGCCGCGATCCTGCGGGAACCACCCGCTCAACGCACGGTTCAGCCGCCGAGAACCATCATCCGCTCGGGATTCGGCAGCGGCACGAAACCGACCTTCTCGTAGACGCCGTGGGCATCCGCGGTCGCCAGCATGGTCCGCTTCAGTCCCCACGGGCGGACTGTGTCCGCGATCGTCCCGGCGAGCAGCGTGCCGACCCCCGTGCCACGCGCAATGGGCGCGACGAACACGTCGCAGACCCAGGCGAACGTGGCCCGGTCGGTGACGACGCGCGCATAGCCGACGAGCACGCCGTCGGCATCCAGCGCCCCGAAGTTCAGCGACGCCCGGGCGGCGCGTTCGACGAGCTCGCGGCTGCGCCCGAGCGCCCAATAGGCCTCTTCCGAGAGCCAGCGGTGGACGACGTCCAGATCGATTTCGTCCAGGTCTGTCGTCACTCGCACGGCGGTCATGTCGTCGTCTCTTCGGCGGCGGGCGGAACCCGATACTTGAAACCCACGTGCGACCCGACGAAACCGAGTCGCTCATAGAATCTGTGCGCATCGACGCGTGCGGCATCCGACGTGAGCTGCACGAGATGCGCGCCGAGGTCGACGGCGGCGCGCTCGGTGACCCACCGCATCATCGCTCCTCCTACTCCGGCACCTCGCTGCGCGCTGGCTACGCGCACGGCTTCGACGAGAAGGCGGGTGCTGCCCCGGCGCGCCATGCCGGGGATGAGCGTGAGCTGAAGCGTTCCCACGACGGCCCCGTGCGCGTCGACAGCGACGACGAGATCGTTGGCGGCATCGGCGATCACCCGTTCGAGCGCAGCGGCATACACGGGCCCGTCGCTGTCATCGGCGATGTCACCACGGCTTGCGCTGATCGGGTCGTCGGCGAGCAGTTCCATGAGCCGTCTCGCGTCGTCCGCGTGCGCCCGTCGAATAATGATCTCGTCAGCGGAGGTCGCGACGGACACCGGCACCTTGAGACGCTCGAGCATGCACTCATTATCGGTGCGACCGCAGTAAGCCTAGGAGACTCCACACCGCGCAACGGCTCGCCTACTCCACGGCGACCCAACCGAACTGCCCGCGGAAGTCGTCGAAGCACGCCCGGCAGACCCATGTCCGATTGTCGTCCGCGGTGACCCACGCCTCCGAGAAATCGGCGTGGCCGGCCTCATCGTCGGATATCTCTGCCCAGCAGAAGTCGCAATGGTCATGATCCCAACCGGGTCGATACGGCACCCACCGCGCGAGGCGCAGGGGCCGCCCGACGAGAGAGGACTCCTGCCCCGTCAGCCGCCAGTCTTCGACCATGCGATCACAGTACGCCCACGGCATCCGCCGCCCGCCCCATCGAGTACCGTCGAACGGTGACGTCGTCCCCCGAGACCCCCGAACCCACCGAGACCTACACCGTGGCCACCGACGGCGCCTGCAAAGGCAACCCGGGGCCGACCGGCTGGGCATGGGTGGGCGAAGACGGGCACTGGGCAGCGGGGGCGATCCCGGTGGGCACGAACAACATCGGCGAGCTCATGGGGATGCTGAAGGCCATCGAAGACCATGCCGACATCCCGCACCTGATCGTGCAGGCCGACTCGAAGTACGCGATCGACACCTACGCGTCGTGGATGGATGCCCACCGACGGCGCGGTTGGAAGACCTCGACCGGCGCGCCGACGAAGAACCGCGACCTGCTGGAGCAGTTGATCGCCGCCCGCGACGCGCGCCGCACAGCGGGCCTGCCGGATGTCGTGCTCGAGCACGTCCGCGGCCACCGCGGTCACGTGCTCAACGAGTGGGCAGATGAACGTGCTGTGCGCGGCGCCGAGCACGCGGCGAAGGGCACGGCGAGCGCCTGGTCGTCGCTCGGGGGCCTGCACCCCCAGCTCGACGTCTCCGCGGCGCCGAAGAAGAAGCGCTAGTCCGCGGTCGTTCCCTCGAACAGCCCGATGTGGTTGCCGTCGGGATCGACGATGACCGCCCACCAGCTCTTCGCGGTGATCGGCTGCTTACCCATCGCGACCGTCGCCCCGGATGCCTCTGCCTTGGCGATCGTTTCGTCGATCGAGTCGACCTCGACGTACGAACGCGGCTGAGTGAAGCCCTCCTCGCGTGGCGCGAGGCCGCCACCGCTGAGTCCGTTGGGGGCCATCCAGAGGGGGTACCCCTCGAAGCCCTCCCGTTCGGCGATCTCCCATCCGAACAGGTCGGAATAGAAGGCGGCAGCCTGTGCGAGATCCGCGACCGGGATGTCGATGTGGGTGATGTCTCCGTGCGCCATACTGGCCCCTTCCGCCGCGCACAGTCTCCGCCGCCGGGCCAGAGCGCACAAGGGGGCCCTACCCGCGCAGCAGCGCTTCCAGGTCATCGAGCATGGGGCGCTGACCGGCCACCAGCCGTGGTCGCGCCTGATCGAGCGGCATCCATGCGACGCGATCAACCTCCGGAAAACGCTGGCGCTTGCCCGACCGCGGCGGCCACTCCAGGTCGAACTCCCCGAAGACCAGCCCCGCGAGCTCGGCGTCGGATGCGGCGAATCCGGTGCCGTCCCCGCAGAACACCGTGACTTTCTTGCCCGAGGAGTATGCGAACGTCCCGAGCTCGATGTAGTCGACGGCTGGCGGCTCGACGCCGAGCTCCTCGCGGAACTCGCGCGCCGCGGCATCCTGCGCCGACTCGTGCTGCGGGTCGTACTCGCCCTTCGGGATCGACCAGGCGCCCTCGTCTTTGTGCGCCCAGAACGGACCGCCCATATGTGCGACGAGCGCCGACACCGTGCCGTCCGGTTCTCTCCGGTACAGCAGAATGCCGGCGCTCGTCGTGACCATGGCGTCAGGCGCCGCGTCTCACCGTGCGACGGTTCAGAGCGGCCGGGTCGCGGGCGAGACCGTGTAGGTCTCTTCGACGTCGGTGACCGCGACGGGCGCGAGGGCCTCATCGATCGCCGACATCACCTCGGCGTCGAGCACGACGCCGGACGCCTTGACGGAGTCCTCGAGCTGCTCGGGACGCGAGGCTCCCACCAGAGCGGCCGACACGTTCGGGTTCTGCAGGACCCACGCGATCGCGAGCTGCGGCATGGTGAGGCCCGCCTGTTCGGCGATCGGCTTGAGCTTCTGCACCGCGGCGAGCGTGTCGTCCTGCAGGAAGCGTTTGATGAAGTTCGCCCCGCTCTTCTCGTCGGTCGCGCGCGAGCCGTCGGGCACGGGCTGGCCGGGCAGGTACTTGCCGCTCAGCACACCCTGCGCCATCGGCGACCAGACGATCTGCGAGATGCCGAGCTCTTCGGAGGTCGGCACGACCTTGCCCTCGATGACGCGCCAGAGCGCCGAGTACTGCGGCTGGTTGCTGACGAGCTGGAAGTTCAGCTCCTTCGCGAGCGCCGCGCCCTCGCGCAGCTGCTCGGCCGTCCACTCGCTCACGCCGATGTACAGCGCCTTGCCCTGACGGACGATGTCGGCGAAGGCCTGCATCGTCTCTTCGAGCGGGGTCTCGTAGTCGTAGCGGTGCGCCTGGTAGAGGTCGACGTAGTCGACGTTGAGGCGACGGAGCGATCCGTGGATGCCGTCGAAGAGGTGCTTGCGCGACAGACCCTGATCGTTCGGGCCCTTCTTGCCGACGGGCCAGTAGACCTTCGTGAAGACTTCGTAGTCGGTGCGCTCGAGGCCCTTCAGAGCGTCGGCGAGCACGACCTCCGCGGCCGTGTTGGCGTAGGCGTCGGCCGTGTCGAACGAGGTGATGCCGAGATCGAGCGCCTTGTGCACCGTGGCGATCGCGGCGTCATTGCCGACCTGCGACGCGTGGGTCACCCAGTTGCCGTAGGTGATCTCCGAGACCTTGAATCCGCTGTTGCCGAGATAGCGATAATTGACCATTGCTCCACGCTACCGCCGGCGCGCACCGGCGCGGGCGGGCTTGCCAGGATGCCGCGGCCTCGGCATCCGCCGCCGGCGCCGCCGGCATTGCCCCGCCCCCGAACCGAACTGCAAGGGATGCCGAGCGACACGCCGCCGCAGGCCGCTCCACACCGGCGTGTCGGCAGCCGGCCGTGCAGTTCGGGCCGGGCGCGCAGGTGCCGCGCGCCGGGCCGGGTCAGTCGACGGGCACGGATGCCGCGACGGCGCGGTCTTCTTCGGTGGCCACGAGCTGTCCGCACGCGCCGTCGATCTCCTTGCCGCGGGTGTCGCGGAGGGTCGTCGGGATGCCCGCCTCGTTGAGGCGCCGCACGAACTCGCGCTGCACGTCCCTCTCGGATGCCGTCCACACCGAACCCGGCGTCGGGTTCAGGGGAATGGGGTTCACGTGCACCCACCCCCGGCCGCGCTCATTGAGCTTGGTGGCCAGCAGATCGGCACGCCACGCGTGATCGTTCATGTCCTTGATCAGGGCATATTCGATCGAGACGCGACGGCCGGTCTTCTCGAAGTAGTTGCGCGCGGCATCCAGCGCTTCGTCGACCTTCCAGCGGGAGTTGATCGGGATCATCTCGTCGCGCAGGAGGTCGTCGGGCGCGTGCAACGACAGCGCGAAGGTGACGGGGATGTCCTCGGCGGCGAGCTTGTTGATCGCCGGCACGAGGCCCACCGTCGACACGGTCACGCCGCGCGCGCTCATCCCGAGCCCGTGATCCTTGTCGACCATCGTGCGAACGGCCTGCATCACCCGGTTGTAATTGGCGAGCGGCTCGCCCATTCCCATGAAGACGATGTTCGTGACGCGCTCGTCGGCGTGTTCGGCCGGCCCGAGCTCGCCGGCACGGATCGCCGCGTTGGCGCGGACGACCTGCTCGATGATCTCCGCCGCCGACATATTGCGGGTCAGTCCCGCCTGCCCGGTCGCGCAGAACGGGCAGTTCATCCCGCATCCGGCCTGGCTCGACACGCACAGCGTGATGCGGCCCGGATAACGCATGAGCACCGACTCGACGAGTGCGCCGTCATGCAGCTTCCACAGGAACTTGATCGTGTCGCCGCGGTCGGTCTGAAGGCGCCGCACCTCGGTGAGCAGATGCGGCAGCAGGCCCGCGACGAACTCCTCGCGGCCAGATGCCGGCAGGTCGGTCATCGCCACCGGATCGGACGTGTAGTGCTGGAAGTAGTGCTTCTCGACCTGCTTCGCCCGGAACCCCGGCAACCCCAGCTCCTTCACCCGCTCGACGCGCTGTTCGGGGGTCAGATCGGCCAGGTGCACGGGCGGCATCCCGCGCTTGGGCGCGGCGAACTGCAGAAGTGGCTTGCCGTCTGCGTCGAGCCGCTGGGTCCAGCCCTCCGCGCGCGGGCGCACCTGGCGAGGACGGGTGGTACGCACGGGGCTGGACTCGGTCATGTCTCCAGGGTACCGAGCCCGCCTGGGCGCACGGCGGGAACGGGCAGGCGGCCAGCCGCTCGCACCGAGGCGTTCTTCACCGACCACCTGCTCTTTCAGCGCGTCCTCGGCCCGCAGCGGCCGCAGGCCTGAGTCAGGCGCTGCGCCGCTGAGCCTGCACGTCGGGGTCGGGCACCGGCGCCGCCGCGATGAGGGCGCGCGTATACGGATGCTGCGGCGCGCGCAACACGCGGGTGCGCGGGCCCTCCTCGACCACGCGCCCGTGCTGGAGCACGACGATGCGATCGCAGAGCTCGTCGACGACGGCGAGATCGTGGCTGATGAACAGGCAGGCGAACCGGAGATCGCGCTGCAGGTCGCGCAGCAGCTCCAACACCGTCGCCTGCACGGAGACGTCGAGTGCGCTCGTCGGCTCGTCGGCGATCAGCAGGCGCGGGCTCAGCGAGATGGCGCGGGCGATCGCGACGCGCTGCCGCTGGCCGCCCGACAGTTCGTGCGGATAGCGGCGACGCCAGGCGGCCGGCAGGCCCACGGCATCCAACAGCTCCGCGACTCGCGCGTCGAGGGCGGCCCCGCGCAATGCCGCGTGCACACGCAGGGGTTCGCCGATCGCCTCACCCACGGTTCGACGCGGATCGAGGGCGGCCGTGGAGTTCTGGAAAACGACTCCGACCTGACGCTTGACCTCCACGGCGCGTTGACCGCGCACGGCACGGAGGTCGACTCCGGCGATGCGCACCGTGCCGGCGGAGATGGGTGTCAGTCCGAGAGCGCAGCGCCCGATGGTGGACTTGCCCGATCCCGACTCTCCGGCGAGGGCGACGATCTCGCCCTCCCGAACACGCAGCGTCACATCGTCGACGGCGTGCACGGCGTGGCGACCGCGTCCGTACACGACCGACAGCGCATCGACGTCGAGCACGGCGGTGTCACCCGCGGGGTCGGGGCGCTCGGGCGCACCCAGGCGCGGAACGGCGGCCAGCAGGCGCCGGGTGTAGTCGGCGGCGGGCGCGGCGAACAGATCGTGCACCTCGGCCGATTCCTCGACGACGCCATCGTGGAGCACGACCACACGGTCAGCGATGTCTGCGACGACGCCCATGTCGTGCGTGATCATGATGATCGCCGTGCCGACACGATCCCGCAGGCGGCGGAGCACGTCCAGCACCTCGCGCTGCACCGTGACGTCGAGCGCGGTGGTCGGCTCGTCGGCGATCAGCACTTCGGGGTCGCAGGCGAGGGCGATGGCGATCATGACGCGTTGCGCCTGGCCGCCGGACAGCTGATGCGGATAGCTCGCGACGCGTTTGGCGGGCTCGGCGATCTCCACCATCTCCAGCAGCTCGATCACCCGGGTGCGGCGCGCGGCGCGTGTCATCTCCGGTCGGTGGACGATCAGCATCTCCTCGATCTGCGAGCCCACCGAGAACACCGGATCGAGCGCACTGCCGGGATCTTGGAACACCACCCCGATGCGGGTGCCACGCACCGCCTCGCGGCGAGCGGAGGTCATCGCGAACAGATCCTCGCCGTCGAGCAGCGCCTGACCCCGCACCACGGCATTGCGCGGCAGCAGCCCCAACAGCGAGAGCGCGCTGACGCTCTTGCCCGAACCGGATTCACCGACGAGCGCCAGAACCTCCCCGCGTCCCAGCGAGAATGAGACCCCCCGCACCGCGGGGGTCGTCTCGCCGCCCACGACGAAGTCGATGGTGAGGTCGCGGACATCCAACAGCGGTGTCACGGGGCCACGTCCTCGTCGATGCCGGAGTCGCGGTAGGCCTGCCAGTCGCCGAGCATCTTGCGGTGGTAGCCGATGAGCCAGACCATGTAGCGGCGGGCATTCTGCAGGCGGGTGCGCGGGCCGTCGGCCTCGTCGGGGAGGATGTCGAGCCCGTAGTCGATCGTCGACGTGATGCGGCGGGCGTAGTCGCGTTCGCCGGCGAGGAACCCGCCCCACACGTCCTCCTCGACCCGGAAATAGCGGTTGCGGTCTCCGGGCAGCGAGTGCGGCTTCAAGAACCCGAGGCTCACCAGCGCACGCGTCGACATCGAGACGGCGCCGGCGCTGGCCGCGAGCATCTCGGCGATCTGCGCCGACGACAGGAACGGGCGGTCCACGATGAGCAGCAGCCCGAGCACGCGCCCGTCCATCCGGGGGTTTCCCGCCGCTCCCCACGCGAACGCGAAGTCCTCGACGAAGGTGCGGGCCTCCTCGCTCAGATACTCGGCCGGCTGCTCCGACTGTCGATCGGTCTCTTCGCTCACAACGACATCCTCTCCAGTACCGATCCGGGTTCGGGCAGCGCCATAGCCTGGGCGAACACCGCGTAGGGCCACATGGTCATGCCGCTCCACGAGATCGATTCCACCCCACCTGCGGCGTCCCGCGCCACCTCGATCGGCTCTCCGGTCGCGCCGAACCCGTCGCGCGAGGGCTGACGCATGGTGCCGGACTCGTCCACCTCGACCTTCTCGGCCGATCGGGCGGGGTCGTCGGCGACAGGGTGCAACGCGAACGTCGCACCTCCCAGATGCGCGACATCGAGCACGCTCCACAGGCTCGCGAACCGGTCCTCGGCCAGATCTGCGCGGCGGTCGGCGTCGGCGTTCTCCAGGGCGAGGCGCACCAGCGCCATCGCTCCGGTCGCCAGCACGTCGGCGGGGCCATCGATCGCGTTGGTGAAGACGCTGACGGCGATGCCGTCTTCGGGGTCGAGCCACGTGCGGGTGATGTGGCCCGGGTAGCCGCCGCTGTGGCCCACCAGCCGCCGCCCGCCGACCGTGTGGATCTCGAAGCCGAGCCCGTACTCGCGGATGGAGCCGTCGAGGTCGATGCGCGAGTGCGCGTGCTGTGCCTGCCGTTTACTGTCGTCGCCGAGCAGTCGGTCATCGCCGAGGCGGTGCGCCGAGATGTAGGCGGTCGCCTCCGCCGCGGTGGAGTACCACCCCGTGGCGGCGGCGAGCGCGCGCGTGTCGACGTGCGAGATGCGCCGCCGCTCCCGCCCGGGCAGGCGGCCCGTGTGCCCGGCCGCGAATTCGTCGTCCCGAGCGGGTTCCCACTCGGATCCCGACCGCACGAGTCCGAGCGGTGCGCAAATGCCCTCCCGCGTGAACGTGCCGTAGTCCAGTCCGGATGCCGCCTCGATGACCAGACCGAGCAGCCCGTAGGCGATGTTCGAGTACTTGAAGTGCTCGTTGCGGGCGAAGACCTTGCCCTCGCTGCGGCAGATGTCGATCACGCGGGCACGATCGGGAAACGCGTCGCCGCGCTGCCAGTAGTCCGCGTCGCGGCCGTCGCGCACGACTCCGCCCTGGTGCGCGAGCAGTTCGCGCACGGTCACCGCCGACAGGTCGGTGTCGGCGAGCTCCGGCACCCACGTCGAGACGGCGTCATCCAGCCGCAACCGGCCCTGCTCGGCCAGCTGGAGCACCGCCGTCGCGGTGAAGGTCTTGGAGTGCGACGCGATGCGGAACAGATGCTCCGTGGTCAGCGGCGTCTCTGCGGCAAGGTCGGCGGCTCCCCAGGCGAAGTCGAGAACGAGTTCGCCGTCGATGCGGATGGCGGCTTGGATGCCGGGGACTTCGCGGGCGGCGCCCAGGAACGCGAACCAGCGTGCCGCGTAGCGCGCGGCATCCTCCACCGCACGGCGTCGACGCGTGGCGGTGTCGTCCTCGAGGGGAGAGGAAGTGGCGGTCACAGACGGCGTCCTTTCGGGTCGAGCGCATCGCGGAGGATGTCGCCGAGGGTGATGAGCGCGAAGACGGTCACGCTGAGAAAGAGGGCGGGGAAGAAGAGCATGTGCGGCGAGGTGCCGAAGTACGACTGCGCGTTCGCCATCTGCAATCCCCACGAGATGGAGGGCGCCCGCAGGCCCACCCCGAGGAAGGTGAGGGTGGACTCGGCGACGATGATGCTTCCGACCATGGTCGAGGTGATGGCGAGCACGGGGCCGAGCGCGTTCGGCACGACGTGGGTCAGCAGCGTGCGGGTGTGGGAGATGCCCATCGCTCGCGCCGCGCTGACGTAGTCCATCCGACGCACGGTGCGAACGGATGTGCGCACGAGTCGTGCGAGCGTCGGCCAGCTGAACACCGCGAGCACCACCGCGACGATCACGGGGGTCCGCTCCCCCACGCTGTTGAGCACGATGATCGCCCCGAGGATGAAAGGGAAGCCGAGAAAGACGTCGGTCAGCCGGGAGATGATCGAGTCGGCGATGCCGCCGTAGTAGGCGGCGAGGGTGCCGACGACCACCGCGATCAGCAGCGCGATGACGGTGGCGGTGAGCCCGATGAACAGCGACGTGCGCGTGCCGTGGATCACGTTGGCGTAGACGTCGCAGCCCTGCAGATCGGTGCCGAAGATGTGCGCGGCGCTGGGCGGCTTGGCGCTGTCGCGCAGGTTGCAGGCCCGCGGATCGGGCTGACCGAACAGGCCGCCGATGGCCTCGGGCAGGAGTGAGATGACGGCGAGCACGGCGAGGATCGCGGCGCTCAGCCAGAACAGGAAGCGCCGACGCAGGCTCGCCCACACGCCCCGGCTGACGGTGATGTGTTCGAGGGCGGCCACAGCGGTTTCAGTCATGACGGCTCCGGGGGTCCAGCAGCGAGTTGAGCAGATCGACGAGCACGTTCAGCACGAGGAAGATCAGGATCAGCGTCGTGCCGACGCCGACGATCGTGGGGCCTTCGTGCGTGCGGATCGCTCCGAACAGCAGCTGTCCGATGCCGGGCAGGTTGAAGATGCCCTCCACGACGACCGCGCCACCGAGCAGGAACCCCAGATCGATCGCGACGAACGTGAGCACCGGGGCCACCGAGTTGCGCATCACGTGGAGGCCGACGATCCGCGAGCGGGGCATGCCCTTCGCCCGGAGCGTCCGGACGAAGTCAGAGTCCATCGAGTCGACGACGCTGCCGCGCATCAGCCGGGTGATCGACGCCAGGCCGAACAGTGCGATCACCAGCGCCGGCAGCAAGTAGGAGGCCGGCCATCCCGCGTCCGTGCCCGCGATGGGGAACCACCCGAGCTGCAGGCCGAAGACGAGCTGCGCGCTGACCGCGACGACGAACACCGGGATAGAGGTTGCGAGGATCGTGCCGAAGAGCACCGTCCGGTCGATCATGCTGTCACGGCGCAGGCCCGAGATCAGCCCCAGCGCGACGCCCAGGACCACCTCGATCACCCAGGCGGTGAGGGCGAGCGTGATCGTCACGGGCCACCTCGACGCCATCCGGTCGGCGACCGGCACGCCGCTGAAGGTCGTGCCGAGGTCGCCGGTGAACAGTCCGCCCAGGTAGCGCAGGTACTGCTGCCACAGCGGCTCGTCGAGGTGGAACTGCTCGCGCAGCTGGGCCACGACGTTCGCCGGCAGCGGCCGGTCTCCGCCGAGCGCGGCGATCGGGTCGCCCGGGAGCGCCCAGACCGTCGCGTAGATGATGAAGGTGACGCCGAGGACGACGATCACGAACTCGGCGAGGCGCCCGCCCACGCGGCGCGCGCCGATCATGCGGCGCTCCCGGCCACGCGTCGGCGGACCGTGGCGAAGAGAGCGGCCAGTTGCACGCCGACGAGAGCGTTCACCGGGACCGGTTCGAGGTCGACGTGAGGGTCGTCCGCGAGCCAGCGCTCCCACCGCGCGGTGAGAGTGGCCAGCGCGGCGCGCACCTCGGGCGCGGCGGTGCCGGCACGCACCTCGGCATCCAGTGCCCGACGCAGGATGCCGCCGAAGCGCAACGCGAACGTGCGCGCCACCTCGGCGTTGCCGAACACCTCTGCCACGGTGGCGGGCCGATCCGTCTCGGCCGTTGCGCTGCGGGCACGCTCGGCGGCGGCCACCGCCCCCATCGCGGGCGCGAAGGCCTCGCTCGCCCGGAGAAACGGCGAGTCGATCGTCATCCGACAGCGCACGGTGTCGAGGATGCCGGTCATCAGGGCGTGCAACTCGTCCAGGGCATCCGCTTTCGCCGCGAGCACCTCGCGGTAGGAGACATCGGCGTGGGCGGTATCGGCGGCATCCGCGTGGATCCAGTAGGGCAGTTCGGCGATCATCGTGGTCGTGCCGTGACGTTCGAGGTAGTCGGCCGTGCCGGCGCCGCCCGCGTGCGGCTCACCGCCGAGCTCCAGGGCGAGGTGCCGGTCGATCAGCTCGCGCGTCAGCGGAGCACGGAAGACCGCGTCGGCCAACGTCTCCAGCCCGGCGATCTCGGGCTCGCCGACGTCGAGGGGAAGTCCGAACTCTTCCGGAATGGCGCTGAGTTCACGGGCAAGCAGGGGGTCGGGCTCGTTGGTGTAGAAGTACACGCCACCGAACTCGCCGTTGTGCAGGCCGACGAACACATCGGGGCTCACACGATCGAACAGGCTCATGAGCGCGGACGTCTCGGGGATGGGCGCGTCGAACCCGAACCCCCGGTACGAGAAGGGGAACGACCACTCGACCTGCTCGACCGGAGCGGGGCGGTAGAAGCCGCGGTAGTAGTCGTCCCGGCGCAGAGGCGGGGCGAACCACCCCTCGTTCAGTCGGGTTCCGTCCGGGTCGGCGCAGGGCACGATGTGCCAGGTCGCCCCGAAGCCGTACGTGTCCGGCTGAGCCAGCAGCAGGCGCACCAGGTGCTGGACCGTGCGGAAGCCGATCGGCTCGTTCGGGTGGACACCGGCGGCGACGACGACGGTGCGCGCTCCGCCGGCGATCGTGAACAGGTCGATGGGCTCGCCGAGTCGGGATCGACCGATGACGGATGCCGAGATGCGCTCGGGATACACGTGGCACAGGGCCGCAAGGTCGTCCCGCACCTCGTCGACGGTCGGGAAGCCGTCACCGGGAACGTCGCCGGCATCGAGGTCCGCGAGGGAAGGAAAGGGCATGACGTGCTCTCCTGCACGGTCGGCGCGGTCAGGGGGTGGGTGCGGAACGTCCGAATCGGGGGGATGGACGCTCCGCACCCCGATCGTCACTTCGAGAGGACGATCGACCGGTAGGTGGGGTTGCCTACCGGAGAGGTCACGAGTTCGGCGACTCGTGGAGAGGTGACGTACGAGTACTTCTCGAAGAACAGCGGCACGGCCGGGAAGTCCTTCTG
Source organism: Microbacterium sp. VKM Ac-2870 (assembly GCF_015350795.1). Lineage (GTDB taxonomy): Bacteria > Actinomycetota > Actinomycetes > Actinomycetales > Microbacteriaceae > Microbacterium. The sequence goes on from NZ_JADKSH010000003.1 coordinate 349,088, forward strand.
GATGATCTGCTGCACCGAGGCGTAGGCAGACCCGTCGGTCGACAGGTCGGCATCGGCGGCGGTCATGGCCGACGACACCTCATCGCTGTACCAGGGGATGCAGTTGTTGCATCCGCCACCCTTGATGAAGAACACCCGCAGCGTCGCCTGCTGGCTGGGGTAGAGAGCGCCCCAGCGCGAGAAGAACGGACCGGTGATGTTCTGATCGTTGCGGTTCTGCAGGAACTCGGCCCAGTCGGCGCTGGGCTTCGCCGTCGCATCGATGCCGAGGTTCTGCCGCAGCTGGTTCGCGATGGCCTGGTACAGCGGGTCGAGGCCGCCGCCACCCGGGTAGTAGATCTCCATCGGACCGCTGAAGCCGCCGGCCTGAGCGAGCAGCGCCTTGGCTGCCGTGGGATCGAACGTGCAGTACTGCCCGCAGATGCCGGTGGGCGTTCCGGGTTCGATCGCCGGCGTCCACGCGGTGGCGGGGTCATACGTGCCGCCGTAGATCACGTCGATGATCGCCTGACGATCGATCGCCATCGAGATGGCTTGACGCACGCGCACGTCCTGATAGGCGGAGTTCCACAGCGGCAGACCCAGGAAGGAGATGCCGGGCGCGGCGAACGAGTAGAGCCGCTTGCCGAAGTCGGTCGAGGCCTGCGTGAGCTTGGATGCCGGGACGCCGGCGACATCGAGGTTGCCCGCCAGCACGTCGGTGTAGGCGGTCTCGCTGTCGGTGTAGGGGACGAAGGTGATGCGGTCGATCGTGGGCTTGTCGCCCTTGTAGCCGGAGTAGGTGTCGAGCACGATCGGCTCGTTCTCCACATAGTCCTGAGCGAACTGGAACGGACCGTTGCCGACGGGGTGCTTGTTGTAGGCCGTGAAGTCCGAGAACGCCGAGGCGGGCATCGGATACATCGCCGTCTGCGCCTGCGTCACCTGCAGCGGGAACTGGCTGTCCGGGCCGATGAGCGTGACCGTGAAGGTGTCGGTGTCGACGACCTTGAGCCCCGACATCTTGTCGGTGGTCGGCGTCCCCGAGGTCGGGTTGAGGTCTGCGTAGCCGAGGATGTTGGCCAACTGGCCGGAGTTCTCGAAGGCGTTCGGGCCGTAGGCGACGGCGTTCCACGAGTCGACGTAGCTCTGCGCCGTCACGGGTGTGCCGTCCTGGAAGGTCCATCCGTCGCGGAGCTTCACGGTCCAGGTCGTCGCGTCGGGTGATTCGATGGACTGCGCCTGAACGTAATCGAGCGATCCATCGGAGTTCAGGAACGCCAACGGCGACCACACCGCCATGTTCACGTCGTATGCGACGGACTGGCGGCCGGGGATGATGAGCTGCGGATCGGTGGAGGCGACGCGGATCTCCTTCTTCTGATCCGCGCCGGAGTCGGACGATGTCGCGCTGCACGCCGACAGCGCGAGCACGGCGGCGGCCGCGACGGCGACCGCGGCCAAGAGCCTCTTGTTCATGTTTCCTCATTGCGGGTTGCGGGACGGGTGAGGTACTGCACCTCATCGGCGAGGAGCTGAACCGACGAGATACCCACACCGTAGAGGCTAAGGCTTCGAAACTTTCAGTATGTAATGAAACTTTTACAACGACGAAATCGACGGAACGGTCGGCCGCGTGACTTCTAGACTTCTCAGCATGAGCACCCCCGACGCTGCGGCATCCGCTCGGCGCACCCCCACGACGCACGCCGTCCCGGTGCACAAGGTGCTCAACAACAACGTCGTCATCGCGATCGACGAGTCGGGGCACGAGCGCGTTCTGATGGGGCGTGGCCTCGCGTTCGGGCTGAAGCCCGATGATGTGCTCGACCCGGCCAAGGTCGAGAAGACGTTCATCCTCGACACCGGCGCCGACGGCGAGCGCGAGAGACGCCTGCTCGCCGACGTACCGTATCCGATCATCGAAGCAGCGACCCGGGCGGTCGACGAGGCAGAGCGCCGACTCGGGCGCGACCTCGGGCGCCGCTTCACGATCGCCGTCATCGACCATGTCGCCTACGTGATCGAGCGCCTCGACAAGGGCATGAGGATCACGACGGCATCCATGCCCGAGCTACGCGTGCTCCACCCGCAGGAGTTCGCGGCCGCCGAGCACATGGCCACCTCCATCGCCACCAGCCTCCACCGCGAGCTTCCCGCCGAGGAGGCGGTGTTCCTCACGATGCACCTGCTCAACGCGACGCGAGACGAGCCCAACGGCACCGCCGCGCTGCTGTTTCGGCGGGTGCAGCACGTCGTCGAGGTCGTCGAGCAGTCGCTCGGGGTGCGCCTCGACGTCGACGGCCCGGACTATGCCCGCTTCATCCTGCACATCCAGTTCTTGCTGCAGCGTCTGGTCAACCGGACCATGCTCGCCAGCGGCGACACCTCGTTCTTCGAGTTCGCCAAGCACAGCTATCCGCGTTCATACGAGATCGCCGAGAGGGTGAAGGGGTATGTCCACGGGGCGACCGGATCCGAGCTCACCGACGAAGAGGTGCTCTATCTCATCGTGCACGTCGAGCGCCTCAAGACGCAGATCACCCCTGGCACAGAACCCGACCCTGTGGTAACTTGATCGCAGATCCCTTGGATCGTTACCGCAACTGCGGGCGAAACCTGGACTCACCGAATGCTGGGGCATTCACGAGTCCAGGTTTTTTTGTTGCCCGGGCAGAGGTGCCCGAGCGTCCCTCCCTCAAGGAAAGGCGAATCCGATGGCGGATTACGCAAAGACCGCGGCCGGCGTCCTCGCCGGCGTCGGCGGCGAAGACAACGTCAGCTCCCTCGTGCACTGCGCAACGCGCCTGCGCTTCGTCCTGAAGGACGAGAGCAAGGCAGATACCGCGACCGTCAAGGCCGTTCCGGGCGTCATCACGGTCGCTCAGGCGGGCGGCCAGTACCAGGTGGTCATCGGCAACGACGTGCCCGAGGTGTTCGCGGAGATCGGCAAGATCTCCCGCGTCGGCGGCGGCCAGGACGCGGCGCCAGCCGAGGGCCCCAAGGGCAACCTCTTCAACCGCTTCATCTCGATGATCTCGGCCATCTTCACGCCCGCACTGTGGACACTGGCGGGCACCGGCCTGCTCAAGGCGTTCCTGTCGGCCGCCGTGACGTTCACCTGGATCGACCCGACGTCCTCGACCTATCTCGTGCTCAACGCACTGTCGGACGCCTTCATCAACTTCCTCCCGATCGTCCTGTCGATCACCGCCGCCCGCTACTTCAAGGCGAACGAGTGGACCTCACTCGCCATCGCCGGCGCCCTGGTCTACCCGACGGTGGTCGCCGCGAACGGCGCGCCGGGCCTCACCTTCTTCGGCATCCCCTTCACGATGGTCAGCTACGTCTCCAGCGTCATCCCGATCATCATCATCGTCTGGCTGCAGAGTCACGCCGAGAAGTTCCTCTACGCGAAGCTGCCCGGCGCGATCCGCCGCTTCGTCACCCCGATGATCGTCGTGCTCATCGCCGTGCCGCTCGTCTTTCTCGTGATCGGCCCGATCTCCGACCTGCTCTCGCGCGGCGTCGGCAACGCGGTCAGCTGGGTGTGGGATGTCGCCCCGTGGGCCGGCGGCGCGATCATGGGCGGCCTGTGGCAGGTCTTCGTCATCTTCGGTCTGCACTGGGGCCTCGTCCCGGTCTTCCAGGTCGAGTTCCAGACGACCGGACAGATCCTCCTCCTCGGCCCCGTGTTCGCCGCCGTGCTCGCGCAGGCGGGAGCCGTCGCCGGTGTCTGGGTGCGCGCCCGCAACAAGAACCTCAAGTCGCTCGCCGCTCCCGCCACGCTGTCGGGCTTCCTCGCAGGCATCACCGAGCCCGCGATCTACGGCATCAACCTGCCCCTCAAGCGCCCGTTCGCGTTCGGCGTCGTCGGCGGCGCCGTGGGCGGTGCGATCATCGCTCTCGGCGGCGTGTTCTCCAAGGCGTTCGTCGTCCCCTCCGGCCTCGCGCTGACCGCCCTGCTCGGCAACGGCAACATGGTGATGCTGGGCATGGGTCTGCTCGTCGCGATCGTGCTGCCGTTCGCGCTCGTCGTGATCGTCGGCTTCAAGGAGCCCGCCGACGACACCGCCGCGACGGCCACCCCCGCCCCGGTCGCCGCGAACGACGTCACGGTGCTCGCCCCCGTCGACGGCACCGTCATCCCGCTGAACGAGGTCGCCGACGCTGCCTTCGCCGACGGCGCCCTGGGCCAGGGCGTGGCGATCCAGCCGCGCTCCGGCGCGGTCTACGCACCCTTCACCGGCACGGTCGTGGCGGCGTTTCCCACCGGACACGCCTTCGGGCTGCGTCACGCCGACGGCACCGAGGTGCTGATCCACATCGGCCTGGACACCGTCAAGCTCGGTGGCACCCACTTCTCGGTGAAGGTCACCACCGGCCAGCAGGTGGCCGCGGGCGACCTGCTCGTCGAGTTCGACGGCGACGCGATCGAGAAGGCGGGCTACGACCTGACCACACCGGTGATCGTCACCAACCCCGACCTGTATCCCGCGATCGCGGATGCCGCATCGGGCCCGATCGCACACGGCGAGCCGCTGTTCACCGCCGTGTCCGTCGACTCGGTCGCCGCGTCGACGACGAAGTGAAGGAGTACACCATGACAACTGCCGCACCCGTCTTTCCCGAGGGCTTCCTCTGGGGCGGCGCGACCGCAGCCAACCAGCTCGAGGGCGCTTTCGACGCCGACGGCAAGGGATGGTCGGTGCAGGACGTGATGCCCCGCGGCATCGTCGGCCCGCGCACCGTCGAGCCCACGGCGGACAACCTCAAGCTCGTGGGGATCGACCACTACCACCGCTACGCCGAGGACATCGCCCTGTTCGCCGAGATGGGGTTCAAGACCTATCGGTTCTCGATCGCCTGGAGCCGCATCTTCCCGAACGGTGACGAGACCGAGCCGAACGAAGCCGGCTTGGCTTTCTACGATCGACTGCTCGACGAGCTCGAGAAGCACGGCATCGAACCGCTGGTCACGATCTCGCACTACGAGACGCCGCTGCACCTCGCCGAGACCTACGACGGCTGGACCGATCGCCGCCTCATCGGCTTCTACGAGCGCTACGCGCGCACCCTGTTCGAGCGTTTCGGCGCTCGCGTGAAGTACTGGCTGACCTTCAACGAGATCAACTCCCTGCTGCACGCGCCGTTCATGTCCGGCGGGATCAACACCCCGAAGGACGAACTCAGCGAGCAGACGCTGTACCAGGCGATGCACCACGAGCTCGTCGCGTCGGCGCGGGCCACCCGCATCGCGCGTGAGGTCGCCCCGAATGCGCAGATCGGTTGCATGGTGCTGTCGATGCCGGTGTACCCGCTGACGCCGTCACCGGCCGATGCGGTGGCCGTCATGGAGTTCGATCACTCGAACCTGGTCTACGGCGACGTGCACACCCGCGGCGCCTACCCCGGGTACTTCCTGCGGACACTGCGCGAGAAGGGCATCGAGCTGGAGATCACCGACGACGACCGCGCCGACCTGCAGAACACGGTCGACTTCGTATCGTTCAGCTACTACATGTCGGTCGCGGCCACTGCCGACCCGGCCAAGAAGGTCGCCGGCGAGGGCAACATCATGGGCGGCGTGCCGAACCCGACGCTCGAGGCGAGCGAATGGGGCTGGCAGATCGACCCGGTGGGACTGCGCCTCGTGCTGAACCAGTTCTGGGACCGCTGGCAGAAGCCGCTGTTCATCGTCGAGAACGGCCTGGGCGCGAAGGATCAGCTCGTCGAGGTCGACGGCGAGAAGACCGTCATCGACGACTACCGGATCGCGTATCTGAACGACCACCTCGTGCAGGTCGGCGAAGCGATCGCCGACGGCGTCGACGTGCTCGGCTACACGTCGTGGGGGTGCATCGACCTCGTCTCGGCATCCACCGCCCAGCTCAGCAAGCGGTACGGCTTCATCTACGTCGATCGAGACGATGACGGCTCGGGCACCCTCGAGCGCTACAAGAAGAAGTCGTTCGGCTGGTACGCCGAGGTCATCCGCACCAACGGCGGCGCACTGACGCGATGACGAGCATCTCCCCCGCGACGGCGAACGCCGTCCGTCCCCGCGCGATCTTCCTCGATGTCGACGGGACGATCCTGCAGGACGGCCGACACATCCCGCCCTCCGCGGTGGAAGCGATCCGCGCGGCCCGTGCTCGGGGACACCTGGTGTTCCTGAGCACGGGCCGCGGGACGGCCGAGCTCCATGGCGATCTGCAGGCCATCGGCTTCGACGGCGCCGTCACCAACGGGGGCGCGTTCGCGAGTATCGGCGAGCGCGTCATCACGGCGACGCTCTTCACACCCGACGAGGTCGCGCGCCTGCAGGGCTACCTCGCCGACCACGGTCTGCACGGCTATTTCCAGTCCTACGATCGCCTGTTCGGTTCCCCGGAGCTGGCCGACCTCTTCGCCGAGCGGTTCGGGGCCGCCGGCTTCCCCCGCAAGGACTTCCACGATCCGGCCGAGTTCGATCCGGCCCGGATGGCGAAGCTCGTCTTCGTGACGGACGACGCGGATGCCGCACAGCGCGCCCTCACTGAGCTGGCAGCGGACTTCGAGGTCGTGGGCGGCACCATCCCCGTCGCGTTCGCGGCGTCGGGCGAGGTCGCACCCCGCGGCGTGCACAAGGGCTCAGCCATTGTCTCCCTGCTCGCGGAGCTCGGCCTCGATGCATCCGACGCGGTCGGCATCGGCGACAACTGGAACGACATCGAGATGTTCGCCGCCGTCGGCACCGCCATCGCGATGGGCAACGCCGTGGACGGTGTGAAGGCCCTCGCCGATCAGGTGACCACCGCGATCGACGACGACGGCCTGCACACCGCGTTCCTGCGCAACGGCCTGATCTGACCCGACGAACAGGCGCGAGCACGGGCGTTGTCGCGGCCCTACACTGACGTCATGGTGCCGCTCGACAACCTGTTCGCCTTCACGCTGGCCGCCCTCGTGCTCATTCTGATTCCGGGGCCGGCGGTGCTCTTCTCCGTCGGCCGCACCCTCGCCCTCGGCCGCACGGGTGGTCTGCTGAGCGTCGCCGGCGTCGGCCTCGCGCTCATCCCGATCGTCGGCCTCGTCGCGATCGGCGTGGGCGGGATCATCGCGCAATCGGTGGTGCTGTTCACCATCCTCAAGGTCGCCGGGTCGCTGTATCTCGTGTATCTCGGCATCCAGGCGATCCGTCATCGAAAAGACGCATCGCGCGCGCCGGAAGTCGGCCGACTGCCCCGCGGGCACGCCCAGCAGCTGTGGCAGGGGTTCGTCGTCGGCGTCACCAACCCGAAGACCATCGCCTTCTTCGTCGCGGTGCTGCCGCAGTTCGTCGACCTGCACGCCGGCGCGGTGGGACCGCAGATCATGGAACTGGGTCTCGTGTTCGCCGTCATCGCGCTCGTATCCGATTCGATCTGGGTGCTGGCGGCCGCGGCAGCACGGGCATGGTTCGCCCGCTCGCCGAAGCGCATCGAAACACTCACCGCGACCGGCGGCGGACTCATGATCGGCCTCGGCGGCATCCTGCTGGTCACCGGGCCGAAGCACTGAGAATCGTCACCGGGCGCCGGTAGCGGCGGCATCCGTCGACACCGGACGTTCAGCGGGACCGGGGAGAATGGTCGTCGTGACTCCTGCTCCTTCACGCCGCCGCATCGTCTTCATCGACATCGACGGGACCATCCTCGAACATGGGGCGCAGATGTCGCCCTCGACGCCGCTCGCCATCGCCGCTGCGCGCGCGAACGGACACCTCGTGTACCTGTGCACCGGGCGCTCGGCCGGTGACATCAACCCGAAGGTGCGGGCGATCGAGGTCGACGGCGCGATCACCAACGGCGGAGCCTTCGCCGTGCGCGGAACCGAGCAGATCGTCGCGCACCTCATGCCGCGCCCCCTGGTCGACCGGATGATCGCCTACTTCGAGGAGAACGGCGCCCACTACTTCCTCCAGACCGACGGCAGCGTCTATGTCAGCCCGGGAGTGCTCGCTCACGCGAAGCGCTTCCTCCGCGCGCACCCGCCGGTCGACGAGCGCGACGGAAAGGAAGCGGAGGCGCAGGACATGTCCCTGCTCAACCACTACCGTCCGCTCGAGGAGGTCGACCTCGACACCGTCGTGAAGGCGACCTTCCTCAGCACGGCGAGCGATACTCTCACCCGGGCCGCCGGCGAACTCGGCGACGAGTTCCACGTGATCCCCGGTTCGATCCCGCTGCCGGGCGGCTCGAACGGCGAGATCTGCCAGCGCGGCGTGAACAAGGGTGCCGCGATCATCGAGGTGCTCGAGATCCTCGGGATGGATGCCGCGGATGCCGTCGGCATCGGCGACAGCTGGAACGATGTCGAGATGTTCGAGGTCGTCGGCACGGCCGTCGCGATGGGCGGCGCCGACCCGGAGCTGCAGGCGAAGGCCGACATGGTCACCACGGGTGTGCTCGACGACGGGGTGAGCACCGCGCTCACGCGTCTCGGCCTGATCTGACAGCGCGCTTCGCGCTCAGAGGAAGATGTCGGGGAACAGCTCGCTGTCGGGCGTTCCCGGCGTCGCGGCGTAGCGCGAGAAATCGGTGACGCCGGCCTCGCGCAGCACCTGCTCCACGATCAGCGTCTGTCCGGTGCGCTCCCGAGCCGGCCGCGTGAGAACCTCGTACGCCGCATCCGCGTAGACCTCGGGCGTGCGACTGACCTTCATCATCCGGTCGCCGCCGAGCGCGAACTGCACCGCGGCGGTGGCGATGGTCGTCTCCGGCCACAGTGTGTTCGCCGCGATGCCGTCCTTCGCGAACTCGGCGGCCAGACCGAGAGTGGCCATCGTCATGCCGTACTTCGCGAGCGTGTACCCGGTGTGGGCGCCCAGCCAGCGCGGCGTGATGTTCAGGGGCGGAGACAGCGACAGGATGTGCGGGTTCTCGGCATCTTTCAAGATCGGAACGGCCGCGCGGCTCAGCATGAACGTGCCGCGCACGTTGACGTCCTGCATGAGGTCGTACTTCTTCTCGGCGAGTTCCAGCGAGCCGGAGAGGTCGATGACCGACGCGTTGTTGACGACGATGTCGATGCCCCCGAACTCGCCCTGCGTCTTCAGCACGGCGGCGGTGATGTCGTCGTCGTTGCGCACGTCGCCGACGATCGGCAGCGCTCGGCCACCCGCCGCCTCGATCTCGGCCGCCGCGCTGTGCACGGTGCCCTCGAGCTTGGGGTGCGGGGTGTCGGTCTTGGCGAGCAGGGCGATGTTGGCCCCGTCGCGGGCCGCCCGCAGCGCGATGGCGAGGCCGATGCCCCGGCTGCCGCCGGACATCAGGATGGTCTTTCCGGCGAGTGTCATGCGGTGCCCCTGTCGTGGCTCGTCTTGGCGGATGCCGCCGCGAACGCCGCGACGCGTGCCTTCGCATCCGGGGTGTCGAAGCTCGCACCGATCGTGCGCGCCTCGTCGTCGAGGTTGTCGGCGAACGCGCGCCGCGCACCGGCGCGGACCAGGCGCTTGGCCTGACCGAAGGCGGCCGTCGCGCCGTCGAGCCAGAACTGGGCGATCGCCTGTGCCCGCGCGACGGGGTCATCGGCGATCTCGGAGATGAGGCCCCACTCCAGCGCGGTCGCGGCGTCGATGGTGACGTCGTCGAGCAGCATCCGCAGGGCACGCGTCTGCCCGATCGCCGCCGGCAGCAGCGTCGAGACGCCGAGGTCGGGGGTGAGGCCGATGTTCGCGTACTTGCTGACGAAGCGCGATCGCTCCGTCGAGACGATGTAGTCCGCCGTCAGCATGAGCCCCAGTCCACCGCCGGCGACGGCGCCCTGCACCGCCGCGACCACCGGGATGTCGGACTCGACGAACGTGCGGATGCCCTCGTGGATCACGTGGGCCATGGCCGTGATGTCGGCACCGCTCGATCCCGACGCGGCCATCTCGACCACGTCGCCGCCCGCGCAGAAGGCGGGGCCTGCGGCATCCAGGATGACGGCGCCCACCGACGAATCGGCGGTGATCTCGTGGGCGAGGTCACGCCAGCGCGTGCCCATCTCGAAGCCCATCGCGTTCAGCGACGAGGGTCGGTTGAAAGTCAGGCGCGCGAGGGCTCCGTCGCGGGTGTGGAGGATCGAGTCGCTCACTTGGGTGCCATCCGGATCGCGCCGTCGAGACGGATCGTCTCGCCGTTGAGGTAGCCGTTACGGACGATCTCGGCCACGAGACTCGCGTATTCGTCCGGCCGGCCCAGCCGGGGCGGGTAGGGCACCTGCTGACCGAGGCTCTCCTGCGCCGCCTCGGGAAGTCCCGCGAGCATGGGCGTCTCCATGATCCCCGGGGCGATCGTGACGACCCGGATGCCGTGGCGCGCGAGTTCGCGGGCGATCGGCAGTGTCATCGCATGCACGCCGCCCTTGCTTGCGGAGTAGGCCGGCTGACCGATCTGGCCGTCGAAGGCGGCGACCGAGGCCGTGTTGACGATGACGCCGCGGTCTGCGCCGTCGGCGGGTTCGCTCTGGGCCATCGCGGCGGCCGACTGCGCGATGACGTTGTAGGTGCCGACGAGGTTGATCCGGACGATGCGCTCGAAATCCGCGAGATCGGTGGGCACCAGATCGCGGTCCAGAACCTTGGCCGGCGGGGCGATGCCGGCGCAGTTGACCACGACGCGCAGCGGCCCTCGATCGACAGCGGTCTCCACCGCGGCGGCCACCTGACCGGGATCGGTGACGTCGGCGGGGGCGAAGGTGCCGCCGATGTCCGCCGCGCGCGCGACACCCGCGGAGCGGGGCAGGTCGACGATCACGACGTGCGCGCCCGCCTCGGCGAGGCGTCGGGCGGTGGCGAGACCGAGGCCGCTGGCCCCGCCGGTGACGAGCGCGGATGCGCCGGCGATGTCCATGGATTCTCCTTCGAAGTCCGGATCTCTCTCCGCCGACTGCCCGACGGGTGCTACCGCGTATCAGCATACGCGGTACTAAGTCTCATCGCTGGCGGAGGATCTCACCCAGCCGAGCCAGCAGATCGTCGGGACGAGCGAGCAGCACGCGCGCGTCCGACCGGGCGGCGAGGTGCTCCACGAACCGTGATGCCATCGCGCCATCGCGCCGCCGATACCCCGACAGGTAGTGCGGCGTCGCGACCCAGTCGAGTCGTGCACCGTCGGTCGTGGTCACCCGGACGGGAAAGGTGGGCGTCTCGGCGATGTCACCGGACACGCCGAAGATCCCCTCCAGTATCGGTGCCACCGTGTCGCCCAGGGCGGGATGCGGCCACCACGTGGTCGGCACCTCGGCGGTGATCGCCCTCACCTCCGCCCAGGGGACGAACCCCGACGGCGCTCCGCCGAGCGCGGGCTGCAGACCGTCCGGCCGCAGCCGCACATGGCGGGCCGCGACGTCCCCCAGGGCGATCGCGGGGCCGTGCTCGTCGTCGAGAGCGGTGAGCACGCCGACACGGCGGGAGGAAGGGACGGGCACAGCCCATCTCACCATGACCGCGTTGCGGTGCGCGAGAGGCAGGATGGATGCCGCGAGCATCCCGACGATGCCTGCTGCATCGCCCCGGCACGCGAAATCGGGGTCGCCTGCGGTCATCGCGCCTCGAAGAGGCGACCGCACGCGACCCCGATTCGGGGAGGCGGATCAGTTCACGTCGGTGTCGACCCAGTCCATCGACTTGGTGACGGCCTTCTTCCACAGGCGCATCTGACGCTCACGCTCGGCGACGTCGTCGTTCGGCGTCCAGCGCTTGTCCTCCTGCCAGTTGGCACGCAGTTCGTCGAGGTCGTTCCAGAACCCGACCGCGAGACCAGCGGCGTAGGCCGCGCCGAGGGCCGTCGTCTCGGCGACCACGGGACGCACCACAGGGACACCAAGGATGTCGGCCTGGAACTGCATGAGCGTGTCGTTGGCGATCATGCCGCCGTCGACCTTGAGCTCGGTGAGGTCGACGCCCGAGTCGGCGTTGACGGCATCCAGCACCTCGCGGGTCTGGAAGGCGGTCGCCTCCAGCGCCGCGCGGGCGATGTGGTTGCGGTTCGCGTAGCGCGTGAGCCCGACGATCGCGCCGCGGGCGTCCGGACGCCAGTACGGTGCGAACAGACCCGAGAACGCGGGGACGAAGTAGACACCGCCGTTGTCGTCGACCTTGGCGGCCAGCTCTTCGACCTCGGGAGCCGAGGAGATGATGCCGAGCTGGTCGCGCAGCCACTGGATGAGCGACCCGGTGACGGCGATCGATCCCTCGAGCGCGTAGTGCGCCGGTCCGTCGCCCAGCTTGTAGCCGACGGTGGTGAGCAGACCGTTCTCGCTCTTCACGATCTCGGTTCCGGTCTGGAAGATCAGGAAGTTGCCGGTGCCGTAGGTGTTCTTGCTCTCACCGGCGTCGAACGCGGCCTGACCGAAGGTCGCGGCCTGCTGGTCGCCCAGGATGCCCGCGACGGGCGTCTCGCGCAGGAGCGACGTGTCGCGTGCTTCGCCGTAGACCTCGCTCGACGAGCGGATCTCGGGCATCATCGAGCGCGGCACGCCGAAGTCGGCGAGGATGTCGTCGCGCCACTCGAGAGTCTTCAGGTCCATGAAGAGCGTCCGCGACGCGTTGGTCACGTCGGTGGCGTGCACACCACCGTCGGGGCCACCGGTGAGGTTCCACAGCACCCAGCTGTCGGTCGTGCCGAAGATGAGGTCGCCCGCTTCAGCCTTCTCGCGCGCCCCGTCGACGTTCTCCAAGATCCAGACGATCTTCGTGCCCGAGAAGTAGGTCGCCAGCGGCAGGCCCACGATGTCCTTGTACCGCTCGACACCCACGTCGCCGGCGAGGCGGTCGACGATGGGCTGCGTGCGGGTGTCCTGCCAGACGATCGCGTTGTATACCGGGATGCCGGTGTTCTTGTCCCACACCACCGCGGTCTCGCGCTGGTTCGTGATGCCGATCGCGGCGATGTCGTGGCGCGTCAGGTTCGCGCGGCCGAGCGCGATACCGATGACCTCGCGCATGTTGTCGCGGATCTCGATCGGGTCGTGCTCGACCCAGCCGGCGCGCGGCATGATCTGCTCGTGCTCCTTCTGGCCGACGGAGATGATCGAGCCCTTCTTGTCGAAGATGATGGCCCGGCTGGAGGTCGTTCCCTGGTCGAGGGCGATGATGTAGTCACTCATGAGCTGACGTCCTTGTCTGAAGGCTTGTCTGGATGTGGTCGGGGATCAAACGTGCGCGAGGTGGAGCAGGACGGGAGCGGCGAGAGCAGCGAGAGCGCCACCGACCAGCGGGCCGACCACCGGAACCCAGGCGTACGACCAGTCACTGGACCCCTTGCCCTTGATGGGCAGGATGGCGTGGGCGATGCGCGGGCCGAGGTCACGGGCCGGGTTGATGGCGTAGCCCGTAGGCCCACCGAGCGAGGCGCCGATGCCGACCACGAGGAGGGCGACAGGAACGGCGGTGAGCGGGCCGAGAGCACCGGGAACGCCGATCTGCACGTCACCGTAGTCGGCGAAGGCGAAGATCACGAAGACGAGCACGAAGGTGCCGACGATCTCGGTCACGAGGTTCCAGCCGTACGAGCGGATCGCGGGGCCAGTGGAGAAGACACCGAGCTTGGTCGCCGCGTCGGGTTCCTCGTCGAAGTGCTGCTTGTAGGCGAGCCAGCAGAGCACGGCGCCGATGAACGCACCGACAAGCTGGGCACCGATGGCCACGAAGAACTGGCCGATGGCGATCTTGCCGGCGATCAGCAGACCGAGCGACACCGCCGGGTTCAGCTGCGCTCCGGAGTACGACGAGACCAGCACGCCCGCGAACACCGCGAGACCCCAGCCCCAGTTGATCATCAGCGTTCCGCCGCCGAACCCCTTGGATTTGGCGAGGATGACGTTGGCGACGACGCCACCGCCGAGCAGGAGCAGCATCGCCGTCCCGACGAGCTCTGACACGAAGTAGAGCCCGAGATTGATGTCGTGCATGTCAGCCTTGACCTTTCTGCAGAGGTTCCGGACGGCGACGTCGCCGTGCGGGAGGGATGGCCTGAACAGGATGCCGGCGTCAGGCCACGCCGGGTCTGGGGTGATCCTCCTTACGAGACCGCGGGGGCGAGGTGCGACGTCTCCACGTCGATCCGGTGCCGGTCGTGCAGCACACGCGCGGCATCGTCGACCTGGGCCCGCACGGTGTCGCGGTCCCAGCCGAGCACGGGGGCAGCGGCTTCCGCAACCTCCGTGAGGGTTTCACCGGTCACGCCGCCGACGAAGGCGATGTGCGTGCGGCGCAGCAGCAGGTCGACGAGCGACACCGCTTCTTCGCGGCCGGCGAGAAACGCGATCTCCTCGACCGAGTAGCCGGGTGCGTGCTCGAGGGGCTGCTGCATCACGGGCAGTGTGCCGAGGATCTCGGACGCGTAGGTGCCGTAGCGCTCCAGCATCCGATCAGCGAAGGCGGTCGAGTGCGCACCCCGGTGGGCGTCGAGCCAGCGGGCGCGGTCGGCGTCGGTGCGCGGGTAGCCGGCCCCGCCGCCGATCGGCAGGTCGAGTGTCGAGACGCGACGAGCGCGACCGAGAGCGGTCAGCACATCGGTCGACAGGTGCTCGGCGAGAGCACGGAAGGTCGTCCATTTGCCGCCGACGAGGCTCATCACGGGAACCCCGGACGCACCGCCCAGGCGCGCCTTCTCGATGCGGTAGTCGCGCGACACGAAGCCCGGAGCGAGGTCATCGTGACGGGGCAGCGGCCGGATGCCGGAGAAGGTGTAGACGATCTGCGAGCGGTCGACGGTGATACGCGGGAACACCTGTGCAATGAGGTCGAAGAAGTACGAGATCTCGTCGTCCGTGCAGACGGTCGGCGTGGCCGGGTCGGCGTCGATGTCGGTGGTTCCGACCATGACGCGACCCTTGAGCGGGTAGATCAGCACGATGCGACCGTCGGCGGCTTCGAAGAAGATCTCGTTGCCGCGCGTGGCTTCCAGCAGCGCCGGGTTTTCGAGCACGATGTGCGAGCCCTTGGTGCCGCCCATGTAGTGGGTCTCAGCACCGAGGGCATCGTTGGTGATGTCGGTCCACGGGCCGCTGGTGTTGACGATGACGTCGGCGGTGAAGGGGAACTCGTCGCCCGTGACGGCGTCGCGGATGATCACGGCGGCGCCGTCGGCGCCCACGACGGGCGCGTAGTTCGCCGCGCGAGCGGACTCTTCGCGGACGCCGTCGCGCAGCACGTCGAGGGCGAGACGCTCGGGGTCGTGCATCGAGGCGTCGTAGTACGTGGCCGTGTAGCGGAAGCGGTCGTCGAGGTCGGGGAACAGCTCGCGCGAGCGACGGCGACCGTGGAAGCGGTGACGCGGCACGGCTCCGCCGTCGCGCGAGAAGGTGTCGTACATCACGAGGCCGAGTTTGATCAGCAGCGCGCCGCGCTCGCGGGGCTTGCCGCGCCCGTGCGTGACGAGCAGTCGGAACGGCGCGGTGAGGATGCCGGAGATGGTGCGGTGGATCGGGATGGTCGTGGGCAGCGGACGGACGAAGTGCGGCGCATTGCGGACGAGGCGGTTGCGCTCGGTGACCGACTCCTTGACCAGGCGGAACTCCCCGTTTTCGAGATAGCGCACGCCACCGTGGATCATGTGGCTGGACGCCGAAGAGGCTCCGCTGACGTAGTCGTCACGCTCGACGAGCGCCACATCGACGCCCTGCAGGGCGAGGTCGCGGAACGTCGCAATGCCGTTGATGCCACCCCCGATGATGAGGACCTCGGCGTGGGGGCGGTCCTTCAGCGCTTGGATGTTCGGACGGTTCGTCGTCTTCGACTCGGTCATCGCTCTTCCTTCCGCGGCTTCGCAGTGTCTCGCCGCGTTTTTCACGGTGGAACAGATCTACACTGAGTCGTCGGTGAACGAACGCGCAACGCATGTGAACATACGTGCACATGGAACTGCGGCCTGCACGAATGTGCACGAGGAGGAGAACCCGTGAGCATCGAGCCCGATTCTGAGGCACGGGCCCGCGACGCCCTGCATGCGGCGCAGCTGTACTACGTGCAGGACCAGACGATGGACCAGATCGCCACCGAGATGAAGCTGTCGCGCTCATCGGTCTCACGCCTGCTCTCCTACGCGCGCGAGATCGGGCTCGTGGAAATCACGGTGCACTCGCCCCAGGAAGCCAACAGCGTCGTCGCCCGCCGCCTCGCAGAGCGCTACGGAATCTCGGTGCACGTCGTCAGCACCCCTCCCCGTTCCACCGACGCCGAGCGGCTGGAGCGCACCGCGCGCACCGCCGCCCATGTCCTTTCCACGACGCTCGACCCTCAGGCGAGTATCGGCATCGCGTGGGGGGCGACGGTGTCGGCGATCGCGCGACACCTGCCGACCAAACGGCTGCGCGAATCGCAGATCGTGCAGATGAACGGCGCAGCGAATGAATCCACTTCGGGCATCTCCTACTCGGGGGCCATCCTCGAACGCTTCGGCCAGGCGTTCGGCACCGATGTGCAGCAGTTTCCGGTTCCCGCCCTGTTCGACGATCCGCACACCAAGCAGTTGCTGTGGCGCGAGCGCTCGATCCGGCGTGTGGTCGAGGCGCAGGCCCGGGTGCAGGTGTTCGTCTTCGGTCTCGGCTCGCCGCAGGCGGACGTGCCCTCCCACGTCTACGCCGGCGGCTACCTCACCGGCGAAGACCTGCGGGTGCTGCTGCGCGACGGCGTCGTCGGCGACTGCGCGACCGTGTTCTATCGCCTCGACGGCTCGACGTCGGGCATCGAGCTGAACGACCGCTCCAGCGGTCCGGGCTTCGACGTCATCCGTCGCATTCCCCGGCGGCTCTGCGCCGTGTCGAGCCTGTCGAAAATCGATGCGCTGCGCGGCGCACTGGCGGCCGGGCTCATCACGGAACTGGTCGTCGAGGAAGCGCTCGCCCGCCGCATCGTGGAGGTGCCGTTCACCGCGGGCCGAGGATGAAGTTCCACGTGCCGGCGGTGACCGATGCCGTCACCGCGATCGCTGAAATGGCCGCTCCCGCCATCACAAGAAGCCACTCGCGACGGCCGAAGCGCGACGGCCGCGCCCAGGTTCGCACCCCAGGAGCTCCGAAGCCCCGCGCCTCCATCGCGGTCGCGAGCTTCGAACCGCGGCGGATCGAGAGCACGAGCAGGGCGAACGCCATACCCACGAAACGACGGATGCGACCGCGGTCGGCGACGCCGCGCGCGCGCCGCGCCAGCTCCAGCGCGCGCCAGTCGTCGAGGAAGAGTCCGACCATGCGCAGGCCCGCGAGTGCCCCGAGAACGAAGCGGGCCGGTAGCCGCAACAACTGAGCGAGCCCATCGGCGAGATCGGTGGGATCGACCGTCACGAACAGCACCACGGAGGGCAGGGCGACCGCCAGCACGCGGAAGAACGTCGCGAGAGCAAGGGTGAGCGACCCCTCACTGACGCGCACCAGCAGCCAGTCCACGTACATCTGTCCCGACGCCGCACCGTAGAGCGCGATGGTCACCGCCGTCAGCGGCGCGGCGAGCCACACCGGCCACGTGCGCATCCAGAACTCACGCCAGCTCAAACCGGCGAACACGAACAGCACGCTCTCCAACGCGAGGGCGACGGCGGCCGAGACCCAGTCGAGCGTGAGGATCAACGGCAGCGCGATCACCGCACTGGCGGCGAGCTTGGCGACCGGGTTGATCCGGGCGACGGCACCGGTGCGCGCGCGGGTGTCGAGAAGGCTCATACGACGGCATCCGGGATCAGAGCGAACCGTCGGGCGTGCAGCGCATCGACGATCGCTTCGTCGTGGGTGATGGTGACGATGGCGCTACCGTCGTCGCGGAGGCCCGCGAGCAGCGCGACCAGCTCGGCCCAGGTGCGAGCGTCTTGACCGAACGTGGGTTCGTCGAGAACGATGACGCGCGGTGCCGTCGCGAGAGTGGCGGCCACCGTCAACCGACGCTTCTCGCCACCGGAGAGCGTGTACGGGTTCGCCCGGGCGAGCGCACTCAGGCGCAGACGCTCGAGCAGGTCGTCGACGCGCGATGCCATGGCCTGCTCCGGCAGCCCCAGCGCGCGCGGGCCGACCTCCAGTTCCTCCCGTACGGTGCGCGCCAACAGCTGGTGCTCGGGGTCTTGGAAGACGGTGCCGATACGGGTGAGCAGTTCGCGCGAGCGCCACGAGATCGGCGTGTCGCCCGCGCCGCCGGCCAGTGCGGGGGCGGCGACGACACGGCCGGATGCGGGGGGCAGCAAGCCCGCGATCGTGAGCCCCAGGGTCGACTTGCCGACGCCGTTAGGCCCGGTGATCGCCAGGGCCTCCCCCGCGCGCACCTCGAGATCGAGGCCCGCGGCGACGACCGTACCCCGCACGCGCGCGACGGACAGATCGTCCGCGCGCAGCAGCGGCTCGCCCGGCGGCGCCGCGGGCGGTGCGGGCGTGGTGGGTGGAAGACCGGGAACCCAGACGCCGGCCGCGGCCAGTTCGGCGCCGCGGGCGCCGAGCACCTCCTCCGGCGGGCCATCGGCGACGAGGCCCTCGGCGCCGAGCACGATGACACGCTCGACGATCGGCAGCCACACCTCGACCCGGTGTTCTACCACCACGAGCGTCGAGCCGGTGGCGTCCAGCACCCGGCCCACCGCGTCGCGCACGTCGGCGACGCCGGCGGGATCGAGGTTCGCCGTGGGCTCGTCCAGCAGCAACAGTCCGGGCCTCATCGCCAGCGCGCCGGCCAGCGCGAGACGCTGCTTCTGCCCGCCGGAGAGGGCTTTCGTCGGGCGATCGAGCGGCACATCCAGGCGCACCGCGTCGAGGGCGGCGCGCACGCGCGGCCAGATCTCCGCACGGGGTACGCCGAGGTTCTCGCAGCCGAACGCGACGTCGTCGCCCACGCGCGCCAGAATCACCTGCGCGTCGGGATCTTGCAGCACCAGCCCGGACCGACCGCGAGATGCCGCCGTGGGCTCCCCGTCGATGAGCAGCTCGCCGCGCGACTCGCCCTCCTCGTCGCCGCCGAGCACGCCGGCGAGGCCCTGCAGCAGGGTCGATTTGCCCGCACCCGATGCGCCGAGCAAGAGCACCCGTTCACCCGGCTCGATGCGCAGCGAGACGTCCTGCACCGCCCAGGCGCGGCGCGACGCGTGTCTCCACCCCCACCCGCGCGCGTCGACGGCCGCCGGCGCGACGCGGCCGGCGTCGTCGATCGTCACGGCGTCAGACGAGGTCGCGGCGTTCGCGTCCGGAGGCGAACCGGTCGAGCGCCCCCGTGGCGGCGAGGCCTCGCGCGAGGAACCACGACAGCGCACCGGCGATCACCGCGCCGGAGATCGTGGTGCTGATCATGTAGATCACCGTGAACCCGGCATCCGCGCCTACATACCAAAGCACGAGGTTGTTGATGCCACCGGCGATAGCGGCACCCGCGCCGGCGAGCATGGCGACAGGCAGCTTCCAGGCGCGGTAGAAGAAGATCAGGAAGATGAGCTCAGCCCCGAGGCCCTGGACGAGGCCTGCTTCGAGGGTGAGGAATCCGCCCCACTGGTTGCCGACGAGCGCCGAGACGACGGCCGCGAGCGTCTCGGTGTAGAGCGCGGCTCCCGGCTTGCGGATGATCAGGGCGCCCAGCACGCCGGCGAACAGCCACGGTCCGTCGAGCAGACCCTGCAGACCGGGCAGCAGCGGATCGAGCAGCCCCTTGGGTCCCAGGTAGCCGATGTTCCACAGCAGGAAGATCAGGCCTGACGCGACGCCGATGACGCTGGCGACGACGATGTCGACGACACGCCAGCGCAGGCGGCCGAAGCCGACCGTGTTGCGGGATGCCGGGGCATCCGCCGTGGTGACGGTAGACGGGGACGCAGAAGCCTGCATTGTTCTCTCCTCCCTGCGCCGGCATGATCCGGATCAGGTTCGACGGTCGAAGCGTGGATCGCTTCCTCTCAGCCCGGCTCACCGGACTCCCGTGGTTGTGGGCTCGAGTATACCGATCACCCGGTAGTTTGAGCGGGTGACCCTGCACGACGCGCCCCCGCCCTCGCGGCGCGCGTTGCGGGAGCAGGGACTGAGCGCAGACCGCGATACCGATACCGCGTCCACCGTCGTCGTGCGCAACCGCGAGGGACGGCAGGCGTTGGCGTGGATCGATGAGACGGCCATCGCCGCGACGCCCGAGCCTCCGGAGGACGCGACACGCACCCCGGACCTGCTCGCCCGGCGTCCGCGACGATCGCCGCTGCGCGCGGGCGTCGTCGCGCCGATCCTGACGACCATCGGCGTCGCCGGCGCCTACGCCGCCGCGACCCTGCTGTGGCCGCTGTGGGCTGTCGCTCCGACGGTGCGCGAGGTTCCCCCCGACGGCCCGGTGGCGACGGCGTCGGCCGTGGCCTGGCCGGCCGAGGGCGCCGGTGCGGTGGGCATCACGGGGATCGGCGCCATCGCGGCGTCGTCGAACACCCCGGTGTCGATGGCGAGCATCTCCAAACTCGTCACCGTGCTCATGATCCTCGACCAGATGCCGCTGGCCGTCGGCCAGCAGGGTCCGGAGTTCGCCTTCACCTCGCGCGACCGGGCGACGTACCGCGACTACCTCGAGAACGACGAGTCGGCCCTCGACGTCCCCGTCGGCGGTTCACTCACCGAGTACCAGATGCTGCAGGGGATCCTCATCGGCTCGGCCGGCAACTACACCGATCGTCTGGCGACGACGATCTGGCCCACGAACGACGTGTTCGCCCAGGCGGCGCGCACGTGGCTCGACCAACACGGTCTGCCGGGCATCACCCTTGCCGAGCCCACTGGCATCGATCCGGCCAATGCCGCCGATCCCGCCTCTCTCATCACTCTCGCCGAAACGGCACTGGCCACCCCCGTCGTCGCCGAGATCGTCCACACGCGCACGGTGGACCTCCCCGGCGCCGGAGAGGTCACGAACACCAACGATCTGCTCGCCGACCCGAGCGTGGTGGGCCTGAAGACCGGAAGCCTCGAACGTTTCTACAACCTGCTCGCCGCGAAGGACATCACCGTGGGCGACACCACGGTGCGCATCTCTGCAACGGCCCTCGGCCAGCCCACCGGCGAGGCCCGCGACCAGGAGACGGCGCGGCTGCTGGCCGCCGTCGCCGCGGAGGTATCGACCCCCCACGTGCTGCCGGCCGGCACCCTGGCGGGCGTCGTGTCGACCGCGTGGGGCGCCACGGCCAACATCGTGACGGATGCCGATGCGAGCGTCATCCTCTGGAATGGCACGTCCGGTGCGGTGACGGCCTCCCTCGACCTCGGCGACGCCCGCGCCGCGGGCGCGGCCGTCGGGCGGCTGGACGTGAAGGGACCGCTCAATGCGGCGACGGTCGGGGTGCACCTGACCGCCGACGTCCCCGACCCCGACGCCTGGTGGCGCCTCACCCACCCGTTGCAACTGTGGGGACTCGCCGACTGACCGCTCGCTGGCTGGCACGAATGCCGCGTCAGACGAAGCGGACGCTCTGCTGCAGCCGGGTGCGCACGTCGAACAGCTCGTTGCCGCCGATGTCGCGGGCGCCGGTGAGGCCACGCCGCAGCACCGTCGACAGCGCTGAGCGCGCGACGACGGCCACCGGCAGACCGCGGACCTTGCCGATCTCCTCGATCGCGGTCACCACGTCGTCGTCGGGCAGCACCACGATTGCCCCGCTGAAGCGCACCCGCCCGGCGCGCGATACCGCCCGCGCCGCCGCGACCAGATCGGCGATGGGAGCGCCCTCGACACCGTCGCCGATCACCTCGCCGCGGCGCAGCCGCACCGGGCCACCGAAGTCCTCGCTGAGCATCGCGTAGAGCCCGCTCGGCCCGAGCACGATGTGGTCGAGCTTGCGGGTCGGATCGCGCGGGTCGACGGCGACGTCATGCCAGACGGTGTAACCCATGCCCAGCTCCCCGACGACGCGCGCCGTAGCCTCCTCGGCCAGGGCGTCGGCGAGCATGCGTTTGAGCTCGTGCGGGGCCGCGCGCACGAGCGCCGGGTCGTAGGGATCGTCGACCGCGGTGCCGCGCCCCACCCACTCACGGATGAGGTCGAGGTAGCGCTCTCTGCGCCATCCGCCGGGCTGGCCGAACGAACGTGCGCGGGGGCGGGTGTCGGCCGGACGCGACGGGGGCCGCCAGCTCTCGCCACCGCCACCCGGCCCGTAGTCGGCACGGTCGTGCTGGCCGAAGCCATGCCCGCGGTCATAGGCCGCCCGGGCGTCGGCTGTGCCGATGAGTTCCCAGGCGCGCTGCACCTGCACGAACTCGACGGCTTCTCCCCCGGTATCGGGGTGCGTCTGGCGCAGGCGCAGCCGGTACGCCTTGCGCAGCTCTTCGTCGGCGGCATCCGGCGCCACGCCGAGCACCTCGTAGGCAGAGGAGGAGAGAGGACTGTCGAACACGGGGCCGCCTCAGCGCTTCTCATTGCGGCGCGCGTAGGCCGCGGCGCTGCGGCTGGAGAGGGCGAGCAGCACCAGGATGTTCAGGGCCAAAGCGGGCAGCGTCGTGAGCAGCGTGATCTCCTGGTCGCGCGCCCACCACCCGGCGAACGTCGTCGAGATCGACAGGACGGAGACCATCATGACGACCACGCGGGCTGCGTTGCTGCCGCGATAGAGCAGAATCGCGCAGATCAGCTCGATCACGACGGCGATGCCCAACACCCCCAGCACGACCGCCAGCGTGGCATTGACGATGTCGCTGGTGAGCTCGACGGCGTCGACGTCGAGCACGATGTCGGCGGCGACCGACTGCCAGTGCGCCGCCAGATCGATCATCGACACGATGCCCGCAAGCGCGCTGAGCAGCACCAGGCCCGCACCCGCCACGGTCGTGGCGGGGCGGCGCATGTTCGGGTCGTGCGCGAGCGGTTGCAGCAGCCGGGTGACCGGCTCATACGACGGACGCTTTTCGGGGATCGCGCGACTCTCGTGACGGGTCATGCCGTCACCGCCCGCACGTCGACGACGGGCAGGTCGCCGTCGGTGCGGATGCTGTCGCCGCCGCCGTTGCGGGCGTGGTAGCCCGTGGAGAAATCGGCGATGACGTCGACAGACACGGCCGGCACTCCATCGCGGAGGGTCGCGACGATATGGTCGCGCTCGACGTCGGTGTCGGCATCGATGCGGTGCGTCACCTGCAGAGTGAACAGCGAGAGCCCGACGGAGGTGTCGAAGGTGCCGGCCGCGACCCAGTCGACGCCGCGTCCGCCGGGCAGCAGCCAGCCGTCTGGGCATTTCCAGAACCGCACGTGGTGGCGCTGGGCGGGGTTGCCGTCGACCTCCTGCTGGTAGGCGAAATCCTGCTGCCTGCCGAAGAGGAACAACGGGCTGACCGGAGCCTCGTGATAGCTGCGCCGCCCGATCGTCGATGTGACGATGCGCCACGACGACGCGAGGGTCACGGGGTCGGCCTTGGTCCATCCGGCGGCGGTCATCGCGCGCTCGATCTGCTCGCCCTCGCCGAGGAAGGCGAGGTTGACGGGGTCGCCGAGCAGCCCATCGCTCGTGCGGGCGCGGCCGATGAAGTAGTCCGGCACGTACACGGTGGTGAGGATGCGGTGCAGTCGAGGCAGCACGAGGTAGGCCAGCAGCGCCCAGAAGAGGATGAAGCCGACGATGCCCCACCACCCGATCGACAGGCTCTGCGTGAAGCCGAGGTAGGCGAGCCAGATCGCCGCCACCCCGGCGAAGACGAAGAAGAACTGATCGACCGCGACGCCGAGCGACCAGCGACGTTCTGCACGACTGCGGCTCATGGAGCCGCCCACAGCGGTGCAGGCGGGCGCCACGCGAGAGCCTCGTCGGCGATGCCCTCGGGCACGTCTGCGAGAGCGGCGGGATGCCAGTGCGGGTCGCGGTCTTTGTCGACCAGCTGTGCCCGGATGCCCTCGGGCAGATCGGGCTGCGTCTGCGCGAACCACAGCACCAGGCGGTACTCCTGCTCGAGGGTCGTGCGAAGTCCCGGAAGCCGTCGGGCCGAGCGCACGGCGGCCAACGTGACAGTCAGCGCCGTCGGTGCGAGCGACTCGAGAGTGTCGGCGGCTGCGGCCGCGTCGGATTCCGGGCGCACCCGGAGGCGCGCGATGATCTGTGCGACCGTATCGGCGGCGAACGCGTCATCGATCCACTCGCGGGCGGTCTCGAGCCGCGAGCGGTCAGGCGTCTCGTCGAAGAGGAGCACGATCTCCGCGGGTGTGGCGGGGTCGGCACGATCGGCGAGCGCGGCCCGGAGATCGCCGATCCGCTCGCTCGGTACGAGGGCGTCGGCGAAGCCGGCATAGAGGGCGTCGGCGGCATCCATCGTGTCGCCCGTCAGCGCGAGGTACTCGCCGAGGCGGCCCGGAGCGCGCCCGAGCAACCACGAGCCGCCCACGTCGGGGGTGAACCCGATGCGGGTTTCGGGCATCGCCAGCCGTGAGCGCTCCGTGACGACGCGGACGGCGGCGTGACCGGCCAGCCCGATGCCACCGCCCATCGTGACGCCGTCGGCGATGACCACGATCGGCTTGGGATATTCGGCGATTCGCGCATTCAGCGCGTACTCGGCCTGGAAGAAGGTGGCGGTCTCGTCGACCCGGCCGGCGACGACCCACTCGCGCAGACCGCGGACGTCTCCGCCGGCGCACAGGCCGCGGTCGCCCGCCCCGTCCAGCAGCACGACCTCGATGTCGGGGTCGCGCTCCCACCCGTCGAGGGCGGCAGACAACGCGTGGATCATGCCGATCTCGAGCGCATTGATCGCGCGCGGACGGTTGAGGGTCAGATGCCCCACGCCGCGCTCGGTACGGACCAGCACGGTGGGATCGGCGGCGTCGCTCACCCTCGCAACGTTACTCGCGCGGTCCGCTCTCCCGTGCGGATGCGGTCGGGGGCCGTGTCCTGACAACACATCCTGCCCGATCGGGCAGGATGGAGGCAGGAGCGGCGAAGACCCGCGACGATGAGAGGACGACGATGCCCGAAGGACACCTCCTCGAGTTCCGCGATCTGACGAAGACGTTCGGAGCGATCCGCGCCGTCGACTCCCTCTCGGCCCGCATCGAGCCCGGCCGTGTCACCGGCTTTCTCGGCCCGAACGGTGCGGGAAAGACGACGTCGCTGCGGATGCTGCTGGGCCTCATCCGGCCGACATCAGGGAGCGCGACGATCGGCGGCAAGCGCTATGCCGAACTGCGCCACCCGCTGCAGACCGTCGGCGCCGCGCTCGAAGCGTCGAGCTTCCACCCCGGCCGCACGGCGGCGGGACACCTGACGGTCTACACGCAAGCAGCGGGGCTTCCCGCGTCGCGCGTCGACGAGGTGCTGGGCCTTGTCGGTCTTGCCGACGCAGCCGGCCGTAAGGTGGGCGGCTTCTCGCTCGGGATGCGTCAGCGTCTGGGGCTGGCCTACACCCTGCTCGGCGACCCCGGCGTGCTGGTTCTCGACGAGCCCGCGAACGGGCTCGACCCCGAGGGCATCAAGTGGCTGCGCGGGTTTCTCGGGCAGCTCGCGCAGGAGGGCCGGACGGTGCTCGTGTCGTCGCACATGCTCGCCGAAGTGCAGCAGACGGTGAGTGCCCTGCTGATCATCTCGCGCGGCCGGTTGGTGTACGAGGGCGACATCTCCGGGCTCACCGACCCTGACGACATCGCCACCGTGATCGATGCGCCCGATCGCCCCGCACTCGCTCGCGCGCTGGATGCCGCGGGCATCTCCTATGCGCAGCTGCGCACGGGCTTCACCGTGCGTGGGGCGGAGCCCGCCCAGCTCGGCGCCGTCGCCGCGGCGGCCGGGGTCGCCCTGTCGGCGCTGCAGCGTCGCGGGCCCGCCCTCGAAGAGGTGTTCCTCGATCTCGTCAACGGCACGCGCGTGCATGCTCCGCACGAGGTCGTGGCCGCGCCATCCCCCGTCGAGCTCACGCCCGCCGAGACCGAGACGCCCCTACCCGAGGCCGAGGCTCCGGCGTGGGAGTCGCCCGCGGTCGACGACGCGGAATACGTGCACGCGGTGGAGGACGACCCCATCGAGGCGAGCGATCCGCTCGACACGGCGACAGACGAAGGAGACCCGCGATGAGCCTCGTGAATGCTTCGCGCTCCGAACTGACCAAGCAGTTCACCACGGCGATGTGGTGGATTCTGGGCGTCGTCCTGCTGGGCTACGTCGGCGTCACCGCCGGCGGGTTGGCCGGTACGTTCGGCGCGCTGGCCAGCGGAGCGCTCGACGCCCGCGGCGCCAGCGGACCGGCGGTGCCGGCACAGGCTGTGCCGCCGCTCGTGTACAGTCTGGCGACCGCCGTCGGCTACGTTTTTCCCCTGCTGATCGGGACGCTCCTGGTGACGAACGAGTTCCGCCACAAGACGCTCACCCCCACGTTCCTGGCCACGCCCCGGCGCGGCATCGCGCTCGGGGGCAAAGTCGTCGCCGGCATCCTGATGGGGCTGCTCTACGCCGCGATCGCGCTGGTCGCCACCGTCGGTGTCGGCGCCGTGGTCCTGACCCTCGTCGGGGTGGACACGCAACTGGGCACCACCCACACCTGGGCGATGATCGCCCGGATGATCGTGGCTTTCGTGCTGTGGACCCTCATCGGCGTCGGCATCGGCACGCTCGTGCGCAACCAGGTGGCGGCGGTGGTCGGCGTGCTCGCGTTCACGCAGTTCGTCGAGCCAATCGCTCGCACGGTCGGCACGTTCGTCGATGGCGTATCCGCGGTGACGAACTACCTGCCCGGAGCGGGCTCGGACGCCCTCGTCGGCGCGAGCATCTACACGAGCCTCGGCGGCGCCTCGACGACGGAAATGTCGTGGTGGGGCGGCGGGCTCGTGCTGCTCGCCTACGCGGTGGTGCTGCTCGGGCTCGGCTACCTCACCAGCTGGCGCCGCGACGTGGCGTGAGCGCGGTCACGGCGCCGCGGGGGAACCCGCGGTTCCTCCGGCGGCGATCTCGCTGACCTCTGTCGGTGCGTCGTCGCCGTCCAGGCGCAGCGCCTGCACGAGCGCGATCCCATGACGGGTGGTGAGCACCAGGCGTTCGAACTCGGCATCCGGGGCGAGGTCGATCACCGCGGCCGGGTGACGGCGTCGCACGACGACGAAGTCGCACCCACTGGCAGAGCGCCACGTGCCCATCGCGATGGTTCCGCGCACGAGCGTTCCGGGGCTCGGCACACCCCGCAGCCACGTCCAGGCATCATCGGTCAGCTGCACTCTGAGGATGTGCGACCGGTCCACGCGCACGCTCTCGGATCGCCGTGACAGAGCGCGCTCCACGCCCGACAACACGACCTCGAGCTGCGTCGAATCGAGCAGCAGGGTCACCATGCCATCAGTCTGCCAGCGCCACGATGTGCGGATGCTCACAGCACGGCAACGATCCGGTCTCAGCCGTCGCAGGAGCGCGCCGGGTGCGAGCGATAGTGTGGAGAGCCAGCTGTGCACGATGCGCTGGTGACCCGCGAGCACGGAGCCAGCGATGCCAAGATTCGACCTCGATCCCGCCGCCCTTCGGGAGTACCGGCCCGATGTGCAGGAGCCCGACGACTTCGACGACTTCTGGTCGCAGACCCTCGCCGAGGCACGCCGTGCGGGCTCTGAGGTGACGATCGAGCCCGTGCCCACCGTGCTCACGACCGTCGACGTCTTCGACGTCACCTTCTCGGGCTTCGGCGGTGAGCCGGTGAAAGCGTGGCTGCACACTCCCCGACGCGATGCCGGTGCACCCCCGCTCGCGACCGTGATCGAGTTCAACGGGTACGGCGGCGGCCGAGGACTTGCCACCGAGCGGCTCGGCTGGGCCTCTGCGGGATATGCGCATCTGTTCATGGACACGCGCGGTCAGGGATCGACCTGGGGCGCCCCCGGAGCGACGCCCGATCCGCACGGCACGGGACCCTCCACCAACGGGTTCATGACGCGCGGCATCGAGGCGCCGGCGGACTACTTCTACCGCCGCGTGTTCACCGATGCCGTGCGACTGATCGATGCGGCGCGGACACTGCCCGTCGTCGATCCGGCGCGCATCGCCGTGACGGGCGGCAGTCAGGGCGGCGGCATCACCCTCGCTGCGGCGGGACTGAGCGAAGGACTCGTCGCCGTCATGCCGGACGTGCCGTTCCTCTGCCATTTCGAGCGCGCCATCGGCTTGACCGACCGAGAGCCGTACCACGAGGTCGTGCGCTACCTGTCGGTGCACCGCGGCGCGACACGTCGTGTGCTCGAGACGCTGTCGTACTTCGACGGCGTCAACTTCGCGCGCCGCGTGAGCGCGCCCGCGCTCTTCTCCGTGGGGCTACTCGACCCGGTGTGCCCGCCGTCGACCGTTTACGCGGCGTACAACCACATCGACCGGGGCGACAAGCAGATCCGGGTCTACGACTTCAACGAGCACGAGGGCGGCCAGGCGTTCCAGTGGGAGGAACAGGCGCGGTTCCTCGGCGCGCTGACCGACTGAGCCCGCCGGCACGGACCGCTGGAGGTCGCCGGTCGGTCAGAGGTGGAACTCGTCGGTCGCGTGAGGCAGGGGGAAGTTCGATACCGCCGTGATCAGCCCGTCGACAGTCTGCTCGCGTGCTACGGCGCTGACACCGAGGCCGACCTTTCGGGCGTCCTTGGCCGTGCGCGGCCCGATCGCCGCAATGACGGTGGCATCGGGGATCTCGGGGAACTGCAGACGCACCTGCTCGGCCACGGAACCGCTCGTGATGAGGATGGCGTTGATCCGCCCGTTCGCCACGTCGTGGGCGATGCGCTCGGTGACGGGCACTCCTACCGTGCGATACGCGACCACGCTGCGCACGTCGTGACCGGCCTCGCTGAGGCGGCGGGTGAGCACGGGCTTCGCGATCTCGCTTCGCAGAGTCAAGATGCGCCGGGGCTCCGGTTCCAGCCCGATGAGCTGCGTGGCCATTCCGGCGGCGGAGTTGTCTTCGTCGGGAACGAGGTCGACGCGGTATCCGACGGCCGTCAGTGCGGCAGCGGTCGTCTCGCCCACGGCAGCGACCCGCGTCGTGGCCGGAATCACCGCCCGGTAGGCGTACAGGACGTCGACCGTCGTCGCGCTCGTGAGCGTCACCCAGTCGAACGCGCCGGCCGCGAGATCGGCGAGAGCCGTCTCGAGGGTGGCCTGGTCGGTCGACGGGGCGAAGTTGATCAGCGGCGCGATCACCGGCACCGCTCCTTGCGCGCGCAACGTTGCCGCCACCGAGTCGCCCCAGGGTCCTCCGCGCGGCACGAGCACACGCCACCCCTTGAGGGGCTTCGCGGCGTGCGGGTCAGACATCATGCTCGACTTTCGTGGTGCTCAGTCGGAACGCGCGGAGTCGCGCGCCGGGCAACGACGAGACGGTGCAGGAATGCTGCGGCTCGGGACGTCGCCAGCAGCTTGCGCACCATTGCCGCTGCCTGTGAGAGAGCATACCCCGGGGCGCACGGCGTTCGGACACGGGGTTGACAGGGCTTTTCGCACCCGCCTCAGAGTGCACCCGCTCTGCCGCGGACGCCTGTCAGCGGGTGTACGCCCGAACGATTCCCCACACGGTGAGGCCGACGAGTGCGGCAGCTCCGAGCACGACGGCGGTGGCCTGAGACGGGTTGCGCTGTGCGAACCGACGGGCATCCGTGACGCCGCGGTCGGTGGCCTTGGCCACCCGCTTCGGCACGTTCGCCTTCTCTTCGATCGCTGCCAGCGCAGCCTTCAGCTCCGCACGGGCGCTCTCCACCGGATCGGTGATGCCGAGGGCGACGGCGGTGCGGGGAATGGGCTGGTCAGAACTCATCGGCCACGTCCTTCACGATGCGCGCGTCGACCTTCACAGCGTCGACGGGATTGGTGGAACGACTCAGGTGCTTGAAGCGCAGCAGACCGAGCCAGGCGAATACCAGCGCACCGACCAGCGCGATGACGACGATGATGAGGCTCGCGACCCACGCCGGCATCCACGACGAGAGACCGATGATGGCGAAGGCGGCAAGCGCGGGCAGCGACCAGAAGAGGAAGAAGAGGGCGACGATGAACCAGACGCCGCCCATGCCGGCATCCTTGCCCGCCTTCTTCGCCCAGTTCTTGGCCGAATCGACCTCGGCGACGACGAGGTTGCGCACGAGTTCGGGCACCTCGCCGACGAGCGTCAGCAAGCTGTCGTCAGAACGATCGCGAAATCCCCGGGACACAGTCATGTCAGTCGCTCGCTACCTTCTTGGCTTCGGTCTTCGCCTCGGCGACTGCCTTGTCCGCAGCCTTCTTCACTTCGGCTGCCGTCTTCTCAGCGCCGCGCGCCACGTCGTCGGCGGAGGCGCGTCCGGCCTTGATGGCCGAGTCGAGCTTCTGGCCCGGCGAGCCATTGCGGCGTGCCGCGCGGGAGACTTTGACGGCACCGTCCCAGAGGGCGCTCGGCAGGGCGAGAGCGGCGGATGCGCCGAGCTCTTTGGCTTTGGCGACCTGCTTCTGCACGGGCGGAGTGTTCCAGAGCTTGAGATAGCCGGACTTGATCTGCTCGTAGCGTTCACGCCCCGCACGGGAGCCCAGCACGTAGCCGGCGGCGAGTCCCACGACGATCCCGATCTTGCCCTTCATGGCGTCTCCTCATGTTCGACCCCGTGATGCTTCGTCTTTACAGGGTAACCCCAATATTCCGATTCCGGCATCCGTCGGGCCCGGGGCTGTCCCCTGGGCGCCGTCTGTGCTAGGAACGCCCCCACAGCACATCGTGACGCACGCGTTCCAGCTCGTTCACGGCGTCGGAGACGACCCCGGCGACACCGCCTCCCGCAAGCCACTCGCCCACGGCGACGATGCCCGGCACCGCCGAGATGCGGGCTCGCGCTGCCGCGATGCGCTCGGCATGGCCCACCATCGATGCGGGCGGCGAGAGGATGACGCGGCGATGGGCGGCGGCGCGCACCGCACCGAGCTCCGGCCACATCCGTTGCACCTCGCTGGCCGCGGTCTCCACGGGGTCGGTGGCCTGATCAGTGAGATCCAGCGTCACGCGGAGAACACGGCGGCCGGCGCCGGCGGCCGTCGCCACGCTGGCCCATGCGGCGGTCGCATCGATGACGGATGCCGCGGCCATCGTGCCCGGCACCGGGTACACGGTCGCGGCCCGCGCAGGTGAGGCGGTGGGGGTGGCATCCATCACGAGCGTGACCACGTCGCGGACGCACGTCGAGGGCGTGTCGAGCTGCACCCCGTGGGGAGCGAGCAGGTGGGCCGTGGTCGCCGCGTCGGTCGCGAGGACCACGATGTCGGCGACGAGCGGTTCGGCGCCGGCGTCGGCATCCGCCTCTTCGCCCTCACCGGCGAGAGTGACCAGCCATCCGTCGCCCGTAGGCGAAAACCCCGTCGCGCGCGCATCGACGCGGATGTCGGCGTCGAGCACGAGAAGTCGCTCGGCCAGCGCCTCGACCAGGCGCGAAAGCCCACCGCGGAGCATCGCGCGCCGCGCGCGAGCGGATGCCGCCTCCGACGGCTCGGGCAGCAATTGCGCGACCGCACCGGCGAGGGAGCCGACGCGGGTGAGGGCGGCGCTCAGTCCGGGAACGGCGAGGTCGACGTCGATGTCGTCCGGGTCGACGCCGTACGTTCCGACCGTGATCGGCGCGACGAGGCGATCGCGCACGCGCGGTCCCATACGCGTGCGCACGAGTGCTCCGAGGCGGCGCTCGCGCCCAATGGTCAGCGGCGGGCGCAGCCGATCGAGGTACGCGCGCCAGACGCCGGCTGTGCCGACGAGCTGCCGCACGGGGGTGGCCCAGGTGTTTGCGGGAATGCCCGAGCGATTCGCGGGGAGGGTGACGAGGCGCAGGGGGCCGCCGGCGGCGGACGTAGAGGATGCGGGCACGGCGACCGCGATCGACCCGTCGGCGGCGGGTTCGACCGCGTCGTGTAGACCGAGTTCGTCGATGAGGGCTCCGAGCGGACGAGCCGAGACAGAGAAAGCCTCGGCGGCCAGATCGATGCGGATGCCGTCGAGCTCCGCCGTCTCGATGTCGCCTCCGATCCGGCCGCGCGCCTCGACGAGCGTGACGGGCATGCCGATGCGTGCGCACTCCCACGCGGCGGTCAGCCCGGCAATGCCCCCGCCGATGACGACGACACGGGTGGTGTGGGCACGGCCGGCCAGGTCGGGTTCGGTGTGCGCGGTCACGCGTCCATCCTCCCATCCCCCCGAAGACCAACAGCGGCCCGCCCCTAGAGTGGAGCCGTGCGGCTCACCTACTTCGGCGGACCGGCGTGGGATGCCGGGCCTCTGCCGGCGCGCGGACGCGGTCAGGAGACGCTGCTGTTCCGCCTGGCGATCGATGCCGGCACCGTGGTGTCCGCTCGCGCACTCACCGACGACCTGTGGGCGAACGATGCCCCGGACGATCCGAGGGCCGCCCTGCAATCGTTGATCTCGCGCCTTCGGCGAGCCCTCGGCGCGGAACTGGTCGAGGCCGTGTCAGGCGGCTACCGGCTGACGCTCGAGCGCGACGACGTCGATCTCACCCGTTTCCAGGACCTCGTGGCCCACGCCCGGCGGGACAGCGACGGCCGCGCCGCGGCACGCGCCGCGCTCGCCCTCTGGAGCGGGGAGCCGTGGGTGCCCGAAGGGTTCGATTGGGCACGACGCGACCTGCTGGAAGACCGCGCTCACGCCGAGCGGATCGCGGGCGCTGCGACCACAGCCGCCGGTGCACCCGCCGCCCCGACAGCTCCCCGCACCGCCTCGGCGACCGTGCCGGCCGCCCTCGCGCCGCTCATCGGGCGCACGAGCGAGTTGACCTCGATCGCCGCCCAGCTCGAGGCCGAGCGTCTGGTGACGGTGCTCGGTCCCGGCGGCGCCGGCAAGACCACCCTTGCTCTGGAGACCGCGCGGCGCACCGCCGACGCGCTGTTCGTCGAACTCGCTCCCGCGGCTCCGGCCGAGGTGTGGGCCGCCATCGCGGCCGCGGCGGGTCGCGGCATCCGACTCACCGACAGCCAGCGGGTTGAGGAGAGCGACAACGACCGCGTCATCGAGGCCCTGCGCGGGCGGGAGATGCTCGTCGTGCTCGACAACTGCGAGCACGTGAGTGCGGAGGCCGCCTCCGTCGCCCGCGAACTGCTGACGACACTGCCGGGCGTACGGATCCTGACGACCAGCCGCGAGCCACTCGGGGTGCCCGGTGAGGCGTTCGTCCCGCTCGGGCCGCTCGCCCACGACGATGCCGTCGAGCTCTTCGCCCGGCGCGTCCGGGCCGCACGGGGCGCGGCGCCCGAAGAGGCGGAGGCGGAGAGCGTGTCACGCATCGTGCGGCGGCTGGACGGCATGCCCCTCGCGCTGGAACTGGCAGCCGCGAAGGCGCGCACCCTCACCCTCGACGAGATCGACGCGGGGCTCGACGACCGGTTCGCACTCCTGAGCTCGGGCCCCCGCGCCGCGGACCCGCGGCATCAGACGCTCCGCGCCCTCATCGACTGGAGCTGGGAGCCGCTTCCGACGGACGAGCGGACGGCGCTGACCGCGGCATCGGTGTTTCCCGACGGCATCGGCATACGGGATGTTACGGCGGTCGCCGGCGCCTTCGAGATCGACCCCGGCGCGTTCGACGCTCTCGTCGACCGCTCACTGCTGACCCGCGCGAACGGCCGGTTGCGACTGCTCGAGACCGTGCGTGAATACGGACTCGAGCGCCTGCGAGACACGGCCGGCGAGCACGACGCGCGTCTGCGGGCCGCCACGGTGCTCGCCCGCCTGGGCCGAGATCAGGACGATCGGCTGCGTGGGCCGGGGGTGAAGGATGCCCTGGCCTGGTTCGACGCCAACGACGAGTCACTGTCGGCGGCCATCCGTTTCGCGCGGGATGCTGGCGCCACGGGCGACGACGGCCCGCCCGAACTGCGCACGCTCGGGCGCGAGCTCGTGCGCGTGACGGTCTGGCCGTACTTCATGCGCGAGCGGTTCGCCGAACTGCGCACCGAGATCGAGCTCTTCGCCCGTGGCGACGGCGTGCCCGAATCCGAAGCGGCGGTCGTGCTCGACGCGTTGCTGCTGATGCTGCCGACCTTCACCGCCCCGCCGGGCGCCGACGCTCTCACCGCGGAAGAGGTCGTCGAGATCGGACGCCGAGCCGTCGATATCTCGGCCGGCGCCGCGCGACACCGCTCCGACCTGGGCCTGGCTCTCGCCGCACTCGTGCGCGCGGCGGCACGCTCGCTCGTCGAGACCGGTGGACGCCGCATCCGGTCGTGGAACTTCTCGGCGCGCGACGACGAGGTGCGCGAAGCGCCGGCGTGGACCGACGCGTTCCTCACGGTGCTCGACGCCGCCTCGGCCCAGAACAGCGGCGACGCCGCGACGCTCGACACCGCCAGCGCCGATGCGCTGCAGAAGTTCACCGCACTCAACGACCCGTGGGGGCTGGCCCTGGCCAGCCAGATGCGCTCCGAGTGGCTCGTGCTGCAGGGCCGTCTCGACGAGGCGCTCGCCATCTCCGATGCCGCCGCGGCCGGGCTCGCCGGGCTCACGTCGGTGTGGGACACCATCCAGCAGAGTGCGCTGACCCTCGGCATCCTGGTGCGGCTCGGCCGCTTCGAGGAAGCCCACAGGCGCCTGGAGGAGGTGCGGCGCCTCGCGGAGTTCGACGGTTCCGACCGGGCCATGTTCCAGTTCCGCACGGCCGCAGCCTCCGTGGCGCTGGCTGAAGAGGATGCCGACGAGGCGCTTCGTCACCTCGATACGATCCCCCCTACCGACAACGGCGCACCCGAGATTCAGCTGCGGGCCTGGACGTCCGCCCGTCGCGCACAGGCGTTGGTGATGAGCGGGCGACACGACGACGCGCGCGCGGTGCTCCGCGAGGCGCTGCCGCTCGCCTTCGCGTCCGACGATCAGCCCATCGCCGCCGACGTCGTGCTCGCCACGGCCGGGTGGCTCGTGGCGGTGGGCCGGATGGATGCCGCTCGTCGCGCCGTCGCCGCCTCGGTGCGCCTGCGCGGCGGCGCCGACCAGGCCGATCCCGCGTTCGCGCGGCTGCGTGCGGCGCTGGGCGACCCGGATCCAGACCTCGCTCTGCGCGACGCCGAAGGCGGCGAGGACCTCGAGGTCCTCACCGCCTTCCTGGACTGAGCGTCCATGCGAGGTCGATCGGCTCACGCCTTGCGCATGTAGGCGCGCACGGTCAGCGGGGCGAAGACGATGACGATGACCGCAGCCCCCAACAACGAGGTCCAGAAATCAGTGCCGATGGTGCCGGCGTTCGCCAGATCGCGCACCGCCGTGACCAGGTGCGAGATCGGGTTGATGTTCGCGAACCAGGCCAGCGGCGCGGGGAGCGAGTCGATCGGCACGTAGGCGTTGGAGAGGAACGTCAGCGGGAACAGGATCAGCATCGAGATGCCCTGCACGCTGGACGCGGTACGGGCGATGACCCCGAAGAACGCGAAGATCCAGCTGATGGCCCACGAGCACCCGATCACCAGGAGCCCCGCCACGACCACATTGCCGATGCCGCCCGCCGGGTGGTAGCCCATGAAGAAGCCGACGACGAAGGTGATGGTCGTCGCGATCGCGTAGCGGAGCGTGTCGGCCAGCAGGGCGCCCGACAGCGGCGCGATGCGCGCGATCGGCAACGACCGGAACCGGTCGAACACCCCCTTGTCCATGTCTTCGCGCAGCTGCGTACCCGTGACGACCGATGTCGTGATGACGGTCTGCACCAGGATGCCGGGGATCAGCGCCGGCAGGTAGCTCTCGACGTTGCCGGCGATGGCACCACCGAAGATGTAGGCGAACATCAGCGTGAAGATGATGGGCTGCACCGTCACGTCGACCAGTTGTTCAGGGGTGCGGCGGATCTTGACGAGGCCGCGGTAGGCCATCGTGAGGGTGTTCTCCACCGTCTGGCTGAAGCTCGTGCGGTTGGAGAGCCGGCGTTCGGATGCCGGAGTGATGGGCGTCAGGGCGATGGTGGTCATGCGCGGACCTCCGTGATGGGAGCGTTGGCGGTGTGGGCGTCGACGGACGCGGAGCCGGTATCGGCGGCGTCGGCCGGTCGACCCGTGATGGTCAGGAACACTTCGTCGAGCGTCGGCTTCTGCACGCTCATCTCGGTGAGATGGATGCCGGCCTCGCGGAAGGTGATGAGGAGGTCGGCGACACGATCGGCGTCGGCCATGGGAGCGGTGACGCGCGAGGCTTCGGGCGAGAGCGCGCCGTGCACGCCGAGCACCTGGGAGATTGCGCGCAGCGCGTCGTCCGCATCGGCAGGGTCGGCCAGTCGCAGAATCAGCGATGACGTTCCCACCGAGGCCTTCAGGTCGTCGGCGGTGCCCTCGGCGACCACTCGCCCGTGATCGATCACGGCGATGCGGTCGGCGAGCTGGTCGGCCTCGTCGAGGTACTGGGTCGTCAGGACGACGGTCGATCCGCTCGCGACCAGCTCACGGATGGTGTCCCACATCTGGCCGCGCGTACGGGGGTCGAGACCCGTGGTCGGCTCATCGAGGAAGATGAGCGGCGGCTGGGCGATGAGCGACGCCGCCAGATCGAGGCGTCGGCGCATGCCGCCGGAGAACTTCTTCAGCGGACGGCGCGCGGCATCCGTCAGGGCGAAGCGGTCGAGCAGGTCGACCGCCTTGCGCTTCGCGTCGACGCGGGAAAGGCCCAGCAGGCGCCCGAAGATCACGAGGTTCTCGGTGGCCGAGAGGGTCTCGTCGACCGAGGCGAACTGGCCCGTCACACCGATGAGCTGACGGATCACGTTGGGTTCGCGGACGACATCGTGGCCGAAGATCTCGGCCCGGCCGCCGTCGGGTCGCAGGAGCGTGGCGAGCATGTTGATGGTGGTGGTCTTGCCGGCGCCGTTGGGGCCGAGCACACCGTAGACCGTGCCGGCCTCGACCGAGAGGTCGACGCCGTCCACGGCTCTGTTGTCGCCGAAGACCTTGACGAGGCCTTCGGCGCGCACCGCGAGGGTGGGCGTTGAGGAGGAGGAAGTGGTCATGGCATCCACTGTGCGCCGGGCGCTCTGCCGCCCCGCTGTCACGGGTGGGATGGCGCTGTCATCGCGCTGTCACGTGCTCATCGCGGGTGGCGCGGGTGGCGCGGCCGTCACTGCCGTCACAGGGGGCCGACGTACCGCCCGCGAGGGCGCAGGCGCAGCGGCGGCTCCGCCTCCTCCGCGATGGCGTGCGTGATCCATCCCGCCGTCCGCGCGACCGCGAAGACGAGCGCACCGGCGTCCACCGGCATCCCGGCGGCCACGGTCAACGCCCCCAGCGCAAGGTCGACGTTCGGTTGCAACCCGGTGGGCGCCATCGCCTCGGTCAGCGCCGCGACGGCAGCCGTCGTGCGGACATCGAGCGCGTCGACGAGCGGAAGAAGCGCGGCGGCGCGCGCGTCGATCGCACGATAGAGCGGCTGACCGAATCCCGGAACACCGCGGCCCGTTCCGCGCAGACCCGCCCTGATCGCGACATCCGCCGCCTCGCCGTCGCGGACGGCGGCGATCAGCCGTGCCGCGTCGGTACTGGCCGTACCGTGCAGGGGCGAGTCGAAGGCGCCGAGCGCGGCGGTCACCACCGCGTATGACGAGGCGCGCGCCGAGGCCGCGATCCGTCCGGCGAACGTGGATGCCGCGAGGTCATGGTCGATCGACAGCACCATCGCCGCGTTGATCGCCGTGAGCTCGGCGGCGGTCGGTGCGGCTCCGCTCAGCGCCTGCCAGACGGCGGCGGGCACAGTCATCTCCGGCGCTGCGGCGATCGCGTTGACCGCGAGGGCCCGGGGAACGCCGGCGAGGAGGATCTCGCCGACTCGGGCGAGCGCGTGCGACCCGATCTCGTCGCGAAGAGGGTCGGCGATCGCGAACGCGCGAACGGCGAACACGACGCGGTCCAGCAGCGGCGCGGCGCGTGGCAGGCTCGCCACGATCCCTCGGGCGGTCGAGACGAACTCCGGAGGTACCGCGAGGCGCCGCGTGTCGTCGAGCGCCGCGCCGGGTCCGCCCCACAGCCACGCCGCGACGGCGTCGAACGGATGCTCTCGCGCCAGCCGCGCTGCGGGAATGCCGCGGAGGTACAGCTCATCGTCCTCAACGAGTGCCACGTCGGTGTCGAGCACCATCAGGGGCTTTCCGGGTGACCCGGTCTGCGGCAGCGGGCTCCGCCGTCGACGCGCCGCGAAGGCCTCGACCTCGAGCGCGTCGAAGGTCGAGCCGCGGGCGTCCCGCTCCCGCGAGAGCAGCCCGCGGGAAACGTACGCGTAGAGGGTCTCCACCTTCACGTCGAGCCGGGCGGCCGCTTGGGCGGCGGCGAGACGCGGGGGAGCAGTCATCTTGATCCGATCAACGTTGACGAGGGTGTGATCAACTCTCACACTGATTCTCGTCCGAACCGAGCCCGGAGGTGTCGCATGGCCGTGAAGCTGGATCGTCTCGACGAGAACCTCATCGACGTGCCCCGCGGTCTCGCGAACGTCGTCGTCGCAGAGACGGCGATCGGCGAGGTATGCGGCGGTGAGGGCCACTACCACTACCGGCAGTACTCCGCCACGGAGCTCGCCCGCACCGCGAGCTTCGAGGACGTGTGGTACCTCTTCCTGCACGGGGATCTCCCCGACGTCGCCGCCCGCGCCGACTTCGCCCGGCTCCTCGCCGATCCCGAGATCGCGGCGACCGCGGCGCGAGTCGTCAACGCTCTGGCGCCGCAGCATCCGGATGTCCTGCACGGTCTGAAGGCGGCGCTGCCCCTCATCGCGGCGGAACGCGGGATGCAGCCCGTGTACGACGTGGATGTCGCCGCGCGGCGGAGCGA
The DNA here is from genome assembly GCF_015350795.1 of Microbacterium sp. VKM Ac-2870. GTDB lineage: Bacteria > Actinomycetota > Actinomycetes > Actinomycetales > Microbacteriaceae > Microbacterium. The sequence goes on from NZ_JADKSH010000003.1 coordinate 387,751, forward strand.
CGCGCTCGTGCTGACCGCGTCGCTTCCGCATGTGCTGGTCGGGCTGTGGCACGCGGCCTCCGGCGCTACCCCGCGTCCACCGCTCACCGCGCTTTCGGACCGCGGCGTCGTCGCGAACTATCTGTACCAGCTCACCGGGCGCGTCCCGACGCTCGACGAAGAGTACGCCCTGACCGCATACCTCGTGTCGGTCGTCGATCACGGACTCAATGCGTCGACGTTCACGGCGCGAGTCATCGCATCCACCGGCGCCGACGTGGCATCCGCCCTCGCCGGCGCTCTGGGCTCACTGTCCGGGCCCCTCCACGGGGGTGCGCCGTCGCGTGTGCTCGATGCGCTCGACGCCGTCGGCCCCGAGCCGGACGCCATCGCGTCGTGGATCCGCGGCGAGATATCCGCGGGCCGCCGTCTGATGGGCTTCGGCCACGCCGTCTACCGCGCGAGCGATCCCCGATCCGAACTGCTGAAGTCCATCGCCCGGCAGCTGGGCGGAGAACGCACCGCGTTCGCCCTGCGGTTCGAAGCCGAGGCCGAACGCGCGCTCGCGGAGGCGAAGCCGGGGCGACTGCTGCACGCCAACGTGGAGTTCTACGCGGCGGTGGTCTTGGAACGCGTCGGCGTCCCGCGCGAGATGTTCACGCCGACCTTCGCACTCGCACGCACCATCGGCTGGGCGGCGCACATCCTCGAGCAAGCGTCGGATCCGAAGATCATCCGCCCTTCCGCCCGATACGTGGGTCCCCCGCTCGTGACGAGTGCGACCATGGAGGCATGAGCCTGCACATCACCGACGATCCGGCCGCCGACACCCTGCTCACCGACAACCCGCTGGCGCTGCTGATCGGGATGCTGCTCGACCAGCAGGTCGCGATGGAGACGGCATTCAGCGGTCCGCTGAAGATCCAGCAGCGTATCGGCGCGGTGGATGCCGCGACCATCGCCGCGTACGACCCCGACGCTCTGGTCGCGGCCTTCCAGCAGTCACCGGCCGTGCACCGCTACCCCGGATCGATGGCCGGTCGCGTGCAGACGCTCTGCCAGGCGCTCGAGCAGGACTGGGACGGCGATGCCGCAGCGCTCTGGACCCAGGGCGACCCCGACGGCACGACCGTGCTGAAGCGATTGAAGGCACTGCCGGGCTTCGGCGAGCAGAAGGCGAAGATCTTCCTCGCCCTGCTCGGCAAGCAGTACGGCTTCACCGGCGCCGGCTGGCGCGAAGCTGCGGGTGCCTATGGCGAAGACGGCTCATACCGCTCGGTGGCCGACATCGTCTCGCCCGAGTCACTGGCGAAGGTGCGTGAGTTCAAGAAGGCGGCGAAGGCGGCGGCATCCGCGGCGAAGACCCCGAAAGGCTGACGGGTCTCGATTCCTCGCTGCGCTCGTCGCTCAACGACCGGAAGGGTCGCGCCGCCGCCCCGGGGAAGGAAATCTGCCCGCGGCAGGATTTTCTGGCCTGGATCTGCCTGTTCTCGGCAGATCGCCTGTCGCCGGCTCAGCCCTGGACGAAGAGGTAGCCGCGCTCATCGTCGAAGCCGCCGATGACGAGGCCGCGGCCGTAGTGGCCCAGCATCTCCTCGCGCACGCGTAGACGCCAGGCGGCCGCATCGACCGGGTCGCTCAGGCGCAGCGCTTCGATGTCGTCGGGAATCTGCACCGTCGCTACGACGTCCGTGGCATCCGGTTCACGAACGGGGGCCGAGGCGAGCGCCCACGACACCAGCAAGCGGTCGCTGTCGACGCCCTGACCGTTCTGGTCGAGTTCGGCGCCGTCGTACGCCGAGCCGTACTGGTCGACGAGGTACTGGGTGAAGCGCACGCCGATGGTCTTGGCGTTGAAGTGGGCGTTGCGGCGCACGAGCGGGTCGAACGTCCAGGTGACGGTGCCGATGTCGCGGGCGATCGCCCACTGGCGCTGCTGCTGCTTCAGCAGGCGCCCGAAACCACGCCGCTGGTACTCCGGCAGCACGCCCGTAACGTGCGAGTGCATCGCATGCTTCTCTGGCGGCGAGAAGAAGGCGACGGATGCCCCGACGATGCGGTCACCGTCGTACAGGCCCACGACATAGTTACCCGAGTACTGCAGGGCGCGCATGAGCGGCGCGGGCATGGGGTCACGCCCACCCCAGATGTCGACGAGCACACGGTGCGCGGCGAAGATCTCGTCGAGCGTGTCGAGATCGCGGATGCTGAGAGGGGACTCGGAGGCGCCGGATTCCATGCCCCCACGCTAGCCGTTCTCAGGCGCCGCGCAGATACGTGCGCAGGTGCTCGACGAGAGCGTCCAGGCCGATGCGCTCCTGCGCCATGGTGTCGCGGTCGCGCACCGTCACCGCGTGGTCGTCGAGCGAGTCGAAGTCGACCGTGACGCAGAACGGCGTACCGATCTCGTCCTGCCGGCGGTAGCGGCGACCGATGGCGCCGGCATCGTCGAAGTCGACGTTCCAACCCTGGGCACGCAGGTCGTCGGCAACCTGACGTGCCATCGGCGACAGCTTCTCGTTACGGCTGAGCGGCAGCACGGCGACCTTCACCGGAGCGAGACGCGGGTCGAGCTTGAGCACCGTGCGGGTGTCGGTGCCACCCTTGGCGTTGGGCACCTCTTCCTCGCGGTACGCGTCGACGAGGAATGCCATCATCGCCCGCGTCAGACCGAACGACGGCTCGATGACGTACGGCGTGTACTTCTCGCCCGAAGCCTGGTCGAAGAAGGTGAGGGACTGACCGGATGCCTCGGAGTGGCTCTTCAGGTCGTAGTCGGTGCGGTTGGCGACGCCCATGAGCTCGCCCCACTCCTTGCCCGGGAAGCCGAAACGGTACTCGACGTCGATCGTGCCCGCGGAGTAGTGCGCGCGGTCATCTTCGGGAACGTCGAACCGCTTCATGTTCTCGGGGTCGACGCCCAGGTCGATGAACCAGTTCCAGCAGGCTTCGACCCAGTGCTCGAACCACTCCTGCGCTTCGGCCGGCGGCGTGAAGAACTCGATCTCCATCTGCTCGAACTCGCGCGTGCGGAAGATGAAGTTTCCGGGGGTGATCTCGTTGCGGAAGGCCTTGCCCACCTGGCCTACACCGAACGGGGGCTTGCGGCGCGACGCCGTGAGCACGTTCGAGAAGTTCACGAAGATGCCCTGCGCGGTCTCGGGACGCAGGAAGTACAGGCCCGACTCGTCGTCGACGACGCCGAGGTAGGTCTTGACGAGCCCCGAGAACGCCTTCGGCTCGGTGTATTGACCCTTGGTGCCGCAGTTGGGGCAGGGGATGTCGGCGAGGCCGTTCTCAGCCGGGCGACCCTTGCGGGCCTCGAAGTCTTCGATCAGGTTGTCGGCGCGGAAGCGCTTGTGGCAGTGCAGGCACTCCACGAGCGGGTCGGTGAACGTCGCGACGTGGCCCGAGGCCTCCCATACACGCTTGGGGAGGATGATCGACGAGTCCAGGCCCACCATGTCGGCACGGCCCCGCACGAACGTCTGCCACCACTGACGGCGGATGTTCTCCTTGAGCTCCGTGCCCAGGGGGCCGTAGTCCCACGCCGACCGCGATCCGCCGTAGATCTCGCCGGCCTGGAAGACGAAGCCGCGATGGCGGGCGAGGGCGATGACTTTGTCGAGGCGGGACTGCTCGGCCACAGGTGGCTCCAAATGGTCGTGTCGCGAATGCGAAAAGGTGTGGATGCCGCTCCGCGCGGCATCCGTCAAGTCTAGTCTTGCCCTCCCACCGGCTTCCTGCGCGCTCGCGACTAGCGTGGAACGCGTGAGCGAACGCAGCGACCAGATCCAGCACGTCGTCGTTCCCGGGCGGCATCACCTGTTGACTCGATTCCAGGCGGACTACCTCCGTCGCCTCCTCGCCGGTGAGGAACGCGACGAGGAGGGGCGTCCGATCGTGGTCGCGGCCGACGCGGTCATCGTGTGGGCGGTCACGAGCGCGAACCACTCCGCGACCCGCCGCAACCCCTTCCCCGAGCACCGGCGGGAGGCGGCCATCGAGATCCTCGCGCACGTCGAACGAATCCCGTCGATCGTCGTGCCGGTTGTGGATGTCGCCCCCACGCCTCGCTTCGCCGAGATCACGCTGAAACAGATCGCCTACGCAACGGCCGAGCGCATCGTCCCGACCCCGACGATCTCGCTCATCGCCACCTCGACTCCGCAGGTCGCGGATATGTACCGCACCCTGGGCTACCGCATCGCTCCGATGGAGCGGAAGCACCCCGACGAGCCGCGAACGCCCTGGCAGCTGCTGGACGAGCTGATGGGCGGGTCGGACGGCTGGCGCACCGACGCACACCCGGCGAGCATCGACATCGTCGACCGCTACGGGCTCGACGCCCAGGCGCGCGAGATCGCCGCCGACCCGGTGATCGGCGACGAAGGCGGACTCACCCAGACGCGGGACTACCGCACCTACAGCCGCTCGTTCGAGGATGCCGCCGAGCGCAAGTGGGCACAGGCCCGGCCGTGGATCATGCCGGGGCGCATCGCCGACCTCGGCTGCGCCACGGGCGCGATGCTCGAGCTCGCTTCCCGTGACCCGGAACTGGCCGAATCAGATCTGATCGGCGTCGAGGTCGCACCGGAGCTGTTCGCGGCGTGCGAGCACAAGAAATCCGAGGGCGCGTTCGCCAACCCCAACACCTTCTTCTACCGCCGCAACATCCTCGCCGGTCGCCTCTTCGCAGACCGCAGCATCGCGACCACGCTGAGCTTCGCACTGACCCACGAGATCTACTCGTACGGAGACGGGATGGCGTCGCTCGCGGCCTTCGCGTCGGCGATCGCCGCCCACACGATGCCCGGCGGCGTGTGGATCAACTCGGATGTGTGCGGGCCCGCCGACCCGGATCGCATCGTGCGCCTGCGCATGCAGGGCGGCGACGTCACGACACCCGCGCGCGAACTCTCCGGCTCCAACGACGAGGTGGCGGCGTACCTCGACGCGCTGCCGGTCGGCAGCCGCGTCGCGCAGTTCGCGCAGGACTTCCGCGCACTCAGCGGGGCGGCGTGGGAGTACGAGGTGCGCGACGAGCGGACGATCGAACTGCGCCTCGCGGATGCCATGGAGTTCCTCGAGACGGTCTCGTACACGCGCAACTGGCTGTCGGAGATGCACGAACAGTTCTGCGCCCTGTCGTGGGCCGACTGGCGCGACCTGGTGGCCTCGGTCGGGCTGGAGATCGACGAGCGGTCGGGTCCGTGGCGCAACGACTGGCTCGTCCAGAACCGCTTCGCCCCCGCGGCATCCCTTCGAGGACTCGACGACGAGCCGCTGGACTGGCCCGACACGCACATGCTGCTCGTCGCGCGACGCCCACTCGACGGCTGAGGCGCGCGCTCGGCGCGGTGTCACGCGCCACGGGTGGCGTCACGGATTCGGATCACGCTGCCGGATTCGGATGCCGCGCGCGACGGCATCCGACTCTGTTCACATGCTCCGAATCTGTTGGCCCGGCCGCTCTGCGACCTCGCCACTCAGTGCTCCGGCCGGGTGAACGGCGGCTGCAGTTGACTCACCGGGCCGCGCCGGAACAGCTGCGCAGGGCGGCCGCCGTCGCGCACGACCTCTCCGGTGGGTTCCACGAAGCCCGGAGTTCCGGTGATCTTGCGGTGGAAGTTGCGCGGGTCGACGGGAACCCCCCAGACGGCCTCGTAGACCGCGCGCAGCTGCGCGATGGTGAACTCCGGCGGGCAGAAGGCCGTCGCGAGCGCGGAGTACTCGAGCTTCGCGCGAGCGCGTTCGAGTGCGTCCCCGAAGATCGCGACGTGATCGAACGCCAGCGAGAGCGCGCCGCTCTCGACGTCCGAGACAGGCCACCAGCGGGCCGAACGAGCGTCTGACCCGGCCGACGGCTCGCCGAGATCAGGTGCAAGGGCGAGCCACGCGACCGTCACGACACGTCCGCGCGGGTCGCGGTCAGGAGCACTGTACGTGCGGACCTGCTCGAGGTGCACGCCCGCCGTCACCCCCGTCTCCTCGGCGAGCTCTCGGTACGCGGTGGCCTCGGCATCCTCCTCGGGCAGCACGAAACCGCCCGGCAGCGCCCACATGCCCACCGCCGGCTCGATGCCGCGCTCGACGAGCAGCACGTGCAGCACACGCTCGCGGATCGTCAGCACGACAAGGTCGGCCGCGACCGCGAAAGAGAAAGGGTCCACGTCCACAGGCTATCTCAAATCGTCACCTTGACGATAACCGTTCAGAGCGTTATCGTCAGAATGACACTAACTACGAGAGAGAAGGACACCATGGCCACCATCACGCGCCGCCCGTTCGTCCGCCACCTGAGCACCACGCCGACGATGCACGTCACCCACTTCCGCCGCGGCGCCATGCGTCACGCCGGCGCCGGCCAGGCATTCTGGTTCCGACCCCTGGATGCCGCGATCAGCGAGGTCCCGCTCGACGATCGCGAACTGTCGGTCGTCGTGACCCTCCGCACCGCCGACCTGCAGCAGCTCTCCGCCCCCGCGACGGCCACCTACCGCATCGTCGATCCGGAGCTGGCCGCGAGGCGCATCGACTTCTCCATCGACCTGACCTCCGGCCTCTGGGTCGAACAGCCTCTCGACGCGATCGCCGCACCCCTGCACGGAGCGACGACGGCCGCCGTCGTGCACCTCTTGCAGCCTCGCACCCTCGACGGCGCGCTGCGTGCCGACCTCGCCGAGCTCGGCGCCGCGGCCACCGCGATGCTCTCCGCCGACACGCGTCTGACCGATCTCGGCATCGCGATCGTCGGCGTGCGGTTCTCGCTGCTGCGGGCCGAACCCGACGTCGAACGCGCGCTGCAGACGCCGGCCCGGGAAGCCATCCAGCAGGATGCCGACAAGGCCACCTTCGCCCGCCGTGCTCTCGCCGTCGAGCGGGAAGCGGCGATCGGTGAGAACGAACTGTCCAACCAGGTCGAGCTGGCACGTCGACAGGAGGAGCTCGTCGAGGCGCGAGGGCGCAACTCCCGCATCGAGGCGGAGCAGGCGGCAGCCGCGGCAGCAATCGCCGTGGAGGCCGAAGCCGAACGCATCCGCACGAGCGCACAGGCCCGCGCCGATGCCGACCGCGCGTTGGGCGAGGCGGCCGGCGCCGCCGAACAGGCGCGCATGGCGGCGCTGCGCGATGTGCCCGTCGAGGTGCTGACGGCCCTGGCGATGCGCGAGCTGGCCGGGAACCTGCCCAGCATCGACCACCTCACCGTGACGCCCGACCTGCTCACCGATCTCTTCGGACGCCTCGGCGGCGGGGCCGCTGCGCGGACGGCGACACCGGCGGGACGCTGAGATGGCGACGCCTCGAGCGGTCATCGTGTACCGGGCGAGTGAGCTCACCGAACTGCTCGCCCGGCACGGCACCCGCGGTCAGGTCGCCTTCTTCCTCGACCAGCGGGGGCAGAGCCTCGCCGCCGTGGAGGAGCGGCACGAGCGCATCCGCGCCGCCCTCGCCGACGTCTCCGCCGGCCTTCCCGTCGACTGGCGGCGGGCGTCGGTGGAGCGCGGCGAGCTCGCCCGCTTCGTCTTCGAGCCCGCCGACATCGTCCTCGTCGTCGGGCAGGACGGCCTGGTGGCGAATGCGGCCAAGTACCTGAGCGCCCAACCCGTCATCGGCATCGATCCCCTCCCGGGCGTCAACCCCGGCGTGCTCGTGCCTCACACGCCCGCAGCGGGCGTCGCTCTCGCCGGCGCGGCATCCGAGGGAACAGCCGCCATCTGCGAGCGCACCATGGTGCACGTGCGCACCGACGACGGTCAGTCGCTCACCGCACTCAACGAGGTGATGATCGGCCAGCCCGGGCACCAGTCCGCCCGCTACACGCTGGAGGTCGACGGCCACAACGAACGGCAGTCGTCGTCGGGCGTCATCGTGAGCACCGGAACCGGCGCAACCGGATGGTGCCGCTCGATCGCTCGCATCCAAGCGCCGCAGCTGGGTCTGCCCGCGCCGACCGATCGCACGCTGGCGTGGTTCGTGCGCGAGCCATGGCCCTCGCCCGCCACCGGCGCCGACCTGTTCGCAGGCCGGCTCGACAACGGCGAGCTCACTCTTCGGGTCGAGTCCGACCGGCTCGTCGCCTTCGGCGACGGGATGGAGGACGACCGACTCCTGCTCTCGTGGGGGCAGCGCGTGAGCGTGAGCGTCGCCGACCGGACGCTCCGCACCGTCACCGGGTGAGCGAACGGGCGAACTCAGCGGGCCCGAGCGGTTCGCTTCGGCTTGCGGACGAACAGCGTCTCGCTCTCCTCGAGGGCCATCCCCTTCGTCTCCGGAATCTTCCAGAGCACGAAGACGAACGACAGCGCGGCGAACAGCGCATACATGCCGTAGGTGAACGGGAGCGAGAACGCCGAGAGCTGCGGGAACGTCCACGACACGAGGAAGTTCGCGATCCACTGCGCACCGGCCGCAACGCCGAGAGCCTTTCCGCGAATGCGGCGGGGGAAGATCTCGCCGAGCAGCACCCACACGATCGGACCCCACGAGGCGCCGAAGCCGACGACGAACAGGTTGGCGGCCACCAGGGCGATCGGGCCCCATGCGCCGGGAAGGGTCACGTCGCCGTCCACCGTCTGCGCAAAGGCGAACGCGAGCGCCATCGCGCCCAGCGACACCGCCATCAGGAGCGATCCGGTGAGCAGGATCGGCTTGCGACCGACGCGGTCGACCAGGAAGATCGCGATGAGCGTGACGAGCACGTTGGTGACCGAGGTGAACACGCTGATGAGCAGCGAGTTGCTCTCATCGAACCCGACCGCACGCCACAGCGTCGTCGAGTAGTAGAAGATCACATTGATGCCGACGAGCTGCTGGAACGCCGACAGGACGATGCCGATCCAGACGACGGGCTGAAGGCCGAGAGCCGTGCCGCGCAGGGACGCGCTGCGGTTCTTGCGGTCGTCCTCGATCCCGTTGATCAGCTCGTTCATCGTCTTGTCGAGGTCGGCCGCCGGAACGAGACGCTCGAAAATGGCGCGCGCTTCGTCGGTGCGCCCCTTGGCGAGCAGGAACCGGGGAGACTCCGGCATCGTGAGCGAGAGGATGCCGTAGACCGCCGCTGGGATCACACCGATGAGGAACATCCACCGCCAGGCGTCAAGGCCCCACCAGAGGACGTTGTCTGCGCTGCCGGCGGCACCGGCAAGAACGGCGTTGCTCAGCAGCGCGGTGAAGATACCGAGGGTGATCGCGAGCTGTTGGAGCGACGCGAGACTGCCGCGCACCTGGCGCGGCGCGACCTCGGCGATGTAAGCGGGGGCGACGACCGAGGCGATGCCGATGCCGATGCCGCCGAGCACACGCCAGACGATGAGATCGGGAACGCTGACGGTGAGCGCCGAACCGACCGAGCTGATGAGGAACATCACCGAGCCGAGGAGCATGACCCGCAGGCGACCCCAGCGGTCGGACAGCGCTCCGGCGATGATCGCTCCGAGCGCGCAGCCGAGCAGGGCGACGGCGACGACGAAGCCGGTGAGGAGCGCATCCTTCGTATACGTCGACTCGATCGATGAGACGGCACCGTTGATCACGGACGAATCGAAACCGAAGAGGAAACCGCCGACCGCGGCCGCGACGGACAGTGCGGCGGCCCTCCGCCCATAGGGACTCTTCATCGAGAACGTGCCGGCGGGGATGGTATCGGTCGTGGTCACTCGGAAACGATAGACCCGGCGCGAGTGGCGCGGGCGGCCCTCGCCGAATGGACCGGCGCGTGGTACGGGGGTGGCCCCGCCGAGGCCAGGCTGAGCATCGACGGCGGCCGGGGCGCATGCGATCGTGGACGCATGAACGCGCGCGCGCAGAGGTGGCCCCCGCTTCCCGTCGCCGCATGGCAGGACACGCGCGACACCCTCCAGCTCTGGACGCAGATCGTCGGCAAGCTCCGAATGGAGTTGACGCCCTACGTGAATCAGTGGTGGAACGTGCCGCTGTACGTCGATGCCCGCGGGTTGACGACCTCGCTCATGCCCTGCGGCCCGCATGGCCTCGAGGTGCGCTTCGACTTCCGCCGGCACGAGCTGGTCTTCGACCGCACCGACGGGGCGACGCGCACCATGCCGTTGCGGCCGCGCACCGTCGCCGACTTCTACGGCGAGTTCGAGAGGCTCGTCGCCGAACTCGACGTGCCGGCACGGATCTATCCCGTGCCGGTGGAGCTGCCCGCGGTGATCCCGTTCGCCGACGACGAGACCCACCGCTCCTACGACGCCACCGCCGTCGAGCAGTTCTGGCGCTCACTGCTGTCGGTGTCACAGGTGCTCCACGCCTTCCGCAGCGAGTGGGGCGGCAAGGCAAGCCCGGTGCACTTCTTCTGGGGCGCGTTCGATCTGGCGACCTCGCGCTTCAGCGGTCGACCCGCCCCGCAGCATCCGGGTGGAGTGCCGAACTGCCCCGACTGGGTGATGCGCGGCGCGTACGACGCCGAGGTCTCCAGCGCCGGGTACTGGCCGGGCGGCGCCGACGAGGGAGCGTTCTACTCGTATACGTACCCCGAGCCGCCGGGGTTTCGCGAGCGTGACCTCGGCGTACCCGGCGCGTACTTCGACGAGACGTTCGGTGAGTTCCTGCTGCCCTACCGTGATGTGCGTCAAGCGGAGGATCCCGAGGCGCTGCTGCTGTCGTTCTTGCGCGCGACGTTCCGGGCCGGTCGGGATGCCGGGAAGTGGCCTCCGGTCGGCGTCCCCGTGCCGGAGCTTCGACGCGCCCTCTAGGGAACGCGCTGAAACAGTCCGTCGAGCAGCGACTGGTAGTACCCAGGGGTTACCGAGATCGGGCCCGAGTAGGGACGATCGAAACCGGCGATGGCGTAGAGCAACAGAGCGACGAAGACCGCGATGAGACCGGCCATGATGATGTGAATGCGCAGATTGCGCACCTGGATGAGCGAGAGCAAGATCGCATTCAACAAGGCTCCGACCCACAGGACCGTCCAGAGAATGCTCGGCAGGCCGAGGTCCGTCACCTCGATTCTCTGGCGTCGCTGACCGACGAAAGTCTCGAACGACTGCAGCGTCTGTGCTTGCACGTTGATCTCGCGGGCATTGACCGGGATGAACCCCGTGATCGCCCGCTGAATGGCGGTGACGTCGGCATCCCCACTCACCGGCTCGATGAGCGCGGCTTGCTGGGGCCAATCCACCTCCACGACGTTCGTCGTATAGGTGACGAGCGCCTCGCGCAGCTCACCCCGCTGCGGCTCGGGGAAGTCCTCGGCCGAGCGGTACAGCACGGCGATGGATGACGATTCGTCGAGGGCAACCTGATCGACATCGGCGTACGTCGCGTACGAGGCCGCGGCGATGAGAGCGAGCGTCACGCCGTAGAACACCCCGTAGGCGCCGACGGCGTAGCTGAGCACGCGGTCCCACTCGGATTGATCGTGCGCCATCCGCGCCACCCACCGGCGCAGCATCAGCAGGATCACGCACGACAGGCCCACGAAGCCGACGCAGAAGACGGTCATGCCCAGCCACAGGGGCGCATCCATCAGCGCGACGATCATCAGCCTGCGGTTTTCGCTCAGTCGGCGGTCAGCTGACGAAGGAGATCGACACCGGGTAGGTGTACCACTCGCCCTTGTTCGCGTTCACGGCGGCGATGATCGAGAAGATGATGCGCACGATGTACACGATCGGGACGATCAGGAAGCCGATGAACACCACCATCAGGATGTAGCCCACCACCTCGGCGATCAGCAGCGTGAGCTGGAAGTCCAGCGCGGTCGCCGTGTGCGCGCACGAACGGGCCCCGGTCTTTGAAGATGAGGTAGCCGATGAGCGCGGGCAGGAATCCGAAGAGGGCTCCGCCGATGTGGACGAGCGTCGCCCACATCTTCTCGTCCGAGGGGTTCATGGGCTGGGCCACGGGCTGCGGGTACGGCGGAGTCGTCATGCGTCCAGATTCGGGGCACCGCAGCGCACGGCCCGGGGGGGTTATCCCGAGATCTGCGTTCTCCTCGGCATCCGTCGCCGGCATTCGCTACGGTCGAAGGACATCGACAACACACAGGAAGTGGGTTCGTTTCGTGGACATCCTCGCCGCAGGTGGCGCCCTGGTGATCGTCGGCATCGCTGTCGTCGCCGCCATCGTTCTCTTGGTCTTCGTGCTCATCATGGTGCGCGCCTGGTACAAAGTCGCCAAGGCCGACCAGGCGCTGGTGGTGGTGGGAAAGAGCCAGAAGAGCGCCAGCGGTGAATCGTCGCGCATCTCCGTCATCACCGGCGGTGGCGCCCTGGTCAACCCGCTCACCCAGCGCGCCGAGATGATTTCGCTGCGCGCCCGCCAGATCAAGATGGAGCCGACCGCGCAGTCGTCCACCGGCGTCACGGTGAACGTCAGCGGTGTCGCGCTCGTGAAGATCGGCTCCGACCCCGAGCTGGTGCGCCGCGCCGCCGAGCGTTTCCTTTCGCAGGACGGCGCGATCGAGCAGTTCACGACCGAGCAGCTCGAGGGTGCGCTGCGCGGTGTCGTCGCGACCCTGACCGTCGAGCAGTTGATGAATGACCGCCAGAAGCTGTCGGATCAGATCGCCGACGGCATCAAGAGCGACCTGCTGTCGCAGGGACTCATCCTCGACTCGTTCCAGATCCAGGGCGTCACCGACAAGAACGGTTACATCGACGCGCTGGGCGCGACCGAGGTCGAGCGCGTGCGTCGCGAGGCCGATGTCGCGCGCATCAACGCCGCCCGCGAGGTGCGCGCGCGTCAGATCGCCACCGACGAGGCGAACCTCATCGAGCAGACCGCGTTCGACAAGAACTCCGCCGCGGCCGCGGCCGAGGTCGGACGCGCCCGCGCCGAGGCCGAGCAGGCCGAAGCGCTCGCCCGCGCCGAGCGTGAGCAGGCGGTGCTGCTGCAGGGCGCCGAGAACAAGCAGGCCCAGCTGGATGCCGACATCAAGAAGGTCGCCGACGCCGACCTGTACCAGCGTCAGCGCGCTGCGGATGCCGCGGCGTACGGCGAGGTCAAGGCGGCCGAGGCACGCGCCGAGATCGCCGCACAGGAGGCCGAAGCCACGCGCCTGCGTGCTCAGGCCGAAGCCGACGCCGTGCGGCTCGTCGGAGAGGCGCGGGCAGCGGCCATCGAGGCGGAGGCCGAAGCCCTGTCGAAGAACCAGGAGGCGTTGCTCGCGCAGCGCGCCCTCGAGGCGCTCGTTCCGATGATGACCGAGTTCGCCCGCGGCTTCGACAAGGTCGGCTCGATCACGGTGCTCGGCGGCGAGGGTGCCTCGGCGCACATCGCGACGGAGTCCGCGTCGAGCATGCGCGCCAGCTTCGACGCGATCGAGGCGGCGACGGGCATCGACCTGCGCCAGGTGATCCAGGGTCAGGCGACCGGCCGCGGCATGGCGCAGGGCCTGCGGGAGGAGCAGACGCTCGCCGCGGAGAGCTGAGGCGTTTCGGCTGCCGGCTGCGCTCGTCGCTCGACGACCGGGGTAGCGACCTCCACTCCCGGTCGTTGAGCGAGTGCAGCGAGTCGAAACGCGCTCACGGTCGCAGCTCGACGCGCGCGACGGTCGCGTCGTCGAGCGCAACCGGGTCGATCTCGACCCCGATCCCCGGCCCGGTGGGAACGCGCACGTACCCGTCTTCGAGCACCATCGGCGCGGTGACGATGTCGCGGGCGTAGAAGCGATCGGATGCCGAGACGTCCCCCGGCAGCGTGAAGCCCGGCAGGGCGGCGAGCGCGGCATTCGCGGCGCGGCCGATTCCGGTCTCCAGCATCCCGCCACACCACACAGGTACGCCCGCCGCACGGCAGAGGTCGTGGATGCGCACAGCCTCGAGATAGCCGCCGACGCGACCCGCCTTGATGTTGATGATCGACGCCGCACGAAGCGCCAGCGCGTCGGCGGCGGCTTTGGCCGAGACGATCGACTCGTCGAGGCAGACCGGAGTGCGCAGCCGCGCCGCCAGCGTCGCGTGGTCGACGATGTCGTCTTCCTGCAGCGGCTGCTCGATCAGGAGCAGGTCGAAGCGGTCGAGCTCGGCGAGTGTGTCCGCGTCGGAGAGCGTGTAGGCCGAGTTGGCGTCGACCTGCAGCGGGATCGCGCCGTAGGCATCCCGCACCGCCGCGGTGTCGGCGACGTCCCGTCCCGGTTTGATCTTGATCTTGATGCGGACATACCCCTGGTCGAGGTAGTCGCCCACGGTGTCGACGAGCGCTGCCGGGTCGCGCTGGATGCCGACCGATACCCCGCTGGCCACGCGGTCCGTGCCCGCGCCGAGGTACTCGCCGAGGGCCCGGCGCTCCGCGCGGAGCGCGGCATCCAGCACCGCAAGCTCGAGGCCGGCTTTCGCCATCCGGTGTCCGACGAAGGGGCGCAGCGCGCCCGCGACCCCCTCCGGCGCCAGGCTCCCGCCGGCGATCGACGCGGCATCCCACAGGGCGGGGACGAGGAAGCGCTGGGTCACATCCCACGCGCCCTGCGTGTACTCGCTCGAGTATCGGGGCGCGTGCTGGGTCACGATCTCGCCCCATCCATCGCCGTCGGGAGTGCGCACCCGCAGAATGATGACTTCACGCACCGTCTCGGTGCCGAACGACGTGGTGAATGGCGAGACGAGCGGAAGGTGCAGCACGCGCAGCTCGACGGCGTCGATGACGACGGGGGCTGCGGGCCGGGCGATCGGCATGGGGTCAGGCTACGCCCGCCGCCGCGCACGGTGTGCCTCTGTGAGAATTCCTGCACAGAAGCTATGGTCTAGTGCACCGGACAGTGTTGTCCCCCAGACATCGCACTGCGCTGGCCCTGCTCCGCCGCGTACATCCCCCCGGTTACGCGGCGGAGCGTTTCTCTGTTGCGCGAGTCCGTCGCATGTGCGCCCTACAGCGCGACATCCGCCACTCATAGGATGGCTTCGACCGCGACTCATACCGCAAAAGGACGGAGAACCCATGCCCGATCACGCCGCTATCGCTGCATCCTTGACCACACCCGAGGCCTTTCTGGCGCTCAGCGATGAGGGGGGCGTCTTCGGTGTGAAGAAGCAGGCGAAGGCCGCGTTGGATATCTGGAACCAGGCGGATTCGCATTTCGTCGGCACGTATCAGGGTTTCGCTGCCCCGGGCGGAAAGGGCACCGGGTTCGTGGTCCGCGCGTACTGGGACCCCGCCCGCACGAGTCCTGATCTCGACGCCATCGCGATCGCTGTGCAAACGGCGCTTCCCGTCGCGCTGATACAAAGCGACGAGAAGATCACCTGGAAGGCGCGCAATAGCAAGCAGTCGAGCTTCTTCATCTGGCACATCGCGCAGCAGCAGGCGCTGTCGTTGTGGTTCCAGGAGCGTTTTGGCGTCAGCGCGTGCGTGACTCAGCTTTTCGACCGCGCCGACCTGCATCAGGACGTCGCCGTCGTCGCGACCTCCGGGGGTGCGGACCGCCTCTGGTCCTTCACTTCCGGTTCTTGACCGCGCTGTGTCGGCCGCTCTTCCACCGCGCCCGGAGCGACGTCTGCGCAGGTGGCTGCTTGCCGCCCTCACCGGTGCGTTCACCCTGGCAGGCGTCGCCGCCCTGCTCGTGCTCGCCACCGATGCGACGGTCGGCGGTCCGGTCCGTGTACTGATCGGGGCGGGGGCCGTTGTTGCGACGTTCGGGCCCGCCGCGGTCGGCGCCGCGTACCGGTGGGTGCGGGCGCGAAATCGGCGCCGGGAGTCGCAGCCGAGTGCAGGTCCGATCTCCGATCGTGCCGTGCGGGCGCAGGCCCTGCTCGGCACGACCTCGCGACGACTGCACGCGTCACGCCAGCCGGAGGATCACGCGCGCGCCGTGTGGAGCGATCAGTTCCGCATCGCGGAATCGACCGTCCGGCACCTCTCGCCGGAGGAGCTGCTCGAGTTTCTGTGGGTCGCGCGCCCCTCGCAACCCGACGGCTTCGGGGCGTCGCCGGAGTTCGCCGGATTGCCGCAACCCGTCCAAGACGTGATCGTCCTGTTGGATCTGCGTCGCGAGGTTCAGCTGCGTGGTGCACAGATCGCACTGAGCGCAGCATCCGGCTTCTACCATCACGATCGCGCTCGAACCCGGGCCGCCGTGCAGCGGAGCGGAAACGCGGCGCTCATCGCGGAGCTTCAGGCCCGCCAGCCCCGCGCGCACGCACTCATCGCGGCCCTCGACGACCCTCGCACATGGGACGCTCTGCTGCGCGACTGAGGACCAGCGCTGCGGCCAGGCCCAGCCCGGTCAGCGGTGGCTGCGCGATGCGAGGCCGAGACGCGGGGCGACGTAGGTGCTGCGACGCGGCGCACGGGGGCGCAGCACGTCGGTGATGGCGGTGATGAAAGTGCGCACGGCACCCGTCCTCTCGGGAGTCTCACTCATGAGTGTTCTGCCTAAGAGAGTGCGGATGCCGTGCGTTATGACGCGGGTTCGCGAAATCAGTCGTCGACGACGGTGACAGCCACCTCGATGTTGCCGCGGGTGGCGTTGGAGTACGGGCACACCTGGTGCGCGGCATCCGCCAGCTGCTGGGCCACGGCGAGGTCGACGTCGGGGATGTTGACCTCGAGGGCGACGGCCAGCTGGAATCCGCCCTGGCCGTTGGGGCCGATGCCGACGCGCGAGCCGACGCTCGAGCCCTCGATGCTGACCTTCTGGGCGCGGGCGACGCTCTGCAGCGCGCTGTGGAAGCATGCCGCATAGCCGGCCGCGAAGAGCAGCTCGGGGTTGGGGGCCTCGCCGGCGCCGCCCATCTCCTTGGGGACGCGAACGTCGAAGTCGAGGATGCCGTCGGTCGTGCGGACGTGGCCGTTGCGGCCTCCGCCGGTGGCGAGGGCTTCTGCGGTGTAGAGGGTGTCCATGGTGATTTCCTTTCGTGGGGCGGTTCGTGAGTCAGGCGGCGGCGCGGAGATCAGCGGCGAGCGCACGCATGTTGGCGGTGATCGCCGAGAGCTGTTCGAGAAGCTCGCCGAGGTTTCGGCCGCTGTCGACAAAGGCGGGGACGAGGCAGCCTGCGGCGGCGATGACGGCGTCGTGAACCTCGCGACCGGCGGGTGTCAACTCGACGCGGACGATCCGCTCGTCACCGGCATCCCGTCGGCGGCCGACGAGTCCGCGATCTTCGAGCCGCCGCAGCAGCGGCGAGAGTGTGCCCGAGTCGAGACCGAGCTCGTCGCCGAGCCCACTCACCGTGCGCTCCCCCGCCGCCAGCACCACGATCGCGAGGTACTGCGGATAGGTGAGCTTCCACGGCTTGAGCACCTCGCGGTACGCCTGGGTCGTCGCGTGCGACGCCGTGTACATCGCGAAGCAGACGAACTCGTCGAGCGTGGTGGGAGCGGACATAGGCAAAGCATTGCACACAATTCAATTGTGCACAATCTTTCTTCTCGCCTCAGCGAGTCAGCGTGTAGCCGTCGGGGTCACCCTCCCGCGGCGGCCGCAGCTGCGCCGGCAGTGGCCACGGCAGCACGATCCCCTCATGCGGGCGGCTCATGTCGCCGTAGTCGTCGACCTTCACGACGATGCGCGCAGGCGTCACCTCGACGAGGCGCACCCGCACCGGCCCCCGGTCGTCGCGCTCGAGCATCCACGGCTCGGCGAGGAAGGCGAGCCCCCGCTGCTCGAGCGCTTCTTCGGCATCCAGCCATTCGACGGATGCCGCGACCTCGCGACCCAGGACGTCGATCGCGGTCCACGCGTCACCGTCGGGGCGGATCCACCCCAAGCGCTCCCCGTCGTCGCGGTGGTGCGGCGTCCAGTCGTCGGGAACCCCGCGTTGTCGGTCAGCCACGACACCCAGCCTAGGCACGGCCCGGCGTCGACGCGACGTGTTCACCACTCCGGAGTCTTCCGGCCGCCGACGTGCGAAACCGACCGGCCGGGCGCATTTCCGACCGGATCACCGGAGTTGTGAACGCTCGGCCGCCACGACAGGGGCGATGCAGCGGTCGGCTGGCATCAGCTCCGCACGAAGAGGTAGCCGCGGTCGTCGAAGCCGCCCACGACGAACCCGTCCTCGGTGAGGCCGAGGAATGCCTCGCGCACGCGGTAGCGCCAGTCCAGCGCCTCGCCGGGCGCCTCGCGGCGAAGCCGCTCGATGTCGCCGGGCACCTCGACCGTGGTGACGATGTCGCGCTCCTGCGGCGGGGTCGCGACCGACCCGTTCAGGTGCCACGTCACGAACAAGCGATCAGTCTCGTCACCGCGGTTCACGCCGTCATCCATGGCGCCGTAGTGGTCGATGAGATACTCCGACACCCGCGCGCCCACCGCGCGCAGGTTGAAGGCGGCGTTGCGCGCCACGAGCGGATCGAAGGTCCACGTGATGCGGCCGATGCCGCGGGTGAGAGCCCACTCCCGCTGATGTTGCTTGAGCATCCGTCCGAGTCCCTGGCCCCGGAAGCCCGCCACGATGCCCGTGATGTGCGAATGCAGCGACAGCTCCTCGGGGGTGGCGAGAAAGCCCACCGACGCCCCGATCATCTGCTCGCCGTCATACAGACCCACCGCGTAGTTGCCGGCGTGCGCGAGCGCGCGCAACAGGTTCGCGGGCATGCCGGTGCGGTCGCCGCCCCACACCTCGCTGAGCACCGCGGATGCCGCATCCATCTGAGCCACGGTCTCGAGGGGGCGGATCTCAACGATTCCAGCGCTCATGCCAGCACCCTATGCCCGTCGACGCGCGTGCCTCGAGCCGAGCCCGCCGACTCTGCGGGCCGATACCCTGAAAGGATGGCTTCAGACGGCACCGCACGGCGACGATTGACACGAATGCCGCCGCAGGGCGCGATCGTGGCGGTGCTGGCGATCGCCGGGCTCGCCTCGTCGTTCATGTTCACGCTGGTCGTTCCGATCCAGACGCGGCTTCCCGAACTTCTTCAGGCGAGCCGTGACGACACGGCGTGGGTGGTCACGGCGACCCTGCTCGCGGCAGCGGTCATCACCCCGATCGCGGGACGCCTGGGCGACATGTACGGAAAGCGCCGCATCGTCCTCGTGCTGCTCGCCACCCTCGTGATCGGATCGGTCGTCGCCGCGCTGTCGACGAGCCTGGTCGGTCTCATCGTCGGCCGCGCTCTGCAGGGGGCCGTCACGGGCGTGATCCCGCTGGGGATCTCGATCCTCCGCGACGTGCTGCACGAAGATCGCGTGGACCCTGCCATCGCCCTCATCAGCGCCACGCTCGGCGTCGGCGGGGCATTGGGACTCCCCATCAGCGCTCTGGTGACCGAGAACGCCGACTGGCACGCGCTGTTCTGGACGGCGGCCGTGCTCGGCGTGATCGTGTTCGCCCTCGTACTGGCGATCGTGCCGGTGAGCGTGCTGCGCACCGCGGGGCGTTTCGACGTCGCCGGCGCCGCAGGACTGGCCGTCGGACTCCTCGGCATCCTGCTGGCGATCTCCCGCGGCGAGGCGTGGGGGTGGATGTCGCCCGCGACGCTCGCCTGCGGCCTCGGCGGTGTCGTCGTCCTCCTCGGATGGGGCTGGTACGAGTTGCGCATCGCCGAACCGCTGCTCGACTTGCGCGTCGCGGCCCGCCGGCCGGTGCTGCTCACGAACCTCGCCTCGGTGGCCATCGGCTTCTCGCTGTTCGCCTCGAACGTGTCGTACCCGCAGCTTCTCGAACTGCCTGCCCCGGCCGGATTCGGCCTGCCGCTTCTGGCGGCGAGCCTGGTCATCATGCCCTCGGGCCTGGTGATGATGGTGCTCTCGCCGTTCTCCGGTCGCCTCGCCGGCTCGGTCGGACCGCGGAGGCTCCTCATCCTGGGCGCGATCGCCCTCATCGCCGCCTACGGGTTCAGCCTGTTCCTGGCGAGCGAGGTCTGGCACATCCTGGTGGCGAACCTGCTGATCGGCGTGGGCATCGGATTCGGATATGCCGCGATGCCGATGCTCATCATGCGGTCGGTCCCGCAGAGCGAGTCCGGCGCCTCCAACGGCCTCAACGCGCTGTTCCGCTCACTGGGTACCAGCGTCGCCGCAGCCGTGGTCGGCGCCGTGCTGGCCGGCATGTCGGCGCCCCAGAACGGTCGGCAGCTGCCGACGGCATCCGCGTTCCACGTGTCGTTCCTGCTGGGTCTCGCCGCCGCGATCATCGCCCTCGTGGTCGCCGCGTTCATCCCTCTGCGCCCCGCCGCGGAGCACCACCCGGCACTGCCGGCAGACCGTTAGCCTCGCTGCATGAGTTCACAACCGGGAGAGGCCCCCACCGGCGACAGCGACACCCGTTTCTTCGGGCAGCCGTGGGCACTCGCGCACGTGTTCGGCGTCGAGATGTGGGAGCGGTTCAGCTTCTACGGCATGCAGGGCATCCTGCTCATCTACCTGTACTACTCGGCGAGCCAGGGCGGGCTGGGTCTGGAACAGAGCGTCGCGGCCGGCATCGTCGGCGCCTACGGCGGGGCGGTCTATCTGTCGACGGTGCTCGGCGCCTGGATCGCCGACCGGGTGCTCGGCGCGGAGCGCGTGCTGTTCGTCAGTGCGATCGTCATCATGGCCGGCCACATCGCCCTCGCAGTTCTTCCGGGCTTCGCGGGCGTGGGTGTGGGTCTGGTGCTCGTGGCGATCGGTTCGGGCGGACTCAAAGCCACCGCGACGAGCGTGGTCGGCACGCTGTACGGCCCCGACGACACCCGACGCGACGGCGGGTTCTCGCTGTTCTACCTGGGCATCAACCTGGGCGCGTTCGCCGGCCCGTTGCTGACGGGGCTGCTCCAGTCCACGGTCGGATTCCACTGGGGCTTCGGCCTCGCCGCGCTCGGCATGGCCCTCGGACTGGTGCAGTACTCGTTCGGTCGGCGACAGCTGCCCGCCGAGGCGCGCCGCGTGCCCAACCCACTGCCGCGCACCCGCTATCCGCTGATGAGCGTCATCGCGGTCGCCGGCATCGCGCTGATCGTCGCGCTCGTGCTCGTCGGGGTGATCCGGGCAGACAACCTCGCCCTGATCGTGATCGTGGTGGTCATCGGCGCCGCGATCGCCTACTTCGCGGTCATCCTCTCGAGTCGAAAGGTGGATGCCGAGGAGCGCAGCCGCGTCTGGGGCTTCGTCCCGCTGTTTCTGACGTCAGTGGCTTTCTGGTCGCTGTACCAGCAGCAGTTCACCGTACTGACGGTCTACTCCGACAAGCGCCTCGACCGCGACCTGTTCGGGTGGGAGATGCCGGTGTCGTGGGTGAACTCGATCAACCCCGTCTTCATCATCGTGCTGTCGGGCGTGTTCGCCGCGATCTGGACGAAGCTCGGCGCACGCCAGCCTGCCACCCCGGTGAAGTTCGGCCTCGCCGCGATCGTGATGGGCTCCGCTTTCCTGCTGTTCGTGCCCTTCGCGGGTGGCGGCGAGAATTCCACTCCACTGCTGGCGATCGTCGGCATCCTGTTCGTGTTCACGGTGGCCGAGTTGCTGCTCTCGCCGGTGGGGCTGTCGGTGACGACGAAGCTGGCGCCCGGGGCATTCCACACGCAGATGGTGGCGCTGTTCTTCCTTTCGGTCGCCCTCGGCACGGCCATCGCCGGCCAGCTCGCCCAGCTCTACAACCCCGACGACGAGCTGCCGTATTTCTCGGTGCTCGGCCTCATCTCTGCGGGGGTGGGCGTGCTGCTTCTGCTGTTCGTGAAGCCGGTGCTGCGGCTCATGCGCGGCGTGCGCTGAGCGCACCTCGGCGAGGGCGCGCGTCACTCCTGAGCCGCGGCGTCCTCCGCATCGGAAACTGACGACCGCGCCCATCGGGCAGAATCGATCCATGTCACCCGTGCACGATCCCCACCTCCCCGCCGACCACGCCTGCCTCATCGTGCACGGCAGCGACAAGCCCGGCATCGTCGCCGCCGTGTCGGCGATGATCACCCGCATCGGGGGCAACATCGTCGCGTTCGACCAGTTCTCCGACGATCACCGCGGCGGGGCCTACTTCCAGCGCGTTGTGTTCCACCGGCCCGACTTCGCGCTCGCCCGTCCGGCGATCGAGGCGGACATCGCCAGCACGCTCACCGATTTCGACCTGGAGTGGTCGCTCACCGATCAATCGGTGCCCAAGCGGATGGCGATCCTCGCGAGCAAACAGGACCATTGCCTGCTCGACCTGCTGTGGCGACACCGCCGCGGCGACCTGCCGGTCACCATCCCGATGGTCATCTCCAACCACGCGACCACGGCCGAAGACGTCCGCAGCTTCGGGGTGCCGTTCTTCCACGTGCCGTCGGTGGCGGGCCCCGACAAGTCGGCGTCGGAGGCGGAGATTCTGAAGCTGCTCGTCGGCAACGTCGATTTCGTCGTGCTGGCGCGGTACATGCAGATCCTCTCGCCCGAGTTCCTCGAGCAGCTCGGCGTGCCGGTGATCAACATCCACCACTCCTTCCTGCCCGCCTTCATCGGTGCAGAGCCCTACAAGAAGGCCAAGGAGCGCGGCGTCAAGCTCATCGGCGCGACCTCGCACTACGTCACCGGCGACCTCGACGAGGGACCGATCATCGAGCAGGACACCGTGCGGGTCACCCACGCCGAGTCTTCGGCGGAGCTTGCCCGCCGCGGCGCCGACGTCGAGCGCCAGGTGCTGTCGCGCGCGGTGCTGTGGCACGCGCAAGACCGTGTCATCCGCCACGGCAATCACACGATCGTCTTCTGACGCCGACGCGGGAAAACGTCAGTACACGTACTCCATGAGGTCGAGCCCGAGTGCGCGGAAAGCTTCGTGCGCGCGCAGCCGGTGGGCGACCGAGAGGTCGTCGAAGCAGACGATCAGCGCGTAGGCGGCACCCGCGCGGGGGCCCGCGATGACGCCTGCTTCGGCACGGATGCCGTCGCCACGCCCGGTCTTGTTGACGAACAGCAGACCGTGGCGGTCATCGTCGTGCGCGAACGGGTCGAGCGCGGTGCTGGCTGCGACGAGAGCGAGGTCTTGATTGAGGCTCAGCCACTCCGACACCTGGGCGCTGACTGCCGGTGAGACGACCTGCGCATTGACGAGGCCCGCGAACAGGGTCACGAGCTCGCCCGTCGAGGCCAGCCCGACATGCGGTGCGTCATCGAGCCCGCGCTGGTCGCGGAAGCCGTCGATGAGCGCCGTCTTCACGAGCCCGATCTGCTCGGTACGGGCGCGCACCGCGTCGAGCCCCACCCGCTCAAGCAGGGCGTTGGCGGCGGCGGCATCCGAGGCCGCGGCCGCCAGCACGGCGAGGTCGCGCACCGGCAGCGCCGGTGCGGCCAAACGATGCCAGATGCCACCCACCGTCACCGGGGCGACAGAGCTGCGCTCGATGATCTCCAGAGGGTCGAGGGTGCCGGCATCCAGCTGTGCCGCCACCTCGATGAGCAGCGGCACCACGCCGATCCCGGCCACCGGCAGCACCAGGTGGGCATCGCCAGCGAGCACCGTCGTGCCCGAATCGAGGTCGGTCACGCACACCGACACCTGGGCTCCCGCCGCGGCGACCGCGTCGAGGGCGGCGAGCGCCGCAGAAAACGAACGCGCGCGTCCGGCCGAACGCCTCGGCGAGCGCCGCGTCGTCGGACGCTCGCCGCGTCGCGACGACGATGCCCGACCTGCACTGTCCACGCGGAGCGCTCCGTTCTCGATCTGTGCATCGCTCGCCGCCGGTGTCTGCTCGTCCGGCCGACCGGCGGACGACCGCCGACCAGACGACGCCGTGGTCACCAGATCGTGACGCGCTGATCGGCGTCGAGCCAGAGCGCGTCGGTCTCGGTGACGTCGAAGGCGCGGTAGAACTCGTCGACGTTGCGAACGATCTGGTTGCAGCGGAACTCGTTGGGCGAGTGCGGGTCGATGGTGAGCAGGCGGATGGTCTCGGCATCCCGCCCCTTCTGCTGCCAGATCTGCGCCCAGCTGAGCAGAAGGCGCTGGATGCCGGTCAGCCCATCGATGACCGGGCCGTCGACGTTCTCATCCGTCGTGTCGGCACCGAGCGACAGGCGGTACGCCTTGATCGCGATGCCGAGGCCCCCGAGGTCGCCGATGTTCTCGCCGATGGTCAATGCCCCGTTGACGTGGTGTTCGGTGCTGAGTCCCTGCGGCACGAGGGCGTCGTACTGGGCGATGAGGGCGGCCGTCCGCTGCTGGAAGGCGGCGCGGTCGTCGTCGGTCCACCAGTCGCGGAGCGTGCCGGTGCCATCGAACGCCGAGCCCTGATCGTCGAAGCCGTGGCCGATCTCGTGACCGATCACCGCTCCGATGCCGCCGTAGTTCGCGGCCGGATCGCGGTCGAGTTCGAAGAACGGGTACTGCAGGATGGCTGCCGGGAACACGATCTCGTTCATCAGCGGGTTGTAGTACGCGTTGACCGTCTGAGGCGTCATGTACCACTCTTCACGGTCGATCGGCGCCCCGAGCTTCGCGATCTGCCGCTCGTGCTCCCACGCGTTCGTGCGACGAACGTTGCCGATGAGGTCGGCGGCGTCGACGTCGAGCTCGGAGTAGTCCTTCCACGTCGAGGGATATCCGACCTTGGGCGTGAAGGCCGCGAGCTTCTCCAGAGCGCGATCGCGGGTCTCCGGCGTCATCCAGTCGAGCGTCTCGATCGACTGCCGGTACGCCTCGATGAGGTTGGCGACCAGCTGATCCATCTCGATCTTCGCGGCCGGCGGGAAGTGGCGGTCGACGTAGACCTTGCCGACGGCCTCGCCCATCGCGGCCTCGACGAAGCTGACGCCGCGCTTCCAACGCTCGCGATTGACCGGCACGCCGGTGAGCTCGGTGCCGTAGAAGGCGAAGTTGGCGTCAACGAACGCGCTCGAGAGGAACGCCGCCGATGCCCGCACGATGTGCAGCCGCAGCCAGGCCTTCCAGTCCTCGAGCCGGTCCTCGACGAGCAGGGGGCCGAGGCCCGAGAAGTAGCTGGGCTCGTTCACGTTGATCTCGGCGAAGCCGTCGCGGCGGCCGGGGGCCACAGCGTCGAGCCACGGGTCGAGGTCGACGCCGACGAGCTCTTGCACCTGGTCCCAAGTCATGAGGTTGTAGGTGGCGACGGCGTCGCGCGTGCGGACGTTGTCCCAGTGGTGCGTGGCCAACTCGGTCTCGAGCGCGAGCACGCGGTCGGCCTGGCGCCCGGCATCCTCCGGCTCGAGGCCGGCAAGACTCAGCACCGTCTGCACATACTCCCGGAACGCGACGCGGGTCTTGTCGAAGTTCTCGAGACGGAAGTAGCTCTCATCGGGAAGCGACAGCCCCGACTGCACGAAGAAGGAGATGTAGCGGGCGGGGTTTCCGGGGTCGGGCTCGATGTAGACGCCGATCATTCCGCCGATGCCCTCTCGCTCGAGCTCACCGACGGTGCGCAGGAGCGCGGGGATCGAATCGATCGCCTCGACGCGCGCAAGCTGGTCGCGCAGCGGTTCGGCGCCGAGCTGCTCGATGCGCTCGGTGTCCATGAAGCTCGCGAACAGGTCGCCGATCTTGCGGGTCTCGGTTCCCGGCTCGGCGTCGGTCGACTCCTCGATGATCGTCCGGACGTCCTTCTCGGCCTGCTCGGCGATGAGGTGGAACGAGCCCCACCTGGCCTTGTCGTCCGGGATCTCGGTGCGTTCCAGCCAGGCGCCGTTCACGTGACGGAACAGGTCGTCCTGAGGACGGATGCCGGGGCTCAACTCGGACAGCTCGATACCCGAGCGCAAGGAGGGGTCGGTCATGCCGTACAGGATACGCGCCGGTTCTGTCCGACGGATCCGTGTTCACCCGTCGTTCGCCCCGCCCGCCTCGACCCCGCACCCCACCCCGGTCGTTGAGCGAGCGCAGCGAGTCGAAACGCCCCACGCCCCAGCCGCGCCCCACCCACCCAGGCCCCGACGCCCCACTCCCGCCCCGCGTCGGCGCTCCCCCCTAGGCTCGGAGCATGCCCGCCCCCACTCTCAACCGCGAGATCCTGCGGCTGGCGATTCCGGCGCTGGGCGCGCTGGTGGCGGAACCGCTTTTCCTCATCGTCGATGCCGCACTCGTCGGCCACCTGGGAGTCGTCCCGCTCGCGGGGCTCGGCATCGCCTCGGCGATCCTGCAGACCATCGTCGGACTGATGGTCTTCCTCGCGTACTCGACCACGCCCGCCGTCGCGCGCCGCTTCGGCGCCGGCGACCACACCAACGCGGTGCGTGCGGGTATCGACGGCCTCTGGCTCGCGCTGGGGCTCGGCGCCGTGCTGGCCATCGTGGGCTCACTGCTCACGCCGTGGCTGGTCTCGCTCTTCGGCGCGGCACCCGACGTGGCGCACCAGGCGACGATCTACCTGCAGCTGTCGATGTGGGGACTGCCCGCGATGCTCATCGTCTTCGCCGCGACGGGGCTGCTGCGCGGCATGCAAGACACAGTCACCCCGCTGTGGATCGCGGGTGCGGGCTTCGGGCTCAACGCCCTGCTGAACGCACTGTTCATCTACGGGTTCGGGTGGGGCATCGCCGGCTCCGCCGCGGGCACCATCGCCGCACAATGGGCGATGGTCGGCGGCTACGCGATCGTCGTGGGCAGGCTGGCACAGCGACACGCGGCATCCCTTCGTCCACAGCGCGACGGGCTGCGGGGCTCGGCGCAAGCGGGAGGCTGGCTGTTCCTGCGTACCGTGTCGCTGCGGGCATCCCTGCTGGCGACGGTGTTCGCTGCGACGGCGCTCGGCACCGACGAACTGGCCGGATGGCAGGTGGCCTTCACGATTTTCTCGACCGCCGCTTTCGCCCTCGACGCGCTCGCGATCGCAGCGCAGGCGCTCATCGGGCGCGGGCTCGGCGCCGGCGACGAAACATTCGTGCGGCGCGTGCTCGGGCGCACGGTGGCATGGGGCGCATGGTTCGGCGTGCTGGTGGGTGCGGTCATCGGCGCGCTGTCGGGTGTGATCGGTCTGGTGTTCACGGGGTCGGACTCCGTCGCCACCCTCGTCCAGCCGGCGCTCATCGTGCTCGCCGTCGCGCAGCCGATCTGCGGCGTGGTGTTCGTGCTCGACGGGGTGTTGATGGGCGCGGGCGACGCGCGTTATCTCGCCCTCGCGGGCGCTCTCAACCTGGTCCCCTACCTGCCCGCGCTCGTCGTTCTGTGGCTGCTGCATCCGGCCGGGGCACCCGGCCTGATGTGGCTCGCGGTGTGCTTCTTCGGCGTTTACATGCTGGCGCGGCTCGCGACGCTCGGCTGGCGTGTGCGACGCCCTGAGTGGGTCACCGCGGGGGCGTGAGCCTCACGCCCAGCGGCGGCACCACTCGTACATGACGACGGCAGCTGCGGCGCTCGCGTTGATCGATCGCGTCGAGCCGTACTGGGTGATCTCGACGACGGCGGATGCGGCGGTCACCGCCTCGGCGGACAGCCCCGGCCCCTCCTGACCGAACAACAGCGCGCACCGCTCGGGCAGTTCGGCGCGGTCGACCGGAACCGACCCGTCGACGTTGTCGACCGCGATGACGGGAATCCCGGCATCCTCGGCCCAGGCGGTGAAAGCAGCGACGTCGTCGTGGTGACGCACGTGCTGGTAGCGGTCGGTGACCATCGCGCCACGGCGATTCCAGCGGCGTTTGCCGATGATGTGCACTTCGGCGGCGCCGAAGGCGTTGGCGCTGCGCACGATCGAGCCGATGTTCATGTCGTGCTGCCAGTTCTCGATGGCGACGTGGAACGGATGCCGATGCTCATCGAGGTCGGCCACGATCGCCGCCATCGTCCAGTAGCGGTAGCCGTCGACGACGTTGCGGCGGTCACCGACGGCGAGCAGTTCCCGGTCGTACCGCGGGTCATCGGGCCAGGCCTCGGGGCCACCTGGCCAGGGGCCGACGCCCACCGGCAGCTGCGGCTCGGCCCCGGCCTCTTCCGGACGGGGATCGGGTTCCGGCGCGGAGTCGACGTGCATCCGACCAGGCTAGACCGCACACCCGCGTCCCCAACTCCTCCATTTCGCTTCGGGTTCTCACCCCCCGACGCGCGATCCTGCGAGATCGCGGGGGCGACGCCGCGCCCGGGCGGCGCGTTGGAGGAGCTCGGGACGGCCCGTAGATATTTCGGGCACCCGAAATCTCTGGTAATTTTTCGGGATGCCGAAAAATCCCGCGCCGGCACATTCGCCCACATCCCTCGTCGCGACGACTTCCCCCGCGCCGTCGCGCACGCGCCGTGCGGCGTGGTTGCTCGGGCCTGCGCTGGTCGCGGGGGTGGCCTACCTCGACCCGGGCAATGTCGCCAGCAACATGACCGCCGGCGCACGCTTCGGCTACCTCCTGGTGTGGGTCGTCGTGCTCGGCAACACGATGGCGTGGCTCATCCAGTACCTCTCCGCCAAACTCGGTCTCGTCACCGGCCAGAGCCTCGCCGAGACGCTCGGCACACGCCTGCGCAACCCGTGGGCCCGCCGCGCCTACTGGCTGCAGGCCGAGCTCGTGGCGATGGCGACCGACATCGCCGAAGTCATCGGCGGGGCGGTCGCCCTGTGGCTGCTGTTCGGGGTTCCGCTCCCCGTGGGCGGACTGATCACCGGCTCCGTCTCCATCGCACTCCTTCTGATCCACCAGCAACGCGGAGCTCGCAGCTTCGAGTTCGTGGTCATCGGGCTGCTCGCCATCATCGCGATCGGCTTCACCTACGGCGTCTTCGTCGCCCCTCCGGATGCCGCGAGCGTCGCCGCCGGACTGATCCCGCGGTTCGAGGGCTCCGAGTCGGTGCTGCTGGCGGCATCCATTTTGGGCGCGACGATCATGCCGCACGCGATCTACGCGCACAGCGCGCTGGCGCGCGATCGGTTCGCTGGCCCGACATCGCGCGCCCAGGACCGCGCCGTCGCGACCTCGCGGTTGCTGCGCGCCACGCGGTGGGACGTGACGATCGCCCTCGCCGTGGCGGGTACCGTCAATCTCGCCATCCTGCTGCTGGCAGCCGCGAACCTCGCCGGCGTGCCCGGCACCGACAGTCTCGAGGGCGCCTACAGCGCACTGTCGACGAGACTGGGTGGCGTCGTGGCGACGATGTTCGCCGTGGGGCTGCTGGCCAGCGGCCTCGCCAGCACGGCGGTGGGCGCGTACGCCGGAGCGGAGATCATGCACGGACTGCTCCGCATCCGCGTTCCCCTGCTCGGGCGGCGCCTCGTCACCCTGGTACCCGCCATCGCCCTGCTCGCTCTCGGAGTCGACCCCACGTGGGCGTTGATTCTGAGCCAGGTGGTGCTGAGCTTCGGCATTCCGTTCGCGCTCATTCCGCTCGTGGCCCTGACGGCACGGCGCGATGTCCTCGGCGCGCACCGCAACCGCTGGTGGACGAGCGCGGCCGGCGTGGTGGCATCGGTGTTCCTCGTCGCCCTCAACGCGCTGCTGCTGTGGTTGGTGATCGCCCGCTGACGCTGCACGCGACGCCGGCGGCTTCGCCGTCAGCGGCTAGCCTGAACCTCGTGGCTGCGAACTCCGTCGCGATCGACGACTACCTGAAGACGATCTACCACCACACTGAGTGGCAGCCCACACCGATCACGTCGTCCCAGCTCGCGGCCGAACTGAAACTCGCCCCCTCGACGGTGACCGAGATGGTGCAGAAGCTCGTCGTGCTCGACCTCGTCGATCACCGTCCGTACGGCCCCGTCGCGCTCACCGAAGCGGGACGGCTGCGCGCGGCATCCATCATCCGCCGTCACCGGCTGATCGAAACGTGGCTCGTGCAGGAGTTCGGCTACGCCTGGGACGAAGTGCACGACGAGGCCGAGGTGCTCGAGCACACGATCAGCGACCGGCTGCTGGCCGGCATCGACGAGCGGCTCGGGCATCCGCGATTCGATCCCCACGGCGACGCGATCCCGGATGACGTCGGTGACGTGCACCGCGCACCCTTCATCCTGCTGGCGGACGCTCCGGTCGGGCATACCGGCGAGGTGCTGCGCGTGAGCGACCGAGATCCCGGGTTGCTGCGCGCGCTGGAGGTCGCCGGCATCGACGTCGGGCATCGCGTCGTGGTCGCGGGGACCAACGCGGTGCGCGTCGACGACAGCGCCACGATCGAGTTGCCCGAGGGCGCGTCCGGGGCGGTCTGGCTGACCGCCTGATCGCGTCGTCACAGATTCGGATCACGGCATCAGATTCGGACGGCGCGAGCGACGGCATCCGAATCTGTTCGCTGGGCCCGCTTCTACGAACAGGCGGGGCGGCGAACAGGCGGGGCGGCGAGCCCGCGAGCGGGCGATCAGGCGGGTCAGCGACGCCAGGGCCGGCGCGGCTTGCTGGCCTTCAAGTACGGCCAGGTCATCCCGGTGGCGTGCTCGCAATAGGTCCACAGGCGCGCCGCGATCTCTTCGTCGCGCGCCAGCTTGCTGGCGGTGCCGCGCTTGGGGGCACCGGCCACCACGCGCGACGGCCCCCAGAACTGACCGCCCTCGGCCTCGGGATCGACCAGCGCGCGCACGAGCGGCCAGGCACCGCGTTCTTTCGATTGCGTGATCGGCGCCTGCAGGTTGTCGACGAAGCGCGTCATGCGCGACGGCTCGTTCACCCCCAGGATGCCGCGGGTACGACCGCTGATCGCATATCCGGGGTGCGCGACGAGGCTGGCGATCGGCACGTTCGCCACCCGTAGTCGGCGGTCGGCTTCGAAGCCCAGCGCGGTCGTCGCGACCTTGGACTGCACATACGCGCGCCACGGGGAGTAACGGGTCTCGAGCTCCGGATCGACGGGGTCGTAATCGCCCATCGCCGTCGACATCGACCCCACCCACACCATGCGGCCGCGGCCGGCAGCGAGCGGCAGCAGCAGCTCGCCGGCGAGCGCGTAGTGACCGAGGGCGTTGGTCGCGAAGACCACCTCGTGACCATCTGCCGTGGTCTCGCGGTGCCGCGGAGGGTGCACGATTCCGGCATTGAGGAGGAGGCCGTGCAGACCCGCACGACCGCGCACGGTCGCCGCCGCCGCACGCACCGAACCGAGGTTGCTCGTGTCGAGCAGCAGCGTCGTGATCTCGGCATCCGGAATCTGGCGGCGCACGGCGACGCGTGCGGTGGCCAGCTTGTTCGGGTTGCGGCCGGTCATGATGACGTGGGCGCCGGCACCGGCTAGCTGCAGCGACGCGAAGAAGCCGAGCCCCGCCGTCGAGCCCGTGACGAGGTACCGCTTCCCGGAGAGGTCGGGAAGCTGCGCCGGGTCCCAGTCGTCACGTGCCACGGGTCGAGACTACGGCCGGAACGCCCCGCTAGGCTGGCCCCATGCGGACACGCGCCGATATCGAATGCTGGCTCACCGACATGGACGGCGTCCTCGTCCACGAGAACAAGCCCATCCCCGGCGCCGCCGAGCTGCTCGCGCAGTGGCGCGACACCGCCACTCCGTTCCTCGTGCTGACGAACAATCCGTTCTACACACCGCGTGATCTGAGCGCTCGCCTGCGCATCTCGGGCCTGGAAGTGCCGGAGGATCGCATCTGGACCTCCGCACTCGCGACGGCGGAATTCCTGCGTTCGCAGCATCCGGGCGGCACCGCCTTCGTCATCGGCGAAGCCGGCCTCACGACAGCCCTCCACGAAGCGGGCTACGTCCAGACCGAGACGCAGCCCGACTACGTCGTGATCGGCGAGACGCGCAACTACTCGTTCGATCGCATCACCCAGGCGATCCGCTTCATCAACAACGGCGCACGCTTCATCATCACGAACCCCGACGCGACGGGCCCGACCCCCCACGGCATCGTGCCCGCGACCGGCTCGTTCGCCGCGCTGATCACGCACGCCACCGGCAAAGCGCCCTACGTGGTCGGCAAGCCGAACCCCATGATGTTCCGCTCGGCGATGAACCGCATCGGCGCTCACTCGGAGAACACCGGCATGATCGGCGACCGTATGGACACCGACGTCGTCGCCGGCATCGAAGCGGGCCTGCACACGATTCTCGTGCGCACCGGCATCTCCGACGACGCCGAGATCGAGCGCTACCCATTCCGTCCCGACGAGATCCTCGACTCGGTCGCCGACCTGTTGGCCGACGAGCCGCCGGAGTCCGAGATGCCCGAGGGCTTGTGACCGACCGCGGGTCCGGGCGTCGCGTCACGCTCACCGAGGTTGCGGAGCGCGCCGGCGTCTCACGTTCGGCCGCGTCGTTCGCCCTCAACGGCCGCCTGGATCAGCGCCTGTCGGTCGAGACGATGGCGCGCGTTCGCAAGGCGGCGGACGACCTCGGCTATCGCGCGAATCTCACGGCCAAGACTCTGCGCACCGGCCGCTCGGGCACCGTGGCCCTCGTGTCCGACTTCGTGAGTTCGACCTCGTTCGCCAACTCGATGGTTCGCGGCGCGCTGGAGCGCCTGCGCGAAGAGGGCTTGCTGCTGTTCACCGTCGACACCCAGGGCGAGACCGAGATGGAACGGCGTTTTCTCGAGGATCTGGTGGCCCGCGATATCGACGGCATCCTCTACGGCTCGATGTTCACGCGGCGCGTGAGTCCCCCGGCCTCGGCCCGGCAGACGCCTATGGTTCTGATGAACTGCGAGGCCGACGACCCGGCCATCAGCTCGGTCGTCCCCGACGAGCACGACGCCGGCGCGACCGCCGCACGACTGCTTCTCGATGCCGGCCACGACCGCGACATCTGGTTCATCGGCGCCCTCGCTCCGGGCCGCACCGGCGGCGCCGCCTGGCACGATTGGGGGCCCGTCGCGCTGCCGCGGCGTCTCGACGGCATCCGCGAGACCCTCGCCGCCGCCGGGACGAACCTGGCGGGCGAAGTGTGGGTCGACGAAGACTGGACCGTACATGACGGGCGGGATGCCGCGGAGCGCCTACTCGCCGGCGGCGCGACACCGAAGGCGATCATCTGCGTGAACGACGCCGTCGGCGTGGGAGTCTTCCAGGCGCTGCGCCGCGCGGGGCTCCGCGTGCCCGAAGACGTGTCTCTGGTGTCGTTCGACGGCGGCGTGCTCGCCGAAGCCACCGATCCGCAGCTCGTCTCCCTCGGCCTCCCCCAGGCCGAGATCGGGCGCCGAGCCGCCGATCTTCTGCTGGCGCGCCCCACCGAGCCCCGGCACGAACTGGTGCCCATGCCGATCACACCGGGCGGCTCCATCGCCGCCCCGCACGCCTGAGGCCGCCAGCGCGAACTCCGGGTGTTGCCTCCATGGCTAAATCGGTATAGCTTTTCACTCGACGGCATCGACGCCCCGCGAAGAAACCCGCACGACCGCTCGAAGACACACGGACCCGGACGCCGCCGTTCCCCTCCGTCACTGCACGTACAAAGGAGTATGACCATGAGCGCACCCCTCGCTCGCGCCACGCCCAACCCCTGGTGGGTGGGCTTCGTCTGCGGCATGGCGACGTTCGTCGATGCCGCCGCGACCACCGGCATCGGCGTCGCGCTCGTGCTCTTTCAGTCGTTCGTGCCCGGCACTCCGGGGCTCACGCCCGACCAGGTGGGCCTGCTCACCGGGGTGCTGACCGCGGGCGTCGCCGTGGGTTCGCTCGTCGGCGGACGCCTCGCCGACCGCTTCGGCCGCCGCCGGGTGTTCCTCGTCACGATGACGCTCATCGTGCTCGGGTCCATCACCCCGTTCGTCGGTGTCTCGTTCGGTCTGCTGCTCCCCGGCATCGCGTTGATCGGACTCGGCGTCGGCGCCGACCTCCCCGCCGCGCTCGCGTCGATCTCCGAAGCGGCCACCGACCGCAACCGCGGCAAGATCCTGGTGTTCTCCAACCTGCTCGGCGGTTTCGGCATCCTTCTCGCCGTGCTCATCGGCATCAATTTCGGCCAGCTGGGCGAGGTCGGCGGCCGCATCATGTTCGGGGCCTTCGGCGGCGTCGGCGTGGTCGTGCTCGCCCTTCGCCTGACCATCCCCGAGTCGGCGAGCTGGCTAGCGGCCCGCAACGAGCGCCTCAGTGGCGTGCAGACCGTGCGCTCCGAGCGCGGGCGCATCCGCGACTTCGGCCGTGCACAGTACCGCCGGCCCTTCGTGACCCTGCTGATCTACTACACGCTCGCGTCCATCGCGATCAGTGTCGCCGGCAGCTTCGGCACCTTCGTCGCGGTCAACGTCGCCGGCATCCCCGTGAACGAGTACCAGACATGGACCCTGCTGGCCATGCCGGCGGCGATCCTCGGGGCGATCTGGTTCATGGCTGTCGCCGACACCCGCTGGCGGATGTCGTACTTCGTCGTCGGCGCCATCGCCGTGGTGGTGGCGAACCTCGTCCCCGTGGTGTTCGGGTTCACCCTGCCCGCCCTGATCGTCTCAGTCGTGGTGACGACGTTCGCGGGAGCGTTCTGCTTCGAAACGATCATGAAGGTGTGGACGCAGGAATCGTTCCCGACCATGCTGCGCTCTACCGCGCAGGGCACCGTCTACGCCGTCGCGCGCTTCGCGACCGCCGGATTCAACGTGGTCACCCCGGCCCTGCTCGCGCTCAACCCGAGCGGCGTCTACGTCGGCGTCTCGGTGGTCGCCGCCGCCGGCTTCCTCATCGGCTGGATCGGCTTCCGCCGCCAGACGTCGAATGCGTTCGACGTCGAAAGCGACATGCTGACGGCATCTGTCGAGCGCCCGCTGGCCGCCCCCGCACACTGAACTCAGAGCGTCGAAAGGCACCTCCATGCGACTCCTTCCCTTCACGACCGCCGTCACCGGTAATGCCGGTTCGCGTGTGCTGCGCGGCACGCACTACCTGCCCGACGCGCCGTCCGACGGCGCCGACACCTGGCCGACGGCCGTGCTGCTGCACGGCTTCGGCGGGTCGCGCGTCGAGACCTCGGGCGTCTTCGTGCGGCTCGCCCGCGCGCTGGTCGCCGCGGGTATCGGCGTGCTGGCCTTCGACCGGGCGGGTCACGGTGAGAGCGACGGCGAGTTCTTCGACACCTCCGTCTCGGGCGACATCGCCGACACCGCCCAGGTGCTGGCAGCCGTGCGTGAGAGTCCCCTGGTGGATGCCGCCGACCTGCACCTCGTGGGGATGAGCCTCGGCTCGGTCATCGCGTCGATCGCGGCCGCGGAAGACGGCGACATCCGGTCGCTGACGATGTGGTCGACGGCGGCCGTGTTCGTCGACGACATCCGCTCCGGCCACATCCAGGGGCGGTCGTTGTCGAGCCTCGACGAGCCCGACGGGTTCTTCGACTTCCTCGGCATGCGCCTGGGTCCGGCGATGCGCGACGACGCGCGGGACTTCGATCCCTACGCGCGCGCGGCCGCCTACCGGGGCCCGGCACTGCTGCTGCACGGCACCGCCGACTTCGTGCCCGTGCGCTACGCGCAGCAGTACGCCGACCCCGACGTGTTCGGCGCGCGCGCCGAGGTCGTCATCGTCGAGGGCGCCGACCACGGGTGGATGGAGCTGCCTCAGCGCGACGAACTCATCTCGCGCACCGTCGACTTCGTCCAGACCCACGCCGAAAGGACCACCGCGTGAGCACTCCGATCACCTCACCTCGC
The DNA here is from genome assembly GCF_015350795.1 of Microbacterium sp. VKM Ac-2870. Classification (GTDB taxonomy): domain Bacteria; phylum Actinomycetota; class Actinomycetes; order Actinomycetales; family Microbacteriaceae; genus Microbacterium. The sequence goes on from NZ_JADKSH010000003.1 coordinate 423,034, forward strand.
ACCGCTGTCGGCGAGGTCATCACCCTCGGCGCGTCGCAGGTTCTCCTCGAGGGGCATCTCGACCTCGAGCACACGGATGTCGAGAACACCGACGCCATCCGTCCGCTGCGACTGCCGAGGTCGGCGCGGACGCACTTCCCACCGAACGGCGAGATCCTGCGGGCCATCACCGCTAACGCGAGCGGAGTGCGGCTGCGCTTCATCACGTCGGCGACGGGCTTCGATCTCACACTGCGAAGCACCCAGCTGTACTTCGACGAGCTGGCCGGGCCGGTGAACGATCTCGTCGTCGAGGTCGACGGTCAGCCGGTGCACGTGGTGCGACCGACGGTCACCGACATCCGTCGTCTCTCGTGGACCGGGGATGTCGCAACCACTGTCACCGTCGCACCGGCCCAGACGCTCGCGTTCACACTCGATGGTGCGGCGGAGAAGGCGGTGACCGTGTGGTTGCCCCAGGGCATGATCGTCGATCTGCTCGATCTGCGGGCGGATGCCGCCATCACCGCGGCCGCACCGTCCACCGCGCCGGTCTGGATCCACCACGGCAGCTCGATCAGCCACTGCGTCGAGACGCCCTCGCCGACGGGAACGTGGCCGGTCATCGCAGCGAGGCTCTCGGACCTGTCGCTCATCAACCTGGGCTTCGGCGGCCAATGCATGCTCGACCCGTTCGTCGCCGATGCGATCGCCGCGACGGCAGCGAACGTCATCTCGCTCAAGGTGGGTATCAACATCGTGGGCGCCCGAGCGCTCGATCAGCGGACGTTCACGCCGATGGTGCACGGCTTTCTCGACCGAATCCGCGTCGGGCATCCCGACACGCCCATCGTGCTGGCGTCGTCGATCCTCTGGCCGGGCAGCGAAGACGTGCCGGGGCCGTCGGATGTCGAGTTCCTCGAGGCCGGACGCGTGCGCTGCTATGCCGCCGGGGATGCCGCGGACATCGCCCGCGGCGCACTGACGATGACCGAGTCGCGACGGCAACTGGCCGAAGTGGTGCGCGTGCGCGCGGCATCCGGCGAGCGCATCAGCTACCTCGACGGTCTGAGCCTGTACGGTCCGGACGATCAGGCGCGCTACACCCTGCCCGACAGCCTGCACCCCGACGCGGAGCTGTACGCCGAGATCGGCCGCCGGTTCGCCGACGCCGTGTTCGGCGAGAACGGGCTGGTTCCGCGACCCGGACTAGGCTGATCCTGCCCGCCTTCGCACGGGCGGAGGAGACATCGTGAACCCGACCGAGCAGACGCTCCTGTTCGCCGCAAGCGGCGCGGTGCTGGTCAGCACCCTGGTGGTTTTCATCGTGCAGTACGTGCGCGGGCGTGGACGCGACGGAGGCGACAACTGATGGCCGTGGTGCTCATCCTGACCGCGATGGCGCTGCTGATCCTCGCCCTCGTACTGTTCGTCCGCGGACGCCGCGACGCGCCGCAGGGCACGCCGCTGCCGAACGGGCGCGGCATCCTGCTGCTGACCCTCGCGGGCCTGGCGCTCGCGCTGGCGTCGCAGCTGCCCGTCTTTCACTGACCGGGGTTCAGCGATCGGCGGCGGGGAGCCAGAGCGTCATCCGCAGCCCTTCGTCGGGCAGGTGAAGCACCTCGTAGCGCCAAGCGACGACCTCGCCCGCGTCGGTGCGCACGTGGGTGATCGCGGCGCGACGCCGTTGCACGAGATGCTCGGCCCACCAGCCGGAGAAGAGCGGGCTCGCCGCGCTCAACTCCACGACCAGTGCCTGCAACTCGGGGTCGTGCAGGTCGGTGGCGTTGGCGGCGCGAAGATGGGCGACCGCACCGCGGGCGAGGTCTTCCCACTCCACGAAGGTCTCCCGCGCCCGGGCATCCGTCATCAGGTAGCGGCACGTGTTTCTCTCACCCGGTTCCTTGTCCGCGAACCCGCGATACAGGGCGAGGCCCTCGACGTTGGCGGCCACCATGTTGCTCACGCGATCGAGCACGTACGCCGGACGCGGAGACACTGCGTCGACCAGTGCCGTCATCCGTGCGGACAGCTCGACGTCGCCGGTGTGCTCGTCGCGCGGCGGAGCCGACGTCGCGTCGCGTAGCTGGAAGACGTGGCGCCTCTCGTCGTCCGACAGGTGCAGCTCGCACGCCAACGCGTGGATCACGGCATCGCTCGGCCGCAGCTCACGCCCCTGTTCGAGCCGGATGTAGTAGTCGACGCTGATTCCCGCAGCGGCGGCCACCTCTTCGCGGCGCAGCCCAGAGATACGCCGCCGCCCCACATCGGATTTCGGACGGGGATCGAGTGCGGGATCCGTGCGACGTGCACGGAGGAAGTCGCCGAGCTCGCTGGCCATCTGTCGCTTCTCCCTCGGCGTGTGGGCGGCGGGGTGGGTGCGCGACTCCTAGGAGGAGTGCGCTCTCCCGCCCGCCGGTCGCATCCGCAAAAGTGGGTCAAAGCAACTCTCGCGTGAAAGGTCATCTTATGGCGACGTATACCCATGGTCACGATGAGTCGGTGCTGCGCTCGCACCGCTCCCGCACGGCAGAGACCTCGGCCGCCTACCTCCTGCCGCTGCTCACCCCGACCGACCGGCTTCTCGACGTGGGAGCCGGGCCGGGAACGATCACGGTCGACCTCGCCGAGCGGGTCGCCCACGTCACCGCGACCGAGGTCGGCGAGGTCGAGCTCGACCTCACGCGCGCCGCCGCCGCACAGTGCGGTACACAGAACATCGACTTCCGCAGCGCCGACGTGCACGCGCTCCCCTTCGACGACGACACGTTCGACGTGACGCACGCCCACCAGGTTCTGCAGCATGTGGGCGACCCGGTGCAGGCGCTGCGCGAAATGGCGCGGGTCACGAAGCCCGGCGGCATCGTCGCCGTGCGCGACAGCGACTATGCGGGGTTCTGCTGGTGGCCGCAACTGCCCGCACTCGACCACTGGCTCAGCGTCTATTACGCCGCCGCCCACGCCAACGGGGGAGAACCGGATGCCGGAAGACGTCTGTTGTCGTGGGCGCACGCGGCGGGCCTCCGCGACGTGCAGGCCACCTCGAGCACATGGTGTTACGCGACCCCCGCAGACCGCGCCTGGTGGGGCGGGATGTGGGCCGACCGCATCCTGACCTCCGCCATCGCCCCGCAACTCATCCAATCGGGCATCGCCACCACGGCAGACCTCCACGAGATCAGCGACGCGTGGAGGGAGTGGGCCGCAGACGACGACGGCTGGATCTCGCTGCTGCACGGCGAGATCATCTGCCGCGTATCGCCGACCGCCAGCGCGGGCTGAGGGCCACTGGGAAATGTCCACGTGACAATTCATAGCGCTGTGAAATGGTCATGCGGCACATAGCTGAGCATCGCGCCATACCGTCGGCGGCCGACCCATGCCACCGCGCGGCCGGCCATCCGACCTCTCCGACGACAGAGAATCGCAGTAACTCTGTCGACGTCGCGAGTCAGCCACCGGCGAGAGATTGTTGCGGAATGGGCGGGATGTCTCCAGAAAGCTACGATTGCGGGTAAATGACTTGACGACTCGCTGAAAACGTCCTTGAATACGGATATGAGCATAAGAGACCGGCAGAAGCGTTTGAACAAGAGGCGCGGACTAGGCGTGGGGGCAACCGCGACTCTCGCCGTTACCGTGGTGAGCTTCTTACTCCCTGGTAACGCATATGCGAGCGAATCAAACCCAAGTGCGGGTGCCACTGGGAGTAGCGCGTCGACCGTTGGGGCTTCTAACGGTACTGGGGAGGAGGTCCGGTTCGGACCGTCGCTTGAAGATTCGGTTCTCGTAGGGATATCCGAGTCGCCGTCGACCGAGCATACAGTGAGCCCCAACTCCATCCCAACCAATCCGAACGACATATTGCAGTGTGATTTTTTCAATAACGCGGATCATGTCGTCTGGACAGTCGATACGTGGCCGAGGGAGGATTTCTATGGCAATCTAATATGGTCCGGAGGTGACGTTGACCTTCTTTGCGGGACGGACGCAACCAGTGGTTACAAGCACATCCGCCAGCGCCATCAAAATCCGAGCCCCAACTTCTGGAATGGCTGGGAGACAGTGCGCGCCTCCGCGAGCGCAGCTCTGGGATATGAATCTCCTCAAAAATGGGACGAATACATGACGCATGCCGTCGAGGACACTTTGGACTATGATCCAGCACCATGGGTCAATAACGCTGAACAGAAAATTTGCTTCTCGGCACCCTTCAACATCTACAAGGGTTCAGCCATATACGCGTCATACTATGCAAACACCGTTGTTTCAAAGAGCAACTACGTCATCATTACATCCTTCCTCAGCAATCAATCTCAAGCATCGGCGTGCTATGACGGGTGGTGACTAATTCAGGTCACACCTTCATAATCGGGGCTATCGGGGTCATAAGCGTCAAAACCTCGCACAATTACGAGCTCTCCGTCGAGTTGCGATTGCAGGTCCGCGATGAGAAGGTCGCCTTCTTGCGCCCATTGGCGCCCCTGTTCGATTGTCTGCCACCGAATTTCAAAAACAGGATTCAAATCCTTCTCCCATGTGCGATTCCATAGACGAAGACGTCTTCTAAGATCGGGGGAAATCGGGAAAGACTCCGGCATGAGATCCCCACCAAACCACACTGGAACAAGTCTGAGCGTGGGACGATCGTTGCTCGCAGAGTCACACATGACAAGATCCAGAGTCAAACATGACGAGATTGTAGCGCCTCAACTTTGCCACCCGCGAGCGATGCCCTGGTGTTCACGCCGAGTTGCACTAGCGAACCCGGGAGGCGGTTGGATCGCTGGCAATTTGGACTCGACAGCGCTCGCCCGCTTGCACTGTCTGGTTACAACCGAGAGATTTCGCGATGTCTTGCGAAGACATCCTCCGACGTCACCGCGTCCCGCTGCCCTCCCGATGCCGCACGGTCTGATCCGGCAGAGAACTCTCCTGTGCAGGCGCTGCGCGAAATGGCGCGGGTCACGAAGCCCGGCGGCATCGTCGCGGTGCGCGACAGCGACTACGCGGGGTTCTGCTGGTGGCCGCAACTGCCCGCACTCGACCACTGGCTCAGCGTCTATTACGCGGCCGCCCGCGCCAACGGAGGAGAACCGGATGCCGGAAGACGTCTGTTGTCGTGGGCACACGCGGCAGGCCTCCGCGACGTGCAGGCCACCTCGAGCACCTGGTGCTACGCGACCCCCGCCGACCGCGCATGGTGGGGCGGGAAGCGTCGCTGATCTCGTGGAGGTCTGCCGTCGTGGCGATGTCCGATTTTGGCGGGAGTGGGCCGCAGACGACGACGGCTGGATCTCGCTGCTGCACGGCGAGATCATCTGCTGCGTACCGGCCGCCGCTGCGGTTACTGCGCCTGCAGGCCCAGGTCGTCGAGGTCGATGAGCGAGCGCCACTCGTAGCCGGCCGCCTCGACCGCCGCCTGGGCACCGGTCTTGCGATCGACGACCGTCACGACGGCCACGATCTCGGCGCCGGCCGCCGCGGCGACCTCGGCCGCCTTCAGGGGCGAGCCGCCGGTGGTCGAGGTGTCTTCGACGATCACGACGCGCTTTCCGGCCACCTCGGCTCCCTCGATCTGGCGACCGCGGCCGTGGTCCTTCGGCTCCTTGCGCACGACGAACGCGTCCACGGGCGTGCCCGCGGCGACCGACGCGTGCATGACGGCGTTCGCGATCGGGTCGGCGCCCAGGGTCAGGCCGCCCACGGCATCCACGCGCAGGTCGCGCACCGCGTCGAGCACGAGTCGGCCGATCGCGGGGGCCGCGCGATGGTCGAGCGTGAGCTTGCGCATATCGACGTAGTAGGTCGCCTTCTTGCCGCTGGAGAGCGTGAAGTCGCCGTGGAAGACGGCGTCGGCAGCGATCAGGTCGATGAGGGCGCGGCGCTCGGACTCGAGCTCGGGCGTGGAGGCGGCGGTCATGCACACGAGTCTACGGATCGAAGAACCGGGATTATTTCCGCGAGATCGGCGGCCCCGCCGCCCCGCGAGCGCCCTAGAGTCGGGAGCGTCACCCGGCGCGGTGCACGGGTGCGCCCGGGCATCGCGGCCGGACGCGATCGAAGGAGCACCATGGCCCGTATCGGCATCGTCCGCGAACGTCCCGGCGAGACCCGCGTTGCCGCCTCCCCCACCACCGTCGGCAAGATCGGCGCCCTCGGCTACGACGTGGTCGTCGAGACCGGCGCGGGGGCCGCGTCGTCGTTCCCGGATGCCGCGTACACCGCCGCCGGCGCCACCATCGCCACGCGCGACGAGGCATGGGCCACCGACGTCGTGCTGTCGGTCGCAGCTCCGACGGATGCCGAGATCGCGCTCCTCCACCCGGGCGCGACACTCATCGGCATCCTGAGCCCCGCGCTCAGCCCCGACCTCCTCGCCGCCCTCGCCGCTCGCGGCGTCACCGCTCTCGCCATGGACGCGGTCCCGCGCATCTCGCGCGCGCAGTCGATGGACGTGCTCAGCTCGATGGCCAACATCGCGGGCTATCGCGCCGTCGTCGAGGCGGCGAACGAGTTCGGTCGCTTCTTCACCGGACAGGTCACCGCCGCCGGCAAGGTGCCACCCGCGAAGGTTCTCGTCGCAGGAGCCGGCGTCGCGGGCCTCGCCGCGATCGGGGCCGCGTCGAGCCTCGGCGCGATCGTCCGCGCCACCGACCCGCGCCCCGAGGTGGCCGACCAGGTCGCCTCGATCGGCGGTGCCTACCTCGAGGTGGTCGTGCCCGACGAGCAGAAGGAAGTCTCGGCCGACGGCTACGCAAAGGCCACCAGCGCCGCCTACGACGCCGCGGCCGCGAAGCTCTACAGCGACCAGGCCGCCGACGTCGACATCGTCATCACGACCGCGCTCATTCCGGGGCGCGCCGCCCCGCGCCTGCTCACCGCCGCCGACGTGGCAGCGATGAAGCCCGGCAGCGTCATCGTCGACATGGCCGCCGGCCACGGAGGAAACGTCGAGGGCTCCGTCGCGGGCGAGCGTGTCGTCACCGCGAACGGCGTCGTCATCCTCGGCTACACCGACCTCGCCGGTCGGCTCCCTCAGCAGGCGTCGCAGTTGTACGGCACCAACCTGCTCAACCTGCTCACCCTCCTCACCCCCGGCAAAGACGGCACCCTCACGATCGACGACGGCGACGTCGTCCAGCGCGCGGTGACGGTCACCCGCGACGGCGCCGTGACCTGGCCGCCACCACCCGTGCAGGTGTCGGCCGCACCGACGACACCGAACACGGATGCCGCGGCATCCGCCCCTGCTCCCAAGAAGGGCATGTCGGCGAGCGCCAAGGCAGCCCTGATCGTCGCCGGCATCGCCGCGCTGTTCGTCGTGTGCGCCGTGGCGCCCGCGCCGCTGCCGCAGCACTTCCTCGTGCTGACCCTGTCGGTGGTCATCGGCTTCTACGTCATCGGCAAGGTCGCCCACGCCCTGCACACGCCGCTGATGAGCGTCACCAACGCGATCAGCGGCATCATCGTCGTCGGCGCGATGAGCCAGATCGTCGTGCCGAACCCCGTGGTGCAGATCCTCGCCGGGGTCGCGGTGCTGCTGGCATCCATCAACATCTTCGGGGGCTTCGCGGTGACCCGTCGCATGCTCGCCATGTTCCAGAAGGGCAACGACAAGTGATCGCCGCCGACCAGATCCTCATCGCCACGCGCTCGCCGCTGCTCGGGCTCGCCGAGGCGATCGCCACCGCCGCCTACATCGTCGCCGCCCTGCTGTTCATCCTCGCGCTCGCGGGCCTCAGCAAGCAGGAAACCGCGCGCCGCGGGATCGTCTACGGCATCGCGGGGATGGCGATCGCGCTCGTCGCGACCTTCCTGCTCGTGCTCGCCAACGGCTCGCTCGTGCCCGATGGCGTCACGGCGACACTGGGCACCGTGCTGCTCGTCGCCGCCGTCCTCGTCGGTGGGGCGATCGGGCTGTGGCGGGCGCGCGTCGTCGAGATGACCGGCATGCCCGAGCTCATCGCGCTGCTGCACTCCTTTGTGGGCCTCGCCGCCGTGCTCGTCGGCTGGAACGGCCACCTCTACGCCGAGGGGATCACCCCCGAACTGGTCGGCATCCATCACGGCGAGGTGTTCATCGGCGTCTTCATCGGCGCCGTCACCTTCACCGGGTCGATCGTGGCCTTCCTGAAGCTGTCGGGGCGGATGTCGTCGAAGCCCCTCATGCTGCCCGGCAAGAACGCCCTCAACATCGGTGCCCTGGTGCTGTTCGTTGCGCTCACCGCCTGGTACGTGGTGACGCCGTCGATCTGGCTGCTCATCGCCGTGACGGTACTGGCCCTCGCACTCGGCTGGCACCTCGTCGCCTCCATCGGCGGCGGTGACATGCCGGTCGTCGTCTCGATGCTCAACAGCTACTCCGGCTGGGCCGCGGCCGCCGCCGGCTTCCTGCTGAACAACGACCTGCTCATCGTCACGGGCGCCCTCGTGGGCTCCTCGGGCGCCTACCTGTCGTACATCATGTGCAAGGCGATGAACCGGTCGTTCCTCTCGGTGATCGCCGGCGGGTTCGGCATCGAGGCTCCCCGCAGCACCGACGCCGAGGAGGGCGAGCACCACGAGACGGATGCCGCGGCCGTCGCCGAACTCCTCCGCGACGCCCGGTCGGTCATCATCACCCCCGGCTACGGCATGGCGGTCGCGCAGGCACAGTACCCCGTCGCCGACCTCACGAAGCGGCTGCGCGAAAGGGGCGTCGAGGTGCGCTTCGGCATCCACCCCGTCGCCGGGCGCCTGCCGGGCCACATGAACGTGCTCCTGGCCGAGGCCAAAGTGCCGTACGACATCGTGCTGGAGCTCGATGAGATCAACGACGACTTCGCCGACACCGACGTCGTGCTCGTGATCGGGGCGAACGACACCGTCAACCCGGCCGCGGCGGAGGACCCGGGCTCGCCCATCGCCGGCATGCCGGTGCTGCACGTGTGGGAGGCGCGGAGCGTCATCGTGTTCAAGCGGTCGATGGCCTCGGGCTACGCCGGCGTGCAGAACCCGCTGTTCTTCCGCGACAACACGCAGATGCTCTTCGGTGACGCCAAGCAGCGGGTGGAGGACATCCTCCGGGCGATGTGACCCGGGCGCGAGCGCGTCGGCGTTCCGTATTCAGTCTGGTTGCCACCCGGGCGGGCGACGCGCCGCGCCAAGACGGGGTCGACGCGGGATGCCGCGGCCACGGAGACTGAATACGGAACAGCGCGACGCCACCACCGGGCCGCGACGGCCGCCCGGATCGCCCAGCGGCGAACGCTGCGGCGAGCGGCGAGCGGCGAGCGGGAGAGCCGCACCCGCGCGAAGACGTCGGCGCGGGCCAATACGCTGGATGCCATGCGCATCGCCACCTGGAACGTCAACTCGATCCGCGCCCGCGTCGTCCGTACGGTCGACTTCGCCGTCCGCGAGGGCATCGACGTGCTGGCGATGCAGGAGATCAAGTGCAAGCCGGAGCAGTTCCCGTACGAAGCGTTCGAGGATGCCGGGTACACGGTCGAAGCCCACGGGCTCAACCAGTGGAACGGCGTCGCGATCGCCAGCCGCGATCCGCTGGAGAACGTGCAGATCGGCTTCCCGAACATGCCCGGATTCGCGAAGGGACACGACGGCCCGGGAGCACCGCTGGAGGCCCGTGCGCTTGGCGCGACGATCGGCGGGGTGGAGGTGTGGAGTCTGTACGTACCCAACGGCCGTGGGCTCGACGACCCGCACTACCGCTACAAGCTCGACTGGCTCGAGGCCCTTCGCGGATACACCGCCGACACGCTCGCTGCCGACCCCGACCGAGCGCTCGCGCTCACCGGCGACTTCAACATCGCCCCCACGGATGCCGACAACGGCGACCCCACCGTGGTCGAAGGCGCGACCACTCATGTGTCCCCGCCCGAGCGCGCGGCGTTCCAGGCGCTGCTCGACGCGGGCCTGAGCGACACGGTGCGTCCGCTCGTTCCCACGGGGTACACCTACTGGGACTACAAGCAGTTGCGCTTTCCCCGCAACGAAGGCCTGCGCATCGACTTCATCCTCGGCTCGCACGCCTTCGCCGACGCGGTGACCGCGGCATCCATCCATCGCGACGAGCGCAAGGGCGAGATCCCCAGCGACCACGTTCCGGTGGTCGTCGACCTCGACCTCGACGGTCCGGACGACGACGATCGACCCATGATCTGGTGACGGCGTTTCGACTCGCTGCGCGCGCTCAACGATCGGGGACTCCTGCGCTCGCTCAACGGCAGGGAGGGTGCCCGTTCACTCCGCAGGCGGGCCCTGCTCGGCCGCGGTGGGGTCCATGTAGAGGAAGCCGAGGCTGTTGCCGTCGGGATCGTCGAGGTCGCGGCTGTACATGAAGCCGTAGTCCTGCGCGGGACCGGGCTCGGTGCCGCCCGCCGCGAGACCGGCCTCGACGATCTCGTCGACATCGGCTCGGGAATCGCGGGAGAACGACAGGGATGCCTGGGCCCACTCCTTCGGCTCCCCCACCGGCTTCTGGGTGAACGTCGCGAAGAACTCCCGCGTGAGCACCATGAAGAAGATCTCGTCCGACCAGACGACGCACGCCGCGTTCTCGTCGGTGAAGTTCGGGTTGATGTCGCAGCCGAGCGCGCGGTAAAACGCCATGCTGCGTTCGAGGTCGGTGGTCGGGATGTTCACGAAGATGCTCGTCATACCCAGAGCATGCACGCTGGCGGCCTCGGCGTCGAGACCCCTGCGCTCCGCCGCACGGGGGATGCCGCGGCCACACGCTCGCCCTAGCGTAGAGGGATGAGGACGACCGATCTCGAGCGCCCGATGACCGCCGAGCAGCGGCGCGGCGATGCCTGGCTCGCGGTGGGCCTGCTGCTCAGCGCCATCATCAGCGCCTGGCTCGGTAAGGTCGCCGGCTTCTATGGAGAGAACACCCCCGCGTTCGGGTGGGCGCTCGTCTACGTCGCAGCTCTGACGCTGCCCCTCGCGCTGCGCCGCCGGTATCCCGAGCTGACGCTCATCGTGGTCGCGCTCACCTTCTTCGTCGGCGTGTCGGCGCGTATCCCCGAGGTCTACGTCAGCAACGTGGCGATCTTCATCGCGATGTACACCGTGGGCGCGTGGGTGCCCGACCGGCGGCGCGCGACGATCGTTCGTCTCGCCGTCATCGCCGGCATGTTCATCTGGTTGCTCGTGGTGACCTTCCAGGCGGCGATCGATCCCGACGGCGCTGGCCCCTCCCGGGCGGGCCTGTTCTCGCCGTTCGCCGCGTGGATGATCATCCAGTTCTTGGTGAACGCGGCTTTCTTCGGCGGGGCGTACTTCTTCGGCGAGAAGGCCTGGGCGGACGCTCGTTCGCGCGCCGTGCTCCAGGAGCGCACATTCGAACTCGAGCGCGAGCGGGAGCTGACCGCGGCGCAAGCCGTGGCGCTCGATCGCGTGCGCATCGCTCGCGAACTGCACGACGTCGTGGCTCACCACGTGTCGGCGATGGGCGTGCAGGCGGGGGCGGCTCGCACGGTGCTCGACGCCGATCCGACCGCGGCCCGCGCCGCGTTGGTCACCGTCGAGTCGTCGGCGCGCGAAGCCCTGACCGAGCTGCGTCAGCTGCTCGAAACTCTCCGCACGCCCGACGCCGACACCCCGGCCGCCTCGACCGTGCGCGTGGACTCGCTTCCCGAACTCATCGCCCACGCCAACGACAACGGCCTGCCGACCACGTTCTCCGTCGTCGGTGAGCCCGTCGAACTTCCTGAACTCGTGCAGGTGAACCTCTACCGCATCGCCCAAGAAGCGCTCACCAATGCCCGACGGCACGGCGGGCCGGATGCCGCGGCGGATGTCCGTCTGCGCTTCGACGACGGCTTCGTCGAACTCGAGGTCGCCAACAGCGGTCGCGAGCATGTCGCCGGACGCGCGGGGCTGGGCATCGTCGGCATGCGCGAACGCGCTGCGGCATCGGGCGGATCACTCGAAGCCGGCCCTCGCGGACGCGGCGGCTTCCTCGTGCGGGTGCGCGTGCCGGCACCGCACTCGAGCGGAGCGACATCGTGAACGATCCCGTGCGGGTCCTGCTGGTCGACGACCATGCCGTCATGCGGGCGGGATTCCGCATGATCCTCGAGGCACAGACCGATATCACCGTCGTCGGAGAGGCGAGCACGGGCGCGGAGGCGATGACCGCGGCATCCGCGTTGCACCCCGACGTGATCTGTATGGACGTGCAGATGCCCGATATGGACGGCCTCGAAGCCACTCGCCGTATCGTCGCCGACCCGTCGACCGATGCCGTCGTCGTGATCGTCACGACCTTCGACCGCGACGACTATCTGTTTCAGGCGCTCCACGCCGGCGCGAGCGGATTCCTCCTCAAGAACGCCGGACCGGAGGAACTGATCACCGCTGTGCGCGTGGCGGCCGCCGGCGAGGCGCTGCTGGCACCCGCCGTCACCCGCCGTGTGATCGCGAAGTTCGCGTCGTCGACACCCGATCCGCACGCCGCAGCATCCGGCACCGAGGCTGTCGGCGGCGAGCCGACACGCCTCGCCGCACCGCGCGCGCCGCTGCCCGTCGAGCTCACCGAGCGTGAGACGGAGGTTCTGCGCCTGCTGGCCGAGGCGCACAGCAATGCCGAGATCGCCTCAGCGCTCTACATCGGCGAAGCGACCGTGAAGACCCACGTGTCGAACGTCCTGCAGAAGCTCGGCGCCCGCGACCGCGTCGCCGCGGTCGTCTACGCGCACCGTCACGGCCTCACCTGACCTGCGGCGCGAGCCGCGCTCCGGTCGTCTCTCGAGTCGTGTCAGCCGCGGACGGCGACGGGAACCGAGCCGGTCGCCGTGCCGAGCGCGATGCGCTCGCGCAGGGCTGCGAGGGTGGCGTCGGGGCGCCACAGAGCGACCAAGCTCCACCCGAACAGACCGACCAGCAGCACGTTGCGCGCGAGCAGCACACCCGCGGCGAAGGGGTGCGCGTCGATCAGCGGCAGGTAGAGCACCGGGAAGACGAGCGTCGTCAAGAAGCACGTGACGGCCAGCCAGATGGCCACCTGCGTCCATGCCTTGCGGTCGATGAACAGACCAGCGGCGACGACGGGCGCGAGCCAGAGCATGTACTGGGGCGAGCCGACCTTGTTGAAGACGATCAGCGCGGACGTCAGTGCGAACGCACCGCGAAGGATAAGGTGCTGCTCGCCGATGAGCGAGAGCGGACCAGCCTGGAGCGCACGACGACGCGCGCGCCACAGCAGAAAGACGATCACCGCGAACGCGACCGGCATCGCGTAGCCGACGAGGACACCCGCTGCCGTGGCGCCGGGGCCGGCGACCTCGCGAGTGGCGAGTACGTAGTTCTGGTGGATCTGAGCGCCGGGCATGCCGAGGACCGTCGCCCACACCCACGGTGTCGCGACCGGTGCCTCCAGCTGCAGGGCGCGATCTCCCTGGATGGTGGCGAAGCTGAAGAGGTAGGAGCCACCGCCGAGCGCGATGACGATACCCGCGATGGCGGCGCTGATCGCGAGACCACCCGCGATGATGCGCATGCGCAGCGAAGACACCACGACGGCAGCGGCAGCGAGAGCGGCCGGGGCGACCTTGATCCACGTTGCCGCGGCGATGAGCGCACCGGCGATGGTCGGACGACGCACCAGCCAGACGAGACCGGCGATGGCCAGCGGCGCGGCGAAGCCCTCGAGACGGAGCATGGAGACCGGCGCGAGCAGGATCTGGATCGCCAGCCAGTACCAGGCGGCCGTGTAGCCCTTGCGGTTGCGCAGGTTGTCGGTGAGCGCCATGACAGCGAAGAAGTTCGCCCCGACCATCATCAGCAACCAGACGAGCTGGTAGTTCCACGGGCCGGCGACGATGGCCGCCATGATCGGCGCGAGCGCGCCCGCCGGGTAGACCCACGGCATGTCGATCACGGGCCAGTGGCCGTGCGCCGCCTGCTCCGCCCAGAGGCGGTACAGCGGAAGGTCACCCTCGGTGCCGCCGAAGATCATGATCTTCAGCAGGGCGAGGAAGAAGAGCGAGTGCACGACGGCGAAGCCGATCAGCAGGCCACGGCGCGTGAACGCGAAATGGAGCGCGCGCGGCCACCACTCTCGCGCACGGTCGGAAACACGGGCGCCGAGGGCGCGGTTCACCTCAGGAGCGCTCGTCACGGGTCAGAGTTTATGAGAGATCACCTGTGCGAATGGTGGACGCGACGTTACCGGAAGCTGGTAATTCGCCGAGTGCGCCGCGATTCTCGCGACGTGGCGCCTCCCTCGTGCGGGGGATGCCGCGTGCCACCACGACCGCCTTGCACTCCCGATCCCCGTCGCGCGGGGGAGGTCGGCGGCATCCGCTCTCTCTAGCGTGGAAGCGACGGCACCGCCTCGGGATCGAACATGCTCCCGGCGTCGCCACGTGAGGAGGAGAACATGCTCGAACTGACCGGCATCACCAAGAACTACGGGACCACCCGCGTGCTCGACGGTGTGGGCTTCCAGGTCGGCTCCGGCCGGCTGACCGGGTTCGTCGGCGGCAACGGAGCCGGCAAGACGACCACCATGCGCATCATCCTGGGCGTGCTCGCGCGAGACGGCGGCGAGGTCACGGTCGACGGCACTCCGGTCACCGCGGCCGACCGACGCCTCTTCGGATACATGCCCGAAGAACGCGGCCTCTACCCCAAGATGCGGGTGCTGGAGCACATCGTCTATCTCGCCCGCCTGCACGGCTTCGACAAGTCCGATGCGACCACCCGCGCGGAGGCGCTGCTGGTGGAACTCGGCCTGGGCGAACGGCTGCGCGACAACGTCGAGACCCTGTCTCTGGGCAACCAGCAACGGGCCCAGATCGCGGCCGCTCTCGTGCACGACCCGCAGGTGCTGATCCTCGACGAGCCCTTCTCGGGACTGGACCCGCTCGCGGTCGACGTGGTCGCGGGCGTGCTGCAGACGCGCGCCGCCCACGGCGCGGCTGTGCTGTTCTCGTCGCACCAGCTCGATGTGGTCGAGCGCCTCTGCGACGACCTGGTCATCATCGCCGGCGGTACGATCCGCGCCGCCGGCACCCGTGAGGCGCTCCGCGCCGAACACGCCCAGCACCGCTACGAGCTGGTCTCGGCCGGCGACCTGGGGTGGCTGCGTGACGAGCCCGGCATCGAGGTGCTCTCGTTCGACGGCGGCTACGCCCTCTTCGACGTCGACAGCGACGACACCGCGCAGCGAGTGCTGCAGCGCGCAGTCGCCGCCGGCGGTGTCGCGAGCTTCACCCCGCAACAGCCTTCTCTCGCCCAGATCTTCAAGGAGGTCATCCAGTGAACGTCAGCGCCCCGTCCTTCGCCCAGAGCACCTGGCTCGTCGCCGAGCGCGAGGTGGGCTCGAAGCTCCGCAGCAAGGCGTACCTCATCTCGACCGGCATCCTCTTCCTCATCGCGCTCGCGGGCGTGCTGTGGGGCGGCTTCTCGGCGCAGTCCGACAGCCGTACGCCGGTCGCGGTGACCGCCGAGACGGCGCAGTCCGTCGCCGACGTCCCGACGATCAAGCCCACCGAAGTCGCGGACGCCGATGCGGCGCGGGCGCTCGTCGCCGATGGCACCGTCGATGCGGCACTGATCCCCGGCGGCGACGCGCCGTTCGAGTACACGGTGCTCGCCAAGGATTCCGCGCCCACGTCACTGCTGCAGACGCTGAGCCTGACGCCGCAGGTGGAGTTGTTGGATCCGTCCGCCACGAACCCGGGCCTGCGATACCTGGTCGCCTTCGGCTTCGGCATCATCTTCTTCATGGCGGCGCTCACGTTCGGGTCGACGATCGCCCAATCGGTCGTGGAAGAGAAGCAGACGCGGGTGGTCGAACTGCTGATCTCGGCCGTGCCGGTCCGAGCGCTGCTCGCCGGCAAGGTGATCGGCAACACGATCCTGGCGATGGGACAGGTCGTCGGGCTCGCGGCGATCGCGATCATCGGCTTCACGGCGACCGGTCAGAGCAGCCTGCTGGCCGGCCTGGGAGCTCCGATCGCCTGGTTCGCCGTGTTCTTCCTGTTCGGTTTCATCCTGCTGGCCGCTCTGTTCGCCGCGGCCGCCGCGATGGTCTCCCGCATGGAGGACATCGGCTCGACCACCACACCGCTCACGATGCTGGTGATGGCCCCGTACTTCCTGGTCATCTTCTTCAACGACAACCCGCTGGTCATGACGATCATGTCGTACGTGCCGTTCTCCGCCCCCGTCGGCATGCCGGTGCGCATCTTCCTCGGCGACGCGCAGTGGTGGGAGCCGATCCTGTCTCTCGTGATCATGCTGGTGACCTGCGCCGCCGCGATCTGGGTGGGCGCGAAGATCTACCAGAACTCGCTGCTGCGGATGGGTGCTCGTGTGAAGCTCTCGGAAGCTCTGGCCGGCTGAGCGAGGGATCAGCGATCGGCGGATGCCGGTGCCTGCGCAGACGGCGCGAGCACCGGCATCCGCCGCTTCACGACCTGGGGAACGATGACGCCGTGCAGCAGGATGCTGCCGACCACGGTGAACACCGTGATGGCCAGCACGGGGTACGCCTCGCTGTCGGGGAGTTTATTGAACGCGAGCAGGCCGAAGACGATCGTCGCGGTGCCGCGCGGGCCGACGATGGCGACCAGCGTGCGGGAACTCCACGACACCGACGAGCCGAGCATCGCCAGATACACGGGCACGATGCGGAAAACGGTCAGGGCCAGCGCGACGAGCACGAGCAGGCGCCCATCGAAACCGTCGAGGATGACGACCGTCGTCATCGCACCGAGCACGAACCAGACGATGTTGGCGGCGAGGGTTCCCGCCTCGTCCACGAGGATGATCTCCTCGTGCGGGATGGTCCGCTCATCGGTGCGCCGGGTGCGGGCGATGCGATAGACGATGCCCGCGACGAATGCGGCGACGAAGCCGTTCGCGGCGACCGCCGACAGCGTCGCGACGCTGAAGGTGATGACCGGCACCAACAGCATGACGTAACGGATGCCGGAGGCATCGGCCCAGCCGCGACGAGAGGCCCACCGCACGCAGAGCCCGAAGATCCCGCCGATGACCGCGCCGACGGCGATGGCGAACAGGGTCGCGGGCACGGCACCGAAGAAGGCATCGAAGAATTCACCGAGCTTCTCTTCGAGTTGGGCCTCGTTCTCGGCTGACAGCTTGTCGGAGTCGACGGCGGCGAGAATGGTAGGCCACGCGATCGCCGCCGCCAGCGCCATCCCGAAGATGGGCGAGATGAGACCGTCGTTGTAGCCGCTCTCGACGTTGAGGATCTGGCGCACGCGGGCGGGTATGTGCCGCGAGCGCAACAGCGTCGCCGCGGGCGCGAAGTCGGTGGGCATGATCACGCACGCGACGACCAGGAGCACGAAGATGCTGAGGCTGGGCATGAGCATCTCGCCGGTGACCACGACAGCCACCAGCGACAGCGGCAACGCGATGAGCACGAGCCGGGCGACCGAGCGCCCTTCGCCTCCGAACACCCCGCCGCGCACTTCGCAAGCGTCGACGAACAGCAGCACCGCGAGGATCAGCTCGACGACGTGCTCGGCGGATTCGCTGCCGACGGCCCCCGCGAACCCCGAGACATCGATGAACACGAGCCCCGCGCCCGCCGCGGCCAAGACGGCCGGGCCCGCCACGCCGGTGCGCTCGAAGCGGTGCGCGACGACCGACCACAGGCCGATCACGACGAAGCCCAGCAGGAAGATCAGCGGCACCGTTCACCCTCTCATCGACGGGCACACCCCGCGTCGGGGATCAGTCTGCCAGCCGCGCCCGCGCGACGAGGTCAGCGAAGCGCGGCGTCAGCGCGCGACGATCACCGAGAGGACGTTGCCGGCCGGGTCGCGGAACCAGGCGATGTCGGGCCCGCGCCCACGGGAGATGCCGCGGGCATCCGTCCCGTAGTCGGGGTCTTCGTAGATCTTCGTGACGACACCCGCCGCGTTGAGCGCGTCGACGGCCGCGTCGATGTCGTCGACGACGAAGTTGAGGATGGTGAACACGGCGGGCTCATGATCCGCCTTGGGGTAGGCGATGACTCGGGAACCGCCGGGCAACGAGATCTCCAGGATGCTCATGTCGTTTCGCACGACCTGCAGCCCGAGCGCACCGCCGTAAAAGGTCTCTGCGGCATCGAGATCATCGACGGAGAAACCCGAGAACGAATCGGTGAAGGCGACCATGGGTACTCCCGTCGGACGATGATCCCCTCAGCTTCGACCCGCCGCGGCGCGTGCGCAAGAGCCTCGGGGCAGCGCACGATTCAGCGCCCTCGTCAGTGCTCGACCAGGATGCCGTCGGCATCCGCCCACACATGTGCGCCGGGCCGGAAGACGACGCCGCCGATCTCCACGGCGACGTCGAGCTCGCCGACGCCCTGCTTGGCACTCTTGCGCGGGTTGGAGCCCAGCGCCTTGACGCCGAGGTCGAGCCGGCCGATGGCGTCGCGGTCGCGAATCGCCCCGTGCACGATGAGGCCGGCCCAGCCGTTGTCGCCGGCGGATGCCGCGATGAGGTCGCCCACCAGCGCCGACTCGAGCGAGCCGCCGCCGTCGATCACGAGCACGGCTCCTCCGCCGGCAGTGGCGAGCACCTCTTTGACCAGTGCATTGTCGCGATGGCAACGGATCGTGCGGACGGGGCCGTCGAAGGCGACACGGCCGCCGATGTCCTGGAACTGGAGCGAGAGAGAATCGAGCGCGTCGCCGCGCTCGTCATACAGATCCGCCGTCGAGATGCTCATGCCGTCACGCTATTGCTGTCGCGGAACATCGTGAGCGGCATCCGGGGTGAAGTTCTGCCCACCTTCTGCGGATGACAAGGTGGCCGGATTCTCGGCGGGAACAGAACCTCGGTGCATACCGTTGAATCTACCGGGCCGACGCTGTCCCACCCGCCAGAGTCACCTTCGTCCGTTCAGGAGCCGAGCCATGAGCACCATCGCCGTACAACCCGCCGCCACCGAAGCGCCGATCCTCGACGTTCTCGCCGAGCGTTGGAGCACCCGCATCTTCGACCCCGCTGCTGCGATCGACGAGGCCGCGCTGGCCAGCGCGCTCGAGGCCGCCCGGTGGGCGCCGTCCGCCAGCAACACGCAGCCGTGGCGCTTCGTCGTCGCGCGTCGCGGAACCGAGGCACACGCCCAGATCCTCGCCTCGCTGATGGGTTTCAACCAGTCGTGGGCCGCGGATGCCGCCGCCCTCGTCGTGTTCGCCTCGTCGGCTTCCGTCGACGGTAAGCCGCTCCCCTGGGCCGCGTACGACACCGGTCAGGCCGCCGCACACTTCACCGTTCAGGCGCACGCCTCGGGCCTGCACACCCACCAGATGGGCGGCTTCGACCGCGACGCGATCGCCCAGGCCTTCGGCTTCGGCGAAGACCTCGTCGCCGTCACGGTGATGGCCGTCGGCGCCCTCGGTGACATCGAGTCGGCGCCCGAGGCGCTGCGCGAGCGCGAGCTCGCCCCGCGCGTGCGCCGTCCCATCGCGGAGTCGCTCATCGCGAACGCCTGACCGGCGCGTCGCCCGCGCCGAGCCGCCTCCCCACGAAACACCGCCTCCCGCCCGAAACGGGGTGGTGTCTCGGGCGGGAGGCGGTTTCTCGTTGCAGGGAAGGGCCGGCGTCGCGGGTGCTACTCGTCGACCAGCTCGGCCTCGATCACGTCGTCATCATCATCGGGGGATGCCGCGGCGGACACGCTTTCGTCAGGCGCGGCGCCGGCGCTCGTGAGCACGAGGCTCGAGCCGTCGGCCGCGACGTCGACGCGGACGAGATCGCCGTCGTGCACCCCGCCGGAGAGCAGAGCCATCGCGAGGCGGTCCTGGATCTCCGACTGGATGAGCCGACGAAGGGGCCGCGCACCGAAGATCGGGTCGTAGCCGCGCTCGGCGAGCCAGGCCCGCGCGTCGGGCGTGACGGCCAGCGTGAGGCGACGGTCATGCAGGCGCCGCTGCAGCGCGTCGACCGACAGCTCGACGATCTGAGCCAGATCGTCCTGGCTGAGCGCCTGGAACATCACGATGTCGTCGAGCCGGTTGAGGAACTCAGGACGGAACGATGCGCGTACGAGCGCCATCACCTGCTCGCGCTTCTGCGAGACGGTGAGCGTCGGGTCGATGAGGATCGGCGAACCCAGGTTCGAGGTCAGGATCAGAATCGTGTTCGTGAAATCGACCGTGCGGCCCTGACCGTCGGTGAGGCGCCCGTCGTCGAGCACCTGCAGCAGGATGTCGAAAACCTCGGGATGCGCCTTCTCGACCTCGTCGAGCAGAACGACGGAGTAGGGGCGACGGCGCACCGCCTCGGTCAACTGACCGCCCTGCTCGTAACCGATGTAGCCCGGAGGGGCGCCGACGAGGCGCGCGACGGAGTGCTTCTCGCCGTACTCGCTCATGTCGATGCGCACCATCGCGCGCTCGTCATCGAAGAGGAACTCGGCGAGCGCCTTGGCCAGCTCGGTCTTACCGACACCCGTGGGCCCGAGGAACAGGAAAGAACCGGTGGGCCGGTTCGGGTCGCTGATGCCCGCCCGCGAACGGCGCACGGCATCGGACACCGCCTTGACGGCATCCTTCTGTCCGATGAGCCGCTTGCCGAGTTCCGCCTCGAGATGCACGAGCTTCTCGCTCTCACCCTGCAGCAGGCGCCCGACGGGGATGCCGGTCCACGCGGCGATCACGGCGGCGATGTCCACATCGGTCACCTGGTCGCCGACCATCCGCTCGCCACCTTCCGCCGCCTCGGCGTGCTCCGCCTGAGCGACCTGGCGCTCCAGCGCCGGGATTTCGGCGTAGTAGAGCCGCGACGCCTTCTCGAGGTTGCCCTCGCGCTGCGCGCGCTCCGCCTCGACGCGGGCCTGATCCAAGCGCTTCTTCAGCTCGCCCACCGCGTTCAGCGAGGCGCGCTCGCGCTCCCATCGCGCCTGTAGGTCGTCGAGTCGTGCCTGCTCGATCGTCAGCGTCTCGCGCAGAGCCGCGAGACGCTCCTTCGACGCGGCATCCTTCTCGCGTTTGAGGGCCAGCTCTTCGAGCTTGAGCCGGTCGACGTGGCGGCGCAGCTCGTCGATCTCGAGCGGCGCCGAGTCGATCTCCATGCGCAGCCGCGACGCCGCCTCATCGATCAGGTCGATCGCCTTGTCGGGCAGCTGGCGGCTCGGGATGTAACGGTTCGACAGGGATGCCGCAGCCACCAGGGCTCCGTCGGCGATAGCGACCTTGTGGTGCGCCTCGTAACGCTCCTTCAGCCCGCGGAGGATAGCGATGGTGTCCTCCACGCTCGGCTCGCCGACGTACACCTGCTGGAAGCGGCGTTCGAGGGCGGCATCCTTCTCGATGAACTCGCGGTACTCGTCGAGCGTCGTCGCTCCGATCAAGCGCAGCTCGCCGCGCGCGAGCATGGGCTTGAGCATGTTGGATGCCGCGACCGACCCCTCACCACCACCCGCGCCCATCAGCACATGCAGCTCGTCGATGAAGGTGATGACGCGACCGTCCGATTCGGTGATCTCCTTGAGCACGCTCTTGAGGCGCTCTTCGAACTGACCGCGGTACATCGCTCCGGCCACGAGGGCGGAGATATCGAGAGAGACGAGCTCCTTGTCTTTCAGCGACTCGGCCACGTCGCCCGCGACGATGCGCTGGGCGAGCCCCTCGACGACGGCCGTCTTGCCGACGCCGGGCTCGCCGATGAGGACGGGGTTGTTCTTCGTGCGGCGGGTGAGCACCTGACTGACGCGGCGGATCTCGCTGTCGCGACCGATCACCGGGTCGAGCTTGCCCTGACGAGCACGGTCGGTGAGGTTGATGCCGAACTGCTCGAGGGCACTCTGCTGTTCTTCCTGACCCGGCTGGGGTTGTGCGTTCATTGCTTCTCCTTGAAATCTGCGAGACTCAAACTTGAGCCATCTGGACTCAAGTTTATCAAAACGTGATGAGTCGGGCAAGGCCGGTGGGGATGGGGAGCACTCCCCATCGCGACGCCTTCACGGTCCGCCTAAAGTGGCGTCGTGGCCGATCTCGTCGTCAATACGGAGAACCTCCGGAGTCTCGCGGACCAACTCGCGACCGTCCATGGCACCCTCACCGCCGCCGACGGCGACGCGAATGACCTGTCGGGGATGATCCCGCACGCGGGGCTCGCCTCCGCCGTGGGCGATTTCGCTTCGGGGTGGGATCGACGCCGCAAGGACCTCGCGGATCGCGTGGACCAGCTGCAGAAGCGTGCCGACGGCGCGGCCGACGCTTTCGAGGGCGTCGACGGGCAGCTCGCAGACAAGCTCACCGACGGGGGTAACTGACATGACCATGGCACCGATCGGCGGCGACGTCGCCGGCATCCGTGGGCACGCCTCGCGCTACAGCTCCACCGCCCGCGCGGTGTCAGACGCTGTCAACATGCTCCAGGCCGTCATCGACGCGTCGCAGCAGGAGAAGAGCGACGCCGTGGAGGCACTGGCCGGCACCATCGGCGACACGAAGACCTACCTCTCCCGCATCCGCGAACGCTACGAGGTCGCAGGCTCCGCGCTGTCGACCTTCGCCGACGAGCTCGAGCAGGCACAGCAGCAGGCGGCGGCGGCCATCTCCGCGCACGATGACGCCCAGCGTCGGCAGACCTACGCGCAGCGCAACCTGTCCGAAGCCCGCGAAGCGACGCAGCAGACCGTCGATCCCAACGAACTCGCCGAAGCGACGGATGCCGCACGCCGCTACTCGTCGATGAGCACGACGGCCACGGGTGATCTGTCGCAGGCGCAGGCCCTGTACGACGCCGCGGTGGATCGGGTGCAGCGTGCCGGCGACACCGCAGCGTCGGCCATCTCGCAGGCGGTCTCGAGCGACGACCTCAACGATTCGTGGTGGGACAACGTCCTCGACTGGGTGAACGAGAATGCCGAGTGGCTGAAGGTCGTCAAGGACATCCTCACCGTTATCACGGCCATCGTGGGCGTGCTGTCGATCTTCTTCCCCGTGCTCGCGCCCATCGCCCTGGGTCTTGCGATCGTCTCGATGGGGCTGAGCTTCCTGCTGGCATCGTCCGGCGACGGCTCGTGGTTCGACTTCGCGCTGGATGCCATCGGCGTGCTGACCTTCGGTCTGGGCACCGCGGCGCTCTCGGGCATCAAACTCGGGACGGTGGCGTTGCGTGGCGGGCGAGCGGCGACTCTCGCCGTGCGCAGCCCCGGTCTGGTGTGGGGCAACGGCGCCCGCCAAGTTGTCGGCAATCTGCTCGACCGTGGCTTGGTGGGCTCGCTTCGCCAGCCGATGCGCATGGTCGCCGACGAGAGCGCGAGCGTGCTGTCTGCGCGCCCGAACCTGGCGCAGGTGGTGACGCACTGGGGTGACGACGCCATCAAGGGCATCCGCGAGTCGGACAGCATCATCATCTCCGAGTTCGACCAGATCGCTTCACAGGCTCGGCTCGGCGCCGGCGGCCCGATCGACAGCATTGTGAACAGCGGCGTCGACGTCCTCAAGGGGGTCGTCTCGACCACGGGAAAGATCGGATCGGCCATCGACACGTACAACATGGCCGGACTGATCATCAACCACGGAAACGAGGCCGTGCACGCCATCGAGAACAGCATGGGAGTGCAGACACCCGCGGGGGTGATCACCACAGGTCTGAGCGAGGCCTACGGATTCGTTCCCGGGCTTTTCGAGGCGCCGATGGGAGCGGACTGGCGCTCCGCCTCCGCCCCGTGACACTCGAACGCCGCGTCGCTCTGGAAGCACGCTTCGGCGACGGGCTCTTTCTCGCCCTTTTGGTATGGATCGCTTTCGGCGCGCTGCCGACCATCGGGCTGCTCATCGGCGAGCTCGTGACCGGAGCGATTCCGAAGGACGGTCACCTGCCCGAGGGGTTCCCCGCCTTTATGCCGCCCTGGTGGGCCGTCTATCCTCAGACGCTCCTGCTACTCGTGCTCGCCGTCGGCTCTCTCCCTCTCCCCCTGCGGGGTCCACGCGCGACCTCCCGCGGCACCCTCACGACAGTGTTGGTCTTGTCGTTCTCGACAACGATCTTCATCATGGGAGCCGCCGGAGCCGCCGAAGCGCACGCGGGCAGGCTCAACTTCTTGGGACTCGACGTGTTGATGATGATTCAACTGACGCTGATCATCATCACCGTCGCGCGCATGCTGCTGAGCGCGGTGCGCCTCGTACCGCGATCGTGGCGGGAGTACATCGACGAGGACGGTACGGTGGTGCCGCCGAAAGAGATCGTGCGTCGCGCTCCACGCCGACCCTGGGACTGGGCGCGGAACCGCGCGCCGGGACAGTAAAGGACACCGTGAACGAGATTGCGCCTCCGCGCTACCGGCTCGTGCTGCCGCCGGGCTTCCTGCTCATCCCGGTCGCGCACTCCACAGACGACGAGATCACCGAGCTCGTCCGGCGGCACTACCGCGACCTGCCGCGCGACAGCTACGGCCCGCAGATCGACCGAACGGCCGCGCAGCTGGTCGCCTCCGCTCGCAGCGCCCGAGACGCTGGGGTGCTCGACCTTGTCGTGCCGATGGGAGTGCCCTGGCGCGCGCCCGTGTCGCTGGCCATCGCGATCAGCACCGGCCCCGTACCGGTGGCATCTGACGATGCGGAGCCCTCGGCATCCGAGGTCAGAGATACCGTGGCCACCTCCGCGGGCGAGGCCGTCCGCGCGACCGAGAAATTCGATGCGCCCGCGAGCACCGACGAGATGGCACCGCTGATGCGCCTGCGCTTCGAGTGGTCGATCCCCGGCGACGAGCGAAGACTGCTGGCCGTCTGCACAATCAGCGGCAAGGCCGACCCGGAGCTCGCGCCGATCGTCGACGCCCTCGCAGAGCTCGGCGACCTGCTACTGCAGACGCTCCGCTGGGACTGAGAGGAACCTCATGGCCATCGACATGGACTACGACCTGGACCGCTGGGTGTACGTGCCGAACGTGTTCCCGTGGGAATCGTTCGCCGATGAAGAGCAGTGGGCGGATGCCGTCGCGCGCGCGTTCGGCGGCGAGGGACGCAAGGCCGCACAGGCTGAACTCGTCGACTGGCTGCGGGCGTATCTCGTGGGCGCCGTGCGGAGCAACCGGTCGGGAACGATCCGGTTCGTGCACCTGCCGAACATCACCGCCCCGCACGCGATCGTCGACGTCTACGACATGCCGCATCGTGATGATGTCGCGCTGACCGATCTCACACACCAGAACCAGGGCCCGCCCGTCCGCGACCCCGAGGTCGTGCCGTTCGACTCCGAGCATCTCGGGGCGGGAGTCAAGTCCACCCGGTGGGTGCGCACCGAGGCCGACACGATCGTCCGCGCCACCAACTGGGTGTGGCGCACCGTTGACCGCGACATCGTCGTGATGACGGCAAGCTCCGACATGCCCCTCGCCGAGGCCCTCGATCCCGTCATCGACGAGCTGGCGCGCACGATCCGCTTGGCATAGACGGCGCGGATCGCCCGGCTCAGGACGCCATCGCGGCGGCATCCCCATCAACGCAGGTGAACCGCGCACGGTACGCGGTGGGGGTGAGCCCCAGCGTGCGCGCGAAGTTCTGACGGAGCACCGCGGCCGAACCGAACCCGCAGTCCGCGGCGATGGCGTCGAGGCCGAGGTCGGTCTGCTCGAGCAGGCGCTGGGCGTGGATGATGCGCTGACGACCCAGCCACGCGGCCGGCGTCGTGCCGTAATCGGCTTTGAAGCGTCGGGCGAAGGTGCGCGGCGACATATGGGCGCGGGCGGCGAGCTGGTCGACCGACAGCTCGAGCGTGAGGTTCTGCAGCATCCAATCGGTGACCGGCGTCAGCGACAGCGAGGTCGACTCGGGTAGCGGCTTCGCGATGAACTGCGCCTGACCTCCGTCGCGCTGGGGAGGAACGACCATGCGACGCGCGATGGTATTAGCCATCTCGGCGCCGAGCTCGATGCGCAGCAGGTGCAGACACGCGTCGAGGCCGGCGGCCGTGCCGGCGCTGGTGATGATGCGGCCGTCCTGCACGTAGAGCACGTTCGGGTCGACGTCGATCTCGGGATACATCTCGGCCATGGTGTCGGCGTACCTCCAGTGCGTGGTCGCCCGGCGACCGTTCAGCACACCGGCGGCAGCGACGACGAACGAGCCGCTGCACACGGTCAACACCCATGCGCCGCGTTCGACCGCGCGCCGCACGACGGCGGCGACCCGCTCGTCGACGTGGGCCCACTGCTCGCGGGGAATGGGAGTGACGACCACGAGGTCCGCCTGGTCGGCGAAAGTGAGGTCGTCGTCGACGTTGATCGAGAAGCTCAGGTTGCTCGGCACGGCGCCCGGATCGGGCGCCACGACGCGGAACTCGAAGTTCGGGATGCCGTCATCCGACCGGTCGAGCCCGAACGCCTCACAGGCAAGACCGAACTCGAAAGGCGCGAAACCGGGCTGGACGACGCAGGCGATGGTCTTCATGGCAGGAATCCTACCCTGTTGCGCAGTCCTGCCACTCGTGGCGGTTCATCTACGGACGTAGCATTTCTGCCATGGTCATCTTCTTCGTCATCCTGGCGCTCGTGGTCGTGGTCTCCGTGGCCGCGACGGTACGCGCACTCATCACCGACGACTACCGGTCGGTGCGAACCGACCCCTCGCGGCTACCGTGAGCAGCACACCCGTCGATTCGGCGCTGCGCGCCTCGGCGAGTCGACACGTGGTTGATCAGCGCCGACGCGGCAGTCGATCGAGCGCGTCGAGGAGTACCCCGGCCGACCGCTCCCACGAGAACCGCGCGATGTGATCCGTCCCGGCGGCGATCACCGCGTCGCGGTGCGCCACATCGTCGAGGGAGCGCACCGCGGCGGCGAAGGCTGCGGCATCCGTCCCCGGTGCGTACAGCGCACCGTCACCGGCGACCTCGCGGAAGATCGGCATGTCGGTGACGACAGCGGGCACGCCGAGGGCGAGGGCTTCGGCGACCGGCAGTCCGTAGCCCTCGTCGAGGGATGCCGAGACGAGAACCGCACGATCGGCCAACAATGCCGAGTACTCAGCATCCGTCACGCCGTTGTGAAAGCGCACCTCGGCGCCCGCAGGGTCGACGAGCCGTTCGAGCTCGGCGCGACGGTCGGGCGAGATGCGTGACAGCAGGTGGAGCGTCCGGCCGGGCAGCTGGCCCGCCGCGCAGATGAGGGTTTCGACGTTCTTGTAGCCCATGAACGAGCCCATGTAGACGAGGTTGTCCGCCCCCGTCCGGACCACGGCATCCGTCGGCAGCAGCTCGGCCAGGCGCTGCGGCGCGTTCGGCACGACGACGACCGGCCGTCTCGTCAGGCGCACACGCGCGAACTCGGCGGCGCTGGTGTCGCTGACCGTCGCGACGACGTCGGCGGCGTTGAGCGTCAACCGCTGCGGTAGGTACGAGAGGTGGAACAACCGCCACCCGACACGGACATACCAGGGCAGATCGCGCGGCGGTGTGCGGTGACGGTAGTAGATGGTGTCGTGCAGCGTGAGGATCAGGCCGAAGCGGCGCCCGAGGGTTCCGATCGTCTGCATCGGTGAGAACACGGCATCCGGGCGGTACCGGTTCAGCAGCAGGGCGCTGAACGGCTCCTGCACGGCGGTGGGCGCATGGATGCGCAGCACACGAGCGCTCGGCGGAAGCAACGCCCGCTGTGCCTCGTCGTGGATGAGGAACGCGACCTCCACCTCACGAGCCGGCGCCTCGGCCGCGACGGCGGCGGCGAGCTCGGCAGAGTACCGGCTGATGCCGTCGTGGAAATCGGTGCGGATGTACCGCGCGTCGAACAGCAGGCGCATGTCAGCCGTCGAGAGACTCGCCGCGATACAGCTTCTCGAAGGTGTCGAGCGTCTTGTCGATGTCGTGGATCTCCACACCGTCGAGTGACGCCTGCTGCATCCGCAGGTACTCCTCCGGCGAGGCGGTGAGCACGCGGCGCAGCTTGTCGGCGAGGTCATCGACGTTGCCGGGCTCGAACAGGTAGCCGTTCTCGCCGTCGTGCACGAGATGCGGCAGCGCCACGGCGTCCGCACCGACGACGGGAAGACCCGACGCCATCGCCTCCATCGTCGCGATCGACTGCAGCTCGGCGATCGACGCGATCGCGAACACGTCGGCGCGCGTGTAGGCCGCGCGCAGCTCGTCTTCTTCGACCCGACCGTGGAACGTGACGCGATCTTGGAGACCGAGTCGCTGCACGACCTGCTCGAGGGAACGACGCTGGTCGCCGCCGCCCACGATGTCGAACGTGATATCGGGGATCTCGGGAGCGAGCTTGGCCACGGCGGCGAGGGTCACCTCGACGTGCTTCTCGGTGGTGAGGCGGCCCACGAAAAGCACCCGGCTGTGCGCACGCGGCTCGAGATTCGGCGTGTAGTTGCGCTTGTCGATGCCGCAGCTGATCGGGATGACGCCGTGGATGTCGATCGTGTCCTCGAGGAACTCCGCCGCCTTGCGCGTCGGCGTCGTGACGGCACGCGACATGTCGAACGTGCGCTTCGCGTCGGCCCAGGCGAGCTTGACGACCAGCTTGTCCAGCAGCGGGGGCAGGGTCGTGAAATCGAGGATGTTCTCGGCCATCACGTGGTTGGTCGCCACCACCGGGATGCCGCGCTGGCGCGCGATGCGGGTCAATGCGCGGCCGAGAACGATGTGCGACTGGCTGTGGACGACGTCGGCGGGCACCTCGTCGAGGAGCTTGCGCGAATAGTGCTTGGCCATCCACGGCAGCACGTAGCGCAGCCAGTCGTGCGGGGCATAGCGCCATCCCGGTGGACGGTGCACGGTGATCTGCTGGCCTTCGATCGTCTCGCGGAACGTGCCGTGCACGGAGTGCTTGACGCTCGGGGTCATGACGTGCACGTCATGCCCGCGGCCGGCGAGACCGGCGGCAAGGCGCTCCGCGAAACGCGCAGCGCCGTTGACGTCGGGGCTGAAGGTGTCGGCGGCGATGACGATCGTCAGCGGCCGATGAGCGGGGTTCGGATCGTCGGGTGTCGCGGATTCGGTCACGGGGTGCGGGGCCAATCTATGCGTCGGCGGCGAGACCGCCGGTCGCGGCGCCACCGTGCCGAGTCTACCCGAGGGCCCTCTCCCAGCCCGTGAGCAGGGGTGCCGCGTAACGTGGTGTCATGGCCCGCCTGACTGCCGACGCTGACCCCGCCCGTTGGGTGCCGGTGACCGATTCGTTCGGTTTCTCCGGTCGCCGCGCCCGCAAGAAGGCGATCCGCATGCTGCTCGCGCAGGCCAACGCGGCGATGGGCGCACAGCCGCGTTCGGGCGGCGGCTTCGCGGCGTGGGCGATGAGCCAGGCCGCTCCAGCGCTCATGCGCAAGGCCGCCGGTCGCGTGCTCGTCTGGGTGTGGAAGGCGGAGCCGGAGCTCATGGTGGTGATGGCGCAGGTGCAGCAGCTGACGCCGCAGCTGCGCACCGCCCGGGCGATGATGCCCATCGAGTACGACGACACCGAGAGCTTCCGGGGCACCTACTTGGGCGTCGGCGAGAAACTCGTCATGCCCACCCCGCCGACCCGCGACGGCGGCACGACGCCCCCGCCGTTCGCCACGTACACGTGGGACACCGGCTCGCATCTGGTCACCGTCACGGCGACCGGCGGCGACCGCGAACGGTTCGGCACGGTCGTTCCGGCCGTCGACGAGCTGGCGCGGGCGTTGCGCCTCGTCGACGACCTGTCGGTCGGCGAGAGCGGCGCGAGCGGGCCGGCGCTCCGCCTCGACCCGGCGTGAATACGCTGGAGCCCGCCGACGGCCCGGCCGACCCGCCCTCGTCACGGCCCCGTAGCGGCGTGATCGGCGGCACCGTCTTCCGCTACCGCTTCCGCCCGGCCGAAGGACTCACCACAGCCGTCGTTCCCGGGTTCGAGGCCGTCTCGTGCACCGACGACACGGTGCTGCACTGGGCCTTCTACGCCGACGGCGATGCCGCGGTCCACGCACCGTGGCCGGCTCTCGCCGTGGCGATCGACGCCCGCAGCGGCGGCGAGCGCCTCAGCAGCGATCCGCGTGTGCGCGATCGCTACGGCTTCCCGCTCGATCCGGCCGCCCAGTTCACGGCGGCGTGGAGCATGCCCGAGCAGTGGAACGCCGACAGCGTCAGCCTGGCGCCGTTCGCCGGCCGAACCGCCGCGATCGAGATCGCGCTGGGTACGGCGGGGCTCGCGGCATCCGCCGCGGAGGACCAAGAGGTGACGGGCTTCGTCGATGTGCGCGTCACCCAGACGCCGCGCGTGGAGCAGACGCCGGCAGAGCGCGTCGACACCCGCCGCGGTTCGCATGCGGGCAGCCGATTCTCGCGCGGCAACACCATCCCCGCCGTCGCCGTGCCGCACGGCTTCACCTTCCTCACGCCGGCCACCGACGCCCGCGACCAGCGCTGTCCCTATCGCCCCTTCGTGCACGACGACGAGCAGGGCCGGCGTTTGGAGGCCGTGCAGTTCTCGCACCAGCCGAGCCCCTGGATCGGCGATCGCGGCGTGCTGCAGGTCATGCCGTTCGACGCCATCCCGCGCTCGGACTCCACCCGTCGGCGTCGCTGGATCGTTCCGGACACCGAGCGTGCCCACCCGCATGCGTGGGCGGCCGTTCTCGATGGCGGGCTCGAGGTCGAAGCGACGGCAACCGACCACGTCGGCCTCTTCCGCGTGCGCGCGCCGCAGGCCGATGCCGAGGTGGGGTTCGTCATCGATCAGCCCGGTCGCCACGGCGCACTCACCGCGACGGGCGAGCGGGTCCAGGGCTGGGTCGGCGAGGCCGACGCGCGGGGAGGCAACGGCGGGCGCACGTTCTTCGCTGGCGTCGTCCGCACGGCATCCGCACGCGCGGGTGCGCTCGACGACGACGGGCGCGCCGATCGTGCGGGCTTCGTCGGCGGTCGCGGCGAGCTCGAACTGCGCATCGCCATCTCGTTCGTCTCACTCGCGCAGGCCTGGCGCTCCCTCGACCAGGAGGCACCCGCGGAGCTCTCCTTCGACGACGCGCGCGAGCGCACGCACACCGCGTGGAACGGAGTGCTCGACCGGGTGCGGATTGCCGACCTGCCGGCATCCGATCGCCCGTTCCACGGTCTCGCACACGACGATTCGCGCGCTCAGCTGGCCTCCGCGCTGTACCGGCTGCACCTGTACCCGAACGCCGGACACGAGAACGCGGGCACCGTCGAACAGCCCACGCCGGTCTACGCCGATCCGTTCACCCCGGCTGGCCCGCACAGCGCGACGGTCACGGGCGCCCCCGTTGTGCGCGGCCGACTGGCTGTCAACAACGGCTACTGGGACACGTACCGCACGGCGTGGCCGCTCATGAGCCTGATCGATCCGGTGCGCGCCCGAGAACTGCTGGACGGCATCCTCGAACAGCAGCGACGCAGCGGTTGGATGCCGCGGTGGTCGGCACCGGGCTACGTCGACTCGATGGTCGGCACCTCGAGCGATCAGATCTTCGCCGACGGCGAGCGGTGGGGACTGCTCGACGACCCGGCCGCGGCGTTCGCCTCGGGCTGGCGCAACGCCTGCGAACGGGCACCGGACGCACGACGGGGGCGCAAGGGCATCGGCCGAGGCAGGTTTCGGGGTTTCATCTCCCGCGACACCGACGAGGCGATGAGCTGGAGCATCGAGAACGCGATCAGCGACGCCGCCCTCGGCCGCCTCGCCGCGCGAATGGCGCAGCGCACAGAGGGCGCCGAAGCCGGGTCGGCCGATGCCTTCGCCCGCTACTTCGCCAACCGGGCGCGCTCGTACCGCCAGCTCTTCGACACGGAACACGGGTTCTTCCGCGGGCGCACCGCGCGCGGATCACGGCCGCGCGGAGCGTTCGATCCGCGCA
Organism: Microbacterium sp. VKM Ac-2870; assembly: GCF_015350795.1. Lineage (GTDB taxonomy): Bacteria > Actinomycetota > Actinomycetes > Actinomycetales > Microbacteriaceae > Microbacterium. Next base: position 454,791 of record NZ_JADKSH010000003.1, read on the forward strand.
CGTGGGGCGGGGACTACGTAGAGACGAATGCGTGGGGGATGTCGGTCAGCGCCGTGCACGATGCGGCCGGGCTCGCCGAGCTCTACGGTGGACCGGCGGGGCTGCGCCGCCACCTCGACCGGCTCTTCGCCGAGCCCGAAACCGCCGACCCGGCTTTCGCCGGCTCATACGGCACCGTCATCCACGAGCAGCGCGAGGCCCGCGCGCTCCGCAGCGGCATGTGCGCGATCTCCAATCAGCCGGCGCATCACATTCCGTACGTGTACACCGCGACCGATGAGCCCTGGCGCGTCGGCGAAGTCGCCCACACGCTTGCTCGACGCCTGTTCAGCGGCGGCCACATCGGCCAGGGCTTCCCCGGCGACGAAGACAACGGTGAGATGAGCGCCTGGTGGCTCTGGGCGGCGCTGGGCCTGTATCCGCTCGATCCGGCATCCGGAGCCCTCGTGATCGCCTCTCCTCTCTTCGACGACATCACCGTCGACCGCGCCGACGGCTCGCGCCTGCGAATGCGCACCCATCGTTCCGGCCCCGACGCGCACGTGCTGCGCACCGTCCGGCTCAACGGGATGCCGTGGCACGCGCCGACACTGCCGGTCGACGTCTTCGGCAGCGACGTCGAGCTCGAGTTGGAGTTCGGTGACACACCGACGGGCGACCTCTGGAGCGCGGAAGTCTCGGCGGACGCGGTCGGGGCGTGGCATCCCGACCTCACCGGCGGCGCGGGTCGCCGCATCCGCGCCCGAGGGGTGTGGGGAGCGCGCCGGTTGTTCGACGACGGCGCGCGGTGGGGCGATCGTGGCGTGCGCCTGACGGCAGGCGCTTGGGCAGGCTGGGCGTTCCCACAACCCACGCGGGTGACCGACGTCACCGTCACGGCTGTCGACGCCGCCGCTGCAGACGCGCTGGTGTGGGAGGCGAGCGACGACGGCTCGTCGTGGTGGCACGTGACCGTGACCGCACCCCGCGAGCTGCTACCCGACCGCACGACCCCATTCCGCTTCGCAGAGCCTGTAACGGCCCACTTCCTACGAGTGCGCACCCCGCGCAGCACGCGTCTGCGCCAACTCGAGCTGTTCGACCTCGGCGATGCGCCGAGCGCGGTACCGGTGCCATCATGAGCGCATGACGACGTCGCCTTGGTCTGCCCCCGCTTCCCGTGCGAGCGCGCACGACGACGGGCGCCGACTGCGACGCCGCGTTCCGCGTAGGTCGCTCGCTGAGCTCCCTGCCCGCACGCGGGACCCCCTCGGCATCCTGTCCGCGCAGAACGCGACACGCGTCGAAGAGCTCGTACCCCTGCGCGAAGAGCGGATGTCGGCGAGTGCATTCGCGTTCTACCGCGGGACCGCCGCGCTCATGGCCGATGACCTCGCGGCGGCCCCGAGCACCGGCATCCGAGTCGCCTCTTGCGGCGACGCCCATGTGGCGAACTTCGGCTTCTACGCATCGCCGCAGCGCACGCTGATGTTCGATCTGAACGATTTCGACGAGGCGGCGTGGGCGAGCTGGGAGTGGGACCTGAAGCGCCTCGTCACCAGCATCGTCGTCGCCGGTCAGGCGACCGGCCGCGACGAGAAGGTGACGGCGGATGCCGCACGCGCCGCGGTCGTTCGCTACGCCCGCGCCCTGGCCGCCGGCGACGCCTCGACGCCCTTGATCCGCTTCTCGCACCACTTCACGGCTGCCGGCGGACTCACCGGCATCGACAAGGCGTCGCGCAGGGTGCTGCGCACGGCGATCGCGGATGCCGAGAAGCGCACCGGAGATCACGCGGTGCGCAAGATGACGACCGTCGGTCCCGACCGTCGCCTGCTGTTTGTCGAGCAACCGCCGACGATGACGCACGTCTCCGACGAGATCGCGGCATCCGTCGATGAGTCGCTCGCCCGATACACCGCGACAACCCGCGCCGATGTGCAACTGGTGCTGTCGCAGTACGCGCTGTCCGACGTCGTCCGCCGTGTGGTGGGTGTCGGCAGCGTGGGTACGCGCTGCTACGTCGCCGTCTTCGTCGACGGCGACGGGGCCGCACTGGTGATGCAGGTGAAAGAGGCCGGTCGCAGCGTGCTGGAGGAGTACGGGCGCTGTCCGCTGCCGCCCGAGATCGTGGCGTTCGTCGACGAGTACGGCGAAGGCGGCCGGGTCGTGGCGCTGCAGCGCATCCTGCAGGGGGCGTCCGATCCGTTCCTGGGTCACTTTCGCGGCACGGACCGCGACTACTACGTGCGCCAGTTCCGCGACATGAAGGGCGGCATCGACGCTGAGACGCTGGAAGACGCGCCGTTTCGCCTTTACGCGCAGGCGTGCGCCACCGTTCTGGCGCGGGCGCACGGGCAATCGCCGCATGCGGCGCAGGTGGTGGGCTATCTCGGCGCCGGACGCGCCGCCGCTGAAGCGATCGTGGAATGGGCCTACGGCTACGCCGCGCTGTCTCGCGCCGACTACGGCGCGTTCCTCGACGCGATCGCGCAGCGTCAGCGCTCCTGATCGTCCTCGAGGTCACCCGGGGGCATCGGCCGCCACAGCACGACCTCGGTGGCGCGGCGTACACGCGTGCCGTGACGCAGCGTGACGACCGAGCCCGTCGCTCCCGCGGCGAACACGCGGGAGCGACGGCCGAGCTCTTCCTGCAGTCGCTGTTCGAGTTCGACGACGCGACGACGGAGGCCGCGCGCCTCGTTCTCCAGCTCGATGAGTCGGGAGATGGCCGGAAGGCTCATCCCCTCCGCCGACAACGCGGCCACTTCACGCAGCTGCTTGACGTGGCGCAGCGAGTACCGCCGCGACCCGCCCTGCGTGCGCCCGGGCACCACCAGTCCTAGCCGGTCGTACTGCCGCAGCGTCTGCGGGTGCATACCGGCGAGCTCGGCGGCGACGGCGATCGCGAAGATCGGCGCCTCCTCGTCGGGCTGCTCGTCGGTCATCATCACTCCCGGGCCTTCGCCATGAGGTCGGCGCGCGGATTCTCCTTCGGCTCGAGCTCATGGAAGCGCTCGAGCGCCTCCTTGGCCTGCTCGTCCAAATGCGACGGTACAGCCACCTGCACTTCTGCGAGCAGGTCTCCCGTGCCCTTGGAGGTGTGCACCCCGCGACCCTTGACGCGCAGCACGCGGCCCGACGGAGTACCCGGGGCGACGCGCAGCTTCACCGGGTCGCCGCCGAGGGTGGGTACCTCGATGGTGGCGCCGAGCGCGGCCTCGGTGAAGGTCACCGGAACCGTGACGCGCAGGTTCTGTCCGTCGCGAGTGAACACCGGATGCGGACGCACCGTGATGCTCACGACGATGTCGCCCGGCTCACCGCCGTCGGGCGAGGGACGCCCGCGCCCGCGGAGGCGGATCTTCTGACCGTCCGCCACTCCGGCGGGGATCTTCACCTTGAACGGCTTGCCGTCCTCGCCGGCGAGGGTGATGGTCTCACCCTTCACCGCGGTCTGGAAATCGAGCGTGGTGCGGGCTGTGACATCCGATCCGCGCTGCGGCCCGCCGTAGCCGCGGAATCCACCCGACGACTGGCCGAAGCGTCCGGAACCGAAGCCGCCCTGGCCGAACATCGAGAACAGGTCATCGAAGTCGGCGCTCTGCTGCGAGCCGGCCCGGGGCTGACCGAACCGGCTGAAGACGTCTTCGAAGCCGCCGCTGCCGGCCCCCGGAGCCTGGAAGCGGGCACCGCCCGCCCCCATCGCCCGGATCTGGTCGTATTCCTCGCGCTGGCTCTTGTCGGAGAGCACGGCGTACGCCTCGCTCATCTCCTTGAACTTCGCTTCCTTCGCCGGATCCCCTTGCGTGGAATCCGGGTGATAGGTGCGTGCGAGCTTGCGATACGCCTTCTTCAGCTCCGCCTCGGACACGTCCTTGGAGACGCCCAGGACCTTGTAGAAGTCCTTGTCGAACCAATCCTGACTGGCCATGGACACCTCCTCCCGTTAGTCGGCCGAGCCGGCGACGACGACCTTGGCCGGTCGCAGCTCGATCGTGCCGAGACGGTAGCCGACCTCGACGACGTCGAGGATCGTGCCGTCCTCGACCCCACCGGGGTTGGGCGCGTGGAAGATCGCCTCGTGCTGCTGCGGGTCGAACTTCTCGCCCGCCACACCGTAGGTCTGCACGCCCAGCTTGCCGACCACGGCGCGCAGCTTCTCCGCGATGGCCAGCAGGGGCGTGCCCTCGGTGAGGTCGCCGTGCTTCTCGGCCCGGTCCAGGTCGTCGAGCACCGGCAGCAGCCCCTTGGCGACCGAACCCTTCGCACGGGCGATCTCCACCTCGCGCTGCTCCTCGGTGCGGCGACGGTAGTTGGCATATTCGGCCTGCACCCGCTTGAGATCCAGCAGCAGGTCGCGCTCGTCCTCGGATGCCTCGGCCACCGCAGCCTCGTCGGTCTGCGGTGCGTCGAGGATGTCATCGACGGTCAGCTCTTCGCCGTTCGCCCGGTCCCCCTGCGAGTCGGGGCCGGAGGCATGTGCCTCCGACCCCTCGTCACCGGGGACTTCGTCGATCGGCTCTTCGAAGTCCTTGTTCGTCATGGTTCGATTCTCTTACTTTCCGGTTCCCGGCTTCTTGTCGTCTTCGTCCTCGACGACCTCGGCGTCGATGACGTCCTCCTCGGGGTTCGGCACGCTACCGTTGCCCGGGTCGGCGACCGTGGGGTCAGCCGGCTCGCCCGCCGCCTGCGTCGAGGCGTAGATGGCCTCACCGAGCTGCTGCTGCGAGGCGTTCAGCTTGTCGAAAGCGGTCTTCACCGCGTCGTCGTCATCGCCGGCCAGCGCGGTCTTCAGCGCGTCGACGTCGCCCTGGACAGAGGTCTTGACCTCTTCGGGGAGCTTGTCCTCGTTGTCCTTGATCAGCTTCTCGATGGAGTACGAGAGCGTCTCGGCCTGGTTGCGCACCTCGGCCGCCTCGCGGCGCTTCTTGTCCTCGGCAGCGTGCTCCTCGGCCTCGCGCACCATGCGCTCGATGTCGTCCTTGGGCAGCGACGAGCCGCCCGTGATCGTCATCGACTGCTCTTTGCCGGTGCCCTTGTCCTTGGCGGACACGTGGACGATGCCGTTGGCGTCGATGTCGAACGTGACCTCGACCTGCGGGATGCCGCGGGGCGCCGGCGCGATGCCGGTGAGCTCGAACGTTCCCAGCGGCTTGTTGTCGCGGGTGAAGTCGCGCTCGCCCTGGAAGACCTGGATGGCCACCGACGGCTGGTTGTCGTCGGCGGTCGTGAAGGTCTCGCTGCGCTTGGTGGGGATGGCCGTGTTGCGCTCGATGAGCTTGGTCATGATGCCACCCTTGGTCTCGATACCGAGGCTCAGGGGGGTGACGTCGATGAGCAGCACGTCCTTGCGCTCGCCCTTGAGGACGCCGGCCTGCAGGGCGGCGCCGACAGCGACGACCTCGTCCGGGTTCACGCCCTTGTTGGGCTCCTTGCCACCGGTGAGCTGCTTGACCAGCTCGGTGACCTGCGGCATACGCGTCGATCCACCGACGAGCACCACGTGGTCGATGTCGCCGACCTTGATGCCGGCCTCGGCGATGACGTCGTTGAACGGCTTCTTCGTGCGGTCGAGCAGATCCTTGGTGAGGTCTTCGAACTTGGCGCGCGTCAACGTCTCCGACAGCGACACGGGGCCCGAGTCGGTCAGTGAGAGGTAAGGCAGGTTGATCGAGGTGCTGGTCGAGCTCGACAGCTCCTTCTTCGCCTGCTCCGCCGCTTCCTTCAGACGCTGGAGCGCGATCTTGTCACCCGAGACGTCGACACCCGTGGTGTCCTTGAACTGCTTGATCAGGTAGTCGACGACGCGCTGGTCCCAGTCGTCACCGCCGAGGCGGTTGTCACCGGCGGTGGCGCGCACCTGGATGGTGGAGAAGTCGTCGTCCTTGCCCACCTCAAGCAGCGAGACGTCGAACGTACCGCCACCGAGGTCGAAGACGAGGATGAGCTCGTCTTCCTTGCCCTTGTCGAGGCCGTACGCGAGCGCCGCGGCGGTGGGCTCGTTGATGATGCGCAGCACGTTGAGGCCGGCGATCTCACCGGCATCCTTCGTGGCCTGGCGCTCGGCGTCGTTGAAGTAGGCCGGGACGGTGATGACCGCGTCGGTCACGCTGTCGCCCAGGTACTCCTCGGCGTCGCGCTTGAGCTTCTGGAGGATGCGGGCCGAGATCTCCTGCGGCGTGTACTGCTTGCCGTCGATCGCCTGGGTCTTCCAGTCGGTGCCCATGTGGCGCTTGACCGAAGCCAGCGTGCGGTCGACGTTGGTGACGGCCTGGCGCTTGGCGGTCTCGCCGACCAGCACCTCGCCGTCCTTGGTGAACGCGACGACCGAGGGGGTCGTGCGGAAGCCCTCGGCGTTGGCGATGACCTTCGGCTCGCCACCTTCGAGGACCGAGACGACGGAGTTCGTCGTCCCGAGGTCGATACCCACTGCACGTGCCATGTGTGTTCCCTTTCGTGAAACGGATCTGAGGAAGTCTGCGGGGTTGAGTCCGCGGGGTTGAGTCCCTGCGGCTCAACTTCGATGTTTCCCACGATAGCCGCGGCATTCATTCGTGTCAAACCGAAGTTGATATGAATAGGCTCAACTTTGGAGACGGGATGCCGAGAGTAGCCTGAGCCTCGCGGCACGACGACGCGCCGCCACCCGGCGTTCACCGAAGGGACATACCGTGACGAACATGTCACTGCCCGCTCAGCCCGCTCCCGACTCGCTCGCCGCCACCGGTGCCCGGGCCATCGCCGCCGACAGACGCGGCGTCCGCGCGTGGGCGCTCTGGGATTGGGGCTCAGCGGCCTTCAACGCGGTGGTGACGACGTTCGTGTTCAGCACGTACCTGTCCAGCAGCTACTTCATCGACCCCGCGATCGTCGCGGCGGCCGGTGACGACGACAAGAACCCGGCGCTGGTGGCGGCCAAGGCCGACAATGCGTCACTCATCGGCATCGCGCTGATGATCGCCGGCATCCTGGTGGCCCTGCTCGCCCCCGTGCTCGGCCAGCGCTCCGACGGCTCGGGACGCCGCAAGCTGTGGCTCGGCATCAATACCGGCCTGGTCGTGCTCGCCATGGCCGCGATGTTCTTCGTGCAGGGCACGCCGGACTACCTCGTGCTGGGCGCGACGCTGCTCGCGGTCGGCAACGTCTTCTTCGAGTTCGCGAGCGTCAACTACAACGCGATGCTCGTGCAGGTGTCCACCCGCCAGACGATGGGGCGGGTCTCCGGCTTCGGTTGGGGCATGGGATACGTCGGCGGCATCGTGCTGCTGCTCGTGCTGCTGCTCGGCTTCATCGGGCTCAGCTCGAGCCCGGGCCCGCTCGGCATTACCACCGAGGGTGGTCTGGACATCCGACTCGCCGTTCTCGCGTCGGCGGTATGGTTCGGCGTTTTCGCGATCCCGGTGCTCGTGCGGGTGCCGGAGATCCCGGCATCCGAGCGTCGGGTGAAGGTGGGCTTCTTCCGCTCCTACGCCGTGCTGTGGGGGACGCTGCGCGGACTGTGGCGCGGAAACCGGCAGGTGCTGCTGTTCTTGCTCTCGAGCGCCGTGTTCCGCGACGGCCTTGCGGGCGTGTTCACCTTCGGCGCCATCATCGCCGCCCAGGTGTTCGGCTTCAGCTCGACCCAGGTTCTCTACTTCGCGGTCGCCGCGAACGTCGTCGCCGGCATCTCGACGATCTTCGCCGGGCGGCTCGATGACCGCTTCGGGCCGAAGAACGTCATCCTCGTCTCGCTCATCGGGCTCGTCGTCGCCGGCCTCGCGGTGCTGGTCATCGGCACCGCGCAGCTCGGTTTCTGGATCGTCGGCCTCGTGCTCTGCATGTTCGTCGGACCGGTGCAGTCGGCGTCGCGCTCGTTCCTCGCGCGCATCACGCCGGAGGGTCGCGAAGGCGAGATCTTCGGGCTCTACGCCACAACCGGGCGCGCCGTGTCGTTCCTCGCACCGGGCCTGTTCGCCCTGTTCGTCGCACTCAGCGGCGACACCCGCCTCGGCATCCTGGGCATCGTGCTGATCCTGCTCGCCGGGCTCGTGCTCATGCTGCCCGTCAAGACGGCGCAGGTCGAGATCCGCTGAGGCTGCGCCCTCGCCTGCTCAACGGATGCCGCCGCCGCGTCAGTCGCGGCGCGGACGACGCTCGCCGCGGTCGGCCCGGTCGCCGTCACGATCGCGGTCGCCGTAGGCACGGTCGGGGCGCTTCGCGGAGCGCTGGAAGCGGTCGGGCTTGAGCTCGATCAGACGACCGCTGATGCGTGTGCCCTCCAAGCGCTGCAGGGTGTCGCGAGGCAGATCGGCGGGCAGCTCGACCAGCGAGAAGTCCGGGCGAATCTGGATCGCACCGAAGTCCTCGCGGCGCAGACCGCCCTCGTTGGCGAGGGCGCCGACGATCTGGCGCGGCTCGACCTTGTGGCGACGCCCGACCTCGATGCGGTAGGTCGCCGTGGCGCCGCCGCTACGCTCGCGGCGCGGGCGGTCACCACGGTCACCACGGTCGCCGTCTCGGGAGTCGCGGTCGAACCGGTCGCTGCGCTCGCGGCGCGGCGACTCGATCGCATCGGCGTCGAGCAGCAGCGGCGTCTCGCCCTGCGCGACGAGCGCGAGCGCAGCCGCGACATCGGCCTCGGGAACGTCGTGGTGGGTGACGTAGTGGTTGATGATGTCGCGGAACCGGTTGATGCGCTCAGTCTCGGCCAGCGCCGCCGTGATCGCATCGTCGAAGCCCGTGAGGCGCTTCGCGTTGACGTCGTCGACGCTCGGCAGGCTCATTTCGGTGAGCGGCTGACGGGTCGCCTTCTCGATCGAGATCAGCATGCGGCGCTCACGCGGCGTCACGAAGCTGATCGCATCGCCCGTGCGACCCGCGCGGCCCGTGCGGCCGATGCGGTGGACGTAGGACTCGGTGTCGATCGGGAGGTCGAAGTTGACGACGTGGCTGATCCGGTCGACGTCGAGGCCGCGCGCGGCGACGTCGGTTGCGACGAGGATGTCGAGCTTGCCGGACTTCAGCTGGTTGACCGTGCGCTCGCGCTTGTCCTGCGCGACGTCGCCGTTGATCGCAGCGGCAGTGTAACCACGGGCGCGGAGCTTCTCGGCGACCGTCTCGGTCTCGTTCTTCGTGCGGGTGAAGACGATCATCCCCTCGAAGGCTTCGACTTCGAGGATGCGGGTCAGGGCATCCACCTTCTGCGGGTAGGACACCATCAGGTAGCGCTGGGTGATGTTCGTCGCCGTCGAGGTCTTCGCCTTGACGTTGATCTCTTCGGGTTCTTTCAGATACGTACCGGCCAGGCGGCGGATCTGCGCGGGCATCGTCGCGGAGAACAGCGCGACCTGCTTGCCGGCGGGGGTGTCGGCGAGGATCGTCTCGACGTCCTCAGCGAAGCCCATCTTGAGCATCTCGTCGGCTTCGTCGAGCACGAGGTACTTGAGCTCGGTGAGATCGAGGGTGCCCTTGGCGAGGTGATCCATGATGCGACCGGGGGTGCCGACGACGATGTGCACGCCGCGGCGGAGGGCGGACAGCTGCTGCCCGTACGCCTGGCCACCGTAGACGGGGAGCACGTGCACGCCGCGGAGGTGCCCTGCATAGCTCTCGAACGCCTCGCATACCTGGAGGGCAAGCTCACGGGTAGGCGCGAGGACGAGCGCCTGGGGCGTCTTCTGCGCGAGGTCGAGGCGCGAGAGGATCGGCAACGCGAACGCAGCGGTCTTTCCCGTGCCCGTCTGGGCCGTGCCGAGGACGTCCTTGCCGGCGAGGAGCGGCGGGATGGTCGCCGCTTGAATCGCGGAGGGCGTCTCGTAGCCGACATCCTTGAGCGCCTTCAGGACGGCGGGATCGAGCCCGAGGTCGGCGAAGCCGGGCGTCGTCGGAGCCTCGGAGGAGGCGGAGGTGGGGGCGTCGGGCGCGTTCGCTGCCTCGACGGGTTCGGTCATGCTGTCAGAGGCCATATGTCCACGGTAGTCGCACCGGGCCTCAGGCGCCGCCCCGGCATCCCGCGAAGCCCCGCGGGAAGCGGCCTGTCACCACCCCATCGAGCCGGGCGCTCCCTTGAACGGTCCGACGACGGCGGCTGTGATCCAGCCGCCGTAGAAGCCCCCGGGCTGAGGCGTGACGACCTCGCCGCCGACGGTGCACTCGTCCATCGTCCCGGCGTAGACGGCGACGCGGTCACGAAGCGCGGCGAACCCGGGCGACGGCTGCGGGTAGTTCCACGCCGCCGCTGCGCGGACGACCCCTCCGCCGACCACATCGAGGTAGCGGGCGGTGCCCTTGAACTCGCAGAATGAGGCGCCGGCGGCATCCGCCAAGGCGCCGGACACGAAGTCGGCCATGGGCAGGTAGTAGACCGGCGGATGGCTGGTCTCGAGCACGCGAACGGCGTCCCGCGTGTCGGCGATGAGCTCACCGCCCAGGCGGATCGTCACGCGCGCAGGCACCGCCTCGACGCGCGGCGGGCGCGGGTAGTCCCACACCGACTCTTGGCCGGGCGCGGGCGTGTCGGGTCGTGGGCGAGGCACCCGCCCACTGTACGTCGCCGAGTGTTTGACTGGGCCCATGACGGTGATGCCGATGTTCCCTCTCGGATCGGTGCTCTTTCCGCGCACGCCGCTGCCGTTGCGGGTGTTCGAACCCCGCTACCTGCAGCTGATGGGCGAGCTGCTCGACAGCGACGACCCGCGGTTCGGCGTCGTCCTCATCGACCGCGGGCACGAAACCGGCGGGGGCGACCAGCGATCGGGAATCGGCACGTTCGCCCGGCTGACCACCATCGCCGCTGGTGCGGACGCCCTCCAGGTCGTCGCCATCGGAGAAGACAGGTTCACGGTCGACCGCTGGCTCGACGACGATCCCTACCCGCGCGCCGAGGTGACCGTTCTTCCGGCGCTGGAGTGGAACGACGCGCTGACGCCGTTGCGCGTCGAGGCCGAGGCGATCGTGCGCCGCGTGCTCGGCCGCTTCCCCGATGCTCCCTGGGGCGCCCACATCGAGCTGTCGGACGATCCGTTGGCCGCTGTGTGGCAGATCGCCGCGATCGCCCCGCTCGTGGAATACGACCAGCAGGCACTGCTGCGCGCGACGACGACGGGTGGACTGCTGCGCCAGATCATCGATCTGACGCTCGAGGTCGACGAGATCTGGCCCGGGGCCGAGGATCTGTAGCCGACGTCAGCCGGCGGGCCAGGCGGCGGCGAGCTTGGTGAGCAGGCGCGCGAGCTCGGCACGCTCCTCACCGGTGAAGTCCGTGAGCGCCTGAGTCAGATACTCCCGACGCCGGCCCCGGAACCCGCGAGCGAACCGCTCGCCGGTCTCGGTCAGGGCGATGCGCGTGCGACGCGCGTCATCGGGGTCGGCCTCCCGCTGCACGAGCCCCATCTCGACGCTCTGCTGCACGAGGCGCGACGCTCGCGGCTGATCGACGCCGATCGCCTCGCCCAGTTCGCTGACGCTGAGGGGATGGGATGCCGCGTGCAGCGCCTCGATCAGGCGCAGACGGGCGGGACCGCCGTGGCGCATGGCGGGGCCGCCGCCGCGCATGCCGACCCACCCCTCGGGGGGGCCGAATCCACGATCGACCCCATGTTCTCCGCCGCGGGGGTGGGTTCGACGTCCTCCACGGGGACCGAAGCGGTCGTGCGCATGGTCAGCCGCCGCGGGGTCGCCGGAGTCGCCGCCCGCGCCCCGTCCGCGCATCCCGGGACCGCGTCCACGCAGAAGTCCGAGGGCGGCATCGATCGCGTCCAGGGCCTGCGCAGCGGATCGGTCGGAGGGTTCAGCATCCGTCATCCCTCAAATTTACATGTCGCTTGACATGTTCTCATCATGCATGTCATGCTGCATGTACATGCACATTGACATGCAAACTGGCGACAGCTGAGCAACCGCTCGGCCACCGCTCGATGAAAGGACCTCCCATGGAGAACCCCACAGACACCACAGACACACACCACATCCCCGACGCTCACTCGTTCGCCCGCTGGGTGCGCGCCGTCGATCGCCTGCTCTGGCAGGAGCGCGCCGCGGCTCTGACCGCCGACGACATCAGCCCGCGCGACGCGCGCCTGCTGCACGTGCTCGCCTCCGATCACGCCTCGACGCTGCTGGCGCACCTCTCCCACAGGGGAAAGCGTCTGCGTCGACTCGCCGAGCGCGGCTGGGTCGCCGAGGCGGACGGCACCTGGTCGCTGACCGACGCCGGGCGTGCCGCGGCCGACCGTCTCGCCCAGCGCGCGAACGAACTCGGATCGCGCCCGAGCGAGGCCGTATCGACCGACGAGCTGGCCGCAGCGAGCAGGACCCTCGAGGCCGTCGCCCGCGCTCTCGGCTGGCGGGAGGGCGAGTCCCGCGAAGGACGTCACCCGCACCACCCGGGCGGGTTCGGTCCGCGCGGTCACCGCTTCGGTCACGGCCGACACGGTTTCGGGCCCGGCGCGCACGGGTTCGGTCCGCGTGAGCGCGTCCACGGCGGACGCGATCGCCATGGCGACGACGTCGCCGATCGCGACTCGCGTCACGGTGACGCCGAGAGTGCTTACGAGCGCGGCTTCGCCGCCGGCTTCAGCGAGGGACGCACCGCCGCGAGCGCCTGAGCGACTCGCGAACCCGCCGTCGCCCGCCGTCGCCCGCCGGGAGAGCGTCGCGAACGCTCCTAGAATGGCGGCGACGCGCGGCGGACCCGCGGCGCAGATCGAGAACCCTCATGCCCCTCTCCCCCGCCGGTCGCGCCTTCCGTGACGCCCGCGACCTTCTGCTCTCCCACGCCGATGACCTCGACGCGGCGCATGCCGCGTTCCGCTGGCCCGACGTCGGAGACCATTTCAACTGGGCCGTCGACTGGTTCGACGGCATCGCCGAAGACAACGACCGCGTCGCCTTGCGCATCACGGAAGAAGACGGCAGCGAAGCTTCCGTCACCTTCGACGCACTGCGCCGGCAGTCGAACCGGGTCGCGAACTGGCTGAGCGCCTGCGGCATCGGTCGTGGCGACCGCGTCATGCTCATGCTCGACAACCGCATGGAGCTGTGGGAGGCGATGCTCGCGATCATGAAGATCGGCGCCGTCATGCTGCCGACCTCGGTCGTGCTCGGCAGCGACGACCTCGCCGAGCGTCTCGAGCGCGCCGAGGTTCGCGCCGTCATCGCCGACACGGCGGATGCCGCCAAGTTCGACGCCCTCGACGCGGAGCTCATCCGCATCGTCGTGGGTTCGCCCCGCGCCGGTTGGCACTTCTTCGACGACGCGGATGCCGCGAGCGACGCGGCACCGGATATCGAAATCGACTCGACCGACCCGTCGATCATCTACTTCACCTCGGGAACGACGTCTCGTCCGAAGATGGTCGAGCACACCCACCTGACCTATCCGGTCGGCCACCTGTCGACGATGTACTGGATCGGCGTGCGTCCCGGAGATGTCCACATGACCATCAGCGCGCCCGGCTGGGGCAAGCACGCATGGAGTCTCTTCTTCTCGCCGTGGATCGCCGAGGCGACGGTGTTCGTCTACAACTACTCGCGCTTCGACCCCGAAGCTCTCGTCGCCCAGCTCGATCGCGCCGAGGTGAACACCTTCTGCGCGCCTCCCACGGTGTGGCGCATGCTCATCCAGGCGTCGTTGGAGAAGCGTCCGCGGGCGCTGCGCGAACTGCTGTCTGCCGGCGAACCACTCAACCCCGAGGTCATCGCGACGATCGAGCGGTGGTGGGGCATCCAGATCCGCGACGGCTACGGGCAGACCGAGCTGACCGCGGTCATCGGCAACACCCCGGGAACGCCACTCAAGCCCGGCTCGATGGGCCGCCCCCTGCCGGGCAACGACGTGGTGCTGATCGATCCGCTCACCGGGCTCGAGGCGGACGAGGGCGAGATCTGCCTGCCGACCGCGCCGACACGCCCGTTCAACCTGACCCCCGGTTACGTCGGCGAGCCCGAGCGCACGGCAAAGGTCGAACACGACGGCCTCTTCCACACGAGCGACGTCGCCTCGCGCGACGCCGACGGCTTCCTCACCTTCGTCGGCCGCACCGACGACGTCTTCAAGGCGAGCGACTTCAAGGTGTCGCCGTTCGAGGTCGAGTCGATCCTGCTGACGCATCCGGCCGTCGCCGAGGCGGGCGTGGTCGGCGCCCCCGACGACGTGCGCCTGAACATCGTGAAGGCTTACGTGCAGCTGAGCGCGACGGCGGCACCGGACGCCGAGACGGCGCGGGCGATCTTGGCGCATGCGCGCGAGCACATGCCGCCGTATATGCGCGTGCGCCGCGTGGAGTTCGCCGAGCTGCCCAAGACCATCTCGGGCAAGATCCGCCGTGTGGAGCTGCGCGATCGCGAGATCGCGCAGGCGGGAACGCGCATCGAGACGGAGTTCCGCGAGAGCGACTTTCGCGACCTCAAGGGCTGATCAGCGGCCCGCGGGCGCGGCGCGACGGATCAGGCGCCGCGGGCTCCGGCATCCGTCGAGCCGACGTCGGTGCGGTGGAAGTTCTGGAACGACCGCGAGGCCGTCGGCCCGCGCTGCCCGTGGTACCGGTTGAGGTACGGGCCCGTGCCGTAGGGGTTCTCGGCGGCCGACGACAGGCGGAAGAAGCAGAGCTGGCCGATCTTCATGCCGGGCCACAGCTTGATGGGCAGCGTCGCGACGTTCGACAGCTCGAGCGTCACGTGACCCGAGAAGCCCGGGTCGATGAAGCCGGCCGTCGAGTGGGTCAGCAGGCCCAGTCGACCCAGCGACGACTTGCCCTCGAGGCGCGCCGCGATGTCATCGGGGAGGGTGACCTGTTCGAACGTCGATCCGAGCACGAACTCGCCGGGGTGCAGGACGAACGGCTCGTCGGGCTTCACCTCGATGAGGTGCGTCAGGTCGGGCTGGTCTTCGGCCGGGTCGATGAAGGGGTACTTGTGGTTGTCGAACAGCCGGAAGTACCGGTCGAGGCGAACGTCGACGCTCGAGGGCTGCACCATCGCGGGCTCCCAGGGAGCAAGGCCCACGCGGCCGGCGGCGATCTCGGTACGGATGTCACGATCACTGAGCAGCACGCCGCCAGCCTACTGTCCCCGCACGTGGCGCCGGAGCGGATTCAGGGTTCGACGGATGCCGCGACGGCCAGGGCAGAGCGGGCGAGCACGCCGACGATCTCCTCGGCCGGGCGGTCCGACTCGAGCCCCAGCTCGATGAGCACGTCTTCCGCGAACGCCACCCAGGCGCGTGCGGACACTCTCAGCAACGCGGAGTCGGCGTAGCCGAGCTCGCGGAACACGTCGAGAATGCGGCGCGCGTTCTCATCGCGAGCCTCGTCGACCAGCTCGCGCACGACGGGGTCTCCGCTGGCGACGCCGCGCACCAGCGAGTAGAAGGTGCCCCGGTGGGCGCGGACGAAGGCGACGATGCGGGCGATCGTGTCGTCGAGGCGCTCGAGCGCCGGAAGTTCCGCACGCGGAGCGGACGCCGCGATGAGCGCATCGCGTGCTGTCGTGACCACGGCGGTGTGCAGACCCTGCCGCGTGCCGAAGTAGTGGAACACGAGTGCCCGCGAGACGTCTTCGCGCTCGGCGAGCGCCTCGATCGTGAGCTCGTCCAGCGGGCGCGACACCAGGAAGGCGACCCCCGACGCGATCAATTGCGCACGGCGATCTTCGCGCGACAGGCGCCTGCGCTGGTCGATGGCCATGACCCGACCCTATCGACCGACCTCGTCAAGGCCGTCGGCCCCACAGAATGAGAGTCCTCTCACGAACACGCCCGGCTTATTGACTGTTTGTCAATTCAGGCGCAAAGTCGGTGATCGAGCGCACCGGCAGCGGAGCCGGCGCCCCGGCATCCGGAGGATCGATGAGACTCTCGAACCCCACCCGCTCTCGCGCAGGTCGCATCACCCTGGCCACGATCCCCGTCGTGCTCGCCTCGACCTTCCTCCTCGGCGGTGTCGCCCAGGGCGCGGTGCCCGTGTCGTTCGCCGTGTCGGGCAGCCAGTTCCAGATCAGCGCCTCGAAGCTGGAGGGAACGGGCTTCTCGCAGTACGCCGGCGTCACGCAAGACACGGCGGGCGGATCCCACAACGTCGCGATCGCGAACATCGCGTCGGCTCAGCTGTACGACCTGTGTCAGTCGGTCGTCTCGGACACTCCGCTCGGCAAGGTCGGGGTGATGATCACCGCCGGCGGCGGAGGAAACCCGGCGTCGGCGACCGACCTGCAGATCGGCATGACCGAGCTCAAGGGCGACTCGTCGTTCTCGAACATCCGCATCGGCGTCGACGCATCCACGGTGAACACGGCGGCGAAGGGATCGGCGGGCGACTTCGCCCAGGATGCCGACGGCGTCACCATCAACAACCTCCAGCAGACGTCGTGGAGCACGCAGGCCTCGGTCTTCACGCTCACCGGGATGTCGCTGAAGCTGACGGACGGATCGACGGGATGCTTCTGACGCGACGCGCCACCCGCGAGCAAGAGCCCGGTGCGGCGCCTGCCCAAGCCGACACTCCTTCCACCGGGCGAGGGACGACGTGGCGTCGTGAGCGACCGCTTGCCGGCGGCATCCTGCTGATGCTGGGTGGCCTGGCGATGTTCGGCTCGAGCCAGCTCGACTTCGGGCGCCTGCATATCCACCTCGGCATCGAGGGACTGCAGGCCGTGGTCATTCCCCTGCTGCTGATCGTGCTGGGCGCCCTGGTCATCGCCACTCCCGCACACCGCATCCTCTACGGCGTCATCGCGCTCGCAACGAGCGTCTACTCGATCGTCGGCGTCAACCTCGGGGGCTTCCTCGTCGGGTTCCTCCTGTCCGCGGTCGGCGGAATCCTCGCCGTCTCGTGGATGCCGCGCCCCACCGCGTCCGACGCGGATGAGCCCGCGGACACCGACGCTGACGCCGAGGAGGCGATCGTCCCCGACGAGGCGGTCGCACGATGATCCGCGGTCGGGCGCGCTCCGCCATCGTGGTCGCAGCACTTCTCGCGGTCACTCCGGGCACGGTCGGTGCCGCAGCCATGCCGGCCTCGGCCGCCGCGGCGTCGCGGGTTCAGCCCGCCGAGTGGTGCATCCCGATCATCCTGCCCTGCCACACCTCGCCGTCCCCCACCCCCAGTCCGTCGCCATCGTCGAGCGCGGCGATTCCCGGCATCCCCGGCCTCCCCAGCATTCCCGGCATCCCGAATCCGGCAGAGCCCTCGCCCTCTCCGTCACCGTCGGAGGGGACCACACCTCCCGCCGTAGCGCCCGTCGCCGACGAGCAGGGCCCGGTGTTCACTCAGCCGTCCGCGCAGCTCGGGTCGACGTCGCTCTCGTTCAGCGGGTTGCGAGGCATCTCCGTCGTCACCGTCCCGCTCGCCGACGGTTCACGGATCACGGCGCTGAAGCTCGAGGCCGACCGCATCACGATCTCGGGCTTCAGCCTGACCGTCCGTCATGACACCGGCCCGATCTTGACGACAACGGCCGACACGATGACCCTGGACGGCCACGTCGCCGTGTACATCAACTCATTGAGCGCCACCCTGCCCGGCGGCAAGCTCCTCACGCTGGGCGCCGACACCCCGCCGCCCGCCGAGGGCCTCAACTCGCTGTTCGGCGTCACCCTCGGCCTGGTCGGCTCGACCGCAGATTCGATCACCTACACGAACACGGTGCAGCACCTGTCGGAGTGAAGACAGCGACTCGCGGGTCGGCTCAGTAGTCGACCCGCGAGTCGTGCTCGATGTCGAGGGTCGTGTCATCCGCGGCCCACGCCGCCTGTGTTCGCTGCAACTGCCGCAACAACCACTCGGCGGTCAGCTCGCCGTCTTCCACGAGGGCGGCGAGCTGACGCTGCTGCTCGTCGACGGTGCCGCTGAGATCGTCGGGCGTGGGCGTCGCGGTCATGTGATCCTCCGTGGTCGCAGGCGTGTGAGCTGCCATCCTCCTCGGATGCCGCCGCCTCCTCGTCAGACAGGAGTCGAACGGTTGCGGCCGACGTCGGGGCGCGGCATCCGCTCGGTGGGCGTCCACAAGCTGGTTAGTATGGGTGCAGTCGGTGTTCGCAGCCGACTGCGGGGCTGTAGTTCAATGGCAGAACTTCTGCTTCCCAAGCAGATAGCGCGGGTTCGATTCCCGTCAGCCCCTCCATGGGTTGTTCGCGGAAGTACGCGATTTTGTTCGCGTAAGTCCTCGAACAGCTTTGCCCCGATCAGATTGACGTTTTGGCTTTCTGGCGGCTCGACGCAAGGCATCTGCATCGAGCGCGCCTGCTCGATGCAGCGCACCTCCCGCTCGCTGTAGACAGCACGTGTCCGTGACACCGTCGATCCGGGCATACAGGCTCAACACCCAAACCGGCACGCAGCCGCAAGTCCCCTCCCTGGCCTACTGGACAACTCGCTCACGACAACCTGCGGCTCGGATCTGTTGCGAGAACGCATGTGCGCCAGCCGACAGCCCGTCGCAGTCGAAGGCGGCGCAGTCGATGCGGTACGAATATGTTAGGAGCCGGGGCAAGGCGCAGACGTGTTGACTGGGGAGTGACTCATATGTCCGACAGCTACTTAGCGACGCTTGAGCGGCTGGCAGACGGCTGTAGCTCCGGCGGGCACCTACTTTGCGCTCACACGCTCGAGTGCCGCCTAGCGCTTGACGAAATGGTAGCCGCGAAGAACTCCCGCGAGATGGCGGCGAAGTTTGACGCGGGCCGGGAACGGCTTAGCCTTCAGTTCGAACAGCCGAGTGAGACATGGTCAACTAGTGCGCTTCTTCGGACGGCACGGGACCTCCTGCTCACACCACCGACGTCAGATCCGTGGTGGAGATCAATCTCAATCACAACCTCGTTGGCACGGCTCGGTGAGCGTGGGCTCAGCGCAGACGCGGTCGTTCGTACAGGCCTGGCCCGCGACCTCGTGAAGTTGATTGTGCGTGACGCTGCCATGTTCTGGGCCGCATCTGTGGCTGAGGACATCGAACGAGTGGAGGTCCCAGATGTCCTTGCACCGTGGGTCGCCCTGTTGCAAGCGGACCCCTCCCTTGCGCGTCACAAGAACGAGCTTCCTCCGCACATCGCCTCCGTCGCTCTAGCCGGAGATTTAGGCGCGACAGCGGAGAAGTGGATCCGCAACGCCGCCATTGCACACATCGTGAGCTGGCGAGTGGATGATTATCTCCACGTCGAACGCGAACCGAGGGACTTGGTCTTGCCCGGCGGGAAGGATGTCACGCACTGGGTCACGGAAAGGTTCACTCTGACCTACGTGCCCGAGTGGCGCGCGACCTCGCTCCAATGGGAGCAGATGTTGAACTCCAATCCCAGCGAAACAGCAAGCGCGGCTGGCGTGCCCCTTGCGCTGCTGCAGGAGCGAGCCGTCACGGCCGAGATGCTGAATAGCGCTCTGCAAGCCAAGCTAATCGGGCGTGTGGACGAAGAATTCGAGCAGCGCGAGTTGGGTGACTCTTCGATCGCCGCTCTTGCACGACTCCTGGAGGGGCGGCAATACGAAACCGCCCTACAGATGGCGCAGAGATTCCACGAGGCCCAACCGCAGGCGACGCACTTCGCGATGGCCTACGCGTTCTGCCTGATTCCCATCAACGCCGCCCGCGCCCGTTCAAGCCTCGAGAACTTCCAGCCTTCGGAGGGCAGCATCGGAGCGACGATACGTGAAATCAATCTGGCGAGCTGCGCGCTGATCGATCGAAACCTCGACAAGGCGGCTGAGCACGTCGCCAGCATCGTCACCGAATCAGACAGTGCAGCCTGGCTGTGGGATCCAGTCAGTTTGGTCCTAGGTGAACCACTGGTCCGTTATTGGCACATCGAAGAATGGGCGGAACAGTTCACGGTGGCGAAGTCAATGATCACTCCGCGAACCGCCGAAGTTCCTTCATCGGGATCATGAGGTGCAAGTCCTCGATCGGGGACTGAAGGAAGTCGCCATGGTGGAGGTAGAAGCTCTTCGCGCTTTCGTCACGACAGTGGATCAGGACGGCGGCCGCGCCAATACTTCCGCTGATGTGAAAAGACCGTATGAGCGCGTCGCGGAGCAGCCCCCACCCTAGGCCGGCTCCCTTGAATTCCTCGTCCACAGCGAGCCGCGCTAGGAGGATGCACGGGATTTGGGACGGTCGACGCTCAGCAAGTCGTGCGGGAGCGTCGCCGACGGCAACGGCAGCCATGGTGATCGAATAAAATCCAGCCACCCGATCACCATGGCGCGCAACGTATGTTGTCGCATTGTTTGCCGCTTGGTTCTCCCAAGCGAAGCGTGTGAACCAGTCGTCGAGCTCGTTCGCGCCGCTGTGAAACGCGCTTCGGTCGTCGCTCTTCTCAAGCTTGCGGGGCGCGGAGAAACTCGTCACGCCTCGTCCGAGAACACAGACGGTCGAGCAAACAACTTCTCGAACTTCGTCGTCGACGGCAGGGGTGCATCAAGGAGCCGCTTAAACTCCTCGAACTGGTCTTCGGTTGCGATGAACCAACGGCGATCAGCCATGACTCTCTCCGCATGTTCCACGGCGCTTCCAAGGATGAACTCGGTCAACGTGTGATCAGTAGCCTCGGCAGCACGACGGAGCAACGACTCTTGACGGTCCGTGGCGCGCAGGTTGATTCTTTGATTTTTGGCGAGTCGAGTATCGACTGCAGACTCAGACATCGGAATCTCCTTCTTGTACACACAGGGTACGTACATCCCCTCGTTCTTGTCAACTTTCGGCCTCGATTGAGTTCGCGCGCCGATGAGACTCATCGACTTGGAGTGATGCAGCGCCGAGAGGCTAAACGCCTGTGGACGAGACATCAGACTCCGGCTCGTCGGAGCAGTCTCGAACGAAGCAGGAACCCGCCGGAACGAGGTCACGTCATGAACGGACCCGTAGACGGAACGCCCACAATCGCGGGCGTGGATAGTGTTCGTCACGCCTCAGAGGATCCGAGAGGATTTTCTCGAGGATGCGAGAGGATCGGCTCATTTCTGGGCCTCGAAGAACCGCGGAAACACGCGGCTTCTCGCACTAAAGCGAACAACCCTCCATCCATATCCCTCGGCATCCGAGTTCTGCGCAACCGGATCCACTTCGCGTCGCGCGGCGGTCCAGACGGTCCGGGCACCATCGCGCACGCGAGGTTGACGACCAGCGCCCGACCGCGAGCGGAACCGGCACGGGCGGGTAGAGGTCGAGGTCGAGGATATTCGTGGTGACCAGCATCTTCCTCGCGCTTCTGACTCCGGTGACATTGCCGCGGTGTCCGTGACACTCATCGCCCTCCTCGGCCTCATCGCCGTCTGCCTGCTGGTCGTTCCGCTCATTCCTCGCACCGCGATCGCCGACATCGAGTAGCGGCCCGTTCTACGCTGGGAGGCATGAGCCTCACCGATCCGAAGGACGTCGCCGCTGAACGCAACCGTCGACTCGAGGGCTCGGGCAAAGCCCTCGCCGCGACGCTCATCTGGGCGTTCGTCGGGCTCGTGGCGGCGGCGGTGCTCGGCTTCGGGATCGGCGGGTTCTTCGACCAGTTGCGCGTGGTCACGATCAACAGCGTCTTCGGCTCCTGGGACGGCGGGATACCGGTCGAGCTACGGTCCACCGCACTGCCGGTCGGCATCGTGGGCTGCCTGCTGTCGATGGGCGCATACGGGGCGTGGAACCACCGCTACACGGGTCGGCGCACCTACTACGCCTTCATCGGTCCCGCATCGATCATCCTTCTGGGCATCACGATCGGCATCCTCGTCTCGACGAATTTCTGGGCCGCACCGGATGCCGTCGGCACTGCCGTCGACCCGACCTTCCACGACGACCAGGCGTGGGACGTCGGCGGGTGGGTGATGTACACGGGTCTCTGGTGGCTGCCGGGAATGTTCGCCCTGCTCACGGCGCTGAGCCTGATCGGCCGGGCGCGGGCACAGCGGTACCGCCGGCGCAACGCCGGCCTCGCCGCCGAGCTGCTGGCCTCCGGCCGCCTCGTCGACGCCGAGGTGACTTCCGCTCCGCTGCCGGTGACGGATGCCGCACGGATGGCGCTGACCCTCACGTTCGCATTCGACGACGGGCAGGGTGCCCGCCGCTGGGTGACGTGCATGACACTCCTACCCGTGACCGAGGTCCCTCGCGAGGGCGAGTCGCGCCCGCTCGTCTTCGACCCCCGCTCGCCGGGCGACGTCAAACGCATCTTCGTGTCGCCGACCGGTGACCTCGACCCCGCCTCCTTCGTCGCGGTGCGGCGCGCGTAAAGTCCACGCGGATGACGACACCCACGCCGGCAGCCCGCGCTCGTCGCGGCATCCGATCGATGACGGCGCGCGAGCCCGGCGAGCAGCACCGGGCGGCGAGCCCGCTGGAACTGTTCTTCGACCTCGTCTTCGTGGTCGCGGTCTCGCTGTCGTCACAGCAGCTGCACCTGATGGAGTCGCACGGCGAACTCGGGCTCGCGGTCGCGAGCTACATCATGGTGTTCTTCACGATCTGGTGGGCGTGGATGAACTTCACCTGGTTCGGGACGTCGTTCGCCGTGGACGATTGGCTCTACCGGGTGATGACGATCATCCAGATGGCCGGCGTGCTCGTGCTCGCCAGCGGCATCACGGCAGCGATGCAACACGGCGACTTCACCATCGTCACGTTCGGCTACGTCATCATGCGACTGGCGATGGTGGCACAGTGGCTGCGCGCGGCGGCATCCGTCCCCGAGTTCCGACGCGTCTGCCTGCGATATGCGGGCGCCATCGCGCTCGTGCAGGTCGCGTGGGTGCTGCGACTTCTGCTTCCGCCGGCCGCGGGGCTCATCGCCTTCTTCGTGCTCGTGCTCGCCGAGTCCCTCGTGCCGGTGTGGGCGGAACGCGACGCCCACACACCGTGGAACGCCCGCCACATCACCGAGCGCTACAGCCTTTTCACCCTGATCCTGCTCGGCGAGTCGATCCTCGCGTCGGCGGGCGCCATCATCGACGCCCTCGACCGCGGCGAGCACACGACCGAACTCATCGTCCTGTCGGCCGCGGGCCTGGTGATCGCCGCCGGGATGTGGTGGGTGTATTTTTCACGCGAACATCATCGCCACATCCGCACGCTGGCGTCATCGATCCGCTTCGGATATTTCCACTACGTGATCTTCGCCGCCGCCGGAGCCTTCTCCGCGGGCATCGAAGTGGCCGTCGACGACATCGACCACGAGGCAGCGCTGTCGAACGTCGTGGCCCACGCCACCCTCACCGTCCCCGTCGCCCTGTTCATCCTGGGGATCTGGGTGCTGACCGTGCGCGCGGCCCTGACCCTCGTCGGCAATGTGCTGCTGCTGGTCGGAGTCACCGCCGTGCTCGCGGCGACGTTCGTGCCGACGCCCATCGGGATGCTCGTCACCGCCGCCGTCGGCACGACGCTGGCCGTCGTGGCCGTCGAGCTGGGGCGCCCGCCCCGCACCTGAAGCCTCAGAGGCAGGTATCGATCACGGTCGGGTCATCGAGCACGCCGACGATGCGCTCGGCCAGCGGCCAGTACGGTGCATAGTGCTGTGGGTCGCGATTGATCTGCACCCGGTGCGCCACCGTCGTCGGGTCGGTCGCCGAGCGTTCGGGCTCGGGCACGTCGGCGACCATGGCGCGATAGAAGAGCGTGGATGCCGTGTACGGGTCGAGACGTTGCTCACGCGTTCCCCACCCGTCCTGCTGCTGGAACAACCCGATGGACGTCGTGCGACTGCCGTCGGGATTGGTGACGCCGCCGGTCTCCCAGTCGCCGTAGTCGATGTTCTGCAGGCTCGATTCGCCCAGGGCCGTCATCACCGCTATCGTCTGATCGCGAACGGGGAGTCCGGCGTCGCGGCCGGCGTCGATGATGGTCCGCGCGTTGTCGAGCTGCTCGCGGCCGAAGCCGTCGGCCTCGGCGCACACGGCCGCATGATGCACCGCTTGTCCGATCGCGACACCCGCGATCCCCAGCCCGACCGCGAGCACCGCTGCGATGGCGAGCGCCACCGCGCGCCGGCGTTGCAGCTGTCGACGCCGCCGCACGCCGACCGCCGGACGACGACGCGCGCGGCTGCGACCTCCGGAGCGGCGGCGCGAAGCGGTGGAGCGAACGGTCACCGCGGCATCCTGTCACGCTCGGCTGTTCGGGAGCCGAACGTGGCTGACCGCGCCGGGTTCAGTCCCGCGGTTCAGCCCAGCAGTTCAGCCCAGGGTTTCAGCCCAGCGGTTCGGCGGCTTCCCGCGCGCGGCGGCCGGCCGCTCGAACGGCGCCGATCGAGGCGACGATGACCAGCACGATGCCGACAATCTCCAGCCAGACGAGATGCTGGCCGAGCAGCGCCCAGCCGGCGAGCGCCGCGACCGCAGGGGCGAGACTCATCAGAATGGCGAACGCGGCGGCCGGCAGCCGCCGCAGCGCGATCAGCTCGAAGGTGTACGGCAGCGTCGACGACAGGAGAGCGACCGCCGCGCCGAGCCCGAGGATCTCGGAACGCAGGACAGCCGCACCGGCCGATGGGATGCCGAAGGGGACCGAGAGCAGCGCACCGACGGACATCGCGATGGCGAGCCCGTCGAGTCGGGGAAAGGTGGCGCCGACGCGCGCCGACGCGAGGATGTAGAGCGCCCAGCTGGCCGCCGCGCCCAGGGCGAAGAGCACTCCCACCACAGTGAGGCGGTCCCAGCCGCCGCCGGCGAGCGCAGCGACGCCGACCAGCGCGAGACCGGCCCATACCCACGCAGACCGGCGGCGACTGGCGATGATCGACAGCGCGAGCGGACCGAGCACCTCGATCGTCACGGTGACGCCCAGCGGCAGCTGCTCCAAAGCCAGGTAGAAGAGCCCGTTCATCGTCGCGAGCACCACGCCGAAGAGAATGACGTCGCGCCACGCGGCGGCACCGTGCCGCCGCAGGTTCGGCCGGGCGACGACCAGCAGGATCAGCGCCGAGAACACGAGACGCAGCATGACCATGCCGAGCGCACCGACATCGGAAGACAGCGTCACCGCGATCGCCGCGCCGCCTTCTTGGCACGCCAGCCCCGCCACGACGAGGGCGACAGCCGTGGGAGCGGCGGACGTGCGGGGCGCCCGAGCGCTCATCACCGGAGGGACACGGTCACGGGATGGGGCACACCGCGGCGGCAGCGACCTGAGCGGCCATGTCCTCGGCGGTCCACGGCAGCCCCGCTTGCGGTGCGGTGCGGCCCGAGGCGGCGGGCGCCTTCGAGGCGATGGCGGCCAGCTCCCAGGCGAGGTTTCGCACCAGATCGGCGGACGCTCGCGAGTTGTTGATCGTGACGACCACGCTCATGCCGGTGTTGCGGTCGGCGAAGGCCGCGGTCAGGGCACCCGGCACCGAACCGTACTGGCCGATGAGACTGCCGGCCTGGTAGGCACCGCCGCGCGCGGTGAACCAGGAGGGCCCGTTCGCGACGGCGGGCAGAGCGTTCTCGAACCGACCGGGCGCGTCGTACGAACGCAGTCCCAGCGCGAGCGCCTGGGCGTACTGACTGAGGTCGGTCAGGTCGCTGATGACTCCGGATGCCGTGAATCCGGCGGTCGGGGACAGGTCGACGATCGGGGTCGGAGCCGTGCACGCCGCCGTGCCATCGGCAGCGTTCCCCGTCCACAGGCCCTGAAGTTGGGCATTGCCGGTGCTGGGCAACGAGCTGCTCCGCAGGCCGTTGGGGCCGAACACGTACTGCTGGTACAGCTGGTCGGCGCTCTTGTCGGTCGCGCGCTCGAGGGCGAGCCCGAGCAGGACATAGCCGGTGTCCGAATCGGCGAAGACGGTGCCCGGCTGGGCGGCGGCGCCGCGCGACAGTCCGTAGCCGAGCAGTTCGCGCGGGTTCCACTGGCGTTCGGGTGTCGCCCGTGTGCGCACGTCGATCTGAGGGGCATAAGAGGCCAGACCCGTCGTCGAGTCGCAGAGCTGGCCGAGCGTGAGGTTCTCCTGATCACCGATACCGGTGACGTACTTGCCGGCGGTGTCATCGAGCGAGACCACCCCGTCGTGGACCAGACCGTAAAGCACGTCACAGGTCATCGACCGCGTGACGGCGCCCGCATGGAAGGTCATATCGCTGCCTACGGAGGCTCCGTCGGGCGCCACCGTGCCGATGCCCGCGTTCCACACACCAGACCAGGGCACGCGCACGCCGACGATGGCGCCGGAGGCGCCGGCCGCGGCGACGGCCTTCTCGACGGCGGTCTGCAGTTGGCCCTGGATGTCAGACGCGATCGCGCCGTCTACCTGATCAGGCACGGCGAGGTGCACCGTGTCGTCCGATGAACAGGCGGCGAGCGCGATCGCCAACGCGATCGTTCCTGCCAATGCCGCGACGCGTCGCGATCGACGAAGACCCCGCATCCTCACCCCCTGATCAGTCCTTTCAGCGTAGGACACGAACTCTCCGCCACCCGACGCCGTGACATACCTGTCACTATTCTCCCCCGCCATTGCGACGGCCCACGCTCCTGGTCGGCGTCGAACCGCGCTCTAGGGTGGGTGCCATGGCGCACACCTTCGACGACGACGCACTGGCCGGCGTGCTCGGCCACATGAACGACGACCACTCTGACGACAACCTGCTCATCGCCCGCGCGTTCTCGCCCCTTACCGACGTCGTGGCCTCGCAGATGGTGACCTTCGACGGTGCCGCCGGACAGTGGCAGGTCACGCTCGCCGACGGAACCGACGATGTGATCCGCATCCCCTGGCCGGGAGGGGACATCACCGAGCGCCGCGAGGTGCGTCGCGAGATCGTGGCGCTCTACGACGAGGCCTGTGCGCGCCTCGGCATCCCTCCGCGCCCGCACGCCTAGACCGGGCTCATGAGAATCACCGCAAACCTTCAGTTTAGGTGAGCCTTAGTTTCAGATACACTGACGGTCGTGACCGAGTTGATCCCGTTCTCCACCGCCCTTCGCGAGCGCTCGCGCGCCGCCCACTCCGGCAGCGAGCACGCCGGGTTCATGGACGACCTCATGCGCGGCCGCGGCACGCGCGATGATTACGTCGCGCTGGTCGCCCAGCACTGGTTCATCTACGACGCGCTGGAGGCCGCGGCCGACACGATGCGGCACGATCCGATCGCCGCACCGTTCATCAGCGACAAGCTGACCCGGCTGCCCGCCATCGAGGCCGACCTCGCGTTCCTCATCGGCGACGACTGGCAGCGCCGCATCGAGCCGCTTCCCACAACCCGTCGCTACGTCGAGCGGATCCGGGAGGTGGGCGCGAGCTGGCCGGGCGGTTTCGTGGCGCACCACTACACGCGCTATCTCGGCGACCTCTCCGGTGGCCTGTTCATCGGCAAGCTCATGGCCCGCCAGTTCGGCTTCGAGACCAACGGCATCGGGTTCTACCTCTTCGAGGAGATCGCCGACCCCGCCGCCTTCAAGGACGTCTACCGCGAACAGCTCGACGCCGTCGCGTGGGATGCCGCGGAGCGCGAGCGCGTCATCGATGAAGTGCTCGTGGCGTACCAGTTCAACACCGACCTGTTCGTCGATCTCGCCTCGGCGAAGTCGGCAGCGGCGGCGACGGCCTGACGTCCGCGTCGCCGAGAAACGACCTGGCGCCCGAGGCGCACCGCCGTTTGGGGCGCCAGGTCGTTTCTCGGCGGGGCGGGGGAGCGAAACGGCGGTCAGAAACCCGCGGCGCGCACTCCGGCCATGAAGCGGCGCACGTCGGCATCCACGAGGATGTCGCTCGGGCGCAGGGGCCGCGACAGGTACAGGCCGTCCAGCGACGTCAGCCGCGAGAGCGCGACGTACGTCTGGCCCGGCGCGAACGCTCCCGAGCCGAGGTCGATGACGGCGCGGTCGTAGGTCTTGCCTTGCGATTTGTGGATGGTCACCGCCCACGCCAGTCGCAGCGGGAACTGCGTGAACTCGGCGACGATGTCGCGCGTCAGCTTGCGTGAGCCCGGATCGTACGCGTAGCGGAACCTCTCCCAGACCGCCGGCTCGACGTCGACCTCCTCGCCGTCCAGCTCCACGCGCACCGTCCCCCCGGCGATGCGCGTGACGGTGCCGATCGAGCCGTTGACCCACCGTGGACCGTCGCCGCGGCCGCCTACGTCGTTGCGCAGGAACATCACCTGAGCGCCCACCTTGAGCTGCAGCTCGGTGTCGGCGGGGTATGACGCCTCGCCGCGACCGAAGTCCCCGCTGATGTCGGCCCGTGCCGTCTGCACGGGGCCGGGCAGCGCATCGAGGTGACGCTGATTGATGCGCGCCACGATGTCGTTTCGCGTGGCGAGAGTGATGATGGGCACCTCACCCTCGACCGGCTCGGGAACCGGACGCGCTCCCGCCGCGTTGAGCATGCCGGCGATCTCGGCGGTCACCACGCCATGGCGCACCGCGTTGAGCATTGCCTTGAACCCGTCATCTGCCTGCCGGTGGATCTGCCGGAGCTCCCGGATGTGCAGCGGTGCGCCGACGCGACCGAGGTCGAGCAGGCCGTCCGAGCGGATGGTCGAGCCGTCGGTCGACGGCCCCGACCACACCTGCGCGTCGAAGAACCAGAACGAGCGGTAGTGATCCTGGATGTAACGCAGCTCGTCTCCCCGCGGAGGAACCGGAGAGAGCTGATACGGATCGCCGAACATGATGATCTGCACTCCGCCGAAGGCTTCGGAGCGGCGCCCGCGTGCCTGCCGGAGCGAACGGTCGATGCCGTCCATGAGATCGGCGTTGACCATCGAGACCTCATCGATGACGAGGGTGTCGATGGCTCGCAGCACCCGACGGGCCGGTTCGGACTGCTCCAACTCGCTGTCGGCGATGAGACCGATGGGCAGACGGAAGAGGGAGTGGATGGTCTGCCCCTCGACGTTGAGCGCGGCGACGCCGGTCGGCGCGCAGACGGCGATCTGTTTCTCGGTGTTCCAGGCCAGGTGCTGCAACAACGTCGACTTGCCGGTACCGGCCCGTCCAGTGACGAACACGTGCTCGCGGGTGTCCTCGATGAGGCGAAAGAGCTCCTCCTGCTCGGCGGAGAGGGCGGGGATGCTCACCGGATCCATGCTAGCCATCAGCATCCGTTTCCTAGACTGGACATGTGGACGGGGTGGAAGGGATCGACGCGAGCGTGTCGCGGCGGCGCAGCGACGCGCCCCGACGCCGTTCCTCAGGCCGACGGATGAACCGCCGACTCGCTTTCGACCTCACCTCGCTGGCGATCATCGGAGTGCTCCTGCTGGGCGCGCTCGGCGCCGCGACCGTCACGCTGTACCGCGAGCTCTACAGCCCGGGGGCCTTCGTCACGCGTTACCTCGACATGCTCAGCCAGGGCCGCGCGCCGGAGGCGCTGGCCTTGCCCGGTGTGCCGATCGACTCCACCGATCTCACCTCGGCGGGTCTGCCTGCCGATGCCAGCGAAGCACTGCTGCGGCGTGCCGCGCTGGCCCCGCTGTCGGACATCCGTGTCGTCAGCGAGCAGGCGGACAGCGGCATCGAGTCGGTCACCGTGTCGTACCAGGCCGGCCCCCACCAGGGCACCTCCACCTTCCGCGTCGAGCGCGCGGGATGGGTGGGCCTCGCGCCCACCTGGCGGTTCGCACAGAGCCCGCTGGCCGTCATCGACCTCACTCTGCGCGGTGCGACGGCGTTCTCGGTCAACGGGTTCGCCATCGACACGCGCCAGATCGCATCCAGCACGGGCACGACGACCGATCCGCTGACCCCGGTGGCGCTGCTCGTCTTCTCGCCCGGGCTCTACTCGATCTCCGTCGACACGCCCGTCTCGACGAGCCCCGGCGTCGCGGTTCTCTCTGACTCGCCGCAGGCAGAGGTGCCCGTGGACATCCAGACGCAACCGACCACGCAGTTCATCAAGGTCGTTCAAGACCGCGTCGAGTCTTTCCTCACGTCGTGCACGACGCAGCAGGTACTCCAGCCCACGGGATGCCCGTTCGGCCTGCAGGTGCGCAACCGCATCCTCGAGCCGCCCGTGTGGTCGATGGTCACGCAGCCCACCATCACGCTGGCCCCGAACGGTGCCGGCTGGTCGATCACTCCGACGGATGCCGTGGCGCACGTCGTCGTCGACATCAAGTCGATCTTCGACGGAACGATCCGCCACGTGAACGAAGACGTCCCGTTCCGGGTCGGCGGGACGATCACGATGCTTCCCGACGGCACCGCGTCGATCAAAGTCGAGCCGGCAAGCTGACCCCTCGCCCGCGCTCAGCGCGTGACGCTCAGCGGCTGACGCGCGCGTCGCGCGCGGCCATTTCGGCCAGCTGCGCGTTGTAGGCCTGCAGCTCGGCGTCGCCGGTGCGGTCGGCGTGGCGGTCGGTGCGCCGCTGCGTGCGCTCGTCGGAGCGACTCCACTGCACCGCGACCGTGATGGCGAGGATCAGCGTCGGGATCTCCCCGATCGACCACGCCACGCCACCGCCGGTGTACTGGTCGACGAGCGGGGCCTCACCCCACGTGCGACCCATCGATCCGAACCACTCCGCGACGAACAGCCCGGTCGACATCATGATCGCGATGCCGAAGAACGCGTGCATCGCCATCACCCCGATGAGGGTGAGCAGGCGGAACGCGTAGGGGTAGCGCAGCGGCACCGGGTCGATGCCGACCAGCGACTGCACGAACAGGTAGCCCGAGATGAGGAAGTGCGCCACCATCCACTCGTGACCGATGTGGTCGTAGAGAGTCCAGCGGAAGAGGTCGGTGTAGTAGAACGCCCAGAGCGAGCCGATGAACATCGCGGCGGCGAACAGCGGATGCGTCACGACGCGGGCGAACGGGGTGTGGACGGCCCACAGGATCCACTCGCGTCCCCCGCGCGTGCCGTCGGCGCGCTTGGCGATCGCGCGCGAGGCGAGGCTGACGGGGGCGCCGAAGACCAGCATCATCGGGATGGCCATGGTCAGCAGCATGTGGCCCATCATGTGCACGCTGAACAGATAGTCCTGGTAGGCGTTGATCGGCCCGCTGGTGACCCAGAGCAGCGACAGCATGCCCAGCACCCACAGGAGCGTGCGATAGATCGGCCAGCGGTCGCCGCGCCGGTGCAGGCGCCAGACACCGGCGAGGTAGAAGAAGAGGCCGAAGCCCACCGCGAACGCCCACAGGATGTCCACGTCCCACTGGGTGAACCACTGCGTGATCGTCAGCTCGGGCGGAAGCGGCGTTCCGGTCAGGATCTCGGCCGGCGTCTTCACGTCGGGCAGCCGGGTGTCGACGGGGGGCGGCGTGCGCGACAGCGCGACCGCGGCGCCGCTCGCGATACCCATGAAGACGATCTCGAGCGTCACGAGTCCCCAGAAGCGGCGCGTCGCGGCATCCCGACCCGTCGTGTCCGCACTGCCGATGCGCGCGATGAGCCCACTGCGATAGCGGGCTCCGAGAGCGCCCATCACCAGCAGCGCGACGACCTTCACGCCCAACAGCGCCCCGTAAGGAGAGAGCAGGTAGCGCGGCTCGACGACCCCGACGATCGCGCGCGCGACCCCCGACAGGGCGACCACGATGAAGGCGGCCAGCGCGAGAGTCGAGTACCGCGCGAGCACGGTGCCGAGTTCGGCGGCGTGCAACTGCGGGCGCAGCACGACCAGCAGGATCAGCCCGCCGAGCCACACCGCAGCACCGACGATGTGCAGCACCAGCGCGGAGACGGCGACATTGTGTCCCGCCTCGTCGCCCGAATGCCCCTGGGTTGCCATGGGGATGAGGCTCGCGACGGCGAGGATGGCGACGATGAGCGTCGAGGTCCAGCCGCGCACGGCGAACGCGAGCACCGTCAGCGCAGCCCCCGCGAGCACGGTCAGCGACCAGGCGCGACCCGCGTCGGTGGTCACCAGGAAACGGCCGAGCTGCTCGCCGAACTCGGCGCCGGCACTGGGCGTCGAGGGCAGCACGTTGATGAAGGTGAAGAACGTGTTCAGAGCGCTCGCGACGGTGAACAGCGCCGCGGAGATGGATGCCGCGTCCAGCGCTGAATCGAAAGAGCGCTCACCGGCGCGCAGCGCGAACAGCGCGAGCACGAGAGAGCCCACCATACCCGCCGCCGTCAGGTTCACCGCGAGGGTGATGATCGGCAGGCCCCACCGGACCACCGGCCCGGGATCGAGCAGCAGCTGGGGCTGGGCGCCCCCGCCGTAGACCAGCCCGAGCAGCAGCGCGGCCAGGGCGGCGGCAACGAGGATCGCAGGCCCCGCCAGGCGCTGAGCAAGGGACGAGATCACCCGTCCAGCCTACGCGGCGCCGGACACGCAGAAGGGGGGATGCCGAGCGGCATCCCCCCTTCGCAGGAGCGTCCTTACTTGACGGCAGCCTTGAGCTTCGAGCCCGCGGTGACCTTGACGCGCTTGCCGGCGGCGATCTTGATCTCCGCACCCGTCTGCGGGTTGCGGCCCGTGCGGGCGGCGGTGGCGACCTGCTCGAACGAGATGAAGCCGGGGATCGTGACCTTCTCGCCCTTGGCGACGGCCTCGGAGACAGCCGAGAACAGGCCGTCGACGACACGGCCGACGGTGGCCTGGCTCTCGCCGGTGGCGCTGGCGATGCTCGCGACGAGCTCAGTCTTGGTGATAGCCATTGGGGTGTCCTCCAGAACGGCAGCGGATGCCGCCTTCAGTGAGATCGGACCGGACGCGGTGCGGCCGGTTTGGTCGGTTGGACCGTCCCCGAATATACCTACGATCCCCGGAAATCCGCGGATTTCCGGCCTTCTCGCGTCATCTGGGCGGCGTGTCGGCCCACAAAGGTGACGGATGGGGCTGGTGTGACCCGGCATCCGCCGTCTTCACCCGCACCAGAATCGGACCGAGGCACCGGAATCGGATGCCGCGTGGCCGCCCGTCCGATTCCGTTGGCGAGTTCCGAATCCCGTGCGGACGACGAGAACCGACGGCATGCGGGCAACGCAGAAGGCCCGGTCTCCGAGGAGAACGGGCCTTCTGAATGCGGTGGTCGGTGCTTACCAGCTCGACTTGGTCACGCCGGGCAGCTCGCCCTTGTGCGCCATGTCGCGGAAACGCACGCGCGAGATGCCGAACTTCGACAGGTAGCCGCGGGGGCGACCGTCGATGGCGTCGCGGCCACGCAGGCGCACGGGCGACGCGTTGCGGGGAAGCTTCTGCAGGCCGACGCGGGCAGCCTCACGGGCCTCGTCGGTCGCGTTCGGGTCGACGAGGGTCTTCTTCAGCTCGGCACGCTTCTCGGCGTAGCGGGTGACGACCTCTTCGCGCTGGTTGTTGCGCGCGATCTTGCTCTTCTTAGCCATGCGATCAGCGCTCCTCTCGGAATTCGACGTGCTTGCGGATCACCGGGTCGTACTTCTTCAGCACGATGCGGTCGGGGTTGTTGCGACGGTTCTTGCGCGTCACGTAGGTGTACCCCGTGCCGGCGGTCGAACGAAGCTTGATGATCGGACGGACGTCCTGAGCCTTCTTCGCCATTAGAGCTTCACACCCTTCGCGATGAGGTCCTTCACGACCGACTCGATGCCGCGGGCGTCAATGACCTTGATGCCCTTGGCCGAGACGTTCAGCGTGATCTTGCGACCAAGCGAAGGAACGTAGTAGGTCTTCTTCTGCACGTTCGGGTCGAAGCGGCGCTTCGTCCGACGGTGCGAGTGCGAGATGTTGTGACCGAAGCCGGGAACTGCTCCGGTCACCTGGCACACTGCTGCCATAGTGATTCTCCTTAGTACCGTGACACCGGACGGTGCCACCCAAGATCCCTTGTCTGCATCCCATGCGGGATCGGACTCCTCCGCCGGTCGTTGAACGAGCCGAAGGCGAGTCGAAACGTGGTGGGATACGAACTGCGTGCTGGAGTGCGCGCAGACAAAGAGTCAGTCTAGCACGACGGGCGTGTCGGCTTGACGCGGCATCCGGATCACTCGCTCACCGTGCCAGCCGGCGCATTGCCTGCGGCGTCGCCTCGAGATGAGCCACTAAGCGGCCGGTCCGGCGCCACGGCCCCAGCGGAACACCGACACCGTGGGGTCGCCCTCGATCCAGAAGCGCCACGGGAACGCGGCGGTTCCAGCGACCCCCGCGACGCCGACCCGCGGCCCGGTGACGATGTCGCGACGCACGGCCACGGGCAGCCACAAACGGGCCCGGGCGCGGGAGTGCTCGGCGCCCGTGATCGCATCGATGCCGTCGTGCACGGGATGGCGCAGGCCCACCGCATCGCCGAGGCGCCCGGGTCCGCGGGCCAGGTCGCGGGAGGTCCGCGCCGCGGGCCGCCGCGCGAACGCGATCGCCTCACCCGCGATGATCTCGCCCGCCCGCAGCAGTACACCGCCGGCCTGACCGTCGGGACAGCAGACGACGTTGACGCACGAATGGATGCCGTGGCTCAGGTAGACGTACAGGTGCCCCGGTTCGCCCCACATGGTCGCATTGCGCGCCGTGCGGCCCATCCGCGCGTGGGAGCCCGGATCGGCCTCCGGGCCGGTGCCGGCGCCGTGATAGGCCTCGACCTCAGTGAGTCGGACGGAGACGACCTCGGAGTCGGAGTCGGTGCTGACCGCGACCTGCAGCACGGCCCCGAGCAGTCGCGGCGCGACCTCGAGCGGCAGCGCCGCCAGCGCCTCGCGCGTGGCGGGTACCAGCTCGGGCCCCGGCCAGCTCATCCGCGCGGAGGCGTCTGGCACCACGAGATGTCGAACCCGGCGAGTGCGCCGACTTCGGTTCCCGCGTTCGGCCCGGTCAGGGTGACGACGTGCGTTCGCACGTGGGTGGGCAGCGGCAGTTTGTAGCCGTCGTAGGGGTTCGAGACGGCATCCGGTGCAACGAGGAAGGCACCGTAGCGGCCGCTCGGCGACACGCACGACTGGATGAGGATGTCTTTCGGCTGCACGGAGAACACCGGGGTCGCCGTGCCGGATGCATCGACGACGTTGACGGTGGTGGAGCGCACGGTGAACCCGTCGACCACCGCGAGCACGCGGAGGGTGCTGCCGTCGGCGAGCGGCGTCATCTTGTTCGTCTGGCCGAGGGCCTTGTCGGTAGGGGGCAACGCGACCTGTTTGGCGGAGGCGAGATCGATCGCGGCGGGGCCGTCGATGCGCTCGACGATCGCGGTTGTCGTGCCACGCGCGATGCCGTCGATCGAGACGGCGTTGCCGAGCGTGACAGGGTCTCCCCCGGACGGCGAGATGAGCGTGAGCGCCCCGTCATAGGTGAGCATGAGGATGCTGTCGGTGCCGGGGACGAACCGCCAGTCGTCCACCCGGGATTCGCCCCCCGCGCGTTCGATCATCGTGGGCTGGACGCCTGCCTGGGCGGCCGTCAGCGACGCGGTGAACAACCGCGCCTCGCGCGCTCCCGGCGTGCCGACGCTCGCGTCGGTGAAGGTGTAGCCGACGAGGTCGCCGCGGTCGGCGCTCTGCAGGTCGGTGACCGAGCCGTCGCCGGGCAGGGGCAGCTCACGGGCATTCCCGCCGTCGAGGTCGGTGACGATGAGGTGCGACTTGTCGTCGCCGTCGATGGTCGACATCACCAGGTGGCCCGACGTGGCCCGGAAGTCCTCGATGTGGGGGTTCGTGTACACCGGCTCGGGATCGGCGCCCGCCAGATCTGTGCGCAGGATCGTGTCTCCGCCCGTGCCCCGCTGCAGCACGTAGGGGTGCAGCGGCGGGGTGGTGAAGCTCTGCTCCACGGATGCCGCCGGCCCCCCGCCCAGGCCGACCAGCCCTGCGATGGTCACGGTGTACGACGTGTCGTCCCAGAGCGGCTGAGTGAAGCGGATGCCGACACTGCGCCCCGACGTGTCGACGGTGAATGGAGCTGCCGGTGAGACGGTGACCTGGGCCGGAGCGACCTTCGCGAGCGATTGGGTGGTGGTGATGATCAGTCGTGACCCCGAGGCGCTGACGGCGGCATCCGGATCGACGCTGACGTTCGTGACGCGAGGCCCCTGAGAGACGGTAACCGCGGCGCCGGCGAGGCCGACGACGGCGAGCGCACCGACGATGAGGGCGAAGGCGCCCAGAAACGCGCGCGAGCGACGGCGACGCGAGCGCTCTCGACGCGTCGCGCGCTCAGTACTCATACGGGTCCTTGGGCTGGTCGACCGTCCGCACCGAGGCGGGCTGGATCTGCAGCCGCCCGGCGGTGTCACGGATGGTGCCGGTGACCGTCACCCACGTCCCGGTGGAGGGGATGCCGTCGGCCAGCGCCACCGGCACACTCGCCGGCTGGGCGTCGATGACGCAGTGCGTGATCACCAGGCGGGTGAGGCCGAAACCGCCGTCGGTGGGCGTGACGAAGCCGGTGAGCGTGATCGTGTCGCCGTCGAAGGCCTCGGGGTTCGTCGCCGTCGCGAACACGCTGGCCCACTCGCCGACGCCGAACTTCGCGGTGTCGCCGGTCGAGGCCAGGGCGATGGTGTCGGCACCCTGGAACAGCGGCGGCGCCCCGGTGTCGCGCTGCATCGCGAGTTCGGCCGACAGGGTCGCGGGCGGCGTCAGCACGATCGCCGCAACGACGCCCGTAGCCAGGATGCCGCCGGTCACCGTCGCCGCCGTACCCCACACGCTCCGCTGCTCGCCCCCGTGCCCGTGCCCGGTCGCGCCTGCGGTCGCTGAGCGCGCGGAGCGCGTCGAAACGCCCTCGTGGTGACCGTGGTCATGCTCATGCCCCTCCTGCGCATCGCCGTGGTCGTGTCCGTGGTCGGCCTCGGCGCCGCGCGGCAGCGCGAAGCTGACCACCGTGCCGACGAGGGCGATGACGGCCATCGAGACGGCGAACCAGTTCGACGACGGGTTGATGTACAGGGCCAGCTGACCGGTCAGCCAGAGGGTGATCGTGACGGTGGCCAGCCCGGCGGCCAGTCCCACGCCGAGCAGCCGGGATCCGAGGAGCTCACGCAAGGAGGTTCACCACCGATCCCACCGCGACCGCGAACAGCACGACGATCACCACCAGGGTGCCGAGCACCTTCGTGCGGAACGTCGTGCGCAAGAGCGCGAGCATCTTCACGTCGACCAGGGGTCCGACCAGCAGGAAGGCGACGATCGAGCCGGGCGTGAAGGTCGAGGCGAACGACAGCGCGAAGAACGCGTCGACGTTCGAGCAGATCGACACGATCATGGCGAGGGCGATCATCGCGACGATCGACAGCGCGGGGTTCGACCCGATGGCCAGCAGCGCCGACCGCGGCACGAGAACCTGCACCGCACCGGCGAGCGCCGAACCGATGACGAGCGCCGGCATGACCGCACGCAGCTCGACGACGAACTGGGCGAGGCTGCGCCGGCCCTTGCCGGATCCCCCGCCGTGAGCGGCAGACTCGAGCGACACCTCACAGCTGGCACGGAAGCGTTCGGTGAGCAGGCCGTCCGGGTCGGGATGCCGGCTGTACAGCCATCCGATCAGGTTTGCGACCGCGTAGCCGCCGAGAAGGCGCGCGATCAGGATGCCGTCGTCGAACCCGAACGCCTGGTGCGTGGTGATGATCACGATCGGGTTCACGATCGGCGCGGCGATGAGGAACGTGAGGGTCTCTGCGACGCCGAGACCGCGCATCATCAGTCCGCGTGCGAACGGCACGTTGCCGCACTCGCAGACAGGGATGAGCATGCCCAGCAGAGACAGCACCGCACGGCGGGCCCATGGTGCCCGCGGCATCCATCGTTCGATCACACCCGGCGGCACCCACACCTGCACGATGATCGACAGCAGCACGCCGAGGATGACGAACGGGAGCGACTCGATCAGCACGCTGATGGAGAGCGTCAGGCCGTCCTGCACGCGCGTCGGCAGCGATGGTCCCGGAGAGAGGAGGGCGACAGCCACGAGGGCTCCGACCACCAGCACGCCGAGACCGACGGCCACCGCGGTGCGGGCCGGCGCGGCGCGCACCTCAGTCGACACGCTCTCCGGCGAGTGTCGCGGCGCGCTTCGCCGAGCAGGCGGCGCAGACCCCGAAGATGTCGACGACGTGCTCGGCCTCGGTGAATCCATGCGATGCGGCGGTTCGCTGAGCCCACGCCTCGACCTCGTGAGCCTGGATCTCCACGGCGAGGCCGCACGAGCGGCAGATCAGGTGGTGATGGTGTCCCGTGCTCGAGCAGGCACGGTAGATCGCTTCGCCCTCGGGGCTCTGCAGCTGATCGGCTTCGCCGCTGGCGGCGAGGGTGGCCAGCGCCCGGTAGACGGTTGCGAGCCCGATGCCGGTGTTCTCGTCGCGCAGGGTGGCGTGCAGCGCCTGAGCGCTGACGAATCCCGGAGCGTCGGTCAGCGCCTCGCGCACGCGATCGCGCTGCCAGGTGTTGCGCTGAGCCATGCGGGGAGTCTACTCGCGGGGTCTTGGAGCGGGCTGGATGCGTACCGCCCCGGGATGCCTAAGCCTCGACGCTGCCCCGACGGCGGACGCCGTCGACGGCTCGGCACACGAGGTAGATGAGGAAGGAGAGGGTGGTGATGTACGGACTCACCGGAAGCGTGCCCGCGATCGCCAGGAGGATCCCGCCCACGGCGGACACGACCCCGAATCCCGCTGCCAGCAGCGGCACCGCGACAGGGCCGTTCGCCACCCGCATAGCCGCCGCGGCGGGGGTGACCAGCAGCGACAGCACGAGGAGGGCGCCGATGATGTGCACCGCGACGGCGACCACGATGCCCAGCAGGATCATGAAGACGAACGACACCACCGTGGTGGGAACGCCGCGCGCGGCGGCCGACTGCGGGTCGAGCGAGTCGAAGGTGAGCGGACGCCAGATCAGCAGCAGGGCCACCAGTACGATCACGCTGAGCACGATGAGCACCGTCAGCTGGCCGCTCTGCACCGAGACGATCTGTCCGGTGAGCAGGCTGAATCGGTTGGCGCTGCGGCCGTTGTAGAGCGAGATGCACAGGATGCCGAGGCCCAGACCGAACGGCATGAGCACGCCGATAATCGAGTTGCGATCGCGGGCGCGGGCGCCCAACCAGCCGATCAGTCCGGCCGCGACGAGCGAGCCCAGGACAGATCCGGTGACCACGTCGAACCCGAGCAGCAGCGCTGCCGCTGCCCCGGCGAACGACAGCTCGCTGATGCCGTGGACGGCGAAGGCCATGTCGCGCTGCATGACGAAGACGCCGATCAGGCCCCCCACGATGCCGAGCACCGCACCGGCCCACACTGAGTTCTGCACGAGCGCGAGGATGTCGCCGTAGCGCGAGAGGCCGCCGAAGAGGGCGTTGCCCACATCGTCCCAGTTCATCGGACCCCTCCCATCGATGATGGCGACGCAGGGGTGAGCGACGGGGCCGTGTCGTCACGGGCGTCGTCGCCGTGGTGGTGGTGTCCGGCTTCCGAGTCGGGAGCGCCGACGACGACCAGCCGCCCGCCGATGCGCGCGACGTGCACGGGCGTGTCGTAGAGCGCGGTCAGCGTCTCGGAGGTCAGCACCTCGTCGGGGCGGCCCAGCGTGAAGCGGCCTCCCGTGAGGTAGAGGATGCGGTCGACCTTCTCGAGCACCGGGTTGATGTCATGGGTGACGAGCAGCACGCCGGCCCCGCTCTCGCGGCGGTACCCGTCGATGAGGTCGATGACGTCGCGCTGATTGGCGAGGTCCAGGCTGGTCAGAGGCTCGTCGCACAAGAGCAGCCCGGGGTTGTCGGCGAGCGCCTGGCCGACGCGCAGCCGCTGCTGCTCTCCTCCCGAGAGCAGGCCGACGGGACGGTCGGCGAACGATCCGGCGCCGACGGCATCGATGAGCTCCTGCACGCGTTGACGGTCACCGCGGCGCGGAAGCGGGAAGCCGAAACGGTGGCCGTCGACGCCCAGACGCACGAGGTCGCGACCGCGCATGGCGGTGTGCCGCGCGAGCGGTCGCTGCTGCGGGATGTAGCCGATACGACGGCTGCCGGCGCGGTGGACCCGTTCGCCGAGGGCCTCGACGCTTCCGGCGCTGAGCCGCTCGAGGCCGAGGATGGCGCGCAGCAGTGTGGTCTTGCCCGCCCCGCTCGGGCCGAGCACCGCGACGAGTTCGCCCGGTTGCAGTTCGAGGTCGAGCCCGCGCCACAGCTCGTGGCCGCCGCGCGAGAGCGCGGCGGCCACGATGCGAAGGGGCGGAGTGGTCGCGGGGGTCACGAACCCAGCGCGGTCTTGATCTGCGTAGCCATGTCAGTCATCCACGATACGTAGTTCTGACCGTCCGGAAGCAGCTCCGACGCCTTGATGACGGGAACCTTGGCCTCGGCAGCCTTCGCCTCGGCCTGCGTGGTCTCGGCGCCGGCAGCCTGAGCGTTCACGAAGAGGATCTTCACCGTGCCGCCGCCGATCAGCGTCAGGGCGTCGAGCAGCGTCGCGGGCGGAACATCCTGGCCCTCCTCGACGGCTTCGCTGAACGCCGACGGGGTGACGTTTTTCAGGCCGGCCGACTCCGCGAGGTAGAGCGGGACAGGCTCGGTGACGAAGATGTCTTCGCCGGCGTGCGCCTTCGAGATATCGGTGAGAATCGGCGTGACTTTGGCGTCGATAGCGGCGCGGAAGGCCTTGGCGTTGGCGGTGAACGTGCTCGCATCGGTCGGGTCGATCGTGCCGAGTTGCTTCGCAACCTCGTCGGCGACCGCCGCGATGGTCTGCGGATCGTAGAAGACGTGCTCGTTGAAGCCGTCCACCGCCTCGGACGGGTTGGATCCCTTCCACTCCGGAGAGAAGGTGACGGCGCTGATGAGCGGAGCGGCCGACGAGGTGGAGTCCTTCATCGTTGCCATGAACGGGTCGTAGCCCCCGCCGTTCTCGATGAGCAGTTGGGCGTTCTGGATGTCGAGCTGGTCGGCAGCGGTCGCCTCGAAGTCGTGCGGGTCCTTGCTCTCGTCGGCGATCAGCGACGTGACTTCGACGTGCTCGCCGCCGATCGTCTTGGCGATGTCGCCGTAGACGTTGGTGGAGGCGACGACCGAGATCGTGCCGCCCGCAGAGGACGAGGAGGCAGGCGACGGGCTGGCTGAGCTGGAGCAGCCAGCGAGGGCGAGGGAGGATGCCGCGGCGAGGGCGGCGAGCAGAACGACGGGACGCTTCATGCTCTCCAGCGTAGGGCTACTGATAATCGTTATCAAATCCAGGAAACCCGAAATGCTGTCAATTCATAGGCTCGGCTTGAACAGCGGGTGCCGCGACCATCAGGCTGATCTTCGGCCTCCGCGTCCGACGGCGCTCGCAGACGGCCTCTGCCCGCACCGACCGTGAGCAATCCGGTCGACTCCATCGCCTTTCGAGGAGCCGTCATCTCACCCTGGACTCTGTTGCTGCTCGCCCTCGGGGTGTCGGCCGACGCCTTCGCCGTCGCTCTCGGCAAGGGCGTGCAGCTGCGCGCTCACGTGCTGCGCACGGCCCTCGTCTTCGCCACCGCCTTCGGCGTCGCGCAGGCGGTCATGCCGCTGCTGGGATGGCTGCTCGGATCGACCTTCGCCGAGGCGATCGCCCCGTGGGATCACTGGATCTCCTTCGGTCTGCTCGCCCTCGTCGGCGGCAAGATGCTGTGGGAGGCGCTGACTCCGGACGCACGGGTGGATGCCGATCATCCGGCGCACGTGCACGACATCGAGGCGTTCACCACCCGGGAAGTCACCCTCCTGTCCATTGCCACCAGCATCGACGCACTCGCCGTCGGCGTCTCCTTCGCCTTCCTCGACGTCAACGTCGCCGTGGCCGTCACGACGATCGGGCTGGTGACCTTCGCGCTGTCGTTCGTCGCGGTGTTCATCGGCTACCGCATCGGCACCCGGTTCCGCCGACCCGCCGAGATCGTCGGCGGGCTCGTCCTCATCGGCATCGGCACGCAGATCCTCATCGAGCACCTCACGGCGTGAGCCCGCGGCATCCGCTGAACCTCCTTGCCGCCGTGCTGCGACCGGCCTACGGTGTGACACAGGAGGTGTGATGATGCGACTGATCGACCGCTTTCGCGCATGGCGCAAGGGGCGCAAGGCGAACCCCTACGTGCCACCGGAGGGTCGGTTCACGGGCAGCGTCCTGACGCAGTTGCCCGGCGTTCGAGGCCCGTCGCTGTGGACAGGAAAGCGGGGCGGCCTCGGCGACGTCCTGCAGCCCGCGAATCTGTCAGGCAACTTCCATCCGGTCGTAGACAAGGTTGACGACCCCGCCTCTCGCTGAGCTGCGGCATCCGCCTCAGGCGAGGCCGGGGAGGGCAGCCGACAGCCCGTGCACCAGGATCTCGGCGCCGATGGCGAGAATCAGGAAGCCCATCACGCGCGTGATGGCCCCGACCCCGGTGGGTCCGAGCTTCTCGGTGAGCGGCGTGCCGTACCGCAGCAGCAGCGCGATGACCGCGGCGATCACGATGACGGCGACGACGATGCCGATGCGATCGAGGATGCCGGGATTGCGTGCGGCGAGGCCGACCACCACACCGATCGCGCCGGGGCCCGCGATGAGGGGCAACGCCATCGGCGAGAAGCTGATGTCGGTCTTCGTCGCGGCGTGCTCCTTCTCCGCGCTCGATGCTCCGGCGCCGAGCTCGCGCGGCACGACCATGCCGAAACCGGAGTGCATCACGACGAGACCGCCGGCGATCTGCAGGGCACCGAGCGAGATGCCGAAGAACTGCAGGATCAGGGTGCCGAGCAGCGCGAACACGGTCAGGATCACCGCGACGTACACCCCCGTGAGCCACGACTGCCGGCGACGGTCGGCCTCGTCGAGGTGCGCCGACAGCCCCGCGTAGGCCGCCACCGCGCCGATCGGGTTCGTGATCGGCACGAGCGCCGCGAGGGCGGCGACGAAGACGGTCAGCATGACTCCAGTGTCGCGCACGACCGTGACCGCGCGAGCACCGGCGAAGGCGCGTTCAGCTTGTCTCGCGGATGCCGCGCACGTACTCGTCCACGGAGGCGAGCAGCTCATCATCATGCGGGCCCCATACAGGCGCGGGAGTCTCCGGCCCGACGTACGGCTCATCGCGATAGAGCGCCTGCTGCGCAGCGAGCTGCAGCTCGAGCCTCGCCTTCACCGCCGCGTATGCCGGATCATCCGCCACGTTGCGCATCTCTTCCGGATCGGTGTGCAGGTCGTAGAGCTCCCACTCGGGTTCGAAGATCTGCTCCGATGCGCCCGGCACGCCCAGGCCGGCGCCGTAGTAGTAGATGAGCTTGTAGCGGGCGGTGCGGATCCCATAGTGCGCCGGCGCCGCGTGAATCGGGTCGTCGTGTTCCCAATACCGGTAATAGGCCGCCTCCGGCCAGTCGTCGACGTGCTCACCGCGCAGCAAGGGCCGAAAGCTGCGTCCCTGCTGCGTCGGCAGATGCTCGGTCGCGTCGATACCGGCGACGTCGAGGAAGGTCGCGGCGAAGTCGACGTTGGTGATGATCGCCTCGCAGCGCGATCCGGCCGCAATCTCGGCCGGCCAACGGATGAGCATCGGCATCTGCAGCGACTGATCGAACATCAACCGCTTGTCGAACCACCCATGGTCACCGAGGAAGAACCCTTGGTCGGAGGTGTAGACGACGAGGGTGTTGTCGGCGAGACCCCGCTCCTCGAGATGGTCGAGTAGGCGCCCGACATTGTCATCGATCGACTGGATGCACTGCAGGTAGTCGCGCATGTAGATCTGGTACTTCCACCGCATACGCGCTTCGCGGTTGTCGGGACCGCGCAGGCGCGCCGGAACTTCTTGCTTCAGGTCGTCGGACCCCATGTCGTCGGCGATGGTCATCCGCACGCCGCGAATGGCACGACTGCGCGACTCGTGGTCGTCGAAGAACGTCGCGGGTTCGGGGATCGAGCCGTCGGCGTAAAGCTCTTTGTGCTTCTCATCGGGAACCCAGGGACGGTGCGGCGCCTTGTGGTGCACCATCATCGCGAAAGGCTCGCCGGGATCGAGCGCATCCATCCACGCGAGGGACAGGTCGGTGACGATATCGGTCGCGTATCCCTTGACAGTGGAAGAGCCGGAGGCGTCGATCATCTCGGGATCGACGTAGTCGCCCTGCCCCGGAAAGATCTTCCACTCGTCGAACCCCCGCGGCAGCGAGTGGCCGCGCTCGCCCAGGTGCCATTTGCCAAACATCGCCGTCTTGTAACCGTGGGTGTGCAGCACATCGATGAACGTCGGCACGCGGTAGTCCATCTCGGTCCAAATCGACGACACCCCGTTGATATGACTGTAGGTGCCCGTGAGGATCGTGGCTCGCGAGGGGGAACAGATGGAGTTGGTGCAGAAGACGGCATCCATCCGCACGCCCTCGTCGGCGATTCGATCGAGGTTCGGTGTGGAGTTGACCCTGCTGCCGTACGCCGAGATGGCGTGCGCCGCGTGATCGTCCGACATCACGAAGATGATGTTCGGGCGGGAGAGATCTGCAGTGCTCACGGAAACTCCTTCGTCGCCTTCGCCGCGGTACGCAACGAGAGCAACAGTAGCACTCGTGTCATATATAAGCAGAGACAAATTAAGAAGATAGGGCCTGGCGCTAGTAGCATTGCTCTTAGTTGACATGCCGCGATGGCGGCGCCAGGAGAGCAGACAGGAACCTCAGTGGCACTCGCCCGATTAGAAGTGATCACACTCAGCCTGCTCACGGCCGGCGCCCGCACGGGCTACGACATCCACAAATGGCTCGAGCGGAACGGCGCCTTCGTCGGATACACAACGCAGCCTTCGCAGATCTACCGGCAACTCGCACGGTTCGACGAGCTGCGATGGGTGACATCCACGAGAGAGGTGCGAGAGGGCGGCCCGGACGCGAAGCTCTACCGCATCGCCGAGGCTGGGCTCGCGGCACTCGACGAATGGATCGATTCCCCGTACACGCCATCGCCCCGGCCCCTCGATCCCGACTTCCAGGTGCGCTTGATGTTCAGCGCACGGCGCGGGCCCGCGCGCCTGCTCGATCTGGTCCGCACTGAACTCGCCTACCGCAAAGAACACGAGGACTACCGCCGAGGAGTCGACGCCGATCTCGTTCCCGAAAACGCCGACGCCCCACTGCGGGCATGGCTGCGCACCGCGCACATGATCCAGAGCGAGCGCGGCCACTACATGGTGCAGACCCTGATCGCATGGCTTGAAGCGACCGAGGTCCGCCTGGCGGCACTCGTCGACCAGCCCTGAACGCATCGAAGGATCGCGAATGAACGGTCAGTCGGACACG
The DNA here is from genome assembly GCF_015350795.1 of Microbacterium sp. VKM Ac-2870. Taxonomy (GTDB): domain Bacteria; phylum Actinomycetota; class Actinomycetes; order Actinomycetales; family Microbacteriaceae; genus Microbacterium. The sequence continues at coordinate 499,784 of NZ_JADKSH010000003.1, forward strand.
GAGGCGGAGGGATGCCGCACGGGCTGCGGATGCCAACCCTCGAGCACATCGCGACCGATCAGGCTTGTTCGGCCGCCGATGGTCATCGCTCCCCGCTCTCGGGCGCGTGGTGGGCACACGATCGAGCAGGCCTCTATCCCGGCCGGAACGTTCGTCATGGGTGACGCGTCGGGTGACCGCAACCCCGCCGATGGCGAAGTTCCGTTGCATGCCGTCACGGTCAGCGACTTCCGGATCGACACCACGACGGTGTCGAACGATGACTTCGCGCGCTTCGTCGATGACACGGGATACGTGACCGAGGCTGAACAGTACGGATTCTCCGCGGTCTTCCACCTGGCAATCGCGGCCCCCGACGCCGACATCATGGGTAGTGCCGTTGGAACGCCCTGGTGGCACGGAGTACGGGGAGCCGACTGGGCGCATCCCGGCGGCGCCCACTCCTCGCTCGCGGGACGCGGCGACCACCCCGTCGTGCATGTCACCTGGAACGATGCCCGGGCCTACTGCGCGTGGGCGGGGCGCCGGCTGCCCACCGAAGCGGAGTGGGAGTACGCCGCACGCGGCGGCCTCGATCGCAAGACCTTCCCGTGGGGAGATGAGGCTGTCGATGACGGCGGATGGCGCGCGAACATCTGGCAGGGCAGCTTTCCGGCGACCAACACGCTCGAGGATGGCTTCCTTACCACTGCGCCGGTGCGCACGTACTCTCCCAACGGCTTCGGCCTGTGGCAGTGCGTGGGAAACGTGTGGGAGTGGTGCGACGACCGGTTCTCATCGCGCGCGTACGCCGCGACGCCCGTCACCGATCCGCCAGGGCCGCCGATGGGCGAGCTCCGCGTGCTGCGGGGCGGGAGCTACCTCTGCCACGACAGCTACTGCAACCGATACCGCAACTCGGCGCGCTCGCGGAACACCCCCGATTCCTCGATGGGTAATGCGGGCTTTCGCACCGTGTCGCGCTGAGCGGGACCTCAGTCCAGCAGCAGCGCGGGCTCTTCGAGAATCGACGCGATGTCGGCGATGAAGCGGCTCATGCCGTCGCCGTCGATCACGCGATGGTCGAACGAGCCGGAGACCGTCGTCACGAAACGGGGACGCACCTCGCCGTCGACGACCCACGGCTTCTGCCGGATGGTGCCCATCGCGACGATGCCCGACTCCCCCGGGTTGATGATCGGCGTCCCGGCATCCATTCCGAACACGCCGATGTTCGTGATGGTCACCGTGCCGCCCTGCTGGTCGGCGGGGGTGGTCTTGCCCTCACGCGCCGTCAGCGTCAGTTTCTCGAGCGCCTTGGCGAGCTCACGGAGGCTGAGGTCCTGGGCGTCTTTGATGTTGGGGACGAGCAGGCCCCTCGGCGTCGCGGCGGCGATGCCGAGGTTGACGTAGTTGCGCACGCGGATCTCCGCCGTGCCGTCTTCCTTATCGATCCACGCGGCGCCGATGAGCGGGGTGCGGCGCACCGCCCAGATGACCGCCCGCGCCATGATCAGCAGCGGCGAGATCTTGATGTCGGCGAAGTCCGGTGAGGCCTTCAGCCGCTTGACGAGCTCCATCGTGCGGGTCGCGTCGACGTCGGTCCACACCGACACGTGCGGGGCGGTGTAGGCCGAGCGCACCATTCCGGATGCCGTGGCCTTGCGCACGCCCTTGACCGGGATCGCCTCTTCGCGCTCGCCTACGGGCGGTGCCACCGGAGCGGGAGCCGCCACCGGGATCGTCTGCTCGCGCTCGGCGGGAGTCGCAGGGGTCGCGATGTTGCGGAAGACGCTGGCCTGTTCGGCATGGCGCACCACGTCGTCGCGGGTCACCTCTCCTGCCGGACCGCTCGGGGCCACATCGGCGAGCGTGACGTCCAGGTCGCGCGCGAGCTTTCGCACCGGAGGCTTGGCCACCACACCGACCGAGGCGCGCACCGTCTCGCCACGCTCGGCAGGGCGCTTGCGCCGCGACGTCGCTCCCGCGCCGGTGCCGTAGCCGACCAGCACGGCCCCGCCGTCGTCGGATGCCGCGGCGGGCTCGGTCGCCGCCGGGGCGGTGGGCTCGGCGCCCGCCGCAGCAACACCGGCGATCGTGATGATCGCCGCGCCGACAGTGACGGTCTGCCCCTCGGGGGCGAGCAGTTCGCCCACCGTACCGGCGAACGGCGAAGGCAGCTCGACCAGCGACTTGGCGGTCTCGATCTCGACCAGCACGTCGTTGACGGCGACGCTGTCGCCGGGCGAGACACGCCACTGCACGATCTCGGCCTCGGTCAGGCCTTCACCGACGTCCGGCAGGTGGAAGATCTGCTCGCTCATGTCGTTCTCCTTCAGGGCGGACGGTCAGTAGGCGAGGGCGCGGTCGACGGCCTCGAGGATGCGGTCGGCATCGGGCAGGTACGTGCCCTCGAGCTTGGCGGGCGGGAACGGCACGTCGAATCCCGACACGCGCAGCACCGGCGCTTCCAGGGCGAAGAACGCGCGCTCCATGACGGTGGCAGCGACCTCCGAGCCGACCGAGACCGACCCGGGCGCCTCCTGCGCGTAGACCATGCGTCCCGTACGTCGCACCGAGTCCAGGAGCGGGGCGTAGTCGATCGGCGACAGCGATCGCAGATCGATCACCTCGCACGAGGTTCCCTCGCTCTCGGCGAGCGCGGCGGCCTGCAGCAGGGTCGTCACCATGGCACCGTGACCGACGAGGGTCACATCGGTGCCGCGACGGACGATCCGCGACGCGTGCAGCGCCAGCGGGCGCTCCGCCGTGTCGACGTCACCCTTCATCCAGTACTTCGCCTTGGGCTCGAGGAAGATCACCGGATCGGGCGAGCGGACGGCATCCTGGATCATCCAGTACGCGTCGTTGGCGGTCGACGGAGACACGACGCGCAGACCCGGCGTGTGCGCGAAGTAGGCCTCGGGGCTCTCCTGATGGTGCTCGACAGCGCCGATGTGCCCGCCGTAGGGGATGCGGATGACGACCGGCATCTGCAAAGCCCCCTCGTGGCGGTTCGTGAGCTTCGCCAGCTGCGTGGTGATCTGATCGAACGCGGGGAAGACGAACCCGTCGAACTGCACCTCGATGATGGGGCGGAATCCGGCCATGGCGAGGCCGATCGCGGTGCCGACGATGCCCGACTCGGCCAGCGGGGTGTCGAGCACGCGCTGCTCGCCGAACTCTGCTTGCAGCCCCTCGGTCACACGGAACACCCCGCCGAGGCGACCGATGTCCTCCCCCATGAGCAGAACGTGGTCATCGGCGGTCATCGCGGCGCGAAGCCCCGCGTTGAGGGCCTTGGCCAGTGGCATCGACTCGACCATCAGGCGCCCTTCTCGAACGAAGCCTCGTAGTCGGCGAGCCAGCGGCGCTGCTCGACCATCAGCGGGTGATCCTCGCTGTAGACGTGCGCGAACATCGAGTCGGCCTCGATCGTGCCCAGCGCATTGGTGCGCACCCGCACGTCGTCGGCGTACTCCTGCGCGGCGGCATCCACGTCGTCGAAGAAGGATGCCGCCGCACCCCGTCCTTCCAGATACGCGCGCATGCGGGCGATGGGGTCGCGCCGCGCCCACGACTGTTCCTCGTCGGAGGTGCGGTACTTCGTGGGGTCATCGCTCGTCGTGTGGGCGCCCATGCGATAGGTCATCGCTTCGATGGCGCGGGGGCCGTCGCCGGCGCGCGCCTCGTCGAGCGCGAGCTTGGACACCGCGAAGCTGGCCAGCACATCGTTGCCGTCGACGAGGATCGACGGCATGCCGTAGCCCTCAGCCCGGCGGTACAGGGGCCCGCGCGACTGCGTGGCCACCGGCACCGAGATGGCCCAGTGATTGTTCTGCAGGAAGAAGACCTGGGGCGTGCGGTAGGTGTTGGCGAAGACCATGGCCTCGTGCACGTCGCCCTGGCTCGAGGCGCCGTCGCCGTAGTAGACGACGACGGCTTCATCGCGGGCCGGATCGCCCGTACCGCACCGCTTGTCGAAGACGAGACCCATGCCGAAGCCGGTCGCGTGCAGCGTCTGCGATCCGAGCACCAGGGTGTAGATGTGCACGTTGCCGTTCTTGGGATCGGTGGGGTCCCACCCGCCGTGGGTGAGGCCACGCATCACCCGGATGATGTCGATCGGGTCGACTCCGCGCGTGGTCGCGACGACGTGCTCGCGATACGACGGGAACAGGTGGTCTTGCGCGCGCGCCGCGCGCACCGAGCCGACCTGGGCTGCTTCCTGGCCGAGTGACGGGGGCCACAGCGCGAGTTGTCCCTGCCGCTGCAGGTTGGTGGCCTGTCGGTCGAAGGCGCGGACGGTCACCATGTCGCGGTAGAACGTCTCGAGTTCGCCGTCGGTGAGCGCCTCGATCAGCGGCAGATACCGCTCGGCTTCGGGCGTGGGGGCGAACGTCCCGTCGGCCGCCAGAACGCGCACGAGGGCCGGGTCGTCAGGCGGGGTCATGTTCCCACGCTAATGCCCTCCGCATGCGCCGCACTGCATGAGATCGACAACGGATGCCGAGATCCGCGGTGCGTCCGCGACAAGCCGCAGGGAGAATTCGGTGCCGCCCGCTCAGCGTGGGGCGACGGATGCCGCGACCTGCACGATCGTGTCGAGGGCCTCGTGCTCGCCGATCGAGATGCGCACGCCGTCGCCGGCGAACGGACGCACGATCAGCCCCGCCTCCTCGAAGGCAGCAGCGACGTCAAGCGCACGCTCCCCCGCCGGCAGCCACACGAAGTTGCCTTGCGCCTCGGGGACGTCCCACCCGGTCGCCCGCAGTCGAGCGGCGAGGTCGTCGCGATGCCCGGCCAGCGTGCGCACCCGTTCGAGCAGCTCGTCCTCGGCGTCGAGGCTGGCCAGTGCCGCCTCCTCGGCGGCAGCCGTGACCGACAGGGGGATGCCGGTGCTGCGGGCGGCTGCGAGGATGCGCGGGTCGCCGACGGCGTAACCCACCCGCAGCCCCGCGAGACCGTACGCCTTGGAGAAGGTGCGCAGCACGACGACGTGGGGGTGTCCGGCGGCGAGCACGGCGGCACCACTGACTGCGTCGGGGTCGGTGACGAACTCGGCATACGCCTCGTCGAGCACGACCAGCACATCGGCGGGCACGCGCGCGAGGAACGCATCGAAACCGGCCTGCGTCACCACCGGACCGGTCGGGTTGTTCGGGCTGCAGACGATGATCATGCGGGTGCGATCGGTGACGGCATCCGCCATGGCGTCGAGGTCATGGCCGCCCGCCGCGTCGTTCGGCACCGTAACGGCCGTCGCGCCCGCGACGGTGGCCAGGCTCGGGTAGGCCTCGAACGACCGCCACGAGAAGAGGATCTCATCACCCGGGCCGCTGGTGGCCTGGGCCAGCTGGAACAGAATCGAGACCGAACCGGCCGCGATGTGCACGGCGTCGTCGCTCACGCCGAAGCGCTCCGCCAATCGTGCCCGCAACCTCGGCGACGATGCGTCAGGGTAGCGGTTGACGGCGATCGCCGTCTGCACGGCGGCGATGACGCTCGGCAGCGGCGGGAACGGATTCTCGTTGCTGGACAGCTTGAACGCTTCGGCGCCGGCCTGCTTGCCCTGCTTGTAGGCGGGGAGGGCGGCGATCTCGGGGCGGATGCGGACGGGCAGTTCGGTCACGGGGATGAGTCTACGAGGGGCCCATCCGCAGCGGGACGGTGCGAACCCTTCCCGGTGAGGAAGGCACGTGGGAGACTGGCCTCACCATGCGCTTCTTCGTCCGTGTGCTCGTCAATGCGTTCGCCATCTGGGTCGTGACCCTCATCGGCCCCTTGAAGGTCGGGGTCACCCCGTTCGCGCCCGGTGAGACGCTGCAGCTCGTGTTGACGCTGCTCGCCGTCGCCGCCATCTTCGCGCTGGTGAACACCATCATCGGCACCGTCATCAAGATCGTCGCCTTCCCGCTGTACATCGTCACCCTCGGGCTGATCTCGTTCGTCATCAATGGCCTGCTGCTGTGGATCACCGCCTGGGTGACGAGCTCGTGGGGTTGGGGTCTGACGGTCGGCGAGTTCTGGCTGGGCGTGGTCGCGGCGATCGTGATCTCGCTCATCAACTGGGTGTTCGGCATTCTGTTGCGCCCCCAGCAGAAGCGAAAGCGCAGCTGAGCGCACCCTCACTCGCCGCCGGAGCCGCGGCGGCGACGCTCGGGCGGCGCAGTCCGGTGGGCGCCGTAGACGGTCGACGTGACCATCGCCGCGCCCGCCAGCGGCGCCAGGTGGTCGCGCAGGGCCGCGACGCGGGGGTCGCCTGAGGCGTCGGCGAGCGCCGCCGTCTCGCGGTACTCTGCCAAGCCGTGCACGGAGAACGTCACGTCCGACCAGTTCGGTGTCGGGTCGGCGACGCGCTCGACCACGAAGCTGTCGCGCGCTCCGGACACCCCGGGAATGCCTCCGACCGACAGCGCGGCGACCGGGTCGTCGGTGTGACGCAGGCCCACCGTGAAGGTGTCGCCCGAGAGCACCGGCTGCACAGGGCTGGCGATGCCGATCTGCGTCGCGACGTCGAAGCCGCCCTGACGGGCCAGGTGCGCCGCGATCATCCCGCCCTGCGAGTAACCGACGATGTGGAGGCGATCGCCGCTGACCGCCCCGGCCGCGGCGAGGGCACGCTCGACCGCGACGTAGGACGATGACTCCTCGCCGAAGTACAGCTGAAGGTTCGAGCCCATGTCCCACGGCTCGTCCGCGTCGATGAGCTTCCGCGTGCCGTCGATGTAGACGACGAACTGCGATTCGCCCGATGCGAACCGGTACTCCTCGACCCGCACGCGGGCCTCGTCGTTGCCGTCTCGTCCCGGCATCCGGTCGATGATGTCGACGAGCGAGGTCGGTGCCGCCTCTGGGCCCGACGCCTGGTGTCGGCTGAGTTCGATGACGGATGCTGCGGCCCCGATCGGCCGCAGCGGCGGGGCATCGGCGGGGATGATCCCGAGGTGGACGGCACGGACGGCGGCCGTCAGCGTGGTGAGCGCGGGCCCGACCGGGCCGAGCGGGCCGACGGGTCCGGGCATCCCGGCGGCGCCCTGCATCTGGCGTTCGATCTCGCCGTGGCGGCTCTGTACCCACGCGGTCGCGAGCCGCGTGGCGGCGGCGCTCACGTCCGGCGTCGCCTGCAGCCGACGCGCCGCAAGCAACATCTGCAGCGACCCGGGGGCGCGTTCGCCGCCCAGCGATACGAGCGCCTGTTGCTCAGCCAGTTCGTACACCTCCGCGAGAGTGCGCAGCCCGCGGGCCAGATCGTCCGCGACATCTTCGGCCCGCTGCGCACTCGCCTGCGGCGACGGCACCCACAGACCCGCCGCCAGCGACGCGTCTCCCGCGGCGCCGAGCACACCGGCGGCCTCGCCGAGACGGGCAGCCAGGGCCGTGAGCACCCCGGCGACGTGCCGCAGCGAATCGGTGTCGACGGCGACCGGGCCCCCCGAACGAATATCGACATCGTCGGTCATCCCACCGCTGCCTCCGCGAGCGCCCGGGCGTGCGACATCCTCAGCGAATCGGCCCAGGTCTCCGCCTCGGTGACGGCGATTTCGACGAGACGTACCCACTCACCGAGGCGTTCCTGCAGCAGCCCGGCGTCTGCCGTCTGCCACTGCACATCGTGCACCAGGGACGGCGCACGCAGCGCGACCTCCGTCAGAATCTCGCGCGCGGTGCCCACCAGCGCCTGCGCGCGCTCGATGTCATCGAGTCCGTTCACCCCCCGATCCTCGGTCGCGACCGCCCGCGGCGGGCTCCCCCGCCGGCATCCGTGGACGACGTCGCTCCCACCGGCGCTGGGGAGGAGGCTGCGCCGGGGCTTTCGGGGCGCGGCGACCTGCACCACAATGGGGAGGTGATTGACCGCGCCGCACCTTTCCGCGTCGTGTTCGTGTGCACCGGCAACATCTGCCGCTCCCCCATGGCGGAGATCGTGTTCCGCGATGTCGCGGAACGTTCGGGGCTGGGAGATCGTGTGGTCTCGACCAGCTCGGGAACCGGCGATTGGCACGTGGGCGAGCGCGCCGACGTGCGCACCCTCGATGCGCTCGATCGACGCGGCTACGACGGCGCCCGACACCGTGCCCGCCAGTTCACCCTCGACGACTTCGACCGCAACGATCTCGTCGTGGCACTCGACCGTTCGCACGAACGCATCCTGTCGAGTTGGGCACGAAGCGCGGCGGATGCCGACAAGCTCGCGCTGCTGCTCTCGTTCGACCCCGACGCGCACGGCAATCTCGACGTGCCCGACCCCTACTATGCGGGACCGGAACTGTTCGACGATGTGCTCGGTATGATCGAGAGCGCGAGTCGGGCGCTCTTCCGGCAGCTCGAACCGGCCATCCGCCCTTCGTCGTGAGCGTCCGCCGCGCGTCGACAGACACCGTGATCGGAGCCCGCGTCGTGACCACCGCGAACACCCTCGCCCACCAGCCCCTCAGCCCGCTCGACGGGCGGTACAGCGCCGCCGTATCGGGGCTGTCCGCCTATTTGTCGGAGGCCGGACTCAACCGCGCCCGCGTCGAGGTCGAGGTGGAGTGGATCATCGCTCTCACCGATCGCTCGCTGTTCGGCTCGGCGCCGCTCGACGAGACGCAGAAGCAGTCGCTGCGCGCGCTCTACCGTGACTTCGGCAAGGCCGAGATCGACGCGCTGGCAGCGACCGAGGCGGTCACCCGCCACGACGTCAAAGCCGTCGAGTACCTGGTGCGCGACCGCCTGCAGACGCTCGGGCTGCAGGGCATCGCCGAGCTCACGCACTTCGCCTGCACGAGCGAAGACATCAACTCGGCCTCGTACGCCCTGACGGTCAAGCGCGCCGTCACCGAGGTGTGGCTGCCGAAGCTGCGCACCGTCATCGAGGCCATCTCCGCCCTCGCCGACGAACACCGCGACGCGGCCATGCTCTCCCGCACGCACGGGCAGCCAGCCACCCCGTCGACGATGGGCAAGGAACTCGCCGTCTTCGCCTGGCGCCTCGAGCGGGTCGCTGCTCAGATCGACGGCGGCGACTACCTCGCCAAGTTCTCCGGTGCGACCGGCACCTGGTCGGCGCACCTCGCCGCGGCGCCCGAGATCGACTGGCCCGAATTGTCGCGTGGGTTCATCGAGGGCCTCGGCATCGACTTCAACGTGCTGACGACCCAGATCGAGTCGCACGACTGGCAGGTGGAGCTCTACGACCGCATGCGTCACGCCGGAGGCATCCTGCACAACCTCGCCACCGACATCTGGACCTACATCGCGATGGGCTTCTTCGCGCAGATCCCGGTCGCGGGAGCGACCGGATCGTCGACGATGCCGCACAAGATCAACCCGATCCGCTTCGAGAACGCCGAGGCGAACTTCGAGATCTCCGGCGGGCTGTTCACAACGCTTGCCTCGACACTCGTGACCAGCCGTATGCAGCGCGACCTGACCGATTCGACGACGCAGCGCAACATCGGGGTCGCCTTCGGCCACTCGCTGCTTGCGCTCGACAACCTGCAGCGCGGTCTCACCGAGATCTCGCTCTCGCGCGACGTGCTGCTGGCAGACCTCGACGCCAACTGGGAGGTGCTCGCCGAAGCCATCCAGACCGTCGTGCGCGCCGAGATCGTCGCGGGCCGCTCGCAGATCACCGACCCCTACGCCCTGCTCAAGGACCTCACACGAGGACGCCGCGTGGGCGGACCGGAGCTCGCCGAGTTCGTGCGCGGACTCGACATCGGGGATGCCGCCAAGGAGCGTCTGCTGGCTCTCACCCCGGCGGGGTACACCGGTCTGGCGGCGGAGCTGGTCGACCGCGTCTGAGCGCGTTTCGACGCGCTGGGCTCGCGCAACGACCGGGGACGAAACGCCCGGGTCAGCCGCGCGGCGCAGCGTCGCCGTCGGCCCCGTCGGAGGACGCCGCGGCATCCTCGTCGTTGAGCAGCACACCGTGGGTGATCTCGCCGGTCACCTGAGCCGGGTCGATCGCGAGCATCGACAGCGCGATGATGACGAGCGTCGTGATGAAGGCGATGCCCGCCACAACGAGCGAGACCACGACCACGTGCACACGCTCATCGCCGGTGAGGTCCTGGAAGAAGCCCATCGACAGGAGCGTGACAAGGCCCGAGAACAGGGCGGCGGCGAAGGCGAAGCCCAGCAGCTGCACGGGCTTGAGCAGGTCACGGCGGGTGGGGCGCTGCTCGCTCATACGGACTCTCCTGACAAGATGGCGTCCGACGGGGTCGGGCGGCGCGGCGAGAAGCCGGCAATGCCGAGGAAGACGGCGATGACGGCGGCGTAACCGCCGAACAGACCGACTCCGATCGCGATGCCGGTCAAAGTGAAGGAACGCCCGGCATCGGAGATGAAGTACTCGAGGCTGTAGGCGGGGTTGACCAGCAGCAGACCCACGCCGAGAGCCAGGGTCAGCGCTCCGATGAGCATGGCGTCACGGCCGTCGTCACGGCGACTCACCTCGCCGCCTCGGCGCAGACGAATGCCGATCACGAGCTCTGCGACACCGGCGATGACGGCCCAGGCGATGATCGCCACGAAGAAGAGCACCGTCGAACGCAGCCCCGGAATGCCGGTCGCCATTCCGGCCACCAACGTCAGCACGCCGAGCAGGATGGCCTCGCCCCGGCGATCGCGCGGGTATGCGAGCCACGCGCCGATGAAGAACACCAGCGCCGTCGCGATGGCCCAACCGCTGAAGACGGCGAGGCCGATCGCAGCCGAGTGATCGGGCGAGAACGTCACCATGATCGCGGCGAGTGCCGCCAGCAGGGCGCGACCGAGCTGGACATGGCGCACATCGAAAGTGCGCGTCGCGCTCTCGCCGGCACCGGGGGTGCGGGGGGAAGCGGAGACAGGGTCAGACACGTCGACTCATCGGATCGAGGAAGGCGGAACCTCACCAGTCTAGGTCGTCCGCCGCCCCGAACCGCCGTCGTCGCGGCGGGCCCGCGCTCAGCCCGCCGCCGCCGCGACGAGCGCGCGGAGCTTCTTTTCCACGGTCGATGTCACCGCGATCACCGCGAACGACGTCGCCCACATGTCACCGTCGTCGAGGTGTGCGTCCTCCTGAAAGCCGATGTTGCCGTAGCGGGTGCCGAATTTGGACGCCGGCTGGTAGAAGACGACCACCTTGCCGTCCCGCGCGTACGAGGGGAACCCGTACCAGGTCTTGGGCTCCAGTTGCGGGGCGACGTCGGTCACCACGCGGTGCAGCAGCGTCGCCACCTCCTTGTCGGTTCCCGACAGCGCCTCGATCGCCTCGACGCACGCCTCCAGCTCCTTCGCGAGCTTCGCGGCGCCCTTCAGGCCCTTGGTGGTGCGCAACTCTTCGGCGCGCTGCTTCATCGCGGCGCGCTCGTCGTCGCTGAATCCGCTCTTGGTGTCGCCCATGCCGGTTCTCCTATCTGAGGTGGGGTGAGGCAGCGGCCGGCGCTCAGGCCGGCAACTGCTGGATGCGGATGAGGTTGCCGGCCGGATCGCGCACCGCGGCATCCCGCAGCCCGTAGTCCTGATCGGTCGGCTGCTGCACGACCTCGGCCCCGGCCGCGGCCAGGCGGGCGACGTCGGCGTCGAGGTCTCCTGAAGCGAGGTTGACGCCGAAGTAGCTGCCCTTCGCGACGAGTTGTTCCAGCGTGCGGCGCTCGTCGTCGCTGATGTCGCGGCCCACCCCGACCGGATGCAGGACGATCGCGGTGTCGGGTTGACCGGTGGGACCCACCGTGATCCACCGCATGTTCTGGTAACCCACGTCCAGACGCACCTCGAAGCCCAGCACGTCGCGGTAGAACGCGAGCGAGGCTTCCGCGTCGGTGTGCGGAAGGAAGGAGGAGTGGATGCTGATGCTCATGCGCCTCACGATAGGCCGACGTCGGGACCGGCCGCTTCTCGATTCCTGATCGGTCGGGTGAGGCGACGGGCGATGCAGGGAAGCATGCCCTCGCGAAACGGCGCCCCCTGGGTGCGGTACCGGCCCGGGGGCACACCGACAAGCTCGGTGAAGCGCGTCGTGAACGTACCCAAGGACTGACAGCCGACCGCGATCGCGATCTCGGTCACCGTGAGATCTGTGGTGCGAAGCAGCGTCATCGCACGTTCGACGCGACGCGTCATCAGATAGGAGTGCGGCGTCTCACCGTAGGCGCGACGGAATTGTCGCGAGAGATGACCGGGCGAGACGTGCACGGCGCGCGCCAGCGCGGCGAGGTCGAGCGGCTGGGCGAAATCGCGGTCCATCATGTCGCGGACGCGGCGCATCCGCACGAGGGTGTCGAGCTCGACCCCGGAGCTCACCGCGCGCCGTCGTCCGATCCCACCGCAGACGCGCCCGCGGCGACACGGATCGCCTCGACGGCCCGCAGGACATCGAGGCTGCGCTGCTGGTCGGGTGCCGCATCGGCATCCCCGCGGACAAGCGCCGCAAAACGGGCGACTTCGAAGCGCATGTTGTTCTCGGGACCGTCGATCTCGATCTCCTCGCTCACGCCGGAGAACAGGTCGAGGCGGATGCGGCGGGGAGCGGTGATCTCGTCGATCTCCATCGTACCGAGCTCTCCCTGGATCTCGTTCGGGCGCCGCGACGCCCCGATCTTGGAGAAGGCGATCTGTGCGACGAAGTCGTCGTAGGCGAGCACCGCCGCGCCGGCGCCATCGGCTCCGGTCGCGATCGTCGCGGTCGCGCCGACCACCGAGGTCGGCGCGCCGAAGAGATCGATCGCGGCGCTCAGGGGATACACCCCCAGGTCGAACAGTGCCCCACCGGCCAGCGCGGGGTCGAAGATATTGGGGGTCTCGCCGGCGAGCACGAGGTCGTACCGCGCCGACCGCTGCGACTGCCCGAACGAGACGAGCCGCACCCGGCCGAGCGCGGGCAGCAGGTCGCGCACGCGCGCCATGCCGGGGTCGTAGACGTTGCGCATCCCTTCGAACACGACCGCTGCGCGCTGTCGGGCGTCGTCGACGAGACGGGCGAACTCCGCAGCCGTCGGGGTCGCCGGCTTCTCCAGGAAGACGTGCACGCCGGCGGCGATCGCGGCGGCGGCCTGCGCCGCGTGCGCCCCGTTGGGTGACCCGACGTAGACGGCATCCACATCGCCCGAAGCCAACAGCGCGTCGAGGTCGGTGCTCACGCCGTCGATACCGACCCGGTCGGCGAAGGCGCGCCCGCGTGCGACATCCCGCGAGTAGACGACATCGATGCCGATGCCGGGTGTCTGCGCGACGGCATCCGCGAACTTTTCGGTGATGGTGCTGGTGCCGATCGTGGCGAGTCTGATCACGCCCCCAGGATAAGGGGCCGCCGCGCAGCGGAATGGACGGCGGCCCCTGCGGGTTGCCCCTGGATATGAAGGCACTCGTCTACTCAGATTTCGGCGGCAACGACCGCTTCGAGCTCACCGACCGCGACCAGCCGCACGTCGGCCCGGACACCCTGGTCGTGCGCGTCGTCGCCGCGGGGATCAACCCGGTCGACTACAAGATCCGCGAAGGCTACCTGCGCGGCCTGATCGATACTCGGTTGCCCGCCGTGCCCGGGTGGGACGTCGCCGGCATCGTCGAGCAGACCGGGCTGGACACCCCCGAGTTCGCCGTCGGGGATGCGGTGCTGGCGTATGCGCGCGCCGACGTGGTCGAACACGGAACCGTCGCCGAGTACACCGCCGTGCCGGTGCGCACGGCTGCCCGCAAGCCCGAAGGGCTTTCATTCGAGGCTGCCGCGGCGCTGCCGCTGGCCGGTCTCACCGCCCTGCAGACGCTGGAGCGCGCCGGCGTCGGCGAAGGCCAGAACGTGCTGATCCACGGCGCCGCCGGCGGCGTCGGTTCGTTCGGCGTGCAGCTTGCGCGTCTGCGGGGCGCGCGGGTGATCGGCACGGCCTCCGAGCGCAACCACGAGTACCTGCGCGGGCTCGGCGCCGAACCCGTCGTCTACGGCGACGGCCTCGTCGAGGCGGCCCGGGCGCTCGTGCCCGGCGGCTTCGACGCCATCATCGACTTCGTGGGCGGCTCGACGCTCGACACGACGAACGAGCTGCTGGCCGAGGGAGGGGTCGTCGCGTCGGTGGCCGACAGCCGCGCGCGCACCGAATTCGGCGGCCACTACGTGTGGGTGCGCCCGAACGCGGAGCAGTTGGGTGAGCTCGCCCAGCTCGCCGCCGACGGCACCCTGCAGGTGGAGATCGCCGCGACCTACCCGCTCGATGAGGCGGCGGCGGCGTACGCCGAGCTCGAGCAGGGACACACCCGCGGCAAGATCGTCGTCACCGTCTGACGCGCGGGCGACAGGGCCGCGCGCTTCAGGGGCGCAGGGGCAGCAGCGCCGCGAGATCGGCGCGGGTACCGGACGCGTGGATACGGCCGGATGCCACGGCATCCGGCCACGCCTGTGCACCGGTCGCGAGGGCGATCCAGGTCGCCGGGTCGGTCTCGACGACGTTGGGCGGGGTTCCCCGCGTGTGGCGCGGCCCCTCGATGACCTGGACCGCGCCGAACGGGGGCACGCGCACCTCGACCGTGTTGCCGGGAGCCTTCTCCGCGAGCAGCTGCAGCAGGTAGCGCACGGCGGTGGCCAGCTCGGTGCGGGCGGGCTCTGCGGAGGCGGCAACCGCAGCCAGGGCGTCGCGACCGTCGTCGGTGGAGATCTTGCGCGCCATGCCTCCACGGTAGTCCGTGACGACCGCGGGCAGGCGGCCGTCGGTAGGCTGACGGCGTGCGCATTCTCGTCCTCGGTTCCGGTGCCCGCGAGCACGCCATCCTTCTGGCGCTGAAGGGAGAGGATGCCGGGCACGAGCTCTTCGCCGCCCCCGGCAACGCCGGCATCGCCGCCGATGCGGCGATCGTCGCCGACCTCGACGCCAACAGCCCCGCCGCGGTCACCGAGTACGCCAACGACCGCGCCATCGACCTCGTGATCATCGGTCCCGAGGCTCCGCTCGTCGCGGGGGTCGCCGATGCCCTGCGCGAGCACGGCGTCCCCGTGTTCGGTCCGGGCCGCGCAGCAGCTCAGCTGGAAGGGTCCAAGGCGTTCGCGAAGCGGATCATGGATGCCGCCGGCGTCCCCACCGGCCGTGCGACCCGCGCCACGACCCGCGCCGAGGTCGAGGCGGCACTCGACGCCTACGGTGCCCCGCACGTCGTCAAGGCCGACGGACTCGCCGCGGGCAAGGGCGTCGTGGTGACCGACGACCGCGCCGCCGCGCTCGCGCACGCCGACACCTACCTGCCCACCGGTCCGGTGCTGGTCGAGGAGTTCCTGGCGGGTCCGGAGGTGTCGCTCTTCTTCGTGAGCGACGGCGACAGCGTGCGTGCGCTCAGCCCCGCTCAGGACTTCAAGCGCGCCTACGACGGCGACGCCGGTCCCAACACCGGCGGCATGGGCGCCTATTCACCCCTCCCCTGGCTCGCCGACCGGTTCGGTAGCGAAGAGGCGTTCGTCGCGGAGGTCACCCGCACGGTGGCCGAGCCGGTCATCCGCACGCTCGATGCCGAGGGCACCCCCTTCATCGGTCTGCTCTACGCGGGACTCATCCTCACGAGCGACGGCATCAAGGTCATCGAGTTCAATGCCCGCTTCGGCGACCCGGAGACCCAGGTCGTGCTCGCACGGCTCACGAGCCCGCTGTCACGGCTGCTCATGTCGGCGGCATCCGGACATCTGGAGGACGAGCCTGCTCCGACCTTTGCCGACACGGCGGCTGTCACCGTCGTGCTCGCGAGCGCCGGATACCCGGAGGCACCGCAGACCGGCCGGGTCATCACGGGCACGGATGCGGCGGCATCCACACCCGGCGTCCACCTCGCACACGCCGCGACCGCCGAGAGTCAGAACGGACTGCTCGCGACGGGCGGGCGGGTGCTCAACGTCGTCGCGACGGGCGACACGTTCGCCGAGGCTCGGCAGCGCGCCTACGCGGCGATGGGGCACATCGAGCTCGAGGGCTCGCATTTCCGACGCGACATCGCCGCCCGCGTCGCCGACTGACGACCCGGGCGGCGAGGCACGCGCTCAGCGCGTGCCGAGGTGCGCGGGACGCTGCATGAACAGCACCGCGACGACGCCGATCAGCATGACGACGGCCGGCAGCAGGATGGTCTGCGCCATGGCGTTGGAGAACCCGTCGACCACGAAGGCGGGCAGCTGACCAGAGCCGAAGTCGCCGCTCGCGTCTGATGCTCCGGGGAGGTTGGCCTCGAGGCGCGCCTGCATGAAGGCGGCGATGGCCGCCGAGCCGAGCACCGATCCGATGGTGCGCGTCGTGTTGTAGATTCCGGCGCCGGCGCCCGCCTGACGTGGCTCGAGGTTGCGGGTCGCCGTCGTGGCCAACGGCCCCCACATCCCCGAGTTGCCGACGCCGATCATGAACGAGGGCAACAGGAACATCCAGATGGGCGTATCGGCGTGCATCAGCGACGAGTACCAGAACAGCGCCCCGGCGACCAGGAGCAGACCGGGTACGAGCAGGACGCGCGCGTCGACACGGTCGAGCAGGCGTCCGGTGAGCGGCGAGAGCACGCCGGCGGCGACCGCCATCGGCACGAGCAGCAGCGCCGACTCGGTCGGCGTCAGGCCGCGGGCCAGCTGGACGAAGAACATCAGTGGCAGCGACATGCTGGTCACCGTGAAACCGACGGTCGCGATCGTGAGGTTCGCGACCGAGAAGTTGCGCTCACGGAACAGGCCCAGCGGCACCAGCGGTTCGCTGCGCGTGGTGGCCTGCTGCCAGATGAACAGACCCATGACCACGATGCCGCCACCGATCATCGTCCAGACCCAGGCGGCCCAATCGAAGTGCTCGCCCTCCTGCAGACCGAAGACGATGAGGAAGAGGCCGATCGCGCTCAGCACCACGCCGACGATGTCGAACTTGTGCGGGTGGGTCGGGAGGTTGGGCACCAGCACCCAGGCGAGCACGAAGCCGATCACCCCGACGGGCAGGTTGACGAAGAAGATCCATTCCCACCCGAGGCCGTCCACGAGCAGGCCGCCGGCCAGCGGGCCGACCAGCATCGCGACGCCCGACGTGGCACCCCACAAACCCATGGCCGCGCCGCGGCGGTTCGCCGGGAAGGTGCGGGTGATGACGGCCATCGTCTGCGGGGTCATCAGCGCCGCGCCGAAGCCCTGCACCGCGCGGAAGATGATGAGCATCTCGAGGCTGCCCGACAGTCCGCAGCCGAGCGAGGCGAGCGTGAAGATCGCCAAGCCGATCAGGTAGATCCGCTTCGGGCCGAAACGGTCGCCGAGGCGGCCCGTGATCAGCAGCGGCACGGCGTACGCGAGCAGGTAGGCCGACGTCACCCACACGACGTTGTCGAGGTTGTTGGTCGACGGATCGAGCGCCGATTTGATGGCGGGGTTCGCCACCGAGACGATCGTCGTGTCGACGAGGATCATGAAGAACCCGATGACGAGCGCCCAGAGGGCGGGCCATGGGCTGCGTTCGGGAGTGGGCGCGGGTGCGGTCACGTCGCGCGTGCGTTGTTCGGTCATGAGCGGGCGGCTTCTCTCTGTGCCAGGTAGCGATCTGTTTTCTCGTGTGATCCCCACACGAAGTCAGGGTGGGCCAGCCGCTCCAGCAGGGCGGCGAGCCAGTCGTGGTCGGCGGCGAGCAGGGCCCGGTCGCGGTCGACCTCGATGAGGTACTGCTCGATGACGGACGGCGGCGCGGCGCTTTCGCGTGCGTGCCGGATGCCGTCCGCGAGATCGTCGCGCGTGCGCGCGAGCGCGGCCAGACGTGTCGAGAGCAAGGCGATGGTCTCGTCGCGGGCGAGGTTGTGCGCCTCCGCGAGCGCGACGCGGAACTCGGTGGGGCGGTCGAGTCGCGGGAGCTCGCGGCGCACCCAGTCGACGACGGCGGCGTGGCCGGCGTCGGTGAGCCTGTAGGTCGTGCGCTCAGGTCGGTTGCCGTCGCGGTCGACGCCGATGTCGGCGACCAGGCCGCTCTTCTCGAGCCGGGCGACCGTGTGGTACATCGTGCCGTTGGTGACCGAGAGGATGCGGTCGTCGTGACGGTGGCGCATGAGTCGGATCATCTCGTAGGGGTGCATGTCGTCTTCACGCAGCAGCGCGAGCACCATGACTCCCAGCGGGGTGAGTCGATCGATCGCGGTCTTCACGGCATCCCCTTCCTCTGACAACAGATGGTCCGTTTCGATTAGTCCATGTGGACTATACGGTGAATTGTCACGGCGCGCTACTGTCTCGTCATGACCGCCGACGCCCGCGCCGTCTTCGACGACATCGCCGCCGAGTACATGGTGCTCCCGGCCGTCGACATCGGACCGATGTTCGGCAGCGAGGGGCTGCGAATCCGCGGCAAGGTCTTCGCGTTCCTGGGCCATCGCGGCGACCTCATCGCGAAGCTCCCGGAGGATCGGGTCACCGCTCTCGAGGCCACCGGTCGCGCAGAGCGGATGACCATGCGCGATCGCGCGATGCGCGAGTGGGTCTTCGTCGGACCCGACGCCGTCGACCTCTGGCCGGATGTCGTCGCCGAAGCCTTCGCATTCGTCGACGAGATCACGCCCTGACGGCGCGAGCGCCGCCACAGCTTATGACCCCTGTCCCTCAGAGAAAGAAGGAACAATGGAAACCGCGCCCCTCCTGACCTGGACCCTGCAGCAGGAGATTCCTGTCCCCGCAGACGTGCTGCCCCTCCTCACTCAGGGCGAAGACGCCGTGGCGTCTTTCAAGACCTTTCGAGACTCAGCGACATTTACGACGCGACGGCTCATCGTGCGCGACGCTCAGGGGATCACGGGCAAGAAAGTCGAGATCTACTCCCTGCCCTATTCGGCGATCAACATGTGGTCGTCAGAGAACGCAGGAAAACTGGACTGGAACTCTGAGATCGAGTTGTGGACCCGCGCCGGGCACATCAAGGTGAAGCTCTCCAAGGGTGCGGACGTGCGTCGTATTGACAGCCTGATCGCCTGGGCCGTCTTGAATCACTGACCGATACCCGCGCCCGCGATAATGGACGCGTGACCGACGCTTCCGCCTCATCGCCCGCCGCCGACCTGCCCGGCTGGACCCACGTCTACTCGGGCAAGGTGCGCGACCTGTACCGACCGGCGGTGGACACCGCGGCCGACGCCGCCACCGACCACATGCTCGTCGTGGCCAGCGACCGCGTGAGCGCGTTCGACCACGTGCTCTCCCCCGGCATCCCGGGCAAGGGTGAGCTGCTGACGACGCTCAGCCTGTGGTGGTTCGATCAGCTCGCCGGCGCCGACGGCGGACGCCGGATCCCGAACCATCTCGCCGCCACCCACGTGCTGCGGCCCGAATCCGACGAGCTCGTCGACCTGATCCCGGCCGCAGTCGCCGGTCGAGCCATGGTGGTGCGCAGCCTCGACATGCTGCCGATCGAGTGCGTCGTGCGCGGATACCTCACCGGCTCCGGCTGGAAGGAGTACGTCGCCGAGGGGACGGTGTGCGGCATCCCGCTGCCGGCGGGGCTCCAGGACGGCGACCGCCTGCCCGAGCCCCTGTTCACCCCCGCCTACAAGGCGCCGATGGGCGAGCACGACGAGAACATCTCGTTCGCCCGCGTCGAGGAACTCGTCGGCGCCGAGCGTGCCGCGCAGCTGCGCGACCTGTCGCTCGAGCTCTACGTACGCGCGGCAGCGACGGCCGAAGCGAACGGGCTGATCCTCGCCGACACCAAGTTCGAGTTCGGCGTGGATGCCGACGGCGTGCTCACGGTGGCCGACGAGGTGCTCACCAGCGACTCGTCGCGGTACTGGGATGCCGCGGCCTGGGCGACGGGCTCGACGCCCGCCGAGCGCATGGCGAGCTTCGACAAGCAGATCGTCCGCGACTGGCTGGCCGCGGCGTGGGACGGGCAGGGCACTCCTCCCGAGCTGCCGACCGCGATCGTCGAGCGCACCGCGGGCAAGTACCGGGAGCTGCTCGCGAAGCTGACCGCCTGACGCGAGGGGGGTGTCAGACCAGACGCACCACGTCGCCGGGCCGCAGGTCGTCGACCATACCGCGGTACGGTGCGGCGATCTCCCCGATATGGGCGTGCAGCCCCGTCAGGGGCAGGTCTTGACGCATGAGATGGACTTCCCCTCGATAGCGTCCGAGCTCATCGAGGTCCATCTGCAGCGACCCCGCGGCGCGGCGGTCGGCGTTGCGCGCACTCGCGGGCGGCGTCGTCCCGCGCGTGCCCTCCAGACGGAAGGAAGCGGCGGCGTCTTCGATGCGCAGCCGCCAGGCGGCATCCGCGAGGAACCGCGCCGCGCCGTCGAGACCGGAGACCGGCAGCGTCACCTCGCCGCTGCGTTCGTACTCCGCGATCCAGTCCAGGTGCTCGGGCAGCAGCGTCCCCTCGGCGCACACGACCTCGACGTCGGGGCCGAGCCGACGAAGGTTCAGGTACGTGCGCCAGGCCGTGCGGTGGCGGTGCTCCTCCACCGTCGGCAGTCCTCGATGCAGCGGCGCGCGCAACGACGTCTCGCCGGGGAGGAAGGCGTACAGGGGCAACCCGCGGTCCGTGAACAGCTCGTTCTGGCTGCGGTAGAACGAGGCAGTGAGGCCGGTCTCGGGCCGGGGATAGAAGTTGTGCCATCCGACCGGGCGCACGTCGACGAGCTCGTCGAGCAGCGACGCTGTCACGGTGCTCGCATTGACCGCGATCAGGCACCCGGACGCACGTGCGATACCACGGATCTCCTCCGGCGTGAAGCCGAAGTCGATCCGCAGCATCCGCACGCCCCAGCTGCGCAGCACGGCTGCTCCGCCGAGGCCACCGCCCAGCCGCTTGATCGTCACGGGCGAGACATCGGCACAGAATTCCACGCCGTGGTCATGATGCAGTCCGCTGAGGATCGCGCCGAAGCCATCGAGGTCAGAGCTCTCGGGCAGATGCAACGACGTGAATATGGTCGGCGTCGGCGCGAGGGTGAGCGCCTGCGCCACGACGGCGGCGCGGTCCTCTGGCGCATCGGTGGGGTAGAGCGAGAACAGCATCAGCTCAACCGCTCGACCATGTGCTCTTTGAAACCGAAGAAATAGGTCAGCACGAAGCCCATGATGTAGGCGATCACGAGTCCGCCCACGTACCAGAGCCACTGACCGTTCGTGATGACCGCGGTCATGAGCACGCCGGACAAGCCCAGCGCACCCGCCCCGAATCCACCGGTCGCCTGGATGCCGAAAGCCACGAATGCGCCTCCGAATCCGCCCCCGAGGCAGGCGGTGATGAGCGGGTAGAACAACGGCAGCGAAACGCCGTAGATGAGCGGCTCTCCCACGCCGAGCACACCGATCGGGAGGGCGGCGCGGATGATGCTCTTCAATCGGGCGCTCTTGGTCTTGACGTAGATCGCGATCGCCATGCCGACCTCGCCGGCGCCGGCCATGGCGAGCACGGGGAGCAGCTGCGTGTAGCCGTGGTCGGCGATGAGTTGCGCGTGGATGGGGGTGAGTCCCTGGTGGATGCCGAGCATCACGAGGGGCAGGAAGAGAGATGAGAGCAGGTATCCGCCGATCACCCCGCCGCGTTCGAGGGCGAAGTCGATGAGCACCCAGTCGATGCCCTGCATCAAGAGTCCGGCGATCGGCATGATGACGAAAATGCAGACGGCGGCACCGACGAGCAGGGTCACGACCGGCACGACGAACAAGTCGAGCCAGGCCGGCACGTGCTTTCTCACCCACTTCTCGATGACGGTGAACAACCACGCCGTCACGATGACGCCGATGATGCCGCCCAGCGCCGGCTTGAGGTCGCCGAAGAGCGGGATCGACAGCGGCTGCGCAGGGATGACGGTGCCGTCGGCCGCTGTCGAGGCGGGGATACCGGCGAGTGCGGGCAGGTACGACACGGCGCCCGCGATCAGGCCGAGCACCGGCGTACCCCCGAACTCCTTGGCCGTGTTGTACCCGACGAGCAGGTTCAGCGCACCCACCACGATGGAGCCGAGCGCCGCGAAGGCCAGGAACCAGGGGTTTGCCGCGACTCCGGGGGCGATGAGCTTCCAGACGTTCGCGATCGCCACGATGAGGCCGCAGGCGATGAAGCCGGGGATGATCGGGATGAAGATGTTGCCGATGTGACGAAACAGCGCGTGCACGCCGGTCTTCTGCCGGGCCTTCACCTTCTGCGTGTTCTTGGTCTGCAATCGACGCAGGTCGTCCACTGCGCTCAGGGGTGCGTCGGCATCGGCATCCACCGGTGCGGAGCCCTCGAGCCCGGTCTCGACGGCGAACGCGTCGCGCAGACGCTGAGCGTGACCGGGGCCGACGACGACCTGCAACTGGTCGCCGTCGACGACGCCCATCACGCCGTCGAGCTTCTTGAGCGCATCGACGTCCACCCGGGAGGGGTCGATGATCTCGAGACGCAGACGGGTCATGCAGTTCGTGAAGGAGGAGATGTTCTCGCCGCCTCCGACGAGGGAGAGGATGTGGCGACTGAGGTTCGGGTAATCCACGGTGATTCCTTTCGAGATGTCGGGGTCGGCTCAGAGCACAGCGGGGGATGCCGGGGCGGCCAGCGCACCGCGGACGAAGCCGTCGGCGGCGCTGAGCCGGGAGCGCGCAGTGTCGGTGTCGACGCCGCAGAGGATCGCCACGATCGCGGTCTTGGCGTGCCCGTCGGCGGCCGCGAGCGCGGTCTCGGCGGTGCGGCGGTCGCAGTCGGTGGCCGCCTGCACGATGCGCACCGCGCGGTCGACGAGCTTCTCGTTGGTCGGTCGCACGTCCACCATCAGGTTGCCGTAGACCTTGCCCAGACGCACCATCGCGGCCGTCGAGATCATGTTGAGCACGAGCTTCTGGCTCGTACCTGCCTTGAGACGGGTCGAACCGGTGAGGACCTCGGGGCCGTTGTCGACTTCGATGGCCACATCGGCGTGCCGGCTGATCTCGGCATCCGTGTTGCAGGCGAGCGCGACTGTGGCGGCGCCGACGCCGCGGGCGTGATCCAGTCCGCCGATCACGTACGGCGTTCGCCCGGAGGCGGCGATGCCGACCACCACGTCCCGATCCGTGAGGCCGATGCCTTCCAGGTCGGCGCTGGCGAGGGCAGCAGAGTCCTCAGCGTTCTCGACAGCCTCGAACATCGCGCCGTGTCCCCCCGCGAGCAGCCCCACGATCTGACTCGGATCGGTGCCGAAGGTGGGTGGGCATTCCGCGGCATCCAACACCCCGAGACGCCCGCTCGTGCCGGCACCCTGGTAGATGAGACGCCCACCGGCGGCGAGCGCGGCGACGACGAGCTCCACCGCGCGGGAGATCTGCGGAATCTGAGCGGCGACGGCGACCGGCACGCGACGGTCCTCATCGTTCATCGTCGTGAGGAACTCGTCGATCGTCATGGCGTCGAGTTCGCGGGTGCGCGGGTTCTGCTGTTCCGTCGTGGAGACGGAGCTCGGAGCGGACATGCAGCCTCCTCGTCGATGGCGGAACGACGGGCGAGCGCCGTCGGCGTGCATGACTATTTCACAACAGCGGCTAAATGTGAAGCAAAATTTCCACAACCGTGCGAAACTGAATCCGGCTCCGGGAGGCGACATGGACGGCGACGTCATCGAGGCGATCCGCACCGCCGCCCCACGGCTGCGACCCGCCGAGTCGAGCGTCGCGGCCGTCGTGATGGACGACCCGGATGCCGTGGTGGGCGCCACCGTCGCTGAGCTCGCCGCCCGCGCGGGCGTCTCCCAGGCCTCCGTCGTGCGCTTTTCGAAGGCTCTCGGCTTTGCCGGGTTCCCCGCCCTGCGTATGCAGCTGGCGCAGGAGCTATCTCGAAACGCCGCCGACCTGGAGCGCTCGGACATCGCCGAGGGGCGACTGAACCCCTCCGACTCCCTCGCCGACATGGTCTCGAAGGTCGCCTTTCACGAGGCCCGGACGATCGAGCAGACCGCGCGCATGCTCGACCTGCCGGCCCTCGAGGCCGTGGCGCAGCGGATCGCCCGCGGCGGACGGGTCATCGCGTTCGGCGTCGGAGCGTCGGGCCTCGCCGCCATGGACCTGTCGCAGAAGCTGCAGCGCATCGGGCTCAACTGCATGACCTCCCCCGACACGCACATGCAGCTCGTCCACGCCGCCCTGGCCGACGCCGACAGCGTCGTGATCGCCTTCTCGTTCAGCGGCGGCACCCGCGACGTCCTCCACGCGGTCGAGGTCGCGGCGCGCACCGGCGCCCTCACGGTGGCGGTCACGGGCGACCCCGATTCCGCCCTCGCCGCAGGGTGCGACCTGCTGCTGCGCACTCCGGCTCGGGAGGCGACGCTGCGCGCCGCGGCGCTGGCGAGCCGCATGGCCCAGCTCGCCGTGGTCGATTTTCTGTTCCTGCGGGTCGGCCAGCTCCGCTTCGACGATCTCGGGTCGGCTCTCGATGCGACCCGAGACGCCGTCACACCGCAGCATCTCCCGCGGGGGCGCGGGAACTGATCGACGCCGGAATCGGCATTTCGACGGGCTGCGCTCGCGCGCCGACCGGGACCGCGTCTTTCCCGGCGCGCGTCCGACACTCACAGGCTTCTCCCAGATAGCCTGAGCTCGGCATCCGCCGACCGCCCCACCCCGATACCGAGGAGCACGAGCATGCCCATCTGGACGCAACACGGAGACGGCCGTACCGTCGAGCCCGGCGCCGTCGTCAAGCCGCACGAACGCCTGGGCTGGCCCGCCACGATCGCCATCGGTGCGCAGCACGTCGTCGCGATGTTCGGTGCCACCTTCCTGGTGCCGCTGCTCACCGGCTTCCCGGTATCGACGACGTTGCTGTTCTCGGGCATCGGCACTCTGCTGTTCCTGGTGATCACAGGAAACCGCCTGCCGAGCTACCTCGGCAGCTCGTTCGCCTTCATCGCGCCGATCCTCGCGCTCGGTCCGGGCGGCGGCAAGGCCCTCGAGACGGGCGAGCAGATCAGCCAGGCACTGCTGGGCGTCTTCGTCGCCGGCGTGCTGCTGGCCGGCATCGGCTTCCTCGTGCAGGCGACGGGAACCGGCTGGATCGAGAAGCTCATGCCGCCGGTGGTCTCGGGGGCCATCGTCGCCCTGATCGGGCTGAACCTCGCGCCGGTCGCGTGGTCGAACTTCCAGCAGGACGCGCTGCTCGGCACGATCACGCTGGCCGCCTGCATCCTGTTCGCGGTGTTCTTCCGAGGCTTCCTCGGTCGCATCTCGATCTTCCTCGGCGTGGTCGTCGGCTTCGTCATCGCGGCGCTGATGGGCCGCGTGAACTGGGACGGCGTGGCGGATGCCGCCTGGATCGGCCTGCCGCAGTTCCACCTGCCCGCCTTCGGCGACGCGCACGCCTGGGCGATGCTGCCGATGTTCCTGCCCGTCATCCTCGTGCTGATCGCGGAGAACGTCGGACACGTCCGCGGTGTCGCAACGATGACCGGCGACCCCTCCATCAACAAGCGCACTGGGCGCGCGCTCATCGCGGATGGTGTCGCGACGACCATCGCCGGCTTCGGCGGCGGCTCGGGCACCACGACCTACGGCGAGAACATCGGCGTCATGGCCGCCACCCGCGTCTATTCGACGGCCGCCTACTGGGTCGCCGGCATCGTCGCGATCGTGCTGGCCTTCTCGCCCAAGATCGGTGCCGTGATCTTCGCGATGCCCGCCGGCGTGCTCGGTGGCGTGACTACCGCCCTGTACGGCCTCATCGGCGTGATCGGCATCAAGATCTGGGTCGACAACCAGGTGGACTTCTCACGCCCGGTCAACCAGTACACCGTCGCCGTCGCGTTCGTGATCGCCATCGCCGGGTTCACCATGAACCTCGGCACTCTCAGCTTCGGCGCGATCGTGCTCGGTACCGTGGCCGCCCTGCTCATCTACCACCTCGGCAACGCTGTCGCCCGCGCGCGCAAGACCGGCGCCGACGACGGCGGTCCGATCGTGCCCATCGGTCCACTGGGCGGCGATCCCGAGAACGTCGGCTGAGCCGCGACCCGGATCAGGGCCGGTCAGGCCGAGGCGCGCACGATCAGGTCGGTCGGCAGGATCGTGACGCGCGGCGGGGCGCCTCCGGCGAGGATCGACAGCAGCAGATCGGCCATCATCTCGCCCTGCTCGCGCGAGGGCTGACGCATCGTCGTGAGCTGCGGAGTGACCGTGCGCGCCACGGGTGAATCGTCGAACCCGATGATGGCGACGTCCTCGGGAACACGGATGCCGGCGCGCGCGAGAACCGCCAGCGCACCGCGCGCCATGAGGTCGCTGGCGATGAAGAGCGCGTCGAACTCCACGCCGGAATCGAGGATGCGCTGCATCGCCGCCGAACCTCCGTCGGCAGTGAAGTTGCCGTCCTCGACGGCCGCGGGCTCCAGACCCGCCTCGGCAAGCGCCTCCTGGTAGCCGACGAGGCGGTCGATGCCGGCAGGCATGGTCACGGGCCCCGCGATCGTCGCGATCCGCCGAAGGCCCCGCCCGAGCAGGTACTGGGTCGCCTCACGACCACCGGCGACGTTGTCGACATCGACGTAGACATCGCGTTCGCGCTCGCGGACGGGACGACCGCCGTAGACCACCGGCACCGCGTGCGCGATGCGGTCGATGAACGTATCGCTGGTGTGGTGCGACACCACGATCGCGCCGTCGACCGCGCCGCTGCGGACGTACGCCGACGTCTTGTCGCCGGGATCGTCGCTCGCGATGATCAGGTTGAGCACGTACTCGGAGCGGCTGAGCCGGGCGTTGATGCCCGAGACGATCGACGCGAAGAACGGATCGCCGAAGAACCGGGTGGTGTCTTCGGGCACGACGAGGGCGATCGCCATGGTCGCTCGGCTTGCAAGAGAGCGTGCGGCGCGGTTGGGCACATAGTTCAGCTGCTCGATCGCGCGCCGCACCGCCTCCAGCGCCGCCGGACTCACGGCCGTGGAGCCGTTGACGACGCGGGAGACGGTCGACCGTGACACTCCTGCGGCGGCGGCGACCTCTTCGATGGTCGGGGCGACTCGCGGGGTGTCGATGGTCACGGGCCTACCTCTGGACGGTATGGATTTGGGCGAGGGGACGAGAGAGCGCGGGGGTCGCGCCGTCAAGTGCACGTGCCGCGATGACCCGACGATACTCCAGCGCGCTGTCCTTCGCGGTGCGCACCTGGGTGTCGTAGTCGACGTGCACGATTCCGAAGCGCTTGGCGTATCCCCAGGCCCACTCGAAGTTGTCCATCAGCGACCAGTAGAAGTAGCCGCGAACGTCTACGCCGTCGTCGGCCGCGTCGAGGATCGCCTCGAGGTGCGCGAGCAGGAACCGGGTGCGCTCCTCGTCGTGCACGCGGGCCACCCCGTCTTCGACCACGAGCTCGTCGTCGTACGACGCGCCGTTCTCGGTGACGTAGAGCGCCGTGCCCGCCGCCTCGGCGTACTCGTCCCACACCCTCTGCAGCAGACGCGTGAGCCCTTCGGGCTGCACCTCCCAGTGCATGTTGGTGCGGGGGAGGCCGCGGTCGTGCCAGAAGATGCCCTCGTGCGACGGGAATGGGGATGCTGCGGGCCGGTCGGTGGGTGCGTCACCGGGAAGCGGCGGCTCGGGGTCGGGTGCGCCGCCCACGAGCTCGCCGTGGTAGTAGTTGACCCCGAGCGCGTCGAGCGGCTGCGCGATGGTGGCGAGGTCACCCGGATGGGTCGCCTCTTCGAGGGCAGCGATCGCCGCGGGCGCGACGGCCCGGATGTCCTCGATCACGTCGGCGGGGTACTCGCCCCGGAAGATCGGGTCGAGGAACCAGCGGTTGAACTGGCCGTCGATGCGGCGTGCGGCGTCGGCATCCGCCGGCGCGGCCGGGTCGACCGGGTCGGCCACCGTCAGGTTCAGCGTGATCCCGAGGCTCAGGTCGGCGTCGCGCCCCCGCAGTTCGCGCACCGCGGCGCCGTGCCCGAGGAGCAAGTGGTGCGCGGCGAGCACGCCGTCGGTGGCGCTGTAGCGACCCGGTGCGTGGATGCCGGCGGTGTAGCTGAGGAACGACGAGCACCACGGCTCATTGAGGGTCGTCCAGTTCTGCACGCGGTCACCGAGTGCATCGTGGACGCTCAGCGCGTACTCGACGAACTGCTCGCTCGTGGAGCGGGCGGTCCAGCCGCCCTGCTCTTCGATCGCCTGGGGCAGGTCCCAGTGGTACAGGGTCAGCCAGGGGAGGATGTCGTTCGCTCGCAGTTCGTCGACGAGACGCTCGTAGAAATCGAGGCCCTTCCGGTTGACCGGACCGCCATCGGGACGCACGCGCGACCACGACACCGAGAACCGGTACGTGTCGAGCCCGAGGTCTTTCATCAGTGCCACGTCGTCGCGGAAGCGGTGGTAGTGATCGCACGCCACGTCGCCGTTGTCGGCGGCGATGACGGCGCCCGGCACGCGGCTGAAAGCGTCCCAGATGGATGCCGTGCGCCCGTCTTCGAAGGCCGCACCCTCGATCTGGTACGCGGCGGTGGCCGCCCCGAACAGGAAGCCCTGGGGGAACGGACGCGAGAACTCTGTCATGAGAGTCGACCTTTCTGAAACGGCCGGGCCTCAGCCCTTGACCGCACCTTGCATGATGCCACTGACCAGTTGCTTCCCGGCGAACACGAACAGGATCAGCAAGGGGATGGTCGCCAGGAGCACACCCGCCAGCACGATCGAGTAGTCGATGAAGTAGTTGGACTGCAACAGCGACAGTGCCACCGGAAGAGTGGGGTTCTGGCGATCGAGCACGATGAACGGCCAGAAGAAGTTGTTCCACGCCGACACGAACGTGAACAGGGCGAGCATCGCCGCTGCCGGCCGGGCGGCAGGAAGGCCGACGGTGAGGAACGTGCGGAACGAGCTCGCGCCATCGACGCGGGCCGCCTCGATGAGCTCGTCGGGCACGGCCTGACGCAGATACTGCGTCATCCAGAACACACCGAACGCGCTCACCAGAGCCGGCACGATGATGGCGCCCAGCTGGCCGGTCCAGCCCATGTCGCTGAAGAGGATGTACAGCGGCACGACGCCGAGCTGCGTCGGAACGGCCATGGTGGCGATGACGAACACGAGCAGCCAGCTGGAGCCCTTGAACTTCAGCTTGGCGAACGCCCACCCCGCGAGCGTGGAGAAGAACACCACCGAGATGGCGATCAGACCGGAACTGATGATCGAGTTCCACAGCGCCATCCAGAAGTTGACGGCGGGGTCGTTCATGACCTTCGCGGCATTGGCGAAGAAGTTGCCGCCCGGGATCCACGACATGTTGGGATCGCGGATCGTGTAGGAGTCGCCCGAGCCGATCAGCAGCGACCAGTAGAACGGGAAGACACTTCCCACCAGCACTGCCGCGAGGCACGCGTAGACGATCCAGCCGGGGCGGGTGCCCTTGACGTAGCGACGCCGACGCTTGCGGGGAGTCGGCAGGGCCTCGTCGATGACGGGAACCGCTCGTTCGTTCAAGACGCTCATCGCGTCACCTCCGGTACTTCGGTCGCGCGGCGAGGGGTGGATGCCGCGGCACGGTCGGCGGCCACGGCGGCACGAGCCGCCCGTCGCGCGGCACGCATCTGGGCGCGGGTGAGGGTGTTGCGGCTGCCCTCGTCACGCACCAGGTTGCGAGTGATGAAGAGGTTGATGACGCCGATCACCAGGATGATCAGGAAGAGGATCCAGGCGAGCGCGGCGGCGCGCCCGAGGTTCCACTGGCCCCAGCCGAGGTCGTACAGCCAGAGCGAGATCGTCAGCCACTGGTTGTTCGCGCCACCGGTACCGGTCTGGTCGTACATGCGCGGCTCGTCGAAGATCTGCAGTCCGCCGATGGTGGAGGTGATGATGACGAAGATCAGCGTGGGACGCAGGCTCGGCATGGTGATCGCGAAGAACTGACGCACCTTGCCGGCGCCGTCGACGGTCGCGGCCTCGTAGTAGTCGCGCGGGATGGCCTGCATGGCCGCCAGCAGGATGAGCGTGTTGTAGCCCGTCCAGCGGAAGTTGACCATCGTGGCGATCGCGATGTGGCTGGCGAAGGTGTCGGAGTGCCACATGACCGGCGGAAGACCGATGTTGTGCAGCGCGGTGTTGATGATGCCGTACTGGTCGCCGAACATGTTCGAGAAGATGAGCGCGACGGCGACGGGCGCCATGACGTAGGGCACGAGCACCCCCATGCGCCAGAAGGTCTTGGCACGGATGTTCTGGTCGAGCAGGGCCGCGATGAAGACGGCGGCGATCAACTGCGGCACGGACGACAGCAGGAAGATGCTGAAGGTGTTGCGCAGCGCTGCCCAGAACTTGGGGTCGTTGATGACCGTGGCGTACTGGTCGAAGCCGACGAACGTGCCGGAGTTGCGCACGAGGTCCCAGTCCATGAACGAGATCACGGCGGTGTACCCGATCGGGAACAGTCCGACCACCAGGAACAGGATGAAGAACGGGGAGATGTACAGGTACGGGGAGAGCTTCAGATCCCACGAGTTCAGGCGGGTGCCGAAGCCGATGCGCTTCGGCTGGCGGGTGACGGCGGCAGTGCCGCGCACACGCGGGGAGGTTCGGGTGGTATCCACTCTTCAGTCCTTCGATTCTCGTGGATGAGGCAGGGAGCGGGCCCGGGAGGGGTCCCCCGGGCCCGCTGTCACTGTGCTGCCATCGTCCTTACTTGATGGCGGCGACTTCGGTGTTCCACTGCGACCACGAGGCCGCCTTGTCCTGCGTACCCTCTTCGACGCGGGTCAGAGCCTTCTGCATCGCGTCGTTGATCTGGAAGTAGAACTGACCCTTGAACGGCGTCACGCTGACGGCGTTGGCGCGGTCGGTGAGGATCTGACCCACCGGAGCGTTGTTGAAGAACTCGTTCTTCGCGCTCAGCAGGGTGTCGGACTTCATCGCGTCGACCTGGCTCGGGAACGTGCCGGCCGCTGCGAACGCCTTGAGCTGCGTGTCGGGGCTGGTCAGCCAGTCGGCGAGCTGCTGGGCAGCCGCGACGTTCTTGCCGTTGGCGGGGACGGTCAGGTACGAACCGCCCCAGTTGCCGCCGCCGCCGGGGAAGACGTTGGCGATGTCCCAGCCCTTGACGTCCTTGGCGTTGCCGGAGATGACACCGAGCATCCAGCCCGGGCAGAGCATCGTGGCGAAGGAGCCGTTGGACAGACCGGCCATCCAGTCGTCGGACCATTGGCTGAGGTGGGCGGACTGCGTCTTGGAGGCGTCGAGCACCTGGTTGTAGATCGTTTCGACCTTCGGGTCGATGGTGATCTTGCCGTCCGAGGGGTTCTCGTACGCGGCCTCGACCTGGTTGATCATGCCCTGGTAGGTGCCGCCGGCGGAGTCGAAGAACGCCTTGCCGGTCGCGGCGGTGTACTTCGCGCCGGTGTCGAAGTAGGTCTTCCAGTCACCGGTGAGCAGCTTCGCGACCGACTCGCGGTCGGTCGGCAGGCCCGCCGCGGCGAACAGGTCGGACCGGTAGCAGACGCCCTCCGGACCGATGTCGGTGCCGTAGCCGATGAGGTTGCCCTTGGGGTCGGTGGCCGCCTTGGTCTTCCAGTCCAGCCAGCGGCTCTGCAGGTCGGTGGGAACCGGTGCAAGCAGGTCGGAGTACTTCATGACCTCGGGCAGCCAGTCGACCTCGATGGCCTCGATGTCGGCGAGGCCGGTCTTGCCGAGCTTCTGGAAGTAGTTGGCGCGCGCGTCGTTGCTCGTGGCCGCCTTGTTGTGAACGATGGTGACGTTCGGGTGCTCCTTCGTGTACTCGGCGAACAGCGCGTCCGAGTAGCCGAAGTCGTTGAAGGTCGCAACGGTCAGGGTGACCTTCTCGTTGGGGTCGGCCGTCTTGGCTCCACCGCTGCCGCCGGCACAGCCGGCCAGCACGAGGGCGGAGGTGGTCGCGACGCCGGCCACGAGGCCGATGCGCCGCAGTGCGCGTGTGTTCACGTGTCACTCCTTTGTGGGTGTGTTGCAGGTGCGTGGGTTGCGTTCCGTCTTCCGCATTCTCGTGTCGAGATTTCGGATGGGAGCGCTCTCACCGGACACGCATGACGATATGGGATCGCTCCCAGGAGCGCAAGAGAGCGCTCCCACGGATCCATCACGGTTCCATAACATGCGCCGTGACAAAAGCTGCTCCCGCCCGCCGTCACACCGCTCGGTCGCAGCACCCGTGCCCCCGTAGACTGGAGGCGACCCCTCCCTCGATCCGCGGCATGTCGGCGCAGTCGGCATCCACGATCGCGGGGCGACCGGAAGCCGCGGCCGTCAGCGGCCCTCAGGAGGACCACATGCCCACCATCGTCGTCGACGTCATGCCCAAGGCCGAGCTGCTGGACCCGCAGGGCAAAGCCGTGGCCGGCGCTCTCGGTCGACTCGGCATCGAAGGCTTCTCGGCCGTCCGCATCGGCAAGCGCTTCGAACTGACCGTCGACGCCGCCGACGAGAAGACGCTCGAGACCGCGCGCCGGCTGGCCGACGAAGTGCTCTCGAACTCGGTGATCGAAGACGTCGTGGGCGTCGAGGTCGTCGAGTGACCACCCGCATCGGCGTCATCACCTTTCCGGGATCGCTCGACGATGGCGACGCCCAGCGCGCGATCCGCCTCGCCGGCGCCGAGCCGGTGGCCCTCTGGCACGGCTCGCACGACCTCGACGGCGTCGACGCGCTCGTGCTGCCCGGCGGATTCAGCTACGGCGACTACCTGCGCGCCGGCGCGATCGCCGCGCTCGCGCCGATCATGACCGAGGTGAAGGATGCCGCAGCACACGGCATGCCCATCCTCGGCATCTGCAACGGCTTCCAGATGCTCGTCGAGGCCCACCTGCTGCCCGGGGGGTTGATCCGCAACGCCCACCAGCAGTTCATCCGCCGCGACCAGCGTCTGCGCGTCGAGAACGCCACGACCGCCTGGACCGCGCAGTTCGAGGCGGGCCAGGAGATCACGATCCCGTTGAAGAACGCCGACGGTGGCTACATCTGCTCGGCCGAGACGCTCGCGCGCATCGAGGGCGACGGCCTGGTCGCGTTCCGCTACGTCGGAGTGAATCCGAACGGATCGCTCGACGACATCGCCGGCTTGACCAACGACCGCGGCAACGTCGTGGGCCTCATGCCGCACCCCGAGCACGCCGTAGAGCCGGGGTTCGGCCCGAACACCCCCGACGCGATGCGCTCGGGTACCGACGGTCTCGCCTTCTTCACCTCGGCGATCGCCGCCGTGGTTGGCGCTGCCGCCTGATCGTCAGACGGTCCCCATCGGCGGCCAGAGACCGATCGAGAGCGCCATCAGCAACACCGATGTCAACTCGAACCCGATGGTGAGCACGGTCAGCTGCGACGGCCGTCCCTCGAAGGCATCGTGGGTGATCACGCGGGCCGCGGTGAATCCCGCCCACAGGGTGATCGCCGTGGCTACCGCCGACCACAGATAGCCCCCGCCGTAGAAGTGCCAGGCGATCGCCACCGATCCGGCCAGAACCCACCCGGTGAGAAACGTGACGACGGCCGAGACGATCAGCGGGATCGCCGGCGAACCGCGGCGCTCCCCCATGTCGATACGGGCGAGGCGTGCCCAGCGTGTGAGGAAGAGGGCCGGCGAGTACCAGACGGCACCGAGGGCCATGCTGAGCACCGTGCCGATGAGCACGGACCAGTAGTTGATCTCGGGGATCATGACGCCCTCCTGGCGATCGAGCCGACGCTGTGACGCCGAGGGTATCGTGCCGGGGCGTGGCGGCGCATCCGGGTCGCCGTGAGGGCGGGCGGAGGTGCACTCAGTCGGGGGCGTCGCGGTCGCGGCCGTGCCACAGGTCGGCGCACTCGATGCGCGCGGCGCGGTGCACGGAGAGATAGCCGCCCGCGCCGCGGTCGCCGACGACGTGCGCCGCCACGGCATCCCAATGCGCCCGGCCGATCAGCACCGGATGACCGGACGCGCCGAGATACGTCGCCTGGCGGAGGGCACTCGCGTCGGCCGACTGCATCACCCGACGGCACGCGGATGCCGGGAGCTCCGGCACGTCGACGGGAACCACGAGCGCGGCCACTGCGGCCGACTCTACCGCTGCAGACAACCCGGCGCGGACGGATGCCGAGAGGCCCATGCTCCACTGCGCGACCCGGACCACGACGGCATCCGGCGGGACGAGCGCGGCGGCCTCGTCCGCGGCCGCGCCGAGGACGACCACGACGGGATCGCAGCCCGCAGCGCGCAGCGTGTGCACCGCCCGCGTCAGCCACGGCTCACCGCCAGGGGTGCGCGCGAGCGCTTTGGGTCCGCCGAAGCGCGTGCCCGCCCCTGCGGCGAGCACCACGCCGCAGACGGTCATGGACGAGTGGTCGGCGACGGGACCGAGGCGCAGGCCACCGCCGAGGCGGGTACCGACGAGGCGACGCGGCGGACGACAGCCGGCTCACGCGTCGCGGCGTGGATCGGTCCGGCGAGGCTCGACAGTCTCGCGCCGGAACCGCCGCGGCGATCGGCGACGATCTCGGCGATGATCGACAGCGCGGTCTCCGCCGCCGAGGAGCCGCCCAAGTCGAGTCCGATGGGTGAGCGCAGGCGCCCGAGGTCCGCCTCCGCGACACCGGCCTCGCGCAAACGGTGGAGGCGGTCGTCATGGGTGGTGCGGCTGCCCATCGCTCCGACGTAGTCGGCGGGAGAAGCCAGCGCCACTCGCAGAGCGGGAACGTCCAATCGCGGATCGTGACTCAGCACGCAGATCGCGGTGCGATCATCGAGCGACGTCGCCGCAAGGTACCGGTCGGGCCAATCGACGACGACGTCGGCGCCGGGGAAGCGGGCCGGGTTCGCGAAGACGTCGCGCGGGTCGACGACCACCACGCGATGCCCGAGCGCACCGCCCAACCGCGCCAGCGCGACGGCGAACTCCACGGCACCCACGAGGATGAGCCGCGGCGGCGCGCCGACCTCGACGACGATCTCGTCCGCGTCTGCCGCACGACCGGGCACGTCGACGGTCTCCACCGTGCCGATGCCGCACGTGGGCCCCGCGGTCGAGAGCCGGAAGCGGGCCGGGTGGCCCGCAGCATCCCTCTCGGCCAGCAGCGCGATCTCCGCCGCTGCCGCGCTGTGCGGGGAGACGGGACGCACGAGCACATCGACCGTTCCCCCGCAGGTGAGTCCCGCCGCCAGTGCGTCGCCATCGCTGTAGCCGTAGCTCTCCACCGAGACCGCCCCGGTGACGACGGCGTGGAGACACCGCTCGTACACGGCGGCCTCGACGCAGCCACCCGACACGTTGCCGAAGGCCCCGGCATCCGAGACCACCATGCTCGAGCCGACCGGTCGCGGTGCGCTGCCGGAGACCCCGACGACCGTCGCGATCGCGAACGGTCGCCCCGTGCGCACCCACGCGGCGGCCACGGGCAGGATCTCTCGCATGTCGGCCACGCTAACGAGCGCTCGTTGCGGGCCTGTTGCGAGCGCGTGAAACACGGGCGAAACGGCGCTCTGTTTCACTCGATTTCCACCCGAGTGCCACACATCCCGCCGCGAGGAGCCGTCATCGACATCACGACCGTGCGCTCCTTCCGCATCGCTCGCACGCGCGCCGACCTCGCCCTCGCCCCCGGCGAGGTCGTGATCGCGGGCGGCACGTGGCTGATGAGCGAGCCGCAGCCCGGAGTGACCGGATTCGTGGATATGACCGGCATGGGCTGGCCCGATCTCGAGGTCTCTCCCGAGGGCCTCCGCATCGCCGCGACGTGCACCATCGCCCGCCTCGTCGCATTCTCGGCTGAGGCCCCGGCCGACTGGACCGCGGCGGCAATGATCCCGGATGCCGCGAACGCCCTCCTCGCCTCGTTCAAGATCTGGAACACCGCGACGGTGGGCGGCAACATCTGCCGCGCGTTCGCGGCCGGAGCGATGGTGTCGCTCGCGGTCGCGCTCGACGGCGTCGCCGAGATCTGGGACGGCGCCGTAGAGCGCGAGATGCCGGTCGCGGAGTTCGTCACGGGCAACGGCACCACGGCCCTCGCCGCCGGTGAGGTGCTGCGCGGCATCCGCGTGCCTGTGCACGCCCTGCGCTCACGCGCAGCACTACGGAAGATCGCCCTCGCAGAGCATGGGCGTTCCGGGGCCGTGGTGACCGGACGCGTCGACCCCGACGGCGCGCACGTCTTCACGGTCACGGCGGCGACGTGGACTCCGACCGTGCTCCGCTTCGCGGGTGCACCGGATGCCGCGGCGCTCGCCGCCGCGGTGCGGGAGGCGCCGGGTTACTACACCGACCCGCTCGGGTGGGCGGACTGGCGCCGGGGCGTGAGCGTGGTGCTCGCCGAGCAGATCCGGAGGGAACTGGCATGAGGTGGAGCGTCGACGGCGCCGATGTCGAGGCAGAGCCGCGGGCCGGGCAGTGCCTGCGCACCCTGCTGCGTGAGACCGGCCACACGCAGGTGAAGAAGGGCTGCGACGCGGGCGACTGCGGCGCGTGCACCGTGCTGCTCGACGGCGAGCCGGTGCACTCGTGTCTCATCCCCGCCGGGCGGGTCGAGGGGCGGTCGGTGACGACGGCGGCGGGCCTGGCGCCCGGCGACGAGCTGCATCCGGTGCAGGAGGCGCTCGCCTCGGGCTTCGGAATGCAGTGCGGATTCTGCAGCCCGGGCATGAGCGTGACGGCATCCACCCTCTGCGCCTCCGACCTCGACGATCTCGACCGGCGGATGAAGGGCAACCTGTGCCGCTGCACGGGCTATCGCCCCGTACGCGAAGCCATCATGACCGCAGTGCGCGAAACCGGATCGCGCGCGGCGTCAGCTTCGACGGATGCGGCCCCGGCGGCGGCGACATCGCCGGTCGCGCCACGGGTCGGACGCTCCGTCCCCCCGGAAGCGGGCCCTCGTCTCACGCAGGGACGCGAGCCGTTCACGTTCGACCTCGAGCCGGGCCACCCCGCCACGGAAGCGCTGGTGCTGCGGCTCGTCACCAGCCCACACGCCCACGCACGCATCACCGCGATCGACACGTCGGCCGCACTGTCCGTCGCCGGCGTGGTCGCCGTGTTCACTCACGAGGACGTGCCCGATGTGCGGTACTCGACCGGACGACACGAGCACCGCACCGACGACCCCGACGACACCCGCATGCTCGACGACGTCGTCCGCCACATCGGGCAACGGGTGGCGGCGGTGGTCGCCGAAACCGCCGAGGCCGCCGACGAGGCGTGCCGCCTGGTGCGTGTGGACTACCGACCACTGCCCGCGGTGTTCGACCCCGACGCGGCCCGCCAACCCGGTGCGCCCCTGCTGCACCCCGAGCGCACCCCCGACGACCGCGTCGACCACGCCGACCGCAACGTGATCGCGAGCCTGCACACCGGCCCCGATCTGACCGTAGCGCTCGCCGCGAGCACCGTCACCGTCAGCGGCACCTGGCACACCTCGCGCGTGAGCCACGCCCAGCTCGAGACCCACGGCTCGATCGGCTGGATCGACGAGGCCGGACGCCTCGTCATCCGATCTTCCACGCAGGTGCCATTTCTCGCGCGGGACGAGATCGCGCACATCTTCGGTCTCGATCGCGACCGGGTACGCGTGCATGCCGCCCGTCTCGGCGGCGGGTTCGGCGGCAAGCAGGAGATGTTCACCGAAGACCTCGTCGCTCTCGCCGTCCTGCGCACCGGCAGGCCGGTCGCGTTCGAGTTCAGCCGCGCCGACGAGTTCCAGCGGGCAGCCGTGCGGCATCCGATGCGCGTCAGCGTCACCCTCGGCGCCGATGCCGACGGACGTTTGACGGCGATGGGCATCGATCTGCTGAGCGATACCGGCGCCTACGGCAATCACTCGCGCGGGGTGATGTTCCATGCGCTGGCCGAGTCGACGACGATCTACCGGGTGCCGCTGAAGCGTCTGGATGCCGAGGCCGTCTATACGAACAACGTCCCCTCCGGCGCGTTCCGCGGGTACGGGCTCGGGCAGGTTGTGCTCGGGGTCGAGTCGGCGATGGACATGCTCGCCGAGCGGTTGGAGATCGATCCGTTCGAGCTGCGGCGGCGCAACGCGGTGACGCCGGACGACGACCCGGGCCATGATGACCTGGTGTGGGGCAGCTACGGCTTCGACCAGTGCCTCGACCTCGCCGAGGCCGCCCTCGAGCGCGGCAACGGCGTCGACGCCCCCGACGGCTGGCTCGTCGGGGAGGGGATGGCGGCGGCGATGATCGCGACGATGGCCCCGTTCGGCCACATCGCGCACACGAGCGCGACTCTGCGCCGCGACGGCACCTATCTGCTGCGGGTCGGTACCGCCGAGTTCGGCAACGGCACGACGACGGTGATGCGCCAGATCGCGGCCACCGACCTCGCCGCGGACTTCTCACGGATCGAGCTGTGGCATGCCGACACCGATGCGGTGGCCCACGACACCGGGGCGTTCGCGTCGGCGGGCATCACGGTGGCCGGCAAGGCGCTGCACGCCGCCTGTCTCGCGCTCGCGCAGCAGATGGGCGCACGTGCCGCCGAGCTGACCGACACGGATGCCACCGACGCCCGCCTCATGCCCGACGGCGTATATACCCCTGCTCGCGTCGTGGGTTTCGATGAGCTCACCGCCGACGAGGAGCTCACGGCCGACGGCAGCGAGCTCGGCGAGTACCGCTCTCTCGCGTTCAACGTGCATGCCGTCCGGGTGGCCGTCGACCCGGAGACCGGGGCAGTGCGCATCCTGCAGTCGGTGCAGGCGGCGGATGCCGGATTCGTGATGAACCCGGCGCAATGTCGCGGTCAGATCGAGGGCGGCGTCGCGCAGGGCATCGGCAGCGCCCTCTACGAAGAAGTGATGGTCGACGACGGCAGAGTGACGACCCCCGTGTTCCGCGTGTACCGCGTGCCGCAGTTCGGTGACGTCCCCGACACCGAGGTGTACTTCGCCGACACCGCCGACGATCTCGGACCGTTCGGCGCGAAGTCGATGAGCGAGTCTCCCTACAACCCCGTCGCACCGGCGATCGGCAACGCCATCGCGCGGGCGGTGGGCGCGCGGCCCTTCGTTCAACCGTTCCGCCGCGACCGCGTGTGGCGACTCACGTCACACCACCGAAACACGATCGGGCAAATGCCGGAAACCTGAGCCTCCTATCGTCTCCAGAACAGCACCGCAGTTCGTTCTGCGTTTCCGTGCACATCCGTGCACACCCACAGCACCCTGGGAGACCCGATGCACTCACGCTCCACCCGTCGCCGCCGCGGCGCTCTCGTCCTGGCGGTCGCCGCCGCCGCAGCCCTCGCACTGTCGGCCTGCTCATCGTCGGGAGGCGCTGCCAGCCCCTCGGCATCCGGCGAGGCCGCCAGCTACGGCGACATCAGCGTGCAGTACTCGTGGATCAAGAACGAGGAGTTCGCGGGCGAGTTCTACGCGTACGACAACGGCTACTACGACCAGGCCGGATTCTCGAAGGTCACCGGCGTCGCCGGTCCTGACACCGGTGTCGCGAAGCTCCTCTCCGGATCGGTGCAGGTCGCCCTCACCGACGCCGCGTCGGTGGGAGCGGCCGTGTCGGAGCAGAGCGCGCCCCTGAAGATCATCGCGACGACGTTCCAGAAGAACCCGTTCACGATCCTGTCGCTCAAGAGCAAGGGCAACATCGCGACGCCCAAGGACCTCATCGGCAAGAAGATCGGCGTGCAGGACTCCAACGCCTCGGTGTTCAAGGCGCTGCTGGCCGCGAACGGCATCTCGGAGAACCAGCTCACGATCGTCCCCGTCGACTTCGACCCGACACCGCTCATGAACGGCGACGTCGACGGGTTCATGGCGTACCTCACCAACGAGGCCATCACGGTCTCGATGGCCGGCTACGAGACCACCAATCTCGCCTACGCCGAGAACGGTCTTCCGTACGTCGCCGAGTCGTACGCGGTGACCGACCAGTACCTCGCCGAGCACAAAGACCTGCTCAAGGCGTTCCTCATCGCCGAGATCAAGGGCTGGACAGACACATTCACGAAGCCGGTCGATGACACGGTGGCGGTCGTCACGAAGCACTACAACGACTCCGCGGCAGCGGGCGACCTCACCTTCGGCGAGCTCAACCCCGCGAAGGTCAAGGCCGGCATCGAGGCGCAGGCGAAGCTCATCTCCACCGACGAGACCCAGACCAACGGGCTCTTCACGATCTCGGACGACCTCAAGGCTCAGACCCTCGCCTCGCTCAAGGCGTCGGGCTGGGAGCTTTCGGCCGACCAACTGTTCGACACCTCGATCATCGACGAGATCTACGCCGAGCACCCCGAGCTCAAGAAGTACCAGCCGTAACGAGATGTCCGTGTCATCCACCATGGATGCCGGTGCCGGCGCAAATGCCGCCGGCACCGGCATCCAGATCTCCGGGGTCTCGAAGTCGTTCACGCTGCGCGGAGGACGGTCGCTGCAGGCTCTGCAGGGCACCGACCTGCACACCGACAAAGGATCGTTCCTCGCGCTGCTGGGCCCCTCGGGATGTGGCAAGTCCACGATCCTGCGGATCCTCGCCGCGCTCGATCACCCCACCGACGGCGTCGCGCTCGTCGACGGCGAGACGCCCGACCAGCTGCGCGCGAAGAGCGAGCTGGGCATCGCGTTCCAGGATCATGCGCTGCTGCCGTGGCGCAGCATCCGCAAGAACATCGAGCTACCGTTCGAGGTCGCCGGTCGCAAGGTCGACCAGGCCTATGTCGACGAGCTGATCGACCTGGTGGGCCTGCGTGACTTCGCCGACGCGAAGCCCGCGCAGCTGTCGGGCGGCATGCGCCAGCGCGCCTCCATCGCTCGGGCCCTCGTGCTCAAGCCCTCGGTGCTGCTGCTCGATGAGCCCTTCGGTGCTCTCGACGACATGACCCGTCAGAATCTGAACCTCGAGCTGCTGCGCATCTGGACCGAGAAGCCCGCGACGACGCTGCTCGTCACCCACGGCATCAGCGAGGCGATCTTCCTGGCCGACCGCGTGGCCGTGATGTCGCCGCGTCCCGGGCGCGTGAAGGAGATCATCGAGGTCGACCTGCCCCGACCGCGCACGCCGGAGATGATGCGCACGCCCGAGTTCCACGCCCTCGTCGACCGCGCCTCCGAGCTGCTGTTCGGACAGGACGGGCGTGCCGAGGCTGAGGCGTAGCCGTGGCACGGATGCGGATTCCGGGCTGGCTCGCCGGGATCATCGGGGGTGTCGTGCTCATCGGCGTGTGGTGGCTGTTCTCGCTGACCGCCTTCCGGCCACAGGACGGAACGACCTATACGCCGGTGCCCACCCCGTGGGCCGTCGTGGACTGGCTCTTCGTGCAGGGCAACATCGCCGGGGCGTGGAGCGTCTTTCAGCCGACGATCACTGCCGCGGCCATCGGCTATCTCTGGGGCAACGGCATCGCGCTGCTGCTGGCGACCGTCGTGCTCATCTTCCCTCGCACCGAGACGGTGATCACCCAGATCGCCGTCGTGACCTACTGCCTGCCGATCGTGGCCGTCGGCGGCATCTCGATCGTCGTCCTCGGGGGCGCCAAGAACCCCGGTGACCCGTCGGCGACCGCGATCTTCCTCGCCGCGCTGGTGTGCGTGTTCACCACCGTCGTCGGCGCGATCCTCGGCTTCACCTCCGCCGACAAGGCGTCGCTGGACGTCGTGCGCGTCTACGGTGGCGGCCGGTGGACGCAACTGCGCAAGGTCCGGGCGATCGCGGCTCTGCCGGCCATCCTGACCGCCCTGCAGATCGCCGTGCCCACCGCTTTCCTGGGTGCCGTGCTCGGTGAGTACCTCGGCGCGATCACGGCAGGCGTCGGCCCGACGCTCATCCGCCTACAGGGGCAGCTCGACTCGGCCGGTGTCTGGTCGGTGTTCCTGCTGTGCGCCGTCTTCGCCCTCGTCGCCTACGGGCTCTTCGGTCTCCTGATCCGACTGGTCACCCCCTGGGTGGCAGGAAAGGCGGTGTGAGCGTGGACGCTGTGGCGCGACTGCGCGCCGAACGCCGCCGGTCGATCCGTCGCACCGTGCTCCGCTCGCTCGGCAACGCCGGCATCACGATCCTCGTGCTGCTGCTGCTCTGGCAGGCGATCGTCAGCCTCACCGGCATCTCGCCCTACATCGCGAAGGGCCCGCTGGATGTCTGGACCTTCCTCGTCACCGCGCCGAAGGCCGAAGGCAATCGCACGCAGATGATGCCCCTCGTCGGGCAGACCCTGCTCGATGCCTCGACCGGCTTCGTCGTGGGCATGCTCGTCGCCGTCGCTCTCGCCCTCGCCTTCAGCCTGTCGAAGGCGATCGAGGCCGGCGTCATGCCGCTGGTCCTGTTGCTGCGGACGATCCCGCTCGTGTCGATCGCGCCCGTCATCATCCTCGTCACCGGGCGCGGTACTCCGGCATCCGTCGCCGTCATCGGCACCGTGGTCGTACTCTTCCCGGCGCTCGCGAACGTGCTGTTCGGTCTCAGTCGCGCCAGCCAGCAGAGCCTCGACGTCGTGCACGTCTTCGGTGGGGGGCGGTTCACGGCGCTGCGGAAGGTGAACCTGCCCGGTGCGCTGCCGTCGGTGTTCGCCGCCGCGCGGGTCTCGGTGCCGGGTGCGGTCACCGGTGCGCTGCTGGCAGAGTGGCTGTCGACGGGCACGGGCATCGGCGGATCGATCCTGAAGTTCAGCGCTCAGGCGCAGTTCGCGCAGCTGTGGACCTCGATCGCGCTCATCACCCTCATCACGCTGGTGCTCTACAACCTCGTGCAGATCGTCGAGAACGTCGTGCTCGCCCGCATGGGCATGACGACCGGCCGCTGAGACCGCACCGGCGCCCCGTCTCGCCGCCGCCCGCCCTTCTGGCCTAACCGAACTGCAAGGTCGAAGGCCGGACACGCCGTCGGCGGCGGCGCGGATGCCGCGTGTTGCGGAAAATCCCTCGCCGTTGCGGTGGGGGCGGGTGGGGACGACGCGCAGCGGAGGGCGCTCAGTGCGGGTGGCCGCGCAGGGGGAGGACCGCGGCGGGCAGCTCGTGCACCTTTGCCGAGGCCTCTTCGGCGAGCGGGTTCGTCGAGACGCCGTCGGTGTTCACCAGGCGTCCGCCGACGTAGACGGCCTTCAGATTGCGCGGACTCATCGCCAGCACGTACGAGCGCACCGGATGCCACAGCGGACCCACGTCGGGCCGACGCGGGTCGACGACCACGAAGTCGGCGAACTTGCCGACCTCCAATGAGCCGACCCGGTCGGCGACCCCCATGATCTCCGCCGAGCCCAGTGTGTGCAGGCGCAGCATCTGCTCGGGCATCATCGACAGCGGGTCTTTCGTGCGCGCCCGCTGCGCGTAGATGCCGATGCGCATGTTCTGCCACGGATCACTCACGTCGGTGCAGGCCTGATCGTCGAGGCCGACGCCCACCTTCATGCCCATCTCGAGCATCTCGGGCACGAGCGCGGTGCCCGAGGCGAGGCGACCATTGGATGCCGGCTGCCACGACATTGCCGCCCCGCCGGAGACCGACTGCGCGATGATCTCGGGCGTCGTCTGGATGAAGTGGCCGAATACGAGCCCGAGCTCGAGAGCTCCCGCGTCGCGGTACAGCGCGAACTTCGACTGCTGATGCTCGACGGCCTCCGGCGACTCCAGGAAGTGGGCCTGGTTCGTGACCCCGTACCGGCGCATCGCCTCGACCTCGAAGGCCGCGGCATCCGGGTGGGGCGACCACTGCACCTGGCCCATGATCGACGAACCCAGCGCGTAGTCGGGGTCGAACGAGCGGGTGTGCTCGACTTCGGCCGCGAAGCGCGCGAACACCTCGTCGGGGGTGCCGGCGGTGACATCCATGCCCGCCGCATCGACGAAACGGATGCCGGCGTCGCGGGTGCCCTCCGCCTGGCGCCAGTGGTACTCGAGGCCGCGGAGTCCGGCCGTGCCGGTGCGCTTGCCGTCGACCATCGATTCCCACGCCTGCAGCGGGTCGGTGAAGTTGTAGGCCGTCGTGACGCCGTTGGAGAGAAAGTCGAGCGCGCCGTGGAGCGTCGCCCAATAGAGCTGATCGGCGGTCATGTGGGCGGTTGTGCCCAGCATCGAATCGCACCAGCCGTAGAGGGTGTCGGCGACACCGAGGCCGCGCAGGCCGCTGGTGAACAGATGCGAGTGGCTGGAGACGAAGCCCGGCGCGACGAAGGCGCCCGCGACATCGAGGGTGTCGTCGGCGGTGACACCGACCGGCGGCGTGCCCGCGCCGAGTGCGGCGATGCGGCCGTCGTCGCCCACCAGCATCCATCCGTTCTCGATGTAGCCCGGATCGTCGGTGCCGGCGGGGACGGTGATCAGACGGGCGTGGACGACGAGAAGCGACATGCTCTGCACGCTAATCAGGCGATGTTTCCGACCTGTCACGGCGCGGAAACACCGATGCACGGCCCGGAAACACACGGGGATTAGCGTCTGTGCATGTCGCGATTCACAGTTACGGTCTTCTGCGGATCCTCACCCGGTTTCGACCCCGTCTACGTCGAGGCGGCCCGTGCCGTGGGCACCGAGATCGGTCGGTCGGGTATGGCGCTGGTCTACGGCGGGGGCCACGTCGGGCTGATGGGCACGGTGGCGGATGCCGCGGTCGCGGCCGGCGCGGAGGTCACGGGCATCATTCCCCGCGCGTTGCAGGCGCGCGAGGCCGTCAATGAGAACCTGACCGAGCTGATCCTCGTCGACACCATGCACGAGCGGAAGATGCTCATGGCCGAACGCGCCGACGCCTTCCTGGCGCTTCCCGGCGGGCCGGGAACGGTCGAGGAACTCACGGAGCAGTGGACCTGGGCGCAGCTCGGCATCCATCACAAGCCCGTCGGACTGCTCAACGTCGCCGGCTACTTCGACCCGCTGCTGGCTTTCGTCGCAAACATGCGCGATCGCGGCTTCACGCACCCGCGGTACACCGACATGCTCGTCCTGGCCACCGAGGCGACCGAAGCCCTCGCGCGGCTCCGTGACTACGTGCCCCCGGCGGCATCGGAGGCCTCACCCGGAGCGGAGATGACCGGCGCGGTAGCACTGCCCGTAAGGCCCTAGCCCCGGTGGCGGCGTCACACCCGTATGG
This sequence comes from Microbacterium sp. VKM Ac-2870, assembly GCF_015350795.1. Taxonomy (GTDB): domain Bacteria; phylum Actinomycetota; class Actinomycetes; order Actinomycetales; family Microbacteriaceae; genus Microbacterium. The sequence continues at coordinate 544,678 of NZ_JADKSH010000003.1, forward strand.
CCGGGTTCTCTCCCGTGAGCGTGCGGGCGTGATCACGCAGCGCGTCGACGACAGCGCCGACCGCGGCGCGTCGCAGTGTCTCCGGCCGAGCCAGGATGTCGATGGCGCGGTGGGCGGCGAGTTCCGGGGCGAGCGGGCGCAGGGTGAGATCGGTGCCGAGATAGGCGCGGCCGGTGTGGCGGGCCATGAGTGCGACGCAGTCCGAGCCGGCCAGCATCCGAGCCGTGATCGCCCAGTCGTTGACCCGGTGCCGGATGCGGGGTTCACGACCTCCGTTCGCATACAGCGGCGCGAGCGAGTCCGCGAGCGGAAAGGCTTCGTGCACGTGGATCCATTCCGCACTGCGGAGGTCGTCGAGTCCGGCAGGTCCGGGTCTGTCAAGGCGGTGACCGCGCCGCACGACGAGATCGAGCGGTTCCTCCAGCAGCGGTATCGCGCGCACCGTGCGGGGCCAGGGGCGCTCCGGAAGCCGATGGGCGATGACGAGGTCGATATCGGCGGTGAGCAGCGAGTAGTCCGCCTGCTCCACGTCGAAATCCGTCAGCGTGAGGGCGGGCGAGCCCGGCAGCGGCGACGCCAGCAATGCGGGAAAGAACGCGACCGCCGCCGAGGCGAGAGCAGACACGGTCACGGTGCCCGCGGCATCCGCCTGGTACCGGCTGATCGCGTCGCGGGCGGCGGACATCGCGGACATCACGTCGACAGCGGCGTCGGCGAGAGCGAGCCCCGCGTCGGTCAGCACGGTGCGGCGGCCCTGTCGCCGTGTCAGCGCGACACCCGCCGAGCGCTGCAATGCGGCGAGCTGTTGCGAGATCGCCGCGGGCGACACCCGGAACGCGGCCGCGACGGCCGCGATCGAGCCGCGATCGCGCAGTTCTCGCAGCGTTCTGAGTTGGCCGTATTCCATAAGGTCAACCTTATGCATGAGGCGAGAAAGTGACGCATTGTACGTTTCCTGCCCACGAGCGAGTATCGAGAGGTGCCGCCTCGACAACACCGCGCACCCCGCCCCCGCCTCGTGACCGTGCTGCTGCTGCTCGGAGCGGTGGCGTGGGGTTCGACCTACCTCTGCGCGAAGTCGCTGCTGCCCGATGCGGCGTACGCGCCCGTGCTCGTCGCCAGCCGGATGCTGATCTCCGCAACCGTGCTCGCCCTGTTCGCGACATTCGTGCGACGTCGCCGACCGACGGCATCCGAGGTGCGTTCGGGGATTCTGTTCGGCCTGCCGCTGAGCGCGGTGTTCGCGCTCGAGAACTACGGAATCGCGCTGACGAGCGTCACGAACGCGGGCGTGCTCATCTCCCTCTGCATCGTCCTCGTGCCGTTCGCAGAGACGGCCGTGCGGCGCACACGCGTGAATCCGGTGCTCGTCCTGCTCTGCATCGTCGCCGTGATCGGCGCGGTTCTGCTGGTCTCGGGTGCCGGGTTCAGCGCTCCGGGACTCGGTGACCTGCTCATCCTCGGGGCCGCGCTGGCCCGCGTCGTCCACGTCACGACGAGCAGCGCCGTGCAGGACAGGCATCCGACCGACCCCTTCTGGGTGACCGCGATCCAACTGGCCACGGTCGGGGTCGTGTTCGTGATCGTCTGCGTGGTGATCGGTGCTCCCGTCGGCGCGTTCATCGCGGGGCTCACGGGGCCCGCGATCGTCGCACTGCTCTATCTCTCCGTCGTCGCGGGAGCGTTCGTGTTCGCGATTCAGACGTGGGGCATCGCCGTCACCTCCGCCGCGCACGCCAGCCTGCTGCTGGGCACCGAACCGGTGTGGGCCGCCCTGTTCGGCATCATCCTGGCCGGCGATCGCCTGGACCCACTCGGCGCCGTCGGCATCGTGCTGACGCTGAGCGCCGTGCTGGCCGCGCAGCGCGTGAGCGCGTCCGCGCCGCGGATCGCCCGCGAGGTCGGTGTCAGAAGCTGACCCCGGCGGCCCGGCGCGGCGGGTGCGTCACACGCGCTCGGTGCCACGCAGCAGCACGGCTTCGGCGAGGGCGCGGATGCCGTGGGCGACATCACCCGCCGCGACGGACTCGTCGGGGTGGTGGCTGATCCCTTCAGGGTTGCGCAGGAACAGCATCCCCACGTCGGTGACGGCGCCCAGCGACATCCCGTCATGCCCGGCGCGACTGAAGATCACCGGCGGCGCCTCCGATCGCGGCGGCAGGGTGGCGCGGATGCCGCCGGCCACCACATCCTGCAGCAGCGGCGCGCAGAACACCGCGGGGGCGCTGTGCACCTCTCGCGAGCGCCAGCGCAGTCCGCGGCGACCCATGATGTCGTCGAGTTCGCGAGCGAGCGCATCCCAGACGCGGTCGCGCTCGCCGTCGAACTCACCGCGCAGATCGAGCGAGAACTTAACTTCCCCCGGAATCACGTTGACGGCGCCCGGGAACGCCTCGAACCGTCCGACCGTCCCGACGATGTGGTGCTCGGCCGAACAGATCCGCTCGACGGCGAGCGCCGCTTCACTCGCCCCGAGCAGCGCATCGCGGCGCATGTCATAGGGGGTGCCGCCCGCGTGGCGCGCCTCACCCTCGACGACCAGCTGGAAGCGGCGGGCCGACGCGATCGACGAGACCACGGCGAGCGCCTCGCCCGCCCGGTCGAGCTCGGGGCCCTGCTCGATGTGCGCCTCGAGATAGCCGACGAGTTCATCCGGCCTCCGCGCGGCCTCCCCCACGCGCGCCGGATCGAGCCCGAATTCGAGGAACGCCTGCCGCAAGCTCACGCCGTCGGCATCCATCAGCGTCCACCACGCGTCGTTCCAGGTGCCGGCCACCGCCGACGAGCCCAGCAACGCCCTGCCGAAACGCGTGCCCTCTTCGTCGGAGAACGCCACCACTTCGATCGCGAACGGCAGGGGCACGGTCCAGCCGTCGCCATCTGCAGTCGGCACCCGCAGCAGGCGCACGACCTCGAGCGCCATCAGCACCCCGGCGATGCCGTCGTACCGGCCCGCGTCGAGCACCGTGTCGAGGTGCGAACCGATCATCAGCGCGGGAGCCGCCGCATCGCCGATGCGGCCGACCCGGTTGCCCGCGGCATCCTGCCACGTGCGCATGCCCAGCTCGCGCATCCATTCCGCCGCCAAGCGGTTGACGCGCGCGTGCTCGGGCGAGAGGTAGACGCGTTCGATGGATGCCGCATCGGCGCTGACCCGCGCGAGCTCGTCGCACCGCGCCATCACCCGACGAGCCGCCGCCGCGATGGTGTCGGGCGCGGCCGTCAGCAGCGGAGCCGCAGTCACGGCGCCTCCGTGGGCTCCGGCGGCAGAGCGGATGCCGCGGCGTACACATCGGCGGCGGCCTCGACTCCGCCGCCCGCGGGCATCGACGCACCGAAGCGCCGCAGGACGGTTTCGAGGGCTGCGAGGGTGGTGAGCACGGCATCCTTCCGCGCGTTGTAGCCCATCGTGCCGATGCGCCAGACCTTGCCGTGCAGCGGACCGAACGACGTGCCGATCTCGATGCCGAAATCTTCCAGCAGCGCCGCGCGGGCGGCATCGCCCGGCACGCCGCCCGGGATCTCGACCGCGACGACGTTGTTCATCTTGTGGGCGACGTCGCCGAAGACCACGAGCCCGAGGGCCTCGACACCGACGAGCATCGCGCGACCGGCCACCTCGTGGCGCGCGATCACCGCGTCGCGGCCCTCGAGCAGCAGCAGGCGCGCGCACTCCCGGGCGCCATAGAGCATGCTCGTCGCCTCGGTGTGGTGGTTGAGCCGGCGTGGACCCCAGTAGTCGAGGATCTGCCCCAGGTCGAAGTAGTTCGAGCGCACGAAGTCGGGCGACGAGACGTCGCCGGGCTCGCGGATGCCGGCCTCGACCTTCTTCCGCGCCTGGATCGCCTCGACGGCGCGCGCACTCAGCGTGATCGGCGCCGATCCGCTCGGTCCGCCGAGGCATTTCTGCAGTCCGGCCGTCGCGGCATCCAACCCCCACGCATCAGCCTCGAAGGCGTTCCCGCCCAGGGATGCGGTCGCGTCGGAGTAGAAGAGCACGCCGTGGCGGCGGCAGAGCTCGCCGATGTCGTCGAGCGGCTGGAGCATGGTGGTCGACGTGTCGCCCTGCACGAGCGCCAGGAGCGTCGGCTTGACCCGGATGATCGCCTCCTCGATGACGGATGCCGGGAACACCTGACCCCAGTCGGTCTCGATCGTGTGCACCTCGGCGAGCGCGCGCTCGGCGATTTCGGCGAGCAGGTGCCCGAACCGGCCGAACACCGGGACGAGCACGCGGTCGCCGGGCTTCACGAGCGAGATGATCGCGGCTTCGATACCCGCGCGGCTGGTGCCGTCGACGAGCAGGGTCGCGTCGTTGCGCGTGTTCCAGACGCCGCGGTACAGCTCCTGCGTCTCGGACATCGTCGCCGTCATGAACGGGTCGTACTGCCCGACCAGCGGCGCCGACATCGCGGTGAGCACGCTCGGGTACGCCGAGATCGGGCCGGGGCCCATGAGCAGGCGGGCGGGCGGGGCGATCGGGCCGGGGACGGCGATCGGGGTGATGCTCATGCGAATTCCGTTTCGGTGGTGCGGGCATGGAGGGCGCGACCCAGGCGCACGAGCGCGATGTCGGTGCCGGCGCGCGAGACGAGGCTGACGCCGACCGGGGCGGGGCCGCGGTCGGACGCCACCGTCAGCAGCGGCACCGACAGCGCCGGGAGGCCGGCGACAGCGGCGGGCGTGGTCAAGCGCAGGGTGTTCTGCCGCACGGCATCCACGTCGACGCCCGTCGCGGTGCGCGACGGAGCGGGGCCCGGCACCGTCGGCAGCAGCAGCACGGCGTCGCGGACGAGCTCGTGCAGCGCGTCGCGGAGCGGTGCGAGCGCGGCGCGCGCGGCGGCTTCGGCGGTGGCGGTGATGGCGGCGGCGGCGCGGAAGCGCTCGGTGACCGCCGGCCCCGTCGCGCCCGGGTGCGCACGGAGCCATTCGCCGTTGTTGCGCCACGCCTCCGCGCCCTGCACGGTGCGAAACGGCACGAGGTAGTCGTCGAGGTCGCCGAGGGCGACCTCCTCTACCGGCAGGGCGGATGCCGCGATCAGCTCCTCGAACGCGGCACGGGTATGCGCATCGACGGCGGCGAGCGCTTCGGTCGGCACGCGGAAGCGCCACGGCACGTCGTCGCGCGAGGCGCCGAAGACCGACTCCGTGGAATCCGACCCGTCGTAGCTGAGGCACCAGTCCGCCACGGCTTGCAGGGTCGCGCCGTCGCGCGCGAGCCAGCCGACGGTGTCGAAGCTCTGCGCCAACGGAAGCATCCCTTGGCGGGGGACCAGGTCGTGGGTCGTCCGCAGACCCCACAAGCCCTGGTACGACGCGGGAACACGCACGGAGCCGGCGGTATCGGTGGCGAGGGCGATGTCGGCCTGGCCGGTGGCGACGGCCGATGCCGGGCCGCTCGACGACCCGCCGGGCAACGATCCGGGCAGCGCCCCGTTGGGCGGGGTGCCGTAGTGGGCGTTGTCGCCGGCGATCGAGTACGCGAACTCGTCGGTGCGGGCGATGCCACGCAGTGACGCCCCGCCGCGGAGAAGGTCGCCCACGGCCGGCGCGCTGGTGGTCTCTGCGCGCGCCGAAGCGAGGTACGCGGGGTTGCCTGCGCCGATGCGGTAGCCCTTGATCGCGAAGACGTCCTTGACCGCGACGGTCAGCCCCGCCAGCGGCCCCTCCCAGGCGCCCTGGTACAGCGGGTCGCCGACGGTGCGCCACACCGCGCGGTCGAAGGCCGGCGTGCGCGGGGTGACATGCGCGGCCGTGATCAGCCAGCGGCCGTCGACCTGCTGCCACACCTGGGTCTGCAACCCGGTGCCCCCGCCCTCGTACCGCGACACCGAGACGAGCAGGGCGACGCCGTCGGCCAGCGGCCGGTACTCGACGCGGTCGATGGTGCGCGCCGAGACGCCGCCGCGGGCACCGCGAAACGCGCTGATCGCGTCGTGCCCGACGAGCAACCCCGCCGCGTCGCCGCGGAGTGTCTGAGCCCCCGGTGCGAACGCCGCATCCAGCGCGTCGACGTCGTTCGCCACGATCGCCCGCTCATACGCCTCGAACGCTGCCCGCAGGTCGTCCGGCATGGTCTCGGCCGCGGTCATGGGCGGCCGCCTCGGGCCGGCTCGGTGCCGAACTCCTCCACCGCGGGCCGGGCGAGCCAGTGCGAGGGTGCGACGACCGGTTTCGCCCCTAGATGGGAGGAGTTGGGGCTTCGCCTCGCGGGTGAGCCGGCCGCTGCCGCCGTCACAGCCGCGCCGTCGTCCGCAAACCCCTCCACGCCCGAACGCGTCCCGAACTCCTCCATACCGGACCCGGCGGGATGCCGCGGGCCGGCCAGGCGCCGCAACGGCTCTGATCTGGAGGAGTTGGGGACGGGCGACCCGGCGGCCGGGCTCGCACGAGTCCCGAGAAGCGGGTCTGCGGCACCGCCGCGCGAGCGGCCGGTCACGAGGCGTCCTCGGCGGGCATCCAGGGCGGCCGGGCGGCGGCGAAGTCCGACTCGCGGATGCGCGCGTGCACGCCGCAGACGACGTCGACCACCTGCGAGATATCGAAGTCGGTCGCGGCCGACAGATAGGCGTAGGCCAGGTGCTCGGCCATGCCGTACCGCGCCTGCAGCAGATCGAGCGCCGCGCGCACCGCTTTGCGCATCGCCTCGCCGAGATCGACGTCGAGGCCGGTCGGCACCAGATACTCCGGCGTGCGCACGAGCGGACCGGTCACCTCACCGAACGCGGCGAGCGCCTCAGCCCGGGGCACGATGTCGAAACGCAAGGTGGCGCGCAGCGACGCCTCGAGTGCGGTCAGCGCGACCTCGCCGTCGCCCTGCGCGAAGTGCGGATCGCCGACGTATGCCAGTGCGCCCGCCACCTGCACCGGCAGGTAGAGCACCGTGCCTTCCACCAGCAGGTTGATGTCGATGTTGCCGCCGTGTGCGCCCGGGGGTACCGAGTGCGGGCGTTCGTCGCCGGCGACGGCGACCCCCATCGTTCCCAGGAATGGCGCGAGCGGAAACCGCACGACGCGCTCTCCCCCGTCGACGAGCGGCAGGATGCCGAGCCCGTCGGCGACCGGGGTGAACACGCTGACGTTCTCCGGTCCGCGCGGCAGCGTACCGGCCAGCGCGCCTTTGCCGTGCCGGTTGGAGATGACGCCGTAGGGCACCCGGGGCCGCAGATCGACCACCGTGATCTTGAGCAGATCGCCGACCTCGGCGCCGGAGACGAAGATCGGTCCGGTGACGACGTGCGGACCGTCGGCGACGGCATCGCGCGGCACGGTGGCGGCGATCTCGATCGCATCGGTCAGCACGTGCGCGGCCGGTACGCCGTGCCCGGTGAAGTAGCCGAGCGGATCCTGCCCCTGGTCGGGCAGGATGCCCTCGTGACTGACCGTGTCGATCGTCACCGTCTCGCCCGCGGCGATGGTCAGCACGGGCGCATCGGCGGCGCACGGCAACCGCCCCCACAGCACGGTCTCCGGCGAGGCCGGGAGATAGTGCTGCCCGGCGACCTCGCCCGTCCCGGGCTGCAGGATCTCCCTCGCCGCCGTCGTCTCGCTCATGACCTCGCCCCTTCGCGAATCGTGACACCCGCACCCGCACCCGCGCCCACACCGGCGCCCGCCAGCAGCTCGACGCCCGGCCGAGCGCGAGCGTCGTCGTCGCCGGCGCGGTACACGACGGTACCGCCGACCACCGTGGTCACGACGGCGCCCCGCAGCACGTGGCCGTCCCACGGCGACAGCTTGTGGCGGTAGAGCAGACGGTGTGCGTCGACCGTCCACTCCCTCTCCGGTGCGAAGACCGTCAGGTTCGCCCGCGCGCCCGGGATGATCACGCCGAGTCCTGGCATCCCGGCGATGCGAGCAGGTCCGGTCGTGAACAGCGGCAACAGGCTCTCCAGCGGGATGCCGCGGCGCGCCGCCTCGGTCCAGACGCTCGCGAATCCGGTCTGCACACCTGCGATGCCCCCCCACGCCAGGCCGAAGTCGCCGCCGCCCGCGGTCTTGAGGGCGAGCGTCGCCGGGGAATGGTCGCTGACGATCGCGTCGATCGTGCCGTCGACCACGCCCGCCCACAACAGGTCTTGGTTGGCGCGGTCGCGGATCGGCGGGCAGCACTTGAACGCGCTCGCCCCGTCGGGCACGTCTTCGGCGGCGAGCGTCAGGTAGTGCGGGCACGTCTCGATCGTGAGACGGATGCCCTCGGCCTTCGCGGCCCGGATCGCATCCAGCGCCCGGCCGTCGGCGACGTGCACGATGTGCGCGCGGCCTCCGGTCTCGCGTGCCGCGGCGATGACGGCGGCGATCGCCGCTTCTTCACTGATCGGCGGACGGCTGCGCAGGAAGGTCTCGTAGTGACGGCCCAGTTCGCCAGCCGGCCCCGCGCCGACCTCGACCGCGGCCTCGTGGAGGTGTCCCTCGTCTTCGGCGTGAGCGATCAGCAGGCCGTCGAACACGGCGAGCTCGGTCAGCGCGGCGCGCACGCCCGCGGCATCCAAGTGGCCGAACTCGTCGATACCGCTGGGCACCAGGAAGCACTTGAACCCGACGACTCCGGCGTCGGCGAGCGCGCGCAGGCTGCCGAGGTTCTCGGGTACGGCGCCGCCCCAGTAGCCGATGTCGACCGCGAGCGTGCCCGCGGCGGCGGCGCGCTTCGCCGCGAGCGCGGCGGGCGTCGTGGTGACCGGCACCGAGTTCAGCGGCATGTCGAACAGCGTCGTGATGCCCCCCGCCGCGGCGGCGGCGGTCCCCGTCGCGAACCCCTCCCACTCGGTGCGACCCGGCTCGTCCAGGTGCACGTGCGAGTCGACCAGCCCGGGCAACAGCACCTCGTCGGACCGCAAGACGATGAGGTCGTCGGATGCCGCGGCATCCGCGCCCGCGGCGGCCGACAAGGGCGTGACCTCCGCGATGACGCCGTCGACGATCCGCACCTGCGCCGGCCGGAACCCGCCATCGATCCACGCGCGCTCGGCGCGGACCACCCTCACATCCGCCACAACGCCGCCTCTCGTGCCATCGCCCCCGGTGCGTCCGCCGCCGAGTCCCCCGGTAGCTCCCCTGGTCGATCACCCGACGCTATCGAGGCGTCGTTTCGCTCGTGTTTCCGCCGTGGCGGTGGGGCATATTCCCCGCGGATGCCGGTGCGTACCCCCATCCGCACCATGGCGCCCGCGAGGCCCACCGCCGCCGCGACGCCGTCGATCACCGGGGCCTGCACCCGGGTCGACAGCAGTGTGCACAGATCCGCCATGCCGGCACAGCCGAGCACGATCGTGTCGACGGCGTCGCCGGTCGGCGCCTCTACCGCGTCGAGACACACGCGCTCGATCGTGGCGACCGTCTCGGCCGTCGCTTCCTCGAGGTCGAGGACGGGGATCTCGACCGCGCGGTACTGCGCGCAGGCGCTCTCCATCCCGTACCGGGCGACGAGGTCACGAGCTCGGCCCAGCGTGCGTCCGAGCGTCGTGACGATCGCGAAGCGTCGGCCGGCGATGGCGGCCACATGCATGGCCGCTTCGGCGATGCCGACGACGGGCACGTCCACGAGCTCCCGTGCGGCATCCAATCCTGGATCTCCGAAGCACGCGATGACGTACGCGTCGCTCCCGCCGGCGGCGAGATCGCGGCGGACGAGTTCGACGACGACTGCGGCGGCGGCCACCTCGTCGACATGACTCTCCACGGCGGAAGGTCCGCAGCCGGCATCCGGGCAGACCGCGGCGATCTCGACGTCCGGACCCGCCACCTCCCGAGCGGCGGCCGCGATCTTCGCGGTCATCGCCCGGGAGGTGTTGGGGTTGATCAGGAGGATCTTCACGGGGCGGCGGATCCCGTCGTGGCACCGGTGCGGGGTGCAGCGCCTGCCGCGACCGGGATCTCCGCCGAGATCGCGGGCGGTTCGGCGGCGGCCGTGGCGGCTGCGCCGTCGAGCGCGCCGTCCGAGACCCCGTCGGTCTCACCCTCGAAGGTCGGCACTCGTGGGTCGAGCCGTTCGAACAGCACGAACGAGGCGTAGCCGAGGCCGCAGCCGATGAACCAGCTGTAGTCGCTGATCCAGGAGATGTCGAACAGTCCCCTGTCGGCGAACAGCTTGGGGAAGACTCCGAGGAACACGGCGGGGACGCCGGCGACCAGCAGCGCTTTCATAGCGTTCGGGTTGAAGCCGCGGCGGTACCAGTACGGTCCCTTCGGGTCCATCGTGAACATGGCATCGGTCTTGATGCGCTGGCGTCCCGCGACGTAGTAGCCGGCGATCAGGATGCCGAAGAGGGGCCCGATCAGGGCGCCGAGCAGGCCGAGCGTGTAGTGGATGGCGTCGTCGTTGGAGTACCAGTTCCAGGGCGTCAGGAACACCGAACCGACGGCGGCGATCATGCCGCCCGCGCGCCACGAGATCTTCTTCGGGGCGACGTTGGAGAAGTCGAAGGCCGGTGAGATGAAGTTCGCGACGATGTTGATGCCGACGGTCGCGGTGACGAAGGTCAGGCCGCCGAGGAGGATCGCGAACCAGCCGTCGATGGCTTCGACCGTCTTGATGGGGTCGGTGATGAGCTGGCCGAAGACGGGGACGGTCGCCGACGCCGTGATCACGGTCAGCAGGGAGAAGAAGAGGAAGTTGATCGGTAGACCCCAGAAGTTGCCGCGCTTGACCGCCGCGAAGCTCTTGCCGTAGCGGGCGAAGTCGCCGAAGTTCAGCATCGGTCCGGAGAAGTACGACACCACCAGCGCGATCGCGGCGCACATCACCGGGATCGACGACCAGAAGTCGAGCTGCTTCGTCGACAGGTTGAACGAGATGTTCTGCCAACCCGCCTGCGAGACGAGGTAGATCGCCAGCGCGATCATCACGACGTACACGGCGGGGCCCGCGAAGTCGATGAAGCGGCGGATCACCTCCATGCCGTTCCAGAAGAGCAGGAACTGGGCGATCCAGAGGATGCCGTAGGAGATCCACCCCAGCGCCGAAAGCCCCAGGAACGAGATGTCGAGAAGGCCGGCCGAGCCGGGCACGAACTTGAGGAACACGATGTTCAGCGACTCGGCGGCGAGGAAGGTCTGCACGCCGTACCAGGCGATGGCGATCAGTCCGCGGATGATGGCGGGGATGTTCGCGCCGCGGATGCCGAAAATGGCACGGTTGACGACGGGATAGGGCACACCCGTCTTCTGGCTGGGCTTGGCCACGAGGTTCGCGAAGTACTGCACAATGACGATGCCGACCAGCAGCGCGATGAGCACCTGCCAGCTCTGCAGGCCGAGGGCGAACAACGACCCGGCGGTGACGTAGCCGCCGACCGAGTGCACGTCGCTCATCCAGAAGGCGAAGATGTTGTACGCGCTCCACTTCTGTTTACGCAGCGGTGCAAGGTCTTCGTTGGCGAGGCGTTCGTCGTACTGCGGTTTCATGTTGCCGGAGCCGGTGGGCATGCCGGCGGCTTCGACGATGTCGTAGACGCCCGTCGTGGGTGGGGTGTGCGAGGTCATGAGTACCTTCCAGGAGTGTCCGGTGGAATGTCGGAGGTGGAGCGGACCGCGACGTGGAGTCCGTGGCCTGGTGGTGCTGATGTGAAGTTATTACTTCACGCGTTGCGCGCGATTTCGCCCGTGTAACGGCTGTGTGAAGTTGCCCCTTCACATGTGACAAACGCGTGTCGATGTCTCCGCGGCGCCGCCCGCAGGCCGCACGGGCCCGATACGATCTCGACCATGAGCCCCGCCGCCGCTTCCTCCGTCGACCAGGCGGATGCGAGCGCGGCCGATCGGGCGGAGAGCGTCGGCGAGCGTCTGCGCGCGCTGCGCATCGCCCGCGGCATGTCGGCCCGCGACCTCGCCGCGCGGCTGGGCATCTCCCCCAGCGCGGTATCGCAGATCGAGCGCGGCGTGATGCAGCCGAGCGTCTCGCGCCTCATCGCCATCACCGACCAGCTGGACGTTCCGCTCACCTCGGTGTTCGACCCCTCGAGCGACCAGACACCTTCGACACCGACGAGCTTCGGCCTGCGCCGGGCCGAGCACGACGCGGGGATCGTGCTCGACGACGGCGTCCTGTTCCGCCGGGTCTCCCCCGTGGCCACTCCCGGGGTGGACTACTTCGAATCGACGTACCCGCCGGGGGCCACCGCCCATCGCGACGAGGGACTCTTCCGCCACGAGGGGTACGAGGTGGGCACCGTGGTGTCGGGCGAGCTCACCGTCGACTTCGACGACGAACGCGTCGTCCTCCGCGCGGGCGACGCCATCAGTTATCCCTGCTCTCGCCCCCACCGCCTGCACAACACGTCGGACGAACCGGTCGTCGCGCGCTGGCTCATCGTGCACGGACCGCACTGACGTGGGCGCTCCGATCACTCCCGCCGCCTTCGATGGCCTCGATGCGGATGCCGCGGCATCCATCGTCCGCGTCTGGGCCGCCGTGCCCGCATGGGTCGCCGACATCGTGGCCGCGCGTCCGTTCGGCACGCGAGATGCACTGATCGTCTACGCCGACAGACGCGCCCGCGCGTGGACCCGGAGTGATCTGGATGCCGCACTCGCGCACCACCCGCGTATCGGCGAGCGTCCGCGCGGATCGGGCGCCGACGCCGAGGCCTCTCGCGCCGAGCAGGCGTCGATGTCGTCTGCGGCGACCACGACGGCAGACGCGATCGTCGCAGGGAACGTGGCGTACGAGGCACGGTTCGGACGTGTGTTCCTCATCCGGGCCGCGGGACGCAGCCCCGAGGAGCTGCTCGCCGAGCTCGAACGTCGTCTCCGCAACGACGACGAGACCGAGGTCGGCGAGGCGCTCCACCAGCTGCGCGAGATCGCCCTCCTCCGACTGCAGAGCGCGATCGCCTGCGACCAGCCGCATCAGCCGCACGAGCCGCACCCGGAGACGAACGCATGAGCCACCTCACCACCCACATCCTCGATGGGGCGACGGGAAGCCCGGCCGCCGATGTCGAGGTCGCGCTCCGAGACGCGGAGGGTGTCGTCGTGGCATCCGGACGCACGGGAACCGACGGCAGGCTGGCGCTCGGGCCGGACGCGCTGGAAGCGGGGGTCTACGCCCTCGAGTTCCAGACGGGCGCGTATTTCGCGGCGCGGGGCACCGCCACGTTCTACCCGTTCGTCTCGATCCCGTTCACGGTGGCCGATGCCCCGCACTACCACGTGCCGCTGCTGCTGAGCCCGTTCGCGTACTCCACCTACCGCGGCAGCTGACGCACGCGCGCAGTTACCCGGGTGAAACCTCGCGGTGACACGGCATCCGTAGCGTGACCGGTATGAAGGTCATCATCGTCGGCGCAGGTGTCGGGGGAACGAGCGCGGGCATCGCGCTGCAGAAGCTCGGCCACGACGTCGTCATCTACGACCAGATGCGCGAGAACAAGCCGGTCGGTGCTGCACTGTCGCTGTGGTCGAACGGGGTCAAGGTCCTCAACTGGCTGGGCCTCGGCGCGGAGGTCGCGGCCCTCGGCGGCGATATGGCCGACATGGTCTACCGCGACGGCCGCACCGGCGAGACTCTCTGCGACTTCTCGCTCGCGCCGATCACGGCCCAGACGGGTCAGAAGTCCTACCCCGTGGCGCGCGCCGACCTGCAGGCTCTGCTGATGGAGCGGTTCGGCCTCGACGGCATCCACCTCGGCAAGCGGCTCACCGACATCGCCGACGACGGCGCCACGGTGACGGCAACCTTCGCCGACGGCACCACCGACACCGCCGACCTGCTCATCGGGGCGGACGGGGCGCGATCGCTCACCCGCGACTATGTGCAGCTCGACGGCGCACCGACGATCGAACGCACGTATTCGGGGTACACGAACATCAATGGGCTCGTGCCGGTGTCGGAGGCGATCGGCCGCGCGACCGCCTGGACCACCTACGTGGCCGACGGCAAGCGGGCTGCCGTCATGCCGGTCGCGGGCGACCGGTTCTATTTCTGGTTCGACATCCCACAGCCCTCCGCCATCCCGTACGACCGTGCCGACGGGGTGGCTCCGTTGCGTGAGGCTTTCGCCGGATGGGCGACCGGCGTGCAGGAACTGCTCGACGCGATCGATCCCACCACTTCGCTCAACCGGGTGGAGATCTGGGACATCACGCCCTTCGACACCTGGACGAAGGGGCGCGTCGCGATTCTCGGCGATGCCGCGCACAACACCACGCCCGACATCGGGCAGGGCGCCTGCTCGGCACTCGAAGACGCCTTCGCCCTGGGTATCGCCTTCGCGACGAACTCGCTCGACGTGGCCGATACCCTCCGCCGCTACGCCGCGATGCGCGTCGAGCGCGCTGGGGAACTCGTGATGCGGGCACGCGCACGGGCATGGGAGACCCACGCCTTCGATCCGGCCGTGACCGACGCCTGGTACGCGAGCCTGCGCGGCGCCGACGGGGCCGGGATCATCCGCGGCATCGTGGGCAACATCGAGGGGAGCCCCGTCAACCTCGGCGGCGGCGTTCTCGCCCGCTGACTTCGCCGCGGCTACTACCCGCCGGGCCGCGCCGGCGTCACCCGCCGATCCGCGGACCGAACTGCAAGGGATACCGCGCGACACGCCGCGGCATCAGCCATCCCGCCGGCGCGTCGCCGCGAAAGCCCTTGCAGTTCGGGCAGGCGCGGCGCGGCAGGCGACGGCGACGGCGGATCAGAGACGGCGGGCGATGGATGCCGCGACGGTGAGCCACGCGTCACGGCTCTCGGGCGAGAGCGCGTCGAAGTCGATCGGGCCGCCGTCCACGAGAGCGGGGTCGAACGGCACGTGCACGACCTCGGCGGTGACCTGCGAGAAGTGTCGCTCCAGGCGGTCAGCCAGCTTGCGGTCGGGTTTGGCCGACGGGGCCGCGAGGATCGTGACGGCCTCGTCGATCTTGTGATCGAAGCCCTTCTCGCGCAGCCCATCGAGCAGCCACGCGGCGCTGGCGGCGGTGTCCTCGCGCACCGTCGAGACGATCACGAGCTGGTCGGCGGCGGCGACTGCGGCCACCCAGTTCGACGCGCGCATGTTGTTACCGGTGTCGACGATCAGCAGGCGGTAGTAGCGCGACAGCACATTGTGCAGGCGATCGAATCCGGCGGCATCGATGGTGGAGGATGCTGCGGCATCCTCGTCGGAGGCCAGCACGTCGAATCGCGCGTCGACCTGCGTGCGCACGTAGGTGTCGAGGGCGGCGAGGCTCGCGTGGCCGGGCGTGGTGAAGCGGTCGAGGTCATCGAGCAAGTCGACGGCGGTGCGGTGATGCGGTGCGTGCTGCGCGCGCCAGCCGAGCGTGCCGCGCGTCTCGTTGTTGTCCCACGCGAGGGTCGCGCCGCCGCGCTGGGTGCCGAAGGTAGCGGCCAGCAGCAGGGTGGAGGTCGTCTTGTGCGCGCCACCCTTCGGGTTGAGGACGACGATCGTGCGCGGCGCGTCGAGCCGACGCTGCACGAGGCGTTCCCGGTCGAGACGGGACTGTTCGGCCTTGCCGGGACGCGGCGAGATCGCTCCCCCGGTGACGCGACGCAGTGCACCGCGCCAGCCCTCCGTGGCCCGCGGGCGTGCGCGGTCGGCGCGGGAGTTGAGCAGGTCGTCGACCGTCGGGGTCGCACGCTGCGTGGGTCCGCGCTGGGCGCCCTCGCGACGGGTGCCGCCGCTGCGCAGGGGGCCGTCCGCGAGAGTCGCCGCGGAGATCGGGGCCGCGCTGGCCGCAGCCGACAGCGGCGCCGCGGCATCCTCGGCCGGAGCGGTCGCCTCGGTGAAGCTGCCGTCAGGGCTGACGACGAGCGCCCAGCGCGTGGCGCCGTCGACGACCGTCGCGGTCACGGGCTCTCCGGCTGACGCGGCCATCAGTCTGATCGACTCGACGATGCGGCTGCGCAGGCCCTCCTGGGTCGAGGCGAAGACCTCGTCGACCTCACCGGCGAGATGGATCTCGGCGGCGGTCTGCGAGGTGACGAGCACGGTCGGTTCGTAAGTCACGCCTCCGAGTATCGCATCGCCCTCTCGCGGCCACACAGTTCGCTCGGCTACCGGGCGTCCAGCAGTTCGCCGGCGGTCCAGCGCCGCACGGCATCCCCGTCGGTCGCCGTCAGCGCGAAATCGCGCGCCACGATGTCGAAGCCCAGCTCCACCCGGTGCGCGCCGTGCACCCAGGTGAGGGTGCCGGTCGTGTCGGAGACGTCGGCCGTGAACTCGCCGTCGAAGGCGAGATGCGCCGCGCGCAGCCGTAGCAGTTCGCCCTGCGCGCGCACGATCGGCCGCTCGAGTTCGACGGCGATCTCCGCCGCGGTGTAGTGGTGACGGTTGACGTCGCGGCCGACGCCGGTGGCGCGCAGCAGCTCGAGGTCATTGCGTCCGGCGAACAGTCCGACGTAATACACCTGCGGGATGCCGGGCACCATCAGCTGCAGCAGCCGCGCGAGCAGATAGGCGCGGTCGTCCGCACCGACGGCGTCGTAGTACGTGCAGTTGACCTGGTAGAGATCGAGGTTGGAGGCGGCCGCACCCGTCGCCAGGCGGCTCGTGCCTCCGCTCGCGTCGTGGATCGCCTCGACGAGAGCGTCGATCTGCGCGGGAGCGAGCAGGCCCGCAATTCCGGGCTTGAGGTCGCTCTCGCCGACGTCGACGATGCCGATGCCGTCGTGCGTGTCGAGCACGGTCACCGTGTTGTCCGGGCGCACCGTCAGCCACTGGGCGAGCGGGCGGAGGTCGTGCGCGTGCAGGGCGTGCAGCACGAGCGGTGGCAGCGCGAAGTCGTAGACGTAGTCGACGCTGCGCGCGATCTCGATCTGCTGCGTGAAGTGGCCGTGCACCTCGAGCAGCACCTGCAACCCGCGAGCGTGGGCCATCTCGAGAATCCGCTTCGTGTAGCGATCGGTCGCCGCCGTCATGAAGCAGTCGGTGCCCGCTTGCTTACCGGTGTAGCCGACGGCATCCAGGCGCAGCATCGTGACCCCGCCGGCGGCGAGCGCATCGATGACCGACGTGAGGTAGTCCCACGCCTGGTCGGTGCGCAGGTCGATGTCGACCTGCTCGGCCGTGAAGGTCGTCCAGACGAGCCGTTTGCGACCGCCCAGCTCCATCACCGTGAACGGCAGCCCCGGCCGCGGGCGGTAGATGCGGGCGAGGTCGTCTTCGCGGGCGCCGTCGGGGAACACGGCGTCGAGCGTGAGGAACATCGGGGCGTGCGGCGAGGCGTCGCCGCGGCGGCGCACGTCCTGGAACGCGTCGGATTCCGCCGAGACGTGGTTGACGATCACGTCGCTCATCACCGTCGCGCCTTCACTCAGCGCGCGAACGTCGTCCCAGCTGCCCAGTCGCGGGTCGATGCGGGTGTGGTCACGCGGATCGAAGCCGGCATCCACCCCGTCGAAGGGAGTGAAGTAGGGCAGCAGGTGGATGCCGCCGAACATCCCCGACAGCGGGGTGTCGAGCATCTCCCGCACGCCGGTGACGGTGCCGGCGAGGCGGTCGACGTAGGTGATCAGCTGCGGGGGCGTGCTGTTCATGGCGGGGCTTTCTCTGAGGTGGTGGAGGGAGAACGGGATGCCTAGGCGCGACGCAGGATGCGCCGCAGCCACGCGCGGCGGGCGTGCTGCGCGTCGCGCGACAACGGCAGCCAGGGCGCCATCAGGTCGAACGCGTGCGTGCCGCCGGGCCAGACGTGCAGTTCGGCGTCGCCGCCGGCACGCCAGATGGCGTCGGCGAACGCCAGGCACTCGTCGCGGAAGGTCTCGGCGGAGCCGACGTCGATGAAGGTCGGCGGAAGTCCACTGAGGTCGTCGGCGAGCGCCGCCGACGCGTAGACCGGAACGGTGGCGTCGTCGGGGCCGCCCGAACCACCGCCGAGGTAGGCCGCCCAGGCGACCTCGTTGGCCGCACGATCCCACGAGCCGTGGCCGGCCATCTGTACGGCAGAGTGTGACGTCGAGCGGTGATCGAGCATGGGTGCCTGCAGCAGCAGACCCGCCGGGCGGGGGCCGCCGTGATCGCGCACGTACAACGCGAGCGCCGCAGCCAGGCCCGCGCCGGCACTGATTCCGGTGACCACGATCCGGGCGGGATCGATCTCTGCCGGGGCGTCCGCACTGCCCAGCCAGCGGAGGGCGGCGACCACGTCGTCGAGGGCGGCGGGATACGGATGCTCCGGAGCGAGACGATACGCCACCGACACGACCGCGCACCCGACGCGTTCGGCCAGGGCCGCGACGGCCGGCATCTCCGAGTCGGCGTCGCCCGAGACCAGGCCGCCGCCGTGCAGGTGCAGCAGCACGGGTACCGGGCGGCGCGCGTCGACCGGAAGGGCGATCACCACCGGCACCTCGAGGTCATCGGCGATGATCGTGCGGGTCGACCGCACGAAGGCGCCGTGCCGCGTGAGCTCCAACGCGGATGCCGCGACCGCACCGCGTCGCAGGCGCGGGATGTCGTCGGTGGTGATCGAGACGATGACATCGTCGAGCTCGCCGAAGGCGCGCGCCACCCCGGGATCGAGGGGCGGGCGGGGCGGCGGGGTCATCCCTTCACCGCGCCCTGGAGCAGTGCCGCGACGAACTGTCGCTGGAACACCAGGAACACGATCAGCGTGGGCAGCAGGATCAGGATCGACCCGGCGCACAGGAGCGGGATGTCGGTGCCCCACTGGCCCTGGAACGCGCCGAGCGCACCGGCCATCGTCCGCTTGGTCGGGTCGTCGACGAGCACGATCGCGAGCAGGAACTGGTTCCACGTCCACAGGAACAGCAGAATCGCCAGCGACGAGATCGCCGGACCCGACAGCGGAACGTGGATGCGCCAGAACAGCTGCCACGTGCTCGCGCCGTCGGTGCGAGCGGCTTCGGTGAGCTCGTGGGGCATGTTGACGAAGTGCGCGCGCATCCACATGACGGCGAACGGCATGAACAGACCGATGAGCGGGAAGACGATCGCCCACTGTGTGTTCAGCAGGCCGTAGCCGCGGATCTGGTAGTAGATCGGCACGATGATGCCCTCGATGGGCAGCGTCAGACCGAGCACGAAGATGACGAAGAGGGTGCGCGAGAACGGAACCTTGAGGTGACCGAGCGCGAAGCCCGCGAGGGTCGCGATGAAGAGGCTCACCGGCACCACGGCCAACTCGATCAGGATGCTGGAGCCCAGCATCTTCAGCATGTCGGCCGACTGGAAGGCCCGGATGAAGTTGTCCCAGTGGGGCTCATCCGGCCACGACAGCCCGGATGGGTAGGTGCCGGGGGCGTGCAGGGCGGTCACGAAGAGCGAGATGAACGGGATGATCGTCAACGCCATGACGACGACGAGCAGGAGGCGGCCGGACCACACCTCGACGGCGGAGGTCTTCATCAGCTCTCGTCCTTTCCGCGGGTGAGCTTGTTGAGCGGCAGCACGACGGCGAGCACGAGGAGGGTGAGCACGACCGCGAGGGCGGATGCCTGCCCGACCTGGCGCTCGAAGAAAGCGAGGTAGTAGATCTCCAGTCCGGGCACCATCGTGCTGCGGCCCGGGCCGCCCTGCGTGGAGATGAAGATGATGTCGAAGCTGCGCAGGGCCCCGATCACGGTGATCAGCACCGCCACACCGAGTTCCTGCCGGATGGCGGGAAGGGTGACCGTGAAGAACTCGCGGATGGGTCCGGCGCCGTCGATGCGCGCGGCCTCGTAGAGGGCCGGATCGATCTTGGTCATGCCGGCCAGCAGCAGCAGCATGCACAGGCCCAGCGAGACCCACGCACCGATGACGCCGACCGCGGGCAGTGCGGTGTCGAAGTCGCCGAGCCAGGCCCGGGTGATGCCGCCGAGCCCGATGGCGCGGAGGAACTGGTTGATCGCGCCGTCGGCCGCGAGCAGCCACGTCCACATGATGCCCGCGGCGACCAGCGGGATGACCTGCGGCAGGAACAGCACGGTGCGCGACACCGAGGCCAGGCGGCTGCCGCCCAGCTTGCGGATGAGCGCCGCCGCGATGAGGCCGACCGTCACCGGGATGATCGAGAAGTAGAGGATGAGCGTCAGCGCGTTGACGATCGGGCCGAGCAGCTGCGCGTCGGTGAAGATCCGCACGTAGTTGTCGAGACCGGCCCACGTCGCGGTGGTGACGCCGTTCCAGTTGTAGAACGAGTACTGCACCGTCGAGGCGAGCGGCACGAGCACGAAGAGGGCGTAAAAGGCCAGGGCGGGGGCGACGAGCGCGAGACCGACGACGGCCTCCCGCGACCATCGCACGCGTCGGGGGCGGCGCGGGCGATGGTCGCGGGTCGGGGTCGCACGGTCCCGCGCGGCCCGGGTCGCCCCGGGCCGCGTGGACGTGCTCATGATCAGCCCTTCTTGCTGCTCGTGTAGTCGGTCTGCACCTGGGTCAGCAGGCCCGACGGCGTCTGCTTGCCCGCGAACAGTTCCTGCAGGTTCGGCGTGAGGCTCTTCGCGTAGATCGAGCCGGTCGCGTTGGCGATGAAGTCCATCGACCCGTTGTTCTGCGACAGCTGCGCACCCGCAGCGAGCGTCTCCGCGGTCACCGTGCCGTCATTGACGGCCGGCATGAAGGCATCGGCGGGGCCCATCGGGTGCGATCCACCCTTCTGCACGGCGATGGTGCGTGCCGTCTCGTTGGTGGCGACCCAGTTGAAGAAGAACGCCGCGCAGTCGGGGTGCGCCGCCTTCGCCGAGACGCCGTAGGTGAGCGGCGCCGACATGGCGCCGTTCTGACCGCCCGCCTCAACCGGCGGCGAGAGGAAGAATCCGACATCGCCGGGCATCTGGGTGTCGAAGTTGCCCGACTCCCAGTCACCATCGAAGATGAACAGGCTCTGACCGCCGGTGAAGCGGCTGATCATCTGCGAGTAATCCATCGAGTTCGCGTCGTCGGCGAAGTAGCCGGCCTTGATCCACGAGTCCAGGTGCTCTGCGGCCTTGGCGTTCTCGGGTGTGTCGATCGTCGCGTTGTCTTTGAGGAAGATCCAGTCGTTGATCGCACTCGGCTTGCTGTAGCTGGCCATCAGCGCCTGCAGGGGGAAGGCGAGACCGCCGGTCGCGCCGCCGTTGAACTGCGCGATGGGGGTGATGCCGGCATCCTTCGCCTTCTTCAGGTAGGAGTCGAACTCGTCCAACGTCTTCGGGGCCGCGGTCATGCCGATCTGGGCGGCGAGCTTCTTGTTGTAGAAGACGCCCGTGACCGAGTAGTTGACGCCCATCGCGTAGAGCGAGCCGTCTCCGCGCTGGCCCTTGTCGTTGACGCGCAGCTGCTCGAGCTGCGACGTGGGCCACTTGTCCCAGCCGTACCCGGTCGCGTAGGCGTCGAGGTTGTAGAGGAGCTTGTCGTTGACCAGGTCGACGATCGTGGGAAGGCGCATGATGTCCGGCGGCGAGTCGACGAGAACGCGGGGAGCGTTCTGCGTGATCACCGCGAACTGGTCTTCACGGGTGTTGAACGTGACGTTCGGGAACTGCTTCGTGAACTCCGCCGTCAGATCGTTGAACAGCGGGAAGCCGGTCTCGACGTACGCGCTGAGGGTGACCGGGTCGGTGCCGCAGGTGAGCGCCACGTTGCCCGAGGGCGCCTGAGCGGTGGAGGTGTCTGCGCCGGGAGGGGCGCAGGCGGTGAGGGCCAGCCCGGCGATCGCCGTCGTGGCGACCGCGGCGAAAACGCGCATGCGCGTGGTGTTCGACATCGTTGTCTGCCTTTCCATGCAGGTTCTGCAGTTATCTCGGTGCGAGGATGGTGTTTGCTGCTATACCGATTCAGCTCGCGTGCTAAAACGTACTAGCAGTGATGGACTCCCGCAACCCCCACGAGGCGGATGCGACCGAGACGAGAGAAACAGGAGCGCCGAGGTGGTCAGAAAACGTGTCACGCTCTCGCAGGTCGCGCTCGAAGCGGGCGTGGCACCGTCGACGGCATCGCTCGTGCTGGCTGGCCGCGCCGACGAGTTGCGCATCTCGACCACGGCGCAGGAGCGGGTGCGCGAGGCTGCCCAGCGGTTGGGCTACCGCCCCAACGCCCTGTCGGCGGGGCTGCGTACCGGCACCACCCGCACCCTCGGGTTCGTCTCTGACTCGGTGGCGTCGTCGCAGCTGACCGGTGAGATGATCCGCGCGGCCATCGAAGCGGCGCGCGCCCGGGGCTACATGGTCTTCGTCGGCGAGACCGGCGGCGACGCCCAACTCGAGCGCGACCTGCTCGACGCGATGTCCGATCGGCAGGTCGACGGGCTGATCCTCGCCACCATGCTGACGCACGCCCGACAGATTCCTGCGGCGGCCACACGGATGCCGACGGTGCTCCTGAACATCGAACCCATCGGAGAGCGCGGCAGCGTCGATCTCGTCCGCGTCCTTCCGGACGAGTACCGCGCCGGCCAGGACGCCGCGCGGCTGCTCGTGGACACCGGGCATCGCCGCATCCACATCATCGGGGTCGGCGCCGATCCGGAGCACGCCCACCCCTTCGCGCTCGCGGCCGCCCTGCGGCTGCGTGGCGCACTGTCGGTGCTGACGGAGGCGGGCATCGACATCGTGTCGGCGCAGCCTGCCACCCAGTGGCTGCCCCCCGAGGGCTTTCGGTTGACGAGCGCGGTGATCGAGCGCGGCGAACCCTGCGATGCGCTGCTCTGTTTCAACGACCGCCTCGCGATGGGGGCGTATCAGGCCCTTCACGAGACCGGGCTCCGCGTGCCCGACGATGTGTCGGTGGTGTCGTTCGACGACACCACCTTCGCGCGCTGGCTGCGCCCCGGGCTCACGACGTTCGCATTTCCGCAGCGGGCGATGGCCAAGCGGGCCACCGACGAGCTGATCGATCTGATCGAGCGCGGGGAGCATGCGGGCGACGAGGGCGGCGGGGTTACCGGCGCCACCCACCTCATTCCCCTACCGCTGCGGTCGCGCGAGTCGGTCGCCGACCGGAGCTGACCGGAGCCGACGGGAGCCGCGGCGGCCGAGCGCTGCGGCGGCTCAGACCCGGAAGACGGAGTGCACGGGGCCGCAGACCTCACGGCCTCCGAGCGCGACGAGCTCCATCAGCACCGCCGTCCCCGCCAGCTGCAGGCCGAGCTCATCGAGCAGTTGCTGGCCCGCGCGCAGGGTGCCGCCGGTGGCGAGGATGTCGTCGACGAGCAGCACGCGGGTGCCGGCGGCGAGGTCGTCACTCATCTCAATCTCGGCGGTGCCGTACTCCAGCGCGTACGCGACGGATGCCGCGGGCCGCGGCAGCTTGCCCGCCTTGCGGATCGGGGCCATGCCCACACCCGCGGCGATCGCGACGGCGCCGGCGAGCATGAAGCCGCGCGCCTCGATGCCCGCGACGACGTCGAAGTGCCCGGCGAACGGTTCGATGACGGCATCCACGACGGTGCGCAGCGCCGCGGCATCCGCCAGCAGCGGCGAGATGTCGCGGAACAGCACCCCCGGCTCGGGGAAGTCGGAAATAGACGCGATCAGGGATTCGGCGTGGGCGAGAGCCTCGGAAGTCACCGGTCAAGGCTAGCCGCTCCCCTGCCCGACGCCCTGCGCAAGCGCTTGCGCTATGGTGGTGCGCATGACGTCTCTGATGACTTCCTCCCTGCCCGGCATCGGACAGAACCGTCCGGGCGCCGAATGGTGGCGCACCGCGGTGATCTACCAGGTCTATCCCCGCTCGTTCGCCGACGCGTCGGGCGATGGGATCGGCGACCTGGCTGGCGTGACCGCGCACCTCGACGATCTGCAGGCGCTCGGGGTGGATGCCCTCTGGCTGAGCCCCTTCTACCCCTCCCCGCAGAAGGATGCCGGGTACGACGTCGCCGACTACTGCGACGTCGACCCGCTGTTCGGCACCCTCGCCGACTTCGACGCGATGCTGGCCGCAGCGCACGACCGCGGCATCCGGGTGATCGTCGACCTCGTTCCCAACCACAGCTCCGACCGCCACGAGTGGTTCCAGGAGGCTCTGGCCTCGGCACCGGACAGCGCGGCACGCGCCCGCTATCTGTTCCGCGACGGCGCCGGCGAGAACGGCGAGCTGCCGCCGAACAACTGGGAGTCGGTCTTCGGCGGTCCCGCCTGGACCCGCATCACCGACGCCGACGGCACACCCGGGCCCTGGTACCTGCACCTGTTCGACTCGAGCCAGCCCGACTTCGACTGGTCCAACCCGGAGGTGCAGGAGCGGTTCCGCGGCATCCTGCGCTTCTGGCTCGACCGCGGCGTCGACGGCTTCCGCGTCGACGTGGCGCACGGCCTGGTCAAGAGCGACGGACTGCCCGACCATGTTCCCGCCGTGGATGCCGACAGTATGGGCGGTCACGATGAAGCTCCGTACTGGGGCCAGGACGGCGTGCACGAGATCTACCGCGACTGGCACCGCGTGCTCGCGGAGTACGACGGCGACCGGGCCCTCTGCGCCGAGGCGTGGCTGCCCACGGTCGACCGCACCGCCGAGTGGGTGCGCCCCGACGAGATGCACCAGGCGTTCAACTTCCCGTATCTGATGACCGAGTGGAACGCTCCGGCGATCCGCGAGGTGATCTCCGAGTCGCTGCGGGCGTTTCCCGCGGTCGGCGCGCCGGCCACCTGGGTGCTGTCGAACCACGACGTCGTGCGGCACGCGTCGCGACTGGCGCTGACCGCCGAGAACCCGCAGGGTCACGGCATCGGCCCCGATTCCCCTGGCCAGCCGATTCCGGAGGTCGGGCTGCGTCGCGGTCGTGCGGCCACCACGGTCATGCTCGCCCTACCCGGCTCGGCGTACATCTACCAGGGCGAGGAGCTCGGCCTGCCCGAGGTCATCGCCCTCCCACCCGAGACGCGGCAGGATCCGACCTGGTTCCGCACCGACGGCGAGCGCTACGGCCGTGATGGATGCCGCGTGCCGATCCCGTGGTCGGCGGATGCCCCGGCATACGGATTCAGCCCGACGGGCTCTTCGTGGCTGCCGCAGCCTGCGGAGTGGGCGTCGCTCGCGCGCGACGTGCAGGAGGCAGACCCCGACTCGACCTTGTGGCTGTACCGCACCCTGTTGGCGACCCGTCGCGCGGAAGGGCTCGGCGCTGCGGAGCTGGAGTGGATCGACGGCTACGGCGACGACGTGCTGGCGTTCCGCTCTGGCGTCGTGACGGTCATCGCCAACGCCGGAACGTCGCCCGTGCCGCTGCCGTCGGGGACGGTGCTGGTGGCCAGCGAGCCGTTCGAGGGCGCCGAACTGCCCGTCGATGTCGCGGTGTGGATGCACGCGAGCTGACCGTGACCGGAATCGAGGAGGTGGCGCGCGCCGCCGGGGTGTCGACCGCGACGGTGTCGCGGGCGCTCAGCGGCCGCGGGCGGCTGAGCGATGCCACCCGCGCCCGAGTGCGCGCGGCTGCCGCCGACCTCGGCTACGTCGTCTCGGCCGCGGCGGCGACCCTGGCCTCGGGGCGCGCCGAGAACATCGGCGTCGTGGTTCCGCTGCTCGACCGGTGGTTCTTCGCGACGGTGCTCGACGGCATCGCGTCACAGCTGGCGCCCCGCGGGTACGACATGACGCTGTACAACCTCTCGGCCGACCCCGCGCAGCGCCGTGTGCTGTTCGAGACGGGGCTGCGCCGCGGTCGGGTCGACGGGCTGATCGTGCTCTCGGTCGATCTCACTGCGGACGAGCTCCGTCACCTGTGCGAACTGCCGATTCCGGTGGTCGGACTCGGGGTGCCGCACGCGGAGATCGAGGGGCTGCGCGTCGACGACACCGCCGTGGGTCGGACGGCGACAGCGCACCTGCTTTCGCTGGGGCACCGCGACATCGTGCATCTGGGTCGAAGCGTTCCCGGCGCGGACGACGGCGCCCTCGACATCCCGACGCGACGTCGGCGCGGGTTCACCCAGGCGATGGCGGATGCCGGCATCCACTCCCCCCGCTTCGTCGAGGCCGACTTCACCGCCGACGGCGCACGCCGCCGCGCGCTCGACCTGTTGACGGGCCCTGCCCGCCCGACGGCGATCTTCGCCGCCTCGGACGAGATGGCTTACGGCGTCCTGGCCGCCGCGCGCGAACTCGGCATCGCCGTACCGCGGGAGTTGTCGGTGATCGGCGTCGACGGACACGAACTCGGCGGCCTGCTCGAGCTGACGACGATCGAGCAGTTCCCGCACGCGCAGGGCGAACGGGCCGGACGCGCCGTGCTCGCCGCGCTCGGCGTCGAGCAGGTCACGGCTCCCACGGCATCCCTCCCGTTCGAGCTCGTCGTGCGCGGGTCGACAGCGCCGCCGGCCTGAGCATCGCACCGCTCGCCTGCTCCGCCCGCCCTGTTCCGCCCGCCCTGCTCCGCCCGCCCTGCTCCGCTCCGCATTCAGTCTCCCCGCGACCCTGGGGCACGCCGACCCCGCAACCGCGCGAACCAGACCGGATGCCGCAGCCACCGAGACTGAATACGGAACACCACGACGGGGAGACGCGACACGAAGACGGGGAGGCGCCGGACCGCGGCGACCGGATCGGAACAGCGCTCCGTCACCTCCGGGGGCGCCGCCAGCGGCCCCCGCGTAGTCTCTTGTGGCATGAGCATCGACCTCGAAGCCCTCTACATCGATCTTCACCGGCATCCGGAACTGTCGTTCCAGGAGACCCGCACCGCAGGCGTCATCACCCGCGAGCTGACGGCGCTGGGCCTCGACTACGTCGAGGGACTCGGCAAGACCGGCGTCGCGACGAGCGTCACCGGCACCGCCGCCGGTGAGGGTCCGGTCGTGTGGCTGCGCGCGGACATGGACGGGCTGCCGGTCGCCGAGCAGACCGGACTCGCCTACGCGAGCACCGCACGCGGCACCGATCCCGCCGGCACCGACGTGCCCGTCATGCACGCCTGCGGGCACGACATGCACGTGACCGCGCTGCTGGGCGCGCTCGAGAAGCTCGTCGCCACCCGCGACGAGTGGTCGGGCACGGTCGTCGCCGTCTTCCAGCCCGCTGAGGAGTACGGCGCCGGTTCGCAGGCGATGATCGCCGATGGCGTGCTCGACCGCTTCCCGCGGCCCGACATCGTGCTGGGCCAGCACCTCACCCCGCTTCCGGCCGGCACGATCGGCGTCCGCCCCGGCACGCAGATGGCCGCGTCGGACGGCCTGACCGTCACGCTGCTCGGCCGCGGCGGCCATGGCTCGCGTCCGCACGCCACGATCGACCCGGTCGTCATGGCCGCGGCCACCGTCATGCGCCTGCAAACCGTCGTCTCTCGCGAGATCGACCCGCGCGAGATGGCCGTCGTCACCGTCGGATCGATCCACGCGGGCCTCAAGAACAACATCATCCCCGCCGAGGCGAAGCTCGAACTCAGCCTGCGCTACCCCGACGACGCGGCCCGCGCCGACGTGCTGGCCCGCGTGGAGCGCATCGTCCGGGCGGAGGCTGCGGCATCCGGCGCCGAACAGGAACCGGTCATCACGACCGACCACTCCCTGCCGCCCACCATCAACGACGCCGAGGCCACCGCACGCCTGACGGCCGCGTGGGACCGCGCCTTCGGCGAGGGCACCGTGATGGACCCGGGCATGTTCACCGGCAGCGAGGACGTGTCGTGGTTCGCCCGCGAGGCGGGCGTGCCCCTGGTGTTCTGGTTCTGGGGCGGCCTCGACCCGCAGCAGTTCGCGGATGCCGTAGCCCGCGGAACGGTCAACGAAGATATCCCCACCAACCACTCGCCGTTCTTCGCGCCGATCTTGCACCCCACGATCGAGCGCGGCGTCGACGCGCTCGTCGTCGCCGCCCGCGAGTTCCTCGCATGAGCCTCGAGGATCTGTTCGGCGCACAGCCCGACGAACCGGAACGCCCCTCGAATGCGCGGGAGCCGAAGCCGGCGCGCGAGCCACGTCCACCCCGGGAGCCGCGCCCGCCTCGGGAACCTCGCGAACCTCGCCCGCCCAGGCCGCCGCGCGAACCGCGCGACGGCGACGGTGGAGGCGGCGGCTGGCCGCGAGCGACCGTGATCCTCGCGGTCGTCGCCGCGGTGCTGGTGGTCGCCGTGGTGGCCGTGCTCGGCTTCGCGCTGACGCGCCCGTCCGACACCGCGCAGACCGATACGTCGGTACCGCCGGTCTCGACGTCAGACGCTTCCACCCCGGCATCCATCCCGTCCGCCTCGCCCAGCCCCTCCGAGTCGGTGAGTGCGATGGGTCTTTCCCTTTCAGCCACGGGCTTCACGCTGCGCACCGGCAGCGCAGACCCATTCACCTACCGGTGGGCGGACGAGCCGACGGCCGCCGTCGCCGCTCTCACGACGGCGTTCGGTTCCGCCCCCACCCAGCGGACGCAAGCGGGCGACGGCTCGACCCTGCCCGACTACACCGTGTACTCATGGGGCGGATTCTCGCTGTTCGAGATGATGCCCACGGCGGCTCTCCCGCGCGCGAGCTTCTCGCAGCCGTCGTACGCGCTCTTCAGTGCCAACCAGGTGGGCACGGTGGCGATCACGGCGGAGTTCGGCCTGAAGATCGGCCTGAGCGCCGCGCAGGTGCGCGCGCTCTCGCCGGCGAGCGAAACCCCGCGCTCGTCGGGCAACATCCGGTTCGCGTTCGACCCGCAGCGCTCATCGTTCAAGGGCGGGGTGCCGTCGTACAGCGTCTTCGCCGATACCGACGGCGCCGACGGCCCGGTGGGGACGATTCTGTACTTCTACGCGCCGCAGTAACCCCGGCCGCCGGCCCCGCCCGCCCCGCGGTTCACGACGCGGGCTCGCGGGCATCGACGAGCTGCTGCCCGGTGAGCAGCCCCGGCAGGCCGCGACCGGCCCGGGTGGTGAAGACGAGAACCAAGGATGCCACGACGAACACGCCCTGGGCGATCGACCACGGGCCGGGCAACAGCCCCAGCAGCAGGTACCCGCCGATCCCGCCGAGAAAACGCAGGGGCCGGGCGAGAGCTGCGGGCTGGGGACCGCCGCGGTAACGCAGTTCCACGGCGACGTCGCCGGGCGTGCGACCGGTGACGAGCACCACGACCGCCCACACCACGATCGGCAGGGTGCTGAGCATGAAACGACCGGCGGCTCCATCGAGTACCGCAGTGTGATCGCGGATCACGTACTCCAGGAACACCTGTACGGCCACTGCCGACCCGTAGCCGACGAGACCGGTGCCGAGCAGGTCGCAGAACATCGCGAGCAACCGACGGCCCCGCGTGACCGGATGCGGGCGGGCACCGGCATCGCCGAGTCGGCTGCCCCGCCACCGCCGCGGCACGACGAGGGCGAGCAGCGAGCCCAGCACGGCGCCGACGGTGTTGGTCAGCAGGTCGTCGACGTCGAAGACGCGGTACGCACAGGGATACATGCCCCACACGCCGGTGAGCTGGATCGACTCGATGGTGAGCGAGACCAGCAGGCCGGTGACGAAGGCGACGAGGATGCCGCGACGGCCGATGACCCGCAGGAAGAACCCGAGCGGCAGAAACAGCAGTACGTTCAGGGCGAGTTGCAGCACAGCGAAGTCGGTGAAGCTGTGCGCTGCGCGCAACTCATCGACCGCAGCCCACACATCGAAGTTCACTCCCGCGCAGACATAACTCTCGCTGTCGGGGAGGGGAAGAAGTGTGTACGTCCAGATGGCCCAGAAGTAGACGAGAGCGGCCGCCCACAGCAGGAAACGCCCCAGAGTGAGGCGGCCGCGGCGGCGATAGCTGAGTGCCACGAACGGCACGAACAGCACGATTCCGACCACGAAGCCGATGCCGACGGCGACCGCTCCGGAGAAGAACTCGTGGCCCATCGTGCGATCCTCTCAGGCGAGCTGACGTATTCTCACGCACCGCGGGATTGCGTGGCGTCGTCCGACCGCGTAATGTCGCCCGCCGTGACAGACGACAGTCGCGGTCCCGGCGAAGAGACGCCCATCGCCAAGCGCATCCTGATCGGCGAGCCGCTGACGAGCGAAGAACTCGAGGGTCAGCTGCTGCCCAAGAGGATGGCTCTGCCGATCTTCGCCTCCGACGCGCTGTCGTCGGTGGCGTACGCTCCGCAGGAGCTGCTGATGATCCTCCTCATCGGCGGAACGGCCTTCCTGGCCCTGAGCCCGTGGGTCGCCGCAGCCGTCGTGGCCCTGCTGATCGTCGTGGTGCTCAGCTACCGCCAGCTGATCAAGGCCTACCCCTCCGGCGGCGGCGACTACGAGGTCGCCCGCACGAACCTGGGTGAGAGAGCCGGCGTCGTGGTCGCCGCGGCCTTGCTCGTCGACTACATCCTGACGGTGGCCGTGTCGGTCGCGTCGGGCGTCGACAACATCATCTCCGCCCTGCCTGGCCTGGACTCGTGGCGGGTGGAGTTGGCGGTCGGCTTCGTCGTCCTGATCATCCTCGTGAACCTCCGCGGTGTGCGTGAGGCATCCACCGCGTTCGCGATTCCGACCTACCTGTTCATCGGCTCGGTCATGGTCATGATCGTCACCGGCCTGATCCGATGGGCGATGGGCGATGCCCCTATCGCCGAAAGCGCGCAGTTCGCGGTGCAGGCCGAGGATCTCAGCCAAGCCGCACTGATCCTGCTCGTGCTGCGAGCGTTCTCGAGCGGATGCTCGGCCCTCACGGGTGTCGAGGCCGTCTCGAACGGTGTGCCCGCCTTCCGCCAGCCCAAGGTGCGCAACGCCCAGACGACCCTCGTTCTGATGGGCTCCATCGCGATCACGATGTTCGCGGGACTCACCGTTCTCGCCCTCGTCGCAGGAGTGCACTACGCGGAAGACCCCTGCCACCTCATCGGCTTCCAGTGCGACGCGCTCGTACAGCCGAGCCTCATGGCACAGGTGGCGGCCGCGACCTTCGGTGGCGGCAGCATCCTGTTCTACGTGGTGCAGGCCGCCACCGCGGCCGTGCTGCTGCTGGCCGCCAACACCGCCTTCAACGGTTTCCCGCTGCTCGGCTCCGTGCTCGCGCGCGACGGCTACGCCCCCAAGGCGCTGAACACCCGCGGCGACCGTCTCGTGTACTCCAACGGCATGATCGTGCTGGGCCTTGCCGCGGCACTCGTGCTGGTGGTCTTCCAGGCGAAGCTGACGACGCTCATCCAGCTGTACATCATCGGTGTGTTCGTCTCGTTCTCGCTTGGCCAGCTCGGCATGGTCAAGCACTGGCGCCGCGAACTGCGGCTGCTCTCGCCGAAGGCGGCGGCGGCTCGCCGAGAGGCCATCTCGGGCCTGTTCATCAACGCGCTGGGCGCGACGTTCACGATCGTCGTGCTCGTCATCGTGACGATCACGAAGTTCACCCATGGCGCGTACCTCGTGTTCATCGCGATCCCCGTGCTGTCGTTCCTGATGATCGGCGTGCATCGGTATTACCGCGACGTGGAGCACGAGATCGAGATGGACGACGACGTGCACTATGGCTCCACCGGCGACGTCGCGCTCGTCCTCGTCGGCAAGCTGCAGAAGCCCACAGCGAAAGCCATCGACTACGCACTGTCGGGCAAGCACGAGAAGACCATCGCCGTCCACGTGGCCGTGACGGCCGACGAAGCGCGTGAGGTACAAGACGACTGGCAGTTCCACCACATGCCGATCCCCCTGCTGGTGATCGAATCGCCGTACCGCCAGTACGCCGCCCCGCTCGCCCAGTTCATCGCCGAGTACCGCAAGAAGCACGGCCCCGCGGTGGTGACCGTCTATCTGCCGCAGTACATCGTGGGGCACTGGTGGGAGACGTTCCTGCACAACCGACGCGCACGGCGCATCGCCCAGCAGCTCATGCTCGTGCACGGCGTGCAGATCACACTCGTGCCGTGGATGCTCGACTCGTCGGAGCTGATCTACGGTCGGCGCTCGCGGCCGCTTCCGGGAGACGACCGCGCGGGACGCATCACGTCGTACGGTCTGGTTGCCCATACCGACGACCAATCCTGACCGCTCGGCGGCCTCTGCCGCACCGGAGCCGGGCAGGATGCCGGGGCGTAGCCTAGAGGGGTGACTTCCGCCCCCGCGTCCCCGCCCACCGCCGCCGCGGTAACGGCCCTCGATGTCGCCGCGATCGCGGCGGACTTCCCGATCCTCGCCGAGCAGGTCAACGGGCACCGCTTGGCTTATCTCGACTCGGCGGCAACCAGTCAGAAGCCGCTCGTCGTGCTCGATGCGGAGCGCGACTTCCTCACGCATGCGAACGCCGCCGTGCACCGCGGGGCCCACACCCTGGCGGCCGAAGCGACCGAGCTCTTCGAGGACGCTCGGGCGACCGTGGCGGCCTTCGTGGGTGCGCAGCCCGAGCAGCTCGTCTGGACCAGCGGGGCGACGATGGGCCTCAATCTGGTCGCATACTCGATCGGGAATGCAGGACTCGTGCGCCCCGGCGACGAGATCGTCACGACCGCCATCGAGCACCACGCCAACCTCATTCCGTGGCAGGAGCTCGCGGCGCGCACCGGCGCCGTGCTGCGTCATATCCCGGCCCGCGACGACGGCACGCTCGACATGGATGCCGCGGCATCCCTCATCGGCGAGCGCACGCGCATCGTGGCCTTCACGCACGTGTCGAACGTGCTGGGCATCGTGAACCCGGTCGCCGACCTCATCGCGCTGGCGCAACAGGTGGGTGCGATCACGGTGATGGACGCATGCCAGTCGGCTCCTCACCTGCCGCTCGATCTGCCTGCTCTGGGTGTGGATCTCGCCGTCTTCAGCGGTCACAAGATGCTCGGACCCTACGGTGTCGGTGGACTCTACGGTCGCACGCCCGTGCTGGAGTCGCTGCCGCCATTCCTGACCGGCGGCTCGATGATCACGACCGTGACGCTCGATCGCGCCGAGTACCTGCCGCCACCCCAGCGCTTCGAGGCGGGCACGCAGCCGGTCGGACCCGCGATCGGGCTCGCGGCCGCCGTGCGCTACCTGGACGGCGTGGGTCTGTCCAACATCCATGCCCACGAGAGCATGCTCGCCGAGCGCATGCACGCGGGTCTCGTGGATATCCCCGGCATCCGTCTCCTGGGCGATGCCGAGGGCGTCGAGCGCGTGGGGCTGTGGTCGTTCGACGTCGACGGCGTGCACGCGCATGATGCAGGTCAGTACCTCGACGCCCTGGGCATCGCGGTACGGGTCGGCCACCACTGTGCGGCTCCGCTGCACACCCGCTACGGCGTGACCGCGAGCGTTCGCGCCAGCGCCGCGCTCTACACCTCGACCGACGATGTCGACCGCCTCATCGACGCTGTCGCCGGCATCCGCCCCTACTTCGGAGTCTGACATGAGCGAACTCGACGCCCTGTACCGCGAGCTGATCCTGGATCACTCCAAGCATCCCCAGCACTTCGGGCTGACCGACGAAGGCGACGCGCCCGCTGTCGCCGGCACGATCGGCACCTCGCACCAGAAGAACCCGGTCTGCGGCGATGAGATCACACTGCGCGCGCGCGTCGAGGGCGAGACGATCGCCGACGTGCAGTGGGAGGGACGCGGCTGCTCGATTTCGCAGGCCTCCGCATCCATGCTCGCCGACCTGGTGGCCGAAGAGGGCCTGACCCGTGCGGAGGCGGTGACGCTGATCGAAGGCTTCCGTGAGGCGCTGCGCTCTCGCGGCACGCTCGAGCTCGACGAGGAGGTCTACGGCGACGCCGCAGCCCTGTCGGGAGTCTCGAAGTTCTCCGCCCGCGTCAAGTGCGCGATGCTCGCCTGGGTCGCACTCGAAGACGCGATCGCCAAGGCGTGACGGGCAGCTCGCGCCGGTCCCACGCGGGTCAGGCCTCGGCGAGGAACTCCAGCGCGGCGGCGCGGAACACGCGCGAGCCGGGGGTGTTGAAGTGGTGCCGGTCGGGGATCTCGACGAAACGGCCCTGCGGACAGGCGGCGGCGAGCGCCTTCGATCCGTCGATGATGGCGTCCATCGACCCCGTGGCGAACATCACCGGCTGTTGCGGCGCGTGCGCGGGGTCGGGGTCGATCGTGTCGGAGGCGCGCATGCCCTCGGCGATCGCGAGCAGGGCGCGTAGGTCGTTGCCGGCCACGCGGTCGGTGAGGGCGATGTAGTTCTGCGTCACGCGGTCGGTGACGGGTGTGCCGTCGGCGATGAGCGCGCGCACCTGGGCGATGTCGAGGCGGGCAAGGGGGATGCCGTCGGGAACCCCGCCGAGCACCGCCCGTGGAATGCGCGGGGCGATGTCCTGGACGACCTCCCAGCCGACCCGGGCTCCCAGGGAGTAGCCGACGTAGAAGGCCTCGTCGACGAGATACGTATCGAGCATCGTCTCGACGTCGCCGGCGAGCTGGCGCATGTCGTACGCGCTCGACGCGTGCGGCTTGTCACTCGCACCGTGGCCACGCTGATCCAGCGCGAGCACCCGGTAGCCAGCCGCCGTCAGGTCGCGCACCCAGCCCGTCGCAACCCAGTTGTCCTTCGTGCTCGACGCGAATCCGTGCACGACGACGACCGTCGGTGCGTCCAACTCACCCCACGAATACGTGGCGATGCGATAGCCGTCGCCCACCATCAGGTACTGCGGGTCGGGCATCTGCGTGAGGTTCTGAAGCGGGGTAGTCACGGCTTCTATCCTGCCGTCGATCCGCTCCGGGCGCCGCGCCCGAGAAGACGTCAGTCCTCGACGCGTACTTCTTTCCAGAACGCGACGTAGCCCGAGAAGTCCTTGCCGACGCGCGCGATGCCGCTCTCGTACGGCGTCGGGTACGACCAGGCGCGGTCTGCGAGCAGCTCGTCACCGTCGCGCACGGAGTAGTACTGGCATTCACCCTTCCAGGGGCACGTGTACGGGGTGGGGCTCTCTTCGAGCAGGTCCCACTTCACGCTCGACGGCGGGAAGTACCAGTTGCCCTCGATCGAGATCAGGTCGTCGCGGTCGGCCTCAGCCACCGTCACATCGCCCAGAACAGCTTTCATCGCGTCCTCCGCTTCGCTCGCATCCCAGCCTTCCACCGCCGCGGCCGTGCCGCAACGAGGTCGACGGCCGGCTGCTGCGGAAGCGCGATGGGCTGCGTGACGACGGCATCCACCACCATCGATCCATCGGTCGGTCCGATCACCGCGATGGGCGTGGTGAGGGTCGGCTCGTCGGGGTCGATCGGCATCCGCTCCAGCGCACGATGCGCACGGACGTACGCAGGAATGAGGATGACGGACGCGCCGATCCACGCCAGCGGGTTGCTCCACACCACGCCGACGAAGCCGAAGATGTGCCCGAGCACTACCGCCGCACCGACGCGCATGGCCAGCTCGACGAGACCGGTCACCGTGGGGATGAGGGTGCTGCCGAGACCCTGCAGGGTGCCGCGCAGGATGAACAACACGCCCAGCGCGGTGTAGCTGGCGCCGTTGATTAACAGCATGAGCGCCGCCAACTGCACCACGACATCACTGCCGTCGCCCACGAACAGACGCACGAGCGGGGCTCCGAAGGTGATCAGCAGCGCTCCGAGCACCAGCGCAGCGATCACGGCCATCCAGATCGCCTGCACGACCCCCCGACGTATGCGGTCGGGCCGACGCGCACCGATGTTCTGGGCCGCGTACATGGATGCCGCGAGTCCGAGTGACTGCAAGAGGGCGACGGCCAGTCCGTCGACGCGCGAGGCAGTCGTGTACGCGGCGACGGCGTCGGCGCCGATCGTGTTCAGAGCGACCTGCACCGTGAGGGTGCCGATCGCGATGATCGACGCCTGGAACCCCATGGGAAGGCCGAGGCGAAGGTGGTCGGCGAGATCGGCGCGGGTGACCCGCCAGTCGGCGCGGCGAACGTGCAGCACCGGCAGACGGCGCCGGACGTACGCGAGACACAGCAGAACCGACAGCGCCTGTGAGACGACGGTGGCCAGAGCTGCGCCGCCGACCCCCAGGGCGAGCGGGCCGACCATGAGGATGACGAGCCCGACATTGAGGGCGCAGGCGATCGTCAGGAAGACGAGCGGCGTTCGGGAGTCGCCGATCGCGCGGATGATGGCCGACAGATAGTTGAAGCCCATGATCGCGCCGGCTCCGAGGAAGCTGATCTGCGCGAACACGGTCGCCTCGTCGATCAGCTCGGGCGGCGTCTGCAACAGGTGCAGGGCCGGCCCCGCCAGCAGCGGCGCCCCGATGGTGAGCACCACGGTGGTGAAGGCGGTGAGGATCGTTCCCGCCGCCACCGACCGCCGTACCGCAGTGAAGTCACGGGCACCGAACGCCTGCGCGGTCGGGATTGCGAACCCGCTCGTCAGACCCCACGCGAAGCCGAGCAGCAGGAAGATCAGGCTTCCGGTCGCGCCGACCGCGGCGAGGGCGTCGACGCCGAGGTGACGACCCACGACGATCGCGTCGGCGAACTGATAGAGCTGCTGCACGACGTTGCCGATGAGCAAAGGCACCGCGAAGACGAGGATGACGCGCCACGGGCTACCGGTGGTGAGAGAACGAGACATACGACCGGGGTTCGAGGAGGGGCGGAAACGGCGAAAGGCGCTCCTCCCGGGAGCGCCGACACTCATCCTATCGAATCGATTCGAGACGCGCAAGCGACGGCATCCGGAAGGGACGGTCGCATGCGCCCGGTACTGTTGCTGGCATGTCTGTGGGTCTGCTCGCCGTCGTCGACGACATCCTCAGTGCCGCCCTCAAGGCGTCGGCGAAGTCGGCGGGCGTCGTGATCGACGACGCGGCCGTGACTCCGCAGTACGTGCAGGGGCTGTCGCCCGCACGCGAGCTGCCGGTCGTCGGGCGGATCGCATTGGGATCGCTGGCGAACAAGTTCCTCATCATCATCCCGATCGCGATGCTGCTCACCGCCTTCGCGCCCTGGGTGCTGCCGTGGCTGCTCATCGTCGGCGGCGCGTACCTCTGCTTCGAGGGCGCTGAGAAGGTGCTCGAGTGGTTCGGCTTCCAACACGGCGGTCACGACGACGAGGGCGGGCGCGACGAGAAGCGCCTGGTCATGGGTGCGATCCGCACCGACCTCATCCTCTCGACCGAGATCATGCTCATCGGCCTGTCCAACGTCGACCCGGAGCTCGACTTCTGGCTGCGCCTCGCCGTGCTCGCCGTCATCGCCCTGTCGATGACCGCGTTGGTCTACGGCGCTGTGGCGCTGCTCGTCAAGATCGACGACATCGGTTTGAAGATGGCGAAGAGCGGGTCGTCGAACGTTCGCCATACCGGAATGCGTATCGTCCGGTCGATGCCCGCGGTCTTCCGGGTCATCTCGGTCGTCGGAACGGTGGCGATGCTCTGGGTGGGCGGTCACCTCGTGCTCGCGAACCTCGGCGAGGTGGGGTGGCATCCGCCGGTGGAGTTCCTGCACGCCGTCGAGCACGCCCTCGAACCGGCGGGCCCCGTCGTCGTGTGGCTCGGCGACACGCTCGTATCGGCGATCGCGGGCGTCGTCGTGGGCCTCGTGATCGTCGGCATCGCCCTGATCATCGGCAAGGCGTTCGGCAAGAACCTCAGCTTCAGCGAAGGCCACCGCGCGCCGCAGGGCGAGACCGACTGACCCGCGTCACACCCTCCGTCAGTCGAGGGTGACGACGATGCCGTCGCCATGGCCTCGGGCGACGTGGATGCCGGCGGCATCCGGGACCGTCCACGTCGGCGCGGATGCCGCGGCGTGCGGACCGACCCCGATGACGCGCATACCCGCGGCGAGCCCCGCCGCGATGCCGTTGGCCGAGTCCTCGACGACGATGCCGCCCGCGGCATCCACCCCGAGCGCGGCGGCGCCCGCCAGGAACCCTTCCGGGTCGGGCTTGCTGCGGCTGACGTCGGCGGCGGCCACGACGACGGGCGGAACGGGCAGACCGGCCGCCCGCATACGGGCCGCGGCCAGTTCGGCGGTCGCCGAGGTGACGAGGGCGTACGGCACACCCTCGCGGTCGAGGGCGGCGAGCAGGTCGGCCGCGCCGGCGAGGGCGACGACGCCTTCGGTCTGCGCGGTTTCGGCGGCCAGCATCGCCGCGTTCTCGGCGAGGTTCTCTTCATGCGGGCGATCGGGCAGCAGCTGCGCCATCGAGTCCTGACCCTGGCGGCCGTGGATGATCGACAGCGTGCGCTCGGGATCGATGCCGTGCTCGATCGACCACTGTGTCCAGAGGCGTTCGACGACCTCGTGCGAGTCGACGAGGGTTCCGTCCATGTCGAGCAACAGCGCCGACGCGTGCGTCTCGATGCGCGGGACGGATGCCGGCACCCGCAGGGCGTTCCACCCGTCACCGAGCGGGCCGATGTGCCACCCGGCCGTCACGACGCCCGTGGCGTCGCGGCGGACGATGGCCCGGTGCGGCGACGTCGTGTCGACGATGTGCACGAGCGCACCGCCGTCGTCGAGGCGTTCGCCGCGGGTCGCGAGCCGCAGGTGGGTGGCCGACGGCGCGCCCTCGGGCGCGGTGCCGTCCACACGGATCTCCTGCCAGTGCGGGGCGACCGGCAGCGTGCCGACACCGGGCAACTGAACGATCCCGCCGCCGCCGTCCGCGTCGGTCAGCGTCAATCCCGCCGCGTCGAACGGGTCGCCGGTGCTGATCGTGAAGCGATCGCGGGCGTCCCACGTGTCGCGCGCCGGCTCGAGGGGCGCGACGGGGGATGCCGCCGCATCCGCGTCGGCGCCGCCGGCCGCATCGGCGACCTCGACCGCGGCGACGAACGCCCAGAACGCGCGCAGCGTGGCCTGGGTGTCGAGAGTGGCGCCCTGGTAGGCGATGACGAGATCGTGATCCGGCAGCACCAGCGCGAACTGCCCGAACGCGCCGTCGAGCCGGAAGCCCTGGCGGCCGCGCCAGACCTGGTATCCGTAGCCGAGCGTCCAGTCGTTGATCTCGCCATCGACCGCCGTCGGGCCGTCGAACACCCCGGTGTCCGACCAGGGGCGCGCCATCTCCTCGACGTACCAGGCGGGCGCCACCTGGACGCCGTCGAACGCGCCACCGGCGCCGAGCATGATGGCGGTGCGCGCGAGGTCGTCGACGGTGAGGTGGAAGCCCGAGGCCCCGTGCTCGATGCCGCCGCGCGGCGACATCCACCGCTCGCCGATGCCGAGCGGGTCGAGCAGCCGCGGCCGCAGGTAGGCCGTGAGCGGCTCACCGGTGATCGCCGTCACGATCGCCGACAGCGCGTGCGTAGCGGGCGAGTTGTACGCGAAATGGGTGCCCGGCGCGAATGCGGGCGCTTCGCGCAGGAGCACGCGCGGATCGGCGCCGATGCGATCGATCTGCTCGGGCGAATGCCCCGTGTTCATGGTGAGCAGGTGCCGCACCGTGATGCCGTGCGGGTTCGGCTCGGCCAGATGCGTACCGGCCGAGTCGTCGAGCCCCAGTCGTCCCTCGTCGGCGAGGAAGCCGATCGCGAGCGACGTGAAGGTCTTGGATGCCGAGTACACGAGCGCCGGCCGCTCCAGACGATACGGCGCCCATGCGGTTTCGAAGGCGACGTCGCCGTGGCGCGCGACGAGCAGCGCGTGCGGGTCGAGGCCTTCGGCGGAGAGGCGCTCAGCCAGAGCCAGCACCGCGGCCGCGGGGATGCCGAGCTCAGCGGGAGTTCGGCGCATCAGCGGACGCGACGGACGAGGACGACGGGACTGCAGCGAAGAAGTCATCCCCTCCACTCTACGAGCGGGCGATCCGACCGAGGCGCGGCTGACGGTTGGCACTCTCGGCGTCACTCGGCACGCAGCGCGGCCACCAGCTCCTCGGCATACCGCGAGCCCTGCGCGCTCGCGCTCCACGCGATGCCGATCGCGCGCACCCGTCGCGGCTGCAGCGGCAGGTACACGACGCCGGGGTCGTCGCGGCCCGGAGTGCGCGGAAGGATCGATACCCCCAGCCCGCCGGCGACGAGACTGCGCATGGTGTCGATCTCGCTGCTTTCGAAGGTGACGTTCACCGCGACGCCGGCCTCGTCGAGGACGTCGGTGACGACGGCGCGCAGCTCGGCGATGCGCGAGAACCCGATGAAGTCGCGGCCCCGCAGATCGCGGACGTCGACCTCCTCGGCAGCGGCAAGGGGATGCCCCACGGGCACGGCGATGCACAGCGGCTCCTCCGCGAGGGCCAGCCAGCGCACCTCGTCGGATGCCGCGGGCGTGGCCGTCGGCGCCGTACTGAGCGCCACATCGATGACGTCGAGGTCGAGCCAGCCGTAGAGGTCTCGCGCGAAGCCCTGCCGGAGCGATACCCGCACCCCTGGCCGCAACGCGCGAAACCGCTGAACGACGTCGGGCACCATCCACCGGGCGACCGAGTGCAAAAAGCCCACCCGCAGCAAACGGCCGTCCTCGGCGATGAGTTCCGCGTGACGACGGGCCGCGTCGACGGCGTCGAGCACTCCCGCGGCATCAGCGCGGAAGGCGAGCCCGTTGGCGTTCAGTTCGAGCCGCTTGCCGTGACGGGCGAACAGCGGCATCTCCACTTCGGCCTCGAGGCGGGCCAGCGCCCGCGAGACGTTCGACTGGTTGATGCGCAGCTCGGCGGCCGTATCGCGGGTGTTCTGCGTCTCAGCCAGCGAGAGGAAGATGCGCAGCGTCTGCTCGTCCATCGCCTCATTATGCGATGAACGCATCATTATCGGCATCCGTTTCATTTCACGGCCCATCCGCGGGAGACGACCATGGAGCGCATGGCTGCCACCGTTCTCGACCGCACCCCCACCGGGTCGATCGCGCGCGTGGCCGCGGGCACGCCGTCGTATCGCCGACTCGTGGGGTTGCTGGCGGCGGGCGGACTTGCCAACTTCGCCGTCATCTACTTTCCGCAGCCGCTTCTTCCCGCGATCGCGTCGTCGTTCGGAGTGGATGCCGGGGCGTCGGGACTCGCCATCTCGGCGACGACGGCGGCGATGCTCCTCGGCCTGTTGCTGTCGGCACCGCTGTCCGACCGCATCGGGCGGGTGACGGCGATGGGCGGATCTCTCGTGCTCGCCGGCATCCTGTCGGTCGCGTGTGGGTTCGCGCCGACCTGGGAGGTCTTCCTCGCCCTGCGCGCGGCCGGCGGTATCGCGCTGGCGGTCCTTCCGGCGGTGGCGCTGGCCTACCTGCGCGACGTGGTGCGCACCGACGCGCACGGGCGGGCCAACGCGTTGTACATCTCCGGCACGGCACTCGGCGGCGCCGTCGGACGCCTCGCCCCCCTGCCCCTGGCGGCCATCGGCGGCTGGCAGGTCGTCAGCGTGGTGCTCGGCGCGCTCAGCGTGATCATCGGCGTGCTGGTCTGGTGGGCGCTCCCCCGCGACGGCGCCGTGTCGATGCCGCTCCGCATCGGAGATCTCCTCGGCGGCACGCTCGCCTCACTGCGCGACCCGGTGATCCTCGCCGTGTGCGCCGCGGGCGCCCTGGCGATGGCGACCTTCGTCGGTCTGTACAACGCCGTGCCGTTCCGTCTCGACGCACCGCCGTTCTCGCTCGGAGCCGCCGAGGTGTTCGTGTACTTCGCCTACCCCCTCGGCATCCTGGCACCGGGACTGTTCCACCGGATGTCGCGCCGCCTCGGTCGCGCCCTGACATCTGGGCTCGGCGCGCTCGCCACACTCGCCGCCATCGCGCTGCTGATCGTGCCGAACGTGGTCGCCGTGTTCGCGGGTCTCGGACTGTTGACCGCCGCGTTCCTCGGCACGCACTCGGTGCTCACCGGATGGGTCGTCGCCCGCGCGCAGACCGTCGGGCGCAGCACCTCACGCGCCTCCAGCGCGTACCTCCTCACCTATTACCTCGGCAGCACGCTGTCGGGAGCGGCCTCGACTCACCTGTTCGCCGACGCGGGCTGGACGGCGGTCATCACGCTCGCGACCGGGCTGACGGCGGCATGCGCGGTGCTGTTCCTCGCGCTGAGCCTTCGGGGTTCAGCCAGAACATAGCGTCGCGTGGGACAACACACGTATGGATGAGTCCGATTCCGCGCGGGCGACCGCCGCGGCAGCCGAGACGCCGAACCTGTCGGCTCCGCGGCTGCCCTTCAGTCAGATGGCGATCTGGGGTTTCGTGATCTCCTGCGCGAGCCTGTTCGTGTTCGGGTTCCTCGGCACGGTGGGTGCGATCATCTCGGCGCAGGGCGTCAAGGCGGCGACGCGGGGACTCGCGAGAGGCAAGGGACTGGGACTCGCCGGGTTCTTCATCGGTGCGGCGGCATTCCTGTACTGGGCGATCACGTACATGGTGACCCTCTCCCACTGACACGCCCGGCACCGCGCCCGCCGTCACGAGAGCACCACCAGCCGCTGCGTCGCCCGCGTCATCGCGACGTAGCGGTCGACCGCGCCGGTGACGCCCTCTCCGAAGCCATCGGGATCGACGAGCACCACGAGGTCGAACTCGAGCCCCTTCACGCGCTGCGCATCGAGCGACGACACTCGCTCGCGCGGGGCGAACGAGCGATCGCCGATCACGACCGCGGTACCGTCGGCGTTCTCCCGCTCCCACGCGTCGATGATGGCGGCGAGCTCTTCCTTCGAGCCGTAAGCGACCGGCACCCCGGTCCGACGGATCGATTCCGGCACGTTGGCGTCGGGCAGTGCCGCGCGGATCACGGGGCCGGCGGCATCCATCACCTCCTCCGGGGTGCGGTAGTTCACACGCAGGCTCGTGACGGTCGCGGGACTGAGGCCGACCCGGGCCAGCCGCTCCCCCCAGCTTTCGGGGAACCCGTGCCGGGCCTGCGCACGATCTCCGACGATCGTCACGCTGCGCGACGGGCACCTCCGCAGCAACATGCGCCACTGCGCGTCGGTGAGTTCCTGCGCCTCGTCGATCACGAGGTGCGCGAAGGGACCGGCGTACGGATCGAGCTCGGATGCCGCGT
This sequence comes from Microbacterium sp. VKM Ac-2870, assembly GCF_015350795.1. Lineage (GTDB taxonomy): Bacteria > Actinomycetota > Actinomycetes > Actinomycetales > Microbacteriaceae > Microbacterium. The sequence goes on from NZ_JADKSH010000003.1 coordinate 587,297, forward strand.
CGATGTCGAGCGTGCGGCGAAGGTCCTGTCCCCGCAGCATCGACATGACCTTCATGTCGCCGTCATCGGCCGCGATCAGATCGCTGACCACATCCGACATCACCCGACGGGCGTCGGCGGCTTCGCGGCGGGCGCGACGATCGCGCACCTCGCCCGTGGGGTCGCCCACACCGAGGCGCGCGGCATCGAGCAGCGGCAGATCGACGTCGGTCCACTGCGACGCCAGCGGACGTGCGACGATCGCGTCGACCTCTTCTGCCGCGAGCCACGGCGCACAGCGTCGCAAGAGGTCGGGCGTCGTGAGCAGTCCGCGCAGCAGGACGTCGGGGTCGAGCAGCGGCCACGCGCGATCGAAGAGGGCACGCAGCTCCTCGTCGTTTTCGAGCGTTTCGCGGGTCGATTCGTCGTCGTCCCATCCCGAACCGTAGGCGTCGAAGTCGTCGCCCGGACGCGATGCGTCACCCCACCCCTCGCCCCAGCCGTCGGAGGAGATGGCCGAGCCGCGCAACTGGTCGTCGATGCGGTCTTCGAGCAGATCGAGAAGCCGCTCCCACGCACGGGAACGCACGGCGTTGTGCGCGAGCGTGTCAGCCCCGGCGAACACCTCCGCCCAGTCGGCGACGTCGAACACGACCGTTCCCCACGCCGTCTCGATCGGCGAGCGTCGCGCGGGCGGGCGCTGCCAGATGCGCACCGCGGCGTCGACGGCATCGAGGAGGCGACCGTCGCCGAGCAGCGCACGGATCGTCTCGTCGGCCTCCTCGATCGCACCCGCACCCCCGGTGACGAGATCGTCGACCGCACAGACCAGCGCCCCGTCTTCGCCCAGGCTCGGCAGTACGTCGTCGACGTAGGCGACGTAGGGTCGGTGCGGTCCGACGAACAGCAGCCCGCCGCGCCCGGTCTGCAGCCGCGGGTCGGCGTACAGCAGGTAGGCCGCCCGATGCAGCGCCACGACCGTCTTGCCGGTGCCGGGCCCGCCGTCGACGACGAGCGCACCGTGGGAGTCGGCGCGGATGATCGCGTCTTGATCGGCCTGGATGGTCGCCAGCACGTCGCGCATCTTCGGCGACCGGCTCGCACCCAGGCTCGCGATGAACGCCGACTGGTCATCGAGCGCGGCGGTGTGATCCACGCCGTCGGGCGCGAACACCTCGTCCCAGTAGTCGACGATGCGCCCGCCGCGCCAGCGATAGCGGCGTCGACTGGTGAGACCCTGCGGCTGGGCGGCGGTCGCCGCGAAGAACGGCGCAGATGCCGGGGCGCGCCAGTCCATCATCAGGCGCTCCTCCGCGGCATCCGCGAGGCCGAAGCGTCCAATGTAGGTCACCGAGCCGGACCCGTCGACCATGCGACCGATACACGCGTCGAGACCGAACCGGCGGAGCACCCGCAGGCGCGCGCTGAGCGCCTGCACCTCGAGGTCGCGCTCGAGCGCGCGCTGCCCGCCGCCGACGGCCTCACGGCGCAGTGCCGTCAGCCTGTCGTCGGCGCGCCGCACCTCGGCGGCCAGCGCGGCCGCAATCGCGGCGAACTGCTCTTCGTCGCGGCGGATCAGTGCGGGGTCGGCCTTCGCCCGCAACCGCTCCGGCAGATCAAAGGGGCTCGTCTGGTCATTCTGCGTCGGCATCGCATCCCTCTCCGGCGCCGAGAAATCCGGCGCGACCTGCGATTCTGCCCCACCATAGGGGTCTTGCCACAAGCCCCCCTGCGCGCGGGATAATGGAAAGGGAAGGCAGTCAGGCGTTGAGCAGGTGCCAGGTCCCCTCCGAGATGACCTCGACCGCTCCGCCCACGACGCGAATGGCGCTCTGATCGTCGATCGCGTACGCGCGACCCGGGATCTCGGCGGCCCACCGATACGCGGCCTTGGTCGTGTTCCCGCTCCAGCCGGGGTAGTCCAGGTGAGGGAAGATCGAGAAGTCGACGAGACCGAGCGTCTCGTCGGTGCCCTCCGGATGCCGGTCGACGAACGCGCGCCCGACGCGCGGCGTCAGCGCCATGCTCCCCGCGCTGATGCCGACCCAGACGGTGTCGTGCAGCTCGGGGACCAGATCGGCCAGACCCGACCTGCGGATCCACTCCGCCAGGTACACCGCCTCGCCACCGTCGACGAGCAGCGCGTCGGCCTCGCGCACCCACGGCATCCACCGCTCCGGGTCGATGGTCGGCAGCGCCGTGAGTTCGAGCGTGCCGACCGAACGCCACCCGAGCTCGACGGGACTGTGGATGCCGCCCGGCCAGCGCCCCGAGGTGGAACGCCAGACAGACTCGGGCGAGCACATCGGCTGCCCCCACTGCGCCGTCGGGACGAACAGCGCGGAGCTGTCGGCGATGGGCTTGCCGAGCAGATCTTCGAGCGCGGCGCGGATGCTGTCGTTGGTGACGCCACCCGAGGTCAGCAGAAGCTTCATGCGTTCAGTCAACCGCCTCCGGCGGCGCTCGGCCAGGGGGCGGTGTGGCGGGTGTTAGCGTGCGAGGGTGACCTCGACGCCACCGAACCCCGACTCCGCGACCTCCCGCTCCATCCGTGTCTCCGCCGCGGTCATCACCGACGCCGACGGTCGTCTGCTGCTCGTGCGCAAGGCCGGGACGACGGCGTTCATGCAGCCGGGCGGCAAGCCCGAGGCGGGCGAGGACGCCGCAGCTACCCTCATCCGCGAGCTCGCAGAAGAGGTCGGGCTGCAGCTGCAACCCGCAGACCTCACCCCGCTCGGCGAGTTCACCGCACCCGCCGCGAACGAGCCGGGTTTCGCGGTCGTCGCCGACGTGTTCCGCGTCGACATCGGCGATCAGCAGCCGGTGACGGATGCCGAGATCGAGGAGCTGCGGTGGGTCGACCGCGCCGCGGCATCCGCTCTCGAGGTCGCGCCCCTCGCGGCGGCCTACTTCCTGCCGCAGACCTGAGCGCCGCCGTCGGGGGCCGACCGGATCACCAGGAGCTCTTGCGGTAGTCCTTCAGGAAGATGCCGAACAGGTCTTCGCCGGCCTCGCCGCGCACGATCGGATCGTAGACGCGGGCCGCGCCGTCGACGAGATCGAGCGGGGCGTGGAAGCCCTCTTCGGCGAGGCGCACCTTGGTGAAGTGAGGGCGTTCGTCGGTGATCCATCCGGTGTCGACAGCGGTCATCAGAATGCCGTCGGTCTCGAACATCTCGCGCGCGCTCGTGCGGGTGAGCATATTGAGGGCGGCCTTGGCCATGTTGGTGTGCGGATGCCCGGGCCCCTTATAGCCGCGGCCAAACACGCCCTCCATCGCCGAGACGTTGACGATGTAGGTACGGCGGGCGGGCGACACCGCCATCGCGGGACGCAGCCGTGAGACGAGCAGGAACGGTGCGGTCATGTTCGCGAGCTGCACCTCGAGCATCTCGAGTGGTTCGACCTGGTCGACCGACTGCGTCCAACTGTTGATGTGGTTCTCGTCGGGCACCAGTCCCCCGGCATCGATCGCTGTGCCGGCGGCGAGGCGTTCGAGCGACGACGAACCGGCCGCCATCGCCTCGGCGGTCAGCTCGTCGGCCGTTCGCGCGGCCGCGGCGAGGATCGGGTGGCTCGACACCGACTGCGCGAGGGCGAGCGGGTGCGCATCGTTGGTGTGGCCGAAGGTCAGCAGCTCGGGCAGCGGACCGGTCGGCAGGGGTGCAAGCTCGGCGTCGACGAGCGGCTTGTACGCACCCGCCGAGCGGCGCACGGTCTGGGCGGCGTTGTTGATGAGGATGTCGAGCGGACCGTCGGCGGCGACGGCATCCGCGAGACCGATCACCTGGGCGGGGTCGCGCAGGTCGATGCCGACGATCTTGAGCCGGTGGATCCAGTCGGCGCTGTCGGGCAGGGCCGAGAAGCGGCGGACGGCATCGCGCGGAAAGCGAGTCGTGATGGTCGTGTGGGCGCCGTCGCGCAGCAGGCGAAGCGCGATGTACATGCCGATCTTCGCGCGACCGCCGGTGAGCAGGGCACGGCGGCCGGTGAGGTCGGTACGGGCGTCGCGCTTGGCGTGGCTCATCGCCGCGCACGAGGGGCAGAGCTGATGGTAGAAGGCGTCGACCGTCGTGTACTGCTCTTTGCAGATGTAGCAGGCGCGCGGCTTGATCAGCTCGCCCGCCGTCGGTGTCGCAGTGCGCGTGGCAAGTGGGATGCCGCGGGTCTCGTCGTCGATGCGGTCGGGCGCGCCCGTCGCCGTTGCGGCGACCACCGCGCGGTCGGCGTCGGCGATGCGCTGACGCTTCTCCTTGCGAGAGAGGCGCTTGACGTCTTTGTACATCTTTCCGGTCTGACGGCGCAGCGCGATGTAGGCGGGATCGTCGTGATCGAGTCGGGATGCCGCGTCGATGACGCGCAGGGCGATTTCGAGCTCGGCCGGGTCGATCGGGGCGGGCACCGAGGTCGTCGGATCGTCCGGATCGGGCGTCATCTCGGGCTCTGCAGGCGTTTCGGGCACGACAGAGTTTATCCGGGCTCGGCTGGACGGGGCCCGGGCGCATGCGGCAAGGCAGGGCGCTGTGTTGTCAGCCGCCGATGCCGAGGAGCTGCTTTGCGACGGCGACCGCGGGCGCACCGAAGAGGCGGGGGTCTTCGTTGAGCGCACCGGAGGTGACCGCCACACCGATGCCCGGGACATCGACGAGCACCCCGAAGATGCGCAGGTCGCCGGTGTTCTTCGTACCGTAGGCGATGCCGCCGCGCGCCTCGACAGCCGCGTCGGGAAGGTACTCGGAACCGATGGCTGCGATGTCCTCTTTCTTGGGCACGTCGACCGCACCGTTGTTGGACGTCACCGAAACACTGACCGTGTTCACATAGTCTCCGGTCGTCGACATCCAGTCGCATTGGACCGCGCCGCCTTCGTTGCTCTCGTTGTTCAGCTCAAGACCATCGATCGCCGATCCGAGCAGAGAACCCATCGCGGTGCAGTCGGGGTACCGGGCGAGTACCTCGGCGAGCGCCATGGTCGGTACAGACGGTGCAACGCCGCCGCCTGCGTCACCGTCGCCGTCACCGTCACCGCCTGTCGGCTCTGCGGAGGGCACTCCCGCCTCTCCGCCGCCCACGGCACCGGACGCGGAGACCGACGGCGACGCAGCCGGACCCGACCCCGCCGCGCAGCCGGCCAGGGCTACGGCGACCGCCGTGACGAGAAGGGCGAGCGGGAGGCGAAACGGTCGTCGAGGGGTCGGCACCTCGGCATCCTAACGAGCCGGACGAACCCGCTGCCGACGTTGTCCACAGGATGCGGCGCCGGAGGCAACGCATGCTCGATACCCTGGGCACGACGAGGTGACGGCGCAGACGGGGAGGCTCATGGCCGACGTGGAGATCGACGACGGGGCTCGCGGCGCCGTTCAGGGCGAGAAGGCTCTCGACCGCCTGGTCGCTTTCAGCGATGCCGTGGTGGCGATCGCCATCACCCTCGTGGTGTTGCCGCTGGTCGACGGCGCGATGGCGGCGAAGAACGCCGAATCGTTCTTCGCCGACAACGTGACCGGCATCATCTCCGCGGCACTGAGCTTCGTCGTCATCGCGGCGTTCTGGCGATCGAATCACGTGATGTTCGTCCACGCGCGGGGGTACACGCGAGGTGTCGGGCGCCTTCAGATGCTGTGGCTCGCGACGATCGTGTTCCTGCCGGTCGCGACGGCGCTCGACCTCGCCAGCCCCAGCGCCGACCGCGTCGGCCTAGGTGCGTACGTCGGCACAATGCTCATCAGCGGCACGCTGCTGCGGCTGGAAGGCGTCGCACTGGAACGGTCGGGGCTCAGTGACCGTCCCGCCCGCTCCGCGGTGTCGCGCTGGGCCGGGATGATCCTGATGGCACTCGCGCTGGTACTGGTGCTGGTATTTCCGCAGGTCGGTGCGACATGGCTCCTCGTGCTGCTGCTCGAACCCCTGCTCGCCCCGCTGTTCCGCCCCCGCCGCCACGCTTATGCCCAGAGCGGCTCGTGACGTGACCGAGCTCGGCGCGATCGCGGCCGGAAACCGCGCCAAGGCCGTGCTGTGGATTCTCTTACAGACGGGCGTCTCGCTGGTGTCGTGCGCCTTGGTCGTGTTCAGCACACTCAGCGCCGCCGGCTGCGGCGACGGATGCGATTACGGAACCCTCAGCTTCGCCGTGCACTCGGCCTTCACCGTGTGCGGCGGCGCGTTCGTGGCCAGCATTGCCTCGCTCATCCTGCTCCGCCGGCGACCACTCTGGTGGCTGCCGGCGATCGCGACGGGCGTGGTCATCCTCTGGACGGTAGTGGCCGTCGTGCTGGTTCACATCGCCACGCATCCCTGATCACCGCGACGGGGCCGCGGAGTCAGCTTCTTCGAGGAGCATTCCCACCGATGTCGCGCACGCATCGCCGCGCCACGCTTCGACGCCTTCACGAACGGCAAAGACCGCGATGACGAGGGCGGCGGCGGCATCCGCCCACCACCAGCCGAAGAGGCTGTTGGCGACCAGGCCGAGCAGCACCGCGGCCGACAGGTAGGTGCAGATGAGCGTCTGTCGCGAATCGGCGACGACCGACGCCGATTCGAGCTCGCGGCCGACGCGACGCTCGGCGAGCGAGAGCACGGGCATGATCGCCACGCTCAGCGCCGTGAGTACGATGCCGAGCGGCGAGTGCGCCGGCGCAGCACCGTCGAAAAGCGCAGCAACCGACGTCACCGTGACGTAGGCGGCGAGGGCGAAGAAGGCAACGGCGATGACGCGCAGGGTGGGCCGCTCCCACCGTTCGGGATCGGGGCGCGTGAACTGCCACGCGACGGCGGCCGCCGACAGCACCTCCACGGCCGAGTCGAGCCCGAAACCGATAAGAGCGGCGGAGGATGCCGCCGATCCTGCGACGAGCGCGACGAGCGCTTCGACGACGTTGTAGGCGATCGTGACCCCGACGATCAGGCGGATGCGGCGGTGGAGCACCCTTCGCCGCTCCGCGGTCAGCAGTGCCGCCCGGCTCATGCGCACGTGCAGGTGTCGCCGGAGCAGCAGCCGGGTTCGACGTAGAGCACCACGCGCATGAGCTCGTCGAGCGCCGGAGCCAGGTGAGGGTCGGCCAATCGGTACCAGGTGCGCCGTCCCTCAGGCACCGACTCGACGAGGCCGCACCCCCTCAGGCAGGCCAGCTGGTTCGACATGACCTGGCGCGAGACGCCGAGGGCGCCCGCGAGATCGGACGGGTAGCCTGGCGCCTCGCGCAGCGCCAGGAGGATGCCGACGCGCGTCGTGTCGGACAGCGCATGGCCCAGACGAGCCAGGGCCGCGGAGTGCGTGGCCGTCGCGGTCAGGGTTACGGAGACCATACAGCCCACAGTACAGCTTTCGCTGAACTATCACCGCGCACCTGGGAGCGGCCATACATCGGTAGCGCATAATGTCGGGCGTGCACCTGAGCATTCCGAGCCCCGACCTGAGCTGGTCCAGCTTCCACATCGGTCCCCTGACGATTCACGTCTACGCGCTGTGCATCATCGCGGGCATCATCGCGGCGGTGATCATCACCGAGCGGCGGTTGCGGGCGCGCGGCGTACCGGCGGGGACCGTGCTCGACGTCGCGCTGTGGACGGTGCCCCTCGGCATCGTCGCGGCGCGGATCTACCACGTGCTCACCCACATGGGTGACTACTTCGCACCGGGCGACAACCTCTGGGCGGTCGTCGCGATCTGGGACGGCGGCAACGCGATCTACGGCGCCATGATCGGCGGCTCGGTGGGCATCTACATCGCCACCCGCCGCGCCGGCATCCGCTTCTTCGCCTTCGCCGACGCCCTCGCGCCGGCGCTCCTCGTCGCGCAGGCGATCGGCCGCCTCGGCAACTACTTCAACCAGGAACTGTTCGGGCTGCCGACCACCCTGCCGTGGGGCCTGGAGATCTCACCGAACGCGCCGATGTTCCCGCATGGAACCGCCCCCGGGACACTCTTCCATCCCCTGTTCCTGTACGAGATGATCTGGAACCTCGTCGGCGCCGCGCTGATCATCATGCTCGAGCGCAGGGTACGTCTCGGGTGGGGCCGCAGCATCGCGTCGTACTTCATCTGGTATGGACTCGGACGCAGCTGGCTGGAAGCCATCCGCATCGACCCCACGAGCGATGCGCCCCTCGGCATCCCGGCGAACATCTGGGCGTCGTTCGCCGTCGTGCTGCTGGGCATCGCGATCTTCATCGTGCAGACGATGCGCCACCGCGGCGAGCCGGACTCGTCTCCGTTCACCGTCGCGGAGCAGCGCCGACGGGATGCCGAGGAGCTCGCTGCCACCCGTGAGGATGCCCCGCTACCGTCGTGACGCCTGGTCAGCTCGGCGATCCGCCGCCGAACCCAGGTGCACCCGGACCGTGGGGGCGGCCGGTCGCCGGATCGACCCAGTTGCCCGAGCCGGTCATCCGGTGCCAACGCTTGTGGAATGCGAGATCGGTGTCGTCGGCATCGACGACGGCCGCCCCGCACAGTTCGCAGATGCGGAGAAGGACGATGTCGCCCTCCGCCGTCGTCAGCGACACCGTTCCGGTCGGGAATGCGACACCCATGGTGTTCCCCTCACTCCGCGGCTGATCGTCGCGGTCAGGTTCCGAGAATGCCCTCACCCTACGCGTTCCGCTCCGGCGTCGACCATCATGCCGTGGCCGGCGGTGCCACACTCATACGATGAGGTGCGAAAGCTCGGGACCGTGATCAGTCGTGATGCCGCCGACGGCGAGGGCGTCGCGGACAACCCCTGGGGCGCTCGAGCCGTACTGCAGTTCTTCGTCGGTGGTGCCGTGCTCTTCGTCACCGCGCTGAGCCTCATCTTTTCGTCCGTCTCGGATTACGACACCGTCTTCTCGCTGCTCGTGCTCGGCGTCTTCGCCGTCGTTGTCGCCGCCGTGTCGATGGTCGGAGCCTTCGTCGTCGGCCTACCCTTGCGGCTCATCGCCGGGCTGAGATCCCGATGGCTCGCAAATGGTGAGCTGACCGTCGTCGGCGCAGTGGTAGGGCTGAGCGCCTGCTGTCTTCTCATCGCGTTCGCACCTGTGACAGACGTAACGGCCGAATTGGGTACCTCACCGTCGCGTGAGCCCATCGGGTGGGCGTTGTTCGCTGCATGGGCGCTTTTTGCGCTCTCTGTCGCACACTTCGCTTGGCCCCGGCGATGGCGTCGATCCTGATAAAGCCCCGTCGATCCGGCGCCCCGCTCACGCCCGCGGCGTCTTGATCAGAGCACCCGCGACGAGGAAGACGAACGCCGCCGCGGGCTGCGCGAGCGACCAGACGACGCCATCGAAGCCGAATGGGAAGACCGGGTTCCAGGCCACGGCGATCGCGGCGAACACGGGCACCCACACCCACTGACGCGCCTGCACCGCGAACCACCCGACGATCAGCGCGAAGATCGCCGTCACGAACAGGACGGCCTCGCCCCAGCCTCCGACGATCAGGACGGGGGCAAGAAACAACACGGCCGCCGCGATGAGAGCCGGCGCCAGCGCATTGCGCTGCGTGGTGGGTTCGTTCTTCTTGTTGCTCACGAGGTCCTCCGCGGGTCGATCATGGTCATGCCCGCCGGCGTCGACCGGTCGAGCTGAGGCAGTTCCGTGGCGGCCTCATCGAGCGAGATGGTCCGCTCGATGAGGTCCTGCGGGCGCAGGCGACCAGCGGCGATCAGATCCAGCATCGCCGGATAGTCCACAGCCGCCATCCCGTGACTGCCGAGAAGGTCGATTTCCCACGCGATGACACGCGCCATCGGCATCCCCGACAATCCGGTCGCGGACGGCAGCAGCCCCACCTGCACGTGCCGGCCGCGGCGGCGCAGACTCAGCACGGCGTCGGCGGACGTCTGCTCGGCGCCCACCGCGTCGATCGATACGTGCGCGCCGCCGCCGGTGAGCGCGTGCACGCGCGCGGGCACATCCGCCCCGTCAGCGAGCACGACCGCGGCGGCACCGAGCGCGGATGCCGCGTCGAGTGCGGCCTGCGTGCGGTCGACGGCCACGACGTGGGCGCCGAGCGCGCGGGCGATCATGACGGCGCTGAGTCCGACACCTCCGGCCCCGACGACGACGACCCACTCCTCTGGCTGTACCCGCGCACGGCCGGTGAGGGCGCGGAAGGCGGTGGCGAAGCGGCATCCGAGCGATGCGGCGGCGGCGAACGAGACGTCGTCGGGAATGCGCACGAGGTTGGTGTCGGCGGCGTGCAGAGCAACGCGCTCGGCGAACGACCCCCAGTGGGTGAAGCCGGGCTGCTCCTGTTCGGGGCACACCTGCGCGTCGCCCGCGCGGCACCACTCGCACCGCCCGCACCCGCAGACGAACGGCACCGTGACCCGGTCGCCGACGGCGAAACGCTCGACCCCGGCGCCGGTCTCGACGATGACGCCGGCCAGCTCGTGACCGGGCACGTGCGGCAGCGCGATGTCGTCGTGACCGACCCAGGCATGCCAGTCACTGCGGCAGAGCCCCGTCGCCCGCACCTCGACGACCACGCCGCCGTCAGGGGCTGTCGGATCGTTGACCTCGCGCACCTCCAACGGCTCGCCGATGGCATCCATCATCACTGCACGCATGCGTCCCTTTCGTCCCCTTCACGGTAGTCGGTGGCCGCCGTAGAATGGCCCCCGCACATGCCGGATGCACGACCGAGAGGATGCCTGCCGATGCACGATCGCCCCTCAGATTCAGCACCCGGAGGTAACGCCTTCATCCGGGCGGTGACGAGGTTCTTCGGACGTCTCGCCGAGATCTTCGGATCGCTCGCGCGGTCACTCTCCGGCCGCTACTGACCGACCGGCAGCCGACACGAGAACGGCGACGTGCGTCGCGGAATCCGCGTAGGCACGCGATTGCCGCACGAACAGCATGAGCCAGGCGAACAGCAGGCCGGCGATGATGAACTCAGACCCGGTGAGGTTGTAGTAGTCGATCGGCACCCACAGGGCGACGGCGACGACGATGCCGGCCACGACGAGCACGGAGAAGACCGCGATGTCGCGGCCGATTCCGGGGACGAGCGTGAGCAGGCATCCCACGAGCACGCCGAAGACGACGACCATTCCGGATGCCGCGCCCACATGCACGGGGAAGGCGACGGCGTCCGGAACGAACCCGGCCAGCATCAGGCAGAGGCCGATCACGGCGAGCAGCCACGCGAACAGCCGCGCGCGCCGCTGGGCGTTCGTGACGTGCGCACGCAGGCCCACCTCGAGGTCGTGGGCGACGAAGTTGGCGAGCGCGGTGATGACGGCGCCCGTCGTGATGAGGGAGAGGTTGAACTGGTAGCCCGCATAGCCCGACTCGTTGCCGAGTTGGGAGAAGTGGAACCGCCACCAGTCGCCCTGGGAGGCGCTGACCATGCTCGCCAAGGTGCCGATGAACAGGACGAGGGTGGCCAGGGAGGCGACGCCGGTCGAGGTGACCCGGGCGCCCGAGGCCGACGCCGTGTACGTCATCGCGCCGACGGCGGCGGCCACCAGACCCGCACCACCGAACGGGTCGATCGTGAGGCCGCGGAAGCCCAGTTGGAACAACTCCGCGACAGCCACGACGACGAGCGCCGCCAGCATCATCATCGCCGCCGCGAGCGCGATCAGGTCGGTCGCCCGCTTGGCGCGCGGCAGGCTGTCACGCCACGCGAGGTACCCGCGGCGTCGTTCGAGGGCGAACGAGACCGCGAACGCAGGGCCGGCGCCGATCGCGGCCAGCAGCGCGGCGAGGCTCCCGACCGATTCGCTCCCCCCGAGCGGCATCCGCTCCCCGCCCATGACGAGAACGGTCGCGGCAGCGGCGACCACCGCAGCGCCCAGCGCCCAACGGGTCGCGCGGGCCTCGACGGTCGGGGAGAAGCGGGGCGTCTCGGATGCCGCGTGGTGCACCCACCGCGCGGGGGACGGGCGCCATCTGCTCACGCCTCGAGCTTACTTTCGGCTCCGCCGCTTCCCTCCCGCCGACCGGACTGCAAGGCCGTCGTGTCAACACGCCGCCTGCCGCCGCAACGCCCCGGCGCGTCCCGGGGCATCCCTTGCAGTTCGGTGGCCGGACGAGCGGGTCGGGTCTGTACGCGCGGCCGAACCGGCAGGCCGCCGGGCATTCAGGCCGCCGCTCAGTCCCTCACGACCCGGTAGCGCAGCGCCTGGATGCCGCGGGCCCAGCGGCGCGTCGACACCAGCTCGAGTGCGACCGGGCCGATCCCGCGCGGGTAGAACGGCGTGCCGTCGCCCAGGAGGACCGGATACACGACGCTGCGGTATTCGTCGATGAGTCCGGCGGCGGCGACCGCCGCGGCCAAGCTCGCCCCTCCGACCGCGACCTCGGCGACCGCGTCGTCGCGCAGTCTTGCGACCTCCTCCGTCAGATCGCCACGCAGCAGCGTGGTGTTCTGACCCGGCGCGTGCGTCAGGGTCGACGAGACGACGATCTTTGGCAGCGCCTTCCACACCTCGGCGAACTCGCGCTCGAGCGGCTCGAAGGTGGGCTCGACCTCGGGATCCTCCCAGTACCGCATCGTCTCGTAGAGGCGCCGTCCCAGAAAGTGCGCACTGAGTCCGCGAACCTCCTCGAGCGCGGCGCGGAAGATCTCCTCGTCTGGCGCGCCCCAGTCGAAGCGCCCCTCGGCATCCGTGATGTAGCCGTCGAGGGAGTGCGACATCGAGAGGATGATCCGGGCCACGTTCCGCTCCTTTGCGTCGTTGCTGTGGGCTCGACGCTACCCCTGCACACGACCGGGGAACACCGGGTCGCTCCGCGTCAGTGGGATGCCGCACTCAGCACGCCGCCGTTCGACGCGCGCGGAACGAGTCGCTCGAGCTGGGTGACGTGACGCGGCTCGAGCTCGGCGAGGTTCGAGACACCGAGGAGCTTCATCGTGCGCTCGATCTCGGTGCGGAGGATGTCGATCGTGCGGTCGACGCCCTGGCGTCCGCCGGCCATGAGCCCATAGAGGTACGCGCGCCCGATGAGGGTGAACTTCGCGCCGAGGGCGACCGCGGCGACGATGTCGGCGCCGTTCATGATGCCGGTGTCGATCATGACCGTGGCATCCTTGCCCACTTCGCGCACGACCTCCGGCAGCAGGTGGAACGGGATGGGCGCCCGGTCGAGCTGTCGTCCGCCGTGGTTGGAGAGGATGATGCCGTCGACACCGCGGTCGATGAGGCGCTTGGAGTCTTCGACGTTCTGCACACCCTTGACCACGATCTTGCCCGGCCACAGACCGCGGATGACGTCAAGGTCGTCGTAGCTGATGGTCGGGTCCATCGCCGCGTTGAGCAGTTCGCCGACGGTGCCTCCCGTCGTCGACAGCGACGCGAACTCGAGCTTCGGCGTCGTGAGGAAGTCGATCCACCACCACGGCCGGGGGATGGCGTTGATGATCGTGCCGACGGTCAGCTGCGGCGGGATGGAGAAACCGTTGCGCTTGTCGCGCAGACGCGCACCGGCCACGGGGGTGTCGACGGTGAACTGCAGGGTGTCGAACCCGGCTGCGGCGGCGCGCTTCACGAGTCCGTAGGAGATCTCGCGCTCGCGCATGACGTAGAGCTGGAACCAGTTGCGTCCGTGCGGGTTCGCTGCCTTCACGTCTTCGATGGACGTCGTACCGAGGGTTGACAGGGTGAACGGGATGCCGGCGGCACCGGCGGCTCCCGCTCCCGCGGTCTCACCCTCGGTCTGCATCAGGCGGGTGAACCCGGTGGGGGCGATGCCGAAAGGCAGCGCAGACGGACCGCCGAGGATCTCCGTCGACATGTCGACCTCGGCGGCGGGACGAAGGATGTCGGGGTGGAACTCGATGTCCTGGAAGGCCTGGCGGGCGCGGGCGAGTGACAGCTCCCCCTCGGCAGCGCCGTCGGTGTAGTCGAAAGCCGCTTTGGGTGTGCGACGCTTGGCGATCGTGCGGAGGTCGGCGATCGTGAGCGCAGCATCGAGCCGGCGCTTGCGGGCGTCGAGCTCGGGCTTCTTGAACGTCATCAGTTCGAGCAACTCGGCCGGGTGGGGCAACTGACGCTTCACGGGTGACATGTCGGGCCTTTCGGAGAATGCGACGGTGCACGGCCATAAAGAGGTCTGACCTCTAGCGCACGGTATTCGACGCGCCCTAGGCTGTCAAGCGGATCGAAGGGCGAAGCGAGGCGTGATGACGGAGAATCGAGCGGCACCGCCGTGGCAGCCGGTGAAAAAAGCGCGCGCCCACGAACTGGTGATCGAGGCCATCGAGGACCGCATCCTCTCTGGCGCGCTGCAGGTCGGCGACGCCCTGCCACCCGAACGTGAGATGGCGACGAGCCTCGAAGTCAGTCGTGCGGGCGTGCGCGAAGCCGTGCGCGTCTTGGAAGCGCAGGGCGTGCTGCGGTCACAACCCGGAGCGGGCGCGGCAGCGGGGACGTTCGTCGCCGCCCTCCCCCGCGATGCGCTCACGCGCTTCCTCCGTCTGCACGTCGCGCTGTCGAACTTCTCGATCCAAGACGTCACCGACGCACGAATCGTGCTCGAGCGTGCCAGCGCATCCGCCGCCGCGCGTCGGCTCGACGACGCCTCGCGAGCGACGATGATCGACGCACTCGACCGCATGGATCTTCCGCATGCGACCCGCGACTCGTTCAACGAAGCCGACACGCAGTTCCACCTGGCGATCGCCGAGGCCTCCGGCAGTGCACTGTCGGCGGCGCTCACCGCCGCGATCCGCAGCGCGATGAAGGTGCCGATCCTTCGCGCCGCCGAGCGCACCGAGGAGTGGCCGGAGGAGTCGCAGCGCCTCCGCCGCGAGCACCGGGCCATCTTCGACGCCATCGACGCGGGTGACGCCGAACGCGCGGCCGAGCTCGCCGAAGGTCATATCCGCCGCGCGGCATCCGTGCTGTTCGGCCTGCCCGTCCCCGCGCCTCAGCGCCGGTAACGTGGAGGGAATGCCACATCCTCCGCTCGTGACCCTGCGCGCCCGCACCGCCGCGGACGTCGATGCGCTGTACCGCATCGCGGCGGATCTGGACACGTGGGAGGAGCGCACCCCGTCGCGTCCGTCGCCGCTGACCCGGACGGCGTTCGAGAAGCGCCTGACCGACACGGCGAACGGGCCGGGCACCCGCAGCATCGAGTTCGTGATCGACGTCGAGGGCGACGCGGCCGGCACCGTCAGCCTGTTCGGCTTCGACGACCTCGCCCGGCACGCGGAGATCGGCATCGCCGTCCTCGGCGAGCACCGCGGCCGCGGGATCGGTTCTGCCGCACTGGCGCAGATCGTCGAGTTCGCGTTCGTGCGCTGCAACCTGCGACGCGTGCACCTGCAGGCGATCAGCTCCAACGCCGGCGCGATCCGTGTCTACGAGAAGGCCGGCTTCATCGTCGAAGGACGCCTGCGCGAACACGCGTGGGTGCGCGGGGCATACGAGGACATGGTGGTGCTCGGTCTGTTGCGCGCGGAGTGGAACGGCCGCAACGGCTGACGCGACTCGCTCCTACGGGGCGAAGTCTCGCGCCGGCGGCACGACGGTGCCCTGGTGGAAGCGCAGTCGTGGGGTATCGCCGGCGATATCCCACAAGGACGAGTGCCGACTGCGGCCGGACGGCGCTTCGAGTCGGTAGGTGACGAGCACGAGATCGGGCGAGGGATGCCGGAACTCCCACTGGTCGGTCTGCGGGGCGACCCGAGCGCCTTCCGACTCCTCGGCGAGTGCGGTGACAACCTGCTCGCGCGTCCACAGGATGCCGGAACGCCCGATCTCGACGAATGTCGGGTGCAGGAGCTCGTCGACCCGAGCGGCGTCGCGGCGCACCTGCGGCTCGAGCAGCGCCACCTCGGCATCCTTCACCGCCGCCCACCGCGACACTCCGTCGTGACGCACCAGCCGCACGACCTGGATCGGGTGGCCCGCCAGCCTCCGCTCGCGCTCGACGCCGTCTCGCTCGAACCCGTTGCGGCGATAGAACGCCTCGGCGCGTGGGTTGTCGTCCATCATCCAGAGGTACGCATCGTCGGCACCGACGGCGGCATCCATCAGGAGCTGCCCGGCGCCCGTGCCGTAGAACGCGGCGAGCACGTAGATGCCCTCGAGTTCGCGTCTCACGGGCCGGTCGTGATCACGCCCGTCGCTGGCAGTCGCCCAGCCGACGATGCGCCCGTCGAGCTCCGCGACGTGGACGTCCGTCACGTCGTCGGCAATGATCGCAGCCCACCGCTCGACCCTCGGCTCCACCCGCAACCCGGCGAGTAGGTCGGCAGGCAACTGGCGTGCGTACGCCTCGCGCCAAGCCTGCACGTGCACCTCGGCGACGCCGCGCACATCATCGGCGGATGCCGGGCGCACCCGCAGAGCGTGTCGGTCTGTGGTCGCACTCATGCGCCGATGTTCCCTCACGGTGGGTCGGAGACTTTGCGCGACGCGCACGTCACGCGGTCAACGCGGTGTCGACCAGTTCGAACACCGCCGGGTCCCAGGTGAGGGCGCGCTCCCAGGGGAGTTCGAAACCATTCGCGAAGAAGATGCTGTGCACGTCGCCGCCAACCGTATGACGGCGCACGTGCGGCAGAACGGCCGCGGGTACGTCCTCGGCGAGCGCACTGCGCAGCGACACGAGGCCGTCGTGCGGCCAGAGCCGGTCGGGCTCACTGTGCGCGTGGAAGTAGCCCCCACCGATCACCGTGACCGCGACGTCGTTCAGCACATCGGCCTGCGCGGAGTTCCACTCCGTGAGGAAGCGGGCCGAGACCTCGGCCGCCGCACCCTGCGAGTTCGCGGCCGCGTATCCCGGCGACGCCGCCAGGATACTCAGCGTCGGCGGGTCGTCCTGCGCATCGCCCGTCGTGATGTCGCCGCTCAAAACATCGCCGAGAAGCGATCCGTGCCACGGCGTTCCGAGCGCCACCAGCCGTGAGACGGCAGGTCCTTCGTGTCCGAGTTCACGCAGGGCCGCGCGGCAGAACAGTCCACCCATGGAGTGAGCCACGAGCTGCACCGACGACACGCCCTGCTCCTCGGCCAACCAACGGAGGAACGCTGCCAGCTTCACCCCTGCGGGGTCGATGTCGCCGACCGCGTTGATCGTCAGGGCTGCCGGGAGGACGTCGGCCACTTCTGAGAACCCCTGCCACCCTGTGTCCTCACGAACTTGCCCCTCACCGATCCCCGCGGGGGCCGTGAACACGGCGGCATGCCGGTCCAGAAGGTGGGCACGCAAGGCCGTCAAGGTATTGCCCGCGGCGAGCCCCTGGGCCGCAGCGCGATCGACGCTGGTGTACGGAGTCACCGCCGCTCCACCGGAAACGAGCACCACAGCATCCACGTCGACGTCCTCTCCTCGGGTGACACCAGCCTAGATCCCGGCGCGTCGGAACCACGAGGGGTCTTCGCCCGAACCGCCGGGCTCAGGTGCGGCCGTGGGAGACCGCCGCCATCCGGTCATTGCGCGTCTTGGCGAGGCTTGCGATCGTTGCCACGGTGACCGTGGCGGCGATGAAGACCAGCGACAGCCAGATGGGGATCTCCGGGATGAACGTCACGTGCTCGCCGCCGTTGATGAACGGCAGCTCGTTCTTGTGGAGCGCGTGGATCAGCAGCTTGACGCCGATGAAGGCGAGGATGACCGCCAGGCCCTGGGCGAGATAGACCAGGCGCTCGAGCAGGCCCCCGATCAGGAAGTAGAGCTGGCGAAGGCCCATCAACGCAAACGCGTTGGCGGTGAAGACGAGATACGCCTCCTGCGTGAGCCCGTAGATCGCGGGGATCGAGTCGACGGCGAACACGAGGTCGATGAAACCGATCGCGACGATCACCAGCAGCATCGGCGTGACGAAGCGTCGTCCGCCCTTCACGACCGTGAGCCGGTCGCCGTCGTACTCGTCGCTCACCGGAAGCACGCGTCGCACGAACCGCATGAAGCGGCCGTCGGCCGGGTTCGACTCGCCGTGCGCGAAGGCCTGTCGGTACGCGAGGAACAGCAGCAGCGCGCCGAAGAGGTAGAACACCCACGAGAAGTTCTCGATGAGTGCGGCACCGACCGCGATGAAGCCACCGCGCATGATCAGCGCGATCACGATGCCGATCATCAGCACCTTCTGCTGATACATCTTCGGCACCGCGAAGCCGGTCATGACGATGAGGAAGACGAACAGGTTGTCGATCGACAGGGCCTTCTCGGTGAGGTAGCCCGCGAAATACTCGCCGCCGTATCCCCAGCCCGAGACGACGCCGACGCCGACGCCGAACAGCAGCGCCAGTCCGATGTAGAAGGCCGACCAGCGCGCGGATTCACCGACGGTCGGCTCGTGCGGTTTGCGGACGTGGAGGAAGAACTCCCACACGAAGAAGGCGATCGTGACGGCGATCGTGATGATCCACACAAGGGGTGTGATGTTCACAGAGGGCTCCTGGCTAGTGGCGTGACGAGGTCGACGCCAGAGTCTCCCCCATCCCTTTCAGGACCGGTCGGCCCGGGCTGCGAAGCAACCGTAATGACGAGCCGTCCGTATCGGAGTACTCCCCCTGGACTGGTTGAACACTAGAGCACGGGGCCGCAGCGAAGCTGACAAGAAGCCGGATGCGAGAGGGCGCTCCTGCCTCAGTGCGCGGCGTAACCGCCGGCGCGGATCTCCTCGATGAGCGACGGGCGCGAAGGGGTCCACCCGAGCGCGCGGGCCTTCGCACCGAACCCCTGCTGGTCGAGCATGAGCGCGTCGGCGAAGGCCGCGCCGAGCCGTGCGCGCGACGCCTCCAGCCCCTCCGGAACGACGGCTCCGTCGGCGAACGCCGCGCCGATCTCGGCGACGGTGGGGTTCGATCCGCTCAGACCCAGGATGCGTCCGACGGGTTCGGGGCTCTCGACCACCCGGACGTAGAGGTCGGCGAGGTCGTCGACGTGCACCGTCGCCCAGTGCTGCGTACCCTCGCCGATCACGGTGAGGTGCCCCTCGGCATCCCGCGGAGCCTGCCCCAGCAACGCAGGGATGCCGGCGCCGGCGCCGTACACGATGCCCGGCTCGACGATCGAGAGCACGAGGTCGGCGCCAGCCAGCCGCGACTCGACCTGCTCGCGCCAGGCGACCAGTGCGGGCGGCGCGAACGGCGTCTCTTCGGTGAGGTCGTCGGAGGGGCCGTGGATCCAGAGGCCACCGGTGTGCACATAGGGCTTGCCGGTTCCCGCGAACGCGGCGATCGCGGCGTCGGCCACCGCACCGTCGAACTGCGGCGCCGTGTCGTCGCCCGGTGCGGCCGTGTGGATCGCGGCATCCGCTTCGGCGAGAAGAGGTGCGAACCACGCGGCGTCGGTGATGTCACCCACCACGGCGGTCGCCCCCGCGGCGGTCGCCTTCTGCGCCGCCGTCTCGCTGCGCACGGGGGCGATGACCTCGTGCCCCCGCGCGCGGAGCGCGGCGAGAACGGAGGAGCCGATATAGCCGGTTGCACCGGTGAGAACGATCTTCATACCGTCATCGTAGGCACGCCCAGGATGCCGGAGGGCGGCGCGGACGTAGGTCAGGAGGAGGCGGATTCCGTCGTCACGACGAGCCGCCCGCCCCGCCAGACCGCGGCAGTGAGCGGCATTCCGGGACGGTAGGCGAGATGCGTCGCCGACGGCGCGTCGAGCAGATGGAGGTCGGCCCGGTGACCGACGGCGATCGATCCGATCGCGCCGTCGCCATCGCCCTTGCTCCCGTCGCGACCGAGCGCGATGGCCCCGGCGCGGGTGGCCGCTCGCACCGCCTCGTGCACGCTCAGTCCCATCTGCAGCACGGCGGTCGCCACGCAGAACGGCATAGAGCTGGTGTACGACGTGCCGGGGTTGCAGTTGGAGGCGATCGCCACTTCGACGCCCGCGTCGAGCAGACGTCGGGCGGGAGCAAGAGGCGCGCGGGTCGAGAGGTCGCAGGCAGGAAGAACCGTGGCGACCGTGCTGCCCGCGGCGAGCGCGTCGAGGTCGGCGTCGGAGACGAAGTTGCAGTGGTCGACGCTCGCGGCACCGAGCTCGACCGCGAGGCGGATGCCGTCACCGTGACCGAGCTGGTTGCCGTGCACCCGCAGGCCGAGACCCGCAGCCGCGGCGGCGGTGAGCACCTCACGCGACTGCTCGGCGGTGAACGCGCCGCGCTCGCAGAACACGTCGGCCCACGACACGAACGGGCGCACCGCGTCGAGCATGGGCCCGCAGACCTCGCGCACGTAGTCGTCGGGGTCGACGCCGGCCGGCACGAGGTGCGCACCGAGGAAAGTGGCCTCGTCGGCGCCGGCGGCCGCGATGCGGGCACTGCGCGCTTCGCTCGCGACATCGAGTCCGTAGCCGGTCTTCGTCTCGATCCACGTCGTCCCCTGCGCGCGAGCCGCGCGCACGCGGGCCGCGACGAGGGCGGACAACCGCTCATCGGAAGCGGCGCGCGTGGCATCCCGCGTCACCGCGATGCCTCCCGCGACGTAGCTCTGTCCGGCCATCCGGGCTTCGAATTCGGCGGTGCGGTCGCCATCGAACACGAGATGGGTGTGGGAATCGACCCAGCCGGGGAGCAGGGCGCGACCGTCGGCGTCGACGCGGTCGTCGGCGGCAGGGGCCTCGGCGGCGGCGCCGATCCACGCGATGCGGTCGCCGTCGATGACGACGGCCGCGTCGCGCAGCACACGGTCTTCGTCGTCGACGGTCATCAGCTCACCGATACGGGTGATGAGGGTCGCGCTCACGCGAGCACCGCCTTTCGCCACAAATCCCCGATGGGGCCGAGATCGGTATGCACTCCGCGGATCGCGCGCTCGCGCCCTCCGATGATCACACGGGTGACGTCCTGCGCGGTGGCGCTGAGCACGAGCTGGCCGGGGTCACTGCCCGCGGTGCGAGCGCTGGCCTCATCGACCACGAGCAGGTCGCACGGCCGGCCGACCGCAAGCGCGCCGACCCGGCGGCCGACGGCCTCCGCGCCTCCGCGGGTGAGGGCGGCCACGAGTTCGGCGGGCGAGAACCGTCCGCGACGCCCCGACGCGAGCCGTTCGCCGTGCTCGAGAGCGCGGGCCTCGAGGAGCGGATCGACGACGGCGTGCTGGTCGGTGCCGAGGGCGATGCGCGCACCGGCATCCGCAAGTCTCCGCGCCGGCCCCACGCCGTCGCCGAGGTCGGCCTCGGTGGTCGGGCACATCACGATCGTCGCCCCCGCCGCACCCAGGGCCGCGATGTCGTCGTCGTCGAGGTGGGTCGCGTGCACGGCCGACAGCCGCGACGAGAGCAGACCGCTGCGAGCGAGCAGCGCCGTCGGCGTCAGGCCGGTCGCAGCCACGCACGCCTCGTTCTCGCCGGGCTGCTCCGACAGGTGCACGTGCAGCGGGATGGCGGGGTCGAGCTCGGCGCCGATGCGTTCGAGAGCATCGACCGGCACGGCGCGCACGGAGTGCACGGCGGCGCCGACGACGACCTCGGGATGCTCCTCGGCGAGGCGCGAGCGCAGCGACGACAGACGGGCGAGCCACGCCGCGGCATCCGCATCGCCGAAGCGGCGTTGCGCGGGCTCGAGCGGCGAGCCGAAACCACTCGACAGGTAGCACGTGTCGAGCAGCGTCAGTCGGATGCCGGCAGCTCGCGCCGCGCGGGCGAGGGCGAGCTCCATCGCGTGCGGGGGGTCGTACGGGCGCGCATCGGGCGCGTGGTGCACGTAGTGGAACTCGGCCACCGCGCTCCAGCCCGCGGCGACCATCTCGGCGTAGACGGCGGTGGCGATCCGTTCGTACGACACGGGATCCAGCCGCGCCGACTCGCGGTACATCAGCTCGCGCCAGGTCCAGAAGCTGCCCCCGTCGGCGTGGGTGCGACCGCGCAGCAGCCGGTGGAACGCGTGCGAATGCGCGTTGACCGCTCCAGGCAGCACGAGCCCGTCGAGGCGCTCGTCGCCGTCGCAGCAACCGGTGTCGGTGTCGATCTGCGTGATCACGCCGTCGGCGGATGCCGTGATGCGCACGCCATGGGCGACGTCGCCTTCGACCCACGCCCGCTCTGCCCAAAACGCGGTCATGACAGCAGCTCCTGCAACGCGTCGGCGAGAGCCGCGGCGGAAGCGTCGGCGTCCGCATCGGTGACGTATTCCTCCGGCGAGTGGGAGATGCCCGAGGGGTTGCGGACGAAGAGCATCCCCGTCGGCACGGCGCTTGCGAGGATGCCCGCGTCGTGTCCCGCGCCGGTGCGCAGATGCGGGGCGTCGGCGAGCGCCGCACCCAGGCGGCCGGCGAGTGTCGGATCGAATCCGACCGTGGGGCTCCAGGATTCCTCGACCAGGACCGCCTCGCATCCCCGGGCTGCGGCGATATCGCCGCACATGCGGTCGATGTCGGCCATCATGCGCCGGGTGACGGCGTCGTCGGGGTGGCGCGCGTCGATCCAGAAGTCCACCGACGACGCGATGACGTTCGTGCCGCCGGGAACAGGCTCGAAGCGGCCGACGGTGGCGCGCGCATCGTCGATGGCGCCGGCGACCTCGGCGATGGCGCCGACCATCGCTGCGGCGGCGACCACGGGATCACGGCGGTCGGCCATGAGGGTCGTGCCGGCGTGGTTGCCCTCGCCGCGCACCGACACCTTGAAGCGACCGTGGCCGAGGATGGACTCCGCCACGGCGAACGGCCGAGCGAAATCGATCAGACCGCGTCCCTGTTCGACGTGCAGCTCGACGAACACGCCGATGCGGGCGAGCGTCTCGGGATCGGGGCCGATCCACCGCGGATCGATGCCACCCGCCGCGAACACGTCGGCGAGCGTGTTGCCGTCGCGGTCGGTGAGGGTGCGCGCGGCATCCGGCGAGAGTGCACCGGTGAGCAGGCGGGAGCCGAGGCACGCGACGCCGAAGCGCGACCCCTCCTCCTCGGGGAACACCGCGATCGCCAGCGGCCGTGCCGGAGTGAACCCGCGCTCACGCAGCACGTCGACGGCGCCGAACGCCGCCGCGACGCCGAGCGGGCCGTCGAACGCCCCTCCGCCGGGCACGGAGTCGAGGTGGCTGCCGGTGACGACGGCGTCCGGTCCCGCCAGCCCCCACCACGCCCACAGGATGCCGTTGCGATCGACCTCGACGTCGAGTCCGCGCTGCGCGGCCTCAGCGAGGAACCAGCTGCGCAGGTCGCGTTCGGCGGTCGAGAACACCGGGCGGACATATCCGCCGCTGCGGGCGTCGCGGCCGATGCCCGCGATCGCGGTGAGGAGGGTGGTGACGGCGGTCATGGCCGGAGCATCGGTACCCGGACGCCACGCTCACGGGCGACCTCGATGGCCCGTTCGTAGCCGGCATCCACGTGTCGGATGACGCCCATGCCGGGGTCGTTCGTGAGCAGACGCTCGAGCTTCTGCGCCGCAAGCGGTGTGCCGTCGGCCACCGAGACCTGGCCCGCATGGATGGAACGACCGATGCCGACGCCGCCGCCGTGGTGGAGGGAGACCCATGTGGCGCCCGACGCGGTGTTGAGGAGCGCGTTGAGGATGGGCCAGTCGGCGATGGCGTCCGACCCGTCGGCCATGGCCTCGGTCTCGCGGTAGGGCGATGCCACCGATCCCGAGTCGAGATGGTCGCGGCCGATCACGATCGGCGCGGAGATCTTGCCTTCGGCTACGAGCTCATTGAAACGCAGGGCGGCCTTGGCGCGCTCACCGTAGCCCAGCCAGCAGATGCGGGCGGGCAGTCCCTCGAACTCGACGTGCTCCTGCGCGGCGGCGATCCAGCGCGTGAGCCCCTCGTTCTCGGGGAAGAGCTCGAGGATCGCCTGGTCGGTGACGGCGATATCGGCCGGATCGCCCGACAGCGCCACCCACCGGAAGGGGCCGAGACCTTCGCAGAAGAGCGGGCGGATGTAGGCCGGCACGAAGCCGGGGAACGCGAACGCGTCGGCGTACCCACCCTGACGGGCCTCGTCACGGATCGAATTGCCGTAGTCGAACACCTCGGCGCCGCGGTTCTGGAAGGCCACCATCGCCTCGACGTGCCGCGCCATAGACGCACGCGCACGGACGGTGAAGCCCTCCGGATCGCGCTCCGCTTCGGCGCGCCAGTCCTCGAACGCCACCCCCACCGGCAAGTACGCGAGCGGGTCGTGCGCGGAGGTCTGGTCGGTGACGATGTCGACCGGGACGTCTCTGCGCAGCAGCTCGGGCAGCACCTCGGCGCTGTTGCCGACGAGACCGACCGACAGCGCGCGGCCCTCGGCCTTGGCCGTGAGCACGCGCTCGAGCGCGTCGTCGAGGTCGGTGGCGACCTCATCGAGGTATCGCTTGCCCAGACGGCGGCGCAAGCGCGTCTCATCGACATCCACGATCAGCACCGCGCCACCGTTCAAGGTGACGGCCAGCGGCTGCGCGCCGCCCATGCCGCCACATCCGCCGGTGACCGTGAGCGTGCCGGCGAGCGTGCCGCCGAAGCGCTTGCGAGCCACGGCGCCGAAAGTCTCGTACGTGCCCTGCAGGATGCCCTGCGTGCCGATGTAGATCCACGAACCGGCCGTCATCTGGCCGTACATCGTCAGTCCCTCGGCCTCGAGGCGGCGGAACTCGGGCCAGGTGGCCCAGTCGCCGACGAGGTTGGAGTTGGCCAGAAGAACACGCGGCGCCCACACGTTCGTGCGGAACACTCCGACCGGCTTGCCCGACTGCACCAGCAGCGTCTCATCGTCGTCGAGGTCGGCGAGCGTCGCGACGATCGCGTCGTAGCTCGCCCAGTTGCGGGCGGCCTTTCCCGTGCCGCCGTACACGATGAGGTCTTCGGGACGCTCCGCGACCTCGGGGTCGAGGTTGTTCATGAGCATCCGCAGCGGGGCTTCGGTCTGCCAGCTCTTCGCTGTCAGTGTCGTCCCTCGCGGCGCGCGCACCTCACGGCTTCCGGTCATCTCGGTGTCTCTCTTCCTGGTGTGCTCGCTCGTGTGGCGGCGGACAGTTCGGGGCGGGCCAGGATCGACTGGCTCTCGGCGACGAGCAGGCGCCCGATCGCGGCGTTCTTCACGTCGGTGGTGCGGTAGCTGGGCACGACGACCGAGAGGGA
The DNA here is from genome assembly GCF_015350795.1 of Microbacterium sp. VKM Ac-2870. Taxonomy (GTDB): domain Bacteria; phylum Actinomycetota; class Actinomycetes; order Actinomycetales; family Microbacteriaceae; genus Microbacterium. The sequence continues at coordinate 612,237 of NZ_JADKSH010000003.1, forward strand.
GGCCACGACCCGGCCGCCCACGGCGACCGGCGCGGCGATGGCGGTGACGTCGTCTTCCACACCCTGGGTCACGACGATGTAGCCGGCGTTGCCCGCCTCGCCCGCTTTTCCCTCGAGGACGGCGCCCGCGGCGGAGCCGTGCAGCGGGATGCTGCGGCCGACCCAACTCGCGTGACGCACCGAGTGGGTGCCCTCGACGATGGCGATGTAGAGCGCGGTGTCGCCGGCGCCGCGGATGGCGAGATAGCAGGACTCCCCCGTTGCGGCGACGACCCGCGCGAGGGCAGGCTCGGCGAGGGAGACCAGCGAGTCGTTCGACAGTGCGAGAGCACCGAGCTGCACGATTCGCGCGCCGGCGGCGTAGCGGCCGTCGGGCACGCGGCGGACGAACTCCTGGGCCTCGAGCGTGCGCAGCAGACGCAGCGCGGTGCTCGCCGACAAGTCGGCGGCTCGGGCCGCATCGGCCAGCGTGATCGGTCCGCCGTCACACACGGTGCCGAGAAGCGACAGGGCGCGATCGACGGTGCGGGTGGATGTCTCGGTCATATTCCATTCAGTAAAACGCTGTTGCTACTCAATGGCAAGAGGTGCGGCCGCTGGTGGCGGGCGATGTTCCGTCATCCGTCGAGGGACGAACCGCACGTCGGTGACCAGACTGTGCGGGAGCCCTCAGCCCACACGAACGGAAGGAACGAGGATGAGCGAACCATCCAGCCACACACACCTCAGCGAGCACCATCGGGTCACCCTGGAGCACATTGCGCGCCACCCCACCACGCACAACCTGGAGTGGGACGACGTGATCGGACTGCTCCGCGAGGTCGCCGAGGTGCACGAAGAACACGACGGCAAGGTGAAGGTCGCCCTCGGAAACGAGAAGCTCGTGCTGAGCAGACCGCGACACAAAGACGTCGACGAGCAGATGGTGCTCGATCTTCGCCGCCTGTTCCGCGCCACCGGCGTGCTGCCGGCCGGCGACTGACGTTCAGCCGCGAGAGATGCCGTCACCCCGAGCGCGACCCTCTCTCGCGCTGCGGATACCGAACTACCGCCGATTCATCGCCGGTCAGGGTGTCAGCCTCATCGGGTCGTGGACGGAGACGATCGCCCAGGGCGTGCTCGTCCTGCAGCTGACGAACTCGCCGCTGCAGCTCGGTATCGTCGCGGCGCTTCGCTACCTGCCCGTGCTGCTCTTCGCGCCCTACGCCGGGGTGATCGTCGACCGCCACGACCGCCGACGGGTGCTGATCACGACCCAATCGCTGCTCGGCGGCCTCTCCGCCGTCCTCGGCATCGCGGTCGTCCTGCAGATCATCTCGATCGAGGCCGTATACGTCTTCGCCCTGTCGTTCGGTGTGCTCACCGCCCTGGACAACCCCGCCCGGATGGCGCTGATCCCCGAACTGGTCGATCGCGAAGCACTGCGCGACGCCATCACCCTGAACAGCATCTTGGCGAACGTCGGTCGAGGCGTCGGCCCCGTCGTCGCCGCGGGGCTGCTGGCCACTGTCGGGGCAGCCTGGTGCTTCTTCGTCAACGCCGGCAGCTTCGTGTTCGTCGTCGTCGCCCTGCTTCTGATCGACCGGTCACAGATGCACCCGGAAGGAACTGTTCCCCGTCGTGGTGGGCAGCTACGGGCGGCGCTCGTGGTGGCGCGGCGGACACCCGACATCCTGGGACCGCTCGCCATGATGGCCGTCGTCGGCACGCTCACGTACGAGTTCGAGGTCAGCTTCCCGCTGTTCGCCGAACGCTCCCTCGACGGCGGAGCCGTGGAGTACGCGTGGTTGACCGCGGCTTTCGGTGCCGGTGCCGTTCTGGCCGGGCTCATCCTGATCTTCTGGCCGCAGACGGGCCTGCGGCAGATGGTATGGATCACGGTCGCGTACGCCGCCGCTCTCGCGCTTGCGGCCACGGCGCCGACGAGCCTCTGGGCGAATGCGGCTGTCGTCCTGGTCGGATCCGCCAGCATCGGCTTCCTGACGACGGGAAACGCCACGATCCAGTTGGCCGCACCCGCTCAGATGCGCGGTCGCATCACCTCGCTGTGGACGATGGCCTTCACCGGGAGCACCCCGATCGGCGCGCTGATCATCGGCGGCGTCGGCGCACTGTGGGGCGGACGCTCCACCGTGTACGTCGCCGCTGCGGCGTGCGCCGCCGCCGCCCTTGTCGGCTGGTCGATTCTTCGCCGTCAGCCGCGGGTCTGATCGGGTCGGCGGCGGTTCTGTCGTCGAGCGACCAGCAGCAGCACCAGCCCCACAGCCGAAGGGATGACAGGGAGGACGGCGCCCGCGGCGACGTCGACCGTCATCACCGCGGCGCCGCACAGGGCGCCGGCGGCGAGCGCGACGATCGTCCCGATGCGGACGAGCGCTTCGGAGAGATCGCCGTCTGCGGCATCCTTCATCAGTGTGGTGATCGCGCCGGTCACGAAGGTCGTCGCCACGCGCGATCGCACCTCGACACGGCGCCCGATCACAGTCTGCAGCGCCATCGCGGTCGTCGACAGGGCCACCACGACCATGATGAGCACCATGCCGCGCCGCCCGCCGTCTACCGCCCAGATCCCGGCCACGGCGAGTTGCGCGGCGAGCCCGCACCCCATGACGCTGCCCAGCCGCCGCGTCGACACCTGCGCCCCGCGCGTCACGCGGAAGCCGGCGAACACGACACCCGAGAAGACGACGACCGCAACGATCGCGCCCGTCAGCGTCGCCGGATAGTCCGGTCGGGTGATCAGGCCGGAGAGCACCACATTTCCGGTCATATTCGCCGTGAAGATCCCGCCGAGTTGGAGGAACGCGAACGCGTCGGTCGCACCTGCGGCGAAGGAGAGCACGACGGCCAGGGCGTCGAGACTCGGCCGGTCGCGGTCATTCGGAATGGTCATCGGCTCGGCTCCCGTCGCTCTGCGGGAACGCTATGGCCAACGAGATTGCGGGCCTTGCGACGACTGTCGGAGAACATCACGTCGCCGGCACGTCTCAACATCCGTCGTAACGCCGCCACCGCCTCGCCGAATACGGTGCGAGGAGGGAGGCGTGGTGACAGATCTATCGAGCGAGAGGGCGCGGGCACGCGGAGTGCGCCTACCTGCCGCGGGACACGGACCCGGCTTCTGGATCGTGGCATCCACGTTCCTCACGGTGATGGCCTACTCCACCGTCCCCACACCGCTGTATCCGCTGTACGAAGAACGTGACGGCTTTCCGGTTCCGACGATCACCGTCATCTTCGCCGCGTACGCGGTCGGGGTCGTCATCGCCCTCTACCTGCTCGGGCACGTCAGCGACTGGGTCGGGCGGCGACGGATGCTGGTCGTCGCTGTCCTGGTGTCGGCCCTGTCGGCGGTCATCTTCCTGCTGTGGCCGGAGGTGCCCGGCCTCATCGTCGCGCGCCTGATCAACGGCGCGAGCATCGGCATCCTCACCGCCACAGCCACCGCGCACCTCTCCGAGCTGCGCGCCGCCGCGAAGCCGGATGAGGACGGCATCATCGCCTCGTCGATCGCCGGAGCCGCCAACATCGGCGGACTCGCTCTGGGCCCGCTCGCCGGAGGCCTGTTCGCCGAGTTCCTGCCCGATCCGCTCACCCTTCCGCACGCGGTCTTCCTCGTGCTGCTGCTCGTCGCGGCGGTCGTGCTGACCTGTGTGCCCGAAACCGTCGCCCCCCGCGAGGAGCCGCCCGCGTATCGTCCCCAACGCCTGTCGGTGCCGCGCGCCGCGCGGCCGGCTTTCGTCACCGCCGGCTTCGCGGCCTTCGCCGGCTTCGCGGTGTTCGGCCTGTTCACGGCGCTCGCGCCGACGTTTCTCGGGACGACGTTCGGCCAACACGATCACCTCGTCGCCGGCGCGACCCCGTTCGCGGTGTTCGCAGCCGCCGCGGCCGGGCAGCTCATCTTCGGCCGCCTCCCCCTGCGGACCCAGTTGACGATCGCCGCGATCGCATGCGGGGTGGGGCTGGTCACGGTCGCCGCCGGGGCCGTGCTGCCGAGCATCGTCGCGTTCGTCGCCGGCGGCGTGATCGCTGGTCTGGGCGTCGGTGTGCTGTTCAAGGGCGCCGTGGCGACCACGATCTCGCTCGCCGACCCCGATCGGCGCGGGGAGACTCTGGCGCTGCTGTTCCTCATCGCCTATGCGGGGCTCGCCGTGCCCGTTCTCGCGGTCGGCGGCGCCCTGCTGTTCGCGCCGGCGACACCCGTGCTCCTCGTGTTCGTGACGATCGTGCTCGTCGCCACAGTGTCGGCGGCGTCGGTCCTGATCCGCAGGGAGGCGAAGTGAGCGGCGATGCCACGGCGAGTTCCGTGGCATCCGCGCCGCCCACCGCGTGGACGTCACTGCGAATCAAGGTCTTCCGCGCGATCTGGTTGGCGGGGATCGTCAGCAACATCGGCAGCTGGATGCAGAGCGTCGGCGCGCAATGGATGCTCGTCGAAGGCGGCAGCGGTCCTGCCGTCGTGGCCCTTGTGCAGACAGCCGCCGCCGCGCCCGTGCTGCTGCTCGCGATCCCCGCCGGTGTGCTGGGCGAGTTCATGAACCGGCGGCGGATGCTCATCGCCGTGCAGACCGCCCAGGTGATCGTGGTCGGCATCCTCATCTGGCTCACCGCGGCGAACCTCGTCACCCCACCCCTGCTGCTCGTGCTGACGCTGCTGCTCGGAGCGGGCTCCGCGATCCAGCTGCCCGCGTACCAAGCGCTGGTGACCGACATCGTTCCGGCGCCCCTCGTGCAGGGGGCCGCGGCCCTCACCTCCATCGGCGTCAACGTCGCGCGCGCCGTCGGTCCGGCTCTCGCCGGCCTGCTCGTCGCGCAGGCCGGCGTCGTGGCCGTCTTCGCTGCGAATGCGATCTCGTTCGCCGCCTTCGTCGGGGTGCTTCTCGCCTGGCGGGGGTACTCGGTGCCGCGGGGACGGCCGGAGCGCTTCATCGACGCCACGCGCGCCGGGTTGCGGTACGTGCGCCACTCCCGCGTGATCCTCGATCTGTTCGTGCGACTCGCTCTGTTCCTGCTCCCTGCCAACGCCCTGTGGGCGCTGCTGCCGATCATCGCCAGCGCAGAGCTGCACTTGCAAGCCAGCGGATACGGACTGCTGCTGACGGCACTCGGCATCGGGTCGATCGCGGGAGGCATCCTCCTGCCCACCGCGCGGAAGAGATGGACGACGAACACGACGCTGGTCTCGGCGGCGGGCCTGTACGGCGCCAGCACCGCGGCGCTCGTCGTCTTTCCGTCGATCTGGACGGCGTTGCCCTTGCTGGTTCTCGCAGGCATCGGCTGGATCGGTGTGATCGCCACGGTCAACGGCACGGTGCAGGCGTTCCTGCCCGCCTGGGTGCGTACGCGCGGTCTCTCGGTCTACCAGCTCGTGCTGTTCGGCGGAACGGCCATCGGTGCCGCCCTGGCCGGCGCGGCCGCCGGGTTCGCGGGAGTCGCGTGGGTCACCGGCCTCTGCGGAGCGCTGATCGTCGTCCTCGCCGCCGCGGGGGTCGTCTGGCCGACCGCCAGCACGGTCGGGCGCGGGCGCGGCGCGGTCGAGCTTCCCTTCCCGGAGGGATCGTCTGTCGACACCGAGGTGGTCGATGCGGCCAGACGCCCCGTCCTGGTGCTGCTGCGGTACCGGGTCGCCGCTGCGCGGCAGGCGGACTTCCTCGCACACATGGAGATGGTCGGCCACAGTCGTCGACGCACCGGTGCACGGTCCTGGCGGTTGTACGAGAATCACGAGCAGCCGGGGACGTTCGTGGAGGCGTTCGCGGTCGGTTCCTGGCAGGAGCATCTCAGCCAGCACGCCGACCGCGACACGCAGTACGACGACCAGCTCCTGGCCGACGCGCGGCAGTTCAGCGAGGACGACCCCGCGGTGGAGCACCTGATCGCCGTCCCGGAACGGCACGCGAAGACCGCCCCGACGCGCGGAGGATGACGACGGATGACGAATGCGAAGACCCCTCGGCTCGACATCGGCATCGTCGGCGGGTCGATCGGCGGCCTGTTCGCCGCCTCGGCGCTGACGCGGGCCGGTCACCGCGTGCAGGTGTTCGAGCGGTCGCAACACGGACTGGCGCGACGAGGGGCGGGCCTCGTCGCGCAGCAGGAGGTATATGACCTGCTGCGCGCCGTCGGCCAGCCCGACGAGGTCGCGGTCGGCGTGGTCGCCTCCGAGCGGATCACCCTGAACCGCAGGGGCGATGTCGTCTACCGCGACCCGACGCCGCAGACCCAGGTCTCGTGGGATCGCCTCTACTCCGTGCTTCGCGCGCAACTGCCGCTGTCGGCCTACCGCCTCGCCTCTCCCGTAACCCGGGTCACGAGCACGGACGGCGGGGCGGTGGTCGCCTTCGCCGACGGGCGTGAGCAGTCGTTCGACCCTCGCACCGGGCGACCTGGCCGACGACCTGCGTGACCAGCTCGTCGACGACGCCCGGGCAGAGCTGCCGCCGGCATTCGCCGACGCGGTCGCGGCGGAACCGCAGCCTTTCCTGCAGGCGATCCTCGACTACGTGCCGCCTCGCATCACCACCGGAAGGGTGGTGCTGTTGGGCGACGCCGCGGTCGTGGTGCGACCGCACACCGCCATGGGGGCGGCGAAGGCGGCCGGCGATGCGCTCGTTCTCCACGACCTTCTCGAGCGGCTGCCGCTGACCGCCGCGATCGAGCAGTACGGGCGGGAACGGCTGGAGGTCGGCCGGTCGATCGCCGCGTACGGACTGCGCCTGGCCGAATCGCTGCCGTTCTTCCGCGCCCCGGCCTGACCCCGCTCGCACCCGGACGTTCCGCGGGGCGAGCGGGGCGCGCGGGGCGTGGCGTCGTTACCGCAGCGGCACGATGCCCTGCGACGTGCGCGGGAAGGTGGCCAGCACGTCGGCCGGGATGTTCAGGTGCGCGCTGACGAGCTGCGGCGGCAGATGGCTGAGCCAGTTCGCGAGCGAGACCTCTTCGTAGTGGTCGCTGCGGAACACCTCGAGAAACTGCAGCACGTCGTCGCCGGTGTTCTCCACGTAGTGACCGAAGTTGCGCTTGACGACGCCCACATCGCCGGCGCGGAAGTCGGTGGTGTTCGCGTGCGGACCGGTGTTGAACACCGTCATCCGTGCCGACCCGCGCAGGTAGTACTGCCACTCGTCGGCGTTCGGATGCCAATGCAGCTCCCGCATCGATCCCGGCTCCACCGTCACCAACGCGGTGGCGACCGTGGAGGCGACGGGGAAATTGGTGCTGTCGGCGATCTGGATCCGACCGCCGCTGTTCTCGTGCACGGGCGTCGAGCGCGAGAGGCGGAAGATCACCGGCTGGTCATCGCCCCACTGCACCCCGGCGGCGTTCTGGTCGGCCTCGAGATCTCCGGGCACGTCGCCCGGGAAGATCCAGAGGTTGTGCAGCGGGATGTCCCTGAACACCTCCTGCGCGACGCCGAAGTTCTTCGCCAGCACGTCCGGCGGCGTGTGCGCGAACCAGTCCGTCAGCAGCAGCGTATTGCTCTCCGACTGTGAACCGTCATCGAACGCGAGCACGAATTCGGCGCCGTCGGGGCCGAGGCCCTGCAGCGAGTGCGGCAGCCCGGCCGGGAAGAACCAGAGGTCACCCTCCTCGACGTCCTCGACGCTCGGCATCCCTTTGCGGTTCAGCGTCGTGATGCGGCATCGGCCCCGGGTCATGACCGCCCACTCGGCCGTCTGATGCCAATGCAGCTCGCGGATGCCGCCGGCTTCGAGATACATGTTGACCCCGGAGATCTCCTCCGAGATCGCGAAGTCCTGCTGGGTGATCTCCCGTGCCCAACCGCCGCGCTGCACCCGCCGCGGCGAGATGTTGAACGACGACCAGAAGAACGCCTGCGTGCTGATGTCGGTCGCGGGAGCGTCGATCTGGTTGGGGAACTGGCTGGCGATCACCGGGTTCTGCGGACCGGTCATCACCAGGCTCGCCGGATCTCCGACGGTGTTCACCTCGCCTTCGCCGGGAAGGTCGGGGTTGCCGAACGACGCAGGGGCGTGGTTCGGGGCGGTCGCGCCGGTGGGTTCCATGTCGATCTCCTTCGCAGGCAATTGGCCGATGCGACCAGGACATCGCGGCCGGCGAGCAAACGGGTCCGACAAATGACGTGAATCACGTGAACGCGGTCAGCTCGCGAGATGTCGACGGTGACCGCTATGTTCGCGGTGATACGGGCGCTCGCGCGTGCGCGGCATCCGACACCGGACGAAGGACGAGCCACGATGTCATTCCAGGCGTACCTCGACACCATCGAGACCAAGCCGCAGGGGTGACGCGCGGCTCAGGATGCCGTGCGGATGCGGACCTCTCGCTCCATCCGCTTCTCGTGGCGAGCCCGTCCTTTGATCGCTTCGGCTTCGCGGCTCTTCGGCGGCGCAGACGTGACCAGCGCATCGAGCAGGCGCCGCGTCGCCGCGGCGATCTCGTCGATGGCACTGTCGAAGGCCTCGGCGTTCGCGCGGGAGGGATGGGTCGACCCGCTCACCTTGCGGACGAACTGCAGCGCCGCTTCGCGCACCTCGTCGTCGGTGGTCGGGGGTTCGAAGTTGTGGAGCACCCGGATGTTTCGGCACATGCCGCGAGCGTAGACCCCGCGGACCGCGAGCGGAACGCCGATGGGTTCGGCCGTCACCTCACACCGAATCACGCTCGAGCGTGACGTCTGATCACTCGTCGATCTTGCCGGTGACGACGAGCGTGGCGCGACCCAGGATGTGGGAGGCCATGTTGAAGCCGAGGAAGGCCGGCGTCGCATCGGCGGGCACACCGATGTCGGCGACGTCGAGAGCATGCACGGTGATGAAGTAGCGGTGCTCTCCGTGGCCGGCCGGCGGAGCGGCGCCGATGAACTGCGCAGAACCGGCGTCGTTGGTCAGCTGGACGGCCCCCACAGGCAGCAACTCGCCCGAGGGGCTGCCGGCACCGACCGGCAGCGATGTCGTGGATGCCGGGATGTTCGCGACCGCCCAGTGCCAGAAGCCGGAGCCTGTCGGGGCGTCCGGGTCGTAGACCGTGACGGCATAACTGAGCGTGTCGGCAGGGGCGCCCGACCAGGACAGCTGTGGTGACTCGTCTTTCCCACCGGCAACTCCGAAGGCGCCGGAGTACTGGGGCGCCGGCCAGGCACCCCCGTCGTGGACGGTCTCGCTCGTGACGATGAAGCTCGGTACGTCGGGGAGGCGGTCAAAGGGGTCGTTGGGCATGACGTGTCCTTTCGTCGCCGATCACCGTAGTCGCTCGCGGGTGCCTCCGCAGGGGCCTTGCGGGTGCCGGCAAGGATGCTCATGCCCCGATCACAGGAAGCGCCCGGAGGCGAGGAGCTTCGGCGTCCCCTCCCGCGCCGTGGGGCTCATGGCGAGATGTAGGGATGCCGCAGCGCCGTGGGGGTACGCGATGTCCGGCATCCGGCGCACCGCACCGTGCCGTGCCGTGCCGTGCCGTATTCAGTCTGCATGCCGGGCTGTCACGTGGCTGCCCCCGAAATCACGGGGCCGCCGGCGCGAGTGCGACGCGCGGAGACTGAATACGGCACGGCGGGATCTCGGGTCACGCCGCTCGGAAGCACGCCGCACGTCACGTTGAGGGGCACGCGAGTGCGACCTGGCTTGCCCGAGCCGTCGCGGTTCGCGTCAGCCGGGCGGGAAACTGCCCGGGTGCTTTCGAGCGAGTGCGGCGAAGTAGCTCGGCTTGGCGCGGATGATCACGGTGAGGTTGTCGAGAGTGACCGTAGCGTCGAGCGGCGCGATCTTGGGCAGGAGGATGCGTGCGGCTGACGTCACGAACGCGCGCGTCAGCGCCGCCCCGATGATGGCTATGACCAGGTTGCAGACGGCGCCAAAGATCACCCAGTTCTTCGCACTCGCCTCGTCACCGGCGACGAGCTCCGCAATCGCACCACTGAGCGCGACGATCCAGAACGCGACAGCGAGCCATACCGCGATCGAGAGCACCGCTTGCGTCCGCAGAATCGGGCGCGCCGCGCGCTCGCCCACAAGCTGAATCCAGACCCCCCGCTGCCGGCGCAGCTCCCGGACCGGAGAGAAGATCAGCCTCGTTCGGATCGATCGTGGCTCGCGGTGCCGATCAGAGGCGTTCACGGCGCGATGTTATCTGGCATTCCTGTGGCGGGAGACGCGGCCCGTCACTCCCAGGTGGCCGTGTCGGGGTCGATGCCCGCGGCGCGCGCGCTCTCATCTATGGCCCTGCTCAGCCATACGGCAAGCCCCGGCCGCACCGCGTCGTAGTGTGCCGCGAAACGCGGGTCGGCGACGTACATCCGCCCGAGGCACACCTGCATCTGCGGGGTGATCGGGAAGAACTGCGAGAGCAGGGCGCGGTGTCGCTCGACGAGGCGGTTCGCCACGGCATCCCCGGGTGTCGCTCCGCCGTCGACCGCGGCGCCGAGGTCGGCCTCGAACGCCGTCATCGCCTCGGTCACCGCCGCCCAGTCACCGGTCGAGCGTGAGGCTGAGCGCTCGGCGTACTGCTGCCACTGCGCCGACTGTCCGTAGGCCTCGCGTGCCTGCCTGGGCCAGTCGGGGTTCCACTCGGAGCCGAAGATCGCGCGCTGCTCCTCTTCGGAGAGCAGGATGCCGCGCTCTTGCGCCTCGATCATGCGGGCGAGATCGCCGTCGAGGTCGTTCAGCTGCGCGATGCGCTGCGCGAGCTGCGCTCTCTGCACCCGCAGCTGCTCGGCGACATCGCCCGACGGCTCGTCGAGGATCGTGCGGATCGCGTCGAGGTCGAGGCCGAGTTCGCGGTACACGACGATGCGCCGGAGGCGTTCGAGGTCGGCATCCGTGTACAGCCGGTAGCCGGCGCGCGAGCGTGCGGCGGGGCTCGCGAGGCCGATCTCATCCCAGTGGTGCAGGGTCCGCACAGTGAGGCCGAGGCGCGCGGCCGTCTCGCCCACCGGCATCCCGTCGTCAGACATGGGACTCATTGTCGTCGGTGCCGATGCCGACTGCGCGGAGGGTGCGGCCCTCGACGCTGTCGGGGTCGAACACCTTGGCCGCGGTGAAGATCACGCGGGCGTTCTCGGGGGTGATGACCTCGATGTCGCGGGTGTTCCACATCGTGTCACGCGGTTGGGCGTCGACGCCGAGGGCGCGGAGGGCCTCGACGATCGGATCGATCTGGTCGAGCACGCAGGCGAAGCTCACGCTCGCGGCGGGGGCGCTTTCGGCTGGCGCGCCGGCGACGAGGAGGACGTCTTGGAACGCCCACCGGCGCAGGTGCACCATCTGCCCCGGGATGCCGAACAGCTCGAAGAAGCCGAGGCCGCGGGTCCAGAAGTCGAAGGATGCCGGCAGATCCGCCGTGGGGATCGTCACGAACATGGGCATGCCGTAGATGCCGCGGAACAGCGGCGGGGCGACGGCGTCGGGTCCCGGAGCAGGGACGGGGCTCATGTCGAAGGCGTCGGGAAGGTCGGTCATGAGACCACGATCGAGCCTGACGTCGCGTGAGGGTCAAGCCCCGGCTGCGATGCGCACGCTGTCACCGGAGGTGTTCGCGCGGTGGCCCCGGGCGTCGGCGCGCCGGGGAGAATGGCGTGATGACCCGTCGCGCGAAGAGGCCCGCCGCCACCGTTCCCTGGATCGTGCTGGTGCCGTTTGCGGTGTCGGGCATCATCCATCTCGTGCGACCCGGTGTGTTCACGCCGATCATCCCGCGAGCGCTGCGCCGGTGGGATCGGCCGCTCGTGGTCGCATCGGGGATTGCGGAGCTGGCGTGCGCGGTGGGACTGGTCGTGCCTTCGACCCGGGCCGCCGCGGGGCGAGCGAGCGCGGTGGTGCTGGCGGCCGTCTGGCCCGCGAACATGCAGATGAGCATCGACCTCGGTCGCCGGGCCGCTCGCCGCCGCACCCCGAAGGCGTGGGCCGCGTTCGCCGTGTCGCTGGCTCGACTGCCGCTTCAGGTCACATTGATCCGGCGGGCGCTTGGGAACTCACGCTGAACGAAACCAATCAACCCCGTCACGCCCCTCATCGCGCACCGCGGTATCGCCCTTGCCGCGGTTTACTGCCCTCAACTGCTTGAATGGTGCCCAAGCAGTCCAGCCCAAAGGAACGGTGATCGCTTGCCCACCAAGATCAGCAATGTGCGTCTGCATGACTTCACGGTGTTCTCAACGCTCGACCTACCCCTCGCAGAGGGCATTAACGTAATAGCTGGCGAGAACGGTGCGGGCAAGTCCCATCTGCTGAAAGCGATGTACGCAGCCATCTCTGCAGACGAAACGCCTCGCGACGCTCCTTCGTCAAGCGTCGAAGCACGACTGGCGGCCAAGCTCGTCAGCGTCTTTAGGCCGGAGTCTCTCGGCAGGCTGGTCCACCGGCGCCCGGGCCGCGGGAGAAGCAGGGTGGACCTCCAATTCACTGCACCGAAGCAAGGTCTTTCGTTCTCTTTCTCCACCAACTCCCGTACCGAGGTCAACGTCACACGCCGTCTGTCGAAGCCAATCGACGGCACGCCAGTTTACTTCCCAACACGAGAGCTACTCACCCTTTACCCCGGGTTCGTGTCGCTCTACGACAGGACCTCACTCGAATTTGAGGAAAGTTGGCGGGACACCTGCCTTCTGCTAGGGCTGCCGCTGACCCGCGGGCCTCGCGAACAAAGGGCCAAGTCTCTGCTCGCGCCTCTTGAGGAGTCGCTAGGAGGAAAGGTCGCGGAGGAAGGCGGTCGGTTCTATCTCCGAGTCGCAGGCGGCGGCAAGTATGAGATGCCTTTGGTCGCGGAAGGCATGCGCAAACTCGCCATGCTTGCGCGCCTCATAGCGAACGGAACTCTCCTAGAGAGCGGCTTCTTGTTCTGGGACGAACCGGAGGCCAACCTCAACCCACGTGTCTTGCGGCACGTGGCGAAGACTGTTGCGGCGCTCGCCCGGTCGGGCGTGCAGGTCTTCGTCGGCACGCACAGCCTCTACTTGATGAAAGAACTTGAGATTCTGAAGCGGGCGGAGCCTGATAACTTCCCACCACTTCAGTTCATCACTCTCACCAAAGATGAAGCGGGTGTAAGGGCTGACACCGGCACCTACCTCGACGAGCTAGACCACCTCGCAGTCCTCGACGAATCGATCTCACAGTCCGATCGATACCTCGACGCGATTGTTGCTTCGTGATCGTCGACGTTGAGGGTGCGACCTTCGCATTCACGGACGAGTGGTCTGCCATAAAGTACGACGACTCCGATTTCTACCGCGCGCTATACTCCCGTGTCCATGATGGGCTCGGCGCCGTCGACATCGTGGCCCTTCATTCGGATTCAACGACAGGTCACGACGTGAGGGTTGTGCTGATCGAAGTCAAGGATTATCGACATCCGAACTTGCGTCAGAAGGCACCCAGCATTCTGATCGAGGAAGTGCTACGGAAAGTCACCGCAACTCTTGGCGGCCTCTCGGTCGGGGCAAGAAGGGCAAATATCGAAGTCGAGAAAGCGCTATTTTCGCGCGCGCAGGGCGCGGCTCGCGTCGAACTAGTGCTCCACTGTGAAAATCCGTCAGTACCAATCGTCGACCCGTCCGAGTTGGCCATCAAGTTGAGGCAGCGGCTGAAGCGGATCGTTGACTCGGCCGTTGTCGGAAAGTCAATTCTTCCGGGCGGACCCTGGTCAGTCGTAATGCCGACGCTTGAGTCCTGAATCTGGCACTCGAACCTTCAGGCAGCGTTCGGGGGTGAGAAACGAACTGGTGACAGGTCAGGTCAAGTTGTCACCGATTCGTTCCTCACGCCCCGCCTTGCCAACATGGCTCGACCACTACAACCTAGACAGAGCCACGTCGGCATCGGAGGCCAGACCCCCATCGACCGAATCAACAACGGTCGAGGTCAGTACATCTAGATCACCGCGGGCGCAGCTCACATCTCGTTGTTGGTGATAATGGGCACGTCGATTCTGTCTCGGGCCACGACCGTTCCGTCCTGAATGACGTAGCACTCGACGATGTGCTCGCCGCGGAACGATGAGGTTTCGGTGCGAATCCCTGGTTGGGTGGAGTCGATGATCTGCCCGCGGATCATGTGTCGACGTTCCGCCTCCGGGCCTCGGTTGAGGACTTTCCATTTGAACGTGTAGGGCTGCGTCGCTGTGCAGTTGGTGACCTGGAACTTGAGGTGCTTGCCGGCGGCTAGGGGGATGCCGATGCGTCTCATTGCGCGAAGCCAGAGGGGTCGCCATCCGTCCTGGGTCACTTCGCAGTCGATCGTGACGCTCTCGGTGATGTCGACGAGGTAGCGACCCTCGATGAACTCTTCGGTGTGCGTTTCCGCGTAGGAGGCGGATGCGGCGAGGACACTGTCGGCGGTGGTCAGGGGGACGCTGACGCCGAAGATCTCCCGCCACTTCTTCACCGCTGCGGTCTTGCCTGCGTCGTCGATTGCGTCTACGCAGCGCTTGTGCGCCCTTTTTGCTTTCGCTTGGAATTTGGCTTTGACGTGGACGCGCTGGCGGCTGCCGAGTGCAAGGTAATAGTCCTGGTCGGGTTCGTCCATGAGGAAGGCGAAGAAGTCGCGGGACATCAGGTCGAACGACGCGGTGTTCGCGGTGTCGTAGTCGGAGGTCTGGTCAAAGAAGCTGTGAACCAGGGTGTCGATGACGAGCCCGCCGATGTTGACGCCGTTGGCGTTTTTCCAGGCGCGGGTCATGCGTGCGAGGTGGCGCATGTTGGTGGACGTGCGGTCGTTGCAGTCTTTCGTCGCCTTGATCTCCGCGCGGGGCTTGGTGGTCTTCCATCCCTGGGCTTTGGTGTCGGGGTAATCGAAGGTGCCGTCAGTGTTTTCGAAGGCGGGCTGCACCTCGAACTTGAAGGCGTTGGTGGCGAACTGCACGCGCACCACGCACTGGTCGACTCGGATATCGGTGTTGGGGTAGCGAGCGGTGAGGGTGTCGCGCACTCGTTCGAGCATTCGTCGGGGGCCGTTGTCGTCGCTGTAGGCGTCGCGCAGGCTCGAGGGCAGAATGAAGATCATGTCCAGATCGGAGATGGCCTTGATAGCCGTGTGCCGACCGAACGATCCGATCATGAGCCTGTATTCGATGCAGCCGTCTTTAGCGCGGAAGTTCTTGTTGAGGGCTTTGGTGATCTCATCGTGACGGGTTCGGATGGTGGCGACCTTGTCCCCGACCTTCAGGTTGGTCAGCAGACCGTCGAAGATTTCGTAGGTCTCCATGCTCACTGCTCACCCTCGTTGAGTCGGAGCGCTTCGGGCAGCAGCAGATCGAGCTCTCGGGAGGTGAAGGTCAGCTCTTCGTTGTTTTTTAGGCCGTTCTGCGCTCGGGTGTACGCCTTGACGCTGGTGCGTGGTGCCGTGGAGTAGATCTGGAGAGTTGTTGCCCGTAGGTCATTGCGAAGGTCTCGGACGCTGGAGTCGGAGACGTTACCGCTCATTAGGTCTGCGATGAGGGACAGGTAGGACTCGCGCACGTTCCAGAGCTGAGAGGCCGTCTCGCGGTGCGCCTCTGCTTCTTCGTGGAAGCGGAATGTCTTGGCCCCGAGGGATACCCAGGTCACCAAGATGGCGACGGTGGAGGTGATGAGGCCGGTCACAGTGGTGGTGGTGAATTGACCTACCACTGCGGCGAGGAAAGTGCCCGAGCTGATCGCGGTCAACGCAATGAGAACGCCCTGCTGCCATCGGTGTTTGGTGAAGCAGATGTCCGCCTGCTTCTCATGGGTTTTGTGCGAGTACGCCACCCGGCCGAACGCTTCGCGAACCTGCCCCAACAGGTACGGGTCGCGCCCCGTGTCGACGGGATCAGAATCAGCCAAGGTCGCCCCATTCTTTCGCTTACAAGCCTCTACAGGCGAGTTCATTCGAGTATTACCGGGGAATTTGGAAGCTGGAGCGTCACAGCGGTCGTTGCAGCGATCTTCAGTGCTTTCGCCCAGTCCGCCCGAGCAGCAAGCGCCTTCACGAGATTCTTTGCCTTCTCAGACGGATGCTCCACTCGCGCGAGTTCGTCCTGGACGGCCGTCAACACTTCGCCGATGAGAGTTTCCTTTGACCCCACCGTTGGGTCGTGGCGCCCCGGAGCAGTCCTGACAACGACAATCAGGCGGTGCTCGGCCGCACGTCGACGAACTTCGCTTTCGACGAGATCGAGCACCGCAGTCTTGCCGCTGCCCCAGTTTCCAGAGAGCCCCAGTGCCACCGAGTCAAGCTCCTGATCGAGTAGAGCATCGGTGATGGTCTGCGCAATGGCATCAAACGACAGCAGATCGACAACCGCGGGTTCATCCGGAAGGAGACGTGCGGCAGGAGCGTTCAGGTCAAACATCTCGGGCCTTGTCACTTTGTCTTCCTCGCATCTTCGCGACCTCACGAGTGGTAATTGTCCAATTGGACACCTCGGGACATTTGTACTCGGAATTTGACACGTTCAGCGGGAAATTACCCCTACCCGAAGTCGCCCGGGGCCATGTCGGTGAAGCGGGAGAAGTGGCCCTGGAAGGCGACGGTGATCGTGTCGGTCGGGCCGTTACGGTGCTTGGCGACGATCAGGTCGGCCTCGCCGGCGCGGGGGCTGTCCTTCTCGTAGGCGGCCTCGCGGTGCAGCAGCACCACCATGTCGGCATCCTGCTCGATCGAGCCCGACTCACGCAGATCGCTCAGGGCCGGCTTCTTGTCGGCGCGCTGCTCGGGACCACGGTTCAGCTGCGACAGTGCGATCACCGGCACCTGCAATTCCTTCGCAAGCAGCTTGAGCGCGCGCGAGAACTCCGACACTTCCTGCTGACGGCTCTCGACGCGCTTACCCGAGGTCATCAACTGCAGGTAGTCGATGATGACCATCTTCAAACCCACGCGCTGCTTGAGCTTGCGGCACTTCGCGCGGATCTCGACGAGCGTCATGTTCGGGCTGTCGTCGATGTACAGCGGCGCATCGTTGATGCGACCGCGGGTCGCGGCGATGGTCGTCCAGTCGCGGGAATCCAGCGTGCCTTTTCGCATGCTCTGCAGCGGGATGGCACCCTCGGCGCTCATCAGACGCATGGCGATCTCACTGCGACCCATTTCGAGCGAGAAGACGATCGTCGGCTGCTGCGCCTTGATCGCCGCCGCGCGAGCGAAGTCGAGCGCGAGCGTCGACTTACCCATGGCGGGACGCGCCGCGATGATGATCATCTGACCCGGGTGCAGACCGTTGGTCAGCTGGTCGAGTCCGGCGAAGCCGGTGGGGATGCCGGTCATCTGACCGTCTCGACCGCGTGCGGCCTCGATCTCCTCGACCGCGGCATCCACGGCGATCTGCAGCGGCACGTAGTCTTCGGCCTGCTCCGCACCGGTGACCGAGTAGATCTCCGCCTGCGCGTTGTTGACGAGGTCGAGCGCGTCGCCCTGACCGTTGTAGCCCATCTGCACGATGCGCGTGCCGGCCTCGACGAGCCGGCGCAGCAGCGCACGTTCGCGCACGATCGACGCGTAGTACGCCGCGTTCGCCGCCGTCGGCACGATCGAGGTCAGCGAGTGCAGGTAGTCGGCGCCGCCCGAGCGCTGCAGGTCACCGGTCTTGATGAGCTCGTCGGTGACGGCAACCACGTCGGTAGGCTCGCCGTGCGAATACAGCGAGAGGATCGCTTCGAAAATCAGCTCATGCTTCGGCACATAGAAGTCGGTGCCGCGCAGCGCCTCGATGACATCGGCGACCGCGTCGCTCGACAGCAGCATTCCGCCCAGCGTGCTCTGCTCGGCGAGCATGTCGTGGGGAGGGGTCCTCTCGGGACCGCGCTTCTCGATGGGTCCCCCGAAGCGGTCTTCGGAGATGTCCGCGATCGACATGCAGCTCCTCTTCACACGCTCGATGACCGGCCCCCTCGCGAGGCCACACGCCACGTTAGGGACGGGTTCCGACAGCCGCAAACGCACCTGTGGATAACTCTGTGGAGTATCTGCGCGAAACGCCGAGCACCCTGTGCACAGTGCCTGTGGAAACAGGTGCTCATTCCTCAAGACTTTGCGACAAAAATACCCTCTGACCAGGCATCCATACTTTTCCGCCCTGTGGATTGACAATGTGGTTGAAGTGCCGGTTGAAGGTTCGGTCGCCGGACGAGGGTTGGGGACAACCATGGGGATGAATGCGATGTTGTCAAGTCGAGATCAGCTTCCGGCGCGTCGGAAATCGCATCCATAGGGTCTAGACAGGAAAGCTCCACCGGCGTATCTTCGTGGGTCCAGGCACCATGACGGCTCCGGCCGACATTTCCGACACATCGTCGTGGGAGGTGAACCATGGCAACAATCGCAGTCCCCCCGCTGCGCCGCGGAAGTAGCACACGGCGATGGGCCCTCCTGGGCGCCGCCGGTGCGGGAGCCGCGCTGGCCTGGTTCACGCTCTCTCTCTTCGCCGTGCCCGCGGCCCACGCCGCAGACGACGACAACAACCCGCTCGGCTCGTTGATCGGCGGAGTGTCCAGCACGCTGTCGACGGTGACCACCCCCGTCCTCCAGCCGGTCGCCGATGTCCTTGCTCCGGTCGCCGACGCCGTCGCGCCTGCGGTCGAGGTGGTCGCACCCCCGCTCGGCAGCGTCGTCTCGTCGGTCTCGCCCGTCCTCGAGCCGCTGGCCCCCGTCGGCGACATCGTCGCCCCGGTTGGCGCGGTTCTCGGCGACACGGTCGGCCAGATCGCCCCCGTCCTCGCGCCGGTCACCGGCGCTCTCCAGCCCGTGGTGGATGCCGCGGCCCCCGTCACCGGCGCCGTGAGCGCCCTCCCGGTGGTCGACCACCTCATCCCCCCGGCTACCGGGGTGGTCCCGCCACTCGGCGGTGCGGCATCCGCCCTCGATCCGTCCGCCATCACACCGCAGATCCTCAGCGCTGCGGTCGCCGGCACCTGGCAGCAGATGACCGGTCAGGTCGAAGCAGCCTCTCGCGGCCTCTCTGCCGCCTTCGTCTCGGCCACCACACTCACCGGCGCCGCGACCGGATTCTCGACGCCCGCCGGCGGCCCGGCTGGTCCCGACGCACCGTTCTCCGCGCTCACCCTCGAGTCGACGACGTTGATCTCGAGCGGTTCCGGCTTCACCTTCGGCGCCAGTGCCGTGCTCGCCTTCGCCGTGTTCGCCGCATACCGTGCCTGGATGCTGCGACGCACGCCGACCGACGAATATGGGCTTCCCGCGCCGTTCTTCGACACCGACGTCTCTCCCGACTGACGGGGGTTCGGCCGCGCTCTTGTGCGGCACGTTCCCGCGCGCTCTCGCGCGCACAACCCCCCGATTCTCAGGAGCGATCATCATGAACACCACCATCAAGCGCGCCCTGTGGGGCACGCTCCTTGCCGGAGGCATCACTCTTCTCGGCGCGACCGTCGCTCAGGCGGCAGAAACCACGGGCGACGGCGGTCTGCTGTCGGGCACCCAGGGCCTCATCTCGGTGCAGGCTCCCATCACCGTCGCGGGCACCGGACTCTCGGTACTCGGCGACGCGACCAGCAGCAACGCACAGACCGCTCAGCCCTCGATCAGCGTCGGCGGCGACGGCACCACGACCGACGGCTCCGACGGCACCGTTTCGGGCACCCAGGCGCTCATCGATGTCGTGCTGCCCATCACTCTCAGCGGCAATGCGGTATCGGTCCTCGGCGACGCCGGCAGCACGAATGCCGGCACTTCCGCCCCCGCGGCGGCCCCTGCCGACGCCGCCGCACCCACGGATGCCGGTGCGCCCACCACGGGCGGATCCGACAGCATCCTGGGCGGCACCCAGGGCGTCGTGGACGTCGCTGCCCCCGTGACCGTGAGTGGTAACGCCATCTCGGTGCTCGGTGACGCCGACAGCACGAAGGCAACCACGACCGGCGGTACGACCGGCGGCGGAACCACCAGCGGTGCCACCACCGACGGCTCCGACGGCATCCTCGGCGGCACGCAGGTGCTCGCCCCGATCACCGCCCCGATCACCGCTGGCGGCAACGCCATCTCGGTGCTCGGTGACGCCGACAGCACCAACGCCGCCACCACCGCTCCGGCGGGTACCAGCGGCACCACCAGCGGCGCCACCACGAGCGGCATCGGCGGCATCCTCGGCGGCACCCAGCTGGCGGTACCGGTGACGGCGCCGATCACGCTGGGCGGCAACGCCATCGCGGTCGTCGGCGACGCCACGACGAGCACTCCCACCACGGGCACCACGCCCACGACTCCGACGACGCCCACCACCCCGACGACGCCCACCACTCCCACGACGCCCACGACACCGGTCACGACCGGCGGCGGCGCCACGGGTGGCATCGTCGGCATGGCGGCGGCGACGGGCTCGGTGAAGACGCTCGCCCAGACGGGTGGGGTGCTGAGCTCACTGCCGATGCTGGCGGGACTGGTCGCGATCGCACTGGGGGTGATGCTCACCCTGCGCCGCAGCGCCCGCGCCGAGTGATCACCGACCGGGAGGGATGGCGACCGTGCCTGGCACCGTCCCTCCCGGCGTCGGGCGAAAACGACGGATGCCGCGACCTCACCTTGGGGGAGGTCGCGGCATCCGTGCGGACTTACTTGGCAGCGACCACCTGAAGGGTGATCACGGCGGTGAGGTCATCGCGCAGGCGCACGGTGGCCTCGTGCTCACCGACGGCCTTGATGGGCGCGGTGATGTGGATCTTGCGCTTGTCGAGCTCGCCCAGACCGGCGGCCTTGACGGCGTCGGCCACGTCGGCGGTCTTGACCGAACCGAACAGGCGGCCTTCCTTGCCGGCCTTGACGGCCAGCTTGACCTTGTTCGACTCGAGGGTGTTCTTGAGTGCGACGGCCTCTTCGTGGTCGTGGATCGCACGGGCGTCACGGGCGGCGCGGATGGACGCCACCTGCTTCTCGCCACCGCGGCTCCAGGCCACGGCGAAACCCTGGGGGATGAGGTAGTTGCGGGCGTACCCGTTCTTGACCTCGATGACGTCGCCGGCGCTTCCGAGCCCGGCAACTTCGTTCGTGAGAATCAGCTTTGCCATGATGGATGCCCCTTAGCGGCCAGCGCCGGCGTAAGGCAGGAGCGCCATTTCACGGGCGTTCTTGATCGCCTTGGCGATCAGACGCTGCTCCTGCACCGAGACACCGGTGATACGACGGGCGCGGATCTTGCCACGCTCCGAGATGAACTTGCGAAGCGTTGCGACGTCCTTGTAATCGATGACGCCGACGCGGATCGCCTTCGCGGGAGCAGCGTTCTTCGCGCCCTTCCGCGGCTTACGGCGATCGCCGGTAGCCTTTCCAGCCATTGTTTTCCTTAGGTGTGTGCGGATGCCGAGGCATCCAAGATTTTCTGCGTGAGGGTGTCGACGCGGCCCTGAAGGCCCCGGTCAACCCCCGGGGGCGACGATCAGAACGGAGTGTCGTCGCCGTAGGCGCCGGGTGCGCTCCAGGCATCGGGGGCAGCCGAGCCAGGAGTAGCCCAGGGCTCCTCCTGCTGCACCTGTGCGGGACGCGACTGCTGGCCGCCTCCGCCACTGAAGTTGCCTCCGCCGGATGCGGCACGCGTGACCTGGGCCGTCGCATACCGCAGCGAGGGGCCGATCTCGTCGACCTCCAGCTCGATCGCGGTGCGGTTGTTGCCTTCGCGGTCCTGGTAGGAACGCTGCTTCAACCGACCGGTCGCGATGACGCGGGAACCCTTCGTCAGCGAACCGGCGACGTGCTCGGCGAACTCACGCCACACCGACGCGCGGAGGAACAGCGCTTCGCCGTCCTTCCACTCGTTGGCCTGACGGTCGAAGTTGCGCGGAGTCGACGCGATCGTGAAGTTCGCGACGGGCAGGCCGTTCTGCGTGTAGCGCAGCTCGGGATCTGCCGTGAGGTTGCCCACGACGGTGATGACGGTCTCGCCGGCCATCGTCGTTACGCCTTCGCTGCCTTGCGAGCGGCCTTGGCGTCGGCGCGCTCCTTCTCGGCGGCGACCAGGGCGATCGCCTCTTCGGCGCGCAGGACCTTGGTACGCATGATCTGCTCGTTCAGCTTGAGCTGACGGTCGAGCTCCTGCGTGGCCTCGCTCGTGGCGGTGAAGTTGACGACGGCGTAGATGCCCTCGTTCTTCTTCTGGATCTCGTACGCCAGGCGACGCTTGCCCCAGATGTCGACGTTCTCGATGGAGCCACCGTCTGCGGTGATCACCTTGAGGAACACGTCGAGCTTGGGGGCGACCTGACGCTCGTCGATCTCGGGGTCGAGGATGACCATGAGCTCGTACTGGTGTGAGTGCGTCACTAACCCACCTCCTTCGGACTAGAACGGATGCCGGGCATTTCCCGGCATCAGGAGGGTTGATGCACGTGCCCGCCGGGCACGCCGGAACGGCATGCAGACGGGCAACCACAACAGTCTACCCGACGACCGCTACGCTCTGGAACGAGGGCGGAGAAGAGGGAGTGGTGGATGCCGCACACAGACGTTCCGGCGCGCTCGGGCGCCGTGCTGACGGCGTTGCTGCTGGCGGCGGCCGTCTGCAATCTGACCACGGGCGGTGCCACCGTGGCCCTGCCCGACATCGCGGCATCCTTCGACGCCTCGCAGACCACGCTCAACCTCGTCGCGCTCGGCACGGGGCTGGGCCTCGCGATGACCGTGCTCTACGCGGGCGCGATCGGCGACCGCTACGGGCGAGTGCCGGTGCTGTGCATCGGCCTGGTCGGCCTGCTCGTGGCGGGCACGGCAGCCAGCGTCGCCCCGACCGTCGAGACGCTCATGGCGGCGCGGGTACTCACCGGGGTCGCCGCCGGGTTCGCGTTTCCGACGACACTCGCGCTGATCACCGCGCTCTGGGCCGAGGGGCCCGCCCGGGTGCGCGCGATTGCGCTGTGGACGGCGACCGGCGCCGTCGCGACGGTCGGCGGATCGGTGCTGTCGGGCGCGCTGGTCGTCGCGTTCGGCTGGCGCATCGCCCTGCTGCTGCCGGTGCCGATCGCCGTCGTCGCCCTACTGATCTCAGCCCGCGCCATCCCGCGCGGGGTGGCGGAGTCGGACGAGCAGGTCGACCACCTCGGCGGCATCCTGTCAGTCGTGGCGATCGCCGCCCTGGTGCTCGGTCTCGGCATCGTCTTCGCCCCCGGTGACACCGCGATGGGTCTCGCCCTGCTCGCGGCCGCGGCCGTCCTGCTGGCCGCCTTCGTCGTCCACCAACTGCGAGTCGACGCGCCGCTCTACGACCTCGGCGTCGCGCGGCGCCGACTGTTCTGGGTGCCGGCCGTGGCGGGCACCCTCGCCTTCGGCTCTCTCGTGGGCGCCATGTTCGTCGGTCAGCAGTACCTGCAGAACATCCTCGGCTACGACGCGCTTCAGGCCGGCGTCGCCCTCGTTCCGGCGGCCGTCGCGCTGTTGGTGTGCGCGCCGTTCGCCGCCCTGCTCGTCGCCCGCGGCGTCCGCGTCAGCATGATCGTCGGCTACGTCCTGCTGATCGGCGCGTTCGCCACGATGATGGCCTGGAACGAAGCCACGGGCCCGGTCGTGGTCGCCCTCGCTTTCGCCCTGGTCGGCGGCGGCGCGTCGTTCGTGATGACCGCGGCATCCCGCTCGCTGACCAGCAGCACACCGGTGCGCAAGGCCGGCATGGCCTCGGCCACGAGCGACCTGCAGAGCGACCTCGGCGGCGCGGTGTTGCAGGCCCTGCTGGGCGCCGTGGTCGCCGGAGGATTCGCGCACGTGTTCGCCGGGCTCATCGCCGCCTCGCCCGAGGCCTCGTCGCTGTCCGACGAGGTGACGCGCGCTCTGCAGGCGTCGTTCGCCTCGGCCGCGCACGTCGCTGCAGACAACCCGCTCTACGCGGCGCAGATCCTCGAGGCCGCGCGACTGAGTTTCGTCGACGGCGCGTGGGCCGCCTACCTCGTGGGCGGCATCGCGCTGGTGCTCGGGCTCATCGTCGTCTCCGTCGGGCTGCCGGGCCCCGCCGCCGAACAGCAGCTGCGCGACCGCTACCGCGAGCAGGACGCCGCGCTCTGACCTCGCCGCGCTCTGACCTCGCCGCGCTCTGAGAGCGGCGGGCCGGTAGCGTGACCGCATGAGCACGCCCGCGGCATCCCTGCCCTTCGACGCCCGCCCGCTCATCGAGCCGGCCGACCGCGCCACCGTGCGCGCGTACGTGCGGGCGCTACGCCAGAGCGGGCGGGCGCCCACTCCGAACGTCGGCTCGCGCATCCTGTTCGCCGTGCTCGCCGTCGTCGGCGTGCTGTTCGTCTTCGGGACGAGTGTCATCGGTGTGGTCGGCCGGCTGATCACGGGGGCCGACGGCGCCGGATTCTCGGTGTTCGCGATCGCACCCCTGCTGGTGTTCGTGGGCGTCGCCGGCGTGTTCGTGTGGGTGCTGGTGCGCACGCTCGGTTCCCGGTCGGGGGAGCGGTGGTGGCGGCTCGATCGATTCGCACGTGCCAACGCCATGGAGTGGTTTCCCTCCGTACCGAACCCTCGGCTGCCGGGCATGATCTTCGGCGTCGGCCACGGACGCGAGGCCACCGATGTCGTGCGCGGCGAGCGGCCCCGCTTCGTCGAGTTCGGCAACTACCTGTACCGCAGCGGTTCGGGAAAGAACGAGTCCACCCACACGTGGGGCTACGTCGCCGTGAAGCTGTCGACGCCCCTGCCCCATATCGTGCTGGATGCCGTCGGCAACAACGGCCTGTTCGGCTCGAACCTGCCCACGACGTTCGACAAAGCGCAACGGCTGAGCCTCGAGGGCGACTTCGACCGCTACTTCACGCTCTCCTGCCCGGCAGGTTACGAAGCGGATGCCCTCTATCTGTTCACCCCCGACATCATGGAGCGCTTCGTCGACCAGGCGGCGGCGCTCGACGTCGAGATCGTCGACGACTGGCTCTTCCTCTATTCGCCGCGCCAGGCGTCCACCCTCGACCCCGCGACATGGGCGTGGCTGTTCTCGGTGGTCGGCTCGCTGATCGACAAGTTCGCCCAGTGGGAGCGCTGGCGCGATGACCGGCTCGCGGCCACGGCTGCCACCGCGGCGGGCATGGCCGACGCGGCGGCGCTTCCGTTCGTGGCGCCCACCACGACGCTGCGCCCGCCGCCCGGCGTGGCTCCTCAGGGCCGGCGCCTGCGTCGCGGCATCCCGTGGGTCACTCTCATCATCGTCGGCGGGTTCGTTGTCATGGTCGTCCTCGGCCAGCTCGGCGGCGTGCTGAGCGCGCTGCTGCGCTGAATCAGCTCTCGGCGAGCGGAGCGAAAAACTCCACCGAGTTGCCGTCGGGGTCGCGCACGCTCGCGTAGCGCTGACCCCAGAAGGCGTCGAACGGCGCGACGTGACCGTCGTGTCCTGCGTCGACGAGCGCAGCATATGCGGCATCCACCTCGGCGGGGCTTTCGTGCGCGAACGCGAGAGCGATACGGTGGCCGCCGACGGCGGGCTCGTACCCGGGGTCGAAGGTGCGGATCGTCTCGATCGTGTCCCATGCCAGGGCGACGCCGCCATCGAGGACGGCGTCGACGTGAGGCGCATCGTCCTGCCCCTCGGCGATCGGCACACCCACCGCGCGGTAGAAGGCGAGGGATGCCGCCATGTCGCGCGTGACGATGCCGATGAAGCCCAGTGTGAGTGTCATGGCGTCAGGCTACGCCGAGCCCCCGACGCCGAGAGCTCCGACTCAGCCGCGCGCGGCGCGCCAGGCCTGGCGCCGGGCGGCCTGCTCAGCGGGGTCGGGCACCGGCAGCGACGCGATGAGCGTGCGCGTGTAGTCGTCCTGCGGGTCGCCGAGCACCTGCGCGGTGGGCCCGGTCTCGGCGATCGTGCCCTTGTGCAGCACGACCACGCGATGCGCCAACATGTCGACGACAGCCAGATCGTGAGTAATGAAGAGGGTGGCGAAGCCGAAGCGCTCTTGCAGCTCACCGAACAGCTCGAGCACCCGAGCCTGCACCGACACGTCGAGCGCACTGGTCGGCTCGTCGGCGATGAGCAGCTGGGGATTGAGCGCCAGGCCGCGCGCGAGCGAGGCGCGTTGACGCTGACCACCCGACAGCTCGTGCGGGAATCGGTCGCCGAACGCCTTGGGCAACTGCACCGCCTCGAGCAGTTCGTCGACGCGGTCGCGGGCATCCTCCGCATTGCGTGCGCCGCCGTGCACGATCAGCGGCTCGGCGACGTTCTGCGCGATGGTCAGCAGCGGGTTGAAGCTGGTGGCCGGGTCTTGGAAGACGAAGCCCAGATCCTTGCGGTGCGGCCGGAACTGCCGTTCCTTGACCCCGTTCATCTCGACTCCGAGCACCCGCAGTGAGCCGCCGGTGACGGGGGTGAGCCCTGCGATGGCGCGGCCGATCGTGGTCTTTCCCGACCCGCTCTCACCGACGAGGCCGACGACCTCGCCCGGCGCGATCGAGAAGCTCACGCGATCGACGGCGCGGAACCCGGCACGACGCAACCGTCCGGCGTATTCGATGACCAGATCGGATGCCGCGACCACAGGCGTCGCTGTGGCCGCCCCCGCCGGCGGTTGCCGATCGACGATCTCCAACCGCGGCACCGCGGCCAGCAGGCGCTTGGTGTAGTCGTTCTGCGGATGCGCGAACAGCTCAGCGACGGGTGCCGTCTCGACGACCTCACCGTTGAGCATGACGGCGACGCGGTCGGCGAGGTCGGCGACGACACCCATGTTGTGGGTGATCAGCACGATCGCCGTGCCGTCCTCGTCACGCAGCCGCCGCAGCAGGTCGAGGATCTCGGCCTGCACGGTGACGTCGAGCGCGGTGGTCGGCTCGTCGGCGATGATCACGGTCGGATCGAGCGCGAGCGCCGTCGCGATGACGATGCGCTGCTTCTGCCCGCCGGAGAACTGGTGCGGATAGTCGTCGACGCGACGCTCGGGCTCGGGGATGCCGACCCGTCTCAGCATCTCGATCGCGCGCTCACGGGCCTGCTTCTTCGTGTACGTGCCGTGCGCGCGCAGGCCCTCGGCGAGCTGCCAACCGACGGTGAAGACGGGGTTCAGCGCCGTCGACGGCTCCTGGAAGATCATCGCGGCCTTGGTGCCCCGCACGCGCCGGAGCGCTTCGCGGTCGAGGCCGACGACATCGGTGCCGTCGAGCACGACCGCCCCCTGGGTGAGCGCCGTCTCGGGCAGCAGGCCCAGGATGGTGCGTGCCGTGACGGTCTTGCCGCTGCCCGACTCACCGACGATGGCGAGGACTTCGCCCGGGCCGACGTCGAGGCTCACGTCGCGGACGGCGTGCACGTCGCCGCCGTCGGTCGCGAAGGTGACGTCGAGGTTGCGGATGTCGACGACGGGCTGGTCGGATGCCGAGGCCATCACTCCACCTCTCCCATGAACTCACGCGACGCGGGCTGCGTGGCGGCAACCGCATCGGCCGGTGTCTGCGGCCGCGCCGCTGCTCCTGCGCGGCGGCGGGCACGCAGTCGCGGGTCGGCCAGATCGTTGAGGCTCTCACCGATGAGGGTGATGCCGAGCACCGTCCACACGATCGCGATGCCCGGCGGGATCGCCGTCCACCAGATGCCGGCGGCGACGTCGCTGATCGACTTGTTGAGGTCGTAGCCCCATTCCGCCGCCTGCGTCGGCTCGATGCCGAACCCGAGGAAGCCGAGGGCGGCGAGCGTGGAAATCGCCTCCGACGCGTTGAGCGTGACGATCAGCGGCAGGGTGCGGGTCGAGTTGCGCAGCACGTGGCGGAACATGATGCGCGGCGTGGAGGCGCCGATCACCTTGGCCGACTCGACGAAGGCCTCGGACTTGATGCGCACCACCTCGGCACGCACCACACGGAAGTACTGCGGGATGAAGACGACGGTGATCGAGCCCGCCGCCGCGAAGATGCCCGGCCACAGCCCCGACTGCCCGCGGCTGACCGCGATGGCCACGACGATCGCCAACAGCAGGGTGGGGAAGGCGTAGACCGCGTCGGCGACGACGACGAGCGCGCGGTCGACCCAGCCGCCCAGATAGCCCGACAGCAGACCGAGCAGGATGCCGAGGAACACCGACATCACGATCGCGACGATGACGACGTACAGCGCGGTCTGTGCACCCCAGATGACACGCGAGAGCACGTCGTAGCCGCCGACCGTCGTGCCGAGCAGATGCTCGGCACTGGGCGGCTGCTGCGCACCGAAGTTTCCGGCCGGCCCGCTCAGCTGGGCGTAGCCGTAGGGGGCGATGAGCGGCGCGAGGATCGCGCACAGCACGAAGATGCCGGTCAGCACGAGGCCGGCGACGAGCATGCCGCGCTGCAGGCCGACGCTCTGGCGCAGTTGATGGACGACCGGCATCCGGTCGATGAGACGAGGCTTGGTCATATCCGCATCCGCTCTCAGTACCGGACCCGCGGGTCGATGAGCGCCGCGATGATGTCGACGGCGAAGTTCGTCAGGGCGACGATGATCGCGATCATGGCGACGATGCCCTGAACGGCCACGAAGTCGCGCGACGAGAGGTACGCGGCCAGCTGGAAGCCGAGGCCCTTCCACTCGAAGGTCGTCTCGGTGAGCACGGCGCCGCCGAGCATGAGGGCGATCTGCAGGCCGATCACGGTGATGATCGGGATGAGCGCCGGCTTGTACGCGTGCGTACGCACCAGTCGGCGCTCGCGCACGCCGCGGGAGCGGGCCGCGTCGATGTACGGCATGTTGTAGGTGCCGATGACGTTCGTGCGCACCAGACGCAGGAAGATGCCGGCGGTGAGCAGACCGAGGGTGAGGGCGGGCAGCACCGCGTGCAGCAGGACATCCTGCACATAGGCCGGGTTGCCGGAGGCGATCGCGTCGATCAGGTAGATGCCGGTGCCGCCGTTGCGGCCGATCGCCAGTTCGGTGCGCACACCGGCGCGGCCCGATACCGGCAGCCAGCCGAGCCACACCCCGAAGATGAGCTTGGCGACGAGGCCCGCGAAGAAGACGGGAGTCGCGTAGAAAAGGATGGCGCTCACGCGCAGCACGGCGTCGGGCCAGCGGTCGCGCAGTGCCGCCGCCACCATTCCGAGCGGGATGCCGACGAGGAAGGCGACAACGAGCGAGTAGAGCACGAGCTCGAGTGTCGCGGTGCCATACGAGGCGATCACCTGCACGACGGGCTGGTTGTCGGTGATGGTGGTGCCGAAATCGAACGTGAAGATGCGGCCGAGGTACTCGACGTACTGCACGAGGATCGGACGGTCATAGCCCGCTTCGTGAATGCGCTCGGCCAGCTGATCGGCGGGCAGACGTCCGCCGAGGGCCGCCGTGATGGGGTCGCCCGTGAGGCGGATGAGGAAGAAGACCAGTGTCACCAGGATGAGCACGGTCGGGAAGATCAGCAGGAACCGGATCAGGATGTACCTGCCGAGCGCGGAACCGGACCCGGTCTTGCGAACCTCGAGCGCGGGAGGCGGCTCGGCGATGGAGGATGCCGCGACGGTGCTGGTCATGGATGCCTACTCTACGGACGGCGGGCGTTTCGACTCGCTGCGCTCGCTCGACGACCGGGAGCGTGTCCCGGTCGTCGAGCGAGGCGCGAAGCGTCGAGCCGAAACGCCCGCAGAGGGTTACTTCGTGATTGGTGCGAAGCGGAGCTTGAACGACGCGTCGAGGGTGACACCCTTGACGTCCGCCCCGGTCACCGCGACCTGAGCGCCCTGCAGCAGCGGGACGGTGGACAGGTCCTTGGCGACGAGCTCCTGGATCTGCTCGATGTCGGAGGTGCGCTTCGCGGCATCCGGCTCGACGGCCTGCTGGAGGATCAGGTTGTTGACCTCCGCGTTGACGTAGTGGTTGCCCAGGAAGTTCTTCTCCAGGAAGAACGGCGTCAGGTAGTTGTCGGCGTCGGAGTAGTCCGGGAACCAGCCGAGCTGGTAGGCGGGGTAGACGTCAGTGGTGCGGTCCTTGGAGTACTGCACCCATTCGGTCGACTGGAGGTTGACGGTGAACAGGCCGTCCTTCTCGAGCTGCTGCTTGACCAGCGCGTACTCGTCACCCGACGACGGTCCGTAGTGATCCGGGCTGTACTGCAGGTTGAGCGTGACGGGGGTCGCGACGCCGGCCGCCGCGAGGGCCGCCTTGGCCTTGTCGGCGCTCGGACCACCGCTGCCGTCGCCGTAGAGGCCCTTCAGCGCGTCGGTCGCACCCGCGAAGCCGGCGGGGACGTAGGAGTACAGCGGGGTGTAGGTGCCCTTGTAGACCTGGTCGGAGATCGTCTGGCGGTCGACGAGGTCGGCCACGGCCTGACGGACGGCGAGCGCCTTGGCCGGGTCGGCCTCGGCGGTCGTCGCACCGAACGGCTGCGTGTTGAAGTTGAACACGATGTAACGGATCTCGCCGCCGGGACCTTCGACGACCTTGACCTTGTCGTTGCCCTTCAGGTCGGCCACGTCGGTGGACGAGAGGCTCCGGTACGCCACGTCGACGTCACCCTGCTGAACGGCCAGCTTGAGGTTCGACGACTCGGCGAAGTAGCTGAGGATGACGCCCGCGTTGGCGGCGGCCGGGAGCAGACCCTTGTAGTTCTTGTTGGGCGTGAACTCGACCGTCTTGTTGAAGTCCCACTTGGTGACCGCGTAGGGACCACCGAAGGCGTCGGCCTTCACGATGTCCTGATCGGGCGTGACCGCGTCGGGGGAGAAGACCTCTTCGTCGACGATGGCGCCGGGGAAGGAGGTCAGAATGAAGGGGAAGACCTGGTCGTTGTCCGTCTTCAGCTTGAACACGACCGTGGTCGCGTCGGGCGTCGAGACGCTGTCGAGGTTGTAGAGCAGGCTCGATGCGCCATTGGGGTCGGCGATCTTCACGTTGCGGTCGAACGAGAACTTCACGTCCGAGGAGGTGAGGTCGTGGCCGTTGGCCCACTTCAGACCCGCCGGCAGCTTCACCGTGTATTCGTTGGGCGACGTGAACTCCGCCGACTCGGCGAGGTCGGGAACCACCTTGTTGGAGTTGTAGTCCGTGTTGACCAGGTACGGGAAGACCTGCGTCTGAACGGCGAGCGAGCCGTTGTCGTACGATCCAGCCGGGTCGAGCGTGGTGACCTTGTCGGTCGTGCCGACGATGACGGGTCCGCCCGAGGCGCCGTCGGTCGACCCGCCGGTGGAACCCCCGCCGGCGCAGCCGGCCAGGAGCAACGCGGAGACGGCGAGCGCCCCGGCGACCAGGCCGACGCGGCCTCGGGGGGAGCCCCCGGAAGTGAAGTGCAGTGCCATGTGTACTACCTCTACTGTGTGTCGGTCGGCCCCACCGGGAAGGCGGGGCCCAAGCCGCTATCTTGTCGCGGGCGCAACGGATCTGCCGCCCCATCGCGTCTTTTGTAACGAGAATGAAACCCGGGGCCACCGATCACGACGCCCAGTTTCCGGTGCACGGAGAGTACGTGACGAATGTCACGGGACAGTCGTGACGCCCGTGAGCGGCATCGACACGCCCGCCCCGGCAGAGTCGATGTCATGGATGAAAACCAGGGAATTCTCGCGGTGGATGCCGCGGGGTTGCAGAAGAGTTTCGGCACGGTCCGAGCGGTCGAGAACGTCGATCTGCGGGTGCATCCCGGAGAGATCGTCGCCTTCCTCGGCCCCAACGGCGCCGGAAAGACGACGACGATCGACATGCTCCTCGGATTGTCGGACCCCGATGGCGGTGCGGTGCGCGTCTTCGGCGAAAGTCCCCGAGCGGCCATCTCTCATGGCCTGGTCTCGGCGGTGCTGCAGACCGGAGGCCTGCTCAAAGACATCACCGTTCGGGAGACCCTCGCGCTGACCGCGAGTCTGTTCGCCGACACACGACCGGTCGAGGAGGTCATGCAGCGCGCCGGTATCACCGAGATCGCCGATCGTCGGGTGGGGCTGTGTTCGGGCGGTCAGCAGCAGCGCTTGCGATTCGCGATGGCGCTGCTGAGCGACCCGGGGCTGCTGATCCTCGACGAGCCCACCACGGGCATGGACGTCGAGGGGCGCCGGGCGTTCTGGAACGCGATCCGCACCGACGCCGCGCGCGGGCGCACCGTGCTGTTCGCCACCCACTACCTCGACGAAGCGGACGAGTACGCCGACCGCATCGTCCTGATGAGCCGCGGCCGCATCGTCGCCGATGGCTCGACCTCCGAGATCAAGAACCTCGTGTCCGGCCGTATCGTGCGCGCCACCTTGCCGGGCGCCGACCCCGCCCGCCTCGCCGCATTGCCCGGCGTCGACGACGTCGAGTTCGCCGGCGATCGCGTCACCATCCACACGAAGGACTCGGATGCCGTGGCTCGCCACCTCCTCACCGAGACCGCCGCCCGCGACGTCGAGATCACCGCCCAGAACCTGGAGAGCGTCTTCCTCGCCCTCACCTCCGAAGGAGCATCCGCATGACCACCGCGGCATCTACAGCCACCGATCGCGTCACCCTCGACCGGCGCGTGCCGCCATTCGGCGGCTTCAACCTGACGTACCTCGTCATCGAGCTCAAGCGACGCCTTCGCAACCGGCGCACCCTCTTCTTCACCGTCGCCTTCCCGATCGTGATGTACGTGCTGATCGGCCTGCCCATGCGCGACGAGCAGCTGACCGCGACCCCGCTGGCTGCGGGTGGCGTCTCGGTCGCCGCCTACATCATGGTGTCGATGGCGATGTACGGCGCGATGATGTCCGCGACGCAGACCGGAGCCGCCGTCTCCCTCGAACGCACGCAGGGATGGAGCCGCCAACTGCGGCTCACGCCGCTGAACCCGCTGGTCAACATCATCATCAAGATGATCGCGGGCATGGTGCTCGGGCTGCTCGCAGTGGTGGCGACCTACGCAGCCGGTGCGATCAGCGGCATCCACCTCAGTGCCGGCCAGTGGATCGGCACCGGTCTGGTCGGCTGGCTGCTCGCCAGCGCGGTGTTCACGACGCTCGGGCTGTTCGTCGGTTACCTCATGCCCAGCGAGAACGCCGCACAGGTCACGAGCCTGATCGTCGTGTTCCTCTCTTTCCTCGGCGGCCTCTTCTACCCGCTGAGCAGCATGCCGGACTTCATGCAGACGATCGCGAAGTTCACTCCGGTGTACGGCATCGGCGAGCTGGCCCGCTCACCGCTGACCGGTGAGAGCTTCGACATCATGTGGCTCGTGAACGCTCTGGTCTGGCTGATGCTGTTCATCGCGGGCACGACGTGGGCGTTCCGGCGCGACACGAAGCGTGTCTGAGTGGCCGCGGCCTACAGTGATGTCGTGACGGCGACCCGCGACGAGCTCAACGGGCCCGGGTGGTACCTCCATCCGGGCCCCGCCTCGTCGGCCCCACCGACGCCGCGGGAGCTGCTGACCACGCGCGCCGCCCGCGGCTGGTACGTGGGGGCGTCCATCTCCCTCACCTGGTTCTTCACGGTGGCGCCCGATGTCGTCGGCGCGGCCACCTCGCCGCTCTCGACCGCCGTCGCGGTCACGCTGCTCGTGCTGTTCGCTGCGTCGTTCCTCCTCGTCGTCCCCCTGTCGAGGGGCCTTCGGGTGGGGCGTCGCCTGATTCCCGCCGCAGGACTGTTCCTCCTCTCTTTCACCCTCTTCCCATGGATCGGGTGGGACATCCGGGGGCTCTGGAGCTACGTGGGCGTCGCCATCGGAATGGCCGTCGTCCGACTGCGCACGACCTGGATGCTGCTGCTGAGCCTCGGCGCGGCGGCGCTGGTCGCCGGCGTGATCGGTGACGGATGGACCGAGAGCGTCCTGTTCCTGCCGGCGATCATCGTCTCGATCTCCGCCATGATGGCTGCGTTCGGACGCACCATCGCGGCCATGAACGCGCTGCGCGCCACGCGCGACCAGATGGCGGCGATGGCCGTCGAACGCGAGCGCAGTCGCGTCGCCCGCGACCTGCACGACATTCTCGGCCACTCCCTCACCGTCATCACGGTGAAGACCGAGCTCGCAGGCCGGCTGATCGACGTCGACCCGGCGAGGGCGCGGACCGAGATCGGGGAAGTCGAGGCTCTCGCACGCGGAGCTCTTGCCGATGTGCGCACCACGGTCGCCGGCTACCGCGGGGTCAGCGTGGCGGGAGAACTCGCTGCCGCACGGGCGGCCCTGGATGCCGCGGGCATCGCCGCCGAACTGCCCACCGCCACCGAGAACGTATCCGCCGAGCGTCGGGAACTCGCCGGCTGGATCGTCCGCGAAGGCGTGACCAACGTCATCCGCCACGCGCACGCCACCCGGTGCCGCGTGCGACTGACCGCCCGCGGCGTGAGTATCGAGGACGACGGGGTCGGGCCGGCATCCGATGCCGCCTTTGCGGGCAGCGGTCTGATCGGTCTCCGCGAACGCGTCGAAGCGGCCGGCGGTCGTCTGACGCTGGGCCGCAGTGAGCTGGGCGGCTTCCTGCTGCGAGTGGCACTGTGATCCGCCTGCTCATCGCCGACGATCAGGCGCTCGTACGCGGCGCCCTGTCGGCACTGCTCGGGCTCGAGCCCGACATCGAGGTGGTCGCCGAGGTCGGCCGGGGCGACGAGGTCGTGGCCGCGGCCGTGCAGACCGCGCCGGATGTCGCGTTGCTCGACATCGAGATGCCCGGGATGGACGGGATCGCGGCGGCATCCGCTCTGCGCAGCGCCGTGCCGGCGTGCCGGGCACTCATGGTGACGACCTTCGGTCGTCCCGGCTACCTGACCCGCGCCATGCGGGCCGGGGCCGCCGGTTTCGTCGTGAAGGACACCCCCGCAGCTCAACTGGCCGACGCGGTGCGCCGCGTGTCTCAGGGGTTGCGCGTGGTTGATCCGGCGCTGGCGGCTGATTCACTCGCCCAGGGCGATTCGCCTCTGACGGCGCGCGAGACGGATGTGCTCGCCGTGGCCCGCAGCGGCGGATCGATCGCCGACATCGCCCAGATGCTGCACCTCAGCGAGGGGACCGTTCGCAACCATCTCTCCAGCGCGATCGGCAAAACCGGCGCGCGCAACCGAGCCGATG
The DNA here is from genome assembly GCF_015350795.1 of Microbacterium sp. VKM Ac-2870. Taxonomy (GTDB): domain Bacteria; phylum Actinomycetota; class Actinomycetes; order Actinomycetales; family Microbacteriaceae; genus Microbacterium. The sequence continues at coordinate 647,068 of NZ_JADKSH010000003.1, forward strand.
CCGTGCGCGTCGCCGACGAGAACGGCTGGCTCTAGCCGCGCAGCGAACGGATCATCGCTGCGAGCAGCCGTCGCGCCTCATCGCGGTCGTCCGCGTCGAGACCGTCCAGCATGCGATCCTCCACCGAGCGCACGGCGGTGCTGGCGGCGGCGAGCGCGGCCCGGCCACGATCGGTGATCGTCGCGGGGAGCACCTTGCCGCTGACGGGCGTATCGGGCCGTGAGATCTCACCGTCGCGCTCGAGCTTCTGCAGCAGCACATTCATCGTCTGGCGGGTGACGAAGGTGCCGCGAGCCAGATCCGAGTTCGACAGGCCGGGACGCTGTGCCAGCAGCTCGAGACACGCGTAGTGGGTGACGTTCATCCCGAGCGGTCGCAGAACGTCCTCCATCGCGGTGCGAAGTGCGCTGGCTGCCTCTTTGAGGCGATAGCCGACGGAGGTCGGCAGATCGATGGCGGGACGGCGTTGACTCATGTCAGTATTCTGACATACAGTTACGTGTCAGATAACTGACATACGAGAGGATTCACCCATGCCCGTCACCGGCCCCGACTTCATTTCCCTGCAGGTTCGCGACCTCGCGGCATCCCAGGCGTTCTACGAGAACTTCCTCGGCCTCGTGCGCTCACCGGCAGGCCCCCCGCACGCCGTCGTCTTCGCCACGACGCCGATCGCGTTCGCCGTACGCGACATCGTCGATGACGCCGTGCGGGATGATGCGACCCACCCGGGCGCGGGCATCGCCCTCTGGCTGCACGCCACCGACGTTCAAGAGATCCACGATGGCCTCGTCGCCGCAGGCCATGAGATCGTCGCGCCCCCGATCGACGGCCCGTTCGGCCGCACGTTCACCTTCGCCGACCCCGACGGCTACCGCGTGACGCTCCACGATCGCGCGTGAGCTGCCGGCGCAGGCTTCAGCGCAGGCCGAAGTGTTCCAGCTCTGCGTCGTCGAGCATGCGCGAGCGGATGAGGAAGCGCAGGCCCGTCGGACCCTCCACGCTGAAGCCGGCGCCGCGACCCGGGACGACGTCGATCGTGAGGTGCGTGTACTTCCAGTACGCGAACTGCGCCTCGGAGATGTACACCTCGATCGCGTCGTCGAGGCCCACATCGAGGTCGCCGAGCTTCACATCCGACGGCCCGGTGAGAAACATGCCGATCGGGTAACACATCGGCGCACTGCCGTCACAGCATCCGCCGGACTGGTGGAACATGAGCGGCCCGTGCTGCCCGGTGAGCGCGCGCAACAGCGTTGCCGCGGCATCCGTCACCGCCACCCTGTTGACCGTCGTGGTCATCGATCGACCTCTCTTCTCGCCGCTTTCGTCTGCCGAGACACGACCTGGCGCCCGAAACGCGTGTGCGTCTGGTGCGCCGGGTCGTGTTTCGGCGAAGGGGGGTGGGGCTCAGAAGAAGCCCATGGCGCCTTCGGCATACGAGACCAGCAGGTTCTTGGTCTGCTGGTAGTGGTCGAGCATCTTGAGGTGGTTCTCGCGGCCGATGCCCGACTGCTTGTACCCGCCGAACGCGGCGTGCGCCGGGTACTGGTGGTAGGTGTTCGTCCACACGCGACCGGCCTCGATGCTGCGCCCGGCGCGGTACATCGTGTCTGCCGACCGGCTCCAGACGCCCGCGCCGAGCCCGTAGAGGGTGTCGTTGGCGGTATGGATGGCGTCGTCGAAGCCGTCGAACGCGGTCACCGAGACGACGGGGCCGAAGATCTCCTCCTGGAAGATCCGCATGCTGTTCTGACCCTCGAAGACGGTCGGCGCGACGTAATAGCCGCCGCTGAGCTCGCCGCCGAGGTCGACCCGCTCCCCGCCGGCGAGCAGCTTCGCGCCCTCGGCCTTGCCGATCTCGATGTAGCTGAGGATCTTCTCGAGCTGGTCGTTGGAAGCCTGCGCACCGATCATGGTGGCGGGATCCAGCGGGTTGCCCTGGATGATCTTGCCGACGCGATCGAGCCCGTCGCCGAGGAACTGGTCGTAGATCGAGCGCTGGATGAGCGCCCGCGACGGGCAGGTGCAGACCTCGCCCTGATTGAGCGCGAAGAACGTGAAGCCTTCCAGGGCCTTGTCGTAGTAGGCATCCTTCTGGCGGGCGACATCCTCGAAGAAGATGTTCGCGCTCTTGCCGCCGAGCTCCAGCGTCACGGGGATGAGATTCTGCGACGCGTACTGCATGATGAGCCGCCCCGTCGTGGTCTCACCGGTGAAGGCGACCTTGCGGATGCGCTTGTGCTGCGCGAGCGGGGCGCCGGCCTCGATGCCGAAGCCGTTGACGATGTTCACGACGCCGGCCGGCAGCAGATCGCCGATGATGTCGAAGAGGAACAGGATGGATGCCGGGGTCTGCTCGGCCGGCTTCAGCACCACGCAGTTGCCAGCCGCGAGCGCCGGAGCGAGCTTCCACGTGGCCATGAGGATCGGGAAGTTCCACGGGATGATCTGGCCGACCACACCGAGCGGCTCGTGGAAGTGGTACGCGACGGTGTCTTCGTCGATCTGGCTGAGCGTGCCCTCCTGGGCCCGCAGCACGCCGGCGAAGTAGCGGAAGTGGTCGATGGCCAGGGGGATGTCGGCGGCGAGCGTCTCGCGGACGGGTTTGCCATTCTCCCACGTCTCGGCGACGGCGATCTTCTCGAGGTTCGCCTCCATCCGGTCGGCGATCTTGTTGAGGATGTTGGCGCGGTCGGCGGGCGTCGTCCGCTTCCACGACTCGAAGGCCTTCCAGGCGACGTCGACGGCGCGGTCGATGTCTTCGGCGGTGCCGCGGCCGACCTCGGTGAACGGCTTGCCGGTGACGGGCGTGATGTTCTCGAAGTACTGGCCCTTGATCGGTTCGACGAACTCGCCGCCGATGTAGTGGCCGTACCGCGGGCGGTATTCGGCGACGGCGCCGCGCTGACCCGGGGCGGCGTAGACGCTCGAGACGCCCTCTTCGACGATGGTCATGATGTCTCCTTCGACAGTGCATGGTCCGCGGCATCCTCGCCGCGTTCGGATGCACCGACGGTACGCAGCGCAACGTTGCATCGCGTTGCGAGGGGTGTGCCGCGGGTCAGTCTCGGGACACGCCGTCGAGCGCCGCGAGCCAGCGGCGCGAGGCGTCGCGGAGGGCGTCGGCGTCGCCCGCGGGCATGAGCGCGACGAGGCGGTGCTCGTTGGCGAGATGCGCCGTGAACGCCCGATCGATGAGCTCCACGCCCGCGGGCGTGAGGCGGACGAGGCGGCGACGGCGATCGTCCCCGGCATCCGTCCGGACGACGAGGCCGCGCTCGGTCAGCCGGTCGACGCGCTTGGTGAGCCCGCCGGTCGTGACCATCGTGTGGTCGGCAAGTTCGCCGGCCGGCAGCGCGTACGGTGCGCCGACCCGGCGGAGGGATGCCAGGAGGTCGAACTCCGCCTCGCTCAGCCCGAACTGGGCGTAGACGGCCGTCAGCTCCTGCGTGAGGGCGACGGCGAGACGGTGGAGGCGGCCGATGACGCCCTGCGGGGACGGGTCCAGATCGGGGCGCTCGCGGCGCCACTGCTCCTGGACGAGGTCGACGTGGTCCTTCACCCCGTCGACTTTACCTTCCACGGAAGTTATATTGTCTTCCGTGGAAGATAAATCGATGCGCTGGGTGCTGGTGACGGCGATCGCGCCCATCGCCTGGGGGAGCACCTACTTCGTGACGCGCCATCTGCTGCCGCCAGACGCGGCGCTCTGGGGCGCGGTGATCCGATGCCTTCCGGCTGGACTGTTGGTGCTGCTCATCACCCGACGGCTGCCGCACGGTGCGTGGTGGTGGCGGTCGTTCGTCCTGGGTGCACTCACCGTGGGCGGGCTGAACGTGCTCGTCTACGTCGCCGCCCAGCGGCTGGCGACGAGCCTCGCGGCGACGATCATGTCCACCTCGGCCGCCGCGCTCATCGTGCTGAGTTGGATCGTGCTCGGGCAGCGCCCGGCGCTGCGCGCGGCGGTGGGGGCGATGCTCGGCATCGTGGGCGTCATCGTCATGCTGCAGCCCGGGGGCGGCGAGGCCGACGGGTGGGGCATCGCGGCATCCGTGCTCGCGATGCTGTCGTCGTCGCTCGGCTTCGTTCTCACGCGCCGCTGGGGTGCGGACGTGCCGCCGCTGACAATGACGGCGTGGCAGCTCATCGCCGGCTCCCTTGTGGTCGCGCCGCTCGCGGTCGCGGTCGAGGGCGCTCCGCCCGCCCTGGACGGGCCCGCACTGATCGGATTCGCCTACGTCATCCTCGTGGCCACCGCGGTCGCCTACGCGGCGTGGTTCACCGGGCTCGCGCGGCTTCCCGGAGCGATCGTCGGCGTCATCGGCCTCCTCAACCCGGTCACCGGGGTGCTGCTCGGCGTCTGGCTCGCGCACGAGCCGTTCGGCCCCGCGCAGTTGCTCGGCCTCACACTCGTCGTGATCGGCGTCCTCGCCGGCACGCTGCCCCGCCGGTCCCGTCCGTCCCGGCGGCGCGGGGCGGACTACACGCGGGCGTCGACGGCTCGGGTGAGGGCGTCGAAACGGGGGTTGTCCGCCAGATCGTCGAGCAGCACGGCGCGCCCGTCGGGCCCGGCGAGGGGAATCTGCCAGTTGGGGTACTCGCGGTCGGTTCCGGGCTGATTCTGCGTGCGCCGCTCGCCGACGGCATCCACCAGCGCCACGCCGAGCAGGAGAGAGGGGGATGCCGTGATCAGGACGTTCAGGGCATCGATCACCTCCGCCTCCGACGGGGCCGCGCCGAGCAACCCGCGGTCGCGCAGCAGTGCCAACATGGTCGCCCGCTCGGCATCCGCGTCGGCGAGCTCGTCCTCGACGGGGCGGGTCAGCAGTCCCAGCCGTGCGCGGAGGGCGACGTGCTCGTCGGCCAGGTATCCCGCCGTCGGGGGCAGATCGTGTGTGTTCACGGTGGCCAGCAGCGATCGCCGGTACTGCTCGGGCGGGCGAAATCCCTCGCCCTCGCGCTCGAACCACAGCACCGAGGTGCCCAGCACGCCGCGCGCCGAGAGGAAGTCACGCATCCACGGTTCGACGTTGCCGAGGTCTTCACCGATCAGCACGGCTCCGGCTCGATGGGCCTCGAGCAGCAGTACCCCGATCATCGCCTCGTGGTCGTACCGCACGTAGGTGCCGGCGACCGGGCCGAGGCCCGCCGGAATCCACCACAGCCGGAACAGCCCGATCACATGATCGATACGCAGCGCGCCGGCGTGGCGCAGCAGCGTGCGAATCATGTCGCGCAGCGGCGCGTAGCCCGCCTCGGCGAGCGCCCGCGGCAGCCACGGCGGCTGGTTCCACGTCTGGCCCTGCTGGTTGTACATGTCGGGGGGAGCGCCCACCGCCATGCCGGTTGCGTACATCTCGCGCAGCGACCAGGCATCCGAGCCCTTCGGGTGCACGCCCACGGCGAGGTCGTGCATGATGCCGATCGCCATGCCCGCAGCCTTCGCGGCCGCCTGCGCATCGGCCACCTGCTGGTCGGCGATCCACTGCAGCCACACATGGAACGCGACGCGGTCGGCCAGCTGCGTGCGTAGCGCCGCGACCAGCGGTGAGCGGATGTCGTCGACCTCGACGGGTCGCTCCCGGCCGGCGTAGTGCTCCTCCAGGGCGCACCAGAGGGCGAAGTCCTGCAACGGCTGACCCTCCCCGGCGGCGAACGCGTCGAGCTCCGCGCGACGTGCGGGTGAGAGCGTCACGGCGAAGATCGCGTCGAGCGCCACGCGTTTCGCGGCCCAGACGGCGTCACGGTCAAGGCGCGTCGCGTCATCGTCGGTGACGGCAACGGGCGCGCGCGCCGCCTCGACGACAGCACGCTCGGTGGGTGTCAGGTACGCGACCTCGCGGATGTCTTCGGGACGCACGTAGAGCGGCGCGATGAAGCGGCGGGTCGCGGGCCGGTACGGCGACGGCTCGATCGGGCTGGTCACCTCGGCGGCGTGCACGGGGTTCACCAACAGGAAGTCCGCGCCGCGACCCCCGGCGAGTGCAGCGAGGTCGCCGAGATCGGCGAAGTCGCCCAGGCCCCACGACGCCCGCGAGCGCACCGAGTACAGCTGCGCCATCAGTCCCCACCCGCGGGAGCGGCCGGGGCGCGTGGGCGGATCGCCGAGGCGCTCGGGGGTGATCACGAGGGGCGCGGATGCCGTGCGGTCGGTCTGCGCGGCGCCGAACGCGCGCTGTTCGGCGCGCAGGGTGTGCCAGCCGAGGGGCAGGTCGGACGGTACGGGCACCTCGACCCGCCACCGCAGAACACCATCGACCAGCCGGGCGGCGGGGCGCTGCTCGGGAATCGCGACCTGCCGCTGCGAACCGTCCTCGAGCACGATCGTCAGCGCGACGTCGTGGCCGTCGAAGACGTGCAGGTGCAGCATGCCCGTGCCCGCACGCGCGACGACCGAGGCGGGTAGCAGCTCGCGCCACACGCGCTCCTCCTCGGCGACGAGGGCCGCCGAGACCGCGGCATCCGTCGACGCATCGACCTGCATGGCGGCCAACACCGCTCGCAGGGTGGATGCCGGGACGTGCACCCGATCGCCGAAGAAAGACCAGTATTCGGTGGCGATGCCGTAGACCACCGCGAGCCGCACGAGATCGGGGGTGGGCGCGTCGTCGGTCATCTCGATCCTCCCTCGGCGCCCCGTGCGGGCGTCTGCGCCCATCCTGACACCCTCGCCCGGGCGAGCATGCACAACTCCGCCTCCGTCGACCGTTGTCGGTGTGAAGAGCGCGGAAACAGCAGCTCCGGCGGAGGTGTGCACGCCGGCGCGGGCGGTCAGGCCTCGAGCTTCTCGATGCGGCCGACCAGCCCCGCTCGCCGCGGCGAGCGCACCGGCAGCATCTCCAGGGCCAGGCGCAGCACGTCCACGTCGGCGGTGCCGTCTTCCGTGTCGGCGTAGGCGAGCAGCACGTCGACGGATGCCTCGGTCATCAGCGCGTCGCGCAGGGCCAACCGCACCGAATCGCGGAACTCCTCCACCCCGGGCGCAACCGAGTCGGGCAGCACCCGTCCGCGATACGCGGCGAGGGCGACCCGGTGGGCCCCGCGGCCGAGCAGCGCCACGACCTGATGCGCATCGGTGTGCAGTTCGGTGGTGAGGCGGTACGGGCGGGATGCCGGGACCAGCTGTGGCGCCACCCGCTCGAGCACTTTTCGCAGGCGCACGAGTTCGGGGCGGAGGGTTCCTTCCGCGTCGTCCTCGCCGTAGACGAGGTGCCCGAGCCGCTCGGCCGAAAGGCCCTGGCGGTGCACGGCGAGCATGAGGAGGATCTCGGCGTGGCGGGCGGACAGCTCCGTGACGGTGGCGCTGTCGGGTCCGGCGACATCGAGGAGGGCCCGATCGCGCCCGAGCACCCGCAGCATCGTGGTCGCCGTTCGCGGGGCCGGCGCCGGCCTGCGCAGCCGACTCGGTGCGGGAGCCTGGGCGCGCGCCCGCAGTCGACTCACGAGCAGCTCACCCTCGACGGCGCGCGCGGTGGCATCCACGAGCAGCTGAGCCTGCGGCGTCGCGGCGTCGCTGTCGCCGGTCACGTCGATCACGCCCAGCACGCGGCGCGTCTCGGGGTCGTAGACGGGCGCCGCGGTGCACGACCAGGGCTGCACCAGCCGGTTGTAGTGCTCGGCGCCGTGGATCTGCACCGACCGGCCGAGGGCGAGCGCGGTACCGGGAGCGGAGGTGCCTACCGCCTGCTCCGACCAGTTGGCGCCCGCGACGAAGCCCATGTCGCCCGTCAGGCTGCGCACCCGCCGGTCGCCCTCGACCCAGAGCAGGCGCCCGACCGCATCACCGACGGCGACCACGACCCCGGTATCGATGCCGGCGCCGCCCGGAAGAAGCAGCGATCGGATCATGTCCATGGCTCCGGCCAACGGATGCTCACGCCGGTACGCGTCGAGCTCTTCCTCACTGAGGTCGAGGGGCGGCAGGGCTTCGGCTCCGACGAGATGCGCCAGCGAGCGGCGCCACGAATCCTGCACCAGCGGACGGATCTGACCGAGTCGCGGGTCGCTCACGTTGCCGACCACGAGCTCCTCGTGCGCGCGCTCGATCAGCAGGCGCGATGTCTCGGGCGAGACCTCGCGGCGCGATGACCACGGCGAGGGCACGGCGACTCCGTTCGACGATGAGGAGGTGCCGTCAGTCTAGGTCGCGAGCCGCAGCAACAACAGGCGAGACCGAGTCAGCGGGTCGACCACCAGGCGCGGAGGCGCTGCTCGGCGGCATCCGGGCCGATGGGGCCCTCGTCGAGGCGCAGCTCCAGGAGGAAGCGGTAGGCCTCACCGACCTCGCGCCCCGGACCGATGCCCAGGATCTCCTGGATGCGGTTTCCATCGAGCTCGGGACGGATCGCGTCGAGCTCTTCCTGAGCGGCGAGCTCGTCGATGCGCCACTCGATGTCGTCGTACGCACGGCGCAGGCGGGTCGCCTTCTTCGCATTGCGTGTGGTCACGTCGGCACGGGTGAGGATGTGCAGGCGCTCGAGCTGGTCGCCCGCGTCGCGCACGTATCGACGCACGGCCGAGTCGGTCCACGCGCCTTCCGCGTAGCCGAAGAATCGCAGGTGCTGCTCGATCAGCTGGGTCACCGCCGCGATCGTGTCACCGTCGAAGCGCAGCGCCTGCAGCCGCTTGCGCGCCAGGCGCGCGCCCTTGACGTCGTGGTGGTGAAAGCTCACCGCGCCGCCCGGCTCGAGCCGGCGCGTCGACGGCTTGCCGATGTCGTGCAGCAGCGCGGCAAGGCGCAGAGTGGTGTCGGGCTCGGCACCCGGATGCCGCGCGTGCTCCAGTTCGATGGCCTGCCGCAGCACGGTCAGCGAGTGCTCGTAGACGTCTTTGTGGTGGTGGTGCTCGTCGACCTCGAGGCGCAGCGCGGGCACCTCGGGCAGGATCTCGCCCATCAGGCCCGTCTCGACGAGGATCCGGATGCCGCGCACAGGGTCGTCGGTGGCCAGCAGTTTCACGAGCTCGGCCTGCACCCGCTCCGGGCTGACGATCTCGATCGTCGAACGCAGCCGCTGCATCGCCTCGAGCGTGGCGGGCGCGACCTCGAATTCGAGCTGACTGCAGAACCGCGCGGCCCGCAGCATGCGCAGCGGGTCGTCGCCGAAGCTCACGTCGGGGTCTCCGGGCGTGCGCAGTACGCCCGCGATGAGGTCTTCGACGCCGCCCGTCGGGTCGACCAGGGCCGGCACGGGCAGACGCAGCGCCATGGCGCCGACGGTGAAGTCGCGCCGTGCGAGGTCGTCTTCGAGACGATCGCCGAACGCGACGGTGGGCTTGCGCGTCACACCGTCGTAGCTGTCGGCGCGGTAGGTGGTGATCTCGACCTGCTCCGAGGTGCCTCCGGGGCCGGGGACCTTCGCCCCGATCGTGCCGAACGCGCGCCCGATGTCCCACGTCGCCGTCGCGAGCGGTTTGACGATGCGCAGGATGTCGTCGGGCCGCGCGTTGGTGGTGAGGTCGAGGTCGTGAGTCGGTCTGCCCAGCAGCGCGTCGCGCACGGGACCGCCGACGATCGCCAGCTCGAACCCGGCCTGAGCGAAGGCCGCGCCGAGGGTCGCCATGATCGGCGAGGTCGCGAGAGACCCCAGCCGGTCGAGGCCTTCGGCCATGTTGAGCATGATCTCCAGCCTACCGGCGCGCCCTCGCCGCCCCCGGGGTCACGCCAGGCGGAGCATCCCGGTGAACACGAGTTCCCGCACCCGCGGCAGCAGGTCGGCGCGGAGCGCAGCGGCATCCACCTCGAGAAGCTGCGCGATCGCATCGGAGAGCTGACCCACAGTGAGTTCTCCATCGGAAGCGCCCACGAGGGCCGCGAGGGCCGGATCGACCTCCACGGTGCGCGCGAGCCCACCACCCTGGCGCAGCTCGATCACACTCGGATCTTCCACCCCGGGCAGGTGGTGTCGGGCCTCGGTGACGTCGTCCGACACGATCGTTCGCGCCGCCGCGAGGCTGGCGTCGTCACGCTGTTCCAGCGCATCGAAGGCCGCGAGAGCTCCGGCCAGGTGTGCACCGAGGGGGGCGTCCCGGTCGGGCAGCGGATGGGTGATGCGCTCGTAGCGCGCGAGGGCGGCGACGCCTGAGGCGGGTCGCCGCAGCAGCAGGTACCCGAAGCCGATCGCCTCGACGCCGCGGGCGGCGAAGTCATCCAGCCAGGCGTCGACGAGGGCGGCGTACCCGGGGGTGCCCGGGGCGGTGCCCCCGTCGCGCACCCACAGCTCGGCGTACGCGAGGGGGTCGAGGCGCTCGCGCTCGATCACCCATGCCTCCAGAGGAACCGGGGATGCCGCGACCCACCCGCGCACCCGCTGCAGTCCGTCTTCGCCGCCGCGGTACTCCCAGTTGCCGAGCAGTTGCGCCGTCCCGCCCGGGGCGAGCACATCGCCCACACCGCGGACGAACGCCGCGACCAGGTCGTCACCGGCGTACCCGGCGTCGCGGTACTCGTATTCGGGAACGCCGGCCACGCGCGGCGTGATGACGAACGGCGGGTTGGAGATCACGCGATCGAACTGCTCGCCGGCAACAGGGTCGAACAGGCTGCCGTGCCGGGTCTGGATCCCCTCGATCCCGTTCAGCAACGCGTTCATCCGCGTGAAGGCGAGCGCGCGCTCCGACACGTCGGTGGCGACCAGGGATGCCGCGGCACCCGCCGCACCCGCTCGGTACGCCCGGATCGCCTGGATGCCGCACCCGGTGCCGACATCGAGAACCCGTCGCGCGGGGGTGTCGAGCTGGAGCCCGGCCAGGGTCAACGACGCCCCGCCGACACCGAGAACGTGGTCGGTGGGCAGCGGGCCGCCGAGCGCAGCCTCGTCGAGATCGCTGGCGAACCACCACTGTGCGGTGCCGCGGGCATCGACGACGTCCTGCGGGCGTAGCAGTGCCAGCGGGACCACGCTCCCGGCGTCGAGGCGGGCGATGCCGATCGCCACCAGTCCGTCAGCACCCACGGTCGGCAACGCTCGGTCCACATGTTCCCGCGGCGTGGCGACACCCAGGAAGAACAGGCGGGCGAGCGTGGCCGGGGCATCATCCCGCCCGGCGAGCGCGGCAAGAGCAGGGCCGTGCAGGCCGTGGCCGACGGCGTCGTCCGCGATCGGGCCCCACACCTCTCGCACCGCATCGGCCGTATAGCCGGCAGAGGTCAGATCCCGGCGGAGATCCGCCACGATCACGGAATCGGGATGAAGAGGGTGCGCCACAGCATCCCATCCTCACGCACCCGGAGACCGAGCCGCCACCGTTCCGCCACCGATCCAGACCCGGATCACGGTGATCGCGGCCCGTCACGGGTGCCGCACAGCGCCGTGACCCTAGAATCGCAGCTGATCGTGCGGTCAGGGATCGCACAGGAGCCGATTCCCGCCATGACTTTGCCTTCTTCCGCTGTCGCGCGCCGAACTCCCGACATTGCTCGGGTCGGGCGTCGCGGCGTCGCACGCTGGCGGACGCTGATCGCCCTCGCTCTCGCCGCCGTCGTGGGGTTTCCCGCGACCGCGGCGATCGGCGCCACCGATGCTCCGGCGGCTTCCAGCAGCCTGAGCGTCGCGGTCGCTCCCGGAGGCAACGGGGTCATCACGGCGCCGGTGTTCTCTGTGACCTTCTCGGTCAGCAATTCGGGCGACGCACCGGCACCGGGCGGCCCGGTGAGTATCGCCCTGACGCGCACGGCGCTGGCCACGAGCGCCGATGTCTCTGCCTGGCTGTCGTCGAACACCCGCGCAGAGACCGAGGTGGCCAACACCACGGTGACCACCGTCGCCGCACGCGGAACATCCACGGCCGCGGCCGCGGTCGATCTGGCCGCCGTCGGCGCCGCGAGCCTGGCCCCCGGTGCGTATCCGCTGAGCGCCGCGTTCTCCTCAGCGCAAGGCGACCTGGTCGCCCACACCGTCATCGTGGTTCCGGATGCCGCGGCATCCACGGGCGGGGTGGGCGTGGTCGTTCCGATCACCGCGCCGCCCACGACAACCGGGCTGTTGACGGTCGACGACCTGAAGACGCTCACCGCCTCCGACGGCGCGCTGCGCACACAGCTGAACGCGGTGACCGGCACCTCCGCCATCCTCGCGGTCGATCCTGCGATCCCCGCGGCCATTCGCGTGCTCGGCACCGCTGCCCCGGCCTCGGCGCAGCAATGGCTCGCCGATCTGTTGGCGCTGCCCAACACCCGCTTCGCCCTGCAGTTCGGCGATGCCGACCTGGCGACTTCGGTCGCCGCGGGCGCCGGAGCACCGGTGTCGGTGCCCTCGCTGGACTCTTACATGTCGGCGCGGAACTTCCCCTCGACCCCCGCTGCCTCGGGCGCGGCCCCGACGTCATCGATCTCCGATAGCGGGTCGGCCACCCCGACCGGCGCCGCCACCCCGACACCGTCCGGGCGCACGCTGCCCACCCTGGCGGAGCTGCTCGACATCGGCACCGCCCGGGCGAATGTGTTCTGGCCGGCGACCGGATCGGCGACCGCAGCGCTGGTCACCGCTCTGAGCACGGCGAACTCCGACGGCGCGCAACCCGTCACCCTGATCGCCTCGAGCGCGGTCTCCGCCGGGTCGGGTGGGCACGCGGATGCCGCCGGCGCGGGTCTGCTCGTCTACGACGACGGTGCCTCCGCGGCGCTGCGCTCGGCCTCGTTGGCCTCCGACAGCGTCCGCCAGGGGGCGAGCATCGCGGCGGCATCCGCCTACGCCAGCTTCGCCACGCGTGCGGCGGGAGCCAACAGCCCGCTGCTCGTGGTCATCGATCGTGCCAGCGGACGGTCGGCCACGGGCCTGCGCACGGCGATCGCGGCGGCATCCACCCTCTCGGGTCGGTCAGCAGTGGACCTCGACGCGCTTCTGGCCGCACCCGCGGCCGCGGTGACGGTCACCGGCGGATCGGCGCCGGACGACGGTCGCGTGAGTGCCGTGCAGGGGCTGCTCGACGACGAGTCGCGGCTGTCGTCGTTCGCGACGATGCTGGCCGACCCCACGGTGCTGACCGCGCCGGAGCGTGCCGGCATCCTGCAGCTGCTCGGCAACGTGTGGCTGGGCGCGCCCGACCAGTTCGCGACCGCGGTGTCCGACCACCACGATGCGACGACGAAGACGCTGGATGCCGTGGCCATCGTGCCGCCCAGCGACATCACGCTGCTCGCCAGCTCGGCGCCGCTGACCTTCTCGGTGCGAAACGACCTGCCGTGGCCGGTCACGCTGACCCTGAACGCCAGCCCGAACGACCCGCGCCTGATCATTCAGAAGTCCACTGCGGTCTCGGCACGGGCCGAGCAGAGCACGCGCGTGCAAGTGCCCGTACAAGCGCGGGTCGGCAGCGGCGAATCGACGCTGGAGCTGCAGCTGCGCAGCTCGACGGGAGCGGCGATCGGACCCGATGTGCGCGTCGCGGTCACGGTGCGCGCCGAGTGGGAATCGATCGGGATCGTCCTGATGTCGGTGCTCATCGGCGCCATGCTCGTCTTCGGCGTCATCCGCACCGTTCGTCGCCTGCGGCGGCGTTCGCGCGCGCGAGCCGAGACTCACGAAGACCCGAACGCGGCGCCCCGCGGAGAAGAGGATGCCGATGGCTAGTCTCGGTCGCGCGAGCGCCATCATCGGTGCCGGCACATTGTTCTCCCGCGTCACCGGTCTGTTGCGCTCGGTGGTCCTCGTCGCCGTCATCGGCTCATTCGGCAGCAAGGCGGCCGACGCCTTCAGTGTCGCGGCGATGCTGCCCACGAACGTGTACGAGCTGCTCGCCGCGGGCGTGATCACCGGCATCCTCGTGCCGCAGATCGTCAAAGCCGCCGCGCACAGCGACGGTGGGTCGCGCTACGTGTCCAAGCTGCTCACGCTGGGCGCGGTCGTGCTCGTCGCCGCGACCGCCCTCATGATGGCGCTCGCACCCGTCCTGATCTGGCTGTACGCCGCGTCGTGGGGGCCGGAGCAGAAGTCCCTCGCCACCGCGTTCGCCTACTGGCTGCTGCCGCAGCTGCTCTTCTACGGACTTTTCGCCCTGCTCGGCGAAGTGCTCAACGCGCGCAAGGTGTTCGGGCCCTACAGCTGGGCACCGACGGTCAACAACATCGTCTCGATCGCCGGCTTCGGCATCTTCCTCGTGGTCTTCGGTGGCCCGTTCACCGCGATCACCGACTGGAATCCCGGGATGATCGCGCTGCTCGGCGGCACGGCCACGCTGGGCATCGCTCTGCAGACGATCGTGCTCCTGTTCTTCTGGAAGCGCACCCGTCTGCACATCCGGCCCGACTTCGGTTGGCGCGGCATCGGTCTGCGGCACATCGGCACCCTCGCCTGGTGGACCTTCCTCGCCGTCGTCGTCGGACAGCTCGCCGGCATCGTGCAGTCTCAGGTCGTCACCCAGGCATCGGGCGAGGCGAGCGTATCGGTGCTGGTGTACGCCTGGCTGATCTTCATGCTGCCGCACTCGATCGTCGCGATCTCGATCTCCACGACGTACTTCACCCGCCTGGCCGAGGAGATCGCCGCCGGCAGAATGGACCGCGTCGGCCCGAACCTCGACGAATCCATCCGTGCGATCGCGCTGTTCGGCTTCGGATTCACGGCCGCGATCGCCGCGGCATCCGTCCCGCTCTCCCGGGTCTTCACGACCGATACCGAGGGCGCGGTCGCGATGGCGTGGGTGCTCTGCGGGTATCTCACCGCCCTCGTGCCGTTCGGGGTGCTCGTGATCATCCGACGCGCGTTCTTCGCCTTCCAAGACACCCGCACGCCATTCGTCTTCTCGTTCGTGCAAGCCGGCCTGGCCGCTGTCGGCGCCGTCATCGCCGTGGTGGCCGTCTGGCTCGGGATGCTGCCGCTGGGCTTCCTCGCCGCCGCCGTCGCGCTCACGCAGTCACTGTCGACGTACGTCCAGCTGCCCGTCGCGTTGCGCCTGCTGCGGCGGCACACCGACACGACCGCCCTGCACAAGACCTGGCGAGCACTCGGACGCTTCGCCGTGGCGGCCCTTCCCGCTTTCGCCGCCGGCTGGGTGGTCTTCCTGCTCACCGGTGGCGCCGGCGGTTGGGCGGCGAGCGACCGCCTGCTGGGCGCGGTCGGCGGCGGCCTGATCGGCGGGGCGGCGCTCGTCGTCTACATCGCCGCGCTCGCGCTGCTGCGTGCCCCCGAACTCGCCATCGCCGGACGACTCGTGCGCCGCATCGCCGGGCGCTGAGCACCCGGGCCGCGTCGCGGCATCCGCGCGTGATCAGCGAGGGTGGAATGCCCCACGGTTAGCATTGGTTGCACGCACTGGAGCCCGACAGGGGCTCGTGCGGAAAGGGAAGAGCACGTGCGACAGGTCATCATCATCGGTTCCGGCCCGGCCGGATTCACCGCTGCCATCTACGCAGCCCGGGCGAACCTTTCCCCCCTGCTGATCGCCAGCTCGGTCGAAGCCGGCGGCGAGCTCATGAACACCACCGAGGTGGAGAACTTCCCCGGATTCCCCGAGGGCATCATGGGACCCGACCTGATGGCGAAGATGCAGGAGCAGGCCGAGAAGTTCGGCACCGAGGTGCTCTACGACGATGTCGTTTCGCTCGATCTCACCGGCGACACCAAGAAGGTGAAGCTGGGCAGCGGCGCGGAGCACGAGGCCGAGAGCCTGATCTTCGCGACCGGTTCCGCGCCCCGCAAGATGGGCATCGAGGGCGAATCACGCCTCTCCGGCCACGGCGTCTCGTACTGCGCGACCTGTGACGGGTTCTTCTTCCGTGAGCAGGCGATCGCCGTCGTCGGCGGCGGCGACTCCGCGATGGAAGAGGCGACGTTCCTCACCAAGTTCGCATCGAAGGTCTACGTCATCCACCGCCGCGACGAACTCCGCGCGTCCAAGATCATGCAGGAGCGTGCGTTCGCGAACGAGAAGATCGAGTTCGTCTGGAACAGCGAAGTCGCCGACGTTCTCGGTGGTGACGCGGTGACCGGGCTGCTCCTGCGCAACACCGTCGACGGGTCTACCCGCGAGCTCGCCGTGACCGGGGTGTTCGTGGCGATCGGCAACGACCCCCGCACGCACCTCGTGCACGATTCGCTGACCCTGACCGAGCACGGCACCGTGTGGGTCGACGGACGCTCGTCGCGCACGTCCGTCGCCGGCGTCTTCGCAGCGGGCGACGTGGTCGACCCCATCTACCGCCAGGCGGTCACGGCCGCCGGTAGCGGCACGACCGCGGCACTCGACGTGGAGCACTACCTCGCCGCCCGCGGCGACGCCGGAGCCCCGGAGGCCAGTGCCTCCGAGATCGACGGACTCGACGACGCGGCCTGAGCGCCCCGCAGTCAGCGTTCGATCACCCCGCGGGAACATCTGCGGCATCCATCGCGTTCACATCACAGAGCCGTACGATGGCGGCTCGCAACGAAGGAGACAGACATGACCGCCAAGGCCACAAGCGAGAGCACCTGGCAGCAGGACGTCCTCGACGCTGATGGACCCGTGCTGGTCGACTTCTGGGCCGCGTGGTGCGGTCCG
Source organism: Microbacterium sp. VKM Ac-2870 (assembly GCF_015350795.1). Taxonomy (GTDB): domain Bacteria; phylum Actinomycetota; class Actinomycetes; order Actinomycetales; family Microbacteriaceae; genus Microbacterium. The sequence continues at coordinate 663,544 of NZ_JADKSH010000003.1, forward strand.
TGCCGCATGGTCGGACCCATCCTCGACGAGATCCAGTCCGAGAACAGCGACAAGATCACGGTCCTGAAGCTGAACGTCGACGAGAACCCGAACCTCGCCATGGAGTACCAGATCACCTCCATCCCCGCGATGAAGGTCTTCAACAAGGGTCAGGTCGAGAAGACGATCGTCGGCGCCAAGCCGAAGTTCGCTCTCGAGCAGGACCTCGCCAGCTACCTCGGCTGACCGACACACGTCACCACGCACCCCTGAGGGTGCGCCAGCGACCATCCCGCACCGGCGTCAGGACGCTTCGGCTCGCACCGAGGCATCCCAGCGCCGGTGCGGTTCGTTTCCCAGCAGTCGCCATACGGCGCGAGTGAGCGGCGGGTACTCCAGCGCGATCTGACGGAGCACACGATAGTTGCGGGATGCCGTCGGCTTGTTGCCGCCGTCAGCGGCGATGTTCTCGGCCCTCAGGATGAGGACAACAAGTTCATCGACGGATGGCAGGTCTTCCATGAAGTCCCACGGGTCTTCACCGTCGCGAATGCGCTCTTCGACGAGTACCGACAATTCGTCCGCCGCCTCGGCACGCAACAGCTCGAGACTGGCGCGGCGGGGTTGCGGCGAACGTTCTGTCACCCGTCCAGCCTACGCGCCGGCGCCGACCCCGTACTCTGTCTCCCCCAGTTCACCCAAGATGCGATTCAGATCCTGGATGGTGGCGAAATCAATGTTGATCTGGCCTTTTCTTGCGGTCAGTGAAATCTTGACCTTCGTGTTCAGGCGATCACCGAGGCGCTCCGCGACGTCGTCGAGGTGAGCTCGTCGCGCACCTGCCTTGGGGGCGAGGCGACGAGGCCCGCTCTCAACGACACCCTTCGCCGCGGCTTCTGCGGCGCGGACCGAAAGGTCTTCATTGATGATCTTGTCGGCCAGACGCTGCATATCGGCCGTGTCCTCGAGCGAGAGAATCGCCCGCGCGTGCCCCGCGCTGATGACACCCGCGGCCACCCGCTGCTGCACAGGCATCGGCAGCTTCAGCAGGCGGATCGTGTTGCTGATCTGCGGGCGTGACCGTCCGATCCGCGTGGCGAGCTGCTCCTGCGTGATGCCGAAGTCCTCCAGCAGCTGCAGGTAGGCCGAGGCCTCTTCCAGCGGGTTGAGCTGAGAGCGGTGCAGGTTCTCGAGCAACGCATCGCGGAGCAGATCTTCATCGGCGGTCTCACGGACGATGGCCGGAATCGATGTCAGGCCCGCTTCGCGCGATGCACGGGTGCGCCGTTCACCCATGATCAGTTCGTATGCGCCCTCGTCGTTGCGACGCACGACCACCGGCTGCAGCACACCGAACTCGCGAACACTGTGCACCAGCTCGGCCAGGTCATCCGCATCGAAGTTGGTCCGCGGCTGTCGAGGGTTCGGAACGATGTCGTTGGGGTCGATGTAGACCAGTCGCGCGCCCGGCACCTCCACGAGGCCTTCGCCTGTGGTGGATGCTGCAACATCTGCGTCGACCTCGGGCGGCGCGGCGTCCGCGGCATCCGTCGATGGGGTCGAGGCCGGTGCCGACGCGGCGGGGGCGCCCGGGAAGAACACGTCGACCGGACGAGCCTCGGCACTGTCGTTGGTAGGGATGAGTGCGCCGATTCCACGGCCCAGGCCGGTGCGTTTCGCCATCAGGAGTTCTCCTCGTTCGTGGGGGTGCGCTGTGCGCGATGGACGATCTCCACCGCGGCTTCACGGTACGAGACCGCGCCGGCCGACTGTCCGTCGTAGGCGATGACCGTCTGCCCGAAGCTCGGCGCCTCGGATACGCGCACAGAGCGCGGAATGACGGTGTGCAATACCTCCTGCGGGAAGTGCTGGCGAACTTCGTCGGCGACCTGTTGCGCCAGCCGAGTGCGGCCGTCGTACATGGTGAGCAGGATCGTGGAAAGGTGCAGTTGCGGGTTGAGGTGCTTCTGAATCATGCGCACACTACCGAGGAGCTGACTCAAGCCCTCGAGCGCGTAGTACTCACACTGGATGGGGATGAGAAGCTCACTCGCGGCCGTGAAGGCGTTGATCGTGAGGAGGCCCAGCGACGGTGGGCAGTCGATCAGGATGTAGTCGAGCCGCTCATCGGAGGAGGAAACGTAGTCGTCGATCGCCGTACGCAGGCGGTGCTCACGGGCTACCTGCGAGACGAGCTCGATCTCCGCGCCCGCGAGATGGATCGTGCTCGGCGCACAGAGGAGATTGGGCGACTCCGGGCTGGTCTGAATGATGTCAGCGAGAGGAAACTCGTCGATCAGCACGTCGTAGACACTCGGCACGTCAGCGGAGTGCGGCACCCCCAGTGCGGTGGACGCGTTACCCTGGGGATCGAGGTCGATCACCAACACTCGTGCGCCGAGTGAGGCGAGCGCGGCCGCGATATTCACCGTCGTGGTGGTCTTTCCGACCCCACCCTTCTGGTTCGACACGGTGAGGATGCGCGTCTCACCCGTGAACTCGACGTCGACAGCATCCAGAGCCTTGCGGCGAGACGTGAGGTCTGCGAGCTCGCGGGCGATGGGACTATCGTCGATGGAGAAGGGTGCGGGTGCGGTGGTGTTCTCCGATTCCGGCACCATCAACTCCTGTCTTTCCGGGACTCCTCTACTGTAGTCGAGCCATTCGACAGTCACGCCGCCCCTGAGGGCTTCGACGGGTGTTTCACGTGAAACACTCCCCATCATCGACGGCAGTCGCCCGCCCGGAGCCACCCGACCGGCGAGGGGTGGACGCAATGCAGTCCCGGGCCTCCGCCGCTCACCTCCGCTGCGTCACCGCTCGCTGGCCCTGTTGTCACCTATCCCCGTGCCCGAGGCGCGCGGTCGGCCGGGCGTGGAGAACGCCGTGTGGCCAAGACCTGCGTTTCACGTGAAACACGATGATCACGCAGAGGTGCGGTGGTTCAGGACGCCGCCGAGCCGCCTCCGGTGCCATGTTTCACGTGAAACACACCAATCGCTATAGCTCGTCGACGTCGTGGCGGTGGACCCACGACAATGAGACGGTGCTGGCCTACGCCCCATTGCTGCACACCCAGCCACCAAACCAGTCCCCGCGCAGTGGCTCCACTTTCTTCCGCGATCGACTCCGGTGACCACCGCTGGTTCTCGGGAAACGTAGCTACCCGTTGTGCTCGACCTGGATCCTCGACAGATCCCGTGTTCCCATGAGTTTCGTCAGCGCCGCGGAAAGTGAGCTCTCGCACTCCACCCACCACCAGGTGTTTCAGCTGGAATGCTGCCGGCGCCGGCGCACATGTCGCCGCAGAGATCGCATGTCGGGCGATGTCTGCCCGATCAGCGACCATCCCACGAGCACCGACCCGTCAGACACCACAGGTGCAGGGCTTCGCCTGCTGCAGATGTTTCACGTGAAACACGCCATGGACGAGCTGGTCAGCGAGAGCGTTTCGCGCGCAAGACACGGGTGGGCTCGTCGATGACACCGTCCCCGACGACCTCGACGCGCACGTTCGTCAGCCTGTAACGCTGGATGACCTTTGCTGCCGCACCGATCTCGTTCTCGGCATTCACACCCTTGAGAAGGATCAATTCACCCTCGACGCGGAGCAACGGAACCGTCAGAGGGATGAGCGTACGCAGTGCACTCACGGCACGTGCGGTAACCGCGTCGAAGACAGCGCCGTCTTTCCAGTCCTCACCTCTCGACCGCGTGACGACGACGTTCGCGAGGCCTAGCGTGTCGACCTGCTCCTGCAGCCACGCGACGCGTCGCTCCATCGGCTCGATCAGAACCCACTCGACGTCGGGACGCGCGATGGCAAGAACGAGCCCCGGGAGGCCGGCACCCGATCCCACGTCCGCGACGCGCGAACCCGACGTGAACAGGGGTGCGGTGATGGCGGAGTTCAGGATGTGGCGGTTCCACAGCCGAGGCGGTTCGAGGGGGCCGATCAACCCGCGTTCTTCACCATGAGCACCCAAGGCGGCCGTGAAACGACGCGCGAGATCGATCTGCTCTCCGAACAGGGATGCCGCGGCAGTCGGTTCCGCCTCGATCATCGATGTTTCACGTGAAACGTCGTCCATCGCGAGTTAAGACCGACGGATGACGGTGTGCCGATCAGCACCCTCGCCGTACGACTCTGAGATGAGTCCGCGGTCCGCAACGATGTCGTGGATGAGCTTGCGCTCGTAGCTTGTCATCGCGGGGAGGGACGCCTGCGAAGCACCTTCGTCCAGGCGCGCGATCGCGCGGTCGACGAGCTTCTCCAACTGGCGCTGACGCGCGTCACGAGAGCCACTCACGTCAAGGATCAGACGCGAGAAACGGCCCGTCTTCGTCTGCACCGCGATGCGTGTCAGTTCCTGCAGCGCCTGCACTGTGTCGGGTTCCGCCAGAAGACGGAGCGCGTCGATGTCATCGTTCTCGACCGAGACGTACGCGCGGCCGCTACGGACGTCCAGCGCGAGGTCGCCGTCGATGTCGGCGATGTCGAGCAGGACCTCGAGGTAGTCCGCCGCGATGTCACCCTCCTGCTCGAGCTGTTCGACGGTGGCCGCCGGGCGCTCACCCGCGTCGTGCTCTGACGTAATGCTCATGGTTGTTCCTCAGGAGATGATCGACTCCGGTCAGGAGTCGGTGGTCGGCTTACTCTTCTGCGACTGCTTCTTCGCGCGCTGCTTATTCACCGGCTGCTGACGCTTCGGAGCCTCGGCCTTCGCCTTCTGCGCTTCTTCGTAGAGGCGCTGCTGCTCAGCCTGGTACCTCTCGAGCGGGATGATCTTCCCGTTCGCGTCGATCGCCTTCCCCTTGCGTGCGAGCCGTTCCTCGCGCGCCTTCGCCGCGTCGGAGCCGGGTGTCGGCAGGTTCCTGATGACCAGGAACTGCTGCACCATCGTCCAGATGTTTGAGGTGAACCAATAGAGCACGACGCCGAGTGGGAAGAAGACACCGGAGAAGATGAAGGCGAGCGGCAGGATGTAGAGCATGATGCGCTGCATCTGGTACGCCTGACCGGTCTTCGCCTCGGGGGAGAGGTTCTTCGAGATGATCTGCAGCTGAGTGAGGAACTGCGACGCGATCATCAGGATGACCAGGACCACCAGGATGATGACGGTGACTTCCCAGCCGTCGGGCTTCTGGTTGATCGCCTCGATGAGGCTCGTGTGCAACGGCGCGACGCCGAAGAGCTTGGCTTCGTAGAACTGCCAGGTGAGGTCCTTGCTCAGCAGACCGACACCGCCGAAGCCCCACTCGGCATGCTTCTTGACGTCACTGAGGGTGTAGAACATGCCGAGGAGGATCGGCATCTGCACCAAGAGGGGAAGACAGCTCGAAACCGGGGTGGTGCCGTGCTTCTTGTACAGCGCCATCGTTTCGCGGCTCATCGCCTCGCGGGAGAGCTGATCCTTCTTACCGCGGTACTTCTCCTGGACTTTTCGCAGTTCAGGAGCGATTTCCATCATCTTGCGCTGGCTCTTGATCTGCCGAACGAAGAGCGGAATCAGGGCGCTGCGCACCACGATGACCAAGCCCATGATCGACAGCACCCACGTCAGTCCGGCGTCGGCCGGCAAACCTACCGACGTGAAGATCCAGTGCCAGAACACGAGAATCGCCTCGACGATCCACTTGAACGGCCACATGATGGTGCTGAAGAAGTCGAGGCTGCTCGACGGTGCGGGCGTCGTCGGCGTCGGAACCACCGGGGTCGGCGTCGCGGCAGCGGCGGCATACAGAAGATCCAGCACGGATCAGTCCTTTCTCGGCGTCGAACCCTCAGGCTCGACGTCTATGGATGGCACGACGAACCCGTGGCGGGTCAGATCGTGTCGGAAGTGCGCGTGCATGGGCACGTCATCGATTCCACCACGAGCCCAGGGGTGGCAGCGCGCCAGCCGGGCAGCCGTGAGGGCAGAACCCTTGAGCAATCCGTGCTGTTGCACGGCGCCCACGGCATATGCAGAGCATGAGGGGTAGTACTTGCAGACGTCGCCATAGACGTGCGAGATCGTCGCCCGGTATCCGTGCAGCAGAGCGAGGCCGGCGTTGCGCGGCAGAAGGGGAAGCGCGCGAACGGCAGCGCGTGCCGACAACTGCGCCGAACCGAGCGAATAGGAGGGGAGCGTCGTCGTACTCACGCTGCCGCCCGTCGTGACAAGCACCGCGTGACTTCATCACGCAACTGGGTGAAGTCGGCGGATGCCGCCGAGGGCAGTGCCCGGATCACGACGTCCGCTCCGCGAGTGACGCCCGGCAGAGTTCCTGCACAGACGGCTTTCAGGCGCCGCCGCACCGTATTGCGGATGACGGCGGTGCCGACCTGTTTACTGACGATGAAGCCGAACCGTGCGGGACGGTCTTCGGCGGTCGTGATGACGTAGGTCACCGTGTGCGGCGCGGCACAGCGGACACCCCTGCGGACGACGGTCTTGTACTCCGCCCCGCGGGTGATGCGGTTCCCGCGCGCCAGCACTTTCGTCGGATCAGGCGGACAGCTCGGTACGACCCTTGCCGCGGCGAGCGGAAAGGATCGAACGGCCGGCACGCGTGCGCATGCGGGCGCGGAAGCCGTGCTTCTTCGCGCGACGGCGGTTGTTGGGCTGGAACGTGCGCTTGCTCATGAGGATCACTCCGGATCGTCGGTCACCCGAACGCTCTAGACCGGGGACACGGGGTACAGGGACTGTCCTGACGCGTCCGAAGGCGCTCCAGGGCATAAGTCAACCGACTAAGGCTACGTCGAGAATGACGAGAATTCAAACTGAGAGCCCCGGGCGACACATTATCCACGGACTGTGGATAGCGTGTGGTGAAGACACGCGGGCCGGATCTACCCTGGATTTTGCTCTTCATAGGCTCGCTGACTACCGTGACACCGGTAGTTATCCACAGGCACGGTCGTCGTCGATGTTCGCCTGTCCCGCATCGATCGCACCCCCGGAGGGGACATGTCACAGCACGAAGTTCCGGATGTCCCCGTCTGGACGGCAGTGCTGGCAGAACTCTCCGACGACGAGCGGGTCACTCCGCAGCTGCAGGGCTTTCTCAGCCTCGCCGTCGCCCAGGGTGTCATGGGAGGCACTCTCTATCTCGACGTGCCGAACGACCTGACGGCGGCGCAGCTCAACAAGCGACTGCGAGCGCCGATCATGGAAGCGCTCGCGCGCGTCGAGGCGGAGCCGGCGGCCTCGACGTTCCGCGTGGTCGTCAATCCCGAACTCGCCGATGCCCACCTCACCGTGCCCGTCCCCGTGCAGTCAGCCTCTGCTCCTGTGTCGATCGGACGCCCCGCGGCCGACGACTACGCCGAGACGGCGCCCGCACCGTCTCGCAACGACACCCGTTTGAACCCCAAGTACAGCTTCGACAACTTCGTCATCGGACAGTCCAACCGTTTCGCCCACGCGGCGGCCGTGGCGGTCGCCGAAGCACCTGCCAAGGCGTACAACCCGCTCTTCATCTATGGCGATTCCGGGCTCGGTAAGACCCATCTCCTGCACGCCATCGGCGACTACGCGCTCAGTCTCTATGCCGGCATCCGCGTGAGATACGTCTCGAGCGAGGAGTTCACGAACGACTTCATCAATTCGATCGCCAACAACCGCGGCTCCGCATTCCAGGCTCGCTACCGCGACGTCGACATCCTCATGATCGACGACATCCAGTTCCTGCAGGGCAAAGCCGAGACGCAGGAAGCGTTCTTCCACACCTTCAACACGCTCCACGACCACGACAAACAGGTCGTGATCACCAGCGACGTGCCGCCGCGTCTGTTGACCGGCTTCGAAGACCGTATGCGCAGCCGGTTCGAGTGGGGGCTGATCACCGACGTGCAGGCGCCGGACCTCGAAACCCGTATCGCGATTCTGCGCAAGAAGGCGCAGTCGGAGCGGCTTCTGGTGCCCGACGAGGTGCTGGAGTACATCGCGACGAAGGTCTCGAGCAACATCCGCGAACTCGAGGGCGCTCTCATCCGTGTATCCGCCTTCGCCAGCCTGAACCGATCGACCCTCGACATCTCGCTGACCCAGACCGTCCTGCGTGACATCGTCGACACCGATGACGCGAACGTCATCTCACCGACCGACATCATCACGGCGACGGCGCAGTATTTCCGTCTCTCGGTCGACGACCTCTACGGGTCCAGCCGGTCGCAATCGATCGCGACGGCCCGCCAGATCGCGATGTACCTGTGTCGCGAGCGCACGAGCCTCTCTCTCCCCAAGATCGGTCAGCTCTTCGGCAACCGCGACCACACCACGGTCATGTACGCCTACAAGAAGATCAGCGAGCTCATGAAGGAGCGCCGCTCGATCTACAACCAGGTCTCTGAGATCACCACGCAGCTCGGTCGCGTCGGACGCTGAGTCGACGTCGCTGCTCCTCGAGACCCTCGGTGGTGACACCGGGGGTCTTCTGCGTCGCGTGCTCTTGACAACCCGGCATCCGCGGCCCCAGTATTCGCGTTCTGCACAGTGTGGAAAGCCTGTGGATAACTCGACATCTTCGTGGACTGCTGTGAGTCGATGGGCCGAGGCTGTGGATGACATGCTCCGGACGGCGACGGCGCGAAGGGTGTCATTCACCTGCTCACCGCACGCCGCTCACAAGTTACACGCGTGTGGTTACGGTGCAACGACAGCGATCGCCGAAGTTGTCCACAGTTTCCACAGCTGTTAACACCATGACAGAGACCTTCATTAGAGAAACCCATTCGATCACCTCGACGATCGAGCGGATGCCGGGACAATCCGTTCCGGTCGGGGCACTAGCATGGGAGAGCCCTACTCGACGTCAAGGGAGCGCCAGTGAAGTTCCACGTGAATCGCGATGTGTTCAGCGAGGCCGTGTCGTTCGTTGTCAAGCTCCTGCCGCAGCGCAACCCTCAGCCGATCCTGGCCGGTGTGCTGATCGAAGCATCCGACGCCGGCCTGTCACTGGCGGCTTTCGACTACGAGGCCTCGGCCCGGACGACCATCGAAGCCACCGTCGACGACCCCGGCACCATCCTGGTACACGGGCGTCTGCTCTCGGAGATCGCCAGCCGCCTGCCCAACGCACCGATCCAGATCGAAGTCGGTGACGACGACGGCATCGTCCTCACCTGCGGTTCGGCCCGGTTCACGCTCTCGTCGATGCCCGTGCAGGAGTACCCCGCGATTCCCGAGGTATCCGGAGAATCCGGGCTGGTACCGGCGGAGGACTTCGCCACTGCCATCGCTCAGGTCGCCTTCGCAGCCTCACGCGACGACGTCACTCCCGTGCTGACGGGCGTGCAGCTCGAGGTCGCCGGCACGGGACTGAGCCTGGTCGCCACCGACCGCTACCGCGTCGCTCTTCGCGATGTGCAGTGGGACGGCGGCGGTGTCGCGACCGACGATGCGACCACGGCGCTGGTTCCGGCTCGCACTCTGACCGAGGTCGGCAAGACGTTCGCTCACTCCGGCGACATCCAGATCTCCTTCTCCGGATCGGGTGATCGCGAGATCATCGCCTTCACCTCGGGCAACAAGACCGTCACTTCGCTTCTGATCAAGGGCAACTTCCCGCCCGTGCGCCGGCTGTTCCCCGAGCAGACCGACCACTATGCGGTCGTGAACACCGCCGAGCTCGCCGAGGCCGTGCGTCGTGTCGCGCTCGTGCTCGATCGCTCGGCCCCGCTGCGTTTCACGTTCACCGATGAGGGCGTATCGATGGATGCCTCGGGAACCGAGCAGGCGCGCGCGACCGAATCGGTCGACGCCACCCTCGCCGGCGAAGAAGTGACCCTCGGACTCAACCCTCAGTACCTGCTCGAAGCGCTCGGCGCCGTGAAGAGCGAGTTCGCCCGCATCACCTTCACCTCGAGCGACAATGCGAACAAGCTCAGCCCGGTGCTGATCACTCCGCAGACCTCGGGCACACCCGAGAGCTTCAAGTACCTTCTGCAGCCGAACCTGCTGCTGCGCTGAGTTCCCCGCGTCTCGATGCGGTCTGCTCGCTCAATGGCCGGGGTCACCGACGACAACGCAGCGCGTCGGCGCCGCCGAATAGGCTTGATCAGTGATCGTGGAGCAGCTCAGTCTCGTCGACTTCCGCAACTATGCGGCAGCCGACGTGACCTTGGCGGCCGGCGCGAACGTCTTCGTCGGCCGTAACGGTCAGGGAAAGACGAATCTCGCCGAGGCCATCGCCTTCTTCGCCACTCTCGGTTCGCATCGCGTTTCGCAGGACGCACCGATGGTGCGAGATGGTGCGGATGCCGCGATCGTCCGCATGAGGCTGGCGTACGGAGAGCGACGGGTGCTGCTCGAAGTCCAACTCAACCGTTCGGGCAGCAACAAGGCGCGCGTCAACGGTTCACCGGTGAAGACCGCGGAGCTGCCGCGTTACGCCCAGGTGGTGCTGTTCGCGCCGGAAGATCTGCAGATCGTCCGCGCCGATCCGTCGGCCCGGCGCCGCTTCGCCGATCAGCTCCTCATCCAGCGTGCGCCGCGCATGGCCGGCGTTCTGGCCGACTACGACCGTGCCCTCAAGCAGCGCACTGCACTGCTGAAGTCGGCGCGGGCCCGCGGCATCCGCGGTGAAGCGTTGTCGACCCTCGATGTCTGGGACGACAAGCTCGTGCAGTTGGGTACCGACGTTATTCGGGCGCGGTCGGTTTTGGCCGATGATCTGGCGGGACCGGTCGCTGACGCCTACACCGCGATCGCCGGTGAAGACCACCGTCCCGAATTGGAGTGGATGCTGTCGATCGGCGGCTCCGACCCCGATGACGACGAAGGTGGTGACGCTGCGGCACCGCGACACGCGGGGGCGGGATCGCTGACCGCCGAGGAGATCGGTCGCCAGTTCCGCGAGATGCTCACTGCGCGCCGCTCGGCGGAACTGGAGCGCGGGCTCACTCTCGTCGGACCCCATCGTGACGATCTGCTCCTGCGCGTGCGCGGTCTCCCGGTCAAGGGCTACGCGTCGCACGGAGAATCATGGTCGGTGGCGCTCGCGCTGCGTCTTGCATCGGCGCAGTTGCTGCGCGCGCAGTCGCAGCTGGGCGACCCGGTGCTCATCCTCGACGACGTCTTCGCGGAGCTCGATGCCGACCGGCGTTCCCGTCTTGCGGCACTCGTGGAAGGATACGAGCAGGTCGTCGTCACGGCCGCCGTCGAAGAAGATGTGCCGAGCGCGCTGCGCGCGCGGACGGTGAGGGTCGTCGCGGGAACCATCGTGGAGGGTGACGTCGATGACCGATGAGCTTCCCGAGACCGTCGGCACGTACCTGCGCCTGCGCGGGTTGGAGCCCTCGCCGCGCACGGCGCGCCGACGGAAGAAGCGCGCTGCCGAAGACGACGACAAGCAACCCTTCGCGCCCGGGCGAGATCCCAAAGGCGTCGGCGATGTGTTGGCCGATCTCACGCGGCAGTCGGGATGGGATGCCCAACTCGCCCGTGAAGATCTGGTGCTGCAGTGGACGGATGTCGCGGGCGAAGAGACCGCGCGGCACGCGCATCCCGTCGCCCTCTCCGATGGTCTGCTCACCGTGCAGTGCGACTCGACGGCATGGGCGAAGAACCTGCAGCTCATGCGTGGCGAGATCGTGACGCAGTTGATGCGCCGGTTCCCTGAAGCCGGTGTGCAGAACGTCCGATTCGTGGGGCCGGACGTCCCCTCGTGGAAATGGGGCCCCAGAGCCGTTCCAGGGCGCGGTCCTCGCGATACCTACGGCTAGGGAGGGTCCGACGGCATCCGGAACGATTTCAGCGCGCCACAGGGCCGTTTTGCGGACTTTCGAGGCCACTCTGGGGGTAGAATGAGTTGTCTCTGATCGACCATCCAGGAGCGCTCGAAACCTATGACGTCCGACACCCCCGACAGCGTTCCTCAGGAACTTCCGCCCCAGCCCTCGCACATGGCGGGAAAGCCACAGAAGGTCGAGAACGAGTACGGGGCCGACGACATCCAGGTGCTCGAAGGCCTGGAAGCGGTCCGCAAGCGCCCCGGTATGTACATCGGCTCCACCGGTGAGCGCGGCCTCCACCACCTCGTGTACGAGATCGTCGACAACTCCGTCGATGAGGCGCTCGCGGGATACTGCGACACGATCACCGTCACGATTCTCGAAGATGGGGCCGTGCGCGTCGTCGACAACGGCCGCGGCATCCCCGTCGACATGCACAAGACCGAGGGCAAGTCGACGGTCGAGGTCGTGCTGACCGTGCTGCACGCCGGCGGAAAGTTCGGTGGCGGCGGCTACGCCGTGTCCGGTGGTCTGCACGGCGTGGGCTCTTCCGTCGTCAACGCCCTCTCGACCCGCCTCGATGTCGAGGTGCGCCGCCAGGGTCACGTGTGGCGTCAGTCCTTCCGCGACGGCGGCTTCCCCCAGGCTCCACTGAGCATGGATGAGGAGACAGACGAGACCGGGACGACGATCACGTTCTGGCCCGACGACTCCATCTTCGAGACGGTCGACTTCGACTACGACACGCTGCGCACCCGCTTCCAGCAGACGGCCTTCCTGAACAAGGGCCTGCGGATCACCCTCAGTGATCTGCGCGCCGCGTCGGCGTATGTCGTCGACGGGGAAGACGGCCAGGCTGTCGAGAAGCAGCCCTTCGACGACTTCCACTACGAGCGCGGTCTCGTCGACTACGTCGAGTACCTCAACAAGATCCGCAAGGCAGAAGTGGTCAACGACGAGATCATCGAGGTCGAGTCCGAAGACACCGACCGCCACATCTCACTCGAGCTCGCGATGCAATGGACCACGAGCTACACCGAGAACGTGTTCACCTTCGCGAACACGATCAACACGCACGAGGGCGGCACTCACGAAGAGGGCTTCCGCGCGGCGATGACGACGTACATCAACAAGTACGCGCGCGATAAGGGCCTCCTCAAGGAGAAGGACGACAACCTCACGGGTGAGGACATCCGAGAAGGTCTCACCGCGGTGATCTCGGTGAAGCTGTCGGAGCCGCAGTTCGAGGGCCAGACGAAGACGAAGCTCGGCAACACCGAGGCAAAAGCGTTCGTGCAGAAGGTCGTCGGCGATCAGTTGACCGACTGGTTGGATCGCAACCCGGCCCAGGCCAAGCGCGTGATCATGAAGGCGATCGACGCCGCCACCGCGCGTCTGGCCGCCCGCAAGGCGCGCGAGACGGCGCGCCGCAAGAGCGTCTTCGAGTCGGCATCCATGCCCGACAAGCTCAAGGACTGCACGAGCAAGGACCCCTCGATCAGCGAGATCTTCCTCGTGGAGGGCGACTCGGCCGGCGGCTCGGCCGTGCGCGGTCGCGATCCTGAGACGCAGGCGATCCTGTCGCTGCGCGGAAAGGTTCTCAACGTCGAGAAGGCCCGACTCGACCGCGCCCTCGGCAACAATGAGATCCAGGCGATCATCTCCGCGTTCGGCTGCGGCATCGGCGAGGACTTCTCGGTCGAGAAGGCCCGCTACCACAAGATCGTCCTCATGGCCGATGCCGATGTCGACGGCCAGCACATCACGACGCTGCTGCTGACGCTCCTCTTCCGCTACATGCGAGGGCTCATCGAGGCGGGCTTCGTCTACCTCGCCATGCCGCCGCTGTTCCGCCTGAAGTGGTCGAACGCCGAGCACGAGTACGTGTTCAGCGACCGCGAACGCGATGCGCTGCTCGCCGACGGCCTCGCGAACGGCAAGCGGATGCCGAAGGACTCGGGGATCCAGCGGTACAAGGGTCTCGGTGAGATGAACCCGAAGGAACTGTGGGAGACCACGATGGACCACAACACCCGGACGCTTCGGCAGGTGACCATCGACGATGCCGCCGCGGCCGACGAGATCTTCTCGGTGCTGATGGGTGAGGACGTCGAGTCGCGACGTAGCTTCATCCAGCGCAACGCCAAAGACGTCCGCTTCCTCGACATCTGATCGCGCGCTGCTCCGGCCGCCGCACGTCGAGACTGAACGACACGAGAGAACATCATGACTGACGAAGAACGCCCCGACCCGAACGCCGGCCACAACCACGGCAACATCGACCAGGTCGACCTCCAGGTCGAGATGCAGCGCAGCTATCTCGACTACGCGATGAGTGTGATCGTCGGCCGCGCCCTTCCGGATGTGCGCGACGGGCTCAAGCCCGTGCACCGCCGTGTGATCTACGGCATGTACGACGGCGGCTACCGTCCCGACAAGAGCTTCAACAAGTGCGCCCGCGTCGTGGGCGAAGTGATGGGTCAGTACCACCCGCACGGCGACACGGCGATCTACGACGCTCTCGTGCGACTCGTGCAGCCGTGGTCGCTGCGGTACCCGCTCGCCGATGGCCAGGGCAACTTCGGTTCGCCCGGCAACCAGGGCGCGGCAGCGCCCCGGTACACCGAGACCAAGATGGCCGCGCTCGCCATGGAGATGGTCCGCGACATCGACGAAGACACCGTCGATTTCGAGGACAACTACGACGGCAAGACCCAGGAACCCGTCGTCCTGCCGTCGCGCTTCCCGAACCTTCTCGTCAACGGCTCGGTCGGCATCGCGGTCGGCATGGCCACGAACATCCCGCCACACAACCTGCGCGAGGTCGCCGCCGGTGCGTTGTGGGCGCTCGAGAACCCCGAGGCCTCGCGCGAGGAACTCCTCGAAGCGCTGATGGGCCGCATCCACGGACCGGACTTCCCGACGGGTGCGCAGATCCTCGGCACGAAGGGCATCCGCGAGGCCCAGCGCACCGGCCGCGGCTCGATCACGATGCGCGCCGTCGTCAACGTCGAAGAGATCCAGGGCCGTACGTGCCTCGTGATCACGGAGCTTCCGTACCAGGTCAACCCCGACAACGTCGCCCTGAAGATCCGCGACCTCGCGCGCGACGGCCGCATCACGGGCATCGCCGACATCCGCGACGAGACCAGCGACCGCACCGGTCAGCGCCTCGTGATCGTCCTCAAGCGGGATGCCGTCGCCAAGGTCGTGCTGAACAACCTGTACAAGCACACGCAGCTGCAGGAGAACTTCGGCGCCAACATGCTGGCGATCGTCGATGGCGTGCCGCGGACGCTCGCCCTCGACGGCTTCATCTCGTACTGGATCGAGCACCAGGTCGAGGTCATCGTCCGGCGCACCGCGTACCGGTTGCGCAAGGCCGAAGAGCGGATGCACATCCTCCGCGCCTACCTGAAGGCACTCGATGCACTCGACGAGGTCATCGCGCTGATCCGTCGTTCGCCGACGGTCGACGAGGCACGCGAGGGCCTGAAGTCGCTGCTCGAGATCGACGACGTGCAGGCCGACGCGATTCTCGGAATGCAGCTGCGCCGCCTCGCGGCCCTCGAGCGCCAGAAGATCATCGACGAGGCCACTGAGCTCGAGACGCAGATCGCCGACCTCAACGACATCCTCGTGTCGCCCGTGCGTCAGCGCACCATCATCAGTGACGAACTCACCGGCATCGTGGACAAGTTCGGTGACGAGCGCCGTACGAACATCCTGCACGGCTTCGACGGCGACATGTCGATGGAAGACCTCATCCCCGAAGAGGAGATGGTCATCACCGTCACGCGCGATGGGTACATCAAGCGCACGCGCAGCGACAACTACCGCTCGCAGCACCGCGGCGGCAAGGGTGTCAAGGGTGCCCAGCTGCGCGCCGACGACGTCGTCGAGCACTTCTTCGTGACGACCACGCACCACTGGCTGCTGTTCTTCACGACTAAGGGTCGCGTCTATCGCTCGAAGGCGTACGAGGTGCCGGAGGCCGGTCGCGACGCCAAGGGTCAGCACGTTGCGAACCTCCTCGCGCTGCAGCCCGGCGAAGAGATTGCCCAGATCCTCGACATCCGTGACTACAAAGTGGCACAGTACCTGGTGCTCGCCACCCGCGACGGCAAGGTGAAGAAGACCTTCCTCAGCGAATACGACACCAACCGTCAGGGCGGCATCATCGCGATCCGCCTGCGCGGACAGGAAGAGCAGGACGGCGACGAGGTCGTCAGTGCCTTGCTCGTCGACGAGACCGACGACATCCTGCTCATCTCGCGCCACGGTATGTCGTTGCGCTTCACCGCCACCGATGAGTCGCTGCGTCCGATGGGTCGCTCGACCGAGGGTGTCAAGGCGATGTCGTTCCGCGAGGACGACACGCTCCTGTCGGCATCCGTGGCCAAGGACGATGCGTTCGTGTTCGTGGTGACCGAGGGTGGCTACGCCAAGCGCACCGCCGTCGACCAGTACCGACTTCAGGGACGCGGTGGTTTGGGTATCAAGGTGGCCAAGCTGAACGAGGATCGCGGTGTTCTCGCGGGCGGTCTGATCGTGGGTGAGGACGACGAGGTCTTGGTGGTTCTTGCTAGTGGCAAGGTGGTACGCTCTGCGGTGGCCGAGGTGCCTGCGAAGGGTCGCGACACGATGGGAGTGGTTTTCGCCCGTCCCGACGACGAAGATCGCATCCTCGCAATCGCCCGAAACTCTGAGCGAGCGCTCCGCCAGGAGCAGGACCCGGCCGACACCCCCGACGCCGAAGAACCCCCCGCTTCGCGCCCCGAAGGAAGTGACACTGACGCATGAGCACGGTAGCCGACAAGCTCGCCAAGAAGTCCTCGAGCAAGACCAGCTCCAAGCAGGTGCGCCTGCGCCTGGTCTACGTGGACTTCTGGTCCGCCGTGAAGCTGTCGTTCCTCGCGGCGGTCGCCCTGGCGATCGTCACGGTGGTGGCGAGCTTCCTGGTGTACATGGTGCTCAGCACGACCGGTCTGCTCGGCAAGATGAACGACCTGTTCACCGCGTTCGATGACAACTTCAAGCTCACCGACTACGTGAACCTCGTTCAGGTGATGGCGTTCTCGTCGATCGTCGCGATTTTGAACCTCATCGTGATTACGGTGCTCGGTGCGGTCATCGCCGGAATCTACAACCTCATGGTCAAGGTCACCGGCGGTCTGCTGGTCGGGTTCACGTCCAACTGACTCGATTTTCTGTTTGCCCGCTCGTCGGGTAAAGTCTTGGAGGTTGACGGCGGCAACGCCGACCTCCGGACGGGGCTATAGCTCAGGCGGTTAGAGCGCTTCACTGATAATGAAGAGGTCCCAGGTTCAAGTCCTGGTAGCCCCACCACCACCCGTCCGGGGCCTTAGCTCAGTTGGTAGAGCGCCTGCTTTGCAAGCAGGATGTCAGGAGTTCGAATCTCCTAGGCTCCACAGTTTTCTTCCCTCGGCCATCGCACGCTGACATACTCGCTGCATGCAGTTCGCCACGACCCTGTTTCAGCAGGGCAACAACACCGGCATCGTGGTTCCGCCCGAGGTGGTCGAAGCCCTCGGCGGCGGCAGCCGCGCAGCGGTCACCGTCACCGTGAACGGCTTCCGTTACCCCAGCACACTCGCGGTGATGGGCGGGCGCCACCTCATCCCGTTCTCGTCCGACAAGCGCGCGGCGACCGGACTCGCCGGCGGCGATCCGATCGACGTGACGCTCGAACTCGACACGGCGCCGCGCACGGTCGAGGTGCCGGAGGATCTCGTGAGCGCCCTCGCGGATGCCGGTGTGCGCGCGGAGTTCGACGCGCTCGCACCCAGCGCGCGCAAGGCGCACGTCACGAATGTGGTGTCCGCCAAGACCGACGAGACCCGTGCGCGACGCATCGTCGCGATCGTCGCGAAGCTCAGCTAACGGTGTCGATTCAGGGTGCCGCGTCGTGGAAGCGTGCCCTCGTCTCGGCATCCGCGACATAGACGACGAGTTGCACGTCGGTCTGGTCGGAGGGCCGTAACTGGTGATGCTCGAAGACGAGCCGGCCGAGAGAGGGATGCCGGAAGACACGGTCGCGGGACTCGAACCCCCGCACGCCGTGATCGTTCCACCGGTCGCGGAAGTCGGGGCTTGCGGCGCTGAGCCGCGAGACCAGGTCGCGATAGCGCGGATCACTCAGCCGCGGACCGGCCTCGGCCCGAAACTCCGCGAGAAACCGTCTGCTGGTGTCGTCCCAGTCGTCCAAGAGTGAGCGCACCGAGGGGTCGGTGAAGACGAGCGACAGCAGGTTGCGATCTTCGGGCGCGGTCTGGGCCACGCCGGGGTACAGCCGCTCATACGCGCGGTTCCACCCCGCGATCCCCCAGTCGGGCGCGAGGGCATAGGCCGGGTGCTCGTCGAGTGCATCGAGAAGCCGCTGCACGTGCGCAGGTGCCGTGTCGACGGCTCCGGCGCGGACCGTGGGCCGCGGTGCCAGCCCGACGAGACTCAACACGTAGTCGTGCTCGGCGTCGGTGAGTCGCAGGGCGGTCGCGACGGCATCGAGCACCTGGCGGGACGGATGGATGTCGCGACCCTGCTCGAGCCAGGTGTACCACGTGACGCTCACGCCCGAGAGGTACGAGACCTCCTCGCGGCGAAGCCCGCTCGTCCCACCCCGGCCTGCCGGCGCGAGCCCGTACGCCGCCCGGTCGAGACGGGCGCGTTGCGCGCGCAGGAACGAGCCCAGCTCCCTGCGTTGCTGCTGCGGCCCGTCCGACTCCACATCACAAACCTAGTGCTCCCACTACTAGCAGTAACGCCCACTTCCGCCGCTTCGGCACGGCATCCATTGTGGAACCATGCCCACTGCTCTTCGCTCCCGCACCGTCACGCACGGCCGCAACATGGCCGGTGCCCGCGCACTGCTGCGCGCTGCCGGCGTCGACGCCGCCGACTTCGGCAAGCCGATCATCGCGGTGGCCAACAGCTTCACGGAGTTCGTGCCCGGCCACACCCACCTGCAACCCGTCGGGCGCATCGTCTCGGAGGCGATCTCCGCTGCCGGAGGCATTCCGCGGGAGTTCAACACGATCGCCGTTGACGACGGCATCGCGATGGGTCACGGCGGCATGTTGTACTCGCTGCCGTCTCGCGACCTCATCGCCGACTCGGTGGAGTACATGGTCAACGCGCATCAGGCTGATGCGCTCGTGTGCATCTCCAACTGCGACAAGATCACGCCGGGCATGCTCATGGCAGCGTTGCGCCTGAACATCCCGACGGTCTTCGTGTCGGGCGGTCCGATGGAGGCCGGTCGGGCGACTCTCGTCGACGGCACCGTCCGCACGCTCGATCTGGTCGACGCCATCTCCGAAGCAGCCAACGACGCGGTGTCCGACGCGGACATCCGCCGCATCGAGGAGAACGCGTGCCCCACCTGCGGCTCGTGCTCGGGGATGTTCACCGCCAACTCGATGAACTGCCTCGTCGAAGCGCTCGGACTCGCCCTGCCCGGAAATGGATCCGTGCTCGCCACCCACACGGCGCGGCGTGCTCTGTACGAGAAGGCGGGAGAGGTGGCCGTCGAAATCACCCACCGCTTCTACGACGGCGATGACGACTCGGTTCTGCCCCGCAGTGTGGCCAGCCTGGAAGCGTTCGGCAACGCGATGGCGCTCGACATCGCGATGGGCGGGTCGACCAACACGATCCTCCACCTGCTCGCCGCGGCACACGAAGCGGGCATCGACTTCGGTCTCGACGAGATCGACGCCATCTCACGTCGGGTGCCGTGCCTGGCGAAGATCGCCCCGAACCCGGCGTATGGCCGCATGTACTACATGGAAGACGTGCACCGTGCGGGCGGCATCCCGGCGGTGCTCGGCGAACTCCGCCGTGCCGGACTGCTCGATGAGACGGTGTCGACGATCCACTCGGCATCGCTGTCGGAGTGGCTCGACGAGTGGGACGTCCGCGGGGGCAAGGCCAGCGTCGAGGCGACAGATCTCTGGTTCGCGGCGCCCGGTGGCGTGCGCTCGTCGAGCGCGTTCTCGCAGTCCGAGCGCTGGGCGGCGCTGGATACCGATGCCGAGAACGGGTGCATCCGTTCCGTCGCGCACGCGTACTCGGCCGATGGCGGACTTGCGGTGCTGCGCGGGAATCTCGCCGTCGACGGCGCGGTGGTCAAAACCGCGGGTGTCGATCCGTCGATCCTAGTGTTCTCCGGACCGGCTGTCGTCTGCGAATCGCAGGAAGCCGCAGTGGCGAAGATCCTCGGCGCGCAGGTGCGGCCGGGCGACGTCGTTGTCATCCGGTATGAGGGCCCGAAGGGCGGACCGGGCATGCAGGAGATGCTGCACCCCACCTCTTTCCTCAAGGGCCGCGGCCTCGGCAAGAAGTGCGCCCTCGTCACCGACGGACGTTTCTCGGGTGGAACATCGGGGCTCTCGATCGGGCACGTCTCGCCCGAAGCGGCGAGTGGCGGGGTGATCGCCCTCGTCGAAGACGGCGACATCATCGACATCGACATCCCGTCGCGCTCGATGAGCCTCCGTGTCGACGCCGACGAGCTCGACCGCCGGCGGGCCCGACTGCGGGATGCCGGGGGCTACGCGCCCCGCGATCGGGAGCGCCCCGTCTCGCTCGCCCTCCGCGCCTATGCGGCCATGGCCACCTCTGCCGACCGCGGTGCGGTACGCGATGTCGAAGCGGTCGAGCGGGCCCTGCGTGAGCGGGAGCTACGGGCCCTCAGCGTCTGACCTCGAGCCCCGCGCGGCGCCCGCTATGCTCACGGCATGGACCTCCGGGTTGCGGCCTACGCCGTCGTGGTCGATGCGAACGAGCGTCTGCTCCTCGCGCACTGGCACCACGGCCATCGCGGCGCCTGGACCATGCCCGGCGGTGGTCTCGAGGACGGTGAGGACCCGGTGGATGCCGCGCGCCGCGAGGTGTGGGAAGAGACGGGCTTCCGCGTGCAAATCGGGGCGTTGCTCGGCATCCACTCCCGTGTCATACCGGCCAACCGGCGCGTCTTCGCGGAGGACACCGAACCGCTGCACACGCTGCGCATCGTCTACCGCGCTCAGATCGTGGGCGGCGAACTGCGTAACGAGAAGAACGGCTCGACCGATCGCGCGGCCTGGTTCGGTCTGACGACACTTCCCGCCCAGCGGGTCAAGCTCGTCGACGTTGCCCTCGAGATGGCCGGAATCAGTCCCGCCGCGGTGGCGTAACCGTCAGCGCGGTTCGGCCGGCTGCGAGATGTCGGCGACGGTCGCCCCATATGCGGCGATGAGGTCGTCGGCGTCGACGAAGAGGCTGTAGCCGTGCGCCCCCGCGCCCATGGCGATGCGGCGGCCGACGATCGATGCGTCGGCGTACACCGGCCAGTCGGTCGTGCTGCCGATGGGAACGATGGTGCCGCGCTCGTAGCCGGTGGCCCGAAGGGCGAGCTCGGGCTCGGGAAGCCGCAGCTTGTTCACGCCGACCACGGTCCGCAGTTTCGGCCACGAGATGGCGAGGTCGCCCGGGATCAGCGCGAAGAGGTACGAGTCATCCGCGCGCTTTACCACCAGAGTCTTCACGATGTCGGTCGGCTGCAGCCCGAGCAACACGGCCGCCTCGGCCAGGCTCGCTGCCGCGGGTCGCTCGCGGATCTCGATGTCGAGACCGCGTTCGGCCGCAGCGGCGCGAACGCGGTCCAGGGGGTCCGTGTGCGGTTCAGGCATCCGGTGCGCGCAGCGGGTCGTCCGCCACCCACAGCTCGTCGTCGGCACGGAGAGTCTGCCAGGCGGCGTAGACCACACCCGCGGCCGCCGCGATGCCGAGGAGGATGGCGATGACGCCACCGGCGCCCATCCCCTTCTTGGCGGGCGCCGTGTGAACGCTGAGCTGACGAGCGGCCTTCTTGCCGTACTTGTCCGCCTTCTTCTGGATGGCGGCAAGATCGAGCGAGCCGAATCCGCGACCGGCAGCGAGGTCGCCGCGCTTCTCGTTCGCGGCATCCCAGACCGAAAGGGCCGAGCCGATGAGTGCGCCGGCGGCGGGGACGACCTTGTCGTTGTACACCTTCTTCGAGGTCGTGACACCCTGCTCGACGTACGGCGCGGCGTACTTCTCGTAGGTGTGCTGGACCGTCGGCACCACCTGCTCGCGGTTGTAGTTGCCGAGCTGACGGCCGGCCTCGCGGGCGACGTGGCCCGCCTCTCCGAGCAGGATCTGCTGCGACTCCCACAGCGTGTTCGCCTGGTGCTGGAGCTTGCGGAGTTCCTTCTT
This sequence comes from Microbacterium sp. VKM Ac-2870, assembly GCF_015350795.1. Classification (GTDB taxonomy): domain Bacteria; phylum Actinomycetota; class Actinomycetes; order Actinomycetales; family Microbacteriaceae; genus Microbacterium. The sequence goes on from NZ_JADKSH010000003.1 coordinate 685,484, forward strand.
GCGCTTGCGGCTGAGGCTCACGGTGCCCTCCCTGGGTTCCGGCTGGTTTCATCCCATCTTGCCAGACCCTCCGGGCGTCGCGAGGGGTTGACAGGTGAGAGAATGCTAGGCATGCCGATCCATAGCGCCGTCGCGACCATCCACACCAACCACGGAGACATCGTGGTCAACCTCTTCGGAGACCAGGCACCCCGCACCGTGCAGAACTTCACCGGTCTCGCCGACGGTTCGCAGACCTGGACGCACCCGGCCACCGGCAAGCCCGGCGACGGCCCGCTCTACAAGGACGTCATCTTCCACCGCATCATCCCGAACTTCATGATCCAGGGCGGCGACCCGCTCGGTCAGGGTGTCGGCGGACCCGGCTACAACTTCGACGACGAGATCCACCCCGAGCTCACCTTCGGCGTTCCGTACCTGTTGGCGATGGCGAACGCAGGCCTGCGCCGCAATGCCATCACGGGCAAGGCCGAGGGCACCAACGGGTCGCAGTTCTTCATCACCACCGACCCGACGCCGTGGCTCAACGGCAAGCACACCATCTTCGGTGAGGTCGCCGATGCCGACTCGCGCGCCGTCGTCGACGCCATCGCCGCGGTCCCGACGGCCGCCGGCGACCGTCCGATCGAGCCCGTCGTCATCAGTTCCATCGACGTCGTCCCCGCCTGAGCCGAGCTGAAGACCGCCCGGCGTGACTGATTCCGACGTCCGGGCGAACCCGGACAACTTCTGCTACCGGCATCCGCAGCGCCAGAGCTTCGTGCTCTGCCAGCGGTGCCTGCGGACGATCTGCCCCGAGTGCCAGACGCCGCTGCCGGTCGGCGTGATCTGCCCGGAGTGCCTCGCCGACCAGCGCAAGGCGGCATCAGCGAACGTCTCGCGGATGCCGCGGCGCCGGGCGGCCGGCCTCGATGGCAAGCCCGTCGTCACGTACACGCTCGTCATCGTCACCAGCGTGTTCTACCTGATCGGGCTGATGCCGGGCATCGGTCTGTACGTGCAGAACCTGCTCGCCTTCTACGCACCGCTCGCCTACACGCAGCCCTGGCGGTTGCTGACGGTGACGCTGGTGCACGCGAGCCCCTTCCACATCGCGTTCAACATGCTGGCGCTCTGGGCGCTGGGTCGCAGTCTCGAACCGCTGCTCGGTCGGTGGCGCTTCCTCACCCTGTACCTGCTGAGCGCGCTGGGTGGCTCGGTGCTGACCGCGCTCATCGCCCCCGGCTCCGTCGTGGTGGGCGCGTCGGGCGCGGTGTGGGGCCTGCTGGGCGCGATGTTCGTCATCGGCCGTCACCTCGGCGCGAACGTCACGGCGATCGCCGTGCTGCTCGGCATCAACCTGGTGATCACCTTCCTGCCGGGATCGAACATCGCGTGGCAAGCGCATATCGGCGGCGGTCTCGTGGGTGCTCTGATCGGCGTGGTCTTCGCGCGCACGCGCAAGATCAGTCAGCAGCGCACGCAGATCTGGTTGCTCGTCGCGGTGGGCGTCAGCCTGCTCGCACTGCTGGCGATACCGCTGTACATCTACGCCTGACGCGTCACCGAAGAGTTATCCACAGATCTATGCACAGCTGGGGATGAATCACACCGGTGTAATTCACAGGTGAGTGCACCTGTGGAGAGGACGGCGTGAGAACGGCGCCCCGCGCGGATCAGCGCCAGCGGGTCGTCATCAGGAAGCCGACGAAGGCGATCCCGAAACCGATGACGAGGTTCCATCCCGCGATGCCGGGGATGGGAAGGGCCTGATTGCTCAGGTAGAACACGATCACCCACAGCAAGCCCAGCACCATGAGGCCGAGCATGATGGGCTTGAACCACACCGGGTTGGGCGCGGCTTCACCCTCGCCGTACTCAGCGAGCTGCTCGTCTTCTTTGCCTGAACGTGCCATGGCGAAGATTCTACCTGGCAGTGCTCACTCAGCCATGCTGTGCGAGAATCGCACGGTGACGGAGGGTATGGGCGATGATGGCTCGCGGGCCGCTGGCCCCGGCGAGCAGACATCTCGGCGTGCCCTGAGGCAGGCTGCGAACGAGCAGACCGCCGGGCCCACCCCCCTCCCGACCGACGAACCGGCCGCCGTGCCCGAGGAGAAGAAGGCACCCCGTCCGCGTCGACGTGCGTCGCTACTCGGAGTGCTCGGCGAGATCCTCATCACCGCCGGTGTCGTCGCACTTCTCTATGTGGCGTGGCAGATGTGGATAGGCGACTGGATCATCGGCTCGCAGAAGCACGGTGAGGCCAGCGCGCTCTCGCAGAGCTGGTTGCAGTCGGCCAGCGCGGCGCCGACTCCCGCCGCGTCGCCCAGCGCCACGCCCGGCCCGTCACCGAGCGCCGTGCCGAATCCTGTCGTGCCGGTGATGTCGCAACAGGATTACGGTCAGCAGTTCGGTGTGATGTTCGTGCCGCGCTTCGGTCCCAACTGGCAGTTCACCGTCGCGGCCGGCACCGGACGCCACGACATCCTCGATGCCGGGGAGATCGGCCACTACACCGATACGGCCATGCCCGGCGAGGTGGGGAACACCGTCTATGCGGCGCACCGCTGGACGTCAGGCGCGCCGTTCGACCCGCTCGACAAGCTCGTCATCGGTGACGCGATTGTGATTCAGACGCCCGATGGCTGGTACACCTACCGGTTCCGCACCCTGGAGTACGTGCAGGACACGCAGGTCGAGGTGCTGCTCCCGGTTCCGCAGAAGGTCGGTGCGTCAGCGGATGGACGCTACCTCACGCTCACCAGCTGCGCGCCGAAGCTCAACATGCTCGAGCGCATCATCGCCTACGCGGTGTTCGACAGCTTCACACCCACGTCGGCCGGACCGCCCGCCTCACTGACCCAGGGAGTGACCGCCTGATGTATGCCGCACTGTGGCGCGTTCTTCCCGGCCCGGCCTGGGTACGCGTGCTGATACTCCTCGTGTTGCTCGCTGCCGTGCTGTACGGCCTCTTCTGGTACGTGTTCCCGTGGGTCGGGCAGTTCTTGAACCCGCAGGAGGCCACCGTCGGTGGCTGAGCACCCCCGGGTGCTCGTCGTGGACAACCACGACAGCTTCGTGCACACGTTGGTGGGCTACATCCACGAACTCGGTGCCCAGACGACGATGGTCGAAGCGGATGCCGTCGCCGACCCGGCCGGGCAGATCGGCGGTCACTCGGGCGTTCTCGTCTCGCCCGGGCCCGGGCGGCCCGAAGACGCTGGAGCTTCGATCGAGATCGTGCGGGCCGCCGGGGCCGCCGGCATCCCCCTGCTCGGCGTCTGCCTCGGCCATCAGGCCCTCGCGATGGCCTACGGTGCGCGCGTGGAGGAGGCGCCGGAGCTGCGCCACGGCACCACCTCGCGCGTGCTGCACGAGGGCGCGTTTCCCTTCACCGATCTGCCGTCGCCGTTCGTGGCCACGCGTTATCACTCACTGGCGGTCGTCGCCGATTCGCTCCCGCCGGCATTGCAGGTGACGGCACGCACCGCATCCGGGGTCGTCATGGGACTCGCGCATCGGCACCTGCCGCTGTGGGGGGTGCAGTTCCATCCCGAGGCAGTGCTCACCGAGGGCGGGTATCTGCTGCTCGGGACGTGGCTCGAGCGCGTGGGTGTCGTCGGTGCCCGGGTGAGAGGTGGAGAGTTGCGACCGCTGCGGGGGTGAGCGCGTGTCGACCCGCTGCGCTCGCTCAACGACCGCGGGCGCTACGCGCCCGGCGAGCGGGTGCTACTTGCCGGAGCAGACCCGCAACTCGACCGTGGAGTGAACCGGCACGTCACCCGGGGGCAGCGATTGGCCCGCGACGATCGGGGCACCGGCGTTCGCCGGGCACGAGGGATCTTGTACGACCGACGGGGTGAGCTTCAACGCGTCGGAGGTGAGATCACGCGTGGCGGCATCGACGGTGTAGCCGACGAGGTTGACCAATGCCACCTTGCCGCTGGCCACCGTCAGGTTCACCCGCGTGCCCACCGGCACCTGAGTCCCCTCCGTCTGATCGGCGGAGATCACGATTCCCTGCGCGAGATCGGGGTCGCTGCGGGTCGTCACGGCGCCCAGCTGCAGGCCGACCGCCTTCAATGCCGTCTCGGCTTGCACCGAAGACATGCCCACCAGGTTCGGCATCGCGCTCTTCTGCTGCCCGGTCGACACGTAGACGGTGATCGCCTGGCCGACCGCGACCGTGCTACCCGCGCTCGGATCGGTGCGGATCACATTGCCCTGCACGACCTGGTCGCTGCTCTGGTCGACCCGACGAGGTTCGAGGTCTTGTGCGATGAGCTTCTCGCTCGCGCGATCCCAGGAGGTGTCGACGACGTCTTCGACGATGCGGGAGTTCTGGGGGACGGTGCTTCCCGGGCGACTCGTCATCACCCAGATGAGCACCGAGATGAGCACCACCGCGAGCACCGCCACGCCAGCCCAGATCCACGCGGCCGGCGGGCCGGACTGTGTGCGCCGCATCGTGGTGTCGCTCGTGAGCTGACGCAGCGAACGCGCTGTCTCCGCGGCTTGGCGCGGGTTGGCGCCATAGAGCTCGCTCGCCAGCGCACCGACCTGCTTCTTCGTCGGAGCATGACCGTCGAGGGTCCCATCGAGAGCCTGGCGGAACGACGCGGCATCCTGGTAGCGCTGGAACGGATCCTTTGCCAGCGCACGCAGGGCCACGGCATCCACCGAGCGGGGGATGGTGTCGACCAGCTCCGACGGTGGCAGCGGTGTCTCGCTGACGTGCTGGTAGGCGACGGCGACCGGAGATTCGCCGCGGAAGGGCTGCCGACCGGTGAGCAGCTCGTACAGGACGATGCCCGCCGAGTACAGGTCGGCACGCGCGTCGACCGGCTCCCCCTTCGCCTGCTCCGGCGAGAGATAGGCGGCCGTGCCGATGATGGCTGTCGTCTCGGCGACCGTCGACGACGAGTCCGACACGGCGCGAGCGATGCCGAAGTCCATGACCTTGATCTGGCCCGCCGCGGTGATCATCACGTTGCCGGGTTTGATGTCTCGGTGCACGACACCGGCGCGGTGCGAGTACTCGAGTGCCTCGAGGATGCCGTCGACGTAGCGGATCGCGTCGGGCAGTGCCACGCCCCCGTCGGCGACGAGGTCTTTCAGGAGGGTGCCCTCCACGAGCTCCATGACGATGTACGGCACCTGATGCGTCGTGCCATCGGCGTCGGTCTCGGTGTCTTCTCCGGCGTCGTAGACCCGGACGATGGCCGGGTGCGCCATCCGCGACGCCGACTGGGCCTCGAGGCGGAAGCGCGTGCGGAAGGCGTTGTCGTCGGCGAGCTCGCGTTTGAGGATCTTGATCGCGACCTGACGGCCGAGGGTCAGGTCCTGTCCGCGGTAGACACTCGCCATCCCCCCGCGGCCGATGAGTTCATCGACGCGGTACCGCTCGGACAGCACACGCTGCTCTGCAGACACTTTTCTCCCCTGAACTGGCTCACCGCCAGCCTAATCGAACCGTCCTGAACGCCCGCTGGAGCCCCGTCCCCGAGCGTCGCTACCCGATCAGGGGACCGCCGGAGTGTTCGTCGGAGTGCTGGACGGCGGGATCTGCGCCTGGCCTTCCTGCGACGCGCTGCTTTCGCGGTCGCCGCACTGCGCGGTGTACTTCACCAGCAGCAACGAGCCCGGCTGCACGTTCTTGTCCGCGGTTACCTGCAGGCTGCGTGGAGCGACCGGGGACTGGTAGGTCGTGCTGTTGTTCGCGTTGAACGTGCCGTTGATGACGGTGAAGTTGTACGCGGTCACCGACGAACCGGCGGGGCAGGTGAACGCGCCCCACGTCACGGTGAACGTCTGCGAGCCCTTGGGGTCGTTGGTCACGGTGGGCGGGTTCGGGGTGCCGATCGGCGTCATCTCGTCGTAGAACGTGAGCGTCACCGCGGCGTTGAGCTTCACGTTGCCCGTGGTCGGGTTGGTCTGGTAGACCTTGCCGACCTCGTCCTGCGTCGACGCCGCGGATCCACGCTCGCAGGAGACGTTGGTGAAACCAGCCTTCTCAGCGATGGCCTTCGCGGCGTCGCACGTCTGGCCGATCAGTCCGAGGCTGTCGATGGCCACCGTCGTGGGGCTCGCAGAGGGCGACGGGGGCGTCGAAGAACGGCTGGGCGTCGAGGACGTCGAGGAACTCGTCGTCGGCGCGGGCTGGGCGCCCTGATTCGCGAAGAGCGCGAACAGCGTGCCACCGAGGACGATCAACAGCAGCGCGATGAGTGCGACGAGGGGCCACGTCCAGGGGCTGCGTTTCTTCTTCGGCTCGTCGCCGGTCGCCGTTGCTGCGGCAGGCGCGACAGTCGTCGCCGGCAGCAGGCGGGTCGCGTCTTGCGTGGCGACGGCGGGAGTGAGCAGCTTCGTCACGTCGTCGAGGGGGACGCCGCCAGCGATGGCCGGCACGATGGCCGCGGCACCCGCGACGTCGCCGCGGCGCAACGCCGTCGCAGCGCGCGCGACGGCCGACGCCGTCGCCGGGCGCTCTTCGGGCTTCTTCGCGATCATGCTCATCACGAAGTTGCGCACGGGCTCGGCAATCGTCGCGGCAAGCGGCGGCGGGGAGTCGTTGATCTGCGCCATGGCGATCGCCACCTGCGACTCACCCGTGAAGGGACGCTTGCCGGCGAGGCACTCGTACGCCACGATGCCCAGCGAGTAGATGTCGGTCGCGGGGGATGCCGCGTGACCCGAAGCCTGCTCGGGCGAGAGGTACTGAACCGTTCCCATCACCTGACCGGTGGCCGTCAGCGGCACCTGGTCGGCGATACGCGCGATGCCGAAGTCGGTGATCTTCACGCGGCCATCGGGTGTGATCAGGAGGTTTCCGGGCTTGATGTCGCGGTGCACCAGACCGGCGGCGTGGGCGGCTTGCAGTGCCGCCGCCGTCTGCGCGACGATGTCGAGCGTCTTGTCGGTCGACAGCGAACCTTCGCGCTCGAGGATCGTCGACAGGGCCTCGCCGGGGACGAGCTCCATGACGAGGAAGGCGGAGCCGTTCTCCTCGCCGTAGTCGAACACGCTGGCGATGCCCTCGTGGTTGACGAGCGCCGCATGGCGGGCCTCGGCGCGGAACCGCTCGAGGAAGCCCGGGTCGCCCATGTACTCGTCTTTGAGGATCTTGATCGCGACGGTGCGCCCGATCACATGGTCGGTGGCCTCCCAGACCTCGCCCATGCCGCCGATCGCGATCCGCGAATCCAGCTCGTAGCGTCCACCGAAGCTCACACCCTGTGTCGGTCTCATCTGCTCAGCACCGCCTCAATGACTTTCTTCGCGATTGGAGCCGCGATTCCGTTGCTCGTGCCGGACTGCCCGAGACCTCCACCGTTTTCGATCATGACGGCGACGACCACCTTCGGGTCCTGCGCCGGGGCGAAACCCGTGAACCAGAGGGTGTACGGGTCTGAAGGCCCGTGCTCCGCCGTTCCGGTCTTCCCGGCCACATCGACCCCGTCTATTGTTGCACCGCTCGCCGCACCGTCACGGACGTTGGAGATCATGAGCGACGTCATCGTCGCGGCATCCGTCGTGCTCAGCGCGCGCCCGAGTTCGGCGTTGGAGAACGTCTCCTGCACCGTCAGATCGGGCGCGACGACGCTGTCGACCATGCGGGGCTTCATCACCACACCGCCGTTGGCGATGCCGGCGGCGACCATCGCCATCTGGAGCGGAGTGGCCGTGACGCTGCCCTGCCCATAGCCGGTGAGCGCGACCTGTGCCTGATCGAGCCCGTTCGTCGGATACGCCGACGTCGCGACGTCGAGCGGGATATCGATGTTCGAGTTGTTGAAGCCGTACTTCTCCGCCTCGGCGCGGAGCGCGTCTTGACCGAGGGCGACCGCCAGCTGCGCCATCGGGATGTTGCAGCTCAGGCGCAGGGCCGTCGCGATGCTCACCTGGTCGCCCGGTCCGCAGGTGTTGCCGTCGAAGTTGCGGATCGAGGTCGAGGTGCCGGGAAGCGTGTACGTCGCCGGGTTGGGGAAGGTCGAATCCGGCGTGAACTTGCCCGATGACAGCGCCGCGGACACGACCACCAGCTTGAACGTCGACCCCGGGGGGTTGAGTGTGTCGACCGTGCGATTCTGCAGCGGGTTGACCGCCGCGTTCAGCAGTTCTTCGTACGTCGTGTTGACCTGTTGCGCGTTGTGCACGGCCATCGCGTTGGTGTCGTAGATCGGGCTCGTGACCATTGCCAGCACGCGGCCGGTCTTGGGCTCGAGGGCGACGACCGCGCCCTGGTAGCTGCCCAAGGCGTCGTACGCAGCCTTCTGGATTTTCGGGTCGAGGGTCAGGAGCACGTTCGACCCGCGCGCCGGCTGGCCGGTGATCACGCGCTCGACGCGAGAGAGGAACTGCGAGCTCGCCGTGCCGGACAGCTCCTTGTTCATGGACTGCTCGAGGCCGGTGAGCGAGTTGAGCAACGGGTTCATGTATCCGGTGACGGGCGCCCACATCTGCGGGTCGGCGTACTGACGCTGCCAGGCGTAGACGTCGTCGCTGGGTACGGAATCGGCGATCACCGTATCGCCCGCGATCAGAGAGCCCCGCTGCACCTCGAACGAGTCGTAGAGAGCGCGCTTGTTACGGGAATTCTCACCGAGATCCCCCGCCTGCACGACCTGGATCCAGCTCGTCGCGCCGAACAGAGCGATGAACATCGCGAGCATGATGAACGACAGCCGTCGCAGTTCGCGGGTCATCCGATCACCACCCGAGGGCGCGAGCGCACGGCATCCGATATTCGCAGCAGCAACGCGACGACGATCCAGTTCGCCACCAACGACGAGCCACCGGCAGCGAGGAAGGGCGTCGTCAGGCCCGTGAGCGGGATGAGGCGGGTCACGCCGCCGACCATGATGAACACCTGCAAGGCGATGGTGAACGACAGTCCGGTGGCCAGCAGCTTGCCGAAGTCGTCTTGACCGGCGATGCCGATGCGGATGCCGCGGCTGGCGAACACCATGTAGAGGCAGAGGATCGCGAAGACGCCGATGAGGCCGAGCTCCTCGCCGAGGCTGGGGAAGATGTAGTCGCTCTGGGACAGGGGCGTCAGCCCGGGGCGGCCCCGGCCGAGGCCCGTGCCGAGGAGACCGCCTTCGGACAGCCCGAAGATGCCGCTCACCAGCTGGAAGCTTCCGCCGTCGCGGTCGATGACGGCGGGATTGAAGGCGTCGAGCCAGTTCTGGAACCGACCGCCGACGTAGCTCAGCACCTGTGAGGCGATGAGGGCCCCGCCGACGGCGAGCAGCATGCCCAGCACGGCCCAGCTCGTCTTGCCGGTCGCGACGTAGATCATCGCGATGAACATGCCGAACATCAGCAGGCCGGTACCGAGGTCGCGCTGGAAGACGATGATCGCCATCGATGCTGCCCAGATCAGCAGCAGAGGACCGAGCTCACGAGCGCGCGGCCAGGTCATGCCGAGGAAGCGCGTGCCGACCGAACTCAGCGCCTCGCGGGTGCGCACCAGGTAGCCGGCGAAGAAGATGGCGAGCGCGATCTTGGCGAGCTCACCGGGCTGGAACGAGAAGATGCCGCCGATCGAGATCCAGACATCGGCGTTGGCATCGGTGCCCAATCCCGGGATGAACGGCAGGACGAGCAGCACGATGCCGGCGAATCCGAATACGTACGTGTAGCGGAACAGCACGCGGTAGTTCTTCAGAAAGATCACGATGGCCACGGCCGCCGCGCTGGCGATCGCGAGCCACACGAGTTGGCGGGTCGACAGGGCTTCCCATCCGGTGCTCTGGTCTTCGATATCGATGCGGTAGATCATCGCGAGACCGAGACCGGACAGCACCGTTGCGATGGGGACGACGAACGGGTCTGCTTGTGACGCCTTGAAGCGCAGCACGATGTGCAGGCCGAGCACGAGCACAGTCAGTGCGCCGCAGTAATAGAGGAACGTCCAATCGATGCGCCCGAGCGCACCGAGTTGCACGAGAGCGATGGCCGCGCCGTTGATGGCGAACGCGAACAGCAGCAACCCGAGTTCGCGGTTGCGCTGCGTCTGCGGCATCCGGAGTTTGCGCAGCGCTTTGATGACCGTGGTGTCGGCCTGGACGGTATCGGTCGTGACGCTCATCGCTGACCTTCCACAGTGGTGCGCAGCGTATCGACGATCTGCTCCGCGTCGGACAGCGATCGGGCTGAGATGGTCGAGGTGACGGCGAGGCGCTGATAGAAGGGCAGCTGGTTGAGCTGGATGCCGGTGTCTTCGTAGACCGACGACAGCGAGATCGGACCCAGGTCCTGCTGGATGCCGCGGTAGATGACGACACTGTCGGTGTCGGCGCCCACGAAGTACCGCGTCTGCGTCCAGCTGTACGCACCGAGCGCGGCGGCGGCGAGACCGGCGAGGATGACCACGAGGCCCACCACCCACCAGACGCGGCGGCGGCGGGCGCGGCGGCGGTCTTCTTCGATGAGCTCCTCGAGGAACTCGGCGGCGGGCTCGAAATGCGTCGGCTCGTTCGCCGCCTGGCGGGCGGGGTGCAGCCAGCTGGTGCGACCGGGGCGGGCGGAGGGCACGTCGACGCCCTGCGGGTTGGATGCCGACCCGACGATCGTCGCGGTGCCGCTGAACATCGGGTGGCTGCCGCCGACGTCGACGATGACGACCGTGACGTTGTCGGGCGCTCCGCCGTCGAGGGCCTGCTTCAGAAGGAGGTCGGCCGTGCGCCCCGGAGGGTAGTGGTGGCTGAGCACCTTGCTGGTGTGGGCGTCGTCCACGACGCCGGAGAGGCCGTCGGAGCACAGGATCCAACGATCACCGGGCTGCGTCGGCATGATGAACGTGTCGACCTCGGGGTCGGGGTCCATGTCGCCGAGCACGCGCATGAGCACCGAGCGGCGCGGGTGGTAGCGCGCCTCTTCCGGGGTGATGCGGCCGGAGTCGACGAGGCGTTGCACGAACGTGTGGTCGGTGGTGATCTGTGTGAGCGCGTCGTCGCGGTAGAGGTAGATGCGCGAGTCACCGATATGCGCGATCACCGCGTAGTCGTCGACCATGATCAGGCCGCTGACGGTGGTGCCCATGCCGGCCAACTCGGGCCGGCGGGCGACGGTGTCGATGAGGACGGCGGCGGTCGAGGAGATCGCCTCCTGCAGGGCCTGCTCGGCTTCGCCCGTCGAGGAGTAGGGGTGGTCGAGGTCTTTCAGTCGGTGCACGGCGATGCTCGAGGCGACATCGCCGCCGGCGTGGCCGCCCATTCCGTCGGCCACGACGAAGAGATTCGAGCCGGCGTAGCCCGAGTCCTGGTTGTTGGAGCGCACCTTCCCCGTGTGGGAGATGGCGACGCTCGATCCCTCGAAGACCATGAGCCGCGGGCTACTTCCTCAGCTCGAACGTCGTCGCGCCGACCTTGATCGGTGCGCCTACGCGCACGGGCACCGGGGTGCTCACGCGCGCGCCGTCGTGCCAGGTGCCGTTGGTGGAGTCGAGGTCCTGGATCATCCACTGGTCGCCCCACAGCAAGAGGCGTGCGTGGTGGCTGGAGGTGTAGTCATCGCGGATCACCAGACCCGACTCGCTCGAGCGTCCGATTGTGAGCGCGTCCGAGCCGAGCGGCAGTTCGAGTCCGGCCTTCGGGCCGCTGGTGATGACGATGCGCGCGACCGCGTCGCGCGTGGCCTTCTGCGGTGCGGACGGCGTGGGGGCCGCCGCGGGAGTGGCCGGTGCGATGGGTGCGGTCGCCGCCTGCGCCGCGGCGGGTGCCGCCGACGCGGATGCTGCGGGCACGCCGGCTGCCGCCGGTTCGGGGAGCTTTCGTACCTTGACGCCGAACAGGTCGGCCCGCAGGGAGTAGACGACGGCGAACACGAAGAACCACAGCAGGATCAGGAAGCCGATCTGCAGCAGCAGGAGAGTCAGCTCGCTCACGCGGAGCCTCCGATTCCAAAGGCGCGGGTTGCGTCGGCGGCAGAGGTCGCGGGGCGGGGAGGTGTCGCCTGAGCGACCACGCGGAAGACGATGTCGGTGCGACCGATCGTGACGACCGAGTCGGGGGGCAGCGGTGCCTCGCTGATCTTCGTGCCGTCGAGCTTCGTGCCGTTCGTGGACCCCATGTCGCGCACGAGCGCGCGCTCGCCGTCCCAGAGGATCTCGACGTGGCGGCGGCTGGTGCCGGCATCCGCAATCGTGATGTCGGCGTCGCTGCCGCGCCCGATCACCGTGCGGCCCTTGCCGAGGGTGTGCTGAGTGCCCGCGATCTCGACCACACCCCGCCAGGCGACCTGGCCGGCGGCGGTCTGCGATGCCACGCGCAGCGTGCCCGTCGGCAGTTGAGGATCGGCGGCGAGGGAGATGACAACGGGGCCGGCGAAGCTGAACCCCTGCGCCTTGGCGTGGGCGTCGACGAGGGTGTGCAGCTCGGAGTCGAGCGTGCTCCCGAGCGACTGCATGCGCTCGGCATCCGCCGGCGACATCCGCACCTCGAAGGTGTTGGGCGCGAGAATGCGGTCGCGGCTGACGACAGCAGCCTTCGCGTCGAGCTCGCTGCGCAGGGCGGCCGCGATCTCGACGGGCTGAATGCCGCTACGGAAGGACTTCGCGAACGCGCTGTTCACTGCGCGCTCGAGTCCTTTCTCGAAGCTGTCCAGTAGTCCCACAGGGCTCCTCAGGATCGCCGACCGGTGCGTACATGCTAGTTGCACAGCCTGAACACACGCGGAACGTGGCGGTTCGACGCTTCGACTCGCTGCGCGAGGCGCGCAGGGCCGAGTCGAAACGCCCATCGCGGCGTGATATCCTCGGGAAGTTGAGTCCGCGAGATCTTCGGATGTCGCGGCTCGCGCGAGTGGCGGAATAGGCAGACGCGCTGGCTTCAGGTGCCAGTGCCCGAAAGGGCGTGGGGGTTCAACTCCCCCCTCGCGCACCAGAGGAGGCTTACTGCAATCGCCCCGGCTTTGCAGGGCGGTAAGCAGGTCACCTACGGTTCGTGCGAAAAGGTCACCCTTCGGGGTGGCCTTTTCTGGTTTTTCCGGGCTTCTGCGGGCCTCTTCGGCACTGGCCACGACTATGGCCGTTTCGAGGCTCTGGCCGGCTTCTAGGGCCGTCCAACCGCGTTCAGCGGCTAGAAGCTCGACGAGGGGCGAAGTCAGCTCGTCGCCGACACCTCGTCGTTCACGACGTAGATGCGGTTGAAGAACGCCTGGTTCAGTTGACGACGCATCTCATCCGATGCGCGGCGGTAGAGCTCCTGGGGGTCGGCGAGTAGCTCGAGGTGGGCGTTGATGTATGCCAGTCCTCCGGACAGGTCGAGTTCGACCGCGTCAAGTTGTGCGGCGAGCTTTGCGCGATCTCGGCCAATCTCATGCAGTTTGACCTTGATGCGGGCGGTCGGCAGCTCACCATCGGCGGCGAGGTCGAGGAGATTCTCTTCCTTGACCGCCAGCTGACGGAGTTGGTTTTCCAGCTGCTTTCGGAGTAGCTGCTGGGCTTTCACTTTGTCGGCAACTGCTGACTCGAGGTTCTCGCGGACCGCTGCGATGAACTCGGAGCTCAAGCGCATGGTCTTGTAGTGAGCCTCGATGGCACGCGCAACGCGCTCCATGTTGGAGTAGGGCGCTGGCTGGTTGCTCCGCGCTTCCGGGCAGCGCACCGAAAGCAGCCAACCCCAGTACCGCGGTGTTCACCGACGCCCAGGTCCAGCAGGCATTCGCCTCCCTCGAGACGATGCTGAGCGACCCCTTTATCTACAAGGGCAACATCGCCTCCGACCTCACACCGGTCCCGGACTTCACGGCCACCGGCGTCCCCGAACAGTGCATCCCCGTCTTAGGCGCCGTCACCCTCGCCGTCGCTGCCGACGCGCGAAAGGACATCCGCATCACGGGTGTCTCGACGGGACGCTACGACGGACAGATCAGCGTCAGCTACCGCACCGCAGCCCGCACCCTCGCCAGCACCGACGACGCGACCACCACCCAGCAGGCGCTCGTCGACGCGGCTGGCGACGCCTCGTGCACGACCGCGGCCGCCACCGCGACGAAGCAGGGCCTGACCCGCCGCGGGAACCAGCCAACTGTTGTCGTACTCAGCGCCCCCGTACCAGAACGATGCCATGAAGGCCGACCTGTATTGGGGCGAGAGGGAGTGGAGAGTCCTGAGTCGAGTAACACTGACGAGAGGATCACCCGCGGCGCGTCCGAGCCACGCTTTTCCCCGGGCGCCGATCTCAAGGCTCGGGTCAACAATGATGGTCCCGCCACTCATCCTGGGGCACCGCGAGCAATGCTGTCGAGGCGCTTCATGACCTGCTTTCCACAACTGATGGCCAGCGGAGCCTGACCCGCCGCACCGAAGGTCAGCTGATTGGCTAGTTGTGGCCCCAAGTGTCAAGGGGGTCGGGGCAGCTGCTCCAGGCGACGGAGTCGGCGCGAAGGTTGGTTCCCGCGTCCGAGGCGAGACCATAGACGCTGATGATGTCCCCACTCGTCATCAACTTGCTCTCGAACACCTGGAAGCTTGGCATCTGAGGCACCTGCCGTCCAAGAGCGGTCAAGCACTCGTATACCTTGATCTGCGCTGCGTACTCCCGCTCCGCGAGCTCGTGCGTTATGGGGGGCGCAGGGTCGATGCCAATCCGGTTGTCGATGTAGCACTGCTTCAGGTCGCGTTCGTAAGGATCCTTCTGGCCGGGCGGCACGTGCGTCTCCAGCGACCCAGGTTCGGAGGAAGTCACCGCCCACCCCTTTGCCTGCACGCAGGCCGCTATTATCTTCGAGGCCTCGCTTGAGGACTTGTAGGGAGCGGATGGATCGAACGTGGCATCCGGCGCCGGAACAGGCCAGCCATCGCTCAACCACAGACCGGACGTTGGGTCCAGTGTTGGGCCCGTGGCAAGCGGCAATGGTGCGCTCGACGACGCGATGTCGTCCGGGGTGGCCTGTGAACCACTCGCCGCGCACCCTGACAGTGCCACGAGCACTACGAGTGCAGACACGCATACCACCCCGGACTTCATCATCAGTTCGGGTTCGGGCCGCAGGCCTGGGTCGCGAAGGCAAAGCTGTATGGCGAGTAGGCCTGCCATCCAGTGTTACCGCCGTACGGAGCGTTGCTGGAGTACTTCGTGGCTATGCCGGTGAAGTTGTAGTAATAGCCCGAAGAGCTGTAGAAATGCGAGCTCGGCGCATTCGAGGGCGCGGAGGCGGTGACCGCGGAACGGACGTTCGAGGTTTGGCTGCTGCTGCAGCCTGAGTTCCCGGACACGGTCTGCGCGTTGGCGGCGGCTGCTCCACCGAGAACAAGTCCGACTGCACAGGCGAGCCCGACAGTCGCGGTCATAAGGCGACTCTTCTTGATCATGAATCTCCCTATTTATGAGTGCGTTGTGCAACTCACGTCCAAGCTATTGTGGCCAGAATCAGCCGCACATCCGACTTTAGTTGGTGGAAGTTTCTGTCATTCATAGGTTATTGTTCGGCCGTCGTGGTGCCTTAGCTAGGGTGATTCGACGGTCTGGCTCGGATAGAGACGGACTGTAGGATGCGCACATCGATGCTACGGCACGCGCAATTCGCGGATCGGCTCGCGTGTACTGGCGACCGCCGCGGGGAAAATTGCTGCCGCTACCGCCGCTGCGAGTGCGAGCACACTGGTGGCAAGGGTGAATTCGATCCCTGGAAGTGGATCCCCCGATATGATTGCGATCAATGTCGAGATACCCAGTCCCAGCGCGACGCCGATGGCGGACAGCAGTGCAGTTTGCCCCATCAGGAGAGCTACGATGAATGAGCGGGTGGCGCCGAGCGCGCGCCGACGGCCAAAGTCTTTCCGGCGCATCATGACCAGACCATAGAGAATTACGCCGATAAGCACGGTTGCCACGGCAAGAACAGCAAGGACAAGCACGCGAGACGAGCTTGCGAGCTGTGCTTGAATCAGCGACCGCAATTGTGCGAGTGTTGCGCTCGTCTGCACTGTCACTTTGCTCGGATCATCCGCTGCGAGCACCGACATGACAGCGGAGGAGAGCGGGGCTACGAGCTGGGGTTCCTTCGCAATGACCACGATGGCGTTCACGACGTGAGGTGAGGTGAGGGGCGCTGGAATTAGGGTGAGCGGTTCAAATCCGGCCAGGAATGCGGGAGCTGATATTCGCCCTGACACTGTCGCTGTGACACCGGACGTCAAGCGGATAGCGCCGCTACCATCCACCAGTCCGAACTGCGTGAGCGCCTCCGAGGTGGCGTAGCCGGTTGGCTCCTCGAGCGTTGGCGGGTTGGCGATGCCGAGACGCGCCAGATCATGGGTGAAGACATATCGGACAGGAACGCGCGTGCCGTCCGGCGTTGCCAGGTTGGTCGCATCGATAGCCGACGAGAACGCCCCGGCCCACTCAATCCCGTCGATGTTCTCCATTCGGTCGAGCACATCGCTCGTGACGCCCGCGGCATCGTCGGACAGGATCTGAATCGCGCGGGTTCCAACGTCGTCGATGGACGCGAGCACCTTCTGCTCCGCGGCGACCGTCTTGCCCGTGGTCAACATCACCGTCACAAGCATGGCCGCGACCACCAGTACTGTGAGGGCCGACGCGACCGGTTGCGATCGTGCTGCTGCCGCCGCCTCGCGCATGATTCGAATCACAGTTGAACCTGCTTGTCGCAAGCTGCGGCCACGTCGGGGGAGTGCGTTACCACGACGACTGCGGCTCCGTTTGCGGCGTGTTCTTGGAGGGCCGTCACGACGACTTCTGTTGTCGCTGGATCGAGGTTACCTGTCGGCTCGTCGGCGAGCAGGATGGCGGGGTTTGTTAGAAGAGCCCGGCATAGCGCGATGCGCTGGGCCTGCCCGCCTGAGACTTGTCCCGGTCGACGATCAGGCGGGACGTCGACTCCAAACCGCTGAAGCAGAGCGAGCGCGTGTGGCTCGACATTTCGCCGCGCAACCCCGCGGTACAAGGCGGATTCGGTCACGTTGTCCAGGACCGTTCTGCTGCTGTCGAGGGCAGCGTCTTGGAACACGAAGCCGAAACGCCGCGCGCGAAGGTGGGCTCGTGCGGCGTCCTTCGCGTTGCCGACGGGTTGCCCCTCGATGAGTACCTCTCCAGCTGTGGGCCGGAGCATCAGCCCGAGGAGGTAAAGCAGCGTTGACTTACCGCGGCCAGATGGTCCGGTGATCGCCGTCGTGGATCCGGCCTCGAATCGAGCACTCCAGTCTTGGAGCACTGGAGTGCCGCGACTGTAGCCGAAGGTTAGGTTCTGAACCTCGATCATCGGCTGGTGTTCCCAGGGACTCGTACCTTCACTCCCTGCTCGACCCCGGACACGACCGACATGCCTCGAGCGGAGGCGCTCACCGTGACCGGAATCCGACCTCCATCCTCGCCGATCAGGGCGAGCGATCCATCCGCTGCAGAGACGATGGCCGCGGACGGCACAACGAGGCCACTCACGTCTTCGACCGTGACGATGCTAGAGGCCAAGGTTGCTTGGCCCGTGACGGGTATCTGATTGCACTGATCGCCGCAGACGGTCGCCCCATCTGCGCCGACCACGGAGACGGATATCGAGTTCGTCGTGGAGTCCCGCTTCTGGTCTGAGATCGCGCCCACCCATTGGCCTCCGTCAGGAGCGGTGATGTTCACACGCTTGCCAACCGTCATCAGTGCCGCTTGCGCATCGGTTGCGGGGATCGTGAACAGTGGCGAGGCCGGAAGGCCGAGCAGGACTGCTTCGCCACCCGATAGGGACGCGCCCCGATAGACGAGCTTTTCGTCAAGAGACACCCGAGTGGGTAGCGTTGGAACGTAAATTACGTCTCCCGGCGAGACTGTGCCGGTTTGCTCGACTCCTTGACTCTTCTGCCAGGCGCGAATCGCTGCCACGGTTCGCGAACCGGCTTCGCCCCCGATTTCTCCGTTGTAGAACCCGAGGTCGCTAAGCAGCTGTTGAAGCTGACGCACGTCGTCGCCCTTCGATCCGTCACCGATACTCCGGAACGCAGGTGTGTCCCCCTTAGCAATCACGACCGGGTGCAGGTCGACGGCGTACAACGTCGCGCCTTGAGATACCTCCGTGCCGGGCCCTGTAGAAACCTGAGTCACGACACCTGATGCACGGTTGGACGCGATCGGGGCTGTCGACCACGCGGCAATTGTGTTCAGTTGGATGGCGGAGCCAACCTTGCCTGGGGACACCGTCACGTATGTATATGTCGACTCCGCGGACGGATCCTCGGCCGGCCGGCTGACGGTCACTACCGACCATGCGATGACGCCCGCGATTAGGGCACCGGCAAGGAAAGCAGAGAGAACCACGAGGATTCGTGCACGAGGTCGAGGGGTGTCTGATGTAGTCAAAAGTGGTCCGAGTTCTGAACTTGGTTGGCGTGAGCCCAGGGTAGGGCGAGCTCGGGCTCGACCGGCGGGGTGGCGTCGGCGGTTCGCGCGAACCTATACCAAAGGCGAAGCGTGCGCGCGACAGATATGTCGCGACGACTCGGCAGCTGCAATCGGCGTTGAAAAAGCTCCACGGAGCACGTCAGCTCTGGGTGGATGCCATTTGACAGCGCGCATGCTATCCCCACTCTTGTGCACATCTCGAAGCTTCATTCACTGGTTCGAATGACCGCCTCGAACACTCGTTCTAGGCGCCACCTCGCCGCCGATCTATCCTGATCAGCGGCTATTTTGGCAACAGATGGAGCGTTGGAACGAGGCTGTGCTGAACACGTTATCCACAACGTCACGACATCTTTCACGACTCAGTTCACAGAGTTATCCACAGGCGCCTTTGCGCTTTTCGGAGCCTAGGCATATATCTGGTGATACAGCGAGAGCGGCCCCAGACGCCAATCACAGAGCCGCTCTCGCGAGACCACCGCTTCCCTAGAAAGAGAACAATGGGGTCTGCTGCATGGGTAGGTGACATTTGAGTTGGGTTGCCCGGGAGGGCGCCCTGGAAGGATGTCATTGTGCCTAAGCGTTATCCGAGCGAGTTCCGTGACGACGTCGTGCGCGTCGCGAGGAGCCGCGAGCCCGGCGTGACCGTCGAACAGATCGCGACCGACTTCGGGGTTCACCCGATGACGCTCACGAAGTGGTTGCGGCGTGCCGCGGTCGAGGAGGGCGCGAAGCCGGGCGCGACCCGCTCCGAGGGTGCGGAGTTGCGGGAGGCGCGGAAGCGGATTCGGTTGCTGGAGCAGGAGGTCGAGGTGCTGCGGCGTGCGGCGGCGTATCTGTCGCAGGCGAACCTGCCGGGAAAAGGCTCTACCGCTCGTGACCGAGCTCGCCGTCGACGGGGTTCCCGTCGCGGTGACGTGCCGGGTGCTCAAGCTCGCTCGCCAGCCCTACTGCCGGTGGCTGGTGAAACCCATCACCGATGGCGACCTCGTCGCGGCGTATCGTGCGAACGCGTTGTTCGACGCGCATCGCGACGATCCGGAGTTCGGTTACCGGTTCCTCCTCGACGAGGCCTGCAACGCGGGTGAAACGAT
>NZ_JADKSH010000004.1 GCF_015350795.1 Microbacterium sp. VKM Ac-2870
GGTCGGATCGATGGGCCGAGTCGGCGCGGCCGGCCATAACGCGGCGATGGAATCGTTCTTCAGCCTGCTGCCGAAGAACGTCCTCAACCGGCGGTCCGGGGACACCCGGGAGCAGCTCCGCATCGCCATCGTCACTTGGATCGAACGCACCTACCACCGACGCCGCCGCCAGAAGCGACTCCACGGTTTGACCCCCATCGAGTACGAAGCAATCATGAACACCGACGTCGCCCTCGCGGCGTGACTACAACCCGTCACCTATCCGTGCGGCAGACCCGAATGCCAGTGGGACTCCGGTCGTGTACGTCGTCGCAGAAGGCGACACGGCAGCGGCGATCGAACAGCGTTTCGGTATCGACGGTATCGCCGAGCGGTACAACCGGTACCTCCAACCTGGTGAGCGTCTCGACCTCACGCCGGGAGCCAAGCTCCCCTAGTAAGCCGCATCTCCAACCTTTGGTTACGCATGCCTTTGTGTTTGTTGCTCTTCTCGCGGCAACCATTCTCGTTGCTCAAACTGTCGAGCAGAATGCCGCTCTCCTCATCATCCTGATTGCGGTTCCGGGCACGGTGATAATCCTCGTATCGTTAGGCTTGACGACTGGCGTGCTAAAGCAACGCACTCGGCATCGGATCGTGGTCGCCAAGAACCCTGGCGCAACGGTGGTTCCCGCAGAGTGGAGCAGCGCAGTCCTCGCTCCCTTCTTGAAGAACGCGAGCGCCGTATCGTCGAATTATCGCGGATTTGGCGTAGAGATAGCTGCCAGCAAGGCGGGTGTGAGTCTTTGGCGGAGCCAAGGGGTAAAGAATGTGGAGCTACTTGGAAATTTCGGCTGGTCGCAAGTCGACTCAATCGAGGAAGGAACCGTTGACGCCGTGATTGGGCGGCGCGTTGCTCCAACGATCAGGTTCAACCTACGGCACGGCGCAGACTCACCGTTCAAGGATCAGATTGAGCTCCTTATCCGCAAGATTCCTGTAGACGAAGCAGTCGCGGCGCTGCAGCAAGCGAGGACATAGCACCCTTGCGTTGCTGGACCGGATGGGGCCAGCCTTCTCCTGCTGGGCGTTCCTGCATCTCGCGCGCCCCGGCTGCGCTCATGCGCGTCCGCTCACGACGGTCGCGGCGCAGCCCCGGGCGTGACGGAATAGAGGGTACGAACGACCTGTTCTGCCCCCGCCCCGTCGCGGGCAGCCACGAGGTCGCGAAGTCGCTGCCAGTTCTCTCTGCGCGGCGTCGCCTGCGCCCGCACACCCGACCAGCCCCGGAGGTTGCGCTGCGCCGCGATCGAGGTCTCGTGGATGATCGCCATGAAGACGACGTTGCCGGTAGCTCGGCACGCGACGACTCCCAACTCGGATGCCGCGGCGAACACCGCCGCGCCGTCACCGGCATCGATGCCGGCGACGGCGGCATCGAGCGTCGCGACGAGTTCTGCGAGTTGATCATCCGAGCAGCGCGATAGTGCCAGATTCAACGCGTTGCCCAGGAAGTATGCCGAGAACTCTCCGGTGTCGCGGCGGAGGGCATCGTCGGGGGCCGTCACCTTCGTATGGCGCCCGACGGCGATCTCGACGAGCCCGAAGCGTTCCAGTCGCTGCAACGCTTCGCGCACCGGGGTTCGCGAAACGCCGAGTTGTCGCGCGAGTTCGACGTCGCGGAGCCGGTGTCCGGGCGGGAACCTGCCATCTACGATCGCCTCGCCGATGCGAGCGTAGATTTCGTCGCTCAGTATCATCCCGCTGGTGAGCTCAAGAGGGGAGAGGCCGTCACTCATCTCCCCTGAATGGTACGACGCGCTGCTCGGCCGCAACAGATACCCCGCGCTGCACCGCAGCCGGGCTACGGACGCCGCAGTAGCGTGGTCGTCATGAGCGAATCCGCGCGCACCACCGTCGTCGTTTCGGGCGCAGGCACGGGAATCGGTCGCGCCACAGCCCTGCGGCTCGCCGCCGAGGGTCGCCACGTCACCCTGGTCGGGCGCCGGCGCGACAAGCTCGACGAGGTCGCCGCACACGATCAGCGCAGCTTCCTCGTGGTCGACGCCGACATCAGTACGCCCGAGGGCGCCCGACGGGTCGCGGATGCCGTGGACACGGCGGACCGCGCATGCGTGGGAGTGGTCGCGTCGGCGGGCGGCAACGCGCCGGCGGCATCCGACGGCTCCCTCGACGCCGTCCGTGACCACTGGCGCGCGAGTTTCGACCTCAACGTGATGACGGCGGTTCTGCTGGTCGAGGCGCTGCGGCCGGATCTCGAAGCCCACGCCGGACGCGTCGTCCTGCTCTCATCCGTGTCGGCCCTTCGCGGATCGCGCACCGGTGCCTATGGCGCCTCGAAAGCGGCTCTGCATGCGTGGATGTTCGACCTCGCTGCCCGACTCGGAAGATCGGGAGGCACCGCCAACGTCGTCGCGCCGGGATTCATCCCCGGCACCGAGTTCTGGGCGGGCGTCTCCGACGAGGTCGTGCAGAACCGCATCGCGCAGACCCTGGTCGGCCGAGTCGGCAACGCCGACGAGATCGCCGGACTGATCACGTGGCTGCTCGGGCCGGATGCCGGTTGGATCAGCGCTCAAGTGATCTCACCCAATGGCGGCATGGTTCTGGGGCGTTAATGCCTCGTCCCCGCGCGTCACGGGACCTTGGTCCCTACCTCACCGTTTTTATTCGGGGGTAGCCTGCGCTCTACGGGTCGCACCCGGACAGCCGCGAAAGATCGAAGACTCACCTCCGAGATCAGGCACCGTAGCTTTGCCGCGTCGCATGCATTGCGCGGGATGGCTGATGTGGCAGAGGCGGTACCCCGGGGGGAGGGTACCGCCTCGACCTCATCGCCGCGCGATGAGAACAGGGGCATTGATGTTGATGAGAACATCGTGCATCACCGAGCCGAAAGGGTACGTCGGAGGACGGCCGCCGGGGCCGAGCACGAGCAGGGCAGCGTTTCGAGACGCGTCGAGCAGCGCCTGCGCTGCCGGGCGTGAGGTTGTTCGAGCGCTCACCACGAGACTCGGCCAACGATGCGTCGCCGCCAGCGATGCGCGCAGCAGCACGGATTCGGTGGTCCTCAGTGCTGGCGGCGCTCGGGTGCCGCGGGTGGAGTGGATCAGATGCAACGGGTCTGCGCGTGCGGTCGCCTCGTCTGATGCCGCCCGAGCGATGACGGCGATGGTCTCGCCACGGTCTACCCCCGCGACGACCCCTGAGCGGAACCGCAGGTCGACGTTAGGGACGACGGCGACGCTGCACGGAACGGCGCCCGCGATCTGGATGCCGCGCGACCCGAACACCCGGGCGTGGATGAACCCGCTCTTGTCGGTGCCGAGGACGAGGACATCGTCGTCCCGCACGAAGTCCGCCAGAGTATGCGGCACCGGGCCGTGGAGGATGAGCGTGTCGTCGTCGGCGAAAGATGGATCGGCGGCGGCGGCGGCGGCGGGGGCGTGCGGGGTCGCGGAATCTTCATCGTCGACGTGCACGAAGAGCAGGAACGCGCGGGCCGCGACGGCGTGGTCGGTCGCCCACAGCCGCACGGCATCTGTGGGACGAACGCCGCTGACGGCGATGATGTAGCGCGCGGGCACTGCCACTCCTGCCGTCGAATGCTATCCATGCTCCTCTCTGCGCGCTCGGACACCAGTGCCGAAGGTCCTTGCCGAGGACATCCGCGTTAGACTCCCGGCAATGACGCTCTGAGAGAGGGAGCGATGGATGACGACTCTCTCCGGTTTACCGACGCGGCACGGTCGGAGCTCGAGAACTCGATAGGGGATCTCGCCGAGCGAGCCCGCAACCCTCTTGACGCCCGGCAGAGGCTCCGCGACCTCTTGGACGCAACACGCAGTGTCGCCGCCGGTCTGGAGCTTGAGCAGGTTCTTCGCGACGTCGTCGAAGCTGCCGTGACTCTCGTCCATGCCGACTATGCGGCGTTGGGTGTGCTCGGCGGCGACGGGCTCGTGGAGCGGCTCATCGACAGCAGGGGTGCAGCTCGGGTTCCCGAAACGGGCGCGGATCAGCCCTTCGGCGGTTCCGTTCCGGGTACCTCCACCATGGGGATGACTCTCGGCGTACCCATCCGAACTCGGGACGGGATCTTCGCACACCTCTACGTCGCCAACCGCGCTCGCGGACCGTTCGACGTGCAGGACGAGGAACTCATCACCGCGCTGGCCGCAACGGCGGCGGTCGCGATCGACCATGCGCGCCTCTATGCAGAATCTCAGCGTAGCGGGCAGCTCAGCATCGCTTTGAGCGAGGTGACCGCGGCTCTCCTGTCCCCTGACACCGGCGACATCTTCGGTGTCGTCGCAGAGCACATCGCTTCACTCGTCGGTGCAGATCAGGTCGTCATCGTCGTTCCGGGTGCATCTGCAGGAGAGCATCGGATCGATACGGCACGAGGCATCGGAGCCGAGCTGATCGAGGGCACCACCGTGCCGGGGCACGGATCCGTCGTCTCCGCAGCTCTCACCGGTGCCGTCGTCACGTCGGACGAGCGGCTGCGCGCCCCCTGGCTGGCAGATGAGCTGGCGGACGGATCGACGGTCGCGGCTCCTTTGACGGTGTCCGGAACCGTCGCGGGCGCCCTGTGCGTGACCCGCGCTGCGGGCAGTGCGATGTTCTCTCCGATCGACCTCGCGACCGTCGCCGAGTTCGCGAGCCAAGCAGGTCTTGCCATCGCCCTGGCCTGGGCGCGGGTCGACCGGCACCGACTCGACGTGATCGAGGATCGCGCGCGCATCGCTCGCGATCTCCACGACCATGTCATCCAGCGATTGTTCGGCACGGGGCTCGGATTGCAGGCGCTGGCGATGCAGGCCCCGCAACATGCCCGCGCCATCGACACCCACATCAACGAGATCGACGCTGCGATCGCTGACATCCGGACCGCGATCTTCACGCTCCGGCCTTCGAGTTCTGAATCGGCGCGGCGTCGTCTGCTGGATGTCGTCGCGGAGATGACCTCCATCCTTCTGCCCGCGCCGCGCATATCTTTCGCGGGGCCTGTGGATCTGATCGTGACCGGCGGTCTCGCAGATGACGTCGTCGCCGTGGTGCGCGAGTCGCTCGTCAACGTGGCGCGCCACGCCCGAGCCGACACCGCCGATGTGGATATCACCGTCAGCTCGTCTGGAGTGATCGTCACCGTCGACGACGATGGCATCGGTCTCCCGTCGCAGCTCTCACGGGCGAGCGGAACCGCAAATCTGGCCGCGCGCGCCCGCGCGCTCGGGGGGCGCTTTGCTCTCGAGTCGCGAACCTCCGGCGGAACCCGCGCACGGTGGTGCGTCCCCTTGCAACCGACGACGGGAGTGGCGCGATGATCCGGGTGTTCCTCGTCGACGACCATGAACTGGTCCGACGCGGCATCGCCCAGCTCATCGATTTCGCGCCCGACATCGAGATCGTCGGTGAGGCCGACTCTGTCCGCGGTGCCCTCGATCGCGTCGCCGCGACGATGCCGGACATCGTTGTGCTGGACGTGCAGCTTCCCGACGGCAGCGGTATCGACCTGTGCCGCAGCATCCGCTCCGCTCATCCGGGGATCCGTTGTCTCATGCTGACCGGGTTCGACGACGACACCGCGAGCGTCGCGGCTGTGATCGCGGGCTCGTCGGGGTACGTGATGAAGAACATTCGCGGACGGAGTCTCATCGAGGGGATCCGCAGGGTCGCGCGGGGCGAGACCCTGATGCATCAACGTGTGGTCGACCACGTGCGGTCATCGCTCACCAGCCAGGTGGAAGCGCCCTTGCCGGCATCCGTCGAGTTCACACTCCGGGAACGACAGGCGCTCAGCCTCATCACCGAAGGGCTGACGAATCGTCAGATCGGTGAACGCCTCGGCCTCGCGGAGAAGACCGTCAAGAACTACGTCTCCGGATTGCTCGCCAAGCTGGGCATGGAGCGGCGCACCCAGGTCGCCGCCTACGGCGCCACGGCGAAGGTGCGCAGCACGGATGCGCAGGAGCGTGTCCGATCGGACCATCGGCCTCCCAGGAAGCGCGAGTAGTGTTGCCGCCACAGCGCTCGGAGTGCTCCTCTGGGCGTGGACCGGAATGCGCCGACGGCGCCGCGTTTCCACGGGGGATGCCATCGGCAGACGTCTCGCAACCTGTCCGGGCCCCTGGCGCGGAATGATCGAGGATCGCGGACGCCATGACTCGCTATGGACTACTCAGCACATTCCCGCCGACCCGCTGCGGACTGGCCACGTTCACAGAGGCTCTGGCCACGGCGCTGGCAGCGGGTCCCGGAGACACCGCCGACGTCGTTCGCGTCCTGGACGAGGAGGATGCCGCGGCCTCCCGCACACCTTCTCTCTTCGTCGCGGATCACCTCGTCTCGGGAGACCGCGAGAGCGCGGCCCATTCCGCCATCACGCTCAACGGTTGCGATGTCGTCATCGTGCAGCATGAGTACGGCATCTACGGTGGGCGCGATGGCGCGGACGTGGTCGCGCTCCTGTCGGCGCTGAACGTGCCGGCGATCGTGGTCTTGCATACCGTGCTGGCTGCGCCGACGCCACACCAACGACGGATACTCACCGAGGTATGTGCGCGAGCGACGCGGGTCGTCGTCATGACATCCGCTGCCCGCGCTGAGTTAACGCGCACCTATGGAATCTCCGCAGCCCACATCGAAGTGATTCCGCACGGCGCGGCTGCCTCGGCGACAGCTGTCAGCACTCCCGGCAGGAGGAGAAGGATCCTGACCTGGGGCTTGATCTCGCCGGGCAAGGGCATCGAGTGGGGCATAGAGGCGTTGGCCCAGCTAGCCGATATCCACCCTCCTGTGGAATACGTCATCGCGGGTGCGACGCATCCGAAGGTGCTCGCACGATTCGGTGAAACGTATCGGACGGGTCTCGTCGATCTGAGCGTGAAGCTCGGCGTCTCTTCCGCGGTGCATCTCGAGGGAAGGTATCTCGATAGCCACGAACTCGCGGCGCTCGTGGCTTCCGCCGACGTCGTGCTGCTGCCCTACGACTCGCGGGAGCAGGCGACGTCCGGTGTGCTGGTGGAAGCACTTGCGGCGGGCGTCCCTGTCGTCGCGACGGGGTTCCCCCATGCTGTCGAGCTGTTGACGGGAGGCGCGGGTCTCGTCGTTCCGCACGAGGATCCCCCCGCGATCGCGGCCGCGCTTCGTGCGATCCTCACGAGCGAGGACGTGGTGCGGCGCATGCGGGAAGCGGCGTTGCGTCAAGCGGCTGAGACCAGTTGGCCGGCCGTCGCCGATCGCTATCGTCTGCTGAGCGTCGCGCTGCAGGCGACGGCGGCGGTGGCGTGAACGCCCCCGCGAGGTTCGATCATCTGATCTCGCTCACCGATCACCGGGGAGTGTTCGAGCACGCGCTCCACGCCACGCCGCGCCGCGAGCACGGCTACTGCGTAGACGATGTCGCACGTGCACTCATCGTCGTCGTCCGCGACCCCGATCAGGGCGCTGATCTCGCCGGTCACGCCGATACGTACCTGCGTTTCCTCGAGAACGCGATCGGGGAGGACGGACTCGTCCGAAACCGGATGGACGAACACGGCGAGTGGTCGGAGGAGCCGAGGATGGGCGACTGGTGGGGACGCCTGCTCTGGGCGCTCGGCACGGCTGCGTCACACGCGCCGCAGCCGGCGGTGCGTCTGCGTGCCCGCCGTGCCTTCTCCCGCGCCGCCGACAGACGACCCGCCGATCTCCGCACGGCGGTCTTCGCGGCTCTTGGAGCTGTACACATCGCCTACGAGCATCCGACGGACGCCGCGGCCTGGCGTCTCGTGGCCGATCTCGTCCGCGCCGTGCCCTCCACGGGCACGGCCGCGTGGCCATGGCCCGAGCCGCGACTGACCTACGCCAATGCGGCGATCGCCGAGGCTCTGATGGTCTCGGGCGCCCTTCTCCGAGACGCACCGGCGGTGGAGCGGGGCCTCGAGCTGTTGACGTTTCTGATGAGCGTCGAAACATCGAACGGGCGACTCTCCGTCACCGGGTCACACGGACGTGGACCGGGAGAGGAAGGCCCGATGTTCGACCAGCAACCGATCGAGGTCGCCGCGATCGCCGATGCGTGCGCTCGCGCCTACACCCTGACGCGTGACCCGCGTTGGCGCGAGGGGGTCGGGCTGGCGTGGAGCTGGTTCATCGGAGTGAATGACGGCAACACCGTCATGATCGATCATGAGACCGGGGCGGGGTTCGACGGATTGGAGAGGGACGGACGTAACGAGAACCGGGGGGCGGAGTCGACGATTGCGGCGTTGAGCACCTATCAGCACGCCCGCAGACTCGGGATGTCGAGCTCGACATGAGTGCGGCCCGCATGCACGTCGCCAGCCTGGCCGCTGCGCCCGATCGCGTGATCGGCCGGCTCTTCCTTCCCGGCGAGGACGGTACGGTCTCGCGCTCCCGCGCCTCGGAGATCGTCGATCGTGTGCTCGCCGTGCCCGAGGCGGACGTCGGTGCCGCCGCTGAGCATCTTCTCGGTGGGTTCGCCGCGCGGCATCCCGATGTCCGCGCCCTCTTCTTGGCGAGCGCGGACGCGGTGCGGTCGCGGCTGGTCGAGAAGGTCGAGATGACCGACGCGCGCCGGCTCCTGCTCGGCGCGAGTTTCACGGCGGAGTTCGCACTCGAAGGTGCCGCCCTGTGCAATCCGAGTGCGTTCGCCCATCCCGACCAGGCGGGAGTCGCCGAGGGGTGTCTTCGTGTGGCGGTCGCCGTGCGAGCGATCGGGGAGGGGCATCTCTCGTCTATCGGCTTCGTCGAGGCGATCATCGGGGCCGATGAGACGTGGGAGTTCGATGCACGCGTCGGGCCGCCCTGTCTTCCGCAGTTGACCCCCGGAGAGTGGACCATCGATCACTTCCGGTCTGCGGTGGCTCACGAGGGGATCATGGATGAGGTCTCCAACGCGCTCTTGAGTGTGCTTCCGGAACGATTCACTGCCGCAGACATCCCGGCAGCGGCCGCCGCCGTGCCCACCGAACTTTCCTCACGCGTCGGGGGTCACGGTCAGGTCGACTCCCTCCGGGTTCTCGCTGAGTCCGCCTATCGGGCGACGTTCGACGCGGCGACCGCTTTGTCGCAACGTGTGCTCGTCCCGGTGGCGGAAGAGGAAAACCACGGGATGGAGGATGCGCGATTCGTGCGTTTCATCGGTGAGGACGGCGTCGTTCAGTACCGCGCCGTCTACACCGCCTACGACGGGCGCGACATCGCGCCACGGCTCATCGTGAGTCCAGACCTTCGGACCTTCAGCATTCATCGACTCACGGGGGACGCGGCGGTCAGCAAAGGGATGGCTCTGTTTCCGCGCCCGATCGACGGTCGCCACCTTGCCGTGTGCCGCACGCGCGGCGAGGACATTTCGCTTGCAGAGTCGGCGGACGGTGTGAAGTGGAGTGCCACAGCGGTCCTCCATACCCCGCGTGAGACGTGGGAGATGGTCCAGACAGGCAACTGCGGATCGCCGATCGAGACGAGCGACGGTTGGATCGTCCTGACTCACGGAGTCGGTCCGATGCGCACCTATGTCCTCGGCGCGTTGCTGCTCGATCTCGACGATCCCTCGATCGTCCTCGGACGCAGCGCTGTGCCGCTCCTCGAGCCGCCCGCGCCCCAACGCGACGGCTATGTGCCCAACGTCGTCTATTCCTGCGGCGGGATCGTTCACGAGGGCACCCTCTGGATTCCGGTCGGCCTTGCCGATTCTCGCATCGGGGTCTGTTCCATCTCCGTCGCCGACCTCATCTCGGCGCTTGTCGTCTGAGCTCGCCGCCCGCTGTACTCGCCCGACGTCGGACTTGCGACCTTTGGCGGATATCTTGCAACGTTTGTGTCACCTTGTCTCATCTGCTAATGCGCGCGATGAGCCCGAGCGTTAGCGTGGAGCCCGTCGGCGCACTCGCGTCGTCGTCGCACGTCAGTAAGGCAGTTCATGAGCACCAGCGGTACCGTCAAGTGGTTCAACTCGGAGAAGGGCTTCGGGTTCATCGCTCCCGATGAGGGCGGCGCAGACGTCTTCGCCCACTACTCCGCCATCGAATCGAGCGGCTACCGCTCGCTCGAGGAAAACCAGCGCGTCGAGTTCGAGATCGCCCAGGGCCCCAAGGGCCTTCAGGCGGAGAACATCCGACCCCTGTGAATGCGACGGCCCGCTCTCGGCGGGCCGACTTCGCCTTCTGAAGCCGCCGTCCGCCCTTCCGGCAGACGGCGGCTTCATTCTTCTTTCGCCCTGGTGGTGCGGGGTTCACTCGAGGTCGAGGCGCACGACATTCTCCGCCCCGACGGCACTTGCTGCTACCGCAGCCACAAGCTCGGGATAGTCGGGCAGAATCGCCGGAACGCGGGTGGATGCCCCTGGCTCACCGAGGAGCCAGCGGTGCTTGCGACCCGTGCCCTCGACGATCACGAGAGTGCGTCGCGGATATGCCGGCGGGCTCAGCTGCACCGCGCGCTGTTGCGCAAAAATGAAGACCTGTCCGTCGACGGTCACCGAGCCGGTGCCGACGTCGATGCGCGAGGGGACCGAACGAGCCTTTCCTGCCGTGACCATCGCCAAGGCGGCGAGAATGACCGTGAGCACGCCCAGCATGGGCGCCACGATGATCAGGGCGATCTCGCGATCGTCCTCGACCAGGATTCCCGAGGCGGCCAACCCGAGGGTCACGATGGCGATGATCGCGACGACGCCCGCCACGAAGCCGGCCCGACGCGCGCGGCGACGGATCGGTGCCGGACTGGGCGAGAAGCTCCGCGGCGCCGTCGAGAACGCGGTGGCCGTCTCGGCCTGCGCCACGGCGGCCACGCGCGCCGACAGCGGAGCGAGCAGGGCCATCAGCTCGGTGAAACCCTCTCGCGTCAGCGCCACGTTGACCTCGTCGCGACGGCCGGCCGAATCGACGATCAGGGTGCGGTCCACCCCGGAAGGGATGCCGTTCGTGTAGCGCTTGGTGATGCGGCTGGAGAACGTCGATGTCGCGCGGTCCCACCGGTGGATGAGCTGACCGGGACGACGGATCTCAACCGATGCAGCATCCACGACCACCCGCGTGTTGGACTGCCACAGCGCGCTGCCCCAGACCAGGATGACCACGATCACCGTGGCGATGATGGCCAGCGTTGCGCGGGTCGATCTGTTCGTGGTGACCGGCAGCACCGAGGGGAGCAGGAACAGCGCTGCCGAACCGAGCACCGCGGACAGGACGAGGGCGCCCAGCGCGCGCCGGGCGAGCGAGCCGCGGAAAGTGACGCGCTCGCCCGGAGCGGTTGTCATCGCGCGGCGCCCGCGAGGGTGCCCGTGACCTTGCCGGCGGGGTCGTACGCGATGCAGGAGATGAGCCGGTCGTTGGCACCCTCCCAGCCGTCGCGAGTCGGGGTGAGGTAGCTGAAGCTGAGCGTGGAGTTCTCGGCGGGGATGCCGATGAACGAGGCGAACGCCTCGCCGCAACCCTTCTCCGCGGCATCCGTGATGGCGCTGTCGCCGGGGAACTCTCCGTCGGGCATGGTCACTTCGTGGTAGACCTCATTGTCGTGCGGGTCGGAGCACGGCACGGCGGGGACGTCGGTGATGGTCGAGGCGCTCTGGTCGTTGAAGCAGTCGCCGATCTTGATCGTGAAGGCGTCAGCCTTGCCCGACTCGGTGACCTGGCCCGTGTCGGCGTCCCGCACGGCCTGCTCACCGCCGATCAGGTTGCTGATTGTCGAGCATCCTCCGAGGAGGACGACGGTCGATAGGAGCAGGGCGGCAGGGATGCTGCGGTGCAGGCGCATGGGGGCATTCTTTCTGTCGGTTGCGTATGTCGATTTCTCCCACCGACACGGTTCACCCGAAAGCTGTGGTGGCGGCAGACTCGCGTTCCGCGCTCACCGACCGTGCGGCGAGCCCAATATAGCGGGGACGGCCGTCCCGTGGGGTCGACTGTCAACAGCGGGAAGGGGGAACTCGGAGGCTTTTTTCCCGGCTGGATGACCCTGCCGCTCAGTGAGACGTCGACTGTTCCTCGTCGTCGACCAGCAGCAGAGCCCGCAACTGCTCAGGGGTGTCGACCGCGGCAGCGGCGCCGTCCGACTCGTGCGGCCAGCTGAAACCCCACCGCACGAAGATGACGGGGACGCCCTGGGCGATTCCCCCATCGACGTCGTGGTGACGGTCGCCGATCAGCACCGGTCGACTCGTGTCGGCGCCCGCTGCGCGCAGGCGCCGCAACGCCTCGGCGACGATGTCGGACTTGGCGGCGAGGGTCTTCTCGTCGGGAGTGGAACCGGCCATCGCCTGCATGTGCGGAGCCAGGTCGAAGTACTCCATCAGTGCGACCACCTGCACCTCGGGCTTCGAACTGGCCGTGGCCTGGGCTACGCCGGCGGCAGCAAGATCGGTGACGATGTCGGCCACGCCGGGGTAGAGCCGAACGTCGGTCGTATAGCCGTCGGCCTTGCCGAGCGTGCGGTAGTAGGCGACCGCTTCGGAGGACTGCTCCGGCGACATGCCCACGTTCGCCTGGAACGAATCGAACATCGGCGGGCCGATCCAGTGGACCAGCTCCTCACGCGTCGGCGCGGGCTTGCCGAAATGCTGCAGCGTGTTGGTCAGCCGACGGAGGATTCCATCGGAGGCGTCGACGAGCGTGCCGTCCACGTCCCACAGCACACAGGTCCACGGTGATCTCAACGCCATGCCCCCAGCCTAGCCAGCGCGGTCGAACCCGCCGACGTGCTCTGAACCGCCGGAGTGCTCAGAACAGTCGCGGGGCGCCGGACTCCACGCCCTTCATGCCGTCGTAGTCCAACGTGACACAGCGGATGCCACGGTCGCCGGCGAGCGTCTTGGCCTGCGGTTTGATCTCCTGTGCCGCGAAGACGCCGGCCACGGGTGCGAGGTGGGGGTCACGGTTCAGCAGTTCCAAGTAACGGGTGAGCTGTTCGACCCCGTCGATGTCGCCGCGCCGCTTCACCTCGACGGCGATCGTTCCGCCGGCGGGATTGCGCAGCAGCAGGTCGACGGGCCCGATCGCCGTGGGGAACTCGCGCCGGACGAGCGTGAGCCCGTCGCCGATGACGTCGACCTGTTCGGCCAACAATCGCTGCAGGTCGGCCTCCACGCCGTCCTTCTGCAGCCCGGGATCAATGCCGAGCTCGTGCGAGGAGTCGTGCAGCACCTCGTAGATGCGCACCAGCAGCGCGTCGCCGGTCTTGGCGTGGGTCACCCGCCAGTGCTCGAGTACACCCGCCGAGGCCGACTCGGCATCCGGAACTTCGACCGTGAGGGTGCAGGGCGGGCTCATCCAGTTGAGGGGCTTGTAGGAACCGCCGTCCGAGTGGACGAGCAACGAGCCGTCTCCCTTGTGCACGAGCAGCCGCGTCGCGAGCGGCAGATGCGCGTTCAGGCGACCGGTGTAATCCACGGAGCAACGGGCGATGACGAGGCGCACCCGATGATCCTACGCGTCGCCCGCTCAATGATGCCCGACGCCCACCTTCGAACCCGCGATGGGCTTCGCGGCGCCGGAGGCGATGCCGCTCATCGCGATGAGGCCGACGATGATCCAGAGGGTGTTCAGGATGCCGATCTGGTGGCTGACCCACCCGAGCACGGGCGGCCCGCAGAGGAATGCCACGTAGCCGATGGTCGCGGCCGCCGACACGGATGCCGCCGCCTTGCGTGGATCGTCGGCGGCGGCGGACATGCCCAGCGGGAATCCGAGCGACGCTCCGGCGCCCCAGAGGGCGACGCCGATGAAGGCGACGGGGAGGTTCGGCGCCAGGATGAAGACGATCAGACCCACGCCGGCGGCGATCGAGAGCACGCGCAGGGTCCACACCCGTCCGATGCGGTCGACGAGGGGTCCGCCGATCGCGCGGAAGACCGTCATGGCGACCGAGAAGACGGTGAGGAAGATCGCACCGGTCGCCTCCGACTCGTTGTGCCCGTCGACCACGGCGATCGTGAGCCAGTCGTTGGCGCTGCCCTCGGCGAATGCCATGCCGAGGACGATGGCGCCGATCAGATAGGTGCGCGGGTCGCGCCACACCTCGAGGGCGGAATGGACCCGTTTGCGACGCGACGGGATAACCTCATCGGCATCCGGCGCCGACTGCTCCTGGGCGGGAACGAACCGCAGAGCGTTCGCCGTGATCGCGAACCAGACCACCGCCACGGCGCCGAGGTGCCAGGACGCACCCACGCCCCAGGCCGCCATCGCCACGCCGATGCCGGCACCGGCCACCGTGCCGAGGCTGAAGAACGCGTGGAACAGTGGCATGAGCGTGCGCTCGAATGCCTGCTCCACCGCGGCCGCCTCGACGTTCATCATCACGTCGGTCGCCCCGAAGCACGAGCCCATGATCGCCAGACCCACCACGGCGACCGGATACGACGCCAGTACGTCGACACCGAGCGCAGCGACGAAGAGGCCGATCGCAACGCCGCAGATGGTGACCGACAGCCCTCGCTTGGCGCCCCAGCGCACAACGATCACGTTCGCCGACATGACGCCGATGAGAGAGCCCGCGCCCATCGCGAACAGCAGCACGCCGACCTCGAAGTCGTCGATGCCGAGGTTCTGCTTGACCGCGGGCAGGCGTGATGCCCACGACGCGAACGTCAGGCCGCACAGCAGGAACAGCGTGAAGATCGACGTGCGCCATTGGACGAGTCGGGGGCGGCTGAGGGTGGTTCGGGAGGTCACCGTCTCACCCTACCGAATCGATTCGAACGTGACCGAAACGATTCGAGCCTTGCGGCGTCGGCCGGGATACCATCGGGGAGTGACGAACCGACGCGCCACCATCGCCGACGTCGCCCGTGTCGCGGGCGTCTCGCCGTCGACGGCGTCGGTCGTCTTCAGCGGCAAGACTCCCGTGTCGGACACGACTCGGCTCAAGGTGCGCGAAGCCGCGGACTCTCTCGGTTACACCGGCCCCGACCCGCGGGCCGCCTCGCTGCGCCTCGGACGCAGCGGCATCGTTGCGGTGGTCGTCGGATCGTCACTCAACTTCATGTTCGTCGATCCCGTGCAGCGTCTTCTGATGGACGGCCTGGCCGAAGCGGTCGCCCCTCTGGGTGCGGGGCTGCTGCTGCTGCGCCGCGACGCCGAGCTCGACATCGAGAACGCACCGACCCTGACCACCGCCTCGATCGATGCGGCCGTGCTCATCGGATGCGACGGGTCGCTGCGCGACTCGCTGCCCATCGTGCAGGCGCGCGGGGTGCCCGTGGTGGTCATCGAGGGCGACGCCGGCGACGGGGTTCCCCGCATCGCGCTCGACAACCGCGAAGCGCAGCGCCGGGCGGCCGAGCATGTGCGCGACCTCGGACACACGCGCGTCGCGATCGTGACCCTCTGGCAGGATGCCGCCGGCACCGTCGGCTGGATCGATCCGGATGCCGACATCACCGTCGACGTCACCCGTGATCGCCTCCAGGGTGCGCGCGACGTGTTCCCCGATGCGCCCGCGTTCGCCAGCGGGGGAAGCTCGATCGACGACGGCTTCGCTGCGGGACGCGTGTTGTTCGCCGACTCCGGCACTCGGCCGACGGCCGTCATCGCCCAAAGCGACCTTCTCGCAACCGGGGTGATCCGCGCCGCCGAGGAAGCCGGGCTCCGCGTTCCCGACGACGTCAGCATCACCGGGTTCGACGGCGTCCCCGTCGACGGTCTGGCTCCGTACGAACTGACCACGCTCGTGCAGCCCGCGACCGAAAAGGGACGGGCGGCCGGCGCCGCCATCGCCGCCATGCTGGAGGGGCGCGAACCGGCATCCGTCGATCTCACCTCGACATTCCGCATCGGTAATACGACCGGGCGGGCCAGCTAGTTCTGCGCTGCCGGTAGACTGGCATTCCGACCCCCGCGAACTGTCAGGAGGCCAGATTGCTTGTGCTCCTGGCTGCGTTCGCGGTGATTCCGCTGACGTTGCCGTGGTTGTTCGGGCGCATCGGCCCGCGGGCATTCCTCGTGGCGGCGGTTCTGCCGATCATCGGTTTCGTGCAGGCGCTGCTACACACCCCGGAAGTCATCGACGGTCAGACAGCCACCGAATCGGTGCCGTGGATCCCCCAGTTGGGCATCGATATCTCGATGCGCATGGACACGCTGGGCTGGGTGCTGACGCTCATCGTCACGGGTGTCGGCGCGCTCGTTCTCATCTACTGCCGCTGGTACTTCGACGGGAAGAAAGAAGGCGTCGGGCTCTTCGCCG
This sequence comes from Microbacterium sp. VKM Ac-2870, assembly GCF_015350795.1. GTDB lineage: Bacteria > Actinomycetota > Actinomycetes > Actinomycetales > Microbacteriaceae > Microbacterium. Next base: position 16,192 of record NZ_JADKSH010000004.1, read on the forward strand.
CGGTGCTCTTGGGCTTCGCCGGCGCGATGTACGGGCTGGTGCTCACCGACGACATCATCGTGTTGGTGATGCTGTGGGAGATCACCAGCATCCTCTCCTACCTCCTGATCGGCTTCTACCACGCACGCGGCGCGAGCCGCCGCTCCGCACTCCAGGCGCTGTTGGTCACCACGCTCGGCGGACTGGTCATGTTCGTCGGCGCCGTCATGATGTCGGTGCTGTACGGCACGAACAGCCTCAGCGCCATCGTCGGCGGCACGGCCCCGCTGCAGCCCGGAAGCGAAGGCCTGCTCAACGTCGCGATCGTGCTGCTGCTGGTCGGTGCGCTCAGCAAGTCGGCCATCTTCCCGTTCCATTTCTGGCTGCCGGGAGCGATGGCCGCGCCCACGCCGGTCAGCGCGTACCTCCACGCCGCGGCCATGGTCAAAGCCGGCATCTATCTCATCGCCCGGCTGGCGCCCGCCTTCGCGCACAGCGAGTTCTGGCGTCCGATCGTCATCAGCCTCGGGCTGTTCACGATGCTGCTCGGTGGACTGCAAGCGCTGCGCGAATCCGACCTGAAACGCATCCTCGCCTTCGGCACCGTGAGCCAGCTCGGCATGCTCACCGTCGTGCTCGGCTACGGGGAGCGCAACTCGGCCCTCGCGGGGTTGGCGCTGCTGATCGGCCATGCCCTGTTCAAGTCGTCGCTGTTCCTCGTGGTGGGCGTGATCGACCGGCAGCTCTCCACGCGCGACATCGGCGAACTCTCCGGCGTCGGTCGCCAGGCGCCCACGCTCGCCGTCTTCTCGATCATCGCCATCGCATCGATGGTCGGGTTTGCGCCGACCGTCGGCTTCGTCGCCAAAGAAGCGGTGCTGACATCGCTGCTCGAGGGCGGGACGCGCCCGGACGCCCTGATTCCGCTGATCGGCATCGTGCTCGGCTCGGTGCTCACCACGGCGTATGGACTGCGCTTCATCTGGGGTGCCTTCTGGACCAAGAAGGATGCCGCAGGTCACGCACTGCCGGTCACGGCGTGGCCCGACCCGCCGCTGGGCTTCCTCGCCGCCCCCATCCTGCTGTCGGGACTGTCGGTGGTCGCCGGCTTCGCCGCCCCGCTGCTCGACGTCGCGTTCTCGGGCTACGCCGACACGCTGCCGATAGCCGCCGGTGAGGCCGGTCATCCGTACCACCTCGCGCTCTGGCACGGGTGGGAGCCGGCGCTGTTCCTGTCGCTCGGGAGCATCGCACTCGGAGCCGTGTTGTTCTGGTTCGCGCGGCGCACCGGACGGGTACCCCGCCGTATCCTGCCCTTCACCGCGGCCGACGTCTACAACGCGACCCTGCGCGTCATCGCCCGGGTCGCGGTGTGGACGACGACATTCACGCAGCGGGGTTCGCTGCCGGTCTACGTCGGCACGATCTTCGTCGTCTTCGTCGCCGCCGAAGGCACCGCCCTGCTTGCCAGCCCGACGTGGCAGATCTCGCTCGATCTCTGGCAGACGCCGATGCAGGTCGTGGTCGCACCGATCATGATCGTCGCGGGCATCTTCGCGGTGCGGGCGCGCAAACGCTACACGGGCGTCGTGCTGGTGTCGGCCACCGGCCTCGGGATGATCGCGCTGTTCGCCACCAGCGGCGCGCCCGACCTCGCCCTCACGCAGATCCTCGTCGAGACCGTCACGCTCATCGCGTTCGCGCTGGTGCTGCGCCGCATTCCCGCTCGCCTCGGCGAGCACAACGCGTCGGTGCGCCCCCTGCTGCGGGCGGTTCTCGCCATCGCCGTGGGGGCGACTATGGCGATGGTCGCCATGGTGGCCACCGGTGCGCGTGTGGCCCCGCCGATCTCCGACCGCTTCCCAGACCTGGCGTACGAGCTCGGCCACGGCAAGAACGTGGTCAACGTCGCGCTCGTCGATCTGCGCGGGTGGGATACCATGGGCGAGCTCTCGGTACTCATCCTCGCCGCGACCGGCGTGGCCTCCCTCGTCTTCGTGACGCATCGCTCCGACCTCATCTCGCGCACGATCTCGGCGCTGCCGACGGGGGTCACGCGCACGCGCCGGCCGCTCATCGAGACCGATGAAGGCCCGCGCCCGCGGGCGAGCTCGCCCGGCAGCACGCGCCAGACGTGGCTGGTCGGGGGGCAGAAGGTGCGCCCCGAGAACCGCTCGATCATGCTCGAGGTGATCGTGCGCATCCTCTTCCACACGATCATCGTCGTCTCGATCTACCTGCTCTTCGCGGGCCACAACCTTCCCGGCGGTGGGTTCGCCGGCGGCCTCGTGGCCGGCATGGCACTGGTCATGCGCTATATCGCCGGTGGCAGGTACGAGTTGGGTGCCGCCGCCCCGACGGATGCCGGGCGCTTGCTCGGAGCCGGAATGACCCTCGCGGTGGCCTGCGCCATCGTGCCCCTGCTGTTCGGGTTGCCGCCGTTGACCAGCTGGTTCTGGGAAGCGGAGATCCCCGTGATCGGCCACCTCGAGTTCGTCACGTCCACACTCTTCGACATCGGCGTCTACCTCGTCGTCATCGGGCTCGTGCTCGACGTGCTGCGCTCGCTCGGCGGCGAGGTCGACCGCCAGACCCAGGAGCTGCGCGACCGGGGGGTGATCGTCTCGTGACCGTCTCGGCCGTGCTGGTGATCATCATGGGCGCCCTCTTCGCCTGCGGTGTCTACGCGATGCTCGAGCGCAGCCTCACGCGGGTGCTGATCGGCTTCCTGCTGCTCGGCAACGCCACCAACCTCTTCCTGCTGATCGTGATGGGCCGCCCCGGCATCGCCGCCTTCTTCGGCGCCGGCGATGTCGATCAGATGAGCGATCCGCTACCGCAGGCGCTCACCCTCACCGCGATCGTGATCACCTTCGCCGTCTCGGCGTTCTTGCTGGCTCTCATCTACCGTTCGTGGCAGCTCGGCCAGGCAGACACCGTGCTCGACGACGAAGAGGACATCGCCGTCCGCGACCGCGGCACGGTCGAAGAGGACGAGATGGACGACGAGACCTCCATCGAAGACCAGGACGACATCGTCACCACCGATTTCGTCGGCACCGACACCGCCCCGATCACGGTGCTGCACCACCGCGACCTCGACGGCATCCGCGACGACGCTCCGGTCGATCGGCCCCGCGCCGACGGCCGCGACCACCCGGGGGGAGAGCCGCGATGAACGCGCTGGTGCCCCTTCTCGTGGCGCTGCCCCTGCTGGGGGCCGGCATCGCGCTGGTGTTCGGCCGTCAGCGGCGCGTGCAGGTCGGTGTGTCGGTCGTCACCCTCACGCTCGTCCTCGCGATCGCCGCCGTCCTGCTGTACGCCGTCGATTCGTCCGGGCAGGCGATCGCCGTCTCGGTGGGCGGGTGGCCGATCCCCTTCGGCATCGTCCTGTACGTCGATCGGCTGGCCGCGCTGCTGGTCGTCATCTCCAGCATCGTGCTGCTCGCGGTCTTGCTGTTCTCGGTGGGCCAGGGCGCCGCCGACGGCGACGACGACACTCCGGTCACGATCTTCCACCCGTCGTATCTCATCCTTTCGGCGGGCATCTTCAACGCGTTCATCGCGGGCGACCTGTTCAACCTGTACGTCGGGTTCGAGATCCTGCTCGTGGCATCGTACGTGCTGATCACCCTCGGCTCGACCGAGTCGCGCATCCGCGCCGGCACGGTCTACATCGTGGTGTCGCTCGTGTCGTCGATCCTGTTCCTCGCGGCGATCGCGGCGATCTACGGAGCCCTCGGCACCGTCAACATCGCCCAGCTCGCCGAACGGATGACCGAGCTACCCGCGTCGACCCAGCTCGTCCTGCACCTCATGCTGCTGCTGGCCTTCAGTATCAAAGCGGCCGTCTTCCCGCTGTCGTTCTGGCTGCCCGACTCCTACCCGACCGCGCCGGCTCCGGTCACCGCGGTCTTCGCCGGCCTGCTGACCAAAGTCGGCGTCTACGCGATGATTCGCACCGAGACGCAGATCTTCCGCGACAACGACGTCAATACGCTGCTGCTGATCGTTGCGCTCGCCACGATGATCGTCGGTGTGCTCGGCGCTCTGGCGCAGGCCGAGCTCAAACGCATCCTGTCGTTCACCCTGGTCAGCCATGTCGGATATCTCGTCTTCGGACTGGCCATCGCCACGCCGCTCGCCCTCGGCGCGACGATCTACTACATGGTGCACCACATCATCGTGCAGACCACGTTGTTCCTCGCGGTGGGGCTCATCGAACGCCGCGCGGGCTCGACCTCGATCCTCAAGGTGAAGGGGTTGATGAGGGCGGCTCCCGTGATCGCCGTGCTCTTCTTCATCCCCGCCATCAACCTCGGTGGACTGCCGCCGTTCTCGGGATTCATCGGCAAGCTGGCGCTGTTCAACGCCGCGGCCGAGGTCGGCACCCCGCTGATGTACGCGCTCATCATCGGCGGCATCGTCACGTCGCTGCTGACGCTCTACACATTGATGCGCGCCTGGAACCTCGCGTTCTGGCGCGAAGACGACGACCACACCGAGGAAACGGGTGTCGTCGACCGCATCTCCTACCTCGGTGACGCGCCGGCCGCCGACGATGCCGGCGCGCGCCGGGTCATCCCGCGCATCATGACCGCCACGACGGCGGGTATGGTCGCGGTGACAGTGGCGCTCACCGTCTTCGCGGGGCCGCTGTACACGCTGTGCGCGAGCATCGGCGATGCGCTTCTCACGCCGGTGACCCTCGTTCAGCTCGACGAGGGAGGTGGATCGTGAGTCCGACCACCTCTGTGGCCTCTGCGATCTGGCGCCAGTTGCCGTTCTTCGTGTGGCTAATCGCCCTGTGGATGCTGCTCTGGGGGCAGTTCACGGTGCTCGCGGCACTGACCGGACTGATCGTCGCCCTGTTCGTGACCCGCATCTTCCGGCTTCCGGCGGTCGAGCTGTCGGGGCGGGTGAACCTCTGGTACGGCGTCGTGTTCGTCGTGATGTTCTTCCTCGCGCTCATCCGCGGCTCGCTGCTCGTGGCATGGCAGACGCTCGACCCGCGGCGCTACCCCGGCACCGCGGTGATCGCGGTGCCGCTGCGCACCGACGACGATCTGATCATGGCGCACGTCGGGGTGACCGCCTCGCTGATCCCCGGATCTCTCATCGTCGACGTCGACCGTGACCGCCGCATCCTGTATCTGCACGTGCTCGGGGTCTCGTCCGACCGCGACGTCGAGAACCAACGTCGTGCCGTGCAGGGGTGGGAGTCGCGGATCGTCAGAGCGGTCGGCTCTCCCGCGCAGCTGGAGGCCATTCGCACCGCCGGCGCGCAGACGCCGCGCGAGGGGGGTGCGGCCGTATGAGCGTCCTGATCGTCGCCGTCTACGTCGTCTTCGCCGTCGCCGGTCTGCTCACCCTCTGGCGCATCATCGTCGGCCCCTCGATCCTCGACCGCGCGGTGGCATCCGACGTACTGCTCACGTTGGTGATGTGCGCGTTGGGCGCAGACATGGTCATCAATCACCACACTCGATCGCTTCCGGCACTGCTGATCATCGCCGCGGTCGGAGTGTTCGGATCGATCGCCGTGGCTCGCTTCGTGGCGCGAAGGGACAACACCAACCGATGAACGAGATCTTCGACATCGCCGCCCTCGTGCTTGTGCTTATCGGCGGGCTGCTCTGCGTGACCGCCGCGATCGGGTTGCTGCGCTTCCACGACGTACCCACCCGCCTGCACGCAGCCACGAAGCCGCAGGTGCTGGGCCTGATCCTCATCTGCGTGGCCATCGCCCTGTCGCTTCGATCGTGGCCGGTGCTCGCCTTCCTGGTGCCGATCGTCATGATGCAGCTGGCGACCGCGCCGCTGTCGGCGCACATGGTGGGCAGGCAGGCCTACCGCAACGGCACGATCGACGAGCGGTCGCTCTACGTCGACGAACTCGCCGCAGCGCGGCAGACCCCTCCGGCCGCCGGCGGCTGACAGGCCCTGTCACCGCTTCCTCCCCAGGCGGGATCTGCGGAGCGACCGGGGTTGTTTCTGTGGACAACCGACCGGCGTCCCACGGTGCGACGGAGACTGTTGTTGCCGGGTGAGCCGGGCGCGGAGCTGGGGGGTATCCGCCCCGGCCCCGGCGCTCTCTGGATGCCGCTAGGGCGCCAATGACGGGGTGCGGTCGATGCCGAACTCGTGGCGCAGGAGGCTCCGCGCCGCGAACCATCCGGACTGTCCATGCACACCGGGTCCGGGGACGGTCGACGCTCCGCACAGGTACACCCCCGGCATCGGGGTCCGCCACGGGTCGGTGCTCAACACCGGCCGTGCCAGCAGCTGACGCAGCGTCGGCGTTCCCGCGGCGATGTCGCCGCCGATGTAGTTGGGGTTCTCGTCGGCGAGTTCGGCGGCCGTCGAGCTGTGCGAAGCGATGATCAGATCGCGAAAGCCCGGCGCGACGTTCTCGATCGCCTGTGTCACCGCCTCGGTCTGATCGACGGTCGAGCCGGTGGGTACGTGCGTGTACGCCCAGAGCGCGTGCTGACCCACGGGGGCTCGCGACGGGTCGAAGACGGACGGCTGTGAGACGAGGACGTAGGGGGATGCCGCGTGTCGGCCCGCCAACACCTCGCGCTCGCCCGCGGCGATCTGCGCGCGGGTGCCGCCGATGTGGATCGTGCCGGCCTCGGCGATGCGCTCATCGGCCCACGGCACCGGACCCGACAGCGCGAACTGCACCTTCGCTGCGCCGCTGCCGTAGTGGAAGGCCTCCAGCCGCCGCCGGTAGCGGGGCGGCATCCGATCGCCGGCGAGCCGCACGAGTGCGCGGGGTGTCACGTCGAGCACCACGGCACGGGCGGTCACCTCGTCGAGCGCGCGCACCTCGTGGTCGGTGATGATCTCACCGCCGTGCGCGCGGAGGTCATCGGCCATCGCGTCTGAGATGGCTTGCGAGCCGCCCAGTGGGATGGGCCACCCGGCGGCGTGCGCGTGCGTCTGCAGGGCAAGACCGGCGGCGGCGCCGACGAGGCTGGGCTGGGGGGCGATCGCATGTGCGGCGACACCGGTGATCATCGCGGGGGCGACCGCGTCGGAGAAGCCCGCGTCCCACCACCGACTGCCCTGCTGCAGCGCGCGCAGCCCGAAACGCGCGGTCACGATCGGATGCGGCGGCACGCGCAGCAGCGACGATCCGGTCATGCGCGCGACTTCGCGCGCATGCGCCGCGAGCGGTGCCAGCAGGCGACGATAGGCGTCGCCGTCGCGCCCGAGCTCGGCGGCCGTGCGCTCGAGGTCGCGGTACGCGATGCCCGATCCACCGTCGGCGCGGCTGAGTGGGTGAGCGAAGGAGATGTCCGGAATGACGAAGTCGACGCGGCGTTCGAGACCGAACGCGCGGAAGAACGGCGACGCGAGCGCGAGCGGATGCACCGCCGAGCACGTGTCGTGCAGGAATCCGGGCGCGACGACTTCCGCCGTGCGGGCCCCGCCGCCGAGCTGCCCCATGCGCTCGAACACGCGGACCGACAACCCGGCGCGCGCGAGCGTCACGGCCGCGGCGAGCCCGTTCGGGCCAGATCCGACGATCGCGACGTCCGTCATGCCTCTCCCGTCGACGCGGCTGCGGCATTCGCTTCCGTCGCCTCGGCGCCGTCTGCGATGGCATCCGCACCGGGCGTGCCCTCGGCGGGAGTGGGAACGCCCGGTCGCGAGGTCTTGTCGTCCGAGCTGCGAGACGGTGACGCCTCGCGCTCGATGCGCCGCCCCTCCGACAGGTACCTCAGGCGTCGAATTGTCTCCTCGTTGCGCAGATGCAGCAGCGGGGCCCAGAGGAAGCGAGGAAGGCGCCCCGCCGCGCCCACCGGTTCTTCGGCGAGGCGGACGACGCATCCGTCGCCGTGTGGACGCACCTCTATGACGACGACGGCGCGGCCGAGGGGACCGGCCTTCGCGCGCAATCGCACGCGACGTGGCGGCGTCCACTCGATGATCTGCGTGTCGTCGTCGATGAGCACCGGCCAGACGCCGAGGGAGTGGTGGATGCGAGAACCCTCGGTCGGCCAATCCGGGTCGACGGCGCGCATGCGCGAGGCGCCCACCACCCACGTCGGATACACCCATCCGTCGCCCAGGACGGCGAAGACGTCGTCGGGTGTGCAGTCGAACTGTCGGACGCTGGCGGTCGCCATGGGGTCTCCTCCGGTCGCTTCCGATCGTAGGCGAGCCCTCGGAGACGGCGAGGGGGTTGACCGGGGACCGGCTGCATGCCCTCGACGAGGTGGGCACCCACTGCCGCGTCGCGGAACTGCTGCGCCGCCGCAAGGGTGAACCCGGGGCACCACGATCCCCTCACCGCATTGTCTCGCCAGTCCCAGACGGTGAGACGGAGAGGACGGCTCTGTTGGCTGAGGACGGCATCGATGAGTAAGGAGCCAATTCCGAGGCCGCGCGCGCCGGGATCCACCCAGACCCGCTTGATCTCGGATGTGGCGACATCCTGCTGCAGGACAGCGATTCCCACCACCACCGACTTCAGATCTGCGACGTAGACGACGGCGTTCTCGTACGCGCGCGCGGGATCCTCGACTTCGGCTCGGTATCGCACGGGAAGGCCCGCCCCCACGTGGGCTTCGCCCACGTGCAAGACCTTCTCACTTTCGGTCTGCCTCACGTACGCCTCCACGAGGCGACTCACGAGCGAGGTTGTCAGGCCCGCTCGACAGGCAGCCAAAGCTCACAGGTGGCCGTGCTGAAATCGTCGGCACGGTCGAGTACTGCGACGATGGACGGCCCGGGCCGGAGCCGCCACGGGTTCGACGGGAACCACTCAGTGGCGGTCGCAGCCCAGGCCTCCTGCAGCGCAGCCGGGTACTCGCCCTCGGAGCGGAACACCGCCCACGTGCCGGCCGGAACCTCGATCGTGTCGAGATCGTCGGCCACCGGGACCGTGCCCGTGACGGCGACTCCGTGCAGGTAGGTCAGCTCGCTTCCCTCGGTGTAGTCCGGGTCTACGTCGGCGCTGACCTGAAGCAGGCCGGACGGTTCGGTATCGCTCAGCGCCGTGAGGCGTGCGTGCTCTTCCGCCGAGAGGGAAGCGATATGGGACTGGATATGCGGGTTGATGCCCTCGTGGACGAGGGGCACGCGGGTGGCGTGGCCGACGAGGAGAAATGCCGGTCGATCTGTGATTCGGGTGTCCATGGTGATGTTCCCTTCTACGTTCAGGCGGAACCTGAGTTGCGGTTGCGTTCGAAGGGGGCCGCCGTTCCGCTTCACGTCGCCGACGCTGACGCCGTGCACCGATCGGAACGCTCGGCCGAATGCCTCGGTTGATCCGTAGCCGTACCGCACCGCGACGCTCAGCAGGTCGTCGTCTCCGACGACATCCGCTGCCGCGACTGTCATTCGGCGCCGCCGGACGTACTCCGACAGCGGCATCCCGGCGAGCGACGAGAACATCCGCCGGAGGTGGTACTCCGTCGTGCCGAGTTCTCGCGCCACGGATGCCACGTCGAGGCCGTCGTCCAGACCACCTTCAACCCGTTCGACCAGTCTGTTCAGCTCCGCGATCATGACGCCTCCTTCGACACCTACACTTCCGGGTCGTCACGATCTGCACCCTACTATCGCGGTCCGATCGGGTCGCCTCCGTGCTCTGGAACCGGCTCGTCAGCCGGTCGATCACCGAGCGCAGCGCGGCTACCCGATGAGGCTCGGCTGCAGATCGCGGAGCGTGCGGCGGTGGGTCATCCGGGTCACGCCCACGGCGGCGAGCGCGACGGCGCCGCCCACCCACACCAGCAGCACGGCGATGTCGCCGCTCACGCGTGCGATGTCGCCGCCGTACATCAGCTGCCGCATCGCGTCGACGACGTAGCCCATCGGCAGCACGTGGTGCAGTGCGGCGAGGGGTGCGGGCAGGGTCTGCCAGGGGAACGTGCCTCCCGCGGTCACCAACTGCAGCACCATCAGGACAAGTCCGACGAACTGACCCACCGAGCCGAGCCAGACGTTCAGCGCGAGGATGATCGCCGCGTAGGTGAAGGAAGCGAGCATCAGGATGCCGAGGGTGCCGATGGGGTTCGCGAACCGGAATCCCAGCGCGAACGACAGCACGCCGAACAGCGCCACCATTCCCACGCTGCCGAGCAGGGCAGGGGTCAGCCAGCCCGCGATCGTGACGCGGATCGGCGAGCGCAGGGCCGTCACGGCGCGGCGCGAGATCGGCTTGACGATGAGGAACAGTGCGTAGATGCCGATCCATCCTGCGAGGGCGGCAAAGAAGGGCGCGAGGCCCGCACCATAGTCTCCCGCCGACGTCTGCGCGCTGGAGTCGACCGCGACCGGGTCGGAGATGGTCTTGGCTTGCGCGTCGCGGGTTGCGGCATCCGTGTCGGGAATCGCCTCCACACCCTTGCCCAGTCCGTCGCGCAACTGCGCCGCGCCGCCCGCCACCTGGCCCGCGCCGGACGAGAGGGTCGCGGCGCCCGCGGCAGCCTGGTTCGCACCGTCGGCGAGCGTTCCCGCCCCGGAGGCGACCTGGGCCGCGCCCGACGACACCTGGGTCGCACCGGAGGCGACCTGGGCAGCGCCGGCGGCGAGCTGGTCCACCTGGGCCACCGCGGCCTGCAGTCGGTCGTTGCCGGTGACCGCGGCATCCCCGATGGGATCGAGCGCGGCGAGCACCTGATCGATCGTGGACTGGTCGACGCCGCGATCGGCCAGCAGCTTCGCGATGTCGTCGCGGGCCTGCGGGAGGGAGCTGACGACGCGCTCGCCGGCGGATGCCGCGCGGTCGGCATACCCGTCGAGCGTCGCGGTGCCGGCCGAGACCCGGCTCGCGCCGTCAGCGACCTGCGCGGCGCCGCCGGCGACCTGGGTCGCTCCGTCGGTCAGCGTTCCCGCACCTTGTGCGAGCGCCGCGGTGCCGTGCGCGAGGGTCGTGCTGCCGTCTGCCACCTGTTGCGCGCCGTCGGTGAGCGTCGTCGCGCCGTCCCTCGCCTGCACCAGCTGAGCCCGAATATCGCTCAAACCGCCGAGAAGGCGCGAGGCGGCCTCTTTCCCGACGAGTTCGGCGACGGAGCGGCGGATCTTGTCCACGGCCTGGGTGCCGATCGTGGAGGCGAGGTAGTTGTTGGCGTCGTTGGTCTGCAGACCGATCGTCGCCTGCCGCGGGGCGGAGCCGCCGGAGGAGACGAGCGCAGTGGAGAAGTCGGCCGGGATCGTCACGATGAAATCGACTGTGCCGTCGTGCAGGGCGGCCGCGGCATCCGCCTCGCTGAGGGCACGCCAGTCGAACGCGTGGCCGTCGATGAGCTGCTTCGAGACCTGGCTGCCGTACTGCGCGGCATCCGAACCGGTGCCCGAGCCCTCGTCGAGGTCGACGAGGGCGACCGGGACCTCGGAGAAGTGCCCGTACGGATCCTGGTTCGCCCAGAGGTACAAGCCGCCGTAGAGCACCGGCACCAGCATGAGGGCGATGAGGGCGATGACCGACATGCGTGTCGCTGTCAGGCGCCGCAGCTCGGCAGCGATCATGGCGGGAATCTTCATCGGTGGCCTCCGGCGAGGGGAGTGGTGGTGCGTAGGCGGAGCCGGCTGGGCTTCAGGACGCGGGCGCTGGACGGATGGAGCGCGGCGGACGCTGAGCTATCGGCCAAGGCGGAGGCGGCCGCTTCGCCGGCGATGACGAGCACGGCGTACCCCCGTTCGGCGAACTCCTCGGCCAGCTCCCACCACTGTGCCGGGTCGCCGCCGTGGCGGTCGGGGGAGACGAGGACGAGTCCGTCGACCCCGGGGCGTGCCGACGCGAGCTCGAGGAGGATGCGCAGGCGGTGCGCGGGCGCGAGATCGGCGATCGGCAGTCGTGCCGACGAGCGGAGGTCGTGCTCATCGAGCCACCGCCGCGCCGACAGCGGGTCGGATGCGAGACCGGCGAACATGAGCTCTTCGGCGACGACACCGGCCACGGCGATGTTCGGGGCCGGCTCGCTCACGTCGGGCGCATCGACGAGGGCGACGCGGCGTCGGAGCGCGTTGTGGGCCCGACGGCCGGTGGCGTCGTCGAGCGCGACCGTGCCGGCATCCGGGCGCATCCGGCCGGAGGCGATGAGGCCGAGCACGGTCGGGCGCTGCTCGGTCTCTGCGACGGCGAGCGTGGCGCGGTCGCTGCGGTAGGTCAGGCTCGTCGAGCCGAGGGCCTCTCCGCGGCGGCCCTTCTGCACCTGTTCGAGACGCACGCGCATCACTTCGCCTCCATCACGTCGGGGTGGGCGCTCAACAGTGCCTCGGACTCGCGCCACGAGAGGCCCGCGATGCTCAGCACGGCGCGGACGGCCAGCGAAGTGGAGATGGGCGAGGACGCGTCGATCCGGCTCACGGCCGCGCGTGCGGTCTCCTCGATGAGACGAGCCAGTGTGGGCGCGGCGATATCGGTGCGGAGCGTCCCGTCATCCTGACCGGTGCGCACGATGGCGGCCAGCGCTCGCCTCAGTGGAGCGAGCGCCACCGCGGTGTGCTCGAGGTGGGTGTCGTCGAGGGCGAGCGCCGCCGCGATCTGCACGTGCGCGGCTTCGGTCCACAGGGCGGCAGTCAGCCGCGCCAGCGCGAGCGGCGGGTGCGGTTCGTCCACCGATGACGCGATGGCGTTGAAGCGCTGGGCGCCCGCGGAGATGAGCTCGGACAGCAGAGCCTGACGATCGTCGAAGTGTCCGTACAGGGCGCGGCGGGAGAGGCCTGCGGCGCGCGCGATCTGGTCGATCGAGGCGGTGGGGTCGATCGCCAGCGTGGCCGCGGCCGCACGGAGGATTCCGGCGCGGTTCGCCGCGGCATCCTTGCGGAGCTGACGGAGGGGAGCGGTTGTCGTCACTCCGCAAGTGTAAGAACATGCACATCGATGTGCAAGTTAATTGACACGGCGCGTTCCGCCGCGAGCCCCGATCGAACGTCAGTCGGCGCCGAAGTCGAACGATGCCGACTCGGATGCCTCGTCGAGCGCCTCCGCCAGCTGCTCGCGGGCCGCGTCGAACGGGGCGGCGTGGCCGGTGATCTCGGCCGACTCGCCCGATGCGAGCTCGCCGACCAGTTCGGCCGTCGCTCCGCCGAGCAGGCCGAGTCCGGCGTACTGCTCCAGCCGGGCGCGGGAGTCGGCGATGTCGAGGTTGCGCATCGTGAGTTGCCCGATGCGGTCGGTGGGACCGAACGCGGCGTCGCCGACGCGCTCCATCGACAGCTTCTCCGGGGCGTACGAGAGGTTCTTCGAGACGGTGTCGAGGATCGTGTAGTCCTCGCCGCGGCGCAGACGCAGCGTGACCGTTCCGCTGATCGCGGAACCGACCCAGCGCTGGATCGACTCGCGCAGCATGAACGACTGGGGCTCGAGCCAGCGGCCCTCGTACATCAGGCGTCCGAGGCGCCGGCCCTGCTCGTGATAGGTCGCGAGGGTGTCTTCGTTGAGGATGCCGTTGACCAGGCGTTCGTACGCGATGAACAGCAGGGCCATACCCGGGGCCTCGTAGATGCCGCGCGACTTCGCCTCGATGATCCGGTTCTCGATCTGGTCGCTCATGCCGAGGCCGTGACGACCGCCGATGGCGTTCGCCTCGCGCACGAGAGCGACGGTGTCCGTGAACTCGACACCGTTCAGCGCGACCGGACGGCCGGCCTCGAAGGTGACCGACACGTCTTCCGTGGCGATCTCGACCGCGGGGTCCCAGAAGCGCACGCCCATGATCGGGTCGACGATCTCGAGCGAGACGTCCAGGTGCTCGAGGGTCTTCGCCTCGTGCGTGGCACCCCAGATGTTGGCGTCGGTGGAGTACGCCTTCTCGACGGAGTCGCGGTACGGGAAGTCGTGGGCGACGAGCCACTCGCTCATCTCCTTGCGGCCGCCGAGTTCGGTGACGAAATCGGCATCCAGCCAGGGCTTGTAGATGCGCAGGGCAGGGTTGGCCAGCAGGCCGTAGCGGTAGAACCGCTCGATGTCGTTGCCCTTGTAGGTCGAGCCGTCGCCCCAGATGTCGACGCCGTCTTCCTTCATCGCACGCACCAGCAGCGTGCCGGTGACGGCGCGGCCGATCGGGGTCGTGTTGAAGTACGTGCGGCCCCCCGAGCGGATGTGGAAGGCGCCGCACGCCAGCGCGACGAGGCCTTCTTCGACCATCAGCGGCTTGCAGTCGATGAGGCGCGACTTCTCGGCCCCGTACTGGAGGGCGCGACCGGGGATCGAGGCGATGTCGTCTTCGTCGTACTGGCCGAGGTCGCCGGTGTAGGTGTAGGGCACCGCGCCCTTGTCGCGCATCCAGGCGACGGCGACGGAGGTATCGAGACCCCCCGAGAAGGCGATGCCGACGCGCTCGCCGACGGGCAGGGACTGAAGGACCTTCGACATGCCGCCCAGCCTACCGGCGGGGCTAGACCCGCACGATTCGCACACCCGCCTGCGCGGCGGCGGCGAGCGTCTCGGCATCCGCCGTGTTCGTGGTCACGACGGTCTCGAAGTCGCCGAGCGATGCAACACGGTACGAACCGCTGCCGGGGAACTTGGAGGTGTTGGCGACGAGGATCGCGCGGTCGGCCGCGTGGCGCATCCGCACCTTGATGCTCGCCTCCTGCGTCAGATCGGTGACGACCGCGCCGTCGTTCTTGACGCCCGTGCTGCTGATGACGGCGATATCGGCCCGCACCTGCGCGAGTCCCTCTTCGGTCAGAGGACCGACGAGGGTGCGGGGCTTCGAACCGACGACACCGCCGAGCAGCACGAGCGACACGGCGTCGTCGTCGCGTAGCGCATCGAGCACGGCGAGGCTGTTGGTGATCACCGTCACCGCCCGCCCGCGCAGATGCCGAGCGATGCGCAACGTCGTGATGCCGATGTCGAGCAGAACGACCTCGCCGTCCGCGATCAGATCGACCGTCGCTCGCGCGATCGCTTCCTTCTCGCGCGTATCGGCATCGAGCTCCGGGGCGGTGGCATCGGGGCGCCGGGCGACCGTCGCTCCGCCGTGCACCCGCCGCAGGCGCGCATCCAGCTCGAGACGTTCGAGATCGCGCCGGATCGTCGTGCCGCTGACGTCCAGCAGGCGAGAGAGCTCGTCGACCGTCACGCTGCCGACGGCTTCGAGCCGCTCGATGATCGCGGCCTCACGTTGGTGTGTCAACACGTCCCATCCTTCTGTGCAGGGGTGATCACACTCTGACGGTGCGCATTTGCGCTCATGTTAACGGCATCTGAACAGGTTCTGGCGCTCATTTGAAACCTCCCTATGGCGTATCGCCACAAATGAGCGCGGAGGTTAGCGTGACATCGGCCGCCTGCGAACCCGACGCGGCGGCCGACCCCCACCTCACCTCTTCCTTCCCCCAGGAGTGCTCTGTGAAAAACCTCCGTCTGATCGCCTCCCTCGCCGCCGTCTCGGTGGCGGCGCTCACCCTCGCCGGGTGCAGCCAGGGCCCGGCCGACGCCTCGTCGTCCGGCTCCGCCGACACGGCCCTCACCGTGTTCGTCAGCGCCGACACCAACATCCAGGATCTGTGGCAGAAGACCCTCATCCCCGCGTTCGAGAAGGACAACCCCGGCTCCTCCGTCACGGTCGACTTCGACCTGCACGGCACCCACGACCAGCAGACGGTGGCCAAGCTCACCGCCGCCACCGTGCAGCACCGCGACCCGGGCTACGACCTCGTGGATGCCGGGTTCGTCGCGCAGGCCGCGGCATCCGGCCTCCTCACCAAGGTAGGCACGGCCGAGGTCCCCGGAATCGCCGACATCCCGTCCTCGCTGGTGCAGGCCGGCGGCGACGGAGCGGTCCCGTACCGCGGGTCGAGCGTCGTGCTCGCCTACAACACGGCCACCGTTCCCCAGCCCCCGAAGACCCTGTCGGACCTGCTCGCCTGGATCCAGGCCAACCCCGGTCAGTTCACCTACAACTCGCCGAGCACCGGTGGAAGCGGCGCCGCGTTCGTCACGACCGTGCTCGACCAGAACGTGCCCGACGCCGACCGCACCAAGCTCGTCACGGGCTCGGCTCCGGAGGTCGAGGGCGACTGGGACAAGGGGTTCGCCACCCTCGCGTCGCTCAACCCCTTCGTCTATCAGAAGGGCGTCTACCCGAACGGCAACAGCCAGGTGCTCGACCTGCTCTCCAGCGGACAGATCTCCATGGCGCCGGTGTGGAGCGACCAGTTCGTCACGGGCGTCAAGAACGGTCAGATCCCCTCGAACATCGCGTACACGCAGATCGAGAACCCCTCGTTCACCGGTGGTGCGAGCTACCTCGGCATCCCGTCGGCGACGCCGCGACAGGCCGCCGCGCAGAAGCTGCTCTCGTGGCTGCTCACGCCCGCCGCGCAGAGCCTCGTCGCCGACAGCATCGCGGGCTACCCCGTGATCGCGCTCGACAAGCTCCCCGCCGAGGTGCAGAGCACCTTCCAGAACGCGAACATCGCGAACCTTCGCCCCACCTACTTCGCCACCAACTCGGCCGACATGAACAAGGCCTGGGCGCAGAAGGTTCCCGGCAAGTGACAGCGATCGCCGCAGCGACGGCGACCCGCGCCGCGGATCGTGGAGCCCGTGCGGCTTCGCGGTCCGCGGTGGCGGGGTTCGTCCTCGCCCTGCCGCCCGTGCTCGTGGTCACCGCGTTCGTCGGGCTGCCCGTGTTGCTGGCGCTCGCGTTCAGCGTGGGCTTCACCGGTGGGCTCAACGAGGTGGTCGCGGCCGTGGGCCAGAACGTCCACCGCGCGGACGGGGCCGTGCCCACCTTCGCCGCGTACGGCGACGTCTTCGTCACGCCGGAGTTCTGGGACGATCTGGTGCTGACCCTCGCCGTGACGGTGGTCAGCACCCTGGTCGTGCTCCTGCTGGCCGGTGGTGTGGGTCTGTACCTGCGCCTTCGCGGCGGCTGGCTCGCCCGGCTGCTGTCGACGGTGGCGATCGTGCCGCTGTTCATCCCGGTCGTCATCGCCTCGTGGGCGATCTTGACCTTCACCTCCGCCGACGGCTTCATCCGCACCCTCAGCGCCCAGCTCGGTATCGACGGCCCGGTGTGGTCGTACTCCGTCGTCGCCATCGTGCTGGGCTCGGCGTGGACCTCGCTGCCGTTCGCCGTGCTGATGATCGCCTCGGGGCTGCAGTCGATTCCCGATGCGCTCATCGATGCGGCGCGGGATGCCGGGGCCGGCACCGGCCGGATCGTGCGCACCATCCTGCTGCCGATGAGCGCTGTGCCGATCGTGATCGCCGTCACCTTCACGGCCATCGGCGTGATCGGCTCGTATACGGTGCCCTATTTCACAGGGGCGAACGCGCCCACCATGCTCGGGGTGTCCATCGCCAACTACTTCACGTCGTACAACCAACCGCAGCAGTCGCTGGTCATGGCCTTCGTCGTGTTCCTGATCGCCTCGGGTATCGGCGCCCTCTACGTCTGGGCGAACTTCCGCTCCGCACGCCGGGAGGGACGGGTCTGATGTCGACACTTCTCACCCGTGCGCTCCGCGGCGGCGCCATCGCGGTGTTCGCCCTCGTGCTGCTCGTCTTCGTCCTCGGGCCCATCGTCTGGCTGGGCGCGCACGCCTTCGCCGAGAGCTGGACCTTCCCGCATCTGCTCCCCGACGGCTGGACCCTTCGGTGGTGGTCGGCTGTCGTCTCCGATCCCGCTCTCGGCGCCTCCATCCAGAACTCGCTGATGATCACGCCGATCGTGGTACTCGTGTCGGCCGTGGTGTGTCTTCCGGCCGCCTACGCGTTCGCCCGGTTCGAGTTCCCCGGCCGGCGCCTCTTCCTGATCGGCCTGTTCGCGACGAACGCCTTCCCCAAGATGGGCCTGTTCGCGACCCTCGCGTCGCTGTACTACGCGCTGGGGCTGATGAACACCACGGCCGGCGTCGTGGTGGTCCAACTGCTGGGCACGATCGTGTTCATGACGTGGATCCCGTCGGCCGCGTTCTCCGCGGTGCCGCGAGCACTCGAAGAAGCCGCGCGGGATGCCGGTGCCTCCCGCGCCCGGGTGTTCTTCACCGTGACGCTGCGTATGGCGCTTCCCGGCATCCTGGTCGGCGCGGTGATGGCCTTCCTCGCCGCCTTCGACGAGGCGCAAGGCACCTACCTGGTGGGTGCCCCCGACATCCTCACCATGCCTACGCAGATGTACACGCTCGTCCTCAACTATCCGAAGCAGGTCGCCGCCGTCTTCTCGATCCTGCTCGCCATCCCCTCGGTCGTCCTCCTCTTGGCCGTCCGCAAACACGTCATGGGCGGCCAGCTCGCCGAAGGCTTCCAGCTCAAATGAAGGAGTATTCCGTGATCGCCCTCTCCGATCCCCGCGCCAGCGACTGCGCTGTCGACGCGGCCACCCCGCCACCCGCCGACGGCCTCCAGCTCCGCGCGCTCACCAAGGTGCTGGGCGGGCGCACGATCATCGACAGCCTCGACCTGACCGTCGAGCGCGGCGAGCTCGTCTCGTTGCTCGGCCCGTCGGGCTGCGGCAAGACGACGACGCTGCGGATGATCGCCGGCTTCCTCACGCCCGACACCGGCGACATCCTCATGGCCGGCCGTGACGTCACGCGGCTGGGACCAGATCGCCGCCCGAGTGCGATGGTCTTCCAGAACTACGCGCTGTGGCCGCACATGACCGTCATGAAGAACGTGGCCTATCCGCTGCGTGTGCGACGCCGTCCGCGCGCCGAGGTGAAGGAACGCGTCGAGGCCGTCCTCGCCCTCGTCAACCTCCTCCACCACAAGCACTCCCGCCCGCCGCAGATCTCCGGCGGGGAGCAGCAGCGGGTCGCGCTCGCCCGCGCCCTCGTGCAGGAGCCCGACCTGCTGCTGCTCGACGAGCCGTTGAGCAACCTCGACGCGCAGCTGCGGGTCAAGGTGCGGGAGGAGATCCGTGAGCTTCAGCAGCGCCTCGGCATCACCACGGTGATCGTCACGCACGACCAAGAGGAAGCGATGTCGATCTCCGATCGCGTCGCCGTCATGAACGCCGGGCGCATCGAGCAGTTCAGCACTCCGGTCGAGCTCTACCGGCATCCCGCGACCGAGTTCGTCGGGACCTTCATCGGTGCGCTCAACCGGTTCGAGGGCACCTTCGACGGCGAGCGGATCGGGGCCGGCGTCGGCGTCGTGGGCGTCCGCCCCGAAGACGTCGTGTACTCCGCGGACCGTCGCGCCGGAGCTGTCCCTGCCGTCGTCGAGCGTGTCGTGCCGCACGGCCACTTCCACGAGGTGCGTCTGCGCCGCGACGACGTGACGGTGAATGCGTTCGTGTCCGGGGTACCTCCGGTCGTCGGCGACGTCGGCTTCGCGACCATCGGCTCGGCGCTGATCTACCGTGACGGACACCTCGTGCGCCGCGTCGAGACGGCGGCGTGCTGATGACGCCGCACCGCCTGGGCGCCACGCGCGCGTGCGCTCACCGCGGCGACTCTGCCGTTCTGCGCGAGAACACCCTGCCCGCCATCCGCTCGGCCATCGAAAAGGGCGCGGCGTTCGTCGAGATCGACGTGCGACTCACGGCCGACGGCGACGTCGTCGTCTTGCACGACGCGACCCTCGACCGTCTCTGGGGCGATGATCGCCCGATCGACGCCGTGTCGACGGCGGAGCTCGCCCGCTTCGGGGATGCCGAGCAGCGCCCGCCGTTGCTGCGAGACGTGATCGCCGAGTTCACCGCGACACCCAGCCGCCTCGTGATCGACATGGACGACGCACGGTTCGCCGCCGCCGCGTACGAGGTGGCGGCGGCATCCGGTGTCGTCGTCGACTGGTGCGGCCATATCGAAGCGATGCGCGTGCTGCGCGGGCTCTCGACCGAGGCGCGGCTCTGGCTGCCGTGGCGGTCGGTGACACCGCCGCTCGCGGCCGACCTCGCCGAACTGGCGCCGGTCACGGTCAACGCGCCATTCGCGTTCGTCGACGAGGACTTCGTTTCGGCCGTGCACGAGCTCGGTCACACGGTCACCGCCTGGACGGTGGACGACCGCGACGACCTCGCTCGCGCGGTGCGGCTCGGCATCGACACCGTGACCACCAACCGACTCGATCGGCTGCAGACATTGATCGCCGCAGTTCCCGTCGGAGCCGGCGTCGGAGAGGATGCCCGATGAATGCCGATGAGCTGGCCGCCGCGCACGCCATCGCGCTGGACCTCGGCGCATGGGCCAGCGCCGAAACCCGCGCCTACCGGGTCTCGGACGTCGACACCAAGGCCCACCCGGCCGATCTGGTGACCGAGCTCGACCGGGCGATCGAACGCCGCGTGCGAGCCGTGATCGCGGAACGCTTTGCGGAGCATGCCTTCGTCGGGGAGGAGTACGGCGGCAGCCCCGTCGCGGGAAAGCCCACCTGGTACCTCGACCCGGTCGACGGCACCACGAACCTCGCCAACGGGGTGCCGTGGACGTCGTTCTCCCTGGCGTTGGCGATCGATGACCGACCCCTGCTCGGAGTGGTCGCCGACCCCTGGCGCGACATCGTCTTCGATGCGCGCGCCGGCGAGGGCGCTCGCCAGAACGGCGAGCCGCTGCACGTCGGTGACACCGCGACGTTGCGGGGAGGCGTGGTCAGCACCGAGCTGGCCGGACACGAAGCCTGGCCCGGCATGCTCGAGTTCTCGCGCGCGCTCACCGAGCGCTTCTGCACGCTGCGCGTGATGGGCTCGGGCACGCTGACGCTCCTGGGGCCGGCGGCGGGACGGGGAAGCGCTGCGGTCGTGCATCGATTCAGCCCGATCGATCATCTCGCCGCCGTGTTGATCGCCCATGAGGCGGGGGCGGAGGTCTGGGACGAGGCCGGGCGGCCCAGCCTCTTTCCCGCGTACGGCGGCGTCATGGTGGCAGCGCCCGGGGTGGCCGATGAGCTCTTCGGCGCCTGGCACATGGCTCTCGGCCGGGATCGGGCGTGAGCGACTCTCGATAAGATGGGGTGTACCGGCGTCCCCGGTGCAACCGTCCGAAAACGGGGGAGCATTCCATGCCAGGCATCGTGATCGTCGGCGTCCAGTGGGGAGACGAGGGCAAGGGCAAGGCCACCGATCTCCTCGGTGAGCGCACCGACTGGGTCGTCAAGTTCAACGGCGGCAACAACGCGGGTCACACCGTCGTCATCGGCGACGAGAAGTACGCGCTGCATCTGCTGCCCTCCGGCATCCTGTCGCCCGGCGTCAACGCCGTCATCGGCAACGGCGTGGTCGTCGACCTCGAGGTGCTGTTCGCCGAGCTGTCGGCCCTCAACGCGCGCGGTCTCGACACCTCGCGGCTCAAGATCAGCGCCAACGCGCACGTGATCACCCAGTACCACCGCACCCTCGACAAGGTCACGGAGCGCTTCCTCGGCAAGCGCATGATCGGCACGACCGGTCGCGGCATCGGTCCGACGTATGCGGACAAGATCAACCGAGTAGGCATCCGCATCCAGGACCTCTTCGACGAGAACATCCTGCGCCAGAAGGTGGAGGGCGCCCTCGATCAGAAGAACCACCTCCTGGTGAAGGTCTTCAACCGCCGCGCGATCACCGTTGACGAGGTCGTCGAAGACCTGCTGTCGTACGTCGAACGCCTGCGACCGATGGTCGCCGACACCGGACTGCTGCTCACCACCGCGCTGGATGCCGGTGACGTCGTGGTCTTCGAGGGCGGCCAGGCGACCATGCTCGACGTCGACCACGGCACCTACCCATTCGTGACGTCGTCGTCGGCGACGGCGGGCGGCGCCTCGACGGGGTCGGGCGTGGGCCCCAACCGACTCGACCGCATCGTCGGCATCGTGAAGGCGTACACGACCCGCGTGGGCTCGGGTCCGTTCCCGACCGAGCTCTTCGATGAGCAGGGCGAGTGGCTGCGTACCCGCGGCTTCGAGTTCGGCACGACGACGGGTCGGCCGCGCCGTGTCGGCTGGTACGACGCCCCGATCACCCGCTACGCCACGCGTATCAACGGCATCACCGACCTCGTCCTCACCAAGCTCGACATCCTCACCGGACTCGAGCAGATCCCGGTGTGCGTCGCCTACGACGTCGATGGCGAGCGTTTCGACGAGGTTCCCGTCAGCCAGAGCGACTTTCACCACGCGACCCCGATCCTGGAGTACTTCCCGGGCTGGAGCGAGGACATCTCCCGTGCCCGCACCTTCGAAGACCTTCCGGTGCAGGCGCAGGAGTACGTGCTCGCTCTCGAGGCGATGAGCGGAACGCGCATCTCGGTGATCGGTGTGGGACCGGCGCGCGATGCCGTCATCGTGCGCCACGACCTCGTCGACTGACATGCGGCTGTTCCTCGGCGGCTACACCGCCGACAGGGATGGCGCGGCCGAGGGCGTCGGCATCCTCGTCGCGGGAGCGCCGGACGAGATCTCGGCGGGCGGTGAGCTCTCGCGACGCCCCGGCGTCGCCGTGCGTGCCGATTCGCCGTCGTGGATCGCGTGGCACCCGACTCTGCCCGTGATCTACGCGGCGCTCGAGCAGCGCGGTGCGGTGCAGGCCTTCGTCCGCACGGGCGACGAGTCGTTCGCGCCGCTCGGTGCACCGGTCGCCGCAGGCGAGGCCGTGTGCCACGTCGCGGTCGCACCGGGCGGCGACGCGCTGATCGCGGCGTGCTGGGGCGACGGACGACTCGTCCGGATGGCGCTCGGTGCCGACGGGCGGCCCTCGGCACCGACCGCGCTCGCCGAGGCCGAAGACCCGTATGCCATGGCCGGTATGTCCACCACGGCGCCTCGACCGTCGCGCGCGCACCACACCCGTTTTCTGCCGCGCGACACGTTCGCGACCACCGATCTCGGATTCGATCTGGTGCGTTTCTGGCACGGATCCGGCGCGCGGGGCCCGCAGGACGTCGTGCTCCCCCGCGGCACCGGTCCGCGGCACAGCCGATGGCACCCGTCGGGACATCTGTTCGTCGTCACCGAGCTGTCGAACGAGCTCTTCGTGCTCGGGCCCGACGTCAGCGGGACGTGGCGGATGATCGCGGGCGTGCCGCTGTCGCCAGTGGCGACGGACGCGGATGCCGCGGCGGAGATCACGCTCTCCCACGACGGCCGGTTCGTTTTCGCCGGACTGCGTGGATCGAACACCATCGCCGTCGTGGAAGTGAGGGGCACCGGAGCCGAGCTGCGCCCGGTCGCCCTGGTCGACGCGGGCGTGGACTGGCCACGGCACCACGTCGTCGTGCGTGACACGCTGCTCGTCGCGGGCGAGCGCTCCCACGAGGTGGCGCAGCTCACGATCGACGAACGTACCGGCGTGCCCGCTCGTCCCCGACGCCGCGTCGACGCGCCGTCGCCGACCTGTCTGCTCCTCGACCGCTGAGCCGCCACGGGCGCCCGAGCGCCGGCATCCGGCCGGCTGAACGCAGGCATCCGGCCGGGAACAGGATCATGCGCGCAGAATCTGCCTGCTTCCGGCAGATCGCCTGCGCCCAGGCGGCGGGATGCCGCGGCGTGCGGGGTCAGGGGCGGCTTCAGGTCGCGGCATCCTGCTTCGGGATGAAGACCTTCTTGATGATGAGCAGGATCGATGCCGTGACCGGGATCGCCACCAGTGCGCCGAGCAGACCCATGAGCGTTCCGCCGACGAGGGCGCCGATCACGACCAGGGCGCCCGGAACGGCGATGGCCTTGTTCATGACCTTCGGGGTGAGCACGTATGCCTCGAGCTGCATGTAGACCAGATACGCCGCCGCGAAGATGAGGGCAGACAGGGGGCTGGCGAACAGTGCGACGACGGAGGCGATGGCCCAGAACAGGACGGTGCCGACGAGCGGGATGATCGTCAGGCAAAACGCGACGACGGCCATCAACGCGGGAAATGGCAGCCCGAGGATCGAGTAGAGGATGAAGCTGACCAGCGCGTTGAAGAATGCCAGCACCACCATGCCGCCGAGGTAGCCGCCCACCGAATCGGTGATCTGCTCGGTGAGGTCGGCCGCGAGAGCCCGGCTACGGGCGGGGAGCAGGCGATAGAAGGCCTGCTTGATCTCCGTCAAGGATGCGAGGAAGTACAGGCTCAGCACGATGATGATGATCGTGCCCGAGATGGCCGTTCCGATCGAGACGCCGATCTGCAACACTCCGCCGCCGATTGCGGCGATATGACCCGGATCGGTGAGGAACTTCTGCACCTCGGCGATGATGGCGGGCACCTGGTCGCCGAACTGATTGCGCGCCCACGCGTAGGCGTCCGTCTGCTGGAACGCGGAGATCAGCCGCGGGATGTCGGTGATGAACTGGGCGATCTGCTGCACAACAGTCGGCACGATCAGCCACAGGACCGCGACCAGCAGGATGGCGAGGGTGAAGTAGACGATGACGATCGACCACGCGCGCCCCACCCCGCGGCGCTGCAGTCGCTGCACGACCGGGTTGAGTCCGAGGGCGACGAAGAGGGCGAAGGCGACGTAGATCCAGACCGTGACGAGACTGCTCACGGCCATCCCCAAGAGGACGGCCACGAGCCCGCCGAGCACGAGGAAGAACCCCGCGGCGAAGGGGCGGTTGAGGGTGGTCCAGACGCGCCTGCCCGGCTCGTCGCTGTTCGTTGCCATGATCACACTCTAGGCGTGCACATTGCTCCAGCCGCTAAGGTCGGCAAGGACGAAAGGGAGCACAATGACCGACGCCACTGCGCACCTCCAGCGACTTCGCGCGAGCATCGACAACATCGACGCGGCGCTCATCTTTCTGCTGGCCGAGCGGTTCCGCTGCACGCAGCAGGTCGGAGTTCTGAAGGCCGAGCACCGCATGCCGGCGTCGGACCCGGGCCGCGAGGAGCAGCAGATCGCGCGGCTGCGCCGGCTCTCGCTCGAAGCCGACCTCGATCCCGAGTTCGCGGAGAAGTGGTTCAACTTCGTCGTCGCCGAGGTCATCCGCCACCACACCGCTGCCGCAGCCGCCGACTGACGACGGCCGCAGCAGCGGCAGGAGGCGGTGGATGCCCGCTCAGGGGATCGCGCGCCGCAGCGTGAGGAACGACGCCGCTCCCAGTCCGAGGGCGGCAAGGGCCAGCACGGCCGTCAGCCCCATCGCGCCGAGTCCGGCGAGCCACTCTCCGACGGTGGCCCAGGCGTCGAGCCGTCCGATGGCCCAGATCCCGCCCACGAGCGCGAGTCCGAACAGTGCGAGTGCGATGGTCAGGCCGATCGCGGCGAACCGGCGGTAGATCGTCGCACCCCAGAACCCGATCACGAACAGCAGCATCGCGACGACGGCGAAGAACACTCCTGCGCCGACCGGGCCGGCCGTCCACACCCAATCGAGCGAGAAGAAGTACCCGTTGACGCCCCAGCCCCCGGTCGCCCGCTCGATCGTGCCGCCGACCGCGAACGAGACGCCCAGGATCGACGCCGTGAGAAGCGCGGCGAGCATCGTGCCGAAGAAGAACTCCCGGCGCGTGATGCTCAGTGCTTGGGAGAACGGGAAGGTGTAGCTGAGCGACATGATGCCGAGGCCGAAGAAATACCAGATCGGCGCTTGGCTTCCCCCGCCGTATTTCGCGCCGCCGAACGGGACCATCGCGAAGATGATCACCGACAGCACGAACGCGGCGACGAGGATGATCAGCGGCATCCATACGAACGTGTACTTGTTGACGAACTGCATGCGGGCGACCTTGAGGATACGGTTCATCGACGTGCTCCTTCGGTGACGGACTCGGACTCGGACTCGTGCTGTGTCAGACGCACGATCAGCTGCTGGAGAGACACGGAGCCGACCTCGAGCCCGGATGCCGCGAGGTGCGCGCGGTCATCGGCATCGAGCTCGCCGAGCACCGTGACGCTCGCCACGCGCCCGAGGCTCTCGCGATGGATGACGTCACGGCCCGCGGTGAATGCCGCCACCGCGTCGACGTCGCCGACGATGGTGGAGGCGCGCCCGCGCACCGCATCGGTCTCGTCGTCGAGGAGGATGCGCCCCTGATCGATGACGATGACCCGCTCGATCAGGTCGGAGACCTCGTCGATGAGGTGGCTGGACAGCACGACCGTGCGCGGATGCTCCGTGTAGTCGGCCAGCAGGCGGTCGTAGAAGATCTGGCGTGCCACGGCATCCAGGCCGAGGTAGGGCTCATCGAAGAACGTGAGTTCGGCGCGGGAGGCGAGCCCGATGATCACGCCGACGGCAGACAGCTGCCCCCGCGAGAGCTTTTTGATCCGTGTCTTCATCGGCAGGCGGAAGTCGGCGATCAGGCGATCGGCGAGCTCCTGATCCCAGTTCGGGAAGAACATGGCCGCCATGCGGAAGGCGTGCGATGGGCGGGCATCGTCGGGGTAGCGCTGGCTCTCCCGCACGAAGCAGATGCGGCCGAGCACCCGTGAGTTCTCGTACGGGTTCTCACCGAATACCCGCACGCTGCCCGAGGTGGGGAAGTTCTGTGCGGTGAGGATCGACATCAACGTGGTCTTGCCCGCGCCGTTGCGGCCGAGCAGGCCGTAGATGACGTTCTCCTGCAGGGTGAGCGATACGCCGTCGAGTGCGGCGGCGTCCTTGTAGCGCTTGACGAGGTCGGTCACTTCGACGACGGTCATCGTGCGTCTCCTTCCGGGGTCGAGGTGGACGCCTGTTCGCGTACGAGTGCGGCGAGGTCATCCGGGCTGAGTCCGAGGGTGCGTGCTTCTGCCAGCAGGGGCTGGATGAAGCGGGTCGCGAAAGCGGCGCGTCGCTCGGTGCGGAGTTGTTCCCGTGCGCCGACCGCGACGAACATGCCGATGCCGCGGCGCTTGACGAGCACACCTTTGTCGACGAGCATGTTCACTCCTTTCGCGGCCGTGGCCGGATTGATGCGGTAGAACGCCGCGAGTTCGTTGGTCGATGGAGCGCGCGAGTCTTCGGCGAGGCTGCCATCGACGATGGAGTCCTCGACGCTCTCGGCGATCTGCACGAAGAGTGCTCGCCCTTCATCGATCACGTGCCCTCCCGGCATCCGGTGTCTTGGTTCGTTACTTGAGTAAGTAACCATAGAACAGCAGATCTTGTCAAGGGGTGCGGGACGGCCACGCGTGCGCGCGATAGCGAGACGAGGGCGGATCGTCCAATTTGCGCCCGCTGCGGACCAGATGAAACGGTGGAAGACGGCCCCGTTGCGGGGCTGACCCAGACCAGTCCGCGACCGCTGTCGTGCCCCTTGGCACCGGCGGGCGTACGGTCGGCGGCCTTTGCGCGGATCCGATGTCCTGCGCCGAGCGTTCAGGAGGAACGCGAGCGGCCGTCACCCGGGCGTGACCGATGCAGCCTGTGCACCGGGCTGCCGAGGTGTTCCGTGACTACTGCTGATTCCGCTGCGCCCCTGCTGGAGGCGCGGCACCTGTACAAGGTCTTCGGACGCGATCCGAAGAATGCCGTCGCGCGCCTGCGCTCCGGCCAGTCCCGCGCCGAGGTGGCGGATGCCGGGACGGCCG
This sequence comes from Microbacterium sp. VKM Ac-2870, assembly GCF_015350795.1. Taxonomy (GTDB): domain Bacteria; phylum Actinomycetota; class Actinomycetes; order Actinomycetales; family Microbacteriaceae; genus Microbacterium. Next base: position 43,513 of record NZ_JADKSH010000004.1, read on the forward strand.
CCGTCGTCGACGCGAGCTTCACGGTGAACCGCGGTGAGATCTTCGTGATCATGGGCCTGTCCGGGTCGGGCAAGTCCACGATCATCCGGATGCTCAACGGCCTGGTCGCGCCGACGGCCGGTGACGTGACGATCGCAGGCCGCAATGTCACCACCGCGTCGCCGGCGCAGCTGCGCACCATCCGCCGCGAGTCGGTCTCGATGGTGTTCCAGCACTTCGCCCTGCTGCCGCACCTGAGCGTGCTCGACAACGCCGCCTACGCCCTCGAGATCCAGGGCGTCGGCAAGGCCGAACGCCGCGAGCGCGCCCGCGACATCCTCGACCGGGTGGGGCTGGGCGACCGCGCCGATGCCCTGCCCGACCATCTCTCCGGCGGAATGCGCCAGCGCGTCGGCATCGCGCGTGCACTCACGGCGGGCACCGACATCCTGCTCATGGACGAGGCGTTCTCCGCGCTGGATCCGCTGATCCGGCGGGAGATGCAGGAACAGCTCGTCGAGTTGCAGCGTGAGCTCGGGCGCACCATCGTGTTCATCACGCACGACCTCAACGAGGCGATGTTCCTCGGCGACCGCATCGCCGTCATGCGCGACGGACGCATCGTGCAGAACGGCACCCCGGAAGAGATCCTCACCGATCCCGCCAACGATTACGTGGCCCAGTTCGTGCACGACGTCGACCGGGCCCGCGTGCTCACCGCTTCGGCGGTCATGGAGCCGCCGTCGCTGTCGACCCCGATCACGGCCGGCGTGCGTGGAGCCCTGCGCACGATGCGCGAGCATCAGGCCGGGGCCGTCTTCGCGATCGAGAACCGGCGCCTCGTGGGCGTCGTCACCGACCGCGCGGTCATCCGTGCGGTGAAGGCGGGCGAGACCGACCTGCGTCGCATCGTCGATCCGCACGTGCCCACCGTCGGTCCGGACGACCTGCTGGTCGACATCGTGGAGACCGCGGTCGAGGCCACGGTGCCCCTCGCCGTGATCGACGACGAACGGCGCCTCCGCGGCGTCATCCCGCGCATCACCCTGCTGGCGGCGCTCGGCAACGTACCGGCGACGACCCGCGAGACGCCGATCGTGCAGACCCCGCTGGAGATGGTCGCGGAGTTCACCCCCCTCGTCGACGCCGCGACGGAAGGAGCGCGCTGATGGATGGCTTCCGCATTCCCGTCGGAAAGTGGGCAGAGGCGGTCGTCGACATGCTCGGCCACGTCCTCGGCGGATTCTTCGACGCCGTCGCGTTCGTTCTGAAAGCGATCTACGACACGGTGGATGCCGTGCTCATGGCGCCGCCGTTCTGGCTGCTCATCCTGGTGCTGGCCGCTCTCGCCTTCGCCGTCAGCGGGTGGCGCCTGGCGCTCGGCACCGCGCTGGGGCTTCTCGTGATCGTCGGCGTCAACCAGTGGGACCACGCGATGGACACGCTGGCCCTCGTGATCGTCGCGGGACTCGTCGCCATCGTGATCGCGATTCCCGCCGGCATCTGGGCCGCCCGAAACGACACCGTCTCGCGGATCGTGCGCCCGGTGCTCGACCTGCTGCAGACCATGCCCGCGTTCGTCTACCTGATCCCCGCGATCATCTTCTTCGGCGTGGGCGCCGTGCCCGGCATGATCGCGACGATCCTCTTCGCCATCGCACCCGGCGTGCGCCTGACCGAGCTCGGCATCCGCGGAGTCGACAGCGAGGTCGTCGAGGCCGGCTACGCCTTCGGGGCATCGCCGGCGCGCGTGCTGCGTCAGATCCAGATCCCTCTGGCGCTGCCGTCGATCATGGCCGGTGTCAATCAGGTGATCATGCTGAGCCTGTCGATGGTGGTCATCGCGGGCATGGTGGGCGCCGGCGGCCTCGGCGGCGAGATTGTGCGCGCGATCGGCCGCATCAACGTAGGGCTGGGCTTCGAAGCCGGCCTGTCGGTCGTGATGATCGCGATGATCCTCGACCGACTCACCTCGGCGCTGGGGCGCCCACGCAGCCCGCGCCGCTTCGCTCGCATCACCCGGTCCGCCGACAGCGCACCGCGGGAAAGGACGTCAGCATGAAGACACGCAGCAAGATCCTCACCGGCATCGCGCTGACCGCGGCCGCTGCGCTCACCCTCAGCGGGTGCGCCGGCGGCGCGGGAGCAGGCGCGAAGTCGATCGACATCGCCGTCTTCAACGGGTGGGACGAGGGCATCGCCGCGTCGTACCTGTGGCAGTCGATCCTCGAGGACAAGGGCTACAAGGTCAAGCTCACGTACGCCGATGTCGCCCCGGTGTATGAGGGTCTGTCGCGCGGCAACTTCGACGTCGTGCTCGACACCTGGTTGCCCACGACTCACGCCGATTACCTCCAGCGCTACGGCAGCAAGGTCGAAGACCTCGGCGCGTGGAACGACGATGCGCGCCTCACGATCGCGGTGAACGCCGATGCACCGATCGACTCCCTCGATCAGCTCGCGGGCGCTGCCGACCAGTTCGGCGGACGGATCGTCGGCATCGAGCCGGGCTCGGGGCTGATGCGCGTCACTGCCGATGACGTGGTGCCGGGGTACGGCCTCGGTTCGTTGACGCTCGTCGAGTCGTCGACTCCGGCGATGCTCGCTGAGTTGAAGAAGGCGACGGATGCCGGTCAGAACATCGCCGTGACGCTGTGGCGTCCGCACTGGGCGTACAACGCCTTCCCCCTGAAGGACCTCGCCGACCCGAAGGGGTTGCTCGGTGCGGCGGAGAGCGTGCACTCGGTGGCATCCACGTCGTTCGCGAAGGACCACCCCGAGGTGCACGACTGGATCTCGAACTTCTCGATGCCGAGCGACAAGCTCGCCTCGCTCGAGGATGCCATGTTCAACTCCTACGACGGCGACGACTATTCACCCGTCGTGAAGCAGTGGATCGCCGACAACCAGGAGTGGGTCGACAGCCTCACGGCCTGATGCCCGCCGCTTACGGACGGGGCTCGACGGCGGCCGGGCCTCGTCCGTCGTGAGAGCTCTCGATCTGCAGGGCCACTTTGTTCTCGAGGATCTCGACCGCCTCGTCCGACAGCGCGAGCAAACCGTCGACTTCTTCGCGCACCCGGCGGTAGGCGAGCTGGCGCTCGGCCGGGGTCGCTGACTGATCGAGCGCAACGCTCAGCAACTGTTGCGCCGTGGCGAGGCGTTTGCGCTCGGTATCGGTGAACTGCGAGTCGCGCACGCGTCGCGCATCGCGCTCCGCGAGGTCGAAGGCCACTTCGTAGTCGGTGACCGCGGTGCGGTACTCCGACACCTGATCGGTGCTCACCCGCGCATCGGCAGACGTCGGCCGGAGGCGATCGGCCACCTTCTTCGCACGGAGGAACGCCGCTGTCATCGGCTGGCGACCATCGCTCATCGTCGGGAAGGCGATCATGCGCGCCACGTCGAGTTCGTACTCCAGCCAACGGGCGGTCACGGCGTCGTGCGCCTCGAACAACGACTGAAGCTGGTCGGGCAGCGGCGACGGCTTGGTGATCGCCTGGGGTTCGCCGGTGCCGCTGACGCGAGTGGAGGCTGTGACGGTCTTCAGCTCGGCCTTCGCCTTCATCACTTCGAGGCGGCGCGCGTGCCGCCGCTGGGCGAGCACATCCCACCGGCGCATGGCCCCGCCCGCGACGCCGAGGAGGGGAAACACCAGCCACCAATAGCTGCCGGCGAAGGTCCAGAAGTGATCCACGGACTCACCCTACGCGCGGGGACGCCGCGGAACCGGCCACACCCGACCCGGGCCGCCGCGCGGCGGATCGTCGTGTGTTGCGGTGCCGTCGTCCGTCGCGTCGGCGGGCGCCCCGTCGCGGGGCCGCGTCGCAGGCCGGGTCGCAGGTCGGGGCCGCAGCGAAATCGCCTGCACCAGCGCCTCCGACCCCTTCGCGATCACAGTCTGGGCGACATCCTGTGCGAGCAGCGTCCACTGCTCGAAGGCGGGCGACCCGGCGGTACGGGCATCGGGATCACCCGGGCGAGGCTTCGGCGGCGCATCTCCGGCGGCACGCGCCTGACGCCACGCCTCGGCCTCCGCTGTCTCGAAGGCGGCGCCTGCGGCCGCGACCGCATCGCGGTAGGCGGCGAATCGCTGCGGCTCGACCCGTGCCTGCGCCGATGCGGGACGTCGCTCGCGCGCCGTCCGCTCGGCCGCGAGGAATGCCGCCGTCAGCGGTTGGCGAGCGTCCGTCATCGCGGGAAAGGCGATGAGGCGGGCCGGATCGGTCTCGTACGCCATCCACCGCGCGGTCAACGCGTCGTGGGCCGCGAGGAGGCGGGCAACGGGAAGAGCCGCGGCGTCCGCCGTCGACGGCAGCGCCGCCCGGGCGGCCGACACGTGCGCTCGTCGTGCGCGCGCGGTGGCCGACGCGACACGCGCCTCGGCGGTGGCGATATCGAGCTCACGTCTCGCGCCGGCGAGGTCGAGGCCGGTGCCCCGACCGGCCGTGCGTTCGGCCTGCAGGCGGGTCAGTTCCGCGCGCGCGACGCGCACCCGCGCTCGCGTCAACGCCTGTTCGCGCCGCGCCGACCGCAGCTCGAGGCGAGCAGCATCGAGCTCGATGCGCCGTCGGCGTTCGCGGCGGCCGCGGCGCAGCCCCAGCCAGCCGAGGGTGCCGGTGCCGAGCGCGGTCGGTCCGATCCACCAGAACTCGGCGACCGACGCCCAGAGCGGATCCACGCCTTCAGCCTAACGACGCTGTCTGGGAGCGCTCGCAGCCAGCGGATGCCGCGGCATCCACGTGCGGAGTTCGAGTCGCGCGGTCAGCCGAAGAGCAGAGCGAGCACCGTGGCGCCGCCGCCGACGAGGATGAGGGCGATGATCGTGACCCAGGCGGTGATGCGGGTGCGGCGCGTGCGCGCCTCGTTCATGCCGGTGTACTCGTCGTCGTCGCCCATGCGTTCAGCCTACGGGCTCGGTCACGGTCGGCCCGAAGACCGCCGGCAGCGTCGCCTGCGACCGCGCGCGCAGTTCCGACACCGACACCGTGAACACGTCCTGCACCTCGAGCGTCGGCTCTTCGCCATCGGCGGCCAGATCGGTTACACCGATGCGGAGCACCGGGTAGCCCCGGCCCTCGCAGAGCCCGCGGAACTTGACGTCCTCCTCGCGGGGTACCGAGACGATCACGCGGCCGGTCGACTCGCTGAACAGGGCGGTCGCGGCATCCACGCCGTCGCGCTCCATGATCTCGCGCAGCCACACCCGTGCGCCGACACCGAAACGTACGACGGCTTCGGCGAGAGCCTGCGCCAGGCCGCCCGACGAGAGATCGTGAGCGCTCGAGACGAGCTCCTGCTGGGACGCCGCATGGATCAGGCCCGCGAGGCGCTTCTCCTGGGCGAGGTCGACCGCCGGCGGTCGTCCGCCCAGGTGGCCGTGAACGGTCTCGGCCCACGCCGAACCGCTCAGCTCGGTGGCCGTGACGCCGAGGAGGTAGATGTTCTCGCCGGCATCCTGCCAGCCGCTCGGAATGCGGCGGGCGACGTCGTCGATGATGCCGAGCACGCCGACCACAGGTGTCGGGAAGATCGGGGTGTCGCCGGTCTGGTTGTAGAAGCTGACGTTGCCGCCCGTGACGGGCACGCCGAGTTCGAGGCACGCGTCGGCGAGACCGTCGACCGCCTGGCCGAACTGCCACATGACCTCGGGGTTCTCCGGGCTGCCGAAGTTGAGGCAGTCGGTGACGGCGGTGGGCACCGCACCGGTGACGGCGACGTTGCGGTACGCCTCGGCGAGTGCCAGCTGGGCGCCCGCATACGGATCGAGCTGGCAGAAGCGGCCGTTGCAATCGGTGGCGATGGCGAAGCCCAGGCCCGACTCCTCGTCGACGCGGATCATGCCGGCGTCGTCGGGGAAGCTCAGGGCGGTGTTGCCCATCACGTAGTAGTCGTACTGGTTGGTCACCCAGCTGGTGTCGGCCAGGTTCGGGCTGCCGAGCAGATCGAGGAACTGTGCCTTCAGGGTGGCGGCGTCGTCGGTGCGCGGCAGGGCCGACGCCGAGTCGTCGCGGAGGGCATCGATCCAGGTCGGGTAGGCGACGGGACGCTCGTAGACGGGACCGTCGACGGCGACGGTCGACGGGTCGACGTCGACGATCTGCTCGCCGTGCCAGAAGATCTGCAGGCGACCGTCGCCGGTCACCTCGCCGAGCACGCTGGTCTCGACATCCCACTTGCCGGTGACGGCGAGGAACGCGTCGAGCTTCTCGGGCGCGACGATCGCCATCATGCGCTCTTGGCTCTCGCTCATGAGGATCTCCTCCGGCGTGAGCGTGGGGTCGCGCAGCAGCACGTTCTCGAGGTCGACGCGCATGCCCGAACCGCCGTTTGCGGCCAGCTCGCTCGTGGCGCAGGAGATACCCGCGGCACCGAGGTCCTGAATGGCCTCGACGAGCTCGTCGCGGTAGAGCTCGAGGCAGCACTCGATGAGCACCTTCTCGGCGAACGGGTCGCCTACCTGGACGGCGGGGCGCTTGGTGGGGCCGCCGTCGGCGAAGGTGTCGGATGCCAGGATCGACGCGCCGCCGATGCCATCGCCGCCCGTGCGCGCACCGAAGAGCACGACCTTGTTGCCCGCGCCGGTGGCGTTGGCGAGCTTGATGTCTTCGTGGCGCATGACGCCCACTGCGAGGGCGTTGACCAGCGGGTTGCCCTGGTATACGGAGTCGAACACCGTCTCGCCGCCGATGTTCGGCAGGCCCAGGCAGTTGGCGTAGAAACTGATGCCGCTGACGACTCCATGAACGACGCGCGCCGTGTCGGGGTGGTCGATCGCACCGAAGCGCAGCTGGTCCATGACGGCGACGGGTCGGGCGCCCATCGAGATGATGTCGCGGACGATGCCGCCGACGCCGGTCGCGGCGCCCTGGAACGGCTCGATGTAGCTCGGGTGGTTGTGACTCTCGACCTTGAAGGTCACGGCCCAGCCCTCGCCGACGTCGACGACGCCGGCGTTTTGGCCCATGCCGACCATCAAGCGCTCTTTCATCTCGTCGGAGACCTTCTGCCCGAAACGGCGCAGGTAGATCTTCGACGACTTGTAGGAGCAGTGCTCGCTCCACATGACCGAGTACATCGCCAGTTCACCGCTGGTGGGGCGGCGACCGAGGATCTGCTTGATCTGGTCGTACTCGTCGCTCTTGAGGCCGAGCGCCGCGTACGGCTGCTCCTTCTCCGGCGTCTGGACGGCGTTCTCGACAGTGTCTGCGACCTTGCTGTCGGATGCGGGGGTGCTCACGCGGCGGGACTCCAAGACTCGGGTGCCGGGGACGGCCTCAGTCTAGTCGGGCGGGCGTTGGCGGCGGCGCGGGTGACGGCGGTGGGCGAGGCCGTCAGGCCTCGTCGGTGTCGATCACGCCGACACCGACGGCATGGTGGCTGGGCTCGCCGCCCTGCGGAAGCGTCGGCTCCGCCGGATTCGGCGTGAGCGGCTCGTCCGGCGACGGTGCCAACGGCTCGTCGGGATGGGGTGCGAGCGGCTCTTCGCCGGGGTCCTTCTCCGTGCTGGGCTCGGTGAGCTGGTCGGTATCCGGCTCCACCGTCTTGGGAGCGTCTTCGGTGCCGACGCCGGTGGTGTCGTTCGGGGTCTCGGCCGTTTCGACGGTCTGGGGATCGGTCATGTCGTCCTCCTCGTATTGTGTCCGCACGGCCGTCCGGACGTGGATGCCGTGCGATCCCGAGTCTTCGCCGCGTCGCTTCGTCGCGCACGGGGGTTGACAGGAGGGGTCGTGCCCGTCGGCGCCGCGACGTATCCTCGCGGCATGACCGGACTCACCCCCTACCTCTCGTTCGACGGCACCGCTCGTGAGGCGCTCGAGTTCTACCGCGGCGTCTTCGGTGGTGAACTCGTGCTCGCGACCTACGGCGATTTCGCTCGCGACGACGGAGCTGTCGACCTCATCGCCCACGGCATGCTGCAAGGCCCGGTCGAGCTGTTCGCCTCGGATGCCGGGCCCGGTGAGCCCACGCTGGAACTGCGCGGCATCCTGTTCTCCCTCCTGGGGACCGCTGAGTCGACGACGCTCGAGCAGTGGTTCGCGGCGCTCGCCGAGGGCGGCGAGGTGCTCGACGCGCTCGCACTGCGGCCGTGGGGCGATCACGACGGGCAGGTGCGCGACCGGTTCGGGGTGACCTGGCTCATCGGCTATCAGGGATGACCGACCCGGTCGCCCGGCTTCGCGCTCGCGCGGCGGAGCTCGACGAGTTGCTCGCGCGGCTCGACGCGGACGAGGCGGCGGTGCGCTCCGACCGCTCCGATGCGACGGCGGACGACGAGCACGACCCGGAGGGCTCGACCCTGTCGGGCGAGTGGCAGCGCATCGATGCGCTGCGCCGTTCGGTGCGCGATGAGCGCGCGGAGGTCGATGCCGCGCTCGCGCGCGTGGATGCCGGAACCTACGGCGTCTGCATCGTCTGTGGCCGCCTGATCGCCGCGGGCCGGCTCGACGCCCGGCCGATGGCCACGACCTGCATCGCTTGCGCCGCCTGAGTGGGACGCCCGGGGCCCTACGCCTTCCAGCGATCGCACCATAGTCGGCAGGATGAGGCGGCGCGGCGTGTCGGCACCCTTGCTCGGAATCGCACGGTCCGCGTACGTCTTCGGTACTGCACAGTGGCGCCCGTCAGAGTCGCGAGAATCGCATGTCCGCGCGCTCGGACGCGCTTCTGAGAGCCTCTCGAGAGATCGTCAGAGTGTGATTTCGCTCAATCCCGGGTATGCCGGAGATCTCGATGGTGAGGTCGCTGGCGAGGCTCGCCGGCTCGACGGGAAACCAGAGTGTGAACAGCGAGGAGTGTGTCGGTCCGGTTGTTCCGCCGCCGCCGCGGATGAGGCTGGCGTAGATCCTTGAGTCCTCGTCGTCCTGTTCGTCCGCGGGGCGCGCCCACACGTCGATCCCTGCGGCTGGTCGGTTATGAGCGGCGAAGGCGTACTCAACTGTTGAGCCGACCGGAACCGTGAACACTGTTCTGAGCGTGGCGGTGACGCCGAGGGGCGATCCGACGAACCCAGATAGCGAGAAGGCGCCGGTGTGGAAGGTCGCCAAGAGCTCCGGACTTCCCTCGATCGAGGCCGGCAGCTCCGCGAATGGGGGCGAATCACGTCGGATTGGTCGCTCGTTCATTCCTGTGTCCCGTTCAGTAGTAGCAAGAGTTGTCGCCAGGAGCTGCGCACGTGGCGTCAGTTGTCTTGGCTCCGTCGGCGATGTATCCGCCGTAGGGTCCTGGGTGCTCTGAGCACCGCCAGAACGATGTCTCACAAGACAGTGATCCACAGACGTACAAGAAGCTCAATGGGTGCCCGGAAACTCATAATCAATGCGGAGAAGGCAATGGCTGCTGCTGTCTGGACGTGTCGGGAACGCGGTGAGATGACACTGGATGTCGCGTAGTTGGCGAGGTTTCGGGTGATCCGGGTCGACTTTGTCGTGACACTTTCCTGGCGACGGCGGCTGCACTTCGGGCGCAGGGCTCTTGTCGCGCACCAGAGCACCCGCGCATCACGATTCGGAAGGATCGTCCTCTTCATCCGCGTCAGGTTCCAGCGACTGCTGCTTGGTTGGTCTTGCGTCGTCGTCGAACAGGCGCTGCAGTAGGACGATGGGGTCCTCGTTGCGCAGTTCTGGATGCTCCTTGAGAACACGGTCGACTCCTACGCTGACCTCCTCCGGCAAGAGCTCTCTCATCGCTCGGGCGAGTTCTTGGGTAGCGGGATCATCGGCGATCCGAGCGCTGGCCAACTCGCGCCACTTCTCGGCGCTGATCTCCTCGTGACGCTTACCGGCGACTCCGTGCGCGACGGCGTCGAAGAAGAGTTGGAACCACTGGTCGCTGGACAATGAGGGATCGGTCTCGACGATGTCGTCCCCCGGGTTGCTGGTCTCAACAACTCCAGGCTCGGCGAAAGCGACGGTACTGGAAGTACTCTCTCGGGCCGGGGCTTCTGCAGTGGCCGTTGCTCGACGTTCGGCTAAGTACTGCTTGAACTTGGGGACACCGTGCTTGATGGCGGCTTCACCGCCTGCAATTGCCGCTGCGACGGCGAGGTCGAGGAGGAAATCGGCGTACCCGCTCTTCATGAACTTCGTCATCTTGCTCGGGATCTCGTGCAAGACAACCTGACTCGAGACGCCGTCGGGACCATGCACCAACGGGCTGGACGCTCCCGGAACCTTCTTGGAGGGAGTGAGCTCGGCGCCTGCTGGCATTTCAACCAGCATCTTCTTCATGATCGGCTTCGCATTCTGCGGCTCATTCCCCATGCCGTCACTCTAACGATGCTCGGAATGCCGGTCGTTAGGGGACGCGCGCTCGGACTTTACGCGCACCGTGATGCGCGCATCGTGCGAATATGCGAGCGTCCTTACGCTCCGCCATCCTCCGCTCCCGCCGACGGTTGCGGAAAGGCCGCGAGAAGCGCTCCCAAGGCGACTGCCTGGAGGTTTTCGAGCGTTGGGTCCGTGGTCGTTGCGGTGTAGCCTTCCATGGGCTCGGCGAGCCGCTCTAAAGCCGACCTGGTTTGCTCGTCGGAGGCGACTTGCCTCCACGTTTCAAGGTCGAACTCAATCTGATCCACTTCGCCGGACGGAACAACAGTCCAGACCTCGACAAATTCTGTCGCGAGGAGCAAGAATGTTTGATCGCTCGCCGCATCGATCGTTTCGTCTAGAACTCCCCGAATCGAGTCCGCCCCGCGTACACGCGCGCGGAGCCTTAGGAAGCGGCTGAGACGCCCGGCGCTCAGAAGCGTCTCGTCCACACGTTCGAGGACGGAGTCGTTGAGTTGCCCCACTACTTCCTCACCGATCGCCCGCTTGGCGTCGCCATCAAGGTTTGGGTTCTGGAGGATTCGCTGCGTTAGTCCAATCACTGCATCGTCTCCCATCCATCCGCGGAGCTCGGCGACGGTCAGGTCGCCAGTTCTGAGGACAGCGGTCGCCTCACGGACAAACCAGCGACCCAGAACCGCGCCAGCGGACATGAACGAGAAGGTGTCCGGCTTGCCCGACGTGCGATCCCAGACGTAGCGCGTCAGCGGAACTGACGGATCAGAACCGACCGGTCGTGCCAATAGGGCTTTCTCCCCCGCAAGCGCTGATCTCTGATCGTCGGATCCGTCAAGAACCGATGTCAGGGATCGCACCGCATCGGAACTCGCATGACCCTGGGTCAGCGCGTCAACCCCGGCGGACACCAGGGAGTCGGACACGTCGTCTGCCGGGAGACCCAGTACAAGGTAGCGCTGGACGTACTTCTCGTCGGAGAATCCTTGACCGTGCTGCTCGTGGAAGCTCAGCCCGCCAATGCTGACGGGAGAGAAGAGGAAGCTTAGTACTCGGAGGACGTCTTCGAGATGACGCGGTGCGACGCGCGCGCGGACCCACTCGCGCCATTCCTCTTCGCTAACGTCGTCATCGTCTAGAAGCTTGCGCTGCCACTTCCCGGTCCTGAGCCGGTGGTGCCAATCTGGGAGGGTTGCGTAGAGTTCGTGGGCGAAGACGCGGACGTAGGTGATGGCGGCCAGATCTAGCAGGTCGACCTCGGCCACGTCGACAAGCGTCACGACACTCAGCAGCTGTTCGCGGTAGCGCGCGTGGGACCTCGGAGTATCTAGCGATGGGCCCAAGATGCCGATCAATTCCGAGGCGCGTGAAGCACCTTCACCTGAGGTTGAGACGCTCACTGCTCCGAACATGTCGGTCAGTGATTCCGAGAGAAGACGGCGCTTCGCGACGTCCGAGATCGCAGGCAGCTCGTATGGGTACTGAACGATCTTCTCCATGAAAGAGCCAGCGCGGGTGCTGAAACCTCGCTCGCTGAGCAAAGCTTCAACACTCTCCTGGTCGTAGGCCAGTAGATAGTGCACATTCGGGAAGCGACCCAAAAGGCGAACTACTTTCAATAGCTCAAGCAACTCATCGGGGTCGAGTCGGTCGACATCGTCGGCGACGATCAGAACTCGGTGGCCGAGGTCCCCCATCGCGTCAGAAAGTGTGGCGAAGGTGGAATCCCACGAGGGGATCGACTCTGCGGTCGCCTCCAGCAGCTGATCGACCGTAGTAGAAAGTGCGTCTCCGACCACGGGGATGAACTTGAGCCAGGGCGTCGCCACTCGCGCGTATCTTGAGGCCACCGACTTCGCCCTTTTGACCTGCTCGCTCGTGGGTAGTTCATCGAAGGCCGTGCGCAATGCCGCAAGGAACTGTCTACTGAGGCCGTCCGCCGAGGAAACTGCCCAAGGAGAGAAGGGGACAACCTTCCAGTCGTCCGGGACTGACTCGCGGATCATGTTCAGCACGGAGGTCTTCCCAGATCCCCATTCGCCCACGACTCCGAAGACAGTGCTGGCTTGTCGAGGCGCAACTTGATCGATGCGGCGCGCGATCATCTTCGCAAACGGCGCGCGCTCGAACTTGTCGTCGCCCGTGCTGTTGATCGCTTCGTCCGACCAGGCGGGCGAGTGGGCCGAAGCTTGAGCGGCATCAGACACAGGCTGCTCCTTTGGTCGAGGCGGAGTCCTCACGGGTGGACTGTGCCCGAGTTGACGTTCGGTTACTGCGTGGAACCGTCAGCACCGTACCAGCGGCCAGACGCCACGAGCGAGCGGGGCAGTTCCCCCGGTCACATTAGCGACGCGAAGAACGGGCGGCCGCGCTCGAGCTCAAGGGGACCCTCAGAACGAGTCGAGTCGGCCGGCCCGCGCATCCATCTCGGGACTCCGCGGCAGTGTCTCACCGTCGTAGATGACGTGAGCAAGTCGCGCGGTGCGCTCGTCGAAGACGAACACTACGCCGCGGGGCACCTTGATCTGGTACTTCTTGTCCTCCAGGTAGCTGGTCGCCTTGTCGACGATGTCTTCTAGGAGCCTGCGAGGTGGGCGGGTGACCCAGATTAGCGCCCACGCGTCGGCCCGCGTGTTGCCCGCGTCGGAGAAGTAGCTGCGGCCGTTGCCGTCTCTGCGCCGGTTTGACAGCAGCATTCGCGGCACCCGAGCCCACCCCTTCTGGGTGTCCGTGTCTCCAGCCAGGAGGGTGGCCCCGATGCTTAGCCAGCCGTAGTCCCGCCGCACGGTCAGTTCGCTGACTAGCTTGTCCATCGGGCGGGCGGTGCGATGCGGTTTCGCAGCGCGGGGAACGGTGGGGTTGATCTGCGCCTGGTGCCAGGCATCCAATGGGGCGGTGCGGACCCCGACGAAGACCGTCTGCTGCTCCGCCCGGCGGCGCAAGTCGTCCTCGTTGATTGCCGACGCGTACGGGAGCTCAGCCGCCATCGCGATCGGGTCGGGGGCGACATACAGCCCCGCGTCGAGGTAGTACAGGAACAGGTCGAGCTCGTCGATGGCGTGATAGTAGGTCGGCATCTCCGGATCGCGACGTCTGCGCAGGTAGAGGAGGAAGTCTGCGGGTTTGTCGATGAGCTCGGCGATCAGCTGCAGGTCGTGGATGGACACCACCCAGGGCACCCGGTCCTCGTCCAAGAGGCGGGCCTCCACCAGGGCGGTGGTGGCGGTGGCGACCTGAGTGAGGTCTTCCAGGGTAAGCGCGACGGTGTGCACTTCCCGTACATGCGACAGGTCGAGCCAGGTGCCGTCCTTGAGTCGCAGGCCGCCGTCTTCTGCGAGGCGTTGCTGCATTCGGCTGGCCTGGTCGGCGGCTTTGGTGATGAGGTCGGTGAGGTTGCGTCTTAGGCCGCGGGTGTCGCCGGCTCGGGCGGCCGGGGTGATGGCTACGGCTTTCGCTTCGACGATGACGGCAACATCGTCCAGCACGAACAGCATGTCTCCCTCGACGCGCTTCGTGTATTTCGCGGGCGGTAGGTTCGCCTCGGCGTCGGTGCCGGGGACGAAGTAGTCGAACGCGAAGTGCGTGACGGTGCCGGGAAGGAGCCGCTCGAAGGCCGCTCTCCCGATTTCCTCCAACACGGTGCCCCGGCGCGCCTGATACGTCTCCCAAACGGTTGTGCCCCGCATGGTCTGCTCCAGGTTCTCCCGGATCGCGGGCCGGATCAGGCCGTCGTGGATGAGGATGAACCGGTCATCCGTGGTGCGCAGGATGGGGTTAGTGCGGAGCGGGTTGTCGCCGGCCACGAACCGGTCGAGGAGCTGCCGTGGTGTGCTGTCGTCCCGGATGACGCTGAAGTGCTTCAAGACCGCGCCGGTCACATCGACCCCGCATCCGGCGAGCTTGTCGACCTCGGCTACGGTGAAGGCGACGAGGTCAGCGGTGGGCTGCCAGAACCGGTTGAAAGCAACCCGCTCCTCCGACGTCAACCCCAGTAGTCCCACGTCGGCCAGGAGCGGGGGGCGGGAGTGCGCTGTCTCCCCGAGCGCGACCCAGCGGTCGTTGGTCGCGGCCGACTGTGCCTGACTGAGCGCGGTGAGCACTTGAGCGGCATCCTCCGCATCGAAGCCGACGGTCCCGCGGAGCAGGCCGGTGACTTCCTTGCTGTCGAAGAGGAGATCGTGGGTGCGTTTGACCATGTCCGGGTAGGAGGTGTTGCGGATCCACACTTCCCGTCGATGCACGGATGCCGCAATCCTCGCGAGCGGGTCATCCTGGGATTGGAGGGCTTGCAGTGCCTGAGCCATGCGGAGAACCGACCCTGCCGCTTCCGCCCAATCGTGCGCCTCGCGGTAGAGGCCGTTCATCACCTCTCTCCGGGAGGAACCGGGGTCATGCCCAGTTGATGCGGTGAGCGCGAGCAGTGTGAGTAGCTCCGTCTTGGTCGGGCCGCCGTCGGTGTCGGGCTTCACCATCCCCTCGAACACCCACGGCAGGCACGCGGCACGGGCGAGTTCGACGACACGTTCGGGTCGGTGGGAGGACAGTGTGCTGGTGAGTTCAGCAAGCTCGTTGTCGATGCGCATGCTCAGCATGCCGATCGGGTCGGCGGAGTCGTTTACCTCCGTGACCAGCCGGTCCAACTGCATCTCCAAGGTGTCCCGCCCGCTGACCGCGGTCGGCGGCCTCGGGTGCGCTCGACGCTTCCTCATCCGACTCATGACGTCACTGAACCATGTCCCCACCGACACCGTCACGGCGCCGTAGGGATCGCGAACGGTTCAGAGCACCGCTCGCTGCCCTGAATCTGGTACTCGTCGATGTACTCGCCCTCTGGGATCGGCCGGTAGCCGGTCACGCACACCTGCCACGTCTGGTCGGCGGTGAGGGTGAGGGGCTCGCCATTGGTCTCGAAACGGTGGACCGAGTCGGATGCGGGATTCAGTTCCCGTGAGGTCAACAATTGCTCCCCGTCCCGGTATCCCGCGTCCACGGTGAACGACTGCGGGTAGAGGGCGACGATGTTCACCACGTAGTGATCCAGTGTCGGGTCATCCACAGGGTCCCATTTCGCCACCACGGCGTCGCCCGCACCAGACCATACGACGGAGACCGGACTGCCCGGGGAGAGCTCGCGCGGCGACGGTGCTTGCGTCCCAGGGTTAATGCATGTTCCGGTCAGTCCGCAGAACGGACGCCAGTCACCGATGCCCGTCCAACCGATGACAACGGCGACCAGCGCCCCGACTAATGCCGCTGGCAGCCCCCAGCGCTTTGCCCAGCTGCTCCGGCGCGCTGACGAGCTCACCCTCACATTCTGGCCCTCCGCCGCAAGGGTCTGTGCTCAATCGCTCCGCGCAGGGCGTGCTGGTGATGCTCGCCGGGCCCGTTGGCGTTCCTCGGGGCAATCCTCTGCCGTGCATGCGTCATGCCTGGTGGCTACTGGCCTGAGTTGCGTCGGCGTCATCCGCGTTCGGCCTCCACCGCTACGTCCGGCTTGTCTACAGTTGCTGTGCTGGCGGAGGTGCGTGTTTCCTCCCCGCAGCGGCGGGATGTGCCTGCAGCGGCGCGACGAATCGACCGGAAACTCCGCGGTGCGTGCGCCCAGGGGCGGTGTGCTGGGCGAGTTTGCCGCCGCGGAAGATGTGTGTCTAAGTGGCGAAAGGTAGGGCAACGTCTGAGGTTTCGGCCACACTGATGTGAGTCAGGGGGAATACGACAGGTGGGGGCCGCAACGATGTCGCATGTGGCGTCGAGCTCGATCGACGAGATGCTGGAGCACCTTCACGCGCGCCTTGACACCCATTTCAGTATCGTTCGGGACGAGCGCGCCGGTCTGGAGGTCACTGCGCCCGTTTTCGCTCTTGAACACGAGCTCTCTGCCGAAGACCTTGATCTGCTGATCGCGACGGTGCGGACTGCGGTGTTCGAAGGCCTCGGCTCTCGCCATCGTCGGTGGTGGTTGCCGTTCGTGGTGTACGCCGCTGAGGCCGGCTACGACTATGTCGGGGATGAGTACTGGCGAACCTTCGAGCAGCGCACGCCCGGGTGGCGAGCTGAGCACCGCGCCTTGATCAAATCGTGGTTCACGAAGTTCGCGGCCGCATATGGTGGCGCCGTGCCGACGGGCGCCTTCGCTGCGGCGTTCACGATCATCGCCTGGCCGATCACGCACGGTGTGCTGCCGACTTACCTTCAGCGACAACTGGCCCAACTGCTCTATGAGTTCAGCGGCGCGCTCACGTCGGACCTGCTCGACGACCCACCGACCCTGGGCCTGAGGCTGGCACGTCGGGCAGCGTCGTATACCGAGCGGTTCCGCATCTTCTGCGAGAACACCACCCTTGTCGGACAGGTCGCCGCCGCGCTGTTGTCCGGGCACGATTCACCCAGCCCCTACCTTCTCAACTCCACGCTCGACCGGATCGTGACCGATCTTTCGAAGGAGCAGCAGGCGCGTCACTGGCTGCGAACGGCCCAGCAGTCCGCGCACCGGGCACGTGGTTTCCGCCCGACCTCGACTCAGGGGCAGACGGCATCGCCGCCGCACGCGCAGCCACGCGCGACCGATCCGCGCTTGTATCTGCGTCTTGAGGGCGAGTGGAACGCCTATGCGGAGCTCCCCGACTTGACGCCGCTGGGGGCGGGGCTGCCCGACGTGTTCCGGCAGTTGCGGGTGTCGCGGGGTTTCGTCGATGGCGCCGACCGGCACGTGCCGCCGAGCGGACTGCTTTACCCCGGCCAGTCGGTCCGGTTCGCGACATGGCCGCGTACCGATCAAGCCTTCTTACGGCTAGACCGGGCGCAGGAGGAGACCAACCGGATCCTGGCAGACCAGTGCGGCATCACCCCAGGGCCGTGGTGGCTGTTTCGCCGCCAGGGCGCCGGCCTGGCGATCGAGGTGAAGGGCAAGCTGGTTCGCCCCGGGCACCGCTATTTGCTGATCGGGGCGAGTTCACTGACCCCGCCGACGGTGCCCTGGGTTGCCAAGATAGAGGTCAACGTTGAGGGGGTGCGCGGCTACGAGCTCGCGGTCCCCGAGCAGGTCAGTGAGAAGGATGCCGCCACGCTGACCGCCGGCGGCATCGCCGTGCTCACGCACGTCGCCATCCGTCCGGTCGGCATCGTCGCCAGCGCATGGGACGGTGAGGGGGAAGCCGAGTGGATTGCGGGGGAACCGGCAATCCTCGGGATCCGATCCGAACTGGCTCCGCAACGATGCCGGCTGACGATCGGCGGGGATGTGTACTTCCTTGAGTGGCCGGCCGGGCAGAGCGAACTGGTGTTCTCCCTGCAGGGCCTGAGCGTCGGCACCCACATCGCGAGTGTCAGTCTGCTGGGAGACGATGACCGCCCGATGACCGTCGGTTCCCTCGTGATCACGATCCGAGACCCGCAGATCCGCCCCGAGGGCGCCGCCGTCGGCGAGGGCATCCGTCTGCTCGCCACTCCTGCCCGCCCAACCCTCAGCGAATTGTGGGACGACCGCGCCCATCTCGTAATCGATGGGCCCGCCGGTGCCGAGGCGGACATCGAGGTGAGCCTGCGTGGCGAGCAAGGACAGTCGATCGCGGACCTGAGACGGTCCACCCACCTGCCCCTCGACGAGGAAGCGTGGACCACACTCGCCAAAGCGATCCGCAAGGATCACCGTTTCAGCGACGCTTACGACGACGCAGAGTCTTGCGTGATCACCGTGGCTCGCGCCGGTGTCGGCTTCGCGACCCTAACCTGTGAGCGTGGCTTCCAGCCGCTGCGGTGGCGCTTCGCGCGCAACCACGACGGACACGTCCACGCTCGCCTGGTGGACCGCACCGACGGCGACGCCACGACCATCGAGTTCTACGATGTGCAGTCGCCGACCGCCGCCGTGCCGCGCCCGGTCGGCGCCGACATCAGCGCCCCGCCGCGCGGGGGACTTGTCGTCGCCCGCGCCGGTGACGCGTCGGCGTCTCTCATCCTCCCTACCGAACCGAACGCGCTCCTTCAGCAACCCGATCTGCGCCCCGCGGTGCCGACCGCCGGGCGCACCCTGACCGACGTCCGCGAGTTGGTCGATGCACACGCGCGGTGGCTGAACGCGGAACTGCCCGCGGACGCGTTCGTCATGTATCAGCAGCAGGTGATCGGCGACGGCATCGCCCGCGCGATCGGGACCATCATCGGCGGGAGCCACTGGGGCGGCATCGAACGCAAGGTCGCCCACGCTCAGGACGTCGCGGACCTGCTCGCCGAGATGCAGCAGGCTGTCGGGATCTCCACATCCCACAAGGATCTTGCGACCGCGATCGCGTACAGCCTTTACAAGTGGCTATCGTCCGGGAGCCTGCTGCTCGGGTTTGACGCCGTCATCGCACCGCACCTCGCCAGCAGTGGGCTCGGCGATCACCCGGCGGTGTCCCGCTTCCTGCTGATGCTCGCCGGCCGTCCCGGATATCTTTCCCAGTTTCCCAATGACGAGGTCACGTTCCTGCTCGAGCAGGTCATGCAGACCCCGGTGCTCTACCGCGCCGCACGGTTCGCGGTTCTCGGCACCCGGGCCCTGAACGACGCCGACGGCGTGGAACGGAGCTTCTGATGCAGATCAGCCAGCTCACGCCCGAGATGGCCGCCGCCGCGGCGATACGAACTCTCGGCCTGGACCCCGACATCATCGACCTGACCTCGTTCGAGGCGCTGGCCGCTGCGCTGCGCCGAGCCGCGTCGTTCCTGTGCCCGACGAGTCCGGGACGGCTCGCCGATGCCGTGTACGGCGCCGTGCAGCCCCTCGCCGGTGCCGGTGCGGTCACTCGGTCGGGCATCGGGGAGATCCTGGATGAACTGGTCGCTTCCGGGGACCTGCTGGAACTTCGCCATGACAATGGCCGGTCGGCGCGGCTGCTGTACCTGGCGCCGCCGTCGTTCATCGAACGACACCCGGGCCGCTACCTGCTCACCGGCATCAGACCGTTCGGTGTGCCACTGATCCCGGACGATCTTGCCCAGACGATCGACTACGAAGGCTCGACACGGTCGATCAACCTCAATGCAGACGCCGGGCCGACGCAACTGCGCGACCGGGGGCTGCGTTGCGTCGCGACAGAACGTTGGCTTGCCCGACCGGCCATCGAAACTCCGACCGAACTTCTCGATCGATTTCGGGTGTGCCTGGATACCGCCGCCCTCGCCGGCCACCTCGAGGACATCCAGATCCTCGACCCGGCATCTTCGGTGCGGTACTACGCGGGCCGTTGGCGGCCGCCGGCGGATTCCGATACCGGGGACTTCATCGCCCGCCGGCCGCAGGGTTACGGCGCCGACTTGTGGTGTCTGGCGCGGTGTGAGCATGGCGTGCCGTCGCGTTTGCTGGATTGGCCGGTCGATAACCCGGTCCTGCCCGGTCGCGACGAGGCATGGCGCTATCAAGCGGCGGCCGATGCTGCCCGTGGCGTGCCGCAACGTTTCCGTCGCCGCGCGGGCAGCGCAACTGGCGGTGACGTCGTCTTCGACTTCTTCTCGCCTCTGCCGGGATTCGCGGAACGTTACCTGCAGTTCGTCGGAATGCCGCTCGGGAAGACGACGGGTGCGCTGTTCACGTTCCGTGTGCCCGAGAGTGCGGCCGACGGCGTCGGGACTTTTCTGATCGACATGCTGTGGATGACACAAGAGGAGGCACCACATGGCGTCTGACGCTCCCACGATCGCCGAGACGATCGACGACATCCAGTCGGCCTTACGCGAGTATATCGAGGCGACGTACCATGTCGGTCACCCCACGATCATCGAGCAGCGCCGCCAATTGCTGCTGACTGAGGGGGTGCTGTTCAGAGCTCCCTTCATCGAGAGCACGCCGCGATACCAGACCAACCGCAAGTTCGCTGAACTCGACGTCGACGGCGCTGTGCACGACCTGTTCACCCCGCTCACCCAGAAGGTCGGTGAGTTCGACCGGTTGCTGCACGATCCGCCTTACACCCATCAAGCGGAAGCGATCGAGTGGGCGGCTCGCGACGGCAAAAGCCTCGCCATCACGACCGGAACGGGCTCCGGGAAGACCGAGTCTTTCCTGTTGCCGATGCTCGCCAAGCTGGCCACCGAAGCTAAGCACCGGCCGGACTCGTTCGCTGCCCCCGCCGTGCGCGCGCTGATCCTCTACCCGATGAACGCGCTGGTCAACGACCAGTTGGCGCGTCTGCGTCTGCTGCTGGGCGACCCGCGGCTGACGACGCAGTTCCATGCCTGGGCAGGTCGCCCAGCCCGTTTCGCGCGCTACACCAGCCGCACCCTGTACCCGGGAGTGCGGACGGTGAAAAAGGATCAGAAGCGGCTCGGGTCGATCGAGGACTTCTACCTGCTGCTGATCGATAAAGCTGCCGATCCGAAAGCGCCCGGGCACGCGCAGGCGAAGAAGCTCAAGGAGAAGCTGGAGGCGCGGGGCAAGTGGCCCGCGAAACCTGACCTTAAGGCGTGGTTCGGACCCAAGCACTCGAAGTGGAAGGACGTGAAGAGTGGGCGGTTCCTGCGGGCAGTGATGGGACCGGATGACCCGGAACTCCTCACCCGCCACGAGGTCCTCGCCGCACCCCCGGACGTGCTCATCACCAACTACTCGATGCTCGAGTACATGCTGATGAGGCCGCTCGAGCGGCCGGTGTTCGACCACACCCGGCAGTGGCTGGCGGACAACCCGGATGAGAAGTTCCTACTGATCGTCGACGAGGCGCACCTGTACCGCGGGGCCGCGGGCGCCGAGGTCGCACTGCTGTTGCGCCGGTTGCGATCCCGGCTGGGGATCACGCCGGATCGTGTCCAGGTGATCACGACGAGCGCGAGCTTCAGCACCCCCGAGTATGCCCGCGAGTTCGCCGCGCAACTGACCGGCAAGGACGAAGCCGACTTCCGGACGGTTACCAGCAAACCGGCGTTGCGAGCCGGTGCTGCACAAGGCATGCCGGCCGATGCGACGCTGCTCGCCAGCCTCCCGCTCGCGGACTTCTACAACGCCGAGACCGAACCGGCACGCATGGTCGCGGTCGCCGACCTGCTTACCGACCGAGGTGTGGCCGACCGGGACCGTCCCGTCGCGTCACTGCTCCACGACGCCCTGGCAGGCTACGAGCCGATGAACCTGCTCATCAACGAGACGATGCAGAAGGCGCAACCGCTGCACGAACTCGGCACAGCGGTGTTCCCCGACGTCGCCACCGAGCTGGCGGACAAGGCGGTCACCGCCCTCGTCGCGCTGGGCAGCGCCGCACGCCGTACCCCCGAGGAAGCGGGCCTGCTGCCCTGCCGGGTGCACGCGTTCTTCCGAGGGCTTCCCGGGCTGTGGGCGTGCATCGACCCCGAGTGCAAGGCCGTCGAACGTGACGATCTGCCGCCGAGCGTCGGACCGATCGGCAGGCTGTACCCGCAACCGCGGGCCACCTGCCAGTGCGGGGCGCGGGTGTTCGAGTTTTACACCTGCCGTCACTGCGGTTCGGCCTACGCGCGCGGTTACACCGATGATCTGCAGCATCCGACGTTCTTGTGGCATGAGAGCGGCGGCGCCTTCCAGACCACCGCCGGCGCGGTCCCCGAACTGTTTCCCCTCGATCTGTTGCTGGAAGAACCGCAGGCCGGAGAGGTTCAGGTCGCCGAGATCGACCTGGTGACCGGCCGGCTCGATCCGGACAAGCCGCCGGTCCGCGGCCGCATCGTCTTTCTCCCGAAGCTGCGCAGCGGCGAAAAGGTGACGAGCGACGACGATGGCGATGACGGCGACGACCAAGCCGAAGCGGACGGCGAATTCAAACCGTGCGGTGTCTGCGGACAGTTGGCGGGGTTCTTCGGCCGTTCCTCCGTTCAGGACCACCAGACGAAGGGCGACCAGCCGTTCCAGGCACTGGTAACCCGACAGATCGAAGTCCAGCCGCCCAGTGCCCCGTACTCCACGTTCGCGCCGCTGCGCGGCCGTAAGGTGTTGGCGTTCTCCGACTCGCGACAGGTAGCCGCACGTCTGGCGCCCAACCTGCAGGCGTATTCGATGCGAGACGTGATCCGGCCGCTGATCCTGAAGGGGTGGGAAGAACTGTCCGCCCAGCCGGGCATCGGGAAGCAGCTGAGCTTAGAGCGTCTGTACTTGGCGGTGATGGTGGGAGCCAAGCAACTCGAGGTGCGGTTGCGTCCGGAACTTCGGGAAGCGGAGTCCCTCCACGTTCTGAAAGCGGTCGGCAAGGCGGTCGACAACGGGGCGTTGACAGGCAACGAAGAAGCGCGCGGGGAACTGTTGATGCTCACCTCCCCGCCCCCGCAGGCCCTGTTGCGTGCGATCTACCTGGCCCTGACCGACAAGCACTACGGACTGGTGTCTCTGGGCCTCGCGTCGATCCGGGAGAAGACCAGCCTGCGAGACGACCTCCTCGCGGACCTGCCAGCCATCGATGGTGTCGCCACGACCGACGAGCAGCGCCTCGCCCTGGTCCGGCTGTGGCTCGCGCAGTGGGCGACGCCTACGCGCGGCATCTGGTTCCCGACGATGACCTCGGAGTGGTGGCGGCAGAAGGGCGGCGTGAAGCCCCACACCGGCAGATTCCAGGCCATCGACCGCTGGCTGGGAACGCCGGCAGCGAAGAAGAAGTTCAAGGAGCAGTGGCTGCCGGTGCTGCTTCCTGCGTTCTGCGAGTTGGAGGGCGCGAAGTATCGACTGCTCGCCGGCACGGTCGCGCTGGAGCCGGGCGGGTTGTGGGGATACTGCAAGCGGTGCCGGTTCACCCAGCGGCCTTTCCCGGGATCAACACGTTGCGTCAACTGCGACCAGAACCAGGTGCGCACCCTCGACCCCACGACTGACGAGGTCTTCCAGGCGCGCAAGGGCTACTACCGGCAGAGCGCCGAACGTGCCCTGCAGTCTCCCCACAAACCCATCCTCAGCATCATCGCCGCGGAGCACACCGCACAGTTGAATGCGGCCCAATCCGACGCAGTCTTCTCACGTGCCGAGGAATACGAACTCCTGTTCCAGGACATCGATGTCGGATTGCCGCGACCGGGGGAACAGGAACGCGCCGCGATCGATGTGCTCTCGTGCACCACCACGATGGAGGTCGGTATCGACATCGGGAGCCTGTCGGGTGTCGCCCTGCGCAACATGCCGCCATCGCGTGCTAACTACCAACAGCGGGCGGGCCGTGCGGGTCGTCGAGGCAACGCGGTCGCCACGGTCGTCGCATTCGGCAGTGCTGACACGCACGACGACCACTACTTCCGAAACCCGCACCTCATGATCCGCGGCGACGTGGACGACCCGGTGCTGACGTTGGACAACGACGAGATCGCGCGACGTCATGTCATCGCCTACCTGCTGCAGCGGTACAACCAGGACAGGTTGCCCGAGATCGACCCCGAGGATCAGCCCCAACTGTTCGAAGTGCTCGGCACCGTCCGCGGCTTCATGGGCACCACGTCACCGCTGAACCGCACCGACTTCGAAGAGTGGCTGACCGAGCATCAGACCGTGCTGACGGTCGACATCGCGTCATGGCTGCCAGCGGAGCTCACCGCAACGGACCGATCGCACCTCCTCGACGGCCTGATCACGGCGACCCTCGGCGCGATCGATGACGCGCTCGACCTGCAAGCCGATGGGAAGCTGCCCGAACCGGAAGAGGGCGACGCCGCCCCACAAGAGGTCGCGGTCGAGGACGGCGATGCCGGCGAGGACGGCGCCGAGGTGCCCGCCGAGCAGCGCAGCCAGTCGAACCTGCTCGATCGCCTCCTCTACAAAGGCGTGCTGCCAAGGTACGCGTTCCCGACCGATGTGGTGGCGTTCCACGTGTTCGACCGTGCCAAGTCGGAACGATTCCACACTGAGTTCCGGTACGCGCCGAGCCAGGGCCTGCCGGTCGCGTTGACCCAGTACGCGCCCGGCAAGGTGGTGTGGATCGACAACAAGGAATGGACCTCCGGCGCCATTTACGCGCCGATGCACAAAGAACGAGCTCAAGCCTGGCGCGACAAGATGCTCTACTTCGAATGCCAGGTTTGCCACTACGCCAAGCACGTCCCAGCAGACGAGGCCCAGCGCGGCGAGGAGCGTGACTGCGACGCGTGCGGCGCGACCGGCAAATTCGGCAAGGCGATGAACTGGATGCGACCGCCCGGGTTCGCCCATCGCGCCAACGACGATCCCGGCACCAGCCCGGACGACGCACCGGCGAACAGTTACGCCACCCGCGCCAAACTTGTCGCCGAGGGCCCGGAGCGCGAAGAAGCTTGGGATCACGTCACACCCCGCCTCGAGCAGACCTACCGGCGGGACACACTGCTGGTCACGAACACCGGTCCACGCGGCGAGGGATACACGTACTGCACGAAGTGCGGCCTGATCGAACCGAGCCATGGTTCGACGGGCATCGTCGCTGGCCCCCACGCCAAGCCGTTCCCCGATGAGCGGGAACAAGAGTGTCAGGGGTCGGGCTCGACGAAGGGTCTCGTGCTGGGCACGGACTTCATCTCCGATGTGCTGCTCGTGCGGTTGAGCGTCGAGAAGCCACTCACCCTGCGCCCGGAACTACTGTCCACGCAGGTGGCGCTTCGGACCGTCGCGGAAGCGCTCACGATTGCTGCGACAGGTGAGCTCGACGTGGACGCGAGTGAGTTGCAGGCCGAGTACCGCCCCGCGCTGACACCGGGCGGCAACCACGGGCTGGAGGCTGAGATCTACCTGTACGACACGCTCGCCGGCGGTGCCGGGTTCACTCGGCGGGTGCACGGGTACGGGGAATCGATCTTCCGGAAGGCGCTGGACCGGCTTGAGCACTGCCCGGCCGACTGCGACGCGTCCTGCTACCGGTGCCTGCGCAGCTTCCGCAACCGGTTTGAGCACAGCCTGCTCGACCGTCAGATCGGTGCAGCGCTGTTGCGGTATGTCCTGGACGGCATCAGCCCGGTGCTGAACGAGGCTCGGATGAACCAGTCGATCGACAAGCTCCTCGCCGACCTGCAGAGCCGTGACATCACGGGCATCGAGTTCCTGAAGAACGAACCGGTGCTGATTCCGGGGATCGGGTCGGTCACCGCCCCGATCCTCGCTCGCGGCAACGGCACTGACCGCATCTTCTACATCCAGAGTCCGCTGACCCGGGACACCCCTCCCACGCAGGAACTCTGGGATGCGAAAGAACTTGGTGGTGTACCGATCCACCCGATCGATGACATCGTCGTGACCCGAAACCTGCCCGTCGCGAGCCAGCAGGTGCTGCGGTGGCTGAGCTGAACGAGACGAGACTCTACGACACCGGCATCAGCCACGGTCCGGGGGTCCTGCCGACCGTGCCGGCGATGTGGAGCTACTCCTCATTGAAGGAAGCCGAGATCTGCCCGCGCCGATTCGCCCTGGCACGAGCGGATTACCCGGATCTGTGGGCGCAGCATGGGTATCCGCGACTGCCGAACCTGCCCGCGATGAAGGGTGACGTGGTGCACGGGGCGCTGCAGATCATCGTCACCGCACTGGTCACGGCGGGCTGCGTCTCGCCGCGGACCGCTGACGCCGTCACGGTGCTGCGGGATCTCGGAGGCTACACGGCTGTTGCGCAGCGCACCCTCGACGAACAGTTGCGACGACTTGACGGCAACCCGCGGATCAGTGCGGACCGGCGGGAGCAGATCGATCGTGCCCTCTCGGACTGGCTGCCGGAGGCGCGCGAACAGATCCAGAGTTACCTCAACCGGATGACGCTGCACCCGCATCCGGCGCCGGCGCCGACGCCGACGCCGGCGCCGGTCGGTGCGCCGACCCGGCTGCCCGCGAAGCGCTACCCGATTCGGGGAGGCACCCATCCAGAACGCGAACTGGTGGCCGCGCACCTGCGCGTTAGGGGTCGCGTCGACGTGCTCAGCGTGGACGCCGACGGTGCGGAGATCATGGACACGAAGACAGGCGCAGAGGCCCCGACGCACCGCGACCAGCTCCGGCTGTACGCGCTGTTGTGGATGGATGACCGCGAGAGTAACCCCGACGCTCTCCCGGTGACCGCGCTGGTTGCCGCCTACCCGGACCGTGATGTGGTGGTGCCCGTCCCGACAGAGGCGGAACTTGCGGACCTCCGTGCGGAGGTGACCGCCAGGGTCGGTCGCGCCGACGCCATGGTTGCCGCGAACCGTCCGGCAGCCGTCGTGGGGGAGCAGTGCGGTACGTGTGACGTGCGCGGCCTGTGCGACGAGTACTGGGAGAGGGGCACGCCGAACACCGTGGATGTTGTCAACGGCGGCTGGTATGACGTGGAGGGGACGGTGCTGCGGGAGCACGGCGTGAAGAGCTGGGTGTTGCGGGAGGGGCGCACTGGCAGCAATCTGCTCGTGCGCACTCCCCGCCCGTCGTTCACGTTGCCGGTTGGTGAGCAGGTGCGGATTCTGGGTGTGAGACGCACCATCGACCCTGATGAGGCGGATGCCTTGATCGCCTCGTTGAACAGCAGCTCCGAGATCTTGTCAGTGGTGTCGGGGTAGTCAAGCCTGTTGGGCGGTCACCGGCGGCGTCTGCTCGGACGGCGCATCCTCGACGTCGGGAAGTGACACGCGTGCACCGTGCCGGAGAGGGCGCACCAACCGGTGGGCGCGCATCGACTCGGCGACAGCCGCTTGACCGGCGCGGCGTCCTCCCCAGCGTTCGAACCACCACTGCGCGACTGCGGCTTCCCCGTCGACCTGCTCGGGATTCACGAGATAACGGGGGTCCGGGTCGATGCCGAGCGAGTAATCGCGTAGATTCTCTACGAGCCGCACCCCGTACACAATTCTTTCGCGGCCGTGCCTAAGCAGGTCGTTGCTTGACCACCCGAGCGCAGCAAGACCCAGCCGAACCTTCCGCAACCGCGGGCTCACGCCCTCACCGAACAGGCTGTTGACCCGGACCGTCGCACCCTGCAATCGGGACAGTCGGACGAGCGCGTCGACGGTGTCGTCCGTGAACTGCGACGTGCCGAAGGAGCGGGAGCGTCCGAGTTGATGGAACCTGATCTGCTGGTCGCCCGGTCCTCCCATCACCTGGGCCGGCCACCGCAGCCGGTTGTATTGACTGGATCCGCTGCCGTAAAGCGAGGTGGTGCTGATGAAGGAGAGACGCGATTCTCGTTCGATACCTCGCCCGGCCATCGCGGACGCGATCTCGCTTGGCCGCGCGTACTTGGTGCAGTAGGCGGAGATCACTTTGGGGGACACGGCCAGCGCTCCGACGAGCTTTCCGGCAGCCAGCGCGTTGTATGGCGCGACCGCCCCACACACCGTCAGATCCGCGATGACCGTGCCCACCCTTTCGCCTCGCGCGTGCCGAACAAGTCGACGGATCTGCGTCCTCGCCTTGGTGTCCTTAAGCGCCGCCGAGAGGCCTTCGGCGGTCGGTGTGGGGTGCAGATAAGGGTGCAGGGCGAGGGAAGCCTCCAGCGTGTCCGCGAGCGCCGTTGCCCGTTTGCTGCGGAACAAGGGGGTGAGGGCCCGTTCGGTCCAGTCATCTCGTTCGATCTGTCGAACCTCACGCAACGGCGTCCGGTGGTGCTTCTGCCGGTGTCGTTCAGCGTCGGCGCGCAGGAGCGCGACGGCCTCGAGGGTGGGCTGCTGGAGTGCGGCGGGTTGGAGGACATCGTCGTTGAGTAGGTCCTCGACATAGATCTCATGCAGTTGCGTGTCGATGCGGGCGGACAACCATTGCGCCACCTTCGACGTTGGCGTCTCGTGGATCGCCTCGAGGAACGTGTCGGTGTCCCATCCCATCCACTGGTCGCGTTCGGCGATCTGAACGACGGGGCTGGAGACGGCGGCGAGTCCGATCACCGCATGGTGCGCGGTGGCGGCGTCGCGGACCAGGATCGGCATGGACCGTCCCGGCACGGTGAAGTACGCGTTGGACCAGGTGTGCCGGAAGTATCGCCAGATATCGTGGAGTGCGAGTCCTGTGTGCTCGCATTTGCCGCTGTCGACGATTTGCACGTACGGCTTGATCACCGTGTTCGGATCGTCCGCGGTCTCTAAGGTGTCTGCAAGCTCACGACCATCACGCATCAGGTTGAAGATCGACACCAGTCCGCCCGCATGCTCGCGAGGCTTTTCCATGCGTTCGATGAATCGGCGCACACTTGGTTGGCGGAGCTGGGGGTCACGTCGAAGGTGCTCCTGCCGGCGGATGCGGGCCTTCTCCGTCTCGGGATCGGGGTGCGAGGGAGGGGGCATGAGGAGCGGCCCGTGCCGGTACAGCTTGAGTGTCCATCCTTGTTCGACGAGGTCGATGAGGGTGTGCGCGGCCGCGCCGAGCGTGGGGCGGTTGTAGAGATCACTGATCTCCGCGTCCGCGAACAGGCGCTCCCGAACCATGGGCCGCAGGGCATCGAAGGAGACTGCGGCGAGCACCTTGCAGAGGCGGAGATATCCCTCTCGTTCAGCTCGTGACGTTCCGGTCGGCAGAGAGATGTTGACGAATTTGGTCTCGTCGTCGGTCATGACTTCTCCAGCATCCGCCCGTACGTGGTGCCCCATTCCTGCAGCAGACTGCGGTAGTCGTCCTCGTGGGGGCCGGCGGCGGCGATGGATCGTGCAAAGGACAGGAGAAGCAGGTCGAGAGCGGTGCGTACCGGTGCCGCAGCGTCGCCCATATCCTGCAAAGGCCGGTAAAGCGCGGTGTAGCCCGGGTGATCGGTGTTCATTGTGACGTCGAGGAGGCGTTGCCGCAGCGTCAGATCGAACATGGAGTCCCCGGTCAGTTGGTTGACGCTCAGGCGGTAGCTGAGTGCACCGCGAGCGCGCCCATGCGAGCGGATGACAGGAAGATCCCCATCCGCGGCACCTGCGATCCGGCAGGATCCTTGGACCGCGGCCTCAAACTTTACCTCCTCGAATGCCTGCCTCACCCGGGCATTCAGGATGCGTGCGATGGACTCGAGCTCCGGCTCGAGAGCTTCTCGGAGCGTGGCGGTGGGCCGGATCCCCTGTTTGTTGCTGGTGATGCCGAAGTGCTCGTCAAGCGCCGGGTGGAACTCGATCTCGCATCGCCACCAGTCGTCGTAGTTCTCTTTGCGTTTGCCACCCATCAGGTGCCAGCCGTTTGCGATCTCTCGCCCCGCGCGGAGGATCGATATCCCGCCACCACCGACGATTCCGCGGCGACGTTTTGTGGTGTTGTCGAGGTCGTGCCAGTGTGCGACCGGCAGCATGGTGAACGTGACCGTGACTTGGCTGGTCGACCCGTTGGCGGTCGCGACCTCATACTTGAGCGGTTCGAACGCGAGTCGCGCGGTGTGTCCGTGGAGCGTTGTCGACCGCATCGTCGGGTCGGACGCCTCGACGATACGGCCGTTGATGCGCAACGCGAACGCGCCGGTGAGGAACCGGCGGAACATCCGTCCAAGGTCCTTATGGAGCGCGCGCTCCAACCAAGCCAGGCGCTGGTACTCGATACGGTCGCAGTCGTGCCAGACCACCCGGCAGCCCGACGGTGATGCGCCGGCGGCGCCGGGAGCCGGGGCGAGATCCGCGGGGTGACCGGTCGCGACGGCGTCGACGTCGAGCGTGACGGATTGTGCGGCGGACCCCGGCCGCCATGCGGTGACCTCGATTCGTCGCGCCTGGCTGAGAGACGCGGCGGGAAGTCCCATCCCGAACCTGCCGAAGGAATCGCGAGCATCGAACCGCGATGAGCCCCCGAAGCGCAAACACGCTGCCAGTTCTGCCGTGTCCATGCCGCCACCGTTGTCTTCGATGGTGATCCGGGGCAGGTTGCGGTCAGTGTCCCGATCGACCCGGATGTCGACGACCGTCGCACCAGCCTGCAGCGAGTTGTCGATGAGTTCGGCAAGGGCGCTCGAAACGCTCAGGTAGCCGGATTCTCGGGCGGCGCGGATGAAGTTTGCGGGCACGATAAGGCCATTATCGCGCCGGTGAATCCGGTCCATGCGGGGTCCCTTCAGTGCGGAACGGGGTCCCTCCAGAGTAGCTCGCCGGAGGTGGTCAGTGCAGGCAGCGGATCCATACGACTTCGTGCGGCACCGTGCGGGGCCTCGAGGCCCATGTCGCGATCTACTGAATGAGTCGGGAGACAGCTTCGATGCTCTCCCTAGCCACAAGGGCGCGGAGCTTCTCCGAAGTCATCCGCGCGGCCGAATCTGATGCCACGGCGCGCAGCAGAACGCGCATGTGAACGTGAGTCTGGGCGACGAGGATGCTCTCGACGCCTCGGGTTCTGCACCCGGGTTCCAATCTAGTCGGTCGGTCCTGGACTGCATCTGAGTATGCAGCAGGGCTCTGACGTCGGCGTGAATTGGGCATCACGACCTCCCAAGGGTGCGTTGGAGGACGTACGGTGTGCGATCCTGGCAGGTTGCTCTCGAGGAGGTTGATATGGCGGAAGAATCGACGGGGCTTGTGGCGTTCCTGTTGGCTCGGATCGATGAGGATGAGCGGATCGCGGACCATGTCGCGTCAGTGTCACCGACGGCAGATACCGGATTCTGCGTCTGGGCGACGCAGTTCGCGTTCGACCCAGAACGCATGATCGTCGCGATCGACTATCAGAGAGTGTTCGCAGAGTGTGCCGCCAAGCGCCGGATCGTCGACGCGTTCCGCGCGGCGACGCCCGCAATGGTGCCAGCGGAGACGTTGGCGGCAGTGCTTCGGGAACTCGCCCTCGCTCATGCGGATCATCCCGACTACCGGAGCGACTGGCGGGTCTAGCGAAGTCTAGGGATATCTAGCGTTTCCCTAGACTTTCGCGAGGCCACCCGCTCGGGCTCATCGACGCTGAGTCGCTACCGGCTCGTTGACCAATTGCGTTGGCCGCGTGAACAGCGCCAAAGTGAAGGCCGATTCCGGTGAGGATGCCGCTGATAATGACGGCGGGATAGTGAACTAGGTGTATCCGGGGCCTGCAGGCAGGGCCGACCAGGCGCCCATCCCTATCACGATCATCGGCGCGGGCCGTCTGGGGCGGCTGAGGGCCACGATGATGAGCGCGAGCCCGTCGGTCGCGACGAATTTCGGCAGAAAGGGCAAGGAGGGACCCGTCCGCACGGTGATCCGCGCTTACCCGACACGGGCTTCGGCTACCGCGCCGTCAGATCTGGCGGATGCGAGGGGAGGAGGGCTGAGAGCTCCACGCCCAGCACCTGCGAAATCGCGAGCAGTGTCATCAGTCGTGGGTTGGCGGCCGTGTCCGGACGGGACTCGCCCTTCTCGAGCTTCTGAAACGTGTACCTACTCAGGTTTGCTTCGTAAGCGACCCGGTCTTGGCTGTAACCGCGGGCGAGCCGCTGACGCTGGATATTTGTTCCTATCTCACGGACGTACGCGCTCCAGTCAGAGCTTGGGTCCGGATTCCTGCGCACCCTCTCAGGCTTGCCGCGAAGCCTCCCGGAGAAGGCCTAATCCGTATGGCATTCTCTTGCTCATGGGCTTCGATCTTGTGGACGTGGGCGGCTTCCAGATGGCCGCCCGCGATCCTTTCCTCGAGGCACTGATCGCGATCGTCTCCGAGCCCAATGGTCTACCGACCGCACAGCATGCGTACGAGGCGGCGCGCGACTGGTGGGATGAGCATTCGCAAGGTCCGACACCCGCCGAACTGCTAGATGCGATGTTCGAGCCCGACGACTGGCTGACGGTCATCGCGGATCAGGAACGGCCACGCGGCGACCAAGAGGCACACCTCCAGCTACTGCGTGATTGGCTGCTTCTCTATTGGTGTCGGACCGGAGCGATCAGCTTCATCGCCGGCGCGGGGGAAGTAGTGCGACCAGGCAGCCTCGCACTAGTTCCGCCTGCGTCGTGAGGAGTCGGTCAGGCAGGTGGAATTCGTCACGACACTGTCGCGTGGGTGGCTCGAGGTGCCGCTTCTAAGCCGTCGAGTATCAGGCCGCATAGGTGGTCCGCCCCCGGGCCGACTTTGGCTGCGCGCTGATGCATCGAAGCGACAGTAGTGACACTATTGACGGTTCTGTGAACGGAGGAGCGCTGCAGATGAGTGACACGGAAGAGGGATCGGAGGACCTGTACACACTTGCCGAGGCTGCGGTGGAGCTATGGCGAATCGCTGACGCGCTCTTCGACGACGTGAGCAAGACACCTGGCCAGCTCGCAGTTGTTCTTGACGACATTCAAGCCTCCGACCTTTTACCTGGGAGCCCCGATATGGACGTCGAGGCCGAGCAGGAGTAGTCGCGACTGTCAGTCGGAGCTGTCCAGCGCCTGCCGCCTACTTCGGCTCTCGGTACCGACCAGAGCAGTGGGGGCATCCTCGGCCGGCCGACCGGCTGTATACCGCCGCTTCCCAGCGATGCCCAGCCGCGCACCTCCAGACAACCTTCCTGCCGGAGTGGGGGAGTATCTCCTGCGGCTTCAAGTCGTTCGCGGCGTCCCACTCTTTCGCGAGATCGGGACGGACCGTGGCGAGGTCGGTGACACCCGCCAAGGCGCGCTTGCCGCTGCAGAACGGACAGCCCTGACCCGCCGAGCGGTTGTTGATCGCTGCCTGCCAGCCATGACCACACTGACCAACCCACCACACCTTCTTCGCTGACTTAGCACCGACTAAAGAAGGCGACGACTCGCCGTTCCGCTCGTAGTCCCATTCGGCCGCAAGATCCGGCATAACGGTCGCCAAGTCCGTCTCACCTGGACTCGCCCGATTGCGCGCGCAGAAGGGGCAGCCCGAGCCGTTTCGGGTGCGATTAGCGATGGTCGCCTGCCATCGGTGCCCCTTCCCGCACACCCAGCGGACACGACGATTGGATCTAGCGCCGACCCCGTCCGGGTCACCTGCATTCGCTCCTGGAGTTCGGTCCCACTCCGCCGCGAGCTCGGGATACTCCGTACGGAGGTCCGTCTGCCCGGGCCACGCCGCTTGCCCGGCGCAGTATCGACACCCCGCGACCGATCGTACGTACGGCGAGGTCTCCCACCGATGACCGCGATCACAAACCCACGATGCCTTCACCGACGTACCTTGTTGTCCCCAGGGATCGCGGTCGCCAGCATTGCGTCTCCAGTCCCATTCGGCGATCGCCTGCGGAGATCGTTGAATCCATAAAGGGTAGGGGGCAGATACGTCGATGATTGCCGAGGTGTGGACGACCTCTAACGGGACGTCGAGGTCTTCGATGCGGGTCGCGCATACCTCGCGGCGTAGAGGGCGTAGCCACAGCACAATCCGTTCCACGAGAACCTCGATCGGCCCGTCGATAGCGGCCAGCGCGCTCTTGATCGCGGGGCGGAGGTCGACTGACGAGCACGCGGCCAGTCGCTGGACTCGTTTCGCGTCGGAAATCACCTCGAGTACTGCGATGGTCTCCGCGTAGAGCGCCGCGCGACCGCGGATCTCCCGGTCGTCTGCGCAGAGCGATACTGCGGCGCTCCACCCCTCGGGTCGTGTCAGCCACGCGTTGTCACGCACCATCTCCCATGCCCGAGCGTGTAATCGCGGGCCGACGTGGCCGCGGGTCACGAGGCGCCGAAACCCGCGCTCGGCTCTGAATAGGGCTCTGTCATGAGGCACGATCTGCTGTGTCTCAGTGGTCGTACCTGGGCCCACCCAGACCATCTGCCCCGGATGTCGAAGGCACCAGTTCTCGCGATCGTGCGGGATTTGCTCCACGTGATCGCCAGCCGAGCAGAGACGGCAAAGAAAGCGCTGGGGATAGGTCAAGGAGGGGTTTGGCTGTGCGATAGCGCGCAGCCGAAGGTGGTGGCCGGGGGGTCGTCCGGCGGCCGCCTCGACGATTGCGGCGGCCGCAGCCTCGTCCTTCCACACCCGGTAGATGTAAAGCTGCTTCTCGGAGGTGAGCCCTCGCTCGACGTCCTCGAACGGGACTCCCGTAGCTCGGCACTGACGCTGCGCATACGAGCGCGGTGTCTCCAGCCGGTGCCACTTCGGCCGGATCGCCCATGCTCGAGCGTCTGTCACGCCGCCTCGACCAAATCTTCAATCGTGATCGGGTGCCGAACCGGTGTCGTGTGGCGCAGGCCGTCGAGCGCGGTGAAGAGCCGGTGGCGGGTGACCTGCTCGTCGCGCCGGTGGTGGTCGTCGAGAATTGAAGCGACCAGCCGTTCGACGATCAGAGCGAGTACTGCGAGACGCCCGTCCGCGGCCTTCTGCAAAGCCCGGGCATTCCGTGTCAGCGTGCCAGGAGCGTGTTCGCAAAGCGGGAGATTTCGATCGAACGTCGTGACCCATCTGTCCCACAACGCGCGCCCGGCATCGGTCTCGTCAGCCCGGTGCAGCTCCACCATCTCGCATCGCATCGTGACCTGCAGACCGTCGCCCTTACCGAAGGCCGTTCCGCTCGCGAGGCTGATGCCGACCAAAGCGACCGTCGCTGACGACTCGTTCTGCAACGCCTTAATGACGCTCGAGGGTTCGCTGCCCCCGAGATTGTGCGCCTCGTCGATCACGAGAAGCTTCGTGCGGTGGAGGCGCAACAGATCGACGGCGCGGTGCCGGAGTTCGTCTGTCGTGATGTGCGTCGGCAGCACGATCGTCGGGGCCACGAATCGGATGATCTGCGCGAGCAGTGCCTTCCCGGTCCCGTGGTCGGTCATCTCAATCCACACCACAGGAACCTCGCCGTCGTCGGCGTACTCCGGATAGCGCTTAGCGTGTTCGTGCTCGACAGAACGAGCCAGAAGCAGCGCGAGCTCGGTCTTCCCGTAGAACATCGGGGCAGAAATCATGAGTCCTCGGCGGGAGTTCTTGCGGCGAGGATTGGAGCGGATGAGCTTGGCGAGAATGCCGGCGCTGAGGTCTTGCTCAGGGGTCGGCACCCGTAGCGTTAGTCGCAGAAAGTCATCGCGTGCCTGGTCATAGGCCGCGCGATCGTTAGCGGGCATGGCAGCGTAGTCAGCGAACGATAGGGCGGGCGGAGGCGGTGGGAGCGAGCTGAAGGCCTCTCGCAGGCCGGGCAGGGTGGTCTTGCGGTCGTGATCCAAGATCAGTGGCTCGACGATCACGAGCGGATGTCCTTGATGGTGACGATGTCGTATGCCGACGAGTTCCAATCGATGTCGTCTACGTCGACCGGAGCGGCCCACTCTCGCAGTTTGATGGGCGTTGACTCGGCAGATCCTTCAACCGTGTCGCCTGCCCTAGCCGGGCCACGTTGATCTCGGAGGTGTGTAGCGCGGGCGCGTTTGTCGCTGCGCGCCCGCCGCTCAACAGAATCCAAGAACTCCGCCGTCTTCGGAGTCTCGCCGCCGTCGGCGGCCCCGAACCGCTCCACCAGCTTCACAGCGGCCTCCGCCGCCATCCATGCCGAGCGATCATCGAGCGCCGTGTCCCAGCACTCGATCCAATCCTTAGTTTCGGGATGATGTACCCAGACGGCGTTGAGGTTGTACGGGTCGTAGCTGATGTCGACCTTGCGGGCACTTCTCGACCCAGGCGAGCCTGTCCCGGTCATCGAGCGTCCCCGGAGATCGGCCAGCAGTGGCGAGTCGTAGGTACGGTTTTGAAACGCGATGCCTTCGTTGCTGATCACGCGAGGTTTTGTGGGCAGCAGTGCGAAGAAGTCCTCGGCACGGAACGGCAATTGAACGCCCGGCCCTACCTCGAACAGCGCCGCATACATCTGGTTTGGAGTCCACTCCCGACCGGGAAACAGCGGCGATCTCAGCCCGCCGTGCTGTGTGTTGAGGTAGACCGTCGTGATCCACGTCTCGAATGCGAGGCGTACCGAGTCGAGTGTCAGCGTCGGTACGTCGCGCTTGCCGCGGTTGGCGACTGAGTTGCCCGTTGCGCCCGCCAACCAGGTTGCGAAGTTCGTCGACGTAGTGCCGAAGTTGCGCTCGACGTGCGGTTTCACTGTCGGGGCGTTGGGTGGTGCGAGGACCAGGGTCATGCCGAATGCGCGGCATGCTGCCTCGAACGTGGCGGAGCGGTAATCTGCACCCCCGTCGATCGTGATCGCGTGCGGGAAGATCCACGGCACGGCCAGCGAGTCGTCGTCGAGGTATGGGTTCACTCGCTTCATCAACTCAACCGGGAGCGTGGCGGACCCCGAGAGCACAGCCGCCGCTGAACCTGGGATAGCTCGCCGACCGACAATGGCTCGGGCTAAGAGCAACGCGTGATCGAAGCCGTTCGGAGCGTCTGCGTGGATCGCCCATGCCAGAGGGACCCGGCTTGCCACATCGAACAGCACGGTCGCGGTTGGCCGAAACACGTTGCCCTTGTCGTCCCACACCTGGACGTCGAGCTTGGTCGAATCGATCTCGCAAACCGCTCCGAGACGAGACGCGTTCCCGGAGAAGAACTCGCGCTCCGGGCTGTTGGCGGCCGTGCGTCGCGTCGTCGCCTTCGCGAAGCTGTATCTGCCGGCGTCCCGTTCGTTGATGTACCCCTGCAGCGTTCCGTCCTTGATCTCACAGATCGCGTCGCCCGGATACATCTGCGACAACGTCCGACGAACGAGCAACGCGCAGTGCCGTCGAGTGCTCGTGGGCATGTCTTTGCGATCGTCGAGTGCGCGGTCGATGACGGCGACCAGTCGGGGGTCGGCCTTCGCAATGGCCAGCCGCTTCTTGCCCTTGCGGTGCATCCGGGCATCGATGCCCGCGGTGCCATGAGCCTGGTAGGCGTTCCATAGGTTGTAGAGCGTGCGTCGAGATCGTCCGAGCGACGTGCCCGCGATCTCGGCGGTCTTGGAGGCGATTCGTTCCTCCTGGCGGGTCGTTGCTGGGTCGTACGCTACTCGTGGCTTCGTGGCGGTCACGTCCATCGGGGTTCCACGGAAGGCTTCCAAGAGATGCTTCTCCATGTCGAGGACATCGCTCGGCCAGTCGCCTTGGCTGGGTCGCAGCGGTAGATCGGTGTCGCGTCGCGCGGTGCCGGCGTGGGCGAGCAACTCGGGTACAGAGAGGACTAACCAGTCGTCAGAAGATCCGTCTCGCCGGAGCTTCGCCTCGGTGCCGCGGCGCACGCCTTCCCACACCCAGGTCTCGCCGTCGATTTCGACGGCATCACCGAGTCGAAGCTTGTGGTCGTCAGGCATGGGTCAACGCTCCTTCCCGGATGCGCTCCGAGGTCGAGTAGACGGTGTCACTGCTGAAGGTCGAAGCGAGATCAAGGTCGAGGAGCCGTCTCCACGCGAGGTTGTCGACCCAAGCGCAGGCCAGCGGCGGACAGTCCGGCGACACGATCCGGCATAGCTCGCCGCGCGTTCGGCCGCCTCGTGCGGCGTCCAAGATCAGAGCCTCCATCCTCGCGGTCGGTCTGCAGCGATCGTGGCGGGACGCAGAAATGCAGTCGAGGTTTCTCGTCGCGAGCGGGTCATGGCCGGCGAGTACACGGTAGCGCCACCCGAGCGCGGCGCAGACTTTCGCTGTCTCGTCGAACTGGAGCGTAGCCGCGTCGTCGATGCGGGCGGCCGGCCGAACATCGAGCAGGCCGTAACTGCCATCGATGAACTGAGCCAGCAGGTCGGGGATGTGCCAATGCCCGGACAGCCGCGAACCGTGTCCGAAAGCGACCGCCATCGGCTGCGCCCAGAGCCGGCTAACC
The DNA here is from genome assembly GCF_015350795.1 of Microbacterium sp. VKM Ac-2870. Lineage (GTDB taxonomy): Bacteria > Actinomycetota > Actinomycetes > Actinomycetales > Microbacteriaceae > Microbacterium. The sequence continues at coordinate 81,265 of NZ_JADKSH010000004.1, forward strand.
TGCCCGCCGTAGTCCAGCCACAGGACTTCCCAGCGCTCTGCTTGAGACTCGCACCACACATGACTGCGTGTGCGCTCCCAGAAGTACAGCGCGCCGGTGAAGTAGTGACGGACGCCTTTCGAGGTGCGCACCTGCACAGGATCAATCGCAGCCCAGTCCCGTTCGCCGAGCTCTCTGCTGGTAACGCCGTGCTGCTGCTCGAGGCCGGCGCCGTTCTCATTTGCGCGCGGCACCCAGTGCACTTCGGTGCCCGCAGAGCGGCGCCTGGTCGTGATCTGTTTCGCGATGTCGACCGGTCGCACCTGGATGCCTCCCTACGGGCTCGCGACGCTGCGTGCCTGGTGCTGATACTCCCGCTGGGGGAGCGGAGCGGGCGCAGCCGCATCGGCGTTTCGCTGCATCCAGTGCAACGACGAACGGGACCAGTGCAACGTAAAGCCCACAAGTGCAACGAGAACGCGTTCCCGACAGGACGGGCGTTGACACGCGGCATTCTTGGGTTTAACGTACAACCAAATGGTTGCACAAACTGAGTTGAGTGACGATGAGACCGACCGCCTGTTCCACGCGATGGCGGCGGCGACGCGGCGCGACATCCTGCGGCGCACGATCGTCGACGAGCAGTCGGTGTCGGCGCTCGCCGCCGACTACGACATGTCGTTCGCGGCCGTGCAGAAGCACGTCGCGGTGCTCGAAGCCGCGGGTCTCGTCGTCAAACGCGCCGAGGGACGCGAGCGGCTGGTGCGTGCGGACCCCCGCATGATCGCCCGCGCCCGGGCGCTCCTCTCCCGCTACGAAGACCTCTGGCGCTCGCGCATCGATCGCCTCGACGCGCTGCTGGCAGAGCCGGCATCCCCGCACGATCCCCGCCCGACCCAAGGAGAATGACATGCCCGTCACCGACATCACGACCGATCCCGAGAACCTCACCATGACGCTCGTGGCGGATGCCGCGGCACCCGTCTCCCGTCTCTGGGAGGCCTTCACCGACCCCCGCCAGCTGGAGCGGTTCTGGGGCCCTCCCGGCTGGCCGGCGACGTTCACCGCGTTCGACCTGCGCCCCGGTGGGCGCGTGGACTACCGCATGACGAGCCCGAAAGGCGAGCGATCTGCTGGATCGTGGGAGGTGCTGAACGTCGACGCCGGACGCAGCTTCGAAGTGCTCGACTCGTTCGTCGGCAATGACGGCGAAAAGCTCGAGGGCTTCCCCTCGATGCGGATGGTGTTCTCCTTCGAGGCGACCGCCGAGGGCTCTCGCCTTACCAACACCACCTACTTCGCCTCGCTCGAGGCGCTGGAGCAGGTCGTCGCGATGGGCGCGATCGAGGGCTCGCGCCTGGCGATGAACCAGCTCGACGCGGTGCTGCAGGACCTGCGGGACTACGCGCAGGGCAAAGGCACGCGCACCGAGCTGCTCTCCGACCAGCACGTGCGCATCACCCGACTCATCGAGGGTTCGCGCGAGCTCGTCTGGCGTGCGCACCACGAACCCGAACTGCTGAAGAAGTGGCTGCTCGGCCCCGACGGCTGGCAGCTCGTGGCGTGCGAGGTCGGCGACACCTACCGCTACGTCTGGCAGCAGGGTGACGACGAGTCCACGCGTTTCGGCTTCGAGGGCTCGACGGTGCTGAGCGAGCCGATGTGGCGCGCGGTCACCACCGAACAGATGATCGGGATGCCGGGACCGGCCACCCTCAAAGACCTCCAGCTGTACGAAGAGGACGGCGCAACGCTGCTGACCCTGCTGATCGAGTACCCGGACAAGGAGACTCGCGACATGATCCTCGCCACGGGCATGACCGACGGTATGGAGGCCTCGTACGCGCGTCTCGAGGCGGTCGTCGCGGGGTAGGGCCTGGAGCGAGTCGAAACGCGGCTTCCCGGGGGTCACCCCTCGAGCACGAGGCGGTAGCCCATCCCCTGCTCGGTCAGCAGGTGCTGGGGTCGGGCCGGATCGCGCTCCAGCTTCTTGCGCAGCTGAGACATGTACAGCCGCAGGTAACCCGAATCGGCGACCTGATCGGTGCCCCAGATGTCCTTGAGCAGCGTCTGGCGGGTCACGAGTGTTCCCGGGTTGCGCGCCAGAAATTCGAGCATGCGCCACTCGGTCGGCGTGAGATGAACCACCTCGCCGTCGCGGGTCACCCGCGTGGCGGCCAGGTCGACCTCCACCGCTCCGAAACGGACGATCGGCGCGTCGCTCGAGGGTGTCGAGCCGTCGCCGCTGCGGCGGACGAGCGCCCGCAGCCGCGCGAGCAGCTCGTCGACCTGGAAGGGCTTGGTCACGTAGTCGTCGGCCCCGGCATCCAGCGCCTCGACCTTGTCGGCCGATCCGGTGCGGCCCGACACGACGAGGATCGGCACGCTCGTCCAGCCGCGGAGAGCATGGATCACCTCGATGCCATCGAGTCGCGGCATCCCCAGGTCGAGCATGACGATGTCGGGCCGCTGCTGGGCGGCGAGGGCGATCGCCGCGGCACCGTCGGGGGCGGCCACCACGTCGTAACCGTGCGCGGCCAGGGTGATCCGCAGTGCCCGAACGAGCTGCGGGTCGTCGTCGGCGACCAGGATCTTCACTCTCTCATCCTCCCTGCCCGGAGTCGAGAGAGTCGGACGCCGCGGCATCCACCGGCAAAGAGATGACCATGGTCAGTCCGCCGCCGGGCGTCGTCTCGGGAACGAGCGTGCCGCCCATCCCCTCGGTGAACCCCTTCGACAGGGCCAGGCCCAGCCCGAGGCCGGTCGTGTTGTCGGTGTCTCCGAGGCGCTGGAACGGCGCGAAGATCTCGTCCTGACGCTCGGCGGCGACGCCCGGTCCGTGGTCTACGATGCGGAGCTGGGCCGTCTCGCCGAGCCGGCTCGACGAGATGCGCACGCGCGAGCCCTCGGGGGAGTACCGATGCGCGTTGGCAAGCACGTTGACCACCACGCGCTGCAGCAGCACCGGGTCGGCGCGCACGCTCGGCACGTCGGGGTCGAGGGCGAGTTCGACGGCGCCGGGTCCGAGGCCGAGCTCGTCGATGGCTTCGAGCACCGCGGCGGTGACGTCGACGGAGGCCAACGAGACGGCCAGCACGCCCGCCTGCACCCGGCTGACATCCAGCAGATCGGTCACCAGGGAGGCGAGCGAGGCGAGCGACTCGTCGGCCGTCGCAATGAGCTCGTTGCGGTCGTCCGCACTGAGCGACGATCCCGCCGCGCGCAGTCCGCCGACGGCCGCGATCGCCGCGGCGAGGGGGCGTCGCAGGTCGTGGCTGGCCGCCGACAACAGGGCCGTGCGCACCTGGTCGGTCGCGGCGAGGGCATCGGCGGTGCGGGCCGTCTGGGTGAGATCGCGGTGCTCGATCGCGGCGGCAAGTTGCGCCGTGATCACGTCGAGCAGTCGCCTCTCGAGGGTGCCGAGGTCGCCGCCGTGCAGTTCCAGGGTGGCGCGTGGGCCGCCGGTCGCGGCGTCGGTGCCGACGGCGACCGAGACCGCACGGCCGTCGCTCACCGGTTCGCCGTCGGTCGCGATGACCTCGCCGGTCGACCCGTCTCCGGACAGCAGGCGCACCCCGCTCACGGCGAAGGCTTCGCGGATGCGGCTGATCAGCGCCGGCACGGCACTTTCTCCCCGCAGCACGCTGCCCGAGACGGTGGCCAGCAACTCCGATTCGGCCGCCGCGCGGCGCGCGCGACGGGTGCGGCGGGCAGCCTGGTCGACGATCCAGCTCACGAGGATCGCGATCACGACGTACAACACGAGCGACAGTGCATGAAGGGGTTTGTCGATGCTGACCGTGAAGCGCGGTTGGATGAAGAGGAAGTCGAGGGTGAGTCCCGACAACACGGCGGCGAAGAGCGCCGGCCAGATGCCGCCGATCAGCGCGACGACGACCACCAGCAACTGATAGGCGAGCACGTCGGACGTGATCGTGTCGTCGTTCGACGTGGAGAACAGCAGCCACGACAGCAGCGGGCCGCCGGTGAAGGCGACGATGAGCCCCAGGATGCGGCGACGCCAGCCGAGCGCGCCGCCGGTGAGGCGGGGCAGGTGCAACACGCCACCGGCCGCCGCGTGGGTGACGATGTGCACGTCGATGTCGCCCGACTCCCGGATGACCGTCGAGCCGATGCCCGGACCGGTGAAGGCCGCGCTCAGTCGACTGCGACGGCTCGCGCCCAGAACGAGCTGTGTGGCGTTGACCGATCTTGCGAAGTCGACGAGCGTGCGCGGCACGTCTTCGCCGATGACCTGGTGGTAGCTGCCGCCCAACGACTCGACCAGCGCCCGCTGGGCGGCCAGTGCTCCCGGCGCTGCTGCGCGCAGGCCTTCCTGTGTCGTCACGTGCACGGCCAGCAGCTCTCCGCCCGCGGCGCGCGCGGCGATGCGGGCGCCGCGGCGCAGCAGAGTGTCGCCTTCAGGACCGCCGGTGAGCGCAACGACCACCCGTTCGCGGGCCTGCCACGTGCCGGTGATGCCGTGCTCTTCGCGGTAGGTCTTGAGCGCGCTGTCGACCTCGTCGGCCAGCCAGAGCAGGGCGAGTTCGCGCAGGGCGGTGAGGTTTCCCAGACGGAAGTAGTTCGACAGGGCCGCGTCGATGCGCTCGGCGGGGTACACCGCGCCCGCGGCGAGGCGGTCGCGCAGCGATTGCGGCGCGAGGTCGACGACCTCGATCTGATCGGCCGAGCGCACCACGGCATCCGGCACTGTCTCGCGCTGCGTGATCCCGGTGATCTGCGCGACCACCCCGCCGAGGGAGGCGATGTGCTGCACGTTGACGGTCGTGATGACATCGATGCCGGCAGCGAGCAGCTCTTCGACGTCTTGCCAGCGCTTCTCGTTGCGGGAGCCCGGGGCGTTGGTATGGGCGAACTCGTCGACGAGGGCGATCTCGGGATGCCGCGCGAGGAGCGCGTCGACGTCGAGTTCGTCGAGTTCGACGTCGCGGTGCTGCATGCGTCGACGGTCGAGGGTCGGCAGTCCCGCGGCCTGGGCGGCGGTCGCGGCGCGCCCATGGGTCTCGACGATGCCCACGACCACGTCAACGCCGTCGCCCAGCAGGCGGCGCCCTTCGGTGAGCATCTCGTACGTCTTGCCAACGCCCGGCGCGGCCCCGAGCAGTACCCGCAGCCTGCCGCGCTTCATGCGTTCACCTTAGTTCTCGCTGCCCACCCCAGTCACCGCGGGTCACCGCTGGGCGGCGTCGAGCGCGATGTTCAGCTCCAGCACGTTCACCCGCGGCTCGCCCAGGAACCCGAGGTCGCGGCCGGTGGTGTGCTCGGCGACGATCGCCGAGACGACGGCGGGGTCGAGCCCGCGGGCCGCGGCCACGCGGGCGACCTGCAGCTGGGCGTACGCGGGCGAGATGTGCGGGTCGAGCCCCGATCCGGATGCCGTGACGGCGTCGGCCGGGATGTCACTCGTCGCTGCGTCGTCCGCCACGGCGACGGCAGCCTGGCGCTGCCCGATCGAGGCGATGAGGTCGGCGTTCTCGGGCCCGAGGTTCGAGCCGCTCGACGCGGTGCCGTCGTAGCCGGTGCCCGCGGCGGACGGACGCGACTGGAAGTACTGCGGCAGGGCCGCGCCGTCGGCATCCGTGAAGGACTGCCCGATCAGGGCGCTGCCGACGACCTGGCCGTCGGCACTGCGCAGCAACGATCCGTTGGCCGACCCGGGCAGCACGAGCTGGCCGAGTCCGGTGATCACCGCGGTGTAGCCGAGGCCGAGCACGACCGTGGCGAGCAGCATGGTGCGCGCGGCGACGCCGAGATGACGGAGGGAGGTGCGGGTGGACATGACGATGCCTTTCAGGAGCCCGGCTCAGAAGCCCGGGAGAAGGCTCACGACGAGGTCGATGAGCTTGATGCCGATGAACGGGGCGATCACGCCGCCCAGTCCGTAGATGAGGAGGTTGCGGCCGAGGATCTGCGACGCGCTGGCCGGCCGGTAAGCGACACCCTTCAGGGCGAGCGGGATCAGCACGACGATGATGATCGCGTTGAAGATGATCGCGCTCGTCACCGCCGACGCCGGCGAATGCAGCTGCATGAGGTTCAGCGCCGCGAGTCCGGGGAAGACCCCCATGAACATCGCCGGGATGATCGCGAAGTACTTCGCGATGTCGTTGGCGAGGGAGAACGTGGTCAGGGCGCCGCGGGTGATGAGCAACTGCTTGCCGATGCGCACGATGTCGATGAGCTTGGTCGGGTCGCTGTCGAGGTCGACCATGTTGCCGGCCTCCTTCGCGGCCGACGTGCCCGTGTTCATCGCGACGCCGACATCGGCCTGGGCGAGCGCGGGGGCGTCATTGGTGCCGTCGCCGGTCATCGCGACGAGGGCACCGCCGGCCTGCTCGCGCTGGATGAGCGCCAGCTTGTCTTCGGGTGTCGCCTCGGCGAGGAAGTCGTCCACGCCTGCCTCGGCGGCGATGGCGCGCGCCGTCAGCGGGTTGTCGCCCGTGATCATGACGGTGCGGATGCCCATCGCGCGCAGCTGGGTGAACCGCTCTGCGAGCCCCTCCTTGACGACGTCCTTCAGGTGCACGACGCCCTGCAGGCGCGCGCCGCCGGCATCGCGCACGGCGACGACGAGCGGCGTGCCGCCCGACTGCGACACCGCTTCGACATCGGTGAGCAGCGCCTCGCGGGTGGATGCCGCGACGGGCCCGGCCTGCTCCATCCAGGCGAGTACCGCGCTGCCGGCGCCCTTGCGGATCTGCGTGCCGTCGGCCAGGTCGAGCCCGCTCATGCGGGTCTGTGCGGTGAAGGGGACCGCGACGGCATCCGCGGGGGCCGTGACCTGCACGCCGCGGACCGCGGCGAGCTCGACGATCGAGACGCCCTCGGGCGTCGGGTCGGACAGCGACGATAGGGCGGCGGTCGACGCGAGGTCGTTCTCGTCGACGCCCGGCAGGGGCAGGAACGCCGACGCGCGACGGTTGCCGTAGGTGATGGTGCCGGTCTTGTCGAGCAGCAGCGTGGTCACGTCGCCGGCGGCTTCGACAGCGCGCCCCGACATGGCGAGCACATTGTGCTGCACGAGGCGGTCCATTCCGGCGATGCCGATCGCCGACAGCAGCGCGCCGATCGTTGTCGGGATGAGGCAGACGAGCAGGGCGATCAGAACGGGGATGCTGACCGGGCTTGCCGCGTACGACGCAATCGGGTTGAGCGTCAGCACGACGATCACGAACACGATCGACAGGCTCGCCAGCAGGATGCCGAGGGCGATCTCGTTGGGCGTGCGCTGACGGTTCGCGCCCTCGACGAGAGCGATCATCCGGTCGACGAAGGTCTGGCCGGGCTGCGATGTGATGCGCACGACGATGCGGTCGCTGAGTACGCGCGTGCCGCCGGTGACCGCGCTGCGGTCGCCACCCGACTCGCGCACCACGGGAGCCGATTCGCCGGTGATCGCAGACTCGTCGACCGTGGCGATGCCCCAGATGACGTCGCCGTCGCCCGGTACGAGCTCACCGGCCGAGACGACGACCACGTCGTCGAGCGAGAGCTCCGACGAGGCGATGTCTTCGGTGGCGGCGGAGGTGGCCGCGGCATCCGCCGACGCGTCGTAGCCCTGCACCCGGTGCGCGATCGTGGCGGTGCGCGTGGTGCGCAGGGCCTGCGCCTGGGCCTTGCCGCGGCCTTCGGCCACCGACTCGGCCAGGTTGGCGAACAGCACGGTGAGCCAGAGCCAGACGGCGATGCCCCACGTGAAGCCGGCGGGAACGGGGGTGCCGCCCGAGCTCTGCGGGCCGCCGAGGAACGGTTCGGCGACCGCGATGGCGGTTGTGAGGGCCGCGCCCACCCACACGAGGAACATGACGGGGCTGCGCCACAGCTCGGCGGGATTGAGCTTGCGAAGGGCGCCGGGAAGGGCGGTGACCAGCTGCGCCCACCCGAAGGCGCGGCGGGCGGCGGGAGCCGACGAGGTGGTGTCGTCCTCGGCGGAGGGACGGTCGATGACCGGGGCGGTCGTGTTCATGATCAGGAAAGACCTTCTGCCAGGGGACCCAGCGCGAGAACGGGGAAATAGGTGAGTGCCGAGATCACGATCGTGACGACGACGAGCAGGCCGACGAACTGCGGGCGATGCGTGGGCAGGGTGCCCGCCGTCGACGGAACACGCTGCTGCGCGGCGAGGGAGCCCGCCAGGGCGAGCACCAGCACGATCGGCACGAAGCGCCCGAGGAGCATGACGACACCGAGCGCGGTGTTCAGCCACGGCGTGTTGGCGGTGAGGCCCGCGAAGGCCGAACCGTTGTTGTTGGCCGCCGACGTGAAGGCGTAGAGCACTTCGCTCATCCCGTGGATGCCGGGGTTCAGGATCGACGTCGCCTCGACGTCGGCCCGCACAGCGGGGATGCCGAAGCTCAGCGCCGTGCCGGCCAGAGCCAGGGTGGGCGTGACGAGGATGTACAGGCTCGCGAGCTTGATCTGCGTGGGGCCGATCTTCTTGCCGAGATATTCCGGTGTGCGCCCGACCAGCAGGCCGCCCACGAACACCGCGATGATCGCGAGCACGAGCATGCCGTACAGGCCCGAGCCGACGCCGCCGGGAGCCACCTCGCCGAGCATCATGTTGACCATCGGGATCATCCCGCCGCCCGCGGTGAACGAGTCGTGCATGGAGTTGACGGCGCCGGTCGACGTCAGGGTCGTCACGGCGGCGTAGAGCGCGGAACCGATGATGCCGAAGCGTTGCTCCTTGCCTTCCATCGCACCACCCGCGAGCTGCGGGGCGGTGCCGTGGCCGATGACTTCGAGGGCGCTGACCGCGGCGATCGACGCGATCGCGAGGGTCGACATGACCGCGAGGATCGCGTAGCCCTGGCGGTTGTCGCCGACCATGCGCCCGAATGTGCGAGGCAGAGCGATGGGGATCACGAGGATCAGCAGCAGCTGGAAGAGGTTCGTCCACGGGGTGGGGTTCTCGAACGGGTGGGCGGAGTTGGCGTTGAAGAAACCGCCACCGTTGGTGCCGAGCATCTTGATCGCCTCTTGCGAAGCGACCGGGCCGCCCGGGATCGACTGCGTCGCACCGGCGAGGGTATGCGCGTCGACGAAGCCATTGATGTTCTGGATCACGCCGCCCGCCAGCAGCACGATGGCCGCCACGACGGCCATCGGCAGCAGCAGACGCCCCGTACCGCGGACGAGGTCGACCCAGAAGTTGCCGATCGTGCGCCCGCCACGCCGCGCGAAGCCGCGCACCAGCGCGATGGCGACCGCGATGCCGACGGCGGCCGAGACGAAGTTCTGCACCGTCAGGCCGGCGAGCTGCACGAGATAGCCCATGACCGCTTCGGGGGAGTACGACTGCCAGTTGGTGTTGGTGACGAAGGATGCCGCGGTGTTGAACGCGAGACCTTCGGGCACGGCCGGCAGGCCCAGCGATGCGGGAAGCAACGCCTGCAGCCGCTGGAGGGCGTAGACGAACAGCACGCCCATGAGTGAGAAGGCGAGGACGCCGCGGGTGTAGGCCTGCCAGGTCTGCTCCGCACGGGGATCGACACCGATGAGGCGGTAGACGAGGCGCTCCGGGGCGGCATCCTTCTCGCTCGTGAAGATGCGGAAGATGAGGTCGCCGACGGGACGGTAGAGCAGCGCGAGCAGCAGGACCAGGGTGGAGATCTGGAGGACGCCGAACCAGATGTCGGCGGTGTCGACGCCCATCAGAAGCGCTCCGGCTTCACGAGGGCGATGACGAGGTAGACGACGCTGGCGATGCCGAGCACGGCGCCGATGATCGAGAAGACGTCCATCAGAGTCGCTCCGCCCCCTTCGCAACGAGGGCGACGATCGCGAACACCGCGATCGTCACGACGACGTAGATCACATCGAGCACAGCAACTCCAGGAGACTGACCGCACGCCGGATCGAACCGGGCCTCTCGGCGGGCGCCCACGATGGGCACGGCTCCGATCCAACTCCCGCGATACGACCGTTTCTGCGGTCCTTACGCTTTCCCTACGGGGGTGGCCACAGTCCTCACGGCTCGCTCACGGGGTTCTGCGTTTCGACGCGCTGCGCCGGCTCGAAACGCGCGGCGCTCAGTCGGTCGACGGCTTCGCGGCCCGCTGGCGCCGTTGTGCCTTCGACGGGCGGATGGCCGGCACATCGCCGACGATCGGCACCGGAGCCCGGTACAGGTGCACGCCGTAGCGGGCGACGAGCCCGATCATCACCGTCAACTTGTTGCGAGGTCCGAGCAGGCTCGTGATGTGGACGAAGAGCCAGGTCATCCATGCGAATGAGCCGGTGAGCGTCACCGTCTTGCGCAGCAGCGGGATCTTTCCGAGGAACCGGAGGCCGTGCAGCCCCGGAAGGTTCGCGACGCCGGGCAGCTCCCCGATCGCGGAGCGGCGGCCGATGATCGCCAGCTGCCCCTTGTCGTAGTACGCGAACGGCTCCGTGGCCTGTCCCGCGATGATTCTCAGGATCTGCTTCGCCACGTGCTCACCGCCCTGGATCGCCGGCTGGGCGAGCTGGGGGAGGTCTTGGGGTGCGATCGCGACGTCGCCGGCGGCGAACACTCCGGGCAGGCCCTCGACCTGCAGGTCCTCGCCGACACGGATGCGGTCGCCCTTGTCGAGGGGAAGGCTCCACTCGCGCACTTCCTCGTGGGGGGCGACGCCCGTCGCCCAGATCGTCAGGTCGCTGGGCAGCACGCTGCCGTCGGAGAGCACGACGGCATCGGGGAGCACCTTGTCGACGCCGGCACCCAGGCGCAGTTCCACGTCGCGGCGCCGCAGCTGCGCCGCGGCGTACTCGCGGAGCTTGGGAACGAACGGCTTCAGGATCTCACTGCGCTGTACGAGCGTGATGCGGAACGCATCGCCGTCGAGCTCGGGGTAGGCCGGCTCGAGGCCCTGATCGCGCAGCTCGGCGAGGGCGCCCGCCATCTCGATACCCGTCGGTCCGCCCCCGATGACGACGACCGACAGCCCCTTGCTGCGGTCGTCGCGCACGGCGGCGCGTTCGAGTCGTGTGAAGAGGGTGTCGCGGATCGTGATCGCCTGCGAGCGGGAGTACACCGCGAAGGAGTTCTCCTTGGCGCCCGGCGTGCCGTGATAGGCGGTCGTGACGCCGTTGGCGATGAGGAGGTAGTCGTACGACATCTCCTGGCCGTCGAGCAGGCGCACGCGGCGCGCATCGGTATCGATTTCCATGAGGTGCTCGTGCACGACTTCGAGGTTGGGCTGGCGCAGCCGCAGGCTGCGGAGGAAGTGCGTGACGTCGCCCGGGTTCAGGCCGCCGGTGGCCACCTGATACAGCAGCGGCTGGAAGGTGTTGTAGACGCGACGATCGATGAGGGTCACCCGCACCGGCGCGTGGCGCAGGGCGGTGGCGGCACTGATTCCCGCGAAGCCGCCGCCCACGATGATGACGTGGGGTCTCGCCGACAAGTCGGGTCGGTGGCGGTCGTCGTGGGAGAGAGGTCCGGATGCCGTCATAGCCGCAGATTACCCCGCTCACCCGACCGGCTCCTGCCGCAGCAGTCTCCGAGCCTGTTGAATGGCCCGGAGTGGAACAATGGAGCCATGAGCCCTTCCGCCGCGCACCGCATCGAGACCGCCTACGTGCGGCGTAGCCCGCGGTACACGGTGTTCCTGGTCGGGGGTGCTGCCCTCGGCATCCTCGCCGCCCTCGTGCTCACCTTCGGCTTCAACGGCAGCGAGAACGTGAGCGCCAGCACCGGTGTCTCGTACTCGACCACGCAGGTCTTCGGCTTCGTGTGCCTGTTCGCCATCCCGATCGGTGTCGCGATCGGCGGCGTCGTCGCGCTCGTGATCGACCGCGCCCTCGCACGGCGCACCCGCGAGGTGCGCGTCGACCGCGAGATCATCACCGTCGACGACGCCGAGTAGTCCTCCGTCGCTGCGCCCGGTAACAGGCGATCTGCCGGGGACAGGAAGATTCGCGACGGGTTCGCCTGTGTCCGGGCGATCGCCTGTCGTCGGGCGGCGGACGCCCCGAAGGATGCCGCAGTCACGCGATGTCCGCGATGATCGGACCGATCGCCGCATCGAACTCGGCGATGTCGCCGCGCAGTCCGTCGGTCACCGCGACCGTCAGGGCGCCGATCCACCACACGCCGCGTTGGGTGAACGGCAGCACCTGCACGTTCAGCTCGAACGAGTGCGCCCGGCGCCCGACGACGCGTTCATGCTCCGCGATGGCACTCGCGTAGGCGCGATACGACGCGCCGCTGCCCACGCTCGCCCGGTAGCGTTCGTTTGCGGTGCGGGCGTACGCGACGGCATCCGCCGCGTGCGGCTCGATAGACGCCTGCAGCGCGGCGAAGCCCTCGACCGGGAGCGCCACATACGTCTCGAAGCCGTCGATCAGCTCCAGGGGCACGGGGGAGGGGTTGGCCTGCGGCTCGACCGTCAGGTCCCAGTACGCGCGCCATTGCCGTTCGATCGACGACCGGTCGTCGTACTCGCCGGCCGTCGTGGCAGGCGTCGGCGCGATCGCCCGAAGATGCGGCAGCTCTTCCGGAAACCGGGTGCCGAGCACGTGGCGCAGATACAGGGCGACGAGCACCGGCAGGCTCGCGTCTTCGCGGATGATCCACTCCGGTCCCGCCGCGGCTGCCATGTCGCCATCCTAGGCAAGCGCGTTCCGCGGGCGACAGGGTGGCGTCCGCGATGGCGCGAGCACGATCGGTCCGCGACCGTCGAGGCTGCCGCTAGGCTGTTCGCGTGGCAGAAGCCCCACAGAATCCCTATTCCGAAGCCGGCGTCGACACTGCGGCGGGCGATCTCGCCGTCGAACTGATGAAGTCGGCCGTTCGTCGTACGCATGGACCCGAGGTCTGGGGCGGTGTAGGCGGGTTCGCCGGCCTGTTCGACGCCTCCGCGCTCCGGGCCTACACGCAGCCGTTGCTCGCCACCTCGACCGACGGCGTCGGCACGAAGGTCGCGATCGCTCAGGCGATCGACAAGCACGACACGATCGGCCAGGACCTCGTCGGCATGGTCGTCGACGACATCGTGGTGGTAGGCGCGAAGCCGCTCTTCATGACCGACTACATCGCCTGCGGCAAGGTCTTCCCCGAGCGCATCGCCGATATCGTTCGCGGCATCGCATTCGGGTGCGAGCAGACCGGCACCGCTCTCGTGGGCGGCGAGACCGCCGAGCACCCGGGCCTGCTCGGCATCAACGACTACGACGTGGCGGGTGCGGCGACCGGTGCCGTCGAGGCCGGTGACGTCCTCGGCGCGGAGCGCGTGCAGACCGGTGATGTGGTGCTGGCCCTGGCATCCAGCGGCCCCCACTCCAACGGGTACTCGCTCATCCGACACATCGTGGCCGGCAAGGGCGTCAACTACGGTGCGCACGCGGCGGAGTTCGGGCGTACGTGGGGCGAGGAGCTGCTCGAGCCGACGCGCCTGTACACGCTGCCCCTGCTGAACCTCCTCACTCAGCTGCCGGGCGCGGTGCACGCGCTCAGCCACGTCACCGGCGGCGGCATCGCCGCCAACCTGGCCCGCGTGCTGCCTCCGCACGCGTGGGTCGAGGTCGACCGCTCGACGTGGTCGCCCACCCCGGTCTTCCGCGTGCTCGCCGATCTCGGCGGCCTGCGCCTGGAAGACACCGAAGGCACCTGGAATCTCGGCGTCGGCTTCGTGGCCGTCGTCTCGGCCGATCAGGCGGATGCCGCGGCATCCCTTCTGTCGGACATCGGCATCGCGACCTGGCAGGTCGGCGTCGTGCGCGACGGCGCCCGGCCAGACGGACAGTTCGAGCAGGGTGCCAAGGGCGTCGACGGCGGAGCCGTGCGCCTGGTCGGCGCATACTCATCCGCCGTCTAGGCGCAGAAACGGATCGAGCAACACCATATGTGCGGAATCGTCGGCGTCGTCGGACAGGGCCGGGTCAACCAGGACATCTACGACTCGCTCCTGCTGCTGCAGCACCGCGGTCAGGACTCCACCGGCATCGCCACAGCCGAGTCGAACGGCGTCTTCCACCTGTTCAAGGCCAAGGGGCAGGTGCGCGAGGCGTTCCGCACGCGCGACATGCGCGCCCTCCTCGGTGAGATCGGGCTCGGCCACGTGCGGTACGCCACCAAGGGCACCGCGTCGAGCGAAGAAGAAGCGCAGCCGTTCTATGTGAACGCCCCGTACGGCATCGTGCTGGTGCACAACGGCAACCTCACCAACACGCGTGAGCTGACCGAAGAGCTGTTCAGCAAAGACCGCCGGCACCTGAACACGAGCTCCGACACCGAGCTGCTCGTCAACGTGCTGGCCAACGAGTTGCAGGCGTCGATCTCGGGACTCGAGCTCGATCCGGCGCAGATCTTCCAGGCCGTCACGCGGGTGCACGAGCGCGTCGAGGGCTCGTACGCGACCATCGCGTTGATCGCTGGCTACGGTCTGCTCGCGTTCCGCGACCCCTTCGGCATCCGCCCCCTCATCCTCGGCACGCGTCCCGCGCTGGATGCCGCAGGCACCCCGACGGGGCGCTATGAGTGGATCGTCGCGTCGGAGTCGCTCGTTCTCGAGAACGGCGGCTTCGAGGTCGTCCGCGATGTGGAGCCCGGCGAGGCCGTATTCATCGACCTGGACGGGCGCCTGCACACGCAGCAGTGCGCCGCGAACCCGCAGCTGGTGCCGTGCTCGTTCGAGTACGTGTATCTGGCGCGTCCCGACTCGATCATGAACGGCATCTCGGTGTACGAGGCCCGCCTGCGCATGGGTGAGCGCCTCGCCGACACCATCGCTAAGTACACCCCCAGCGGCAGCATCGACGTCGTCATGCCCATTCCCGACAGCTCACGGCCGGCGGCGATGCAGGTCGCACGAAAGCTCGGCATCGAGTACCGCGAGGGCTTCTACAAGAACCGCTATGTCGGCCGGACGTTCATCATGCCCGGTCAGGCCGTGCGCAAGAAGAGCGTGCGCCAGAAGCTCAACGCCATGTCGAGCGAGTTCAAGGGCAAGAACGTGCTGCTCATCGACGACTCGATCGTGCGTGGGACGACCTCGAAAGAGATCATCCAGATGGCGCGCGATGCCGGGGCCAAGAGCGTGACCTTCGCGTCGGCCGCGCCGCCGGTACGCTTCCCGCACGTCTATGGCATCAACATGCCGTCGCGTCACGAGCTCGTCGCCCACGGCCGCACGATTCCCGAGATCGCCGAGGAGCTCGGTGCCGACTACATGGTCTACCAGGAGATCGACGACCTGAAGGCGGCGATCCTCGAGGGCGCCCCCGATGTCGAAGACCTCGACATGAGCTGCTTCGACGGCCGGTACATCACCGGCACGGTGTCGGAGGAATACCTCGCCTGGGTCGAAGGCACCCAGGAGAGCTGACCCGTCGCTCACCCCCGTTCGTTGAGCGCAGCGAGCCGTAACGTCCTGAGTCCCTCGTAGGCTTGGTCGAGTGACTGCTCCCCGCCCCCGTTCCCTCTGGCGGGGCCGCATGCTCGCGCTGGTCGGCGTCGTCTTCGTCGCGTTCTCGCTGCGTTCCGCGGTGGCCGCGCTGTCGCCGATCATCTCCGAGATCCAGGTCGATTTCCCCGTGCCCACCGGGATTCTGGGTCTCATCGGCATGGCTCCGCCGGTGTGTTTCGCGGTGTTCGGCATCGTCACGCCCGCGCTCGAGCGACGCTTCGGACTGGAGCGGCTGGCCGCGGCATCCATGATCGTCGCCGCCGGGGCGCTGGTCGCGCGCGCGAACGCGGCCGACGCGGTGGGCCTGCTCATCGCGACGACGGTGCTGTTCGCGGCTGTCGGTGTGGGAAACGTGGTGCTGCCGCCCCTCATCAAGGCCTACTTCCCCGAGCGGATCGGCACGATGACGGCGGTGTACTCGTCGCTGCTGTCGGTGGCGGCGTTCCTGCCGCCGCTGGTCGCGGTGCCCGTGGCGGATGCCGCGGGCTGGCGATTCTCGCTGGGGATGTGGTCGGTGCTCGCCCTCGTCGCCGTCGTTCCGTGGGTGTCTCTCGTCGTGCGCTCGCGCATGCCGTCACCGGCGGACCCCGAGGTCGCGACCGGCGCGATCGAGATCGACGCACCCGCACCCGGTGTGCTCAGACGCCTGCCTCGCCTGCCGCTGGCATGGGCGATCGCCGGCAGCTTCGGTGTCTCGGCGGCGAGCGTGTACGCCTGCTTCGCTTGGTTGCCGGTCGTTCTCGTCGACATCGCCGGCGTCTCGCATGCCCAAGCCGGCGCCCTGCTGTCGCTGTTCGGGGCCATGGGACTGCCCTGGTCGATCATCGTCCCGATCGTGATCACCCGGTGGCGTCGCGTCGGCGTGATCTACGCCGTCGCCCTCACCGCCGGAGTCGCCGGGGTGCTCGGAATGGTCCTCGCGCCCGCCGCTGCGACGGTGCTGTGGGTGGTGCTGCTCGGCGCCCCTCAGGCGCTCTTTCCCGCTGTGCTGGTGCTCATCCAGCTGCGTTCGCGCACCCACGAGGGCGCGGTGGCGTTGAGCGGCTTCGCCCAAAGCGTCGGCTACGCGATCGCGGCGCTGTTCCCGTTGATGTTCGCGGTCGTCCATGAGGCGACCGGGAGCTGGCAGCCGGTGCTGGTGGTCTTCGGCATCCTCTTCCTCGCGACCCTGCCGATCGGCCTGGTCGTCTCACGTCCGCGGACGATCGAGGACGAGTGGGAACGTCGCCACGGCGCGTGGTGACGCGCACCGTTCACGGTCGACCGACGACGCAACGAACAGACGTCAGGCTGTTTCGAGCTCGTCCTCGTCGTCGGCATACTGATCTGCCCACTTGTCGACGTACGGGTCTTCCTCGTGGTGTCCAAGCTCCTTTTCGAGCGCGGAGTAGTTCACGTTGTACGTGTCGTACTTCAGCTCGCGAGCGATCTTGGTGTGCTTCGCTTTCTGACGGCCACGCCCCATGCGAGACCCCCTCATTTCTGAGTCACGGACGATGCGGTGTTCCGCACTTTGGTCCGGCGCATTCACGATGCGGTTGACGATCCGGCATCTTGCCGGGAAGAGTAGCATTCAGAATAACACGGTGCCCTCGGCGCCTCTGCGGTGCGGGGGAGGACGGGAAGGGTGTCATGACCGATATCGACGAGAATCCGGTCCCCCTGCGCGCGGTGATCGTCGGTGCGATTCCCGGCCAACCGCCGCGTGTCTTCAAGGAAGCGGCGCGTTACGCGAAACTCTTCGGCGCCCCGCTCATCGTGGCGCACGTGGATGTGACGAGGT
Source organism: Microbacterium sp. VKM Ac-2870 (assembly GCF_015350795.1). Lineage (GTDB taxonomy): Bacteria > Actinomycetota > Actinomycetes > Actinomycetales > Microbacteriaceae > Microbacterium. The sequence continues at coordinate 98,440 of NZ_JADKSH010000004.1, forward strand.
TCGTCACCTACGAGGATCCCGACGGGTACGTGCATTCCGCGCCGATCGACGTCGACATCGCCGTGGGCGAGATGCAACTGAGGGCCGTGCAACACGATGCAGAGTCGGCGCTGGAGGGGGCGGGTGTCGAATGGACCGTCACCCAGCTCGTCGGTGACCCGGCCCTCGCCATCAAGCATCTGGCGGAGCGTGCGCAGGCTCGACTGATCGTGGTCGGCACCCGGCGGCGCGGACTCGGAGAGTCGATCCGCGAGTTCTTCACGGGCTCGGTGGCGGCGCGCCTCGCCCACCGCCAGTCGCGCCCGATCCTGGTCGTGCCGCTGGAAGACCCGGTCGGCGACGACGAGGAACTCTGGCCTGCCTGACCCTTCACCGGCGTGCGCCGACCATTTCCGCCAGCGCCCACCAACCCCGCTCGCGGAACTGGGCGGGGCTAGCGCAGGGCCCGGGTAAGGGTGGACAGCGCCTCGTCGAGCGCTCGTGACAGATCATCCACCACCGAGGCTCCCAGGTCGCCGCCGTGGGCCAGATGGGTGCGCAGGTCGGCGCGCACGGTGGCGCGGAACTCGCCCACGATCGCCTCGGCGCGTCGCATCTGCTCGCGTGACGCGGTGCGCGCGTCATCCGCCGGTCCCGTGGATGCCGAGGCGCGCCCGGCCGCCCGGTCGCGTTCGGCTTGGTCGCGTTCCGACTGGGCAGAAGCGGCGAGATCGGCACGCAGACTCTTCATCGCCTCGCGCACACTGCCACGCACCTCATCGGCGATCAGGCGCACGCTGTCGGCAAGGCCGGCCTCGATGCCCTCCAGTTCGTGTGCGCGGGCGGCGACCTCGGCTCGGCCGGCGGCGGTGATCTCGTACACGGTCTTCCGGCCGTCGACGACCTTCGTCACGAGACCCTCCTCCTCGAGCTTCGACAGCCGCGGATAGATCGTGCCCGCACTCGGCGTGTACGTACCGCCCGTGCGATCGGAGAGGGCCTGCATGAGGTCGTACCCGTGCCGCGGCGACTCGTCGAGAAGGTTCAGCAGGTACAGGCGCAGATCGCCGTGCGAGAAGACGGGGGGCATCGTCACGCCTCCTCTGCGGGGGTCGCCCACTCGGGGGCGTCTTCGGCGGGTGTGGATGCCGCGGCATCCGGCGCCGCCGTCGCACGCCGCAGAACCGTCACGTCGCCCGACACCGAGTTGGCGCGCACGTCGGCGAAGCTGCCGCTGAGCTCGCCGACCGAGTCGACGTAGTTGGACGGGCCCGAGGTCGACCGCTTGACGCCGTCGACCATCAGGCGACCGCTGACGCTGCGCAGCACGAAGTTTGCGGGGTGCCCCTCGTCGAGGCGCACGGTGGCGTCGCCCGACACGGTGTTGAGGCTGACGACGTCGACACGGCCGGTCGAATCGACGAGCATGCCGCCCGAGACCGTGTCGATCGTGGCCTTGCGGATGCTGCCGGTGGCCGCCACCTCGCCCGACACCGAGTTGGCGCTGAGTGAGCCGTCGAGCCCGCGGATCTGCACGTCGCCCGAGACGGCGTTGACGGAGAGATCCCCGGTGAGGCCGTCGACGATGATGTCGCCCGACACGGTGTTGAGGCGAGCGCCCGATGCGAGCCCCGACACGAGCGCGCTCGCCGACACGACGCCGAGGTTCAGAAGGATGCCGCGGGGAACCGCGACGCTGATCTCGGCTTTCGGCCCGCCGGAACCGAAATTGCGGAACACCTCGAGGAAGTTGTCCCAGCGCAACTGCGGGTGGTCGATCTCGACGACGTCGCCCGACGCTTCGATGCGAAGGTCTTTGATGGTCACGGCGTGCACTTCGATGCGGACGCCGGGTTCGTCGTGCGCGACGACGTCGATCTGGCCGCCGACGAGGCCGATCTTGAGTTTGCGGATGTCTTCGAGGTCGATCACCCGGGTCTCGCCCGGCTTGATGAGCCACTTCTCGAGTGTCATGGGTTCTCTCCTGGTTCCGGGCGATTCGAGATATATCGCGTTGCAACGAGAGTAACACGATATATCTCGAGCTGCCAAGGGTGAGAGACGCGGCATCCCGCAGTACACAGACGCGCGCCGACTCACCCGAGGGTGAGCCGGCGCGGTGTCCGGTGAAGCGGTGCTGTTATGCGCGACCGCCGCGCACAAGTCGCAGCAGGAACGCGATGATGGCGATGACGCCGACGATCAGAGCGACCCACAGCAACCAGTTCAGGGCGGCGTTCATACCGCCCACAATGGCCAGCACGATGGCGACGACGATGATGATGATCAGAGCGAGATTCATGTGATTGCTCCATTCTCGGGGGACTCCATGACCCCCTGAACGTAGTCGCGATCGTGGACTCGGGCACCCCCCTTGCCAGTCCCGTCTCATCTGCGATAGGGCCGATATATGCCCCAAAACAGAACGCCTCCCTCCTTGAAGGACCCGGAGCTGTACGAAGAGCTCCGCAAGGACGGCGCATCGAAGCAGAAAGCCGCGCGCATCTCGAACGCGGCGGCCCGAGACGGTCGCAGAGCCGTCGGGGCACGCGGCGGCGAATCGGGATCGTACGACGACTGGTCGGTCGCCGAATTACGCGGCCGAGCGAAAGAACTCGGCATCCGCGGCTACTCGGGCAAACGGAAGGCGGAGTTGATCGACATGCTCCGCGATTGCTGACGTGCCGCGCTTGCGAAAGGTCCGGCCCGGCCGCGACCTCGGCTACCGCCGTGTGCGCTCCGGGTCGGGCTTCCGCTACGTCGACGCCGACGGATCGGCGGTTCCGCCCGACGAACGCGAGCGCATCGCCGGAATGGTCATCCCCCCGGCGTGGAGCGATGTGTGGATCGCCGCGGCCGCGAATGCGCACATCCAGGCGACGGGCATCGACGACGCGGGGCGTATGCAGTACCTCTACCATCCCGACTGGTCGGCCCGCCGCGACAAGGGAAAGTACGCCCGCGCTCTCGACCTGGCTGAGCGCCTTCCGCGGGCCCGTGCGCGCGTCACCCCGTCGCTGCGTCGCGACGGCATCGATCGGGAGCGGGTGTTGGCCACTGCTTTTCGGATGCTCGATGGGGCGGCGCCCCGCGTCGGCAGCGAGCGGTACTTCTCCGCGCACGGCAGCCGCGGGCTGACGACACTGCAGCGCCGGGATGCCGCCGTGGAGGGCAGCATCACCAGCCTGCGCTTTCCTGGCAAGAGCGGCAAGCGACAGAGCCTCGACATCGACGACGCCGACCTCGCCGCCGTCATCTCTCTGCTTGCGGCCGGCCGTCCCGCGGCGCCGTTGCTGGCCTACGCGCGCGGTCGGCGTCGCGTGCCACTGAGCCCGCGGGACGTCAACGTGTACGTGCGGACGATGACCGGCGGCACCTTCACCGCCAAAGACTTCCGCACGCTCCGCGGCACGATCCGAGCCGCGGAGGAGCTCGCGCGCACCGGACCCGCGTCCAGCAAGACCGAGCGCAAGCGCGCGGAGGTTCGTGCGGTCGAGGCCGCCGCCCAGGCACTGGGCAACACCCCGACGGTCGCCAAGGGTTCGTACATCGACCCACGGGTGTTCTCGCGGTACCGACGGGGCGTCGTGCTCGACACGTCGATTTCGCCGGAAACGGCGATCCGCGCGCTTCTGCGGGGGTGAGCCGCGACTAGTCTTCCCCCGTGTCCACGACCCGTTGGTTCTCGCCCGCCGCGCTCGTGGTCGTCATCCTCGGCGGCATGATCGGGGTCGCGATCCGCGCCGTCATCGTGCTGCCGCTCGGCTCCGCGGGACTGCATCCGCTCGTGATCCCCGCCGTCACGCTCGCCATCAACCTCCTCGGCTCGATGCTGCTCGGCGTCATCGTGGGCTGGCTCGCCGACCGGCATCCGCTCGGACGCCTGTTCCTCGGAACGGGAGTGATGGGTGGATTCACCACCTACAGCGCATTCGCGGTGCAAGCGCTCACCACATCGGCCGCGCTCCCGTTGGTGGGCCTCGTCCTCATCGCGGTGTCGGTGTTCGGTGGAGTCGTGCTCGCCGTGATCGGCCTGACGATCGGACGACGGATGGCCGACCGGCCCGATGAGATCGAGCGCCCGGAGGATGCCGAGTGAACGCCTTCGAGATCGCAGCACTCATCCTGGGCGGCGGCCTCGGTGCGGGTGCGCGTTATGTCATGGATGGCGCGATCATGCGCGGACGGACGGGGGTGTTTCCCCTCGGCATTCTCATGGTGAACGTGCTGGGGTCCTTCCTGCTGGGCCTTCTCACCGGGCTCGGACCCACCGTCGCACCCGCGTGGATGAGCATCATCGGAGTGGGTGTGCTCGGCGGATTCACGACGTTCAGCACGGTGTCGACCGAGTCGGCGCTTCTCGCGGAGCGGGGGCGGCGCGACTGGGCCTGGATCAACCTGATCGGCACGCTCGTGTTCGCGCTCGTGGCGGCGGCCCTCGGTTTCTTGCTGGGCGGATTCGTCCCGCGCTGAGCGGGCAGATCGGCGGAAAACCCCCGGCCCGTGAGCGTCCGAGCCGGTTCATCGCCGTGCGACAATGAAGCGGATACACGCGTGTATCGAGCTTGTCGTCCACGCCGTCCGCAGAGCAAGGGTTCCCCGTGTCGCACCTCGCCGTCCTGAGCCTGAAGAACCGTGCTCTCATTGCCCTCATCACGATCGTCGCCGCGATCTTCGGCGGGCTCGCGCTGACGAGCCTCAAGCAGGAGCTCATTCCGTCGGTCGAGTTCCCCCAGCTGTCGATCCTCTCGACCTACCCCGGGGCCTCGCCCGACGTCGTCAACAACGACGTCTCGAGCCCCATAGAGACGGCGATCCAGGGCATTCCCGGCCTCGAGTCGACCACGGCGACGAGCACGACCAACGCCTCGATCATCCAGGCCTCGTTCACCTACGGCACCGATCTCGCCACCGCCGAGCAGAAGATCCTCCAGGCGATCAACCGCATCAAGTCCACCCTGCCCACCGGTGTCGAGCCGAACGTGGTCTCGTTCTCGATCGACGACCTGCCCGTCATCGCGCTCGCCGTCACCGGATACAGCGACGAGAAGACCATCCAGGCGAAGCTGCAGGCCAGTACGATCCCCGACCTCCAGGACGTCAAGGGCGTCAGCGCGGCATCCATCGTCGGTGGCCAGGGCCAGCGCGTGACCATCACGCCCGACCAGGCGAAACTCGCCGCGGCCGGCTTCACGCAGACGGCGCTCAGCGATGCGCTGAAGCAGAACGGCGTGCTCTTCCCGGGCGGCACCGTCACCGAAGGGCAGCAGACACTGACCGTGCAGACGGGCAGCAAGCTCACGTCGGTCGACCAGATCGCCGCTCTCCCGCTCGTGCCGACCTCGGCGGCGCAGTTCGAGGGGGCGCTGAAGAGCGGCGCATTGAAGGTCGGCGACGTCGCGACCGTGGCCCTCGCGCAAGACCCGGTGACGTCGATCTCGCGGGTCAACGGCCAACCCGCCCTCACCGTCTCGATCACCAAGCTGCCGTCGGCCAACACGGTCGATGTGAGCCGCGCCGTGACGGCGCTGTTGCCGAAGCTGCAGAGCGACATCGGTGGTGACGCGACTTTCACGGTCGTGTTCGACCAGGCGCCCTACATCGAGCAGTCGATCGAATCGCTGGCGCAGGAAGGCCTGCTGGGCCTCGTCTTCGCCGTTCTCGTGATCCTTCTGTTCCTGCTGTCGGTGCGCTCGACGCTGGTCACCGCGATCTCGATCCCGACGAGCGTGCTCATCACCTTCGTCGGCATCCAAGCCTTCGGCTACTCGCTCAACATCCTCACGCTCGGCGCGCTCACGATCGCGATCGGACGCGTTGTCGACGACTCCATCGTCGTGATCGAGAACATCAAACGTCACTATGTCGAGGGTGCCGACAAGCTCTCTTCGATTCTGCTGGCGGTGCGTGAGGTGGCCGCGGCCATCACGGCGTCGACCATCACGACGGTCGCGGTCTTTCTTCCGATCGCGTTCGTCGGCGACGTGACCGGTGAGCTGTTCCGTCCCTTCGCGATGACCGTGACGATCGCGATGGCGGCTTCGCTGTTCGTGGCGCTGACGATCGTGCCCGTGCTCGCGTACTGGTTCCTTCGGCCCGGCAAGCCCGTGCAGGATGCCGCGGGCCGGCCCGTGGATCCCGAAGACCCGACGGCGCCTCCCTCGCGGTTGCAGCGCGGGTACCTGCCGATCCTGCGCTGGACGCTGAAGCACTCGTGGATCACCCTGCTGCTTGCCGTGCTGGTGCTCGGAGGCACGCTGGCCGCCGCTCCGCTCATGAAGACCAACTTCCTCGGTGACAGCGGGCAGAACACCTTCACCGTCACCCAGCAGGTCGGGCAGGCGCCCAGCCTCGACGCCGAAGATGCGGCCGCCAAGAAGGTCGAAGCCGCCCTCACCGGCGTGGCCGGAGTCACGACCGTGCAGACCTCGATCGGATCGAGCGGATCAGCCGTGCGCGACGCCTTCCGAGGAGGCAGCACCGGCATCACCTATTCGGTCACGACCGATACCTCCGCCGATCAGGTCACCATCCGCGATGACGTTGAGAAGGCGGTCGCCGGGCTCAGCGACGTCGGCACCGTCACCGTGTCGTCGGGTCAGGGCGGTTTCGGCTCGACCAACGTCGAGGTCGATGTGACGGCGCCCTCGTCCGACGCCCTGCAGACGGCCACCGATGCCGTCATCGCGGGTCTGCAGGGCAAGGCGGGAGTCGGGCAGGTCACGTCGAACCTCTCGGCATCCCTCCCCTACGTCGCCGTGACCGTCGACCGGGCCAAGGCCGCGCAGCTCGGTCTGTCGGAAGTCGCCGTGGGCGGACTCGTCTCGAACACGATGCAGCCGCGGCAGATCGGCACGGTCGAGATCGGCGACACCTCCCTCACCGTGTACCTGCAGTCGTCCTCGGTGCCGCAGACGATCGACCAGCTCAAGGGGCTGCAGATCGCCTCCGGCTCCGGACTCGTGCGCCTCGACCAGGTCGCGACGGTCGAGCAGAGCCAGGGGCCGACCTCGATCACCACGCAGCGCGGTCAGCGCACCGCCACCGTGACGGTGACGCCGTCGACCGACGACCTGAACACGGCATCGGCCAGCGTACGTGCGGCCCTGACCGGTCTCGATCTGCCCACGGGAGCCGACGCGAAGATCGGCGGTGTGGTCACCCAGCAGCAGGATGCCTTCGGTCAGCTGGGACTCGCGATGCTCGCCGCCATCCTCATCGTCTACATCGTGATGGTGGCGACCTTCAAGTCGCTCCGCCAGCCGCTGCTGCTGCTGGTCTCGGTGCCGTTCGCGGCGACCGGCGCCATCCTGCTGCAGATCGCGACCGGGGTGCCGCTGGGTGTCGCGTCACTCATCGGCGTGCTGATGCTCATCGGCATCGTCGTCACCAACGCGATCGTGCTCGTCGACCTCGTGAATCAGTACCGCACGAAGGGGCTGAGTGCCCACGACGCGACGATGGCGGGCGGGTCGCGACGTCTGCGTCCGATTCTGATGACGGCGCTTGCGACGATCTTCGCCCTCACCCCCATGGCCCTCGGCATCACCGGGCACGGCGGGTTCATTTCCCAGCCGCTCGCGATCGTCGTGATCGGCGGACTCATCTCGTCGACCGTGCTGACCCTGCTCGTTCTTCCCACGCTCTACAACCTGGTCGAGGGCGCTCGCGAGCGTCGCGCGGCCCGGCGCTCGGGTCGGTCCGACGCGAGCGACCCGGAGGCGGATGTCGACGGAGCAGAGGTCGCGGCATCCGGGGACGGAACCGCCGCCCTGCACCCGCGCCGCTCGCGCCGCGGTCGCTAGGGGCGGAAGCGTGCGCACTGCTCCGGTGACACCTTCTCCCTCCCCGTCGTCGGCGGTCGTCTTCCCGGAGTGCGCACAGCTGATCCCGATCGAGGTGTTGAAGGCGAACTTCTCTGAGAATGCGGTTCTGTATCCCGACGGTGGGGGATGGACGATCGGACAGCTTCTGCCCGGACCGGTCGCGAAAGCGGCCGTCGACGCCGCGACTCGTCGCGCCGACTGCGGCTGGGGCGTCGAGGGTGGATCGGACGGCGGCGTGCATGCCGGCGTGCTCCAGCTGCCGGCCGATGTCCGGGACGGACTGATCAAGGCGCTCCGCGATGCGGGGAGCTACACCGAGACGAGCGTGGACGGCGCGACCGTTTTCACGACGCCCGTCCCCTCAGAGATCTCGAGCGTGGAAGCGGGATACGCGTTTCAGGGCACGACGTGGATCGCGATCGTCGGGAGCGCTCACGAGGGGGCGATGGAATCGGTCTATCTCCCTGCCGCGCTCACTGCGCTGCGTGCCGCCAACGGCGGCTGAACCCGCGGGAAAGTCGCGCGACGCGGCGGTTTCCCAGGTGGGACGAGTACTGTTGTGTGGTCGGCTCTGGACACCGCGCACGTGCGCGGGTGGGTTTGTGAGTCCAAGGGGCCGATGGTGAGCGTCGTTCGGCGCACATGAACCATCAATGTTGAATGGCCCCCGGACCACCGGGTCGCCCGCCGCCCCGATCCGTCCGACCTTCTGGTTGTCCCCGGCTCTCGCTGCGCGGTGGCGCTGTTCTCGCGCGAGAAAACCCAGGAAGAACACCATGCCCAAGAGCAAGAAGCCGGCCGGCGGCCGCGCCCAGAACTTCGAACCGCGCTACGGCGCCAAGACCAGCTACCAGGATGCGAAGCGCCGCCCCGGCCAGTCGTCCGCTGGCAAGCCCGGCAGCAAGAGCGCGGGGCACCGCGGCTACCGCGCCGTCGAGGCCACCGAGTCGTCGTCGGCCCCCAAGCAGCGGTGGAGCGCGCAGGAGCGCGCGGGGCGCGACGAGGCCCGCGGCATCCGGACGCGCGCCCACGGCGACCGTCCGGCTCGTTCGTTCGACGATCGTCCCCGTCGCGACGACCGTCCTGCCCGCTCGTTTGACGATCGTCCCCGTCGCGACGACCGTCCGGCACGGTCGTTTGACGATCGTCCCCGTCGCGATGACCGTCCGGCCCGTGATGACCGTCCGGCACGGTCGTTTGATGACCGCCCGGCCCGTGATGACCGCGGTGGCTATGTCCGCAACTCCGGAGATTCTGCGCGTGGTGGCCGTGATGGCGCCCGTGGGCCCCGTGAGGCTCGGGATTTCCGGAGTACTGAACGTCCCCGTCGTGACGACCGCCCGGCCCGCTCGTTCGACGGGCGCCCGGCCCGCGACGACCGCCCCGCCGGCTCTTTCGACGACCGCGGACGCAACTCCTCCACGTCGCGTCCGGATCGCCGTGAGCGTCCCGATTTCGCCGCGCGCGACACCGATCGGAGGAGTTACGACCGCCCCGTCCGCGACGACCGCCCCGTCCGCGACGACCGCCCGCGTCGCGATGACCGTTCGGCCCGGACGGGTGGAAACCGCTCCGACTGGAACTCCGACGCCAAGGATGCCGCGGCCCGCAAGGCCTACGAAGCGCACGCCGACGTCGTGCACGAGAAGCTGCAGGCTCAGGCCGTTCAGGCCGAAGAGGTCGCCGATGTGAGCTTCTCGAGCCTCGGTCTCGGCGACAACATCGTCCGTGCCCTCGCTGAGCTCGGTGCGCCGTCGCCCTTCCCGATTCAGGCCGCGACCATCGCCCCGATCCTGGCCGGCAAGGACGTGCTCGCGCGCGGACGCACCGGTTCGGGCAAGACCATTGCGTTCGGTGCCCCGCTCGTCGAGTCGGTGCTGCGCAGCCAGGCCGGCAAGCGTCGCGCTTTCGGTCGCAGCCCCAAAGCGCTGATCCTCGCTCCGACGCGTGAGCTCGCGCTGCAGATCGACCGGACGATCCAGCCGATCGCCCGCAGCGTGGGACTGTTCACCACCCAGATCTACGGTGGTGTGCCGGCGGCGCGCCAGGTCGGTGCGCTCAAGAAGGGCGTCGACATCATCATCGGCACCCCCGGTCGCATCGAAGACCTGCAGTCGCAGGGCAAGCTCGACCTCTCGGAGATCGGGATCGTCGTGCTCGACGAAGCCGACCATATGAGCGAGCTCGGCTTCCTCGAGCCCATGCAGCGCATCCTGCGCCTCGTCGAGTCCGGCGCGCAGAAGCTGCTGTTCTCTGCAACCCTCGACCGCGAGGTCGCGGCCCTCGTCGACGAGTTCCTCGTCGATCCCGCCGTCTACGAGGTGGCCGGCGAGGACCAGGATTCCGGAACCATCGACCACCGCGTGCTCGTCATCGATCATCGCGACAAGGCCGAGATCCTCACCTCGCTCGTCGATCGCGCCGGCAAGACTCTCGTCTTCGCCCGGACCCGTGCCTACGCCGAAATGCTCGCCGAGCAGTTCGATGATGCCGGCATCCACGCGGTCGCCCTCCACGGCGACCTGAACCAGGCCAAGCGCACGCGCAACCTGGAGCGCCTCACCTCGGGCCGCGTCAGCGTGCTCGTCGCTACGGATGTCGCCGCGCGCGGCATCCACGTCGACGACATCGACCTCGTGATCCAGGCCGATGCTCCCGACGAGTTCAAGACGTACCTGCACCGTTCCGGTCGCACCGGTCGTGCGGGTCGTTCGGGCCGGGTCGTCACCCTGATTCCGCGCCAGCGCCGCCGTCGCATGACGGAGATGCTCGAGCGCGCCGAGATCGACGCGCCGTTCGACGATGCGCGTCCGGGCGACGACCTGATTGAGGAGATCGCCGGTCGCCAGGCGGCGAACGTCGACCGCTGACATCGGATCTGAGGAAGGGCCGTGACGATATCGTCGCGGCCCTTCTGCGTGCTCGGATTCGAAGCGGCGTCAGAACAGCATGGCCGGCGCGGCGGTCGCCGCGGCCGCGCGCGCCGTGGTTCGTACGGGCCCGGGTCGGCTCGTCCGGGCCGGTCGATTCTCGACCTCCTCCTCGGCACCGCCCGTGAGGCCGTGTCGACGCAGCAACGGGCGGACCCGAGCCGCGAGCATCTTCCGGTAGCCGCTGGGGGCGTAGGTCGTGGCGCCCGGGTAGAGCCCGCGATAGGCGGGGACGAGTTCGGGATGCTCCCGCTCGAGCCACTGCCAGAACCACTCCCGCGCCCCTGGTCGCAGGTGCAGCGCACCGAAGACGACGCGGCGGGCCCCGGATGCTGCGATGCGCGCGAGCGCGTCGTCGAGCACCGGCACGGAGTCGGTGAGGTGCGGCACGATCGGCATCAGGAAGACGGTCACGGCGAAGCCTGCGTCTGTCGAGGCGCGGACGGTGTCGAGCCGCGCCTGGAAGGTCGGCGCCCCCGCTTCCAGCGTCTGGCGCAGCCGCTCGTCGGGCATGGCGATCGACATCGACAGGTGCACGGGAACGTATCTTCTCGCCTCGGCGAGAAGAGGCAGATCGCGGCGCAGCAGCGTGCCCTTGGTGAGAACCGAGAAGGGTGTCCGACTCGCGGCCAGTGCATCGATGATCTCGGGCATGAGTCGGTAACGGCCCTCCGCGCGCTGATAGGGGTCGGTGTTGGTACCCAGTGCGACCGGCTCGCGGTTCCACGACGCAGCCGCGAGCTCCCGCCGTAGGACCTCGGCGACGTTCACCTTCACGACGATCTGCTCGTCGAAGTCGCGTCCTGCGTCGAGGTCGAGATAGGTGTGCGTGTTGCGCGCGAAACAGTACGAGCACGCGTGGCTGCACCCTCGATAGGGGTTGACCGTCCAGTCGAACGGCATGGCGGAACCACTCGGCACGTGGTTCAGCGCCGACTTGGCAGCTACCTCGTGGAAGGTCATCCCCGCGAACTCCGGGGTCGTCACCGTGCGCACCAGACCGTCGAGGCTCTCCATTCCGGGCAGTGCGCCGGCATCCGTCGAATCGATACTTTGTCCACGCCAGCGCATGGTGATATACGAACATAGATTCGACACAATCGCAACGCCGCTCGTTCGAGCGGTCGCGCGCGGCAGAATGGATGAGTGCCGCAACCCGAGCAGCCGAACAGTCGCCGTGCCGCGCGCCTCGCCGCAGAGGCGTCCGCGACGGCCCCGGCGCACCGTGCGACCGCCGATCGCGCCGTCGCTTCGCGTCGTCGCTTCGCATTCGCCCTCGGTCGTCGCGGGGTCGTCGCCGTCGTCGCGGTTCTGGCGGTCGGCCTCATCGCCCTCGTCGTCGCGCTCGCGCGTCCGGGCGGGGAGTCGACGCTTCCGGATGGCACGGCGCCCGCGGCTGCGAACCCGACCGACGCCGTGACGCTGCCGGGCGGGTCAGGGGCCGCGGCGGGGGCGACAGCCCTGCCCGTCCCCGCGCAGAGCGGGCCTGCCGCCGCATCGTGCGACAGCTCCGCCGTCACGTCGGCGCTGGCCAGCGGGAGTGACGCCGACGTCATCGCCGCGTTCGGGGGAGGCGCGGCTTTCCGTGCAACTGTGGCTGCGGGAGCCGCGCCCTGCATCGACCTGGGCGACCCGCACCGCGTCTGGATCGTCGTCGACAAGCGTCGTCCACTCAACCCGGTCGACTTCGAGCCGGCCGAGGTCGTCGCACCCGCGAACATTCAGCGCACCGTCGATGGGAGACTCCAGCCACCCGCGGCCGAAGCGCTGACCGCACTCGTCGCGGCTGCTGCCGACGAAGGCGCTGGCGCGATCGGTCTCAACAGCGCGTACCGCTCGTATGCGTCCCAGACGCGCACCTACAACGGCTATGTGAACTCGCTCGGCCGCGCCGAGGCCGACAGGCAGAGCGCCCGCCCGGGATACAGCGAGCATCAGACGGGCCTCGCCACCGACGTCGCCGCGTGCGACGGGGGCTGCGGCGCGATCGAGTCGTTCGGCGGTACCCGCCAGGGTGCCTGGACCGCGGCCAACGCGTGGCGCTTCGGCTTCATCATCCGTTACGAGGATGGGTACACCGCCGTCACCGGCTACCAGGCCGAGCCGTGGCATCTGCGCTATGTCGGCGTCGAGCTCGCGAAGGCGTACCACGAGGGCGGCTTCCACACGCTCGAGGACTTCTTCGGCCTTCCGGCTGCTCCCGACTACTGAGTCGGGAGCAGCGCACTCGTCGAATGGGGTGAAACCCAGTACCATGGATGCTGGGATGCGATGCCACCGGCATCCGGCGGTCTCCGCCGCGCAGCCCGCAGGATTCGGCACTCGACGACGAGAGGACGGGCGCACCATGGAGCGCGACATCTACGACGAGGATCACGAGGCGTTCCGCGACGTCGTCAAGGAGTTCCTCAAGCGCTATGCCTCCGAGGAGAAGCGCAAGCAGTGGGAGGCGGCGGGCGAGATCGACCGCGCCACCATGCTCGCCGCCGGCGAGGCCGGCATCATCGGTCTGAGCGTGCCGGAGGAGTTCGGCGGCGCGGGGATGCTGCAGGACTACCGTTTCCGCTCGATCGTGCTCGAGGAGACGATCGGGGCCGGGCAGGGTTCGCTTGCCGGTGCCTTCGGCATCCAGGACGACCTCGCGGTGCCGTACATCGTGCACATGGGGACGCAGGAGCAGAAGGAGAAGTGGCTGCCGGGGATGGCGACCGGCCAGATCCTCGGCGCCCTCGCGATGACCGAGCCGGGCGCCGGCAGCGACCTGCGCGGCATCAAGACGACCGCCAAGAAGGTCGACGGCGGCTATCTCGTCAACGGCGCGAAGACGTTCATCTCGTCGGGCAAGACCGCCGACATGGTCGTGACCTTCGTCAAGACCGGCGAAGGCAACCGACCGGATGCCTTCAGCCTGCTCATCCTCGAAGACGGCATGGAGGGCTTCGACCACAGCAAGAAGCTCGAGAAGATGGGCTTCCACGGGTGGGACACCGCGGAGCTCAGCTTCACCGACGTGTTCGTTCCGGAGGCGAACCTCATCGGCGGCAAAGAGGGCCTCGGCTTCATCCAGCTGATGATGAACCTGCCGCTGGAGCGGTTGTCGATCGGTGTCGCGGCCGCGGCGGCGGGCGAGGCCGCGTTCGCCTGGACGCGCGACTACGTGCTGAGCCGCGAGGCGTTCGGCGAGCGGATCGCCGACTTCCAGAACACGCGGTTCCTGCTCGCCGACATGGCGACCACGGTCGACGTGATGTGGACGTACAACGACCGCGCGATGATGCTCTACAAGGACAAGAAGCTCACCGCCGAAGAGGCGGCGAAGGTCAAGTTCTGGTCGACCGATCGCGAAGCGGAGCTGCTCGACATCGGCGTGCAGCTGCACGGCGGCTACGGCTACATCACCGAGTACCCGATCGCGCGCGCCTACCTCGACGCCCGCGTGCACCGCATCTACGGCGGCACGAACGAGATCATGCGCGACATCGTGTCGCGTCAGATCGTCGGTAAGCGCTAGCCGCACGAGCGTCGCCGCACCCGCCCGCACGAGCGTCGCCGCACCCGCCCGCGCGGATGTCGGCGCCGCTCGGTAGCGTTCGAGCGGTGATCGATGCTGCCACCTGCGTGCTGTGCGGGTTCGCGCCTCCGGAGGTGGATGCCGACGGCATCCGCCGTTGTCCGGTATGCCGCTGGCGGCTGGGCGACAGCCCCGACCCGGATCTGCCGCCCCCGCGGGTGGAGGTCGTCTACTACCTGCGGTGGGAGCAGCGGATCAAGATCGGCACCACGCGACAACCGCGTCAGCGTCTCGCAGCGATCTGGCATCAGGAGCTGCTGGCGTTCGAACCCGGGGGACGCACGCTCGAGCGTGCGCGCCACGAGCAGTTCGCCCACCTGCGGGCGGGCGGCGAGTGGTTCCGCGCCGATCCGGAACTGCGCGCCCATGCTGCCGCGATAGCGGGTGACGTCCCGCCCTGGCACCGCTACGCCCGATGGGTCGCCGACGCTCTCCGCGGGGCGGTGAGCTGACGCGGCATTCCTGCCGCGCCGCGCTACACCGTCGCGCGGTGGCGGGCGAGCCGCGCGACGCCCGCCGCACGGAGACGGTCGGCGAGGACGATTCCGAGTGCCGTGCCCCCCACGCACGATGCTGCGCACAGGGCGATGAAGCCTACGAGGAGGGGCGGCGACATCGACCACAGGTCGAACGACTGCGCCGCCAGGATCGGGTATGCGATGCCGATCGTCACGGCTCCCGCGTAGTGGAGCCACGTCGCCCACCTGCGGTAGAGGGTGGCGAGGAACGGAAGCTCGGGGAAGAACGACCAGAACAGCGTCGTCGCGACCGCCGACACGGTGTAGAACGGCGCCAGGACCAGCCCCGAGATCAGTCCGACCAGCAGTCCCGCGAAGGGGCGCTGCAGTAGTCGCAGGGCGACCACTGCGGGAAGCACCCAGAGACCGGCGATCGCGACCGACACGAACGGCATCGTCACGAACATCGCGAGCGAGAGCGACCAGCCGGCCGCGAGCACGATTCCCCCCGCCACGCCGATCGCGGCACAGGTCAGCAGATACGCCGTGGTCACTTTGCCCATCAGCGGACCTCGGTTTCGGCGCGCTCTGATCTCGGGGCCGGAGAAGCGGCACCGACGCGCCAGTAGCCGACGAAGCTGATGCGCTCTTTCCGGTGGCCGGCGCCGACGAGGTGGCGGCGGCCCGCGGCCGCCAACGACTGCTCGCCGACGATGAACGCGTGGGTGTCGGATGCCGGGGTACCGAGCTGTTGCAGAGCGGCAAGGGCCGCCGAACCCGGTTTCGCACCGGCATCCCGCACCAGCCAGTGCGCCTCGACGCCTTCCGGTGCCGAGAAATCCAGCACGTCGGCGGCGGAGGGGGCCTCGAGCAGCACGGTCCCGGTCGCGTGGGCGGGCAGTGACGCGCAGACTCCGGCGACGGCGGGCGCGCCGGTCTCATCGGCGACGAGCAGCACCCGGTCGGTTCCCCGATCCGGCGAGAAGCCGAGGCCTTCGTCGATGATCACCACCGATTCGCCGGGGGTGGCCGAGTCGGCCCACCGCGATGCGGGACCCGCCGTGGGGCCGGAGCCGTGGAGCACGAAGTCGACGTCGAGCTCGGCGCCGCCGTGGGCTCCGGCCGGACGGAAGGCGCGCACGGTGTAGTTGCGCATCACGGGGCGCACCCCCTCGGGAATGCGCAGGTATTTGAGGTAGCCGAAGATCTTGTTCGCCTTGACGGGGATGCGCTCCAGACCCTCTTCTGCGGCGTCGCCGCGGTGCGGCAGGAAGAGGCGGAACCACTGGTCGTAGCCCAGGGGGGTGAAGCGATCGATGTCGCCACCACCGAGCGTGACGCGCATCCAGTGCGGCGTGAGCCGTTCGACGCGCAGCACGTCGAGGCGCAGAAGCTCCTGTGTGACGGGCTTGGTGAGCCGGGAGAAGCGGGCCATGCGGGTCCTTTCGGCGGGGTGGGAGAACGGAGAGCGGAAGTCAGAAGGTCCAGGGGAAGAGAGCCACGAGGATGCCGCCGCTCACCAGCCAGAAGGCGATCACGAAAACGGTGTCGCGGCGGCGCCAGGGCACCACGTGCCGCTCGGTGCGGTCGGAGTAGGCGCCGAAGGCGCGGGCATCCATTGCCAGGGCAACCCGCTCGGCGTGACGGATCGCACCTGCCAGCAGCGGCACCAGATAGCCCCACCATCGGGCCAGGGCCGTGAAGGGACCGTGACCGCCGTGCGCTCCCCGCACGCGGTGCGCCTGCCGGATCACGTCGAGCTCGTGGCCGAAGCGAGGAACGAAACGGAAGGCCGCCAGCGCGGTGTAGCCGACCCGGTAGGGCACGCGCAGCTGCTGCACGCCGGCGCGCACGAGATCGGGGCCGGTCGTCGTCAGCCCGGCGATGAGGGCCAGGGCGACGATCGCGGCGAGGCGCGCACCCGTGGCCAGGCCCAGCAGCAGCGCTCCGCCCGACAGTGTCCACCCGCCGATCTGTGCCACCACCGTGGAGCCATCGACCTTCGACGGGTCGGTCCACAGGCCCATCGACAGGCCGATGACCAGACCGGCGACCGGAAGCACCGCGAACATGAGCAGCGCGGTGCGCGCGGTCAGGCGCACCCCGACGAGTACCACGGCGTACGCCAACGCGATGAACCACAGGGGTGTGGCGAGGTCACGCGCGAACACCAGCAGGACGATGGCCGGAAGCGGCGCGACCAGCTTCGCCAACGGGTTCAACCCCGCGAGCATTCTGTCGTCGGGCGCCGCGGAGGCCCACGGATCGACCGCAGCCGCACTCACGGCGTCACCACGGTCGCGCCTGCGCCCGGCAGGTCGGCGAGGCGGGTGATGCCACCCAGCTCGGGATGCCGCGTCACCCCGGCGAACGCGCGACGCAGCGGAGGCTGGCGGAGCCCCGCCGATCGCAGAAGCTCATCGTCCGCGAAGATCTCGGGGGTCGCGGCATCCGCGATGATGCGTCCCTCGCCGACGACGATCGTGCGGTGAGCGTGCTCGGTGACCAGCTGCATGTCGTGAGTGACGACGAGGATGGTGGTTCCGGCGGCGCTGAGCGTGCTCAGCAGGTGCATGAGCTCGTCGGCGCGGGCACGATCCTGCCCGAACGTCGGCTCATCCAGCGCCAGCACCGGTGCGCCGGCGACCAGGGCGGTGCCGACCGACAACCGGCGCTTCTGGCCGCCCGAGAGCAGGAACGGATGCACATCGGCCTTGTTCTCGAGGCCGAACCGGCGCAGCACCTCGAGCGCCCGCGCGCGGACCACGTCGTGGGGCAGCTTCTGCTGGCGGAGGCCGTGCGCGAGTTCGTCGAACACTGTCGCGGCGATGAACTGGTGCTCGGGATTCTGGAACACGAAGCCGATGCGGCGCGACAGGGTGCGCAGGTCGGTGCGTCCCACGTCGACGTCGTCGACCGTGACCTGGCCCCGCGGGACGGGCACGACCCCCGCGAGCGACTGCAGCAGAGTGGTCTTGCCCGCGCCGTTCGCCCCGACGATCGCGACGAACTCGCCCGGGGCCACGTCGAGGTCGATGCCGTGCAGGATCTCGCGGCGCCCGCGGCATGTGCGCAACCCGCGCACGCGGATCAGTGGCTCGGAGCTGGCGGTGGCTTCGCGCGCGTAACTCCGGCCGGAGGGGGCGGTACTGCACGCTTCGGTGGGCTGCGCGCCGGGCGTTACGGTCGCGGGGGCGTCCTCAGCCTCGAGCGCGGCGCGCAGCTCGTCGCTATCCAGCGGCAACGGATCGAGGCGCCATCCGGCGGAACGCAGCCGCAACGCCGCGATCGTCGAGATCGGCAGCCAGACACCCATCTCGTGCAGTTCCGCGGCGCGAGCGCGCAGCACCTCGTCGACGGTGCCGTCGGCCACGGTGCGCCCGTCGTGGTCGAGCACGACCACCCGATCGGTGATCGCGACGACGGCGTCGAGGTTGTGCTCGACGAGCACGATCGCCCGGTCGCCCGCGGTGACGAGTTCGGCCAGCGCCGCGTAAACCTCTTCGATCCCTTGCGGGTCGAGGTTGGCGGTCGGCTCATCGAGCACCAGCAGGGGCGATCCCATCGCGAGCGCGCACGCGATGGCGAGGCGCTGGCGCCCCCCACCGCTCAACAGATCGGGGTTGTCGTACCGTCGATCCCACAGGCCCACCCGCCGCAGCGCGTCTTCGCCACGCGCGAGCACCTCGTCGACCGGAATGCGCAGGTTCTCCGGTCCGAACGCCACTTCGTCGAGCAGCGTTCCCGTGACGAGCTGCGCATCGGGGTCTTGAAAGACCATCCCCACGCGCGTGCTCAGCTGGGCGACGGGTGTCATGGCGGTGTCGAGGCCGTCGACGTGCACCGACCCCGTCAGCGTCGCGGGAACCGCATGGGGGATCAGACCGTTCAGCGCCAGTGCGAGCGTCGACTTGCCGGCGCCGCTGGGGCCGAGCAGCAGGACGACCTCGCCGCGTCGCACATCGAACGTCGCGGATGCCGGGGCATCGGCATCCGCCCCTTCGTGCCGCACGCCGAGCTCGCGCACGCGCAGCACGGGCTGAGGCGCAGAAGCGGCGGCAGTCGCGGCATCCGCTCCGCGGGAGGCAGAGGTCACGGGTGATCCGAACAGTCGGGGAGTGGTTCGACTCCAGGTTAGCCTAGCCTTACCTCAGTTGCCAGAGGTGGCGCATCTCCCCGCGCGGATCAGCCACGGACGGCGCCCTGGCGGGCCACGCCCGCGCGCCGCAGAGACGCGCCGACGGCGAGTCCGAGGGCTGTCCAGGCGACAGGACCACAGACCGAAAGGGCGAGGTAGGCGATCTGCGCCCAGAGCGCGTAGGCGCTCAGGTGGGCAGCGAAGAAGACGACCACGGCGACGACGACGCCGATGATCGCCGCGGAGATGAAGAAGCGCCAGGCGCCCCACGCGCGGTAACGGGTGAGGGCGGCCACACCCTCCTGGATCGCACCGAACAGCAGCGCCGTGCCGAGGAAACGCAGTGTCCAGATCGGCGCGAAGGCGCTCGCCACGAGCGCGGCGAGCACGTGCGTGAGGATCGCGACCAGCGGGAGGCGCAGCACCTCCTGGGCGATGATTCCGGGAAGCACGTGGGCTCCCAACACGAGGCCGTAGACGATCGCGAGTCCGGGCACCGCCAGCACGACCGGCGTCACCAGTCCGGCGATACCACCGACGATGCCGGTGGCCACCCCGATCGCCGCGCACACGAGAAGAACGCGCGTCGGGAGAACGGTGTTTCGGGCCACGTCCCCAGCGTAGCCGCGCTCCCGGGGGTGACCGGCCGGGAAAAACCTCAAGCGGAACGGCGGCGCGGGGTCAGACGAACGGCGGGCAGCGGCGGCGCCGGAACCCGCTCGTCGCCGTGGTCGACGACGCGTCCGAAGCGGGCGGAGTCCGCCTCCCACGCCTCGCGCGCCGCGAGGATCTCCTCGTGTGAGCGGCCGACGAAGTTCCACCACATGACGATGTCGGCCTCGAACGGTTCACCGCCGATCAGGAACAGCGTCGTGTCGCGCTCGGTCGTGATGTCGATGGCGTCGCGGTGGATGCCGAGGTACAGCAGGCCTTGTGTCGGCAGAGTGGTCGCGGCATCCGGATCCGTCCATACCGCTGCGGTGCCCTCGACGCCGGCGAGTGCATACTCCCACGACGGGTCGAGCGGGAGGCGCACGCGCGCGCCTGCCGGAAGGTGCAGCTCGGCGCCGACGATCGGGGTGTACGTCGCGGCGGGAGAGGGTGCGCCGGCGAAAGAACCGACGACCACCGTCGCGGTGGCGCGGCCGACCGTGTCGTCGTCGGGGCCCGCTCCCCGGTGGTCGTCGAGGACGACCACCGGGAGGTTCTCGTGCCGCTCGAAGTCGGGTCGGCCATGGCGGCGGCTCTCCGGCAGCGCGACCCACAACTGCAGCGCGTCGAGAGGCACAGCATCGTCGCCGACCGAGTATTCCGAGTGGGCGATGCCGGCGCCGCTGGTCATCAGATTGAGCACACCACGGCGCACGACCACGTCGTTGCCGAGCGTGTCGCGGTGACGCACCTCGCCGACCAGGGGCCAGGTGACCGTCTGCAGACCGATATGCGGGTGCGGCTCCACGCGCATGCGCGCCGTCTGCGGCCCGAACCTGTCGAGGAAGCACCACGCGCCCACCATCGGCAGCGCGCGTTGCGGGAGGCTGCGGTGCACCTCCATCGCCCGCACGCCACCCAGCGGAACCTCGCGCGCCTCGAGCAGCAGGGCGCGCGGGCCGTCGCAGGTCGCCGGACCGGACAGATCGGCGGCGGCGTCGTCGAGCCGTGTCATCCGCGCGGCGTGCCGACGCCTTCGTCGCCGGGTGTGCGCTCGGCGGTCGAGGCATGCTCGGCGATCTCGATGTCGCGCTCGCGCCACGCGATCTGCAGGCCGGGCACGTCGTGCTTCTGCAGGTAGGTCACGATGAAGGGGCACTCCGGCACGATGACGTCTCCGCGGGTGGCTTCGTCTGCCATCGCGGAGGCGACCAGCTTCGTTCCGAGACCGCGTCCGCCGTACGCCGGATCGATTTCCGTGTGCGGGAAGACCAGGCGGCCCTCGGCATCCTCCTCGAACTCGGTGAACCCGGCGATCTCCCCGTCCACGAGGATCTCGTAGCGGTGCTGCTCGTCGTTGCGCGCGATGCGGATGTCGTCGCTCATGGCGGTCCTCCCGGGTGAGTGTCTCTGCCTCCCAACGTAGGCGCGCAGCCTCGTGTTCCGCCAGGGCTGTCGCCGACGGGCGAGAGCCGGGAGGATGAGCGCATGCACCACCGCCCCCATCGCCGGCTCGCCCGCACCATTCTCGGCGCGTCCGCGCTCGCCGCAGCGACCGCGGTGGCGCTCGCCGGCTGCGGGGCGTACGGGCCCGCGCCCGCGCCGTCGTCGGCACCGCCGACGCTCTCCCCGCCGTCGACGTCGTCATCCCCGACGCCGACAGCAGACCCGCTGGCGGATCTCGATCTGCGCCACCGGGTGGGCCAGCTCTTCATCGTCGGCACCGAGGTCGACGCCGTCACCCCCGACACGATGTCGGCCGTGGTCGATCGCCACGCCGGCGGCATCTTCCTGCACGGCCGATCGGGCGCCGGGTCTGCGGCGGTCGCCGCGGTGGTGAGCGCGTTCACGAGCGCGGATGCCGGAGGCATCCCCCTCTGGGTCTCCACCGACCAGGAGGGTGGCGAAGTGCAGGTGCTCTCCGGGCCGGGCTTCGACGACATGCCCTATGCGATCCGCCAGGCCGACCTTCCCGACGACCAGCTACGCGCGTCGGCGACCGCCTGGGGGCGGCAGCTCGCCGCGGCGGGGGTCACGCTGAACCTCGCGCCCGTCGCCGACATCGTCACGAGCGAGCAGACACGGTTCGACAATCCGCCCATCGGCGGACTCGGCCGCCAGTACGGCTACGACCGGGCGACGGTCGTGGCGAAGGCCGGCGCATTCGCCGAGGGTATGCGTGCCGCGGGCGTGATGCCGGTCTTCAAGCACTTCCCGGGCCTCGGACACGTCACCGCCAACACCGACGACACGGCCGACGTCGTCGACACGTCCGTCACGGCCGACGGCCCCGACATCGCGGTGTACCGCGCGCTGGTGCCGGAGGGGCCGGCGGGTGTGATGGTCGCGAGCGCGATCTACCAGAATCTCGACGCCGCGTCGCCGGCGGTCTTCTCGCCGACCGTGGTTGCTCTCGCCCGCGGTGTCGTGGGGCCTGGCGGCATGATGATGTCCGACGATCTTTCTGCGGCGCAGGCCGTGCAGGCGTGGAGTCCCGCCGACCGGGCGGTGCTCGCGATCACCGCGGGCGTCGACGTCGTGCTGGCCTCTACCGATCCGTCGGTGTTCCCCGCGATGTACGACGCGGTGCTCACGAAAGCGCAATCGGATCCGGCCTTCGCTCAGCGGGTCGATGACGCGGCCCGGCATGTGCTGGCCGCGAAGGCCGCGCAGCCGTGACCGCGTGACGGTGTGAAGGCGGCGCCTGGCAGACTCGGAGCATGACCTCTGCCGCGGCGCTGACCGACCTCGTGCCCTCGGGGGCCACGGCGGATGCCGCCTACGAAGGCTTCGTCGCGTGGGCGACCGGTCGCGGCTTGACGTTGTATCCGGCGCAGGACGAGGCGGTCATCGAGCTCGTCTCCGGCGCGAACGTCGTGCTGGCGACGCCGACCGGCACCGGCAAGTCCCTCGTCGCGATCGCCGCGCACGCGGTCTGTCTCGCCGCGGGCGGGCGGTCGTACTACACCGCTCCGATCAAGGCGCTCGTCAGCGAAAAGTTCTTCGCCCTGGTCGAGATCTTCGGTGCGGAGAACGTGGGCATGGTCACCGGCGACTCGTCGGTGAACCCCGACGCGCCGATCGTGTGCTGCACCGCGGAGATCCTCGCGAACATCGCGCTTCGTCATGGCTCGGATGCGGCGGTCGATCAGGTCGTCATGGACGAGTTCCACTACTACGGCGACCCCGACCGCGGATGGGCGTGGCAGGTGCCCCTGCTGCTGCTGCCGAGGGCGCAGTTCCTGCTGATGTCGGCGACGCTCGGTGACGTCACGCCCATCATCGACGACCTCGCCCGGCGCACCGGTCGCGCCGTCGCGGAGATCACCGGCGTAGAGCGTCCCGTGCCGTTGCATTTCTCCTACGAGCGCCGTCCGGTGCACGAGGTGCTGACCATGCTCGTCGACGAGCGCGAGGTGCCGGTATACATCGTGCACTTCGCCCAGGCTGCCGCGCTCGAACGGGCGCAAGCCCTGGCATCCGTCACCCTCACCACGCGCGCGCAGCGCGACGAGATCGCCGAGGCGATCGGCGGGTTCCGTTTCACCACCGGCTTCGGCAAGACGCTGTCGCGGCTGGTGCGTGCGGGCATCGGCGTGCACCACGCCGGCATGCTGCCCCGCTACCGCCGCCTGGTCGAGACCCTCGCCCAACGCGGGCTGCTGCGGGTCATCTGCGGCACCGACACCCTCGGGGTGGGTATCAACGTACCGATCCGAACCGTTTTGATCACGGCGCTGAGCAAGTATGACGGCATCAAGATGCGCCAGCTCAGCGCCCGCGAGTTCCACCAGGTGGCCGGCCGCGCGGGTCGGGCCGGCTACGACACCCACGGCAACGTCGTGGTGATGGCCCCCGAGTGGGAGATCGAGAACGCGGTCGCTCTGGCGAAGGCCGGTGAGGATGCGGCCAAGCGCAAGAAGATCGTCCGCAAGAAAGCGCCGACGGGCGTCGTCAACTGGGGCGAGGGCTCCTACGAACGCCTCATCGCCGCGCCGCCCGAACCGCTCGTGCCGCAGCTCAAGCTCACGGCGGCGATGCTGATCAACGTCATCGGCCGCGGCGGCGACGTGTTCGGTCATGTCCGGTCGCTCGTCTTCGACAACCACGAGCCGCGCGCCCGGCAGTTCGCGTTGGCGCGGCGGGCCATCGCGATCTTCCGCACCCTCGTCGATGCCGGGATCGTCGAGATCGATCGCGCCGCGGCATCCGGCTCGCGCATCGCCCTCACCGTCGATCTGCAACCGAACTTCGCGCTCAACCAGCCGTTGTCGCCGTTCGCGCTCGCCGCGATCGAGCTGCTCTCGCCCGCGGACGACGTGCGGCCCGGCGCCGCTGCCGTCCCGAACTCCTCCACGGCGACCGCCCCCGGCGCTGTCGAGGCCGATCCGGGGGATCCGGGTGCGGATTGGAGGAGTTCGGGTCGCGCCGGCGCGGCCCCCGTCGCCCCGGGCGGCATCGGCACCGGTCACTACGCCCTCGATGTGCTGAGTGTGATCGAGGCGACCCTGGACGATCCGCGTGCGATCCTCGCGCAGCAGGAGTACCGGGCCCGGGGCGAGGCGGTCGCGGCGATGAAGCGCGACGGCCTCGAATACGAGGAGCGCATGGCGCTGCTCGAGGAGATCACCTATCCGAAGCCGCTCGCCGACCTGCTCGCGCAGTCGTTCGAGGTGTTCGCCTCGAGTCAGCCCTGGGTGCGCGACTTCGAACTGAGCCCGAAGTCGGTCGTGCGGGACATGTTCGAGCGGGCTATGTCGTTCGCGGAGTTCGTGTCGTTCTATCAGCTCGCCCGCAGCGAGGGACTGGTGCTGCGGTACCTCTCCGACGCCTACCGCGCGATCCGCCAGACCGTGCCGGCCGAGGCGCGCACCGACGAGTTGCTCGACATCATCGAATGGCTCGGCGAGCTCGTGCGCCAGGTCGATTCGAGTCTCGTCGACGAGTGGTCGGCGCTGGTCGACCCCACGGCGCACCTGCCTGAGGACGCCGCCCCCGTCGTCCCGCCGGCGCCGCCCTCCATCCTCACGAACGAGCGCGCATTCACGGTGCTCGTCCGCAACGAGCTGTTCCGCCGCGTGCAGCTGGCCGCGCTACAGGATGACGACGGTCTCGTCGCTCTCGACCCGGACGTCGACTGGCCGGCCGCGCTCGATCGCTACTACGACGAGCACGACCAGATCCTCACGGGAGGTCCGGCGCGCTCGCCGCGGCTGTGCGTCATCGACACCGCGGATGCCGCGGCATCCGGTCTCTGGCGCGTTGACCAGACCATCGATGATCCCGAGGGCAACCACGACTGGCGCATCCGCGCCGAAGTCGACCTCGTGGCGTCCGTCGAGGAGGGCACCGCCGTCGTCCGCGTGACCGAGGTCGCACGCCTGTAGCTCCCGCGCTCAGCTCGCGCGGTACTCGGGGAGGTGGGCGCGGGTGTCGGATGCCGCGGCTAGCCTGGACGGGTGAGTGCATCGACCGACCGCTACGACGACCCGTACGCGGACGTGCCGTGGGACGTCGATGAGCTGACCCCGCCCGACGATCACGACGCGCCGCCCCCGCCCGAGTACGACGGCTATGCGGGCGCCCTCGCCCGCGCGACTCGAGACACGGCGACCGTGCCCGCCGCCGGGTCGGGCGCGTCACGGTCGCGCACGTCCACGCCCGCGTCACGAACCCGCACTGCGGTTCCCACCACTCCCACCACTCCCACCGCTCCCACTGCTGCGCCGCGCGCCCGGCCCGCCGCAGCGGCGCGGCCCGCCTACGCCTCCGACCCGAAGGCGGTGCTCAAAGAGGTCTTCGGCTACGACGAGTTCCGCGGCGATCAGGAAGAGATCGTGGCGCAGGTCGTCTCCGGCGGCGACGCGATCGTGCTCATGCCCACCGGCGCCGGCAAGTCGATCACCTATCAGGTGCCCGCCCTGGTGCGCCCGGGCACCGGCCTCGTGGTCAGCCCGCTCATCGCCCTCATGCACGACCAGGTCGACGCCCTGCTCGCCAACGGCGTGCGCGCCGCGTACCTGAACTCCACGCAGTCGCCGGCCGAACGTGCGGGGGTCGAGCAGGACTTCCTCGCGGGCGAGCTCGACCTGCTCTACGTCGCGCCCGAGCGGCTGAGCGCGGCATCCACCACCGCTCTGCTGCAGCGCGGGCAGCTGAGCGTCATCGCCGTCGACGAAGCGCACTGTGTCAGCCAGTGGGGTCACGATTTCCGGCCCGACTACCTCACGCTCGGCGACCTCGCCGACCGCTTCCCGGGGGTGCCACGCATGGCACTCACGGCGACGGCGACGCGCGCGACGCACCAGGAGATCACCGAGCGGTTGCAGCTGCCCGACGCCCGGCACTTCGTCGCGAGCTTCGACCGCCCCAACATCCAGTACCGCATCGAGCCGAAGGTCGATCCGCGCCGCCAGCTGCTGCAGTTCGTCCGCTCGCAGCCGGCCGGGTCAGCGGGTATCGTCTACGCGCTCAGTCGCAAGTCGGTGGAGCAGACCGCGGAGTACCTGCGCACGCAAGGCGTCGACGCCCTGCCGTATCACGCCGGGTTGGATGCCGCGGTGCGCGCGCATCACCAGCAGCGGTTCCTCCGCGAAGACGGCGTCGTGATGGTCGCCACCATCGCCTTCGGAATGGGAATCGACAAGCCCGACGTCCGTTTCGTCGCCCACATCGACCTGCCGAAGTCGGTCGAGGGCTACTACCAGGAGACGGGGCGTGCCGGTCGTGACGGCGAGCCGGCCCTGGCCTGGATGGCCTACGGACTCGGTGACGTCGTTCAGCAGCGGCGTCTCATCGACCAGTCGCCGGGCGACCGCTCCTACAAGATGCGTCTGGGCCAGCATCTCGACGCGATGCTCGCCCTCTGCGAGACCGTGTCGTGCCGCCGTCAGAATCTGCTCGGGTACTTCGGGCAGAGTTCCGAGCCCTGCGGCAACTGCGACACGTGCCTCGACAACCCCGACACGTGGGACGGGCTGGTGCCGGCGCAGAAACTCCTCTCGACGATCGTCCGCCTCCAGCGTGAACGCAATCAGGCGTTCGGCGCCGGCCACCTCGTCGACATCCTGCGCGGTGCCTCGACCGAGCGCATCCGCCAGCAGGGCCACGACAAGCTCGCGACCTATGGGCTGGGCGCCGACCTCGGAGATCAGGACTGGCGCAGTGTGATCCGTCAGCTTCTCGCGCGGGGCATCATCGTCGCGCGCGGTGAGTACGGCGTGCTCGCGGTCGGCGACGAGGGCGCCGCGGTGCTGCGCGGTGAGCTCGAGGTGCCGCTGCGCCGCGATGTGCTCGGTCGCAGCGGCGGGGCAGCGCGAGTGCGCAAGTCGGCCGCCACCGAACAGGTCGCCGACGACGATCGCGACCTGTTCGAGGCTCTGCGCACCTGGCGCGCGGCAACCGCGAAGGAGCAGGGCGTGCCCGCCTACATCGTCTTCGGCGACGCCACACTGCGGGCCCTCGCCGAGCAGCGCCCGGCATCCGTCGCGGCGCTCGAGGGGATCACGGGCATCGGCGCGAAGAAGCGCGAGGCGTACGGCGAGGCGGTCGTCGCGGTCATCGCCGCCAACTGACCCGGGGCGGTCGGGCCGGCCGGGCCGGCGGGGCCAGCCCTCGCTCGGCGTATCCATCACCAGATTCGGAGATGCGCAACAGATTCGGATGTCGCGGCATCCACCGTCCGAATCCGTGACCCGAGCCCGAATCCGGTGAGGCAGCTTCATCGCCTCGGTGTGCGCCTCGGTGCGCGCCTCGGCGTGTGCCTCCGGGCCGGCGTCAGCCGCGGCCGCCGCGTCAGTGCGGCGGCAGGATGTCGTCGAGGTGCGCCCTCAGATGCGCAGCCACGTCGACACTGTCCCGGTCGTACAGCCACTGATACTGCAGTCCGTCCCACAGGGCGACCAGGCGGATGGCCTCGCGTTCGGGATCGCGATGGTCAGGCAGGTCGCCGTCACGTTGTGCGGCACGCAGAACCGCAGCGAAGTGGTCGACGGTGGCGGTGAACCGGCGGGTGAAGTAGTCGTGCGCGGGGTGGTCGCCCGGCAGGGCCTCGCACGACAACACGGCGTACACCTCGATGAGACCGGGGGTCGTCGCCGCGTTCTCGGCTGCACTGCGCGGGAGGCTGCGCACGAAGTCCGCCGCCCGGTCGGTCGTCGCGGGCGGGGTGGCCGAGATCGCGCGGTCGCGTTCGGTGAGCACAGCCCGCAACAGTGCGTCCTTCGAGGAGTAGTGATGCAGAAGGGCCGACTTCGACACCCCCACCCGCTCGGCGATCTCACGCAGGCTGGTCTCTGCATAGCCGTCGCGCGCGAACAGTGCTGTCGCGTCGCGCAGGATGCGTGCACGACGCTCCCGCCCGACGCGATATCCCTCCGCGGTGTCGCCGTCGTCGATCCCGAGATCGAGTGACGGCCAGCGCGCGGGTGACGCTGATCCGGATGCCGCGGCGCGGGGTGCGCCATCCCCGTCATGCGTCGGGCCGCCCTGTCCACCATCCGCCGGTCCGCGCGATCGCGGCGCCGTCGCGAGCAGCCGCTGCACCTCCGTGAGCAGGGCGACCACGTCGACACGCGCGGGCAGGTAGAGCGCGAGCAGCTGCAGTCCGTCCCAGACGGCCGCCAGGCGGACGGCCTCACCGGCGAAGTCGCGCGTGGGATGGACGGCGCCGACCGCGCTGGCGTCACGCAACTGCAGGGCCGATACCTCCCGCAGTCGGGCGTAGCGCTCGCGCATGTAGGCGTGGGCGGGGTGGCCGCGGGTGGAGCCTTCGCCGACGAGCGCGGCGTACAACGGCAGGTATCCCTCGATCTGTTGGTTGCGAGCGGCCACCGCCGAGAAGACGAGATCCCCGGCGGCGACAGTGGCGCCGCCCGGCTGCATCACGTCCTCGGCGGCCCGATCGTACGTCGCGATCACGGCGGCCAGCAGCAGGTCCTTCGTGGCGAAGTGCTTGAGCAGACCGGGGTGGGTGATCCCCGCGGCAGCGGCGACGTCACGCAGCGACGCGGCGCGGTAGCCGTGCGCGACGAAGACCTCGCGCGCCGCATCGACGATGCGCGCGCGTGTGGCCGCCGTATTGCGCCTGCGCGTCGGTGCCGGCGTGGTCATTGTCGCCTCCCGGGCCCACCCTAGCCCTGCAATCACGTGACCTCGATTCGTAGTTACCAATCGGTCGGGTTTCGTGTACCGTCGCCGGAGAGGCCGTCCGGTCTCGTTCTCACATCGCTGTGAAGGATCTCCCATGACAGAGCCGGCCCCGGGCACGACCCCCGCGACCCCCATGGCACCCGCGGCCGCCGCCAACCGCCCCTGGCTCGACGCGGGCCTGCCGATCGACGAGCGTGTCGAGCTCCTCCTGCGCGAAATGACCGTGGAGGAGAAAGCCGGACTCTTCTTCCAGACGATGATCTCGATCGGTCCGGACGGTGAGCTCTCGCAGGGCGACAGTGCGTTCGGGTTGCCGTCGACCGACGAGTACGTGCGCGAACGGCACATGACCCACTTCAACCTTCTGGGGGCTGCGCCGACCGCCGGCGAGATCGCCCGCTGGCACAACCGTCTGCAGCAGCTCGCGGCCGCCACGCGCCTCGGCATCCCCGTAACCCTCTCCACCGATCCGCGTCACTCGTTCACCGACAACCCCGGGGCGTCGATGCACGCCGGCCCGTTCTCGCAGTGGCCGGATGCGCTGGGGCTCGCGGCGACGCGCGACGAGCAGCTCGTGCGCACCTTCGGCGACATCGCCCGGCAGGAGTACGCCGCCGTCGGCATCCGCGTGGCGCTGCATCCTCAGGTCGACCTCGCGACCGAGCCGCGGTGGGCGCGCCAGCTGCAGACCTTCGGCGAGGATGCCGAGCTTTCGGCACGGCTGGGCGCGGCCTACATCCGCGGCTTCCAAGGAGACGAGCTGGGCCCCGACTCGGTGTCGACCATGGTCAAGCACTTCCCCGGCGGTGGCCCGCAGAAAGACGGCGAAGACCCGCACTTCGCCTACGGCCGTGAGCAGGTCTACCCTGGTGACGCGTTCGAGCTGCACCTCGTGCCCTTCGCGGCGGCGTTCGAGGCGGGGGTGCGTCAGGTCATGCCCTACTACGGCATGCCGATCGGCACCGCCTACGAAGAGGTCGGATTCGGCTTCAACAAGAGCGTCTTGACGGGGCTGCTCCGCGACCGGTTCGGTTTCGGCGGTATCGTCTGCACCGACTGGGGCCTCGTCACCGACAGCGAGATCATGGGCGACCCCTTCCCGGCGCGCGCCTGGGGTGTCGAGCACCTCACCCCCGCCGAACGCATGGCGAAGATTCTGGATGCCGGCGCCGACCAATTCGGCGGCGAACGCTGCACCGAGATCCTCCTGCAGCTCGTCGCCGACGGCATCGTCTCGGAGGAGCGCCTCGACGTCTCGGCGAGGCGCCTGCTGCGCGAGAAGTTCACCCTCGGGCTCTTCGAGAACCCGTCTGTGGATGCCGAGGCAGCGGACGAGATCGTCGGGTCGGCATCGTTCCGCGCCGCGGGCGCCGCCGCGCAACGCACCGCCATCACGGTGCTCGCCGCGACCGACGCGGTGCCTTTCGCTCGCGGGCTGAAGCTCTACGTCGAGGGCGTCGATGCGAAGGTCGCCGCTGCATACGGCGAGATCGTCGCCACCCCGGCCGAGGCCGACCTCGCCGTGCTCCGCCTGCAGGCGCCGTACGAGCAGCGCGGCTCGAGCTTCGAGAACTTCTTCCACGCGGGCTCGCTGGACTTCCCGTCGGAGGTTGTGGAGCACGTCGCCGCCGTCGCCGCTGTCGCGCCGACCGTGGTCGATGTCTTCCTCGACCGGCCGGCCATCCTCACACCGATCGTCGAGCTGGGCGTCACCGTCACGGGCAACTGGGGAGCGAGTTCCGCCGCGCTCCTCGACGTGCTGAGCGGTGCGGCCAGCGCCCGCGGGCGCCTGCCGTTCGACCTGCCCCGCTCGATGGCGGCTGTGGAGGCATCCCGCCCCGACGTACCCTTCGACACGGCCGATCCGCTCTTCCGCTTCGGTCACGGTCTGGATCTCTGACCTCGGGGCATCCCGCGATGACACGGTGGAACTGAGTCTCACGCATCGTGAGTGTGGGTGTCACACAGGGCCGGATGCCGCGGACGCCGCGCCCTTTGTGGGGTGGGTGCAACCGGTTTGCGAGGGTGTTGTGGCGCTCCTACCGTCGACTGTGAGTTTTCCTGTCCGCTGTCGAAAGGTACGCCGATGACCGACGCCGCCGTCCGTCCGAAGAAGCCCGCCACGAACACGCGCACTCCCGCCGGCGGGGCACCCCGGGCCGCACACACCGCCGCCGAGGCGAACGAGGCGCGCATCCACGTCGACACGGTCACCGATCTGCTCCTCGGAACGTGGGCCGAGACGCGCCGCGAGGCGCGCGAGATGATCAAGGACCCCGCGCTGTGGAAGATCGAGGGGTTGTCGGTCGCCGACCACCGGGAGCGCGTGCTCGGGCAGTTGCACATCCTCGTCGAGAACAACGGCTCGCGCCGCGCGTTCCCGAAGAAGTACGGCGGGCTGGAGGACAACGGGGCCAACCTCGCCGGCTTCATGGAGCTCGTGCTGGCCGACCCGTCGCTGCAGATCAAGTCGGGCGTGCAGTGGGGTCTGTTCGGTTCGGCCATCTATCAGCTGGGCACCGAGAAGCACCACGAGGCGTGGCTGCGCGATGTCATCGACCTCGAACTGCCGGGCGCCTTCGCGATGACCGAAATCGGGCACGGCTCCGACGTCGCGGCCATCGGCACCACAGCCACCTATGACCCTGAGACCGAGGAGTTCGTCATCAACACGCCGTTCCGCGGCGCGTGGAAGGACTACCTCGGCAACGCCGCCCTGCACGGGCGCGCGGCGACGGTATTCGCGCAGCTCATCACGGGCGGGGTCAACTACGGCGTGCACTGCTTCTTCGTTCCGATCCGCGACGAACAGGGCGCCACGCTGCCGGGCGTGCAGAGCGAGGATGACGGGGTCAAGGGTGGGCTCAATGGCATCGACAACGGCCGATTGGCGTTCGACCACGTACGCGTGCCGCGCTTCAACCTGCTCAACCGCTACGGCGACGTCGCCGCAGACGGCACGTACAGCTCCGACATTCCGAGCCCCGGACGTCGGTTCTTCACGATGCTCGGTGCGCTCGTGCAGGGGCGCGTGTCTCTCGACGGTGCGGCGACGACCGCGACGGCGCTGGCGCTGCACATCGCCCTCACCTACGCCAACCAGCGCCGCCAGTTCGACTCCGGGTCGGGCAGCGACGAGGTCGTGCTGCTCGACTACGGCAAGCACCAGCGGCGCCTGCTGCCGCGCCTCGCTCAGGTGTACGCGCAGTTCTTCGCCAACGACGAACTGCTGCGCACTTTCGACGGCGTCTTCAGCGGGCGCACCGACACTCCCGATGAGCGCGAGAACCTCGAGACGCTCGCTGCGGCCCTCAAGCCGCTGTCGACGTGGAATGCCCTCGACACCATTCAGGAGTGCCGCGAAGCCTGCGGCGGGTCGGGCTTCATGGCCGACAACCGCCTCGTCGGGCTGCACCACGACCTCGACGTCTACGTGACCTTCGAGGGCGACAACAATGTGCTCCTGCAGCTGGTCGGAAAGCGGCTGCTCAGCGACTTCGCCAAGCAGTTCAGCGGGGCGGATGCCGCGAAGCTCGCGTCGTTCGCCGCGAAGCAGACCGCGGGCAAGGTCTTCCACGGGGCGGGTCTGCGCCAGCTCGGCCAGGCCGTCGCCGACTTCGGCTCGACCGCGCGGTCGGTGGAGCTGGGCCTGCGCGCCGAGCAGCAGCACGAGCTGCTCGCCGGGCGCGTGCGGCAGATGGTCGAAGATGTCGCGGGCCGGCTCCGACCGGCATCCAAGGCCTCGCCGGCCGAGGCGGCGGCGATCTTCAACGCGAACCAGGCCGAGCTCATCGAGGCTGCGCGCGCTCACGGCGAACTGCTGCAGTGGGAGGCCTTCAGCGACGGCATCTCCGGGGTGTCCGATGCGGGCACCGCCCAGGTGCTGACCTGGCTGCGTGACCTGTTCGGACTGCACCTCATCGAGAAGCACCTGGCCTGGTACCTCATCCACGGCCGGTTGTCGGCGCAGCGCGCGGCATCCGTCTCGAAGTACATCGACCGGCTGCTCCTGCGCCTGCGCCCGCACGCACAGGACCTCGTCGACGCCTTCGCCTTCGAGCCCGAGCACGTGCGTGCGCCCATCGCCTCGGGCGCGGAAGACGCACGCCAGCGCGAGGCTCGCGCGTACTACGCCGAGCTCGCCGCGTCGGGGCAGGCGCCGGTCTCGGAGAAGTCGCTCAAGAAGAAGTAGGTCCGAAGTCGCGCTCCGCGCGCGCCATCGCCGACTCCGCAGTTCATCGCGAACTCCGCACGATCCCGCCCGGATCATGCGGAGTTCGCGCATTTCTGCGGACTTCGTAGGTGAAGGCGGGAAAGATCACTCGGCGCAACGCCAGTACGGCGGATGCCGGACGGAGCGCTCGCACCGTCGCCCCGCGACCTTGAAGCAGCCTTCCCCGACCCCGAGCACTCGCTGATACACCGACTGCTCGAGCTGCTCGGGGCCCTTCCTCGACGCGGGCATGCCTTCGCGGTATCCTGTTTTGAACGCGTTCAGAATGGGGCAAGACAATGGCTCGAGCAGAAGACACGCCAGCGGATGAACCCACGAGCCCCCGAGCCGTGGTGGCGGGGGCCTCGGGCTTCATCGGCCGCGCCGTCGTGTCGTCGTTTCGCGAGCGCGGCTATCGGGTGGGCGTCATCGGACGGCACGCGCCCGTCAGCTGGGACGACCCCGCCGCCGTCGCAGAACTGATCGACGGCGCCGACGTGCTCGTCAACCTCGCCGGAAAGTCGGTGAACTGCCGCTACACCGACCGCAACCGCGACGAGATCCTGCGCTCCCGGATGGAGACCACCCGCGCCCTGCGGACGGCGGTGGCTGTGGCATCCCGCCCACCGGCGGTGTGGCTGAACGCCTCGACCGCGACGATCTACCGCCATCGCACCGACGCGCCGAACACGGAGAACGCCGGGGAGCTCGGCGAAGGGTTCTCGGTGGATGTGGCGCGGGCCTGGGAAGCCGAGTTCTTCGCCGGGGATCTGCCGACGACGCGGCGCCTCGCTCTGCGGATGGCGATCGTCCTGGGCGACGGACCCGCCACGCGGATGCTCACCATGCTCGCTCGCATCGGTCTCGGGGGTCCGCAGATCGACGGGTGGGGGCCGCAGCATCGCCGCTACCGGGGCATCGGGCCCGATCCATCCGTCGATGGCCGCGTTCCGCACCACCGTACGCGGGGAGCGCAGCGGTTCAGCTGGGTGCACATCGACGACGTCGTCGAGGCGATGCACTTCCTCGTCGCGCATGCGGAGCTCGACGGCATCGTCAACGTGGTCGCACCCACGGCATCCGACAATCGCGAACTGATGCGCACCCTCCGGCGCATCGTCGGCATGCCGGTGGGGCTTCCCGCCTACCGGTGGATGCTGGAGCTGGCGATGTGGGCGCTGCGCACCGAGCCCGAGCTGGTCGTGAAGAGCCGGTGGGTCGTGCCCGAGCGGCTGAGCGCGGCGGGGTTCGCGTTCGCCCACACCGAGCTCGACGACGCGTTGCGCTCCGCCCTCGCGCGTCGTGTCGGCGCCCGCGGCTAGCCTGAGCGGGTGGACGATCTACGCGTAGGACCCGACGGCATCGCCCGGTGCGGCTGGGTCGGCGATGATCCCGAGTACCGCCGCTACCACGACGAGGAGTGGGGACGCCCGCTGCGCGGCGATCGACCGCTCTTCGAGAAGATGAGCCTCGAGGGCTTCCAAGCGGGCTTGTCGTGGATCACGATTCTGCGCAAGCGACCCCGCTTTCGCGAGGTGTTCGCCGGGTTCGAACCCGACGTCGTCGCGGAGTTCGGCGACGACGTCGTCGAACGGCTGATGGCGGATGCCGGGATCATCCGCAACCGTGCCAAGATCCTCGCCACCATCGGCAACGCACGACTCGTGCGCGACATGGAGCCCGGGGCCTTCGACGCGTTCATGTGGTCGTTCGCTCCGCCTCCCCGCACCGTGCGGCCGCAGAGCTTCGCGGATGTGCCGGCGGTGACCGCAGCATCCGATGCGCTGTCGACGGCGCTCCGAAAGGCCGGCTTCCGCTTTGTGGGATCGACCACCATGTACGCCCTGATGCAGTCGACCGGGATGGTCGACGACCACCTGCAGGGCTGCCACCGGGCGTTCTGACGTCACCGATGCGGGCCGGGACGTGATGCGTGATGACTCGGTGAGTCTGCTCGACGCCTCCGTGCATACCGAGCGCCTGCTGGCCTCGGCACAAGTCACCGATCGTGTGGATCCCGGCGGCCCCCGCACACCAGGGTGTGGATGTCGCACGGAGGCGGCAGACTGACGCCATGGCATCAACCTCGGGGCACGTGGCCGACTCCCACGGGAGCATCCGCGTCGTCGGTGCGCGCGAGAACAATCTGCAGGGCATCGATGTCGAGATCCCCAAGAGACGTCTGACGGTGTTCACCGGGGTCAGCGGCTCCGGCAAGTCCAGCCTCGTCTTCGCCACGATCGCGGCTGAATCGCAGCGCCTCATCAATGAGACGT
The DNA here is from genome assembly GCF_015350795.1 of Microbacterium sp. VKM Ac-2870. GTDB lineage: Bacteria > Actinomycetota > Actinomycetes > Actinomycetales > Microbacteriaceae > Microbacterium. Next base: position 133,632 of record NZ_JADKSH010000004.1, read on the forward strand.
ATCCCACCTTCGTGCAGCAGTTCATGGGTCAGCTCAGCAGACCTGATGTCGACGCGCTCGAGAACGTGAGCCCGGCGATCGTCGTCGACCAAGAGCGCATGGGTGCGAATGCCCGGTCGACGGTGGGCACCGCGACCGACGTACACGCGATGCTGCGTGTGCTCTACAGCCGCCTCGGTCAGCCGCACGTCGGTTCTCCGCAGGCCTTCTCCTTCAACGTGCCCGCGGTGTCGGGTGCGGGCTCGGTCACCATCGCCGTCGGCGGCGAAGGCAAGACCTCTCAGCGGTCCTTCGAGATCACCGGCGGCATGTGCCCGACGTGCGAGGGGCTCGGTCAGGTGAGCGACATCGACATCGATGAGCTGCTCGACCGTTCGCTCTCACTGCGGGGCGGCGCGATCTGCGTCCCCGGCTACACCGCCGACGGGTGGATGGTGAAGGCCTACAGTGAATCCGGATTCTTCGACGGCGACAAGGCGATCGCCGAGTTCACCGCGGCTGAACTGCACGACCTGCTCTACCGCGAGCCGACCAAGGTAAAGGTCGGCGGCGTCAACATGACCTACGAGGGTCTCATCCCGAAGGTCACCAAATCGATGCTTCAGAAGGACCGCGAAAGCCTGCAGCCCCACGTGCGCGCCTTCGTCGACCGGGCCGTCAAGTTCATGCCGTGTGCGGCATGCGAGGGCACGCGCTTGAACGACGGTGCCCGCTCCTCCAAAATCGGCGGGATCAGCATCGCGGATGCCGCGGCGATGCAGATCACCGAACTCGCCGCGTGGGTGGCCACCATCGACGATCCGCAGGTCGCGCCGCTGGTCACCGGTCTTCGCCAGACTCTCGATTCCTTCGTCGACATCGGGCTCGGCTATCTCTCGCTCGACCGGGCCAGCGGCACGCTGTCCGGCGGCGAAGCGCAGCGCACCAAGATGATCCGCCACCTCGGATCGAGTCTCACCGACGTCACCTACGTCTTCGACGAGCCCACGACGGGCCTGCATCCACACGACATCCAGCGGATGAACGATCTCCTGTTGCTGCTGCGAGACAAAGGCAACACCGTGCTCGTCGTCGAACACAAACCCGAGGTCATCGCGATCGCCGATCACGTCGTCGACCTCGGACCGGGCGCGGGCCGCGGCGGCGGACGCATCACCTACGAAGGTGACGTCGCGGGGCTACGTGCCTCCGATACCACGACGGGTCGCCACATCGACCATCGCGCCCGTCTGAAGTCGGAGCCGCGCGCCGCGCGTGGTGCCCTTGCGATCCGCGGCGCCGCGCTGCACAACCTGCAGGACGTCGACGTGGATGTGCCCCTCGGCATCCTCACCGTCGTCACCGGGGTCGCGGGTTCGGGCAAGTCCTCGCTCATCCACGGCAGCCTGCCGGCCTTCGACGGCGTCGTCGTCGTCGACCAGACCGCGATCAAAGGGTCGCGACGCTCGAGCCCTGCGACCTACACGGGCATCCTCGATGCGATCCGCTCCGCATTCGCCAAGGCGAACGGCGTCAAGCCGGGACTGTTCAGCGCCAACTCCGAGGGGGCGTGCCCGGCCTGTCGAGGACTGGGAGTGATCATCACGAATCTGGGCTTCACCCAGAGCGTGGAGACCGGATGCGAACTCTGCGGGGGCAGCGGGTTCAGCGACGCGGTGCTCGAGTACCGCTGGCAGGACAAGAACATCGCGGAGGTGCTCGCCATGTCGGCCGATGAGGCGGCGGCATTCGTGGGCACGGGACCAGCGCACACGACGCTGGTGCGCATGATCGATGTCGGGCTCGGCTACATCTCGCTCGGCCAAGCCCTGAGCTCATTGTCGGGTGGAGAACGCCAGCGCCTCAAGCTCGCCATCGCGATGGCCAAGCCCGGCGCCGTCTACGTGCTCGACGAGCCCACCACCGGGCTCCACCTGGCCGATGTCGACAACCTGCTGGCGTTGCTGGACCGATTGGTGGATGCCGGCAACACCGTGATCGCCATCGAGCACCATCAAGCGGTGATGGCTCATGCCGACTGGATCATCGATGTCGGGCCCGGTGCTGGGCGCGAGGGCGGTCGGGTCGTGTTCACCGGAACGCCTGCGGACTTGGTTGCGGGCGGTCAGACCCTCACGGCGGCGCATCTTGCGACGTACGTCGCAAGATGACGATCCAATAGTGGGTAGTTCTCCCCATGCGCAAGCGGACGCCGCCGTAGATTTCGTGACGTAGGCTATCCGGGTCTGCACGACGTGTGCGCCTGCTTCAGCAACAGGTCCCGACGCCACGCAAATGAATACGAGCCCGGAGGGGAGCCGAGCCCACAATGAAGTCCTTTGCGTGGCTTCGAGCGCGTCCGCGCACGCTGATTTCCACTGCTGCGGTCACAGCGGCCGCCCTGGTGGTCGGCTTCCTCGCCGTGTCCTATGAGGGAAAGCCGACGACCGAAGTCGACCTCAACGACGGCGGCGTCTGGGTGACGAAGCAGTCGAGCCTGCTCATCGGTCACTTCAACCACTCCTCTCGTGTGCTCGACGGCGGCCTGCGCACCGGCAGCGCCGACTACGACCTGTTGCAGAGCGGAACGCGGGTGCTGGTCGTCGACTCGACCGCGTCGTCGATCGCCGCCATCGACCCCGCCCGCGTGATCATGTCCGACTCGGCCGAGCTCAAGCCCGGCGCCGCGGTCGCGATGGGCTCCGACACGGTCGCCGTGCTCGAGCCCACCGGGGCGCTGTGGACGAGCCCCTTCACCGCCATCAGCGGCATCGGCGCCCAGGGCACCGAGCCCGTCGCCGACGAGGGCAAGAACGCCAAAGTGGCCGTCGGCGTCGACGGAACCGTCTACGCGGCGTCAGCCGCCGATGCCACCGTCCGGTCGTACGGTCCCGGCGATGACGGCAACACGGTGCAGAAGTCGTCGCGCGGGCTCGACGGTGTCGCGGCCGACCACAAGCTCTCGATCACCGTCGTGGGGACCACCCCGTACGTGCTCGACCACGACACCAACACGCTCTACGGCGGCGACGGCTCGCGTGTGCAGGTGCCGGGCGACGCCGTGTTGCAGCAGCCCTCCGGCGCCGCGGATGCCGTGACGCTCGCGACCCCGACGGCACTGGTGCGGGTTCCCACCGGCGGCGGCGACGCCCAGACGGTGGAAACGGGCAGCGCGCAGGGCACGCCCGCCGAGCCTGTCTACGTCGCCGGCTGTGCCTACGGGGCCTGGTCGGGTTCCGGGCGGTTCGTGCGCGACTGCCCCGGCGACAGCGACGACACCGTGCAGGACGTGCCGGGCGTCGAGCCGACCAGCGTGCTGCGCTTCCGCGTGAACCGCGATGTCGTGGTGCTCAACGACGTCTTCGGCGGGGCGGCATGGATGGCGTCGGACTCGATGCAGCGCGTCGACAACTGGCAGGACATCACGCCTCCCGAGGGCGATGGCTCCGACGAGGAGAAGACGACCGAGGAGACGGTGCAGACCACCCTCCCCGAGCGCACCGACAAGAACACCCCGCCCATCGCGCAGGACGACCAGTACGGCGTACGCCCGGGGCGCACCACCGTGCTGACGGTGCTCGACAACGACACCGATGCCGACGGAGACGTGCTCGTCGCGTCGCCGGCATCCACCCCCGCCTTCGGCACGGTGGAACCGATCAACAACGGCGCGGCCCTGCAGTTCACCGCGCCCGAGGGTGCCACCGGTTCGACGAGTTTCCGCTACACCGTCAACGACGGTCGCGGCGGAGAAGCGACCGCGACGGTCACCGTCACGGTCCATCCGTTCGACGTCAACTCTGCGCCCGTACAGAAGCGCACAACCCCGATCACGGTCGAATCCGGCGGCACCGCCTCGTACAACGTGCTCTCCGACTGGATCGACCCCGACGGCGACGACATCTTCCTGAAGAACGTCACGGCCGACGGCGGCGACGAGGCCGACTTCACTCCCGACGGTCAGATCACCTACCGCGCCATCGGCGGCGTGCAGGGGCGCAAGGACGTGCCGATCGTCATCTCCGACGGTTCCGCTGACGGTCCGGGCGTTGCGCGCTACGACATCCGACCCCTCGGCACCACCGTGCCGATCACCAACTCCGATCACGTCGTGACGCAGGCCGGCCGCACCGTCACCGTGTCGCCGCTCATGAACGACACGAGCTCCGGCAGTGAGCCGCTGCGTCTGACCCGCGTCGACGACGTGCAGGGCGCCACGATCGTGCCGGACTTCGCGAACAAGACGTTCACCTTCACCGCCGCGAACCCCGGCACCTACTACCCGCAGTACCTCGTCTCGGCGGGTCCGAACTCGGTTCCGGGCCTCGTGCGCATCGACGTGCTCCCGGCATCCAACGAAGACCTGCCGCCGGTCGCGGTGCGCGACATCGCCCTGCTTCCCGTCGGCAAGGACGTTCTCGTCAACGTGCTCTCCAACGACACCGACCCCAGCGGCGGCATCCTCGTCGTGCAGTCGGTGACGACGGTGCCCGGATCGGGCGTGGCCGCGGCGGTGCTGGGCCACGAGACCGTCCGGATCAGCGACGTGGGCTCGCTCAACAAACAGGTGCGCGTGGGCTACACGATCTCCAACGGCTCGCAGTCGGCGACCGGCGAGATCGTCGTGATTCCCGTGCCGCCGCCGGACAAGCTGCGCCCGCCCGTCGCCAACGACGATCAGGCCATCGTGCGCGTCGGCGACACCGTGACGATCCCGGTGCTCGCCAACGATTACCACCCCAACGGCGACACGATGCACGTCGCCCCCGACCTGGTTCCGCCGCTGGTCGACCCGGCCGACGGTGAGGCTTTCGTCTCGGAGGACAAGGTCCGCTTCCGCGCGGGAAACACTCCGAAGACGGTCTACGTCACCTACGAGGCCGTCGACTCGAGCGGCCAGCGCGACGCGGGCTACGTCACGATCCAGATCCTCCCCCGTAACGACGACGCGAACTCGGCGCCGAAGCCGCAGGACCTCACTGCGCGCACGCTGAGCGGATCGAAGGTCACCATCCCTGTGCCGCTGGACGGCATCGATCAGGACGGCGACTCGGTCGAACTCGTCGGCATCGCCGATGCGCCGACGAAGGGCCGCATCGTCGAGACTGCCGCGAACGCGTTCACCTATGAAGCGTTCGCCGGCTCCAGCGGCGTCGATCGGTTCTCGTATCGCGTCCGTGACGCGCTCGGCAAGGATGCCACCGCCAACATCCAGGTCGGCATCGCTCCGGCGGCATCCGTCAACCAGGCGCCCTACGCGGTGCGCGATGCCGTGACCATCCGCCCCGGGCGCGAAGTGGCCGTGCCGGTGCTCGCGAACGACTCCGACCCCGACGGCGACGAGTTCGGCTTCGCTCAAGACGACCCGATCACGCTGCCGGACGTTCCGGGACTGAAGGCGCGGGTCAGCGGTAAGTACCTGCTGATCACCGCTCCCAACGAGCAGATGAACACGTCGCTGCAGTACGCCATCACCGATGCGCGCGGTGCGCGCGCATCCACGAGCGTGCAGATCACCGTCGACCCGAATGTTCCGCTCGAACGCCCGATCGCCCGTGACGATCGCGTCCGCGCCGAAGACCTCAAGGACGGCGTGACCGCCCAGGTCGCCGTTCTCGAGAACGACGACGATCCCGACGGGACCAAGAGCGATCTGAAGGTCACGCTCGGCGCCGGCGGCGAGAACGCCCGCGTGAACGCCGACGGCACCGTCGACGTCCAGGTGACCGATCAGCGCCAGCTCATCACGTACACCGTCACCGACCCCGACGGTCTCACCGACTCCGCGTTCATCCGCGTGCCGGCGCTGTCGGAGCTGCCGCCGAGCCTCATCTCGACCAAACCGCTCGAGGTCAAGAGCGGGGAGACGGTCCAGCTGCCGCTGTCGCAGTATGTGCGCGCCGCGGGCGGCAAGAACGTCGTCATCACCGAGGCGGCCAAGGTCTCGGCGATCCACGCGAACGGCGCGAGCCTGATCAAGGATCAGCAGACCCTGGTCTACACGTCGGCCGACCGATACTTCGGCTCCGATGCGCTCACCTTCGAGGTCACCGACGGTGACGGCCCCGACGATGCGACCGGGCGCAAGGCGACGCTGACGATCCCGATCACCGTGTTGCCGCCCGACAACCAGCCGCCGACGATGATCGGCGCCTCCATGAACGTCTCGCCGGGCGAGGATGCCGCGGTGCTCGACCTCGCGGCGCTGGCCACCGACCCCGATCCGGGCGATCAGGGCAAGCTGAAGTTCGGCATCAAGGGCTCGACGCCCGATGGGCTGACCGCGTCGGTCGACGGTACCCAGCTGAAGGTGTCGGCCGCGGCATCCACCAAGAAGGGCACGCGTGCCGACCTCACCGTGACCGCCGACGATGGCACGACGACGCCGGCCGAGGCGACGATCTCGGTCGTCGTGACCGCCTCGACGCGCCCGCTCGCGAGCGCCAACGACGACGTCATCGCCGAGTCGGCCCAGGGCTCGACCGAGTCGGTCGCCGTGCTCGACAACGACGTCAACCCGTTCCCCGAGACGCCGCTGAAGATCGAGAGCGCTCAGCTCGAGACCGGTCAGGCGCAGGTCGTCGTCAAGGGTGACCGGGTCGAAGTCACGAGCGACAAGGCGTTCGTCGGTGTCGTCGTGGCGCGCTACCGCGTGATGGATGCCACGGGTGACCCCGACCGCGCCGTCGAGGGACGCATCCGCATCACGGTGCAGGGCAAGCCGGATGCCCCGGGTCGCCCCGTCGTCTCCAGCATCCAGAGCCGCACCGTCGTGCTGTCGTGGACGCCGCCGAGCGACAACGGGTCGCCGATCACCGGCTACACCGTCACCTCGACCGCGAACAACTACATGAAGCAGTGCGCGTCGACGACGTGCACGCTCGATGGGCTGACCAACAACGTCGAGTACAACTTCGTGGTCACCGCGAGCAACAAGGTCGGCACCTCCGACCCGTCGATGCCGTCCGAGACCGCCCGCCCGGATGTGCGCCCCGACACCCCGGCCCCGCCGACGCTGAAGTTCGGCGACCGCAGCCTCACGGTCTCGTGGGTCCCGCCGCGCTCGGAGGGCTCGCCGGTGACGTCGTACACGCTGGAGATCTCGCCGGCACCGCCGTCGGGCATCGTCCAGAAGACGGGCGTCACGGGAACCTCGATCGTCTGGGACGGGCTCGAAAACGGCGCGTCGTATCAGGTGCGTGTGCGCGCCCACAACAAGGCGCCGGACCCGAGCGAGTTCAGCCCGTGGTCGGCGTCCATGGTGCCGGCGGGACCGCCCGCCGCTCCCAACGCGCCCACGACGACGCTGCTCGAACCCGTCGGTTCCCAGGCGCAGATCCGGGTCGACTGGAACGCCCCGGACAAGAACGGCGATGCCATCTCTGGATACGAGCTGCGCGTGCTGCAGGGAGGGTCCGTCGTCAATACGATCCCGGTGTCGGGCAGCCAGACGAGCCAAGCAGTCACCGTCAAAACCTCGACGACGGACTACACGTTCGACGTTCGTGCGCAGAACAAGGCCGGCTGGGGTGACCGCAGCCCGCAGTCCGCGCCGCGCCGCGGTGTGACCGCGCCGGCGGCGCCGACCGCGGTAGCTGCGACCGAGGGCAACAATACGGTCGGCGTGACCTGGCAGGCGGGCTCCGGCAACGGCGCCGCCGCGAACGAGATCCAGTACCAGTACTCCGTAGGCACAGGTGGCTGGCGCAGCGACTGGATCGGCGGCGGCACCAACGGCGCCGGCACGATCGGCAACGGCCAGGTCAACAACAACGGCACCTACACGATCCGCGTGCGGGCGGTGTCGACCGTCGACGGCAGCACCTACGCCAGCGGTGCATCCAACGCGTCGAACGCTGTCTCGCCGTACGGTCCGATCGGCAACCCGTCCGCGACCGCAGCGCCATCCGGTACCAACATCACGTTCTCGTGGTCGTCGCCCGGGCGCAACGGTCGCGACATCACGACGGACGTGTATATCGACGGCGGTCTCGTGAGCAACGCCGCGAACGGCTCGATCACGCGCGGCTACGGCTACAACGAAGCCCACAGCATCGAGGTGCGTACGAGCGTGCCCGGACAGACGACGACGGCGTCCGACTCGGCGACGACGGACAACCCGCCGCAGCCCCGTGTGTGGGTCACCCGCGGTGACTACGTTCCCGGCGGGCCCTGTGTAAACGGGTGCTACAAGTTCGTGGTGAATACGCAGAACTTCACCGGGGGCAGATACACCATCGACTGCTGGAACGACTCGGGCGGGGCACACCGATTCGGTACGCGCGCCGAATTCGATCTGCCCTCCAATGGTTCCAAGCAACTCGCGTGCTACAGCGGCGCCGATGGCTACAACGTCTGGGTCGACATCGTCGGCTGGGGCAGCGACGTCGACACCGAGAAGCAATGGTGGCCGCGAAATTGACCCTCTCCGTAACTCCTCGACAGCAAGGAACGAACGAATGAGCATGACCCCCGAACAGGCCGCCTGGTTCCGCGACACCTTCACGCGCCTCGTCGACAACGTCGATCAGGCGCTGCTGGGTAAGCGGGAGGTGGTCGGCCTTGTGCTGTCCGCGATGCTCGCCGAGGGTCATGTGCTGCTCGAGGACGCTCCCGGAACCGGTAAGACGAGCCTCGCGAAGGCGATCGCCGCGTCGGTGCAGGGCACGAGCACCCGCATCCAGTTCACGCCCGACCTGCTGCCCTCCGACGTGACCGGTGTCACCATCTACGACCAGCAGAACCACCGCTTCGAGTTCCACCGCGGCCCGGTGTTCTCCTCGATCGTGCTCGCCGACGAGATCAACCGCGCCTCGCCGAAGACGCAGTCGGCCTTGCTCGAAGTCATGGAGGAGTCCCGCGTGACCGTCGACGGTGTCGCGCACGAGGTGGGTCGGCCGTTCCTCGTGATCGCAACGCAGAACCCGATCGAGCAGTCGGGCACGTACAAGCTGCCCGAAGCCCAGCTCGACCGCTTCATGCTGAAGACGTCGATCGGCTATCCGACCCTCGCCGTCACCGAGCGCATCCTCGCCGGCGCGGTCGACCGCAACCCGTCGGCATCCCTCACCGCCGTTATCACGACCGGCGCCGTCGCCGACATGGCCGACCTTGCCGCGTCCGTGCACGTCGACCCGGTGGTGGCGCGCTACGCCGCGCAGCTCGTCGAGCACACCCGCGCGTCGGAGTCGACCCGCCTGGGCGTCTCGGTGCGCGGTGCGATCTCGATGATCCGCGTCGCGAAGGTGTACGCCGCTGCGCAGGGTCGTCACTTCGTGGTGCCCGATGACGTCAAGGCGCTGGCCGTGCCCGTGTGGGCCCACCGCCTCGTGCTCGACCCCGAGGCCGAGTTCTCGGGTACGACCGCGGAGAGCGTCGTTCAGCGTGCCCTCGCCGCGGTCGAGGCACCCTTGGCGCGGGCCGCCAGCTGATGTCGCAGGCGCCGGAAACCCTCACTCCGTCGCGCCGCACGCGTCGGCAGGGCGGCGACTCCGGCGCATCCGCGGCGCGTCCGGAGACGGTGTCGAGCGCGGCCCCGCCGACCGACGATGACGCCGTCGCCGACACCGGAGACGCCCCTCTCGTCGCGCCGCGTGAAGCCACCGCGGCCGAACGTCGCCGGGAGCAGATCGACGTGGTGCGCCGCCGCGTGCTGCGGATCGCGCGCATCGTCGCGGACGTCGTCCAGCCTCTGGGATGGGTGCTGATCGCGACCGCCGTGCTGGTGTGGTGGCTGGCGTTCGCCTACGGGTGGCGCGAATTCCTCGTGGTCGCCGGCGTGCTGACCACGACCCTCGTGGTCAGCCTCGGCTTCCTGTTCGGGCGCACCAACTACGAGATCGGGCTCGACCTCACCCGCACGCACGTCGTCGTCGGCGAGCGTGCCGTCGGCGGGCTCATGCTCGCCAACCGCACGTCGCGCACGCTGCTGCCCTCGGAAGTCATCCTGCCGGTCGGCGCCGGCCGCGGCGTGTTCCAGGTGCCGCGCCTGGTGCCCGGCGAAGAGCACGAAGAGGTCTTCGCCATTCCCACCACGGCGCGCGGCGTGCTCTCGGTGGGACCGGTGAGCGTCAGACGCGGCGATCCCCTCGGACTTTTCGAGCGCGCCAACGACCGCCGGCAGGCGGTCGACCTCTTCGTCCACCCGCGCACCACCGCCCTCGACGGTCTGTCGCTCGGACACATGCGCGACCTCGAGGGCCTGCCCGCCCAGCACCTCTCCCGCGACGACGTGTCATTCCACGCCCTCCGCGAATACCAGCCGGGCGATGACCTCCGCCACGTGCACTGGAAGTCGACCGCGCGGGTTGGCGAAGTGATGGTGCGCCAGTACGAGGAGACCCGCCGCTCCCACTTCGTCGTGGGCCTGTCGACCCTGCCCGACGAGTACCGCGACGCCGACGAGTTCGAACTCGCCATCTCTGTCGCCGGCTCGGTGGGCCTGCGCGCCCTCCGCGACTCGCGCATTCTCGACGCGCGCACGCAGCAGGGCCCGCTCCGCTCGATCACGCCCCGCCGTTTTCTCGACGAGCTGTCGCTGCTCGGTCACTCGCGGGCTCGCCTCGGCGGCATCGTGGCCCTCGCCGGCGGCATCGCCGCGCATGCACCGGATGCCGCGGTGGTCGTCCTCGTGACGGGTTCGCGCACCGACGCCGCCGAACTGCGCCTCGCGTGCTCGCGTCTGCCGCAATCGGTGCGCGCACTCGCGGTCGTCACCGATACGCGCGTCGACGCGCCCGCTCTCCAGCGCATCGGTGAGGCCGATGTCATCACGATCGGGGCCCTCGACCAGCTGCCCCGCGCCGTGCGGAAGGTGCTGTCGTGAGTGCGCGTCTGCGTCTTCCGGTGCGACGTCCCCGTGCTTCGGCACCGCGCACCGCGGCGGCACATTCCATCGCGCCGCGGGCGACGCGGGTCGTGGTGCTCGATCTCGCTGCGGCGGCGCTCCTGCTGACCGTCTCGATCATCGGCTTCGCGCCGACCTTCGACTCCGCCCAGTACCTCGTCGCCGGAGTCGGCGGCCTCCTGCTGGGCCTCGCGCTCGCCGAGGTCGGCGCGCGGTGGCGCTGGGGGGTTCTGAGTCTGTTCGGCGCGACGATCGGCGTGTACTTCGTGTTCGGCGGCGCGCTCGCCCTGCCGCACACCGCGCTCGCGGGGTTCATCCCCACCCTGAACACGCTGCAGCAGCTCGCGATCGGCACGGTCACGTCGTGGAAGCAACTGCTCACGACGGTGCCGCCGGTCGCGGCATCCGACGGCCATCTCGTCGTCCCCTTCATTCTCCTGCTGGTCGGAGGCGTGCTCACCGGATCGCTGGCGCGCCGGGCCCGACAGACCGCGTGGGCGCTGTTGCCGGCGCTCATCGTGCTGGTGGCGACGATCCTGCTCGGGGTCGCCCAACCGGCGGCGCCCCTCGTGCAGGGAATCGTCTTCGCGGTCGTGGCGACGGTGTGGCTCGCCATGCGGCGCGTGTGGGACCACGATCGCGCCGCGGTGCGCGTCGAATCGGCGGGTGTGTCGGATGCGGCGACCGTGCGCAGCTCGCGCATGCGACGTCTCATCGCCGGCGGGATCGTGCTGGCCGTGGCATCCGGCGTCGGAGTGGCGACCGCCGCGGTGGCGACGCCGCCGCGCTACATCCTCCGAGACTTCATCATCCCGCCGTTCGACATCACCCAGTACCCGAGCCCTCTGCAGTCGTTCCGCGGCCATGTGCGCGACGATGCCGACAAGACACTGTTCACGGTGACCGGGCTGCCCAAGGACGGTCGGGTGCGCCTGGCCACGATGGACACCTACGACGGCATCGTCTACAACGTGTCGGACGACGGTGCCGGCTCGTCGAGTGCTTTCACGCCCATCCGCTCCAACATGTCGCCCACGGCGACCGGCACCGACTCCACCGTCCGCGTCGAGATCGGCGACCTGTCCGGCGTGTGGGTACCCGATGTCGGTGCGGCCCGCGATTTCACGTTCGATGGTCCGCGCGCGTCCGAACTGGCCCGCACCACGTACTTCAACGACGCGACCGGCACGGCCGTCGCCCCGACGGGCCTCGCCCAGGGCGACGCCTACACGATCCAGACCGTCATCCCCGATCAGCCGAGCGACGCGGCCCTGGCGGACGTGCCGTTCGCCGCGCTGAAGATGCCGAAGCAGAGCGGCATCCCCGAGAAGATCGCCGACATCGCCTCGAAGGCCGTCGCCAGCGCCGAGACGCCGATCGAGCGCGCGCGTGCTCTGGAGAGCTACCTGCACACGCAGGGCTTCTTCAGCCACGGCCTCGGCGACGACGTGGTCTCGCTGTCTGGCCACGGCGCCAACCGCATCACGTCGCTGTTCGGCAGCGAGCAGATGGTCGGCGACGACGAGCAGTACGCGGTCGCGATGGCGCTCATGGCGACCCAGCTGGGCATGCCCGCGCGCGTCGTGATGGGGTGGCATGCCGACGACAAGCACCCTCAGGACGGCCCGACGCTCACCGCCACCGGCAGCAATCTGCACGCCTGGGTGGAGATCGCCTTCCAAGACCACGGCTGGATCGCGTTCGACCCCACGCCCGACGAGGACAACAAGCCGAACGACCAGTCGACCAAGCCGAAGGCCAACCCGAAGCCGCAGGTGCTGCAGCCGCCGCCGCCCGCGCAGCAGCCGGCCGACCTGCCGCCCGCCATCGCGGAGAACCGCGATCAGGACGAGGAGCAGGATGCCGGGCTCAGCTGGCTCGGACCCGTGCTGCTGTACGGCGGCATCACCCTCGGCATCCTGCTGTTGCTGGCGGCGCCGTTCATCATCATGGGCGTCATCAAGGGCGCTCGTCGCGCGCGCCGCCGAAACGCCGCCCGCACCGCCGATCGCATCTCGGGCGGCTGGGACGAACTCGTCGACTCGGCCGTCGACCTGCGCGCTCCCGTGGTCGTGGGCGCGACCCGCAGTGAAAGCGCGGCCATCGTCGGTTCGGCGTTCGACCAGCCCCGCGTCGCCCAACTGGCGACCCGTGCCGATGTCGATGTCTTCGGTCCGGGCGAACCTGCGCCCGAGGACGTCGAGGCATTCTGGCGCGAGGTGGACGACATCGTCGGAGAGATGCGCGGCTCCACGACGGTGTGGCAACGGGTGCGCGCCCGACTGAGCCTCCGTTCGTTGCGGCGTGGCGGCTCGGTGTGGCAGATCGTTCGCCGCAGTATCGTCGGCCTCGGGCACACGCTGAACGATGCCGTTCGCCGCGGCATCCGGCGCCCCCCTCGTGAAACGGAGTCGACCGATGAGTGATCCCGATCTCGGGCGGCGCCCGGCGCAGCTCGGCCGCCGTATCGGCGCCTATGTCATCGACGGCGCTGTCGGCATGGTCGTGCTGCTCATCGCGGTGGGGATCTTCGCGGGCATCTCGTTCGGCACCGGCGGGGCCTTGCCGCTGCCGGTTGCCGTGCTGCTCGCGTATGTCATCGGCCTTGGCTGGTTCGTGGTCTACACCTTCATGCAGGCCGGTGCGGGTTCGCTGGGCATGCGCGCGCTCGGCTTGCGCCTCGTGCTCGTCGATCAGCCCAGCGCCACGCGCCTCGGTTTCGGCAAGGCGCTCGTGCGCAATGTCATCTGGGCGCTCGCGTCGGCGATTATCGTCGGGCCGTTCTCGCCGCTCTTCGACTCCTCGCCGTGGCACCGGGGGTGGCATGACCGCGTGTCGGGTGCGGTGATGACCGACGTCGCCGGCCGCGGAGCGGTCTTGCCGCACGCCGCGGAGGCGCCCGCTTCTGGGCCGGATGCCGAGAAATCCCCGACTCGGCCGTCGACGCTGGCGCCGACGGTGCTGCCGGCAGCACCGATTCTGCCGGTCGGCGATGCCCCGGATCTCGCTGGATGGACCCCGTCGGCCGCACCCGTGGCGGCGCGTCCCACGCCCGCCGTGAGCGGTCTGATCTCCTTTGTTCCCGGCGTGAGCGATACGTCACGACTCGACGCCGTGGAGCCGGCCGCTCGCTCGGCCGTACCCACCGTCGATGCTCCTCCCGCTCCCGCTCCCGCGGTATCTGCCGCCGCCCCCGTCGTCAGCGATTCGCATGCGGTGTCGAGTGGACTGATCGAGAATCTCGACGAGACCCGCGTGTCGACGGGGGAGCGACCCTACGCTCGCCTCGTGTGGGACGACGGTGCTCGGCAGGCCGTGTACGGTCGTACTCTCTTCGGCCGAAATCCTGCGCCGGAGACGGGCGCGATGGTCTCGCCCGTCCGCGACGAGACGCTCTCGCTGTCGAAGACGCACTTCGAACTGATCCCCGACGGCGACCGCACGCTGTGGGTCGTCGACCGGCATTCGACGAACGGGGTGGGCCTTCGCCGCGGCGGCGAACTCCAGCATCTCGTCCCCGGCGAGCGTACGCGCGTACGACAGGGCGATGTCTTGGAGTTCGGCGACCGCCAGGTGACGATCGAGCTGGCCTCGTGAGCGAAGCGCCGATCGTCGTGCGCGTGGGCGCTGCCACGCATACGGGGCTCCGCCGCCGCGTGAACGAAGACGCCTTCCTCGCCGACGCGCCGCTTTTCCTGGTCGCCGACGGCATGGGCGGCCATGACGCGGGCGACCGCGCGAGCGCCGCCGTCGTCGCGGAGTTCGCCGACCTCGTCGGGGCAACGAGCCTCGCGATCGATCAGGTGCGTGCAGCGCTTCGCCGCGCCCGCGCGCGCGTCGAAGCGATCGCCAGCGACGGTCGGGCCGCCGGCACCACGCTGGCCGGCGTCGTCGTCGCCGACGTCGGCGGTGTGGGCTACTGGCTCACCGTCAACGTCGGCGACTCGCGCACCTACCGGTTCGCGAACGGACTGCTCGAACAGATCAGCGTCGACCACTCCGTGGTGCAGGAACTCCTCGATGCCGGCATGCTCACCGGGGAGGACGCCGCGACCGACAGCCGCCGCAACGAGATCACCCGCGCCATCGGTGCGGGAAGCGATGGACAGGCCGACTACTGGATGGTGCCCGCCGAGCCGGGCGACCGCATCCTCGTGTGCTCCGACGGACTGTCGGGGGAACTGTCGGCGGAGCGCTTGCGCGACATCCTGGCTGACGAGACCGCCCCGGACGCCGCGGCCACCCGCTTGATCCACGAAGCGCTCCTGCACGGCGGGCGTGACAACATCACCGCTGTGGTGGTCGATGCGGTGGCGGTCTCGGGCTACGACGACGTGTACGACACCGCTCCGGCGGGGGCCAGCCGCGGCGACGCCGACGGTGACACCCGCCCGAGGGCGGGCGCGAGAGGCGATTTCGAATGAATGGGGATGCGATGACGACCGCACGGGTGCTCTACCGACCGGCCGGTGGCGACGCCGCATGGTGGGTGGCGGCCGACGACGGTGCTCTCGCCGTACTCTCACCCACGGTGTCGGCGATGACGGCCGCGGCGGTCTGGCGCGGACTCGGCGCCGGCGGCATCGGCACGGTGCTCGAGGCGCTGACGGGCGCCTTCGGAACGTCTCTCACGGCGATTCCGCCGTTCGCCCTGGCGATGGCCGAAGCGGGCGGCGTACGCGTCGCCGTGCGTGGCGACATCGAGGTCACGGTCGAGGGGGAGTCGTCCGACGCCGTCTCCGGAGCGGGCGTCTCCACCTGGACGGAGCGGTTCCTGCCGGGTGCCACCCGCGTCACGGTGCTCGCCGGAGGCCCGCCCGCGCCCGCGGGCGATGTTCCACTGCAGGCCGGGGTCGTCCTCGCCGATTTGGTGCAGATCGAGCTCACGATGGATGTCGATCAGGCCGCGCCGGCGCGGACACCGTCGACCGCAGTGCCGAACGCGGCACCGGTCGCCGCACCCCCGTCGACGCCGACTGCCACGACCGCCATGCCACCGCTCTCCGCGTCCTCTGCGCCCGCACCGTCGGATTTCGAGGAGGCGTCGGATGCCGAGGAGCCGCCGGTGGCCGCTTCGTCCTCGGCATCCGCCATCTCCTCGGCATCCGTCATCGATTCGCTGCCTCCGGGATTGTTCGGCTCGCCCGCAGCGCCGACGCCGGAGCCGGCCGCGGAGTCCGAGCCGGCCGCCGAGCCAGGCGAGCCCGTGCTCGAGGTGCCCGCGCCCGACGCCTCCGCCGACACGCTCCTTCCCGAGGCGACGGCGAGCGACGGAGCGCCCGCGGCGGTCGACGAGTACGACCTGCTGTGGGGCGAGACGGTCGCCCGCCCCGTGTCGGCCGCGGCGAGCGCCGCCGTCGACGCGGAAGCCGAGAACGAGGCCGCCCCGGCGTCGGCCGAATCTCCCGTCGCGGTACCGATGCCCGACGACCCCGACGACCTAGGCAACCCCGATGACCTCGGCGATCACGACGGCGCGACGATCGCTGTCGCCGAGATGCGCGCGCTGCGGGCCGAGCGCCCGGCCTTCGAGTCGACCGACAGCGTTCCTGAGCGCCGTCCGACCCGCGGACGCATACGACTGTCAACGGGACGAGTCGTCGAGCTGGAACGCCCCGTGATCATCGGGCGTCGACCGAAGTCCACCCGCACGTCCGGAGCCGACCTGCCGACCCTCGTCGCCGTCGACAGCCCCGATCAGGACATCTCCCGCAGCCACGTGGAGATCCGGGCCGAGGGTGAGCACGTGCTCGTCACCGATCTCGACACCACGAACGGCACGGTGCTTCTGCGCGGGGGCAATGAGCCCGTACGCCTGCATCCGAACGAGCCGACCATGGTGGTGTCGGGCGACGTCCTCGACCTCGGTGACGACGTGACCGTGACCTTCGAGGACCTCCCGTGAGCGCGGCGAAGCGGCCGCCGGCGCCGCCGCCCGCGCTGCCCGGCTTCACCTACGTCGACGTGCTGGGCTCGGGTGGATTCGCCGACGTCTACCTCTACGAGCAGCACCTGCCCCGTCGCCGTGTGGCGGTGAAGGTCATGCTCGCCGACCGCATGGCCTCGGGCGCGGCCGAGCAGTTCACCGCCGAGGCGAACGTCATGGCGTTGCTGTCGACGCACCCGGCGATCGTGACGATCTACCAGGCGGGCGTGTCCGACGATGGCCGTCCCTACCTCGTCATGGAGTACTGCTCGCGGCCGAACCTGCAGGTGCGCTCGCGGGCGGCGGCGTTCTCGATCGCCGAGGCGCTGCGGGTCGGCATCCAGGTCGCGGCCGCGGTGGAGACGGCGCACCGCGCCGGCATCCTGCATCGCGACATCAAACCGGCCAACATCCTCGTCACCGAGTACAACCGTCCCGCCCTCACCGACTTCGGCATCGCGACGACCGCCGAATCGGAGGAGTCGTCGTCGGGAATGTCCATTCCGTGGTCGCCGCCAGAGTCTTTCAGCGACGTGCCTGGCTCGGGCGTCGCCACCGACGTCTACGCGCTCGGAGCCACGGTGTACACCCTGCTGGCGGGACGCTCGCCGTTCGAGCAGCCCGGCGGCCGCAACGGTGGCGCCGATCTGATTCAGCGCATCGAGTCGCAGCCGGTGCCGCCGCTCGTGCGCGTCGACGCGCCGGCGTCGCTGCAGGCCGTGCTCGAGCGGGCGATGGCAAAGCGTCCCGGCGACCGCTACGAATCGGCGATCGCCTTCGCGCGGGCTCTGCAGCGGGTGCAGATCGAGCTGGCGCACTCCGTCACGCCCATCGACATCCTCGACGACTCCCCGGAGGATGCCGCCGCGGACGACGCCGACGGCGAACTGACGAGAGTGCGCGGCATCGTCAGCATCGAGCCCAACACCAACCCAGCGGCGGGCCCCACCCGTCGCCGCGATCAGGCGAGTCCCTGGGCCAGCTCCGACAGCGCGGACAGCACCGGGCGGGGCCCGGCAGACGCTCCGGCACGCCCGACGGCCGCGGTGCCCACCGACACCGCCGAACCGACGCTGCTGCGCGGTCCCGTCTCGATCGCCCCGCAGACCGACCTCGACACGTCGTCGACGATTCGTCGCCCCGCGAAGAACACCGCTCCGCCGGCACACACGCTCGACCCACGCGCCGCCTCGGCCATCGTCGATGAGACCACTGGCGAACCCCTTGCACCCGCCTCGGCGCCGCGTACGCGGCGCGGGCTGTGGGTCGGTCTCGCCATCGCCGCCGTCGTGCTCGTCGTCGCCGGTGTGGCCGTCGGAGCGAGTCTGCTCGCGCCCGCGGCACCGCCCTCTGCCGAGAACACCCCGGCCGTCTCGGCCGCACCGCAGGATCCCCTCGGCGGGTATGTCCCGCCGGTGACGGGACTCGCCGGCACCGTGCAAGGCGGCAACGCCGTTTTCACCTGGAAGAACCCCGAACCGAAAGACGGCGACGGCTACCTCTGGTATCCGTACACGCTCGCCGGCAACGGCGAGACCCGCAAGGTCACCGACACCACGGTGACACTGCCGGCGGATGCCGGGGGGACGACGTGCATCGCGGTGATGCTCGTCCGCAAGGACGGCACCGCGAGCACCGAGACACGAAAGTGCACACCATGACCGACATCCACGACACCGTCCCCCCGGTCGAGGACGCCGCTGGCGATGTCGACGGTGCGGACATCACCGTCGAGTTCGCGGGCGAGTACGTCACCGTGGCCTCGGGGACGCGCTTCACGATCGGTCGCGAAGGCGACCTGGCGATCGACGACAACAGGTTCCTACACCGCCACTTCCTGTCCATCGAGCAGTCCGGCGGCCTGTGGTGGCTCGTCAACATCGGGTCGCGGTTGTCGGCGACGGTCACCGACACAGAGGGCCGCGTGCAGGCGCAACTCGCCCCCGGGGCGCGGCTGCCCATCGTCTTCGGTGTGACGACGGTCGTCTTCAGCGCCGGACCCACGACGTATGAGCTGTCGGTGCACACCGCTCAGCCGGCCTTCCGCGAGACGACTCCCGAGACCTCCGGCGATGGCGAATCCACCATCGGTGCCGTTCCTCTCACGCCCAGTCAGAAGCTGCTCATCCTTGCGCTCGCCGAGCCGGTGCTGCGCCGTGAGGGCACCGGCATGAGCGAACTGCCGAGTTCCGCGTCGGCGGCGCAGCGACTGGGCTGGAGCATCACGCGCTTCAACCGCAAGCTCGACAACGTGTGCGACAAGCTCGACCGCCAGGGAGTGCCGGGCCTGCGCGGCGGGGTGACCACGTCGGCCACCAATCGCCGTGTGCGTCTCGTCGAGCATGCCATCGCCTCCCGCCTCGTCGTTCGTGACGATCTGGCCATGCTCGATGACCCTGCCGCTCACGATCGTGAGGCCGGCGACGACTCCCCGCGCAGAAAGGAAGACGCATGAAGCTGCGCACCACGCTCGTCCGCCCCGGGGGTGAACCCGAGGACCTCGTCATCAACGCCGATGCCGATGCCACCGTCGGAGACCTCGCGCGCACGCTCACCGAGGTCGATCCGCGCGGGGGGATCCCCACGCACGATGAGGTGACCCTCGAGGCGTTCGGCACGATCGCGCAGGGTCCCGGTGAAGTGCTGGATGCCGCCGCATCCGTGGCCCACATCCAGCTCGGCGCCGGATCCGCGATCCGTGTGGTGCCGGCGGGCTATCAGCCGCGCCAGACCATCGGCGAGATCGAGATCGTCTCCGGCCCGGGTGCGGGCACGACCGTGCCCCTGGAACGGAGCGTGGTGATCATCGGACGCGACGCGGCGTGCGACATCGTGCTCGACGACCCCCTCGTGTCCAAGCGTCACGCGCGTCTGGAGGTCGGGCAGGGACGCGCCGAACTGGTCGACCTCAACTCGGCCAACGGCATCCTCGTCGACGGCGCACCCGTCACCTATCTGGCGGCGGCCGACGGTGAGATCGACGCGGTACTGGGCGACACGCGCCTGCGCATCACCGCGGCGGCGGGCGACGCCACCGCAGCCCCGTCCACCTGGCGACAAGTGCCCTTCGTCCGCTCGCCGCGCGTCGAAGCGCGCTACCTCGGCGAGGAGCTGCCGGGTACCGACCTGCCCGCACCGCCCGCCCCGCAGATGTTCCCGTGGCTCGCGATGATCGCGCCGGTGATCATGGGCGCCGTGCTGTTCTTCGTCATGAAGAACCCGATGGCGCTCGTGTTCGTCGCGGCATCCCCGCTGCTGATGCTCGGCACCTGGGTCACCACCCGCCTGCAGGCCAAAGCGCAGTTGCAGCGCGACAAAGACCGGTTCGAGCAGCAGCTGTCGCGTTTGTCGACGCGGCTCGAGGAGGAGCGCGAGACCGAGCGGCGCGTCCGCCGCGGAGAGGTTCCCGAACTCGACCCCGTCTGCGCCGACGCGCTCGCCGCCGGCCCGCTCGTGTGGACCCGACGCCCCGAGCACTGGTCGTTCCTGCACGTCCGGCTCGGCGACGGCACCTCGCCGAGCCGCAACACCGTCGCCGAATCGACGAAGCGCGACGCGGCGATCCCCGCGTACGTCGACCGCCTCGATGAGACGGTGGCCGCGTACCGCGAGGTCGACGACGTGCCGATCCTCGAATCGCTCGCCGATGCCGGCGCTATCGGCATCGCCGGCTCCACCGCTCGCGTCGGCGACACGGCGCGAGCGCTGCTCGCGCAGACGGCGGGACTGCACGCCCCCTCCGACGTGCACATCGTCGCCTTCGTCGGGCCGACGACGCGCGCCGCGCTCGCCGACCTCAAGTGGCTGCCCCACACGTGGGCTGCAGAAGACGCGCTCGGCACGGCGCCCATCGCCGACAACGCTGCCACCGCATCCCGGCTGCTCGCCCAGCTCGAGGAACTCGTCGACACCCGCGTGAAGCAGCTGCGTCGCCTGCGCGCGTTGAAGGCGACGGATGCCGCGACCGCCGCGGGAGCCGAGGTCGGCGAGTCGCGGGGTCGTGAAGAGGAGATGCCGCTGCCGGCATATGTCGTTATCGTCACCCCCGATGCGCCCGTCGATCGCGGACGCCTCATCCAGCTGAGCGAGCGTGCCGCCGGAAGCGGCGTCATCCCGGTCTGGGCGACGTCCCGCGTCTCCGACCTCCCGGCGGCCTGTCGCACGTGGGTCGAGCTTCCGGCTGACGGTGAGGCCAGCGCCAACTTCGTGCGCCTCGGTACCGTCATCGCTCCGCTGCGGGTCGAGGCGCTCGACGCCGCCCGCTTCGGTGTGGTCGCCCGTGCCCTCGCCCGCATCACCGACATCGGCGATGTCGCCGAGGACGCCGGCGATGTGCCCCGCACGATCCCGTTGCTGCAGCTTCTCGGCACCGAGATGGCCACGAGCGCGGATGCCGTCATCGACCGGTGGACGCAGAATGCCTCGATCCGCGCGACGCGGTCGGGGGCCGGCTATCAGCCGAAGCTGCGCGCCCTCGTCGGCCAGGGCGCCCAGGGCGCGCTGCACCTCGACCTGCGACAGCAAGGACCGCACGCCCTCGTCGGTGGCACGACCGGATCGGGGAAGAGCGAGTTCCTGCAGGCGTGGGTGCTCGGCATGGCCGCCGAGTACAGCCCCGAGCGCGTCACGTTCCTTTTCGTCGACTACAAGGGCGGTTCCGCCTTCGCCGACTGCGTCAGCCTGCCGCACTGCGTCGGCCTGGTCACCGACCTCAGCCCGCACCTCGTGCGGCGCGCGTTGACCAGCCTGCGGGCAGAGCTGCACCACCGTGAGCACCTCTTCAACCGCAAGAAGGCCAAAGACCTGCTCGAGCTCGAGAAGGCCGGTGACCCTGATGCGCCCCCGGCGCTCGTGCTGGTGATCGACGAGTTCGCCGCCCTCGCCAAAGAGGTGCCCGAATTCGTCGACGGTGTCGTCGACATCGCTCAGCGCGGGCGCTCGCTCGGCATCCACCTCATCATGGCGACGCAGCGGCCGGCCGGTGTCATCAAAGACAACCTCCGTGCCAACACCAATCTCCGGGTGGCGCTGCGCATGGCCGACGAGACCGACTCCGATGACGTCATCGGCTCGAAGGAGGCGGCGCTGTTCGACCCGGGCATTCCCGGTCGTGGCATCGCCAAGACCGGCCCCGGCCGCATGAGCCTGTTCCAGTCGGCCTACTCCGGCGGCTGGAGCCTGCGGGCCGAGCCCGAGCCGGCGGTCGAGGTGCGTCCCTTCCTGCTGGGCGAGGCGCCGGTGTGGCAGAAGCCCGCCACCGACGAGGCACCCTCCGAGACGGAGGACCTCGGACCCAACGACCAGCAGCTGCTCGTGGCCCGTTTCGGCGACGCCGCGCAGCTCGCGCGCATCGCCCCGCCGCGGCGTCCGTGGCTCGACGAACTGGCGACGACCTTCGACCAGACCAAGCTGCACCAGCGCACCGATGCGCGCCTGGTGCTCGGCGTCGTCGACGTGCCCGAGCGGCAGGACCAGGTGCCCTTCTTCTTCGAACCCGACACGGAGGGCCACCTCGCGATCTTCGGGACGGGTGGTTCCGGCAAGTCGGTGGCACTGCGCACCCTCGCCGTCTCGGCCGGCATCACCCCGCGCGGCGGCCCCGTGCACGTCTACGGGGTGGATGCCGCCACCGGCGGCCTGCGCATGCTCGAGTCGCTGCCACACGTCGGCGCCGTGATCTCGGCCGACGACACCGAGCGCATCGAGCGGCTGTTCGGCATGCTGCGCACCGAGCTCGACCGCCGCGGCGACGCGTACGCCGCATCCGGCGCGTCCACCCTCACCGAGTACCGGGCGCTGTCCGGACGCACCGACGAGCCGCGCATCCTGGTGCTCGTCGACGGCTTCCCCGCGTTCCGCTCCGCCTTCGAGGGCATTCCCGGTCGCGCCGACTCCTACCGTGCTTTCCAGCAGGTGCTCACCGACGGTCGTGGTCTCGGCATCCACGTCGCGCTCACCGCCGATCGCGGGCAGAGCGTACCGACCTCGCTCCAGGCGATGATCCAGCGCCGCATCGTGCTGCGCATGGCCGACGAAGACGGCTACGCCCTGCTCGGCATGCCGCGCGACATCCTCGGCGCCGACGCGGCTCCCGGCCGCGCCATCGTCGATGACCACGAGGCCCAGATCGCCGTCATCGGTGGCACCTCGAGCACGAAGGATCAGTCGCTGGCGATCGATCGCATGGCCGAGGCCATGCTCCGTCGCGGCACGACGCCGGCGCCCGGCATCCGCGCGCTGCCCGTCGAGTACCCCCTCGACCAGCTGCCGGTGACGACCCCGACCGGTGTGGCGATCGGTCTGTCCGACCTCGACCTCGGTCCCTACGGCATCGAACCGCACGGGACGTTCATCGTGGCCGGCGCTCCCGCGGCGGGTCGTTCGAATGCGGCTGCCGCGATCGCCCGTCAGGTGTTGCGGGCGCGTGCGGACACCCCTGCGTACTACATCGGCGATCGGAGATCCCCGGTGCAGGATGCCGCGGCCTGGACGGGCACGGCCGAATCGGCGTCGACCGCGATGGCACTGCTCAGCGCCATCGAAGAAGCCGCTGACCGGGTCGCAGCCGGTGGTGCCGTGCCGATGCTCGTGCTCGAAGGGATCGGCGAGTTCGCCAGCTCGATGATCGAGATGAACCTGTCGACGATCGTCAAACGCGCCGGACGCGGCGAGGTGTTCTTCGTCGTCGTCGGTGAGATGAGCGAGTGGACAACGAACTTCGGCCTGCTGGGCGAAATCAAGTCGGCCCGCCGCGGCGTGGTGCTGCAGCCCGAGACCATTGACGGCGAAGTCGTGCTGAAGACGCCATTCCCGCGTCTGGTGCGCGGCGAGCTGCCGGTGGGGCGCGGAATCCTGGCACATCGTGGCAAAACAGTGCGCATTCAGTTCCCCCTCGCGACGGCCGCCGCAGAACTGGCCGCGACCGGGGTGGACGCGTGAGCCGCCGTCCCGCCACGGAAGGGATGGGCCGACCATGGGGAGTTCTCCCCATGGTCACGGTGGGCGCCCGCGCCTATCGTCTAATCAACAAGACCTCCCGGCACTCCGGCCGGGCTAGCTGAAAGGGGCCCTCATGGCCAATCTGAATGTCACCTACGACCAGATGAACTCCGCTGCCTCGCGTCTGCGTGACGGCCAGAACGAGCTCGAGGCGAACCTCCAGCGTCTGCGCCAGCTGGTCGCCCAGCTCGTGCAGGACGGGTTCACCACGAGCCGTGCGTCGGGCGCCTTCGACGCCTCGTACACCGAGTTCACCACCGGCGCGACCAAGACGGTCCAGGGCATCGAAGGCATGGCGAGCTTCCTCGAGAAGGCCGCCCAGGCTCTGCAGTCCACCGACGAGCAGCTCGCCAGCCAGCTCGGTCAGTGATCACATCGGTGGGGCCGAGCGCAATGACAGCGCCCGGCCCCACTCCTGTCGGGGAGACACGATGACGGACATCCAGATCGAGTTCGATGCGCTGCGCACCGCGCGTGTGCGCGTCGACGACGCGCTGTCGACCTTCGAGTCGGCGGGCACGGTCGGCGGTGACCTGGCCGGACTGACCGGCGAGGACCGCCTCGCCGGCAAGGTGCGTGACTTCGCCGACAACTGGGACTACAACCGCGGCAAGCTCATCGAGAAGCTGCAGTTCGTGCGTGACGGCATCGACGCGATCGTCGACACGATGACCGAGGTCGACGCCGAGCTCGCCCGCCAGGCGGAGGAGGCCGCCCCCGACACCGATTCCGATTCCGATTCCGATGGGGAGCCCTGATGAGCGCGATCTCCGTGGAGTTCGAGGACCTGCTCCTCGGCAAACCCGACCAGCTCGACCCCCGCGCGGCCGACCTCGTGACGGCGGCCGAGGCCATCGCGAGAGCGACCGAGTCGCTGCGCGGCCTCATCGACGGGCAGATCTCCCGCTCGACCGACGCTCTCGCCGAAACGGCATCCGAGGTCGCCCGCTCGCTCAGCAACGCGCGCACTCGCTACCGCAAGACGGGTGAGGCGCTCCAGACGTACGCCGCCGACCTGCGCCCCATTCAGCAGGATGCTCGCACCGCCATCTCCACGGCCGAGTACTACGACCAGAAGTCGGCGACGCTGCCGAACGACATGTCGCTGCGCGAGGGCGATCTGCTCCGCGCGGAGGCCGTCGAGGCCCCCCAGCATCAGATCGATGAGATCGAGAACGACCTGCGGCGACTGCGCCAGGCACAGTCGAACGCCTCCTCTCAGGTGCAGGATGCCCGCCAGGAGCTGTACCGCGCGCGCGATCGCCTCCGCGCGATCGCCGACACCGCGATCGCGAAGATCGAGACCGCCATCGACGCCGACAGCGACTCCGCATACGACAACTGGAATCAGTTCTGGGAGGGCGCGGCGGGCTGGATCGGCGACTGGGCGGCGAGCGTGCTGAAGGGCATCCTCGAGTTCCTCGGCGAGCTGCTGGCAGTGCTCGTGGCGATCGTGGTGATCATCCTCGTGGTCATCATCGTGGCGATCGTGCTCTCGCTGATCGCCGCCGTCATCGGCTGGGTCGCGCTGGCCATCCTGGCGGTCGTGATCGTGGGCTCGCTCCTGCTGACCTTCCTCATCCGCGACGGGCTGGGCACCCCGAAGGGCCCGTCGACACCGAAGGAGGGGTTCCCGTACCCCAAGCGCCCGTCGGACGCGGATGCCTCCGACAGTGCCGACGACAAGACGGCGCAGGACTACGGCGACCTCTTCGAAGAGGTCGGGCGCCAGGACGTGATCGGCGGCGAGACGGCCACCGATATCCGGGTGATCGCCATCACCGACGCCGCCGGCACCGTCATCGGCTACCGTGTCCAGCTGCCGAGCACGCAGAACTGGTCGCCGATGAACACCGACGGCGCCCTCAACGATCTGTCCGCCGATGCCATGCTCGCGCTGTTCCCGGGACTGGAGACGCAGTACGAGAAGGCGGTGTGGGACGCCCTGCAACGTTCCGGCGCCCTCGACAGCGACGCCCCGATCATGCTGACCGGCTGGAGCCTGGGCGGCATGATGGCCGGGGACCTCGCCACCGATCCGCGCATCGCCGATCGCGTGCAGTCCGTCGTCACCGCCGGATCGGCGATCGACAAACACGCCGGCGAGATGGACCCGTCGGTGCGCGTCACCCAGGTCAACAACCGCTGGGATCCGGTGCACACCCTGGAGTTCGTCGGCTATGACCGCAACGACGTTCCGGGCCCGAACTGGCAGACGTACCACCCCGTCGACATCCGCATCCACAACGCCGACATGTACGGTGAACTGGCCGATGACCTCGTGCCCGAGGTGCGCCCCGGAGATGAGATCTTCTTCGCGGACGATGTCCAGGGCACGTACGAGCAGGTATACGAGATGGAGTATTCGCGTGGGTAATGGTCGATGGCCGCGGGCACTTGTCGCCGCGGGTGTGCTGGTTCTGATGCTGACAGGATGTGCGGGAATGAACGAGAGCAACGCGTCGTCGCGTGTCACCACGGCCTCCGAGGCTTCGACCTATGCCGCCCGCGTCGAGGTGCAGCACCCCGGCGCTCCGTGGGTGAACAAGATCGTCATCCGCCTCTACGTGCGCGACAGCTCGGCCGAGGGCGTGGCCACCGCGGTGCGCGAGGTCGCGAGTGCCGCGGTCGCCGACCCCGACCTGAAGGACAGCGACCTGACGTTCATCGCGTATGAGGGCCGCCCCGAGGAGAACTCGCAGATCGACGATCTGCGGATCATGGGTTCGGTCAGCGAGATCGTCGGAGGCAAAGGCGTCGAGGGCATCCTCGACCTCACGGCCGCGGACATCCGCCGCCTCGCCGGCGACCAGTGAGCACGGCCTCGCTCCCGCAGTTGCGGTTCCGTCTGCCGGGAGAATGGATCTCGCTCGACCCGCGCGATGAGGTTGCCACCCGCGAGCACATCACGATCATCGCTCGCGAGATCGTCGGTCCGCGCGATGACGCGGCGGTGCTTCGCCGTCGCGTGCGGTCCGGGCTGGAAGAGGCCGCGGCCGCGGCGCGGGCCGCCTCGGCGCATCTGCTGCTGATGTGTCGCGAGGTCGCTCCGGGCGTTGCAACGCCGGTCGCCATCACGGTCCACACCCCGATCACGATCACTCCCGCCGTGGGCACGGCGCCCGACGCCGTGATGCGCGCGTTCGAGATGAGCCTGCCCCACACCGATGAACCGGATCTGGGGACGGCGATCCGCGTGGATGCCGCCGGTTCCGCCGTGCTGCGTCTGCACGCGGTGAGCACGCAGACGATCGAGGAAGACGGTCAGACGTCGGTGCACAAGCGCCTCGTCGCACGGTACTGGTACACCGTTCCCGGGCACAAACAGGTCGCTCTCGTGCAGATGTCGACCCCGCTGGGCGATCTCCCCCACGCGATGCTGCGGCTGTTCGACGCGATCGTCGCCGGATCGGCGTGGGCGGATGCCGGCGCCCCGGAGCCCGCACGGGTCAGCCGCGGGAGTGCCCCAGCACTTTGACGATGACGCCGCGCCGACGCAGTTCGGCGATGGCGTGCGTCTCCTCGTCGACGGTGCGCCCGAGGGCGTGCTTGTCGGCGACGACGACCACATCGCCCGACACCAGTCGGCCGAACAGGCGTGTGAGGCGTTCCGACCAGCTCTCGCCGGTCTCGGGTGCGGGATGGCGGAAACCTTCGATCGGCACACCGAATTCTGCGAGCGCGTCGCGCTGGGAGATCACCGACGGCAGGTCGTCGCGGGCGACGACGAGCCCCACGAGGCGCGAGCCCGCGGGACGCGCGGCCCACCAGTCTGCTCCCGAGACGACCACCGGCACGGCCGAGGTGACGGCGGGCAGGGCGATCGACTCCGCGTAATCGGCGGGGGCGCGATGCTCGTGCGGCTGATCGGTGCTCACGGCATCCATTGTGGCCTACCCCTCCGACCTCGCGACCCGGGTGGACACGTTTCGACTCCTCGTCGCGCGTCCTCTCCGAGTCGACGCACGCGCATCATCGGCCCGCCGCAGGCAATCTGCCCGGGACAGGGCGATTCACGACGATGACGCCTGTTCTGGGCCGATCGCCTGCCGCGGGCCTGTGGCTCAGGCGCCGGACGCGATCATTCTTCTCCGCGCCGCAGCTGGATGCTGAGCTGGTCGGCATCCAGCCGCGCGAGGGCGTGCCGGAGCGTCGCGGACGAGTACGAACCCTCACGCGAAACGTCGACGAGGTGATCGCGCATCGCCTCGATGAGCGCGATACGCAGATCGATCACGCCCGCCGTGGTGATCTCGAGCGACTCGAGCCGCGGCGCACCCATGCGGTCGGCGAGTTTCGCCAGGACCTCGGGGGGATAGGGCGTTCCGCTCGCGTCGGCCAGCCCGGGAGTGCGCAGGCGGGCGAGCGCCGCCTCGCGAAGCTCATCATCGAGGCGATCGCTCTCCTCTGCGGTGGCACCGTCGCCCGTCGCAGCCGGCATCTTGAGCATGCGGATGAGCCAGGGCAGCGTCAGGCCCTGCAGCATGAGGCTCGTGAGCGCGACGAAGAACGCGACGAGGATCAGCAGCTCGCGGGCGGGGGTGTCGGGCTCGAGCGTCTGCGCGGCGGCGAGCGTGACCACCCCGCGCATGCCGGCCCAGACGATGACCGTGCCGTCCTTCCAGTTGAGCGTCGACGCCTGGTAGTAGTCCATGTCGTTGAGTAGGCGTCCGACGCGTGCGCGCAGGCCGTCGACACGGTGCTGCGTCGCCGCCGGGCTCGAGGTCGGACGTGCCGCGACGCGGCGCACCACTGTCCGCGCCGTGCGTCGGGTGAATCGTCGCAGAAAGCCCGGACGTGGTGTGGCGCCGGTCGGTCCGTCGCGCGGCGGGCGCAGGTCGCGCAGGTCGGACGTATCGGGATCGAAGGCGTCGAGGCGGTCGCTGAAACCCTGGAGCCGTCCCCGCTGCATTCGCCGTGCACGCCGCGCGATGAGCACCACGACCCCGGACACATACAGAGCGCGCACGACGAGCACGATCGCCAACGCCGCCAGGGCGAGCACGATGGCGATGCCGATGCCCTTGTACTTCACCACGTTGCCGCTGACGATGTCGCGCAGCTCCAGCCCCATGATGAGGAAGACGGCGCCCTCCAGCAACAGCTCCAGCGTTCGCCAGTTGAGCTGGTCGGACACCCTCTGCTCGGGCGTCGACCAGCGGGCCGCCCCCTGACTGGTCGTGATCCCCGCCGCGACCGCGGCGACCAGCCCCGAGCCGCCCAGGTGCTCGGTGGGCAGGTAGGCAACGAACGGCACGATGAAACCGACGGCGGTGTTGGCCACCGGGTCGCCGATCCAGCGCCGGGTCCGCAGAGTGAGCAGGCCGACGCCGACGCCGACCACGACGGCGATCAGCACGCCCCACGCGAACGCGCCGATGGTGCCGATGAGCGAGAAGCCGGCGGCGGATGCGGCGACGGCGCTGCGCAGCAGCACGAGTGCCGTGGCGTCGTTGAGGAGGCTCTCACCCTCGAGCATCGTGACGACCCGTGGGGAGATGCCGAGCTTCTTGGCGATGGAGGTCGCCACGGCATCGGTGGGGCTGAGGATCGCGCCGAGGGCGACAGCCAGCGCGAAGTCGAGTCCCGGGATGGCGAAGAAGAACAGCGTGCCCAGGGCCAGCGCGCTGATCACGACGAGGATGACGGCGAGACCCGCGATCGGCACCGCATCCCGGCGGAACTCGACCGCCGGGAGACGCACCGCTGAGGCGTACAGCAGCGGCGGAAGGATGCCGACGAGGATCAGCTCGGGCGGAACGGAGAACGTCGGCAGCAGGAGCGAGGCGACCAGTCCGATGGCGACGAGGATGAGCGGGCCGGCGACGCCCAAGCGGCGCGCCAGCACCGTGGAGACGCCGATGACCGCGACGCCGGCGATCAGCCAGGTGAGATCGCTCACCGCGGACTCAGATCACGCCGAGGGCGTGGACGGCGTCGCGCTCGGCGACGAGCTCGGCGACCGATGCGTCCAGGCGCGCGCGTCCGCGATCGTCGAGCTCGAGACCCTCGACGATGCGGTAGCCGGTCCCGTCGCTCGACACCGGCGCCGAAGAGTACAGCCCGTCCGGCACGCCGTACTCGCCGTGGGAGAGCACCGCGGCCGACGTCCATGCGTCGCCGGTCCTGTGGACGAGATCGCGGACGTGCGAGATCGCGGCGTTCGCGGCCGACGCCGCGGACGACGATCCCCGCACCGCGATGATCTCTGCGCCGCGTTTCGCGACGCGCGGCACGAACTCCTCGTCCAGCCAGGTGGTCGCGGCATCCGCCCCGCCGAGACGGTCGGCGAGGGCATCGAGCACCGGACGGCCGTCGACGGTCGCGTGGGCGACGTCGGGGAACTGCGTCGCGGAGTGGTTGCCCCAGACGACGACGCCGCGAAGGTGGGCGACGGGAACGTCGAGGGCGGCCGCGAGCTGGGCGACGGCGCGGTCGTGGTCGAGCCGCGTCAGCGCGGCGAAGCGGTCGCCGGGGATGTCGGGCGCCGAGGCGGCGGCGATGAGGGCATTCGTGTTCGCGGGGTTTCCGACCACGGCGACGCGGATGTCGTCGGCGGCCACGTCGTTCAGTGCCGCGCCCTGCGGGCCGAAGATGCCGGCGTTGGCGGCGAGCAGATCGGCTCGTTCCATCCCTGCCGTGCGGGGGCGCGCACCGACGAGCAGAGCGAGGTTCGCGCCGTCGAACGCGACACGGGCGTCGTCGGTGATCTCGACTCCGGCCAGCAAGGGGAACGCACAGTCTTGCAGTTCGAGGGCCGCGCCCTCCGCTCCCTTCAGCCCTTGGGGAATTTCGAGCAGGCGCAGCCGCACCGGACGATCGGCTCCGAGCATGTCTCCGGAGGCGATACGGAACAGCAGCGAGTAGCCGATCTGGCCCCCGGCTCCGGTCACGGTGACTGTCGTGGCATCCATGTGGAGAGCCTACGGGGGCGGGCCCGGTGACGGTACGGTGAGGCATGACCTTCAACAACAACGCGGATGTCGGAGGCAACACTGCTCGTCGCGGCGGCGGTCGCGGCGGCCTGGTGATCGGTGGCGGTCTGGCGGGTCTCGGCGGCCTCGCGATCCTGCTGCTCAACCTGTTCACCGGCGGCGATGTGGGCAGCCTGCTCGGCGGCCTGGAAGCTCCGCAGCCGTCGGAGGGCACCGCGATCGCGCAGTGCGACACCGGCGCCGATGCCAACGCGAACGACGACTGTCGTCTCGCCGCCAGTCAGCTCATCCTCGACGGGTATTGGGAGCAGCGCGTGCGCGACTACCGCGCCCCGCAGCTGATCATCGTCGACGGGTCGCAGTCGACCTCGTGCGGCACCGCCTCCCACGCGACCGGTCCGTTCTACTGCCCTCCCGACGAGACGGTGTACATCGACCCGACGTTCTTCGCCGTGCTGCGCACCCAGTTCGGCGCGCAGGCGGGGCCGCTGGCGCAGCTGTACGTGCTCGGGCACGAGTGGGGTCATCACATCCAACAGATCACTGGCGTGATGGAGCGCTTTGCGAACGACGGCACCGGACCGACGAGCAACGGTGTGCGCACGGAACTGCAAGCCGACTGCTATGCCGGCGCCTGGCTCAAAGACGCCTCGAGTGTCACCGACCCGAAGGGCGTCGCCTACCTGCAGCGCCCCACCGATGCGCAGCTGCGCGATGCGCTGAATGCCGCGGCATCCGTCGGCGACGACAACATCCAGGCGCAGTCGGGGGCCGTGCGACCCGAGACGTGGACGCACGGCTCGAGCGCGCAGCGTCAACGCTGGTTCACCAGCGGATATCAGAACGGCCTTGGCGCCTGTGACACCTTCTCGGTGTCAGGAGGAGAACTGTGAACGGACCCGCCCACCTCGACGACATCCTGTATCCCGCGATCGAGCCCTACGACACCGGCTTCCTGCTCGCCGGTGACGGCCAGCGCATCTACTGGGAGCAGTCGGGCAACCCCGAGGGCAAGCCGGTCGTCTTCCTGCACGGCGGGCCCGGCGCGGGCACGTCGCCGTGGCATCGCCGCTTCTTCGACCCGGAGAAGTACCGGATCGTGCTGTTCGATCAGCGCGGGTGCGGCAAGTCGACGCCGCATATGAGCGCGCCCGACGCCGATCCGCGCTTCAACACCACGTGGCACCTGGTGGCCGATCTCGAGCTGCTGCGGCGCAACCTCGGCATCGAGACGTGGCAGGTGTTCGGCGGTTCGTGGGGTTCCGCGCTGGCGCTCGCGTACGCCGAATGCCATCCGGATGCCATCACCGAGATCGTGCTGCGCGGTATCTTCACCCTCCGTCGCCACGAGCTGGAGTGGTTCTACGAGGGCGGTGCGTCGGCGATCTTCCCCGACCTGTGGGAGCACTACCTGGCGCCGATCCCGGTGCTCGAGCGCTCGCGTCTGATCGAGGCCTATCACCGCCGCCTCACCGACCCCGATCCCGCAGTGCACGTGCCCGCAGCGGTCGCATGGACGACGTGGGAGGCTTCCACGCTCACGTTGCATCCCGATCCAGACCTGGTCGCGTCGATGGCCGAGCAGCAGGCGGCCGTGGCCTTCGCCCGCATCGAGAACCACTACTTCATGCACTGCGGGTGGCTGCGCGAAGGCCAGCTCATCGACGACGTCGGAGCGATCCGCGCCATCCCGGCGGTCATCGTGCAGGGGCGCTACGACATCTGCACGCCGATCATGACGGCGTGGGATCTGCATCGCGCCTGGCCCGAGGCCGAGTACGTCGTCGTGGACGACGCGGGCCACTCGGCATCCGAGCCCGGCATCGCACGCGCCCTGCGCGACGCCACCGACCGCTTCGCCCGCTGACCGCTTTCCCTGCCGCTTTCCCTGCCGCTTTCCCGCGTCGCGAGGCCCGGCGGCGGGCAATGGCGGCCGGGCTGGTAGGCTGGGGGTACTTGTCGCGCTGACATCAGCGCGCTCGCGTCGTAGAACGCTTCCCTCGCCGCCCGGCTCCCAACCGGATGATCGGCTGACATTCTTCGTACGGCGACCCTGTGCGCATCCGCGCAGAGGCCACCGATCCGGGCCCTTCCGCCCAGAAACATCACTATGTCTGACATCACTTTCGGCGCGCTCGGCGTGCCCTCCCCGCTCCTGGACGTCCTCGCGAAGGACGGCAAGACCACCGCGTTCCCGATTCAGGTCGACACCCTGCCCGACACGCTCGCCGGCCGCGACGTGCTCGGCCGCGGCAAGACCGGCTCGGGCAAGACTCTCGCCTTCTCGATTCCGCTCGCGGCCCGTCTCGGCGGCCCGCTCGCCGGCGGCAGCCGTCGCTCCGGCCGCATCCTGGGTCTCGTCCTCGCGCCGACCCGCGAGCTCGCCACGCAGATCAACGCGGTCCTCGAGCCCCTCGCGGCCGCGTACGGAATGAAGACGACCACCATCTTCGGTGGCGTCAACCAGAGCCGTCAGGTGGCCGCTCTCAAGGCCGGCGTCGACATCGTCGTGGCCTGCCCCGGTCGCCTCGAAGACCTCATCTCGCAGGGCTTCGTGAAGCTGGATGCTGTGGAGATCACCGTCATCGACGAGGCCGACCACATGGCCGACCTCGGCTTCCTGCCGTCGGTCACCCGCATCCTCGACAAGACCCCGCGCGACGGACAGCGTCTGCTGTTCAGCGCGACGCTGGACAACGGCGTCGACAAGCTCGTCACGCGCTTCTTGCAGAACGAGGTCCTGCACTCCGTAGACGAGGCCAACTCGCCCGTCGCGGCCATGACCCACCACGTGTTCCACGTCGGGGGCGTCGACCAGAAGAAGGAACTCGTGCAGACGCTCGCGTCGGGCACGGGTCGCCGCATCCTCTTCATGCGCACCAAGCACCACGCCAAGAAGCTCGCGCAGCAGCTGACCGCACAGGGCATTCCGGCTGTCGACCTGCACGGCAACCTGTCGCAGCCGGCCCGTGACCGCAACCTCGCCGCGTTCAGCTCGGGCGCCGCGCGCGTGCTCGTGGCCACCGACGTCGCCGCCCGCGGCGTGCACGTCGACGACGTCGAGCTGGTCATCCACGTCGACCCGCCCATGGAGCACAAGGCGTACCTGCACCGCTCCGGTCGCACGGCACGCGCCGGCGCGGAAGGCTCGGTCGTCACCCTCGTGCTGCCCGGTCAGGAGCGCGACGTCAAGGACCTTCTGCGCAAGGCCGCGATCTCCGTGACGCCCGTGCCCGTGACGCCGACCTCGCCCGAGGTCACCGCGCTCGTCGGCACCGTCGCCGCGTATGTCACCCCCGCGCCGAAGACCGAGCAGCCCGGCCGTGGCCAGGGCGGCGGCGGGCGCAGCCAGGGAGCCAACGCGCAGCGCAAGCGCGCCGCCCGCGACGGCGGCCAAGGTGCTCAGGGCGGCGGGCGCGGTCAGGGCCGCGGCGCCGGCCAGGGTGCGTCGGCCGGTCAGGGCCGGAGTGAGCGCGCCGGTCGTCCGGCTGCCGAGCGTTCGACGGCCGGTCGCGAGCAGCGTCCCGCCCGTGACCACCGGTCGACGGATCGTGTGGCGGCTCAGCCCGCGGCATCCGGCAATGCTCGCACCGCCGGGCGTCGTGCCTCGCACGGCGGCGGCGCCGGTGCCGCCGGCGGCAAGCTCATGGTCGGCTCGGTCGTCCGCTCCAACGGGGGTCAGCGCCGCTCCGGCCGCTGATCAGCGCACGTGCGCGGGCGTCTCGATGCCCGCGCACCCGCGGGTCGCGCTCAGCGCCCGCGAATGAGGTCGGCGGCCCTTTCGCCGATGATGATCGCCGGCGCGTTCGTGTGACCGCGGATCACCGTCGGCATGACCGACGCGTCCGCGACGCGGAGGCCTCGTACGCCGCGTACCCGCAGGTCGGCGTCGACCACCGATGCCGCGTCGACGCCCATCCGCGCCGTTCCGACCGGATGGTAGAGGGTGTGGGAGTAGCGACGCAGTGACAGCTCGATCCGTTCGGCTGCACTCATCCGCTCGCCGCCGACCGGCTGCACCCACCCACCGGTGGTCACGGCGCGCAGCGCCGACGTCGCGATGAGCCGTTCGCACTCGGCGAGTCCGGCGCGCATCGTCTCCGCGTCGATGCCCTCGGCGTCGGTGAGGTAGCCGGGGTCGATGATCGCGGCCTCCGTCGGGTCGTCGGAGGCCAGCCGGATGGTGCCGCGGCTGCGTGGTTGCAGCAGAATCGCGCCCACCGTGATGCCTTCGGCCGGCGTCGGCACCAGACCCTCTCCGACATACGGCGCCGCCGCGAAGATGATCTCGATGTCCGGAAAATCAGCCGGCGCCCCCGCACGCTCGGCCACCGGAGTGCGGATGAACCCGTACGCCTCGGCCACGTTCGAGCTCAACATCCCCCGGCGGCGGCTGAGGTAACGCGCGAGCTGCGCGGGACGTCGCGCCCCGTACAGCGTGCCCCCGCGGGCGGCGGGCGCGAGTCCCGCGACGAGGTGGTCCTGCAGGTTCTCGCCCACCTGGGCGGCGTCCACGCGAACGGGGATGCCGCGGGAGGTGAGGTGGTCGGCGGGCCCGATGCCGCTGAGCATCAGCAGCTGCGGGGTGTTGATCGCGCCTCCGCACAGGATGACCTCGCGTCGCGCGCGGGCGTGGCGGGTGAGCCCGCCCAGATCGACGTAGACGCCCGTCGCCCGCGGCGTCGCGTCGTCGTCGGTGAAGGTCACGCGTCGCACCAGAGCGTCGGTGAGCACCCGGAGGTTGCGCCGCCCCCGCGCCGGCCGCAGGTAGGCGTCGGCTGTGGATGCCCGCGCGCCGCGATGTTGCGTGACCATCGTCTGCGAGAACCCCTGGCGGGCGGGGAGGTTCGCCGGAGTGACCGGATGCCGCAGCTCACGCGCCGCCTTTAGGAACGCGGCCGTGTGCGGGCGGGGATCGCGCTGGTGCTCGACAGGCTGGGCGCCGTGGGTTCCCTGGGTGGCATCGGCGGCATCCTGCGTCGCCTCCGCGCGGAGGAAGTACGGAGCGAGAGCCTTCCACGACCAGCCGTCGCCGGCGACCTCGGCCCACGCATCGTAATCGGCAGCGAAACCACGGATCCACATCATGGCGTTCAATGACGATGAGCCGCCGAGGGTCTTGCCGCGCGGCCAGTAGATCGTGCGATCCTCCAGCTCCCGCTGCGGGACGGTGTCGTAGTTCCAGTCGTAGCGCCCCCGGAACAGTGTCGAGAACGCGGCGGGCACATGCAGCTCGAGGGCCCCGTCGACGGGGCCGGCCTCCATCAGCAGCACGCTCACGGCGGGGTCTTCGCTCAATCGCGCCGCGAGGGCGGCCCCGGCAGAGCCCGCACCGACGATCACATAGTCCGCCTCGAGCGCACCGGAAGCGGCCGGGCGCCGCGGGCTCATGCGCCGAACGCCTTCGCCAGAGTCACCGACATGCGCGGCCAGTTCCCGTCGATCCGGAACCGGGTGAAGCCCTCGCAGACGGCCGCGCCCGTGCGTGACGTGACGAACCACGGCGGCTTCGGCAGCACCGACAGGCCGTATCCCCGCGTCGCCGACGAGACCGACCGCGGGAATGGCCGGAACGGACCGCGCGCGACGGTGCGCTCGACGTGATCGAGCAGGAGGGCGTTGTGCACGATGCCCATCCCGCTGGGAGCGTCGGCGAGGGTGCCGCCGGGGAACGCGCCCCACGTCGCCGTCGGGGTCAGGAATCCGAACGCCGTCCACGTGTTCACCGCGACGGTGCCGTATCGCAGGTCGGCGATGGCGCGTTCGAACCCGTCGCCGAGTGCGCTCTGCGTCGCCGGATCGATGAGCACATTCGCGCCGAGGGTGCCGACGAGCTTGTCGTTGGCATGTGCGACGGCGGCATCGAGGAACTCCTGACCGGTGCCGCGCAGCCCCACCACGCCGAGGACCGGCGAGAAGTACTCCGTCGTCTCGAGTGCGTCGGCATCGTCGGCGGAGGTCTCCACGAGGGCCCGGGTGCCGCCGGCGCACCACGCGGCATCCGGGTAGGCGGCGCGGGCCGCGTCGAGCTTGCTCTGGCTCTGCGGATACCAGACCGGGCGCGACGGTGCGCGGTCGTAGGCCGTGCGCAGGGCATCGAGAAACGCGTCGCGCTGCGGCCAGTCGTCGGAGATCAGCACGACCTGGCCGGCGATGCAGTTGTGGCCGCTGTTGTGCAGACGCATGGTGACGACGTGCTCCGCCTGGAAGCGCAGGTCGGCGTCGGACCACTTTCCCGGGACGACGATGATGGGGGAAACACCGCCCAGCTCGGCGGTGATCGGCGTCTTCAGCAGCGGACGCCCCTCGTTGCGCCGCCGCGTGGCCGCACCGGCCGCGGCTGGCGTGTGGGAGGGGCCCCACACGATCGAGCGGAAGGTCGACTCTGAGCCCGTGATATGGACGTGGTCGATCTCCGGATGCTTCGTGAGGTAGGCGCCGACGTCGCCGCCGCCGCGGACGATCTGCAGGAACCCCGGCTCGATGAGCGGCGCCAGCGCGCGCTCGAAGATGGGGACGAGGGCATCTTGGGTGGGGTTCACCTTGAGGATGGCGACGCGATTGAAGGCGAGCAGCTCGTACATCACGTCGAGGTAGGGGATGGAGGTGATGTTGCCCGCCCCGAGCACGAGGCCGACCCCACCCGCTGTCCCCGCGTCGAGCTGGCCGAGTCCTGCCTCGCGCCGCGCCGTGGCGGCATCCACTCCCGGCTGCAGCCAGACCTCCGTCGTGTAGCCCGACAGCAGCAGCGCGTCGGTCGCCGACAGGGGGAACGTGTGCACGGCGGTTCGCCCGCCCGGCGCCGTGCCGATCCGCACGCCCTCCAGCGGCGAGCGGCCTACGGAAAGGGCGCGAAGGGTGCCGGCGTAGGCGTCGAGCGCGACGATGGCCGCGTAGGGGCCCGACAGCCACTCTTCGCCGCGGAGCGGATGCCCCGCCGGCAGTCCCTTCGAGGTGGATGCCGTGTCGGCCCACTCCGCGGCGACGGCGGCGGTCGCGACCCGGATCCGCGTCAGCAGCGTGCGGCGCTGGCCGAGCGAGAGCGCCGCCCACGTGCGCGATCCTGTGCGAAGACGGGTGATCGCGGCATCCAACTCGGAGCGCACCTCGTCATCGACCTGTGCGGCGGGGGTCTTCTTCCGGGGCGATGCGGACGGCGCGGACGGAGCTTCTGCGGTCACGGCGTTCTCCTTCGAAGCGGTGGTCGCGCTCGCGCGCGGGCCTCCAGCTTACGACCGAATGAGACGCGGTCCCGGGAAAGCTGCTACCCGATGCCGCCGTCGGCTCAGATGAGCGAGAGCTCGCGCAGCTTCGCCTCGACGTCGGCATTGGACGGCTCGACGTGGTGCGAGGCGTCGGGATAGACGACCACCGGGATGTTCGTGCGTCCCGAGATCTCGCGCGCCACATCCGCCGCGGCGGGATCGGCGACGAGGTCGACGTAGGTGTACTCCACGCCGAGTTCGTCGAGCTGCTTCTTCGTGCGGACGCAGTCGCGGCACCAGTCGGCGCCGAACATCGTGATGGGGGTCTTCTCGGACATCATGATTCCAGCGTACGGCTGCCGGCACGGGCTACGGCCCGCGCGGGCGCGCCCGAGGTCTCCTTGCGCTTGGGGGCGTAGACCCACAGTGCGTGGTAGACGAAGCGGACGACGAATGCAGCGGCCAGCGTGATGGCGGCGGCGAGCACGCTGGGAATGTGGGCGCCCTGCACCAGCAGCGGGATGATCGGGATGCGCACGATCGCTTCGACGTTGTTGAAGGCGAAGGACTTGAGGAAGCGCACCCACATCTGGCCCGAGTCCGAACGCATGTCGGCGAAGACCAGATACTCGAGCAGCAGGAAGTTGCCGATGATCGTGACCTCGCTCGCGATGATCGCGGCGGAGACGTAGTTCATCCCCAGGTGGACGAGCCCCCACATGATCACGAGGTTGGCGATCGCGCCGACCCCGCCGACCAGCGCGAACGCCGACATGCGGCCGAAGCGGAGCATCGCCAGCTGCGTCAAGAAGCGCATGCCTTGGGCGAAGGTCGCCTTCGATTCGCCCGCGAAGCGGGTGGCGAAAGCGAACGGGATCTCACCGATGCGCATCTGACGGCGCGCGAGGATCTCGAGCAGGATCTTGAAACCACGGGGGCGCAGCTCTTCGATGTCGACGGTGTCGCGGTCGACGAGGAAGAACCCGGTCATCGGGTCGGTGCAGCCGTGCAGCTTGCGCGGGAACATCGCCTTCGTCAGCAGGGTCGAGGTGCGCGAAACGGCCGTGCGCGTCGCACCCGCGAGGCCGCCTGCGGTACCACCGGCCACGTAGCGCGAGGCGACGACGATGTCGACATCGCCGCGCTCGGCGCGCTCGAGCATGCGGGGGATGTCCTCCGGGGGATGCTGCAGGTCGCCATCCATCACCAAGCACCAGCGCGCCTGCGCGTTGCGGAAGCCCTCGAGCACCGCGCCACTGAGTCCACCCTCGGGTTCGTCGCGGTGGATCAGCCGCACCGGGAAGCGCGCCTCCTCGGCGACCGCCTGGATGGTTGCGGGGGTATCGTCGGTGGAGTCGTCGACGAACACGATCTCGAAATCGACGTCGTCGAGGGATGCCCCGATACGGCGCACCAACTCGGCGACGTTCCCGCCTTCGTTGAAGGTGGGAACGATGACGGAAAGATCCATGGGCATGCGCTCGCGATCGGTCAGGGACAGAACCGTATCAGCCTAGCGACGCCCAGGTGGGCAAGTGCTGTGCGTGCTCTGTCAGTTCCTTCTGGTGCTCGCGCGCAGGAACGCTCGGCTCAGCCGATCTGCTTTTTCAGGTCGGTGACGCCCATGCCGTAGTTGATACGGACGCACGGCAGTGTCAGCTTGTCGGAGCCGACCGAGACGTAACCCTGCGCGATGGTGCGAGCCATCTCGAATCCGGCTTGGCGCAGGCCTTCGCGGGATGTCTCGTTGTTGTGGCCGTAGGGGTAGGCCATGACTTCCTTGACGCCGCCGAGCGCGGCCGCCGACGCGTTCATGTCGGCGGCGATCTCGGCGGCCGACAGGTTGACCATCTGCCCCTTGCCGTTGGAGCCGGCCTGGTGCATGTTGTGGGTGTGCGAACGGGGAAGCACGTAGCGGTTCTGGGTGGGAACGCCCGAACCGGTGATCACGAACGACGTCGCCATCAGCTGCAGTTGCTCGTTGATGGGTGAGGCCAGGGTGAGCCAGGAGGCGTCGGCGTCGTCGTCGGTGATGATGACGGCGTGGTCGGGAAGGTAGAGGGCGCCGTCGATGAATGCACTGAGTTCATCCCAGGTGGGCAGATAGAACGCCTGGTCCTTTATGTACTGCATCTGGGCGCGGTAATCCTCGATGTAGGAGTAGTTGCCGCGCAGCCATCCGTCCTCGCCCCCGGCCTTGGTCGTGAACTGGTGGTACATGAGGATCGGCACCCGCGTCTTCGCTGCCGCCAGCGCGTCGGACGTCGTCCAGGCTCCGAACAGGGTGATCTGGTGCGACGGGCATGAGACGACGTGAGATCCGTTGACACGCGTGGCCGGGTTGCCCGCGCGTGCCGCGGGGTCGGCGGATGCCGAGGCCGCCGTCGCGGCATCCGGGTACCAGCCCGCGAAGACCCGACCGGCGACGCGAGGGATGGGGAGGTGATCGAAGAGGCGGTCGTGCACCTGCAGTTGCGGATCGACCGTCGCCCCGTCGACGGAGAAACTGACCGCGCACGCCCCGGGCACGTCGGTGTGCAGCGCGAGGAGCTGCTGTGCCGGCGTGAGCGGAGTGCGCGACGGTGTGGGCGTCGTCGCTGAGGCGGGTGGCCGCGTATCCGGAGTGTCGGCGTCCGTGGTGTCGGTCGCGCATCCGGCGAACAGCGCGGCCACCGCGGCAGCGACGACGACCGAGGCAGCGCGAGTGAAAGCGCCGCGACCCGTGCGGAGAGGACCCATTCATAACCCCCAAGAACCGGGCGCGCCCCGCGCCGGGCTCATCCTAGGGGCGTCGGGTGTCGGAAGGCTGAAATCACCGGGCCAGGGACCATTTTCGAAAATTTCCCGTACGGGGATGGGCCGCCTCGGTAGGGTGTCGCTGTGAGCGATCTCGGCGGGCGGCTGCGACGGTTCCGCGCGCTTCCCGGCATATTGGCTCACGCGCCGGCATCCCTCCGTGTTCTCGCCGGTGCGGTGCTGATCGCACTCGGCCTCGTCATCACGCTGCAGCCCGTCACCTCGCTGGCGCTTCTCGCCGTCTACGCCGGGATCAGCTGCATCCTCTCCGGCGTCGCCGAGATCGGCCGTTCCGGTTCGCCGACCGGGTGGCCCGCCGTTGTCGGAGCTGTCTGGATCGTGTGCGGCGCCGCCCTCATCGTGTGGCTCGGCGTCAGCATCGCCGTTCTTCCCGTCGTGCTGTCGGTGCTGCTCATCCTCGGCGGTGTGTCCGAAGTGCCCCGGGTTCGGCGAGGTCCACTCAGCGCCCGGGTGCTGGTGGCGGCCTGGATCGTCGCCCAGATCGCCATCGGGGTGCTCGCCCTGGTGTGGCCCGATCTGACGTCGGTGACCATCGCCGTGCTCTTCGGCATCCGGATGACCGTCTTCGGGTCCGGCCTCGTCTGGCAAGGCCTTCGCAGACCGGTGGCGCAGGCTGACGCGGGTGCCGCCCGCGTACCGCCAGGTCTTATCGCCGGCGCGCGCTGGGTCGCCGCTGTGCTCGTCATCGCCGTGCCGGCTCTCGCGTGGTGGGGGAGCCTGGAGCTGCGCGCCGGGCTCCCGGTGATCGACTCCTTCTATACAGCGCCCGCGCAGGTTCCCCGCACCCCGGGTGCCCTTCTTCGGGCAGAGCCGTGGCCGGGTGCCGCACCCGAGGGGGCGCACGTCGAACGCATCCTCTACACGACCACCGATGTCCACGGCGCCCCGGCGGTCGCGAGCGCGATCGTCGTCATCCCCGACAACGCCGCGGCGAGCCCGGCGCCCGCCATCCTGTGGGATCACGGCACCACGGGCATCGCGCGCGGCTGCGCCCCGAGCCTGCTGCCGAACATGTTCGAGATCCAGGGCATCCCCGCCGTCGCGGATGCCATCGCCGCCGGGTGGGTGATCGTCGCGACCGACTACTCAGGCCAAGGGGCGGAGGGCGACTTCCCGTACGTGATCGGCGAGGGCGAAGCGCGATCGACGCTCGACTCTCTGCGTGCGGCGAAGCAGCTCGACGGCGTCCGACTCGGCGATGAGGCCGTCGTCTGGGGCCATTCCCAAGGCGGACACGCGGCGCTGTGGACCGGTGCCGTTGCCCGCGACTACGCCCCCGAACTGCGGATCCTGGGCGTGGCGGCCATCTCGCCCGCGGCGGATCCGCGAGGGATGGCCGAGCTGATCGTCGACTCCTCCCACCCGAGCCCCCTGACGACCATCGCCGTCGCGTGGGTGCTCATCCCCTACAGTCAGGCCTACTCCGACGTCGATTTCACCGCGGAGGTCGCACCCGCGGGGCGGGCCATCGTGCGGGAGATGTCGGCGCGCTGCACTTCCCAGCCGGGGCTGCTCGTCAGCGTGCTCAGCGCACTCGGCATCGGTGCCGGTGATCGTCTGTACATCGGCGACCCCACGGCCGGCGCGATGGGGACCCGACTTGACGAGAACAAGACGATGGGGCCGTGGCCCATGCCGCTCATGATCGCATGGGGCGGTGCCGATGAGGTCATCTCGCCCGCACTGCAGCATCGCTACGTCGGCGATCTGTGTGCCGCCGGCATCCCCCTGACGTGGCGGGAGTACCCCGGATACAGCCACATGAGCATCGTGGCGTCGGGGTCGGACTTCCTGCCGACGCTGGTCTCCTGGACCTCCGACCGCTTCGCCGGTCGGCCCGCGCCCGTCGCTACCTGCTGAGCCGCGCGCGCCTCACCTCCGCGGACGACCTGGTCTCGTCCGTACCCTGCGACGGATGCCGCGTCAAGCCCGTCGGCTCCGGCGCGAACAGGGCGCAGGCTCTCCTGACCACCACAGAAGGAGGACGCCATGAGCATCATCGATCCCGATCAGAGTCCCCTCGACCCCGATACCGCTCTGCCGCAGGAGCCGGAGCGCGCGGGCGATGACGACATCCTCGATCCGATCGGCGAGGACGTTCGCGACGGCATCGCCGACGGCGATGTGCTGACCGATCCGGATCTGCCTCTCGATGGGGCACCGGACGGCGCGGCGGGCCCCGCCTGAGCGCGCCTCAGCGCACCGACCGAACTCGTCCGACCGCACTCCAACCCAAAGGAACCAGATGTCTCAGACCATTCTCGAAACCCCTACCGACCTGCTCCGCTTCCAGTAGCGCACCGCCGTCACGATGGAAGAGGACTCCCTCGCCGCGCTCGGAGAGCTGGCATCGGCTGCGCAGTCGAGCGACGTGAAGAAGCTCTTCCGCCACCACGCCGACGAGACGCGCGAGCAGATGGAGAACCTCAGCTCGGTCTTCACGCTCCTCGAGCTTCCCGAATCGAGCGCCGCGTCGCCGAGCACGAAGGGCATCTCGAAGCAGGCCGCCTCGCTCATCGCGCGGAGCTCGGCGAATCTCCGCGACCAGGTGACCCTGGCGTCGGCGCTCGGCAACGAGCACTACGAGATCTCGGCGTATGAGGCTCTGATCATCGCGGTGCAGGCGATGGGCAACGGCGAGGTGCTCGCGCTGCTGAAGGAGAACCTCGACCAGGAGACTCACACGAGCGAGGAGTTGCGCGCCCGCTTGCAGGCGATGCAGTGACGCGACATTCGGGGGGTCGTCGGCATCCGTGCCGGCGGCCGCTGCCGCGTGACGACATCAGGCCGCCGAGTCGCCCTCGGCCACGCCGCGAACCCGCAGTGCGCGCCCGGCCATCTCTGTGATGCGGAAGGCGGTCGCCTCGGACGGCGTTCCGACGTCCAGGGGCAGAACGCGGACGGGGATCTCGGTTCCGCTGACGGTGAGCACCCCGACGTCACGTCCGTTCGTGATCAGCGAGTACACCCGAGGGTGCAGCGGCCCGGTCGGCGGATCGACGGTGCGCCCGACGGCGCGAGGGAAGAGCATGCGCATGAGCCGCGCACGCACAGGGTCCCCGGCGTCCGTGCCGCGCGCCGGGAGCAGCGCGATCACCTGTCCCACGAAGAGGTCGACCGGGTCCGGCGTCATCGGCGTTCTCCGGGCGCGCCATTCACGCCGACTCGGAACGCGCTGCTCGCCGTTCTTCACCCGCAGCCGCGGCGGCGTCCAGCGCCCGCCGCAACTTCGTGCTCGAGGTGTGAGCGGTGTAGGGGAAGTACACGACCTCGACACCGACGCCAGCGAACTCCCGCTCGAGTCGTGATCCCTTATCGGTCCCGCGCCAGTCGTCACCCTTGAAGAAATGCGTGAAACCGACCTGGCGCCAGACCTCGAGCTTGTCGGGAACCGTCTCGACGTGCACCTCATCGACGTAGCGGATGCCGCGGACGATCTCGACGCGCTCCAGGGTCGGAACGAACGGCTCCACACCCTTGACGCTGCGCAGCATCTCGTCGCTCACCACCCCCGCGATGAGGACGTCGCACTGCTCCTTGGCATGACGCAGAACATTCAGATGTCCGATGTGAAAGAGATCGAACGCCCCCGCGGCATAGCCGATGCGAATAGTCATGTGCCCCCCAGCAACTGACTCTTGAGCCGTCCGAAGACGACCCAGAAACTGCC
The DNA here is from genome assembly GCF_015350795.1 of Microbacterium sp. VKM Ac-2870. Classification (GTDB taxonomy): domain Bacteria; phylum Actinomycetota; class Actinomycetes; order Actinomycetales; family Microbacteriaceae; genus Microbacterium. The sequence goes on from NZ_JADKSH010000004.1 coordinate 178,009, forward strand.
GAGTCCCCCGACCCGACACGGACTCCCCAAAGTCCGATTGCGACACTAGCGCATTTCGCGGCCGGCGTCAGCGGCGGATGTACTCCTGGTACGAACCGCCGACGGCACCGACCACCATGCCGGCCCCTCTCCAGGCGGCCCGTGCGCCGCGCGCCCGGTGCCGATCCGAACGGGTCACGACGCCGAGCGCACGTCGACCGGATCCCGCCATCAGGCGCAATGCTCCCTTCGCGACGCCCCGCACGCGCGCTGCAAGGCGTCCGCGCACGCCGGTTCTCAGCGCCACGTCGGCGTGGACGGTGCTGATACCCACCCGGTAGGCGCGGCGCAGCACCCATCGTTTCGTCAGTCGTGCCGGATCGACGATGTCGAACACGAGAGCATCCGGAGCGGAGACGATCGACTCGCCGAGGGTGACGAGCTGGCGCGTGAAATGGATGTCCTCGCCTCCCGACAATCCGAACGCGGGGTCGAAGCGCACGCCGTGGCGCCGCACCACCTCGAGATCGAGAAGCAGGTTGTTGGTGGGTGCGCTGTGCTGCTGCGCGCCGTCGGCGAACCGCACGCGGCGGAAGAACCCGCCCTGCTCGATCCAGCGATCACTCCACCCGTCGGGGAAACGGGTCTCCACCCGCCCCGACACCGCCGCGGCGCCGGAGTGTCGCCAACGCTGCACGAGGGTGCTGAGCCAATCGTCTGCCGGAAGCTCGTCGTCGTCGATGAAGACAAGCGCCCGCGCCTCCGCCGCCTCGTCGAGAGCACGGTTGCGCACCGCCGCCAGCCCGCGCCCGGGTTCGATGACGTAGCGGGCGCCCTCGGCTGCCGCCGACTCGCGCGCGGAACCGGCGGGATCGTTGTCGATGACCACCACCTCGGCGCCGACCTCGCGAACCTGCGGGGCCACCGCCCGCAGCAGTGCAGCGAGGGACTCCGGTCGGTGGAAGGTGGGAATCGCGACGACGATCTCGCGGCTCATGCAGCTCCCCCCGAGGAAGCGGCGCAGTACGGGAGCTCGGTCATGTGTCCTCCTGAAGGCGGGACCAGCGTAACGGAACGCGTGTGACCTAGGCTGTGCAGCATGGGGCATGGTCGGGCGGCGGTCGTCGTCGTTTCGTACGGGTCGGCCGCGCTGGTCGAGCAGAATTTCTCGAAACTGGATGCCGCGAGCGATGCCATCGACGTGATCGTCGTCGACTGCTTCACCTCCGCATCCGAGGCGCAGCGCGTCGGCGAGGTATGCGCACGCCACGGATGGACGCCGCTTCTGCTCGGGGAGAATCTCGGCTTCGGCGGCGGAGTCAACAGAGGCGCCGACCTCGCCTTCGCGCGCGGCGCCGATGTGCTCGTGGTCGTGAACCCGGATGCCACGCTCGACGCGGCATCCGTCCTCGCGCTCGCCGCCAGCGCGGCGTCCGACCCGCTGACGCTCGTCGCGCCCACCATCACGAAGCCCGACGGGTCGTTGTGGAGCGCGGGGGTGGACCTCTATCTCGACGACGGCTCGAGTGCCGGAGTGCGGCACCGGCCGGCTCGGGGAGATCGCCCGCGCATGTTCTGGCTCACGGGGGCGTGCTTCGCGATCTCGCGCTCACTGTGGCGGACGCTCGGCGGATTCGACGACGCGTACTTCCTGTACTGGGAGGACGTCGACCTCTCCGCGCGGGTGCACGACGCCGGCGGTACCCTGCGCGTGCTCGACGATGTCTTCGCCGTTCACGACGAGGGCGGCACCCACGACGAGGCCCACAGCAGTCGGGCCAAGTCGGAAACGTATTACTACTACAACATCCGCAACCGGCTGCTGTTCGCGCGACTGAGGCTCGACTCCGAGGCGCAGCGGCGCTGGCGCCGATCCGCTCTGCGGATGTCGTGGGCGATTGTGCTCCAGGGCGGTCGGCGGCAGCTGCTCCAGTCGCGAGCACCCTGGCGAGCGCTCCGCCGCGGACTGCGCGATGGGCGTCGCGGAGTCAGCGGGCCCCTGGCCCGGTGACCGTCCCGTCGGCGCCTCAGAGGTCCGACAGGAGGGTCCCGATCTGCTTCGCCATGAGCATGGGTGTGAAGCGCGCCTCGACACGACGTCGTCCTGCCGCTCCCATTTCCTCCGCGCGTTGCGGATCGCGCAGCAGCTCGAGCGTATGCGCGGCGAGCGCGTCGGGGTCGCCCACGGCGCTCAGGAGCCCGGTGCGGTCGTGCGCCACGTAGTCGTCCATCCCCGGTGTCCGCGTGATGGTCACCGGTCTTCCCGTCGCCATCGCTTCCAGCGACACCGTCATCCCGGACACGTGCAGGTTCGCACGGGTCGCGATCATGACCACGGTCGCCGAGGCATAGAGGTCTCGAAGTTCGGCGTGGGGGAGATGGCGGATCACGGTGACCCCCGCCGGCGGAGCCAGCGACGAGCTGGTCTGCGCCACGAGCTCGACCTGCGGCATCGCCGCGTGGATGATCTCGAACGCCCGGTACAGCGTGTCCGCGTCGCGGTCCCGGTCGCCGCCGACGCTGACCACTCGGAGCGTTTCGGGCAGCGGGCGCGGGGTGAAGAAGTCGTGATCGATCGCGAAGCGCACGTATCCGATCTGCGGACCGGGCACGATCGCCCGCAGCGGCGCGATCTGCGCCTCACTCAGCACCCACAGGACCGCGCATCGACTCAGCGTGCGCGGCAAGCTGCCGAGCTCGCCACCGCGCGCCGCGGTGTCGGTCAGCCAGATCACTCCGCTCGCCTGCGTCGCATGGGGGGCCGCGGTCGACATGCGCCATGCGGTGTTCTCGTCCCACGTCAGGCCCAGGGCGTCACGCACGGGTCGCGGGCCGATCCCGACGCGCGCTCGTGCCTTCGTCAGCGAGCCCGGTACCGGGAGGGAGATCGGTCGGACATCGGCGAAGGCCGAGAGGGCATCGAGCCCGTACGGCCAGCGGCCCGGGACATCGCCCTCCGCGTGACGACGCTCCCACTGTTCGATCGATGTCTCGGCAGGAAAGCCGAGGTCCCACCGCGTCATCGCCCGCGTCCGTACTCGCGCATTCCGCGTGCCCCCAGGCAGATCGCCAGCACCCCCGCCTGAGACACGACGTCGCGCCACGCGCGGCGGGCCGCAACCCGGCGCTGCATCGCCACGGCGAGCGCCGCGGCCGTCGAGCGGACGACCATGATGGGAACGGCGCGGCGGAGCAGCTGTGCCCGCGTGCGCCGCGGACCGCTCTTCGCGGTGCGAATCACGGCGTAGGCCCACGAACCGCCGCTGCGGAAGGCCCGCCGCAACAGCCACGGCCGCGTGACCCGCGACGCCGGCACCGCTTCGGTGACACACGCCTCGTCGCACCAGAGGATGCTCCCGCCCGCGGCCGTGACCTGGCGTGTCAGCAGAGTGTCTTCTCCGCCGATGAGCCCGAGGTGCTCGTCGAATCGCAGATCATGGGCGCGGAGAAAGCCCACGTCCAGGAGCAGATTGCGGCTGGCGGCGCTGTCGCAGGACGCTCCGGTCGGTCGGCGTGACGGCTCGAACTCGCCCCACCCCCGTGCGTAGCGGGCATCCGCGTCGGAGTCGAAAGTGAACACGGTCGACCCCGACACCGCCGCGGGGCGGTCGCGAGCCCACGCATCGATCATCGCGTCCAGCCATCCTGGCCCCGGCACGGTGTCGTCGTCGACGTAGATCAGCGCACGGGCCTCGGATGCCGCATCAAGAGCCGCGTTTCGCGCAGCCGAGACGCCCGGCCGTGGCTCGTGGATGTAGTGGACGTCGGTCGACAGCTCTGTGACGAACGCGCGGGCCGAGGGCTCGTTGTCGTTGTCCACGACGACGACGGCAACGTCGTGGGCCGAGGCCGAGGCCTGCTCGACGATCCTCGGAAGCCCTTCGGCCAGTTGACGCGCCCGGCGAAACGTCGTCACGGCGACGACGATCTCGCAGTTCTGCGACCTGAGCACGTGAGCCCCCACTCGAGTTCAGCATGCGGTGGCGGCGACGCGTGCGCCGACCCGATCCGCATCTGGCTCCGCAGTCTACTGACGTTTTGGCGCCCGGCTTCCCCGGCGCCCGGGAGCCGAGCGAGGCGCGGTGTCGTACTAGCCTGACCTCCAACGCGTGCATCGACGGTCACGGAGCAGTCCGAGAACCGCGATGGCGCACCGCGACGATCGGGGGAGCATGAGCGGGAGTTGGTCGGAGGCGTTGCGTCGGTTGGGGACAGCGCAGAAAGGTCACGCGCGGGGAGCGCCCGCGTACTCGGTATATGTGAACCGTCGCATCGGTCGCGTTCTGGCGGCCACCGCGTACGTGTGGGGCCTCACGCCCAACGCCGTCACGGTGATCAGTGCGGCCTTCACGTTCACGGCGATCGCGCTCATGTGCGTTCTGCCTCCCTCGGTGGCGGTCGGTGTGCTGATCGCGGTGCTTCTCGTCCTCGGCTACGCGTGGGACTCGGCAGACGGACAGTTGGCGCGGCTGCAGGGCGGGGGAAGCGTCGCCGGCGAGTGGCTCGATCACTTCGTCGACGCGCTCAAGATCGCCAGCCTGCATCTCGCGGTGCTCATCGGTCTGTTCCGCTTCACGGACGTTCCCGTGCCGTGGCTGTTGATTCCGATCGGGTTCAGCGTCGTCGCCGTCGTCACGTTCTTCGGGATGCTGCTCAACGATCTCTTGAAGGGTAAGCGGGGGGTCACCTCGACGCATGCCCGCGGCGGCGGGACGCTGCGTCGATCGCTGCTGCTGTTGCCGACGGACTTCGGAGTGCTCTGCATCATCTTCGTGCTGTGGGGCGTGCCCGCCCTGTTCCTCGCCGTGTACGGCGCGGTCTTCGTTCTGTGCGGCGGATTCCTCGTGCTCGCCGCGGCGAAGTGGTTCCGCGAGATGCGTGCGATCGACGCGGCGGCTACGACCGGCGACTGAGCTGCGACAGGCAGGTCGCGATCTGCGCGCGATAGCGGGCGGGGGCGAATCTGCGGGCGGCGGCATCCGCTTCGGCTGCCAGCTGCGGCTGGAGTTCGTCCCACCGCTCGACGGCGAACGTGATCGCCTCGCACAGCGCGTCGACGCTGTCCGGGGCGAACCGGATCGCCGTCGCCACGCCCTCCGTTGCCTCGCGGAGGCCGCTCGTGTCGCTGACGAGCACCACGCGCGCCGCGAGAGTCCCTTCGACCGCGGTGTTGCCGAACGGCTCATCCAGTCGCGACGGAACAACGACGACGGCGGCGTCTTCGACCGCGTGCCACACGTCGGGCCGGAACCCGAGCAGGCGCACCCGCTCGCCCAGCGCGTGGTCGGCGATACGCCGTCGCAGATCTTGCTCGTACCATTCGTACCCCGGGAAAACGGCGCCGATCAGGTCTACGTGGATCCGGGGATCGCGAAGCCGGGCGAGGGCTTCGATCAGCAGGTCAGGTCCCTTCCGCGGCGAGAGGCGGCCGATGTACGCGAGGCGCACGATGTCGCCCAGGTCGGCGGGCGGCGGGCTGACCGCGGGCGGGCCTGCCACACCGTTGTAGACCACCTGAGCCCGCTCGGCCAGCCTCGGAAATGCCTGGCGGAGGACGTCGCGGCTGAACTCACTGTTGACGACGATCGCCGTGACCCCGGCTGCGGGCGCGTAGATCGCCCACTTCACGAGCCGTGAAGCGCCCTGTTCGCCTTCGTGCAGGTGAAGCAACGAGGGAACGCGCGCGAACCGCGTGACGAGCGGCCACAGCGGAAGCGTCATGGTGCTGATGTACACCGCATCCGGCTGTACCTGTCGAAGCACCCGACGGGAGGCGCGGAGACCGCGCGCCGCGGCACGGATCGAGGCGATCCCGTTCTTCGGGCGCAGGAGGCTCTTGCGGAGAACGAGCGCGGGATCGAACCTGACCGTGGCACCCGCCCCGACCAGCAGGTCGACCAGCGGGCCCGTCTCCGGAAGCGTCACGGTCACCTCGGCGGAGCCCTCGATCAGCGCGACCACCGTCTCCAGCATCACCCGGTCGGATCCATACAATTCCGCGCCGGGGTGGGCGATGAGATACCGGAGTGGCCCGGGACGGCGGACGCGCATAGGGCCCCTTTCACGGCTCATCGAGTCCGGTCATCGTATCCAACCGCGTCGTCGGCGCGAACGGTCGAGGACCGGCCTCGGGGCGGGACGATATACACTCGGCGTCGTCGGCGGGAGGGGAACCGCCGCATCGCTCAGGGGGGAAAGATGGCTGACACGGGTGCACCTGCAGAGGGCGGTTCGCGCACGAGGACCGCATGGATCCTCGGCGCCGTCGCGGTGGCGGTGCTCGTCATCGTCGCCGTGCTGTTCGTCCGCGGCATCCCGTCGTCATCGTCGGGCGCATCGCCGACCGGGCTGCCCAGCCCGACGTCCACCGCGACGCCGAACGGGCCGGCGGACGTACCCACGACGCCGAGCCCGCAGGCGAGCGCAGAGCCCTCCGATCCGACCCCGGTACCCGAACTCGCACCCGTGGCTCCGCAGCAGCCGGCGACCGCCGCCGGCATCCAGGTCGCACTGACCTCCTTCGAGAGCGTCACCGGTGAGGTCGTCGTGCCCGGCGAGGTCCAGGCTGCGGCAGTCCGGGTGACGGTGCAGATCACCAACACGGGCCAGGCGCCGCTCGATCTGAATCTCGTGGTGGTCAGCGCCTACATGGGAGAGCAGCGCGACCCCGCCGAGACCTACCAGCAGCCGGGAGGGATGCCAGTGAGCGGTTCTCTCGATCCCGGTGCCACGGCCTCCGGTGTCTACCTGTTCCGCATTCCCGATGACCGCCGCTCCGACGTCACGTTCGTCGTCGACTATCGCGGCGATGAGCCCGCGCTGACGTGGCGGGGAGCCGTCCCGCAGAGCTGATTGCCGCACGCGCTGCTCATACGGTACGATCAGCCAATCTGGGGACCGGCGCGTCGAGCGCCGGGGATCGTTGCTCGCGGGGGCGGGCAGACGGGGGAATGAGCGTGAGCATTTTTGCTGCGTTCGATCATCGTGCGGCCCGTCGTGGCGTGCGGGGTCGACGGAATCGACTTCTGGCAGTCGCGACAGCGGTAGGGATCGTGTTGGCCGGCGTGGGGATGGCCGAGGCGCCGGCATACGCCGACACCACCCCGACCGCGCCGGGCGAGCCGGAGACGGTCACGTCGGTGCCGTTGCCCACCGCGCAGATCGACGGCGTCGCGTGGACGCAGGCGATCGCCGGTGACACGGTGTTCGTCGGCGGTGAGTTCACCACGGCCAGGCCTGCCGGCGCTGCTGCCGGGGTGAACACGTCGCCGCGCGCCAACCTCATGGCCTACACGCTCTCGACCGGCGTCATGACGTCGTGGAATCCCGGCGCGAACGGCGCGATCAAATCGATCGTGGCGTCGCCCGACGGTTCCACGATCTACGTCGGCGGCACGTTCACCACGATCGCCGGTGTGTCGCGCAGCAGAATCGCCGCGTTCAGCGCGGCGACGGGCGCGCTCCTGCCGTGGAACCCCGCCCCGAATGGTCCCGTCAGCGACATCGCTGTGCGCGGAAACACCGTCTGGATCGGCGGCGATTTCAGCTGGATCGGCGGAGCGTCACGCGTGCGCATCGCGTCGGTGAGCGCCACCACGTCCAAGGCCCTTCCGTTCACGGCCACTCTTACCGGTGGGTACGGGGTGCGCGCGATCGTCGTCGACCCGACCGGTTCGAAGGTGGTGGTCGCCGGCTCGTTCGAGAGTGCCAACGGCTCGACCAACCCCGGACGCGGGATGGCCGCGCTCGACGCCATCACCGGAGCGTCAATGCCCTGGGCCGTCAACGATCTGATCCGCAACGCCGGCACGAAGGCCGCGATGTACGCGCTGTACTCCGACGGCGACAGCGTCTACGGCACCGGGTACGACTTCGGCGGCGGCAGCGAGGACGGCTTCGAAGGTGTGTTCCGCGCGAATTGGACCGATGGATCCCTCGTCTGGCTGCAGGACTGCCATGGCGACGACTACTCGGTCGCGGTGAGTTCGGGAGTCGTCTACTCCGCTTCGCACGATCACTACTGCGGCAACGTCGGCGGCTTCCCGCAGACCAGCCCGACCTGGTCGTTCCACCACTCGCTCGCCTTTGCCAAGGACTATCTCGGCAACACTCTGACCTCGGACATCTACGGCTACAAGTCCTACACGGGACAGCCGGCCGGGACCCTGCTCAACTGGTTCCCCGACTGGCAGGTGGGTTCCTACACCGGCAAGAGCCAGGCGGCGTGGGACGTCACCACCAACGATGACTACGTCGTCTACGGCGGTGAGTTCCTCAAGATCAACAACGTGGCGCAGCAGGGCCTCGTGCGCTTCGCGAAGAAGGCCATCGCGCCCGACACCGACGGCCCGCGCCTGAGCGGAACGGGATTCCCCGTGACCGCTCTCTCGATCCGCGCCGGCGAGGTGCGCCTCTCATGGGCCGCGAACTGGGATCGTGACAACACCCGACTGACGTATCAGCTGTACCGCGAGGGCGTCTCTGCTCCGATCTACGAGACGACCGTCGACTCGAACTTCTGGACGCTTCCCGACATACGGTATGTCGACAAGACAGTCGAAGCCGGAAAGACCTATCAATACCGGGTGCGGGCCACCGACCCGAACGGCAACGCGGTAATGGGGGCGTACTCGCCCGTGACCGTCTCGTCGACGGCGGCATCCGCCTACGCGCTCGGCGTGCTGAACGACGGCGCCGTGAGCTACTGGCCTCTCAGCGACTCATCGACCACGACCGCGGCGAACTGGGCAGGCGGCAGCGATCTCGCCGTGAACTCGGCCACCCGAGGCGCGACCGGACCCAACCTCGCCACCGCGAGCGCGGCGACGAGCTTCGCCGGAGCCAACACATCCTTCGCGGTGTCCAAGGCTTCTGAACCGGGTCGTGACACATTCACGGTCGAGTCGTGGGTGAAGACCACGAGCACCGCCGGTGGGAAGATCGTCGGGTTCGGCGGTTCCACGTCGGGTGATTCGGGCAGCTACGACCGACATGTCTACATGTCGGGTGACGGGCGTATCACCTTCGGTGTGTACCCGGGCAGCGTGCGAACCGTGCGCTCCTCGACCGGCTACAACGACGGCCAATGGCACTACGTCGTCGCCTCGATGGGTTCGGGGGGCATGTCGCTGTTCATCGACGGCAAGCGGGTGGACGGCCGCACCGACACCACGTCGGGTCAGGCCTACACCGGCTACTGGCGCGTCGGCGGAGACAACCTCGGCGGGTGGCCCGACACGGGCTCCAGCAACTACCTGAACGGATCGATCTCCGACATCGCCGTCTACGACAAGGTGCTCACCCGCAATCAGATCAACAGCCATTGGGTGGCTTCGGGCCGCGCGTCGACGATCACGGCCGCACCCAGCGACGCTTACGGTGCCGCGGTCTACGGGCTGTCGCCGACTCTGTACTGGCGGGTCGGAGAATCGTCGGGGGCGAAGGCGCTCGATTCCGCTCCCGACGCCAACTCGGGTACCTACTACGGCGACGTGACGAAGGGGGGTGTGGGCGCGCTCGCCGGGGTCTCGAACACTGCGATCACGCTCCATCCGAGTGGCGGCACCCAGACGGGTATCTCCAGCGATGCCGCGTTCACCAACCCGACGACGTTCGCGCTCGAGACGTGGTTCAAGACGAACACGACCTCCGGCGGCAAGATCCTCGGATTCGGAAGTTCGCAGACCGGTACGAGCGGGTCGTACGACCGTCATCTCTATATGAGTGGCGACGGCACGCTGAAATTCGGAGTCTGGACGGGATCGTCGCAGATCATCCAGAGTTCGCCGGGCTACAACGACAACAAGTGGCACTATGCCGTTGCTCAGATGTCGTCGAACGGCATGGAGCTCTACGTGGACGGCGCCCTCGTCTCGACGAGCGCCAACACCGGAGCACAGGACTACACCGGATACTGGCGCGTCGGTGGGGACAACGGCTGGGAGGGCGACCAGTACTGGCGCGGCGCGGTCGACGAGGTCGCCGTCTACCCGCAGACCCTCACGGCGGCACAGGTGAGCTCGCACTGGACGATGGGCTCCGGCGCCGCGCCGGTGAACCAGCCTCCGGTCGCCGTCTTCACCTCGTCGGCCGTTGGTCTGGCGGCCTCGTTCGACGGATCCGCCTCGTCGGATGCCGAGGGACTCGTGACCGCCTACTCCTGGAACTTCGGTGACGGGCAGAGCGGAACCGGCGCTGCGGCATCCCACACGTACACCGCTGCCGGCACGTACCACGTGACGCTCACCGTGACCGACGGGGCCGGCTCGACCGGGTCCGTGACACACGATGTCGTCGTCGCGCCGGTGAACCAAGCTCCGACCGCGGCGTTCTCGTCGTCGGTCACCGGGCTGAGCGCATCCTTCGACGCCACCGCTTCGAAGGATGCCGACGGGTCGATCGCATCGTACGGGTGGGACTTCGGCGACGGCCACAGCGGCTCCGGAGCGACGGCGACCCACGCCTACGGCAGTGCGGGCACCTACCACGTCACTCTCACCGTCACCGACAACCAGGGTGCGACCGGAACCGTCTCACAGGACGTCGTCGTGACGCCTGTGAATCAGCCGCCGGTTGCAGCCTTTGCATCGACGGTCAGTCACATGAGCGCATCGTTCGACGCCTCGGCGTCGAACGATGCCGAGGGGCCGATCGCGTCGTACGCGTGGGACTTCGGCGATGCGACCTCTGGCGCAGGAGCGACCGCGTCGCACACCTACGCGTCGCCCGGGACCTATCACGTCACCTTGACGGTGGCCGATGCGTCGGGCGCGACCAACGCGGTCACCCACGACGTCGTCGCTTCCGCCGCCCCGGTGAACCAGGCTCCGACCGCCGCATTCACTTCGTCGGTGACCGGGCTCGGAGCGGCATTCGACGGGTCGACATCGGCGGATGCCGAGGGTCCGATCGCGTCGTACGCGTGGAACTTCGGCGACGGGCAGAGCGGGACGGGGGCGAGCGCGTCGCACACCTACGCAACGGGCGGGACCTTCCACGTCACCCTCACGGTGACGGACGGAGCGGGAGCGACCGGATCTGTGACTCACGACGTCACGGTTGCGCCGGTGAACCAACCGCCCACGGCGGCGTTCACTTCGTCGGCGTCGGCGCTCGCGGCGACGTTCGACGGTTCGACATCCAGCGATCCCGAGGGGCCGATCTCCTCGTATGCCTGGGACTTCGGCGACGGCCAGAGCGGCACCGGCGCGACGGCGTCGCACACCTACGCCGCCGCCGGCTCGTATCAGGTGACCCTGACGGTCACCGACGGTTCCGGCGCGACCGGCTCCGTCGCGCGCACCGTCGTCGCGGTGGCACCTGTCAGCAATGTGACTGCCCGGGATGCCTTCGAACGCGTTGTGGCCAATGGGTGGGGTGCTGCTGATCTGGGCGGTTCGTGGTCGATCGCGTCGGGCGCGGCCTCGTCGTTCTCGGTCGCCGACGGCGCCGCACAGATGAAGGTCCGCTCTTCGACCGGGCTGCGGGCGAGTCTCGCGGCGGCATCCAGCTCGAACACCCGCGTCACCGCGTCGTTCTCGGTCGACAAGATCGCCGCCGGCCAGCAGATCACCGTGATCGGTCGCCAGGTGGGGGCGGACAACTACAACGCTCGCGTCATCGTGGCTGCGGACGGAACGGTGCGACTGGCGATCTTCCGCAACCAGTCGAGCTTCGGCGCACCGGTGAACGTGACGGGGCTCGTCCTGACTCCCGGCACCGTCTACACCGTGTCGTTCGAGGTCAAGGGCGTCGGGACCACATCGCTCGCAGCGAAGCTGTGGAAGGCGTCGAACCCCGAGCCGAGCAGCTGGCAGATCTCGAAGTCCGACACCACCGCTGAGCTGCAGGCGGCGGGCTGGGTGGGATTGGACACCTACGTGCCGACCTCGGCAAACGCCTACCCGGTGACGCTCTCGTTCACTGACATCGTGGTCATCGACCCGACGATGCCTCAGTAGGCGAACGGCCCGGCGGACGATCGCCGCGGCCCGGCACGATCGACAGGAACACCCCATCAGCCATCCCGAACTGGTGGGGTGTTCCCCTGCCCGCCAAGCCTTCCCCGCCGTTTGCCGCGACGGCGAGAGCACTATGCGAAGGTCCGCGGACCGAACCCCGCTGCTCCGCCGGCGAACGAGCCCGGTGGCTCGACACGGTCACGCCGAGGCGCGGCGATCACCGCGAGTGCGAGGGGCAGCAGGAGAACCGACGTATAGATAGGACTGAAACCCAGGTCCCAGACGGAGCGGATGACGAGGTACACGAGAACCGTCGACATGGTGCCGTTCGCCATGGCGCCCCCGGTTCCGCCGAGCAGCAGAATGAGGCAGACGATCGCCAGGATCGCTCCGGGGATGCCGAAAGTCACCCAGAGGTCTCCGATCGTGGAGTGCACCTCGAAGGAGGTACCGAACATGTACTGCTCGACGTACCCGTTGTTGGGGTCGTAGCCGAGGCGGGCCATCCCGCCTTTCGCGATCAGGATCTGGCTCGGCGTGGGGAGCGCTCCGGCCCCGTACCCCCAGGGGTTCGCCGCGATGAGCGCGATCGAGGCGCCCATCTCGGGACGACCGCCCACCAGGGCCGATCCGCCCGCAGAGATCTGGGCTTGTGTGCGCTCTTGGATGCCCTCACCCAGCATCCCTTCCAGGATCGCTCCTTGGAGGAGGAAGTACGCGCCTGCGGCCGCAGCGACCACTTGGGCGTAGCGCAACGCAAGCCACTTCTTGCTGCGCCGTGCGCCGGCGACGGCCGCGGCGGATCCGCCCGTCAGTCCGAGCGCGACGGCGATCAGCACGAATCCGGCTGCTGAGCGCGAGCTGAACAGGACGTTGATGGCGATCAGGACGCAACCCGTGACGATCTGGGGCACGCGTTTGCGATAGACGAAAGGCAGAGAGAGCGCGATGAGGGTGAACGGTAACCCGAGATCGAACTTCCATGGGTTGAGCGCATGGATGCCGCTGAGCGGGACGCCGAGCAACATGCCGCCCGCGAAGGCGAGCACCGTGTGGGCGATGCCGACGCGACCTCGAGCCCACAGGAGAACCGCGAGTGCGAACACCAGATTGAGCACGCGGAGGCACTGTGCGACGGCGAGCGACGTCGATGAGGGCTCTGGCGATTGCGCAGACATGAACAGACCCCAGCCGACCGTCGCGACCACCAGGGCGACGAAGCCCAGGAACCAGGTGTACCGGTATGCCGCGGGGAAGACCACGGGGAACAAGACGGTGCCGATGACGACGCTGGTGGGAGCGTTGAACGGCAGCCGGATGTCGATTCCGATCAGGATGATCGCGATGACGGCGGCGGTGGTCTCGAACTTCGCCCCGCGGAGCATCCGAGCCGACGCCGACACCCAGGTGCTCTCGACGCTCATCATCCCTCGTGAGCTGCTCAGACCCGAAGCCCGGGGGCCACGATGTGGAGGAACTGCCGCGCGCGGCGCTTGAGTCGCTGCGTGCCCGAATCGTAGTTGCGCTGATCGTGACCGCGCACGCCCGCGAGGATGGGCTCCGCGCCCAGCCGAGCCGTGACCTCGATCCCCTGCGCGGAGAGACCATCGATGAGGTCGTACATGACGACCGATCCCGACGCTGCCTTCAGTTCGTCGAGATGCGCCGACAGCGCTCGCCAGGCGCGAAGGTTGAACCCGAAGAGATAGAGGTCCGCCCACTTCGAGGGGTACTTGCGCAGGCTGACGACCACATCCGCCGAGGACGTCGACGTCGACACCACTTTGGCGAGGTTCTTGATCTGATAGCGCCCGGTGAGCTTCCAGATCCGGTCGCCCTCTCCGACCACATCGCCGACCTGTTCCAGTGCTCTGTCGATCAGGAGCATCTCCGAGTAGCCGCGTCCGTACTTCCCGGCCGACTCGTCCATCGCCACGGGGGCGTAGACCACCGTGGCCTGAGAATCTGCGAACACGTCGTCGAAGCGCTCGAGCGGAAAGCCGCTGTTTTCGCACAGCACGATGGCGTCGAACAGCTCCGTTGCTCCGGACGAGACGAGGTGCCCAAACGCGGCCCGATACTGTTCGAACCGTTCGTCGGGCGCTCGCACGACGAGGGCGCCCATCTGAGGGTGGGGGGTGACGGTCGCCGTCAGAAGGAGTACTCGCTGGGCGTCCCCGTGACGATTCACACGTGCCTCCATCGTGTCGGTCGAAACCGACGTCCCCCTGCTGCCGCCGGCTCGAACCCCTCGTCCGCTGGCGTGCAGTTCAGTATAGGGTCGAACGACCTCGCGCCCGGATTCTCGGTGTGAAGCGCGAGGCCGTCCACCGGGTGATCATCGCGAGCGGACCCCGACGAATCTCTGGGTGGTCCCGACGCCCAACAGAGCGGCGACATCGGCGGGAATCGGAGCCGCCGTCGAGGCAGCGGAAGCTGCGGCCGATGCCATCGACGCGAGGGGGAGCGCCGAGGCTGCGATCGCGTTGACCCACGATCGGTTCTTGGCTGCGCTCAGCTCGGCCGGTGACTGGTAGCCCTCGAAGGAACGGTTGTCTCCCGTTCCCCAGGCCACCATGGTCGGGCCGCCCGCAGCCTTGTTGTTGAACAGGTTGCCGGTGATCACCACATTCCAGCTGTCCACCGGCCGGTTGGTCGCGCCGTCGTTCGCTCGGATGGAATAGCGACCTCCCGAACCGAAGACGTTGTTGGCGATGGTGATGTTGCGCGTGATCCAGGGGACGCGGGAGTCGATGCCCATCCGAGGGTCGCGTCCCGTCGCGTGTGTGGCGGATCGGCGGGCGTCTTGGCGAAGGCGGATGCCGTTGTCGGCGTTGGCTCCCAGTTCGTTGTTGTAGATCCGGACGTTTCCCGTGTTGATGATCTGGATTCCGGTCCGCGTTCCGGTCGACGTGTTGCCGGCGATGACCGCCGTATCGGAGAGCTCGAGCTGGATGCCGCTCGTCGAGTTGTCGTTCGCGGTGTTGCGCACGATCTTCACGTCGTAGCAGCTCTCGTCGAACCAGATGCCGGAGCCGTCATTGTTGCTGACGACGTTTCCCGTCACGGTCACGTTTCGCGAACGCGTGATCTTGATACCGCCTGCCACGGGGATGTCGTTGAAGTGCTGCGCGTTGTTGTCGGTCACGAGGGAATTGCTGAGAACGAGGTTGTAGGCCTGGTTCACACCGATGCCCATGATGCCGTTGCGGCGCACGGTGACATGGTCGATGACGCTGTCGTCATTCTGGACGGCCAGGCCGATGAACGCACCGTCCTCGATCACCAGGTTGCGCACAACGGCGCCCGTATTGTGCATGCGCACCTGGGCGGTCGCGCCGAAGGTGGTCGCGTAACGACGGACGCCGAAGCCTTGCAGGGTGATGTTCGGCGCGGTCGCGTCGATCGCCTGGCTGATATCGCTCGCGCGAACCTCGCGGCCATTCGGATTGGTGCCGAGAACCAACCGGTCGCCGGCGTCGTCGACGGCGAATGTGCCCGCAACGACCTCCGCGGCGCTGGCGACCTGCCGAAGTGCGATCCCGTCGACGAAGAGCTGGTCAGGCCGATTGGCGGTGGGATGGTCGCTGCTCACGTACATCGACGCCTGACCGCGCATCGAGCTGTCGAACGACGTGGTCCATCCGGTGGAGACCCAGACCGAGCCCGACGGAGTCCACGCGGAGACGACCCGCGAGCCATCGAACCACACCGCCTCGTTCGGATACGCCTGGATCGTGAGGGGCTTGTTCGAGGGGATGGAGAGAGCCTCGTGGTAGACGCCCGTGCGGACCACGATCGTTCCGCCGGGCTTTGCGGCGTCGATCGCGCCTTGCACGGTCGTGAACGGTGAGGAGGCGGAGCCGTTTCCGCTGCGCAACGCGTGTGCGTCGACGAAGACGGCGCCGGTGGGCACAGGGTAGGCCGCTCGGCCGACGTCCACGGACCCGGCATCCCCCGACGACGCGGAGCCTCCACCGGTGGCCGGCGGTTGCGGCGTGGTCGGCGTGGAAGTGGGTGTCGCTGCCGGGGGTGTCGTGGGGGTGGGTGTCGCGGTCGGTGTCGGTGTCGGTGTCGTGGTCGGCGTCGGCGTGGGGCTCGGTCCCCCGGCGATGGTCAACGGCGCCGCGCCATCGGCGAACGCGAGGTCATCCAGGCTGAGCTCGGTGTTCTTCGTAGCGCTGCTCGAGATGTACGCCCAGAGCCCGACGCGCCCCGCGTCTTCGATCCTCGACCCGTCGGCATCACTCGCGGTCAACTGGGGTGTCGCCGGATCGGCACCTCGCTTCGTCAGGCTGGCGCGCACCGTCACCGGCGACGTGCCGGTCACCGAATACGACAGGGTGTACCACTCACCGCGGTCGAGGGGTTGTGCGAGGCGCACCGCGGCGAGCTGCTTGTCGCTTCCCCCTCCGGCACGTGAGACGGCGAGGGTGGGTGTGCCCGCGGCATCCAGTTCCAGGCGCCCGCGGTAGGCGGAGCCGTCGTTCTGATAGCGGAGGATGAAGGCGAAGTACGACCGGCCCGCACTCTGGCCGAGGCGGATGGACGCATCGGCGCGCACGTCTCCCGCACTCCCCGTGCCCGCCAGCACAGAGACGGACTGCGCGGGAGCCAGATTCAGCTGCGCGGCGCTTCCGTCCACGGACAACGCGCCCGGGACGGAGTACCCGGCGTAGGAACCGGCGGCGGAGGCTCCCCAGCTCCCCGCCACGTTCCGTGCGAAGTCGTCGCTGAAGACGGTGGTGGGTGCGGCGGTCGCCACCTGGGGTGCGAGCGTCGCTGCGGCGACCGCCGCGACGACGAGCGTGCTGAGGCGGGCCGCCCAGCGGCGCCGCCGAGACACGGCACCGGACGGGTGGGAGGGAGGTGTGTTCACGGTACGGCTCCTGAGGCAGTTGACTGCGTGACACGCGAGGTCATCGGGGCGACGCGCGGATCGAGGTCCCGATGCGTGCGGTGGGTGAGGCTCTTCGGGAGCGCCCTCGGGATTGCTCACACGATAGGCGGCGCCCGTCGGCGCCCTGTCCGTATGAGACCTTTCTCACCGGGGCGTGCCGGGGACGCCGGCGGAGCGCCGAGTTCTGTGGCCTCAGTCGTCGTGGGAGTACTCGATGACGGTCGTCGACGGGCCCTCCCAGACAACCGTGCCGTGGAAGCCGGCTTCGCGAAGAAGGGTGTCGGATTCGCTGCGCACCGACGCCGGGCCCTTCTTGCTGTACAGGGCCCAGATCCGATCGATATCGCCGGGCAGCGCGACCGCGTCCAGCCCGCGGGAGAATCCGTCGAGCGTGGCCGTCTCGGCGCCCGTGCGCTCCAGGGTCAGATCGCGCAGGTTCTCGAAGGCGGCGGGGTACGCGTATGCGATGCGGCGCGAGGTCAGCATGGCGGTTCCCGTCGGCCCATCGGTGTCACGCGGGGCGAAGTAGACCGCATCCCCGGTGGTGGCGCCCCGTTCGACCGCGGCCGCCGCGGCGGACCAATCGCTCCCTGACTTGGCGAACGGAATGCGCTGGGAGGCGAAGACGATGCCGATCGCGACGACATAGAGGATGGCGCCGCTGGCGGCCCAGACCCGCGCGCGGATCGTTCGCACTCCTGCCGCGATCAGCAGGGCGCCGGCCGGTGCCGCGAGCGTCAGGTATCGCGGCTGGTAGATCGGCGAGGCGAGCACGGCGTAGGCGGCGATCATCGCCGTGGGCACGATCAACCACGGGAGCGCGACAGCGAGGATCACTCTGCGGTCGTCGCCGACAGCCGGGCGCCGGACGATGGCAAGGACGATCGCGAGCAGCCCGATCGCGGCCGCGACCACGGCCGCGATCTGCCACGAGCGGGTGAACCACGTCGGTGCGGCATCCGTCGAAGGGGTCTCGCCGAGGAACAGCTGGTTGACGAGAACCTTCCGCGCGATGCTCAGCACGTTTCTATCGCCCTGGTCGCCGAGCTGGCTCTGTTGCGAGCGGGCCAGGAGGATGACCGGGGAAGCGAGGGCGAGTGCGATGACAGCAGAAACGGTGAAACGCGTGATCCGGCGGCGATCGCGCGAGGTCAGGAGCACGGTCACCGCGTGGCCGACGATGACGAGCGCGAGGTAGATGTTGATCGCCACCCCGAGCGCCGCGACAGCTCCGTAGGCCACCCAGAAGGCGCGTGAGGCCGAGCGCGTCGCGCGGACGAGCAGATACGTCGCCCATACCGCCGCGGCGGCCGCGAAGATGAAGGGGCGGGCTTCGATGCCGCCCCACGTGATCCGGGGGAGTGTGGCGAACACGATCGCCGCGGTCCATGCCGTGGCGGCGCTGGCGACGAGCCGGCCGAGAAACAGGATGCCGAGTGCCGTCGCCCCCGCGGCGAGCGCGCTCGGGAGGCGGACCGAGAACGACGAGTCCCCGAAAAGGTGGATCCAGCCGTTCACGAACGCGTAGTAGACGCCGTGGACGGCGTCTATGTGCTGTAGGAGCGCCCACAACTGCGTCGGCGTGCGGGATGCCGCCGACAGAGTGATCGACTCATCGGTCCACAGTGAGACGGTCGGCGACATGATCGTCGCCAGGAGTGTTGCGACCACGAAGAGCCCCGCCGGCGCGAGCCGCGCGGCCAGGAGTGAGGAACGTTTCCCCGTGGTCGCGGACGTCACGCGGTGGACTCGCGCGGCGCCGCCGATCGGCGGCCACGCTTTTCCGGTTGGACTTCGTAGTAGGGCCCGAGGTCGGTCGTCTTCGCACCGTTGAGGACGATGCCGAGGATCGACTCCCGCGTGGCTTCGAGGGTGGACAGCGTGCGTGCGAGCGCGTCGCGCTTCGTCATGCGCGAGCGGGCGACCACGACGATGCCGTCGGCGTTGGGTGCGAGCCACAGTGGATCGCTGACGGCGAGGACGGGAGCGCTGTCGATGATGACGTAGTCGTAGTGCTCACGCGCCCAGACCAGCAGGCTGCGCAGTTGCGCGGACGTGAGCAGCTGCACAGGATTGGGCGGGAGCGCTCCACTCGTGAGGACGTCGAGGTGCGGCTGCCATTCCTGCACCGAATCGGCGACGGAGACGTCGCCCAGAAGGGCGGTGGTGAGACCGACCGCCCCCTCCAGGCCGGTCAGCTCTGCGATGGAGGCTCGGCGCAGGTCTGCGTCGATGAGGAGCACGCGCGCGCCCTGCTCGGCCAGGATCTCCGACATCGCGACGCTCACCGACGACTTGCCCTCGCCGGACGTGGCGGAGGTCACGAGGATCACCTGCGCCACGCCGTTCAGGTTCGCGAAGCGGAGGTTCGCGACGATGTTCCGGACCGATTCCGTGACCGAACTGCGCGGCGCCGAGCGCACCGCAGCGGCCAGGGACACCCCGGTGCCGGCCTGGTAGACCTCGCCGAGCAACGGCGTCTCGGTGAGCGCGGTGACGTCGGCGCGGCTGACCAGCCGCGTGGCCAGGAGCCGGCGCAGCACCG
Organism: Microbacterium sp. VKM Ac-2870; assembly: GCF_015350795.1. GTDB lineage: Bacteria > Actinomycetota > Actinomycetes > Actinomycetales > Microbacteriaceae > Microbacterium. The sequence goes on from NZ_JADKSH010000004.1 coordinate 197,393, forward strand.
CGTAGAGGATGCCGATCGCAAGTCCGATACCTGCACCCACGAGGACGAAGAGGCGGACATTCGGCGCGAAGGGGGAGGCCGCCACCTTCGCGGGGGTGATCGTCTGTACCCGCACCGCCGGCTTGTTGTCCGCATTCTGCGGCGAAAGATCCTGCACCTCGTTGGACAACTCCGTGGCCACCGCATCGGCGATCTGCTGGGCCGTCACCGCGTCGCGAGCCACGACCGAGATGTTGAGGACGACCGTGTTCAGCGGAGACTCCACGGAGATGGTGCTCGCGAGAGCCTGCGCGGAGGTGTTGAGGCCCAGCGATCGGATCACCGGGTCGAGCACGGTAGGCGAGGTCGCGACGACGGCGTACGTCTGCACCAAGTTCTGCACGTAGTTCGAGCCCTGCACGAGCTCGCTCGTGTTGTCTCCGCGGGCGGGGATGACCATCACGGACGACTGCGACCGATACAGGTCGGGCTGGGTCTGGCCGTAGGCGTAGCCGCCGATCGCGCCCAGCACGGCGAGCGCAACGATGACGATCCAGTTCTTTCGCAGCGATACGACGTAATCGCGAAGGGTCACTGTGCCTCGTTTCGGTGGAGCCCCGGCCTGCGGAGGGGTTCTGCCTATTCTGCCCGGTGCGCGGGGTAATTGACGACGCCTATCCCATTGCTTCGTCGCGAACGGGTGCGGCGTGCCGAGGCCTAGTGTGGTGGCTGTGCGCCTATCGTCCCGAGGCATGTCGTGAGCCAACGCATCCTGGTGGTGTGCGCGCAGAACGTCTGCCGGTCGCCGTATCTCGCGGCGACGGTCGGAGCCGAACTCGATCGGCTCGACGCCGGGTATCTGGTGGTGAGTCGGGGTGTCCGCGCCGAGTCCGGACAGCCGATGTGCGACATTGCACGCGCCAGCCTCCCGCCCGAGGCGGCTGAGCGCGGCGACGCGCATCGATCGCGTCCGCTGAAGGTCGGTGACGTCGAGCGCGCAGCTCTCATCCTGACCGCGACGACCCGCGAGCGTGGGGCCATCGCGCTGCTCGACGCATCCGCGCGCGCGCGGACCTTCACGGTGAGAGAGTTCATCCTCCTGGCGGCGTCCGCAGAGTCGGCGCCGCTCGAAGGGTTGAGCGCACTCGGAGCTGATCTGCATCGTCGGCGCGCGCTGCTGGCATCCACACCGCCGCCGGCGCGCGGATTGTTCGGCCGCCGCGCCGCCGCCGCCTCCCCGGTGGACATCCCCGACGCGCACCGCGAGAGCGCCGCACGCCACCGGGCGCTCTTCGCGCGTCTGCGCGCCGACGCCGACCAGGTCGTGCAGATCGTGAGTGCCGCCGTCGCGTGACGGGGCGCGGAGCTGTGGGTCTTGGCCAGCTCGCGTCGACTGGGTAGGATGACGGCGGGGACGAGCGTCGCGGGGGCGACGCGCACGCGTTGTCATCTGCCGCTTCCATCCCCGCGAGTCTGCTCCGGGGGAAGCATGGACCTCAGCATCATCGTGCCGACGTACAACGAGGCACCGAATATCCGCGAACTCGTCCGACGCGTGACGCGGGCGACCGAAGGCATGCGGGCGGAGATCATCTTCGTCGACGACAGTCGCGATGACACCCCGGCCGAGATCCTCCGGGTGGCGCAGGATGCCGCCATCCCCGTGCGGCTTCTGCATCGAGACGTGGCCTCGGGAGGTTTGGGGGGCGCGGTCGTTGCGGGCATGCACCTCGCCGAATCGGATACCTGCCTTGTCATGGACGGCGACCTGCAGCATCCGCCCGAGAAGATCCCCGAGCTCGCGGAGCGAATGCGGCGGGGAGATGTGGATGTGGTCGTCGCGTCGCGCTACACCGGCGACGGCACCGCGCACGGGCTGGCTGATCGCACGCGCGTGTGGGTCTCGCGCCTGTCGACGGCGCTGACGCGAGCGATGTTCCCCGTGCGTCTGCGGAGCGTCGCCGACCCCATGACCGGCTACTTCGTGGTGGATCGCCGCGCCATCGACGACGAAACACTCAACCCGCGTGGCTTCAAGATCCTGCTCGAGATCCTCGCCCGCACCCCGCTGCGCGTCGCCGAAGTGCCGTTCGACTTCGCCGGGCGTTTTGCGGGGGAGTCGAAGGCGTCGCTGCGGCAGGGGATGCACTTCCTCGTGCAGCTGGCCGCCCTCCGATTCGGCAAGATGTCGCTGTTCGCCATCGTCGGTGGGCTGGGCGCGATCGCGAACGTCCTCATCGTGTGGGCTCTCGTGCGGCTGGGGGTCAACTATGTCGTCGCGGCAGTGATCGCTGCCGAGGTGACGATCGTGGCGAACTTCCTGCTGATGGAGCGCTTCGTTTTCCAGGACATGAAGGGTCAGGCATCCCGGGTCGGATCTCGTTTCGCGAAGTCCTTCGCCTTCAACAACGCCGAAGCTCTCGTGCGATTGCCGATCGTGGCGGTGCTCGTGAGCGGATGGCACTGGTCGGCCGCCATCGCGACCGCGGTGACCCTGCTGGCCGCCTTCTTCGTGCGGTTCCTCTTCCATGCACTCGTGGTCTACGCACCGAAGCGACCCCAGGGCCGTGCACTCTCGACACCCATCCTCGATGAGCTCGACCGTCAGGCCGTCCTGCCGGGCGAGCTCTGACCCGCCTCGACACCCACCGAACGGAGACCTCTTGCGCATTCGGACACGAGGGTACGGAATCAAACGCGCTGCTCGGCGCCTCGCGGAGCGGGTGGACGACCTCTACGGAAGAGTGCTCTCGGGCCTGCGCCATCGCAGTGAGCCGTCGTCGGTCGTCGTCGTCGGCATCTATCGCGAGGCAGAGCTGATCGCGTCTGTCGTGCGCGAACTGCGAGCGAGCCGGCACCTCGTGACGGCGCGGCTGGGAGCGATGGGTGACATCCCGGGCGCCCTCGCGGGCGACACGGCCGCGAGCCATCTGACCGCCGGCAAGTTCCAAAACCTCAATGTGCTGGCGGAGCAGATGGGCGACCCCGATTGGCTCGTCATCGTCGACGACGACGTCACGGTGCCGCACGGGTTCCTCGACCGCGCGATCGAGCTGTGCGAGCGCCTCGACTTCGCGCTCGCCCAGCCCGCCCAGACGCGACAGAGCAACGCGAACTGGCCGCTCACCAAGAGACGCCTGCTCACCATCGCGCGCGAGACGGATTTCGTGGAGATCGGACCCGTTACGCTCATCCGCCGCGACGCGCGCCGGATCCTCCTTCCGTTCCCCGCCGACCTCCGGTACGGGTGGGGGCTGGACTTCCACTGGGCGCAGCTCATGCAGGAGCGCGGGCTGCGGATGGGCGTCATCGACGCGCTCGCCGTGGTGCATGCCAGCCGGAAGGTGGCGAGCACCTACTCGTGGCATGCCGCGCAGGATGAGGGACGCGCCTACCTGGCCGGCGTTCCGCACCTTCCGAAGGAGATCGCGGAGGGCGACGGCAGGGTGCGCCATCGCCTCATCCCGCGGGCGCGCAGCTGATCGAAGGGCGTCAGCTCAGGCCCACGCGCTCCGCGACGGTCCGCATCGCGGCGGCTACGGCCTCGGCATTCGGCCGGGGGTCGTGACCGGTGCGTGATCCGAGACGGGCGTGCACCGCGGCAGCCAGCTCTGACTCCTCCACCCCCTGCACCGGCGGCGGCACGGGGCACACGGCGAATGCTTCGCTCGTCTTCTTCACTCCCGGCACGAAGACGGGGGTGCCGAACGATCCGCCCACGATGGCCGCATGCATGCTCGTGGTGAACACGGCGCCCGCGGCCGCGAGCGCTGCCGTGATGTCGTTTGTGGCGAGCCCGATGAGTTCGCCGACGCCGGTCGCGCGTGCGGCGGCGGCGAGCACGCGGTCCTCACCCGAGTAGGCGCCCAGCGAGAGCACGGCGAGCGGCATCCCGCGAAGGGACGACAGCGCCGCTTCAACGCGCTCCTGCGGCCATCCGTGGAAGGTGGCGGCGTGGAAGAGGAGGGGCGGCTCATCGACGCCGAGGCGCTCGGCGAACACGGCTGCTCCGCGCGCCCGTGCTGCGTCGGGCTGCGTCAGTTCACGCAGCCCGAAGATCATGTCGGGTGCGAGCACGATCCGCTCGGGTGCCACACCCGCGCCCTGCAGATGCTCGACCCCGTTGCGCGTTCGCGCCCAGGCGGCTTTCACGTGCGAGAAGGCGCGTGCGACGTCGGGGCCCTGTGGAATCGGGTGGATGCCGACGGAGACGAGCGCGGTCGGGGTGTCTTTCACCCAGGGCTCGGTCGGTACCCATGCCCCGGGGCCTCGGGCGAGGTGCCGGCGCGCGAACGCGTCGGCGCGCCACCGGAGCAGGCGTCCCCGGCGGGATTCGTGCGGAATCGACATGTGGTCCAGCGCGACCGTGCGGGTATCGAATCGGATGAGGTCACCGCCACCGACGAGGACGGCGCGGGCTCCGCTGGAACCGATGTCGGCGTAGGGGTGGATAGGTTCGCCCGCCGCGGTGGTCCCCTTCAGCGGGGCGAAGTAGGCGGGTTCGACACCGAGCCCGAGGGTGTCGAAGAGGTGCCGGCTTACCCCCGGATACAGCTGATCGCCCCAGTTCGAGACCGAGTAGTCGCCGACCTGTGCGATTTTCATCTGATTCCCTTCGACGCAGTGACGACGCCGTCGAGGACTGCCCTTTTCATGCGCCGGTGCACCAGAAGGATATTGGGAATCAGCTGGCAGGAGACCACGCCGACGATTGTCCCCACGAGGGGGCCGGGCGCGCCCAGCACGGGCGTGAGCACCAGAGTGAGCCCGAGATTGACCGGCAGCAGCGCGAGGGCGAAGTACGCCTGGAAGCGCAGCCCCGCGGCATCCGTCAGATACATGCCGAACGGGTGCTTCGCCGCGTCGACCATGATGAAGACGGTGAAGGCGAGCAGAACGGGCCATCCGACGGAGATCTGTCCGCCTGATGCGAGCTGGCTGAGCGCACCGGACAAGCTCCACATCACGAGGCTCGCGATCAGACCCATGCCGGCGAAGCCCCATGACATGAGTTGGGGTGACAAGGGGCTCGCTGTCCCGGCAGACCGGGCGCGCGCGAAGACGGGCCACAGCGACATCCCCGCGGTCGCGACGACGACCAACAGCGGAGTGAACATCTGCGCGGCGAGGCTGTATTCGGTGAGTTGCGAGAGGGTGCCCAGATGGCTGAGCACGAGGCGATCCGACGCGGTGGCAAGCGGCACCGCGACCATCTGGATCAGCATCGGCCATGCGACGTCGAACACGCGCTCGCCGCGCTCGCGCGGATTCACCGCGGCGCGGGCGGCCGCGGCCAGCGTGGGGTTGATCCGTCGTGCGGCGAGCAGAAGGCCGACAGCGCTGATCATCAACGTCGCTGCATACGAGGCGACGGCGAGGTAGCCTCCACCCGACCCTGTGCTGATGGTCACCCACAGCACGAGCAGTACGAGAGGCGTCTGGAGTCCGCTTAAGAGCACGACGAGGGTGTTCAGGCCGAGGGCGATGAGGATGCGCTGGCCGAAGGAGATCAGGAGGTTCACCCCGAGCGCGACGACGCAGAGCGTTGCCGCGAGTGCCCCCGACTCGAGGGTGAGGCCGTCGCCCAGGATCGCGTCCCAGAGCCCCAGCGCGTAGATGGCGACCGCGGTGAGAACGAGCACGGTCGCGCAGCACGCGAGGATGCGGATGCAGGAGATCAGCACGCCGCGCAGGTGCGCGTCGGACCGCGGGTCGCGCGCCGCCGCCGTGGCGTTCATGATCGCCGCGGACAGGCCCAGGTCGGCGAACGGGATCATCGCGGCGACCCCGACGAGCAGGATGTACTGCGCGTAGGCGCCTTCGCCGTAGTTGTCGATGATCAGTCGGGTAACCATCAGACCGAGGACCGCGCTGATCGGCATGACGATCAGACGGGCGGCGGCGCTGCCTCCGACGGAACGCAGTATGCCCCGCGTGGTCTGCAGACGTGCCACGCGGTCGGACGGCTCTTCTCGGGAAGAGGCCGCATCGGCGCGGCCCTTCTCGACGAGTTCGTCTGCGGTCTGCGGGGCCGTTCCCGTTTCGGTGCCGATGCTCACGCGGTCGATCCCGATCGGCGTGCGCGCCGGGCCGCTGCGTGCACCGACGAGCCCGACGCGATGCGGGCCGCGAGGTTTTCGTACGCCGTGGCGACGTCGTCCCAACGGAAGTGCTCCGTCGCGCGCTTCTGCACCGCGGCCGACAGGGCGGGAACGCGCGTGCGATCCTGTTCCAGATCGTTGAAGTGCCGTTGGATCTCGCGGGCGTCCTCGAAGAACCAGCCGAGGTCGGCGAGCGTTTCGCGGTTGAAGTTGACGTCCCACGCCACGACGGCCGTGCCGGCGCCCATCGCGCGCAGCAGCGACGGGTTGGTGCCGCCGACGGAGTGGCCGTGCACGTAGGTGCGTGCGTGGAAGTAAAGCGCGTCGAGCAGATCCTGATCGAACACCCCGCCGAGGAGGCGGATGCGGGGGTCGTCCGCGGCAGCGGCGTTGATGCGCTGCGTGTAGTCGGCCGCGTAGGGGGCCGAACCGACGACCACCAACGGTGTCGTCGCGTTGCTGGCGCGGTAGCCCTCGATGATCTCGAGGACGTGGTTCTCCGGTTCGAAGCGGGCGACGACGAGGTGGTACCCCTTCGCGCTCAGCCCCAGTTCGGCGATGCCGTCGAGCGGCGCGCTGTCGAGGATCGGCGCACCGTAGCGGATCAGCTCGGTCGGCACGCCGAACTCCTCGGTGTAGTAGTCCGCGATGCCCGGTGCGTCGGCGATCAGGGCGTCGGCGGAGCGCACACCGAACTCTTCCGCCCAGCGGTAGTAGGCACGCCCGCGGGCGCCCCACTTCGAGCGCTTCCACTCGAGACCGTCCATGTGGAGGGCCACGGGGATGCCGCGGGCACGAAGCAGAGGGACGAACGGCGAGTTCGCGGCGTTGAAGACGAACGCGGCATCCGGGGCCTTGCGCGTGACCGCGTGCAGAGCGGACAGGCCGGTGTGACTCAGCGTCTCCAGCTGCTTCTGATGGAGGGCGGGCAGGTGGATGACGCGCATGCCCAGGTACTCGCGGTCGCGGCTCTCCGAGCCGCGCGTGTACACCGTGACACCGTGGCCGCGCTCGACGAGGCGCTTTCCGACTTCTTCGACGGCGGTTTCGAACCCGCCGTACGCGGCGGGAACGCCGCGCGTGCCGATCATGGCGACCTCGAGGGTGCGCGTGCTCTGCGCCGGGGTGCGGGGAAGAGTTGTCTGCGGGTCGGTGACGACCGGCGTTGCTTCCAGGACCATCAGTAGGCTCCTTCGGGGCTGACCATGACCTTCACGGTGCGCCACATGATCTGCAGGTCTTCGAACACGGACCAGTTCTCGACGTATCGCAGGTCGAGGCGAACGCTCTCGTCCCACGAGAGGTCGCTGCGGCCGCCGACCTGCCACGGACCGGTGATGCCGGGCTTGATGTAGAGGCGGCGCGAGACGGCCGTGTCGTACATGCTCACCTCGTCGGGCAGCGGCGGGCGGGGCCCGACGACGCTCATGTCGCCGCGGAGCACGTTCCAGAACTGCGGCACCTCGTCGAGGGAGTACTTCCGCAGCACCCGGCCGACGCGGGTCACGCGGGGGTCGTGCTTGAGCTTGAACAGCGGGCCCGAGCCTTCGTTCGTCGCCCGCAGCGCCGCGAGCTGCTTCTCGGCGTCGACGCGCATCGACCGGAACTTCAGCATGCGGAAGTCGTGGCCGTCGCGGCCCACGCGCGACTGGCGGAAGAAGACAGGTCCGGGGTCATCGATCGCGATCGCGCACGCGATGATCACGGCGAAGGGCGCGAAAGCGATCAGCGCCAGCAACGCGACGATGACGTCGAGCCCGCGCTTGAGCAGGTACGCGCCGCCGTCGAACCGGGGAATGCGCACATGGATCAGCGGCATCCCCTCGACGGGCCGCAGCGACATCCGCGGGCCGGCGACGTCGGCGAGGCGGCTGGAGAGGACGACCTCCGCGGCCGTGCCCTCGAGCTCCCATGCGATGCGCTTGACGAACGTCGGGTCGCCCGACGGCTGGCCGGCGACGAGGATGGTGTCGGCGCGCAGGAAGTGCGCGGTGTCGCGCAGCGGGGCAGAACCGGCGAACACCGGGTAGATGTGGTCGTCGACGACGAGAGCAGACGGTGATTCGTCGAGAATCGCCGTGCCGACGACCTTGTAACCGAGGCGGCCTTCGTGGCCGAGGGTGCGCAGCGCGTATTCGACCTCTTCACGTGCGCCGACGATGACGGTGCGCGAGGCGTACCGTCCGACGGCGCGCTGTCGGCACAGCCACCGGCGCCACAGCCAGCGCGTCCAGACGAGGGCCAGGATGCCCGCGGGCAGAGCGAAGTACAGCTGTGTGCGGATGCCCTGCCACTCGAACAGCAGGAAGGCGATGGCCAGCGCGCCGAAGGCGAGGCCGGTCGCGTGGGCGACGCGCTTGTACTCGGTGACGCCGACGCCCATGATCGCGGCTTCGCGGGTGTTGAACAGGCTCAGCGCGAGCATCCAGATCAGCGCGGTGCTGAGCGGAACCCGCACCAGCAGACCCGGATCTTCGGCGAGGATGCGCGGCGAGGTCGCCAGCAACGAGAGCGCCGATGCCAGAAGGCATGCCAGCAGCACGACGGCGCTGTCGCTGATGCGCAGCAGCGTGCGGTATCGACGTTCCCATTGCTGGCGACTTGCCAGCGCTTCCGACGCCCGCGGCGCGACGGCGGCGTGCCGATACGTCAGGCGCGCGCCGAGCGTCGCGAGATGCGGCCCCGAAGCGATGTCTTCGAGTGCACTCATCGTGCTGCACCACAGATAGCCGACTGTGTCCGCATATTGCCCCCCAGCAATGCGTGACTGCAGACACTAGGTGCCTGCGTTTCCCCCATGAGAACGCCTGGATCCCCCCGGATCGCGCGACGTCCCCACACGTTTCGCGCTGCGTTCTCCGTCACTATACCGCGCGTTCAGCGTGCCGGCGACCACACAGATGCCGGCTCCGCCGCCCGCCCTCCGGTCGTTGAGCGGGCGCGCCCCGCCCTACCTCAGCGCGTCCACGACCGCCGCGCGCCGCAGTGGCACCGTCGACGGCTCCACGTCCCACACCCGGGTCGTCCGCTCCGCGCCGAAGGCGGGCCATCTGGGGTCACCCGTCGTGATGAACGACACCCAGGCGGCGTGCATCTCGCGGGCGAGGGATGCCGGGGCATCCGGCCCCGCGAGGCGCGTCGCTTCGTCGTGGTCGATGGTGTCGAACGCGAAGGCGATCTCCAGGGCGTGCGCGGCGCGCAGGTCGCGGACGGGGCTCGGCCAGGCGAACTCGTACACGAACGTGGGCGCGCGGCGCGACCGGGCGGCGCGGACGGCGGGGGCCCGCAGCATCCGGTCGGTGATCAGCTGGCCGAGCACCTCGCCGGGTGAGGCGTCCGGGAAGGCGGCGCGGACGGCCCGCGCGGCGCGTTCGGGAATGCGCAGTCCACGTCGGGCGATCCAGGCCTTGACGGGGCTGATCTCTGCGAGCGCGTCGGGTGTCAGCCAAAGGCGGTATTCGTCCGTGTTGGTGCCGATGAGAAGCGGCACGTCGACCTGGTCGAGCACGTCGGAGGGCGAGGCCGGCAGCGACGCGGGGTCGACGGCCAGGTTGTAGCCCGGCGTGCCACCCAGCGGCGACGATCCCGCTGCCAGCTCCGCGCGGGTCTGGATGAGCTCGGCGGGGGTGCGGGCGGAGAACGCCTCTCTGGTCGCCGGGATGCCGAGGCGACGGGCGATGCCGTCGGAGGCGCGTCGCGCCTTGGCGACGGTGGGCGCCTCGAGCGGTCCCGACTGGATGATCGCGCCGGCGACGAGGGCGCGTGAGGCGGGGCGCGCCAGGAGCGCGGCGACCAGGGCGCCGCCGGCCGATTCGCCCATGAGGGTGATGCGGCTCGGATCGCCGCCGAACGCCGCGATCTCGGCGTGCACCCATTCGAGGGCCAGGGCGACATCGCGCAGCCCGAGGTTGAGCGGAGTGTCCCGGAGAACGCTGAAGCCCTCCGCGCCGAGCCGGTAGTTGACGGAGACGAACACCACCCCGTCGCGCGCGAAAGTGCTGCCGTCGTAGATGGATTGCGCGGCGGCGCCGCGCTCGAGCGCGCCCCCGTGGATCCAGAGCACGACCGGAGCGCCCTGCGCACCGGCATCCGTGGGGGCCCACACGTTGACGGTCATCACGTCGTCGCCCTCGATCACGGGGCAGACGAGCAGCTTCCCGAGCGCTCCGCCGTAGGGCGACTGCGGTGCGGTGGCGCCGAACGCGGTCGCGTCGCGCACGTCCGTCCAGGGCGCCGCGGGGACGGGAGCGGCGAAGCGGTGCATGCCGACGGGAGGCTCGGCGTAGCGGATGCCGAGGAAGCGGTCGACGCCGTCGGAGCGTGTGCCCCGCAGCATCCCCGTCGAGATCGTGACATCGGCACTTGCGGCAGAGGCGGGCACGACATCATTCTCGCTCGTTCCCGCCCTCCCGCGCTCTCCGTCAGCTCCCCGGCGTCGCCGGCACCACGTCCCAGTGCTCACGGATCAGGCCGCCGTCGACGCGGAAGATGTCGGCAGCGAGGTACGGGTCGGTCGGTTTCGCTCCGACCGACTGCGAGAACGTCCACACCAGGTCGCCGTCGGCGAGCGAGATCACGGACTGCTGCGCCGGAAACTGCACGCCGCTGGCGAAGAAGGCCTTCAGCGCGGCGGTGCCGTTGGCGGCGACGCTGTTGTGCTGGAGGTACGCCGGGTCGAACGTCGTGTCGAGGACGCTGGTGTCCTTGTCGCGGAACAGGGCGTTGTACGCGCCGACGGCGAGCTGCCGGTTGGTCTCCTCTTGCGCTTCGGTCGGTGCGGTGGTTCCCGCGGGTGCTTGGTAGAGGTCGCTGAACATCGTGTTGGTGTTGCCGCTGGCCGGGGTGCCCGTCGGGATCGGCTGGTCGAACGACCACCGTTCGGTGACCTTGCCGTCGGAAACGCGGAAGAGGTCGACGGCGGCTTCGCCCGTGCGCTCGTCGGAGGGGTTCGGCGCGATCTGCCAGTGCACGGCGACCAGGTCGCCATCGGCGGCGACGTGCGTGATGACGGCCTGCGCGCCGCTGACGCGTGCGTGGTCGGCGGCGAACTGGTCGAGCAGGCCGGTGGGGCCGGGCTTGAGCGCGTTGCCGTGGGCGATGGCGTCGGCGGCGATGAGGGCCGTCGCGGTCGAGGCCGCCGCGGCAGAGGTGGGATCGGGAAAGGTCTCGGCGATGAGTCGCGAGACGAGGCCTTCGTTGGATTTCTCGGTCGTCGCGTCGCCGCGATCGGCCGTGGTGCCGCCGTCGGCGTTCGCGGCGGCATCCGGTGATTGCGCCGTCTTCGCGTCGACCGCGGGGGCGGGGGAGGTGGCGGACGACGGGCCGGCTGCGCAGCCCGTGAGCAGGGCGGCTCCGGCCAGGAGAGCGGCACCGAGCGTGGCGCCGCGGGAGAGGAGGGCGAGGGGGGATCGCTGAGTCGTCACGCAGCCCACGCTGTCGACGGATGCTGGGAGCAACGTCGGCGGAGCTTAAGTGCGCGTTATGCGATCGTCTGGCGAGTGAGGCTTCGCGACGCGGAGATGTACGCGGGTACGGCGATGGCGACCACGACGACGTGCATGACAGCGAGCGCCAGCACGGCGGGAGGCGTCGCGCCGGGCATGAACTGCAGGGTTGCCAGGAGGATGTCGGGCACGAACGAGAGGACCAGCACCGCCGGGACGGCGATGCTCAGCGCTTTTCGCGGGTTGCGGGAGCGGGTGGCGATGAGGCGCCAGCCGATCCAGCCTGCGACCATCCCGACGATCGTCATCGAGGCGTAGGCGGGCGCCGTCAGTCCGCCGAAGGCCGGCGAGACACCAGCCGTCAGGGCGATGAACGCGACGATGGCGTTCACCGCGATGGCCAGAGCGGTGTCTCGTATTGCGTTACGGTACCATCAGTACCGAAAACGGGAAAGAGGCCAGATGGATCGACTCACGGATGCCGCCCCGGTGGGGCGCCCGCGCAATCCGAATGTCGATCGGGCCATCTTGGATGCCGCCCAAGACCTGCTTCTCGAGCGTGGCTATGCCGGAACGACGGTGGCCGCCGTCGCCGAGCGGGCGCGGTGCGGAAAGTCGGCGATTTACCGGCGGTGGCCGGGAAAGGCAGATCTCGTCGTCGCCGCGGTGCTGGCGTCGCAGGTGCCGCCCGTGCCGCCCGACACGGGATCGCTGCGCGGCGATCTCATCGCCGCGGCGATGCACTTCTCCGGCCGAGATGACCGAAGCGCCCGGGTGCTCGCGAGCATGTTGACCGCGCTCGGCGACGATGGCGACCTGCGCGCCAAGGCGTCGCGGGAAGTCGGACGGCCACCTGTGGCGGCGATCGCTGCAGTGATCGAACGGTGGATCGGACGTGGTGTCGTCCCCGCGACCGCTCCCGTCGCCCTGTTGGCCGGGATCATCCCGACCGCCGCGTTCGGCAGCGTCGTGCTGCAGCGGCGCCACCTCGACGAGAGCGCCGTGACGGAGCTCGTCGATGCGGTCGTCATTCCCGCGCTGCTCGCCGTGGCACGTGAATAGTCTGAGTCGATGAACTCGCTTGTGGGCCCGGCATCCGGGCGGCTCTGGCCGCAGCCGCTGAAGGTGACCGTCGGCGGGGTGTCTCGCGGCGAACTCGCCGAGCGTCTGCGCAGGCAGGGAGTTTCACTGAACGCTCATGCGGAGACTCTGCTCGCCGGCCCGGCCTTCGACGAGCGGGCCGGCGAGGTGATGCACTTCGTCGATCGCACCGTCGCGGAGCTGGGTCTACCGACTGGCGGCACGCTGCGCGACGTGTTTGATGCTGCCGGGGTTGTGGGGCTCGAGCTGTGCCCTGCCGACGCTGCTCCGTATCTACGGTTGGCGTGGACGTTGCAGGCCAACTCGACCGATTCTCTGCTGTCGATGGGGCGCTCGCCGCAGGGCGCGATGAAGGTGGCGTCGGCACCGCTGAGCGACGACGCGGAGTATCCGAAGGGCTTCTATCTGCGGGTGGTGGACGGAGTGCCGTGGCTGCGCGGATATCGCTGCGACGACGAGTACCGCTTCGCCGCGGATGACCGGTTTGCGTTTCGGGCGGGGCGGGTAGCTGGCCCGTGACCCGGCCTGATTCCGAGGCTTGCGCCTGCCGTGCAGCGTGGACAGTCGCGCGTGGGGCTGCTGCGGGCACGTTAGATGTCAAAAGAACTTGACTTCGATATGAAGTGTGCCTACGCTCGATAGTCAAGACTCTTTGACATAACCCGGAGGTGACTCGTGTTCTGGAAGTACCTGACAGTTCTCGCCGGCGGCATCGTCGTTCTGGTTGTCGGGCTGAGTCTGGCGTATCGCTATGAGCTCGAGTGGCTACGGATCGCGGCTATGACGGTGCCGATTGTGATCGTGGGCACGGGAGCGATGCTTGTCAAGCGCCGCGACCAACGCCGGAACCGCAGCGATCAGGCAGATTCCCTCGAGCATCAGCTGGATCTACAAGCACGCGCCGGAGCCTACGTCTTCGCGATAGTCGCTACAGCGTTGGCTGTGGTGGTCGCTGTCGCGGCACCGGCGGTGGCGAGCTGGGTTATCCTGCTCGGCCTGTTCGCGGTCATCATCGTCGGCTATGGCGTCGTCCGCCTCAGGGTGAACCACGATGCTCGTCAGTAAGGTGCGGGAGGCGCGTCTTTCCGCCGGGCTCACGCAAGAGGAGTTGAGCCGTCGTTGTAACGTCTCTCGTCAGACCATCATCTCGGTGGAGCGTGGAGCTCACGCTCCCACTCTCACGCTGGCGTTCGTTCTTGCGCGGGAACTTGACCAGGCTGTCGATACCCTCTTCGAACTGAGGGGCGCTCCGTAGCCGGAGCGCCCCTCAGTTCATCTGGGTGGGACGGCTTAGGGGTAGCAGCCCTCACGCCCTTCTTCCGCCTATGCGGCCGGACTCGCCCCGCGCTTGCTATGTGGCGTTGATCTTCCCCTCCTGCCTTGCAGGGTTCGCCTGAGGCGAGGAGCGCCCGGACCGCAGCGTAGCGAGGACCGGACGCACCGCAGGATCAGGCGAGCCAAGCCGGCCGTTAGGCCGGCCTTGAACGAGTAAAGAAAGTTCTCACAGCTCGTCGTTGCCGAGGGCCTCGACGGCGCGGCTTGCGGCACGAGCTTTGTCGGCGGCAGGCAACCAAGGATGGAAGCCACGTTCGGATTCGGCTGCTCTCATCGCGCGGTCGAGCGCATCGGAGATACCGCGTAGATCCTCGAAGCCGAGTGCGCGGATGCCCGAACGGATCGCGTCGAGGTTGGGCTCCTCGGAGAGCAATGCCTCGATCGCCTCGACGGTCTTCGGCGTGTATCGCTTCGCGAACGACTGTGTGATCGCGCCCTGCATGGCAGCGAGTTCGCCGATCGGGGGCTTCGGCTGGTGGAACTTGTGCGTGTAGGCGTTGAAGACGCTTCGGTAGTCACGGGTCGCGCGGTCAGCGGCTTCCGCTGCCCATGACATCTGCAGGAACGCTTCGTCATGGTTCCGCGGAGTGTCCCCGCTGATCTTCTGGGTGTCCATGGCGTCGACACCCGCTGCCGCTCGCTCCTGGAGGCGCTGCAGAACGTTGCGCACGGGTTCGGGAACAACGCCCCACGTCGGCACTGCCGACGCTGGCTCTGTCGCGCATCCAATGTGCGGCTGCTGCCTCGCCGACTGCCCCGACGTTCACCCGGATGAGGGAGAGGGCGCGGACCATTGACCGCCGAGCGGACTTGCCCCGTGGCAGGTGACTCGATTGACCACTCGCCAGCCACCGCCCCTCGGCGTACCGTCGAAGTATGACGAGGCGAGCGGCGCAACGAGTGGTAGTGCCTGACGTCGTCGGACTGCCCTTCCATATAGGCCGCGAGGTGGCTTCGACGGCTGGTGTCGCGCTCGCAAATCCCGACCCTGACGGGCCTCCTATTGGAGCGCTCGCCTGGCCAGGACTCTTCTACATCACGTCGCAGAACCCCGCTGCCGGTAGCGAGGTGTACCGATGGGATTCTGTCGGAGTCGAGGTCTCTGCGCACGGGACCGCAGAGTCCGGAGCGATCTCCGACACCCCGCACCCGCTGCCCGGCGACAGTGCACACGCGGCTCCCGAGCGCGAGCAATTTGTGAGCCTCACGGACCCGAGGGAGTCCGCCGAGGAGGCTCGATGAACGACCATGCGCCCTTCCGTGACCCCGGCTACGAGGTGTCCGCCGTTCGTGTCATTCCGAGAGGACGGGCGGTTTACGTTCCGGCGACTGAGAGGCCGTCCGTCTCGGTTCGACACCTACTGGGCTACGAGCCGTTCACGACCATGTGTGCCAATTTCGGAGCGAGCCCGCGGGATCTCGCATCCAGCATTACGATCCTCGGCGACGTCCTGCGACAGCATCGCGAAGCTATCCACTCCCGTGGCGTGGAGGCACCGGCGGCCGTGTTCCTGGGCAACGTCCTAGTGGGACTCCGAGAGGATGCATCCTGGGTCAGATACGGCGACGAGTTCCCTAGTGCAGGTACTGAGCATCATCAGTACGAGGTCCTGCATCTTCTTGACTTGCTCATGGACTCTGATGAGACGACGTACGGAAGATGCGTAGAGATGATCGGGAGCTGGGCAGGGTTGTAACCGCCGGCGTTCTGCCATGCCACTGGGCGGGAGGGCACCCTTGGGACCAGAGGTTCATGGTCTCGGCGACCAACAGGCCCCAGACCGGCTCAAGCCGTCGACGAGGCGTGCGAATCGGCATCTGCAGGAGAGGCCGGTTTGACTTCTTGCCTCGTGCATCGATGGGGCGGAGCTGGTTGATCAGCAACAGAAAACTACCGCTCACCAGGGAAAAGCAAAACCCCCGCGGATAGAAGCTCCGCGAGGGTTTCTGGGGTGACGTAATGATCACCCTTGTGGCTCCGACGGGCGTCGATCCCGTGACCTCACGATTTTCAGTGACAGTCCGGCACCAACGGCGCCTAGTAGATAGGCGGAGTTCCGCGAGATTTCGCGGTTGTCTGACTAGTTCTGGGTCGACGTGATCACCGTGATCCTGACCATTTGTGGGCAAAATGTGGGCAAGCGTCACCGATGTCTTGGCACATCACACCAATGTCTGGATGCATCCCGCTGAGACATCGCCTGCCAACATCGCATCGATGTTTTTGACACGCGGCCGACGTCTCAGCCGCCGAGCGCCGCGCGCACCGCGTTTGCGGACCGGATGAGACGCTCGGCGACGGCGGCTGCCTCCTGACCGTTCGGCAGGTACACGGCGGCGATCGCGGCTGGCGACCGACCCCGCAGCGACAGCGGGACGGCGACAGCGTGCAGACTCGAGATCACCTCGTTCTGGCTCTCGGCCCAGCCGCGCACGGCGGCGTCGCGCACATTGGCGGCTACGGTCGGGTGGATCCCCGCTGGCCAGTGGTCAGGCCGCATCTGGGTGAGGATTGCCTTGCCGGGAGCTCCGACGTCGACCGGATGCCGGGTCCCAGGCCGTTGCGCGACGGTGGCTACTGCGTGCCGCGGCTCGACGCTCACGAGCGTCACGCACTCGTCGCGGTCGAGCACGACGAGGAAGCAGGTGACGCCCAGGTCATTCGCCGCCTCGGTGAGCTCGGGCAGCGCCTCGGCCTGGAGATCGTGCGCGACGCCGGCGGCCAGAGCGGCAAGACGGGCGCCGAGTTGCAGGCGTCCCGTCGCCTCCCGCTCCACCAGGCCGTGGGCCTCGAGCGTACGGATGAGTCGGTATGCCACCGACCGATGCAGCCCGAGTGAGGCCGCGATCTCGTCGATGCTCTGCGGGTGCCGCTCGTCGGCGAGCAGCTCCAGGATGCGGATACCCCGGTCGAGCGTCTGCGACGAGGCGCCGCCCGCCGTCTCAGAGGTGGTCATGCTGCTCCTGGACCGTTGCGTGAACCGTGATGCCGGACTACGCTCTCACGAACGATAGTAGAACACAGCGGTCTATTATAGAACGTACTCTCTCTGGACGCCGAAGTCCAGAGGCAGGTCGACGAAGACGGAGTAGGAATCGCATGCAGTTCCACCACCACGGTTATGTGTCCGGCGATCCCCGGATCGCTCCTGCCGCCGGCATCGGCCTGAACCGCTCGGAAGAGCTGCCCGACGAGATGGACGTGCTGATCGTCGGCGCGGGCCCCGCGGGGATGATCCTCGCGGCGCAGCTCGCCCAGTTCCGCGACATCGACGCCCGCATCATCGAGCGCAGGCCGGAGCGCCTCGCGATCGGTCAGGCCGACGGCATCCAGGCCCGCAGCGTCGAGACTTTCCAGGCCTTCGGCTTCGCCGGGCGGATCACCGATGAGGCGTACCAGATCAGCGAGATGGCGTTCTGGTCGCCCGACCCCGCAGACCCGAGCCGCATCCACCGCTCGGCCCGCGCCGTCGACGACGCGACCGGGGTCAGCGAGTTCCCGCATCTCATCGTGAACCAGGCCCGCGTGCTCGACTACTTCGCCGAGTCGATGCGCAACGCCCCGGCCAGGATGGGCGTCGACTACGGTTTCGAGTTCGTGACCCTCACGATCGAGGAGGGGGCAGAGCATCCGGTCGCCGTCACCCTCCGCGAGACTGCCGGCGACCGCGCCGGTCAGGAGCGCCGGGTGCGCGCGAAGTACGTGGTGGGTTGCGACGGCGCTCGCAGCGGGGTGCGCGAGGCCATCGGCCGCAAGCTGGTCGGCGCCTCGGCGGCGCACGCCTGGGCGGTGATGGACACCCTCGCCGTCACCGACTTCCCCGACATCCGCACGAAGTGCGCGATCCAGTCGCAGGCGGGCAGCATCCTGCACATCCCGCGCGAGGGGGGCCACCTGTTCCGCATGTACGTCGATCTCGGCGAGGTCGCCCCGGGCGACAACGGCGCCGTGCGCGCCACGACCGTGGAGACGGCGATCGAGAAGGCGAACGCCATCCTGCACCCCTACACCCTCGACGTGAAGGACGTGCCGTGGTCGAGCGTCTACGAGGTGGGGCACCGCCTCACGGACAAGTTCGACGAGGTGCCCGAGGGCGACGACCGCTGCCCGCGGGTCTTCATCACGGGGGACGCCTGCCACACCCACAGCGCGAAGGCGGGCCAGGGGATGAACGTCTCGATGCAGGACGGCTTCAACCTCGGTTGGAAGCTCGCCCACGTGCTCACGGGCCGGGCCTCGGCGGAGCTGCTGAAGACCTACTCGGGCGAGCGCCAGGTGATCGCGAAGAACCTCATCGACTTCGACAAGGAGTGGTCGACACTCATGGCCAAGAAGCCGGAGGAGTTCGAGAATCCGGAAGAGCTCGCCGAGTTCTACGTGCGCACCGCCGAGTTCCCGGCAGGCTTCATGACCCAGTATCCGCCGTCGATGCTCATCGGGGAGCCTGCATATCAGGCTCTCGCCGAGGGATTCCCCATCGGCAAGCGCTTCAGGTCGGTGCCTGTCGTGCGGGTCGCCGATGGCAACCCGATCCACCTCGGTCATCACGCGCGGGCGGACGGCCGGTGGCGGCTCTACGCCTTCCCCGCGGCCGCCGCCGTCGGAGGGCGCGAGGCGCTCGCGGAATGGGCGACCTGGCTCGAGCACGCGCCGGACTCGCCGGTCGTGCGGCACACGCCCGCCGGCGCCGAGCTCGACAGTGTCTTCGACGTCAAGGCGGTGTACCCGGAAGAGCACGTGGAGGTCGACCTCGGATCGGTGCCCTCGGTGTTCTTCCCCCGCACCGGTCCCTTCGAGCTGATCGACTACGAAAAGGTCTACGCAGCGGTGCCCGAGCAGAGCATCTTCGCGCTGCGCGGCATCGACGCGTCGGCCGGATGTGTCGTGGTCGTGCGGCCCGACCAGTATGTGGCCCACGTGCTGCCGCTCACCGCGACCGAGGAGCTCTCGGCATTCTTCGCCGGGGCCATGCTCGAGGCTGGCGCCCTCAGCGGTTAGCGCTGATGATCTCCTGCTGGTAGGGCGCGACGATCTCGCCCGAGATGCGCAGGTCGAGCAGGAGGAAGGGGCGCTCGTCGACCGGGCTGGCAGCCCAGTCGGCGACGACGTCGAGGTCGGCGAGCGATCGCACGACGACGCCCCGGCCGCCCACGGCGTCGGCGAGCGCAGCGAAGTCGACCTCCGGGATGCGCATCGGTGCGGGGGCGAGGCCCTTGCCGCCGTAGACGTGCACCTCGGCGCCGTATGCGGCATCGTTCCAGACCACCGCGATGCCGCGGCCGGCGGCGACCCGCACCGCGGTCTCTAGGTCGGCGAGCGCCATGAGTCCGCCGCCATCCCCGGTGCTCAGCACCACTGTCGAGCTCGGCTTCGCCATCGCGGCCCCCGGCACGCTCGGAAACCCGAGGCCGATCGACTGGAAGGCCGTGCCGACCATCATCACCCGGTCGGGCGAGGCGACGGGCCAGTACATGTTCGCCCAGCCGATGAAGTGGCCGCCGTCCGAGACGACGACACGGTCATCCGGCAGCAGCTCACCGAGGCGGCGCGCGGCCGAGCGAGGGTCGAGTCGGCCATCGTCGGCGAGCTCCTGGCCCGGGTGCTGCGCCCGCGCTGCGCCCACGTCGACGCTTTCGCGCCAGCCGCTCGGCGTGGCGCCGCGCTCCTCGAGTGCCGTCACCAGGGTGCGCGCGACGAGTGCCGCATCGCCACGCACGTAGCCGTTGACGTGCGCGTGGCTCGCTGTCGGCGCGATGTCGACCTGTACGACGCGGGTGCCGGGGGAGAGGAGCTCGCCGAAGCGCATGGTGAACTGGTTCAGGGAGGCGCCGAAGACCACGGCGACATCGGCGTCCCGCACGATCTTCATCGCCGGTTCCGCGCCGAAGCCGCCCGCCACCCCGAGGTCGAAGCGGTCGTCGGGGAACAGCCCTCGACCGAGCGCCGTCGTGGCGGTGAGGGCGCCGGTGGCGTCGGCGAGCTCGCCGAGCGCCTGTCCCGCGCCGGCGAGCCACGCGCCCCGGCCCGCGAGCAGGAGCGGGTGCCGGGCGGCGGCGAGCAGGTCGGCCAGCCCGGCGAGGCTCGCCTCGGCGAACGGCCCGGGTACTACGAGCGGACCGGGCAGCGCGGGTTCGGCAACGGTCGGCACGTCGCCCGCTTCGAGCGCCGCGACGTCGTAGGGGATGGCGAGCACCGTGGGCACGCGGTAGGTGAGGGCGTGTTCGACGGCGATCACCGTGGTGGCCGCCGCGTCCATGCGGCCCACGGTGTAGGTGCGCGCTCCGACCGCCGCGGCGAGCGCGATCTGGTCGACGTCCCAGGAGCGGGCGCCGGAGGTCGGCTCGTCGCCGACCACGAGCACGAGCGGGATGTGCGCCTGCACGGCCTCGGCGAGGGCGGTCAGGGTGTTGGTGAAGCCGGCGCCGTAGGTCGCCGTGGCCGCCGCGAGCCCGCCTCCCGCGCGGTGGAAGGCGTCGGCGGCTACGACGCCGCCCGCTTCGTGGCGCACAGCGGTGAACGTCGCGCTCGTGCGCTCGAGGAGGGCATCGAGGAAGTACGCATTGCCGTTGCCCATGATGCCGAAGACGTGGTCGACGTGGCGGGCGAGGGTGAGAGCGACGTGGGCGGAGACCGAGGGCATGAAGCGCCTTTCGAGACAGGGACGGGAGAATTCCGTGTGTGTCTCGCCCGCCGTGCGCTCGCGGACTTCGTGCCCCCTTTTCGAGCACCGGCCTGATCGACCGAACGGTGTGAGTATAGGCAGGCCGACAGCCCTTTGAGAAGTGTACTAAATAATATACGATTCGGGTATGACTGACGCAGCCGTACCCGTACCGTCGTTCGACCCCGCGGGGCGCGACCGCCCGGGCAAGGTCATCGCCCTGCACCTGAACTACCCGAGCCGCATCGCGCAGCGCGGGCGCGTGCCGGCCCAGCCCTCCTACTTCCTCAAGCCCTCGACCTCGGTGTCGGGCAACGGGGGAGTTATCGAGCGGCCGGCGGGCACCGAGCTGCTCGCCTTCGAGGGCGAGATCGCCCTCGTGATCGGCGCACCGGCCCGAAGGGTCTCCCGCGAGGAAGCGTGGAGCCACGTCGCTGCGGTTACCGCGTCGAACGACTTCGGGGTCTACGATCTGCGCTGGGCCGACAAGGGATCGAACCTCCGCTCGAAGGGCGGCGACGGTTTCACTCCGCTCGGCCCGACCCTGCTGGATGCCGCGGCTCTCGACCCGGCCCGGCTGCGCATCCGCACCTGGGTCGACGGCGCTCTGGTGCAGGATGACCGCACAACCGACCTCGTCTTCCCGTTCGCCCAGCTCGTCGCCGACCTCTCCGAGCTGATCACTCTCGAGCGAGGCGACGTCATCCTTACCGGAACCCCGGCCGGCTCGAGCGTGGTCGGCCCGGGGCAGGTCGTCGAGGTTGAGGTCGATGCTCCGGATGCCCCGGGCGCGCCGTCCACCGGACGGCTCGTCACCCGCGTGGTCGAGGGCTCCGTCGCCCTGGGTAGCCACGGAGCCGGGCCGCAGGTCGACGAGCTGCAGCGCGTCGAGGCGTGGGGGAGCCGGGAGACCGCCGGGCTGTCCGCGTCGTCGCCGCCGTTCGAGCTGACCGAAGAGCTGCGGGCGAAGCTCGCATCGGTGGGCACGGCGACCCTCAGCTCCCAGCTGCGCAAGCGCGGCCTCGACAACGTCACCATCGACAGCGTGCGCCCCACCCATCCAGGCGAGAAGATGATCGGCCGCGCGCGCACGCTGCGTTTCATCCCGAACCGTGAAGACCTCTTCGAGTCGCACGGCGGCGGCTTCAACGCCCAGAAGCGTGCCTTCGACTCCCTCCAGCCCGGCGACGTGCTCGTGATCGAGGCGCGCGGCGAGGCCGGTACGGGCACGGTCGGAGACATCCTCGCCCTGCGCGCGCAGCACCTCGGCGCGGCCGGCATCGTCACCGACGGCGGCATCCGCGACCTCGCCGCCGTGTCGGCATTGGCGATCCCGGCCTACTCGCAGGGCGGGCATCCCGCCGTGCTCGGTCGAAGGCACGTGCCGTGGGACGTCGACCTGACCGTTGCCTGCGGCGGCACCGCCGTGCAGCCCGGCGACGTGATCGTCGGCGATGACGACGGCGTGATCGTCATCCCGCCCGGCCTCGTAGCCGAGGTCGTTGAGGCATCGATCGCCCAGGAGCTCGAGGAGACCTACATTGCAGAGCAGGTAGCCCGTGGCGAGAGCGTCGACGGCCTCTACCCTATGAATGCGGCGTGGAAGGCGCGCTACCAGAAGGAGACCCGATGAGCACTG
Organism: Microbacterium sp. VKM Ac-2870; assembly: GCF_015350795.1. Classification (GTDB taxonomy): domain Bacteria; phylum Actinomycetota; class Actinomycetes; order Actinomycetales; family Microbacteriaceae; genus Microbacterium. The sequence goes on from NZ_JADKSH010000004.1 coordinate 219,654, forward strand.
CCACCCAGGGGCAGCAGAGCACGGAGGCCGCGGGCAGCAAGTCGGAGCAGGCCTACGCCTACATCAAGGAGCGCATCCAGAACGGCAGCTACACCCCGGGATTCCGGCTCGTGCTCGGCCAGATCGCCAAGCAGCTGGGCGTGAGCGTGGTGCCGGTGCGTGAGGCCATCCGGCGCCTCGAGGCCGAGGGCGCCGTGACCTTCGAGCGCAACGTCGGCGCCCAGGTCGCCATGGTCGACGAGCGCGAGTACTTCTTCACAATGGAAACGCTGAGCCTCGTGGAGGGTGCGGCGACCGCGCTATCGGCGCAATTCCTGACGCCGGCCGACTTCGCCGCGGCGCGCGGCATCAACACCGAGATGGCCGACTGCCTCGAGCACTTCGACCCGCACCGCTTCACCGAGCTGAACCGTGCGTTCCACGCGGTCATCTTCGAGCACTGTCCGAACCCCCACCTCCTCGACCTCGTGCACCGAGGGTGGGACAGGCTGACCATGCTGCGCGACTCGACGTTCAGCTTCGTGCCGGGCAGGGCCCGCGAGTCGGTTGCCGAGCACGAGCGCCTTCTCGCGCTCATGGAGTCGGGTGTGCCAGCCCTCGAGATCGAGCTCGCGGCCCGCGCGCACCGCACCGGCACGCTCGACGCCCTGCTGTCCTACCAGGCCGACCACCACGCCTGAGGCGCGGGCGAGTCAATAACCGGCGCGCGGCCCCGTGCCCTCGTCCGGCTGTGCCGTGTAGCGCTGCGCGAGCGCTTCCGAGCCTCGCGCGAGCAGGGCGACATCCGCGCCGACGAGCACGAAGGATGCCCCCGCCGTGAGGTAGCGGCGGGCCAGCGGCTCCGCGAACGCGTTGACGCCCGCAGGCACGCCGTGCGCCACGGCAACGGCTATGCAGTGTTCGACTGCCGCGATCACGTCGGGGTGGTCCTGCTGGCCGATCACGCCCATCGAAGCGGCGAGGTCTGAAGGGCCGAGGAAGATGCCGGCGAGCCCCGGCACCGCCACGATCTTGTCGATGTTCGCCACGGCATCGCGCGACTCGATCTGCACGATCACCGAGATGCCCTCACCGGCGCGCTCGAGGTACCCGTCGACGCGGTTCCACCGGGATGCCCGGGCCAGGGCCGAGCCGACGCCCCGGATGCCGCGCGGCGGGTAGTGTGCGCTGCGCACGGCGAGCTCGGCGAGCTCGGCGGTGTCGACCATGGGGATGAGCAGGGTCTGGGCACCGAGGTCGAGGTACTGCTTGATCAGCACCGGGTCGAGCACAGGGGGGCGCAGCACCGGTAGCACGGGGTAGCCGTGCACGGCCTGCAGCTGCGCGAGCAGCGACTCGAGCCCGTTCGGGCTGTGCTCCGCGTCGATCAGTAGCCAGTCGAGCCCGGATCCCGCACAGAGTTCAGCGATGAGGGGACTGCCGCTGCACACCCACATGCCCGCGAGCGGGCGGCCCGCACTGGCGAGGGCGGCGGAGAAGCCAGCATCAGGGCTCACTGGAACCTGCACGTCACCACCCCCAGGGGGCCGTAGTCGGCGAACACGCTGTCGCCCGCGTAGACCCACATCGGCCGGGTAAACGATCCGGCGAGAACGAGCTCGCCGGCCTTCAGCCCGTCGCCGTGGGCGGCGATCTTGTTGGCGAGCCAGGCGACGCCGGAGGCGGGATTGTTCAGCACGCCGCCGGCGAGACCGGTTTCTTCGATCGTCTCGTTGCGGTAGAGCATCGCGCCCACCCAACGCAGGTCGATGTCATCCGGGCGCACCGGGCGGCCGCCCACGACCATGACGCCCATCGCGGCGTTGTCGCTGATGGTGTCGACGATGGTGCGGCCCTCCATCTCGATGCGGGAGTCGAGAATCTCGAGGGCCGGCACCACGTACTCGGTGGCGGCGAGCACCTCGAACATCGTGCAGCCCGGTCCGCTGAGGTCGTCCTTGAGGCGGAACGCGAGTTCGACCTCCACTCGCGGGTTCGCGTAGGCGCTCCAGTCGAGAATGCTGCCCGTCTCGAACACCATGTCGTCGAAGATGACGCCGTAGTCGGGCTCGGTGATGCCGGTCGCGGCCTGCATCGCCTTGGACGTCAGGCCGATCTTGTGGCCGGCCACCCGCCGGCCGAGAGCTTCGTTGCGGGAGCGCCAGAGCGCCTGCACGGCGTAGGAGTCTTCGACTGTCATCTCCGGATACCGCGCCCGCAGTAGGGGAACGGGAACGCGGCTGCGCGCCGCCTCTACGAGCTCGTCGGCAATCGCCTCGATGGTGCTGGTGTCGAGCATGACGTCCTCGTCCTCCCTGGCCGGGTTGCCGTCGAGCTTATCGATGACAACGGGGCCTTCTGATTGTGCATCTTATCGTATATCATTTGGGAAGCCGCACGACGGAGTTCGTCTTAGAGGAGTTGTCATGACCACCGAGCAGTCCAGCCGCATCCAGCACGTCCCCGAGGGGCTGCCGGAGAAGATCCAGCACTACATCGACGGCGAGTTCGTCGACAGCCTCTCGGGCGCGACGTTCGACGTGCTTGACCCGGTGTCGAACCAGACCTACGTGCAGGCCGCTGCCGGCCAGCGCGAAGACATCGACCGCGCGGTCGCCGCGGCGCGCAAGGCCTTCGACGAGGGACCCTGGCCCCGGATGCTGCCGCGGGCGCGCTCGCGCATCCTCAACCGCATCGCCGACATCGTCGAGTCGCGGGATGCCCGGCTCGCCGAGCTCGAGTCGTTCGACTCCGGGCTGCCCATCACCCAGGCACTGGGCCAGGCGCAGCGGGCCGCCGAGAACTTCCGCTTCTTCGCCGACCTGATCGTGGCGCAGGCCGACGACGCCTACAAGGTGCCGGGGCGGCAGCTGAACTACGTCAACCGCAAGCCCAAGGGAGTTGCCGGGCTCATCACCCCGTGGAACACCCCGTTCATGCTCGAGAGCTGGAAGCTCGCCCCCGCGCTCGCCTCGGGCTGCACCGTGGTGCTCAAGCCCGCCGAGTTCACCCCGCTCTCGGCGAGCCTGTGGGCCGACATCTTCCGTGAGGCCGGGGTGCCCGACGGTGTCTTCAACCTCGTGAACGGCCTCGGCGAGGAGGCCGGCGACGCACTCGTCAAGCACACCGACGTGCAGCTCATCTCGTTCACCGGCGAGAGCCGCACCGGGCAGATCATCTTCGCGAACTGCGCGCCGACCCTCAAGGGCATGTCGATGGAGCTCGGCGGCAAGTCGCCCGCCGTCGTCTTCGCCGACGCCGACTTCGAGGCCGCCCTCGACTCCACCCTGTTCGGCGTTTTCTCGCTGAACGGTGAACGCTGCACCGCGGGCTCGCGCATCCTCGTCGAGCGCCCCATCTACGAGGAGTTCGTGCGGCGCTTCGGCGAGCGGGCGAAGAACATCGTGGTGGGCGACCCGCACGACCCGAAGACCGAGGTCGGCGCGCTCGTGCATCCGGAGCACTACGACAAGGTGATGAGCTACGTCGAGATCGGCAAGACCGAGGGCCGGCTGGTTGCCGGCGGCGGCCGCCCCGAGGGCTTCGAGACCGGCAACTACGTCGCCCCGACCGTGTTCGCCGACGTGAAGCCCGAAGCGCGCATCTTCCAGGAGGAGATCTTCGGGCCGGTCGTCGCGATCACGCCGTTCGACACCGACGACGAGGCCCTCGCGCTCGCCAACGGCGTGCGGTACGGTCTCGCCGCCTACATCTGGACGCGCGACCTCGAGCGCGCCCACACCTTCGCACAGAACATCGACGCGGGCATGGTGTGGCTCAACTCGCACAACGTGCGCGACCTCCGCACCCCGTTCGGCGGCGTCAAGGCCTCCGGCCTCGGCCACGAGGGCGGCTACCGCTCGCTCGACTTCTACTCCGACCAGCAGGCCGTGCACATCACCCTCGGCGAGGTGCACACCGCCCGCTTCGGTGCGTCCGCACCGGCAGTCTGACCATCCCTCTCACCGCAGAAAGATCACTTCGATGACGAATGACGCAATCCCCACCACCGACCTGACCCCGCCCGACATCCTGCGCTGCGCCTACATGGAGATCGTGGTCACCGACCTCGCGGCCTCCCGCGAGTTCTACGTGGATATCCTCGGCCTCGTCGTGACGAAGGAGGACGAGAACTCCCTCTACCTGCGCACCTTCGAGGAGTTCATCCACCACAACCTCGTGCTGCGGCAGGGGCCGGTCGCGGCCGTCGCCTCGTTCGCGTTCCGCGTGCGCACCCCCGAAGACGTCGACCTCGCCGAGGCCTACTACCAGGCGATCGGATGCCGCACCGAACGGCGCAGCGAGGGCTTCGTCGACGGCGTCGGCGACACCGTGCGCGTGGAAGACCCGCTGGGCTTCCCGTACGAGTTCTTCTACCAGGTCGACCACGTCGAGCGCCTCGCCTGGCGCTACGACCTCTACGGCCCGGGCGCCCTCGTGCGCCTCGACCACTTCAACCAGGTAACCCCTGACGTTCCGCGTGGCCGCAAGTATCTCGAAGACCTCGGCTTCCGTGTCACCGAAGACATCCAGGACGACCAGGGCGTCACCTACGCCGCCTGGATGCGCCGCAAGGACACCGTGCACGACACCGCCCTCACCGGCGGCGACGGACCCCGGATGCACCACATCGCGTTCGCCACGCACGAGAAGCACAACATCCTCTACATCTGCGACAAGCTCGGCGCCCTGCGCAAGAGCGACGTGATCGAGCGCGGCCCGGGCCGCCACGGCGTCTCGAACGCGTTCTACCTCTACATCACCGACCCTGACGGCCACCGCGTCGAGATCTACACGCAGGACTACTACACCGGCGACCCCGACAACCCCGTCGTCACCTGGGACGTGCACGACAACCAGCGCCGCGACTGGTGGGGAAACCCCGTCGTGCCGAGCTGGTACACCGAGGCATCCCTCGTGCTCGACCTCGACGGCAACCCGCAGCCGGTCGTGCCGCGCACGGACGCGAGCGAGATGGCCGTCACGGTCGGAGCAGACGGCTTCTCGTACACCCGCCAGGGTGACGTGGAGCAGGGCTTCAAGCTCGGCAACACGCTGTGAGCGCGTCGGCACGGTCGGAGGCCGAGCTGCTTGCGGCCGTGCCGACGAAGCTGTTCATCGGCGGAGCCTGGGTCGACGCGGAAGACGGCAAGACCCTCGACGTCACAGACCCGGCAACGGGCCAGGTCATCGCCTCGATCGCCGACGCGAGCGCCGCCGACGGCATGCGCGCCCTCGACGCGGCGGTTGCGGCGCAGGCCGAGTGGGCGGCGACCGCACCGCGCGAGCGCGGCGAGATCCTGCGCCGCGCGTTCGATCTGCTGCAGCAGCGCAAGGAGGACGCGGCGCTGCTCATGACCATCGAGATGGGCAAGCCGCTCGCCGAGGCCCGGGGCGAGATCGCCTACGGCGGCGAGTTCCTGCGCTGGTTCGCCGAGGAGGCCGTGCGCATCACGGGCCGCTACGGCTCGAACCCCGAGGGCACCGGCCGGATGATCGTGACTCAGCGCCCCGTCGGCCCGTCGTTCCTCATCACCCCGTGGAACTTCCCGCTCGCGATGGCCACGCGCAAGCTGGCCCCCGCCATCGCGGCGGGCTGCACCTCGGTGATCAAGCCGGCGGCGCTCACCCCGCTCACAACGCTCTTCATCGTCGGCCTGCTCGAGGAGGCCGGCCTGCCCGCCGGCGTCGTGAACGTCGTCACCACCTCGTCGAGCTCCGCGGTCTCGGCGCCCATCATCGCCGACCCCCGGCTGCGCAAGCTCAGCTTCACGGGCTCGACGCCCGTCGGCGTTGCGCTGCTGAAGCAGGCGGCGGACGGCGTGCTGAAGACCTCCATGGAGCTCGGCGGCAACGCCCCGTTCCTCGTCTTCGAGGATGCCGATCTCGACAAGGCCGTGGACGGCGCGATGGTGGCGAAGTTCCGCAACATGGGCCAGGCCTGCACCGCCGCCAACCGCTTCATCGTGCACGAGGCGGTGGCCGACGAGTTCGCTCGTCGCCTCGTGGAGCGGGTGGGCGAGCTGAGCGTGGGCCGCGGCACGGAGCCCGGCGTCACCATCGGCCCGCTGATCGACGACAACGCGGTGGCCAAGGTCGGCTCGCTCGTCACCGACGCCGTCAGCAAGGGTGCGACCCTGCTCGCCGGCGGCTCCGCCATCGACGGCCCGGGCGCCTTCTTCCAGCCGACGGTCATCGACCGGGTTTCCGCCGACAGCGACATCCTCCGGGAGGAGATCTTCGGGCCCGTCGTGTCGATCATCCGCTTCACTGACGAGGCCGAGGCCGTCGCGAAGGCCAACGCCACGGAGTACGGGCTCGTCGGCTACGTCTTCACCGAGAACCTCGCGCGCGGCCAGCGCCTCATCGACTCGCTCGAGACCGGGATGATGGGGCTCAACACCGGCGTGGTCTCCAACGCCGCGGCCCCGTTCGGAGGCATCAAGCAGTCGGGCCTCGGGCGCGAGGGCGGCTTCGAGGGAATCCACGAGTACCTCGAGACGAAGTACGTGCTCACACCCGACCCGGTGGAGTAACGAACGAAGAGACCGTCCCTCACGGGGCGGTCTCTTCGTCTACCCGGGGTCTGCGGGATACCAGTTCTGCCCCGCGACTGCCGAGTGGGCGTGGTCGACAACGGCGCGGGCCCGAGCGGTGAGCCGCACGGAGCGGGGCCAGGAGATGACCACGGATTCCCGCGAGAGCGTCGGCTCGATCCTCTTGCTGACGATGCGCAGCCCTTCGTAGCTCTCGTCGATCGCGGGGCGCTGGATGAGGAGGCTGTACCCGAGACCACGGGCGACGAGGCTCCGCACGAGTTCGAAATTCGACGTCCTGTAGGCGACGTTGGGGGTTGCGCCGGCCCTGGCGAGCATCCCCAGCGTGTGGTCACTGCTCGGCGGGTGGTCGAGCAGGATCAGCGGGTCGTCGACGAGCTGCTCGAGGTGCACCGACTCGCTGTCCGCGAGACGGTGCGACTCGGGGAGGATGACGTGGATCTCGGTCTCCGACAGCTGCACCTGCTCGAGCTCGGGAGGAAGTGAGAAGCCGTAGGAGATCATCACGTCGATTCCTCCCGACAGCAGCGAGGGCAGCAGCTCGCTCACCGGACCATCGACTATCGAGAGCGCGATGTCGGGCGCCTCCCTCCGGATCGTCTCCATGAGGGGCGGCAGGATCGTCGGCGCGAGCGTGGAGTAGCAGCCGACGGTCACGGGGCCGCGCAGCGGTCCGCCGTTGTCGCTGACGCTCCAGTAGAGGTCGTCCGCCTCGCGGAGCAGCTTCTTCGCCCGGTCGAGCAGATGCACGCCCGCCGGGGTCAACGACATTCCTACGGCCCGCTGGCGCACGGCGAGGTGGGCGCCGAGCGCGGTCTCCAGGTCGCGCACGGCCAGCGCGACGGCATTGGGGGTGAGGTAGAGCGCGTCGGCTGCCGCCGAGAACGAGCCGTGCTCGGCGGCGGCGGCGAACAGCTCGAGTTGCCGCAGAGTGTAGCGGGTTCCCGCATCCATACGCACTCCTACTTCTTTGTAAGTGCATGAAAGGTCAGTTGTAGTTCTTTAACTCTGGCTCAACAGTGTAACCAGCGGAGTTACGAAGGAGTACTTCATGAGCAGTCTCGTCTGGCCGATCAAACGATCGTTCATTTCCTATATAGAACGGATGCCCGACGGCGCCATCGCCGTGGAGGGCGGGGTCTCTCGTCACGAGGATGGCTTCTTCTTTCCCGGCGAGCGCTCTGCGGGCAGTGCGGTCACCCGATTCGCCGGGAGCGTCACGTTCGTCGGTCACTACGGGATGCTCTACCTGCCGGTCGGCGGAGTCGAGATCGTCGAATCGGTCGACGGCGGCGCGGTGCTGACGATCGCCGACGAGGGATCTCCCACCCGGAGGTGCGCGCTGCTCCGCCTCGGCGAATCCACCGTCGCGGGATCACGCCGGACGTACGCCTCGCCCGTGCTGACGGAGGAGGGCGCCGAGCTCTTCTTCGACAACTACGCCGCGGGAAGCTCGTTCGACCCCCTCGAGATTCTTGAAGGAGATGCGGCGTGAACCGGCCGGCCCCCGTTGCCGACTGGGTAAGCATCCCGGAGCTCTACCGCGACCCGTTCCCGATCTTCGAGCGCCTCCGCGCCGAGGGCGGCGTGCACTGGGTTCCAGCGGTCAACCGCTACCTCGTCACGTCGTTCGACGCCGTGCACGACACCGAGCTCGACCAGGAAACCTACTCGGCGAACGAGCAGGGATCCCTGATGATCCGGGCGATGGGCCACTCCATGCTGCGCCGTGACGACCCCGACCACTACATCGAGCGCAGAGCCTGGCAGCCCGTGCTCAGACCGGGGGTCGTCAAACGCACCTGGCTGCCCGTGTTCGAGCGCAATGCGGAGCGCTACCTTCGCGAGTTCGCCGAGCTCGGTCCGGGTGCAGACCTGGTCTGGGATTTTGCGGCGCCGTACGCCGCCGAGAACCTGCGCGCGATCATCGGGCTGCACAATGCCACCGCGGCGGATCTGCAGCGCTGGTCGCAGACGATGATCGACGCCACCGGCAACTACGCCGACGATCTGGTCGTGTGGGCGAAGGGGCAGGCCTCGTTCGACGAGGTGGACGAGGCCCTGGATGAGATGCTCGTGTGGCACTCCAAGCACCCCGACGACAGCCTGCTGTCGGCGTTGCTGGGAATGCCCGACTATCGGATGCCCCTGCAGTCGATCCGCGCGAACGTCAAGATGACCATCGGCGGCGGCTTGAACGAGCCGCGCGACGTGATCGGTGTCGCCGCCCACGCACTGCTGGCCGATCCCCGGCAGCGCGCCCTTGCCGAGAGCGGTTCGGTGACGTGGGACGACGTCTTCGACGAGGCCGTGCGCTGGATAGCCCCCATCGGGATGTATTCGCGGCAGACGACGCGCGACGCCGTTCTGCAGGGCGTGGCACTGCCCGCCGGCGCCAAGCTCGGAATCTGCATCCTCTCGGCGAACCGCGACACCGCGCAGTGGACCAAGCCCGAGCAGTTCAATGCCGCGCGCAGCGGCGAAGGCGCTCACCTCGCGTTCGGCAAGGGGGTGCACGTCTGCCTCGGAGCGTGGGCGGCCCGCGCTGAGGTCGCCGCCGTCGCGCTCCCGCGGATCTTCCGTGACCTTCCCGCCCTTGGCCTGGTGCCCGAGAACCCGCCGCAGCAGGGCGGATGGGTTTTCCGGGGGATGACGAGCCTGCCGGTGCGGTGGGACGCAGCGACCGCCGGTTCGGCCACCCGCCACCCCCGCATCGTCATCGTGGGATCAGGCCCGTCCGGCTGTTATTCCGCGCAGGCGCTCCGCAAGGAGCTACCAGAAGCAGAGATCAGCGTTCTCGACTCGATGCCCGTGCCGTACGGCCTCGTCAGGTACGGCGTCGCAGCTGATCACCAAGGCACGAAAGCCGTGAGTGGGCAGTTCGCGCGGCTGTTCGAGAAGGACGGGGTCCGCTTCCACGGCGGGGTCACCCTCGGTAGGGATGTGGACCTTGCCGGCCTCCGCGGTGCCTTCGACGCCGTCGTGCTCGCGCACGGCCTGCACGACGACATCCCGCTCGACGTACCTGGGCACGATCTGCAGGGCGTCGTCGGCGCCGGGCGGATCACGCGGCTCCTCAACGGGCACCCGGGCGAGGGCCGCCCGGTGCCGTCGCTTGGATCGGCAGCCGCCATCGTCGGTATGGGCAACGTCGCCCTGGATCTCGTGCGGCTGCTCTCGAAGGCACCCCGGGAACTCGTCGGCTCGGACATCGACGATGAGGCGCACGCCGCGCTCGCCGCAGAGCTCAGCGTCATCCACGTCATCGGCCGGTCACTGCCAGCGGCATCCAAGTTCGATCCCGTGATGATGAGGGAGGTCATCGAACTCGATGGCGTCACCCACGTCGTGCACGGGGCCGACGAGCTCCCGCCCGCCGGAGACGACGCCCGCAGCGACGTGGTGCGCGACCTGAAGGACGCGGAAGCCGTCCCCGGCGCGCGGGTGCGGGTCGAGTGGTGGTTCGGGCACTGCCCCGCAGCCGTGCGAGGTGCGCGGGGCAACGTGTCCTCGATCGAGGTCGTGCAGGGCGGTGGCGCGAGCCGGACCGCCCTCTCGGTGGAGAGCGTCATCTCGGCGGTCGGCTTCACTGCCGCCCCCGGCCAGCGCCACATCGCTGTCGATGCGGAGGCCCGCGAGACGGGCAGGGTGGAACCCGGCCTGTACGTTGCGGGCTGGGCGAGGCGCGGCCCCCGCGGCACGATCCCCTCGCAGCGTACCGACGCCAAACAGCTTGCGGCCCTGATCGCTCGGGACATCGGTGCCGGCCTGGGCCGTCCGGGAATCAAGGCCATGGGGGAGGCGCTCGCTACCGCCACGAGCTACGACGGCTGGTTGCTCATCGATGCCCACGAGTCCCGCAATGCCTCCTCCGATCGGATCCGCCGCAAGGTGACAGACCTGGCCGAGCTGCGGCTGATCGCCGGGTCGGCGCTGTCGCTGCCCTCTGCGCCCTCGGTCGCCGACGAGAGTAGCTCCGCCGTCGACCGCGCTCAGGGTGTCGACAGGGCCTCGGTGACCATCGCTTTCGGCACCGAGTCGGGCAACTCCGAACTCGTGGCGGAGGAGGTTGCAGCACACCTGCGGCCGAGCACGGATGTCGAGGTCGTCGATCTCGGCCAGATCGAGGTGTCGCGAATCCGGCCCGACCGGCTGCTGCTCGTGATCTGCTCGACCTACGGCGACGGGGAGCTGCCCACGACAGTTCGACGGCTTCACGGCGAGCTGACCACCGGGCCGCATCGGCTCGACGGCGTCCGCTACGCGATGTTCGGACTGGGTGACCACAGCTACGAGACCACCTACTCACGGGGGAGCGAACTGCTCGATGCGGCACTCAGCGCACTGGGGGCGGTACGAGTGGGCGACTACGGCAGGCACGACGCGGGAGGTCGCGAGTCGGCTACGGCCTTGGCTATCGCCTGGGCCGACTCGGTGATCGCAGCGCAGTCCTCGGCCCGGGTGGGCTAGAGGCCGAGGCCGTCGAAGGCGATGGTCGGCAGATCCACGGCGCCAGCCCCGCCGTCGGCGACGATGACCGCGCCGGTCACATAGGCTGCCTCCTCCGACAGTAAGAAGCGTGCGATGCTCGCGATCTCCTCGGCCCGAGCGGGCCGGCGAAGAGGGACGTTCCGGGTGACCTCCGCGTACGCCTCGTCGATGGTCGCGATGCCTGCCGCTTCAGCGAAATGCCGCATCTCCGAATCGGCCATGGGTGTCACGGTCCAGCCGGGGCAGAGCGCGTTCGCCCGCACTCCCGCCGGACCGTAGTCGCGTGCGATGGACCGGGTGAGGCCGAGCAGCGCGTGCTTCGCCGTCGTGTAGCCGGCGGTGTCGGGGCCTGCGGCGATTCCGGCTATCGACGACACGATCACTATCGAGCCGCGGGACTCCACGAGGGCAGGCAGGCAAGCGCGCACAGTGACGAACGCGGTAGTGAGGTTGGCATGAAGGCTCGCCGCCCACTCCGCGTCGTCGGTGTCGGCCACGGCGGAGAACCCGTGGCCGCCGGCGTTGGCCACGAGCTGGTCCACGGCGCCGAAGCGTTCTCGAGCGATCTCGACTACCCGGTCCATCGCGTCGCGCTCGCCGGCGTCGGCGACCAGGGCGAGGGCCCGCGAGCCGAGCTCCTCTGCCGTCTTCTCGATGGGCCCGGATGACCGGCCGACGAGCACGACGTTGCCACCGTCCGCAACCAGCCGGGCGGCGATCGCCCGACCGATGCCGGTGCCGCCACCGGTGATGATCGCGGTGGTCACGAGGATGCGCTCAGCGCCCGGTCGAGGGCGGCGATCAGCAGCTCGGCCTCGTCCGGCCCGAAAGGCAGCGGGGGCCGCATCTTGAGCACGTTGTCGTGTCGCCCGATCCGGCTGATCAGGATGCGGTCTGCCTTCACCGATTCCACGAGCCGCTTGGTGCGCGCGGCATCCGGCGCACCGGCGCCATCGGAGACCGCGAAGCCCGAGAACATGCCGGCGCCCTTCGGGGGGCCGATGAAGTCGAACCGCTCGCCGAGCAGCGCCAGTTGCTCGCGAACCGCCGTGCCGGTGGACTCCGCGCGGGCCAGGAGGTCCTCGTCGCGCAGCACGTCGAGCACCGCGAGGCCGACGGCCGATGAGACCGGGTTGCCGCCGAAGGTGTTGAAGTACATGTTGCGCGGGCCGAATTCGTCGAGCAGCGCCGCGGGCAGCACAACGCCGCCGAGCGGATGCCCGTTGCCCATCGGCTTGCCCATGGTGACGAGGTCGGGGACGAGACCGTGCAACTGGTAGCCCCAGTAGTGCGCCCCGGTTCGGCCGAAGCCGGCCTGCACCTCATCGGCGATGAGGAGCCCGCCCGCCGCGCGGACGCGAGCTCCGACCGCGGCGACGTAGCCCTCGGGAAGCCTGTTCAGGCCCTCCGTGGAGAACAGGGAGTCGAAGAGCCACGCCGCGACGCCGTGCCCCTCCTCGTTCAGGGAGGCGATGGCGGCATCCACCTCGGCCAGCGACTCCGCGAGGACAGTGCCGGGGTCGCGGCCGTGGTCGGCCCCATCGAGATCGGGGATCCGAATGGTCCTGACGTGCGCGCCGAGCCCTTCCCTTGCGGCCAGCCCGGTGGTGAGCGCCGCCAGGGCCGCGGTGTGTCCGTGGTAGCTGAAGTCGGAGATCAGGATGCCCCGGGCCCCGCTGTGCTGCGTAGCGATCCGGAGGGCGAGGTCGTTGGACTCCGAGCCGCTGTTGGTGAACATGACGCGGTCGAGGGGGGAGTCGAAGAGCGCCAGCAGCCGCTCGGCGTACTCCACCACGCGATCGTTGAGGTAGCGGGTGTGGATGTTGAGTCGGGAGGCCTGCTCCGAGAGCGCCTCAACGACGCGGGGATGGGCGTGGCCGACCTGGGGGACGTTGTTGTACCCGTCGAGATACCGCACGCCGTGGATGTCGGTGAGCCAGACGCCGCTCGCGCTGGCGAACTCGAGCGGCTCGTCGTAGAACAGCGGCGAGTAGGGGCCGATGGTGGACTGACGTCGGGACAGGGTGGTCATCGTGCGTCCTCCGGTGAAGATAGATGGGTCGCGCTCAGGGACGGCCAGCCTGTGCTGCCGTCGTCGAGGTACTGTCGCGCGGCTGCGACCACGCGCGGCCCGATGACGTCCTCGTGGAAGTCGCTCGCCGCATCCCCGGGCCTGTCGGCCGCCCACCCCAGGTAGCTGAGGGCGCGGGCGAGCAGGAGTGCGTGCCAGGCCCGCTCGTCGGCTTCGTCGAGGGTGCGGACCTCTCGATAGCCGTCGAGGAGGGCGGCGATCAGAGACTCGGCATCAGGGTGCTCGGCGCACCAGAACGCGGAGGTCGCCAGGTCGAAGAGGAACCATCCCTCGCCCGAGTCGTCGAAGTCGAGTGCGACAAGTCCGTCGGGCGCGACGAGGATGTTCTCGAAGGTGAAGTCGGCGTGGATCACGCCGTAGCGGCCTGTGCCCACGTCGAGCCGCCCGAGTTCCTCTGCCAGGCGAGATTCCGCCAGGTCGAGAAGATCCCGCTCGGGAGCGCTCAGTGACCGGAGCCGGGCGGGACGGCCCCAGAGGGCCTTCTCGCCCACGAGACCGGCGGTGTTCCACGCGGCCCGACGGTACCCGGCCGGAGCACCCTTCTCAGCGATGTCGTGCATCCGGGCGATCAGCGTTCCGAGAGCGCGCAGCTGGGCGGCGTCAGGGCGAGCGAGCCCTTGGAAGACAGCCCCAGAGTCGGCGAACTCGCGACCGCCGTCGATCCAGTTCTGCATTGTCGCCTGCCGCCGCACGCCGCGAGCGTCGGTGATGACGGCGACGAATCCTCCCGTCGGCAGAGGCACGGGCGTGGGGACGGCGATGCCGCCCAGGCGGAAGGCCTCGATCGATGCGGTCTCCGAGGCCAGCTCGTCGTCGGTCCGGTAGCCGACGCGGTGCATGCGCAGCGAGCGGTCGAACCCGTCGCCGCGCACGCGGTACACGTGGTTCTCCCGCTGCTTGACGAAGATCAGCTCAGCATCGGCCGGCACGCCGAAGGCGTCGAGAGCCAGGCGCGCGGCGGCCTGCTCGAGATCGGTGAGGTCTGACATTCACGACAGGCTATGTGTGGGACCCGAATGGGGCGAGAAGCGGCGGCGGATGGTGCACTGCCGTCCAAGTCTTGGGCACTCGGCGACAACCGCGCTCCGCGGTGCGCGGCCATTGTCAGTACAACCCACCTGTCAGCCCACGAAGGAGATCTCGAATGACAGACCCAGCACCCCGCGAGCTCAAACGGAACCAGCTCGGCGCCCCCTCCATAGTCTTCCTCGTGCTGGCCGCCGTCGCGCCCCTGACGGCGGCGATCGTCGTGCTCCCGCTCGCCATCGGCTTCGGCAACGGCGGCGGCATCCCCGTCGCCGTGATCGTGGTCGCGATAACCCTGCTGCTGTTCGCCACCGGTTACGCGCAGATGTCGAAGGAACTGGTCAACGCGGGCGGGTTCTACGCCATCGCGGTGAGGGGCCTCGGGCGCACTGCCGGTCTCGTCACGGGTCTCATCGCCACGCTGGGCTACAACGCCTTCGTCGCGGGGGGTCTGGGCACTCTCGGCTTCTTCACCGGGGCAGTAGTCATTCCGGCGCTGTTCGGGTTCCAGGTGCACTGGTTCCTCATCGGCACGGTGCTCGCCGTCGTCGCCTTCCTCTTCGCCCGAGCGGGCATCCACGTCAGCGCTGTCGTGCTGGGGGTCTCGCTCGTCCTGGAGACGGTGATCCTGCTCGCCTTCGCCGGATCGGTCTTCGTGCAGACCGGATTCGACATCACAGCGTTCACCCTCGCGTTCAGCCCGGAGATCCTGGTTGGAGGGTCGATCTGGATCGGGTTCCTCCTGGTCGCCACCTGCTTCCTCGGGTTCGAGGCGACGGCTCTCTTCAGCGAAGAGGCCAAGGAGCCGCGCAAGACCATCCCCCGTGCCACGTTCGCCTCGATCATCGTCATCGGGCTTCTGCACGCGGTGGTCGGCTGGGCCCTCGTCAGCGCTCTCGGTGTGAAGGACGCGCAGGCGCTCTCGCTCGAGAGCCTCGCCTCAGGCGACATGACCCTGAAGCTGATCAACACGTACCTCGGCCCGGTGCTGGGCGTCATCGCCCTCGTGCTCCTGGTGGTCAGCCTGTTCGCCGCGCAGCTCGCGTTCCATAACTCGGCGGCGCGCTACCTGTACGCGCTCGGTCGTGCCCGAATCTTCCCCGCGTGGCTCGCTGTGACGAACAAGAACGGAGCGCCGCAGCGCGCCCTCATAGTGAACCTCATCTTCTCGGTCGTCATCGCCGCGATCTTCGCCATCGTGCCCTTGACCGACGCGGACGGCAATGCGCTACCTCCTGTGCTCACCCTCGTGCCGGTGGGTGTCGGGTTCGCCACGCTGGCGATCTTGATAGTCCAGGCGATCGCGGCTTTGGCTATCGTCGTCCACTTCCGCCGCCAGAAGGACCGGCGCTGGTGGAGCACCTTCGTCGCACCGGGCCTGGGATTCCTCGCTCTGCTGGCGCTGAGCATCGGCGCGCTGTTCAACTTCACCCTGGTTGCCGGGTCCGATGCCCTGTACGTGCAGGTTCTGCCGTGGCTGCTCGTACTGACCGTGATCGGCGGGATCGTGTATGCCGCCTACCTCAGGGCGCGCAAGCCGAAGGTGTTCGAGGGTCTCGACGCCGACCTCGAGAAGTTCGACGGTCTTTCGTCCTAACACGCTCGATACGAGGGGCCCGGCCACGGCGGTCGGGCCCTTTCGCCGCCGGTCAGGCCGCGACCGCGGTGCTATCATCCGACAATCGAGTTACGTGCAACTGGTCACCTCTACGAGGAAGTCGAGAACCGTGAACGCAGAGCGCTCCACAACTGTGAGCCCCGTTACGAGCATCGTCGCGCACGAGTTCTCCGAGTTTCGCAGTGCGGCGTCTGACTTCTATGTGCCGCTGCGGCTTACTGTCGATCATCCGGAACGCTTCGCCGGTCGCATCCGGGCGAGCTCCCTCGATGAGATCCACGTCTCCGAGATCACTGCGCGGTCCCACACGGTCGAGCGGACCCCCGAGCTCATCGCCCGCGGGAGCCGCAGCTACTACAAGCTGAGCCTGCAGCTCGCGGGCTCCGGCCTGCTCATCCAGGATCGCCGCGAGGCCATGCTGCGCCCCGGCGACATTGCCGTCTACGACACCGAGCGGCCCTACACGATGGTCTTCGACGACGACTTCCGGATGATGGTCGTCATGTTCCCGCAGACTCTGCTCAACCTGCCCCCCGAGGCCATCGGGCAACTCACTGCCGTGCGGTTCGCGGAGGGAGAGGGCATCGGTGGCATGATCGCCCCCTTCCTCGCCCGCATGGTCGAGAACCTCGACGTGCTCTCGGGTGCGACCGGTGCACGACTGGCTCTGAACGCCGTCGACCTCGTGTCGACGATGTTCGCCAGCGAGCTCGGTGTCGCCGCGACACCCACCACGCACGATGTGCTCATGTTGCGGGTGCGCAGCTACATAGAGGAGCACCTGGGCGAGAGCGACCTGGGGCCGAGCGAGATCGCGGCGGCCCACTTCATCTCGACCCGCCACCTGCACGGCATCTTCCGCGAACGCGACACCACGGTCTCGACCTGGATCCGCACCCGTCGGCTGGAACGAGCTCGTCGTGACCTCATCGATCCCATGCTGATGGGCTACTCGATCGGCGCGATAGCCGCACGATCGGGATTCGTGGACGCCGCGCACTTCTCGCGGCTGTTCAAGTCGACCTTCGGCGAGTCGCCGAGCGAGCTCCGCGGCCGTTTCGCACACCACTGAGCCCGCAGTGCAGGCGTAGACAAGGTTCATGCTCGGTTGGACAAAAGCCGCCGCCCCTGCCGCCCTAGCGTGAGTACACGGGCGCATTCGCTGCCCGTGCAATCGCATCGCCACGACGAAGTGGGCATGGCTACCCGAGGCAGGGAAGCACATGAAGATGAAGACAGCGGTCGTCATTCTCACGGCGACAGCACTAGCGCTCACCGGTTGTTCGGCTGGCGGCGGGGGCGGCGACTCGTCAGCACCGATCGTCGTCGGCTCGGTCAACGCACTGAGCGGCCCGGCACAGTTCCCCGAGGCCTCGCAGGCAGCGAAGGCCGTTTTCGACCAGGTTAACGCCGACGGTGGTATCAACGGCCGTCAGATCGAGTACACGATCTCCGACGACAAAGCCGATCCCGCCGCCGCCGCCGCCGCGGCTCGTGAGATCGTCGAGAGCCAGAACGCGGTGGCCCTCGTGGGCTCGGCGAGCCTGCTCGACTGCGAGGTGAACGCGGCCTATTACGAGCAGCAGGGCATCCTGAGCGTGCAGGGCACCGGCGTCGACCAAGTCTGCTTCTCGTCGCCCAATGTCTCAGCAGTGAACGTCGGCCCCTATGGCGACACCACCATGACTCTGACCTACGGCTCGGAGGTGCTGGGTCTCGACAAGATCTGCGCGCTCGTCGAGGTGGTCGGATCGAGCGGGCCGGCCTACAAGGCAGCCATCGACGCGTGGAGCAAGAATACGGGCAAGAAGCTCACGCTTCTCGATGACACAGTTCCCTACGGCGGCTCTGACTACACCCCCTACATCGTCAAGGCGAAGGAGGCGGGCTGCAACGCGGTCTTCAGCAACGCGGTAGAGCCGGACGGTATCGGCCAGATCAAAGCAGCGGCCGCGCAGGGCTGGGACGACGTGACCTTCCTCTACCTGACCTCCGTCTACAGCGAGCAGTTTGCTGCGGCTGTGCAAGAGGCCGGCGCGGGCGTGTACGTACCGGCGGAGTTCGCGCCATACACTGACGCGTCGAGCGAGAGCACGGCGGCCTGGCGTGAGCTCATGGAGGCCAACGACATCCCGCTGACCTCCTTCGGCCAGGGCGGATACCTCGCAGCAACCTACTTCGTCGAGGTGCTCAAGGGCATCAAGGGCGATATCACGCGCGAGTCCGTCTCAGAGGCGCTGCGGGGCATGGACCCGATCAGCAACGACATGGTGGGAACGCCGTGGGTGTTCGGTCCGGACGACACACACAACTCAAACCGCGCCGGCTGGCCGGTCAAGCTCCTGAGTGGCACGGGCAAGTGGGAGACCGCAGCCGACGACTGGTTCCTGCTCGACTAACTCGCCCGAGGGGGCGGCTTGCCGTCGCCCCCTCCTCCTCTTTCGGAAGGAACCCGATGATTCAGGGCGCACTCGCTGGCCTCGCCGCCGGCGGCCTCTACGCGACCATCGCGGTCTGCCTCACGATCATGGCGCGCCTGGTGCGAGTGGTGAACTTCTCGCAGGTCGCGGTGGGCATGTTCGGCGCGTTCACGGCGGTGGCCCTCGCAGGGCTCGGTCTGCCCATGGTGGTCTCCACCGTGGCGGGCATCGTCGTCGGTTCCGTGATCTCGGCGATCATCGGGCTCATCATTGCCACGTGGCTGGCCGACGCGTCGATCACCGTGCGGTCGGCTGTCTCGGTGGCGGCACTCCTCATGCTCGTCGCGCTCAGCTTCATTCTTTTCGGGACAAAGCCTCTTCCGTTCACCCCGATCCTCTCGGGCGCAGCTTTCCGCGTGGGCACCGTTGTCATCAGCCAGATCACCGTCGCGCTCGTGATCATCGCCGTGCTGATCGCGGTGCTGGCCAAGCTGCTGCTTTCCCGCACCGCGATCGGGATGCATCTTCGGGCGCTGAGCGACCGGCCTATCACCGCCGAGCTCGTGGGCATCCGCTCCACCCGACTCAGCGTCGGCGTGTGGGCCGCGACTGGTGCTCTTGCCACTCTCGTCGTTTCGATCGTGGCGCCAAGCCAATCGAACGACGCGTCATCACTCGCCCTCGCAGTGATCCCCGGTGCCGCGGCTGCGCTGGCCGGTGGATTCCGCCGCCTCGACCTGGCTGTGGTGGGCGGTCTCGTGCTCGGCATGGTGGACGGTGCCCTCGCGCAAGCTGACGACCTCACCATCGTGCGGTACTTCGTGCCGTTCATCGCCATCGTCGTCTTGCTCCTGTGGACGCAGCGGAAGGAGGTGTGGGATGCCGCACGCTGAGCCTGGCGCCCCGCGCCGTATTCTCGTTCCCGTGGCCATCGCCGTCGCGGCGGTCGCTGGGGGATTCGCCCTGAGCGCCTTGTTGCCCAGCTACTACGTCTTCCTGGGGTCGAGCGCAGTGGTGGCCGCGATCTCGCTGCTCGGCCTGGGCGTCGTCACCGGCAGCGCCGGCATGATCGCCCTGTGCCAGCTCTCATTCGCTGTGATCGGCGCGTGGGTCGTGTCACAGTTGCACTTCGTCCATGCGCCCGGCAACGGTGTGCTGTGGATGATCACCGGCGGTGTCGTTGCGGGACTCGTCGGGCTGCTCGTCGGCCTGCCGGCCCTCCGGCTGCGCGGAGTCAACCTCGCGGTCGTGACCTTGGGCTTCGCCGCCGCGGTGCACCTGACGATCACGACGATCCAGTTTCCCGGCGCCACCACAGGCATCCGCGTACTCAAACCAGAGCCGTTCATCACCGACCGGTCATTCTTCGTCCTGTCGGTGATCGTGCTCGTCGTTCTCGCGCTCGCGGTGTGGGCACTGCAGGCGTCCAGGGTCGGTAGCGGTTGGCGCGCTGTCGCATTCTCCGAGCGCGGTACCGCGAGCGCGGGGGCGAGCGTGAGCTTCAGCAAGCTCACGGCCTTCGCGGTGAGCGCGACTCTGGCGGGAGTCAGCGGTGGGCTAGTGACCCTGCAGGTCGGCTTCGCTTCCCCGGCGACCTTCACCCCGTTGCAGTCCCTGGCGCTGTACGTGCTCGCCATCGTGAGTGGCACCTATCCTCGGCATCCAAGCTCTGACCTCGCGGACCAACCTCGGAGAGACAGTGCGCGGTCTGCTCCGTCGTGGAAGGCGGCCTCGGGCTGCGGTAGCCGCCGAGATCGGTGCACTACCGGAGCTGGCGCCTACGTCAGAGGTCGCCCTCGGTGAGACTGTGCTGAAGGTAGAGAAGCTCGGCGTGCGGTTCGGCAGCGTCGTCGCCCTCGACGATGTCGACCTGGTGGTGCGCGATAACGAGGTCATCGGGCTGATCGGCCCCAACGGGGCGGGCAAGTCGACAATGATCGACGCGCTCTCGGGGTTCCTGCCGAGCCACACCGGGAGTATTGCACTCGGTGGCGTTGGTCTGAAGGGCATGCCGCCCACCAGCCGCGCTCGCCGCTGGCTGCGCCGCACCTTCCAGCAGGATCGGGTTCCGCCCAGCCTGACCGTGGGGGCCTATGTGCGCTTCGTCGCCCGTCGAAGGGTGGCGCCCGCCGAGCTCGCCGAGATCCTCGACTTCTTCGGATGCCCGCCCGCGGGAACGACGCTTGCCGCGGTCGATGTGGGCACCCGTAGGCTCGTGGAGGTCGCCGCCCAGTTGGCGTCGCGTCCGCGAGTGCTGTTGCTCGACGAGCCAGCCGCGGGCCTCTCGCACGAAGAGCACATCGCCCTCGGTGAGCGGATCGCGCGCATCCCCGAGCGCTTCGGTTCGGCGGTCGTGCTGATCGAGCACGACCTCGACCTCGTGCGCCGCGTGTGCGCGCGCATCGTCGTGCTCGACTTCGGTCGCATCCTCGCCGATGGCCCACGCGACACAGTACTGGCCGATCCGGCGGTTCTCGCCGCATACATGGGAGAGACGGAATTGTCGTGACGATTCTGAAGCTGACGGGCGTCACTGTTTCGCGAGGGGCCGGGCCGGTCATCCGGGGCGTCGACCTCGAGCTGACGTCGGGCGAGATCGTGGCGGTCGTGGGGCCCAACGGCGCAGGCAAGACGAGCCTGCTCGAGGCCATCTCGGGTGTGATCTCGCCGTCGGCGGGAGACATCACTCTCGATGGCGGGTCGATTCTGAAGATGTCGCGGGTGGCGCGATCCCGGCGGGGTCTCATCCACGTGGAGCAGGGGAGGGCCGTATTCCCCTCGCTCACGGTCGCCGAGAACATCCGGCTGACGGCTCGTACAGCGACGGCCACGGCCGAGGCCATGGACCTCTTCCCCGAGCTCGCCAAGCGGGCGGAGAGCCCGGCGGCACTGCTGTCGGGCGGCGAGCAGCAGATGGTCGTGCTCGCGCGATCGTTCGCCGCGAAGCCGCGAGTGCTGCTCATCGACGAGATGTCGCTCGGTCTCGCCCCCGTCGTGTTCACGCGGCTACTGCCCGTGGTCACGGCCTTTGCCCGGTCGGGTGTTGCCGTGCTCCTCGTCGAGCAGTTCACCCATCTCGCTCTCGGGGTCGCCGATCGCGCGCTCGTGGTGTCTAGCGGGGCGGTGACCTGGGCCGGCGAAGCATCGGTCCTGCGGGACTCGCCCGAGACGCTTCACGCGGCGTACTTGGGCTCCTGACCGCCCCCCGGGCGCGAGAGAAGGGCCCGCGCGCCGCGCGAGCCCTTCTCTGTGTGTCAGGTCAGTCCGCCAGCAGGAATTGCGCGCCGCGCTCGCCGATCATGACCGTCGGTGCGTTCGTATTCCCCGAGGTGATCGTGGGCATGACTGAGGCATCGATCACGCGCAGTCCTTGCACGCCGCGCACTCGCAGCCGCGAATCCACGACCGCCTCCGCATCTGAGCCCATCTTGCAGGTGCCGACCTGGTGGTGATAGGTGATCGCTGTGCGTCGCACGTAGTCGCGCAATGCGTCGTCGTCGTCAACCTCGCTACCGGGGTATAGCTCCCGCGAGCCCCATTCGTCGCCGAGGGGAGCAGCCACCCCGATCTGCCGGCACTGGCGCACCGACGCGGCAAGAGCGACGAGGTCGCGCTCGTCCGCGAGGGCGGCCAGGTCGATGTCGAGGCCGTCGTGAGGGTCGGCCCCGGCGAGGCGGAGGGAGCCGCGGCTGTACGGCGTGATGAGCCCCGCCATGAGCGAGAAACCGGAGTCGGGCCCCTGCATCCAGTCTTCGTACATCGGCACACTGAAGTTGATCGGCTGGGTGTCCGGCACGTCGAGCTCGGGACGGCTGCGCCAGAACAGATGGGTCTGGGTTACGGAGACACCGGGCTGCGGGGGATCGACCTCGCGTGCATCCGTGGCGAAGATCACCGGCGAGAGCAGGTGGTCGTGCAGGTTGCGGCCCACGCCGGGGGAGTCGACGACGACGTCGATCCCAAGAGCGGTGAGCTCGTCGGCGGGGCCGATACCCGAGCGCAGCAGCACGCGCGGAGAATCGATGGCACCTCCGCTGAGTACGACATCGGTAGCTCGTGCCTGAAGGATCGCCCCGTTCTGCTCGTACTCGACACCGACCACGGTCGTGCCCTCCAGCAGCAGCCGGTGCACCCACGCGCCGGTCTCGATCGTGAGCCGCGGATCGCCCACCATCGGGGCAAGGTACGCCATGTAGGTGTTGAGGCGGGCGTTGTTGCGCATCGTGAGCTGCTGCTGCGAGACGCCGTCGAGGTGATCGCCGTTGTAGTCGGGGTTGTGCTCGAGCCCGATGGCTACGGCCGAATCGATGATCGACTGCTGGATGGGTGAGAGCGGGTAGTCCGCGACCACGTCGAGGAGTCCGTCGTCTCCTCGCAGTTCCGAGGCCCCGCCGTCGAAGTTCTCGATGGCCTTGAATGTGGGGAGCACGTCGTCCCACGACCATCCTTCGTTGCCAAGGGCGGCCCAGCCGTCGTAGTCGGAGGGGGCGCAGCGCACCCAGATCATCGCGTTCAGGGCGTGAGACCCGCCGAGAACCTTGCCTCTCGGCAGATGCAGGCGGCGGTTCGCGGCGTGCTCCTGGGGGACTGTGTAGTAGTCCCAGTCTTCGGGACCGTGCCAGAGGGATCCCATCCCCACCGGGTCGTGGATGGCGGGATTCACGTCTTGCCCGCCGGCCTCGAGCACGAGCACGCGCTTGCCCGCCTCTACGAGGCGGCGTGCGACGACCGAGCCGGCCGATCCAGCTCCGACCACGATCGCATCAAACTGCTCTGTCATGTGCTTGTCTCCTTCATCGGTTGCTTCATCGCTGTTCGTACACTCGTGAGCCCGCGAACCAGGTCTCCTGCACCCGGTTGTCGACGATCTCTGAGACCGGGATGCTCGTCAGTTCGCGCCCGAGAACGATGAAGTCTGCCGACTTCCCCGCTTCGAGCGAACCCGTCACGTCGTCGACACCCATGGCCTGCGCTGCGGAGATCGTCACCGAGGCGATCGCCTCATCCAGAGTGATCGCCTGTTCGGCCCACAAGGTTCCGGGGTGCTCGCCGTGGGGATCGGCCCGGGTTACGAGGCCCTGGATCGCCTCGAGGGGGTCGGGGCTCTCGCTCACCGGCCAATCGGAGCCGACCGCCACCACAGCTCCAGCGTCGAGCAGCGACCTGTTCGGATGCATGTGAGCGGCAACCTCGGCGGGCAGCACCGCGGCGATCGCGTCGGGAATCACTCCCGGAGTCCAGAGGAAGGGCGAGATGTCTGCCGAGACGTCCAACTCGGCGAACCGGCGGATGTCGGAGCCCGCGACGAACTGGCCGTGGGCGATCTGATAGCGCGGCGCGCTGTGTCCAGCATCCCTCACCGCCTCGATGGCGTCGAGTGCCGCCCGCACCGCGGCGTCGCCCGTGCAGTGGATCTTCGCCGAGAGCCCTCGCTCGGCCGTGCTCAGCAACCAGCGCAGAAGCTCGTCCGCAGGCATGGCCAACTGGCCGCGGTGGTGCGCTCCGTGAACGTCGTCGGGAAGGTAGGGCTCAAGGAAGGCCCCTGTGCGGGTCGGGGGAACGCCGTCGAGGAAAATCTTGACGAAGTCGGGACGGTGGTGCGTGCTGCGGGAGCGTTCTCCCTGCACGATGAGCGCATCGCCCACGGGGTCGGCGCCGAATATCGCGTCGTTGATGAGCATGCTCGTCACCACCCACGCCTGCAATCGTCCGGCCTGGTCAAGGTCGTGAAGGGAGGCGAGGATCTCGGCGGTGGCCCCAGCATCCTGAAAGCCCGTGATGCCATACCCGTGCAGGATTTCGATGGCGCGCGCCGAACTGCGCGCGTGCTGATCGGAGCTCAGCGCGCGGGGCGCCGAGAGGGCCTCCTCGATCGGCAGGCCAGCAGATTCATAGAGCAAACCCGTGGGCGCACCGGTCTCAGCGTCCCGGACGACGCGACCGCCGGCCGGGTCGGGTGTCGCGGCGCCGATGCCCGCGAGACGCAGCGCAGTCGTGCTGGCCCAGCGGTTGTGGTGACTGTCGTCGCCGAGAGAGACCGGGCGCCCGCCCGCCGCCTCGTCGAGGAGCACTGCGGCGTCGGCATGGCTCAGGCGCGTGCCGAGCGTGCTGCTCCAGCTACCGCCGACCACCCACTCGTCCGGCTGCAGGTTCGCTGACCATCCCCGCACCGCGGCCAATATCTCGTCGAAGGTCGCGTCCACCGGCAGCACGAGCTCGAAAAGGTCGGCTCGCCCCGCAACGGCGTGGTGGTTGTGCACGTCGATGAAGCCGGGGAGGACCGCCCGACCGCCCAGGTCGTGCACTGCCAGGTCGGAATGCCGGGCGATCAGATCGTCGTCGCCCACGGCGGCAATGATCCCGCCGCGGATGACCAGTACCGTGGCGCTCGGACGCAGCGGATCCATGGTGGTGATTCGCGCGTTGCGCACGATGAGCCCTGGTATCGCCTTCGATAGCATGCACGCCAGTATGTTCGTGGGCCGGTGCGCCCCGCACCCCCGCGAGTCGAGGCGTTCGTTGACAGACAAGCACCGTGCTCCGAGGTGCAATCCGGTCTCGATGCGGGCGCGGCCGGGACAGTATTCAGGCGGCGGCCATCAGCGCGACTCCCGCCACCATGAAGAGCGCTTCGCCAGCGATCGGAAGCGTGGCGGCCTGCTTCCGGGTCGGGACGAGCACCGAGAGGTTTGCGAGCGCGCCCATGGTGGCGACTCCCGCGACCACGACGGCTCCATACCCGTGCGAGTGACCTGCAGTCATCATGCCGTGGCCCGCTCCAGCGATCATGAGGGCGCCCATGGCGAGCGCGCCCAGGGCGCGGTGCAGCCCGCGGGACCGCTCGCCGCGCGCGCCGGTGACGGCGATCGGGGCCGCTGCGACGAGCGCGAGGACGCCCACGATCAGGCCTATCGAGCCGCCGGTCAGGCCGACAGCCATGGCGGCGACCATGAGCACCGAGAGTGCCCACGCTCTGCGGTCTCGCTTGCCCGGGGAGAGCCCGAGGCAGCAACACGACGCCACGGCCGTGACGGCGGCCAGGGCGTGCAGAGCGAGCACGTCAGTGCTCGTGGCCTGTGGGCCCGTGGTGGGCGGGCCCGCAGCTGCAGCTTCCGGACTCCATCGCGCACGAGCATCCGGTGCCGTGGGCCGAGACGTTCTCCGGCACGTCGAGGGTGGGGTTGCGGTCGAAGAAGCCGTGCGGCTTGAGCCGGAACCCCGCGTAGTCGACGGGCATGATCGGCCAGTCTTCCAGGCGCGGGAAGTGCGTGAGGCCGAAGGTGTGCCAGACCACGATGTCACGGCCGTCGATGTCGCGGTCGGCTGCCGTGTACTGCGGCAGGCCGCTTCCGCCCGGATGCTGGTTCACCGTGTAGCCCGCGGCCCAGAGCTCGTCGCGCTCGTACTGCGTGACCCAGAGGCCGTGAGCCGCGAATCCGGCGCGCGCCCTCGAGGATGAGTCGTCGGCGCTCAGCAGGCCCGGCTGACCCTCGGGGTAGAGCACGAAGGCCGTCGGCTCGCCCACGCGGTTGCGGCGCTCGGCGCTGCTGATGCTCCACACCCGACCGAGGTGGTTGGCCGCATCCCTGATGCCGTCTGACTCGCGCTGCAGGCGGGTACGGGTGCGGGTGAGGGCGTTGCCCCAGGGGTTCGACTCGCTCGTGGCGACCCGGGCTACGTCGATCTCGTCGACGGAGTTGTCGACCCCGTCGACGGTCATGTCGAGCCGGGCGCAGAACATGTGCTGATGCACGGGAGCGCCGAGCCCGGGGGCGAGTCGGGTGGCGTACTCGTAGTCGGAGTCGTCGTGGCCGCTCGTGAAGACGATGCCGGTCGCCTTGGCCTCGAGCTCGATGGTGCCGTCGAGGTAGAGATACCAGTAGAAGCCGTAGTCGTAGTTGCCGACGGTGACGAAGAACGAGATCACGAGGCGGCGCTGGCGGCGGGTTGTCGAGAGGCCGGAGAAGTCGTCGCGGTGCTTCCAGAGAATCCCGTAGTCCTCCTCGTGGATGCAGATGGCGTTGGTGATCGTCGAGGGTGCGCCGAGATCATCGACGACTGTGGCATCGAGGTAGGTGATCTCACCGAGGCAGTCGCAGCCGAGCTCGAGCGAGTTGGCGAGTCTGCCGAACTGGTACTCGCTCACATCGAAGTAGTTCTGCCAGGCGTGGGTGGGACTCGGGTCGCCGTAGTTGACGACCATCTCCGAGACCGAGGCTCGGTAGACGATCGGTCGCTCCTCCTCGCCGTCCCGGAACGACAGCTGGTGCAGGGTCAGGCCCTCGCGCCCGTTGAAGCCGATGCGGACCCTCCAGTTCTCCCACTCCAGCACGTCGTCTTCGAGGGTGAAGCTCACTCCCTCGGGCTGGGTGATCACTATGGGCTTGAGGCTCGTGCGCATCGGGCCGCTGACCGCCGGGTCAAAGTAGTCGCCCGACTCCTGGGGCACGGTCTCGATGGCCGTCTCGACGACCCGCAGCACCTCGCCGGCATCGATGTCGACGTGCGCGACAACGCCGTCGATGGGATGCGCCCACGCCGAGTCGAGCGGGTAGTTCTGCTGGAAGGCGAGCACCCGGTACATCCGGCGCCCGACCTCGTCGGCGTAGCCGAAGACGCCAGCCGACAGCGGAACCGTGCGCACGGTATCGAGGTTGGTGACGCCGCGCTTGGCGATCGCCGCCACCCAGCGCTGATCGCGCTTGACGATGTCGTCGATGTTGACGAAGTCCTCGTCGAGTGTCGGGCCGAAGCCCTCGACCCTGGGGTCGATCTCGATGACCTGGGTGACTGTGGATTCGGTGAGATCGACGATCACCGTGCGCAGCCGCAGGGTGTCGAGATCGGTGAGGAGCATCGTCACCTCGCGGTGCGGGGAGGCCGTCGCGTCGAGCACGAGCGACTTCTCCGGCTCGCGGAGCGCGACGTAGGAGAACCTTGTCGAGGTGGACACCTCTCCGGCCTCGGCGGCGATGAGCCGGGCACGGAGGATCTCGTCAGGGCTGAGGCGGGAGAGCGGGTGCGTTGTCGTCATGTGTCACTCCTTCGTGCGGTACAGAATATTGATCGCTTGCTCAATAAACAAGACCCCGTCAGAATGTGATGGTGCCCAAGATCGTCGACCATAGCGAGAGGCGTGACCGCATAGTCGATGCCTACCTCTCCGTCGTCGCTCGTGACGGGGGAGCCGCGGCCACGTCCAGGGCCGTCGCCGCCGAGCTCGGCGTGGCGACCGGCGGTCTCTGGCACTACTTCGACGACTTCGATGCGGTTCTGCTGGCCGCCTTCAGCCGCATCTTCGAGAACACGACCACGCGCATCCGGGAGCGCACCGCCAACGAGGCGGGCCTGGATGCCGTCGAGGCGATGCTCCGCGAGATCCTTCCACTGGCACCACTCACCCAGCGCGAAGCCACAGTCGTCGTGACGTTCTGGGGGAGGGCGGCCGGGCTCCCCGCTCTCGGCGCGATCCAGTCGCGGGTCGAGGAGACCTGGCGCGAGTTGCTCGGCAGATTCATCGACGAGGCGGTGGCCGCCGACGAGCTCGTCGCGCGCGTGCCCAAAGACGACCTCGTCGACGAGTTGCTCTCGCTGGCCACGGCCCAGCAGGTCGAGTACGTGGTGCGCAGCTCGATCGGCGCCCCCGCGCGGCAGTGGTCGCTGGTGCAGCACGCGCTGCGGCCGTGGCGGTCGGCGCGCTCCTCCTGACGGGAATCCGTGCACTCTCGGGCACCTGCTGTGCGCGGGCGGTCAACGGCAGTCCCCGCGAATGCAGGACGCTGGAGGGACAGACCGTTCCCAACGAGGAGAACCCATGTCGAACCAGGCCGACCTTCTTACCCGCGTGAGTGCACAGGAGGGTGTGGGGCGAGAGATCCACGACCCCGCCACTGGTGCCGTGATCGGGTTTGCACCCGTCCACACTGTTGCCGACCTCGACAGCGCCGTCGCCGCGGCGCGAGCTGCTCAGCCGGCGTGGGCTGCTCTCGGTCACGCCAAGCGCATCGAACTGCTGAACGCCGTCGCCGACAAGATCGACGCGAACGCCGAAGAGCTCGCCCAACTGCTCTCGCGCGAGCAGGGCAAGCCACTCAACGGGCCTAACGCCCGCTTCGAAGTCGGGGCCTGCTCGGTCTGGCTGCGTGCCACCGCCGCCACGGTCCTCGAGACCGAGACCGTTGTCGCTGACGAGGCCAACCCCTCCCAGCTCTTCTATAAGGCCCTGGGTGTCGTGGGCGCCATCGGCCCCTGGAACTGGCCGCTCATGATCTCCATCTGGCAGATCGCGCCCTCGCTGCGCATGGGCAATACCGTTGTGGTCAAGCCCTCGGAGTTCACCCCGCTCAGTGTGCTCGCGCTGCTGGAGGTCATGAACGAGGTGCTTCCCGCCGACGTGCTCGTCGGGGTCTCCGGCGACCGTGAGGTCGGGGCACGCCTGGCGTCGCACCCCGACATCGACAAGATCATGTTCACCGGCTCGACGGCCACGGGGCGGGCGATCATCCGCTCGTCTGCAGACAACCTCGCGCGGCTCACCCTCGAGCTCGGCGGCAACGATGCGGGAATCGTGCTGCCCGGCACCGACCCCGCGGCGATCGCGGAGAACCTGTTTTGGGGTGCCTTCATCAACACCGGCCAGACCTGCGCCGCGCTCAAGCGTCTGTACGTGCACGACTCGATCTACGAGCAGGTCATCGAAGAGCTCGCCGGCATCGCCGCGAAGATGCCGATGGGCAACGGGCTCGACGAGAACAACGTGCTCGGCCCGTTGCAGAACAAGAAGCAGTTCGACATCGTCTCAGACCTCGTCGAGGATGCCCGCAAGCGTGGTGGCCGCATAGTGACGGGCGGCTCGCCCGCCACCGAGCTCGGCGAGCTGTTCTACCCGATCACGCTCGTGGCCGACCTCAAAGACGGCGACCCGCTCGTCGACGAGGAGCAGTTCGGCCCCGCCCTGCCGATCATCAAGTACACGGACGTCGAGGATGCGATAGCCAGCGCGAACCGCCTTGAGGCCGGCCTCGGTGCCTCCGTGTGGTCCGCCGACCCCGCGGCGGCCCGCGAGGTCGCCGTGCGCATCGAGTCGGGCACCGTCTGGATCAACCAGCACGGCACCATCCACCCGATGGCCCCGTTCGGCGGGGTGAAGGGCTCGGGCTACGGGCTCGAGTTCGGCGTCGAGGGCCTCAAGTCGGTGTCGATCCCGCAGGTCATCACCGGCTGAGCATGAGCTGCATCTGCACAGTCACCTTCGATGCCGGCGTCTCCACCGTCGAGCGATTGTGCTGCGGTCAGGTGGTCCAGGCGGCGGCGATGCTGCGGTCGACGACTCGTCGCCAGCCTGCTGGGGGTGAGGGGTCGTGACTTGCGGTCCCGGCCATCCACAGCACGGTCATGAGGTCGTCAGCCGTGAAGTCTCGGGAGAGGGTGCCGGCGGCGTGGGCATCGTCGATCAGGTCCTGACCGAGGGCCGTTGATCGATCGCATGCTTCGATGAGCGAGGTGGCGTTCGGGAAGCGACGGAGCATGGCGTCGTTCAGCGCCGGATCGCTGAGCGTCAGGTCGATCATTCCTGCGATGAATGCCTCCAGCCGTGCGCGGGGCGATGGCTGGCTCAGCGACTGCTCCTTGAGCGCCAGGAGTTTCTCGCCGGCGACTGCGGGGACTACCGCGTCGATGAGGTCCTCCCGGGATCCGACCCGGTTGTAGAGAGTCCCGATGCTCACGCCGGCCTCGCGAGCGACCTCCTCCAGCGGGGCGGAGAGCCCACGGCGGGTCTCGCCCCGGTGGGTCCGGCGTACAGCCGCATACGCATCGCACTGCTAGTTGGATTCGGGCCGACCAGTGCCCGCACCTCGGTGGTGACCCCCTACGGCCGTGCTGCGGTGGCGTGGAGCATCGACGGGGACGAAGTCGTTCTCGATGCTGCGGTCCCGCCGGGGTGCTCAGCGGAGGTTGAGATCGGAGCCTTCAATGCGGAGCTCGGCGGGGGGAACCACAGCCTAAGGATCCCGCTCGCGGTCGCGATGCGCGACTCGGATGTGCGCGTTTCCTGAGTTGTCGCTGGGATGTGGGCAGCATCGCCTCCCGAGGTATCCATCTTCGCGCGATGTGTTGCGACACGTCCTTCGGGAGCCGCAAAGACGGTCCGTCGCAGAGCTATCGGGTCACCGTCCTCGGTATCGAGTCTCCGGATGGAATTTCCGCGCCGCAGGTCCGAGATGTTTCGCTCCCTTCGATTCTTCAAGCGATCGCTTCCGCTGATCCCTTCGCTGTTCAGCTCTCGACCCTCCGTGAGGAGCGAGACGCGATCTTGGCCGTCGCCAACGACTTGGACCTTTGGCGAGAGCGCGCGTCGCGGGAAGCGCGCGGGGGCGAGCTAAGCGACGACGTTCTTCGTTGGCTCGCTCGGGTGTACGTCTGGTTCGCCGCAATAGGTGCGAACCCCGCCAAGGGGGTGCGCGACACGGTCGGTCTCTCGGCAAGAACAGCGACCCGCTGGATTGCGGAGGCGAGGCGCCGAGGCTGGATCGGAGTGAAGCACGGCTCAGCCGCGGGTGCTGCCGCGGAAAACGGCTGACCGATGGCGCGCCCTAGGACTCCGATCGGAAGCTACGGAGAGATCCACACCGCCCGGATCGGCGGCAAGTGGCGCGCCCGGGCGCGTTACAGGTTCTCGGACGGCAAATCACGGCAGGTCGAGCGGTTCGACGTGTCGGAGGCGAAGGCCAAAGCGAAGCTGCGAGAGGCGCTGAACACCGTCGAGAACGGGCGTGGGACTGAACTGAAGCCGACGACGCCCCTCAGGGTGCTGGCGAACCAGTTCCTGGAGGAGAAGGAGGGTGCCGGCCGATCGACGGGCACACTCACCACCTATAGGTCGGCGGTGAAGATGCATATCATCCCGAAGATCGGCGACCTGTCGGCGGCGGAGGCGACACCGGCGCAGCTGCAGACGTTCCTCAGCTCCGTGCACAAGCAGCACGGCCATGGGGCGGCGAAAAACTGCCGCTCCGTGCTGTCGGGGATGCTCGGCATGGCGGTTCGGAACGGTGCGATCGCACGGAACCCGGTGAAGGAGCTCGACCTCATCACGAGGGCGGGCAAGAAGGGGTCCGAAGCGATCCCGCTCGACGAGCTGCCCGCGTTCCTCGCGAAGGTGCGCGCCGACGAC
Source organism: Microbacterium sp. VKM Ac-2870 (assembly GCF_015350795.1). GTDB lineage: Bacteria > Actinomycetota > Actinomycetes > Actinomycetales > Microbacteriaceae > Microbacterium. The sequence continues at coordinate 251,011 of NZ_JADKSH010000004.1, forward strand.
GTCCTGATCGAACGCGACATGGTCGACATGATCACGTTCATGCTGTCCGTGGGCTGGCGGATCGCGGAGGTGTGCGCGCTCGAATGGGAGTCGGTCGACGTCGAGAAGGGCACCGTGCGGATGGAAGCGATCGCCGTGCGCGTTCCGAAGCAGGGCGTTGTGCGTCAGCCCTACGGAAAGACGAGCACCGCCTCGAGGACCACGCCGTTGCCGGCAGACACCCTCAGGATGCTGGAGGCCAGGAAGGAGCGGCTTGTTGGGCTGACTCCGCTCGTCTTCCCGACGGTCCTCCTCCACCGGCGGGACCCGTCAAACGCTCAGTGTGAGCTTCGCGAGCGGCGCCAGGTGCTCGGCTATCCAGAGCTCACGACACACAGCTTCCGGAAGACCGTGGCGACGGCGCTCGATCCCGCCGGACTGAGCGCGAGAGACATCGCCGAGTACCTGGGTCACCAGAACCCGAGCCTCACGATGGACGTCTACATGTCGAAGCAGAGCGGGAGCCGGCGGGCGGCGGATCTCATGCAGGAGCACCTCGAGCGACTCCGCTGAATGTGCGGGGTTTTCGCGGGGTGACTGACTGTTAGACATTAAGAAACCCCCGTGAGTAGAAGCCTCACGAGGGTCCCAGTGGCTCCGACGGGCGTCGATCCCGTGACCTCACGATTTTCAGTCGTGCGCTCTACCAACTGAGCTACAGAGCCGCGCGGCATGCGCGTAATGAACCTGCCGCGTCCTACACGAAGGGCCCTCGATCTCGAAAGAAAAGGGCCCGTCGCTCGGAGCGACCCTGACGGGACTTGAACCCGCGACCTCCGCCGTGACAGGGCGGCACGCTAACCAACTGCGCTACAGGGCCATGCGTATTCAGTTGTGTGTCGGAGAGTGACCCCAACGGGATTCGAACCCGTGCTACCGCCGTGAAAGGGCGGCGTCCTAGGCCACTAAACGATGGGGCCGGGTGAACCCGGAGGCTCGTTCTTGCCGACGCTCAAGCATACGAGATCGCCCAGCAAATCGGAAATCGAGGGCGTGGGGTCCCGCCTGGAGTGCTCGAGGTGGGAGAGGATGGCGCTGGCCGTGCCCGTCTCACCCCCAGGCGAACGCGGTGATCGTCTCCCGCCTTCGCGCCAGAAAACCTCTGGGCGAATGTGACGAATGTTGTTAGTGTGACGTGTGTTGCCATCGTCGGATGGCGGGGGTCGACGCGCGTGAATTGACGGAGGTTCGAAGTGGAGACCGATAAGGCCGCTTCGGCGGAGGACTGCGGCTGCGCGCCGACCGCCCAAGAATTGGCGACCCTCCGGGGCCCGCTGACCCGCCGCACCGCCCTCGGACTCGCCGGACTCGGCATGCTCAGCCTCGGCGCGGTGAGCGCCCTCGGACTCCGCTTCAGCTCGCCGGCATTCGCCGCCGACTACCCGTCGTGGGACGACGTCCAGAACGCCAAGAACAACGAAGCCGCCAAAGCCGACGAGGTCACCCGCATCCAGGGCCTCATCGCGGCCCTGCAGGCCGACGTCGCCGCCAAGCAGGCCGACGCCGACCGTCTCGCCGGTGAGTACCTCGCCGCGCAAGAAGCCTTCGAAGTCGCCGTCGACCAGGCCACCGCCCTGCAAAACCAGGCGGATGCCGAGTCGGCGCGCGCCGACGAATCCGCCAAGAAGCTCGGCCGCCTCGCCGCGCAGCAGTACCGCAACGGCGGCGACGACCCGTCGATGGAGCTCTTCTTCTCCGGCTCTGCCGCCAGCGCCGACGACCTGCTCGCCAAGCTCGGCACGATGGACCGCCTCGTCGAAGCCAACCGCGGCGTCTACGCCGACGCGGTGAGTGCCCGCAACAACGCGCAGAGCCTCAGCAACAAGGCCAAGGTCGCCCGCGACGAGCGCGACCGCCTGCAGCAGGAAGCGCAGCAGAAGATGCAGGCCGCGCAGGATGCCGCGATCGCCGCCCAGGCTGCGCTAGCCGAGCAGGACAAGTACCTCGGCACCCTCCAGGCGCAGCTCGCTGCCCTCCAAGACACCACAGCCAAGACGGTCGCCGACTACCAGACGGGTGTCGAAGTCGCCCGCAAGGCCGAGGAAGCCCGCCAAGCGGCCGCTGCCGAAGCCGCCCGCAAGGCTGCCGAAGAAGCCGCCGCCAACAACGGCGGTGGCGGCGGTGGCGGAGGCGGGGGAGGTGGCGGTGGCGGCGGTGGCGGCACCCCCGGCACCGACGGTTGGGTGCGCCCGGCATCCGGCTACATCAGCTCGTGGTTCGGCAACCGCGGCACCATCTGCGGCTCCGACGGCTGCGTCACCGGCCACCGCGGCATCGACTTCGCGACGGCATGCTGGTCGCCGATCTTCGCCGCGGCATCCGGACAGGTCATCTGGGCGCAGTACACCGACGCCTGGGGAAACTACATCAAAATCGACAACGGTGGCGGCGTGGTCACCGGCTACGCCCACATCGTCAACGGCGGCTATGCCGTCAACCGCGGTCAGTGGGTCAACGCGGGCGATGTCATCGCCTACGTCGGCAACACCGGCGCCTCCACCGGATGCCACCTCCACTTCGAGGTCTACTGGCAGGGTGTGCGCATCGACCCCGCGCCGGTTCTCTACGACCACGGCATCGACGTCTACTGACGTCTCGCCGAAATGCAGAAGAGCGGATGCCGATCGGCATCCGCTCTTCTGCATTTCGAGGCGAAAAGCCTCAGACGGTCTTGGGGGCGTGGCCCTCACCCTGGGTCGCGGTCTGCGCGCCCTCGTCCTGGAAACGCTGGAACGCTTCGGCGACCAGACGCTCGGCCTCGTCGGCACCGGCCCACTGGTCGACCTTGACCCACTTGCCCGGCTCGAGGTCCTTGTAGTGCTCGAAGAAGTGGTTGATCTCGCCCTTGGTCCACTCGTCGAGGTCGTCGACGTCGTTGATGTGGGCCCAGCGCGGGTCTTTCGCGAGCACGGCCACGACCTTGTCGTCGCCGCCGGCCTCGTCGAGCATCTTCAGCACGGCGACGGGGCGCACCTTGGCCATGACGCCCGGGTACAGGTCGCGGTCGAGCAGCAGCAGCACGTCGAGCGGGTCGCCGTCTTCGCCGAGGGTGTCCTCGAAGAAGCCGTAGTTGGCGGGGTAGCCCATGGGCGTGAACAGCACGCGGTCGAGGAACACCCGTCCGGTGCCGTGGTCGACCTCGTACTTCACGCGGCTGCCGCGCGGAATCTCGATGACGGCGTCGTATGCGCCCATGCTGGTGCTCCTTCGAAGAGTCTGGTGGATGCCGGCATCCAGCCTAGTCGGCGGGTTGCGCGTGCCGTATTCAGTCTTGGTGTGAGCGGCTCGGCCGAACAGCCGCGGGATCTCGCGCCCGGCGCGCGGTGTCGGCGCCGCGGAGACTGAATGCGGAACGGCAGATCGCGCGCACGGCCGCGGTGGGGCGTGGCAACAGGGTCGGGCGGGTGGTGCGCGTGGTCAGTCGCTAGCGTGGATGTCGTGGACCACCGCCCCAGCCTCGACCCCGCCATCGCCGAGATCCGTCGCGCGGTGCGCGCGGCGCTGGCAACCGTGAGCGGACCGGTGCTGGTGGGTCTTTCCGGCGGTGCCGACTCGCTCGCCCTCGCCGACGCGGTCGCCTTCGAGGCACCGAAAGCCGGCGTCACCGCATCGGCCGCGATCATCGACCACGGGCTGCAACCGGGCTCCGATCGAGTCGCCGCCCGCGCCGCCGCCGTCGCCGAAGACCGCGGGCTCCCCGCTCGCGTCATCCGCGTCGAGGTCGGCACCGATGGAGGCCCCGAAGCCGCCGCCCGCGACGCCCGCCGCTTCGCACTGCTCGCCGCGGCGCGGGATGCCGGCGCCGAAGCCGTCATGCTCGCGCACACCCTCGACGACCAGGCCGAGACCGTGCTGGTGGGCCTCGCCCGCGGGTCGGGCGCGGCCAGCCTCGGAGGCATGTCGCCCGACCGCGTCGAAGACGGCATCCGCATCCTTCGTCCGCTGCTCGAGGTGCGGCGCGCGACCACCCGCGCGGCCTGCACTGCGGCGGGCCTGCCGCCGTGGGAAGACCCGCACAACCTCGACCGCCGGTTCCTGCGCGTGCGCGTGCGGCAGGACGTCATGCCCGTGCTCGAAGACGAACTCGGCCCGGGCGTCGCCGAGGCGCTCGCCCGCACGAGCGACCAGCTCCGCGAGGATGCTGCCGCCTTCGCCGAAATGATCGACGAGACGATAGAAGATATCGTCGAGCACGCCGAGGCCGGCATCGCGGTGTCGGTGGCCGCGCTCGCCGCGAACCCTCCGGCGCTTCGCCACCGCATCATCCGCCATGTCGTCGCGAGCGAGTTCGGCGTCAGCCTGACCCGCGTCCACACGCTGGAGGTCGCGCGGCTCGTCACCGACTGGCACGGCCAGGGCCCGATCGACCTCCCCGGATGCCGCGCCCAGCGCCAGGGCACCCGGCTCGTATTCACGGCCGCCGACTGAGCTGCCGCGGCATCCGTGCCTAAAATCGAGGAATGCGCGCCGCCGACATCGCTGACCAGTTGTCCACCGTTCTGGTCACCGAGGAGCAGATCCACGAGAAGCTCGGCGAGCTGGCCCTGCGGGTCGAAGCCGACTACGAGGGCAAGGAACTACTGCTGGTCGGCGTGCTCAAGGGCGCGGTGATGGTGATGGCCGACTTCTCGCGGCGGCTGCGCCGTGACGTGGTCATCGACTGGATGGCCGTGTCGTCGTACGGCGCCGGCACGAAATCCAGCGGTGTCGTGCAGATCCGCAAAGACCTCGACACCGACCTCACCGGCAAACACGTGCTGATCGTCGAAGACATCATCGACTCGGGCCTGACCCTCAGCTGGCTGCTGGAGAACTTCGCGTCGCGCGGTGCCGCGTCGATCGAGATCCTCGCGCTGCTGCGCAAGCCCGAAGCGGCCAAGGTCGAGATCGACTCCCGCTATGTCGGCTTCGACATCCCCACCGACTTCGTGGTCGGCTACGGCCTCGACTACGACGAGCGCTTCCGCAACCTGCGCGATGTCGCGGTGCTGGCTCCGCACGTCTACAGCTGAGTCTCGGGGTTCGCCTGTGGCGAATGCACAGACGCCCCATAGTCCGCGCGCGATACCCTGAGCGGATCATGGACTTCAAGAAGCTCAGCCGCAACCCGTTCGTCTACGTGTTGCTCATTGGCGCCCTCCTGCTGATCGGCATGTCGCTGATCTCGACTCTCACCGGCGCCAAGCAGATCACGACGCAGGAGGGGCTCACCCTCCTGAAGGGCGGCACCGTCACGCAGGTGACGAACACCGACGGCGACCAGCGTGTCGACATGACCCTGTCCGCTCCCTTCCAGGGCGCGAACCAGGTGCAGTTCTACTACGTGGGTGCCCGCGCCAACGAGGTCGTCTCGGCCGTGGATGCCGCGACCCCGAAGGACGGCTACAACGATGTCGTTCCGCGCACGACCTTCTTCGAGAGCCTGCTGTCGCTGCTGATCCCGATTCTGCTGCTGGGCCTGCTCTTCTGGTTCTTCTTCTCGGCCGCCCAGGGCGGCAACAGCAAGGTGATGCAGTTCGGCAAGTCGCGCGCGAAACTCGTGACGAAGGAGACCCCCACGGTCACCTTCGCCGACGTCGCCGGTGCCGACGAGGCCATCGAGGAGATGCAGGAGATCAAGGACTTCCTGAAGGACCCCGCCAAGTTCCAGGCCGTCGGCGCCCGCATCCCGAAGGGCGTGCTGTTGTACGGCCCTCCCGGAACGGGTAAGACCCTGCTCGCCCGCGCCGTCGCCGGCGAAGCCGGGGTGCCCTTCTACGCCATCTCGGGCTCCGACTTCGTCGAGATGTTCGTCGGCGTCGGTGCCAGCCGCGTGCGCGACCTGTTCAACCAGGCCAAGGAGAACGCTCCGGCGATCATCTTCATCGACGAGATCGACGCCGTCGGCCGTCACCGCGGCGCCGGCATGGGCGGCGGTCACGATGAGCGCGAGCAGACGCTCAATCAGATGCTCGTCGAGATGGACGGCTTCGACCCTAAGGTCTCCGTGCTGGTCATCGCCGCGACCAACCGTCCCGACATCCTCGACCCGGCGCTTCTGCGTCCGGGACGCTTCGACCGCCAAATCGGTGTCGACGCCCCCGACCTCAAGGGCCGCCAGCGCATCCTCGAAGTGCACGGCCGGGGCAAGCCGCTGTCGCCGTCGGTCGACCTGGCTGTCATCGCCCGCAAGACCCCGGGCTTCACGGGTGCCGATCTCGCCAACGTGCTTAACGAGGCCGCGCTGCTGACGGCGCGCTCCAACGCGCAGCTGATCGACATGCGCGCGCTCGACGAGGCCATCGACCGCGTCATCGCCGGCCCCCAGCGTCGCACGCGCATCATGAGGGACAAGGAAAAGCTCATCACCGCGTACCACGAGGGTGGTCACGCCCTCGCGGCGGCGGCGATGAACAACACCGACCCCGTCACGAAGGTCACGATTCTTCCGCGCGGCAAGGCTCTCGGTTACACGATGGTGCTGCCGCTGGAGGACAAGTACTCCGTCACGCGCAACGAGCTGCAGGACCAGCTCGCCTACGCCATGGGCGGCCGCGTCGCCGAGGAGATCGTCTTCCACGACCCCACGACCGGGGCGAGCAACGACATCGAGAAGGCCACCGGCATCGCCCGCAAGATGGTCACCGAGTACGGCATGACCACCGACGTCGGCCCGGTCAAGCTGGGCGGGTCGTCGGGCGAGGTCTTCATGGGCCGCGACATTGGCCATGGCCGTGACTTCTCCGAGCGCATCGCCGAGCGCGTCGACCAGCAGGTGCGCGCGCTCATTGAGCAGGCCCACAACGAGGCCTACGAGGTGATCAACGCCAACCGCGACATTCTCGACAAGCTGGCGCTCGCGCTGCTGGAGAAGGAGACGCTCGACCACCTCGAGCTCGCCGACATCTTCAGCGACGTGAAGAAGCTCCCGCCGCGCCCGCAGTGGCTCTCCAGCGACGAACGCCCCGTGTCGATGCTGCCGCCGGTCGACGTTCCGCGCCGTCAGGACGAGGCAGGGCTGGCTGCGGCATCCGTCGCCGAGGACGCGCCGGCCGCGCACACCGCGGCGCAGCGCCGACCGAGCGGGCAGGCGCGCCCCGCCACCGCCTAGGCTCGTGACGTGGCTGTCGATCGAGACCGCGTCGCTGCCGCCGTGCGCGACATCCTCGTCGCGATCGGGGAGAACCCCGACCGCCCGGGGCTGAAGGCGACCCCCCAGCGCGTCGCCGATGCGTACGCCGACTTCTTCTCTGGGGTCGGCGAGGATGCCGGGGAGCCGCTCGCCCACACGATCAGCGTCTCGCGGGGCCCCGCCCCCGACACGCTGCCCTCGGGTGCCGTGCTGCTGCGCGACATCCGCTTCCGCTCCGTCTGTGAGCACCATCTGCTGCCCTTCGCCGGGCGCGCCCACATCGCGTACCTTCCCGGCGAGCAGGTCGTCGGTCTCGGCGCACTGCCCAAGGTCGTCGACGTGCTGGCCGCGCGCCCCCAGGTGCAAGAGCGGCTCGGCGAGCAGATCGCCGACACCATCGCCGCCTCGCTCGATGCGCGCGGGGTGCTGGTCGTGCTCGCCGCCCACCACGAGTGCGTCACGATGCGCGGCGGACGGCAGCCGGATGCCGCGACGATCACCATCGCGGCCCGCGGCGAGCTGGCCGAGCCGGCGGCGCGGGCCGAGATCATGATGCTCGTCACGGGAACACCGACATGACCGCGATCATGGGGATCGTCAACGTCACGCCCGACTCGTTCAGCGACGGCGGGTGCTATCTGTCGGCCGACGACGCGATCGCGCGTGGCCGTGAACTGCGCGCCGCGGGAGCCCACATCCTCGACGTCGGGGGGGAGTCGACCCGGCCCGGCGCGGCACGCGTCGAGCCCGCCGAGGAACAGGCGCGCGTGCTTCCCGTGATCGCCGCTCTCGCCGCCGACGGCGCCGTGGTCAGCATCGACACCATGAACGCCGCTACCGCCCACGCCGCCGTCGAGCTCGGCGCCCGCATCGTCAATGACGTCTCGGGCGGGCTGAACGACCCCGACATGCTCGGGGTGGTCGCCGCATCCGGGGCCGACGTCGTGCTGCAGCACTGGCGAGGACACTCCGCCGACATGTACGCGCACGCCGTCTACGACGACCTGGTGCCCGAGCTCGTCGCCGAACTCGAGGCACGGCTGGCGGCGGCCGCCCGGGCGGGCATCTCTCCCGACCGGGTGATCCTCGATCCGGGGATCGGGTTCGGCAAGCGCGGCGCCCAGAACTGGCAGGCGCTGCGCGGGCTTGATCGCGTCGTCGCGATCGGACCGCGCGTACTCGTGGGAACGAGTCGCAAACGGTTCCTCGCCGAGGCGCTTGCCGCGGCATCCGACGACGAGATCTCGACGGCCCGCCGTGATGCGGCCACCGCCCTGACCAGCGTCCTGGCAGCGCAGGCCGGGGCGTGGGCCGTGCGGGTGCACGACGCCGCGGCGACGCGCGACGCGCTCGCCGTGTGGACGCACTGGCAGGGCGAGGGAGAACACGTATGAGCGACCTCATCACACTCACCGGCATCCGGGCCACCGGCCACCACGGGGTGTACGAGCACGAACGGCGGGAGGGGCAGACCTTCATCGCCGACGTCGTGCTCGAACTCTCGCTCGCCGATGCCGCCCGCACCGACGACGTCGCCGACACCGTGCATTACGGCGAGCTCGCCGATCACGTCGCCGCCGTGCTGTCAGGCGATCCCGCCGATCTGCTCGAGACGGTCGCCCAGCGCATCGCCGACCGTGCGCTCGCCTACACCCGCGTGGATGCCGTCACGGTCACGATCCACAAGCCGCAGGCACCGATCACGGTGCCGTTCGACGACGTGAGCGTCACCATCCGCCGCGTCCGTGAAGGAGCCCCCGCATGAACCGCCGCCTCGCGCAGGGCTACCCGGGTGAGCCGTCGCAAGGCGATCACCCCGAAACCGTGGCGGTGGTCGCGATCGGAGCCAATCTCGGCGACCGCGAGGCCACCCTGCGCGCCGCTCTCGAAGACCTCGTGCGGCTTCCGCTGACGACCCGTGTCGTCGCGGCGACGCCCGTCGAGACGGTTGCCCTGACCCTCGACGGTCCGGATGCCGAGGCTCCCGCCTACCTCAACTCCGTCGCCCTCGTGACGACCCGCCTGGCTCCGTCGGTGCTGCTCGGCTACCTGCACGCGATCGAAGAGGCGCACGGCCGCCCTCCTCGCCGTGTGGACGACCTCCGCTGGCAGGACCGCACCCTCGACCTCGACCTCATCGCCTACGGCGACGTGCGGTCCGACGATCCTGCGCTCGCCCTCCCGCATCCGCGAGCCGCAGAGCGCACCTTCGTGCTCGCCCCGTGGCTGCAGATCGACCCCGACGCGGTGCTTCCCGGCGCGGGTCGCGTCGACGAGGTGCTCGCGCGGCTCGAGGATGCCGCGGCATCCGGCGCCGATGCCAGCGACGACGAGACCCGTGGAGGTGCGGAGTGAAGCGCACCGGTGCGGGCGTCATCGTCGCGGCTGTGGCCATCGGCGTGATGCTCGGATTCGCGATCGACCAGGTGCTGACCGCGACCGGGAGGCCGACCTTCACCCCCTCGTTCCTGCTGCCGATCCTGCTCGTGCTGCTCGGGGCTGCGCTCGTCGCGTTCGCCCTGCCGATCCGGCGGGCGATCGCCGGGCCGACGCAGACGCCCATCGACCCGTTCCGTGCCGTTCGCGTCGCGATGCTGGCGAAGGCATCGACCCTGGTCGGCGCCGGTGTCGCCGGTGTCGCCGCCGGCTTGCTGGCCTTCGTGCTCACCCGCCCCGTCGCACCCTCGTTAGGCTCGACAGGAGCGGTGATCGCATCGGTCGTCGGAGGCCTTGTCCTGGTCGCGGCCGGCCTCGTCGCCGAGCACCTCTGCACCATCCGGAAGGACGACGATGACGAACACCCCGGACCTCCCGAGCCCGGCCTCGGCCTCTCCCACCACGACTGAGGGTGCGGCGGGGCAAGCGGTGCTCGACGCGGGGACGTATGCGCACATCCTCGAACCGCGTAGCGAGAACCGTCTGCCGCTGGGCGACGGCACGTGGCACCAGCTCTCGCGCAACTATGTGTGGGTCCGGCTGATCTCCACGCTCGCGTTCCTCGCGCTGGTCGTCGCGGCGGCCCTCGTCGGCGGGCTCGTCCTGCACCTGGGCTGGGTGTGGATCCCCGCGGGCGTCGTCGTCGTCGCGACCGTCTGGACGCTCGTCATCCTGCCGCGGCAGGCGCGCGCCTACGGGTATCAGCTGCGCGACGACGACCTCGTGTTCCGTCGCGGCATCCTCTGGCAGCGCCTCGTGTCGGTGCCGTACGGGCGCATGCAACTCGTCGACATCACCCACGGCCCGCTCGACCGCCTCTTCACCATCGCCCAGCTCAAGCTGGTCACCGCCGCGGCCTCGACCGGCGTCGTCATCCCCGGGCTCAGCCAATCGGCGGCGGAGCGGCTGCGCGACACGCTCATCGCGGTGGCCGAAACGCGACGGACCGGGCTGTGACAGATCCTGCCACCGTCGCCGCGGTGCGTTCGCCGCTCAGCGACGGCGACTGGCACCGCCTGCACCCGCTGACCCCGGTGCTGCGGGGTGGCCTGTTCCTGGTGGTCGTCGTCGGCATCGTCATCACCAACCTGCGCGACCGCATCATCGGCTGGCTCGTGCCCGGGCTGGCGGACTGGGAGAAGTACCAGGCCGACCCGGTCGACTACGTCGTCAGCAACAACCTCATCCTTCTCGCCCTGCTCGCGGTGCTGGGTGTACTGCTGCTCCTGCTCGGCGGGTTCTGGCTGTCATGGCGCTTCCACACGTTCCGCATCACCGGCGACGACGTCGAGGTGCGCAGCGGCATCCTGTTCCGCACCCACCGCCGTGCACCGCTCGACCGTGTGCAGGGCGTCAACCTCACCCGCCCGATGGTCGCGCGTCTGCTCGGTGCGGCCAAGCTCGAGGTCGTCGGCGCGGGACTCGACGCGAACGTGAAGCTCGAGTACCTGTCGACCGCGAACGCCGAGGCCGTGCGGGCCGACATCCTGCGCCTCGCCTCGGGCCGCCAGCTCGCACGCGCAGCGGCCCGCGATGAGGCGGGTGGCGCGGGTTCCGCTCACGCGCGCAGCCGCGCTGCCGTCGCAGCCGTCAGCGCCGGGCTGACCGGGCTGATCGACGGCGCCGAGCAGCCCGTCGCCGAACCGGCATCCGTGGTTCACATCCCGCCCGGGCGCCTCATCGCCTCGCGGCTGCTGTCGGGCTCGACCATCTGGCTGCTGGCGCTCGGCGCCGCGATCATCATCGGATCGATCGTCGGAACGCCGTGGGTGCTCTTCACGCTCGTGCCGGCGGTGCTCGGATTCGGGGCGTACTGGTTCCGTACGATCACGCGCGCGCTGCGCTACTCGATCGCACCGACACCCTCGGGGGTGCGCATCACTTTCGGCCTGTTCACGACGATCACCGAGACGCTGCCGCCGGGGCGTGTGCACGCGTTCGAGATCCGCCAGCCGCTGCTGTGGCGCGCGTCGGGCTGGTGGTCCATCCGCGTCAACCGCCTGTCGGGACGTTCGGCCAACGACGCCCAGTCGCAGCAGTTCGCGGAGGTGCTTCCCGTCGGCACCCGCGATGACGTCGAGCGCGTCCTGCGGCTGTTTCTCCCGGGAATCTCGGCCGCACAATGGCAGGAGCTGGTCGTGCACGGCCTGCTCGGACCTCACGACAACGGGGATCCCTATGTGACGACCCCGCGCCGCGCGTGGTGGCTGCGACCGCTGTCGTGGCGGCGCAACGGCGTGCTCGTCACGGAGGATGCCGCGCTGCTGCGCCGTGGCATGATCTGGCGTTCGCTGATCATCCTCCCGCTCGCGCGTTTGCAGTCGACGGCGCTCGCACAGGGACCGGTCGATCGCGCGTGCCGCGTCGCGACGCTCACCGGTCACACGGTCGCGGGGCAGGTGCCGGGCGGCATCGGCGTTCTCGACCGCGACGACGCCGTCTCGCTGTGGCAGCAGATCGCCGGTGCGACCATCACCGCCGCCGCCAGCGACCGCTCGCACCGGTGGGACGCGGAGCGCACCTCGACCATGGACGAAGGGATCAGGAGCGTATGACAGGCGCCAGCAGGCTCGGCGTGGGCATCATCGGGGCGGGACGGGTCGGGCCCGTCATCGGGGCGGCTCTCGCCGGTGCTGGCCACGCACTCGTCGGCATCACCGCCGGATCCGACCGCGATCGGGTCGAGGCGATTCTGCCCGGCGTTCCGGTGCTCGACGCCGACGAGATCGTCCGCCGCAGCGAGCTGGTCGTGATCGCGGTGCCGCACGATGAGCTGCCCGCGCTCGTCTCGGGCCTTGCCGATCTCGACCGCTGGCAGGTCGGTCAGCTCGTGCTGCACACCGATCCCGCCTGGGGAACCGACGTGCTCGCACCGGCTGCCCGCCGCGGCGCGATCCCGCTTGCGGTGCACCCCGCGGTGACCTTCACCGGCACCTCGATGGACCTCCGCCAGCTGCACGACGCGTTCGCGGCCGTCACGGCCCCCGCGGCCGTGCTGCCGATCGCGCAAGCGCTCGCTGTCGAGCTCGGCTGCGAGCCGGTGGTCGTGGCCGAAGCCGACCGCGCCGCGTACGGCGAAGCAATCACCACGGCGACGGAGTTCTCGGCATCCATCGTTCGTCAGTCGACGTCGCTGCTGCGCGCGGCGGGCATCGACGAACCCGGACGCTACCTGTCTGCCCTGGTGCACTCCGCCGTCGACCGGGCTCTGCAGGACGGATCGCCGCTGGTCGATTCGCCGGCCGCGGACTTCCCGATCATCGACTCCTGAGGGTCGGGTCGGCGTGTGCCGCGGCATCCGACACCCGGAAGGCGTGCGGTGACGCCTCGATAGACTGGAACGTCTACTTCGAGGAGCCCCGCACCATGACTCAGACGCCGAACGCTGCGTCCACGCCCGACCCGGCCGCGTCCGTCGCGGACGAGCCCGACCTCGTCGACGTGCACGAGCAGAAGGCCGTGCGCCTCGCCAAGCGTGAGCGGCTGCTCTCCGAGCGCACCGACGCCGCCGGCGGCGCGTACCCGGTGGCGGTACCGGTGACCGACAGCATCGCCGCTCTGCGCGAGCGTTACGCCGACCTCGAGGCCGGGGCCGAGACGGGTGTCGTGGCATCCGTGGCCGGACGCGTCGTGTTCAGCCGCAACACCGGCAAGCTGTGCTTCGCTTCGCTGCAGTCGGGCGACGGCAGCCGCATCCAGGCCATGGTGTCGCTCGCGGAAGTGGGCGAGGAGTCGCTGCAGGCGTGGAAGGACCTCGTCGATCTGGGCGACCACGTCTCGGTGACAGGCCAGGTCATCTCCAGCCGCCGCGGCGAGTTGTCGATCATGGTGACCGACTGGGTCATCGCCGCGAAGGCGCTGCTGCCTCTGCCGAATCTGTACAGCGAGCTGAGCGAGGAGAGCCGGGTGCGTTCGCGTTACCTCGACCTCATCGCCCGCGACCAAGCCCGCGAGACGGTGATCGCCCGCGCCAAGGTGAACGCGTCGCTGCGTCAGACCTTCACGGATCACGGCTTCCTCGAGGTCGAGACGCCCATGCTGCAGGTGCAGCACGGTGGAGCGGCTGCCCGTCCGTTCGTCACCCACTCCAACGCGTTCGACGCCGAGCTGTACCTGCGCATCGCGCCGGAGCTCTTCCTCAAGCGCGCCGTGGTCGGCGGCATCGATCGCGTCTTCGAGATCAATCGCAACTTCCGCAACGAGGGTGCCGACTCGACCCACAGCCCCGAGTTCGCGATGCTCGAGGCCTACCAGTCGTACAGCGACTACAACGGCATCGCCGATCTCACCCAGCAGCTCATCCAGAACGCCGCGATCGCCGTGGCCGGCTCGACCACCGTGACGTGGGCCGACGGCACCGCGTTCGACCTCGGCGGCCAGTGGGATCGCATTTCGATGTACGACTCTCTCTCGGATGCCGTGGGCACCCCCATCACTCCCGAAACACCCCTCGACGAGCTGAAGGCGCTCGCCGCGTCGGCGGGCGTCGAGGTCCCCGAGAAGGTCGCGACCCACGGCAAGTACGTCGAGGAGCTGTGGGAGCACTTCGTGAAGGGTGGCCTCGAGCGGCCGACCTTCGTGATGGACTTCCCGCTCGACACCTCGCCGCTCGTGCGCGAGCATCGCAGCATCCGCGGGGTCGTGGAGAAGTGGGACCTGTACGTGCGCGGCTTCGAGCTGGCCACCGGATACTCCGAGCTCGTCGACCCCGTCATCCAGCGGGAGCGTTTCGTCGAGCAGGCGAAGCTCGCCGCCCGCGGTGACGACGAGGCGATGCGCGTGGACGAGGAGTTCCTGCGTGCACTCGAGCACGGCATGCCGCCGACCGGTGGCATGGGCATGGGAATCGACCGTCTGCTCATGGCGATCACGGGCCTCGGCATCCGCGAGACGATCCTCTTCCCGCTGGTGAAGTAACCCGCAGGACGGGGTGGGCTGGGGCGTTTCGACTCGCTGCGCTCGATTGACGACCGGGCTGGTGCGGAGGGCAGCGACCCGTCGAAGCGCGGCATCCACGCCGTCGATGGACGCCGCCGCTCAGCGCGCCTAAAGTCGAGCCCATAGGCACTCATTGACGAGGAGACCCGCGCATGAAGAAGCTCATCAACTCCGCCGAGACCGTGCTCGCCGACGCCCTTCGCGGCGTCGCTGCCGCGCACCCGGAGCTCACTGTCGATCACGAGAATCGGCTCGTGATCAGCAATGCTCCACGTGAGGGTCGGGTCGCTCTGATCTCGGGCGGCGGCTCGGGTCATGAGCCCTTGCACAGCGGCTTCGTCGGGGCGGGGATGCTGGATGCCGCGTGCGCCGGAGAGGTGTTCACCTCGCCGACGCCCGACCAGATGCTCGCCGCCGCGCAGGCTGTCAACGCCGGCGCCGGCGTGCTCTTCATCGTCAAGAACTACACGGGCGACGTCCTCAACTTCGAGATGGCCGCAGAGCTCGCCTCCGAGGAAGGCATCGCGTCGGAGTCGGTCATCGTCGCCGACGACGTCGCCGTCAAGGACTCGACGTGGACCGCCGGTCGCCGTGGCGTCGGCACGACGGTGCTCGTCGAGAAGATCGCCGGCGCGGCGGCAGCGGAAGGCAAGAGCCTGGCCGAGGTTGCCGCTGTCGCCCAGCGGGTCGCCGACAGCGGTCGATCGATGGGTGTCGCGCTGACCAGCTGCACGGTGCCTGCGGTCGGTCACCCGAGCTTCGATCTGCCCGACGACGAGATGGAGATGGGTGTCGGCATCCACGGCGAACCCGGACGCACCCGCGTGCCGTTCGCTCCTGCGCGCGATATCGCGCGCGAGTTGGTCGACGCCATCACATCCGATCTCGACTTCTCCGACGCGCCGGTGGTCGCTCTGCTCACCGGGCTCGGCGGCACGCCTCTGATCGAGCTCTACGTGATCTACGCCGACATCGCCGATGCTCTCGCCGAGCGCGGCATCACGGTGGCGCGCAGCCTGGTGGGCGACTACGTGACGAGCCTCGATATGGCCGGATGTTCGTTGACGCTGCTGCGCGCCGACGAGGAGCTGCTGCGCCTGTGGGACGCGCCCGTCAACACCAGCGCTCTGCGATGGGGATACTGAGATGGCCGTCGCGGTCACCCTCGACCTGCTGGAGCGGTGGATACGCGAAAGCGCCGTCCGGCTCGACGCTGCGGCCGATGAGCTGACCGCGCTCGATTCGGCGATCGGTGACGCCGACCACGGCACCAACATGCGTCGGGGCTTCACGGCGATCGTCTCCAAGCTCGACACCGCGCCGCCGGCGTCGCTGCCCGAGTTCTTCAAGACGGTCGGCATGACTCTCGTCAGCAAAGTCGGTGGCGCGAGCGGTTCTCTGTACGGCACCCTGTTCCTCGACATGGGGCGTGCCTGTGCCGAGCCGACCGAACTGACGGCGGCGCAGTGGCGCGACGTGCTCACGGCCGGCGTGAGCGGTGTCGTCAGCCGCGGCCACGCGGAGCCCGGCGACAAGACGATGATCGACGCGTTCACCCCCGCCCTCGACGCCCTCGGCCGAGCGCTCGACGGCGGCGAGAGCCTGGTGGCTGCGGCCGCGGCCGCAGCCGATGCCGCCGAGCGGGGAAGCGCCGACACCGAGCCGCTCATCGCAAGGAAGGGGCGGGCGTCGTACCTCGGTGAGCGCAGCGCGGGGCATGTCGATCCGGGGTCCGCATCGACCGCCATCCTGCTCCGCACCTTCGCCGACGTCGCCGCCGGGACGGCCGCGTGATCGGCGTCGTCGCCGTTTCGCACAGTGCGGCGCTGGCCGAGGCCGCCGTCGAGCTGGCGATGCAAATGGTGCACGGTGATCGACCGCCGGTGCGGCTGGCCGCGGGCGCCGACGGCGGGTTCGGCACGGATGCCGCCGCGATCGCCGACGCGATCGACGAGGTCGCGGAAGGCGGCGCCGAGGGCATCGTCATCGTCACCGACCTCGGCTCGGCGGTGCTCAGCGCGGAGCTCGCCCTCGAGCTGCGGGCGAGCGATGTGCCGGTGCGCATCAGTGACGGTCCTTTCGTCGAGGGCCTGACGGCGGGGATCGTGCGCGCCGCGACCGGAGGCTCGCTCGATGAGGTGGTGTCGGAGACCGATGCGGCTCTGACCGCGAAGCAGCCGCGCGCCTCCGAGGCGCGCGGCCCGATGCCCGCCCCGCCCGCAGCCACCTCTGCCGCCGCCGCCTCAGCAGGCGCCTCGCCGCCCGGCGAAGCGCCGGATGCCGACGCCACCGTCGAAGCGACGCTCCGCAACCCGATGGGACTGCACTCGCGCCCCGCCGCGCTCGTCGTGAAAGCGGTCGCGCCGTTCGATGCGCGCGTCACCGTGTCGAACGCGACGACCGGGTCGGCGCCGGCATCGGCGGCCAGCATGATCGGCCTCCTGGCGCTCGGCGCCGCAGAGGGCCACCGCCTGGAGATCTCCGCGGTCGGCCGCGAGGCTGACCAGGCCGTCGAGGCGGTCAGGAAACTCGTCGCCGACGGTTTCGGCGAGCTCCCGTCAGCCTGAGCGGCTCGCTGTCGTTCGCCTCGGTCGCGAGGGGCATCACCGCGCACGGAACGCCCAGTCGGGCAGGTGGGCGGCGGCGACGAACGACCGCACGATCTCTGCCAGCCCGTGCGCGGGCTCGCAGTGCAGCGCCTCCGTGGCGTAGTGATCGGCGTGGGTCGAACGACCGAGAGCCCACGCGAGCCATCCGCACACCGCCAGTGCACCGGCCCGGCGCCTCTTCGGCATGACCGCCGCCACCTGACGGGCCAGGTCGAGCGCGGCCTGCAGACGTGCGGCGTCCGGCCGGGAGCCTTCGCCCCACATCACCGAGGCAAGGTCACTCGGATACTCCGCGCCGTCTTCCCAACGCCGTTGGGCTTCCATCGCGGCGTCACCCCCGGCGACATCGCTCGCCCACTGCACCAGGGCGACATCGCGCAGCGGGGGCCTGGCCAGGCACCACCCGATCATCGCAGCCTGCATCGGAGCGAGAGCCGCCGACTCCCAGGCCAGCGCCCGCTCGAACAGCTCCGGCAGGTCGTCGAGCTCGCACGCCGCCTGCAGCGCCGCGGGATCGACGCGCGGGTCGTCGTCGCCGGCGACGCGAGGGATGCCGCAGATCGCCTCGAGGGCCGCCTCCAGCGACCGGAGCGCCTGCGCGACGGCGCGCCGTCGCGCAGCGGCGGGGACGGGCAGCCGCGCCCCGGCAGACTGGTCGCTCGCCACCGCACCCCACGGTGTCGCGTCGACCGGTAGATCGTCACGGGCGGCGATGCTCTCGAGGCTGTGGCCTCCGGACGGCACCGCATCATCGAGGTACGACCCCCATCCGTTTCCCGCGACCGCCAGCGCATCCGTCACCGGGAGTCCGCACTCCCGCGCCCGGGTCAACAGCGCACTCGCGACGCCGCGGTGCGGCAGGTCGTGCCCCGCCTCGGCATCCGTGTAGACGACGACCATCACCGCCTCGACATCGACCACGCGACAGACCATGCCGACGATGCTGGCCGCGGCCGTCGAGGCTGCCGCGTCGGGCGGGAGGTCGACGCGCATCGCGCCGAGCGTGCGTCCCTGCGCCATCGGCACGAGCACGACGCTCTGCCGCGGCGTGCATCCCAGCAGGTGCGGGAGGACGGACAGGAAGTGTGCCGCGTCGGCGGCTCGGACGATCGTGGACATGCGGCGAGTCTGCGGGGCGTCGGCGGCGCGTGGACGGACGGCGATGCTGCCGGTGGAGAGCTCCGTCCGATGCGCGACTGGGGAGGAGACGGCGCCGGCGCGCGTACCATGGAGCGCATGGACCCGTACTGGACCGCCGTCGCCTGGTCACTCTTGCCGACCGTCGTCGTGCTGGGTCTGTTCGTGTTCGTCCTGCGGGCGATCCTGCGGATGGATCGCAGCGAGCGTCGCGTGTACGCCAAGGTCGAGAACGAGGAGCGGGCCAAGCGCGGTCTGCCCCCGGTCGGCGAGGCCGGTGCGCCGCTCGCCGACGCGGCCACGAGCGCCGAGGCCCCCCGAACGACCTGAGTCGGAGATAGTCGCTACGCTGGGCGGAGTCCGACAGCGGGGAGAGCGACGTGGATCAGACCGGATGGGCGCTCGCCTGGGTGATCCTGGTCTTCGTCACCGACGTCACCGTCCGCATCCTCGCGATCATCATCGTTCCACGCAATCGCCGTCCGACGGCGGCGATGGCGTGGTTGCTGGCGATCTACTTCATCCCGATCATCGGGGTGCTGCTGTTCCTCCTGATCGGCAATCCGCGCCTGCCGCGTAAGCGACGCAAGAAACAGCAGCAGATCAACGAGTACATCCGCACCACCAGCCACGGGCTCGATCTCGGTACGCTCCGCCCCGACCCGCCCCTGTGGTTCGCGCAGCTCGTGCGCCTCAACCGCAATCTGGGCGCGATGCCGCTCTCGGGTGAGAACGACGCGACGCTCATCTCGGGCTACCAGGAGAGCATCGACGAGATGGCCGCGGCCATCCGGCAGGCGAAGAGCTACGTGCACGCCGAGTTCTACATCCTGCAGTGCGACAAGACCACCGCCGGGTTCTTCGACGCCCTCGAGGATGCCGTCAAGCGCGGTGTCGTCGTCCGCGTGCTGCTGGATCACTGGGCCAACCGCGGCAAGCCGTTCTACGCGGAGACCTGTCGCCGGCTCGACGCGATGGGCGCCGACTGGAAGCTCATGCTTCCCGTGCAGCCGCTGCGCGGCAAGTACCAGCGCCCCGATCTCCGCAACCACCGCAAGCTCCTCGTCGTCGACGGGCACGTCGCCTTCATGGGGTCGCAGAACGTCACCGACTCGACGTACAACCTGCAGAAGAACATCAAGCGAGGGCTGCACTGGGTCGACATGATGACCCGCCTGGACGGGCCCGTCGTGGCATCCGTCAACGCCGTCTTCCTGAGCGACTGGTACAGCGAGACCGATGAGGTCGTCGAGGGCATCGAGCTGTTCGACGTGCGCACCGGAAGCGGCGACCTCGACTGTCAGGTCATTCCGTCGGGGCCGGGGTTCGAATTCCAGAACAACCTCAAGCTGTTCATGACGCTGCTGTTCTCGGCGCGCGAGAAGATCATCATCGTCTCGCCGTACTTCGTTCCCGACGAGGGACTGCTGATCGCCATCCAGACCGCCTGCCAGCGCGGGGTGCACGTCGAGCTCTTCGTCTCGGAAGAGGGCGACCAGGCCATGGTCTACCACGCCCAGCGCAGCTACTACGAGGCGCTGCTGCGGGGCGGCGTGAAGATCTGGATGTACGAGCGGCCGTTCATCCTGCACTCCAAGTCGATGTCGATCGACGACGAGGTCGCGGTGATCGGCTCGAGCAACATGGATATGCGCAGCTTCGGACTCAACCTCGAGATCTCGCTGCTCGTGCGCGGAGAAGACTTCGTGTCGCAGCTGCGCTCGGTCGAAGACGAGTACCGCGCGCTCAGCCGTGAACTCACCCTCGACGAGTGGATGCAGCAGCCCCTGCGCTCGACGGTGCTCGACAATCTCGCGCGCCTGACCTCCGCCCTGCAGTAAGGCGGGCGGCATGCGGATGCCGCGGCGGTGCGCCGACGGCGAACACGGGCATACCGGCATTCGCCGGTCGTTACCCTCGACGTAAGCGCACCAGAAGACTGTGCGCCGGAGGAGTGTCGACGAATGTTCGAGAGATTCACGGACCGTGCCCGTCGTGTGGTTGTCCTCGCCCAAGAAGAGGCGAAGATGCTCAACCACAACTACATCGGTACCGAGCACATCCTGCTCGGGCTCATCCATGAGGGCGAGGGCGTCGCCGCCAAGGCGCTCGAAAGCCTGGGTATCTCGCTGGACGCCGTCCGCGAGCAGGTCCAGGACATCATCGGTCAGGGTCAGCAGCAGCCCACCGGCCACATCCCCTTCACGCCGCGTGCGAAGAAGGTACTCGAGCTGAGCCTGCGCGAAGCGCTGCAGCTCGGCCACAACTACATCGGCACCGAGCACATCCTGCTCGGGCTCATCCGCGAGGGCGAGGGCGTCGCGGCTCAGGTGCTCGTCAAGCTGGGCGCCGACCTCAACAAGGTGCGCCAGCAGGTCATCCAGCTGCTCAGCGGCTACCAGGGCAAGGAGACCGCGGGTGTCGCTGCCGGCGCCGGCGAGCAGAGCCAGCAGGCCGCCCAGGGCGGCTCGGCGGTGCTCGACCAGTTCGGCCGCAACCTCACCCAGGCCGCGCGCGACAACAAGCTCGACCCGGTGATCGGACGCGAGAAGGAGATCGAGCGGGTCATGCAGATCCTCTCGCGCCGCTCCAAGAACAACCCGGTGCTGATCGGTGAGCCCGGCGTCGGCAAGACCGCCGTCGTCGAGGGCCTTGCGCAGGCGATCGTGAAGAACGACGTGCCCGAGACCCTGAAGGACAAGCAGGTCTACTCGCTCGACCTCGGCTCGCTCATCGCCGGTTCCCGCTACCGCGGTGACTTCGAGGAGCGCCTGAAGAAGGTCACCAAGGAGATCCGCACGCGCGGCGACATCATCGTCTTCATCGACGAGATCCACACCCTCGTGGGTGCTGGCGCCGCCGAGGGTGCGATCGACGCCGCCTCGATCCTGAAGCCGCTGCTCGCCCGCGGCGAGCTGCAGACGATCGGTGCGACGACGCTCGATGAGTACCGCAAGCACTTCGAGAAGGATGCCGCACTCGAGCGCCGCTTCCAGCCGATCCAGGTCGCCGAGCCGAGCCTGCCCCACGCGATCAACATCCTGAAGGGGCTGCGCGACCGCTACGAGGCGCACCACAAGGTGCAGATCACCGACGGCGCCATCGTCGCCGCGGCGAACCTCGCCGACCGCTACATCAGCGACCGGTTCCTGCCCGACAAGGCCATCGACCTGATCGACGAGGCTGGCGCACGCCTGCGCCTGTCGATCCTCTCGAGCCCGCCGGAGCTGCGCGAATTCGACGAGAAGATCGCCAAGGTCCGCGAAGACAAGGAGACCGCCAGCGAGGAGCAGGACTTCGAGAAGGCCGCGTCGCTGCGCGACGAGGAGAAGTCCCTGCTCGCCGAGCGTCTCCGTCTCGAGAAGCAGTGGCGCAGCGGTGACGTGGCCAGCCACGCCGTCGTCGACGAGGGGCTCATCGCCGAGGTGCTGGCGCAGGCCACCGGCATCCCCGTCTTCAAGCTCACCGAGGAGGAGACCAGCCGTCTCGTCTTCATGGAGAAGGCGCTGCACCAGCGCGTCATCGGCCAGGAGGAGGCGATCGCCGCGCTCAGCCGCACGATCCGTCGCCAGCGCGCCGGGCTCAAGGACCCGAAGCGTCCCAGCGGCTCGTTCATCTTCGCCGGTCCCACGGGCGTCGGAAAGACCGAGCTTGCCAAGGCGCTCGCCGAGTTCCTGTTCGACGACGAGGGTGCGCTGATCTCGCTCGACATGAGCGAGTTCGGTGAGAAGCACACCGTGTCGCGTCTGTTCGGTGCCCCTCCCGGATTCGTCGGCTTCGAAGAGGGCGGACAGCTCACCGAGAAGGTGCGTCGCAAGCCGTTCTCCGTCGTGCTGTTCGACGAGATCGAGAAGGCCCACCCCGACATCTTCAACTCGTTGCTGCAGATCCTCGAAGAGGGTCGCCTGACCGACGGTCAGGGACGCGTCGTCGACTTCAAGAACACGGTCATCATCATGACCACCAACCTCGGTTCGTCGGCCATCGCCGGCGGCCCGGTCGGGTTCCAGGTCGAGGGCAACGCGCAGACCACCTACGAGCGGATGAAGGGCAAGGTCGACGAGGAGCTGAAGCGTCACTTCAAGCCCGAGTTCCTCAACCGCGTCGATGACGTCATCGTCTTCCCGCAGCTGAGCAAGCCCGAGCTGCGCCAGATCGTCGGCCTGTTCACCAAGCGTCTGAGCGAGCGTCTGCTCGATCGCGACATGACCGTCGAACTCTCGGATGCCGCCAAGGACAAGCTCATCGAGATCGGGTTCGACCCGACGCTCGGCGCCCGCCCGCTGCGTCGTGCGATGCAGCGCGAGGTCGAGGATCAGCTGTCGGAGCGGATCCTGCACGGCGAGCTCAACCCCGGCGACCACGTGAAGGTGGATGCCGAGAACGGGAAGTTCGTCTTCGAGCACGGTCCG
The DNA here is from genome assembly GCF_015350795.1 of Microbacterium sp. VKM Ac-2870. Classification (GTDB taxonomy): domain Bacteria; phylum Actinomycetota; class Actinomycetes; order Actinomycetales; family Microbacteriaceae; genus Microbacterium. The sequence continues at coordinate 273,693 of NZ_JADKSH010000004.1, forward strand.
CGGGGCGAGAAGGTCGCGGTCGGCGTCAACGCCGCCGGCGCCATCGAGGCCACCCCCGACATCGTCGCGGGAAGCTGACCGGTTCGAGAACCACACGAAGGGGCGGATGCTGCGGCATCCGCCCCTTCGGCGTGTGCGGGGGGCGTCTCGACTCGGCCTTTGGCCTCGCTCAACGACCGGAGGCGGCGCGCGAGGCGCGGAAGCGGCGCGCTTCGTCGATCAGTGCGGCGAAGAGGCGGCGGTCGGCGGCATCCTCCTCGGGATGCCACTGCACGGCCACGAACCAGGGCCCGTGTGTCGTCTCGATCGCCTGGGGCAGGCCGTCGTCGCTGCGCGCCGTGACGACCAGCCCCTCGCCGACGCGGTCGATGCCCTGGTGGTGGTAGCTGCGCACCGGCAGGTCGCCCTCGCCGACGATTTCTGCCAGCCGCGACGGGGCCAGCACCGTCGCCGTATTGGTCGCGAAGACGCCGCCGCCGAGTTGATAGCGGTTGCTCCCCACGACATCGGGCAGATGCTGGTGCAGCGTTCCCCCGAAGGCGACGTTGGCCAGCTGCAGACCGCGACAGATGCCGAACACCGGGATGCCGCGGCGGCGCGCGCCGGCGAGCAGCGCCAGCTCCCACGCGTCGCGGTCGATGCGCGGCTCGTCGGTCTCGGGGTGCGGCTCGGCGCCGTAGCGAGCGGGATCGACGTCCAGGCCTCCGGTGAGGACCAGAGCGTCGAGACCGGCGAGCACGGCTTCTGCGGCGGCCTCCGGCTCGACCTGCGGTGGAAGCAGCACGGCGGTGCCGCCGCTGGCGGTGACCGCGTCGACGTACACGTGTGGCAGGAACAGGGCGCGCACATCCCACACGCCCTGCTGTGCGCGTTCGAGGTAGGTCGTCAACCCGACGACGGGTCGCGTGGCGCTCACGAGGAGCCGTCCGCCGCGGGCACGAGCGACAGCGGTGCCACATCGACCGAGACGCGCAGTGTGGAGTCTTTCGCCTTCGTGAAGATGATGCCCCGGACGGGTGAGACGTCGCCGTAGTCGCGTCCCCATGCGACCGTCACGTAGCGGTCGTTCGCCCACTGGTCGTTCGTGGGGTCGATCGCCAGCCACTGGTCGGTGCCGGGCAGCCATACCGCGAGCCACGCGTGCGAGGCGTCGGCGCCGAACACGCGCTCCTTGCCGGGAGGCGGCTGCGTGGCGAGGTAGCCGGAGACGTAGCGGGCTGCGACGCCGTGCGAGCGCAGGCACGCGAGGGCCACGTGCGCGAAGTCTTGACAGACCCCGGCGCGGGCCCGCATGGCGTCACCGACCGTGCTCGTGACCGTGGTCGCCGTCTTGTCGTAGTCGAAGTCGCGGTAGATCCGCTGCATGAGGTCGGTCGCCGCTTCGCCGATCGGGCGGCCCGGCGTGAGCGACTCGGCACCGTAGGCCGCCGCATCGGGCTCGTGCCGCACGCGCGGCGATTCGAGGGCATACTCGACCGCACGCCAGGCCTCGGGAAGCTCTGGGTGCACGAGCGGCCGGGCGTCCTCCCACGGCCGGGCGAGCGCTTCGGCGTCGTAGGCGGGCGCGTCGACGGTCACGTCACTCGACGCGGTGATGGTCAGCGCCTCGTGCGGGTCGGTGAGGTGGAAGTACGTCGCCGAGTTGCCGAAGGAATCGGTGTCGGGGGAGATGTCGCCGGGCGCCGGGTCGACGTCAACGCTCGCCGCAGACACGTGCTGCCAGGGCAGCTCGCGGGGCGCGAGATGGAACTGGCCGACGCTGTCCTGCACCGGCTTGCCGTACGTGTACGACGTGCGGTGCCACACGCGGTACTGCATCATGCGCGGGCCTCCATCAGCTCGACGAGCGACAGGTCGGTCATCGCGACGGCAGGCGGTCCGCTCTCGAAATGCAGGTGTGTGACGGCATCCGACAGCTGTTCGAGCTGCGCCGTGACGCCCGCGAGGAACTCGACGAGCACCTCGCGCCGACCGCCCTCCACCGCACCGAGCGTCGCGACGTCGGCGGCAGCAAGCTCGGTCTCGAGGTGGTCGAGCAGGCGTTCGGCGCGCGTCGATCCGGTGGATGCCGGCATGGCGGCCAGATGTTCGCGCAGCCGAGCCAGAGCGAATGCGAGTGACCGGGGGTTGCTGTGGTCGAGCAGCAGGAGATCGAGCACATCGGCGGCGCGCATCGACCCGCGATAGCGGCGACGGTGGGTGACGACGCTCTCGGAGGCCAGCAGCACGCCCTCGAGCACGCTGCGCGCCGCGCGCGGGCCGTGACGGTCGGCGAGCCCGGTCGACAGCAGCTCCGACAGCTGCAGTCCGCGCTCGAGGAAGCGTCCGGCCTCGATCATGTGCCAGCCGGTGTCGCGGATCATGTTCGCCGTGATGCCGTAGAGAGACAGCATCGCCGACAGCATGCGCCCGCCCGACTCCGCCGTGCGGTGGGGGTGTGCCGAGCCGCGAAGGGCTCGTGTGGCTCGGTCGATCGTCGCGAACACGCGCCAGGTGTCGCCCGACAGCTGGTCACGTACGCCCTCCATGGCCTCACGCAGATGGGCGATGGAGTGGGCCGCCGAGCCGGGGCGGCGAGCATCGAGTAGCAGCGAGCGGAATTCCGCTTCGGGGTCGAGCGCGCGCATGCCGGCGAGGCGCCCCAGCACGTCGAGCAGCACCCGCGGGCTCTCGGCGATCGTGCCGGATGTGTAGGCGCCCGGCTGGTCGAGTTCGGTCTGAGCGGTCAGCAGCAGGCGCAGGAGGTCTTCGGTGCGCTCGGCGTAGCGACCGGTCCAGAACATGTCGGCGTGGGCGCGGGGAGCGAGCGGCGGGATGCTGCGTGCCGTCGGACCCGGAGCGATCTCGGTCAGATTCTGATCGGGATCGTCTTCGGCGGCCTTGAGAACCCAGACGTCCTTCGTGCGCGGGGCGGCATCCGGGCTCTCGCGCACCGTCGCGAGACCGCCGACGAGGGGGCGGTAGGCCGAGCCGTAGCGCAGCGCGAAGGCCCGGAGCGTGAGCGGCAGCGCGTCGACGCCGGCTCCCCGGCTGTCGTCCGCCGCTGTCCACACCGGCGTCTGCGACAGCGGCAGCAGATCCTGCCCGACGAAGCGGTGCGGAGCGGCGGCCACGCGGGCCCCGAGCTCGGCGCTGGACAGCTCGCTGAACGCCTTGCGCGGCTCGTCGATCGTGCGGACGATCAGGTCGCGGTCGCCCGCACGCAGGCGTTCGAGCACCTGATCGCGGGCCGCGGGCTCACCGCACCAGAGCGTCGGGACCGACGGGATACGCAACTGCTCGCCGAGGAGGTGCTCACATGCCGCCGGAAGGTAGGGGAGAAGGCCCGGGTTCTCGAGCACTCCTGCACCCAGACCGTTGACCAGGCGCACCCGGCCGCGGCGGACGGCCTCGGTGAGCCCGGCCACGCCGAGCCGTGAGTCGCCCCGCAGTTCGAGGGGGTCGCACCACGCGGCATCCACCCGTCGAATGATGACGTCGATGCGATCGGTGGGACGCGTGCGCGGCCAGCCGGCCGGTTTCATCCACACAAAGCCGTCGCGCACGACGAGGTCGCTTCCCTGCACGAGCGGAAAGCCCAGCGCGCTGGCGAGGAAGGCCTGATCGAAAGCGGTTTCGCTGAGGGTTCCGGGCGAGAGGATCACGACGCGAGGGTCATCGATCTCATCGCCCACCGACGACAGCAACGCCGCCCGCAGCGCCGAGAAGTAGGGGTCGATGCGGTGCAGGTTCTCTTCCTGGAAGAGTCCCGGCAGCACCTGGGAGATGACCCGACGATTCTCGGCCGCGAAGCCCAGCCCCGACGGCGCCTGCACGCGGTCGGCCAGGACGTGCCAGTCGCCGTGGGCGTCGCGCCCGAGATCGGTGGCGGCAAGAAGAAGCGGATGCGGGTCGACGGCGCTGGGACGGGCGAGCGGGCGGAGGAACCCGGAGTGGCCGAACACCACCGCCGAGGGCACGATGCGCTCGCGCAGCAGCGTCTGATCGCCGTAGAGGTCGACCAGCACAGCGTTGAGGAGTTCGGCGCGCTGGGCGAGTCCCACTTCGAGCGGCGACCACCCCGCAGGATCGAACACGAACGGCACCGGGTCGAGCTGCCACGGCTGAGGCCCCGACTCGCCCCGCAGGTACGAGACGCCGTCATCGGCGAGGAACCGCACGATCTCGCCGTCGACGCGTTGCAGGTCGTCGCCGGTGAGGCTCAGCGCGTGGGCAGCCAGGGCTTTCCAGGCGGGGCGCAGCGCCCCCTCGGCATCCACGAACTCGTCGTAGCGCACCGTCTCCGGCGATGCCGACAGGGGCAGTGTCGGTTGCGACACCGTCGCGGCATAGTCACGCAACACACTCACGCCGAAGTCCCTTCCCGGCTCCAGCGTAGGGGGCAATACAGTGGGTCGGTGACCCTTCCCGCCCCCTCCGACGCCGACAGCGCGCCCCGCCCGGTCGTCCGGCCCGCGCGGACGTCGGATGTCCGCGGCATCCTCGCCCTTCTCGAGCCCTGGGTGCAGCAGCGCATCCTCCTCGGCAAAGAGATGGTGACGCTGTTCGAGTCGGTGCAGGAGTTCGTCGTCGCCGAGGTCGACGGCGAGCTCATCGGATGCGGCGCCCTGCACGTCATGTGGGAGGACCTGGGCGAGATCCGCACCCTGATCGTCGCCGAGAACTGGCTGCACCACGGCGTCGGCGGAGCCATCGTCGGCCAGTTGGAGGAGCGCGCCCGCGACTTGGGGCTCACTCGTCTGTTCTGTCTCACGTTCGAGGTCGAATTCTTCACCCGCCGCGGATTCGCTCCGATCGGCGAGCAGGTCGTCGACCCCGACGTGTACTCGCAGATGCTGCGCAGCCCCGACGAGGGCGTCGCGGAGTTCCTCGATCTTGCCCACGTGAAGCCGAACACCCTCGGCAACACCCGCATGCTGAAGAACCTCTGAGCCCCGCGCGCCACGGCGGTGCCCCAGGATGCCGCGGCCTAGCCTGGAGGGGTGAGCACCACGACGCGCCGTCGGCGCCGCCCGAGTCCTGCCGTGTATCGGCGGCGGAGGCTCGTCGCCGTGCTCCTCGTGCTCGCGGTCATCGCCGCAGTCGTGCTCGCGGTGTGGCAACCGTGGCGTGGGGCCGCCGTCCCGGCTGCATCGCCGGCGCCCACCCCGAGCAGCCTTCTCACATCGCCGGTCGCTGCCGCGCCGGCCGCACCGGCGACCCCGGCCGAAACCGCTGCTCCTCCGGCTGCCGCGGCGCCCACTCCCGATGCATCGGGAACGGCTCCGGTGGTCGCTGCGTGCTCGACGGCTGTGATCACCGTGCAGGCCGTCACCGATCAGGACGTCTACGCCGCCGGTGAGATGCCCAAGCTCTCCATCACCCTCTCGAACACCTCGACGAGCCCGTGCCTGATCAACGTCGGCACGGCGACCCAGCAATTCGTCATCACGAGTGGAAGCGATACCTGGTGGCGTTCGACCGATTGCCAGTCGGAGTCGAGCGATCAGGTCGTGCAGTTGGCGGGCGGTCAGACGGTGTCGAGTGTGAGTCCCCTGCAGTGGGATCGCACGCGATCATCGGTGGACACGTGCAGCTCCTCGAGGCCCCAGGCGTCGGCCGGTTTTTACCACCTCTCGGTGTCGATCGGCGGCATCCAGGCGGCCGACACGAAGATGTTCGAACTACGCTGACGCCACCGGTCGATTCCTCGTTTTTCTCGTAACTTCGATTCTGAGAGTTTTCTCACGGACCTCACTCCCTATGTTCAGGCGGTCGGGTCTACGCTGGGGGCAGCTCTCGGTGCGAGCCACCGTCGCCCCCACGACGGTTGCCACGTCACCCCCAATGACTGGCAGCTTCGGCAGTACGCCCGATGAGTACAGGCCCTCTCGATTCTCCCAGCCCCCACTGTGGGGATCGAGAGGGCCCTTTCTTTTCGGCGTGCGGGCGTGCGCCGGCTCCTATGCTGGACGGATGGCTCGGAAGAAGCGCGCGAAGCCTCCGATGGAGTTCCGCAACACTCAGCTGGCGGATGCGTTGCAGACCCAGGACATGGCCGCGCTCGCCTTCGCGCTGCGGCACGGGCCGACGGTGGTGCCGCTGATGCGGCCGGTGCAACGTGACGATCCGCGCGACGCCGGCGAGGTGTGGACATACCGCGACCCGAACACGGGCGATGTGGCGCTGTTGCTGTTCAGTGACGCGAAGAACCAGCCCGAGGCACTGCCACCGGCGGTGGCTCTGCAGTCGCCGGCGTGGTTGCGTGCGTTTCTCGAGGCGCACCGCGCCGAGATCACGACGGTTTTCTTCGACATCGCCGGACCGTATCCGATGCAGGCCGCACCCGACGACCTGCTCGGGGCGCTCGCGCTCGACGCCTGACGCGAAACGCGGAACCGCGCTCAGAAGTCGGGTCGATCCCCCGACTCGACCGGGTGGCGCTGAGTGAGATCACGCAGCGCCCCGCGCAGGTCGCGCGACGCGGTATCGATGATCGAGCGGTAGCCCACGCGGTTGGCTTCATTGCGCCGCTGTTCGTGAGCCGTGACGGCGCGGACTTCGCCCGCGAGGCTCAGTTCGCCGATCGCGGCGAGACCCCGCGGTGTCGCTCTCCCGGTCACCGCGCTCGCCACCGCCAGCGCGATGGCCAGATCGGCCGCGGGCTCGACGAGGCGCACCCCGCCGACCGTCGACACGTAGACGTCTTGGTCTGACACCTTGAGGCCCGCGCGCTTCTCGAGCACGGCGAGCACCATGGCCACCCGGGCGGCGTCGACGCCGCTCACGATCCGGCGGGGATTGGGGCCCGACCCCGGCAGTGTGAGGGCTTGCACCTCGACGGGCAGGGCTCGACGGCCCTCCATCGCGATCGTGACGCAGGTGCCGGGCTCGCGTGATCCGTGTCCGAGGAACAGGGCGCTGGGATCGGGCACCTCGGCGATGCCCTGACTGGTCTGCTCGAAGCATCCCACCTCATCGGTCGCGCCGAAGCGGTTCTTCAGCGCACGCACGAAGCGCAGCGAGGTCTGACGATCGCCCTCGAAGTGACACACGACGTCGACGAGATGCTCCAGCACGCGCGGGCCCGCGACCTGTCCGTCCTTCGTGACGTGGCCGACGATGATCACCGGCAGGTCGCGCTCTTTCGCGATGCGGATGAGGGTCGACGCCACCTCGCGCACCTGGCTGGGATGGCCGGGAGAGCCGTCGACGAGGCTCGAGGCGACGGTCTGTACGGAGTCGACGATGAGCAGATCGGGGCGGGTTTCATCGACGTGCCCGAGGACGGTGGCGAGGTCTGTCTCGCTGGCCAGATAGAGCTCGTCGTGCAGCGCCCCGGTGCGCTCGGCGCGCAGACGCACCTGACCGAGCGACTCCTCGGCGCTGACGTAGAGCACACGGCGCCCGGCACGAGCCGTCTGCGCCGCGACTTCGAGCAGCAGCGTCGACTTGCCGACACCGGGCTCGCCCGACAGCAGGATCGCCGCGCCCGGCACGAGCCCCCCGCCGAGGACCCGGTCGAACTCTCCGACACCGGTCGTGCGTCGGGGCGTCTCGCGGGTGTCGATCGAGGTGATGGGACGCGCGGAACGGATCGGCGCGAGAGGAGCGACGGCATGCACCGGCGTCGTCGCCACCGCCTCGACGACGGTTCCCCACTGCTGGCATTCACCGCAGCGGCCGACCCATTTCGCGCTCGTCCACCCGCACTCGGCACAGCGGTAGGCGCTGGTGGTCGCCGTGCGTTTGGATGCCATGCGTTCAGGCTAGTCGCGGCATCCGACAGTGCAGGCGCGGCTCAGCGCAGCGAGTCGGCGACCTCGCGCAAGGCGTCTGCGGAGCGGCGGAACAGACCGAGCTCCTGGTCGGAGAACGACGTCTCGCGAATCGGCACCGCACCCGCGGCCGACACGACGGCGGGAACCGACAAGGCGACGCCGCTGACACCGTGGAAGTCGTCGAGCACCGCCGAGACGGGCATGACGGCGTGCTCGTCGTCGAGGATCGCCTCGACGATCCGCGCGCTCGACAGTCCGATCGCGTAGTTGGTCGCGCCCTTGCCCTGGATGACTTTGTAGGCCGCGTCGCGGACGTCCACGGCGATCTGGTCGAGCTCTTCGACGGTGAACTTCGGCTGCCCGTCGAGGGGCTGCCATTCGAGGATCGGCACCGTGCCGATGGTCGCGTGCGACCACAGCGGGAACTCGGTGTCGCCGTGCTCGCCGACGATGTAGGCGTGCACGCTGGCGATGGAGACGCCGGCGCGCTGCGCGATCTTCACGCGCAGTCGCGACGTGTCGAGCACCGTGCCCGACGCGAAGATGCGCTCGTAGGGCAAGCCGGTGGTCTCCTGGGCGAGCACGGTGAGCACGTCGCACGGGTTCGTGACGATGACGAAGGTCGCGTCGGGGGCGACGTCGAGCAGCTGCGGCATCATCGACTTGAGGATGGCGGCGTTGACGCCGGCGAGCTCGATGCGGGTCTGGCCGGGCTTCTGCTTGGCGCCCGCGGTGATCACGACTACGTGCGATCCCTTGGCGACCGAGATGTCGGCGCCGCCGATGATGTCGCTCGAGCCGGTGAACTGCGCGCCGTGCGAAAGGTCGAGCACCTCGGCTTCGGTCTTCTCCGCGGCGATGTCGTAGAGCGCGACGTGGCGCGCAGATCCGCGGATGAGGGCGGCATAGGCCACGGACGATCCGACGGCGCCGGCGCCCACGACGGTGAGTTTCGAGTTCTCGATCACGCTCATGGGCCCCAGTCTGACAGGCGGGGGATGCCGAGGCCACCGCGCCCGGAGAGGTCGCGCAGCCTTTTACGGACCGGGCGGGTCTGCGGCCGGCTGAGCAGCCGCGCTGCGCGCCGGATTGCGGATGCCGATCAGCGAGACCAGACCGCCGACGATGAGGAGGGCGGCGGTCGTCAGTGCGGTGCGGTGGAAGCCGGCCAGGTCGAGTGCGCCTCCCGTGATGGTCGCGAGCGCCGCGATCGGGATCAACCCGGCGACGCGGGCCACCGCGTTGTTGACCGCCGACGCGATCCCCGAACGCGCGGAGTCGGCGGCGCCGAGGATCGTCGACGTGAGAGGCGAGACGGTGAGGGCGAGACCCAGCCCGAACACGATCATGCCGGGGAGCACTTGCCACCAGTAGGCGAAGTCGTCGGCGACGAGCAGCAGCAGGAGGGCGCCGGCCGCCATGATCAGAGGTCCCGCAGTCATGAACAGCCGTGGCCCCCAGCGCCCGGCGAGGGTGCCGATGCGGGAGCTCAGCGAGATCATCAGCAGGGTCGTCGGCAGGCTCGCGAGACCGGCCAACGTCGCGCTGAGCCCGGCGCCCTGCTGCAGGTAGACGGCGAGCACGAACCCGTTGAGTGAGAGTGCGGCGTAGATGAAGAGGGTCGACAGGTTGCCGGCCGAGAAGTTGCGGCTGCGGAACAGGTCGAGCGGCAGGATCGGGTCGCTCACGCGTCGTTGACGCCAGACGAACCCGGCGAGCAGCAGCAGGCCCGCCAGTCCCGGCATCCAGATCGCCGGTGACGACCAGCCGAGGTTGGGCTGCTCGATGAGGGCGAACACGGCCGCGCCGAGGCCGAACGTGCACATGACCGCGCCGAGCACATCGACGCGCGCCCCCTCGCGGCGCTCGTCGCGGTGCTCGAGCCGGGTGAGCATCCAGAGGGCGATCGCGATCGGGAAGATGTTGATGCCGAACGCCCATCGCCACGACGAGTGGTCGACGATCAGGCCGCCGATGAGTGGACCGATGATCATCGCGCCGGTCGTGGATGCCGTCCAGATGCCGATCGCGCGCGAGCGCAGCGGCTCGCGCATGGTGGCGCTGATGAGCGCGAGCGAGCTCGGCACGAGGAAGGCGCCCGCTGCGCCCTGGACCGCGCGGGCCGCGATGAGCAGTTCCGGGTTGGGCGACAGGGCGACGGCGACCGAAGCGATGCCGAAGCCGATGAGACCGATGCGCAGCACGAGTACGCGCCCGAAGGCGTCACTGACGGCCCCCGCCACGAGGATGAGCGCGCCGAGGGTGACGAGGTAGGCGTCGACGGTCCACTGCTGCGTGGACAGGCCGCCGCCGAGGTCGCGTGCGATGGCCGGCAGCGCGACGTTGACGATCGTGCCGTCGAGGAAGGCGACGAACGTTCCGAGGATCGCGATCACCAGCACGAGGCGCTGCTGCGGAGTCATCTTGTCTGTCATGGCATCCGCTCGGTCATGGGCTCACGCTAAGGCCCGGCGCCGACGCCGTGAAGGGGGTGGACAGGGCCACGCACATGCCGGCTGCTGTGCTGGTTCGCGGCAGCTCGGGGAGTGTCGTAAGCTAGTCGGCGGTGACGTGTCCGAGCGGCCGAAGGTGCAACTCTCGAAAAGTTGTGTAGGGTAACCCCCTACCGTGGGTTCAAATCCCACCGTCACCGCCACTTTGAGCCCCGTTTCGGCTGATTTCGATCAGCTGGGACGGGGCTCGTTTTTGTTGGTTGCGGTTCGGTTGTGGGCACGGCGTGGTCAGGGGTGTTCTTCGACGCGTGGTTTGGCGAGTCGGACTTGAGCGAACCGCTTCGAACCGAGCCGAGAGGGGTCGTCGAGTGCGTCGAAATCCTCCGTGCCCACGGTTTGCCCACAGAATCTCACGTGGGTGAAATGCCCACCGTAGACGGGCCCACCTCTGCTCCGGGTTGAGTTGCTCGCTAGGGTGGCGATATGCCGTCGACTCGGGTGGGATAGGCAGGTGGCTTGTCGTCTCGCGTATCCACCCTCAGCGGGGCTCAGGTCGTTGACCAGGACCGCGAGTGCGCGCGGCGGCTACCGGCTCACGCGCACTCTTTGCACGCTGCCAGGGGCGGTCCGCGGACGATCTCGCTCCGCAGATCGGCACTATTCCGCAACTTGAGTTGCAGCAGACTCTCGCAAAGGACTTGAATATGACCCCCGCTCAGCTTTACGGCCGGCAGTCAGATCGGGATGCTGTGGCGTCTCGGACTGGGGTTGTTCTCGTCACAGGCGACTCCGGAATTGGTAAGACGGCTTTCCTCGGAATCCTCAACACGTCCCAGTCGTCGGGCGATCTGGTTGCGGACGTGCAAGTTCTCCGAAGTACGAACGGCGCCTTGCGGAACGCGATCGCGACAGCTCTCGGGGACTGTCTGCTCCAGAGCGCGCAAGACGAGACGCGCCAGCGCCTCGTCTGGGAGCGAGTGAAGAGTTCTGTGCTTCGTGCCGCTACGGCTGCTCAGAAGGAACTGGGCCGCATGCTCATTACACGAGCCACCGAAGTCGTTGAGGCCAAGATCGGCAAAGAGGCTACAACGCTGATTCGTGGTGTGGTCGATGAAGTCCTGCTCCCGCCAAGAGCCCGGTTTGAGGAACAACTCACAGCGTTCACCGTCCCTGACGCGGCAGCAGAGATAGGGCGGCTTGTACGAGATGTGGCGCTGGCGACCGAACAGACGCTGGTGTTTCCAATGGATGCCGCGGAACGACTGGGGAGGGATGACCGCGACCTGCTCGTCGAGCTCTCCACCGAACTCGGTCCTCACGTCCGCCTGATAGTCACCGCAAATAATCATCAGGCCGAAGGGCAGGAACTCCAACGACTGCTCGAAGGCCGGAATTCGAAACCTCACGAGCTCGGCCCGCTGTCTCACCACGATGTCGAGGATTGGTTGCTCGCCGAAGGAGTCGCGAGAAACCAGTGGTTTCAGATCATCCGCATCGCTGACGGATACCCACTATTCGTAAACGACGCGATCCGTCTGGCGCAGTCAGGCCTTTCGCTCTCGACGATTGAAACGCCCACGAGCTTCCAGTCCGTTTTCGAGCATTCATTTCGCCGCTTAGATGCAGGCATGCAGTCACGCATCAGTCAGATTGCAGCGTTTGCGGACCCGCCCCCGGATGACTATCTGGCGGAATACCTCGGTCTTTCGGAGTTCGAGCTGTTGATATTTGAGCAAAAACTCCTTGATGAGGGCGTCTTCATTCGACGACCAGATGGCGTCAACTGGTTCCATGACCGGCGGCGTGCCTATCTGTGGAACACGAGGCTCACTACCAAGCATCGACAGGCTGTGGCGACTGCGGTCCTTGAATCATTTCGACGGCGGTTGGAGCAGAAGCCCGTCATTGAAGCGTGGCTCGCCGTTAGTTCACCTGCGATCCTTGCAGAGGCTGACGTCAATGACTTGGACCCCGACGTTTCCCGAGTCGTCCAGACTCCTACCGATCAACTGGCCCTTCTAGCTTCGATGATTGAACTCATGGAACCGGGACAGAATCAGACCGCATCCACGCGCGAGATCGCCGCCTACGCCTCAAGGAGATTCTCGTTCTCTGGGGACCCAATTGCCGCGCTCGAGGCTTTGGAAGAGCGCGGTATGGTCGCGCTCGCTTCGAATAGGTACGCCTCCGTGGCCGCGCCGGTGATCCCAAGCAACTTTGCGTACGCCGCTCTGATCGGTGAAGCTCAACATCGTTTCGGACTACAGCTGATCCCAGGCCGCGCGCTGCGATCGTTTGAGGCGTTCATCAAACCTTTGCTCGGACGGTTCGACCGCGCGAGGATCTCTCTCCAAAGAGGAACGCTCGCGGATCACTCCGCGACCTTTCGAGATGAAACCGCCACGAACGGGACCGCCGACCGACGTCGGTCAGTCTGCGGCCTAGGCATCACGCTCACAATCGACGACCAGCCCGTCTCCGTAACTGCTCTGTTTGAAGACTCGGCAGATCGAATCGCTGCGCGCGCTTCACTCACGGACGGTTTCCAGTCCTCGCCTGCACGAAATCACTTCCAGCTCGAACGGATCGACGACCTACCTGCGTCCCGAGTTCGGTATGGCCGCTACAAACAACTCATGGAGGACCACCAGCTCGAGCGAATGACCGTCCCGATCCACAGCCAAAGCGAACTAGCCGACCTCTTATACAAGCGCTCAGTCGCAACCGAAGTGCTGGCATCGTCGCTGGACGACTACGAAGCGGCAGCACTCGGACTAGATCGAGGGCGCCGTTTCATTCTGGACATTCGGGGGGAGCCAAAAAGCGCCGCTGTCTTCGAGATTGAGACTGCCCGCGCGGCCCCGACGGTGACCGCTGCGGTGGTTTCCGAAGTGTCCCTCCTAGATGACCCCCTCATCGAGCTTCGCTTGCGCGCGCAGGGCCTGATCTCGGCGGAGGAGCGACTCGTGCGCTGGACTATCCACACAGAAACTCGTAACCAGACCGGCGCTGCTACCGAAACGATCGACAACCTGATCGAACAAGGCCGAAAGTTCAACCGGCATCTGCCGCGCGTTCCAATACGTCTGGACGCGAACGTCTTGGAGGAGGACATTCGGCAGGAGATGGCGACCCTGTCGAGGCTTGAGGATGAGCTTGTCCAAGGGGGGCTACTCCAGCAGCGGCTCGCATCTCGGGAGGATTCACTCCTAGTTCTTCTGGACTCGGCCGAACCGTCGAACGAACGCTGGTATCCCTGGGGCGCATCGACATTCTGGACCTCAGATGGCTGCGCTCAGATCCACGTACGCGTCCTTCCAGAAGGCATTGAGCCGCCCTCCATCTTCGCGAGAGGTCCAGAGCTCGCGAAAGCGGGAGTAAAGGATGCTTCGAATGTCACTCGATCAGGCAGCGGGATCGCCAGCGCCGAGCTCTCCCGTCTCCTTGGTTACGAAAGCGAAGATGTGGCGATTCAGGATCCCCGATTCCCCGGATACATCTAGGCCTCTCCCACCTTCGAGACCTGCCAACACTGACCCGTGGCATCAGTGAGCGCGATCTGTTGGCGGGTGGGTTGCGTGGGGGACAGACGGAGCCGCTCGCTGATGCCGTGTCGAGCAGTAGCTAGTTTCGGGACCAAGGATAAAACGGGCCATGACCGAGCAACGTCCTTTGGCGTGAAGATTGAGCATGCCAGCTAGCGCCGCCCTGGACTTCGGAGTGATTCTCACGGGTGCAATCGTCATAGGAGAGGGGTAAAGGATTTGGCCCTGTACGCCGGATCGTTCAACTGGCCGCCCTGTATCGATTTCGAGATTGTCGGCACACCAGATTCCGCGACGACGGGATCCGTTGAGGTCGTAGGGAATCGCTACTTCCTCCGGCCTTCTCAGGGGTTCTCGTTTTCCACGTTTGCGTCCTCGGAGCGGGTGCTCAGAACGAGAGTCGACGGTTTCCCGGCTCTGCTCCGCGGACATATTTTCGTCGTAGACGGCGCCGTGGGTTTGCGGATCGATGAAGCACACCTGGGCACCGACGATCCGGAGGCAGACTTCATCGCCGTGGAGGCGACGTTTGAGCTGTTGCCCTCGCTGTGCACTTGGCGGCATGAGGACGGAGCGGCCAGGTCTGCATCGACGGCGCTGGCGCTGCCAGAGATCGCGCCGTCGCCGGCAATGTCCCTTGTCCTCGGCGCCGATGGGCTCGCCGTTGTGACTGCGGCGACGGCGACGGGTTTGGACAACTTCGACCATCACCTCGCCGCTTTGCAGGACCTTGTTTGCTTCGCAGCCGATCGCCCCGCTGAGCGCCTCTCGCTCATCGCGGTGGCGCAAGCAGGGACGCGGGTAACGATCCTTGGGCGCAATCGTTTCCCGCCGTTCGGCAGTGTCGTGCGCCAGCCTGTGGAGTACCTGCTCCGCTTTGACGCGGCTTACATCCAAGACGTGATCTCCAGCTGGTGGACCGGCCGGACCGCTGTCCGGCCGGTCCACCAGGTTCTCGCGGGGCTCCGGTATCAGCCGGGCTGGGTCGAAACGGACGTGAACATCCTCGCGGCGTGTGTCGAGTTGTTCGGCCGAGTTCAGTTTCCTTCAGCACGATCACGCCGAATCAGCGTGATGGACTTTGCCAAGATCGAAGACGCCCTGAACTTGCTTCCAGGATTAAACAAATCACAACGCGACTTCATCAACTTCATTAGATCATCGGCCGGAGGTCGGCCGCAAAGGCTGGATGAATCCATTGACGCGATTGCCGCCGATCTCGGTCAAACGCTCAGTGAGGCCGGCATTAACTTGACCGAGTGGAAGTCGGCGCTGATCGAGGCGCGCAATGGAGTCTCACACGCCGGCGGCGCAGGAAGCCTTCAAGACGCGGAACTGCGCGCAGTTAAAGATGCCACGCGAGTGGTGCTGAGCTTGGACATTCTCAAGCACATGAATCTGCCCAGCGCTGCCTTAGCCCGAGCTGCCGAGCGGCTGAAAGTACGACACTCGGTCAGACACCGTGGGACCGCAACCTACAGGTCGTAGTGCGAACCCCTTCTTGGTGTACGGTCTGACCAGCTTTCGCCCTGCTTCCAGCTCGTTGAGAAACTAGCTCGGGTCTGCTGCACCGGTAGGTGACGGGTTGTAGTCACGCCGCGAGGGCGACGTCGGTGTTCATGATTGCTTCGTACTCGATGGGCGTCAAACCGTGCAGCTGCTTCTGTCGCCGGCGTCGGTGGTAGGTGCGTTCGATCCAGGTGACGATGGCGATGCGGAGCTGCTCCCGGGTGTCCCCGGACCGCCGGTTGAGGACGCTCTTCGGCAGCAGGCTGAAGAACGATTCCATCGCCGCGTTATGGCCGGCCGCGCCGACTCGGCCCATCGATCCGACC
>NZ_JADKSH010000005.1 GCF_015350795.1 Microbacterium sp. VKM Ac-2870
TCGATGGTGTTGCGCTGACGGGTTGAGTTCACCAGCGTGTTTTTCGCGAAGGAGCTCGACCGCCCCTGACCGTGATGGTCCGGTTCATCAACGAGTACCGGGATCGTTTCGGGGTCGAGCTCATCTGCCGGGTCCTGCGACCGGCAGTCCAGGGGTTCCTTACCTCCCGCGCTATCGCGCCGCCGTCGGTCGAGGACCCTCGGCCCGCCAGCTGCGCGACGACGTGCTCGTCCCCGAGGTTGCCAGGTTGCATGCGGAGAACTACAGCGTTTACGGGCGCCGGAAGATGCGTGCGCTGATGCGTCGGCAGGGGTGGGACATCGGCCGCGACTAGACCGAGCGCCTCATGCGCCTGGCCGGAGTGGAGGGCGTAAAGAAATCGAAGCGAGTGTTCACGACACGCTCCGACAAGACGACGCTGCCTAGCGATCTCGTGAACCGTCGCTTCACCGCGGCGGCGCATCGTCGGCTGGAACGTCGCGGCCACGCTTCGCGCTGAGATCCTCCCGATGCAAGCCCTCGATATGGCCGCCTGGGGCGCTGGCGACGACCTCACCGGGCTGACGCATCATTCGGATCACGGGTCGAACTACACGGCAATGGTCTACACCGACCGCCTCGTCGAACTCGGCGCCGTCCCCTCGACCGGGACGGTCGGCGACAGCCACGACAACGCCCTCGCCGAGGCGATCAACAACCTCTACAAGACCGAGCTCATCCGCCAGCGCGGCCCCTGGCGAACGGTCGAACAGGTCGAACTCGCGACCCTCGAGTGCGTGTGGTGGTGGAACAACTCCCGCCTCCACGGCGAGCTCGACATGCACACCCCCATCGAAGTCGAGGACGCCTCCTACGCTGACCAAAAATCAGGCCAGCCGGCACCCGCCGGACAAGGCTCCCCATAGGAACGAAAGTCAGGCCGATTCAGTTCCCTCACGTCATCCAACTGCGGCGCGGCCGAGGACCAAGGCCGAGTCGAGCCGCATTCAACTGACAGCGAGGGCACTCGAAAATAGTACGATTGATAGAGTGCTCAGTAAGGCGTATTGAATGATTGATATCCACCAGTAGCGCGGCATGGGAACTCGGTTGAGACGGCTCTCAACTTCGACTTCATGCGAGGTCGAAGGAAAGACAATCTCGCGTCGAAAGCGGACTCGCGATTCTTCCGGTTCCCGAAATCGTCGGATGAGAAGCCAAAATATCGCAAAAACGGCGACGAGAGAAGCACAGACAGTCAACGCCACGGAGAGCGAAGACGGCGAGCGCGGCGCGCATCCGTCTGATAGATAGGTCACGACGCTAATGACCCCGTAGATCGTAGCGCAGACTCCCGCCAGTGCCGCAGACCACGGCACGATCAGTCGAGAATAGAGCCTCTCCGGCCTTGGGCCAGCAGCGTAGTTTCGACGCGCCCACTCCGTTATCCAGTCACCGCAAATGGCTATGCACAGACCCGCCATCAGCACCGTCAAATACGGCCATGCGACCTCGCCGCAAATCGTTGACATAAGCGCCTCAGAACCTAACCGTCAGCATCATTGAAACTTGAAAGTAAACATCAGGGAGCATCCCGCACCTACACCTGCAACAAATCCACTCGTAGTTCCAAAAGCGGTGCCAATGCCCGCCTTATCGGCAGCATATGCTTCCCCTCCGCCAGTGACACCCATCACAAAAGCGGCACTGCACGACAGGTTTATTCCATTGTAGAGGTTCGGTACCGCTCCTTGGGAAGAGCTAGCCGCGAAGGAAAGGGCGTGAGGAACGAATCGGTGACAGCTGATCGTTAGTGCCGGGAGGCGCTGGCGGGGAGGATGTCATCATGCCCGGTCCTTATCCCAGAGAGTTTCGCGAGGACGTTGTCGCGGTCGCTCGTAGCCGTGAGAGCGGCGTCACGATCAAGCAGATCGCGACCGATTTCGGTATCAGCGAAGCGACGCTGCAGAACTGGCTCCGTCAGGCCGATGTCGAGGACGGCAACCGTCCCGGCCAGACCGCGGCCGACGCCGCCGAGGCGCGGGAGTTGAAGAAGCGGATACGGCTCCTCGAGCAGGAGAACGAGGTCCTCCGCCGTGCGGCGGCGTATCTGTCGCAGGCGAACCTGAAACTCGGTGGCTCCCCAAAATGACGTACCCGCTCGTATCTGAGCTCGCCGACGCGGGGATTCCCGTGACGGTGTCGTGTCGGGTCCTCAAGCTCGCTCGCCAGCCCTACTACCGGTGGCGGAACGACCCGGTGCGGGATGCGGACGTGCTCCGCGCGTATCGGATCAACGCGCTGCACGACGCGCACCACGACGATCCGACGTTCGGCTACCGCTACCTCGCTGACGAAGCGCGGCGTGCGGGGTGGCGGATGAGTCGGCGGACGGCGTGGAAGCTGTGCTCGCAGGCCGGGATCCTCTCCTCTGCGCAACGCCGCCGACGCGGGAAGGGCAAGAAGGCCGGCCCGCCGGTGTTCGACGACCACGTCCAGCGCGTGTTCCGCGCCGATGCACCTAACCGACTCTGGCTCACCGACATCACCGAGCACCGCACCACCGCCGAGGGCAAGCTCTACTGCTGTGCGATCAAAGACGTGTTCTCGAACCGGATCGTGGGCTACTCGATCTCGGATCGGATGACCGCGACACTCGCCGTCGACGCGCTCCGCAACGCCGTCGCCCGCCGCGGCGACGTCGCCGGTTGCATCCTGCACGCCGATAGGGGCAGCCAGTTTCGGAGCAGGGCTATGGCCCGCGAGTTGCGCCGTCACGACATGGTCGGATCGATGGGCCGTGTCGGTGCGGCCGGGGACAACGCGGCGATGGAGTCGTTCTGGTCGCTTCTTCAAACGAACGTGCTCAACCAGCAGCGGTGGGCGACGCGGCAAGAGCTGCGCCTGGCCATCGTCGTCTGGATCGAGCGCAAGTATCACCATCAACGAGCCCAAGACACCCTCGGCGGGTTGACGCCCATCGAGTTCGAAGCCAAGCTAACCAAGCCGCTCACACTCGCGGCCTAAACCAAACCTGTCACCAGTTCGATCCTCACGCCCCCCATTCGCCACCCGAGAGTCCGCACCGGCGATGGCGACACCGATTCCTCAGAGCTCGGGCAAGCTCCCCAGTAGCTGCCACCTTTCGCGCTCAGCCGTTCATGCGATAAGAGCAACAAACCGGCGAAGTTCGCGCACGTGCCGTCGATCGTTCGGATCGACACCGCGATCGAGCACTGCGGACACTCGGACACGGGGCAGCTGGAAGCTGATGAATGGCCCCCGAGGAAGATCATCGTCGAGCACGAGCTCGTGATCCTCAAGATCCACTCGGTAGAGCCAGCCTCGGCCTATTCCGGGCATCCGCGTCGTCCAATCGGCCGCGAACGCGGCAGCAAGAGCACGCTCCGTGGTGACATACACGAGGTCTTCCGACGTCATTACGCGCGTGAATCCGGCAGCTTCGGACCTCTCGCGCATGCTCGGCATGCCCGACAGGGACGGCGGAAGAATCCAGCCGCCGGGGCGTAGATCGGGCGCACCACCATGGAAGAGCGACACGCGGCCAGCCCTCACCTGAGAATCAAGCAATCGCAGCTCAGTCGTGTCCACGCGCTCACGCTACGCCGACCGGGCTCGGCTCGGCTCGGCGCAAATCAGGCCAGGAGCAAGTCGCGCACCACGGGTCGCAACCGCGGGTGATCCTTGGCGCGCCCGTCACAAGATGGCCACGCGGCACGTCGGAGGACTGTGCGAAGGTCACCGCCAGCCGGCGAGGAACGGTGTGGCTTGGGTAGGTGATCGACGGCGTTTAGGCGAGTTCGCCGCGAGGATCGCCCACGGCTGCCGCTCCGCGGCGGCTACGAGCCGCAGAGCGGATGGCGGTCCCGCACAGGATGACACCGGTTAGCACGCCGGCAGGTGCGGCGAGCAGGCCGAGGTAGAGGGGCACCGTGCCTAGGAAACCAGCGACGAAGCCGATAGTGAGGGCCCAGTCCCGCGTCATTCCGCCGCGCTGAAGACTCGGCGCGGTCGCTACGGCCACGGCAATGCCGACGAATGCAGCACTCAATGCGCCCACCGCCCACAGGCTCTCCACGTTTGGGATGACGCCGCCGCCATCTCGAAGAGCTGCAAGGTTCAGGGTCGCCAAGGCCGCGAGCGCTGCGAATGCAGACGCGAGCGCCGGCACAACGGTGCGGACGCTCCATCGCCAGTCAGTAGCTGCACGAAGACTCCAGACCGACACACTGAGCAGGAGCGGACCGACGAAGAGCCACAGCGGATTACCTACCGCGTTGTTACCGCCCAACGCAAGGATGTACCCCACCGCGAGCGCAACCGTTCCGAGCGCAGACGCGGCAATCGGGAGGATATGGCGAGTGCGCTCGAAGAGACCAGCAGCTCGCATCGCCGCCCGCTCTTCTTGGCTGAGCTGTGTGGAGTCGGAGTGCTCACAACGCTCCATATGTAAATCAATGAGCGCAGCCCCGTGCGTTTCGCGCCACCTCCGCGGGTACCAGCGAAGCATCCGTTCGACATCGCGCTCGATTGTGCTCATGCCGTGACCGCCTTCCCGTTAACTTCCCGAAGTCGTCGCTGAGCTAGCTGAGCCTGAGCTGCGAGCTGGTCGGCGCGGCGCTTCAGTATCTGCATCCCGTCTGTGGACAGCACGTAGTAACGCCGCGTGCGCTTGTGCACGACTTCCTCACCGTCGGGAAGAATCCAGCCCTTACTCGCCATGGATTCCAGCGCGGCGTAAAGAGTGGCGATGGGGAGAGACTTCTCGAGCTGGTCTTCCGCATCGCGTAAAAGACCGTAGCCATGCCTGCGGCCCGAGGCCAGCGAGGACAACACAGCGAACTGCAGATCAGTGACGCTCATGTCACGCATCGTATCAGACATATATTCCGAGCGCTCAGAATATATGGCGAAGTGAAACTCTGACTGAATTGAGTTACCCCAAGCGGGCTGCCGCCCAGCGCCGAGCCATGGACGGTGGGCGCACCACAACGCGCGCGGGTCAACCGACGCGCACCGATCGAGGAGGATCGTTCGCAATGAAGAGACGACTGCATGCGGGACTGTGCATGACAGCAATTGGAGGGTTGTTGGTTGCCTCGCTTGGCGCAACGGCGGCCGTCGCCGCGGAGAAGCCCGGCGACGATGTCTTGAGCGCCCTCGCCGCAACCGCCCAGACCGACGAAGCTCCCGATGTCCTGTCGAGCACTGCCGACCCTGCCAGTGTCGGTGTTACCGTCCCGGGCAACTCCTCCGACCCCATTGTCATCGCATCGGGTGACGCAGCGATAGAAGTCACTCTTCCCGGCGCTGCAGCTGATGCGGTCACGATCGGGGACGGCCTTGTGGGCTTCGACGGTGGAGATGGGTCGACGTCCGTTCCAGTCGCGAAGATGGACGGTTCAGTGCAGCTGATTTCCGTTATCGACGGCCCCTCTAGCCCCACGGACTATCGATACGAGTTCGACTTGCCCGCTGGAGCTACGCTCAACCGCGTCGAGGATGGCGGCGTGGCGGTGAAAGCTGCAGACGGAAGTGTGCTCTTTGGCGTACTTGCGCCCTGGGCTGTCGACGCCAACGGCGACGCTGTAGCCACCAGTTACACCATCGTCGGCAACGCTCTCGTTCAACACGTCGCTCACGGATCGTCGAGCGCTTACCCGGTCGTTGCAGATCCGTGGCTAGGAGGCACATGGGTCGAGTCGTGGTCCTGGTACAGCGGCGCTACCCGCATCGCGATGACGCCGACTCTGTTCGCGAAGGCGGCGTGCCCGGGCAACGTCGTCTGCGCCGCCACGTGGCAGGGAGTAGCCCAGTCCGAGCTCGCCAACGCGCAGGTAACTAGCGGCAACGAGGCGAAGATCAACCGCGCCACGACCGGCAACCAGATTGGCTGCCACATGGTCGGAGGCGCCTTCAAGTCTCCGTGGAACCTCGAAACTGACGCCGCAGATAAGGGCCTGCTCGGTTTCATCGCGTCCGCCTGCAACTAAACACGACCAGCTCGGTGGCAGCCGGGCGTTCTCTCGGCTGCCACCTTCGCGAGGATGAGCAGACAGCTTTCAGCGCGTCACGTTATCCACCCACCTTCGGCGTCCGCAATCGGTATCACCGGGGTGGGCATCTGACGAGCTAGCTTCGCCGCGAATGCTGGCCACCCGCGACCAAGCCTGACCAGGGGAGCGCTCCTCCAGCCAGTGCTATTCGCCACCCGAGAGTCCGCACCCGCGATGGCGAACCGGTCGTCCGCGTGCAGTGAGCGGGTTTCCGTCGGACGATCGCCTACTCGAGAACCTTCTGCGCCTCTTTGCGTACCCACGTGCGGTCATCGTGGACGAGTCCGCCGAGCACCGAAGCGGGCAACCGCACCTTTCGCTTCCGGAGCGCCGACACGGCGTGCCCATTGACGTCGCGATCCGCCAACAACCCCAACAAGACCTGATTCGCCTCCGGATGCTTCGACTTGGCGAACCCTAACACGATCATCTCCCGTCCCCGCCCGTACCGAACATCCGTGGCCAGTTCGACCAGCTCGTCGAAGTATGCATCGTCCCAAATGATCTCCAGAGCGCTCCCCGTAGCCCACCGTGCTCCCAGATTGGTTGGGGCAGATGCGCGGCGGAAGAACCGAATGAGCGCAGGAATAGCGACCGGCTTCGCCCATGGCACACTCAGTGCCCGGACGATCTCCTGTGCTTTGCGATCATCCGTCTCTCGTTCCAGAGCATCCACCAACACGGGGATGGCGCTCACATATCGGATGCCAGAACGTCGCAAATTTGCGAGCGACGAATATGCGTACCCAAGGTCTAGGAGTTCAGCGAGAACTCGCTCTTGGCCGTGGGGCTGGACACTCACAGCAACGACCTCATTGGGTGGACCACCCACGGATAGACCCACGTCGATCATGTCGCTCGCATGGTCTACATCCATCAGCTCTCGTTGCCGCCGCGAAGTCGGATCTGCACCGCGGGACGGGCCATCCGAACTTGTGCGTCGACGGGCGCGAATACTCCAGTACGCGACTGCGCGCCGACGAGATCACACCTTCCCCGTTTCGTAGGCGAGCCTGCCAGCCTCCTCCTCGATTTGCAGGTAGTCAGCGATTCGAGAAGCGATGCCCTGATTCTCAGCGTCGATCGCCATCAGCTTGGGTATCGCCCATTCGACCCCTCCCCCGATACCGATTACGCGGTTCTGGACATCCGATCGCCGCTCTGCGGAGACGTTCGGGAAAAGCACCCGGAAAACGTAACGCCCTGAAGGTTGTGTCACGCGGCGGAGATTGAACGGACCTTCCGAAGTCGTCTCGGTCTCGACAATGTCTCCGAGCGCGACGTTGTAAAGGAAGAAGGGCACGCAACATACCTCGAATGTGGACTCGGTCAATTGCCGGCACCACAGCTGCTCAAATCTGCCCTTCTCCGGCAGTGACGCGACGATGATGAAGTTGGCGCGCTCTCGCCACAGAGGTTCCGGGTGAGCAGTGTACTGGTTAGTCATTTGGGTCATTGTGGATCTCTCCACCACGAGGGCGGTCACGCGCCCCGATAGTCTGCGGGCGGTGTCACCGGATAGTCACGCCCACCTTTGGATGCGTTGCAATGCGGACAGGTCGTCTGCGCGTTCTCCAATGTTGTGTCGCCTCCCCGCGACCTCGGAACCGAATGGTCGATTTGCGGACTGTCGGTATCCATCCGGCAGTAAACACAAGTACTCGGATTCTCATTCCAGAGCATTCACCAAGACGGGAATAGCGCTCACGTATCGGATCCCGGAGCGTCGCAAATCCGCCAGCGACGAATATGCGTAGCCAAGGTCTAGGAGTTCGGCGAGGACTGACTCTTCGCCGTGGGACTGTTCACTCATGGGGTGGGCGACCATACGGACGAGCCAAGGTCGAGACCCGCGCCAATCGCACAGCTCACACCTTCCGCATGGGTTGCCACACGACGGCTGCCTTACTGGTTTCCTCCGTCCATCAGCTGTCACCACTCTCGATACTTACGCCTCCTAATCCGTCACCGGGTTGCAAGGCCCTGGTCGCCAGCCAAAGCTGCCCGGCAACTCCCCAGTAGACCGACATGTCCGTGAGCTCCAGGTTCGGGACAGTATCCGCCCCTCCGAGGAACAATGGGACTCGATAACCAACGCAGTCATCATGACTGATCGGCAGCGTCGGTCTCGACGCATCCACCCACTCCGAGAAGAAGCCGGATGCAAGAGCCGCGTCTTCGTATCTGTGCAGTGTTGAGTCGTGGAACTCGTCGAACGTCGCGGGGATCGTCAAAACCTCTCCTGTTCCGGGTTCAACGAGAAGCACCGATTTGAAACGTGCATCCTCCGCGAGCGTGACCTCGAAGCCGAACTGACGCCCGAGCCAGTCGAAGGCGAAGGGGCGGATGTCAGTCGCCGGGAACATTTCTGAGATCCGCTGCGCCGCCGCAGGCCCCGACCGGTCGTCATGAACGCGGTAGAGACCCCCGCGGAACGAGGCGCCTGCGAACTCATCCATGAATAACGAGTATCCAGGCACCGTAACCAGCATTTCATCCCGCCAGGGCGCACCTCGGCTCGGGAGGACGTCGCGTCGTGTGCCGAACACCCTTCGGAACTCATCGAACATGGGTCTCCTTGCCTATCAACATATTCCTACCGAGATCACGCACGTGCCCGGCGCAGTGCCTCGCAGTTGGGAGGCTATCTGAGCTCCGAGACTTCGGTTGACTGAAGCGTCTAGGGGGCTGAGATTCGACAGGTGGTTCGAACCGCCCAATTGCAGATCGATGACGTGATCTACGTCGGCACCGGGTGGGACTTCAGCGCCTGAACCTCGGAAGGTCGAGGTTGCGGAAGTGCGCGGCCGTCAGCAACGCATAGTCCTTGCTATCAGCGAGGTTCAACACAACCGGCTCGATAGCTGACCACCTCGCCACGACCCACCCCTTCGAAGTGTTGCGTATGGAGTACCCCTAACGGGACTCGCTGCGGTCACCCTATACGGAACAGCAGACACAGCAAGAGGCGGGCCGCGCCGGCACCACCTGCGGGTGTTCGTTTAGCGATCCCCAAACGAGTATCACCGGCTTGCTAGACGCCCGTGTATCCCAGCAACCCGCCGACACGGATGCCAGGCGACTTGGACGGTGGGGAGGCTGAAGTTCGAGAGAAAGTCAGAGGCGTTCTCGAGGGACCGGCTTCGTGGGTCGCCCCTGCGGTCTGTCGACCCGGCCAGCCGGACCGAGTACAACTGAGCAGTTCGTCACGAGTTTCAGCCCTTCGCATGATTGACACGCAATGGGCACGCGCGTTGAATACGAACCATGACCGGAGCCCCGCGCGCCATGTTTTGGTACTACCTCGCAATTGGCGTGATCGCCGGAGTCATGATCGTTCTCCCGATGTATCTGCCACTGGCGTGGACAGGGCCGATCGCTGTGGGCGGCGCGCTTCTCATTTGGTTGATCGATCGCCTCTTCTTCGGCGGAGCCAGACCGTCGCGGTCTGGTTCCAGGCGTGACCAGCTGCCGTACATGCTGTGTCTTGCTGCACTATTTATCGGCTCCATGGCGCTTTCGTGGACGGTTCTGCGGGCGAACGGCATGTACTGGATTGGCTGGATCCTTGCCGCCATGACAGCAGCACTCATCGTCTTTCTTGGCCCCGTCATTCAGAAACGCGCTCGACCGAGCCTCCAGAACTAGTCCTGAAGGCTCGGCCGATATCGCAACGGATGTCTACACGGTGCAGGAGACGGCCAACCCAACCGCCGCTCCTGAACCCACCGCGACCCACGCGACTGCGGTCTCGGGGGGGTAGATGACCAGCATCAAGCCGCCGTAGATGGCCAGTGCGCACCCCCAGGGGAACGGGGGCACGCTGCTGTAGTAACCCCCGCCGTTGTAGACCAGCGGGTAGTTCGCGACCATGTTCCCGTTGATGTACTTCTGCAAGAAGCTGCCCTTGCAATCGGTAGTTTGCTCCCCGACGTACAAGGACCAGCTGTTCCCATCGGGCATCTGACAGATGTACTCGTACTGGCCGGTATCCATCGGGTGCAAGGTGGTGTCCTTTTGCGCACTGGCTGGTTGCGATGGGGTCGTGGGGGGCGCGGAGCTATGCACTCCGTCGAGAGGGGCTGCATTCGCGGCTGTAGGTGCCAATGCAGAAAGCACCACCACCAGACCCACGATGAGGCTCTTGAGTTTCATCGTCTTCTCCTATCCGAGGGGCGATTCTGTGACGTCTTCGATGGCGTCGTGCCCTCGGCGTGAAGCTAGGTGCTGACCAATCGGTCAGGGAACACGGTGGCATCGACCCGTGAACAACTCGCCAAAAGTCGATGCCCTGACCGGGCGTTCAGTTCCTACGTTGAACGTGGAGGAAGACAGATGCACCGAACGCACGCGAATCTTGCTGATCTGCCCGCTCTCGTCCCTGTAGCTATCTCTGCAGGTCAGGACAACGCGCTACCGGAGATCCTCGACGCTGCGGTGCGTGTGTTTGATGAGCGTGGATACAGCCACGCGAGCATCAGCGAAATCGCCGAACGCGCTGACGTCTCGAAATCCCTGGTGTGCTATTTCTTCCCGTCGAAAGCGTCGATCGCTGTAACGGTGATCAATCTGGCCTACCCAGATGGCGTCTTCATGGGCGTGGAGCGGACCGAGGAGGACCCCCTAGACGCGATCATTTGGTCGGCGCATCATGTCACGACGAACGCGTTTCGCAGCCCTTTGGCGCGTGTGGCGCTTGCCCTTCGGGATCACCCGGATGTGCGAGGGTGGCCTGCACCCCCGAGCTACTGCGGGTGGCTTGGGAGAATCACCGACTACCTCGTCGAAGCGCGTTCCGGGGGTCGCATCGATCCCGCTGCGCCGGCGCGCCGCGAAGCACGACTGATTCTCGGGGCAATAACAGGAATCATCACCCTTGCACGCAGCACTGGAGATGTCGTGAACGTCGTTGCCGACGTGGTCGAAGTCACTCAGGACCGCCTAAACCTCCTGGAGACTCGCGCGCCCCAGCATGCACCTGGTTGAGACCGAGTGTCACACCACGGAAAGTAGTCCTTCGGTGCACCCGGACGCGGCCATCCTGGCGGGATGCCTCTTTCGTGTCATACGCAACCAGCCGTAGGCGATTCTGGCTCTCGACGCATCTTCCGGCCGCGAGGGGTTCCGCCCCCGACGTCGACGAGGCCGGGCAGCTCGTCCGCGTACTGGCGGTCGAGGCGTTCATTAGCGGCCATCGTTATACGACCCTGGGGAGTTGCTCCCGACTCGCGTGTATCGAGCGCTTCGACGCGAGAGCGAACCAGTTGCTGGACGACGTGGCAAGACGTCCCGCTGACGATCCTCAAACGAGCGGCCGGTACGCGTGCTGCCCGCAGCACGCGGGCGGGCAGCCGAAGCGGGGCCGCCCGAAAAGAGCCGCTACGGGTTTCGCGCCGGTTAGGTTTCGGGCGTGAGTTCTGGGCGGCCTCTCATCGGCGCGTCGCCGTCGAGATCGACGTCGACCGAGGCCTCCCAAAAACGATCGTTTTCGGCTGGCTCTCGAATCAGAATTGCGAGAGCTGTTCCATGAACTCGTCGGCCATCGCGACTTGCCTGCTGAGCTTCGCTCGCCGCTCTGCGGTCTCGTCGCGGATCGCGTCGAGCCGCTTCCGAAGGTCAACGTCATTCGGAGATGCGGCGAGGGCGTCGACGACGTCCAGCAGTTCACGCATCTCGTCGAGGGTGAACCCGAGCGGCTTCATCCGACGGATGAGAAGAATGCGCGCGATGTCAGCGTCGGTGTAGAGCCGAAATCCGCCCTCGGTGCGAGCGGATGGTGTGACGAGTCCGATTTCGTCATAGTGCCGCAGGGTCCGGGAGGACAACTCGGTGCGCTCGGTGACCTCCCCAATACGGGCGGTTTCTTCGTGCATCACGACGGCATCCTTTCCGATCGCCGTACTGCGTGACCCTGTTTGCGAGCACCAGAATCGCGGACATGGCGTCAGCGTCTGGGAACGAGTACCGTCGCTCGTCGACCTCAACTGAGACTCGCAGCTCGAGCAAGGGCCACACCTTGCCGTGAGCCGAGCCGGCAGACGCGCGCCATAAGCGCTCGACTTGCTCCGGGTTGCCAATGTCGCCATCGGAGAGATGGTTCCGCACCTCATTTGCCGCGGCCGTGACGAGCGTCAGGTAAGACGGGTCATCGACCTTGACGCCGTAGCTCTCGAGAATCTCGAGGAGACCTAGCCGCTGCTGCTTCAGGGCTTCTTTGCGCTCCGGGTCCACCTCGGCTTTCCGCTGCTCCGCCCAATCAGCGAGAACGAGCGACAAGTGACGACGCAGCACCTCGCGCGAATCACGCGAGGCCATGACCCATACAGCTTGAGACGCGGACTCGAGCGCCGCACGCGCGAGCGTCTGAGCCGGCCGCGCCTCGTGATGCACGGCCGCGTCGGGGTGAAAGGACAGCGGCGCCACGAAATCTGCCCACATGCCCAAGTGCTCGAGCGCTGACGATAAGTACGAGCGACACCACATCTCGCATGACTGCGGCAGATGATCATCGATGGTCCTAAATGGTGACCCATCGATGGCCGGCGGCGTCTCGGATAGTAGGTCGCGCATCAACCGCGCTGACTGCGCCACCTCAACCCACGGGCGCGACTGCTCACGATCGATCGGGATCCGGTTGGGAACATCGTCAGCTTTCACGGCGCGAGCGTAGCGTGACTCTTGTCGGCTGAGCCGAAGGCCCTGAGTTCGAGCTGCTTCGGCGCCTCCACTGCCTCAGACGAGCTCGCTGACGAGCTGCTGGATCCGTGCGCGGATGTCGTCGCGGATGGGACGGACGGCGTCGATGCCCTGGCCGGCGGGGTCGTCGAGCTTCCAGTCCTCGTAGCGCTTCCCGGGGAAGAAGGGGCACGCGTCGCCGCATCCCATCGTGATGACGACGTCCGAGGCCTGCACGGCTTCGGTAGTGAGGACCTTTGGCTGCTCGGCGGTGATGTCGATGCCCAGCTCGGCCATCGCCTGAACAGCGGTGGGGTTGATCTGGTCGGCGGGCATCGACCCCGCGGAGCGGACCTCGATGCGGTCGCCGGCGATGTCGCGAAGGAATCCCGCGGCCATCTGGGAGCGGCCGGCGTTGTGGACGCAGACGAACAGGACGGAGGGCTTGGTGTCAGTCATGGTGGCTCCGGTCAGCGGGTGGTAGTGAGTGTGGCAAGAAGATCGTCGACGCGGCGGGCGATGTCGTCGCGGATCGCTGCGACGCCTTCTGCGGAGGCGAGGGCGGGGTCACCGACGGTCCAGTCCTCGTAGCGGACGCCGGGGATGATCGGGCAGACATCACCGCAACCCATGGTGATGACGACGTCAGCTGCGCGGACTGCGTCATCGGTCAGCGGTTTCGGGAACCGCGGTTCGTCGTCGCCGGGGGTCAGCTCGTCGATGAGGGGCTGCACATGGGGGTGGATCTCAGCGGCCGGGGTCGATCCAGCAGAGCGCGCCACAACGGCGCCGCCCGAGCGCTGATTCACCAGCGCCGCGGCGAGCTGCGATCTACCTGCGTTCGCGACACAGACAAACAGCACCTGCGGCTGTCCCTGCGTGCGGTCACGGGTGATGTCGGTGAGTCGTTGGCGCGCGAAACGTTCGGTGAGCGACAGCAGGTGGTTCTTCACCCGAGCGCTTTTGGCCAAGGCCGTGTACGACTCGCGGACGATCGTCGCCACCAGGCTGCCGTCGAGCTGGGGGTAGTCCTGACTGAGCGCTTCGGCGAGGTGGGTGAGAGCGTCGTCGACGTTCTCGAGCCCCGCGTGCTCAGCGCGGACGGGGGCGACGGCGGCGGGCGCGAACGAGTCCAGCAGCGTCGTCACGGCCGGGCGAAGGGCCGGGGCGATCCGGTACCAGACCCACGTGCCACGCCGCTCGGAGGTGAGTACGCCGGTGTCGCGGAGGACCTTGAGGTGGTGCGACACGGTGGGCTGGGACACCTCGGCCAGTTCCGCGAGGTCGCACACGCACGATTCACCGCGCGCGTCGGTGGCGATCGCGGAAAGCATCCGCAGCCGCAGCGGATCGGATAGCGCCTTCAGCGTGGTGGCGATCGCGGCGGCCGCGTCGTCCCCGATCGCGTGCGTTGGGGACGGGGCGCAAGTATCTTCTGCGGTGGTGATCGTGGCGCTCATCATCGAGTCCTTTCCAGGGCAGGTTCGGGAATCGCGTAGGGGTCGGTGTGGAACCATGCCCGCGCGGCCCACAGTGAGACGTAGACCAGGCCGACGAGCACGGGGACCTCGATCAGTGGCCCGACAACACCGGCGAGGGCTTGCCCGGACGTGGCGCCGAACGTGCCGATCGCGACGGCGATGGCGAGTTCGAAGTTGTTGCCGGCCGCGGTGAACGCGAGCGTCGATGAGCGGGCGTAGCCCAGGCCGAGGGTCTTACCGGTGATGAGGCCGGCGAACCACATGACGGCGAAGTACACCAGCAGCGGGACCGCGATCCGCACGACGTCGAGCGGCCGTGAGGTGACCTGTTCCCCCTGGAGGGCGAACAGCAGCACGATCGTGAACAGCAGGCCGTACAGCGCCCACGGTCCGATCTTGGGCAGGAATGAGCCCTCGTACCAGGCGCGGCCCTTGCGGCGTTCCCCGATGAGACGGGACGCGAACCCGGCGACCAGTGGCACGCCGAGGAAGATGAGCACGTTGAGCGCGATCTGCCACACGGACACGTCCAGGCCTTGGCTGTCGAGGCCGAGCCAGCCGGGGAGGACGGTGAGGTAGAACCAGCCGAGGATCGAGAACGCGATGACCTGGAACACCGAGTTGATCGCAACAAGCACGGCCGCAGCTTCCCGGTCACCGCAAGCGAGGTCGTTCCAGATCACGACCATGGCGATGCAGCGTGCGAGGCCGACGATGATCAGTCCCGTCCGGTACTCGGGCAGGTCCGGCAGGAACACCCACGCCAGGGCGAACATCAATGCAGGGCCCGCGATCCAGTTCAGCGCCAGCGACGAAACGAGGAGCTTCTTGTCGCCGGTCACGGCGGCGACCTTGTCGTATCGGACCTTCGCGAGCACCGGGTACATCATGACCAGCAACCCGAGCGCGATCGGAATCGAGATCCCACCGACCTCAAGGTGTGACAGCAGTTCGGACAGCCCCGGGATGAACCGGCCCAGGAGGATGCCGCTGCCCATCGCCAAGCCGATCCACAGCGGTAGCCACCGGTCGAGGGTCGAGAGGCGGCGAGTAGCGGGTGCTGCGTTGCTCACGCGAAAGCCTCCGCCAGTTCGGGGACCTCGTGCGCGGCGAGGTAGTGCTGCGCGTCCTGTGCTGCCGCGCATCCGGTCCCGGCAGCGGTGATCGCCTGCCGGTAGGTGTGGTCGACGAGGTCGCCGGCGGCGAACACCCCGGTGAGCGAGGTGCGCGTGGACGGGTGCTCCACCAGCACGTAACCATCGGCATCGGTGGTGACCTGGCCGGTGACGAGTTCGGAGCGAGGGTCGTGACCGATAGCAACGAACACGCCCGTCACGGGGAGGTCACGCTCAGCACCGGAGACGGTGTCCCGCAGGCGAACTCCGTGCACCTTCTCTTCCCCCTGCAACGCAGTGATCTCGCTGTTCCACGCGACGTCGATCTTCGGGTGCTCCAGCACCCGCTGTGCCATGATCTTCGACGCTCGGAACGAGCTGCGGCGGTGCACGACGGTCACATTCCGAGCGAACCGGGTCAAGAACAGTGCCTCCTCCATGGCCGAATCACCGCCACCGACCACGACGATGTCCTGGCCCCGGAAGAAAAACCCATCGCACGTCGCACACCACGACACGCCATGACCCGACAGGCGCTCCTCGTCGGGAAGCCCGAGCTTCCGGTACGCCGACCCCATGGTGAGGATCACCGCGCGGGCGTGGAACGTCTCCCCGGCGCCCGTCTCGATGACTTTCGTGTCGGATTCGAGATCGAAGCGGATCGCGTCGTCGAGGAGGATGCGGGCGCCGAAGCGTTCGGCCTGCCGGCGCATCGTGTCCATCAGCTCTGGGCCCTGGATGCCATCGACGAACCCGGGGAAGTTCTCCACCTCCGTAGTCGTCATAAGCGCACCGCCCGCGGTGACAGAACCCGCGATGACGACGGGGGCGAGCCCGGCCCGCGCCGCGTACACCGCCGCCGTGTAGCCCGAGGGGCCCGACCCGACGATGACCAGCTCAACCTCTTGAATCGACATGTATCTATATTGACAGGTGCCTATGCAGGACGCAATCCTGATCATCGACACCGCAACGTACCGAGGAGAGCCGCATGAAACCGACCGTCCTGTTCATCTGTCAGCACAACGCCGGCCGCTCTCAGCTCGGCGCCGCTCTCCTCGAGCACCTTGCAGGGGGCCGCTTCACCGCAGCATCCGCCGGTCTCGCCCCGGCCGAGACGGTGAACCCTGCCATCGCCGCGACCGTTGCCGAGCTGGGAATGGACATCACGGGGCGCGTGCCCCGCGCGGTGACGCCTGCTGACTTGGAGGCTGCCGATGTCGTGGTTCTCATGAAGCCCGGGTTGGCGCTGCCCAGCGCTCCGCGCGGGGAGGTTCTGGAATGGTCCTTCCCCAACCCCGAGTCCTGGGATGCCGACGCTGTCCGTCCGTTGCGCGAAGCGGTGTCCAACAAGATCCAGTCGACTCTCCTTACGCGCTGAGTTGACAGTAAGGGGGCAGGCCGCCGGCCTGCCCCCTCTGCGTTCTCATACCGATGCCGGCGCCCGTCCGATCTGCAATACCGGAGGCGCGCAGCACGCCCCGCCTAGCGACGCCCCGGATGCATCAAACAGCCCTGCGCCGCCGCAAACACCAGTGTCCGGGAGGACGAGCTCGACGCGGCGGGCGGCTTCGCGGTCGCCCGCAACTTCAGCTGCAACGCTCCGGACTTGCTCGTACCCGGTGAGCGCGAGGAATGTCGGCGCACGGCCGTAAGACTTCGCCCCGACGAGGTAGAAGTCAGGTTCGGGCTGGGCGAGGTCGGCGGCGCCGGTCGCGGCGACGGACCCGCAGGAGTGGACGTTCGGATCCACCTCCGCGGCGATCCGAACCGGCGCCTGCAACGTCGGGTCGAGCTCCAACCGCAGCTCGGAGAGGAACGACAGGTCGGGGCGGAAGCCAGTGAGCACCACCACCCGGTCGGCCGTGAGAGTGCGACCGTCCTCCGCGACTAGGACGGGGCGCTCACCGTCACGGGTCACGCGTTCGACCCGGAACCCGGTGACGAGGGATACCAGGCCGGCATCGACGTGCTCTTTCGCTTTGATCCCCAGCGCGCCGCGTGCGGGCAGCTCGTCAGCGTCGCCCCCACCAAAGGTGTTCCCGACGGCCGCACGGCGCAGCGCCCAAGTCACCGTCGTCGACGGGTCCCGGCGAGCCATGCGCGCAAGGGCCAGCACGGCCGTCACGGCCGAGTGCCCCGAACCGATAACAACGGTGTGCTTGCCGGCGAAACCAGCACGGTCACGAAAGTCGGGGATGCGGTACGAGAGCAGGTCCGCGGACGCCGCCTCACCGATGGCGGGGAGCCCGTCAGCTCCCGCCGGGTTGGGGGTCGACCAGGTGCCGGATGCGTCAATCACAGCTCGGGCTTGCACCCGATACTCCTCCCCTTGAGCAGGCGAGACGTGAACGGTAAACGGCTGATCCCCGCGGCCAGCATCAACAAGGCGGTCCCGGCCGAGCCGTGAAACTCCCGTCACCCGGGCGCCGAAGCGAACGCGATCACCCAGGGCCACAGCCAAGGGCGCGAGGTATCTCTCGATCCACTGGGCCCCAGTGGGGTACCCCGTCGTCGGAGCTTGCCACCCCGAGCCGTCCAGGAGACGAGCGCCTGCCGCGTCGATCAGCTCAGGCCACTCGGAAAACAGCCGCACGTGCCCCCATTCCGCAACCGCAGCCGCAGGAGAACTGCCAGCCTCAAGCACCACAACGGGCACACTTCGCTCAAGCAAATGCGCAGCCGCGGCAAGACCCTGAGGACCCGCGCCGATCACAGCCACCGGCAAGACGTCTTCCACAGCAACCTCAATCATCCATTGACGAACATCGATGGGTAGAGCATCATCGATACATCGACGACTGTCAATACGACGTGAGAGGATCGCAGTATGACTGCACAGTTCCCGCTCCTTGCCCCCGCGGGAAGCGAATCGTGCTGCGCTCCGGTGGCCGGGGCGGTGATCTCGCTTGAAGACGCTGAGCGCACCGCTCGAACATTCAAAGCACTCGGCGACCCTACCCGCGTACGCCTGCTGTCCTTGATCGCCGCATCCGCTGACGGGGAGGCGTGCGTCTGCGATCTCACCGAGCCCGTCGGCCTATCGCAGCCGACCGTGTCACACCACATGAAGCAGCTCGTCGACGCCGGTCTCGTTACCCGCGAGCAGCGCGGCCGATGGGCCTACTACCGCGTCATCACCGACGCTCTCGACGCCGCATCCCGCGCCCTCCGCGCATGAGCGACATCGCGGTACGGGCCCTGACCGAGAGGGACTGGCTCGAGGTGGAAACGATCTACCGCGAAGGCATCGCCGCCGGAAACGCGACGTTCGAAAGCGAGCCCCCATCCTGGGCCGGCTTCGACCAAGGAAAGCTCCAGGTTGGCCGACTCGTCGCCACCGATCCCGCCGGCTCAGTCCTCGGCTGGGTTGCCGCATCCCGCGTCTCTGCACGCGAGGTCTACCGCGGAGTCGTAGAACACTCCGTCTATGTTGCCGATCGAGCCCACGGGCGCGGCGTCGGCACGGCACTTCTCACCTCCTTCCTGCGCGCAGCTGACGCCGCTGACATCTGGACGGTGCAAGCAAGCATCTTCCCCGAGAACACCGCCAGCCTGGCCCTTCACGAGCGTGCCGGCTTCCGCCGCATCGGCCACCGCGAACGCATCGCGTACATGACCTACGGCCCCTGGGCTGGCAACTGGCGCGACACGATACTCATCGAGCGCCGCCGCCCCTGAGGCACGTCAAAACCCCCTGCCGAAACCGTTTGTCCCGAAACCGGGTTTCGATACGGCCCTGAGTTTCGGCGGGCTTCCGCGGCGCACGACTCGACCGTCCCAGAAACGATCGTTTTTGGTACGGCTGGAATCGCTAGGGTGGCGCCATGGCGACTATTCTCCGCACCGTTCACTGGACCGTGCTTCCACACGTCGGTGACCCGATCGCGCTAATTCAAGCGGCAGTCGAGCCCACCGACTTCAGCGTGACCTCATCGACACCGACGTCGATCGTGATCGACGTCCCGCGAGCGATGCTGAAAAACCGGTGGGCTGCAACCATCACCGGCATGCTCTCGCCGCGTGGCGGCGGCACTGACATCGAATGGACGATCGACGGGCTCGGCACAAAGCACTACGAGCACATGGTGACGATCGCGGATGGGATGCCAGAGGGGGCACTGGACGACCACGGCATTCCGGAAGCCGTCTCCAAGATCGCTCTCAAACTCTTTGGACGCAAGGAGATTCGCCATCTGGCGAACGTCCTCGATCGGGGCGAATTCGTCTCCGCGGTCGGCGTCGGCAACCTTGGCGGCAAGATGGGAATCGTCGCGCTCACAGACCGCCGGCTGTTGTTCCTGGAAAAGAGCATCGGCAGCGAGAACCTCGTTGAATTCTCTCTTGCTTCGATCGGCGCCCTGTCTCTCGGGAAGAAGATGGGCGGCGAGACGCTGTCCATCACCCACTCCGGAACTTCCGCGACGATCACGACGCTGGGCCACGGTCAAGGTGACGGGATCGTTCGGAAGTTCCGTGAACTGAAAGCTCAGCAAACAGCCGGCCGCCCAGCAGCGGCTCCAGCAGCCGACCCCATCGCCCAGATTGAGCGTTTGGCCGAGCTGCGCGACAAGGGCATTCTCAGCGAAGACGAGTTCCAGGCACAGAAGACCCAACTCCTCTCCAATCTCTGACTACGTCCACGAGATCGCGGCGGTGCGCAAACCCGCGGCGATGATGCAGAACCGATCGGTTGCACCACACGGGGAGGCCGCGACGGGCACCTCGAGCTCCGCAAGTAGTCCCGCGTCCGACGACCGCCCTATCATCCGTGCATGCCAGATGCATCGCTGCGAGCACAGCTGCAAGAACCCCGCACACACCGCAGGGTCCGCGACCGATGTCGCTACTACGGCCTCACCATCGACGAGTTCTTCGATATGTGGGATCAGCAAGGCGGTTGTTGCGCGCTCTGCCAGTGCACGCTCACACTCCGCAACGTGCGCATCGATCACGCCCACGAACCCCAACGCCACGAAGATCGAGAGTTACGTCGCGCAAATGTGCGCGGCCTCTTGTGTAACGGGTGCAACACCGCCCTCGGTCGACTCGAACGCATCGACATCGACGCTGAAAACGAGTGGCTCGCGACCGAGATCCGCGCCGCACGGGACAAAATCGACCAATACGAGAAAGCGATCCCCCTCTTCGTTGATCGAGTTCACCGATACCTAGGAGGAGAGCCGCCACCTCCAGACGAAAGCCCTCAACCCGAGCTGCTCGCTCTCGCGCGCAAGCTCCCCTGGAGGGACACCAGGTGGGCAGAGGACGGCTTCGACATCGGAGCAGGCGTGATGGAGTTTGTCTCCTACCGCGCTGCGGTGGTCACGGCACGATCGCAGACCAGTGAACTCTCTTGTAGCGCACCCGACCAACATGGATCGTGTGAAACGGCACGCCGAGCCACGCAGCAGTGAGTTCGCGGGGTCTGCCGTGTTGTGGAAGACGCCCCATGCGGGGTGATCCGGTGGCACATAAGCCACCCGGCACCCACCCGGGGCCTGCTTGCTGATCACACTGACCAGCGAGAGATAACAGACCCAAAACGACGAGTGCGGTTTCGACTCACCGAGGCGCTCCCCGTTATGGGGGTCCATTTGAGAGCAATATTTGGCCAGCGCCGCTGATGCGGGTTGCCCGAGGCGGAGGACGCTCGTGGTCACACGTGCACCGCCGCGGTTAGTGCGCTCCTCGCGACCAGCTCACGAGGCATGCCCGAAGGCCGTATCGATCGCACCGGCGGCGCCGACGATGATCGGCAATGCGCGCGGGGTCGAGATGTACCCTGCGGTCGTTCTTGCGTCTGCGTGACCAGCCTGGGCCTGGCTGTAGATTCGTCCGACAGCCTCATCGACCACGGTCAGCACAGTGCGCCGCAGTGTGTGGAAGGTGAAGTCATCCAGGTCAATTCCGGCCACTTCGAGAGGTTCTCTGTACTCAAGCTTCAGCGAAGCGAGGCGGGCGCGTATATAAGCCGGAGACTGCTTCGCGCCGCGGAGGCCTTGCAGGAGTGGCGCGTCCGGGCCGCTACGTGTCGCAATGGACCGGCACTCGTCGACGACCGCACGCGCCCACGACGGCAGCTCCAGTATTCGTGCCTGCTCGTCGTCTTTCAGCTCGTTCGCCCGGAAGGTCTTCCCCGCCACGGTGACGATCGTGCCTGTGACCGCCAAACGCAACGAGGGCACGTCAGTGGTTTCATCCATCAGGAATCCGCCTACCTCTCCAATGCGACAGCCCGTTGCCAGCCGAGCTCGATCGCTAGGCGCAACTGCGGGCCTCTCCGCGGCCCCGATTTTCTGCTGTCCTCCCAGTGACGCATACAGTCTCGCAACACGACCACCTGCGCACGAGTGAGGGCCTGTCTCTGCCGCTTTGTTCTTCGAAGGCCTCGGCAGATCCCTCGCCGGATTGAGCGGTATCGCACCCATGCTGGCCGCGAGCCCAAGAGAGTCCCGGAGGGCGCGAAGTATGTGCAGACGGTAGGAAACCGAGTAGCCGATCGCACCCTTGACCCGCCGTGTGCGGTGCGGCGCCTCGCGCATCTCCTTCATGAAGTCGCGCAGTTGAGGCGTGGGGATGTCACCCAGACGCAGCGCGCCGATGCGCGGGACGATCACGCCTCGCGCTGTGCGCGCGTAGGTCTCGACCGACTGCGGCCTCTGCGCATTCCCTTCGTCCGCATCGCCGAGAGTCGCGATCCACCGCTCGATTGCTTCCTCCAGTGTGGTGGCTGGCGACCAGATGTCTCCGAGATACAGGAGCGAGGCTGCTTTCGTCCTGAGCTCTGCCTCTACCTCCTCGCATGTGTCACGCACGGCGACAACGCGCCTCGGCTTGTCCGCAGCGTCGCGCGTTCGCGCGACTCC
The DNA here is from genome assembly GCF_015350795.1 of Microbacterium sp. VKM Ac-2870. GTDB lineage: Bacteria > Actinomycetota > Actinomycetes > Actinomycetales > Microbacteriaceae > Microbacterium. The sequence goes on from NZ_JADKSH010000005.1 coordinate 22,197, forward strand.
CCGCACCTTCCCCGGATGGCGCTCATAGTCCCATTCGATTCGGCCGATATTGCCTGGCTTGATTCGCGCCGGCGCCATCAGCTCGCAATCCGATCGGTCGACTGCTCGCAAGCTTCCAGCCATCGCAGGACGGAGACGGCACGGTAACGGGGCTTCTTACCTTCGAGGATGAATGGCGGACCGCCACCATCCTTCCTCCATCGCTGGATCTTGCGGACGTGGAAGCCCGTGCGCGCGGACAGCTCCACCTCGTCCCACATCTCGAACGGGTCGAGATCAACACTCGTATCGCTCATGCCCACCACATGCACGGTGCCGGGCGAGTTGTGTCGGAGAAGCCTGGTTAGGTACAGCGACGTATGCGCGAGGGGTCGCCGAACGCCCTCAAAATGGGCCCTATTCGCCACCCATTCGCCACCCGTAAGCAGCTTTTCCTCCATGAACCGAGGCGTGCACTCCATGACCGATCGCCGTCCTCCCGCATGATTTCGCGGAAGTCAGCTGGTTTGGGTGTCAGATAAAACGGTGCCGGCTACAGGACTTGAACCTGCAACCCCCGTATTACAAGTACGGTGCGCTACCAATTGCGCCAAGCCGGCGGGGTCCGGGTGTTCGGACGACTACGGGAAGCCCCGCGACTAAGAGGGTACGTGATGCCATATGTCGCACGCACATCGACAGGGCTCTTGCTGATGATTCTGCAATGATCACAGTATGCGCAGAACCGGTTTCACCGTCGTCGTCGGAATCGTGGCGATCATCCTGACGGGATGCACGACGGCACAGCCGTCGCCTCGCCCACCGACCGCTTCGCACACGCAGCCGCCGAGCGCATCCGCTCCCATCCCCACACCCACACCCACACCCACACCCACACCCAGCCTTACGTCGAACCGCGCCGCGTTGGTCATCTCGGCGACCGATGTCACGCTGCTTGATGAGAGTGGCGAGGTAGAGGCGCGGCTGAAACTCAAGGGCGAGGATCCCACCCCGTTCGCTGAGGCGATCAACACCGCAGCCGGGGCTGCCGGTGTCGCAGCGACCACGCCCGGCGGACCCGAGGGCGCGAAGTTCACGTCTACCTTCACGTGGGACACCCTGAAGATCAGCACCTTCTTCAGCCCTGACGAGTGCGACGCTGGCTGCCGAGGCACGTTCGTCTACGTCACCGCCCCCAGCGTCGGAACGTTGCCGATCCACACCACATCCGGCATCTTCGTCGGCGAGACCGTCGACGATGCCAAGGAGCGGGGAGCTCAGCCCACGAGCGATCTTCCACTCGCGTCCGACCCCGAGGACCCTTCTCTCATCAACTCAACGACGGAGGCGACTCGAGTCGTCATCCTGGATGCGGATCAGGGAGTGATCACGCACATCCGCGCGGGCGACGGGTACAGCTCACTCGGCGGCATGTGATCCACGTCCGCACGGTCGGCTCGTCCATCGTGACGGACGCCTCAGACCACGCGGCGGCACGGCCTCGCGGGACCTACGGCGCGCGCGTCGGGGTGACGGTGGGCGTCGGGGTCGCCGTCTGCGACTTGTAGTACGCGCCGCTCGCGCTGGTGAGCACGAACTGCGAGAACTCAGCGGCATCCGACATATCGCCCACGTACTGCTGGCCGTTGACGACCACCATCGGCGTCCCGGTGAGCGTCAACCCGTTCGTGCCGGGGATGCCGCTGATCGCGCGCTCGGTGGCACCCTTGACCCACGTCGAGTACGACTCGGTCTCGATGCACTCGCGGAGCTTCTTCGGATCGTCCGACCCATTGGCCTGCGCGAGGTCGGCGAGTTCCTTGTCGGAGAACCCGTCGGAGTCGACGGCCGGCTGTCGGGTGAGCAGTTCGTTGTTGAAGCTGAAGAACTTCGACGGGTCGAGCGTGGCGACGCAGGCAGCCGCGCTCGCGGCGCGCAGCGAGTACTTCGTCCCGTTCGACTTCGCCGTGAGCATCGACACGGGGTGGTACGTGAGCGTGGCCGCACCGTCAGTCACCCACGAGGAGAGCTGCTTGGCATTGGCGAGCTGCCACTGCCGTGCGGCCGGCGACAGGTAGTCGACATACACGTGGATGTTCACGACGGATGCCGATGCGGACGGAGTCGGTGCGGGCGTCGCGGCCGGCGCCTGGGCGGCATCGGTAGGAGCGGGGCTCGACCCGTCGGGGGGCGTTCCCGCCGAGACACCCGTCACGGACGTGACCGCGAAGCCGTCTCCGGTCGCGTCGTCGGGCTGCAGCTGGGGCCGATCCGCGTTGGAGCGGATCGCCCATGACACCGCGACGGCCACCACGACCACCGCGGCAACGACTCCGACGGTCAACGCCGAGCGGCGGATCACGCGCGCACGCGACTGCTTCGCATGCACGAGCTGAGCCTTCTCGCGCACCGCGTCGCGGCGGCCTGCGGGCGTGGGCTCGTTCGGGGTGTCGTCGTGAGACATGGGACCTTCTGACAGAAGCAAATTCGAGGGCGTGCCACCGCGCGTCGGGATTGTCGCGAACGGGGCATGGCGATGGTGTCGATCGTAGCCAGCCCGCCTGTGAAATCCCCAGACGAACCCTCCTCCTCGACCACCGAGATGGTGCCATACTGAGAGCGCGTCCATCGAAGGGCGTGCGGGTCAAGCCCCCGCTCATTCCATCACTACGGATCGTCCGGCACGTACCTGCCGGTGAAGGAGAAGAAAACATGGCGTCCGTCACGTTTGACAACGCAACCCGCCTCTACCCGGGCGGCACCCGCCCCGCGGTCGACAAGCTGAACCTCGAGGTCGCCGACGGCGAGTTCCTGGTTCTGGTCGGCCCCTCCGGTTGCGGTAAGTCCACCTCGCTGCGCATGCTGGCCGGCCTCGAAGAGGTCAACTCGGGCCGCATCCTCATCGGCGACCGCGATGTCACCGACATCCCGCCGAAAGACCGCGACATCGCGATGGTCTTCCAGAACTACGCGCTCTACCCGCACATGACAGTCGCCGAGAACATGGGCTTCGCCCTGAAGATCGCCGGCGTCGGCAAGGAAGAGCGCGCTCAGCGTGTGCTCGAGGCCGCCAAGCTGCTCGACCTCGAGGAGTACCTCACCCGCAAGCCGAAGGCGCTCTCCGGCGGTCAGCGTCAGCGCGTCGCCATGGGTCGTGCCATCGTCCGTCAGCCGCAGGTGTTCCTCATGGACGAGCCGCTGTCGAACCTCGACGCGAAGCTCCGCGTGCAGACGCGCACCCAGATCGCCTCGCTGCAGCGCCGTCTCGGCGTCACCACGGTCTACGTCACCCACGACCAGACCGAAGCCCTCACCATGGGTGACCGCATCGCGGTGCTCAAGGACGGTCTCCTGCAGCAGGTCGGCACGCCGCGCGACCTGTACGAGAAGCCGAACAACGTGTTCGTCGCCGGCTTCATCGGCTCGCCCGCGATGAACCTGTTCCCGGTCGACCTCGCAAGCACCAGCGGCATCCAGTTCGGCACCGCCGTCGTCGACGCCGACATCGATCGCCCGACGAGCGGCACGCAGGTCACCGCGGGTGTGCGCCCCGAGGACATCATCGTGAACCCGGCCGACGGCAAGGGCCTCTCGGTCACCGTCGACCTGGTCGAAGAGCTCGGCGCCGACGGCTACCTCTACGGTCACACCGACGTCGCGGGCAAGCGCACCGACATCGTCGCTCGCGTCGACGGTCGCAGCCACCCGAACGCCGGCGAGACGGTCGTGCTCGCCCCCGTGCCGCACCACGTGCACGCGTTCGACATCGAGTCCGGCGAGCGCCTCACCAAGAAGGCGATCGCCTCGGCCTGATCCCACGAAGACGCGGCGCGGGTGGCCCAGGTTCCCAGCGAACCGGACCCCCGCGCCGCGTCGTCCGTCCCCCCGACGAAAGCGAAGACCGGCGTGGTCCACTCCCTCACGATCACTGCAAGCAGCGTCGACGCCGGGCTCCTCGCCCTGCCCTGGTCAACTCCCCTCGACGAGTGGGGCAAGGACACGATCGTCTCGCTGCCCAAGGGCCTCTCGCGCCACCTCGTCCGCTTCGCAGATCTCTCCGGTCGTGTCGTCGCGGTCAAGGAGACCACTGGCGAGATGGCGCGCCGCGAGTACGACATGCTGGGCGCGCTCGGCCGCCTCGACGTGCCGTGTGTCGAACGCGTCGCCGTGATCGACGGCCGTCGCACCGCCAAGGGTGACCCCCTCCCCGCCGCGCTCGTGACCGCCCACCTCAAGTTCTCACTCCCCTACCGGGCCCTGTTCACGCAGGTGCTACGGCCCGACACCGCCGGCCGCCTGGTCGACGCGCTGGCCGCCCTCCTCGTGCGTCTGCACACGACGGGCTTCTTCTGGGGCGACGTGTCGCTGTCCAACACGCTCTTCCGCCGCGACGCGGGCGCCTTCGCCGCCTACCTCGTCGACGCCGAGACCGGCGAGCTGCACGAGGCCGGACTCACGCGCGGGCAGCGTGAACACGATCTCGACGTCGCCCGCACGAACATCGCCGGCGAGATCATGGATCTCGAAGCCGGCGGCCGTCTCGAGGGCGGAGTGGATGCCGTCGCGGTCGCCGACGGCATCATGTCGTCGTACCACTCACTGTGGGCCGCCCTCACCGACAAGGAGAGCTTCGCGGCGGGCGAGGCGTGGCACATCACCGAGCGGGTGAAGCGCCTCAACGATCTCGGCTTCGACATCGGCGAGATGTCGATCCGCACCACCTCCGACGGCACGACCGTCTCCATCCAGCCGAAGGTCGTCGACGCCGGTCATCACCAGCGCCGCCTCCTCCGGTTGACGGGCCTCGACGTCGAAGAGAACCAGGCTCGCCGCCTGCTCAACGACATGGACGAGTTCCGGGCGCGTGTGTCTCGCCTCGGTTCGGACGAGGAGATGGTCGCGCACGAGTGGCTGACCCGAGTGTTCGAGCCGGTCATCAAGGCAATCCCGTGGGACCTGCGCGCGAAGCTGGAGCCCGCAGAGGTGTTCCACCAGGTGCTCGAGCACCGATGGTACATGTCGCAGGCGCGCGGTCAGTCGGTGCCGATCGCCGAAGTCGTTTCGTCGTACATCGACAACGTGCTGCGGTACCGTCGCGACGAGGCCACGGTCATGGGGCCTCCGACCGAAACGATGGCCATTCCGATCGTGACGTCGGCGATCTCGACGATCGACGACGACGAGGATGACGACGTCGACTGGCGTGACCTGGTCTAGAGCGGTTCGCCTCGCTGCGCTCACTCAACGGCCGGGAGGCTGCACGCGGCCGAAACGCCGCGTGCCGCGTGCCGCGTCAGTATCCGACGGTGAAGCGTTCCCGCGAGTGCTTCGGGTTCTCGATCTCGTCGAGGATGGCGACCGCCAGATCGGCGCCGGAGATGAACGACTCCCCCGCGGCATCCGTCACGATGACGTCGCCGCCGTCACGGTAGATGCCCGTGCGCTCACCCGGGTTGAAGGCGCCGAAGCCACCGGCCGGGTGCACGAAGAACCAGTCGCGCCCGGTCTGCTCGGTCTGCAGGTCTTCGAGCACCCCGATCATCTCGAGCGCTTCGGCCTTGTACTCCTCGGGAAAGCCCATGTCGACCACGCGCGCCCCGCCGGGAGCGACGAGGCTGCCCCCGGCGCCGCCGATAACGCCGAGGCGAACGCTCTCCGGGAGAACCGTGTTGAGTGACTCGAGGTTGGGCCGCACGAGCCCTTCCATCGCGCCGCGCGGAGCAACCGCGCTGATGACGACGTCGACGCCCTCGAGCTGGGTGACCAGACCGGGGATGTCGAGCAGCGTGCCCTCGATGTAGGTGGCGCCCGGCACGCGGTCGGCGGCGACCGAGCGGGCCACCGACAGCACGGTGTGCCCTCGGTCGACGGCTTCGGAGACGATGTGACGGCCGGCGAAGCCGGTTCCGCCCAGTACAGCGATGATGGCCATGTCGGTCAGTCCCTTCGTTCGGTGCTGCGTCACTCGGCGGCGGCGCGGATCGTGGCGACCTGGTACAGCGCGACGGATGCCGCGATGCCGGCGTTGAGCGATTCGGTGGCGGCCGAGATCGGAATCGAGACGATCTGGTCGCACGTCTCGGTGACGAGCCGCGACAGCCCCTTGCCTTCCGAACCGACGACGATGACCACGGGTCGATCGGCGAGTTCGAGCTGCGGAAGCGCAACGTCACCGCCGCCGTCCAGGCCGAGCACGAACACGCCCTGCTTCTTCAGATCCTTCAACGTCGTCGTCAGGTTGGGTGCCATGGCGACCGGCACGCGGGCCGCGGCTCCCGCGCTCGTCTTCCACGCGGCGGAGTTGACGCCGGCAGAACGACGCTGCGGAATGATCAGCCCCTGACCTCCGAATGCCGCGGTCGAGCGGATGATCGCGCCGAGGTTGCGCGGGTCGGTCACGCCATCGAGGGCGACGAGCAGAGGCGTCTGGCCCTTGTCGATGATCTGCTCGAGCAGGTCTTGCGGGTGCGCGTACTCGTACGGCGGCACCTTGAGGGCGACGCCCTGGTGCACACCATCGAAGCCCGCCATGCGGTCGAGCTCAGGGCGGGTCACCTCCATCACGGGGATGCCGCGCTGGGTCGCGATAGACAGCATCTCCTTGACGCGGTCGTCCATCTCCACACGCTGCGCGATGTAGAAGGCGGTGGCGGGAATGCGCGCCCGCAGCGCCTCCAGCACGGAGTTGCGCCCGGTTACGTTCTCGGTCTCGTCACCGGCCTTGGACTTCGGGGCGCGCGATTGCGTCGGCTTCTGCCCGGGCCGCCCCTTGCCGCCCGCCGCGGCGTAGCGCTCGGCCGCAGCCTTGCGCTTGCCGGCGACGTGCCAGGCGCGATCTTCCGCCTTGGGCGTGGGGCCTCGGCCCTCGAGCGCTTTGCGCCCGAGACCGCCCGTGCCCTTGACGGGGCCTTTCTTCTTACCCTTACCCGCAGAGGGGTTGCCCGGCTTAGCCATCGTTCAGACTCCAATGTGTCCCGTCGGGACCGTCTTCGAGGACGACGCCTGCCTCCGCGATCGCATCGCGGAGGCGGTCGGCTGCCGCCCAGTCTTTGTTCGCGCGCGCCTCGGCGCGCTGGGTGATCATCGCCTGCAACAGGCCGTCGAGGGCCCGCGCCTGCGCGTCGTCGGTGTCACCGCGCCAGCGCGGATCGGTGGGGTTCATGCCGAGCACGCCGGTCATCCGGCCGACCTCGACGAGCGCACGAGCGGCACCGTCGCGATCGCCGGCGTCGAGGGCAGCGTTGCCGGCACGCACCGTCTCGTGCACGACCGCGAGGGCCTGGGGCACGCCGAGGTCGTCGTCCATCGCGGCGGCGAACGCGTCGGGGAGGTCGGCGGCCACGAGAGGCGTGCTCGTCCCCAGCGCCCGCGCGGCGCGCTGCTGGAAGGTGCGAATGCGGTCGAGAGCCGCCTCCGCCTCATCGAAGGAGGCGGGCGTGAGATCGAGGTTCGAACGGTAATGGGCCGCAGCGAGGGCGTACCGGATGACGAGCGGGTCGCGCTCGATGAGCACATCCGCGGCCAGGAGGTGATTGCCGAGCGACTTAGACATCTTCTGATCGCCGACGGTCACCAGACCGTTGTGCACCCAATAACGCGCGAAGGCATCGCCGGCTGCGGTCGACTGGGCGAGTTCGTTCTCGTGGTGGGGGAAGCGCAAGTCGATGCCCCCGCCGTGGATGTCGAACGAGCTGCCGAGGTAGCGCCGGCTCATGGCTGAGCACTCGATGTGCCAGCCAGGCCGCCCCGGACCCCACGGGCTCTCCCAGACGGCATCCGCCGGCTCACCCGGCTTGGCGCCCTTCCACAGAGCGAAGTCGCGCGCGTCGCGCTTTCCTCGCGCATCGGCATCGGCTGCGGGCTCCATCGCGTCGATGCTCTGGTGCGTGAGTGCGCCGTAGGCCGGCCACGAGCGCACATCGAAGTACACGTCACCGGCCGCCGCATACGCGTGGCCGCGGGAGATGAGCGTCTGGATCAGCTCCTGCATCTGCGGAATCGACCCCGTGGCGCGCGGTTCGTAGGTCGGCGCGAGAATGCCGATCGCGGCATACGCGCGGCCGAACTCCCGCTCCATGCGGTACGCGAGCGCCCACCACGGCTCGTTCTCCGTGGCGTTCTGCAGCACCTTGTCGTCGATGTCGGTCACGTTGCGAACGAAGGTGACCCGCCCGAAGCGTCGCGCCAGCCACCGCCGCAGCAGATCGAACGCGAGCGCTGCGCGCAGGTGGTGGATGCCGGGGCCCGACTGCACCGTCGGACCGCAGACGTACATGGTGACGTGGCCGGGGCTCTGCGGCGCGAAGTCGCGCAACGCCTGTGCCTGGGTGTCGTAGAGCCGGACTGTCACCGCTCCAGCCTACCGGCGCGCGCAACGCGCGACAGCGGCGGTGACGCGGCGACGACGATCACGCCCGCCCGCCGCGAAGGCGGCCCCCCTTCAGCGGGGGAAGACGACCGCCACCGCGAATGCCGCGACGCCCTCGCCCACGCCGGTGAAGCCCAGACCGTCGGTGGTCGTCGCCGACACCGAGACCGGCGCGCCCAGCGCCGTCGAGAGGACAGACTCGGCCTCGGCGCGGCGCGCGGCGAAACGCGGTCGGCGTGCCTGCACCTGAACCGATACGTTGCCGATCTCGAAGCCGGCGGCCGTGACGAGCTCCCGCGTCCGGGCGAGGAAGACGTCGGCGTGCGCCCCGGCATACTGCACCTCTTCGGTGCCGAAATGCGTGCCGATGTCGCCGAGTCCGGCCGCCGCCAGCACGGCGTCGACGATTGCGTGAGCCACGGCATCCCCGTCCGAGTGACCGTGCAGGGCCCGCTCGCCGGGCCAGGCGACCCCGGCCAGCCAGAGGTCCCCCTCGCCACCGAACGCGTGCACATCGGTGCCGACGCCGACCCGCGGCATCGGCACGCCGCGGCTCGGCGCGGCCGCGCCGAGCACGGCACGCGCTCGATCGAGATCGGCGGGCGTCGTGATCTTGAACCCACGTTCGTCGCCGGGAACCGTCCACACGGCGGTCCCCGCGCTCTGCACGAGGGCCGCATCGTCGGTGTGATCGCGGGATGCCGCGGCGTAGGCGGCATCCAGGATCTTCCGCGAGAAACCCTGCGGGGTCTGCGCCGCCGCGAGCTCGGAGCGGTCGACGGCTTCACGGACGGCGTCGCCGTCGACCCGCTTGACGGTGTCGACGACAGGGAGCACCGGAAGCACCGCGTCTTTGCCGCTTTCGAGGGCGGCGATGACCCGGGCGAACACGTGGGGCGGTGTCAGTGCCCGGGCGGCGTCGTGCACCAGAACCCGCTCGACATCCGGCCACACCGCGCGCAGACCCGCGGCCACCGATTCCTGTCGCGTGGCTCCGCCCGCGACGACCGAGACAAGGTCATGGCGCTCCCCCGCCGCTTCGCGCGCCTCGGTGAGCGCATCGCCGACACGGTCTTCGGGCGCGACGACGATCACCTGGGCGAGCGGCGCGGCGAACACGCCCGCGAGCGCGTGACGCAGCACCGTGTGCGCATCCAACCCGACGAAAGCCTTCGGCGCTCCGGCGCCCAGCCTCTGCCCGGATCCCGCTGCGACGACGATGACGGCGGTGCGCGGAACGGGAACCAGCTCAGAGCTCATACCTCCGACCCTACCGACGCCACGACGGCTGGGCCGCGTGGCCCCTGCGGCGTCCGGCGCAAACCGACGGCAGGAGCGGCCGAAGTCACGCCCCCCTCATGGAGGAGTCAGCGACCGGGCGACCGGATCAGCTGGCGAGGACCTCGTCGAGCACACCCGAAGCATGCTCTTCATCAGCCTTGAGCGCGAGAGCGATCTCGGAGACGAGGATCTGGCGCGCCTTGGCAAGCATGCGCTTTTCCCCGGCCGACAGTCCGCGGTCCTGATCGCGACGCCACAGGTCGCGAACGACCTCGCTCACCTTGATCACATCGCCGGACGCGAGCTTCTCGAGGTTCGCCTTGTACCGGCGCGACCAGTTGGTGGGCTCTTCCGTGAACGGCGCGCGCAGCACGTCGAACACCTTCTCGAGACCGTCCTTGCCGATCACGTCACGAACGCCGACCAAGTCGACGTTGTCTGCAGGGACCTCGATGATGAGGTCTCCCTGCGTGACATTGAGCTTCAGGTACTTCTTGGTCTCGCCCTTGATGATCCGGTCCTTGACCTCGATGATCGTCGCGGCCCCGTGGTGCGGATAGACGACCGTCTCGCCAACCTCAAAAAGCATGCAGTTATGTCCTTTCGGCAAAGTCCAGAATACCACAGCCGGCATACGCTAAGGTTCGCCGACTGACCGATGACCCCCTCGAAGATCAAGGGCGTCCCCGCTCCCGGCATAGAATGGGCACACACCGACTCGTCCAGGAGGATCCGTGAACACGCGCCGTCTCGCGTCCGTCGCTCTCGCCGCCGTTGTGGTCCTCTCCACGGCCGGCTGCAGCATGATCTCGCCGCAGGCCACGACCATCAGCTACTCCGCGGCGGAAGGCGTGAACATCACGCACTCGGCTCCGCTGAAGGTGCGCAACGCACTGTTCGTGGCGAACGAGAAGGGCACCGAAGCCAACTTCCTCGCCGCGATCGTCAACGACACCGACAGCGACGAGACTCTCCTCGTCGGCGTGGACGGATCGACGCAGCGTGTGCGCGTTCCCGCCCGATCCACCGTGAGCCTCGGCTTCGACGGCGCCGACCCGCTCCTGTTCACCGGGCTGTCGTCCAAGCCGGGAACCGATGTGCGCACGTCGTTCCAGTCCGGCACCGGCGAAGCGGTCGAAGATCGCGTTCCCGTCCTCGACGGCACGCTCTCCTACCTCTCCGCGTTCGTTCCGTCGAACTGACCGGCGACACCGCGGACGGCTGAGCCTCTACCGCTCGGCGCGCCGCCCGCGGTTCCCGCTCACGCCTCGAATCGGTAGCCGAGGCCGCGCACGGTCAGTAGCATGACCGGCTCGCTCGGATTGCGCTCGATGCGCGAACGGATGCGTTTGATGTGCACGTCGAGCGTCTTGGTGTCACCGAAATAGTCGCTGCCCCACACGCGGTCGATCAGCTGCCCGCGGGTCAGCACGCGACCCGCATTGCGCATGAGCACCTCGAGCAGCTCGAACTCCTTGAGCGGCATGGGGATCGTCTGACCGTCCACAGCGACCGTGTGCCGATCGATGTCGAGCACCACGCGCCCACCGTCGACGATGCTGTCGTCCAGACCCAGATCGGGTCCCTCACTGCGGCGCAGCACGGCGCGCATGCGCGCCAGTAGTTCGCGCGACGAGTACGGCTTCGTGACGTAGTCATCTGCGCCGAGCTCGAGTCCGACGACGATGTCGACCTCGGAGTCCTTCGCGGTCAGCATGATGATCGGCACCTTCGAGGTCATCCGCACCATGCGGCACACCTCAGTTCCCGGCATCCCGGGCAGCATGAGGTCGAGCAGGATGATGTCGGCGCCGCGCGCGGTGAAGGCGTCGAGGGCGGCGGGCCCGTCTTCAGCGATCTCCACCTCGAACCCTTCGCGGCGCAACAGGTAGGCGAGAGGATCGGCCAGGTCCGGCTCATCCTCGACGATCAGGACGCGTGTCATCGCTTCTTGTCTCCTTTCGCCCGCGCATCATCGCGGGCGGCTTTCTTCTTGCGCTTCTTCTTGACCGGAAGGTCATCGGGCGGGGCGACGGCGGGTAAACGGACGGTGAAGGTCGACCCGCGACCAGGACGCGACCAGACCTCGACCTCGCCGCCGTGGCGCTGCACGGCGTGCTTGACGATCGACAGGCCCAGTCCGGTGCCTCCGGTGCGTCGCGAGCGCGCCTGATCGGCGCGGTAGAACCGCTCGAAGACCCGCTCCTGCTCGTCTTCGGGGATGCCGATGCCGCGATCGGTGACGGCGATCTCGACGACGTCGCCGTCGCTCTTCACACCCACCCCGACCTGGCCGCCCTGCGGTGAGTAGGCGATGGCATTGGCGACGAGGTTCGCGATCGCCTCGGTGAGCACCTGCACGTCGCCGCGCACGTAGGCGTGGCGCGAACCCCCGCGCGCGACCGTGATCGCGGCGGAGTCGGCGGCGACCGACTGCGACTCGATCGCCGCGGCCACCACCTCGTCGACAGAAACGTCGCGCAGCTCTGTGAGGTCATCGGCGGACTGCAACCGCGAGAGGTTCATGATGCGCGACGTCAACTGGCTCAGCCTCGCCGCCTCGGCGCTGAGCCGACTGGCGAAGTGGCGGACCTGGTCGGGGTCGTCGGCGGCGGATTCGACGGCTTCGGCGAGCAGGCTCACCGCGCCGACCGGCGTCTTCAGCTCGTGGCTGGTGTTCGCGACGAAATCGCGGCGCATCTCCTCGACACGCTCTCGTTCGGTGATGTCGCGGACGACGATGAGGATGAGCCGGGGAGTGATCACGCTCGCCCGCGCCGAAACGAGCCGCGGTTCGACGCCCCGCTTCAGGCGCATGGTCTGCGTTTCGGGGGTTTCGGTCCGGCGCACGGTGCGGGCGAGCGCCCGCAATTCGTCACCGGGCAGAGCGAAATCTTCGTGCATGCCGAACAGCGTCGCCGGCGCCGACACGGCGACGATCTGCAGCGAGGTGTCGACGACGACCGCCACCTCGTCCATCCCCTGGAGAACTGCCGCGGTGCCGTCCGGCAGAGCCGTGGATGCCGCAACCCGTGCACGGTCGCGCGCGCGCAGCGCGATGAGCACGAGCGTCGCCACGCCACCGCCGAGAACGAGGCCGAGGATCAGCGCGATCACCGGCTGCAGGGAGTCCATGTTCCCAGCGTAGGGTGGACGGACACCGCAGATTCACGTTGCGGATGCTCACCCGAAACCGGGGCGGCAACGTTCATCGCTGCGGCACCGATCGTTAACCTTGGCCCGCGATGATCACCGGGTCAGCGGATGGCACTGTGCCTCCCCGCGCGAAGAGAGGTCTCCTGATGCGCGAAGTTTTCCACCAGTCGCTCGAAGACGTGCAGGCCCGTCTCGTGGAGATCGCCGAGTTGGTCACCGAGGCGATCGACAAGGCCACGCGCGCGTTCGGCACGAGTGACGTCGCCCTGGCCGAAGAGGTCATCGAGGCCGACCAGATCATCGACGAGAAGGCCGTCGCTCTCGACGAACTCGCGATCCAGATCCTCGCCCGCCAGCAACCCGTCGCCCGCGACCTGCGCATTGTCGTCGCCGCCCTCCGGGTGAGCGCGTCGCTCGAGCGCATGGGCGACATCGCGGAACACATCGCCCAGCTGACGCGCATGCGCTTCCCGGAGCGCGCCATCCCCAAGGGCTTGAAGGGCACGTTCACCAAGATGGGCGAACTCGACGTCGAGGTCGCGAAGACCCTGACCGAGCTGCTGCGCACCGAAGATCTCTCCTTCGTCGAGACGCTCCGTACCCTCGACGACAAGATCGACGACCACCACCTCGCCGTGTTCGAGAAGGTGCTGAGCGAGAACTGGCAGGGCGAGGCGGGAGCCACGGTCGACGCGACCCTCGCCAGCCGCTACCTCGAGCGCTTCGCCGACCACGCCGTGTCGGTCGCCAAGAAGGTCGCCTACCTCGCGACCGGCGACTGGACCCCCGACACCGACACCATCGCCGTCATCATCGCCGAGGGCGAGTCGGTCGACGACGCCCAGTAGGTCATCGCCGCCGCACGCAGAGGTCTGAACGACGAAGAGGGGGATGCCGGTCGGCATCCCCCTCTCGCGTTGTCGTGAACGGCCCGCGTCAGCCCTTGCCCTGGCTTGCGACCGCGGCGGCACCGGCAGCGGCGGCCTCGGGGTCGAGGTACTCTCCCGGCGCGACAGGCATGAGGTCTTCGCCGAGGCGGTACACCAGCGGGATGCCGGTGGGGATGTTGAGCTCGGCGATGTCGGCGTCGCTGATGCCATCGAGGTGCTTGACCAGGCCGCGCAGCGAGTTGCCGTGCGCGGTGACGAGTACCGTCTTGCCGGCCTTCAGGTCGGGGACGATCTCGTCCTCCCAGTACGGGATCAGACGGTCGATGACGATCTTCAGCGACTCGGTGCGGGGCACCTCGCCGTCGATGCCTGCGTAGCGCGGGTCGGCCACCTGGCTGAACGGCGAGTCGTCGGGCAGCAGGGGCGGCGGCACGTCGAACGAGCGGCGCCACAGCATGAACTGCTCCTCGCCGAACTGCTCGAGGGTCTGCGCCTTGTCCTTGCCCTGCAGGTCGCCGTAGTGACGCTCGTTCAGGCGCCACGAGCGCTTGACGGGGATCCAGAGGCGGTCGGCAGTGTCGAGCGCGATGTTCGCGGTCTGGATCGCACGGCTGAGCAGCGAGGTGTGCAGCACGTCGGGCAGGATGCCGGATTCCTTGAGCAGCTCACCGCCGCGCGCGGCTTCGCCGCGACCCTGCTCGGTGAGGCGGACATCCACCCACCCGGTGAACTGGTTGGTCTTGTTCCACTCGCTCTGCCCGTGGCGGAGGAGGATCAGCGTGTAGGGCGCGGTCATACCCGCCATTCTATCGGCGACGGCACTGGCATCATGGGGGGATGCCGCCGGAGAAAGCACCCGCTCGTGGTGTGGTCGGGCAGATCACGCGCGGCACGACCAACACGAACCGCTTGCGTCGCATCGACCGGTGGATCGCGCGGCATCCGGTGCTGCGCCGCGCCGCCGATCCGTTCGTGATCGACCTGGGCTACGGCGCCAGCGCGGTGACCGTGCTCGAACTGGAGCAGCGCCTTCGCCGCGCCCGCCCCGACGTCGAGGTGCACGGCCTGGAGATCGACCCGGCACGGGTCGAGAGGGCACGCACGCAACTCGCCGAAGTGCGCGCGGGCTCGACCTCGTTCGCGCCCGACGCGCACGTCTCCTTCGCGCGCGGCGGGTTCGAAGTGCCCACCCCGACGGGTCGCCGCCCCGCGGTACTGCGGGCGTTCAACGTGCTGCGTCAGTACGACGAGTCGGAGGTGCGCGGCGCGTGGTCGCGGATGTCGGCGCGGTTGGATGCCGACGGCATCCTCGTCGAGGGAACGTGCGATGAGCTGGGACGTGTCTGCACCTGGCTGGAGATCGGCCACGATGCCGAGCCGCGCACCCTGACGATCTCGCTGCGCCTCGCCGGGCTGGCGGCACCCTCGATCGCGGCCGAGCGGCTGCCGAAGGCACTCATCCACCACAACGTGCCCGGCGAACCGGTGCACGCTCTGCTGCGCGCGCTCGACGATGAGTGGACGCGCGCTGTCGGCACGGCATCCTTCGGGCCCGTGCACCGCTGGCGCACGACCCTCGACGCCCTGCACACGGCGGGCTGGCCGGTCGGCGGGCGTTCGCGCTGGCGCCTCGGCGAGCTCACCGTTCCCTGGAGCCTGGTCACCCCCGCACACTGAGCGCGGCCGGACGCAGGCAATCGGCCCGCGGCAGGACGTTCGTTCCCGTCTTCGCCTGTTCTCGGCAGATCGCCTGCTTTCGGGAGGCGACCGGGACCGCTCAGACCCGCGGGATCGCGGCCCGCGCCTCGTCGGCGGGCATGCCGGCCGCGGTCATCAGGTCGACCGCGAGCGGGCGCAGCGCACCGATCAGGGTCTGGTCGACGGCGGAACTGCGACCGGCCAGCACGCTCGGATCGAGCCGTCCGGCGACGGCGCGGATCGCTTCACGGGCCGCCGGTTCGTACGAGATGTCACCCAGCGCGTCGGAGATCAGTCGCGCGCCCGCCGCAAGCTCGCCGAGCAGATCGGCGGCGATCGGCCGAGGATGCCGGTCGTCGCACAGGTACACCACACGGCGGCCGATGACGCGGAGGTTTCGGGTTGCGAGGTCCAGGTGCAGGCGCACGCGCTCCTGACGCTGGAACTCGGGGCGTTGGCGCCGAAGGAACGGGGAGATCCGCGCGATCTCCGAGCCGGACTCCACTCCCGCACGCCACTGGTCGACGAGAGACTGCAGTCCGCGTGCCTTCGCGAGGCCGCGCTCGGCGCGGGCCGGGTCTCCCCGACGGAGCGCCTGAACCAGGGTCGTGATCGCGCTGTCGAACGCGGCCAGCAGCTGGGTGCCCTCGCGGGTCACTGTGCGCAACGGGCTGCGCGGCAACAGCGCCGTCACGAGCAGCGCCGCCACTCCCCCGACGATGCCGTCGATCATGCGGACGAACGGCACGCTGACCGGGATGACCATGACGATCGCCGACTGCACCGCCGCCGCGATGGCGAACGCCGGCTGCGGCGAGAGGAAGCGGGCGACGACGAGCGAGGCAGCGAGGGTGAGTCCCAGCTGCCACCAGCCGATGCCGGCGACGAGGACGATGAGCTCCGCCACGAGGATGCCGACGACCATCCCGATCACGGTCTCGAGCACCCGCCGCGGGCGTGCATCGCGGACGAGCCCCAGGCTGGAGACGGTGACCGTCGCCGCGAGCAGCGGGGCCGCATGCCCGAGCACGTAGTGGGCGAAGGAGAACGACGCGGTGGCCGCCACGACGATCTGCACGATCGCCGGGCCGGATGCGAGGACGCGGTCGATCCCGATGCGCGGATGCCAGCGGGCGCGCCAGCCGGTCACGATCGCCGCCGTCTGCGGCGCGAGGTGCTCAGGGTGATCGGGCGGCGGCGAATCGGCGGCGGACACCGGGCTCAGCGGCGCCGGGAGAGCCGCGGCATCCGCGGGATCGATGCCGTGCGGCCGGCGTCGGGGGCAACGATGACCTCCTGGGCCGCCGAGACGCGCCCATCCTCGACGGCGACCGAGAGGTCGGCCTCGACGGGGGTCGTCCGCTTGACGTACGCCAGCGCGATCGGACCCTCTTCGTGGTGGCGCGCGACCGACGTCACAGCGCCGACCACCTCGTCGCCGAGAAGCACGTCGGCACCGGGTTCGGGTAGCTGTGCGTCACTGCCGTCGAGTTGCAGCGACACGAGGCGGCGGGGCGGATGCCCCAGATTGTGGACCTTTGCCACCGTCTCCTGCCCGCGGTAGCACCCCTTGTCGAGGTGAACGGCGGTGCGCAGCCAATCGGCTTCGTGCGGCAGCGCACGGCCGTCGGCTTCGGTGAGGGCGCGCGGCCGCCACGCGGCGACGCGCAGGGCGTCGACGGCCATCCATCCGGCGACGGGCTGGGTTCCCGATGCAGCAGACGCAGCCAGCCGGGCAGCGTCCTCGACGGTGACGATCGCCTCCGCCCAGTCGTAGGCCTCGCCGGGATGCGGTGACGCCGGGGCGTAGCCCCATCCTCCCGCGCCGACGACCGGCCACGGATCGCGCCAGACCGCGAGCGACGGGAGTTCCGCGACGGCCGCCGCGGTGCCGCCGATGACGCGCAGGCTGTCGGAGAGGTCGTGCGGATCGACACGCAACCGGAACCGCATGCGGACGAGCCAGGTGTGCAGCGCGCTCGCGCGGTCGCGGTCGACGATGAGCCAGGTGCGCTCCCCGTCGTCGATGACGGATGCCGCGTGCTCCACATGCCCCTGCGGATCGAGGACCAGAAGTTCGGTGCTCACACCGGGGGCGAGAGCAGCGAGCGCCTGGGATGTGATCGAGTCCAGCCAGGTGAGGCGATCGACACCGTCCACGGCAAGGACGACCCGGTCATCGAGCGGTGCCAGTGCACGCCCTGCCGCCAGCTCCCGCTGCTCGCGGGCCGGCGCGGCGACGTGAGCGAGCCCGCGCTCGTCGATGACGGCGCCGGCGACGCGGTCGAAGGGATTGCCGATGGGGACGGAGTCGGTCACGGCGTGGTCACTCGACCCGGGCCAGACGTGCGGACGCATGCGAGGCGAGCTCGCCGCCCAGCGCGGCGATGTCCCACGCCCACAACAGGTGCCCGTCGACCAGTCCATACATGCGGGTCGCGGCGGTGTACACCTTCGCGCTGGCCGGGCGCACGACGGCATCCGTCGCGAGATCGATACGCGGGCCGCGCACCTGGCCGACGTACAGTTCGCTGACGCCGTCAGCGTGAACGATCGCGACCTCTAGGTCGAAGCCGCCCTCGCCGTTGCGAAGCGCCTCGACGTCGTCGGCGGTGCGGGGCGCATCGCGCGGAGTGGATGCCGGCAGAAGCCCAGGGCCCGCATCTGCCGCATCGGCGGCGCGGGCCAAACGCCAGTAGCCTGTCTCGGCGACCAGAGGGGTGCGAACGTCTTCGTCGCCGATGAGCCAGGCGTGGGCGGCGTAGTTCACGTAGTCGCCACCGTCGTGGCTGAAGCTGACACGGTGAGCGAACTCCCCGCTGAAGGAGGAGCCATCGGCCTCATAGTCGATGACGCCGGTGCCTTCCCAGACACCCAGCAGCCACGACAGTGGAACGAGATCGGCCGGCAGGTCGGTCGGCAGGTCGAGCATGATGCTCAGCGCTGGCCGCGGTAGAGGTTCTTGATCACGACACCCGACACGAAGACGATCGCGACCGAGGCGAGCGCGAGCAACCCGACGAAGAACAGTTCGAGCGCAACGAGGTCCATGTGCTCACTCTACCCTTCACAGGAACAGGCTGGAGAGACCGAGACCCAGGCCGATCAGACCCATGACGACGAACGCGCCCAGCACGCTGGCGGCCATCCTCCGGAGAAACCCCTGCGAATGTCCCTGCACCAGTTGCACGACGAACGCCAGAATGACGCAGCCGGCCATGCCCACCGGCATCCACGCCGCGCGCCACTCAGCGGGGGCAGCGATGCCGATCACGATGGCGATCACCGCAGCAGAGGCCCAGACCGCCACGATGCCGCCATAACCGGCGCGAGGCGCCAATCCGGGAAGCGTCATGCGTCCATTCTCACCGACGCGGGCGGTGCGCGCACGCACCCCGTGACGGGCGGCGCGCAGAGGGGGTTCGGGCGGGTTCTAAGATGGGGGCACGGTTCGGGCGTCCGCACCGGAAGGGACCCCATTGGCTCAGCTGCTCGTCTTGAGTTCCGCCCCGGGCGGGGGTCCCGTCCTGCCCGCGCTCGAGCTGCTCAGCCATCGGGTTCGCCAGATCCCCGCCGAGCCCGCGCAGTTGGTGAACGCCCCCAGCTGCGACGTCATCTTCGTCGATGCCCGCACCGATCTGGTCGGCGCGAAGTCGCTGTGCAAGATCCTCAACACGACCGGCCTGGACGCACCGCTCGTGCTCGTCGTCACCGAGGGCGGTCTCACCGCCGTATCGACGGACTGGGGCGTCGACGACGTGATCCTGGTCGGCGCGGGACCCGCCGAAGTGGATGCCCGCATCCGCCTTGCGGTCGGACGTCAGTCGGCGGCGCAGGTGTCCAGCCGCATCCAGACCTCCGGCATCACGATCGATGAGTCCTCGTACTCGGCGAAGGTGCACGGCAAGCCGCTGGATCTCACCTACAAGGAGTTCCAGCTTCTGCACTTCTTCGCGACGCACCCGTCCCGGGTGTTCACGCGCGAACAGCTGCTGAGCGAGGTGTGGGGCTACGACTACTTCGGCGGCACCCGCACCGTCGACGTGCACGTGCGGCGACTGCGGGCGAAGCTCGGCGATCTCGAGCAGCTCATCGGCACGGTCCGCAACGTCGGATACCGCTTCAACGTGTACGAGGACGACCAGATCCCGACCTCACGCGAGTCTTCGCAGACGTGAACCCGTACGTCGCGGCTACCGCGCGCAGAGCGGTTAACGCGACGGTCACCTGGCCCTGACATGATGATGGAATGATCGACACCGACGTTCTGGACACCGGGCTGGGCGACGAGGACGACGACGACTTCGACGAGATGGTCGAAGACGGCGACGCCCAGTTGCCCGAGCACCGCTACATGGATCGCGAGCTCAGTTGGCTCGCGTTCAATCAGCGTGTTCTCGAGCTCGCCGAAGACCCGTCGCTGCCGGTTCTGGAACGCGCGAACTTCCTCGCGATCTTCGCCAGCAACCTCGACGAGTTCTTCATGGTGCGCGTGGCCGGCCTCAAGCGCCGTATCCTCACCGGCCTCGCCGTGCCGACGAACGTCGGCCGGTCTCCGCAGGATGTGCTCGCCGACATCTCGGATGCCGCGCACGCCCTGCAGCTGCGCCAAGCGAGCGCCTGGCTCGACATGGTTCAGCCGGCTCTCGCCGATGTCGGCATCGAGATGGTGTCGTGGGACCAGCTGTCGGCCGAAGACCGCGGCGGGCTCTCCGACTACTTCCAGTCACAGGTGTTCCCGGTTCTCATGCCGTTGGCGGTCGACCCGGCTCACCCGTTCCCTTACATCTCGGGCCTTTCGCTCAACCTCGCGATCCGCATCCGCAACGCCAAGACGGGGCGCCAGGAGTTCGCACGCCTGAAAGTGCCCCCGATGCTCCCCCGCTTCGTCGCCGTTCCCGGCGAGCCCGGTCGCACGCGCTACCTGCCGCTGGAGCAGCTCATCGCGAACCACCTGGGCGATCTGTTCCCGGGCATGGAGATCCTCGAACACCACACCTTCCGCCTCACCCGCAACGAAGACGTGGTCGTCGAAGAGGACGAAACGGAGAACCTGATCCAGGCACTCGAAGCCGAGCTGCTCCGCCGCCGGTTCGGCCCGCCCATCCGCCTCGAAGTGACCGAGGACATGGACGACGTCACGCTCGACCTGCTCATCGCCGAGCTCGACATCACCGAGCAGGAGGTCTACCGGCTGCCCGGCCACCTCGACCTGCGCGGCCTGTTCGACCTGGCACGGATCGACCGGCCCGAACTGCGCTTCCCGGCGCACGTGCCGACGACCGCGCCGGCGTTCCAGCCTGCCGAGCAGAACGGACGCGCGGACCTCTTCGCGGCGATCCGCAAGGGCGACGTGCTGGTGCACCACCCGTACGAGTCGTTCACGACCAGCGTCGTGAGCTTCCTCGAGCAGGCCGCCCGCGACCCGCACGTGCTCGCGATCAAGCAGACGCTCTACCGCACGTCGGGTGACAGCCCGATCGTCCAGTCCCTGATCGACGCCGCCGAGCGCGGCAAGCAGGTGCTGGCGCTGGTCGAGGTGAAGGCTCGGTTCGACGAGGCCGCGAACATCGTGTGGGCGCGCAAGCTCGAAAAGGCCGGCGTCCACGTCGTCTACGGTCTGGTCGGATTGAAGACCCACTGCAAGCTGCTACACGTCATCCGCGAGGAAGACGGCATGCTCCGCAGCTACAGCCACATCGGCACCGGCAACTACAACCCGAAGACCAGCCGCATCTACGAGGACTTCGGACTGTTCACGTCCGATGAGCAGGTGGGACGCGACCTCACGCGCCTGTTCAACGAACTCAGCGGCTACGCGATCGAGAAGAAGTTCAAACGTCTGCTCGTGGCCCCCCTGCACCTGCGCAAGGGACTGCTGCGACAGATCGAGAACGAGCGTCATCACGCCCTGGAGGGCAAGCCCGCCCACATCCGCATCAAGGTCAACTCGATGGTCGACGAGCAGATCATCGATGCCCTCTACCGGGCCAGCCAAGCCGGCGTGCGAGTGGATGTCTGGGTGCGCGGGATCTGCTCGCTCAAGGTTGGTCTTCCGGGCGTGAGCGACAACATCACGGTGCGCTCGATCCTCGGTCGCTACCTCGAGCACTCGCGCATCTTCGCGTTCGCCGGTGACGGCAACCCCCAGGTCTTCATCGGCAGCGCCGACATGATGCACCGCAACCTCGACCGTCGCGTCGAGGCGCTCGTGCGGGTCGTGGCGCCCGCGCAGATCAAGGAGCTCGTCGATCTCTTCGATCTCGCGATGAGCGACGAGACCAGTTCGTGGCACCTCGAGGACAGCGGCGAGTGGCAGCGACACAGCCTGGATGCCGCGGGGAAGCCGCTCATCGATCTTCAGGAACGCACGATGACGCAGGTGCAGCGTCGGCGGCGGGCCCGGGCCGCGCGATGACCGACACCGCGGTCTACGCGGCGGGTGGAGTCCTGTGGCGGGTCGTCGACGGCAAGCTCCGAGTGCTGGTGATCCATCGCACGGCCTACGCCGACGTCACCCTTCCCAAGGGCAAGGTGGAGCCGGGCGAGAGCCTCGCCGAAACCGCGGCGCGTGAGATCTTCGAAGAGACCGGAATCCAGGTCGCCCTCGGCATCCCGGTGGGTGTCTCGCGCTACCAGATGCCGAACAAGCGGCAGAAGATCGTGCACTACTGGTCGGCGGAGGCGACGGATGCTGCCATTCGCGCTTCCGCGTTCGTCCCCAACAAGGAGGTCGCCGCCGTCGAGTGGATCTCCCCTCGGAAGGCGCTCACCAAGCTCTCATACCCGGTCGATGTGGAGATCCTGGAGGAGTTCCTGCGCTACGTCGACGACGGCGTACTGAGCACCTTCCCCATCGTCGTTCTGCGGCACGCGAAGGCCCTTGCCCGCGAGGACTGGGACGGCGCCGATGCGGCGCGCCCCCTGACCGCCCGCGGTGCGAAGCAGGCGGCAGCGGCCGTCGGACAGCTACGCGCCTTCGGCGTGCGCAAGATCGTCTCGAGCGACGCGGTGCGCTGCGTCACGACGGTGACGCCGCTGGCCGCGGCTCTCGGCAAGCAGATCCACCGCACCTCGGCGCTCAGCCAGGATGCGTGGGAGGACGGCACGTCGGATGTGCGCGCGGTGATCGGACGACGCGTGCGTTCCCGCAAGCCCGCCGTGCTCTGCAGCCACGGTCCGGTGCTTCCCGGGATCATGGCGGAGCTGGCACTGGCAACGGGCACGCTCCACGGGTCGTATCTGGGCAGTGCTTCCGCACTGGACACCGCCGCCTTCTCCGTCGTGCATCTGTCGGCGACGAACCCGGGGTCGGGCATCATCGCGATCGAGACGCACGAACCGAAGCTGTAGACCGTGGAAGGGCTCCGCCTGGCGTGGGCACCGGTCCCCTCCTCCCGCGATGGCCGGCGGACGGTCGCGTGGGGTCTGCTGCGGGGGCTGCTGGCGGATGCCGGCACGCCGTCCGCGGAGCTGACCAACCCCTGCCCGACGTGTGGTGGCCCGCACGGTCCGGTGCAGGTCGACGACAAGCGGTGGTTCGCCTCGGTGACCTACGCCGGTGCGACGGCGGTCGTCGGCATCCTTCCGCGGGCCGGTACGGCGGGCTTCGCCCTCGACGCCGAACCGCTGCACGATTCCGTGCGAGAAGCGGCGGGCGGTGCGCCCGGCGGGCTGCGGCGGTGGGTACGCGTGGAGGCCGCCCTCAAGACCACCGGTTTCGGCCTGCGGGTGGACCCGGCATCCATCCACGTCGTCGCGCGGGACGACAGCTCTGTGTGGAGCGCCCACGTGCCCGACGAGGCGCGACAGGGGCTCGTCGCCGCCCGCGGTGAAGATCTCTCCGGGCCGCCGGGAATCCTCCTCTGCGCCGCGCGGATCCCCCAGTAGCGGAGCGGGAGCGGAGCGGACCACGACATCGTGCGTCGTGGTCCGCTCCGGCTCACTTTCAGCGCTCGTCTTCCCTGGGACGACGCGCCAGCGTCACCGCGGAGCCGATGGTGAGCACCAGCCCGGCGATCAGTGCGATCGCCGTCGCCGTCAGGAGCCACGGCGACGCGGGCGCACGCGACGCCGACTCGATGCCCAGCGTCACGGCGAGAGCCACGCCGACGAGACAGATCACCGCCCCGACGACCGCGAACAACCGCAACACGGTTGTAGAGAACATGACCGGTCCCCTCACTGACCCCAGCAGCCGACGCCGCCGGTGACGTACACGTTGAGATAGATGGCCTGCTTCTCGCGGCTCGCGGCCTTGCAGATGGCGATGATGCCGGCGCCTGCCGCCACAAGGCCTCCGGCCGCGGCGACGATACCGCCCGCCGGCGCACCCGGACCCGTGGCAGCAGCAATGACGCCACCGACGGCCGCGACCGCGCCGCCCCCGCCCGCGATGGAGGCCATCAGAAGATCTGTATCGCACGAGTCGAGCGCGGTCTGCCAACCCCATCCCCAGAAGCCCGTGTAGCCTCGCGCCCCCGAACACGTCGCCGCGGCAGCAGCGACAGTGCGCGCCTGCGGCGTCGTCTGGGCATCGACCGCCGCCGTCAAGCCGACGACGCCGTTGCCGGCGGCGGTGTACGTCGCCGCGTAGTCTGCGACGTCGGACTCGCCCACCCCGGCCGCGAGAGCCGCTTCGGCGTCGAAGACTCCCGTCGCCCTATCGGTCGCATTCTCCAGCTGGGAAAGCGCCCGCTCTTGGGCAGCGGAGAGCTGCGAGACGGGGCCGTTGAGGGGTTGTTGCTCGGAGGGAGCTGACGCGGGATTCTCGGCAGCCGTCGCGGGGCTCGCCGTCAGGAGACCTCCTGCGACCAGGGCGGCTCCGGCGAGAATCGCCACCGGGCGCAATTGCAGTTTCATGATGACCTTCACTTCCGTATCGATGTTCTTCCGTGTGCCGCCGGGAGCGGTGGCTTCACCGTAGGCGACGCCCTCCCGGCCCTCAAGCGTGCGCTCGGAGCCGACCACACTCAATCACCGGAGCCGGGAAGATCCTTTTCCGCCTCTGATCAGGAGAATCCAGCGAGGCGTCGCGACGCGCGCGCATCCGAGGTCGTAGACGAAGGTCGGTGCTCACGTGGTCGATCGGATGCCCGCGGGCATCCGGGCCGCCCGGGCCGGCGCTACGGGCGCGGAAGCGGGGGCAGCGCGGTTCGGTCGAGCCACGGAGTGAAGACGTCGTCGAGGTCGCGCCCGGCGACGCGGGCGGCCAGAGCGCGGAAGTCGTCGGTCGTCGCGAGGGCGTGCCGGTAGGTCTCGACCCACTCGCGGAGAAGGCGCGAGAAGACGACGTCGCCGACGGCGCATCGCAGGGCATACAGAGTGAGCGCGCCGCGCTTGTAGACGCGGTCGTCGAACATCAGGTCGGGCCCCGGATCGGACAGCAGAAGGTCCTGCGGCAGCTCGTGGAGGCGCGCGTAATGCTTGGCGGCCTTCTGCGCGACGGTCGGCCCGCCCGAGGCCTCGAACCACAGCCACTCCGAGAAGCACGCGAACCCCTCATTGAGCCAGATATCGCTCCAGCGGCCGATACCCACACTGTTGCCGAACCACTGGTGCGCGAGCTCGTGGGCGATGAGACGCTGCTCGTCGGGGACCAGGTGGTTGCGACCGAAGACCGCGAGTCCCTGCGCCTCGAGGGGGATCTCGAGTTCGTCGTCGGTGACGACCAGCGCGCAGTCCTCCTGCGGATACGGTCCGAACGACGCCGCGAACAGCTCCAGCATGCGCGGCACCTCGGCGAATGCCCGCGTCACCTCGCGCCGCAGCGACACCGGAGCGAACACCCGCACCCCGTCGCTGTCGTCGAGAGCCATCTGCTCGTACGCACCGATGTGCACCGCGACGAGGTAGGTCGCGATCGGCACGGACGACTCGGCCGTCACCGTGACCCGCCCGCCGCTCAGCGACGTACCGGTGGGCCTGCCCGTGAGGACGGGGAGGTACCCGGCATCCGTCGTCACCGACAAGCGCAGTGGCGCACGGGCATCGGGGCGGTCGTTGCAGGGGAACCACGTCGGGGCGCCGGTCGGCTGCGACGCGACGAGCGCGCCGTCTTCGAGCTCTTCCCAACCGATGGTGCCCCACCGCGAGCGCCGCGGCGCGGGCGCTCCGGCGTACGCCACGTCGATCGAGAACCGCTCCCCCGCCTGCAGCCGGTGCGGGAGGGTGACGCGCAGCTTGCGTGGACCCTGCGAGAACCGGGTGCGACGGTTGCCGTCGACCCTCACGCGCGTGGCACGCAGGCCGACGAGGTCGATGCTCACCGCCGAGACGGGCACGGTCGCCACCGCGTTGATGATCGTGCGCCCCTCGAGGCGGTTGGTGCGCACACGGTAGTCGATCTCGACGTCGTACGATTCGACGTCGAACGAGGGGTCACCGCTCTCGGGGGTGTACGGGTCGTGACCGCTCACGAGATCGACTGGTAGACGCGCACCTTCACCGCGTGCCAGGGACCGATGGGGTTGCCGCTCCAGCGGGAGCCGACCGGAACCGTCTCGCCACGCATCACGAGCGATGCCGGGCCCACCGTCGCGTGGGCGCCGATACTCGCCGCGGGCAGGATCACACTGTGGGGGCCGAGCGTGGCTCCGGGCTCGAGTTCGACGGTGTCCATGCTCATGATTCGATCATGGAACAGGTGGGTCTGCACAACGCACCCCCGGTTGACGGTGGATCCGTCGCCGAGGGTGACCAGATCGGGCTCGGGCAGCCAGTAGCTGTCGCACCAGACGCCGCGCCCGATCGTCGAGCCGAGCGAGCGCAGCCAGACCGCGAGGGCGGGCGTTCCTGCGGCGGCGCGGGCGAACCACGGCGCGGCGACCATCTCGGTGAAGGTGTCGGACACCTCGGTGCGCCAGACGAAACTCGACCAGAGCGGGTGCTCGCCCGCGCGGATGGGGCCGACGATCAGCCATTTGGCGAGGGTCGAGATGCCGGCTGCCACAGCGCCGGCCAGGAGGAGAACGATGCCGGAGAGAAGGATGGCTCCGGCGAGACCGATGACCTCGATGAGCCCGGCGAGCGTGAAGACGACGACGAGTCCCATCGCACAGGTGACCACCACGGGAACGAACCGACAGAGCTCCCACACCGCCCGCGCCGCCCGCAGCCGCGTCGGCGGCCGATAGGTGCGCGATTCGTCGCCTTCGGCCGAACGCCGGCGCAACCGCACGGCGGGAGAACCCAGCCACGACGACCCGGGCTTCGCTTTGGCGGGGGCGGACGACAACACCGCGACAAGGCCGTCGCGCGGGACCCGATGGCCGGGCGCGGCCATGCCCGAGTTGCCGAGGAACGCCCGCTTGCCGATGCGGACGGGACCGATGCGCATCCATCCGCCGTGCAACTCGTAGGACGCGACCATCGTGTCGTCGGCGAGGAACGCACCGTCCTCGATGCGCGTCAGCGACGGGATGAGCAGCACCGTGGATGCTTCGACGTCACGGCCGACCTCTGCGCCGAGCATGCGCAGCCACACCGGGGTGAACAGGCTCGAGTACAGCGGGAAGAGGATCGTTCGTGCCGAGTCGAGGAGGCGCTCGATGGTCCACGCCTGCCACCCGATACGGCTGCGCACCGGATGGGTGCCCTCGTGCAGCCCGATCGAGAGCAGTCGAACGGTCAGCACGACGACGCCGGCGAACACGACGCCAGCCACGATCACGCCGGGCACCAGCCACGCCAGCGCACCCCCGAGGGCGGCGGCAAGCGTCGGCGCCCCGTCGATCCCGCGTGCCACGACCAGCGCACCGGCGGCGAACGACACGAGCGGCAGCAGCGCGAGCGCCACCGCCGACGCGGCGTACGCCCACAGCCAGCGCGTCGGCGCCGGCGCACGGTCGGAGGGCCACTGGGCCGATTTGCCGCCCACACGAACGGCGGGCGATCCTGCCCACGTCTGGTCTGCTCGCACGCGGCCGAACACCGCCGAGCCGGGGGCGATCTCCGCACGACGCCCGATGCGCGTTCCCGGAGCGAGGGTGCTGCGCGAGCCCACCGTTGCACCGGCGCCGATCCGGATGCCGCCGATGCGAACGACATCGCCGTCGATCCAGTAACCGGAGAGGTCGACCTCGGGTTCGATGGCGGCCCCATCGCCGATGTCGAGCATGCCCGTGATCGGCGGGAGTGCGTGCAGGTCGACGCCGGCGCCGATGCGCGCGCCCAGCGCACGGGCGTAGTAACTCACCCAGGGAGCCCCGGCCAGACCCACGGCATCCACCTGGTCGGCGATCTGCTCGGCCAACCAAAGACGGATATGCACCCAGCCGCCGCGCGGGTAGTCACCCGGGCGCACCCCGGCGAGCAGCAGCCGCGCCGATGCCGCAGCGATCGCCATGCGGCCGAACGGCGTGGAGAAGACCAACAGCCCGACCAGGAGCACCCACAGCGGCGCGTCGGGAAGCACCTCGAAGCCCGGGAACAGCTGCAGGATCGCCGATGCCGTCAGCAGATAGAGCATCCACCGGATGCCGGAGAGGATGAACAACGGCACGGCGAGGATCGTCTGCGCCCACTGCGCCCGACGGGGCGTCGGCTGCGGACGGTGGAAGTCCGTGGCGGCGTCCTCCTGCAAACCGGTGCCGAGGGCTTTGGCCATCGCGCCCAGCCGGGGAACGTCGTAGATGTCGGCGACCGAGAACTCCGGCACCCGCGTGCGGATACGCGACACGAGCTGCGCGGCGGCGAGCGAGCCGCCGCCGAGATCGAAGAAATCGGTCTTGCGATCGGTGACCGGCATGCCGAGCACGGCGTACCACTGCTGGGCGAGCCACGCTTCGCCCGGCGAGAGGTCCGACGCGGGCAGTTCTACATCGGGCAGCGGCCAGGGCAGCGCGGCGCGGTCGACCTTTCCCGACGTACGCACCGGCAGATCGTCCACGACCGCGAGCAGCGGGACCATCGGCGCGGGAAGTCGGGCAGCCAGGTCGGCCCGGGCAGCCAGCCGATCGAAGTCGGGTGCGGCGGCGAGATAGCCGACCAGCACGGGAACGCCGGCTTCGGTGGTGCGCACCGCTGCCGCAGCCCCGTTGACGCCAGGCAGCTCTTGGAGAGCGGCCTCCACTTCACCGAGCTCGATCCGACGACCGCCGACCTTCACCTGGTCGTCGGCGCGCCCCTGGAAGATGAGCCCCTCGGTCTCGAACCGGACGAGGTCGCCGGACCGATAAGCGCGCTCCCAGCCGAGCGTCGGCATGGGGGCATACTTCTCGGCATCCTTCGCCGGGTCGAGGTAACGGGCCAGTCCGACGCCGCCGATGATCAGCTCGCCGACGCCGCCCTCCGCGACCGGGGTGCCTTCCGCATCGACGACGGCCAGCGTCCAGCCATCCAGCGGCAATCCGATGCGCACGGGAACCGAACCGTCCAGCGGCGCGGCGCACGCGACGACTGTCGCCTCGGTGGGGCCATAGGTGTTCCACACTTCGCGGCCGTCACCGACGAGCCGGGCGGCAAGCTCAGGCGGACACGCCTCGCCACCGAAGATCAACAGGCGGACGTTCTCGATCGCGTCGGCGGGCCACATCGCCGCGAGCGTGGGCACCGTGGAGACGACGGTGATCCCCTGGCGCAACAGCCAGGGCGCCAGATCTTCCCCCGAGCGCACGAGCGACCGGGGCGCGGGTACCAGACAGGCGCCGTGGCGCCATGCCAGCCACATCTCCTCGCAGGAGGCGTCGAACGCGACCGACAGCCCTGCCAGAACGCGATCGTGGGCGCCGAGGGGCGCGTGCTGCACGAACAGGCGCGCCTCGGCATCCACGAAGGCGGCCGCCGCGCGGTGATTGACAGCGACACCCTTGGGCACCCCGGTCGAGCCGGACGTGAAGATGATCCATGCGTCGTCGTCGACGGTCGGGGGCGGCACGGCGATGATCGCCTGGGTGGCCGGATGGGGGGCTGTCCCCTGGAACAACGCGGTCGCGGCCGTCACCGACGCATCCGCGCGCGCCGGCTGCTCAGAATCTTCTTCGCCGGATCCGGATGCCGGGGCGAACTCGCCCTCTCCCGTGATGACGCCGCGCACGCGCGCCTCACCGAACACGAGCCGCGCCCGTTCGTCGGGGTCATCCGCGTCGACCGGCACGTATGCGGCCCCCGCGGCGATGATGCCGAGGATCGCGATATAAAGCTCCTTCGAGCCCGACGGCATCCGAACGCCGACACGATCGCCACGCCGCACTCCGGCGTCGTGCAGCCGGGCGGCCGTCGCACCGACGCGCGCCATCAGCTCGCGGTAGCTGAGGGCACCAGAGCCGTCGTCGATCGCGGATGCTTCGGGATGGGCGAGCGTCGTGGCGCGAAGGATGTCGAGCAGCGTGCGCGCGGGCGGGGCGACGGCGGATCTGTCCAGTGCGCTCTGCGCGGATGCCGTCACGTCAGGTCAGCAGCTCGATCAGCTGCGCCTTGGTGAGACGCGAGTAGCCGGTGCGACCATCCTGTCGCGCGCGCTCACGGAGTTGCACCACCGTGAGCGCGGCGAGATCGACGGCGGACTGTGTGACCGCGGCGCTGTCGCTCGCAGTATCGGCAGCCGGCGCGGCATCCTCTGCCGGCGAATCGGTGGTGTCGGCGGGCTCGCCGATCTCCGCCGCGAGCGCCTGTTCAGCGGCGAGCGCTTCCGCCTCGGCGCGGGCTGCGGCCTTCTCGGCCTGTCGCGCCGACTTCTTCAACGACTTCGCCTCGGCCGCCTCGACAGCGGCGCGCTTCGCGGCACGGTCTGCCTCGTCGGCGGCGCGACGGGCCTCGGCGCGAAGACGCGCCTTGCGGTCGGCCGCGGCGATGGCTTTCGCGACCGCACGCTCCAGTCGCTGGATGGCTCGCTCCGCCTCGCGCGTCACCTTGCGCGGCGTGCGTCGGATCTTCTTCTTCGACGCATCCGCGGCATCCCGGGCCTCATCGATGTACTCCTCGAGCCCGGCCGCCAGCTTCTTGGGGAGCCGCTTGGCGGCCTTGGCCGCAGATGTCGCCGCCGCAGCGGCTTCGGTGATCGCCTCGCGGGCGGCGCGTTCTGTCTTGCTCGGGGTGCCCATGAAGCACATCGTAGGCGTGTCAGGTGAACCGATGGGGAACCTGAGCC
This sequence comes from Microbacterium sp. VKM Ac-2870, assembly GCF_015350795.1. GTDB lineage: Bacteria > Actinomycetota > Actinomycetes > Actinomycetales > Microbacteriaceae > Microbacterium. The sequence goes on from NZ_JADKSH010000005.1 coordinate 52,657, forward strand.
CCCGGAAATCACGGGATCGCACGCCATCGTTAACCCGTCGTTCACCTCCACAGCGCCCCCCGGTAAGAGTCGCTGTCTACCGTCGGGGCGTGCCCTGCACCGGGCCGCATTCCCACACAACGTGAAGGATTCACAGTGAAGCTCACCCGTATCTCCCAGCTGGGCGCGATCGCGGCCGTCGCCGCCATCGCCCTCACGGGCTGCGCGTCGTCCGGCGGCAACACGCCGGCCTCGAGCGCGAGCCCCTCCGCCACCAGCTCCGACGTCGCCTTCCAGATCGACCCGACCCTGGCCGGCACCATCACCGCGGGCGGCTCGAGCGCTCAGTCGAACGCGCAGGCCGCGTGGACCACCGCCTACAACGCGACCGCCAAGAGCGTCGTCATCAACTACGACAAGTCGCAGGGCTCCGGAGGCGGCGTCACCAACTTCCTGAGCGGTGCGTACGACTTCGCCGGCTCCGACTCGCCGCTCAACGCCGATCAGACCACCCAGTCCAAGGCGCTGTGCACCGAGGGTGGCATCAACATCCCGATCTACCTCGACGGTGTCGCGATCATCTTCAACGTCCCCGGTGTCACCAAGCTTCAGCTGAGCGGCGAGACGATCGCCAAGATCTTCGCTCTGCAGATCACCGACTGGTCCGACCCGGCCATCACGAAGGACAACGGCACGGCCCTGCCCGCCGGCGCGATCACCACGGTGGCGCGCTCGGACGGCTCCGGCACGACGCAGAACTTCACCAACTACCTCGCCGCCACGCAGAAGTCGGTCTGGACCTTCCCCGCGGGTAAGGACTGGCCGGTTGAGGGCAACGTGTCGAAGCAGAAGGGCGGCTCGGGCGTCGTCGAGGCCGTGAAGGCCGGCTCCGGCACCATCGGCTACGCCGACCACTCCGCCATCGGTAGCCTGAACGCTGCCTCGATCGTCACCAACGGCACGGCCGTCGCGTACAGCGGCGACGCTGTCTCGAAGACCTTCGAAGCCGCCGCGGTCGACAACTCGAACGGCGTCCCCGGCGACCTGTCGAAGAAGTTCGACTACACCAAGCTGACGGCGGACTCGTACCCGATCCCGCTGGTCTCCTACGCTGTCGTCTGCTCCACGTTCAAGGACGCCAAGCAGGCCAAGCTCGTGACGTCGTACCTCGGCTTCGTGACCAGCTCGCTCGGCCAGTCGGTCGCCGAGAAGAACGCCGGCTCGGCGCCGCTTCCCGCGTCGGTCCTCGCGGCCGCCGCGAAGACGCTCGCCGCGATCAAGTAATACCCTCGTCCTGGTCCGGTCTGCGCAGCGTGAGCCGCGTAGACCGGACCTGGCTGAGCAGGGTCGTCGATTTTCGGATCGACGATCCCGCTGAGCCGGACATCAGCCCGGACTCTGCGATCTTCCCGACCCGAGGAGAACACATGACCCTGCCCGACCTGGGGGTTCGTCGTGGCTGACGTCGCCACCGCACCCGCGCAGAAGCCGGCATCCAACATCGTCGGCAAGCGTCGCGCCGGCGATTCCGTGTTCCTCGGCTTGTCGACCACGGCTGCCGTGTCGATCATGATCATCCTCGCCGGCGTCGCCATCTTCCTGATACTCAAGGGCCTGCCCGCCATCACCGCGAACTGGGGCGAGGGCGACCTGGCCGGCTACCAGAACAAGAACTGGTCGAGCTTCTGGGACTACGTCGCCCCGCTGCTGTGGGGAAGCATCTGGGCCGCGCTCATCGCGATGGTGCTCGGCACTCCGGTGGCGATCGGTATCGCGCTGTTCATCTCGCACTACGCGCCGCGGCGCATCGCCGGCTTCCTCGGGTACATCATCGATCTGCTGGCCGCGGTGCCCTCCATCGTGTTCGGGCTCTGGGGCATCATCGTCATGCGCCCGCTGCTGCTGCCGCTCGCGGACTTCCTCAACGAGTATTTCGGCTGGATCCCCCTGTTCCAGGGTCCGGTGTCGAGCACCGGGTCGACCATGCTCGCCGGTGGTGTCGTGCTCGCCGTGATGATCCTGCCGATCGTCACCTCCATCACCCGGGAGATCTTCCTGCAGACCCCGCGCCTGCATGAAGAGGCAGCCCTTGCGCTCGGCGCGACGCGGTGGGAGATGGTACGTCTGGCCGTCATCCCCTACGCCCGCAACGGCATGGTGTCGGCCACGCTGCTCGGACTGGGTCGCGCCCTCGGCGAGACGATGGCGATCGCCCTCATCATCTCCCCCAGCCTGATCTTCTCGGTCGCACTGCTCACCGACGGCTACAACTCGCAGACGATCGCCGCCAACATCGCCCTGAACTTCCCGATCGCCACTGACCTGCAGCGCTCCGCCCTCATCGGCACGGGCCTCATGCTGTTCGTCGTCTCGCTCGCCGTGAACATGCTCGCCCGGTACATCATCGGAGCGACTGGTCCCGGAGCGAAGGGCCGCAAGAGAGGAAAGCGCTCGTGACCGAGCTGACCACGCCCTCGGCCGCTGTGTCGACGCCTCCCCTCTCGCTCACGAGCGGACAGCTGCCGCGGTTCATCGAACCCATCGTGCTGGCCGTCTCGCTCGTCGTTATCGCCGCACTGCAGCTCGTTCTCGGCGGCTTCAACGTCGCGACCTGGCTCGTCTTCAGCGCCGCGGTCTACCTGATCGCGATCGGCGTGTTCTCTGCCATCGTCGAGGGTCGCCGTAAGTCGACAGACCGCGTGATCCGCGGCCTCGTGACCACCGCGTTCATTCTCGCGGTCGCCCCGCTCGTCTCGACTCTGTGGACCGTGTTCTCCAAGGGCATGGGCGTCATGTCGTGGGACTTCCTCACCAAGGTCGGCGGCACCACCTTCGATCCCAACACGCTCGCCGTGGTGTCGACCCCCGGCGCCCTCCAGGCGGTCGTCGGCACCCTGATCATCACCGGTATCGCGGCGCTCATCTCGGTGCCGATCGGCATCCTGGCGGCGGTTTACCTGGTCGAGTACGCCCAGCCGAACAACCCACTCCGACGGGCCATCACATTCCTGGTCGACGTGATGACCGGCATCCCGTCGATCGTTGCCGGTCTGTTCGCGTTCTCACTGTTCGCACTGATCGTCGGGCCCAAGGCGTTCAGCGGCTTCTCGGCATCCATCGCCCTCTGCGTGCTGATGATCCCGATCGTCATCCGCTCCACCGAGGAGATGCTGCGCCTGGTGCCCGAAGACCTGCGCGAAGCGTCGTTCGCCCTGGGCGTGCCTCGGTCGATCACGATCATCAAGGTCGTGCTGCGCACCGCGGCGAGCGGCATCATCACCGGCGTCGTGCTGGCCGTCGCCCGCGTCATCGGCGAGACCGCCCCGATCTTCATCGCGGCGAGCTTCACCGACAACTTCAACTCCGACCCGTTCAGCGGCCCCATGCAGACCCTCCCCGTCATGGCCTACACGGCCTACAGCTTCCCGGGGCAGGACATCGACGCGTCGCAGGCCCAGGCCTGGGGTGCCGCGCTGCTGCTGGTCATCCTCGTCGTCATCTTCAACCTGATCGCCCGGATCGTCGCGATGGTTTTCGCGCCGAAGGCACGCTAAGCAAGGAAGGCACCAGTGTCCAAGCGCATCGAAGTCGAAAACCTCAACGTCTACTACAGCGATTTCCTCGCCGTCGAAGGCGTCTCCATGGAGATCGAGCCGCGCGCCGTCACGGCGTTCATCGGCCCCTCCGGCTGCGGGAAGTCCACGTTCCTGCGCACGCTCAACCGCATGCACGAAGTGATTCCGGGAGCGCGCGTCGAGGGCAAGGTCCTGGTCGACGGCGATGACCTGTACGGCCCCGGGGTCGACCCGGTGCTCGTGCGCCGTCACGTCGGTATGGTCTTCCAGCGGCCCAACCCGTTCCCCACGATGTCGATCAAGGAGAACGTGCTGGCGGGCGTCAAGCTGAACAACAAGCGCATCTCCAAGAGCGACGCCGACGCCCTGGTCGAGCGTTCGCTGCAGGGTGCCAACCTCTGGAACGAGGTCAAGGACCGCCTCGACAAGCCGGGCGCCGGCCTGTCGGGTGGACAGCAGCAGCGTCTGTGCATCGCCCGCGCCATCGCGGTGTCGCCCGATGTTCTGCTGATGGACGAGCCGTGCTCCGCGCTCGACCCGATCTCGACGTTCGCGATCGAGGAGCTCATCCAGGAGTTGAAGACGGAGTACACGATCGTCATCGTGACCCACAACATGCAGCAGGCATCGCGTGTGTCTGACAAGACGGCGTTCTTCAACATCGCCGGCACCGGCAAGCCCGGAAAGCTCATCGAGTACAACAACACCGACACGATTTTCACCGCACCATCGGTGCAGGCCACCGAAGACTACGTCTCTGGCCGCTTCGGGTAAGCCGCGGCGCCGCAAGAGCCAGCACCCGAACTGCAAGGGTTTCTTGGCGACACGCCGTTGGCCGCGGCAAACTCAGCGTGTGTCGCCGCAGGCGCCTTGTCGTTCTGTTCGTGCCCGTGAACGGCGTCGGCTCCTGCACAGCCGGCGCGGAAAAGACCCTGTCCACGGATGCCGCCGCACGCGCCGCCTGCGATCTCCGCGGCGTTCAGGGTATCGGCATGTGCGATGGACCTCCGGCCGTGTTCACGACGGCGCAACTACTCGGCACCGGGATGTCGCGAGCGCAACTGCGCACTCAGCTGACGGCGGGCGTCCTGGAGCGTCGACGCCGCGGCGTGTATACGGGCGCGGGCTCGTGCCCGGACGCCTCAGCCGTTGCCGCGCACGGCGGGCGGCTCGCCTGCGTTTCGGCTGCACGGCACCTGGGCCTGTGGGTACTGACCGCCGACGTGCGCACCCACGTCTGGCTCTGCGATGGCCAGCGGACCTATCATCCGGACGCCTGCGAGTGCGTCGAACACTGGGATGACGGACCGCTCGGAGCACCCGGGACGACCCCCTCGATGCCCCGCCTCCTCCTCCAGATCGCGCGGTGCCAGGGCATCGAAGAGTTCTTCGTGGTGCTGGAGTCGGCGATGCGACGGGGAATGCTCGACGAACAGGGCCGACGTTGGTTGTCTCGACGCGGCAATGCCGACGTGCACGAGGCATTGTCGCTCGCTCGCGACGATGCCGACAGCGGACTCGAGTCACTGCTGCGCTGGCGGCTCCGTCACCTTCGACTGCCGGTGAGAACACAGCAGCGCGTGGTGGGCGTCGGAACCGTCGACGCACTCATCGGTGATCGGCTTCTCATCGAGACCGATGGAGTCGACAATCACGATGGCGCCTCCCATCGCCACAAGGACCTCGTCCGCGATGCGAACGCCGCGATCTGGGGCTTCGTCACACTCCGCTTCGACTACGCGATGATCGTGCACGACTGGCCCCTCGTGGAGGCGGCGATCCGCGGCGCGCTCGCCACGCTCGCGCAGACGACGGGGCGCGGGCTCGCACCGAACCGCAAGCCCCCGCGGGCGACGCGCCGGTGAGAGGCCGCTGGGCGCGGCGTGTCGCGGTCGATCCCTTGCAGTTCGGTTCCGACGGGGTGGGCAGAAGTCGCCCGGAGCCGAAGCGCTCAGTCGCGCGGGCTGAGCAGATAGTCGTTGATGGATGCCGTGAACGCGGCATCCATCGGCATGTCCACATCGTCGATCGCAGTGATCGGCGCTGCCAGGCGCACGCTCGAGACGAGCCACGCGGCATCCGCGGCAGTCAGCTCCTCGACGCCGATGGTCACGTACCCGGTGTCGAAGCCGCGCGCCGCGAGGTGCTCGAACAGACTCGACTGCGTGGTGCCGTGCAGGATGCCGGCGTTCGGCGCAGGGGTGACGAACACGTCACCGCGACGCAGGATGAGCGAGGCGGTGGGCGCCTCCAGGACGAAGCCGTCGCTCGTGGTGAAGATGGCATCGTCGGCGCCACGGCGATGTGCTTCGCGCAGCGCCGCCATGTTGACGGCGTAGGAGAGCGTCTTGGCGCCGAGCAGCAGCCACGGCGCCCGCGCGGGGATGTCGAGCGCGTAGCCACGGTCGAGGGTGACCACCCGGATGCCGCGCGTGCGCGCCGTCGAGAAGTCAGCGGCCGGTGCGGCCGTGACCCACGCGGTCGGGGTGGGACCGTGCTCGATGCCGCGGCTGAGGATCAGCTTGATGACGCACTCCCCCGCGCCGCATGCGGCGGCGGCGAGCGCGACGGCCTGGCGCCACTGTTCGGCGTGGGGCTCGGGCAGATCGCAGAGGTACGCAGAATGGGCCAGCCGAGCGAGATGAGCCTCGACCTCCTGCGCGTGTCCATCGACGACGCCGATGGACTCGAAGATGCCGTCGCCGCGCTGCGTACTCAGCTCGCCGACGGTGAGCGCCGGCGCCGCCGGGTCGACCTCGGTGAAGGTGGCAGCGAAGTCGGAGCGGCCGTCGGCGGAGTCGGCGGGATCGATCATCAGTGCGAAGTGCCAGGCCATGCACCGAGCCTAGACCCGCGGGAATAGCCCGCAGAGGCGGTCCGTTACACTGGTCGAGTCGGGCCGCAGTAACCCCGGGCTCCAATATTTGCCGCTCCGAGCGGCCTTCCGCCGAGAGGCGTTTCTGCGGCCCGGCACTTCTCTTTTCTGGGCCACCCCGCTCGGGGAGCGAGCGCAGCACATCGAAACGCGCCGCATCACAGGTCAGGTCAGCGCTTCGCGCCGCCACAGTCCCGCACACGCCGTGAGGTCTCCGGCGTACGTGTCCAGACGCAGGGCCCGCGTGGTGAACGTGCTCGCCCGCTCCGGCTCTGTCGCGTCGTAATCGTCCGCGAGATCGGCGGCCCCCGCGGCTTCCACACGGCAGAACGAGGCCGCACGGTCGAGCGCAACGGCGAAGTCTCCGGTGAAGACGCCACGCAGGATCTCGTCGACGAGCGTCATCAGCTCATCCGGCCCGGCCGGAGTGGGCGCGCCGGCCACGACATCGTCGACCGACTGCAGCACCGCGCGACCGCGCTGGTACAGCAACGCCGCCGTGGCGGCATCGTCGCGCACCATCAGCTGCAGCAGATAGAGGCGCCACAAAGTTCCGGGCAGAGACCGTGCGGGCGAATGAGACCACAACTCGGCGACCGTCTCGAGGCCGTGCGCATCGGTGAAGGTGACGAGGCGCTCGACGACGGCATCCGTCGGCTCATTGCGCACGCGCATAAGCAGGGCGGATGCCGTGGCGTGGGCGATGCGTGAGACGTCGGCCGGGTCGGTGGACCCGTAGCGACGGTCGAACGCGTCCGCGGGTCGACGGACAGGGCGATGGTAGTCCCGGGGGTCGTCGCTCATCGTTCCAGGCTACCGGTGGCTCTCACCCGCCGGGCCGGCGGTGAGGGGCGCAGACGGGGGCTGTCAGGCGGTGGGGATTGCGATCACGGGCTTGGTCGTGGGCTGACCGTCCGGAGAGCCACCGGCCTGCTCGATCGTGACCGCGATCGTGTCACCGGGTTTCATCGTTCCGCTCAGCTCGGCCGTCGTCTTGGCGCCGGAGGCATCGAACGTCCCCGCCGCGATCGGCTGGTCGCCGCGCACGAACCACAGCTCATATGTGCGGTCGTTGGGGATGTCGGGCAAGCCTTCCGCCACCAGGACGACCTTGCCCACGCTCTGCGACCAGTGCGCCGTTGCGGCGCCGCCCTGGAAGTCGACCTGGGCGGACGACGCGTCGGGGGCGGACTGGATCTGCTCGAGCGCGGTGACCGCCGCGGGCGTGCGCCAGAGGTTGCTGACAGCGCCGGTGCCCCATCCGATGCCGACGAGCAGCACGATCGAGGCGACGAGGGCGAACAGCCCGCGGCTCCATGCACGCCGCTGCACTGTCTGCACCACATCGGTGGGCGGCGCGACGTCTGCGGCGTTGTCGGGGACGTCGGCGGTGTCGGTGGTGTCGGGAACGTCGGCGTCGGCCTCGATGGCTCGCATCAGCCGTGAGCGCAGATCGACCGGCGGAGCGACGGGTGCGATTGCGTCGGCCAGGATGTCGACCGCTGCCGCGTCGAGAGCGACGAGGTCGTGCCATTCGGGGTGGTTCGCGAGGGCATGGCGATAGGCGCGCTCGTCGTCAGGTGACAACGCGTTCATCGCGTGTCCTGCCGACAACTCGGCGAACTCGTCCGCGCCGATCTCTCGGAACTCGTGGTCGCTCATGACGTCACCCCCATCTCCTGCCTCAGGCGCGACAAACCGTCACGCATTCTCGTTTTGATCGTCCCCAGAGGCGATCCGACCAGTGCGGCGATCTCGCTCTGAGAATATCCGCCGACGTAAGCCAGAAGCAGAGCTTCGCGCTGAGCATCCGGAAGGGCATCCATCGCTCTCGCCACGCGCCTGCTCTCGATGCGCAGGGCAACCTGTTCGTCGACGCTGTCCTGGCCCGTATTCAGTTCACGCAGACCCGCTTTCTCGTCGCGTTCTGTGCTGGCGCGTGTCGACCGTACGCGGTCGACCGCACGTCGATGAGCAATCGTGAGGACCCAGGACCGTCCCTGACCCTTGTTCGGAACGAACCCCGAAGCGGATTGCCACACTTCCAAGAAAACGTCCTGGAGCACTTCTTCGCTGAGAGCGCGGTTGACGAGCACACGCAGGATGAGACCGAACGCCCGCGGAGCGAGCATGTCGTAGAGCTGACCGAAGGCGGCGCGGTCACCCGCGGCGGTGCGCACGAGCAACTCACCGGCATGATCTCGCGCCGGTGAGTCCTCGGGTACGTCCACACCGTCGATGACCATCCCTCTCAGCATGCCTCATCCCCGTCGCTCCTGCGTGCAGCGCGGCCGTCGGCCGTGGACACCGGATCGCGGCCCTGAGGCGACGCGACTCGACATTTCGCATATAAGGGGGAGGCGATCGGGCGGGCAGAGAGCAGTTCGGACTTTTTCCCATCCGATGTCGACGGGGCTCCGAAGGACCTGTCGAGACCGCACCTGGCGGCTCGGCAGGACTACCACCGCACATGGAGGACATCATGCTCAGCAGCACGAAGAAGATCACCGCAGCCCTCACGCTCGCCCTCGCCGGCGCATTCGCTCTGTCGGCGTGTTCGTCGGGAGCGTCGACGCCCGCCGCGACCACGCCGCCCGCCATGAGCCAGGAGACCAAGACGGCGTCGCCCACCGCCATGGACCCGGCCGCGAACCTCGTCGGTGCCGGTTGCGCCGACTACGCGAAGTCGGTTCCGTCGGGCGCGGGTTCGGTCGCGGGCATGTCGAAGGATCCCGTGGCCGTGGCCGCGTCGAACAACCCGCTGCTGACGACCCTCACCGCCGCGGTGAGCGGCAAGCTCAACCCCGACGTCAACCTGGTCGACACCCTGAACGGCAGCCAGTTCACCGTCTTCGCTCCCGTCGACTCGGCGTTCGGCAAGATCGACGCGGCGACCATCGACTCCCTGAAGACTGACAGCGCCACACTGACCAAGATCCTCACGTACCACGTGGTCCCCGGCCAGCTCGCCCCGTCGCAGATCGACGGCACGCACAAGACGGTCCAGGGCGGCGACGTCACCGTCACCGGCTCGGGAGACAACATCATGGTCAACGGTGCCAAGGTCATCTGCGGTGGCGTCCAGACGGCGAACGCGACCGTCTACCTCATCGACACCGTTCTGATGCCCACCAACTGATCGCTTTCCCAGACCCCCCGGGCGAGACCGCCGGCGCTTTCCGCGCCGGCGGTCTCGTCGCGTGCGGGCAGTGTCGTCGGGGACGCTACGCTGGAGAGACAGGGGCCTCTAGCTCAGTCGGTAGAGCATCGGACTTTTAATCCGCGGGTCGTGGGTTCGAGCCCCACGGGGCCCACCGCATCAGCGGCAAACGTCACTCGTGTGCTCACCCGCAGCACGGAGGAACTCTCGGCCGCAACGGGATCTCACGGCCCGATTCCGCGTTCGCCAGCGAGCGTCGGGCCTATCCTGCACGAGTGGGGTTCTCACCGTGGGGCGCGGCCGTCGCTGCGTCGATGCTCGCGCCGAGCCTGCTCCTCTGGCCATGGCCACCGCGCACATCGATGCCCCCGTCGCGCGTACCTCGCACGCTGCTCTGGCTCGAACGGATCGGGCAGTTTCTGTGCGTGACTGTTGCGGCGCTCGTGTTGCCCGGGCCTCTCATCGCGGGATGGGCAGCGCCTCTGTTGCTCGCGGCGGCGGCCTACTACGCGCTGTGGGCGCGATACCTGTTCGGCGGGCGAACCACCGCGCTGCTGTTCGAACGCTGGTGGATCGTTCCGATTCCACTGGCCGTGTTCCCAGTCGCGGTGTTCCTCAGCGCGGCGGCGTGGCTCAGCAACCCCTGGCTGGCCGTCAGCGCGATCGTCCTCGCCGCCGGACACCTGCCTGCGTCCGCACTCCGCGCGCGTGCGGATCGAATGCGCGGCTAGCTGCCCTGCACGTTCTGCAGAACCGCCTGCATCACCTGGGAGACCACCGAGGTGATCAGCCAGATCGAAGCGACGAAGCTCAGGGCCGTCGCCGCAATCCACGTCCACAGCGGCGCCGATCCGCCCGCGACCGTCCGTCGACGCAAGACGACGGCGCGTCCGATCATGTAGACGGCCGCCCCCGGGCTGAGAAGCACGAAGAACGACCAGGCCCAGCTGAACGGCGCCACCACTCCGCGACGCTTCAGCTCCCGCCAATCGAGCCAGCTGAAGAGAACGAACGCCGCGTAGAAGAGCCAGGCGACGAGCGCGATCACCCACGTATGCGCCTGCCAGGACAGCAGTTCGCCCACCGCACGCGACCCACGCGACATCGCCGTCACGGCAGAGACATAGCCGTTCCAGTCGATGAGGAAAATCGAGAGCATCGGAAGCACGGATGCCGCGACAGCGAGCCACACCCAGACGGTGGTCGTCGACACGTCGACCACCGGCGGAGTCGCCGACGGACCGGCGTAAGCCGGAGCCGAGGGGTAGGCGGATTGCACGGGCGTCGCAGGCACGGCGACCGGTGCGACCGGTGCGACAGCGGGGGCGTTGGCGGATGTCGGAGCGTATTCGCCGAAGCGCGGGGCGGCGACCGTCTGAGCCGTCCACTGCGTGCCGTCCCACCAGCGGCGGGCCGCGGCGTCCGCGGGGTCCGGGTACCAGCCGGCGGGGGCGCTCACGACGCCGCCCCCACGAGCTCGGCACCCGCGTGTGCGAGTTCGGCGAGCGCGGCATCCGAGGATTCGGGGGCGACGCCAGCGACGAGTTCGGTCAGCACGCGCACGTGCAGGCCGTGCTCGATGGCGTCGAGCGCCGATGCGCGCACGCAGTAGTCGGTCGCGAGGCCGGCGACGTCGACCTCCGTCACACCGTGGGCGCTCAACAGGGCCGACACCTTCTCCCCCGCATCCGTCGTGCCTTCGAACAGCGAATAGGCGGGCATGCCCTGTCCTTTCTTCACGTGGTGGGTCACGGCATCCGTGACGAGTTCGGGGTCGTACTCGGCACCGTCCGTTCCCGCGACGCAGTGCGCGGGCCAGGTGTCGACGAAGTCGGGCTCGGCGTCGGTGGCGAAATGCCCACCGTTGTCCGTGTGTCCCTCGTGCCAGTCGCGCGACGCGACGATCATCGCGTAGTCGTCGGCGTGTGCAGCAAGGTGCACACTGATGGCCGAGGCGACCGCGTCACCGCCCTCGACGGCGAGCGCACCGCCCTCGGTGAAGTCGTTCTGGACGTCGACGATGAACAGTGCTCTGGTCATACCCCGAGGCTACCCCTCGACGTTTCGACCGCGCGCTCACAACTCCGGAGAATCGGCCCGTTCGGCCCGCCGCGACCGGCGTGTCGCGGGTGCGGTGACCGGATGGGAGGAGTTGTGAACGGAGTCGGCCGATGCCCGCGACAGACTCGACGGCCACCAGATGACCCTCCCGAGGTCGTATGCGGCGGCGGGCACGAGCAGCGAGCGCACCACGAAGGTATCCAGCAGCACGCCGAACGCGACGATGAAGGCGAGTTGAGCCAGGAACAGGATCGGAATCACTCCGAGAGCGGCGAACGTGGCCGCCAGCACGAGCCCCGCCGAGGTGATGACGCCGCCGGTCGCCACGAGCCCGCGGAGGATGCCGGGACGCGTGCCGTGCCGCTTCGATTCCTCGCGCACGCGCGACATCAGGAAGATGTTGTAGTCGACGCCGAGGGCCACGAGGAAGACGAAGCCGTACAGCGGCACGGCGGGATCGGCCCCCGGGAAGTGGAAGACGTTGTCGAACACCAGTGCGCTCACACCGAGCGCCGCACCGTAGGAAAGGATGACGCTGAGGATCAGCAGCACGGGCGCGATCACGGCGCGCAGCAGCAGCATGAGGATCAGCAGAATCACCGCGAGGATCACCGGGATGATGAGCGTGCGATCGCGGATCGAGGTGTCGTTGGTGTCGAGATCGATTGCGGTCGGTCCCCCCACGAGCGCGACCCCCTCACCGAGGTCGGAGGCGAACGTCGCACGCAACTCGCGAACCGTCTGCTCGGCCGCCAGAGAGTCGGCCTTGTCGGAGAGCGTCGCCACCAGCAGCACATCGCCGTCGACCACCGTGGGCTGCGGCGGCGTGGAACTCGGCGGCCCCGCGAGCGTGTAGACCGGAGCGCCGTTCTGCACGGACACGCCGATCTGGCCCGAGGGAGTGTCCTTCGCCGTCGCCGCGACCGACTCGATCCCGGTGTCGGCGGCAAGCGCGGTCACGGCCTGCGCGACCCGGCTCTCCGGGACGACGACATACGCCGGACTGCCCGACCCGGCTGCGAAATGCTGGGCGAGCACGTCCTGTCCCTCGCGCGCCTGCGACGCTCCGAGGACGAGATCGCTCTGCGGCACACCGTCCGCTTTCAGCTGCAAGACCCCCACGGATGCCGCGAGCAGCACGACGGTCGTGACGATCCAGACCGGTCGTGCGTGTCGGGCCACCAACCGCGCCTGGCGGGCCCAGAAGCCGCGCACCGGCGTCGAAGGGTCGCTGACCAGACGCTCGGCGTTGTCGCCCGGGTCGCCGTCGGATGCGTGCGGGATGAACGGCCAGAAGGCCGTGCGGCCGAAGAGTGCGAGCAAGGCAGGCAGGAAGGTGAGCGCGGACAGCACCGCGAACGCGATGCCGATCGAGGCGATCGGACCGAGCGCACGATTGCTCGCCAGGTCGCTCAACAGCAGGCACAGCAGGCCCGCGATGACGGTACCGCCCGACGCGAGGATCGGCTCGAAAGCACCGCGCCAGGCGGTGACCGTGGCATCCCATCGCTTCTTCCCCGTCCCGATGGCCTCGCGGAAGCGAGCGACATACAGCAGCGCATAGTCGGTCGCGGCGCCGATCACCAGAATGAACAGGATGCCCTGAACCTGACCGTTCAGCACGAAAATGCCGGCCTTGGCCAGCCACCAGACCGTCAGCAGGGCGACGCACAGCGCGAAGGTGGAGGTCAAGAGGACGAGCACGGGAAGCAGGGGCGATCGGTACACGATCACGAGGATGATGAAGACGGCGCCGAGCGCGACGGCCAGGAGAAGACCGTCGATGCCCAGGAATCCGGCGACGAGGTCGGCGGTGAACCCTGCAGGGCCGGTGACCCAGGCGTGCAGATCCGCCGGGAGAGCGGCGTCGATCGCGCTCCGCACGGCGGCGACCGTGTCGGCGACGTTGCCCGTCGTCGAGATCGGGACGAAGAGCTGCACGGCGGCGCCGTCATCGGACGGCAGCGCGGGCGAAAGCTGCCCGACCCCCTCGACACCTTCGACGGTCTTCGTCAGAGTGGTGATCTCGGTGAGCTGGCTTGCCGTGAGCTTTCCCTCTCCGGTCACGACGACGACCGCGGGAATGCTCTCTCCCCCGGTGAACTCCGCGAGGCGCTGCTGCACCTGCGTCGATTCGGCCGACGACGGCAGGAACGATGACTGGTCGTTGGTGGCGACCTCATCGACCTTGCCGAAATACGGTCCGCCGATCGAGCCGCCGACGAGCCAGATCAGCACCAGCAGAACAGGGATGCCGATGCGCAGCCAGCGCGTGGGCATGTCGATTCGACTCCTCATGTCGCTAGCTTATCTAGTGATAGCCTGCGACGCCATCATCCGCGCAGGAAGTACAGCACCCAGCCTGCGACGAGGCTGAGGACGCCGAGCGCGAGCATCCCGGCGGCCGACCACACGAGCGCGCGCAGGCCGGGAGACCGTCGCACCAAACGCATTCGCCCGCGCCAGCCATGGCGATACCAGATCGCTGCGGTCTCGGCATCGGCGAGCGCCGCGGCGTCGGCCGGTGTCAGCGGCGCACTGTTCGCGTCACCGTCGGCGTCGAACCAGCGCACGACAGGATGCTCTCCGTCCCGGTCGACGATGGCCGATGCCGGCAGCCACGTCCCCTCGGCCGCCCAGACGCCGAGCGCGACGACGGCGAGCACCACGAAGGCGCCGAGTCCGATCCAGGTGAACACCTCGACCACTGCGTCGATCGCGTGATCCATGGTTCTCCCTGCGGAAGGAGGAAATGGAGCCGCCTAAGGGAATCGAACCCTTGACCTATTCATTACGAGTGAATCGCTCTGCCGTCTGAGCTAAGGCGGCGCAGGGAGCCGGAGCGCCATGCACGATGTCCGATCTTACAGGGTCGTGGGCTCGGCCGCGAACCGGACGCGTGTGGGATACCCGGGGCGGTGTCGCCGTGTTACGAGCCGATTCCACCTCGCGTCTACCGTGTGCCTACCGTCGATGAGGCACCGCGATGAGGCGAGCGCGGACAGCCGACGATCCGGCCTCCCCGTTCAGCGCGGTGCCCCGACACACAAGGAGCACCACCATGTCCAGAAAGTCCCTGGCCGCAGCATTGGCCATCCCGCTCGTCTTGCTGTTGAGCGCCTGCGCCTCCGGCGCGGCGTCGCCGTCGGCCGGTACCGGCGACGCATCCGCGCCCGTGCGCATCGGCGTCGTCGGGGCCGGAGACCCCTACTGGGAGACGTACAAGGAGGCCGCGGCCGCCGCGGGCATCACCGTCGACATCGTCAACTTCGATGCCTACGATCAGCCCAACCCGGCACTGTCGGCAGGCGAGCTCGACCTCAACCAGTTCCAGCACATCATCTACCTCGCGACCTACAACGTGAAGGCCGGCGACGACCTCGTCCCGGTCGGCGCCACCGCGATCTACCCCCTGGGGCTGTACTCGACGAAATACGCGAAGGTCGCCGACATCCCCGCCGGCGAGACGATCGCCGTGCCCAACGACGAGTCCAACCAGGCACGCGCCCTGTTGGTGCTGCAGTCGGCCGGACTCATCACGCTCAAGGACGGCGGCTCGATCTTCTCGGCCGTGGCCGACATCGAACCGGGCTCCAAGGTCAAGGTCGAAGCGGTGGCCGCCGACTTCACCGCGTCGTCCCTGCCCGATTTCGCCGGCGCCGTCGTGAACAACGACTTCGTCAAGAAGTCCGGACTCACCAAAGACCAGTTGCTCGCCCAGGACGACCCGACAAACGCGTCGGCCTTCCCCTACGTCAACATCTTCGCCGCCAAGGCGAAGGATGCCGACAACCCCACATACGCGAAGCTCGTGCAGATCTACCAGCAGACCAAGGCCGTGCAAGACGGCGTCAAAGAGGCATCCGGCGACACCGCCGTGCTCGTCACGACCCCTGTCAGCGACCTGGTCGCCTCGCTGAAGAAGACCGAAGACGATATCCGCACCCAGCAGTGACGCCGATGCGGGCGGCCCGTCCTGATCGATGGACCGCCCGCATCTGCCCGCTGCCGTCACCTCCACGACCGGAATCCCATGAGCCTCATCCGATTGACATCGGTCACGAAGACCTTCCCACCGCCTTCCCCCGGCACTCCCGCCGTGGTCGCCGTCGACGACGTCTCCCTCGACATCGAAGCCGGAGAGATCTGCGGCATCATCGGCTACTCCGGCGCGGGAAAATCGACCGTGCTGCGCCTGATCAACGCCCTCGAGACCGCCACATCGGGCTCGGTCGAGATCGACGGCGCCGACATCACGCGCTTCGGAGAGCGGGAGCTGCGTCGACTACGCAGTGACATCGGCATGATCTTCCAGCAGTTCAACCTCTTCGACTCCCGCACGGTCGCCGGCAACGTCGCGTATCCGCTGGAGGTCGCCGGCCGGCCGCGCGCCGAGGTTCGGGCACGTGTGAGCGAGCTTCTCGAGTTCGTCGGGCTGGCCGACAAGGCGCGTAGCTATCCCGAACAGCTCTCCGGCGGCCAGAAGCAGCGGGTCGGCATCGCGCGCGCGCTGGCGACCACCCCGCGCATCCTCCTCGCCGACGAGGCCACGAGCGCGCTCGATCCCGATACGACGCAGGAGGTGCTGTCGCTGCTGCGGCGCGCGAACGCCGAACTCGGCATCACGATCGTGGTGATCACCCACGAGATGGACGTCATCCGCACCCTCGCCGACCGCGTGGTGGTGATGGAGCACGGCCGCGTCATCGAAAGCGGCAGCGTCTTCGACATCCTCTCGGCTCCGCAACAGCCCGCCACGGCCCGATTCGTGGCGAGCATCATCGAGGATGTCCCCGCCGCCGAGGCGCTCCGCGTGCTGCGCAGCCGGCATCCCGGACGCCTGATCACGATCGACGTGCGTGAAGGGCGCGCCGCACAGGCCGACGTCTTCGCGACCCTGGCGGCCCACGGCGTGCGCTTCGAAGTCGTCCACGGCGGCATCAACGACATCGGCGGCCGCGTCTTCGGGCACCTGACGCTCGCGGTCAGCGGCGAGGCGGATGCCGTGGATCGCGCGATCGTCGCGGCATCCGCCTTCGCCGCACTCACCGAGGAGGACCCCCGTGGATAGGCTCATCACCCTGCTGCCCCAGCTGTGGGAGGCCACGCTGGAGACACTCTATGTCGCCAGCGCGGGGCTCATCCTCGGTGGACTTTCCGGGCTCATCATGGGCATGGCCTTGTACGCCACACGCGCCGGCAGCCTCTTCCCGAATCGTGCCGTGTTCGGCGTCCTGAACGTGATCGTCAACACGTTCCGGCCGATCCCGTTCATCATCCTGCTGGCCGCGGTGCAGCCGCTCGCCCGCGGCGTGGGGCTGCCGGGCATCGGGGCGCCGTTCGCGATCTTCGCGATCACGATCGCTTCACTGTTCGCGATCAGCCGCATCGTCGAGCAGAATCTCCTGACTGTCCGCCCGGGGGTGATCGAGGCGGCGCGCGCCGCGGGTGCGAGCCGCTCGAGGATCCTGTTCCGCCTGGTTCCCCGCGAGGCCCTCGGCCCCCTGGTCCTCGGCTACACGTTCGTCGTCGTCGCGCTCGTCGACATGACGGCGATGGCCGGCGCCGTCGCGGCCGGCGGCCTCGGCGAGTTCGCCATCAACTACGGCTTCAAGCAGTTCAACCCGTGGGTGACGTGGTCTGCGGTGCTCGTCATCGTGGTCATCGTGCAGCTCGTGCAGTTCGTCGGCAATGGGCTCGCACGACGGATTCTGCGCCGCTGACTCAGCAGGTGAGACCGTTCTGAGGCACCGTGCCGTTCACGAAGTAGTCGTCCACGGCGCTGTCTACGCACGTATTGCCCTTGTTGTAACCGGTGTGACCCTCGCCCTGGCGGGTGATCAGCACCCCCGACGACAGCTGCTGCGCCAGCGACACCGACCACGCGTAGGGCGTCGCCGGGTCGTTCGTCGTGCCGACCACGACGATCGGCGCGGCGCCGTCTGCCGTGATCTTCTCGCGCACACCGGTGGGCGGGTACGGCCACACTTCGCAGACGTCCACACCCTGCCAGTACGGGGCGATGGTCGGAGCCTTCTGCTTCACGAGCGCGTCCGCGGCATCCTTGTCGGCCTGTGAGGTGTCGAGCGGATAGTCCATGCAGTTGTAGGCGCGGAAAGCCTCCGTCGAGTTGTCCTCGTACGTGCCGTCGGAGCGGGCGTAGTAGAAGTCCGCGAGCCGCAATGCCGTGTCGGCGTCGCCTGCCAGCGCATCCGTGAGCGCCTGGCTGAGGTACGACCAGCTGTCCTGGGAGTACAGCGCCGCGATGATCGCGGTCATGAGCGTGTCCGCACCGAGTTTGCGACCATCAGAGCCGGTCAGGGGCACGCGGTCGACGCTGGCCAGGAGCGTGCCGAGCGATGCCATCCCCTCATCGACACCTCCGGAGAAGGGGCACGCACTCCCCTGGAGGCAGTCGGCCATGTACGCGCGCAGCGCGGACTCGAAGCCCACCGCTTGCGTCGTGCTGACGTCGAGGCCCGACACCGACGGATCGATCGCGCCGTCGAGCACCACCCGGCCCACGCGGTCGGGGAACAGCTTCGCGTAGGTTGCGCCGAGGAACGTGCCGTAGGAGTACCCCAGGTAGTTGAGCTTCTTGTCGCCGAGCACCGCGCGCAGCAGATCCATGTCGCGGGCCGCGTTGTCGGTGGTGATGTAGGGCAGGATGCCGCGACTGTTCGCCTCGCACGCGTTCACGAAGTCGTGGTTGCGCTTCGTGAGCTCGTCGGTCCAGCCTTGGCTTCCCCGCGGATCGGCGGGGATGTCGAAGAGGTAGGCATCCATTGCGGAGGGATCGAAGCACCGTACCGCGGTCGAACGGCCGACGCCGCGCGGGTCGAAACCGATCACGTCGTAGGCATCGGACAGAGCGGAACCGACGGCGAACGACGACGACTGCGCGATGAGGTTGTAGCCACTGGCACCCGGGCCGCCCGGGTTGGTGAGCAACGACCCGATCGCGTTGCCGTCGGTTGCCGCCCGGCGGATGACGGCGAGATCGATCGTGCCGACCGAGGGATCGGTCCAATCCAGGGGCGCGGTGACCGTCGTGCAGTCGTAGCTGCCGGCATCCGTCCCGCTGCACGAGGCCCAGTCGAGCTTCTGCTGGTACAGCTGCTCGAAGCCGGCGGGCGCGCCGTCGAGATCAGGCTCACGACTCGGGGCTGGCGTGGCGACGCTCTCCGGAGGGATAGCGGCGTACAGGCACCCGGTCAGCATGGTCGTCGCTGCGGCGAGCGCCGCGATCGCGACCACCACACGGCGGACGAACGGTCGACGGGAACGGTGGGATGTCTCGGTCACAGGGTCCTCCCGCTCGCGACAGTCACGAGCATGCTCTCCAGGGCCAGGGTGGGGGCAGCGTTGCCCTCCAGGTTGGTTCGGGTCTGTGCGATCGCGTCGAGCACGACGAGCGTGCGCGGGGGCGCCCACGCGTCGGCCAGTGCGGTCAGATCGGCGGCGAGCTCACGGTTGATCAGATCGTCTCGACGACCGAACTGGATCATCAGCACGTCGCGGAACAGCGATTCCAGGTCGGTGAGCACGCGATCGATGCCGTCGCGCAGACTGCGGGTGGCGCGGCGCTTCTGGTCGTCTTCCAGCGCGGACAACTGGCCGCGCACCGCCGGAGGGGTCGCGGCGCCCGGCGCGATGCCGAGGGTGCGCAGCAACGCCTCGCGCTCCGCCTCGTCGCGCTCGGCGGTGAGGGCTTTCGCATCGTCGGTGGCCAGCTGGACGATGCGGGCAGCTGTCTCGACCGCTCCCCCGACACCGCGCACGGACAGCACGGCGCGGAGCGTCTCGTCGCGCCGCTCGCGTGCCGACTCGTCGGTGGCGAGGCGCACCGCCATGCCGATATGCCGTTGGGAAAGGCGGGCCGCCTGCTCGGCGGTGACGTCGTCGACACCGGTGCGGGCGACGATCAGACGCGCGACATCGGCGACATCGGGCTCGCGAAGGCGCAGCGTGCGCACACGGGAGCGGATGGTGGGCAGAAGGTCTGCCTCGCTCGGGGCGCAGAGAATCCAGACGGTGCGCTCGGGCGGCTCTTCCAGGGCCTTCAGGAGCACGTTGCTGGTGCGCTCGACCATGCGGTCGGCGTCTTCCATCACCATCACCCGGTAGCGGCCGAGCGATGGCGAGAAGTATGAGCGCTCGACAAGGGCGCGGGCGTCTTTGATCGAGATGATCACGCCCTCGGTGCGCAGAGCGGTCAGATCGGGATGGGTGCCCGCCAACACCTGCCGCATCGCCGCATCGTCGCCCGGCTCGGCGATGAGCGCGGCGGCGAAAGCGTAGGCGAGGGTGGAGCGCCCGGATCCGGCCGGCCCGGTGATCAACCATGCGTGGGCGAGTTGGGCGGGATCGGATGCCGCGGCCTGCAGCTGAGCGAGCGCGTCGTGCTGCCCCCACACCTCTGCCCACGGCAGTTGCTGCCCCACAACCTCGCCGTCTGAGGTCGGGGCGGCGGCGGTCATGCGCACCAGCCTACGATGCGCCACCCCCACCCGCTCGCGCACCGCACCCTTTCGCCCGTGCCGTCACGATTCGACGCGACGGATCACTCCGGTTAGGACGATGCGTCGCAGCTCGCGAAGAAGGCGGCGACGCGGTTACGCACAGCGGCGGCGAGAGTGTCGGCCGGTTGCGCAGCGTCGAGCACCAGGAAGCGCGCGGGATCGGCGGCGGCCAGGGCGAGAAACGCCGTGCGCACACGCTCGTGGAACTCGCTCTTCTCAGCCTCGAGCCGGTCGAAAGGCTTGTCCGCGGCATCCAAGCGCCGACGAGCGTCGGCCGGGTCGAGATCGAGCAGCACGGTGATGTCGGGCAATGCGCCCTCCGCGGCCCAGAGCGACAGCTCGCGCACCTCACCGGCATCCAGCACACGCCCGGCCCCTTGGTAGGCGACCGACGAGTCGAGGTAGCGGTCCTGGATCACGACCTCACCACGTTCGCGCGCGGGTCGCACGACGGTCGCGACGTGCTGAGCACGGTCGGCGGCGTAGAGCAGTGCCTCGGCGCGCGGCGCCACCTCGCCCCGGTGATGCAGCACGATGTCGCGGATCAAGACCCCGACCTCCGTGCCGCCGGGCTCACGCGTGCGGATGACCGTTCGCCCCTGCTCGCCCAACCAGGTCTCGAGCAGAGTGGCCTGCGTGGTCTTGCCCGTGCCGTCACCGCCCTCGAAGGTGATCCAGAGCCCCTCGGTCATTTCTTCTTGGCGGCCGGCTTGCGCGTGGTGGTGGCGCGCCGCGTCGTGCGCTTGGGGGCGGGACCCTTGGCGCGCTTGTCGGCGAGCATCTGCACCGCGACCTCGAAAGTGATGTCGTCGGGAGTCTGCCCCTTGGGGATCGTCACGTTGGTCGCGCCGTCGGTCACGTACGCGCCGAAGCGGCCGTCCTTGATGCGGATCGGCTTGCCCGAAACCGGGTCTGCCTCGAACTCCTTGAGAGAGCTCGCGGCGCGGTTGGCGTACTTCGGCTGCGCGTAGATCTCCAGCGCCTGCTCGAGAGTGATGTCGAAGATCTGGTCTTCGCCCGTCAGCGAGCGCGAATCCGTGCCCTTCTTCAGGTACGGACCGTACGGGCCGTTCTGCGCGGTGATGGGTGTCTCGGTCTCGGGGTCGACGCCGACGGTGCGCGGCAGAGAGAAGAGCTTGAGCGCCGTGTCGAGGTCGATCGTCTCGGGCGACATGCTCTTGAACAGCGACGCCCGGCGCGGCTTGGGTGCTTCCACCTTCTTCTTCGCCACGCGCTTCTTCGGCGCCGTCTCGGCGGCGTCGACCACGGGGGTGGGCTCGGGTTCAGGTTCGGCCGGAAGCACCTCTTCGAGGTAGGGGCCGAAGCGACCGTCCTTGACCACGATGTCGCGACCGTTGTCGGGGTTCTGCCCGAGCACGCGGTCACCGGCGATGGGCGCGTCGATCAGCTCGCGGGCCTTCTCGGGCGTCAGCTCGTCGGGTGCCAGATCGCTCGGGACGTTGACGATGCGCGTCGTGCCGTCGCCGTTCGGCACATCGAGGTAGGGGCCGTAGCGGCCGAACCGGAGGGTCGCGACCTCACCGATCTTGGTGGAGTTGATCTCGCGGGCGTCGATCTCACCGAGGTTGTCGAGGATGTGGCGGAGGCCCACGTGGTTCTCGGAACCGAAGTAGAACTCCTTGAGCCACGCCACCCGCTGCTGCTCGCCGCGCGCGATGGCGTCGAGGTCGTCTTCGAGCGCCGCGGTGAAGTCGTAGTCGACGAGGTCGGCGAAGTGTTCCTCCAGCAGACGCACCACGCTGAAGGCCAGCCAGCTCGGCACGAGCGCCTGACCTCGCTTGCTGACGTAGTCGCGGTTGATGATGACGTCGATGATGCTGGCGAACGTAGAGGGGCGGCCGATGCCCTTCTCCTCGAGCGCCTTGACCAGCGAAGCCTCGGTGTAGCGGGGCTTCGGGCTGGTCGCGTGACCCTTGGGCTCGACATCGCGCAGGTCCAGCACATCGCCGACGGCGAGGGACGGAAGCGACTGGTCGTCGGCCTTGTCGGCGTCGCCCCGCTTCTCGTCGCGGCCCTCTTCGTAGGCCTCGAGGAAGCCCTTGAAGGTGTACACGGTGCCGGATGCCGTGAACGACGCGGTCGTGCCCGCGGCATCCACCTCGAGCGTGACAGTCGTCGTCTCGTACTTGGCGTCGGACATCTGCGAGGCGACGGTGCGCTTCCAGATGAGGTCGTAGAGGCGCAGCTCGTCGCGGTCGAGGGCGGCCGAGACCGATGCCGGGGTGCGGAAAGCGTCACCCGAGGGGCGGATCGCTTCGTGCGCTTCCTGCGCATTCTTGCTGTTGTTGCGGTAGCTGCGCGGGTTCGCCGGCACCGCCTTGTCACCGTAAAGCGCGACAGCCTGGGTGCGCGCCGCCGTGACCGCCTGCGTCGACAGAGCGGTCGAGTCGGTGCGCATATAGGTGATGTAGCCCTTCTCGTAGAGCCGCTGCGCGACGCCCATGGCGTGCTTCGCGCTCATCGACAGCTTTCGACCGGCCTCCTGCTGGAGGGTCGAGGTCGTGAAGGGGGGCTTGGGGCTGCGTGTGCCCGGCTTGGCTTCGACGGCGGTGACCGTCGCCTCGCCGCGCGCCTCGATCGCGGCGGCGAGTTCACGCGCCTGCGACTCGAGCAACACGACCACAGCTTTTTTGAGTTCACCGGCATCATCGAAGTCGGTGCCGCGGGCGAGAGGCGCGCCGTCGAGGCGTGCCAGACGCGTCGCGAACGACTCGGCACCGGCGGCGGCGAGCGCTTCGACGTCCCAGTAGGAGGCCGACACGAACGCCATGCGCTCGCGCTCGCGATCGACCACCAGTCGGGTGGCTGCGGACTGCACGCGGCCCGCGGATGTGCCCTGACCGACCTTGCGGCGGGTCACGTCGGAAACGTCCCAGCCGTACAGGCGGTCGAGGATGCGGCGGGTCTCCTGCGCGTCGACGAGAGCGAGATCGAGCTCGCGGGTGTTGTCGACGGCAGCGCGGATGGCGTCTTTGGTGATCTCGTGGAAGACCATGCGCTTGACCGGGACCTTGGGCTTGAGCGCCTCGAGCAGGTGCCACGCGATGGCTTCGCCTTCGCGGTCCTCATCCGTGGCGAGCAGGAGTTCGTCGGCGTTCTTCAGAGCGCGCTTGAGCTCGGCGACGGTCTTCTTGCCGCGCTCGCTCTCCACATATAGAGGAGTGAATCCGTTCTCGATGTCGATGGAGTACTTGCCCACCGACGTCTTCTTCAGTTCGGCGGGGATGTCCTTCTTGTCCGCGAGGTCACGAATGTGACCGACCGAGCTGAGGACCTCGTATCCATCGCCCAGGTATCCCTGGATCGACTTCATCTTCGTCGGCGACTCGACGATGACGAGCTTCTTGCCCCCAGAACTCTTGACAGCAGCCACGTGCGTCCTTTCTCCGATGCACACCATACACACCGCCCGGCGTAGAGGACGCTGGGAGCGAGGTGCCCGCGCGCCACTCACCCGCCGGCCGAGTCGGCCGGCCCGGCCCGCGCCCGGGCCTCGGCGACGAGCAGTCCGGCGCCGAGGCGCACCCGCACGGTGGCTGTCACATCGGTGAGGGTGCACGCCGCGAGTTCGGCACCGCCGGATGCCGCGACCTCACCCGCCCTCTCGCACGGAACGCCCGATACGGCCCCCGTCGCGGCGTCGGCGGCCGCCAGCGCCGCGCCGTCGGCGATGCCGGCCGCGCGTGCCGCGTGGAAGGATGCCGTCCCCACCGCGCCTATGCCGATGGCCATCGTCGACGCCACCACCAGCGCGCCGACAGCGGATGCCGTCCCCGCCATCAGGGCGCTCCCCTCGCGTGCGACATCGCCTCCACCGCGACGCTCACCGCCCGCCGTCGAGCGCGCATGATCGGGCGTGCAGGTCGGGTAGCGGCACGGCGATGCTCACCGACGCCGACGCGGCCACGCAGACGAGGTCGCCGTCCGCACCGACGCCGTCGACGCGGCCGCCGGAGATCGCATCCACGATCTGCGCCGCCCGGTCGGGCTCGCCGCGCGCCGCGAGGCGAGCAGCTTGGGCGACCGCCTGCTCGAGCCTGACCTGACGGCCGAGGGCTCCCAACGCCCCGACGGTCAGCGCGATGAGCAGCACGACGGCGGGCACGATGACGGCGAACTCCGCGGTCGCCGATCCGCCGTCATCGCGCCAGCGCATCACGCAACCGTCAGCGCACGACGCACGAGATCGGTCAGAATGCCGCGCACCTCGTCGCTGCGCATGATCACGACCAACAGGCCCGCGAACGCGACCGCCGCCATTGTGGCCACGGCGTACTCGGCCGTCGCTGCGCCGGTTTCGTCGGCGTAGAGGCTGCGAACACGGCGCCGCGTCAGCGGCGGAAGGGGCGGTGCCGCGGAACGCGAGTGCACGAGCGGGGAAGAGTGAGACATGGGAACTCCTTTGATCGGCGATGGATGAGTGGGCACATCAGACGGCCGACCCCGTCGCGGATAGACCGAAGATCGACATCGACGGGGGCTCGGCAAGGGCGGGAACCGCACCGCTGAGCACCGAGAGCAGCATGGGCGCGACGCCCAGCAGCAAGAAGGCGGGCAGGGTGCACAATCCCATCGGCAGCAGAAGCTTGGCGCCCAGGCGGGCAGCGCGCAGACGTCCCTCCGTGCGTGCGTGGCGGCGCTCCTCCGCGGCGCTTGCCCGCAGCAACTCGACGGCGGGAGCGCCGGCGCGCTGCGAGAGATCGAGCACCCCTCGGATGCCGGGGGTCGGCTCACCCCCGCCGGCATCCGTCATGGCAGAGATCGCGCGCTCCACCGACACGCCTCCCGACAGGGCGATCGCGACGATGTCGCTCTGCACCCCCGCGAGGCGAGCGCCCGGCTGTGCCCGAGCAACGAGCCGCGCCGTCCACCCACGCGCCGCGAGCATCAGCCCGAGCCCGGCGAGCAGGCACGCCACACCCGCGGGTTGGGTGATGACAGCGCCGATATCGAACCCGAGCAGCAGAGCCAGGGCGATCGCCACCAGCGGAAGCCACGCGACGAGGCGTGCGGTCGCTGTCGGATCGGCCAGCGCGACGGCGACATCGTCGCGCGTCTCCTCGGCATCGCGGAGAGCGTCGGCGAAGCGTCGCAGACTCGAGGCCAGAGGCGCTCCCACAGTTTCGGCGACCTGCCACGCAGCGGCGACATCCGACCACGGACCCCCCTCGGCACGGAGGGCCGACGCGGTCCCCATACCCACCGACACGGGGACGACCCGCTCGGCGACCGGGTCTCCGTCCTCGGCAAGGAGCTGCCACGCATGCGACGGCGCCACCCCCGCCTCCAGCAGCACCGCGATCTTGCGCACGGTCATGGCGGCTCCGAGCACGGGAGCGTTCCGCGTGCGCCTCATGTCAGTGCCTCCATCCGAAGGCGGCCGCCATCGTCGAGCTGCGGTCGAGCGAACCCTGCGATGCGCCGGATCCCGTCACCTCCGCGCTCGACATGCACGACGACGCCGATCGCACTGACCACCTGACGCGCGATGGCATGGTCACTCATGCCCGCGAGCGCACCCAATGCCTCAAGACGGGCGGGCAGGTCTCTGATGCTGCCGGCGTGCACGGTTCCCGCCCCACCGTCGTGCCCGGTGTTCAAGGCGGTGAGCAGCTCACGCACCTCCTCGCCTCGACACTCGCCGACGACGAGGCGATCCGGTCGCATGCGAAGTGCCTCCCGCACGAGCCGCGCGAGCGGCACGGCGCCGGCTCCCTCCAGGTTGGGCTGTCGAGCTTCCAAACGCACGTGATGGGGATGACCGACACGCAGTTCGGCGACGTCTTCGATCGTCACGATGCGCTCGTGGGCGGGCACGCGGCCGAGTAGCGCCGACAGGAGCGTCGTCTTGCCGGCGCCGGTCGCACCCGACACGAGGATGTTCTCCCGGGCGGCCACCAAGGCTTCCAGCCGCTGCAGCGTCACCACGTCGCACAGCCCCCGGTCGGCGAGCTCACCCAGATCGGGGACATCGACCTGCGGCAACCGGATCGAGATCGCCGCTCCCGAGCAGGCCACTGGCGGCAAGACCGCATGCACGCGCGCGCCGTGCTCCCAGCGCACATCCACGAGCGGAGAGCCGTCGTCGAGATGCCGCCCTCCGACCCCGATGAGGGCGACGGCGAGCGCGCGCAGTTCGTCCGCGGCGGCGTGCCATTCAGGCACATGCACGACGCCGTGCCCGCGATC
Source organism: Microbacterium sp. VKM Ac-2870 (assembly GCF_015350795.1). Lineage (GTDB taxonomy): Bacteria > Actinomycetota > Actinomycetes > Actinomycetales > Microbacteriaceae > Microbacterium. Next base: position 79,039 of record NZ_JADKSH010000005.1, read on the forward strand.
GACGAAGAGGCCGTCGCTGCCGTTGATGAACACGTCGGTGACAGTCGGGTCGCTCAGCACGTCGCGCAACGGGTCGAGGGCCGGATGATCCGGCAGAAGACGCGGCGCCGATCGCACCCCTGGCGGCGACGCCGCGACGTCGATGGCCGCAGCGACCGACGTGCGGCGGGACCCAACCGGCGACGCCGACACCGTCTCGTCAGCCAAACCCACCCGGCGCACGGCTTCGGGAACGCTGCGCGGTTCACGGCGGCGGACGACGAACGATTCGGGCATGCCCCGACGCTAGAAGCGCCCGGCATCGCGAGCGCCGGCCAGACCGGCATCCGTGGAGAGGCCCGACCGCGGGCCGGATGGGGAGGAAGCGGTGTGGGCATCGCTGCCCACACCGCTTGCACGTCGCAAGACGTCACGTGTGAGGGCGGCATCCCATCGGGGGAACGGGATGCCGCCACGCAACTTCCGGAATCGGGGGTGGTCGGAAGTTGCGCCGCCTGAATCGAAGTTCGGCCGCACTCAGCATACGCAGGCGAGCCGCCACGCTCCAATCGAAAACGCTCGAAACGGCTGATATATCGGTGAAACCACCACCCCCACTTCCGGAGGTGGTGAATCACCGGTCGCCGTCGCTAGATTTCGGGAATCGTCCGGGACGCTGTCCCGTTCCCGCCGCAAAGGAGCGCGCAGATGAGCAGCCAGATCGACCACCTGCTGACCGAGACCCGCAGATTCGCCCCGTCCGCCGAGTTCACCGCGAACGCCATCGCCGACGCCGAGCTCTACGCCCAGGCTGACGCAGATCGGGAGGGCTTCTGGGCGGAGCAGGCCCGAGCGCTGCACTGGCACTCGCCGTTCACTGAGGTACTGGACTGGACCAACCCGCCGTTCGCGCGCTGGTTCGCCGACGGCGAGCTCAACGTGGCCTACAACTGCCTCGACCGTCATATCGAGGCCGGCAACGGCGACCGCATCGCACTGCTGTGGGAAGGCGAGCCCGGCGACGAGCGACGGATCAGCTACGCCGAACTGACCGAAGAGGTCAAGCGCGCAGCGAACGTGCTGCTCGATCTCGGGGTCGGACCCGGCGACCGCGTGGCGATCTACCTGCCGATGATCCCCGAGGCCATCGCCGCGATGCTCGCCGTGGCGCGGATCGGCGCCATCCATTCCGTGATCTTCGGCGGCTTCTCGGCCGACAGCCTGCGCTCACGCATCGACGACGCGGGCGCCAAGCTCGTCATCACCGCCGACGGCGGGTACCGCAAGGGTCGCATCTCCCCCTTGAAACCCGCCGTCGACCAGGCACTCGGCGATCGAGGGAACGGCCCTCAGGAGACGGTCGAGCATGTGCTCGTCGTCCGTCGCACCGACAACGAGGTGACATGGACCGAAGGCCGCGACGTCTGGTGGCATGATGCGGTGCCCGCGGCATCCGCCGATCACGAGGCGACGCCGTTTCCGTCCGAGAACCCGCTCTTCATCCTCTACACATCCGGAACGACGGGAAAGCCCAAGGGCATTCTGCACACCTCCGGTGGCTACCTCACCCAAGCGGCGTTCACGAACCGCGTCGTCCACGACATCCACCCGGAGACCGATGTCTTCTGGTGCACGGCCGACATCGGCTGGATCACCGGCCACTCGTACGTGACGTACGGACCGCTGGCCAACGGGGCGACCCAGGTGCTCTACGAGGGAACGCCGGACACCCCGCACCCGGGTCGCTGGTGGGAGCTCGTGGAGAAGTACGGCGTCACGATCCTCTACACCGCACCGACCGCGATCCGCTCGTTCATGAAGCTCGGTCGCGAGATCCCACAGAAGTTCGACCTGTCGTCGCTACGCCTGCTGGGCTCGGTGGGCGAGCCGATCAACCCGGAGGCGTGGATGTGGTACCGCTCGATCATCGGCCACGACACGGCGCCGATCGTCGACACGTGGTGGCAGACCGAGACCGGGGCGATCATGGTGTCGGCGCTGCCCGGCGTGACCGAGACCAAGCCCGGATCGGCGCAAGTGCCCCTGCCCGGCATCGGGGTCGACGTCGTCGATGACGAGGGCAATCATGTCGGTAGTGGAAACGGTGGGCTGCTGGTCGTCACGAAGCCGTGGCCGTCGATGCTGCGCGGCATCTGGGGCGATCCGGAGCGTTTCGTGGAGATCTACTGGGAGAAGTTCCAGGACAAGGGGTTCTACTTCGCGGGCGACGGCGCACGGCTGGATGAGGACGGTGACGTCTGGTTCTTGGGCCGCGTCGACGATGTCATGAACGTGTCGGGGCACCGACTGTCGACGACCGAGATCGAGTCGGCCCTGGTCGGCAACGACGCCGTCGCCGAGTCGGCCGTGGTGGGCGCGTCCGATGAAACAACCGGCCAAGCGGTCGTCGCCTTCTGCGTCCTGAAGGAGTCGTTCCTCAAGTCGCACGATGTCGAAGGCATCGTAGACACGCTTCGCCGGTGGGTCGGCGAGCAGATCGGCCCCATCGCGCGCCCGCGCGATGTCTACATCGTGACCGAGCTGCCCAAGACCCGCTCCGGCAAGATCATGCGACGGCTGCTCCGCGACGTCGCCGAGGGCCGCGAGGTGGGTGACACGACGACGCTGGCCGACACCATGGTCATGTCCACGATCCAGTCGAAGATCAGGAAGAAGTAGGGCGCCAGCTGTGACGGCGGCGCGGGCTCAGCTCGCGCCGCCCTCCTGTGCCGCACGACGTCGGCGGATCTCCGCTTCCAGCCGCGCTGCGTGCTCTTCGCGCTCCAAGTCCGCCAACTGCTGCTCGGTCGTCCGGGTGTCAACGGGGCGGGATGCCGGTGCGGACTCCTCCGACTCCTTCGACCACCGGCGCGGGTCGCCGAAGCTCATGGCCTCGGGAGCGCCGCCCCACTCGCGCCCGAGCGCGAACCAGAGGACCGAGCCGACGAGCGGGAGCAGGACGATGAAGATGATCCACGCGAACTTCGGCAGAAAGCGCACCTGATCGTCGCGACGCGTGATCGCGTCGATCAGGGCGAGGACCATGACCGCGAATACCAGCAGAGCGAAGATCGGCACCATCCCACTCTGTCGGCCGGCTCCGATCGGCGCAACGCCCCGGTTCTCTCCCACGCTCACGGAATCACGCGAGGTCGCACGCTCGCTCGGTGATCACACGAACGAGAAGACGACCTCGACCTCGACCGGGCTGTCCAACGGAAGCACCGGCACTCCGACCGCCGAGCGGGCGTGGCGCCCGGCCTCGCCGAAAATCTCGCCCAGCACCTCGCTGGCGCCGTTGATGACACCCGGTTGGCCGGTGAACTCGGGTACCGAGGCGACGAAACCGGTGACCTTCACCACCCCGGTGAGACGCTCGAGATCGCCGACGACCGCCGCCGCTGCCGCGAGCGCGTTGAGTGCGCTCTGCCGGGCGTAGCCCTTCGCGGCGGATGCCGCAACGAGCGGCTCCGCGTCACCGACCTTTCCCACGGCGGGCAGCACACCGCCGACCATGGGGAGCTGTCCGGAGGTGTAGACGAGGTCGCCGTGCACCACGGCCGGCACATACGCCGCCACCGGCGGCACGACAGAGGGCAGCTCGATGCCGAGCTCGGCGAGGCGGGCCGCGAGGCTCATGCGTCTTCCCCGAACTGCTGGGCGGCGACCGCGGCGGCACCCAACCCGGCGTTGGCGGCACCGCCGCCGGTGGGACGCTTGAAGTAGGCGACGAGGCCACCCTCCGGTCCAGGAACGACCTGAACGAGCTCCCAGCCCTGCTTTCCCCAGTTGTTGAGGATCGCGGCGGTGTTGTGTATCAGCAGGGGGGTCGTGAGGTATTCCCACGTGGTCATTCGAACTCCCGGAATCGGCGCGGCATGCGGGGGCGCGCCCCGGTGCACCGAGGGATCCCCCAGGGTTCTCCCTTACCATCAACCCTATGCCCCAACTCAAACGGACGGCCACCGGTGTGCTCGGCGGCCTTGCGGGACTCGTCGGTCTGAGCGCCGTGGCCGGCATCCTCATCACCGCCACCGTGACCCCCGCTATCGCTGTCTCCGGCTATGCCGCGACAAGTGCGCTCGACACGTTCGAGAACATGCCGGGCTTCCTCCAGATCGACCCGCTCATGCTGCCGACGGAGATGTACCGCAAGGACGCCAGCGGCAATGACGTCGTGATGGCCGAGTTCTACGACCAGAACCGCATCCCCGTGACGTTCGACCAGGTCAACCCGGTGATGTACGACGCGATCATCTCCAGCGAAGACAAGAACTTCTACACCCACGGCGGTGTCGATCTGCTGGGCACGGTAAGCGCTCTGGTGGGCAACGCATCGAACGGCTCCAACCGTGGTGGCTCCTCGATCACTCAGCAGTACGTGAAGAACGTGCTGCAGCAGAACTGCGAGAGCAAGGCCACCAACGACGACGAAGTGGCCGCCTGCTTCTCGTCGACCACCGCCAACGAAGGTGCGGAGGGATACCAGCGCAAGCTTCAGGAGATGCGCTACGCGATCCAGCTCGAGAAGCAGTACTCCAAGGACGAGATCCTCATCGGGTACCTCAACATCACGAACTTCGGCGGGCTCGTCTACGGCATCGGCGCCGCAGCCCAGCACTACTTCGGTGTCGCGGCATCCGATCTCACCATCGCGCAGGCGGCCACGATCGCCGGTATGGTGCAGGCGCCGAACGTCTACCGCATCGACAAGCCGGAGGGTTCGACCACCGATAAGGCCGGCAACGCGATCAACAGCGCTGCCGATGGATACTCTCTGACGCTCGATCGTCGCAACTACGTGCTCGGGCGCATGCTCGACAACGGCAAGATCTCGCGGGAAGAGTACGACGCCGCGATGGCGACGCCGATCACGCCCAACATCACCAACCGCAGCCAGGGCTGCCAGAACGCGACCGGCGCGGAGTTCTACTGCGAGTACGTGCGCACGGTTCTTCTGAAGGACCCGGCCTTCGGCGCCGACGATGACACGCGCGCGGCGAACCTTCGACGCGGTGGCATGAAGATCTACACCACGCTCGACCCGACGCTGCAGGACGAGGGGCTCAAGGCGATCTCGATCGTGCCGGCCCACGTGGACTACATGAACCTCGGCGCCTCCGCGGTGCAGGTGGAGGTCGGCACCGGCCGCATCCTCTCGATGGTCCAGAACCGTCCGTTCTCGACCGATGATGCCGCTGTGAATGCCCCCACCACCCAGGTGAATTACAACGTGCGCCAAGAGAACGGCGGCGGCGGCGGCCACTCCGCGGGCTCGACGTACAAGATCTTCAGCCTGCTGAACTGGCTCGAACAGGGCCACTCGGTCAACGAGACGCTCAACGCTCGCATCGGCCCCAAGAAGGTGGACCAGTGCGATGGCACGATCCAGAACGTGGTCGCCGGCAACAACGGCAACGGACAGATCGGAAACTTCGAGAACAATCCGGGCTACGTCGGCACGGTGTACAACTTCACGCGCGACTCGCTGAACTCCGGCTTCCTCACGATGGCGGAGAAGATCTCCGTCTGCACGACGAACCGGCTCGCGATGAAGATGGGCGTGATGACGGGCAGCGGCGGACCGCTCGACACGACGAACTTCGCGTACAACGTGCTCGGCGATCAGGCCGTCGCTCCGATCGACATGGCACAGGTCTACGCCTCCGTCGCCGCGAAGGGGTCGCTGTGCCCCTCGAAGGCGATCGACAAGGCAATCGACGCTCAGGGCAAGGACATCACCCCGCAGATCACCTGCCAGCCCGCGATGAGCGAAGCCGTCGCGGCGACGGCCGCGTACACGCTGCAGGGCGTCATGACCGGTACCGGTTCGGGTGCGCAGATCGGCGATGGCGTGCCCGTCTTCGGCAAGACCGGTATCCACGAGTACCTGCACACCTGGATGGACGGTTCGTCGACGAAGGTCGCCACCGTCGTCTGGGTCGGCAACGTCGAGGGCACCGACCTGCTGAGCGACCACTCCGAGAACGGATATGTCCTGTCGAGGATCCGCAACTCGATCTGGCCGGCGATGCAGGGGGCCGCGAACGCCAAGTACGGCGGCGACCGCTTCCCCGATCCTGATGCCGCCCTCACCAAGCGCCAGCTCACCGACCTCCCGTCGGTGATCGGAATGACCGTCGACCAGGCGCAGCAGACGCTGAGCACTGCCGGGTTCTCGGTGACCGTCGGCGACGCCGTCGACGGCACCGAGGCGGTGGGCACGGTCATCCAGCAGGATCCCGGCGCGGGCAAGGTCGCTGGCGGAACCACGGTGACGATCCGTCCCAGCAACGGTCAGGGCATCGCGGTCCCGGGCGTCAGCGGCAGACCCGCGGAAGCCGTGGCGACCCTCAAGTCGAAGGGCTTCACGAACGTCGGCCAGCAATGCACCGCGTCGCCGACGGCCTCGGATGACGGCGACGCGGTGACGGGAACCAACCCCGCCGCCGGCACCATCGTCAACCGCGCGACGCAGATCACCGTGCAGTACCAGGCAAAGAACTGCGGCGGACGCCCGTGACGCCCGGTCGTACCGCCCTCGCTGCCGTCTCGGCGGCGGGGGCGGTCGCCGTCGGTGCCACCGTCTGGGGCACCTGCATCGAGCGTTTCCTGTTCACCGTGCGCCGGCATGAGCTCGCGATTCTGCCGGCGGGTTCCCCCTCGGTGACCGTGCTGCACCTCTCCGACGCGCACATGGCGCCGTGGCAGCGCCGTAAACAGGAGTGGATCGCTCAGCTGGCAGAGCAGACCCAGCCCGATCTGGTGATCAACACCGGCGACAACCTCGGCCACGTCGATGGCCTCCTCGGCATCCGCGCCGCCTTCGACCCGCTGCGAGGCGTACCGGGGCTCTTCGTCCACGGATCGAACGACGTGTGGGGGCCGTCGGCGCGCAACCCGCTCCGGTATTTTCGCGGGCCGTCTCACGGTGCACACAGCGCCGAGCGGCTGGACACACCCGCCATGGACTCCTACTTCACCGATGATCTCGGCTGGACGAACCTGAACAACGCCGCCGCGATCGTCGACGCGGCAGGACTGCGCATCGAGGCGTTCGGCGTCAGCGACGCGCATCGCGGCTGGGATGATCTTGCGGTGCTGCCGTCCGCGATCGAGGCTGCCCGGCACCCCCGTCCCTTCCGGTCCGCTCCCGAGGCCGACCTCGTGCTCGGCGTGACACATGCGCCCTACCAGTACGTGCTGGATCGATTCGTCGAGCTCGGAGCCGATGCGATCTTCGCCGGCCACACGCACGGCGGCCAGGTGCGCATCCCGTTCTCGCCGTCGGCTCTGGTCGCCAACTGCGACATTCCCCTCGACCAAGCGCGGGGGCTCAGTTCCTGGTCCGTCGACGGCCGACGTGTCCCGTTGAACGTATCGGCCGGCCTCGGCCATTCGATCTACGCACCCGTGCGATTCGGATGCCGGCCCGAGGCGTCCGTGCTGACGCTACACGCCCGAAACTGATGAGGCGGAAGCCGCGCCTCGATTCGCTGCAATCGGCCTCGACGGGGTAGACTCGGGGGGTTGCCACGGGGTGTGGCGCAGCTTGGTAGCGCGCGTCGTTCGGGACGACGAGGCCGCAGGTTCAAATCCTGTCACCCCGACAGCAGAGAGGCTCTGCCTGGACAATCCGGGTAGGGCCTCTCTTGGCTTACTCACCGGATGGGAGCACCCGATGACCACCCCCCGCCTGATCGCTTTCGATCTCGACGACACCCTCGCGCCGTCCAAGAGCGCGATCGATCCTCGCATCGGTGAGCTGCTGCTCGAACTGGCCGCGCGGGTCGAGGTGGCCATCATCTCCGGTGGACAGTTGCAGCAGTTCCAGAGCCAGGTCGTCGATCGGCTTCCGTCTGCGGATGCCGAGACGCTCTCCCGTTTCCACCTCATGCCCACGTGCGGGACGCAGTACTACCGGCTCGAGGCCGACGGCGTCCGCACCGTCTACGCGCACGCGTTGACCGACGACGAGAAGTCGCGCGCGTTGGCCGCCGTCGAGGAAGAGGCACGCCGCCTAGGCGTGTGGGAAGCCGAGCCGTGGGGCGACATCCTCGAAGACCGTGGCTCGCAGATCACCTTCTCGGCACTCGGCCAGAGCGCGCCGCTCGAGGCGAAGATGGCGTGGGATCCCACCGGCGAGAAGAAGAACGCTCTGCGCGACGCCGTCGCCGCGCGCATCCCCGACCTCGAGGTGCGCTCGGGAGGGTCGACGTCGGTCGACATCACCCACCGCGGCATCGACAAGGCCTACGGCATGCGCAAGCTCGCCGAGGTCACCGGCATCCCGCTCGATGACATGCTCTTCGTCGGCGACCGGCTCGACGAGCACGGCAACGACTACCCCGTGCTCGCCATGGGAGTCACGTGCCAGGCGGTGGAGGGTTGGGAGCACACGGCCACGTACCTCGCCGAGCTCATCCCCACCCTGCCCGCTCGCTGAGCGCGCCCGCCCGGCTCACGCCCCAGCGATGACCGCCGTCGACGGCGCAGGCATCCCTGCGTCGGCGTAGTAGGCCGTGATGTGCGCGCGCACGAGCTCTCGCGCCCGCGCGGCGTCGCCCGCGTCGATCGCGGCGAGGATGTCGCCGTGCTCGCGGTGCAGGCGCGTCACGGTCGCGTCCCAGTCGTCGATGCGGCTGGCGCCCGTGCGGATGTAGTTCTCGATGGTGGTGCGCAAACCGGCCATCGTCGCGGCGACGACCACATTGCCGGCCGCGTCGGTGAGGCGCAGGTGGAACTGGGCATCGAGAGCCAGAAAGTCGTCGGCGCTCAGAGCGGCGTCATCCATCGCCGCGAGCGTCATGCGCGCCTCCGCGAGGTCGGGTTCGTCGAGACCCGCCAGATGGGCCACCGCCCACTCCTCCAACAGCAGCCGCGTCTCGTACACGTCGGGGATAGGGAAGCCGTGCGCGGCGACCTGCAACCGCAGCAACTGCGCCAGCCCGCCATGCGGCGTCGCCGTGACGATGGCACCGGCCGTCGGCCCTGAGCCGGTGGCGGTGCGAATGAGACCCATCACCTCGAGCACCCGCAGTGCTTCGCGAACGCTCGATCGGCCCACGCCGAGCGTGGCGGCCAATTCCCGCTCCGGCTGCAGCCGGTCGCCCGGGCCGAGCGCCCCGCTCAGCAGATCTGCTTCGATCTTCTCGAGGACCACGCGCCATGCCCGCGCCGGAGTGTTTTCCGTCGTCACTGTCCCGTCCCTGATACGCCTATATGGTCAGGCCACACTACCGCACCCCGCTCGGACCGGCAAAAACACGCCGCGCTGGGCGCTCGCCGGCTCTAGTGTCAGATCATGGATCCACTTCTGATCGTCATCGCCACCGCGGCGCTCGCGAGCGCGTTCTGCTGGGTAGCCTCGCTCATCACGAAGGACACGTCGTGGGTGGACAGGCTCTGGTCGATCGTTCCCGTCGTGTACGTCTGGATCTTCGCCGGCGCCGCGCTGGCGGAAGGGCAGGATGCTACCCGCCTCGTCCTGATGGCCGTGCTCGTGACCGCATGGGGAGCACGCCTGACCTTCAACTTCGCCCGCAAGGGCGGCTACTCGGGTATGGAGGACTACCGCTGGGCGATCCTGCGCCGACGGATGTCGCCGACGCTCTTCCCTCTCTTCAACCTGTTCTTCATCGTCGTGTACCAGATGACGCTGCTCGTGCTCATCACTCTGCCCGCTGCGGTCGCCGCGGCGCATCCGTCGGCACTGACAGCCGCCGACATCGTTCTCGCGACCCTCTTCGCCGCCTTCCTCATCGGCGAGACGGTCGCCGACCAGCAGCAGTGGCGCTTCCACGAGGCCAAGGCACGTGGGGATGCCGAGGGCTTTCTGTCCACCGGGCTTTTCGCATACAGCCGGCATCCGAACTTCTTCTTCGAACAAGCTCAGTGGTGGGCCCTCTACGCGATCGGCGCGACCGCGGCGGTGACCGGAGGCCGTGGGTTCTGGGGCGGCGCGCTGAACCCGACGATCATCGGACCGGCGCTACTCACTCTGCTGTTCGTCGGGTCCACGGTGTTCACCGAATCGATCTCGGCGAGCAAATACCCCGCCTACGCCGACTATCGCAAGACGACGTCGATGCTGATCCCGCTCCCCCGCTCGCGGACACGCCGCGCGGTCAGTTGAGGCGTCCGCCCGACTCGCGCAGGTAGCACTCTGCGCACATCGACTCGTACGTCACCTTCTCGTGCGATAGCTCATCGATGGCGACCTGGTCGCCGTCGAAGACGAACCGCCCGCCGACCAGACGCGCGTTGAACAGAGCCTTACGCCCGCACCGGCAGATGGTCTTGAGCTCTTCGAGGCTGTGGGCGAGTTCGAGCAGGCGGGCAGAGCCCGGGAACGCGCGCGTCTGGAAGTCGGTGCGAATGCCGTAGGCCAGCACCGGGATGTCGTCATCGACGACGATCCGCAACAGGTCGTCGACCTGGTCGGGGGTCAAGAACTGCGCCTCATCGATGAGGAGGCACGCCACCGCGCCGTCGTAGCGGGCCGCGTGTTCCGCGACGAGCGCTCGCAGATCGGCATCCGGAGCGATGAGGAAGTCGACCAGACGCTCCACCCCGAGACGGCTGGCGATCTTGTCGGCGCCTTTGGTGTCGATCTCAGGCTTTGCCAGCAACACGTGCTGGCCGCGTTCCTCGTAGTTGTAGGCGGCTTGAAGCAGTGCCGTCGACTTGCCGGAGTTCATCGCTCCGTAGCGGAAGTAGAGCTTGGCCATGCGGATACCGGCGCCGACTCAGCGGTTGATGCCGAGCACGCGCGCCGTCTCCGACAGCGAGGCGTCGGCGACGGCCGGGTCGCCGTTGAGCGTGGAGCCGTAGCTGGGCACGAGGCGGCGCAGCTCGGGCTCCCACTCGGCGATGCGATCGGGGAAGCAGGTCTTAACGAGGCCCAGCATGATGGATGCCGCGGTCGACGCCCCCGGTGAGGCCCCCAGGAGGCCAGCGATCGAGCCGTCGGCGGAGGTGACGACCTCGGTGCCGAACTGGAGTACGCCGCCCTTTTTCGGGTCTTTCTTCATGACCTGCGCGCGCTGGCCGGCCTGCAGCAGCTCCCAGTCTTCGTCCTTCGCCGTGGGCATGAACTCGCGGAGCGAGTCGACCTTCTTCTTGTGGTTCTTCAGCAGTTCGGTGACGAGGTATTTGATGAGACCCGGGTTGTCGACCGCGACCTTGAGCATGGGGCCGATGTTGCCGAGGCGCACCTGCGCGACGATGTCGGTGATGCGACCGTTCTTGAGGAACTTGGGGCTGAAGGTCGCGAATGGGCCGAACAGCAGCGACGCCTCGCCGTCGACGACACGCGTGTCGAGGTGCGGCACCGACATGGGCGGAGCACCCACCGAGGCCTGCGAGTAGACCTTCGCCTTGTGCTGCGCGACGATCGCGGGGTTCGAGGTCTTCAGCCACTGCCCACCGATCGGGAAGACGCCGTAGCCGGAGATCTCGGGGATGCGCGAGGACTGCAGCAGCTTGATCGCCCAGCCCCCCGCGCCGACGAACACGAAGCGCGCCGTGAGGGTGCCGGGAGTGCGGCCGAGCGCGTGCCGATAAGACACCTTCCAGGTGCCGTCGGCATTCTTGCGGAGCTTACGCACCTCGCGGTTGGTCAGCACCTCGACATCGCGCTCTTGCAGGTGTGCGAACAGCTGGCGGGTGAGCGCGCCGAAGTCGACATCGGTGCCCGCGGGAACGCGCGTGGCCGCGAAAGGCTCGTCGGACTTCTTGCGCTTCTGCATGAGCAGCGGCGCCCACTGGTTGATGACGCGCGAGTCCTCGGAGTACTCGATGCCCTCGAACAGCGGCTGCGTGCGCAGCACCTCGTAGCGCTTCTTGAGGTACGCGACGTCCTTCTCCCCCCGCACGAAGGTCATGTGAGGAGTGGCGTTGATGAAGGTCGAGGGGGCATCGAGGATGCCGCGCTCGATGAAGCTGGACCACAGCTGTCGGCTCTGCTGGAACTGCTCGTTGATCGCGACGGCCTTCGCAGGGTCGACAGAACCGTCCGCCCCCTCGGGCATGTAGTTCAACTCGCAGAGTGCCGCGTGGCCGGTGCCGGCGTTGTTCCACGCGTTGGAGGATTCCTCGGCGACCTCGCTGAGGCGCTCGAGCACGACGATCTTCCAGTCCGGCTGCAACTGCTTCAGCAGGGCTCCAAGGGTGGCACTCATGATGCCACCGCCGATCAGGACGACGTCGACGGGTTCACTCACAATGGTCCAGTCTAGGCGCGGTTTTCTCCGGCTTCCGCGACTCGCGGCATCCGCCCGCCGTCAACTCTCGCGGTTCTTTCGCCCCCGATAACGCCGAGACACGACCTGGCGCTCCGGACGACGGTGCGTCTCGGGCGCCAGGTCGTGTCTCGGCGAGGAGGGCGCGGGAGTCACACGGTCGCGGCCGGTGCGCTCAGGCGCGCAGCGACGAGTTCGGCGATCTGCACCGCGTTCAGCGCCGCACCCTTGCGGAGGTTGTCGTTGCTGATGAACAGCACGAGACCCTTGCCTTCGGGAGCGGACTGGTCGGCGCGGATGCGGCCGACGTAGCTCGGGTCGTTGCCAGCGGCCTGCAGCGGCGTCGGAACCTCTTCGAGCACGACACCGGGAGCGGATGCCAGGATCTCGCGCGCCCGCTCGGGCGTGATGTCGTCGCGGAACTCGGCGTGGATCGACAGCGAGTGCCCCGTGAAGACGGGCACGCGCACGCACGTGCCGGCGACGCGGAGGTCGGGCAGCTCGAGGATCTTGCGGCTCTCGTTGCGGAGCTTCTTCTCTTCGTCGGTCTCGTTGTCACCGTCGTCGACGAGGTTGCCGGCGAACGGGATGACGTCGAACGCGATCGGGGCGATGTACTTCTCCGGCTGCGGGAAGTCCACCGCCGAGCCATCGTGCACAAGGTCGAGCGTATTGCCCTGCGCGAGCACGCCCTCGACCTGACCGAGAAGCTCCTGCGCGCCGGCCAGACCCGAGCCCGACACCGCCTGGTAGGTGCTCACGATGAGGCGCTCGAGGCCCGCCGCGCTGTCCAGGGGCTTGAGCACGGGCATGGCTGCCATCGTGGTGCAGTTCGGGTTGGCGATGATGCCCTTGGGGGGATTCACGGTCGCGTGCGGGTTGACCTCGCTCACGACGAGCGGAACCTCGGGGTCCATGCGCCAGGCGCTGGAGTTGTCGATGACGACCGCGCCGGCCTCCGCAAAGCGCGGTGCGTGCGCGCGTGAGCCGGTCGCACCCGCGCTGAACAGCGCGATGTCGATGCCGGTCGGGTCGGCGGTGGCGACGTCTTCGATGATGATCGTCTCGCCGCCGAACTCGACGGCGGTGCCTGCGGAGCGAGCGGTGGCGAACAGGCGCAGTTCGCGAATGGGGAACGACCGCTCGGCGAGAATCTCGCGCATGACCGTGCCGACCTGTCCGGTGGCGCCGACGACGGCGACGTTCAGTCCTGAGTCAGAGATGCGGGTCATGAGGGATCCTTGCCGGTGAGTGGGGTTGAGTGATTCTATCGTCGGCCGAACACAGGCGAACGGCCGACGTCAGGAAGATGCCTGCCATATCTGCCTTCCCCGGGCAGTTCGCCTGCGCTCGGCAACGCCGGCGCCGGCGCAATGAGGAAGAGATGGCGGATGCCGCGCCGGCGATGGCTGCGGCTCAGCGGCCGGAGCCGGCGTAGACCGTCGCTTCAGTGTCGCTGTCGAGTCCGAAGGCGGTGTGCACGACCCGGGCCGCCTGGGCGAGTTCGTCGCCGCGGAGCACCACCGAGATGCGGATCTCGGACGTCGAGATCATCTCGATGTTCACGCCCGCGGTCGACAGCGCCTCGAAGAGGGTCGCCGAGACACCCGAGTGGGTGCGCATGCCGGCGCCGACCACCGAGAGTTTGCCGATCTGGTCGTCGTGCACGAGGCTCTCGAAACCGATGCCCGCCTGCGCGCCGGCGAGGGCACGCAGGGCCGTCGCGGCATCCGACTTGGGCAGCGTGAACGAGATGTCCGTGCGACCGGTGGCGGCTGCCGACACGTTCTGGACGATCATGTCGACGTTGGCACCCGACTTCGCGATCACCGTGAAGATCTCGGCGGCCTTGCCCGGCACATCGGGCACGCCGATGACGGTGATCTTGGCCTGGCCGAGATCGGTGGCGACACCGGCAACGATGGGCTCTTCCATGGTGGACTCCTCTGGGCTGTCGGGAGCGAGGCTCTCGGGAACCGTCATGCCGGGGCCGAGCACGAACGTGCCGCGGCCGGAACTGAAGGTGGAGCGGGCGTTGATCATGACACCGTGGCGCCGAGCGTATTCGACCGCCCGGATGTACAGCACCTTCGCGCCGTTTGCGGCGAGCTCCAGCATCTCCTCCGCGGAGACGACCTCGAGCTTGCGGGCCTTGGGCACCACGCGCGGGTCTGCGGTGAAGATGCCGTCGACGTCGCTGTAGATCTCGCACACATCGGCGTCGAGGGCGGCCGCCAGGGCGACGGCGGTCGTGTCGGAGCCGCCGCGGCCGAGCGTCGTGATGTCGCGGGTGTCGCGGTTGAAGCCCTGGAAGCCGGCGACGATGACGATCGCGCCCTCGTCGAGTGCTTCGCGGAGGCGCACAGGGGTGACGTCGACGATGCGCGCCGAGCCGTGATCGGCGGTCGTGATCATGCCGGCCTGACTGCCGGTGAACGAACGCGCCTCGAAGCCCATCGAGTGGATGGCCATCGCCAGCAGCGCCATCGAGATGCGCTCGCCCGAGCTGAGAAGGATGTCGAGCTCTCGGGGCGCGGGGATCGGCGCCACCTGCGCGGCCAGGTCGATGAGCTCATCGGTGGTGTCACCCATCGCACTCACCGCCACGACGACGTCGTGGCCCGCGCGACGGGCGTCGACGATGCGCTTGGCGACTCGCTTGATGCTCTCGGCGTCGGCGACGGACGAGCCGCCGTACTTCTGGACGATCAGCGCCACGTGGGGAACTCCTGAAGACAAAATCGACGGGCACTCGGATGCCGCGCCCCGCTTCCCATCCTAGGGATCGGCGCATGCTTCCCGAGCCATGTGACGGGCGGTCGGATCAGCGCCCCGCTGCAGGGCTGGCACGGGCCGCACCGTCGGTCCACCCGTCAGCCGGACGCCGATGCGCCGGCTACGGCATAGCGGTTCGCGGTGGCGGCGACATCGTCGACGTACGTGTCGAGGTGGTTGTACGCGAACACGGCGGCGCGCCAGCCCGCGGCATCCGTCATCGCGGCTGCCCCGCAGAGGTAGCGCGCCGTCGCGAGCGCTGCGTCGTCGATCTGGTTCGGGTCGGCGACACCGTCGCCGTTGCCGTCGGCACCCCACCGCGCCCAGGTGTCGGGAATGAACTGCATCGGTCCGACCGCGCGGTCCCAGATCGTGTCGCCGTCCCCGCGCCCGCCGTCGGTGTCCGCGACGGCGGCGACGCCATCACCGTCCAGGGCCGGACCGCGAATCGCCGGGCTGGGATAGCCGGTCTCGCTCAGAACCGCTCCCCCGTGCCGCCCGTGATCGGACTCGATCGACCCGATCGCGGCGACGGTGTTCCAGCCGATGCCGCACGACGGCTGTTCGGCCATGACTGTCAGCTGGGCGCCCGCATAGGCCCGGAGGGCGCGCGGCGGGATGCCGGTCGCCCTGGAGACACGCGCGAGCCAGGCGGCATCGGGCGTCGTGAGCGCGGTCCGACCAGCGGCGTCCTCGGGCGTCCGTTCTTCGGCCGCGGCCGCGGCCGCGGGGCCGGAGCCGCGGATGTCGACCGCGATCGGGGTGGGCGCCGACGCGGACGATAGTCGGACACCTTCCGTCTGCGCATCACAGATCTGAAAGCACCACGCTGCGGCCCCGACGATCCCGGCCCCGACGATGACCAGTGCCGCGCGGTCGAGCAGGTTCACCCGAAGCGGCCGTTGACGTAGTCGAAGGTGCGCGGATCTATCGGTGACGCGAACATGGCGTCGGTATCGCCGTGCTCGACGATGTGCCCCGGCTGCCCCTGCGAGGCGAGGAAGAACGCGCACTGCTGCGAGACGCGCTGAGCCTGCTGCATGTTGTGCGTGACGATGACGATCGTCACCTCCCGTGCGAGCTCGCTCATGGTCTCCTCGATGACCCGTGTGGACGTGGGGTCGAGGGCCGAGCAGGGCTCGTCCATGAGGAGAACGCGCGGCTTCACGGCGAGGGAACGTGCGATGCAGAGACGCTGCTGCTGACCGCCGGACAGGCCACCGCCGGGCGCGCGCAGGCGGTCCTTGAGTTCGCGCCAGAGCCCCGCTTTGGTGAGGCAGGTCTCGACGAGGACGTCCTTCTCACTGCGGCTCGCCCGGATTCCGGCAAGCGTGAGCCCTGCGACGACGTTGTCGTAGATCGACATCGCCGGGAACGGGTTCGGCTTCTGGAACACCATGCCGATCTTCTTGCGGGCATCCACGAGACGATGCCCGGCGTCGTAGATGTCATCGTCGTCGAGCCGGACCTCTCCGGCGAGGGATGCCGAGGGCACAAGCTCGTGCATGCGGTTGAGAATGCGCAGAAAGGTCGACTTTCCGCACCCCGACGGGCCGATCAGCGCGGTCACCTGACCGGCAGGCATCTGGAGGGAGACATCGTGGAGTACCTGGTGGTCGCCGAACCAGGCGGAGATCGAACGGGCCTCCAGCTGCGACGGAGGGATGAGCGTGGCCGCACGGGGCTGTGCGTCCGCGAACCGCTCCGCGGTTGCAGCGGCGCCTCCGAGCACAGAGACCGACGAAGCGCCGACAGAGTCAGCAGAGACCGTGTAGCTCGCGCTGCTGAGCGGCGACGGCGTGACCGTCGGCTGGGGGTCGCGGCCGGCCTTGCGACCCAGAAATCGCGACGCCTGCCCGCGCTGCGCTCGGTGCGCGGCGCGCGCGGGGACCACCGGCTCGGTGGCGGACGGTTCGACGTCTTCAGACATGAATGCTCCGAGTCACAGCAGATTGGGGAGAAGGCGAACGAGCTGATCGCACACGAAGATGCACGCCAGGATCAGGACGGGGGCGAACACGATCCAGGTCTTCTGGGGACCGACCGTTCGGAACGCCCACACGGCCGCGACCTCCGCGACGACGAGGAACTGCAGGGCGAACACGAGCGCCCAGACGGTCGAGGTGTCGGTCGCGAGCGGCTGATTCGATGCGGCCAGGGTGATCGGCGTGGTCTGACGGGCGCCGGCCGGCTGTCCTTTGTCGACCAATCGCGCGTCGATGTAGGCGATGCCCGACGGCGCGAACGGCGCGCCGCGGGCAGTCATCAGGATGAGGCGGCTCTCGCCGCGCGCCGGCGCCGGCGGCGTAGGGTCACCGGCATAGCGCACGCCGAGAACCTCGAACGTGCTCAGACCTTGTCGAGCAGACGGATGCCCCGCGCGAACGCCTCCGGGGAGGTGACGGAGGCTCGCTCCGACGGGTCGAACATGATGTTCGCCGGGCTGACGTCGCGGTGCACGACGCCCGACGCATGGACGGCGGTGAGCGCGTCGAGAACCGTTCGTCCGAGGACCACGGCGTCCGCGAGGTCGAGGGCACCGCGTTCTCGAACGTGGTCGGCGAGACTCACACCCGGCACCAGCTCCATCGCGATCCACACGACGGGTGGATCGCGGCTGTCGACTCCGGCGTCGTAAATCTGCGCGAGGTTCGGGTGCACGATCGCCTGTGCCGCACGCACCTCTTCGAAGAACGCGTCCACGGCCTCGGGACCGTGTGCCAGATGCGCGTGCAGCAGTTTGAGAGCGACCGTGCCCCCGGTGTGCACGTCGTCGGCTTCGAACACCGACGCCGTTCCTCCGCTGCCGAGCAGGCGGCGCAGGTGGAACCGTCCAGCGACGAGTCCGGCGGTCATAGAAGGATGAGCGGGTCGTGTGGCTCCCTCAGCACGGGCACCGGCCCGGCGGAAAGATCACGCATCAGGCGCACGGCCAATTCCGCCGCGCTTTCCGCCGCGGATCGTTTCTCGTAGCGACGTGCCCCCATCATCAGGAGCTGATCGCCCGCGCTGACGAACCACCCGGTGCTGCGCAATCGCGGCGCCGGACTGGTGTGGATCTCGAACGCGTCCGTCATGCGCAACAGCGCCTTCAGGTCTGACTTCGCCGACGCCTCGTCCCCGAATACGCGGCATCCGCGGGCGATCTCGCGACGATTCTCGCTGACCAGGCGCCATGCCAGGGCCGGTGCGGATGCTGTCAGGCGTTCCTGATTGGTGCGAAGTGCGGTGCCGAGGCTGCTGTTCTCCGCGATCTCCGCCACAACGCGCATCCACTCGAGCGCGATCTTGTGTCCGGCAGAGGGAAAGTGCGCGTAGAGAAGCCGCGCGGACATGATTCTCCCTTTCGCGAGACCGGAGTTCGTGCGCACGGCCGCGATCGAAGAGTGTCGGCCCTGAACGACGCTCTCCCGTCGCGCGGATGAACGCACGGCATCGATCTCTCGGACGAGAGGTTGCCAGCGTGCCGTGTCGCTACAGCGCGACCGGCGGCAGCGGCTCGTCGCTGCGGTGCCGTGGGCGCAGGCGTCCCCCGCTGGCCGCGAACCAGCAGCCGATGATCACGAGCGGAAAGCCGAGGAGCAACCCGGGCGACAGGGGCTCGCCCAGCAGAAGGACGCCCAGAAGGATCGCGACGATCGGGTTCACGTAGGTGAACAGCGGGGCACGCACCGGGCCGACCTCGCCGATGAGAGCGAAGAAACCGAGGAACGCCAGTGCCGTGCACAGGATGCCGAGCGCAACGAGCGACAGGCCGCTGCGCACCGTCGGCAGCTCGTGCTGGGTCAGCAGAGCGAACGGGAGGTAGGCCACGCCCACGGCGAGAAGAGAAAGCGTGATCGTGCCGAGCGACGGCACGTGGGCGAGTTTGGTGGCGATGATGAACGGCGCTGTGGCGTACAGCACGGCCACGAGCAGCACCTGACCGATGGCACCCAGCGCCGGGGCCGGCTCGGCGACGGCGAGCCCCGGCCCGGCGACGATCACCACGAGACCGGCGAAACCCACGACGAGACCGATCGCTCGCGCGGGCGAGAGGACCGACCGATCGCCGCGCACGAGAGCGATGCCCGTCGCGAAGAGCGGCACCGTCGCGACGAGCAGTCCAGTGAGACCGGACGGCAGGGTCTGCTCCGCGTGCCCGAGTAGCAGGAATGGGCCCGCCATCTCGATCGCTCCGAACGCAAGCACCCACGGCCAGACAGCGAGAGCCGGGCGCAGGGCGCGGCGGTGCAGTGCGATCGGCAGCAGGATCGCGGCGCCCAGGAGGGTCCGCCCCGCGACGATCGCGGCGGGTGACAGCGAGTCGACCGCCCCTTTGATGAACAGGTACGGAATGCCCCACAGCACTGCCATCAGCCCGTAGGGGGCCCACGCGCGGCCGGAAACGGCCGCTGACATCAGATGCTCCGACGCCCCTCGAACGCCCGACCCAGTGTGACCTCGTCCGCGTATTCGAGATCGCCACCCACGGGAAGGCCCGACGCGAGGCGGGTGACGCTGATCTCGAGGGTGTGCAGCAAGCGGCTGAGGTAGGTCGCGGTTGCTTCCCCCTCGAGGTTCGGGTTGGTGGCGAGGATCACTTCCTGCACGGTGCCGTCGGCCAGACGCTGCATGAGTTGCGTGATGCGCAGATCGTCGGGGCCGATGCCCGCGATGGGACTGATCGCTCCACCGAGCACGTGATACAGACCGCGGAACTCGCGGGTGCGCTCGATCGCGGAGACGTCTTTCGCGTCTTCGACGACGCAGATGAACGTGGGATCGCGGCGCGGGTCACGGCAGATCGCGCACCGCTCCTGCTCGCTCACGTTGCCGCAGATCTCGCAGAAGCGCACGCGTGCACGCAGTTCACCGAGCAGCTGCGACAGACGCGCGACGTCGAAGGTGGGCGTCTGCAGGATGTGGAAGGCGATGCGCTGCGCCGACTTCGGGCCGATGCCGGGGAGGCGCCCGAACTCGTCGATCAGGTCTTGGACGATGCCGTCATACATGGATCAGTTGAACCTCGTCGGGGGCGCGTAGGGCTCTTCGCGCACGAACGTCGCACCCAGCACCTGGCGCACCACGGCTTCGCCGACCCGCTCGATACCTCCGGCGCGCGGGGCGCGGGGGGGCGCGGTGCGCTCGACGGCGACCGGCGCCCGCGGTGGGATCGGGGCGTCCTCGATCGGTGGCGGGAACTCGTCGTCGTCGGGCGCGTCGTCGTCGGTGTAGGCATACGCCGACGGAGCGGGCGATTCCACCTCCTCGCGCGGCATGGTGAGCGTGCGGACGGGGGCAGGGGCGGCGGAGACGTCTTCGGGTTCATCGTCGACCGCGAGCCCGACCGCCATCGTCGCCGCGGAGGCGGCGGGGTCAGTGGGGTCGGTGGGAATGGGGGCGACGGCCCACTCGGTGACGGGAGCTGCCGACGCCGACGCCACCGAGGGCGCCGCAGCGCCGCGCCCGACGGATCCGCTCGGTCGACCAGAGGAGCCGCCCGACGGTGAGGCCGGGGGCGCGGAGGGGGGCGCGGACGGCGCGGGCTCGCCACCCTCGACGGGTGCCGAGGGGCCGACGGGTGGGTCGGCGTCGAAGCGGGCGACATACTTCACACGGATGCCGAGGACCTCACGGATCGCGCCGCGCAGGTCTTCGCTGGGGCCCTTCCCCGCGGCGAGTTTCTTGAACGCGGCGACGTCCGCCTGGGTGCGGAAGCTCAGGGTGAGCACCTCATCGGCATACGCCACCGCAGTAGCGTCGGTGGCGATCATCCACGACGAGCGGCTCACCGGCTCGAGCCGCTGCAGAATTTCAGGCCAGGCGTCGCTGATCTGCGCGAGCGTGACCGGCCCGGAGGGCGTCACCGGCGCTGGCGCCTCGACCGCGGGCGGGACCTGGGGCTCGGGCTCGGGACGTTTCGACTCGGTCGCTGCGCTCTCTCGCTCAACGACCGGGGCGGGAGGAGCCGGGGTCGAGGCGGAGGCGGGCGCGACGGCCGGAGCGGGCGACGTCGCGGTGGCGCCGGTGTGGGCGAGGACGCGGGCGACGAGCAGCTCGAGCTGCAGGCGCGGCGACGTGGCACCGCTCATGTCGTCGAGAGCACCGACGACGAGATCGGCGATGCGCGAGAGCCGGTCGGTACCGAACGCAGACGCCTGGCGCCCCATCCGCTCCAGTTCGTCGGCCGGGATGCCGCGGAGCACGGCTCCCGCCCCCTCCCCCGTGGCGGCCACGATGATGAGGTCGCGGAGGCGTTCGAGAAGGTCGTCGACGAAACGGCGGGGATCCTGCCCTGTCTGAACCACGCGATCGATCGCCGCGAACGCCGCACCGGCGTCGTGGGCGGAGAACGCCGTGACGACCTCGTCGAGCAGAGCGGCGTGCGTGTATCCCAACAGCGACACGGCGCGCTCGTACCGCACGATCGCCGTATCGGAACCCTCGACAGGGTCGGAACCGGCGATGAGCTGATCGAGCAAAGACAGGGTGTCGCGAGGCGAGCCGCCGCCGGCGCGAACGACGAGCGGAAGCACACCGGCCTCGGTCTGCACACCTTCCTGCGCGCACAACTGCTCGACGTATTCGAGCATGGCGGCAGGGGCGACGAGCCGGAACGGATAGTGGTGGGTGCGCGAGCGGATCGTACCGATGACCTTCTCGGGCTCCGTCGTGGCGAAGATGAACTTGACATGCTCGGGCGGCTCTTCGACGAGCTTGAGCAGCGCATTGAATCCCTGAGCGGTGACCATGTGCGCTTCGTCGAGGATGAAGATCTTGAACCGGTCGCGCGCTGGGGCGAAGATCGCGCGTTCGCGCAGGTCACGGGCGTCGTCGACGCCGTTGTGGGATGCCGCGTCGATCTCGACGACGTCGAGTGATCCGCTGCCGCCGCGGCTGAGCTCGACGCAGCTGTCACAGACGCCGCACGGGGTGTCGGTGGGGCCGGCCGCGCAGTTCAAGCACCGCGCCAAGATGCGGGCCGACGTCGTCTTTCCACATCCGCGCGGCCCGCTGAACAGGTAGGCGTGTCCGACGCGATCACCGCGCAGCGCCGTCATCAACGGATCGGTGACCTGCGCCTGCCCGATCATCTCGCCGAACGTCTCCGGACGGTAGCGGCGGTACAGGGCGGTGGTCACCCCAACAGACTACGGCGTGGCACCGACACGGGGGCACGGGAACATCCGCACCGCCCGGGCGTTGTGCTGAGCATGACCAGCGTTCTGCCCGCCCGTGCGGTGGACGTCGTCGTCATCGGCGCCGGGCAGGCCGGACTCTCGGCCGCCTATCACCTGCGGCGGCGGGGCTTCGTGCCCTCACCCGGCGACGGGACGGCCCCGACCTTCGTGGTGCTCGACGCCGACACCGCGCCGGGCGGCGCCTGGCAGCACCGCTGGCGCTCGCTGCGCATGGCGACGGTCAACGGCATCCACGAGCTGCCCGGCGCGCCGGTGCCGCCGGCCGATCCTGCGGCGGCCAGCCGGGATGTCCTTCCGGCCTACTTCGCCGACTACGAGCGGCGCTTCGACCTGCGGGTCCACCGCCCCGTCGTCGTCAGGGCGGTGCGCCGCGTCGACGACGATCCCCACGGTCTTCTCGAAGTCGACACCGACCAGGGCATGTGGTGGGCGGGTCACGTCATCAACGCGACAGGGACCTGGCGACGTCCGTTCTGGCCGCACTACCCCGGCCAGGACGACTTCGCCGGTCGCCAACTGCACGTGCACGACTACGCGACATCCGACGAGTTCGTCGGGCGTCGCGTCATCATCGTGGGCGCGGGCGTGTCGGCCGTGCAGCTGCTCGAGGAGATCTCCCGCGTCGCCGACACGTTCTGGGTGACGCGGCGCGAGGTGCGGTGGGATGCCGCCGAATTCGACACGGCCGCACGCGTGGCGGCGATCGCGGGGGTCGAGGAGCGCGTGCGCCGCGGCGAAGCGCCGGGCAGCGTGATCTCGGTGACCGGTCAGCACTGGACGCCCTGGGCACGGGCGGCGAACGAGCGGGGTGTGCTGGTGCGGCATCCGATGTTCACGCGCATCGAAGAGCACGGCGTGCGCATGCCGGATGGGACGTTCGAACCCGCCGACGTGATCCTTTGGGCCACCGGCTTTCGCGCCGACATCGCCCACCTGGCCCCGCTGGGGCTGCGCACGGCGGCCGGAGGAGTCCGCGTCGCGAACGGACGCGCGCTCGATGAGCCCCGACTATTCCTCATCGGCTACGGCCCGTCGCAGTCGACGGTGGGCGCCAACCGCGCCGGCCGCGACGCGGTGCGGGCGATCGTCGCCGACCGTGCGGCCGCCGTCGCGGAGTCGGAGACCGTCACGCCCGTCGGTCGGTGACGACAGCTCAGGACGTCGAAGGCACCGCCGCCGCGAGCGCCATGATCGCTGCCGATGACGCCATGGCGAGGTACTGCGCGCGATCGAGCCTCGAGCGGGCGCGGGTGGCGACGACGACCGAGCCGATCACATAGGCGAACGTCAGCGTCACCCCGACGGCGGGCAGACCCGCGATCGACGCTCCGTGATGGTGACCGCCCGCGACCGCCGCACCGTCGCCCACCATCGCGAGCAGGAGCGTCGCCATCACGATGAGTCCGCTTCCCGTGTGCACGCCCATGACGGCACCGGTCGCGGATCCCGTGAGCGACGCCGGGCCGTGCGCGCCCCCGCCGGGCAGGGGCATCGCACGCGGCGAGCGGGCTCGGCCGCGCAGCACGGCCAGGATCAGCGCGGTGGCGAGCAGCACAGCGGACCACCACACGGTCGGCACGAGCCGACCGAACGCCGTGTCCGCCATCGCGGCCATCATGATGACGGCGGCTGCGAATTCGAGGGCGCGGGCCCGCCGCCGATCGGCTGCGAGACAGCACAGGCCGAAGGCGGCGGGCACGAGCGAGAGCAGATGCAGGCTCACAACGTCAGCCGTGGTGGTCGTGCCCGTGGTGGTCATGCCCGTGACCGCCATGCCCGTGACCGGGCGCGCAGTGCGCGGACACGGGCGCCGGCACGTGCAGCGCGGGGTTGCGCTCGAAGAAGTTGTACGGCTTGAGCGTGAACTTGGCGTAGTCCATCGGCATGACCGGCCAGTCCTCGTTGCGCGGAAAATGCGTGAGCCCGAACGTGTGCCACAGCACCAGGTCTTCGCCCACGAGCGGCTCATCGCCCGCGATGAAGGCCGGGATGCCGGCGCCGCCCGGGTGCTGGTTGACGAAGTCGCCCGCGGCGTAGCGCTCATCGGGGTCGTACTTCGTCACGAAGAGGTTCTTCGTCGCGAACGTCGCACGGGCGGCGATCGACGATGCATCGTCGGCCAGCAGCACGGGCGTCTCCGTCGGGAACAGCACGTACGACGTCGGCTGGCCGAGCGACGTGGTGTGCTCGGTCGAGGCGATCTGCCACACGCGGTTCACGGCACCGTCCGCGACGCGTCCGGAGACCATTTCCGAGGTGATCGGGGTGACCTTCTTCGTGAAGGCGTTGCCTGCGGCGTTCGTCGCAGAGATCGGCACACGGACGGCGTCGATCTCGTTCACGACGTTCGCCAGTCCATCCACGGTCATGTCCAGTCGCGCCGAGAAGAGGTGCTGATGATAGGGCGCGCCCAATCCGGGCGCGACCTGCGATGCGAACGGGTAGTCCTCCCCCGGGTAGGCGGACGTGAAGAGGATGCCGGTGAGCTTCGCCTCGCACTCGATAGTGCCGTCGAGGTACAGGTACCAGAAAAAGCCGTAGTCGTAGTTGCCGACGGTGGTGAAGAACGAGATGACGAGCCGGCGCTGGCGGCGCACTTCACTCGATCCGGTGAAGATGTCGGTGTGCTTCCAGAGCGAACCGAAGTCCTCCTCGTGCATGCACACGGCATTGCGGACGGTGCGGGGCGCCCCCAGCTCGTCGGAGAGCACGGCGTCTACGTACGTGATGTCACCGACGCAGTCGCAGCCCAGCTCGAGTTCGTTCGTATACCGGCCGAAGAGGTACTCACCGGTGTCGAAGTAGTTCTGCCAGAAGCGGTTGGGAGCCGGGTCGGCGTAAGGGACGACCATCTCGCTGATCGATCCGCGGTACATGACCGGCCTCCCTTGGAAACTCAGCTGACGAAGGATCAGGCCCTCGCGAGTGTCGAAACCGATGCGGAGGTCCCAGTCACCCCAGGTGACGTGCTCGTGCTGCACGGTGAAGCTGGCGCCCTCGGGCTGGGTGATCACAATGGGCTTCAGCCCCTCCAACGGCGCGCCCTGCAACTCGGGGTCGTCGAAGTTGCCGCTGGTCTCGGGAACGGCGAAACCGGGGGTATCGACGATCTCGATGACGCGACGAGCGGCGACGTCGATGTACGCGGTGAGCCCGTCCACGGGGTGCGCCCAGGGGTGATCGGCAGGGTGGTCCTGCCGGAAGGCGAAAGTGCGCAGGATGCGCCTTCCCTCCTCGGCCGGGTAGCCGTAGTGGCCGGCGGAGAGCGGAACCAGGACGACCTCATCGACGCTGAGACCTCGGGCGGCGAGCGCCGCCAGCCATCCGTCGTCCGCATTGGCGATCAGTCCCACCTCCTCGAACTCTGCATCGAGGATCGGCAACTGGCCGCCGGTGCCGTCGAGCACGGTTTCACGAACCACGGCCCCGCTGGCGAGCGAGATCAGCAGATCGGTGGAACGCGTGGAACTCATGTCGAGCACCTGCACACGCGCCCGCCGTTCGGGAAGCAGCCCGCCCGCCTCCCAGGCGAGGATCGCGTCCTTCGCGGGCTCTTCGAGCCCGACATATGCGAATCGCAGCCGATCGGTGGTGGTGGGAAGGGCGAGCACGACCGCGCGCACCGCCTCGATCTCTGCCGCGGTCAGGGAAGACAGCGGGTGCGCGGGAGCGGCGGGGGCGGTGAACCCGCTCGCGGTGACGTCGGTGAGGGTCATGAGAGATCTCCTTGATCGTTCGGGTCAGGCTGCGATGGCATCGGTGAGCTTGGTGTAGGCGGCGGGGCGGCGCGCGCGGATCCAGGCCGCTTGGGCGTACCCCGCGAGCGGGAAGACGACGACCAATGCCAAGAGGAACCAGCTGAGGCCGCCGAAGCCGGGCGCACCGTCGGCATCCACGTCGCCGACCATGATCGGGAAGTAAGCGACGATCAGCACCGCCGACAGCACGAGCCCGACGAACCCGAGAGCGGGAGCGACCATCGTGTTCCACAGGCGGCGATCGATGCGGGTACGCGTGAAGTACGCGATCACGGCGACCGAGGTCACAGCCATCAGGATCGCGATCGCGAGCGTGGCCACACCGGCGAACCAGGTGAACACCTGAAGCACCGGATCCAGCTGAAACAGGGCGAACACGACGACCAGGACGGCGGCCGTGGCGCTCTGGACGAGAGACGAGACGTGCGGCGACAGGTGACGGTGGTGCACGCCCGACAGCCGCTCGGGCAGCACGCCGGCCGTGGCCATGGAGTGCTGATAGCGCGTGATCACGTTGTGAAACGACAGCACGCACGCGAACATCGACGTGATCAGCAGCACGTTCGTGATGATCTCCCCCGCGTTTCCGAGGTAGGTGGCCATGGTCCGCAGGATGAGGCTGCCGGGATCAGCCGCTGCCGCGTCGACGACGCCGCTCGGTCCCCATGCCATCACCAGCCCCCATGAGGCCACCGTGTAGAAGACGCCGATGCCGATGACTGCCATGTAGGTCGCACGCGGGATCGTCTTGTGAGGATCGCGAGCCTCGTCGCGGAAGATGGCCGTCGCCTCGAATCCGATGAACGCCGCGATGGCGAACATCAGACCGACGCCGGGTGAGCCGCTTGCGATCGCTGTCGGGGCGAAAGGTGCGAGGCTCAAGCCCTCCGGCGCACGGAAGAGGACGACCACGACCAGCACCACGACCACTCCCACCTCGGCGATGAGCAGGACTGCGAGCACCTTGCTCGACAGATCGATGTGGCGATAGCCCAGGACGCCGGCGACACCGATCACGAGGAGCGAGAACAGCCACCACGGCAGCGAAACGCCGGTGTAGGTGGCGAGCGTGTAGGAGAGGATGTAGCCGATGTAGCCGTAGACCGATACCTGGATCGCCGTGTACGTCAGCATGGCGATCCATGCGGCGGCCAACCCCGTCGAGCGACCGAGTCCGTATCCGACGTAGGTGAAGAACGCTCCCGGCCGCGGGATGTGACGCGACATGGCCGCCAATCCGACTGAGAACAGCAGCAGTATCACTGCACTGACGGCATACAGCGCCGGGAACCCGACGCCGTTTCCGAGAAGGATGCCGAGTGGCGCCGCCCCTCCGACGACCGTCAGCGGTGAGGCTGCGGCTACCACCATGAAGACGATGGCGGTGGCACCGAGCGAGCCGGACAGAGCCCGCGGCGAGCCGGCGGCGGCTTCGGCGGGCGAATCGAGTGTGGTCATTGAGCTCTCCTGAGTCGGGCCGGGAAAAAGCGATGAGCCGATACTCGCCTCGTCCGATCACGCGGCTGTCTCGGCTGCGCGAAACTCTGGGCACGCGAAACGGGACCGGGCGCTCCCGCTGTCTCATTCGGGAGAAACGGTCAGGAAACACGGCAGACCTGCCGCGGCAACGACGCCGCCCTACTATCGGCGGTCGAGGAGGGTCCATGACCGCACTGGAGCGCGCGATCCGCAGTCCCGTGCCCGTTCGGGACTTCGGCGGCCGATCACCGTTGCACGGCCTCGATCGCCGCAGCGTCGGTTTCGTCGATGTGATGGCGCAATCGGTCTCCGCCGTCGCACCGGCTGCTGCCGCGACGACCGTCACCGTTCTGGTGGCGGGTGTCTCCCCGGGCGGGGTGATCGTGTCGATCCTCCTCGCAGGTGTGCTCAGTCTGCTCGTCGCCTCGACGGTCGGGCAGTTCGCGCATCGGCTCGCAGCATCCGGCGCGCTGTACACGTACTCAGCGCGCGGGCTCGGCCCGGTGGGCGGACTCGCGACGGGGGCGGCGGCCGTTGTCGGCTACGGCGCGGTCGCGATGTTCGCGCTCCTCGGCGGCGCGTATTACACGGCGCTGATGCTGAGACCTCTGTGGCCGAGCGTCGACGGCCCGCTCGGCATCGGCTCGATTCTGCTTGCGGAGGCGGGGCTGCTGGCGCTCGTGCTCGTGCGCGGCATCCGCATCTCCGCACGCGTGGCCCTGCTCGTCGAGGTCGCTTCCGTGCTGCTCATCGTCGCGTTGCTCGTGGTGCTCCTGACACGCATGGGTTCCATCGACCTCGGGGCGCTGCTGCCGTCGCACAACGAGGACTCACCGCTCGGCGTGGGCGCGGGAGCGCTCATCGCGCTGACGGCCTACGTCGGCTTCGAGAGCGCGGCAACGCTTGGCGTCGAGGCGCGCGCACCGCTGCGGTCGATCCCCCGCGCGGTGCGGGCCACCGTCGTGATGTCGCTCCTGCTCTACCTCCTGGCGGCAATCGCGCAGGTCGCCGGCTTCGCCGCGCTCGGCCGCGACTTCGCGGCGAGCGCTTCTCCTCTGAACGAGCTCGCGGACGCCTTCGGTGTCGGGGGGTGGGCGAGCATCGCTGATCTCGGCATTGCCGCATCCTTCCTCGCCTGCGCCATCGGTTCGACGACGGCGCTCGCCCGCGTCCTGTTCGCGATGGGACGCGATGGGGTCGTGCCCCGCGTCGTCGGGCGCACGCACGCGCGCTTCGGGACGCCGATCGGCGCGATCGGCGTCGCACTGCCCGTCGTGGTCGGCGTTCCGCTGAGCCTCGTCGGATGCGGGGTGGAACTGCGCGACGCGATGCATCTCACGATCGCCGTGGGCGGCATCGGTTACATCGTGTCGTACGTGTTCGCCTGCGTCGCGGCACCGCTGTTCCTCCGCCGCATCGGCGAACTCACTCCCACCGTCGCGGTGATCGCCGTGTGCGCCGCCGCCGCCCTCACGGGTGCGGTGATCGGTTTCGCGGCGGCGGATATGGCGGCTGGAAGCGTGTCGGTGTGGGTCGCCGCCGGCATCGGGGCTGTCTCGACGGTGCTGATCGCGTGGCGTCTGCGACGCCCTCTCGGTCCTCTGGGGGCGTACGACGTACCCGTCGCCGCCGCCGTTCTCGGCGGTGTCGCGCGGGATCAGCGGGATGGCTGAGACACGGGCGGGCCGCGCCGAGCCGGCGCTCTCTGCGCGACAGCCGCGCGCCATCCATACCGCGCTCACGGTGTTGGAGGCAGTCGCGGAGCTCGGCGCCGGAGTCACAGCCAAGGAACTCTCCGCCCGGCTCACTCTTCCTCGCGCGACGACCTACCGCCTGCTCAATCTGCTGGTGCAGGACGAGTACCTCGTCCGCACGCCCGACCTCTCTGGATTCGCGCTGGGCGCGAAGGTTGCTCAGCTGGCGGCGGCGGCCGTCCCCCGGCGTCTCCCCACGCTCGCGCGCGATATCGTCGCCGACGTGCGCGGGGAGATGCGTGGCGGCATCCACGTCGCTGCCTACGACGACCGTCGCCTACAGCTTCTGGACGAAGACCCGGACTTCCCGTTCAGCGACCCCGTGCGGCTCGCACGTGAGCCGGAGCGTTACGCCCTGGGGGCGCTCATGCTCCTCGCGGCGGGCGATGACGGATCTGTCGCCGCTGCCGCGCGCATCGAGCTCTCGCACATCGGCGGCGTGCGTCGCGTCGATGCCACTGTCGTCGGCTACGGCTGCCTCGCCGTGCCCCTGCACCGCTCCGACGGCGGCATCGCGGGAGCAATCGCCTTCGCCGGGCCGCGGCACCGAGTCGTGGATGCCGACGACGTTCTCGCCCGCCTCGCTCCCGTTGCAGAACGCCTCGCTCCCTACATCGCGTGAGCGCCGGTCGACGACATGGACGGCACGGGAAAGCTCGGTGTCCCAGTTGGTCGCGACGAGGCGTCGCGGGCCTCAGACCGTGACGTGCATCGCCGCACACTCGCGCAGGTGCGCGCCGCCCTCCTAGGAGTCGATACCGAGGTTCGCGTCGTCGCCGAGCAACCCGCTCACCACCGGCACGTTGCCCGTGATGACGGGAATGCTCGTGGTCATGGTGGGTACCGATGCCGACAGCAGCGTGCCGTCTTCGCGCAGCGCATCGCCGATGTCGCTGATCGTCGGGCGCCCCGACAGCATCGGGCCCTGACCTCGCAGCGGCACGGTGAGTGAAGCCCCGGGCTCGATCACCAGCGGCTCACCGCGCACCGAGAACGAGACGGGCTGGCCCTGGCCGGCCTCGACGCGCATCCGGTCGGCGGTGACCTCCACCGTCAGCGGCGTGCCCTGCCACTGCAACCGGAAAGACAGCGACGGCCAGTCCTTCGGAAGGCGCGGGTCGAAGCTCAGCTCACCGTAGTGGTCGCGCATGCCACCGAAGCCGGCCACGAGCGCCGTCCACACGCCACCCGCCGATGCGACGTGAACGCCGTCTGCGGCGTTGTGATGGAGGTCGCCGAGGTCGACGAAGATCGACTGCGAGAAGTACTCCAGCGCGAGGTCCTGATACCCGACTTCGGCAGCCAGGATGGCCTGCACCACCGCAGACAGTGTCGAATCGCCGGTCGTGAGCGGGTCGTAGTACTCGAAGTCGGCGAGTTTCTCGTCGTCGGTGAAGTGGTTGCCCTGCAGATACAGCGCGAGCACGACGTCGGCCTGCTTCAGCACCTGGTAGCGGTAGATCACCAGGGGGTGGAAGTGCAGCAGCAGCGGACGCTGCTCGGGCGGTGTGTTCTCCAGATCCCATACCTCGCGCTCGAGGAAGACCTCGTCTTGAGGGTGGATGCCGAGTCCCTCGCTGTACGGGATGTGCATCGCCTCGGCGGCGGCATCCCACGCGTCTGCCTCGGCCGGGTCGAACGAGAGCCGCTGCACCATCTGCGCGTACTCTTCGGGTGCCCTCTCCGCGATCTCGCGCACCACCCGTGCGGCGAACCGCAGGTTGAATCGCGCCATGACGTTCGTGAAGAGGTTGTCGTTGACGACCGTCGTGTACTCGTCGGGTCCGGTGACACCGTGGATGTGGAACACCTCGGGCTGGCCGTCTTCGGTGTAGCGCCAGAAGCCGAGTGTCGCCCACAGCCGCGCCGTCTCCACGGCGATGTCCACACCCTCGCGGTAAAGGAACTCGTCGTCTCCGGTCGCGCGCACGTACTTGGCAAGAGCAAAGCTGACGTCGGCGTTGATGTGGTACTGCGCGGTGCCGGCAGCGTAATAGGCCGAGGCCTCCTCGCCGCTGATGGTGCGCCAGGGGAACAGGGCGCCGGCCTCGTTCAGCTGAGCGGCCCGACGCCGGGCGGCCGGAAGCATGAGGTAGCGCATCCGCAGTGCGTTGCGTGCCCACAGCGGGGTCGTGTACATCAGGAACGGGAGCACGTAGATCTCGGTGTCCCAGAAGTAGTGACCGCTGTATCCCGAACCCGACACACCCTTGGCGGGAACCCCCTGCCCGTCCGCACGCGCCGCGGCCTGCGCGAGCTGGAACAGGCACCACCGGGTGGCCTGCTGCAGATCGTCGCGGCCGCCGATGACGACGTCGGAGCGATCCCAGAACGCGCTCATCCACTCGCGCTGGCGTTCGAACTGCCGCTCGACGCCCTCGGCGCCGACCCGGTCGAGGGCACGGCGCCCACGATCGACCAATTCCCGTGCGGGGACACCGCGCGAGGTGTGATAACTGACCAGCTTCGTGACCGTCACCGGCACGCCGGCCTTGGCCTGCACGCGGTAGACGTTCTTCGCGATGTCGGGCTCGACGAGAGTGCGCGACGAGTACTCGTTGTCGGTCTCGATGAGATGGTCGGCGACGACCGCGATCGTCATCCCGGACGCCGTGACGCGATACGCGAGCGCCGCGCGGTCACCCGACTGCCAGTACTCCTCGGGCTGCAGAACCCGGTCTTCGATTTTCTCGGCCTTGCGCGGATCGAACCCCTTGGCGCGCCCGTTTCCCGGAGCCGCACCGCCGTAGACGTCCTCACCGTCTTGGCGGTTGATGAGATGGCAGGTCACGGTGACGGGTGCGTCGCTGTTGAGCACGGTGACGGTCACTCGCATGATCGCGAGATGGCGCTCTTCGAACGACACCATGCGCTCGAAATCGACCACGACGTCCTTGCCGCTGGGCGTCATCCACCGCACGTGGCGGGTCATCACACCCTGCCGCATATCGAGCGCGCGCTCGTACTCCCGGATGTCGGAGACATCGAACGACAGCGGCTCATCGTCGACGTAGACGCGCATGACCTTGGCATCCGGCGCGTTGATGATCGTCTGGCCGACCTCGGCGAAACCGTAGGCCTGCTCGGCGTGCCGGATCGGGAAGATCTCGTGGAAGCCGTTGATGAAGGTACCGTGCTCGTGCGCGTACCGCCCCTCCGGCTGGTTGCCGCGCAACCCGAGATACCCGTTGCCGAGCGCGAACAGCGTCTCGGTGACACCGACGTCGTCGAGCGAGAAGCGCTTTTCGACCAGACGCCACGGGTCGACCGGGAAACGATCGCGATCCAAAGTGTGCATCCCTTCGTGGTTCCGGGCGGTCATGGGGTGACGAATGCCGAGAGGTCGTCGACGACGAGCGTCGCGCCGAGGTCGAGGAGAGCCTGCGCGCCCGCACCGCGATCGACGCCCACGACTAGGCCGAAACCGGCGGCGACCGCCGAGGCCACACCCGAGTGCGCGTCTTCGATCGCGGCGCTGCGCGCAGGGTCGACGCCCAGTGCCCGGGCACCGGCGGCGAACATGTCGGGGGCGGGCTTGGAGCGCAGGCCGTCGCGAGCGGAGACGACGCCGTCGACCACGATCGCGAAGAAGTCGCGGATGCCGGCGACGGCGAGGACCTCTTCGGCGTTCTTCGAGCTCGACACGACGCCGATCGGCGTGCCGGCCGCGCGCAACTGCTCGATGAGCGCCAGCGATCCGGGATACGGCGCGATCCCCTCGGTGCGCAGTACGCGGGCGAAGAACTCGTTCTTGCGGTTGCCGATGCCGCAGACGGTGTCGGCGGTCGGCGGGTCGCTGGGGTCGCCCCACGGCACCTCGAGGTCACGCGAACGCAACAGGCTCGCGACGCCGTCGTAGCGCTGCATGCCGTCGAGGTGGCGGTAGTAGTCCGCCTCTGTGTACGGGGGTTCGATCCCCCACGCGACGAAGAGGTCGGTGAACATCGTCTGCCAGGCGTGCATGTGCACCTCGGCGGTCGGCGTCAAGACGCCGTCGAGGTCGAACAGAACACCGTCGAGAGCGCAGAGGTCGGGAAGCTCGGCTGTCACGGACTCAGCGTAGTGGGCGCCTGTGACCGGGTCGTGACAGCGCGCTTCGCTGCGGCCCGCACCGCTTTCATTCGCCGACGACGGCCAGGGTCTGCCGAGCGATCTCGAGCTCTTCGTTCGTGGGGACCACCAGCACGGTGACCGCCGAGTCATCGGTGGAGATCCTGCGGATGCCGCGCTCGCGCGGCTCGTTGCGCGCGGGATCGATGTGGATGCCGAGGAAGCCGAGCGTCGCCATCGCCTCCGCGCGCACGAGAGGCGAGTTCTCCCCTACGCCCGCGGTGAACGAGATGACATCCACCCCGCCCAGCTGGGCGATGTAGGCACCGATGTAGGCGCGGAGGCGGTGGATGTACACGTCGAAGGCGAGCATGGCCGCCCCGGCGCCCTCGGCGCGACGGTCTTCGATGTCGCGCATGTCGGAAACACCGGCGAGGCCGACCATGCCGCTGTGCTTGTTGAGGAAGTCGTCGAGATCCCCCGGGCTCATCTCCTCGCGGCGAGCGAGCACCAGCAGCACCGACGGGTCGAGGTCGCCCGAGCGCGTGCCCATCACGAGACCTTCCAGCGGCGTGAGACCCATGGAGGTATCGACCGAGTGGCCGCCGTCGATCGCGGTGATCGATGCGCCGTTGCCGAGGTGCAGCACGAGCTGCTTGATCTCGCGCAGCGGACGGCCGACATACTCGGCCGCCGCCTCGCTCACAAACTTGTGGCTGGTGCCGTGGAAGCCGTAGCGGCGGATGCGGTGCTTGCGGGCGATGGTCTGATCGATGGCGTACGTGTAGGCCGCCGGTGGGAGGGTCTGGTGGAATGCCGTGTCGAAAACCGCCACATGCGGCAGGTCGGGAAAGGCCGCGCGCGCCGCGCGCACACCCTGCACCGCACCGGGGTTGTGCAGCGGGGCGAGCACCGAGAGCTCGTCGATGTTGATCTCGACGAGGTCGTCGATGAGCGTCGGGCGGAAGAAGCGCGCGCCGCCCTGCACGACGCGGTGACCGACCGCGGTCGGTGCCTCTTCCTGCAGCGACGGACCGTACTCCTCGAACGCGTCGAGCATCACCTGGAAGCCAGCGGTGTGGTCGGGGATGGGCAGTTCGCGCGAGAAGTCGGCATCCCCGGCCTTGTGTCGAGCGAAACCGAGCGGCTGACCGATCCGTTCGACGAGGCCTGACGCCAGCGCGGTCTGCGACTCGACGTCGACGAGCTGGTATTTGAACGACGAGGAGCCGCTGTTGATGACGAGGACGACGGTCATGCGTTCATTCCTTGCTGCTGAGGATCCTGTGCCTGGATCGCGGTGATCGCGATGGTGTTGACGATGTCTTCGACAAGCGCGCCTCGGGAGAGGTCGTTGATCGGCTTGTTGAGCCCCTGGAGGACCGGCCCCATCGCGACCGCGCCGGCGGAGCGCTGCACCGCCTTATAGGTGTTGTTGCCGGTGTTCAGATCGGGGAAGACGAACACCGTGGCGCGTCCCGCGACATCCGAGTCGGGCATCTTGGCCCGTGCCACGGCCGCGTCGGCCGCCGCGTCGTACTGGATGGGGCCTTCGACCAGCAGCTGAGGTGCACGCTCGCGCACGAATGCCGTCGCCTGGCGCACCTTGTCGACATCCTCGCCCGAACCGGACTCACCGGTCGAGTACGACAGCATCGCGATGCGCGGGTCGATGCCGAACTGGCGCGCCGTGGCGGCGGACGAGATCGCGATGTCGGACAGCTGCGTCGCGGACGGGTCGGGAATGACCGCACAGTCGCCGTAGACGAGCACCCGGTCGGCGAGCGCCATGAGGAAGACGCTCGAGACGACGGAGACTCCGGGACGGGTCTTGATGATCTCGAATGCCGGGCGGATCGTGTGGGCCGTGGTGTGGGCCGCACCGGAGACCATGCCGTCGGCGAGTCCGAGGTGCACCATCATCGTTCCGAAGTACGAGACATCGGTGATCGTGTCGGCGGCTTTCTCGTAGGTGATGCCCTTGTGCTTGCGCAGCTCGGCGTACTCCTCGGCGAACCGGTGGACGATCTCGGGATCGAAGGGGCTGAGCACCTGCGCCGCTGCGAGGTCGAGTCCGAGCTCGACCGCGCGACCGCGCACCTCGGCTTCGTCGCCGAGGATCGTGAGGTCGGCGATGCCGCGGGCGAGCACCGTCGCTGCCGCCTTGAGCACTCGGTCGTCGCCGCCCTCGGGCAGCACGATGCGCTTACGCTCGGTGCGTGCCCGCTCCAGCAGCTGGTACTCGAACATGAGCGGCGTGACGACGGTGGAGTGCGCGAGACCGAGCGCCCGGGTGAACTCGTCGGTGTCGACGTTCTGCTCGAACAGGGCGAGCGCCGTGTCGAAGCGGCGCTGCGATCCGGCGGCGAGCCGGCCGCGCGTTCCCATCACCCGCACCGCGGTGTCGTACGTGTCGAGATCGGTCTGGATGATGGGCAGGGGCGAGTCGAGACCCACCATGAGGTCCTGCACCGCCGGCGGCAGCGGGAAAGGCCCGTTGAGGATGATGCCCGCGATCGAGGGGAACGTGCCCGACGAGTTGGCCAGCAGCAGACCGAGGAGCACTTCGGTGCGGTCGGCGGGAACGATCACGACCGCGCCCTCGGTGAGTCTCGGGAGGATGTTGTTCAGCGACATGCCCGCGATCACGACGTCGAACACCTCGCGCGTCAGCAGGGCCTCGTCACCACGCAGCAGCGCACCGCCGAGAGTGAGCATGATGTCGCGCACGGCGGGAGCGACGAGCAAGAGGTCTTCGGGGATCGACCACACGGCGACCGCCGCCTCGCGGTTGCCGTCGACGGCGGGCACATCCCGCACGACGGCACCGATCGCGCGGTTGATCTCGTCGAGTCGGTCGGGGTCGGCGCGGTTCGTGATCACCGCGAACAGTTCCGCGCGCTGATGGGTGATGTCGGTCAGCGCGAGCTCGGTGAGCTGGGCGAGCTGCTGCGGCGTGCGCGCTTCGCTGACCCCCAGGCGGTCGCCCTCATGGCCGCGACCGTTGAGGACGACGAGCACCGGAGCACCCAGGTTGGCGGCGATACGCGCGTTGTAACCAAGTTCGCTGGTCGACCCCACATCGGTGAAGTCGCTGCCGACGACGACCACGGCGTCGCACTTCGCCTCGACGGCCTTGAACCTCTCGACGATGCGCGACAGAGCGGCATCCGGGTCGCGGCGCACATCGTCGTACGTGACGCCGACCGACTCTTCGTAGTCGAGGTCGACGCCGATGTGCCCGAGCAACATCTCGAGCACGTAGTCGCGCTCATCGGTCGATCGCGCGATCGCTCGGAAGACGCCCACGCGGGGGGTCGAACGAGTCAGTGCGTCGAGCACTCCGAGGACGATCGTCGACTTGCCGGACAGGCCCTCGGTGGAGGTGATATAGATGCTCTGTGCCACACGATCCAGCCTATGTTGGCACCCGATGCCCCCGTGGGGGATCTGCCGGAGAAAACCTTCCGCTTCCCCTGAAAACCCTCTGCCTCTGAACGCCTGTCGTCGATGCTCCCGGGCAAAAGAAAGACTCTCCGCGAACCCGGCAGAGCCCGGTTACCCTTGCTACGTTTCCGTCCTGGGGGAGTTGGCCTGGGTGCCGCCTCGCGGAGAGCTGTGTGCCAGTTTACCCGACGACGGACCCGGGGCTCGCCAGAGCGGGTTAGCATCGAGCAAGCACCGCCGCTGAGACAGGGAGACGCATGCCCGACCACCCGCTCACCGCCGATTCGTTCGCCCGAGCCGCCGAGGCGGTCGAAGCCTCCGTCACGCGCGTGATCGACGGCAAGCCCGACGCCGTGCGCGCCGCGCTCGTCTGTCTCCTGGCCGAAGGTCATCTCCTCATCGAGGACGTCCCCGGCGTCGGCAAGACCATGCTGGCGCGGGCCCTCGCGGCATCCGTCGATGCGAGCGTGCGCCGCATCCAGTTCACGCCCGACCTGCTGCCCGGCGACGTCACGGGAGTGAGTGTCTACAACCCGGTCGATCGCGAGTTCGAGTTCAAGGCGGGGGCGATCTTCGCCCAGATCGTGATCGCCGACGAAATCAACCGGGCATCGCCCAAGACACAGTCAGCCCTCCTCGAGGCGATGGAGGAACGGCAGGTGACGGTGGATGGCACGAGCCACCGCCTGGCCGAACCGTTCCTCGTCGTCGCGACGCAGAACCCGCTCGAGATGGAGGGCACATACGCGCTGCCCGAGGCTCAGCGCGACCGCTTCATGATGCGCATCTCGATGGGCTATCCGGATGCCGCGAGTGAAGCGCTGATGCTGCGCCAGCGGGAGACCGTCAACCCGCTGGACAGCCTCTCCCCCGTTCTGGGCGCCGCCGACGTCCGCGCATTGATCGCGTGGGCGCGCGGCGTGCACGTCTCACCCGCCGTCGAGGAGTACGCGGTCGGGCTCGCCCGAGCCACCCGCGAGCACGGCGACCTTCGTCTGGGCGCCAGTCCTCGTGCGACGCTCCAGCTCGTGCGTGCGGCGAAGGTGCGCGCCGCGCTCGACGGGCGCGAGTTCGTCATTCCCGATGACGTCGCCGCACTCGTCGAACCCGTCTTCGCCCACCGTCTGATCGCCGCGCGCGGCACGGCGTCGGCCCGCGGTCGTTCGTCCGCCGACACGATCGGTGGCGTCTTGCGCGCCATCATCGGGTCGGTGCGGGTTCCGCTCGCCACCCGCTGAGGCTGCACATGTCGGCTTGGCCTCTCACCGCGCGCGGCACCGGCGCGGTGCTGCTGGCCGCCGTCTGCGGTGTGCTGTCCCAGCGCTTCGGCATCCCCGAACTGGCCTATGTCGGTGCACTCCTGGTCATCGCCGTCGCCGCCAGCGCGGCCACGCTCTATCTTGTGCCGCGCACCGGCCGCGTGACGCGCTCGTTCGCGCCGGACGTGGCCGCGGTCGGCACGGAGGTGCACGTGCGACTGCAGGTGCAGACGCGCTCCTCGCTTCCCTCCGGCGAGGGGCGTTGGCGCGATCAGCTGGCCGACGGCGTGGTGCCCGGTCCCGAAGACGGAGGCGAACCGAGCGGCGTGTTTCCCGCGATGGGCTCTGCCGTGGGCGGCGGAGCGACGGTCGAGCTGACGTACGTCGCACGCGCCGCGCGTCGCGGCATCCGCCGGGTGGGGCCGCTGTCGATCGTGTCGACCGACCCGTTCGGCTTCACGCGTCGGCGGCGCACCATCGGAGACAGCTCAGCGCTCGTGATCGTGCCGGAGATCGTCGAGCTCGCGGCCCTGACGGAGCTGCCCGGCGACGCCGGCGGCAGCACCCGCAGTGTCGTCGACCGGCTGGGACAGGGAGCCGACAATCTCATCCCGCGCACGTATGCACCGGGCGACTCGATGAGACGCATCCATTGGCGCGCGAGCGCGCACCGCGATGAGCTCATGGTGCGCCAGGAAGAGCAGGAGACCACGCCCGAAGCGGTCGTCGTCTTCGACCGCAGCGCCCAGCGCTGGCCCGTCGCGGCCGTTCGCGCGCCGGGCTCGGAGCCCGGGTTCGAGGTGGCGGTGTCCGCGTGTGTCTCGGCCGCGGCGTTGCTCGTGCGTGAGGGCTACGCCGTGACGGTGATCGACGCCGATGGGGCGGTGCTCTCCGATCCCATCGAAGCGGGTGACAGCGGCGGCGTCGAGCAGCTGGCCATCGCCCTGGCCACGGTGATGGCCCGCCGCGACCTCCCGCTGGAGGGGCTCGTTCGGCTGTTCACGGGGGTGTCGGCGGGGCCGGTCATCGTCGTGACCGGCGCGATCAATGAGGCGGATGCCGCGATACTCGCGCCCCTGCCCCATCACAGCACCCTGCCGGTGCTGCTGAGCGTGGCGGGCACCCCAGGCGCCCTGGCTCGGGCCGGTGGCGACGGGTGGCGGGTGTCGGCTCTGACGGAGACGGCCGACCTCGCAGCCGCCTGGTCGGACGCCATCGACGCGAACCGTCGAGGAGACCACCGTGTCATCGCGTGAGGGCACCCCGAGAACGAGACGCCGCCGCGCGCCGCGCGGACACGGCGAGGTGCGGCTGGTGCTCGCGCTGTGGATCGCGATCCTCAGCACACTGATCCCGCTGGCGCGCGTCGTGCAGAGCGGTCCGTGGCTCTGGGGCGCGGTGGTGCTCACGTTGGTCCTGCTGACCGTCGGCTACGGCCTCCGTCGACTGCCGATACCGACGACCGCGGTCACCCTGATCGAGCTGGCCGTGTGGGCGGGCGCCGTGACGGCGGTGTTCTTCCCGGGCAACGCGCTGCTGGGAGTCATCCCGACCGGCTCGGTGCTCGGAGAGCTTCCGGCGACGATCGCCGCGGCATCCACCACCATCGCCGAAGGCTCCGCACCGCTGCCGCCCTCCACTCCCCTGCTCTTCGTGATCGTCGCGTCGCTGGGTCTGCTCACGGTCGCGCTCGATCATGTCGTCGTCACGGCGCGGATGCCGCTGCTGGCGAGCGTCGCTCTCGTGGCGGTGTGGCTGATTCCGGCCATCGCGGTACCGGCGGGCGTCGATGTCGTGGCCTTCGTGCTGCTGGCGGCCGCGCTGCTGGTGCTGATCCGCGCCGAGACGCGCACACGCGAAGGACGGGCGACGCGAGGCCGGTCGGGGGGCGTGTCGGCGGTGGCCGTGACGATCGGAGCGGTGGCGATCGTCACCGCGCTCGCGATCGGGCCGGCGCTGCAGGCGGCGACGCCGGTCGCCGGTACCGGCACGACGACGATGATCGATCCGTCGCTCGACCTCGGCGCCGACCTTCGCCGACAGAGCAACGCGACCGTCCTCACCCTGCGCGGCGACGGCACGGCCGTCCCGTACCTGCGCGTCGCGACGTTGTCGGTCTTCGACGGCTCCGTGTGGCAACCCGACCGCACGAGCACCGTGGATCTGACAGCGGCTCCGTTTGCGGGCGTTGACGTGACGGACGACGTTTCCCCCGCCGTCGCGGTCCGCCAGGAACGCACGTCGATCACGGTGAAGAACCTCACCACCGCCTACGCCCCGGTGCCGTACGCGGCCACCGAGATCGACGGCCTTTCCGGCGGGTGGCAGTTCTCGCCCTACAACCGCACCGTCGTGGCGTCGCAGGGATCGACACAGGGCCAGCAGTACGACGTGGTGGCGGATGTCGTCGCGCCGACGCTCGAGCAGATCCGCGCGTCGTCGGCGGGCGGTGCGGGCCTGCGCATCGACGTGGATTCTGTTCCCGCCGACACCCCGCCCATCATCGGTGAGCTCGCCCGTCAGGTCACCGCCGGGGCCACGAACGACTACGACCGCCTCATCGCCCTGCAGGACTGGTTCCGCGGGCCCGAGTTCACGTACTCGCTCACCGCTCCCGTCGAGGACGGCTTCGACGGCCAGGGTTCGGACGCCGTGGCCGCGTTCCTCCAGGCGAAGACCGGGTACTGCGTGCACTTCGCGGGCGCGTTCGCGCTGATGGCGCGAAGCCTGGGCATGCCGACCCGCATCGTCGTGGGCTTCCTTCCCGGAACCTTCACGGGCCAGGTCGTCGACGGTCAGCGCGTGGTGGATGTCAGCGGCAGCCAGTTGCACGCGTGGCCCGAGGTGTACTTCCGCGGGATCGGCTGGGTGTCGTTCGAGCCCACGAAGAGCTTGGGAACGGCGACGCGGTTCCAGAGCGGCGCGGCTACCGAATCGGGGCTGCCTACCTCCGCCCCGAGCAACACGCCCAGCGCCGCGCCGAGCGCCGCCCCCAGCCAGAATGCCGCCGACCCGGCCGACCGCTCGGCCACGGATGCCGCAGCCTCCGGACCCGCCTTCATCGATCTGCGTCCGTTCCTCGGCATCCTCGCAGGCGTCATCATCCTCGCCCTGCTGCCGGGCGCGCTGGCCGCCGCCCGGCGTGGGGTGCTGCGTCGCCGGGGCACGGTCGCCGCCGCGTGGCGCCTGGTGCAGGATGCCGCGATCGATGACGGGGTGGCGGTGTCACCGTCGCAGACTCCGCGCGCGTTCGGGGCGGTACTCGCCGGCACGGCGGGCGCACCCCAGGATGCGGTCGCGCGCCTGGTGTGGGCGGTCGAGCGGGCGAACTACGCAGCCGCGGACGCCCCGGAGGCGGCCGGCGGTGAGTCCGTCGGTGTGCGGGCGGTGCAGGATGCCGTTGCCATCCGTACCGCGATGCTGGCCGCACTGGCGCCGGCGGCACGCGCCCGCGTGATCGCCCTGCCGCGTTCGCTGATCATCCGCCCGGGCTCCGCCTTCGCCGACCGCGACGCCACGGGCTGAGCAGGCCGCGGCGGTCAGCTGCGCGACAGCGCCGGAGCCTGGTCGTCGACGTCGTCGGCCGAGTCGTCCGCGAACGGCTCGCCGTCACGCGGTGCGTTGTACAGCTCCGTGTCGAGGATGCCCTCGCGCTTGGCGACGATCGTGGGCACCAGCGCCTGGC
Source organism: Microbacterium sp. VKM Ac-2870 (assembly GCF_015350795.1). Classification (GTDB taxonomy): domain Bacteria; phylum Actinomycetota; class Actinomycetes; order Actinomycetales; family Microbacteriaceae; genus Microbacterium. The sequence continues at coordinate 120,651 of NZ_JADKSH010000005.1, forward strand.
CCGCGACGTTGACCGCGGTGCGGCCCATGTCGAGGATCGGGTCGATCGCGAGCAGCAGTCCGACGCCCTCGAGCGGCAGACCCAGGGTGGACAGCGTGAGGGTCAGCATGACCGTCGCGCCCGTCGTGCCCGCGGTGGCCGCCGAGCCCACGACCGACACCAGAGCGATGAGCAGGAACGACACGAAGTTCAGCTCGACGCCGAAGAACTGCGCCACGAAGATCGCGGCGATGGCCGGGTAGATGGCGGCGCAGCCGTCCATCTTCGTCGTCGCCCCCAGCGGAACCGCGAACGACGCGTATTCGCGGGGCACGCCGAGGTTGCGCTCGGTGACGCGCTGGGTCAGCGGAAGGGTGCCGATCGACGAGCGCGACACGAAGCCGAGCTGCACGGCGGGCCAGACGCCGGAGAAGTACTGCTTGATCGACAGGCCGTGGCTCTTGATGAGGATCGGGTACACCACGAAGAGCACGAGAACGAGGCCGGCGTAGACAGCCACGACGAACCACACGAGCGTGAGGAGCTTGTCGGTGCCGTACTGCACGACGGCAGAGGCGATGAGGCCGAGCGTGCCGATGGGGGCGATGCGGATGATCCACCACAGCACGCGCTGGACGATCTTCAGCGACGACTGGGTGAACGAGACGAACGGCTCGGCGCGCTTGCCGACCTTGAGGGCTGCGATGCCGACCGCCACCGAGATGACGATGACCTGGAGCACGTTGAAGCCGACTGTCGAGGTGATGGAGCCCGAATCGCTCGCCGAGCTGGAGACGGTGAGGCCCAGGAAGTTCTGCGGGATGAGTCCCTTGAGGAAGTTCCACCACGTGCCGACCGTGTAGGGCTCGGCGGTCGTCAGCTGGTCGTGGGCGACCCGGTTGCCGGGCTGGATCGTGACGCCCAGCACCATGCCGATCGTCACCGCGATCAGCGCAGTGATGCCGAACCACAGCAGGGTCTGACCCGCCAGGCGCGCGGCGTTGGTCACGTTGCGCAGCTGGGTGATGCTGGCGACGACCGCGAGGAAGATCAGCGGCACGACGGCGGCCTTCAGGAGCGTGACGTACGCGTTGCCGATGGTCGACAGCGTCGCAGCGAGCCCGTTGGGGTTGCCTGCGGCATCCGGGCCGAGGTTCAGCGCGAGCACGCCGAGCAGGATGCCGGCGACGAGCGCAACCGTGATCTGGAAACCGAACGACCGGTAGAACGGCTTCTTCGGCTTGGGCTGACGCGCGGCGGGCACGGTGGTGCGGGTGGAACTCATAAGAAAGGTGAATCTCCTGATATCGGCGGCGGCCGCGGTGGCGGCCGGTGGCGACGGTGCGTCGCGGCGACGTTACGTCGTGGTGACGGTGGACGCGAAACACGATGACGGGATGTGACACCCCGCCGGATGGAACCAACGGGGAGCCGCCGCGTCGCATTCCCGCGAATGCACACATCGTCGAAAAGGAGATGAGCGCCGAGCGACCGGACGCTCCCACCACCTCTCAGCTGAGGCTGTCGATGAGCTGCTGCACACGAGCCTTGATGTCGTCGCGCACCTCGCGCACGACGTCGACGGGCTGACCGGCCGGGTCGACGAGCTGCCAGTCCTCGTAGCGCTTGCCGGGGAAGATCGGGCACGCGTCCCCGCAGCCCATCGTGATGACGACGTCGGCCTGACGCACGGCATCCGTCGTGAGGATCTGCGGCGTCGCGCCGGCGAGGTCGATCCCCTCCTCGGCCATGACGGCGACCGCGGCGGGGTTGATCCGGTCGCCGGGTTCGCTTCCGGCGGAGAACACGTCGATGCGGTCGCCGGCGAGCGCGCGCAGGTAGCCGGCGGCCATCTGCGAGCGCCCGGCGTTGTGCACGCACACGAAGAGGACGGCGGGCTTGGTCGAGTCGGTCATGGCATTCCTCGTTCGGGTTCAGGCGCGGGTGGAGATGCTCGGGCTGAGCGAGATGAGCGGTGTGGGCGGTGCGCAGCAGGCGCCGCCCAGGGAGGCGCCGGACGCGTCGAAGAGCCCGGCGCCGCCGCACACGCCGGTGTCGGGCAGGACCAGCTCGACGCGCCGGGCGGCCTCGTGGTCGCCCGCCACCTCGGCGACGACGCTGCGCACCTGCTCGTACCCGGTCAGCGCGAGGAAGGTCGGCGCGCGGCCGTACGATTTCGCGCCGACGATGTAGAAGCCCGGCTCGGGGTGGGCGAGGTCGGCGGCGCCGGTGGCGGCGACCGAGCCGCACGAGTGCACGTTGGGATCCACCTCGGCGGCGATGCGGACGGGAGCCTGCAGCGTCGGGTCGAGCTGCAGGCGCAGCTCCGACAGGAACGACAGGTCGGGGCGGAAACCGGTGAGGACGACGACCCGGTCGGCGGCGAGGTGACGGCCATCCTCCGCCACGAGGACGACCCCGTCGCCGTCCGCCGCGACACGTTCCACACGGAACCCCGACGCGAGCGATACCAGTCCGGCCTCCACGAACTCCTTCGCGCGGATGCCGAGGGCTCCGCGCGCGGGCAGCTCGTCTGCCTCACCACCCCTGAAGGCGGTTCCCGCGGTCGCACGGCGCAGCGCCCAGGTCACCGTCGTCGCGGAGTCCCGACGCGCCATCCGCGCCAGCGCCAACACCGCGGTGATGGCGGAATGCCCGGAGCCGACGACGACGGTGTGCCTGCCCTCGAACCCCGAGCGGTCTCGAAAATCGGGGATGCGGTAGGTGAGCCGGTCGGCCGCCGCGCGCTCGCCGAGGGCGGGCAGGCCGTCCGCACCGGCGGGGTTGGGTAAGCCCCAGGTGCCCGAGGCGTCGATGACGGCGCGTGCCGTGAAGCGGTACTCGTCACCCCCGGTCGGCTGGACGTGCACGGTGAAGGGCTGGTCGCCGCGACCGGCATCGACGAGGCGATCGCGCCCCAAGCGGGAGACGCCGACGACGCGTGCGCCAAAGCGAACACGGTCGCCGAGTTCTTCGGCCAGTGGCGCGAGGTAGCGGCCGATCCACTGCGCGCCGGTGGGATAGCCGGTCGACGGCGCCGTCCACCCGGTCTTCTCCAGGAGCCGAGCACCGGCGGCATCGACGATTTCGGACCAGTCCGAGAACAGGCGCACGTGCCCCCACTCGGAAACCGCGGCGGCGGGCGTGTCTCCCGCTTCGAGCACGAGGACCGGCATCCGGCGTTCGATCAGGTGTGCGGCGGCGGCGAGCCCCTGGGGACCGGCGCCGATCACGACGACGGGCAGCGTGTCATCCACCGGACCCCTCCTTCATATCGATGCTTGTCGATGGGTAATGATTCCGCCATCCATCGACAGATGTCAATACGAGGTGCACAATCGAAGGATGCCGACGCTGCTGCCCCTCCTGCCGACCACCTCCGACGAGTGCTGCTCGACCGCGACCGGCAAAGCACTGACGGCGGCGGAAGCGGACACGATCGCCCGCACCTTCAAGGCGCTCGGCGACCCTACGCGGGTGCGCCTGCTGTCGCTGATCGCGGCATCGCAGGGCGGTGAAGCCTGCATCTGCGACCTCACCGAGCCGGTCGGTTTGTCGCAGCCGACCGTCTCTCACCACATGAAACTTCTCGTGGATGCCGGGCTCGCCACGCGTGAGCAGCGCGGCCGCTGGGCCTACTTCCGGGTCGTCACCGACGCCCTCGACCAGGCCGCCAGCGCTCTCCGCCCGTGAGCGTGGTCGACATCCGCCCGATGCGGCCCGGGGACTGGCCGGAGGTCGAGGCGATCTATCGCGAAGGGCTTGCCACGGGCAACGCCAGCTTCGAGGCGGAGCCGCCCGCCTGGGCGGCCTTCGACGCCGGAAGACTGAGCGCCGGTCGGTTGGTCGCCGTCGACGCTGACGGCGCCGTCACGGGCTGGGTCGCGGCATCCCCGGTGTCGACCCGCACGGTGTACCGCGGCGTCGTCGAACACTCTGTGTACGTCGCCGCTCGAGTTCGCGGCGGCGGTGTGGGACGGGCGCTGCTGACCGCGTTCGTCAAGGCGATGGATGCCGCCGGAGCGTGGACCGTGCAGTCGAGCATCTTCCCAGAGAACCACGCGAGCCTCGCCCTTCACGAGCGGGCGGAGTTCCGCCGCGTCGGTCGCCGGGAGCGCATCGCGCTGATGACCTACGGACCGTGGGCGGGTCAGTGGCGCGACACGATCCTGGTCGAACGGCGTCGCCCCGACTGAGCGCCGTGACGCGAGAACCCCGCCCAAACTCTCGTTTGGACGGGGCTCTCTGTGGCGGAAGTGACAGGATTTGAACCTGCGAGGCGAGTTACCCCGCCTACATGGATTCCAGCCATGCTCCTTAGGCCGCTCGGACACACTTCCGCCGACAATCCTATCAGCCGCCGTGTGACGAGCTGACCGTCAGTCGGGGAGCGTGATGCGCCTGGTGGCGGCGCCGAGGTCCCACGGCTCGGTCCAGCCGAGACGATCGAACAGCGCGTCGAGCACCATCGCGGTGAATCCCCACACGAGGTGACCCTGCACCTCGAACGCGGGCCCGCGCCACTCGCGGCCGTCACGCTCGATGACCGTCACCCCGCGGTTTCGCGGATCGAGCAGGTCGGCGACCGGCGCCCGGAACACCGCGGCGGATTCGGCATCGTCGACGACGCGCACGGGAGACGGATGCCGCCACCACCCCAACACGGGGGTGACCAGGTGGCCGGAGAACTCCAGGGGCACGGGCGGCAAGGCGCCCAGCACGTCGACACCGGCGGGATCGAGCCCGGTCTCCTCCTCCGCCTCACGGAGGGCGGCGGCGATGGGCCCGGCATCCCCGGGGTCGAGGCGCCCGCCGGGGAAGGCGACCTGTCCGGGGTGCGCCCGCAACGTCGACGCCCGCTCCAACAGGAGCACATCGAGGTCTCGCGAGACGGCGGCATCCTGCGCGTCATGCGCGCTCGGCTGGGCATCGAGCACGCCGAACAGGATCAGCACGGCGGCCGCCCGCGCGGAGGTGCCGACCGGCAGCTCTCGCAGCTGCACGCCCCACTCCCCGCCATCGCGGGCCAGGGCGGTCAGCTCGGTGCGCGCGCTGGCAGCGCGGGCGGCGGGGTCGGAGGACACCCGTTCAGGCTACGACGTGCCGACCGCTGCGGGGTCGCCAGCCTGGCGCGCGGCCGCGGCTCGGTCAAGGCGATGCCGCTCAGTAGGGTGGATTCTCGTGACCCCGCCTGCGCCGCGGATCGGCATCGTCGTCACGGATGCCGCCGCCTACTCCGACGAAGATCCCGACCACGACACCCCGATCCTGCTCGACGCGCTGCGTCGGCGTGGGGCAGCAGCCGAGGCCGTGGTCTGGCACGACAACGGCGTCGATCTCGCGTCCTTCGACCTGCTGGCGATCCGCTCCCCCTGGGACTATCCGGAGCGCCCGGTCGAGTTCCAGGCGTGGCTCGACCGCGCCGCCGCCGCGACGCGCGTCGTCAACGCCCCCGCGACGATGCGCTGGAACCTCGACAAGCACTACCTGGCCGACCTCGAGCGTGTCGGCATCCGCGTGGTTCCGACCGCGTACGCGACATCGAGCGCTGAGGCACGCGACGCCCTCACGGCCCACCCGCGGGTGGTGGTCAAGCCCGCCGTGTCGGCCGGCGCGCGCGACACGGGGCTGTTCGACGGGGCCGACCCCCGGGCGCTCGCCCTCGCCGAGCGGATCATCGACGGCGGCGGCACGGCGATGATCCAGCCCGAGGTGCCCGAGCTGTCGCGCGGGTGGGAGAAGGCGCTCTACCTGATCGACGGCGTCTTCACCCACGCCATCTCCAAGGGAGCCCTGCTGGAGGTCGGCGGCGGACTGATCGGCGGCGTCTACGAGGAGCATCCCGAACAGGTGCCCGCTCACGACGACGAGGTCGCCTTCGCGACCGAGGTCGTCCGCGCGGTGCAGAGCATCACCGGGGGTGCGCTCCCCCTGTACGCCCGCGTCGACACCGTGCGCTCACGCGCGTACGGCCTCGTGTTGCTCGAAGTGGAACTGGTCGAGCCCGCGCTCAACCTGCACGTCGCCCCTTACGCCATCGACGCCGTCGTCGACGCTCTGCTGCGCGCCGCTGCCGGGCCCGACGCGCCCTAGCGGCGTCGGCGGCCCGTCATCGGGAAGAGCGTCGTCACTAACGGCACGACGGATGCCGCCATCAGCACGACTCCGAAGACCTCGTCCGTGGCGCGCAGCAGGATGCCGCCGATCAGCAGGATGCCGAAGACCACCGCAGACAGCCCCCTCGTCGCGACGCGCTCCAGTCGGTCGAGCCGGCGCTCCAACCGCGACATGTCGACCGAGACCGTGCCCTCCTCGAACCCGGTGATCAGTGCGTCGAGGCGCTGCGGCAGTCGCCACGCCGTCGAGGCGACGGCGCTGATCTGTCCGACCACGTCTTTGACGAGGTTGCCGCCCTCGTCGCGGAGCACCTGACCGGCGAACGGCTCGATGCTCTCCCAGATGTTGAACTCGGCATCGAGCGTGCTGCACACGCCCGACGTGAGGGACATGGCCCGCACGATCAGCAGGAAGTTCTCGGGCAGCTGGAAGGGCAGCGTGCGCACGACGTCGCCGAACTCTTCCGCGAAGTCGCGGAACTCGCGCGGGTCGACCTCCCGCAACTGGGCGAAGCCCATGCCTCCGAACCGGGCGAAGAGCGTCGCGTAGGCCCGTTCGAGGTCGCGGGTGTCGGCACCCGGCAACAGCGCACCGACGTCCAGGATGCCCTGCACGAGGCGCTTGCTGTCGCGCGCCGTGACGGCCAGCAGCACCGTGCGAAGCCCGGCACGCAGGCGGGCATCGACGGTGCCCATCATGCCGAAGTCGATGAAGGTGAGCGTCCACGGGGGCGCCGCGGCATCCGCCGACGCCGGGCGGGGTGTCACGAAGACATTGCCGGGATGGGGATCGGCGTGGAAGAACCCCGTCCGAAACAGCTGCGTGAACATCGTGGTCGCGAACGCGTGAGCGACCTCCGACGGATCGATTCCCGCCGCGCGCAGGGCGGCGACGTCGGAGATCTTGATCGCGGTCACGTCTTCGAGGGTCAGCACTTTGCGCGTCGAACGCTCCCACACGACCTGAGGCACCGCGATCGCCGGATTGCCGGCGGCCTCGTCGGCGAAGCGTTCGGCGTTCTGGGCTTCGTGGAGGTAGTCGATCTCCTCGCGCGAGGTCGCCGCGAACTCCTCCGCCAGCGCGGGCGCATCGACGCGGTCGGACACCAGGCGCACGTGGCTCAACCACCCCGCGACACGGCGGAGGGCCGCGAGGTCGACGTCGACGATCTCATCGATTCCGGGGCGCTGGACCTTCACGACCACGGCGCCGAAACCCGAGAGTGTCGCATCGGCAGGCGTTAGCCGCGCGCGGTGAGCCTGACCCAGGGATGCCGCGGCCACCGGGGTCTCGTCGAACCAGTCGTACGCACGCTCGAGGGGCATCCCGAGCTGCGCCTCCGCGGCCGCGCGGATCTCGGCGAACGGCACCGGCGGAACCTCGTCTTGCAGGCCCTCCAACTCCTTCGTGATCTCCGGCGGCAGCACATCCAGCCGCGACGACATGAACTGTCCGACCTTGATCATGAGTCCGCCCAGATCAACGGCGAGCGCATGGAAGCGGCGGGCGATGCGCTGCATCCGTGCACTGCGGGTGCGCTCCGCCACCCCCCTCAGCCCGACGCGAGGAAGGAACAGGTCGTACCACCACGTCTGGGCCAGCGACAGCGCCGCGAAGCGGAGGATGCGCCGGTAGCGTGCGCGCGAGCCGGAGGGCACTGCCATCAGTGCTGTGCGAGAAGGGCGTAGATGCGACGGCGCGCGTCGTCGAGGATGTCGACGGTCTGCTGCACCTGCTCCGGGGTGCCGGTGCGGCCGACCTGCGCCACCGCCTGCGCGAGCTCGAAGCCCGCCTTCGGCACCGCGCTCATGCGTCCGCCGTCACGCTGACCGGGCGTCTCCCACGGGGCGGGGCGATCGCCGTCGGTGTCGACCTCGGTGCGCCCGGCATCCGTCAGTGCGTAGGTCTTGCGACCGTTCGCCTCCTGCGCGGAGATGAGGCCTTCGTCGGCCAGCATCTGCAGCGTCGGGTACACCGAGCCGGCGCTCGGCTTCCAGGCGCCGCCGCTGCGCTGCTCGATCTCCTGGATGATCTGATAGCCGTGCATGGGCTGCTCGGCGAGCAGCGCGAGGACGGCGGCGCGCACGTCGCCGCGACCCATCCGGGGCGTCGTGCGCTGCTCGAACGACGCACGGAGATTCTCCATTGCGTCCCACATGCCTCCGGGGCCTGCGGCGAAGGGGCCCGAACCGAAGCCGCGCCCGAATCCTGAACCTGCGAATGAACCGTTCATGATGCCTCCCGATGTCGCGCCGACGCTTCGGCGATAGTGAACGATATATCGTTCATCTGTGACTGGGCCGTGAATCGGATGCCGGTGACGGGCCGGATTCCGCCGAGGTCAGCCGAGGTCAGCCGAGGAACTGCAGCGGGTCGAACTCCTCGATCGGGATGACGCGCACGCGCGGCAGGACCGCGTCGAAGGCGTGCACGTCGTACTCGAGGTCGAAGAACTCGAGGCCGGGGATGGCCGCGAACTCGCTGCTGCGAAACTCGTGGAAGCCGATCACGCCGACGCGTCGCTCGTCGCCGACGAGCACCGCCAGGTCGTCGACGAAGTCGCGGTCGTGGCTGACGAGCACGACATCGCCGTCACGCTCACGCAGCGCCCGGAGCGTCCGCTGGATGGCGAGGTCGACGACCTTCGCCTCCGCCCGTCCCGACAGCGGCACCGGCGTGTAGCCGAGGGCAAGCAGCGCCTGGACGAACGGCATCGGCAGATGCGTCGAGGCGTTCAGGAAGAAGAGACCGCGCACCGGCTGCTGCCAGCGCTCCTCGAGAAAGCCCCGCAGCCGGTCCCACCGCGGCCGCTCATCCGGTTGCGGGCGACGACCGAGGATCGACCCGCCGAGTGTGGCGTCGATGTTCTCGCCGTCGACGAGGATCCAGCTGGTCCGGTCCGTCACAGTGCCTCCCTCGGCATCCGCGCCGACCGCGTGCGGTCTGCGCTCCTCGACCGTAGCAGCGCGCGCCGTGCCGTCCGGTCGTCGGGCGTCAGTCTCGACTCGAACGCGCGAAGATGCGACGCAGCACGAAGAAGACGATGACCGCCACCACCAGCACGACGACGAGCTTTCCGACGAAGGCGAGCACGCTGAAGATGATGTTCACGAGCACCCACGCGATCACGATCGCGACGATGACACCGACGACGGTCCACACAGTGCTCTTGGTCATGCCTCCAGCGTAGGGGGATCCGTCGACGCTCACTGCCCCCGCAGCGCCTGGGCGATGGGAGTCGACCCGGCATTGAAACCGATGGTGCGGCCGCGTGTCGCCGGCTCGTCGATCACCGCGGCGATCACGGCCGCAACATCGGCCCGAGAAACCGACGTGCCCGCGTCGGGGTCGACGTCGATCAGTCCGGTGGGCGCGTCGAGAGTGAGCGCCGATGGCGCCACAATCGTGTAGTCCACACCGCTCGCGCGCAGGTGCTCGTCGGCGGCGGCCTTCGCTTCGGCGTATGCGAAGAAGCTGTTGTGGGGATCGACGCCGTGGTCGGGGCCGGCACCGAAGTACGACACCATGACGAAGCGGTCGACGCCCGCTGCGCGCGCCGCATCGATCGTGCGCACTGCCGCGTCGCGGTCGACGGCGTAGGTGCGTGCCGCGTCGCCACCGCCCGCGCCTGCCGACCACACGACGACATCGTTGCCGCTCACGAGGTTGGTGAGCTGGTCGAGATCGAACTGCTCCACGTCGGCGACGAGGGGATCCGCGCCGGTCGCCGCGATGTCCGCCTCGTGGGCGGCGTTGCGGATGATGGCGGTCACGTGGTGTCCGGCTGCGACCAGCAGCGGTTCGAGCAGCAGGGCGACCTTTCCGTGTCCTCCGATAAGCAGGATGCGTGCCATGTCGGTCCTCCGGTCGTCGCCGTTGTCGGGGTCGTGACTCCAGCGTACGCGGCGCGCCTACGCTGGAGTCATGACCACCGCTGCCTCTCTCGTCCTCGTCGCCAACGCTGCAGACGGCTCGCTCTCGACCTTCCGTTTCGCGGATGGCGAGCTCGAACGCATCGCCGTGACCGACGGGCTGACGGGGTGCTCCACGTTCGCCGTCGACGCGCCGCGCGGCCTCGTCTACGCTGCGGTCAAGGGCGAGCCCGCGGCCATCGTGACCCTCTCGCTCGACCGCGAGAGCGGCCGACTCGGCGAACTCTCGCGCAGGGATCTGCCCGACGGAGGCATGAACTATCTCTGGCTCGCCCGGGGCGGCGCTGCGCTGCTCGGTGCCAGCTACGGAGGCGGGTACGGCATCATCAGCCCGGTCGTCGATGGCGCCGTCGAGGCGCCGGTCTCGAAGATCGCGTACCCCAACCTGCACTCGGTGCGCACCAGCGACGACGGCCGCTTCGCCTACTTCGTGTCGCTGGGCGCCGATCTCGTCGCGCAGTACGCGATCGGCGCTGACCTGACGCTCACCCCCCTGGCGACTCCGACGGCCGCAGCTCCGGCCGGCAGCGGCCCGCGCCACCTCCTCCTGAACGCTGCACAGGATGCCGTCTACGTCATGACGGAGTTCTCCGGCGAGGTTCTCCACTACGCGCGCGATACCGAGACCGGCGAGCTCGAGCTGGTGGGCGCGGCATCCGCCTTCGACCGCTCGAAGGACCTCGGCCACAGCGAGTTCGGCGCCGATCCGTTAGCCCACCACTACATCTGGGGCGCCGATCTGCACTGGGGCGCCGACAGCGCCGTGCTGTGGGCGTCGGAGCGCACCGAAAGCACCCTGGCGGCTGTTCCCGTCGCCGGCGACGGCACGGTGGCGGATGCCGAGAGCGTCACCGTGACCGAGCAACAGCCCCGCGGCTTCGCGACCAGCGCCGACGGCCGCTTCCTCGTTGCGGCGGGTGAGAAGTCGACGACCGTATCGCTGTATGCGGTCGACGGCACCCGTCTGAGCCTGCTGCAGCAGGCAGAGACCGGGCGCGGAGCGAACTGGGTGCGCTTCGTCGACTGACGCTGCGGGCTACAGACCCACCATCTCGGCGCTGCGTTCCCACAACCGCGCGGCGAGCACTGGGTCCCCAGCGCGCGGAGACGTCTTCGCGAGGCGGTTGGCGGCGTAGTAGCCGCCGGACTGCCAGTCCAGACCGGGTTTGCCGAGGGCGAGCCAGGCGAGGCGCGCACCGCCGACCTCGACCGCGGTGAGCAACCGGCTCGTCACCGGGTTCGTGTAGACGAAACGCCACGTGCCGTTGGCGCTCGACGCGAAGCTGCTGGCGATGGCGCCGGGGTGGAACGCAGCCGCCGCGATGCCATCTTCGCCCCACCGGCGCACGAGTTCCTTCGTGAACAGGATGTTCTCCAGCTTCGCGTTACCGTAGGCGCTGCTCGACGAGTAGCGGCGCTCGGCGTTGAGGTCGTCGATGTCGAACCGTGAGAAGCGGCGGGCGGCGACGCTCGAGGTCTGCACCACCGAGGCCCCGCTTTCCACAAGGCGCTCCCGCAGAAGGGTGGTCAGCAGGAACGCGGCGAGATGGTTCGTCTGAAACGTCGCCTCGAACCCGTCGACCGTCACGGTGCGCTCACCGAAGATACCGCCGGCGTTGTTGGCGAGCACATCGATGCGCGGGTACGCAGCGAGCAGGTCTGCGGCGAGCGCCCGCACCTGCGCGAGATCGGCGAAGTCCGCCAGGTGGAACGGCGCGCCCAACTCGTCGGCGATCGCCTCCGTGCGCTGCGGGTCGCGTCCCACGATCACCACGCGCTGACCGGCGAGGGCGAGCTGGCGCGCCGCAGCGGCGCCGATACCGCTGCTGGCCCCGGTGATCACGATGGTGCGGGCGTCGACGTCGTCTGTCATGGTTCCTCCGGGTTGGCGAGCGGCGAGGGCTGCGGTGCGCGCGGGGAGTCTACGCCCGCTCCCTTTCACGAGGGACCTGTCGGGCCGCCCCTCTGCAAGACCACGACCCGACAGGGGTAGGGGGGCGTCAGGGCGAAGGGATGCCGCCGTTGACGTTCAGCGTCTCGCCGATGACATAGCTCGACTCCGCCGAAGCCAGGAACACATAGGCCGGGGCGAGCTCCGCCGGCTGACCCATCCGCCCGAGCGGCGTGTCTTCGCCGAAGTGCTCGAGTTTCTCGGGCGGCTGACCGTCCGTCGGCTGCAACGCCGTCCAGATCGGGCCGGGCGCGACCGCGTTGACGCGGATGCCCTTCGGTGCCACCTGCTGGGCCAGTGCCTTGGTGAACGCGTTGATCGTCGCCTTCGTCGATGCGTAGTCGACGAGCACATCCGACGGCTTGTACGCCTGGATGGACGTGGTGTTGATGATCGTGGAGCCGGGGACCAGGTGCGGCAGGGCTGCCTTCGTGATCCAGAACATGGCGTAGACGTTGGTCTTGAAGGTGGCGTCGAACTGGTCGTCACTGAGGGTTTCGAGATCTTCGTTGAACACCTGCTTGCCGCCGTTGTTCACGACGATGTCGAGCCCGCCGAGACCATCGACGGTCTTCTGCACGAGCTCTCGGCAGTACTCGGAGTCCTTCAGATCCCCGGGAAAGGTGAGGGCCGTGACCCCGGCATCCCGGATGAGACCAGCGATGCGCTGCGCATCCTCCTCCTCTTCGGGCAGGTACGACAGGGCCACGTGCGCACCTTCGCGGGCGAAAGCGATCGCCGTAGCGGCGCCTATGCCGGAGTCGCCGCCGGTGATCAGCGCGTGGCGGCCGGCGAGTCGGCCGGCGCCGCGGTAGGTGTCTTCGCCGAGGTCGGGGCGGGGGTCGAGGTCGGCGTCGAGGCCGGGTTCGGGCATCCGCTGCTGCTGCGGCTCGATGTCGGAGTAGAGGGCGGCCGGGTCGGTGAGGGTGTACTGGTCGCGTGTCATCCTGCGAGTCTGTGGCCACTCCGGGATGCGCGCAGGCGGATTGACAGCCCGCGTCGCCGCGTGTTACTTCGCGCGGGCAGCGCCGATGCGAACGTTCGTCCGTCGCGTGTCGTCGCCTTCGGACCGCGGAAGAGAGGCGACGGGAGGTACGACAGCCTGCAACCCGCGGCGGCGCTCCATCAGCGCGTTCACCACCCCGAGCGAGAACACAACGGCGGCGGCCACGGCGGGAACGGTCATCGCGGCGGCGACCGAGACCTGTTCGGCGAGCCAGCCGGTGAACGCCGCCGTCAGCGCCTGAGCGAGGGTGAGAGCGGAACTGAGCAGTGTCATCGTGGTGGCCGAGCGCCCGCGCGGCGCCCGCGCCCCCGCGAGCGAGAACAGCGTCACCAGCGTGGGGCCGACCCCGAGCCCCATCACCAGCAGCCATACGGCGACGGCGCCGAGGTCGGCCGCGGTTGCATAGCCGATGGATGCCGCGGTGAGCACCGCCGCGAACAGAAGCCAGCGGTGGCGGAAGGCGAATCGCGCGGGCAGCAGTACGACGCCGAGGGCAAGCACCGCGGAGCCGATGCCCATGAGGCCGTAGAGCAGTCCCGCCTGCGACTCGTTGCCGGCCGCTTGGGCGAACGCAGTCAGCGAGGTCAGCGCCGAGCCGAAGAACATGCCCACACCGAAGGTCGCGGCGACCAGCACCAGCATCGGTGCGCTCAGAACAGCGCGGAACGCGGCACGCTCGGCCGCGGCCTCCGCACGGCTCTGCAGCATGCGCGCGGTCGGATGCAGTGCGAACGCCAGCACGAAACCGAAGCTCAACGCCGCCGCGATGGCGATCGGCGCCCACGGCGCGATGAGTGCGGCGAAGATGCCCACCAGGAAGGGGCCGATCACGAAGGCGGTCTCGTCGGCGGCCGACTCGTACGACATCAGCCGCGCCGTGGTGCGGGTGCGACGCTCAGGCGAGATGCGTGCGGCGACGATCGCGAGCAGGCGGCTGCGCGACATCGCCGCGGCCTGCGGACCGGTGAGGCCGATGGCCAGTGCGGCGGCGAGCACGACACCGTCCGGCATCCCCTCCGTGACGACGAGCGGAAACAGAGCCAGCAGGAGGCCGTTCGCGAGTCCCACCGGCACCAGCACCCGGCGCTGCCCGTGACGATCGACCAGGTCGCCCATGATCGGACCGGCGATCACGACGCCGATTCCGACAGCGGCGGAGGTGAGTCCGCCGAAGCCGACGGTGCGCGCCTGGGCGACGAGCATCAAGACACCGACGGTCATCATCGCGAACGGCAGGCGCGCCACGAACGCGATCGGCCAGTACGACCATCCGGTGTGGGCGATCAGCGACCGCGCCGCAGCGCGGTTCTGCTTCTCAGGGGCAGCTGAGGGGTGGTGCACGGGATTCCTCCGGGACGTCGGCTCGTTATTCACGTGCCGCCTTGCCCTCCGAACGGATCCGGGGCCGTACTCCTTCCGCAACGTCGCGGATGAGTGGCTGGGTGGAGCAGGTAGATGCACTTCGCGCACCCCGATCAGGGGAACACAGCACTTCAGTGTACCGGACACGAAGGGCTTAGTGGTCTGACCACTCCCGAAAATCGGAGTACCATCGAACCGTCCCCGACCGCCAGCGACAACGGCGCCGCGCCCCGCAGAACGGCGCCCTATGTCTCTCGCCACGTCTTCCCTCTCACGTCCCACCACCCGCACGCATCTCGCGCCCTGGTTGCGGGTGAGCGCCGCGGTGTTCGCCGTCGCCTGGGGCGGCAACGAGTTCACCCCGCTGCTGGTGACCTACCGGCTGGAAGAGCACCTCAGCGCTGTCACCGTGAACGTGCTGCTGGGCGCCTACGTCGTGGGCATCGTTCCCGCGCTCCTCATCGGCGGCCCGCTGTCGGACCGTTACGGGCGGCGCGCGCTCGCCCTTCCGGCCCCCGTGCTCGCTCTGGTGGGATCGGCGGTGCTCGCCGCGGGCGGCGGGTCGACGGCCCAGCTCTTCGTGGGTCGCGTGTTCTCCGGGCTCGCACTGGGCCTCGTGATGGCGGTGGGCACCGCCTGGATCAAGGAGCTGTCACTGCCCCCGTTCGATGCCGCGGCCGACGACGGCGCGGGAGCGCGTCGGGCTGCGCTCGTGCTGACGATCGGCTTCGCCCTCGGCGCGGCGGTGGCCGCCGGCATCGCGCAGTCGGGTACGGCACCGGAAGTGCTGCCCTACGTGGTCAACGTGGCGCTGTGCATCCTCTCGCTCGCCCTCATGTGGTCGGCGCCCGAGACTCGACGACGTGCGACGGCACCGGCCCGCCTCCGCGACGACCTGAAGATCCCCGCCGCGAGCCATCGGCGCTTCGTGTTCGTCGTCGCACCCCTCGCACCCTGGGTGTTCGGCACGGCGGCAAGTGCGTACGCGATCCTCCCGGTGCTGTTCTCGGCGCAGGTGCGCGGCGCGGAGGTGGGTTTCGCGGGCCTGCTCTGCCTCATCGCCCTCGGCTGCGGTGTCGCCGCCCAGAGCGTCGTACGCTCGATCGATCGCGCCGGCAGTGCTCGAACCATCGTCGTGTCCTTCGCCACCACGGCCGTCGGCCTCGCCCTGGCGGCGTGGGCGTCGGTGACAATGCTGTTGCCCGTGGCCATCGTCGCCGCCGCCGCGCTCGGGACGGCATACGGATTCCTCCTGGTCACCGGTCTGCAGGAGGTGCAGCGCATCGCCGGGCCGGACGACCTGGCCGGCCTGACCGCGGTGTACTACTCGCTCAGCTACCTGGGATTCTTCGTTCCGGCCCTGCTCGCCTCACTCAGCCCCATGATCGGCTACCCGATCCTCTTCGCCGTCGGCGGGGCACTGGCGCTCGTGAGCCTCCTGGCCACGTGTGCGGCGCACCGCCGCTACGGAGTACTGCCGATCAGCCCGCGAAGAACGCCGCCGCAACGCGGGTGAGCGCGTGCAGATCGGCCGTACCGGCGAGTTCGCGTGCCGAGTGCATCGAGAGGATCGGAATGCCCACGTCCACGGTGCGGATGCCGAGGCGCGTCGCCGTGATAGGGCCGATCGTCGAGCCGCACGGCACCGCATTGTTCGACACGAACTCCTGCGACACGACGCCCGCGGCGTCGCACCACCCGTGCCAGGCGGCGGCACCGGCGGCATCCGTCGCGTAGCGCTGGTTGGCGTTGATCTTCAGGATCGGACCGCTGCCGAGAACCGGCTGCACAACCGGGTCGTGCTTCTCGGGATAGTTGGGGTGCACGGAGTGGCCCACATCGCTCGACACGCACCAGGATGCCGCGAGCGCGCGCAGCTGCTGATCGCGATCGGCGCCCAGGGCCAGCTGCACCCGCTCGATGACGTCGGAGAGGAAGGGGCCGGCCGCCCCGGAACGCGTCGCGGAACCGACCTCCTCGTGGTCGAACACGGCGAGCATCGGGATCGCGTCCGCGTCGACGCCCGCCCCGGCCAACGCCACCACACCGGCGTGCACCGAGGCGAGATCGTCCAGTCGGCCGCTCGCGAAGAACACATCGTCCTTGCCGAACACGGCGCCGCGCGCGGCATCCGCGGTCACCACGTCATAGCCGCGGATGCGCGCGGCATCCACTCCGGCGACCGTAGCGAGCTCGGCGAGCAGGTCGGCGGATGCGGACTCGCCCAGTCCCCACACGGGCTGGGTCTGGGTCTGCTTGTTCAGGGCGAGGTGGTCATTCGCCTCGCGGTCGAGGTGGATCGCGAGCTGCGGCAGGCGCAGGAGCGCACCGGTCGCGGCGAGCACGGCGGTGCCGTCATCGAGCACGAGGCGGCCGGCGAGGCGCAACTCGCGATCGAGCCAGGAGTTCAGCAACGGTCCGCCGTAGACCTCCACACCGGCCTGCAGCCAGCCCAGCCGCCCCGTGGTGGGTTTCGGCTTCAGCGTGAGCGCGGGCGAATCGCTGTGCGCGCCGAAGATACGAAACGCGGTGCCGGTGCCGGCGCCCCGCGGCACCACCCACGCGACGACGGCCCCATCGCGCACGACGACGTACCGTCCCGCAGCCTGCAGCGGCCAGGTGTCGCCTTCGGAGAGCGCCGTGAATCCGGCATCCACGAGGCGGCGGGCGACCTCCGCGGCGGCGTGGAAACTGGACGGCGAGGCGGCGACGAAGTCGGCGAGGTCCTCGGCGTGGGCGCGGACGGCGGTCGTGTCGGGCATCCTCTCAGCGTAGTTCGCGGGTGTGGGTCACGACGTCCGCCGGCGCGCGCGCAGGCGAACCACACCGTGCGCGAGCAGACGCCAGCCGAGCAGGAACACGGCGAGCACGATGCCGGCCACGATCACGAACGAGACGGCGATCCCCTGGCCCGATGCGACCCGCAGGAGCATGCCGCCGACGAGGGTGACCGCCCACACCGGCAGCGCGGTGCGGACGACCGCCAGCGGCGCCTTCCATCCCTGGGCGATGAGCCAGCCGAGCACGAGAGCGACGAGGAAGGGCCAGGCGGTGGTCGCAAGGCCGGTCCACACCTCGCCGTCGTGGCTGGCCCGGCCGGCGGCGGCGAAGGCCGCGACCAGCACGGCATCGACAGCGAAGCAGATCACGGCGAGGGAGGAACGCGGCATGCGTCCATCCTCCCCCGCCGTGGCGGTATCGCCGTGCGACGACCGCACGGACGCGCTCAGTTGAGCGCGCGCGTTCCCTCGGGGACGACGCCGTCGGCGTACAGGCTCTGCGCAACGTCCTGCAGCGCGGTCAAGGCGACGCGCTGAGTCAGCGGACCGTAGGAGATGCGCGCGACGCCGAGGCGCTCGTACTCCCCCGCCGCCAGCGCGCCGGGAAGACCGATGACGCTCACCTTGCGCTCACCGATGCCCGCGACGAGCTGTGCGGTGGTGTCGGCGTCGAGGATGCCGGGGACGAACACCGCGTCGGCGCCGGCATCGAGGTAGGCGCGGCCACGTGCGATCGCATCGGCGATCGAGTCGGCCAGGGGCCGCTCTCCCCCGCGCACGATGGCATCGGTGCGGGCGTTCAGAGCGAAGGGGATGCCCTCGGCATCCGCCGCCGCGACAGCCGCTGCCACCCGGGCCACCGACTCGTCGAACGGGCGCAGGCGGTCTTCCATGTTCGCCCCCACGATGCCGACGCCGATCGCACGACGAATGGTCTCGCCGGGCCGGTCGTAGCCGTCGTCGAGGTCGGCGCTGACGGGCACCTCACCCGCGGCGGCGACGATGCGCCCCACCATGTCGAGGGTGAGTTCGAGCGGGATCGTGCCGTCGTCGTAGCCGAACGAGGCGGCGATGGAGTGGCCGGCGGTCGCCAGCGCTCGGGTCTCGGGAAGCGCCAGCACGGCCGTGGCCGAGATGACGTCCCAGATGTTCACGACGCGGAGGATCTCGGGGGCGGCGTACAGGTCGCGAAGCTGCTGGGCGCGCGCGGAGGCGGTGTGCTCGGTCATGGTCCCAGCCTGGTGCCCGTGACACGCCGACACCACCCCGGCGCTCGGATTGATCGGGAATGCGGAGTCCGCCGCGCCGCGTTGACCCGGGACATGACAACTGTGGGAATCATCGGAGCAGGACACATCGGCAGCGCCCTCGCGGAGGGGCTGGTCGCTCGCGGCTACGACGTCGTGATCAGCAACTCGCGCGGGCCCGAAACCCTCGAGGGCCTTGTCGCACGCCTCGGCGAGCGCGCCCGCGCGGCCACCCCGGCCGAGGCCGCGGAGGCGGCCGACTGGGCCATCGTCACGGTGCCGCTGAAGGCGCTCGGCGAGGTGCCGTCTGCGCCGCTCGCCGGCAAGATCGTCCTCGACACAAACAACTACTACTGGGAGCGCGACGGACACATCGCGGCTCTGGACGACAAGCAGACCACCACGACCCAGATGGCGCAGGAGCACTTCGCCGACGCGCACGTCGTGAAGGCCTTCAACCACATCCCGGCCGCCGACATCAACACGACGGGCAGCCCGGCCGGAACCGCCGGCCGCCGCGCGCTGGCCATCGCCAGCGACCACGCGGATGCGACAGCGCTCGCGACCGTGGTCTACGACGAGTTCGGCTTCGACACCGTCGACATCGGTTCGGTCGCCGAGAGCTGGCGCGTCGAGCGCGACCAGCCCGCGTACGTCGTCCGCCAGGATGCCGACGAGCTGCGCGCCAACCTGGCTCGCGCCACGCGCTGATCGCCTGACCCTCGAGATCGTCGCCCGTTGACCGTGTTCAGCGGGCGACGATCTCGTTCGCGTTCTCGGCGATCCACCCCATCAGGGGGAGCATCTTCTCGACCAGCTCCTGACCGCGGTCGGTGAGCGCGTACTCGACGCGTGGGGGCACCTCCGGATAGGCCGTCCGCGCCACGAAACCGTCGGCCTCCAGCGTGCGCAGCGTCGAGGCGAGCATCTTTTCGCTGATGCCGTCGACCCCGCGCCGCAACTGGCCCCAGCGCGTCGTGCCTTCGCTCAGGGCGAGCAGGATCAGCACCCCCCACTTGCTCATCACGTGGTCGAGCACCGTGCGGGTGGGACAGTTCTCGGTAAAAACCTGACCGTGCTCCGACCGGATTTCCGCAAGACTCACCATCATGTGGGTACCTTACCCAAAAGTGGGTACCTGCAGCGCGGAATGTGAGGGGATGTCGCGCATGTTCCTGTCGACGGACCCAACGAAAGGACCACTCATGACTATCCTCATCACCGGCGCCAGCGGGCATCTCGGGCACCTCGTCATCCACTCCCTTCTCGAGCGCGGAGCGGCGGCATCCGACATCGTCGCCGGCGCGCGCACCACGTCGAAGCTGGACGATCTCGCCGCGCTCGGCGTGCGCACCGCGCACCTCGACTACGACCAGCCCGAGACGATCGCGGCGGCCCTCGAGGGCGTCGACACCGTGCTGCTGATCTCGGGCTCCGAGCCGGGTCGCCGCTTCCCCGGGCACAAGAACGTCATCGACGCGGCCGTCGCCGCCGGTGGTGTGCAGAAGTTCGTCTACACCAGCGCTGCGAAGGCCACCTCGTTCGAGTGGCCGCTCGGCGCCGAGCACAAGGCCACCGAAGAGGCCCTCGCCGCCAGCGGACTGCCCACCGTGATCCTGCGCAACAACTGGTACACCGAGAACTACCTCGGCGACGTGCAGCGTGCGGCGGACTCCGGCGTGATCGTGGCCTCGGTCGCCGACGGACTCATCGCGCCCGCGCCCCGTGCCGACTACGCCGAAGCCGCCGCTGTCGTCCTGCTCGAAGACGGGCACCTCGGCCAGGTGTATGAGCTCGCCGGCGACGCCAGCATCACCTACGGCGAGCTCGCGGCTGCGGCCGGCGAGGCTCTCGGACGAGAGGTCGCCTACGTGCCCGTGTCGCACGAGGACCACGTCGGCGGAATGCAGGGAGCGGGGCTGGATGCCGCGACCGCCGAATTCGTGGCGAGCATCGACGACGGCATCCGCGGCGGCGTCCTGGCCGACACCGACGGCACGCTGGCGCGCCTGATCGGACACCCGACGACGCCCGTCGTCGAGACCTTCCGCGCCGCCGCCGCGAGCTGATACCGCGAGGCGGTCGGGCGACCCCCTCCGGGGGACTAGGCGGGACGCCCGATCGCCTCCAGCCAGCGCAGCCACAGCTCGCTGAGCGTGGGATACGCGGGCACGGCGTGCCACAGGCGCGCAAGCGGCACCTCACCGACGATCGCGATCGTGGCCGCCTGGAGCATCTCGGCGGTATCGGCGCCGACGAGGGTCGCCCCCACCAGCACGCCGCGCTGGGTGTCGACGACGGCGCGCGCCCTGCCCTGATAGTGCGCCGCGCGCGTACTCGCCCCGGCGATGTGCGACAGGTCCACGTCGACCACGCGGGTCTGCAAGCCGCGATCCGCAGCCGCCCGAGCGGTGAGACCGACGGCCGCGACCTCCGGCGACGTGAAGACCACCTGCGGTACGGCGGTGTGATCGGCGGTGGCGACGTGCGTGCCCCAGGGCTCGTCGTCGACCTCGCCACCACGGGCACGGGCGGCGATGACGTCGCCGGCGGCGCGCGCCTGATACTTGCCCTGGTGCGTCAGCAGCGCCCGGTGGTTGACATCACCGACGGCGTAGAGCCACGCGCTGCCGCGCACCCGCATCGTGTCATCGACGTCGAGCCATGAGCCGGCCTCGATCCCGGCGACCTCCAGCCCGATATCGCTGGTGCGCGGCACGCGTCCGGTCGCGACGAGGATCTCGGATGCCGTCACCTCGCCGTCGGCGAGCGTGACCGTCACCGCTCCCGTGTCGGCGTCGCGCGATACGGCCGTGATCTCGACTCCCGTCCGCACGTCGACGCCGTCGGTGCGCAGGGCGGCGGTGACCGCCTCGCCCGCGAACGACTCCATCCCCCGCAGCAGCTCGGAACGGGCGAGCACAGTCACCGCGCAGCCGAACGACGCATACGCCGTCGCCATCTCGCAGGCCACGACACCGCCGCCGACGATGACGAGCGAATCGGGCACGTGCTGCACAGCGGTCGCATCGCGGGAGGTCCAGGGCGCGGCATCGGCGAGCCCTGGAGTATCGGGCAGCAGCGCGGCCGAACCGGTGCAGACGGCGACGGCGTGGCGCGCGCGCAGAACCGCGGTTTCCGCCCCGTCGCGCGAGACGGTGACTTCGCGCTCGCCACTGAGCCGGCCGTGGCCACGCACGAGAGCGATGCCGGCGCCGTCGAGCCACTCGACCTGCCCGGAGTCGTTCCACTCGTGGACGATCTCGTCGCGGCGGGCGAGCACCGCCGCCACATCGACCGCGCCGGGGCGTTCGGCGAGCGCTCCCGGGGCATCGGCCGCATCTGCCCGCGCGGCGCCCGCGCGCAGCAGCACCTTGGACGGCATACAGGCCCAATAGGAGCATTCGCCGCCGACGAGCTCGGACTCGACGATGGCGACCGCCAGCCCTGCCTGCACGGCACGGTCGGCGACGTTCTCGCCGACGGGACCGGCTCCGATCACGATGAGGTCGTACTCTGCAGCATCCATCCCTCACGCATACCCGACTATGACGTCAGATGCCAGGCCCCGCCCCCGTGTCGGTGGTATGTGGTTGGCTGGAGTATCCGACCCGGAGGACGTATGGCGATCGAGTTCCGCTCCGTCACGAAGCGATTCCCTGACGGCACGACCGCGGTGGACGATTTCAGTCTCGTACTGCCCGCGCACAAGACGACCGTGCTCGTCGGGTCTTCCGGCTGTGGCAAGACGACCCTGCTGCGGATGATCAACCGGCTCATCGAGCCGACCAGCGGGGAGATCACGATCGACGGCGAGTCGATCGGCGATCGCGACCCCGTGCAGCTGCGCCGCGGCATCGGCTACGTGTTGCAGAACGCCGGGCTCCTCCCCCACTTCAGCGTCATCGACAACGTCGCCACCGTGCCGGTGCTGAACGGCGTTCCGAAGAAGCAGGCGCGCGCACGGGCACTCGAGCTGCTCGACATCGTCGGGCTCGATCGCGCCCTCGCCGACCGGTACCCGCGCCAGCTCTCCGGCGGTCAGCAACAGCGGGTCGGGGTGGCGCGCGGGCTTGCCGCCGACCCCAACATCCTGTTGATGGACGAACCGTTCGGCGCGGTCGACCCCATCGTGCGCAAAGAGCTGCAGACCGAGACCAGGCGTCTGCAGCGCGACCTCGACAAGACCGTCGTGTTCGTCACCCACGACATCGATGAGGCGTTCCTCCTCGGCGACCAGGTCGTGATCCTCGAGAAGGGCGCCCACATCGCCCAGGTGGGCACGCCCGACGAGATCATCGAGAACCCCGCCAGCGACTTCGTCGCCGAGTTCGTCGGCGTCGAGCGCGGGTCGCGCGCGCTCAGGCCCAGAAAGACGGCTCACGGCACCGTGCTGGTCGACGCCGCAGGGCGCACCCAGGGCGTGCTGGTCGACGACACGAACGGCGCGATCGGGGCACCGTGAACTGGGTCACCGACAACACCGAGCTCATCTGGGGCCTCACCCTGTCGCACCTGCGACAGAGCAGCATCGCGATCGTCGCGGCCTTCGTCATCGCCGTACCGCTGGGTTGGCTCGCCTGGCGCTACACCCGCCTGCGCGGGTCGGTGCTGACGACGATCGGCCTGCTGTACACGATTCCCTCGCTGGGCCTGTTCGCACTGCTCTGGGCGGTGTTCGGCATCCCCTACCTCTCCGAGAGCAACCTGGTCATCGCGCTCACCGTCTACGGCGTCGCGATCATGACGCGGTCGGTGACCGACGGCCTCGACTCCGTTGAACCGGCCACCCGCGAGGCGGCGGTGGCCGTGGGCTACGGACCGTGGCGACGTTTCTGGACCGTCGACCTGCCGCTGGCGGGGCCCGTGCTGCTGGCCGGGCTGCGGGTCACCTCCACCTCGACGATCGCGCTGGCCACCGTCGGCATCCTCATCGGTGTCGAGAATCTCGGCTATCTGTTCACCAACGGCCTGCAGCGACGCATCCTCCCCGAAGTGGTGACCGGCGTCGCGCTGGTCGTGATCATCGCGCTCGTGCTCGACCTGTTGCTCGTCGCCCTCGGTCGCGTGCTGATGCCTTGGCTCCCGCGCCGCGAGAACAATCGTGCCGACCGACGCGCGCTGCGCCGGTTCGCCGCGGAGGGCGCCGCATGAACCTCTTCCTCGACGCTTTCGCCTGGATCTTCTCGCCGGAACGCCTGACCGGCTCGCTGCCCCTGCCGGAAGCGATCGCGCAACACCTCGCCTTCACCTTCGGCTCCGTGCTGATCGCGGCGCTGATCGCCATTCCCGTCGGCTGGACCATCGGCCACACCGGCCGTGGGCGTGAATTCGCCGTCGCACTGTCGGGGGCGGCACGCGCCATTCCGACCCTCGGTCTCGTCGTGCTGCTGTATCTGCTCGTCGGCGTGGTCTACAAGAGCCAGGCCGCCGTGGTCGCCTTCGTGATCCTCGCGATCCCGTCGATCCTCGCGGGAGCCTATGCCGGCTTCGAAGCGATCGACCGCGCAACGATCTCGGCGGCGCGAGCCGTGGGGATGACGGGGCGACAGGTGCTGTTCAAGGTCGAAGTGCCGCTGGGTCTGCCACTGCTCATCGGCGGCATCCGCTCGGCGACGCTGCAGGTAGTCGCCACGGTCACCATCGCCACCTACGTCGGCCTCGGCGGTCTGGGCTTCTACATCATCCAGGGCATCCAGTTGCGCGACACCGCGCAGATCCTGGGAGCGTCGATCCTCGTGGTCGTGCTCGCCCTCGTCCTCGACGGTGTCTTCGCTCTCCTGGAGCGCATCGTCGTCCCCCGCGGCGTCGTCGCACGCACGGCCCCCGCGGGCCGCACGGCGGCCACGCCCGCGCGACCCGCCGTCGCCTCCTGACCTTCCGCACACAGCATCCAACGAAAGGCACCCCTCATGTCCACACTGCGCACCTCCCGCCTCGGCGCGCGGCTCGCGCTCGCGGCGACCGCCGTGACCGTGACCGCCCTCGCCCTCACCGGCTGCGGCTCGAGCGGTTCGCTCGAGCAGCCCGCCGCGACCGGCGGCGCGTCCGGCTCGGCAACCACCATCACGGTGGGCTCGCAGGCCTACTACTCGAACGAGGTCATCGCCGAGATCTACGCCCAGGCGCTCGAGGGCGCCGGGTTCACGGTCGACCGCAAGTTCAACATCGGCCAGCGCGACGCCATCATCCCCTCGCTGCAGAACGGCACCGTCCAGCTCACCCCCGAGTACACGGGCAACCTGCTGCAGTTCTTCGACAAGACCACGACGGCCACGACGACCGAAGACGTCTACGCCGCGTTGAAGAAGGCGCTGCCCGAGGGCTTGAGCGTGCTCGACCAGGCGTCGGCGACCGACCAGGACTCGTACAACGTCACGGCGGCTTTCGCGGCGGAGCACAACCTCAAGACGATCGCGGATCTGGCCAACGTGCCGAACCTCGTGCTGGGCGGCGCCCCCGAGCTCGAGCAGCGCCCCTACGGCCCGACGGGCCTGAAGGACACCTACGGCGTCAACGTCACCTTCAGCGCGACGGCCGACACGACGGTCGACGAACTGGTCGCCGGTCGCATCCAGCTCGCCGATGTCTACAGCGCCGAGCCCGACATCAAGACGAAGAACTTCGTCACGCTCGAAGACCCCAAGGGGCTGTTCCTGGCCTCTCATGTCGTGCCCCTCGTGAGCAGCTCGTTCCCGGCCGACGCCGCCGACGTGATCAACGCGGTCGACGCGAAGCTCACCCCCGAGGGTCTCGTCGCCCTCAACGTCGAATCGAAGGTCGACCAGAAGTCGTCCAAGGACATCGCGGCCGCGTGGCTGAAGGCCAACGGCCTGAGCTGACCCGCGAAAGCGGCGATTCGACGCATCGCTGCGCTCCTCGCTCAACGACCGGGGCGTCACACTCCCGGTCGTTGAGCGAGCGGAGCGAGCAGAGACACGGCCGCGTCAGAAGTCGCGCAGGCTGGCGCGCAGACCGCCGTCGGACAGCTCTTCGCGCAGGATGCCGCGGCGACGCAGCACGGGAACGAGCTCGTCGAGGGCGCGGTGCACCGTCACCGGGTGCAGGTCGCCCCACAGCAGCACGCCGTCGTTGCCCCATTCCCCCAGCTCTTCGACGAGATCGGCGAACTCTTCCGCCGTTCCGACGAATCCGGAGCGGTCGCTGAGCCGACCCAGCCGTGCAAGGGCGGTGAGGTGGGCTCGCAGTGGCGTAGTCGCGGCATCCCGATCACCGGTGAGGCGACGGATGGAGCCCTGCGAGACGTGCTCGGCAAACAGGCCTGCCGGCAGCGGGGCGTCGAGCTCGAGCGCGGTGAGATCGGTTTCGAGATCGCTCGACTGCCGCTGCGCGATGAGGCGCAGGTCACCGTCGCTCGGTGCGGCGGACGCCGCGACCAGCCGGTCGGCCTCTTCGGGCGACGACACGATGACGGGTGGGATCGCGAACAGCACCTTGACGTCCGACGCGGCCCGACCTCGCTCGATCGCCGCCGCGTGGATGCGCGCGCGGTAGTCGCGGACGCTCTTCTCGGTGAGCGGGGCGAGCGCCAGCTGGATATCGGAGTTCGCCCCCGCGAACGCGAGACCCCGATCCGAACCGCCGGGTGAGGCGATCACCGGCTCGCCGCGCGTGAACGGAACGGCGTTGAGCGGGCCCTCGAAGGCGAAATACTCGCCGCGGTGGCGCACGGCGTCGAGCTTGCTGCCGTCGGCGTACACACCTGTCGCACGGTCGCGCACGAGGGCGCCGTCGCCCCACGAGTTCCAGAGGGCGCGGATGCCGGCCAGCCACTCCTCCGCGCGGTCGTACGCGGCATCGTGACCCAGTTGCGGCGCGTCACCGAAGTGGCGCGCACTGGCGGTGTCGGTGACGACGTTCAGGCCCAGACGGTCGGCGCTGAGGTGCTGCAGCGTCGCGAACTGGCGGGCGGCCGTGTAGGGCAGGTACGCGGCGGGGTTGACGGTGGGGATGACGCCCAGGCGCGAAGTGGCCTGGAAGAGGTAGGGCGCCAGCACCAGCGGATCGAGCTTGGGGCCGCCGAAGGCGTGACGCACGCGCAGGTCGATGGTCTCGGCGGAACCGAGCGACGGGGCGTCCTCGATGAGCACGAACTCGAATCCGGCACGTTCCAGTTCGCGCGCCGACTGCTGGTAGATCTCCGGCCGCGTCCACTCCCAGTTCCATTCCAGCGATGGATGACCCCAACCGTGCGGACCGAAGCCGCGCGCGAGGAACCAGCCGAAGTGCTGCAGCCTGGTCATGCCACGACCGCGACGGACACGTCGCTGGCGACAGTGAGCGCCTGTGCCAGATCTTCGAGGAGATCCGCGACGTCCTCGATGCCGATCGACACGCGCAGGGTACCGGCCTGAACGCCGAGCGCCGCACGTTCGGCTTCGGTGAGGGCCGCGTGAGAGGTGGATGCCGGGTGCAGCACGAGCGAGCGCACGTCGCCCAGGTGGGTCATGTGGGTGAAGACCTCGAGCGCCTCGACGAAGCGGCGGGCCGTCTCGGCGTCGCCGCGCAGCGTGAAGCTGAAGACGGAACCGTAGCCGGCGGTGAGGTCGCGCGCAGCCAGGGCGTGGTCGCGGTGCGAGGGCAGCCCGATATAGTCGACGCTCACAACCTCGGGTCGCCCCTCGAGCCACTGCGCAACGGCGAGCGCGTTCGCGCTCTGCCGTTCGACGCGGAGGCTCAGCGTTTCGATGCCCTGGCCGATCAGGAAAGCGTTCAGCGGCGAAGGCGTGGGACCGAACCGCGGCGCGACGGCTTCGCGGGCGTAGGCGATGCGCGCATCGCCCCCGACACGATCGATGATGCTGGGCGCTCCACCCCGCCCGGGCGCGACCAGGTGGGGGTAGAGCCGGGGGGCGCTGTCCGTGTCGAGGCGACCGCTGTCGACGATCGCGCCGCCGAGCACGCTGCCGTGCCCCGCGAGGAACTTACTCGCCGAGTGGACGACGACGTCGGCCCCGAGTTCGAGCGGACGCAGCAGGTACGGCGTCGCGAACGTGTTGTCGATCACGAGGGTGATGCCGTGGCGGCGGGCGAGCGCGGCGAGCGCGGGGATGTCGACGAGGCGGTTGCTGGCATTGGAGATCGACTCGGCGAACAGCACCCTCGTGGTAGGCAGGATCGCCGCATCCCAGGCATCGAGCTGGTCGATGTCGTCCACGAACGTCGACGTGATGCCGAGGCGAGTGAGGTTGTCGCGCAGCAGTCCCCGCGTGCCCTCGTAGATGTGGGTCGAGGCGACGATGTGCTGCCCTGCCTCGAGCAGACCGAGCAGCGCCACCGTGGTGGCCGCCTGTCCGCTGGCCAGCAGCAGCGCCTGCGATCCGCCCTCCAGCGCCGCGAGCGTGTGCTCGACGGCATCCACCGTGGGGTTGCCGATGCGCGTGTAGGCGTATCCCTCTCCACGTCCGAAGTGCGCGGCCGCGTCGTCGTACTCGCCGAACTCGAAGCCAGCGGTGAGGTAGATGGGCGTGGCGCGCGAGGTCGCGATCGGCGCACCGTCGTCACGGCGTGCGTGCTCGTGCACCTGTCGCGTCGCAAATCCTCGCCTGCTCACGGCGGCCTCCTGTCGACGTCGACGGCTCGGGCGGCCTCGACGCCCCCATCGTCGCGGGATCGGCACGCCCGGAGCGAATCGCGTTTCGCCGTGTGACGGCATCAGCCGACCGCGGCATCCCATCTCCGGAGCGCGCGGAGGGCGAGGAAGGTGATCCATCTCGACGGTTCGCCGACCGGCACGTCGAGGGGAAACCACACCTCGCCGGGAAAGTGGTAGCCCTGCAGCCACCGGCCATCGTCCTGACGGGCCGCACGCACGAGCTCGATGCTGTCTCCGGCGCGCGGGTCGGGGCGGACGCCGTCGTGTGCCGCCACCGCCGTGACGTGATCGATCGCTTTCAGCGCCGAGAACGGCGCCCGGTAGGGATAGACGATCAGGTCGGTCCACGGCCCCACCTGCTCACCGGTGCTCAGGCGTCGACGAAGCCGCCGGGCGAGCAGATACTCCTCGCCGCGGTGACGAACCTCGACCAGAGCGGTGTCGCCGGTGCGCTGTTCGTATTCGAGCAGACCGCGCACCGCGTTGAGAGTCGAGTGGAACGATGACCGCACCGAACCGTCGACCCACTCGCAGTTCCAGCCGCCGTCGGCGAGCTGGTGCTCGGCGAACCATCCGGCGAGCGCCGACATGTCGCGGCCGAGCCAGACGCCGTTGAGGAGCGTCATCGCGTTGATGCACACATCGACTTCGCCGCCCCAGTAAGGAAGATCGTCATACTCCCAGCGCGCGCTGACCTCCAGCCGGTCTGCGGTGTCGCCGAGGGCCGCGGCATCCGTTCCCCACTCCCGCAACGTGGTCAGCGTCCAGGTCGTCGCCGTGTACGGCTGACCGGGGGTGTCGTCCTGGGTCTGGAAATCGAAGTCGGCGGGAAAGAACGCGCCCCCGGCCCATCGCCCGTCGGGGTCCTGACAGGAGAGCAGCCGCGCGCCGTCGCCCGTGACGGCGACCTGCGCGCGAGTGCGCTGCCACACCTCGTCGGACGCGTCGAGAAGGTCGCGCTCGACCTGCCAGCGCAGGCTCGGGTCGGAGTCGAGAAGCCAGGCCACCACCGCGTCGTCGCTCATGCCGGTCACGCTAGCGCCGGCATCCGACAGCGAACAGGGGGCTCAGCGCGTCCGCTGCACGGGAACACCGAGCCAGTCGGCGAGGTCGCCGATCTCGGCATCCACCATCTCGCGTTCCTCGGCTTCGAGTTCGACGAACTCGTGCACCGCGGTGACGACCAGATTCTCCTTCTTCTTGTCGAGCTGAGCGTCCAGAAGCCCCACGAAGCGGTCGCCGATCAGAATCGGGTGGGCGAAGTAGCCGTACCTGCGCTGCGCCTTGGGTTTGAACTGCTCGAGCACGAACTCGAAGTCGAACAGCTCGACCAGCCGCGGCCGATCGAAGAGCATGCTGTCGTAGGGGTTCAGAATGGCGACCCGTCCGCCGGGATCGTCGTCGAGGCTCTCGAGCGCCGCCGGATCGACGCGCCACGTCCACGAGGAGCCTTCGACGCGCGCCGCCTCCCCCGCCATACCCACGCGCGTCCACGGCGACTTCTGCTTGGCGATGCCCGCCGCCTGCAGCCGACGCTGCTCGATCACGGCGGTGGCCTCGTCGGCATCCATCTCGGGCACGTGCGCATACGCCCGCTCGCCGAGATCCCATACGCGCTGGCGACCCTCGCGCCGCACGATGGCGACCTCGCCGGTGTACGAGAGCAGATCGAGCATCATCGGAACCTGGTTCGAGCCGTACCAGCCGCCCTCATCGCCGTGCGCGAGCTGGCTCGTGTCGTCGATCTGTCCCGCCAACAGTGGCCCGTCGGTCCGCAAACGCGCGAGGACGTCGGCGCGAAAGCGCTGGTTGGCCTGCATCCACCCCGCCGCCTTGGCCCGGAAGACCCGCGCCCGCATCCGGGCGAGCATCGCCGGCAGAAGGGATGCCGCGTGGAACTGGCCGTCGAACTCGAACAAGGCGCGATCGTCTTCCACTGCTTTGGTCATGTGCCCGGGCTCGTAGCCCCAGCCGATCCGGCTGAAGGGGATGGTCTGTTCGGCAGGGGCGATCGTGGCGGTCGGATCGATCTTGATCGACCCGAGCTGCTCGCCCACCTCCACCACATCTCCGGGGCGATCGGCGTCGAGCAGCTGGGCGCGCACGGCGATGCGCCGCGCCTGCTCCCTGGTGAGCTGATGCATGCCGCGAGCGTACTCGTCGGGGCCGACACCGCACGGCTTCGCAGCCCCGAGCCGTCGGCGCGGATCGTCCACCCGACGGGCGGCCCGCATCGGCGTCCGCAGACAGAATTCGCGGTGCACGAGCGCCCGGCGACGGTTCGTCCGATGCGCCGAAAACTCCGCTCGCGCCCGATCGCGCCGGCCGCCGTATCGGGCCTAACGTGGGGCCGTGGATCTCGCTTTTCCTGCTGCCGTCTACGCCGCCCGACTCGACCGCGCGCGCTCCCTCGCCGGTGACGCCGGCATCGATGCGATCATCGTCGGCCCCGGCGCCGACCTCGACTATCTGGTCGGCGTACGCGGCCACACGATCGAGCGGCTGACCGCTCTGGTGATCCCCGCGTCAGGTGCGCCGACGGTCGTGGTGCCACGGATGGAGCTGTCGAAGGTGCGCGATACCGCCGTCGGGGCGCTGGGTCTTGTGGTCGCGGATTGGGTGGACGGGGACGATCCCTATGCGTCGGTGCTCGCGGCGCTTCCGGGGCCGGTCCGCCGCGTCGCCGTCTCCGATGAGCTGCCCGCCCTGCATACCCTCCCGCTCGCCGACCGCCTGGGCCTGCTGCCCGAATTGGCCACCCCGGTGCTTCGTGAGGGCCGCATGATCAAGGACGAGGTCGAGATCGCCGAGTTGCGCCGTGCCGGCGCGGCCATCGACGCAGTGCACCGGCGCGTGCCCGCCCTCCTGCGCGCCGGGCGCACCGAGCGCGAGGTGGCCGCCGACATCGCCGCGGCCATCGTCGAAGAGGGACATGCCACGGTGGAGTTCGTGATCGTCGGCTCCGGCCCCAACGGCGCCGACCCGCACCACGAGGTCTCCGATCGCGTCATCGCCGACGGCGACATCGTGGTCGTCGACATCGGCGGGGCGCTGCCTTCGGGATACAACTCCGACAGCACCCGCACGTACGCAGTCGGCGATGCCGACGCCGAGGCGGCGCGGCGCATCGCCGTGCTCGTCGATGCGCAGCGCGCCGCGGTGGCCGCAGTACGTCCGGGGGTCACAGCCGCGCAGGTGGATGCTGCGGCACGCGACGTGCTCCGCGGCGCCGGCTACGGCGAGGCGTTCGTGCACCGCACGGGACACGGCATCGGGATCTCCACCCACGAAGAGCCGTACATCGCTCCCGGCCAGGCGACCGTCCTGCGCGCGGGGATGGCTTTCAGCGTGGAGCCGGGTATCTACTTCCCCGGTGAATGGGGTGCCCGCATCGAGGACATCGTCGTCGTCACCGACGACGGGGTCGACAACCTCAACCGCACCCCGCACGCGCTCACCCGCGCCGGAGCGTGAGGCACGCGCGGCCGTCAGAGGCGGTCAGCCCTGCCGGTCCAGCGCCCGCGGGATGAGTTCGCGCCACGCCGACGGGGCCTCTGTCGCCGGCGCGGCCGGCAGGACCCCCTCGCCATCGGGGTGCGGGATCGCTCCGAGAAGCGCGCGCGTGTACGGGTGCACCGGATCGTTCCACACGACGGAGGTCGGCCCCGATTCGACGATGTGCCCGGCGTACATCACGGCCACCCGATCGGCCATGAGCCGGACGACCGACAGGTCGTGCGAGATGAACAGCATGGCCGCACCCGAGGCGACGCAGAGCTCCCGCATCATGGCGGCCACGGACGCCTGCGCGGATGCGTCCAGAGCGGAGATCGGCTCGTCCGCGACGATGAGGTCGGGCCGGGCGGCCAATGCGCGGGCGATGGCGACGCGCTGACGCTGCCCGCCCGACAACTGGTACGGGTAACGGTTCTCCAGATCGGGTGACAGGCCGACCTCCCGCAGCCAGGAGGCGGCATCCGAGGTCGCAAGACCCCGGCTGCGGGCTGCACGCGAGCCCTCGTCGATCTGCCGACCGACGCGAAGTCGCGGATTCAGCGACGAGTTGGGGTCCTGGAACACCATCTGGATCGCCGTGAGCTCCCGCGCACGGGTGCGCAGACCGAGAGGCGCGATCGGGCCGCCGCGATAGCGAACGTCACCGGCCGCGGGCTTCTCCATACCGATCACCGCACGCGCGGTCGAGGACTTGCCGCATCCGCTCTCCCCGACCAGCGCGAGGACCTCGCCGGCGCGGATGTCGAACGAGATGCCGTCCACGGCACGAAATGCGGCGCGACCGCCGTACTCGACGACCAGCTGGTCCACCTGCAGAACGGCGCGTGCTTCCGAGGCTCCTGGATCGCTCATCGCGGCTCCTCCGGGTCTGTCGCGGCGGCGGGAGGCGCATCCACGAGCGATTCACGCGCGTCGGGCATGGCGGCCAGCAGCTCTCGTGTGTAGGGATGCTGAGGGTCGGTGAAGATCCTCCGGCGGGGGCCGCTCTCCACGATCCGTCCGTGTCGCATCACCGAGACATCGTCGGCCACGGCACTCATCACGCCGAGATCGTGGGTGACGAGCAGGATCGCAAGATCGCGTTCGACGGCGAGGTCGCGCAGCAGATGGAGGATGCCCGCCTGCACGGTCACGTCGAGCGCGGTCGTCGGCTCGTCGGCCAACAACACGTCCGGGTCGCAGGCGAGAGCGATCGCGATCGCGATGCGTTGGCGCTGCCCGCCGGAGAACTGATGCGGGTACTTCGTCAGCGCGGCATCCGGATCGGGCACGCGCACGAGCGCGAGGAGTTCCGCCGCGCGGCGACGGGCAGCGGCGCGGCTGAGGCGGAGGTGGGCGCGCATACCGTCGGCGATCTGCGCACCGACGGTGATCTGCGGATGCAGGCTCGCCGAGGGATCCTGGAAGACCATCGCGATGCGGTTGCCACGAATGGCGCGGTAGGCCTTCGGGCGCAGCCCGACCAGCTCGGTCTCGCCACCCAGCGTGATGGAACCGCGGACGATCCCGCCGGCGGGTAGCAGGCCGAGGACGGCGAGTGCCGTCATGCTCTTACCCGACCCGGACTCGCCCGCCAGCCCGTGGATGCGCCCGGGGACGAGCTCGAGGCTGATGCCCTTCACGACCTCGGTACGGTGCGAGGCGTCCTTGCCGAGCTCGACACGGAGGTCGTTGATGCTCAAGGCGCTCACGGGGCCACCTCCGCGGCGGCGGCCGAGACGGCCGTCGGCGACTCCGCCTCGCGCTCGCGGGCGGCCAGCGGGTCGAGCACGTCGCGCAGCGAGTCGCCGATGAAGTTGAAGGCCATGACGACGGTGAGGATCGCGAGGCCCGGGAAGAGCCCGAGCCACCAGGCCGACGTGTTCTGCACGGCGCTGGCGATCATGGTTCCCCATTCCGCCGTCGGCGGCTGTGCGCCCAGGCCGAGGAAGGACAGACCCGACAGCAGCAGGATCGCCGTGCCGATGTCGAGCGAGGCGAGCACCAGCACCGGGCCGGCGATGTTGGGCAGCACATCGCGCAGCAGCGACCGCAGCGGCGACGAACCGAGCAGGCGGCCCGCGATCACGTAGTTCTGTGTGCGCAGACCGAGCACGAGCGAGCGGGTGATGCGCGCATAGGGCGGCCACGCGACGATGATGCCGGCGATGACCGCGTTGAGGATCGACGGACCGAGGGAGGCGGCGATGACCATGGCGAGGATGACGGTCGGAAACGCCATCACCATGTCGGTGACACGCATCAGCACCTCGTCCACCCAGCCGCCGAGGTAGCCCGCGAGGGCGCCCACGACGGTGCCGATGATCATGGCGCACACCACCAGCATCAGAGCGAGAGGGATCGTCGTCTGCGCTCCGTACACCAGGCGCGAGAACACGTCCCGGCCGGTCACGTCGGTGCCCATGATCGCGTCGGCGCTCGGCGGTGCAAGCCGCGGCAGATCCTGCGAAAGCGGGTCGTGGGGGGCGATCCAGGGCGCGAGGACGGCGACGAGTATCCAGCCCAGCGCCACGACGGTGCCGGCGACGGCCAACGGGCTGCGCCAGGCGCGCGGCAGAAGGGAACGGCGCCGACGCGAGGCGAACTTCTCGGGGACGATGAGATTCACGACAGCCTCACTCGCGGATCGAGGACGCCGTAGAGCACGTCGACGACGAGGTTGATGACGAGGTAGATCACGCCGACGATCAGACCGACGCCGGTGACGGCGAGCAGGTCCAGGTTCTTCGAGGCGTTGTATGCATACGTTCCCAGCCCGGGCCAGGCGAAGACCGCCTCGACCAGCACCGTGCCCGACAGCAGGCTTCCGAAGGCGATGCCGACCAGGGTGAGGATCGGCAGTGCGGCGCCGCGCAGCACGTAGCCGACGACGACCCGCCGCCCCGAGAGTCCCTTCGCACGGGCGGCGCGGGCGTAGTCCATGTCGAGCACCTCGAGCACCGAGGTACGGACGAACCGCGTCAGGGTGGCGATCGTGAACAGGCTCAGAACGAGAACGGGGAGGGCGAGGTGTCCCACCGCGTCGAAGAAGCCGACAGAGTCGCCGTTGAGCATGTAGTCGACGGTGTAGAACCCGGTGACCGTCGGCGGAGGCGTGAGCGTGGGCGAGATCCGCCCCGATCCGCTGACCCAGTGCAGCTGCATGAAGAAGAGCTGGTAGGTGAGGATCGCCATCCAGAACGTGGGAACGCTGAGCCCCACCAGCGTGACGACGCGGATCACTTCGTCCGTTACCTTGCCGCGGCGGTAGGCGGCGAGCGTGCCGAGCACGACGGCGACCGCGAAGCTGACGATGACGGCGTAGAAGGCGATCTCCGCGGTGGCCGGCACGGCCTTCGCGAGATCGGCGGAGATGGGCCGGCCGGTGGTCATCGACGTACCGAGGTCGCCGTGCAGCAGGTTGCCGACGTACCGGAAGAAGCGCACCCACACGGGCTGGTCGAGGCCGTACTTCTCCCGAAACGCGGCGACGGTGGCGGGGTTGGACGACGCCCCCTCACCCAGAGCGGCGCGCACCGGGTCTCCGGGCACGATCACGGTGAGTGAGAAGGTGACCAGCACGATCCCGAACAGCAGGATGATGCTGGTCACCGCGCGACGAGCGAGGAAGCGCAGCAGCGTGTGCTGCGCTCCCCGCCCGCGGACGGCCGTGCTCACTTGGCGTGCAGTGAGCGCAGGTCGAGCGTCCAGGTCACGTTGTACTCGAGGCCCGCGACCTTGTCGGAGCTCGCCAGGTTGA
Organism: Microbacterium sp. VKM Ac-2870; assembly: GCF_015350795.1. Taxonomy (GTDB): domain Bacteria; phylum Actinomycetota; class Actinomycetes; order Actinomycetales; family Microbacteriaceae; genus Microbacterium. The sequence goes on from NZ_JADKSH010000005.1 coordinate 155,896, forward strand.
TACCCGGGACCACGAGAGGCACGAACGGGCCGGACTGCTGCATGGCCTGTGCAAAGTCGCTGAAGGCGCTCGTGCGGGCATCGACGCTCGTGGCGTTGGTCGCTTTTGTGACCATCGCGGCGATGTCGGGTGCGGCATCCGCGGCCCAGCCGGCGCGCAGACCGACCTTCTGACCGGGACCGAAAGGCAGGAACGACGACGAGTCGGCGTAGTCCGGGCCCCAGAACCAGAGCGAGAAGGCTTCTTGAGCCTTGACGTAGGGCTGCACCTCGGTCGCGAACGGTGCCGGGGCCAGGGTGACATTGATGCCGGCGGTCTTCAGCTGCTCCTGCACGCGTTCAGCCAGAGGCGTGAACTCGACGCCGCCGACGGGGGTGTCGTTGGGGAACTGGAGCTTGATCTCCTCGCCGTTGTAACCCGAGGCTGCCAGCGCCGCCGTGGACTTCGCGAGGTCCTGGGTGACGCCGGTCTTGTTCGCTCCGGGGAACATCGGCGGGATGACGCCCGTCGCCGCGACAGAGCCCGACCCGGTGAGCTCGAGCAGCTTGTCGTAATCGAGCGCGTAGCGCACCGCTTCGGCGAACTTCGGCGTGGCCGTGACACCGCCGACGTTCTTGTCCTGGTTGATCAGCAGGAACAGCGTCTCGGCGGATGCCGCGGAGTCGACCGTGAAGCCGGACCCGAGGTTCTTCACCTGGTCGCCCGAGAGGTCGACGGCGACGTTCGAGTCGCCACCCTGGAGGTTGGTCAGCTGCGTCGAAGACTGTGAGACGTTGCGGACGACGATCTTGTCGTAGCCCGCTTTGTCCGCGCCGTCGTACTTGTCGTTCTTGACCATCACGACCTGCTGGGTGAGATCGAGCGACTGGAGGGTGTAGGGGCCAGAGCCAGCCGAGTTGGCGTCGAGCCAGCTCTTCGCCGCGTCGGTGGCGTCGGTCGTGCCGCCATGTTCCTTGACGACCTTGGAGTTCAGGATCGACAGCGACGGGTTCGTGACGATCGCCGGCAGCTGCAGCGAGGGCGTGGCGGTCGTGAGCTTCACGGTCTTGTCGTCGACCTTGGTGACGGTGATGCCCGCCATGAGGAAGTTGGCCTTGGAGTCGGTGATGCCCGCGACACGCTGGAGCGAGAAGACGACGTCATCGGCGGTCACCGGGGAGCCGTCCGAGAACGTGCGGCCGTCGGTGATCGTGAAGGTGAACTCGGTGGCATCCGCGTTCTGCTCCATCGTCGCCAGGTCGGGCTGGGGAGTCGTCGAGTCAGTGCCCTGGAAGGTGAGAAGCGTGTCGTAGATCGCGTGCAGCACCATGTTGCCGGTGGGCACGTAGTTGCGCCCCGGATCGGCGGTTTCCAGCGAGAAAGCCGTGTCGACCACGACAGATCCCCCGGAGGCGGAGCCGGAGGAGCCTGCGGCAGAGTTGCCGCCGGAGCATCCGGCGAGCGCGAGAGCGGTCACGACGGCAAGCGCAGCGACGGCGTGGCGGTAGGAACGGGCCATGGGCATTCCTCCTCAAAGAGAATGGACAGGTCATACGAGTGGATCGGGTTTTCCCGCACTATATCCGACCGATAGCCTTCTCTCGGATCATTTCATTGCCAGCACTCGGCGGGTGCGGCAATATGTCCACCATGAGCGATGAACAATCGGTGTCGTCTGGACGTTTCGCGCCCGTGATCGACGAAATCGCGTACGACATCCTCCGATCCCTGCGTCGCAACGGACGGATATCGATCGCGGCGCTCGCTCAGGAAGTGGGGATCTCGCGGGCGAGCGCCTACTCGCGCGTGGAGGCGCTGACCCGTGCGGGGATCATCACCGGCTACACCGCGACGGTCGATCCCACGCGTCTCGGGCTCGGCGTGAGCGCTCTCGTGTTCTGCACGATCCAGCCGCAGCAGTGGACGTCATTCCTGCAGGCCGTGGGCGAGATGCCCGACGTGGAGTCGGCACTGGTGATGACGGGCGAGCACGATGTGATGCTGATCGTCCGCAGCGTCGATATGGAAGCCATGCAGTCCCTCGTCATCGGAGCCATCGCCGCACGTCCCGAAGTGACGAAGGTCGAGACGGCGATCGTGATGGGCGAGGTGTTCCGTCGCCCCTTCGTGCTCCCGGGAGACATCCCGCAGCGCGATCAGATCGGCGTCGACAGCGGACTCATGCGGTTCACCCGCACGGATCTGGGCCACGGCGAGCGGGTGTGACCGGCGTCAGAGCTGCACGCAGACGCTGACGTGGTCGACCCCGTCGACGGCGAAGTCCTCGACCAGGCGGACACGTCCTGCGTCGTCGATCTCGGCTCGGCTCACCGCCTCGCCGCGCACGACGGTGCCGTCGACGGCCAGCGCGTGCGCGAAGGCGACGCGAACCTGATCGTCGATCATCTCGCCGACGAAACGCCCCTCCGACACGGTGTCACCGGTGTACTCGCCCCAGACGAGGCTTCCCTCCTGGTGGTACTGGAACACCGTGGGCGCGTCGGCGTCGACCGTGCTCGCGGTCGAGGACACCATGGCGAAACGCAGATCGTCGAGAGAGGGGAATGAACGCATAACCACGAGTATGTCTCGAACGTGCGCGGCGCCGCGCACGGCGGCCTACCCGGCGGCGGGGGCGAGAGCGCTGTCGATCGCCCAGCGCTCGTCGAAGACGAAGCAGTCGCCGCGGTAGTGCGCCGCCCCCTCTGCGGCGAACCAGCCCAGGATCCCGCCGTCGAGTTGCCAGGCGTCCACCCCCTCCTCGCGGAGAACGATCGCCGCCTTCTCGCAGCGGATGCCGCCGGTGCAGTAGCTGACGACGGTCTTGTCCCGCAGCTCTTCTCGGTGGGCGGCGACCGCGGCCGGAAACTGCGTGAATCGTTGCAGGCGCCAGTCCACCGCGCCCACGAAGGCGCCCTCATCGACCTCGAACGCGTTGCGCGTGTCGAGCAGGACGACCTCGCGGCCCGCATCGTCGTGCCCCTGATCGAGCCAGCGGCGCAGCGTCTCCGGGCTGACCGCGGGCGCGCGCTCCTGTCCCGGGCGGACCGCGGGGCGGTCCATCCGGATGATCTCGCGCTTGAGCTTGACGAGCATCTTCCGAAACGGCTGCGTGGGCGACCAGCTCTCCGTGGCGCGCAGCGAGGCGAACCGCGGGTCGGCGCGCAGGTGGTCGAGGTACCCGCGCAGCGCCGCGGGCTCGCCCGCGAGGAAGAGGTTGATGCCTTCCTCCGCCAGGATGATCGTGCCCTTCAGACCCGCCGCATCCGCACGTTCACGCAGCACCTCGCGCAGCTGCAGCGCGTCGCTCACCGCGGTGAACAGGTACGCGGAGACGTTGAGGATGGGCAGTTCTGCGGGCATCCGCTCAGCCTACGACCGCCGTCACATGTCGGTCGGCGTCCACTCCGAGACCTCGTCGAGCTCGGCGACCTCGGCGGCGGTGAGTTCGACCCGTCCGCCGTCGAGCAGGTCGGCGACCTGCGACAGCTTCGACGCCGATGCGATCGGTGCGACGACCGTCGGCTTGGCGCGCAGCCAGCCGAGGGCCGTGGCGGCGATCGAGACCTCGTGGGCCTTGCCGATGCGCTCCAGAACCTCGATGATCTGCAGGCCCTGCGGCGTGGCGTAGACGGCGGCGCCTTCCGCGCGAGGCGTGTCGTGCTGAGAAGCATCCGTCGAGCGGTACTTGCCCGTGAGGAATCCCTTCGCGAGCGAGAAGTACGGCACCAGCGACAGGCCGAACTCCTCGGCGACCGGCACGATGTCGTTCTCGGTCTCGCGGTGCACGAGGTTGTAGTGGGGCTGGATGGCGACCGGTTCGGCGACGCCCAGCTCGCGCGCGATGCGCACCCACTCACGGATGCGGTCAGCCGAGTAGTTCGACACCGCGGTGTAGCGGACGAGGCCGTCGGACACGAGCTGACCGAACGCGGCGACCGTCTCCTCCAGCGGGGTCTCGGCATCGTCGAAATGCGCGTAGTAGAGGTCGATGGACTCCACGCCGAGGCGCTCGAGCGATGCCTCCGCGGCCGCCCGCACGTTCGCCGCCGCGAGTCCCTTGAACTGCGGGTGCTGGCTGACCTTGGTCGCGACGGTGACGTCCGTGTGGCCACGGTCGGCGAGCCACGCGCCGATGACCGTCTCGCTCTCGCCGCCGCTGTGGCCGGGCACCCACGCGCTGTATGCGTCAGCGGTGTCGATGAAGTTGCCGCCGCCCGCGTAGAACGCGTCGAGGATGCGGAAGGACTCCTCGCGATCGGCCGTCCAGCCGAACACGTTGCCGCCGAGGGCGAGGGGGAAGACGTCGATATCGGTGTGCGAAATACGGCTCATACGTCGATCCAACCACCGCCTCGTGCCGCCTGTTCCTGGGAACCTACGATGACGTCATGTTCGGGGCTCCGAGCGCCGTGCCTCTGCTCCCGATCCGCGCCGTGAGCGTACTCTGGAGGAGTGAGCATCGTGAACGGCCTGCATCGAGCGGGCCAGAGGGAGGTCAACGGCGAACTCTTCGCCGCTGAGAGGTGACCCTGTCACGGCGTCGTGCGTCGCGTTCCTGAACGCGCCCGGCGCCGCCTTGTCACACCCTTCTCCGGATGCCGATGCGCACCGTACGACCGCTTCTTCGCGATCGGCGAGCGCGCGGCATCCTCCCCTCACGAAAGGCATGTCCGTGCACGCTCTCACCGACGCGCAGATCCGCGCTTCGCTCATCAATGTCACCCAGTCCGAACGCCGCAACGTCACGCTCCCGGCCGATGTCGCCAACACGGATTGGGACCGCCTCGAGTTCTACGGTGGCCGCGACCGAAAGCTCGCCCTCGTCGGCTACGTCGTCGCCGAACTCGACGGCGTTCCGACCGGTCTCCTCCTACGGCAGGCCGAATCGCGGCCGACTTCGCGGGCGCAGTGCTCGTGGTGCGCCGACGTGCATCTGCCCAACGACGTGCTCCTGTTCACGGCGAAGCGCGTCGGCGACGCTGGTCGCCGGGGCGACACCGTCGGAACTCTCGCGTGCGACCGCTTCCAGTGCAATGAGAACGCGCGCAGGCGCCCGCCCGCGGCCTACGTCGGATTCGATGTCGAGGCCGCGCGTCGGGCGCGCATCGCCGCACTCCGCGAGAACGTCGAGTCGTTCGTCCGCGGCGTCCGCAACGGCCTCTGACGCCGCTCGAGCCCCCGGCATCCATTCACCGGAATGGATGCCGGGGGCGTAGCGTTGTCACCACCATGCAACGCTTCGGAACCCTCTCCTTCGGCCACTACGGCCCCCTCGGCGGTGGTCGCGAGCTCACGGCCGGCGACATGCTGCATCAGGCGATCGACCTTGCACAGGGTCTGGATGACCTGGGCGTCAACGGCGTCGCGGTGCGAGTGCACCACTTCGCGCGTCAGCAGGCGGCCCCCATGCCGGTTCTCGCGGCGATGGCCGCAAAGACGAAGCGGATCGAAGTGGGTACGGGCGTCATCGACATGCGGTATGAGAACCCGCTGTACCTAGCCGAAGAGGCCGCCGCCGTCGATCTGATCTCCGACGGCCGACTGGCGCTCGGCGTCAGCCGTGGTTCACCCGAGACGGTCGTGCGCGGCTACGAGAAGTTCGGTTACACCGCCGAAGACCCCCGCGGCGCCGATCTTGCCCGCGACCACTTCGACCTCTTCCTGCGCGCGATCGACGGTGAGGGCCTCGCCGAGCGCGACGCGAACTCCCCGTTCGGCGGCGGCAACGGACTGCAGCGCATCGAGCCGCACTCCCCCGGCCTGCGCTCGCGCGTCTGGTGGGGCGCCGGTTCGCGTGACACCGCCGAGTGGGCGGGGAGGACCGGCCTCAACCTGATGTCGTCCACCCTCGTCACCGAGGCGGACGGACGACCGTTCGACATCCTGCAGGCTGAGCAGATCGACCGTTTCCGTGCGGCGTGGACCGAAGCCGGTCACCCCGGCACGCCCCGCGTCTCGGTCAGCCGCTCGGTCTTCCCGATCACGACCGCCGAGGACGAGCTCTACTTCGGTCACAGCCAGGATGGCGACGGCATCGGCTACATCGACGGTTTCCGCTCGACCTTCGGCAAGACGTACGCCGCTGCGCCCGACGTTCTCGTGGAGCAGCTGATGCAGGATGCCGCGGTCATGTCGGCCGACACCCTCATGCTGACGATCCCTTCGCAGCTGGGTGTTGCCTTCAACCTGCGCCTCATGGAGTCGTTCGCGAAGTACGTCGCGCCGGCCCTCGGCTGGCAGTCCACCCTGGCATCCGCGTAAGCCTGATCCGGTCGACGACGTTCGCTCGACCAGACGCGGTTGGCCGCACCGGATTCGGACCACGGATGCCGTGGCATCCGAATCCGGTGCGCCGGTCCGAATCCGCTGCGCGAGGCCGCGCGCGTCTGCGTCTTGCGCCGCCGGGCGTGATGGCAGACTCTGGTGATCATGAGCCGCGTCCGCCTCGATCTGAACATCTCCCTCGACGGCTTCGCAACGACGACCGATCAGACGCCGGAACACCCTTTCGGCCACGACTGGGGTCGGCTCACCCGCGACTACACGGCGACCCGCACCTTCCGCGAACGTGTGCTGCACGACACCACCGGGGCCGGCACCACCGGCGTCGACGACGTCTACGCGACCCGCTACTTCGCAGACCTCGGCGCCGAGATCATGGGCGCGGGAATGTTCGGGCTGCACGATCACGGCAACGACCCCGACTGGCGCGGCTGGTGGGGCGAGGAGCCGCCGTTCCACGTTCCGGTATTCGTGCTCACGCACACCCCGCGCGCCTCGATCGAGATGGCGGGCGGCACGAGCTTCCACTTCATCGAGGCGACGCCGCACGACGCGCTCGCACGCGCGCTGGCCGTCGCCGCCGGCGGCGACATCCGGATCGGCGGCGGCGGTTCGACGGCGCGTTCGTTCCTCGACGCCGGGCTCGTCGATGAGCTCCACGTCGCGGTCGTGCCCATCATCCTGGGCCGCGGCATCCGGCTGTGGGACGACCTCCGCGGTCTCGAGAGCGGCTATCGGGTGACGTCGGAGGCGGCAGAGAGCGGCGTGACGCACATCACGTTCAGCCGCCCCGCGGAGTGAGGCGCCCCCGCGCACGCGCCCACCGACGACGAAGGCGACCGCCGCATCCCCCCAGATCGGCGATCGCCTTCATCGACAGCTGGCCAGCTTCGGGTGCCGACTCGCTTACGGAAAACGCTACGCGGTCGGACCGTCGAGACACAGTGAATGCAGCCAATCTTGCGCCATCCTCAACATTCAGACGCATGCAACCACTCAACGGCCGCGGGCAGCGCCCCGAAAGGCTCGGAATTTGCGCAAATCTTGAGGAGCGGAGTCTTGACTGCTGGACAACAACTCGCTACACAGCAATCAGCCGGCACCGGAAACCGACAGCCCGAGCACGGGATAGAGCACGGTGAAACCCGCCACCAAGCCGAGCTTGAGCGCGTCGCCGGTGTGCCCGACGCCCGGGATGTCGTAGCGCGTCACCGTCATTCCCACCTTCCGCGCCGCCGCCGCCACACCGTCGGCATGCGCGATGTAGGCCGCGTCATTCGCTCCGGCGGTGAACACGGCCGTCATCCCGGCGTAGGTGCCCGCCGGGGCCGCCGCCAGGATGTTGACCGGCTTCGACGCTTCGAACGCAGCACTGTCGCCACCGAAGACGGTCTTCGTGATGTTCGCGACCTGCTCCGAGCCAGGGAACGGCTCGCCCGACACGTCCAGGATGTTCTTCCAGATTCCGGGGTAATCCGCACCGAACGACAGCGCACATCCTCCCCCGTTGGAGTATCCCGCGATGGTCCAGTAGGCGGGATCGCGGACGATGTTCAGGTGCGCCGTCGCCCAGGCCACCACATCCTGCGTGATGTACGTCCGAGCGCGGCCGTAGGCCGCCGAATCGGCGCACGCGGTGTCGCTGATGTCGGCGCCCACCTGGTCTGCGACGATCACGATCGGCGCCAACCCGTGGTTGCGGGCGGCGAAAGCGTCCAGCACGTCGCTGATCGCCGTGGGGTCGGGATTTCCAGGGTGCCCCATCATCATGACCACGAGCGGCAGCGCCGGCGCGTTCGCGACCAGGGCCGCGGGAGGCAGGTAGATACCCGCGGGCCGGGCGCGGAAGCCGGATGCCGTCGCGGGAATGTCCTGCGTACCCCGGCTTCCCTTTTCGGGCATGCCCGCGGGCGGCACGAAGGACTGAGAAAGAGGAACCGCCGGCGCCGCCCCGTCGGTCGGAGGTGCGGCGGGCAGGTCGATGGCGGCGTAGGTGGGAACCCCGAGCAGGGTACCGAGCGTGGGATTGAGGCCGAACGCCGCGTTGACACCGATGATCGCGGCGAGGAGGACGCTGACCACCGCGAGAGCAGACACCACCCGACGCCACACGCGCGCGCCGACCATGCCGCCGCACGCGAAACCGGCTGCCGCGAGGCCGGGCGCTGCCCACAGCACGACGAAACCGGGGAGCGGGGCACTGCCGAACAGGTGAGCGTTGTCGACGAACGCGACCGCCGCGACGGCGAGCCCGGCACCCACGATCGCCCCGACGACAGCCCACAGCAGAGGCCGGCGTCGCCATCGACGCACCAGCACGATCACGAACAGCGCAACGGCGATCGCATATGCGACGATCGGCACCGCGCCATCAATGATCGGCAATTGCCAGATCTGCATGCACCAACTCTATGGGCGAGCACCTTGGGCGGCGCTGAGCGAGCCCGACCACACCTCCGTCACGTCTTCCGCAGGGCCGGAAGAAACCACCGCCTTCCGGAGGTGGCGCCGAGGGCGTTCACCGTGAATAATATGAGGTATGACCACAGGTCGCCCGGTTGGGTACAGCGCCATTTCCAGCTACTCACGTGTCGAGATCCTGCACCTCGTGCAGGAGCATCCCCGGCGGACGATCACGGAGATCGTCGACGCGACGGGACTGCACCCCAATACGGTGCGTGAGCACCTGCAGCGTCTGATCGACGAGGGCTACGTGGTCTCGGCCGCCGAGCACCGCACCACCCGCGGGCGGCCCCGCGTTCTGTACAGCGCCGCCGACGGCGTGCGCTCCTCCAGCCCGATCCAGCGCCGCAAGGTGCGTGCTGCCGCGGAGCGGGGTGACCTCATGCGGCGCGTGCTGCCCGGCGCTGCACCCGAACTCGACACCGACGCGCTGCACCAGGTCGACGCGCTCGTCGAAGATCTCATCGATGCCGGCTTCGACCCACTGGTCGACGAGCGCGAGCTCACGGTGGATCTCACCCCCTGCGCCCACGCATCGTCGCAGGCCGAGCACCGCGATGTGCTCTGCCAGGTACACCTCGGTCTCATGCAGAGCGTGCTCGCCGCCGCCGGGGGCCCCCTCACGGTCGACGCGATGCGCCCGTCCTGCGACCCGCGCGAGTGCGTCGTCCAGTTGATGTTCGCGCGGGCCACAGCCTGATCAGGCGGCCTTTTCTTTTTCACGGCTCGGACCCCCCGTCACTGGGAAGAACCTGAGTACCTTCAGTCTCGAAGAAGACTCCCGCCCTCGGAAGGATGACGATGGACTTCCTGGATCCGCTGCTGCTCGCCCGCTGGCAGTTCGGCCTCACCACCCTGTACCACTTCATCTTCGTGCCGCTCACGCTCGGCATGTCGCTGTTCGTCGCCATCTTCCAGACCATGTGGCACCGCACGGCCGACGTGAAGTGGCTGCACCTGACGCGCTTCTTCGGGAAGATCTTCCTGATCAACTTCGCGATGGGCATCGTGACCGGCATCGTGCAGGAGTTCCAGTTCGGCATGAACTGGTCGAGCTACTCCCGGTTCGTCGGCGATGTGTTCGGCGCCCCGCTGGCCTTCGAGGGCCTCATGGCGTTCTTCTTCGAGGCAACCTTCATCGGCCTGTGGATCTTCGGCTGGAACAAGCTGCCGCGGCGCATCCACCTGCTCACCATCTGGATGACGGTGGTGGGAACGTGGCTCTCCGCGTACTTCATCCTCGCCGCGAACGCGTTCATGCAGAACCCCAAGGGCTACCAGATGTCCGCCGAGGGCCATCGCGCCGAGATGGCCGACTTCTGGCAGGTGCTCACCAACCCGGTCGCGCTGACGCAGCTGCCCCACACGCTGTCGTCCGCGATCATGTTCGCCGCGGGCGTCGTGATCGCGGCATCCGCGTGGCACCTCGCCCGCAAGCAGAACATCGACATGATGCGCCCCGCGCTGAAGTTCGGCCTCTGGGCGATGATCATCGGCTTCGTGGCCGTCTTCCTCTCGGGCGACCAGCTGGGCCTGGTGATGGTGCAGACGCAGCCGATGAAGATGGCCGCGGCGGAGGCGATGTTCAACTCTGCATGCGGAACGAACGCGTCGTTCTCGATCTTCTCCATCGGCACGCCCGACGGCACCGGTGAGGTGTGGTCGCTGCGGGTGCCGTACGTGCTCGCGTTCCTCTCGACACACGACTTCAACGGCTGCGTCGAGGGCATCAACGACCTCAATCAGCTGTACACGACGCAGATGTTCCCGCAGTTCGCCGACCAGGTGAACGGCAACTTCGCGCCGATCCTCTGGATCACTTACTGGGCGTTCCGCTGGATGATGGGCTTCGGTCTCCTGTCTACCGCCATCGCCGCTGCCGGCCTCTGGGTCACGCGCAAGAAGGCCAAGCGTCCCGTCGCCGGCTGGATGTGGAAGCTCGCGATCTGGCAGGCACCGCTGGCTCTGCTCGGCATCCTCGTCGGGTGGATCTTCACCGAGATGGGCCGTCAGCCCTGGATCGTGTTCGGCTTGATGCTCACCCAGGACGGCGTCTCGCCCAACGTTCCCGGATGGACCGTGCTGATCTCGCTCATCGCCTTCACCGCGATCTACGCGATCCTCGCCGTCGTGGAGTTCGGTCTGATCTTCAAGACCGTCAAGGAAGGCCCCCAACCGCTGCCCGGACCCGGAGACCCCGACCCGTCGGACGTCCCGGTCGATGAGACCCCGTCCACGGTCTACTAGGAGCTGACATGGACCTCGCATACCTCTGGTTCTTCATCGTCGGAGTGCTGTTCGTCGGCTACTTCGTGCTCGACGGCTTCGACTTCGGAGTCGGCATGTCGCTGCCCTTCCTCGGCAAGGACGAGGTGTCGCGCCGCCAGGTGATCAACACCATCGGGCCGGTGTGGGACCTCAACGAGACCTGGGTGATCGTCGCCGGCGCGTGCCTGTTCGCCGCGTTCCCGGAGTGGTACGCGACGCTTTTCAGTGGCTTCTACCTGCCCCTGCTGCTCATCCTGCTGGCCCTCATCGCCCGCGGCGTCTCGTTCGAGTACCGCCACCAGCGCGACGACCTGCGCTGGAAGCGCCGCTTCGACTGGATGATCACGATCGGCTCCGCCGTGCCGGCGCTGCTGTGGGGCGTCGCGGTGGGCAACATCGTGCAGGGCGTGCCGATCGATGCCGACAAGAACTTCACCGGCAGCCTCTTCACCCTGCTCAACCCCTACGGGTTGTGGGTCGGCGTGACCACCCTGCTGCTGTTCTTCCTGCACGGCGTCTACTTCGTCGGGCTGAAGACAGACGGCCCGGTGCACCACGATGCACAGGCGCTGGGCAAGAAGCTCGCGATCCCGACGGTCGTCTTCGCCGCCGGCACCGTGGTCTGGACGATCTTCCTGGCCGCGGGACGCGAAGCCCCGCTGCTGTGGGCGGTCATCGCGTGCGGCGTGATCGCCGCCGTCGCGCTGCTGATCTCGGTCGCCGCGAACTGGGCCGACCGCGACGGACGGGCATTCGCGGCCGGTGCGATCACGATCGTGTTCGCGGTGCTGACCCTGTGGCTGGCGCTCTTCCCGTACGTCATGCCCTCGAGCACGGACGATGCGTTCAGCCTCACGATCTCCAACGCGTCGAGCACGCCGCTGACGCTGCAGATCATGTCGTGGGCTGCGCTCATCTTCCTGCCGCTGGTGCTGGCCTACCAGGCCTGGACCTACTGGATCTTCCGCAAGCGCATCACGCGCTCCACGATCGAGAAGGCAGAGCTGACCGGAGCGCACTGACGCTCCCCCGCCGGCCCCGGCACTCGCCCGACGGGTGAGGACCGGGGCCGACGTATGTTTATGAGGCAGGATCGAAGGATGGCGACGGTGACCGAACAGCAGCGCACGCGTGTGCGCCCGGTCGACCCGCGACTGATTCGCTACGCGTCGGCATCCCGCGCCTTCTTCGTCGCGATCGCCGTGATCGGCGCGGCGCAGACCGCCGTGATCGTCGCCTTCGCGTGGCTGCTCACGCACGCCGTCACCAGGGCGATCGAGGGGATGCCGTGGGCCGAGCTCATCGCGATCCTCACCGCTCTCGCGGGCGTCATCGCCCTGCGTGCTGTCCTCCTCTGGGCGCGCGAGGTGCTGTCGGCACGCGCCGCCGCTCGCGTGCAGGCACAACTGCGGGCGCAGCTGGTGGATGCCGTCGGCATCCTGGGCCCGGGCTGGCTCGCCCGCCGCAACACGGCACAACTGGCCGTGACCGCGGGCCGCGGGCTCGAAGCGCTCGACGCGTACTTCGCGCGGTACCTGCCGCAGCTGGTGCTGACGGTCATCACGACCCCGGTGCTGCTGGCGGTCATGTGGTGGCAGGACTGGATCTCCGGGCTCACCGTGCTGCTCACCCTCCCGCTCATCCCGCTGTTCATGGTGCTGATCGGTCTGGCGACCCGCACCGTGCAGCAGAAGCAGTGGCAGACCCTGGGGCGACTCGCCGCGCGCTTCGCCGACACCGTGCAGGGACTGTCGACTCTGAAGGTCTTCGGTCGCCAGCATCGCGCGGTGCGATCGATCGAGAAGGTCACCGACACCTACCGCGGCGAGACGATGCGCGTGCTGCGTGTCTCGTTCCTCTCCGGTTTCGCCCTCGAGCTGCTGGCCTCCATCTCGGTGGCGATCGTCGCGGTCTCGATCGGCTTCCGTTTGCTCGACGGGTCGCTGACGCTCGTCGTCGGGCTGTTCGTGCTGCTGCTCGCACCGGAGGCGTACCTACCACTGCGCCAAGTGGGCGTGCAGTTCCACGCTGCTGCGGAAGGCGTCGCCGCCACGGAGGACATCTTCGCCGTGCTCGATGAGGCGCGCGCCACCTCGACGACACCGTCCGCGGAGCCGACGGCCTCGCCGCGGGCGGTCGGCGGGCTTCTCGACGTGCGCGACCTTCGCGTGCGCCGCGGCGAGCTGACCCTGCCTGCGGTGAGTTTCACCGCCGCGCCCGGCACCGTCACCCTCATCGAAGGCCCCAGCGGCGCCGGCAAGTCGAGCGTTCTCGCGGCGCTGCGCGACGCGGCACCGTTCGCGGGTGAGGCCGAGATCGACGGCGTTCCTGTGACGACCCTCTCCCCCGCCGCGTGGCTCGCCTGGGCCGGCCAGAACCCCGGCCTCATCGCGGGCACCATCGCCGACAACGTCGCGCTCGGCGACGAGGACGACCCGGCGGATGCCGGGGGCTCCCCGTCACGCGCGGAGCTCATGGCCCACGCGCTGCGCATCGCTCAGGCCGACGAACTCGACCCGGCACTCGAACTCGGCGTCCAGGGCGCCGGGCTGTCTGGTGGTCAGGCGCAGCGGGTGGCCGTCGCCCGGGCGGTCTTCCGTCATCTGCGCGGTCGCGCGCCGGTGATCGCGCTCGACGAGCCGAGCTCCGCGCTGGATGCGGAGACCGAGGCGGCGCTCTGGGGTGGGGTGCGGGACCTCGCGGATGCCGGGGCCACCGTGGTTCTCATCTCGCACCGGCGTAGCGCCCGCACCATCGCGGATCAGATCGTCGCGCTGGGCGCAGCACCCGCGGCACCGCGCGCGACGCCGGAGGCGATCGCATGACGCACGCGAACGATGTCCTTCGCCGGGCCATGCCGCCGTGGCGGCGGTTCTGGCCGGGCGCGGCATCCGGATTCCTCTCCGAAGCATCCGCGGTCGCCCTGCTGGCGTGCAGCGCCTGGCTCATCGTGCGGGCCAGCGAACAGCCGGCCGTGATGTACCTGTCGGCGGCCGTCGTGGGCGTGCGCGCGTTCGCCCTCAGCCGTGCCGCGTTCCGCTACACCGAACGTCTCACCAGCCACGATGCCGCCCTCCGGCAGCTCGCCGTCACGCGCACCGACCTCGTCCGCCGGCTGATCCCGCTCGCGCCCGACGGCCTCACGCGCACGCGGCGCGGGTCGGTGCTGGGCGCTCTCGTCGACGATGTCGACGAACTGCAGAACCTGCCGCTGCGCGTCGTTCTGCCGCTCGTCTCGTCGGCGACGGTGGCCATCGGCGCCGTGGCGCTCGTCGCGGCGGTGTGGTGGCCCGCAGCGCTCACGCTCCTCGCCTGTCTCGTGGTCGCGGCGGTCGTCGCGGGAGGATGGGGCTGGGCGGCGGGCTCACGCGCGGAGCGGTCGATCGCTCCGCTGCGCGCGCGCCTCGCCGACGCCGTACTCGATCACCTCGCCAGCCTCGATGTGCTCACCGCCTACGGCGCCGCCGCGCGCAGCGCCGAGCGCATCACCGCCGCCGACGCCGAACTGCGCCGAGCCGTGACCCGCCGCGCCGGCGCGCAGGCCGGAACGACCGCGCTCGTGTCGGTTCTCGCCGGAGCGGCATCGCTGCTGGCCGTGCTGAGCGCCGTCCCCGCCGTCGGCGACGGCACGATCACCGGTCCGGCGTTCGCGGTCGCCGTGCTCGTGCCGATGGCGGTGTTCGAGGTCTTCGCGGCCGTTCCCGCCGCGGCTTCCTCGTGGCGACAGGTGCGCGCGGCGGCCGAACGCATCGCCCGAGCCGTGCCCGACAGCGTGCCCGCCGGTGTGCCGACAGATGCCATCGCCCCGACCGGCACCCCGCCCGACCTCGGCACAGGACTCGAACTGCACGGCGTCGACGCGCGCTGGCCGGGCGCCGACGACGATGCGCTGCACGGACTGGATCTGGCCGTCGCCCCCGGCGAGCGCGTGCTCGTGGTGGGATCGAGCGGGGCGGGCAAGACGACGGTCGCCCACGTGCTGGTGCGCTTCCTCGACATCGCCGCCGGCAGCTACACGATCGGTGGCGTCGACGTGCGAGAGCTCAACCCCGACGACGTCCGCGAGACGGTCGGGCTCTGTGAGCAGCAGCCGATGCTGTTCGACGAGGACATCCGTCAGAACCTCCTCTTCGCGCACGACACCGCCACCGATGCCGAGCTGGAGGCCGTGCTGCAGCGCGTCGGTCTCGGCGACTGGCTGCGCGAGCGCGGCGGACTCGACGCGCGCGTGGGTGAGCGCGGCGCCCTCGTGTCGGGCGGACAGGCGCAGCGCATCGCTCTGGCCCGTGCCCTGCTGCATGGATTCCCCGTGCTGGTGCTCGACGAGCCGACCGCCGGTGTCGACGTCGATGCGTCCGATGCACTGCTGACCGACCTGTTGTCTGCGGTCGGATCCGACCGCGCGGTCATCTTGATCTCGCACGTCGAGGTGCCCGACGGCCTGGTCGATCGCACCGTCCGCCTGGCCGGTGGCCGTATCGACGCCTGACGGCGAGCGGCTGCTAGCCGCCGATAGCGTTCATTCCGCGCACCGGCTGCAGGAACGACGGGTCGTCGATGGCGTGCCCGGGCAGTTTTCCCGCGACGCACGCGTGCAGCCGCGCCGCGATCGGCTCCGAGCCCGGCTCTTCCGAGCGCAGCAGCGGCAGCAGGTCGTACTCATCGTTGGAGAAGAGACAGTTGCGCAGCTGTCCGTCGGCGGTCAGACGCAGACGGTCACAGGCTCCGCAGAACGGCGCGGTGACCGAGGCGATGACGCCCACCGCTGCAGGGCCGCCATCGAGCAGGAACCGTTCTGCCGGCGCGCCGCCGCGACCCGGGATCGGCTCCAGGCTCCACCGGGTCGCCAGCGCCGCGAGGATCTCGTCGCGCGTGACCATGCGGGCGCGATCCCAGGTGTGACCAGCATCCAACGGCATCTGCTCGATGAAGCGCATCTCGGCGTCGTGATCGAGCGCAAAGGCGACGAGGTCGACGAGCTCGTCCTCGTTGACGCCACGCATGGCAACGGCGTTGAGCTTGAGGGGACGAAGTCCCGACGCCGCGGCGGCGGCGATGCCCGCGCGCACGTCATCGAGCCGGTCGCGCCGGGTGAGTTCGCGGAAGCGGTCACGGTCGAGGGTGTCGATCGAGATGTTCAGGCGGTGCAGCCCAGCGGCGACCAGGTCCGGGAGCACCTCGCCCAGCCGGATGCCGTTGGTGGTCAGCGCGACCTCGACCGGCCCGGACGGCGACTCGAGGGCGGCGAGACGTCGGACGACGTCGACGATGTCGGCGCGCAACAAGGGTTCGCCGCCGGTGAGGCGGAATGTCGTGATCCCGGATGCCGCGGCCACCTGCGCCACCCGCACGATCTCGTCCGTGGAGAGGATGCTGGTGCGAGCGAGCCACTCATTGCCCTGCTCGGGCATGCAGTACGTGCAGCGCAGCGAGCAGCGGTCGGTGAGCGAGATGCGCAGGTCGCGATGCACCCGGCCGAAGCGGTCGACGAGCGGTTGGCCGAGGGCCGGAGCAGTCGGGTCCTCCGCCGACAGACTGCGCCCTGTGCGCAGAGTGAGGGGAACGGCGACCATGGTCCGAGGCTACCCGGCTCACGGCGGGGGTCGGCCGTGAGCACCGTGGGTAGTGACGACGGGACGGCAGAAGGTCTTGCAAGATTCGAAGCTATGTTCTATATGAGGAGCAAGAAGTCCCGCGAGTGCCCGCCTCGGAGCGGGTCCTGTCCACCGGCATCTGCGCCGGTTCAGGGTGATCGATGCACGCGTTGGTGGAGACCGGACTGAGGGATTCGCTGTGGCCGGCGTGGGACAGTGTCGTGACTCGGCTGCGTGCAGCGCGGCGGCGGATTGCGGCGGCCTACGCCGATGAGGCAGCGATCCTCGCCGAAGCGGTTGATCTGGTGGTGCTACGCGACCACCCACCCGCGACCGTCAGATTCGTGGCCGCTCCGCCCGAGCGCGCGGAAGGACACCCACCGTTCTGAGACGGCAGACGCGTAGATCAGTGCGCGATCACCCGCACGGCCGACGGATCGACCCGCAGTCGAACGAGGTCTCCCTCGCCGAGCCGGCCGTCCGTGATCGCGGTGATCGGAACATCGCAGACGATGTCCGGCTCCGCCGTGCGCACGCGCGCACCGGATGCCGTCGCCTCCAGCCGCACCACCGGAGCGGTCCAGGTCGCGACAGCATCCGCAGCATCCACGACGTCCGCCGCCTCCCCCTGACCGAACGGCTCCGTCGAGAGCTGCGGGTGCACGGCGGCGTGCGGGATGAATGCGACAGCATCCCCGTCGGCCCACCCCGGCGCCGCCAGTCGAAGTCGGCCGGAGCGCCAGATACCCGACTCGATCCGCCCGGGCACGCGATTCATCCCCGCCAGCGTCGCGACGAAGTCCGACGCCGGCGTCATCAGCACGTCGCGGACGGCGCCCTCCTGCGACACCCGGCCGTCTTCGAGGACGATCAGGCGGGTGGCGAGCGCGACCGCATCGACGACATCGTGCGTCACCATCACCGTGGTCACCTCCGCGGCGGGCAACCGCGCGACGAGCATCGCACGGATGTCGCCACGCGTCGCGGGATCGAGCGCCGTGAACGGCTCGTCCAGAAGCAGCACACGGGGCTCGGTCGCGAGCGCACGAGCCAGCGCGACACGCTGCTGCTGCCCGCCGGAGAGTTCCGCCGGACGCCGATGGCCCCGACCTGCGAGCCCGACGCGCTCCAGCCACTGCTCCGCCCGCGCACGGCGCTCGACGCGCGCGGCCGCCCGCCCGCCGCCGCCAGAGACGGAAATCCCGAAGGCCACGTTGTCCCGCGCGGACAGATGCGGGAACAGGTGCGGATCCTGCCCGAGCAGCACCACTCCGCGGCGCTGCGGAGAGGTCTGCACGTCGGCAGAGGAGACGACCTCCGAATCGATGCGCACCTCACCGCCCGAAGCGCGCAACAGGCCCGAGATCACGGCCAACACGCTCGACTTGCCCGCGCCACTCGGTCCCATGACCGCGACGACCTCGCCTCCGGCCGCGGTGATCTCGGCATCCAGGACGAATCCGTCGCGCTGGACGATCACGTGCGCCGCGAGTGCCGGGGCGGTCATCGCGCCCCCGCACTCGCGGGGCGCCACCCGCGCACGAGCAGCAGCACGACCAAGGCCGTCACCAGCAGCAACAGCGACAACGCCACCGCCGTGCCCTGCGTGACACCCGCCCCGTTGAACGCGGTGTAGATCGCGAGCGGCATCGTCTGCGTCACACCGGGCGCATTGCCGGCCAACAGCGCGGTCGCCCCGAACTCACCGATCGCCCGGGAGAAGCACAGCACGACGCCGGCGACGAGTCCCGGTGCCGCCAGGGGCAGTGTGATCCGCCAGAAGATCCGCCACCGGCCCGCCCCGAGCGCCGCGGCCGCGCGCTCGTAGCCGGTGCCGGTGGCGCGCAGCGCTCCCTCCAACGCCAGCACGAGAAACGGGAGGGCGACGAAACTCTGCGCGATCACCACCGCCGTCGTGGTGAACGGGATGCGCACCCCGATCCCGGCGAGAACCTGCCCCAGCCAACCATTGCGGCCGAGCAGAAAGAGCAACGCGACCCCGCCGACCATCGGCGGAAGCACCAACGGCACGGTAACGACCGCCCGAAGGATGCCGGCGAGTCGAGACCCCGCGCGGGCGAGCAGCAGCGCCAACGGCACCCCGAGCACGAGGCACACGAGCGTTGCGAGTGCCCCGGTACCGAGCGACAGGCCCAATGCCGACAGCGCGGCCGGCGACGTGATGTCGGCCCAGAAAGTCGTCACATCGACGCGACCGACGAGCGCGACCAGCGGAATGACGAGAAACGCGATCCCGACGATCGCGGGTACCAGCAGCCCCGGCGGCACGAACCCGCGCTCGGCCTGCGCGCGCGGGCGACGGATCATCGCGGACTCCCGAATCCCCACCCCGACAGCACGGCGCGGCCGGCGTCGGAGCGAACGAAGTCGACGAACGCCGTCGCCGCGGCCGGATTCTTCGCGCCGGTCAGCGCCGCGATCGGGTAGGTGTTGACCACCGCGTCGGCACCGGCCGTGGTCACGGTCTCGACATCGGTGGTCGTCTTGGCATCGGTGACGTAGACGAGCCCGGCGTCGGCCTCCCCCGATGCAACCTTCGTCAGGACCGCGGTCACGTTCTGCTCGTAGCTGTCGACCGACGGTGTCACGCCCGCGTTCTGCAGCAGTGTGGCGGATGCCGAGCCGCAGGGAACCTCGGCCGCGCAGAGGACCACGCTGAGTCCGGGCGTGGCGAGATCGGCGAGACCGGTCACCCCACCGGGGTTGCCTTTCGGCACGACGAGGGTGAGGACGTTCGTCGCGAACGGTTGCGCGGCACGAGCCACACCGGCATCGAGCACCTTCGTCATGTTCTTCTGATCGGCCGATGCGAACACGTCGGCGGACGCTCCCTCGATGATCTGCGTGGCGAGCGTCGACGATCCGTCGTACGTGATCGGCCGGATCGTGACCGCCGGGTTCTGAGCTTCGAAGTCGGCGGCCAGTTCGGTGAAGGCTGCCTTCAGCGACGCCGCGGCGTAGATCGTGAGCTCGCCCGAGAGCACAGGGGTCGCCGCGGACGACGCGTCTGCGGACGACACGGCCGGCTGCGGCGCGGCGGCGGCGCAACCGGCAAGAAGGGCGGCGAAAGCCGCAGCAGCGACGAGGGCGACAAGCGGATGACGGCGCACGGTTCAGTCCCTCGGTGTCTCGACGATGACGGTGGTGGCCTTCACGACGGCGACGGCGAGCGACCCGGGCTCCAACCCCAGTTCGCGCACCGCTTCGGCTGACATCAATGAGACGACGCGATGCGGGCCCGACTGGATGTCGACCTGGGCCATGACGCCGTCGATCTGCACCCGTGTGACGAGCCCAGTGAAGCGGTTGCGAGCGCTGGAGAGGACATCGTTCGGGTCGTCTGCCGCATGGGCGATGTCGACGGCGCGCGCCGCCAGCACGTCGCCGGCGATGCGAGCGGGCGACCCGCCAGCCGCAGACAGCGTGCCCTGGTCGACCCATCGACGGACGGTGTCGTCGCTCACGCCGAGCAGACGGGCGGCCTCGGCAATGCGATACGTGCGCATATGTCGAGGCTATCGCGCATTCGCGGACTCTCGGCTCGAAAACAGACGCATCTGCGGCAGTGGAGCGGAGCGCGGCCCGTCGCCGACGGCCCGGTCGTGCGTGGCAGCGGTTTACGCTGACACCGTGGCCCTGCACCCTCTCGTCGACCCCGTTCCCGCTCTCAGCCCCGCCGAGCGTACGCGCACACAACGCCACCTGGTGCTGTCCGGCATCGGAGAGGTGGGGCAGCGGCGCCTCGCCGGCGCACACGTCGCCGTCGTGGGTGCCGGAGGCCTCGGCTCCCCCGTGATCATGGCCCTCGCCGCCGCCGGCGTCGGATCTCTCACCGTGATCGACGACGACGACGTCGATCAGAGCAACCTGCAGCGTCAGCTCCTGCACCGTCACGCCGACATCGGAGCGGCGAAGACCGCCTCGGCCGCGCGCGTCGCCGCCGACCTGTCGCCCGAGACGGTCGTGACCGCGGTGCGCGAGAGGCTGACCGCCGGCAACGCAGACCAGCTGCTCAGCGGCGCCGACCTCGTCGTCGACGGCAGTGACACCTTCGAGACACGCACAGCGGTCGCGGGCGCCTGCGAGGCCCTCGGCATCCCCCTGGTCTGGGGCGTCGTGCAGGAGTTCCATGCGCAGGTCACGGTGTTCTGGAGTGCACCTCCGGCCGGCATCGAACCCGTCCGCCTCTCCGATCTGCACCCCGCCGACGCGGTCGGAGAACCACCGACGTGCGCGGAGGTCGGGGTCCTGGGCGCCCTGTGCCTCCAGGTCGGCGGAATCCTCGCCACCGAGGCGGTCAAACTGATCGTCGGCATCGGCGAGCCACTCCTCGGGCGCGTGCTCGTCATCGATGCGCTCCGCGCGACGCAGACCGAGGTGCCGCTGCGCGCGGCGGCATCCGCCGCGTCGGCGGTGGCGCCCATGCCTGCACCGACGTCCACGACGATCCCGGCCGCGGCCCCGGACGAGATCCGCGAGCTGACCGCGACCGAGATGCTCGCCGCTCAGGATGCCGGCGCCACCCTGCTCGATGTGCGTGAGCCGTGGGAGACGCAGAGCGGCATTCTCGCCGACTCGGTGCTGATCCCGCTGGGCGATCTGCTCGCCGACCCGGCGCAGTTCGAGGACGATCGCGTGGTCGTCATCTGTGCCCACGGTGTTCGCGCACGTCACGCCGCGGAGGCGCTGCGCGCCCGCGGCGTGACAGCCGACATCCTCGCCGGTGGCCTGGCCGCGTGGCAGGCATGACCGGCTCCGAGCTGCGCACGGTCGAGGAGCACCTCGCCGACGTGCTCGCGGCGGTGGCGCTGCTGCCCTCGCGTGCCGTGCCGCTCGCGGAGGCGGCGGGAGCGACGCTGCGCGAACCGCTGCGCGCCGCGGTCGACATCCCGGTCTTCGACAACTCGGCGATGGACGGCTTCGCCGTGCGCTTCGCCGACGTCGCCGACGCGAGGCCGACCTCCCCCGTCCGGCTGCGGGTCGTTGCCGACATCGCGGCCGGAAGCGCTGACGACCCGGCGATCGGACCGGGCGATGCCGCACGCATCATGACCGGAGCGCCCGTGCCGAGCGACGCCGACGCGATCGTGCCGTTCGAGGACACCGCCGGCGGGCTGTCCGATTCTCTGCAGACCGCCGTCGTGGAGAGCGCCCCGCGTGCAGTCGGAGTGTTCGTGCGGCGCGCCGGCGACGACGTGCGCGCCGGCGACGTCCTCCTCGAGGCGGGGACGCTCCTGGGACCGCTGCAGATCGGCGCGGCCACCGCGGCGGGCATCACCACGGCGACGGTCTCGCGTCGACCCCGGGTCGGGATCGTCTCCACGGGCGACGAGCTCGCGGTGGCGGGATCCCCCCTCCGGCGCGGTCAGATTCCGGAATCCAACGGCGTGCTGCTCGCCGGTCTGTCCGCCGCCGCCGGAGCCGAAGTTCTTCCCCTGGTACGCGTCGACGACGAGGGCGCTGGCTTGCGTGACGCGGTGGCGGAGCTGCTCGCGGCATCCGTCGATGCCATCGTCTTCTCCGGCGGCGTCAGCGCCGGAGCGTTCGAGGTCGTACGCACAGAGCTGTCGGCGGCGATGGCGTTCACGCGGGTCGCCATGCAGCCGGGCAAGCCACAGGGCTTCGGCCGACTACCCACCCCCACCGGAACGGCGTTGCTGTTCGGGCTGCCCGGCAACCCGGTGAGCGCGGCGGTGTCTTTCGAGGTGTTCGTGCGCCCGGCACTGCTCGCGATGCAGGGTCGGCGCATGATCGAGCGCCCTGCGCTGCGTCTGCCCGCCGGCACGTCGTGGCACACGCCCGAGGGCCGGCGCCAGTACCTCCCCGCGGTCATCAACGTCGCCGCCGATGGGTCCT
Source organism: Microbacterium sp. VKM Ac-2870 (assembly GCF_015350795.1). Lineage (GTDB taxonomy): Bacteria > Actinomycetota > Actinomycetes > Actinomycetales > Microbacteriaceae > Microbacterium. Next base: position 178,362 of record NZ_JADKSH010000005.1, read on the forward strand.
GGAGCGTCCGGCCGGCGACGACGGGTGGATCGGGTTCTCACCTCGCCGGCGGGCTCGGACACGCCCGCGCTCTCGCCGTCGTGCCCGCCCACGTGACCGAGGTGCACGAGGGCGACCCGGTGAGCGTGCTGCTGCTGGAAGGATGGGACGCATGAGCTTCACGCACCTCGACGACGCCGGTCATGCCCGCATGGTCGACGTCACGCAGAAGCAGCCGACGGTGCGGGCGGCGACCGCATCCGGCCTCGTCCGCTGCGCGCCGACCGTCGTCGCGGCGCTGCGCGACGGCACAGTACCCAAGGGCGACGTGCTCGCCGTGGCGCGCATCGCCGGCATCCAGGCGGCAAAGCGCACGCCCGAGCTGCTTCCGCTCGCACACGTCATCGGTGTGCACGGGGCGAGCGTCGATCTGCACATCACCGACGAGGGCGTCGAGATCACGGCCACCGTCCGCACCGCCGATCGCACGGGCGTCGAAATGGAGGCGCTGACAGCCGTCGCCGTGTCAGCTCTGGCCGTCGTCGACATGGTGAAAGGCATGGACAAAGCCACCGCCATCGAGTCGGTCCGCCTGATCGCGAAGACCGGTGGCAAATCGGGCGACTGGGCGCGGGACGCCTGATGGCGCGGGTGCGCTACTTCGCCGCCGCAGCAGAGTTCGCCGGCCGTGACGACGAGATCCGCGCGGAGCACGACCTCGCCGCTCTCCGGGCCGCGTGGAATGCCGAGTACCCGGCGCTCGGACGCATCCTGCCGCGGTGCGCCGTGCTCGTGGATGGTCGCCGTACAGACGGCGACGCACGGTTGGGCGTCGACACGCTCGTCGACGTGCTCCCCCCGTTCGCCGGAGGCTGAGGGTACTGAACGGTCGGGGCCGGCGTCAGCCGCCGAGGCCCTTCCAGGCGGCGGTGCCGTCGGCCGAGAGCTGACGCTTCCAGACCGGGAGTTCGCGCTTGATCGCTTCGATGATCTCGCGGCAGATCTCGAACGCCTCGGCCCGGTGGGGTGTCGCGACGACGATGACGACGGCGACGTCGCCGACCTCGAGGCGTCCGATGCGGTGGCTCACCGCCACGATGGCGCGGCGGTCGCCGATCGCGGTGACCGCGATGTCGTGGAGAGTGGCCTCGGCATCCGGATGCGCGGAGTACTCGAGCGCGATGACCGCACCGGCCGCATCGGGATCATGATCGCGCACCGTGCCGATGAAACTGGCCACGGCGCCCGCGGCGGCATCTTCGACGGCGGCGAGATGCGCGGCGACGTCGAGCTTCTGGTCGCTGAGGCGAGCGATGCGCACCGACATCAGTGGTCTGCCCCGTCGAGCTGTTGGCACACGTGATCGGCGATCGAGAGGATCACCGGCATCCCCGACACCACGGCGGCCGAAGACCCGGGAAGGTTGACGATCAGGGCCGCGCCGGCGATGCCTGCCCTCCCTCGCGACAGCATGCCCCCGGGCTTTTCCGCGACCGAGCGACGCCGAAGCTCTTCCGCGATGCCGGGCACCTCGCGCTCGATCACGCGGTCGGTGCCCTCCGGCGTGAGATCACGCGGCGCGACACCGGTTCCGCCTGTCGTGACGATCAGACGCGCACCGCCCGCGACCGCTTCGCGCAGCGCTGCCTCGACCGTGTCGACGCCATCCGGGATGACGCGGGCATCGGCGCACTCCCACTCGGCCTCACGCAGTGCGGCGACGGCGAGGGGACCGGCGGTATCGGCGCGCGCCCCGCTCGCGGATCGGTCGGAGACGGTCAGAACGACGGCGGAGGCGGACACGCCGCCAGCCTACGCCCGCCCGATGCCCGCCGAGCGGGAGAGCGGGCTACAGAGGCATGCCGAAGGCGGCGACGTCGACGGGCGCCTCCAGGCGGGTGAAGCCGAGCCGCTCGTAGAAGGCGATGGCGTCGGCATTCGTCCCCGAAGCCACCAGGTGGATGCCAGGGCTCTCGGCAGCACGCAGAGTGTCGGTGAGCGCGGCGATCAACCGCCGCCCCCACCCCTGACCCTGCAGTTCGGGCAGCAGGTCGATGTGCAGGTGCGCGGGATACCTGACGGCGAACGACTCGGCGTCAGCCCGCCGACTATAGGCGTAGCCGAGCACAGCATCCTGTCGCGAGCGCGCGGACTCCGGCAGATCCGTCGCCGGCTGTGGCCAGCGCGCACCGACGCGCGGCCACCAGTCGGTGCGGAACCACTCCTCGAACCCGTCGGTGTCGTCGGTGCCCACCACATAGCCCGCGACCCGCCCGTCGTCGGTTTCGACGACGAAGGCGAGGTCCGGATGCCGCGCGACATACGGCAGCACGAACACCTCGGCCCAGATGTCGTCGTCATCCAGGATGCCGGTGCCGTCGGAACCGGCGTCGGCGGTACGCAGGCAGATGTCGGCGAGCGCCGGCTCGTCGCCGGAGCGGAAGGGGCGCAGGTGCGGCATCCGGCGATTCTATGCCGCGGGCGCGCCAGCCTCGGGCGCGGCCCGGTGAGCCTCTGCTGCCGCCGTGATCCGATTGGCCATGCCGCGGAAGATGAACCCGTGGAAGGGCAGCACCGACAACCAGTACAGCCGTCCCGACAGACCCGAGGGGAAGAACACCGCGCGCTGGCGATACACGGCGCCACCGTCGGGTCCCGGCTCGCACCCGAGGTCGAGCCACGCGAGTCCGGGCACTTTCATCTCGGCGCGCAGTCGCAGCAACCGCTCGGGTTCGACCTTCTCCACGCGCCAGAAGTCCACGACGTCCCCGACGGCGATGCGCCTGCGGTTGCGTCGACCACGCACGAGACCGACCCCGCCCACGAGCCGGTCCATCCAGCCGCGGAGGGCCCAGAGCACGGGCGCCGAGTACCACCCGTTCTCGCCGCCGATGCCCTCGATGACCTCCCACAGCCTTTCCGGGCTCGCGGCGGTGACCGCTGTACGCACATCGGTGTAGACGGTGCGCCCAGCCCACTCGGGGTCGGACGGCAGCGGATCGGAGGCGACGCCGCTGACCTCGGCATCCTGCCAACTCGTCTCGACGCTGTCGGCCGCGACCCGTCCGAGGGCGAGCGCGACGGCACGACGGTAGGAGGTGAGACCGCCCGCCGGGGGCGGGATGATCGCGTCGATGTCGTGATCGTCCATGACGCACTCGTTCTGCAGCGAGGCGATCAGCGGGCGTGCGATCGCGCGCGGCACCGGCGTGACGACATTGACCCAGTGCGAAGCGAGACCGGGCGTGAGCACCGGAAGCGGCGCGATCGGACGCTGCGGAAGGCCCGCCTCGACCGCGTATCCGTTCATCATCTGCCCGTAGCGCAGCACGTCGGGGCCGCCGATGTCGACGGCGCGATTGACGTCGGGGGCGACCCGCGCCGCGCCCAGGAGGTAGTGCATGACGTCGCGCACCGCGATCGGCTGGATGAAGTTGCGCACCCACCGCGGGGCGGGCATGTACGGCAGCACCTCGGTGAGGTGGCGGATCATCTCGAACGACGCGGAGCCCGACCCGATGACCACGCCGGCCTGCAGCACGAGGGTCGGCACACCGCTCTGGAGGAACACCTCGCCGACCTCGACGCGCGAACGCAGGTGCGGGCTCAGCGGCACGCCATCGGGATGCAGCCCGCCGAGGTACACGAGACGGTCGACGGATGCCGCGGCCGCCGCCGTGGCGACGGTGCGCGCGGCGGCGAGATCGGCGTGCTCGAACCCCGTGCCCGCGGCCATCGAGTGGATCAGGTAGTAGAGCACGTCCACGTCGTCGCAGGCCTCGGCGAGGGCGGCAGCGTCAGCGGCCGCGCCGACCACCGCTTCGACGTCGTCGCCCCAAGCGAACGCCGCGAGCCGTGCCGCATCGCGCACGAGTACCCGCACCCGGTACCCGGCGGCGATCAGCCGCGGTACGAGGCGCCCGCCGATGTAGCCGGTGGCGCCCAGCACGAGCGCGCGCGGCGCGGTGCCGTCGGCGCGCGGCACGGCGCGCAGTTCGGGTTCGCGCCCGGTGGGCGAGGACTGCTCACTCATGCCCGCCACGCTAGCCCGCCCGGCCCCCTCTCCCCCACCCCTTGCGCGAACCGCGACGTTCTGCCCGAGCCGCAAGAAGGGAGCGAAGCGGTCAGCGACGGCCGTTGCCGAAGACGCCGCGGATCACGGAGTTCAGGATCGTCTGCGTCGACCGAGAGTTGAGCACCTTCTCCAGCGGCGAGCTCTCCCGCGCGCGCGACGTACGCGTGGTGCGCGTCGTGCCCCCGGTCGAGCGCATGATGCGGTCGTACTCCTTCTGCCGCTCGCGCTCCCCTGCGGCATCCGCCTTGGCGACGGCCGCCTGCTGGCGGGCGAGTTCTTTCGCGGCCTGCTCCTGGGCTTTCGCCTGCTCAGCCGCCGCCTCCGCCTCGGCCGCGGCGTTCATCTTCGCGGTGAGGATCTCGCGGGCCGACTCGCGGTCGATCGCGGTGCCGTACTTCGCCAGCAGCGGCGAGGCGTGCACGGCTCGGTCGATCTCGGGCGCGGGCGACGGCGACATGAGTCCCTGCGGCGCGCGCAGGCGCGTCCACGCGACGGGGGTCGGCGCCCCCTTCTCGCTCATCACCGTGACGATCGCCTCACCGGTGCCGAGCTCCTGCAGCACCCGCTCGAGGTCGTACCCGCTCTTCGGGTACGTGCTCACCGCCGCGCGCAGCGCCTTCGCGTCGTCGGGCGTGAACGCGCGCAGCGCGTGCTGCACCCGCGAGCCGAGCTGCCCGAGCACGTCGGAGGGCACGTCCTTCGGCGTCTGCGTGACGAAGAACACCCCCACACCCTTCGACCGGATGAGGCGGACGGTCTGGGTGATGGCCGACACGAAGGCCTTCGACGCGTCGCGGAAGAGCAGGTGCGCCTCATCGAAGAAGAACACGAGCTTCGGCTTGTCGAGATCGCCGACCTCGGGGAGCACGTCGAACAGCTCGGCAAGCAGGTACATCAGGAACGTCGAGAACAGCGCCGGCTTATCGGCGACCCCCGGGACCTCCAGCAGCGAGATGACCCCGCGACCGTCCGATGCCGTGCGCAGGAAGTCGCGGACGTCGAACTCGGGCTCACCGAAGAACACATCGGCGCCATCGTCGGCGAAGGTGATGAGCGTGCGGAGGATGACTCCCGCGGTGGCCGCCGAAAGGCCGCCGAGATCTTTCAGCTCCGCCTTGCCCTCGTCGCTCGTGAGCCACGATAGTACGGCCCGCAGGTCGGACAGATCGACGAGTGCGAGCCCGTTCGCGTCGGCGTAGTGAAACACCAGACCGAGGCTCGACTCCTGCGTCTCGTTGAGCCCCAGCACCTTGCTCAGCAGCAGCGGGCCGAACGCCGACACGGTCGCGCGCACCGGAACGCCGGCGCCGACTCCGCCGAGGGCGAAGTACTCGGTGACGGATGCCGCGGGCGCCCAGTCCTGGCCGATCGCGGCGGTGCGGGCCCGCAGCTTCTCGTTGGGTTCACCGGGGGTGGCGACACCCGACAGGTCGCCCTTCATGTCGGCGGCGAACACCGGAACACCCTTGGCCGCGAGTTGCTCGGCAAGGCCCTGCAGCGTGCGCGTCTTGCCTGTTCCGGTCGCGCCGGCCACCAGCCCGTGCCGGTTCATCATGGCGAGCGGAATACGGATCTGCACCGCCGGCAGCGGATCGGTGTTCACGAGCGCGCCGAGGTCGAGAGTCAGCGCGTCGAACGCGTACCCCTTTGCGATCGCCGCGACCTGGCCGGCATCGAGGGGTCCGGATGCCGCGGCATCCGTCGGGGCCGGCGGTGCGACAGCCGGCGCGGCTGCCGCGGGCGCGTCCCCTGCCTCGCCGTGTGCGGCCTCGGCGCGGGCGGCTTCGGCGCGGGCGGTGGCGAGCGCCGCTGTGGCCTGGGCCAGTCTCAGTGCGGCTTCGGCGGCATCCGCGTCGGCCTGCAGGCGGGCGAGTTCAGCATCATCGACAGCACTCATGGCGCTCAGCCTAGCGAGCGGGCCCGTTCACCTTCCCGGTCGAGGGTGCGAGTGAATACGGCGGCGATGATCAGCGTCGCACCGATGCCGACGAGCGCTCCGCCCACGGTGTCGCTGAGCCAGTGCGCGTGCACCTGCGTGCGGCTGAACGCCATGGCGAACACCCACGCACCGCCGACGATGGCGACACCGATACGGGGAAACAGGACGACCGCGATCACGGCGATGGTCGCGGCATTGCCGGTATGGCCGGACGGGAACGATCCGCTGTCGGAGGAGACGATCATGTCTTCGGGGCGCGCACGGCCGAAGACGGCTTTGAGCAGCTGCACGACCGCGACGCTGCCGACCGACGCCACGACGACGAACAGTGCTCCGCGGGGTCTGCGCAGCACCAGCATGAGGGCGACGCCGCCCAGGGGAACGACGAACGTGGCGAACCACCCGCCGCCGAGGAAGTTCATCACGAGGGCGGCCGGGTCGAGGAAGGCGAAGTGATCGACGAAGACGTTCCACCATTCGTCGACGTTCACGTCGGCCTCGACGACGACCTGGATGCCGAGCCAGACAGTCACCGCGATCAGGAGCACTCCCACGACCAGCCGCTGAAGTGCGACCGTCGTGAGGTCGTCATCGGTGGGGGCTCTCATCGCCCCATTGTGCCCGACGCCGACTCAGGGAGCGAGGCGTTCGACGGTTCGCGGGCGCACGATCGCCCACAGCGCCGTGCAGCCGATGAGCGCACAGCCGACCATCACCGAGGCCATCGTGGTCGCCGTGATGCCGGCGTCCTTGGCCAGCCACCCAACGACCGGCGAGATGATTCCGGCGACGCCGAAGTTCGTCGCACCGAGGATGGATGCCGCGGTGCCGGCCGCCTTGCCGTGGCGATCGAGGGCCAGCACCTGGACGCATGGGAAGGTGAAGCCGCAGCCGGTCATGAACACGAACAGCGGCACCATCGTGCCCCAGAGCCCGAGACCGAGCTGATCGCAGACGATGATCGCCACGGCGGCGAGCACCAGCACACCGGTCGATACGGCGAGCACCCACTGCGGGCCGAAGCGCGCGGCCAGACGCGCCGCGACCTGCACGCCGATGACGAGGCCGAGTGAGTTGGCGGCGAACAGCAGCCCGTATTGCTGGGCGTCGAAGCCGTACGTCTCCTGGAACAGGAACGACGACGACGACAGGTACGAGAACAGACCGCTGAAAGACATGCCGCCGATGATCAGCACGCCGACGAAGACCCGGTCGCTGAACACGGCCCGGTAGCGCTGGAGCACGGTCGTCGCGCCCCGCTCGTGACGACGTGCCGCGGGCAGGGTCTCCGGCACGAGGGCGATCGCGGCCACGAGCATGACAGCGCCGTAGATCGCGAGCACCACGAAGATCCCTCGCCACGGCATGACCGTGAGCAGCGCTGAACCGATCAGCGGGGCCACGACCGGCGCGGCGCCCGACACCAGCGCGAGCCGGCTGAGCATGACGACGAGGCGGCGCCCCCCGAACAGGTCGCGCACGATCGCCATGGCGACCACTCCGCCTGCCGCGGCGCCGACGCCCATCAGCACCCGCGCGATGGAAAGAAGGGTCAGATCAGGCGCGAGGGCTGCGGCCGTGCTCGCCACGACATGCAGTGCGGTCACGGCGAGGAGCGGGACCCGCCGGCCCACCTTGTCACTGAGGGGACCCACGATCAGCTGGCCGAGCGCGAAGCCGATCATCGTGCCCGTCAGCGTCAGCTGGATGGCGGCCGCGGAGGTGCGGAAATCCGCCTGCAGCGTCGGGAACGCGGGCAGGTACAGGTCGATGGTGAACGGTCCGAGCGCGGTGAGCGCGCCCAACAGGATGATGTACACCACCCGTCGCGACGCGGAGATGGCGTCACCCGGATGCAGCACGACCGGCGCCGTCGCGGGGTGCGCACCCAACGTGCGGATCGCTCCGGTGGCGGAGCGATCGGCGGGCGCGGTGGGGCGGGCGGAGGTCGAGGGGGAAGCGGTGGTGTCGCGCACGGTGTCCAGACGGGGTGGGATGACGGTCAAGGCGGCGGGGCCGGCAGCGGGCACGCGTGTAGCCGGAGCGGCTGCCGAAGAGTGGGACAGGGGTGCCGATTCAGGGCGGGAGGCTACCGGCGGGGATGCTCGAAACGATTCGAGCCAAGTTCGATCTTAATCGTTTCCCCAGCCACCGAGGCATGCAGACGCATACGATCGGAGGACCGCTCCGCTCCGGGACGGTCACCGCCCGTCTCCAAGCCGAGGACATCCCCATGACCCCGACGCCTCCCGGCAAACGCACCAGTGGCAATCCCGCCGCACGCGCCCACATCGAACTCACGGTGAAGCAGCAGCGCGAGCAGCAGAAGCAGCAGAAGCTCGCCGAGTATCAGCGTCAGCTGGCTCGGCGCCGGCGCAGCCGACTCACCTGGTGGATCGTAGGCGGCGCGGCCGCCGTCGCCATCGTGGCGGTCATCACGGCATCCATCGTCTTCGCACCGAAGCCGGCGGGCTACCAAGCGGGCGGCACCGGCGCCACCATCGAGGGCGTCGAGACGTTCTCGAACGCGACCCAGCACGTGTCCGGCACCGTCGACTACCCGCAGAATCCGCCCGCCGGCGGCCCGCACAATCAGTACTGGCTCAACTGCGGCATCTACGACCAGCCGCAGACGAACGAGAACGCCGTGCATTCGCTCGAGCACGGCGCCGTGTGGGTCACCTACGACAAGACGCGGGTCAGCGCTGCCGATCTCGATGCGCTGAAGGCGCAGCTGCCCCCCTCGTACGCGATCCTCTCGCCGTACGAGGGCTTGCCCACCCCGATCGTGCTCAGCGCGTGGAATGCGCAGCTAAAACTCGACAGCGCCACCGACAGCCGCATCCCGACGTTCTTCGAAGAGTACTGGCGCAGTCAGAATGTGCCCGAACCGACCGCCTCCTGCAGCGGCGCGATCGACGGGCCGGGCAAGCAGTCGTGACCGAACCGGCGACCCCGTCGGCCCGCGCGCTGCCCCCGTGGTGGACGGTGCTGGTCGTCGCGATCGCGATCGCCGGGGTCGCCTTCGCGATCGGACGCTTCTCGACCTTCGGGCCAACCGCGGCGGCGGCGCCGGGAACGCAGTCGGCCGAGGCGGGGTTCGCGCGCGACATGCAGGTGCACCATGGCCAGGCCGTGGAGATGGCGATGGACATCTATCGCACGACCGATAACCCCGACGTGCGGGTGCTCGCGTACGACATCGCCACCACGCAGTCGGCGCAGAAGGGCGAGTTCTACGACTGGCTCGTCACCTGGGGACTCCCCCAGGCCGGCGGGCCTCTGATGGCATGGATGGATGCCGCGGACACCGCGCACCACCACGGCGGCTCCGCCACGTCGGGCGCGCGACCGTCCGACGCCGAACTGATGACGCAGATGGGAATGGCGAGCGCCGCGGAACTCGCCGAGATGCGTGCGCAGACCGGAACGACGGCCGACTGCACTTTCCTCCAGCTGATGATCCGCCACCACCGGGGCGCTCTGCCGATGGCGCAAGCGCTGCTGCAACTCGGGCACGACCCGCGCGCCCTCGCCGTGGCTCAGGGTGTCATCGACACACAGTCGGCCGAGATAGACCTGATGACGTCGCTCCGGTCGCAGCTCGGCTGCACAGGCTGAGCGCTCACTCGCACGCAGGGCACGCGCGCGCCGAGGCCGCGGTGCCCGCCGCACCAGCGGCGCTGCCGGCCACGACCTCGCCCGCGACGACTGTCCATGCCGTCGTGGTCTGCGCGATCTCGGTGACGTCCGTCCGGAACGGGTCACGGTCGGCCACCGCGATATCTGCCGCGGCGCCCACGACCAGCCGGCCGGCTGTCCCGTCGCCGATGAGCGTGTGCGACCCGCGGGAGTAGGCGGCGAGCGCGACGGCGAGTGGGAGAGCTTCGTCGGCGCCGAGCGGCTCGGCATCGGGCTGTCCCGCCTCCCGGCGGGTGACGGCGACGGCGATCGCCTGCCACGGATCGGGCGCCGAGACCGGCCAGTCCGATCCCATGGCCAGGGCGGCCCCGCTGCGCCAGAGCGACCCGAACGGGAACTGCCAGCTGCTGCGTTCAGGCCCGAGCAGAGGCTCGGTCACGGTGCGCATGACGTCGCTGCGGCACGCCCACAGGGCCTGGGCGTTGACAGTCGTCCCGGTTGCGGCGAACCGCGGCACGTCAGCGGGGTTCACCACCTGCAGATGCGCGATGTGATTGCGCACTCCGCTCGGCGCCGGTCCCGCGGCAGCGAACGCATCGAGGGCCTGGGTGACGGCGGCATCGCCGATCGCGTGGACATGAACCGGAATATGCGCGGCATTCAGCTGCGCGATGACGGCCCGCACGAGGTCATCGTCGAAGTAGCGGAGCCCGGTCGATCCGTCGGCATAGCCGTCGCGCAGCGCCGCGGTCTTCGATTCCACGATGCCGTCGAGCATGAGCTTGGCGGTGCGCGTCGCGAACCCTGCCGCCTCTCCGCGCTGAGCGCGCTCGCGCACCGCCGAGACGAAGTCGGCGACGCCGTCGACGGTGAGATCGCGCGGCACCCACACCGCACCGGTCGGCCGACCCCGGAGCCCCGCGGCGAGGGCCGCGTGGTACGCGTCGGTGAAGTCGGGAATGCTGCCGAACGACGCCAGCGCCGCCTCCTGCCACCCTGTGATGCCGAGAGAGAGCAGGTGGTCGGCGGCTCGACGAATGCCGGGGGCCAGCTCTGCCGCGGCGGGCTGCGGCGCGATGCGGCCGACGAGATCGACGGCACCTTCGCGCAGAGTTCCCTGCGGCGCGCCGTCGGCATCGCGCACGATCCGTCCGTCCGGCGGGTCTGCCGTCGTGCGATCGATGCCTGCGAGAGCGAAGGCGCGGGAGTTGGCCCAGCCGCCGTGGCGGTCGCTGTCGAGCAGGAGAACCGGCCGGTCGGGGACGACGGCGTCGAGGGCCGCGCGGGAGGGGGTTCCGCCCGCGAACCATTCGGCCCGCCATCCGCCACCGCGCACCCAGGCGGCCGGATCGTCGAGGGCGGCCGCGTGTGCACGCACGCGGTCGAGACAGCCCTGCTCCGAACCTGCGTCATCGAGGGAACAGTCCAACCCTTCGAGCGCGACGAGACCGAGGTGCACGTGCGCGTCGGCGAACGAGGGGGAGATGAGTCCTCCGGCGGCATCCACCTCTTCCGCGTGCGGCAGGGCGCCGCGCACATCGCTGCGGCTGCCGACCGCGACGATGACGCCGTCGCGGACGCCGACGGCGTCGGCATCCCGCAGCTCGGCGCCGTCGAAAACGGGACCTCCCGATACGATCAGCTCGCTCATCGCCCGGCCTGCCTCTCTGGAATCACGCTCAACTGGCGTGCAACACGGGGCGGAAGAACCGTCGTGCATGCGGGGTCCACAGCGCGAGGACGATCAGTACCGACACCACGATCTGCGCCACCGACCATCCGTCCCAGTCATGGTCGACCGCGAGACTCCACGCCTGCAGCGCGACCAGCCCGACGGCGAGGACGCTGACGAACAGGCGCGAGAGCCCGCTGCCGCGCCCCAGCCCCGACGCCGCGGCCATCGACAGCAGCCCGAACAGGATGACGCCGACGCCGATGAGCGAGACGCTCATCACCATCGAGCCGGGCACATCGTACCGGCTGAGCAGGAAGAGGATGCCGAACATCGCATTGGCGATGCCGCTCAGATACACCAGCGCGACGCCGATGGTGACGGCGACCGGACGCGATACCTCACGCGTGTGCGACACGGTCGATCGGGGCGCGGACGCCGCGAGGGCCCGTGCGACGTAACGGCGCTGGACCATGCGGACGACCTCGATCAAGACGATCGCGCCGATGCAGGCTGCCGTCACGACGAGCGCGGTGTTCTGCGACGGGTCGACGAGCAGGAAGAACGACCGCGACAGCGCCACCGAGAAGATCACGACCAGCGCGATGAACATGCCACCGACGACGGCACCCTTGTAGCGGTTGAGCGGGCGGCTGAGAACCGCCAGGATCCAGATGCCCACGACGGCCAGGATGATGGTCGCTCCGGTGCGCAGCTCATCGACGCCGACACCCGCGCTGCGCACGCTCAGCGTATAGATGGTGAGCGTGCCCGCCACGATGACGCCGGTCGGGATGGCGAAGCTCAGCGAACGGCGGAGGAAGCCGGGGATGTAGCGCTGCGCGTTCGGCATGAGCGCGAGGAAGAACGCCGGGATGCCGATCGTCAGGCCGTCGGTGATCGACAGCTGCCGGGGCAGGAACGGGAACTCCAGCAGGAGCACGCCGAACAAGATCGCGAGCAGCGTCGCGTAGGTCGTCTTGGTGAGGAAGAGCATCGACACACGCTCGATGTTGGCGATCACCTGACGCCCCTCCGCGACGACGTCGGGCAGGTGCGAGAAGCGCCCGTCCAGCAGGACGAGCCGGGCCACGGCCTTCGTCGCGGCGGCCCCCGAGTTCATCGCGATGCCGATGTCGGCGGTCTTGATGGCGAGGGCATCGTTGACCCCGTCGCCCGTCATCGCGACCGTGTGTCCCCGCGACTGGAGCGCGACGACCATGCGCTTCTTCTGGTCGGGGCTCACGCGTCCGAACACCGCGTGCTCCTCGAGCACGTCGGCCAGGGCCTCGTCATCATCGGGCAGCTGCCGGGCATCGAAGCCCTCCTCGGCATCCACGCCGACCTCGCGGGCGATGGCGGCCACCGTCCGTGGGTTGTCGCCGGAGATGATCCGGATGCCGACGCCCTGCGCACGGAAGTACTCGAGGGTCTGGGCCGCATCGCTGCGCACCTTCTCGCGGAACGTGAGCACAGCGACCGGGATGAGATCGGCGGGCAGCCGTTCGGCCTCCGCATCGGCGGCGGTGAGCTCGGTCGGCGCGTACGCCAGCACGAGGGTACGTCGCCCCGTCGAGGCGCGCTCGATGACCGCGGCACCCAGCGGATCGTTCGCATCGGTGGCGGCGGCGCCGAAGACCATCTCCGGCGCGCCGAGCACCCAGGCCCCGGCGGGGTCGCCGTCGTCGGCGAACGAAGCCGCACTCCACTTGCGCGCCGACGAGAACGAAATCGTCTCGCGAGCCGCGCGGGCGCCGCCCGCCGCGTCGGGCGCGAACGGCTCTCGCAGCGTGCGAGCGGTCGCGTTCGCCTCGGGGGCGGCCCCGTACCACGCGAGCGTGCGCCGCCAACCGGCGACCTCGTCGAGCACGAAAGCGTCGTCGTACGCGATCTCGCCCTCGGTGAGGGTGCCGGTCTTGTCGAGACAGATGATGTCGACGCGCGCGAGCCCCTCCACGGCCGGCAGTTCGTTGACGAGCACCTGCCGGGCGGCCAGACGCGCGGCACCCACCGCGAAGGTGATGGAGGTCATCAGCACCAGGCCGAGCGGGATCATCGCCGTCAGCGAGGCGATCGTGTTGACCACCGCCTGCACCCACGATCCGCTCTCCCAGGCGACCCGCCAGCCCCCGGCGACCTGCATCTGAGCGTTGAGCACGAGCAGACCGATCGGACCGATCCCCCACCCGACCCACGTCAGCACGCGGTTGATCGAGTCGCGCAGCTCCGAGCCGACGAGCGAGAACCGCTTGGCCTCGTCGGCGAAGGTATTGGCGTACGAGTCCGCGCCGACGCGGATGACCTGGGCGTCACCGTCACCGCCGACGACGATCGAGCCGGACAGCGCTTCATCACCCGCTTGCTTGTCGACGGCATCCGACTCACCCGTGAGCATGGACTCGTCGATCTGCAGCCCGCGCGAGCCGACGACGCGGGCATCGGCGGGCACCTGATCGCCCGCGCGCAGCACCAGGATGTCGCCCAGGACGACCTCCGTCTGCGCGATCTCCCGCTCCACCCCACCCCGCCGCACACGTGCACTCGCCGCATTGAGGAGCGCGAGCTTGTCGAGCGCCGCCTTGGCGCGAAACTCCTGCACCGAGCCGATGACGGCATTGGCCACCGCGGCGAAGCCGAACAGGGCGTCCTGCCAGCGCCCCAGGGCGAACAGGATGCCGAAGCAGGCGAACACGATGCCGTTGAACAGCGTGAACACGTTGGCGCGGATGATGCTCGCCGCGCTGCGGCTGGTCTCTGCCCGGTAGGCGTTGGATCTGCCGTCCGCGGTCCGGTTCTCCGCTTCTTCCGCGGTCAGGCCGACGGCGGGATCGACCTCCTCGATCTCGGGTTCGATCGTGTCCCCAGGGGTGGTCATGGCTTCACCCTAAAGGAGCGGCGCGGCTCATGTGCCCACGAGTTCCGCGCCGCTCCCGGTGAGGTTCGATCCGCCGATCAGCCCTTGGTCGCACCGGCCAGCAGGCCGCGGACGAAGAAGCGCTGAAGGGCGAAGAAGACCACCAACGGAACGATGATCGAGATGAAGGTTCCGGCCGCCTGCAGGAACCACTGGTCGCCCCACGTGCCCGACAGCGAGTTGAGCGACTGGGTGATCGGCAGCGATGACGACGGCGCGAAGATCGTCGCCACCAGCAGGTCGTTCCACACCCAGATGAACTCGAGCACCGCGAACGACGCCAACGCGGGAGCAGCCAACGGCAGGATCATCCGGAAGAAGATCTGTCCGTGTCCGGCCCCGTCCACCCGCGCCGCCTCGATGACCTCGCTGGGGATCTCGGCGATGAAGTTGTGCAGCAGGAACACCGCGAGCGGCAGCGCGAAGATCGTGTGTGCGATCCACACCGTCGCGAAGCTGTGCTCCAGCCCGCGAAGGTCCAGCGGCGGGAACACCGTGACGTCGCCGATCGTCATCCCACGCGAGAACAGACTCAACAGGGGTACAAGGGCCATCTGCAGCGGCACGATCTGCAGAGCGAACACCGCGATGAAAGCGATGTTGCGCCCCTTGAAGTCGATCCACGCGAAGGCATACGCCAACAGCGACGCGATGGCGAGGGCGAAGAACACGACCGGGATGGTGATCGCCAGGGAGTTCAGGAACGACTCAGCGAGCGTGAGCGCCGTCCCGCCCGAGGTGAGGGCCTTCTGATAGTTGTCCAGCGTGAAGGCCGGGTCGACGAAGACCGTCCACCATCCGGTGCTCTGCACGTCCGATCCGGGCCGGAACGACGTGACAAAGAGGCCGAACGTAGGGATCGTCCAGAAGATCGCGATGATGAGCGCCGCGATCGTGGCGCCCTTCGAACTCAGCCGCTTGCGCGCCATGGCCTCGTGCTTGCGCGTCGCGCGGGAGACCTGCCGTGCCGTGCGGGTGTCGGCGACGGGCTCGATGATGTCGACGCTGGTGCTCATCGGATCTCCCTCTGCTTCCGGATCTGGATGATGTTGAAGACGATCAGAGGTGTCACGAAGATGAACAGCACCACGGCGAGAGCGGCGGCGTGCCCGTAGCTCTGGAACCGCTGCTGCTGGTTGACCATCTCGAACGCGAGCACCGACGTGTTCGCGCGCCCACCGGTCATCACGGCGACGATGTCGTAGATCTTCAGTGCGGCGATAGCCACCGTGGTGACGACGACCACGATCGAGGAGCGGATGCCGGGGACCGTGACGTTGCGGAACCTGTCCCACGCGTTCGCGCCGTCGAGTTCTGCGGCTTCCATCTGCTCCGTCGGCACTGCCTTGATGGCCGCGGAGAGGATGACCATGGCAAGCCCGGTCTGGCTCCAGATGAACACCACCATCAGCAGCAGGCTGTTCACGAGAGGGGTCACGCTCAGCCATGCCACCGGGTCACCGCCGAACGCGGTGATGATCGCGTTCAACAGACCGAGCTGGTCACCCTGGCGGTAGTCGTACATGAACTTCCAGATGATGCCGGCACCGACGAACGAGATGGCGAACGGCATGAAAATGAGCACCTTCAGGAAGCGCTCGCCCGCGGCCCGGTCGATGAACACGGCGTAGGCGAGACCCACGATCGTCGCGATCGTCGGGCAGATGAGCACCCAGATGACGGTGTTGATCACCGACCACGTTCCCTCGGGCTGAGTGAACACCCAGGCGTAGTTCTCGAAGCCGACGAACTCGGCGCCGGTCTTGTCGTAGAACGACTGCACGAATGTCGCGATGAACGGATAGATGAGACCGATCAGCAGCAGCACAGCGGCAGGAGCGGCGAACAGCACCAGCTGGAACAGGTACCCGGCGCCCTTGCGCGCGCGATAGTCGAGCAGGAACAGCGCCCCGCCGGCGACCAGAGCGATCGCGAGCACGTAGATGAAAGCGTTCTGGTAGGGACGCAGCAGCATCAGGGCGATGATCGGGATCACGAAGCACGCGACGAGCCGGATCCAGAAGTAGAGGCGGCCCGGGCGCGGCGCGTACTCGATGAGCAGCAGCAGAACGCCGACGACAGCGCCGAAGACGACCAGGATGATCGGGATCTGAACCAGGGGGCCCATCACGCCGAGCCACTGGAAAAAGGCGGTGAGGGAGACGCCCGGAATGACGATCTTGGCGGGATCGGCGGCGGGCTTACTGATCAGCAGCAGCGCGACCAGGGCCAGGACGACCACGAGGGCACCGGTGGCGATACCTGCCGTGGCGCGGGGTGAGAAGGCGCGGCGCCTGCCCGGCGGAGGCGTGGGGCCGTCCATCTGGGAGCGCGTCGGCGCGGTGGTGGGTGCGGACATCGATGAGCCTCCGTGTGCTTCGTCGGACGCGGGACGGGAAAGAGGGAGCGCGCGGCGGGTACTGCGGGCGGGATGCCGGGTGAAGGGCATCCCGCCCGCAGTCTCACGCGCGGGGCGCGATCAGTTGCTGTAGCCGGCCTGGATGTCGCTCAGGACGGTGGTCTGGTCCTTGCCGTCGATCCAGTCGACCATGCCCTTCCAGAACGAACCGGAACCGACCGTGGCAGGCATGAGGTCGGAGGCGTCGAAGCGGACCGTGGTGTTCGGGTCCTGCAGCAGCTTCATCGCCTCGGTGAGGAACTCGCTCGAGGCCTTGCTCGGGTCGGCCTTGAGGTTGGCCGAGATGGCGCCGCCCTCGCTGACACGCGCGTCGGCGAACTCGGGCGTCGACATGAACTCGAGCACCTTCTGCGTGGCGTCGCTGTCCGAGAAACCGGCGACGAACTCGCCACCGACCTCGATCGTGGCCGCACCCTCCTTGTAGCCGGGGAGCACGAACGCGTAGACGTCGCCGTCGGGCGCGATCTTGGGAGTCTGACCCGAGGCCGTCTTCACCGTGAGGAAGTTCGCGGTGAGGAACGAGGCCTGGTGGGTCATCGGGCACGAGCCGTCGGCGACCTTGGCGGCGACGTCGCCGAACGCGGTGCTGTTGATGCTCTTGACGTCGCCGTAGCCGGCGTTGACGTACGCCGGGTTGAGCAGGATGTCACCCACCGCCGTGAAGGCGTCGGCGATCGGCTTGTCGGTGAACTTGACCGAGCCGTCGACCCACTTGTCATAGACGTCCGGGCCGGACTGACGCAGGACGAGGTCCTCGATCCAGTCGGTGCCCGGCCAGCCCGACGCACCGCCCGACTCGAAGCCGGCGCACCAGGGTGCCGTGCCGGTCTTCTCCTGGATGGTCTTGGTCAGGGTCAGCAGTTCGTCCCACGTCTTCGGCGGCTGCACACCCCACTCCTTGAACTTCGCGGGCGAGTACCAGACGTAGCCCTTGATGTTCGCGAGCATCGGTGCGGAGTAGAACTTGCCGTCGAACGTGCCGTACTTCTTCCAGTCGGGCGACCAGTTGGCATCCACATTGTCCTCGACCGCCTTCGGCGCCGTCTTGACGTCGCCGGTGCCGACGAGCGTCTTCAGCAGACCGGGCTGCGGGACGATCGCGATGTCGGGCGCGTCACCACCGGTGACCTTCGTGACGATGTTCTGCTCGAAGCTCTTGTCACCCGTGTACTGGACGGTGACTCCGCTCGTCTTGCTCCAGTCGTCGAAAACCTTCTGCAGCGCGTCGGCCTCGGATCCGGTGATACCTCCCGAGATACGAACCGTTCCCCCGGCCGCCCCCGATCCGCTCGCGCCGCCGCCACTGGTGCCGCCTTCCGCGCAGCCGGCCAATGCAAATGCCGCTACGCCCATGATGGCAAGAGGCGCAATCCAGCGCCGCCGTGACATCCCCATGTGATTCCTCCTCATTGAGTGCTCGGATCATTCCTGGTGCACACGGCTCCATTTCCGGAACCGATTCCAGGCCAAGGTATTGGACACGCTCCCACGACACAAGCCAGCGATTGTCACAACCCGATAACAACGGCTTTCGCGCGGAACGATCGCCCAGCAAGATGAGAACAACCGGTTCCATACTGAACCGTGAGAATGACGGCTGAATCAGCTCGAGGAGGAGCGCCAATGGCGGGCATCGCGGAGGTCGCCGCCCATGCGGGTGTCTCGAAGGCCACGGCGAGCCGCGCATTGAGCGGTGCCGGATATGTGTCCGAGACGACCAAGTCCCGGGTACGGGCGGCCGCCGCCGAACTCGGCTACGTGCCGTCGGCCGGCGCGGTGGGGTTGGCCACCGGACGCACCCAGAACGTCGGCGTCGTCATGCCTTACGTCAACCGGTGGTTCTTCGCCGAGGTGCTCGAAGGCATCCAGCAGGCGCTCCTGGAGCGTGGCCTTGATCTGACTCTCTACGACGCAAAACCCGGAACCGACGGGCGGGCGCGCATCTTCGACGACTTCCTGGCCCGCAAACGATTCGACGGGCTGATCGCCGTCGGGCTAGAACCCGTCGACCACGAATTGGAGCGGTTGACGCGCATAGATCGGCCGATCGTCAGCGTGGTGGGATCGAGCGATCTGACCAGCGTCGTCGCGGTCGACGACGATTATGCGGCCCGACGCGCCACCGAGCACCTCATCGCCCTCGGCCACCGCGACATCGCTTTCGTCGGCGGCGCACCGCAAAGCCACTGGGCGCACGTCGACCAAGAGCGTCTTGCCGGCTACCAACACGCAATGCGCGAAGCGGGGCTGTCGCAGTTCCTGCGCCACGCCCACTCCGAGGTCACCCTGCCCGACGGCTATGCCGCGGCGGCCGATCTGCTCAGCGACGCCCGGCACCGTCCGACCGCCATCGTCGGCGTGTGCGACGAGGTGGCGATCGGCACGATCATCGCGGCCCAGCGACTCGGCATCCAAGTACCTTCGGCCCTCAGCGTCGTGGGCATCGACGACCACGAGTTCGCCGAGATGTTCGCTCTCACCACCCTCCAGCAGATGCCGCGCGATCAGGGGCGTGCAGCCGTCGGCGTGCTGCTCGCAGAGATCGCGGAGCCCGGGCGCGAACGCACGGAGCTGCGCGTTCCCGCGCGGCTCGTCGTGCGCAACTCGACCGCGCCGCTCGGCCACACCGACGAAGGCTGACCCCCACCCCCATACGCGCGGAAGACCCCCGGGCATGCCCGGGGGTCTTCACTGCAGTTCTTCGAGAAGAGCTGATTACTTCAGAATCACCGTAGCGCCGGCTTCCTCGAGGGCAGCCTTCGCCTTCTCGGCGGTCTCCTTGTTCGCACCCTCGAGCACGGCCTTGGGGGCACCGTCGACGACGGCCTTGGCCTCGCCGAGGCCCAGCGAGGTGAGCTCGC
Source organism: Microbacterium sp. VKM Ac-2870 (assembly GCF_015350795.1). Classification (GTDB taxonomy): domain Bacteria; phylum Actinomycetota; class Actinomycetes; order Actinomycetales; family Microbacteriaceae; genus Microbacterium. The sequence goes on from NZ_JADKSH010000005.1 coordinate 197,863, forward strand.
GGACCGTCTTGATGACCTGGATCTTCTTGTCGCCAGCAGCCTCGAGGATGACGTCGAAGGAGTCCTTCTCCTCGACCTCTTCCGCGCCACCCGCGGCACCCGCAGCGCCGGCAACGGCGACGGGGGCGGCAGCGGTGACGTCGAACTTCTCCTCGAACGCCTTCACGAACTCGCTGAGCTCGACGAGGGTCAGGCCGGCAAACTGCTCGAGCAGCTCCTCAGTGGTGAGCTTAGCCATGATGTATCTCCTAGATAGGTGGGGTGTGTGGGGAAAGAGCTCGCCGGTCGCTTACGCGGCTGCGGCGGTCTCCAGCTTTTCGCGAAGCGCGTCGATGGTGGCCGCAGCCTTGCCCATCGTCGCCTTCATCATGCCCGCGGCCTTGGCCAGCAGAACCTCACGGCTCTCCAGGGAGGCGTACTTGTTGATCTCGTCGGCACTCAGGGCGTTGCCCTCGAAGATGCCGCCCTTGATCACGAGAAGCGGGTTGGCCTTGGCGAAGTCACGCAGAGCCTTGGCGGTGGCGACAAAGTCACCGTGCACGAACGCGACGGCCGAGGGACCCTTGAGGTCCTCGTCCAGCGCCGTGATCCCCGCGTTGTTCGCGGCGATCTTGGTCAGCGTGTTCTTCACCACGGCGTAGCTCGCGTCCTGACGAATGCTGTTGCGCAGCTGCTTGAGCTGGGCAACCGTCAGACCGCGGTACTCGGTCAGCAGAACGGCGGTCGAGTCCTCGAAGTTCTTCGTGAGCTCGGCGACCGATGCATCCTTCTGCGCCATGGTCACTCCTTGATGTGAATGTGACACCCCGCGGTGGCGGAGCATCGGCCGTGATCGCGGCTCTGGTGAACGACGCCCCACAACGCGAAAAAGCTCCGGCGCAAGCGCACGGAGCTTCGAATCGGTTTCCCGGAGTCTGTCTGTGACACCTGCGCGGGCCCCTGCACTGCAGAGCTTCGTCGGCATCCGCTTTCGCGCACACCGAGACCAGCGGTCTTTGGCTTCGATAAGCATACGTGCCCGCGCCCCGCCCGCCAAATCTGCGACGGCGTGGGTGTCGCGGCTTGTCCTGTCGACGGTGCGGGTTAGCCTCGATGTCATGACTCCGGAGGCTTTCGCGCGCATCGCCCCGGAAGTGGCCGCACGGATCGTCGCCGATTCCCGCGATCGCGTCGGCTGGATGCGCGCCCGCTCGCGAGGCATCACCGCCACCGACGTCGCCCAGCTCACGAGTCCCGCGGCGATCGCCCGCGCGGCGGACGCCAAACTCGGCGCGGGCCGCGGATTCTCGGGCAATGCGTACACCGATCACGGCCGCCGACGTGAGCCTGAAATCGCCGCCTGGGTGGCGGCGACCCACGGCATCCATCCGTCTTCCGCCCTCTTCCACGCGGTCGTCGAGAAACGCCACCTGGCGACCCCCGACGGCATCGCGGTCGATCCGGACGGTCGGGTCACGCTCGCCGAGATCAAGACCACCAACAAGACCTGGCGGTCGATCCCGCGCACCTACCTGCGTCAGGTGTGGTGGCAGCAGCACGTGCTCGGCGCCGAGCGCACCCTGGTCGTGTGGGAGGAGCACGACGGCTTCGTCCCCGTCGGCGACGAGCCACGGTGCGCCTGGGTCGACCGGGACGAACGGGAGATCGGCACACTCGTACGCCTGGCCACCGAACTGATCGACGAGCTCTACCGGCGCACCGTTCAGAACCGTCGCAGTGTGGTCGCTCCCGATGCCGCGGCTTCCCGCGCCCGAGAGCCCTACCGCGCCCTGGCTCTTTCCGACTGAGCTTTCAGCACAGAGGGAATAGTTGACGTAGGTCAACGTTGACCATATAGTTGACGCAACTCAAACGTTGACTGAGATCAACTTTTTCGCCGTATCCGGCGACACCTCCGCACTGCAGCACCTTTAGGAAGTACCTATGTCACAAGCGACCACCCGCGACACTGCGTCGCGCATGAACCACCGACAAGTGCTCGAGGCACTGTCGGGACTCCTGCTGGGAATGTTCGTGTCGATGCTCGCGTCGACCGTCGTGTCCAGCTCGTTGCCGGTCATCATCCACGATCTCGACGGCAACCAGACCGCCTACACCTGGGTGGTCACCGCGACTCTGCTCACGACCGCGATCTCCACCCCCATCTGGGGCAAGCTCGCCGACCTCACGAATCGCAAGGTGCTCTACCAGCTCGCGATCGTGATCTTCGTGCTCGCCACCGCGGCAGCCGGGTTCTCACAGAGCCCCGAGATGCTCATCGCGTTCCGCGCCGTGCAGGGCATCGGCGCCGGTGGCCTCGCCGCCCTCAGCCAGGTGCTGATGGCCGACATCATCAGCCCGCGTGAGCGTGGACGCTACATGGGTCTGTTCGGCGCCGTGATGGCGCTCGCCACGATCGGCGGCCCACTGATGGGTGGTGTCATCACGGATGCCTGGGGCTGGCGCTGGAACTTCTTCGTCGCGCTGCCCGTCGCCGTGGTCGCCCTCATCCTCGTGCAGGCGACTCTGCACGTGCCGGCGCGCGCGAAGAAGAAGACCACGATCGACTACCTCGGCATCGTCCTGCTCTCCACCGCCGTTTCACTGCTGCTGGTCTGGGTGACCAACGCCGGCACGCACACCTCCGACAGCTGGGCCGACCTCGGCAACAACGCCTGGTGGAGCATGACGACCGTGCTCATGGTGGGCGGCGCTCTTCTGGCCGCCGTGCTGTTCATCATCGTCGAGTTGCGCTCGCGTGAGCCGCTGGTGCCGCTGACGCTGTTCCGCAACCGCACCTTCACCCTCTCCGTCGTCGCCTCGATCGCGACCGGTATCGCGATGTTCGGCGCATCGGTGTTCCTCAGCCAGTACATGCAGCTGGCGCGGGGCGCGACACCCACTGAGGCAGGCCTCATGACGATCCCGATGATCGGCGGTCTGCTCGTGGCCTCGGTGGGCGTGGGTACCCTCGTCACCCGCTACGGCAAATGGAAGCCCTACCTCGTCGTCGGTGCGGTGCTGCTGATCGCGGGCTCGTACCTGCTATCGACCATCCACTACGACACGGACTTCTTCTTCGTCTCCGTCTACATGTTCCTGCTCGGTGCCGGTGTCGGTATGACGATGCAGAACCTGGTGTTGGTCGTGCAGAACACCACGCGCCCGGAGGAGATCGGCGTCGCCAGCTCGGGAGTCACCTTCTTCCGCAGCCTCGGCGGCACGATCGGAGTGTCGGTGATGGGCGCCGCCCTCGCCTCGCGCGTGGTCGACCTGGTCGCCGAGCGCAAGCAAGACATCACGAACGCGATCATGGGCCTCGGAGACCAGGCGCAGTACTGGGGACAGCAGCTGCAGTCCGGGTCGCTGCCGAAGGTCTCAGCCATGCCCGATACGCTTCGTGTCGTGTTCGAGGACATCTACGCCAACGGCATCTCGCACTCCTTCCTGATCGCCGTGCCCTTCGCGGTGATCTCGCTCATCGCGATCGTCTTCCTCCCCAACAAGCCGCTCACCACCATGACCACCGGTGAGCGCCTGCAGGCGAGCGAAGCCGACTTCGCGACGGTGTCCGTGCCGGAAGGCATGGATGCGCTGGCCGCGACCGGCTCGACGCGCACCGTGCGCGCAGGAACCCGCGACGATGGCTGAGACACCCGATGCTTCCAGCTCGCGCACCGATTCGGTGCGCGAGCTGGAAGCGGAGTTCAGCGAGCTGATCACCCGCTTCCAGCGGGTGATCAGCGAGTTCGCCGAGCGTGTCAGCCCCGGGCTACTGCCCGGCGGGTACAAAGTGTTCACGACAATCGCCCGCAGAGACGGCGTGACCCTCTCTGCCCTCGCCGACCACATGATGATGGACAAGGGGCAGCTCAGCCGCACGATCCGCGAGCTCGAAGCGCGCGGTCTCGTCTCTCGCACCGCCGACCCCGCCGATGGGCGATCGAGCCTGCTCTCCCCCACACCGGAGGGCCTCGCGCGCCTCGAGGCCGCCCGTGCTCCGCAGCAGGGCCTGCTGCTCGACGCGATCGAAGACTGGCCGCTCGACGACATCCACGCGCTCACCCGCCTCCTGCGCGCCCTCGGCGACAGCGTCACGCGACGGTGAGAGCGGCGTCGGGAGCTTAGCCGCCCGGTAGCACCGGCGTAACACGGTTGAGACATCGCCGGGGTTGACTGGTCGCCACAGCGGCACCGAGCCGCCGCGGCAGCTCACGTGCAGCCAACGCCGACACGCACGCGGAAGGAGCGACCCGATGGTCTCTCATCGCCTCACCCGAATCCTGCCGCACCGTGGGTCGACCTCGGGTGCCGCCGACGCCACACCCGCCCCCGTCCCGGCCCCGCCTGAGCGCATGCGCGCCATGGTCTTCGATGCCCCAGGAGCGGCCGACGTCCTGCACGCCACCGAGATCGCGGTACCCATTCCGGTGCTGAGCGAGCTGCTCGTGCGCGTTCACGCCGCCGGCGTGAACCCCATCGACACCAAGACGCGGGCGGGCACCGGCGTCTCCGGCGCCATCTCCGCCTTCCCCAGCACTCTCGGATACGACTTCAGCGGGGTCGTCGTGTCGGCCCCGTACGAATCGCACCCCTTCCCTCCCGGTACCGAGGTGTTCGGGATGACGCCGTTTCCCCGTTCGGGTGGCTCGTACGCCGACTACCTCGTCGTCCCGACGCTGTCGGTGGCACGCAAGCCGGCGGCTCTCTCCCACGCCGAGGCGGCCGCAGTGCCGCTGGCCGCATTGACCGCGTGGGGCCTGGTCGTCGAGACCGCGCACGCGCACGAAGGTCAGCGGGTGCTGATCCACGCGGGCGCCGGTGGCGTGGGGCATTTCGCCGTACAGCTGGCGGCGTACTTCGGGGCGCACGTGACGGCCACGGGCTCGGCCGCCAACCTTCCGTGGCTTCGTGAGCTCGGCGCGGCGGTGGCCATCGACTACGCGACGACGCGCTTCGAAGACCTGGTCGGAGGCGTCGATGTGGTCATCGACCTCGTCGGCAACATGCACGACGAGACCGGTACCCGTTCACTCGGAGTGCTGCGCCCCGGCGGCCTCTACATCCTCGTACCCACCGGTGGCTGGCCCGACTACGCCGACGCCGCCGCGGCGGCGGGCGTGCGCGCCACGTCGTACAAGGTGATCCCCGACGGCGGGGTGCTGGCCACCCTCGCGCGCCTGCTCGATTCGGGGGCGATCCGGGTGTTCGTCGACCGGGTGTTCGATCTCACCGAAGCTGCGGCGGCACACCTCGAGCTCGAGCGTGGGCACACGCGCGGCAAGCTCGTGCTCGCCGTCGGCGACTGCTAGGTCCCGACAAGGGCGCACTCACGCGGGCAGCACCCGGCGGCCCTCCATCACGATCTCGTCCGCGACGGCATCCAGCAGCGCGGAGCGCACGTTCCACTGCTGCCAGTACAGCGGCACGGACACGGTCGGGCCACCGAGCGGCACCAGGATGCCGGCGTCGAGCGACGACTGCGACTGCAGACGAGGCAGCAGCGCCCATCCGAGTCCGAGCTCTACGGCGGCCCCGAAGTCGTGCGACGCCGGAACGCGGTGACGCGGCGGCGCCGCCGGATCGATCCCCTGGGCGGCGAGCCAGCGCGTCTGCAGGTCGTCGCGGCGATCGAAGTCGATCAGTGGCGCCTCACGCAGATCGGCCGTCGCCGGCCCGCCCAGCCACCGATCCCGGAACGCAGGGGTGGCCACGGCTTCGTACACCAGCGATCCCAGCGCGCTCACGCGACATCCGGCGACGGGTTCTGCCCGCGAGGTGACGGCTCCCATCACGGCGCCCGACTCGAGCAGCCCGGCGGTGAAGTCCTGATCGTCGCGGTGCAGGTCGAAGACCACCGGATGCCGCGCACTCGAGCGGACCAGGGGCGCGAGAAACCAGGTCGCAAGGGAGTCGGCGTTGACGGCCAGCGGCACACGGAGCGTTCCCGCGCGCTCCCCCAGCACCGCGAGCGCGTCGGCTTCGAGAAGGTCGAGCTGCCGCGCATAGCGGAGGACGGCGTGCGCGGCCTCGGTCGGGCGGACGGGCTTCGTGCGAACGAGCAGCACACGTCCGAGCGACTCCTCGAGGGCCTTGATCCGCTGGCTGACCGCCGACGGGGTGATGTGCAGCCGTCGGGCGGCGGCATCCAATGTCCCCTCGTCGATCACCACCGCGAGCGTGGCGGCCAGTTCAGGCGGAATCCGTGACATAAGCAGAGCTTATGGTGCGAAAGAATCATGAGCTGGTCTGTCTGCACGCTGCCGCCTAGGGTCGCACCCGTGCTCTCCTTCGTCGCCGCCGGGTTCTCGCTCGGCCTCTCGCTGATCGTGGCCATCGGCGCCCAGAACCTCTTCGTGCTGCGGCAGGGCATCCGCCGCGAACACGTCCTCGCGGTCGCCAGCGTGTGCGCACTGTCCGACGCCGTCCTCATCGTCGCGGGGGTCTCCGGCATCGGCGCGCTCCTGCACGCGTGGCCCGGGCTGATCGAGGTGGTGCGCTGTGCCGGCGCGCTCTTCCTGCTCGGCTACGCCGGTCTCGCCGCACGGCGAGCTCTTCGCGGAGGCGGTGACGTCCTGCAGGTCACGCCGACCTCCCGACCGGCCGGCAGTGAACCCGCGCGATTGATGCCGGTTCTGCTCACGTGCTTCGCACTCACCTGGCTGAACCCGCATGTCTACCTCGACACGGTCTTCCTGCTCGGCTCGGTCGCGAACACGCACGGAGCGGCGGGACGCTGGTGGTTCGCCGGCGGCGCGGCGGCGGCATCCGTGGCGTGGTTCTTCTCCCTGGCCCTCGGCACCCGCTATCTGGGGCGCTGGCTCTCAACCTCGCGCGCCTGGCGCGTGCTCGACGGCGTGATCGCGGTGGTCATGGCAGCGATCGCCGTGAGTCTCGTCTGGCCGCACGACTGAATGTTGAGGGCAGAGGGCAGGATGGATGCATGCGACGTGTGCACGTGATCGTCACCGGTCGGGTTCAGGGCGTGGGCTTCCGCTTCACCGCGCAGGCCGCCGCGTCCCGCGCCGGCGCGACGGGATGGGTTCGCAACCGGATGGACGGCACGGTCGAAGCGCAGATCGAGGGATCGGAGGCCGCGGTCGGCGCGGTGCTCGACGCGATCCGCACCGGGCCGCGTGGTAGCCGGGTGACACAGGTGGAGGTCGAGGAGATCGTCCCCCAGTCATCCACCGTCTTCGAGATCCGCCGAGACGGCTGATTCGGGCGCCGGCACTGCCGCGCGCATGACGATGGGGCCCCACCCGAAGGTGGAGCCCCATGTGTGTCTTGCGCTGACGCGTCGCTCAGACGAGCGAGTTGACGTCCAGCGGGATGCCGGGACCGAAGGTGGTCGACACGGCGCCCTTCTGGATGTAGCGGCCCTTCGCGCTCGAGGGCTTCAGACGCACGATCTCTTCGAGAGCCGCAGCGAAGTTCTCCTCCAGCTGCTCGGCCGTGAACGAGGCCTTGCCGACGACGAAGTGCACGTTGGCGTGCTTGTCGACGCGGAACTCGATCTTGCCGCCCTTGATCTCCTCCACGGCCTTGGCCGGGTTGGGGGTCACGGTGCCGGTCTTCGGGTTGGGCATGAGGCCACGGGGACCCAGCACCTTACCGAGGCGACCGACCTGGCCCATGAGCTCGGGCGTCGAGACGGCCGAGTCGAACGCGGTCCAGCCGGCGGCGACCTTCTCGATGAGCTCGGCGCCGCCGACCTCATCGGCACCCGCGGCGATGGCGGCCTCGGCGGCCGGGCCCGTCGCGAAGACGATGACGCGGGCGGTCTTGCCCGTGCCGTGCGGGAGGATGACCGTGCCACGCACCATCTGGTCGGCCTTGCGCGGGTCGACCGCGAGCTTGAGGGCGACCTCGACGGTGGAGTCGAACTTCTTCGAGCCGGTCTCCTTGGCGAGACCGACGGCCTCGGTGGACGTGTAGAACTTGTCGCGGTCGATCTTGGCCGCGGCAGCTTCGTAAACCTTGGACTTAGCCATTGTGCGTTTCCCCTCAGCCCTCGACCGTGATGCCCATGGAACGGGCGGTGCCGGCGATGATCAGCGAGGCAGCCTCGATGTCGTTCGCGTTCAGGTCGGGCATCTTCGTCTCGGCGATCTCGCGGACCTGCTCCTTGGTGAGCTTCGCGACCTTGACGGTGTGCGGGGTCTTCGAGCCCTTCTGCACGCCGGCAGCCTTCTTGATGAGCTCCGCGGCGGGCGGGGTCTTCAGGATGAACGTGAAGCTGCGGTCTTCGTAGACGGTGATCTCAACGGGGATCACGTTGCCGCGCTGCGACTCGGTCGCCGCGTTGTAGGCCTTGCAGAACTCCATGATGTTCACGCCGTGCTGACCGAGCGCAGGGCCGATCGGCGGCGCCGGGTTGGCGGCGCCAGCCTTGATCTGGAGCTTGATCAGGCCGGTCACCTTCTTCTTGGGTGCCATTCTCTTTTCCTTCTGTCGTGCGCCCGTCCGCCGTGGCGTCGGGGCGCGCTTCCACGCAACCGGCGGACCCGGAAGGTGGTGGGGATGTCACGCGACAGGCGCGCAACCTCTTGATTCTACCGGATGCCGCGGCATCCGGGGGAAATCACTGCTTGGTGACCTGGTCGAACGACAGCTCGACCGGCGTCTCGCGCTCGAAGAGCGACACCAGCACCGTGAGCTTGCCGCTCTCGGGCTTGATCTCGCTGATCGAACCGGGAAGGCCCGCGAACGAGCCCTCCTTGATCGTGATCGTCTCGCCGACCTCGAAGTCGACCTCGGTGATGACACTGCGGGCCTGGGTAGCGGAGCCCTTGGCCGCGCCGCCCTTGGCCGGAGCCGTCTCGGTGACCTGCACGAGCGACTTCAGCATGTTGAACGCTTCTTCGAAGCGCAGCGGCGTCGGGTTGTGGGCGTTGCCGACGAAGCCGGTCACGCCGGGCGTGTGACGCACGACCGACCAGGTGTCTTCGTTGAGCTCCATGCGCACGAGCACATAGCCGGGGATCCGGACGCGCGTGACCATCTTGCGCTGACCGTTCTTGATCTCGACGACGTCCTCCATCGGGACCTCGACCTGGTAGATGTCTTCCTCGACCTCGAGCGAGTTCTTGCGCTGCTCGATGTTGGCTTTGACCTTGCGCTCGAAGCCGGCGTACGAGTGAATGACGAACCACTTGCCGGGAAGCGACCGCAGCTCGGCGCGGAACGCCTCGTAGGGGTCCTCGGGGGTGGCGTCGGCATCCTCGTCTTCGACAGCCTCGACGACGCCTCCGGCCGCAGCGACCTCGTCGACGAACTCCTCGTCGAGCGCGGGAGCGTCGGGCTCTCCGTTGACGTCGGGGCCGTCGTAGGGGGCGACCTCGTCGGCGGCCTGCGCGGCGGCTTCGGCCTCTTCTTCGGCGAGCGCGTCGGTGAGCACCTCGGCGGCAGCCTCGGCCTCGGCGGCCTGGTCGATCTCGAGTGCGTCGTTCACGATGGCGTCTGCCTCCGGGTCGTCGATGTCGATGTCTTCGTACTCGCCGTCGTCCACGGCATCCTCGTCGACGACGTGCACCGCGAGGTGCTCGGCGGGCGCGGATGCCTCTTGCTCGGCCGCCAGGATGTTGCCTTCCTGCGCCTCGTCGTCCTCACTGGACTGCTCGGCGGCGGTGGCCCAGTCGGCGTCGTCGGTGTACTTCTCAGACACGTAGGTCCTCTTCCCTCGGGGGTCGTGCGGTGACAGCTCTGGCGTCGGCTGGATCAGCTCGGCACGCCGAAGACGACCTGCACCACCCAGGTGAAGAGCAAGTCGAGGCTGTACACGACCGCCATCATGACGACGACGAAACCGAGAACCACACCCGTGAACTTCAGCAGCTCCTGGCGGGTCGGCGTGACTACCTTGCGGAGTTCGCCGAAGACCTGGCGCATGAAGAGCGCAATCCGCTGGAAGAAGTTGAGCTTCTTCTCACGGGGCGTGCCGCCTGCTGCGACGACCTCGCCGTGCGCCTCTTCCTGGACCATGTACCCCACCCGTGTGACGTGCTCGGACTTGCTTTCCACGCCGGCGTGTACCGGCGCGCCTGCTGTGTCAGCTGATCGCTGACGCGCAGGGCGGACAGGAATCGAACCTGCAACCTGCGGTTTTGGAGACCGCTGCTCTGCCAATTGAGCTACCGCCCTAGAGATCGTGAGATCCCGGGTGAAATCCACCGCTCCCGCACGACACCCGCGCGAAAGTCACGCGGGCACGGCAAAAGAATGCAGATTTCAACTGCACTGTCCAGTGTACGTCATGCCATCTGGACGCGCGAACCGTCAGTACTGCTGCACCCCGTAGCGCTCGGGCTCCGGCCCACGTCGGAAATCCCGCCCGGACAGGGATGCCGCGCGCACGCGGACGTAGTTGTATTTGACGGTGGGAATCCACGGGCGAAGCTCGAGCTGGTCGGCGGCGTGCACCTCTTCGGTCGTGGTGAGGCGGTGAGCGTGGCCGCGCACGACGACACTCCACGCGTCGGTGTCGGTGTACTCGTCGACTTCGAAGAGCACATCGTCATTGATCGTCAGTTCGGTGAGCTTGCTGCCCTCCGCGGTGCGGAACACGATGCTGTCACCGTCGACGACGTAGTTGACGGGAAAGATGTCCAGAACACTGCCGACATGGGTGACCAGCCGACCCAGTTCCTGTTCTGCCAGACGCTGCCAGCACTCACGGTCATCGAGGAAGCTGACCGCATCCGAGGTGTCCATGACCCCATCCTGGCCATCGTCGTCCCGGCGCACCACCCCCACCGCCGGACAAAAGGTCGAATAGCCTGGAAGCTGCCACCCGCTGAGACAACCGAGGAGCGATGCTGAACGAGAGCACTGCCGCCCACCAGTTCCAGGTCGATCTGCGCGGAGTGATCGATCTGCTCAGCCGGCACATCTACTCCGGACCGCGCGTGTACCTCCGAGAGCTGCTGCAGAACGCCGTGGACGCGATCGCCGCCCGGCGCGCGCTCGACGGCAGCGGCGGACGCGTGCGCATCACGCCCGTGAGTGCAGCATCCGACGAGTTCGTCATCCGCGACGACGGCATCGGGCTGAGCGCCGAAGAGGTGGCCGACATGCTCGCCACCGTCGGGCACAGCTCGAAGCGCGACATCTTCGATCTGCCCCGCAGCGACTACCTGGGGCAGTTCGGCATCGGGATGCTGTCGTGCTTCATGGTGTGCGACACGATCGTGATCCGTTCGCGCAGCGCCGCGGGCGCGCCGCCGGTGGAGTGGATCGGACGCGCCGACGGAACCTTCACGGTGGCCGCCGGTGCCGACGATCTGCCCGTGGGCACCAGCGTGCACCTCGTGCCGCGCGCGGAGACGAAGACCCTCGTGAGCACGCCGACCGTGCGGGAACTCGCCGAGACGTTCGCCGCGTATCTGCCGACCACGATCGTCGTCGACCTGCCCGGAGGCGGAGAGAGCACGGTCACCACAGCACCGCCCTTCCTCTCCGACGATCGCGAGACCCAGCTGGGCTACGGACGCTCGCTCATCGGTGCGGAGCCGCTGGATGTGATCTCGCTGTCGGTGCCGGGCACACAGACCCGCGGCGTCGCGTATGTGCTGCCCTACGCTCCCCCGCCCTCGGCGCGGCAGAGCACGCGGGTGTACCTGCGGCGGATGCTGCTCACCGAGCGCGCCGACGACATCCTCCCACCCTGGGCATTCTTCGCCCGCGCGGTGATCGACTCCGGCGGCCTGCATCCCACCGCCAGTCGGGAGTCGCTCGTCGACGACGATGCTCTGGAGCAGACGCGGCGTGAGCTGGGCGACGGCATCCGGCGGTGGATCCTCGATCTCGCGCTGCACGACCCGCTGCGCCTGGCGCAGTTCGTCGCCATCCACGAAGTCGCCCTCAAGTCGCTCGTCCGCCATGACGAAGAACTCGCGCGGTTCATCGTGCGCTGGTTGTCGGTGGAGACCACCCAGGGCCGGTTGCGCATCGAGGAGCTGGTGCGCCGCTATCCGCACGTGCGCTACACCGAGACCGTCGACGAGTTCCGTCAGGTCGCCAGCGTCACCGATGCGGGAACGGTGCTCGTCGACGGCGGCTACGTGTACGACGCCGAGCTGATGAGGCTCGTGCCCGACATCTTCCCCGGGGTGACGGTGGAGAAGGTCGACGTCCTCGACGAGATCGACCGCCTCGATCTGCCGCCGCTCGATGACCGCGCGGCTGCCCTCGACCTTGAACGCCGCGCCGCCGCTTCCCTACCGGAGGTGGACGTGCTGGTGCGCGCGTTCGATCGTGCCGACCTTCCCGGCCTGTTCGTCTCGGACCCGGCGGTGCTGCGCGCCCTCGACCGCGGACGCGCGCGCAGCGCGGGCGGCGCTCTGTGGGGCGGGGTGCTCGACCGTGCCGCCGTGGCGCAGGGCGACGCCGCCGCCGGCTCATCGCCGGCCGCGCGGCTGTGCCTGAACTGGACCAACGACGTCGTGCGTCGCCTCGCCGCCGCTGCCGACGGAGACGTCTTCGGTCTGAGCGTGCGCCTGTTGTACGTGCAGTCGCTCCTGGCGGGACACCATCCGCTCGGCTCCGACGACCGTGCACTGTTGACCTCATCGCTGTCACAGCTGCTCGGTCGCGCGCTTCAGGCAGAAACGGCCGGTGCCGATCACGCCGTGACCGCCTCCCCCGCCCCCGACGTCCGGCACGAAGGAGAATCATGACGAGTTACGCCACCCGGATCCGCAGCCTCTTCGACGAGATCGACCGCACGCCGTGGGGCCCGCAGGAGCGCGCACTCGTGGCCGAAGCCGTCGCGCTGGCGCAGGAGAGCGGTGATGAGCGACTCGAGTACGAAGCGCGCATGCGCCAGACCTCCAGTGCGAACATGATCGGCGACACCGACCTGATGCTGACCTCGTTCGCGTGGTGTCTGGCCCACCACGACAACGATCCGGAGCGGTTCCCGGCAGTCGTCGAGCCCGCCGGCGACCTGCTCTGGCAGTACAAGTGGATGGCCGGTGCCCTGTCGAACTCGCCGGAGTTCGCGCCCACGCAGATCTCCGCGGTGCTCGACGACATGGACGATCACTACCGGCGCGCCGGCGTCGGGTCGTCGGGCGTGCTGATGGCGCGCTTCGAGGATGCCTGGTCGGCCGGACGGATGGACGAAGCGGCCGAACTTCAGCAGAAGCTGGAAGCGACGCCTCGCGACGACTACAGCCACTGCGATGCGTGCGTGCGCAGCCAGTTCGCCGGCTTCTTCGCCGAGACCGGACGTGAGGACGAGGCCATCCGCCTGGTGCAGGAAATGCTCGACGGCGGCTTCTCGTGCGGCGAGGAGCCCGAGCACGCCCTCGCGCGCATCCTGCTGCCCTACCTGCGTGCGGGAAAGCTCGACGACGCGCGCTCGGCGCACCTGCGCAGCTACCGGCTGGCCAAGGACAACGCCGCCAACCTCGCGATCATCGCCCACAACGTCGTGTTCTGCGCGGTGACCGGAAACGAGGCGCGCGCGCTCGCGCTGGTCGAGAAGCACCTCCCCTGGCTCGTGCACGACGGCTTGGATGCCGCGGCGCACGAGACCGCCCTCGCCTCGTTCGCTGTCGGTCTCGACGCCGTGGCCACCGCGGGCCACCCCGATGCGCCCGTACGGGGATCGGACGCAGGTGAGCTGGTGAGCGTGTTCGGAGAACACGACGGGCCGTGGGGCGCGGCGGAACTGGCGGCGCGCGCGTGGCAGGAGGCGGAGAAGATCGCCGCCGCGTTCGATGCCCGCAACGCCACCGACGCCCATGCCCGTGAGCTCGCGAGGCTCCGCGAGGCGGCGACCGAACGCTACGACGTGCCGATCCGCTCGCACGAGTTCTCGACGCTCACCCCGGCAGAGGAGCCGCAGACGGCGCAGCAGCGCGTGCAGCGCGCTCTCCTGCTCAGCAGCGCCGGCTCCAGCGCCGCGATCGACGTCATCCGCTCCGCCCTTCCCGACGCCGCCGGCGACGACCGCGTGGCGCTCACCTCTCACCTGGTCTCCGCCCTCGTCTCGTACGGTCAGACCGACGAGGCGGCGGCGGCGCTCGCCGAACGACTCCCGGTGCTGCGCGCAGAGGGTCACGCCGTGCAGGCGGGCCTCGAGGAGAAGCTGGGGCTCGTGCTGTTCGGCGTCGATCTCGTGGAAGCGTTGCCGCGCGTCGAGGCCGAACTCGCCGCGCTCGGCGCCGAGCATCTCGCCCCGCGTGCAGACCTGCTGTCGACGATCGCGATCGGTCGGCTCTGGGCAGGCGAGCACGAGGCTGCGGCATCCACCGGACATGGCGCCGCGGAGCTCTTCGCGCAGGCCGGCGACATCCGCCGCGCGCACGGGATGCGGCTCCTCGAAGCCGACGCGCGCTCCGCCTCCGGAGACGGGGTAGGCGCAGCGGAGATTCTCGACGCGCTGTTGGCCGACCCGGCGGTCGACGACGGTCGCCGCGTTCGCACCCTGGTCACCCGCGCACGCCTGCACGGGGCCGCGGAGGAGTTCGCGGCCGGCGCGGCGGCGGCCGACGACGCCGCGCGGATCGCGGTGTCGATCGGCGTGGACGATGCCATGACCTCGGAGGCGTTCCTGCTCGCGGCCATGCTGCACGAAGACGCGGGCGCGCCGGCGGAGGCCGTCGGCCGTTACCGTGTCGCGGCCGAACGCCGTGACACGGCGGGCCTGCCGAGCACCGACGTGCGCTTCCGGCAGGGGCGCGCGATGCTCGCCGCCGGATACGCGGCCGAGGCCGTCGACACGCTGAACGACGTGCTCCGCGAAGAGAGCGAGAGCGGTGTCGAAGCGGCATCCCGCGCACTCACGGCGGCACTGCTCGCGCAAGCGCTCCAGGCTGCCGAGGAGTACGGCAACGCCGTCGGCGCCTGGTCGTATGCTGCCGATCTGCGCGAGGAGGCGGAGGATGCCGTCGGTCGCGCCTACGCCCTCGTGCAGCAGGGTCGACTGCTGGGCCGCTTCGGCGCCACCGACGATGCGATCGAGGTGCTGACGGAGGCCGTGGGCATCGTCCGCGGCAACGACGACGAGGTGGGACTGCTGGCCGACGGGCTGCACACTCTCGCGCAAGCCCACCAGCAGCGCGGCGATGACGAGGCGCTCGTCCTGATCGAAGAAGCGCTCGAGCTCGGCCGTCGCCACGACGCCGACTGGTTCGTGGCTGACGTCCTCGACACCCGCGCCCGCCTGCACGCGTCGCGCGGTGAGGTCGACGCGGCGGTGGCCACGGCGCTGCACGCAGCCGACGGATTCGCCGGCGCGGGCGATATCGGCGGCGCGGGCGGTTCGGAACTGTTGGCGGCCAGGGTGCTGCGCGAAGCCGATCGCCCCGGCGACGCCGTCGCGCTGTACCGGGCCGCGTTCGACCACGCGAGCGAGATCGAACCGCTGCGCCAGACCGTCGCTCTCGAGCTCGGTGACGTGCTCGAGAGCCTCGGCCGGCACGCGGAGGCCGCCGAGGTGCGCGCCGTGCTGCCGGCCTGAGCCGGCAGCACGCGCACGTTCAGCCGGCGATGCGGATCAGCTTCTTGTTGACGAACTCCTCCGCCGCCAGCAATCCCATCTCGCGGCCGGTGCCGCTGCGCTTGACACCGCCGAAGGGCAGCTCGGGCGAGTCGGCGAGGACGACGTTGACGTAGACCATGCCGGCATCGATGCGGTCGGCGACCCGCGCGGCCTGGTCGGGGTCGGTCGTGAACACGTACGAACCGAGACCGAACTCGGTGCCGTTGGCGATGCGGATGGCCTGGTCTTCGTCGCTCACGCGGTAGACGACACCTACCGGCCCGAAGAACTCTTCGCGGTAGGCGTCCATGTCCTCAGTGACGCCGGTGAGGACGGTGCCCGGGAAGAAAGCACCGTCCCGCGTGCCGCCGGTGACGACGGTCGCCCCCTGGGCGACAGCCCGATCGACCTGGTCCTGCAGACGCTCCGCAGCGGCGAGCGACGACAGCGGACCCAGCACGGTGTCGTCGGCGAACGGGTCTCCGACGGTGGCCCCTTCGAGCGCGGCCGCGAACTTCTCCACGAACGCGTCGTACAGCTCGTCGGCCACGAGGAAGCGCTTGGCGCCGTTGCACGACTGGCCGTTGTTGTCCAGTCGTGCATCGACGGCGGCCTGCACCGTGGCATCCAGATCGTCGGTGGAGAACAGGATGAACGGATCGGATCCGCCGAGCTCGAGCACCACCTTCTTGAGGTTGCGGCCCGCGATCTCTGCGACGGCCGCGCCGGCACGCTCGCTGCCCGTGACCGAGACGCCGTGCACGCGCGGGTCGGCGATCACCTCGGCGGCTTGGTCGTTCGTGAGCCGTACATCGACGTACGCACCGGCGGGGAACCCGGCGTCGGCGTACATCTGCGCGATGGCCGCCGCCGATTCGGGGCATTGCGGCGCGTGCTTGAGCAGGATGGTGTTGCCGATCGCCAGGTTGGGCGCCGCGAAGCGAGCGACCTGGTAGTACGGGAAGTTCCACGGCATGATGCCCAGGAGCACGCCGAGCGGCGACCGGCGGATCACGGCGGTGCCGTCGCCGAGGATGTCGATCGGGGTGTCACCGGTGATCTCGTCGATGTGATCGGCGTAGTACTCGGTGATGTCGGCAGCGAAATCAACCTCGCCCTCGGCCGCGGCGAGCGGCTTTCCCATCTCGCGCACGATGATCGCGGCCAGCTCGTCGCGGCGCTCGCGGTGCAGCTCGGCGACGCGGCGAAGCAGCGCCGCGCGCTCCGCAGGCGCGGAGCTGCGCCCCCACGTGCGCGCCGCCTCGGCGGCAGCGGCGATGGCAGCCGAGACCTCTTCGGTCGTCGCGTCGGGGTAGGTGGCGAGGGTCTCGCCGGTGGCGGGGTTCACAACCGCGTACGTCATCGTCGTTCTCCGTTCGTCTCGGGTCGGGTGGGGGTCAGGTGGCGGGGACGAGGGTGTACTTCGTGGAGAGGTACTCGTGGATGCCTTCGAGCCCGCCTTCGCGGCCCATGCCGGACTGCTTGACACCGCCGAACGGCGCGGCCGCGTTGGAGACGACGCCCACGTTCAGGCCCATCATGCCCGTATCGAGGCGATCGATCATCCGCAGGCCCCGAGCGAGGTCTTCGGTGAACACGTACGACACAAGGCCGAACTCGGTGTCGTTGGCGAGACGCACACCCTCGTCCTCGTCGGCGAACGTCGTGATGGCGAGCACCGGCCCGAAGATCTCCTCACGGAGGATGTCGCTTCCTGCGGCGACATCGGAGAGCACCGTCGGGGCGTAGAAGCTGCCCGCCCCCTCGACGGATTCGCCGCCGGTGAGCAGGCGCGCTCCGCGGGCGACGGCATCCGCGACCAGCGCTTGGGTGCCCTCGACGGCCTTGCGGTCGATGAGTGGACCGATCTGCACACCGTCTTCGGTGCCGCGGCCCACGCGCATCTCGGCGACGCGCGCGGTGACGCGGCGAGCGAACTCCGCCGCGACGGGCTCCTGCACGATGAATCGGTTGGCCGCGGTGCAGGCCTGGCCGATGTTGCGGAACTTGGCGAGCATGGCCCCGTCGACCGCCTTGTCGAGGTCGGCGTCGTCGAACACGACGAACGGCGCGTTGCCGCCCAGCTCCATCGACACCCGCAGCACGCCCTCGGCAGCCTGGGCGATGAGCTTCTTGCCGACGGGCGTCGAACCGGTGAAGGAGAGCTTGCGCAGACGGGGGTCGGAGATGATCGGCGCCGACAGTGCGCCCGAGTGCGTGGTCGTCACCACGTTGACCACACCGGCGGGCAGCCCCGCCTCGACGAGCAGCTGCACGAAGGCGAGCGTCGTCAGCGGGGTCAGCTCGGCGGGCTTGACCACGACGGTGCAGCCTGCGGCGAGCGCTGGGGCGATCTTGCGCGTCGCCATCGCCAGAGGAAAGTTCCACGGGGTGATGAAAAAGCACGGACCTACCGGGCGCTGACTGATCAGCATGTGCCCGGTACCCTCCGGGTTGGACCCGTATCGGCCGGCGACGCGCACCGCCTCCTCGCTGAACCAGCGGAGGAACTCTCCCCCGTACGTGACTTCGCCGCGGGACTCCGCCAGCGGCTTACCCATCTCCAGCGTCATCAGCAGAGCGAACTCTTCGGCCCGCTCGGTGAGCAGGTCGAACGCCCGGCGCAGGATATTGCTGCGGGTGCGGGGCGGGGTCGCCGCCCACTCCTCCTGCGCCGCCACGGCGGCATCCAACGCGCGGATGCCGTCTTCCGGCGAGGCATCGGCGATCTCGAGCAAGGTGTCGCCGGTTGCGGGATCCTTCACCGGAAAGGTCCCCGCCGATCCGTCGACCCACTCGCCGCCGATGAACAGCTGGCGGGGGGTCTTTTCGAGCAGTGTGCTTTCACTGATCAACGTGCGGCCTCCTTCAGGCGACGGGTGCTGGCCGGGGCATCCATCGAGAGCGTCTCACCACGGAAGAACGCGGGGCGCCGGATGAACTGGCCGACCATGAGGACGATGCCCACCACGATGATGAGCATGCCGAGGATGAAGACGATACCGACGCCGCCGACGTTCGCGCCCGAGCCGTAGGCGGGGTCGATCGAGTCACTGAACGTCGTGAAGAACAGGATCGCCAGGATGACGCCGCCCACCAGCGGAAAGAGCAGCGTGAAGAACACGTTGCGCACCGAGTCGAACCACTGCTTGCGGAAATACCAGACGCACGCGAACGCCGTGATGCCGTAGTAGAAGCAGATCATCATCCCGAGGGTGAGGATCGTGTCCCACAGGGTGTTCTCACTGACGACGCGCATCACGGCGTAGAACGCGGAGGCGACGATGGCGGAGACGATCGTCGCGAAACCGGGCGTGAAGAAGCGCGGGCTCACCCGGGAGAACGCGGGAGGCAGTGCTCCGTAGTGCCCCATCGACAGCAGTGTGCGCGCCGGCCCGACGAACGTGGACTGCAACGAGGACGCCGACGAGGTGAGCACGGCCAGCGAGACGAGGAAGGCCAGCGGTCCGAGGATCGGCCCGGACAGGTGGAAGAAGACGTTGCTCTGGATGGCTTCGTTGCCGAGCCCCAGCTCTCCGGTGCCCACACCCGCGTACATGATCATGGCGACCGCGAGCAGGAGGTAGATCGAGACGATCGTGAGCACCGTGATGGTGGCGGCGCGTCCCGGGGTCTTCTCCGGGTCTTTGGTCTCCTCGTTCATCGTGAGGGTGACATCCCACCCCCAGAAGATGAAGATCGACAGCGACAGACCCGCGGCGAACGCGCTGAAGGAACTGACCGCGAACGGGTTGAACCACCCGATGTCGAACGGATGGACGTCGAAGCCCTTGCCACTGACCGCCTCGACGATCGCCGCGATCGCGAAGAAGACAAGCACAGCGACCTGGAACGTGACGAGCACGTACTGCAGCTTCTGGGTGGTCTGCATATCGCGATAGGAGATGAAGGTCGCCGCCAGCATGAACAGCAGGCAGACGCCGACGTTCACCCACGTGTTGCCGGCCAGATCGGCGATCTCGGCGTTGCCGGTGACCTGCGACAGCAGCAGGAACAGGAAGTCGACGGCGACACCGGCCAGGTTCGACAGGACCAGGATGGTGGCCACCACGAGGCCCCACCCGGCCATCCACCCGATCCACGGGCCGAACGCGCGGGAGGCCCACGTGAAAGAGGTACCGGCATCGGGCATGCGGTTGTTGAGCTCGCGGTAGCCGAAGGCGACGAGGAGCATCGGGATGAAGCCGACGAGGATGATCGCCGGCACCTGCGCGCCGACCTCGGATGCCGTGGGGCCGACAGCCGCGGTGAATGTGTAGGCCGGCGCAATGCAGGAGATTCCGATGACGACGGCGCCGAGCAGTCCGATCGTGCCGGCGCTGAGGCCCTTCTTCGACAGGCCTCCGGCGGCCTCGGCGATCGGCGGAGCGGATGCGGAGGGTGCGCTCATCGTCGAGCCTCCTCGGAGTGCGAACGGGTACGGGGAACGACGATCACCGGGACGGTGATCTCGTGGAGCATCTTGGCCGCCGTCGAGCCGAGGAACAGGCGACGCGGTTGGGCGAGGCGGCTCGATCCGACGAGGGCGACCTCACCGGGCTGCCAGTCGAGGTAGGAGACGGCTTCCTCGATGCTGTCGCCGGCGGCCACCGTGACATCGGTGTGCAAGCCCGCGGGCAGCTCGGCGCGGGCGGCGGCGAGGACCTCGTCGGCCCGGGTGGTGCCGGCGACACGGATCGCCGCCGTGTCTGCCGAGGGCGGCAGATCCACCGGAAGCAGTGACAGCAGTCGCACCGGCACACCGGCCGCGGCGGCGAGTTCGGCCGTCTCGGCGATGAGCGCATCGGCCCCCGGACGGACGCCGATCGCCACCGTCACCCGCGTGATGCCCGTCTCGGGTGCGACCTTGCGCGCACCACGCGGCACCAGCACGACCGGCACATCCGACGAGTGCAGCAGTTCGGTGGTCGTCGATCCGAGCCGGTGGCGTCCTCGCGACGCGCCGTCGGCGGCGCCGACCACGATGTACGAGGCGGCGAGCTCATCCGCCACCGCGATGAGCCCCTCCGCGAACGACTCCGCAGTCCGCACATGCGCGTGCGCGACCACCTCGGCCGGGATCCGGTCGATGGCCTGCGCGATCCACGTCTGCGCCTGGGCGTGCAGGTGACGCTCGTACCCGGCATCCGGAGGGGTGATCACACTGCGATCGCCACGCGGCAGGATGATCGCGACATCCAGAACGGCGTCGACGGCCGCCGCCAGGCGCGCGGCGAAAGCCACCGCATCGCGCCCGGGCTTGGTGGCGGTGTACCCGACGACGACGTGCCCGCTCATGCGTGGATCTCGTCGAGGATCTGCGACGCCGCCAATCGCCCCATCCGGATGGCGCCGTCGACGTGCTGGTAGCCCGCTCCGGCCATGTCGCTGCAGGCGAAGTGGATCGGTCCGACCGGCGTGCGCAGGTCGGCTCCGTAGCGGTGCAACCCGCCGAGGTCGAAGGATGCCGCGTACGCTCCGCGCGTCCACTCCTCGCTGCCCCAGTCACTCTCGTAGTAGACGACCGGGTTCTTCGCCTCGGGGCCGTAGTAGTGACTGAGCGACTCGAGGATGCGCTCCTTGCGCTCTGCGGCGCTGAGGCGGAAGAGATCGTCGGCCGTGCGGTCGGAGACGAAGCCCACGAGGGTGCCGCGCTCGTCGCCGTGGTTGGTGTTGTCGTAGGCCTCGTGCGACAGCTCGTACGGGCTGAATGCCGTGCCCGAGAGCCCCTTGTCGCGCCAGAACGGCGTCTCGTAGACCGCGTGCACCTTGATGACGAAGCCCATCGAGATGTGCTGGTGCATCTGGTGCTGCAGCCGCGGCAGCGGCGGCACGAACGAGATCCGGTTGTAGAGCACGGGTGCGAGCGCGAGAATCGCGTGTCGCGCGCGCACGGTCACGCCTTCGGCGATCGCGACGACGCCCTCGCCCGCGGAGTACTCCAGGGTGCGCACCGGCTGACCGAGGAACACGTCGCCGGCGAGGCGTTCGGCGAGCAGCAGCGGCACCTGCTGCAGGCCGCCGACCACGCGCTTGTCGAGGATGAAGTCGGCGTCGACGAGATTCGTGTAGCTGCCCGCGGATGCCGCCATCAGCAACGACTGCAGCAGCGAGAACGAGTGCGTGGGCTTGGTGAGCATGGCCGAGCCGGTCGGGAAGGCGAGGTTGCGGATCGCCTCGTCGTCGTCGGTCTGCGCGTGCAGCCAGGCGTCCCACGACACGGTGTCCCACGCGGCGGCGTTCGGGTGCGCCCAGGGGCGGTCGGGATCGATCTCGGCGACCATCTCGTCCAGGCGTGCGGTGACGTCGGCGATGATCTTCTCGGTCTCCGGGCTCACCGGGAACATGTCGCCGGTGAAGCGGTGTGCGGTGCCGTCGGGACCGACGTAGACGCTGTCGCCTTCGCGATAGCGGTCGAAGGTCTCCAGCCCCAGCTCGGCGATGGTTTCCTTCAGGGCGTCCTGATCGGGAGACACCCACTGGCCGCCGATCTCGAGCATCGCCCCCTCGATGGTGTCGGTCCACAGGCGACCGCCGACGCGGTCGCGGGCTTCGAGGACCGCGACGGACAGCCCGGCCTTCTTCAGCTGGTTGGCAGCGGTCAGGCCGGCGGCTCCGGCGCCGATGACGACGACGTCACGGGTGATCTCGGTCATGGTTCTCCTTGCTCGGTATCCCAGAAAGTCGTGCGACGAGTGTTCAGTGGGCGGCGAGCGCCGCGACGACGATCTCGACGCCCTCGGTCAGCAGGTCGTCGCCGATCGACAGGGGCGGGAGGAAACGGATGACGTTGCCGAATGTTCCGCAGGTCAGCACGATGACGCCCTCGGCGATGGACGCCTTCGCGACGGCCGACGTGAGTGCGGCATCCGGTGCTTTCGTGTCGGGGTCGACGAACTCGACGGCGATCATCGCCCCGGCCCCGCGGACGTCGCCGATGCGCGGGTCGGACTGCTGCAGGGACTCGAAGCGGGCGCGGACGATGCCCCCGATCTCTCGCGCCCGCTCGAGCAGCCCATCGTTCTCGAACGCGTCCATCGCGGCCAGCGCCGCCGCGCACGCGACGGGGTTGCCGCCGTACGTGCCGCCCAGGCCTCCGCCGTGGGTCGCGTCCATGATCTCCGCGCGCCCCGTCACCGCGGCCAGCGGCATGCCCCCGGCGATTCCCTTGGCCGTCGTGATGAGATCCGGAACGATGCCGAACAGTTCGCTCGCGAACATCGCGCCGGTGCGGGCGAAGCCCGTCTGCACCTCGTCGGCGATGAAGACCACACCGTTCGCCCGGCACCATTCGGCGACGGCCGGAAGGAAGCCCTCTGCGGGCACGATGAAGCCGCCCTCACCCTGGATGGGCTCGATGATGACCGCGGCCAGGTTGTCTGCCCCGATCTGCTTCTCGATGAGCGTGATCGCCTTCGTCGCGGCATCCCCGCCGGTGAGGCCGTCGCGGAAGGGGTACGACGCCGGCACGCGGTAGACCTCGGAGGCGAACGGGCCGAACCCGCTCTTGTAGGGCATGGATTTGGCTGTGAGGGCCATCGTGAGGTTCGTGCGGCCGTGGTAGGCGTGGTCGAAGGCGACGACGGCCTGGCGGCCCGTCGCCTTGCGCGCGATCTTGATGGCGTTCTCCACGGCTTCGGCGCCCGAGTTGAACAGCGCCGACTTCTTCTCGTGGTCGCCGGGGGTCAGCCGGTTGAGCTTCTCGGCGACCGCGACATACGACTCGTACGGCGAGATCATGAAGCAGGTGTGCGTCATCTGCGCGACCGCGGACTGCACCGCTTCGACGACACGCGGATGGGCGTTGCCCACGCTCGTGACGGCGATACCGCTGCCCAGATCGATGAGCGAGTTGCCATCGGCGTCCACGACGACTCCCCCGCCCGCGGCGACGGCTTCGATGGGCACCGTGTGGGCGACACCGGCCGCCACGGCCGCGCTCTTGCGGGCCAGCAACTCCTGCGAGCGGGGGCCCGGGATGCTCGTGACGAGGCGGCGCTCCTGCGCCAGAGTCGGTCCGCCGACGACGGCGCTGTCGATGATGCTCATGCCGGGAGCGTACGAGGAGCGGATGCCGGTCCACACCCTCCACCGTGTACATTCTGAATCCAGGCTCGTACATCGCGTACAGTCTGTCGCCGTGCGAGGAGTCCGCCGCCATGACCGATCCGCAACCCACGCTGCGCGCCCTGCTCGCGCGGCGCGATCTCGAACTGCGTCTGGCCTCCGACATCGATGACCTCGACAACGGAGCCCTCGATGCACCGCTGCGCTGGGTGCACAGTTCCGACCTGCGAGACCCGACGCCCTTCCTCGCCGAGGACCTGCTGCTGTTGACGACCGGTACGCAGTTCGTCACCGCGTCCGACAGTGCCCCGGCCGCCGCGGACGGCGAGTACGGCGCGTACGTCGCGCGGTTGCGCGGCCGAGGCGTGCGCGGCCTGGGTTTCGGCACCGAGGTCGTGCGCGAGGGCATCCCGCCGGCGCTCGCCGACGCGTGCCGCGCCGAGCGGATGCCGCTGTTCGAGGTGCCGTACCGCACGCCGTTCATCGCGCTCGCCCGCGCCAACGCCGAGGCCATCGCCGCGCAGGCCTATGCCCGCCGCACGTGGGCGTTGTCGGCGCAGCGGGCGATCTCGCTGGCGGCGCTGCGACCCGACGGACTCGCGGCGACCGTCGCGGAGCTCGCCGCGCAGCTGAACGCCTGGGTGGGGCTGTTCGATGCTGCCGGGACGCTCACGCAGAGCGCGCCGGCCGACGGCCTCGACGAAGCGGCGTCCGCGGCGGTGACGGCGGAAGCCGGCGCGGTACTGCGCCGGGGTGCCCGAGCCGCGTCGAACCTCGACATCGCCGACCGGCACGTCACGATGCAGACCCTCGGCCGGGGCGGTCATCTGCGCGGTCTCATCGCCATCGTCGGCGCCGACCTCGACCTGGAGGGACGCAGCGTCGTGACCTCCGTCATCGCCATGGCAGGCCTCGCCCTCGAGCAGAACGTCGGGCTGGGGCGAGCCCGTTCGGCACTGCGCGCGGGCCTGCTGCAGAGCCTGCTCGACGACGATCCGCAGCTCGCGCGACGGGTCTCGCGCGAAATCTGGGGGCCCCTGCCGACCGCGCCGATCGTCGTGGCCGTGGCAGCAGTCACAGCGAGCCGCAGCGACGCCGCCGCCGATTGGCTGGAGCTGCGCGCCGCCGAGCGCGGCGGCCTGTTCTACGCGCGCGGCGGCGAGGGGATCGTGCTGGTCGCTCCGGCTGCGGACGACGCCGACACCACCGCCATCGCCACCCTCCTGGACGCAGCCGTCGGCGTGTCCGACCCCACCGACTACACGGGCTTCGCGCGGGCGCACGCGCAAGCACTCACGGCTCTGCGCTCGGCGCGGCCCGGCACCGTGGCTCGCTTCGCCGACGCGGTCGGCAGCGGCGTGCTGTCGAGCCTCGACACCCCCGTAGCGCGCTCTCTCGCCGAGGCGCGCCTGCGCCCCCTGAGCACCCACGATCAGGCGCAGGGAACGGCACTCGTCGAGACGGTTCGTACCTGGCTGAGCCACGATGCGCGCATTGATGAGGCGGCCCGCGCCCTCGGCATCCATCGACACACCGTGCGCGCCCGGGTGGCGCAGGCCCAGCAGTTGCTCGGCGTCGACCTGACGAGCTTCCCGGTGCGCGCCGAACTGTGGGCGGCGCTGGTCGCCGCAGGCTGAGAGCGCACACACCGATTCTTGGTGATGTCTTGGGCCGCGCGTGGGTGAATGATGGCAGACAGGATCGGAGGTCGGATGGTGCGCGACTGCGGGCGCCCGCGAGTGCTGTACGTGGAGGACGATCCGACGATTGCCGGCATGACCGTCGAAGTGCTCGGCGAGGTGTACGACGTGACGCACATCACCGATGGTCATGCGGCGCTCGAGCGCATCCTCAGCGAACGCTTCGACGTGTTCGTCATCGATCGCCGTCTTCCGGGACTCGATGGCGTCGCGCTCGTCCGAGCGGCACGCACGGCCCGGATCACGACGCCCGCGCTGCTGTTGACCGCGCTCGGCGCGGTGGCCGACCGCGTCGACGGGCTGGATGCCGGCGCCAACGATTACCTCGTCAAGCCCTTCGATTTCGACGAGCTGCTCGCCCGGCTTCGCGCACTCGTGCGCGGACACCGCGCGGAGGGACGGCGACGATACCTGGGCGAGTGGACCTTCGTCGCCGATTCTGATGCCCTGTACGGCGCCGGTGGCGAGCGCGTCACGTTGACGGCGACCGAGGCCCGGTTGGTGGCGCTGCTGTCCGAGAGCCCGGAGCACGTCTACTCGCGCGAAGAGATCCTGCGGGCGGTTTTCGCCTCCGACGATGCGGTGAGCTCTGTGGACACCTATGTCCACTACATCCGCCGCAAAGCCTCTGCCGGCATCATCGAGACGGTCCGCGGGCGCGGCTACCGCGCGGGGAGCCCCGTATGAGCGAGGAGGCGGACCGCCGCCGCATCCACCGCGCCGCCCTCCGGGTCGGCGCGCTCGTCGGGGTCGCCTCGGCGATCGTCGTCGCGGGGGGCGTCGCAATCCTCGTGACGGTGCTGATGCTGTCGGCACGGCCGGAGCTCCACCGCGGCGACGGGGACGGCGGCCCCCGGGGCGGCGACGGGGACGGCGACCGCATCGTCGTCGATGTCGATCACATTCTGCCGTGGGTCATCGGACTGGGACTTCTCGGGGTGCTGCTGTTGGCCCTGGTGGCGTGGGTGGCCGCACGGCGCGCCGTGATCCCGCTCGGCGCGGCGCTTCGACTGCAGCGACGATTCGTCGCCGATGCCAGCCATGAGATGCGCACACCGCTGACCGCTCTGACCAGCCGGGTGCAGATCCTCGAACGCCGCTACCGACGCGGGGAGGACATCGACGAGACTCTGGCCGCGCTGCGCGCGGACGCGACGGTGATGGACGATGTGCTCACCGACATGCTGCTGACCGCAGAGGGGGCCAGCGCGCCGGCGTCGCCGACACCGGCCAACGACGCGATCGCTGCCGCCCTGCGGACGATCGCGCCCCTCGCCGACGCCGCCGGGGTGACCGTGCGGATGACCGATGCGACGACGGCGCTCGTCGCGATGCCGCGGGTGACTCTCACACGCCTGTGCGTCGCGCTGCTCGACAACGCCGTCCAGCACACGCCCGCAGGCGGCACGGTGCAGATCTGGTCCACGTCCGACGCGCGCACCCTTCAGGTGCGCGTGCGCGACGAAGGCCCCGGCATTTCGGAGGCCGATCGCGAGCGCATCTTCGAACGGTTCGCCCGCGGCGCGGAGTCTGGACGGCGGCGGGGGTTCGGACTCGGACTCGCGCTCGTCCGGGAGGCCGCGGCAGCCGTCGGAGGAACCGTCTCGATCGAATCGACCTCGCCGTCGGGCACGACGATGACACTGCAGCTCCCGACGCGCTGAAAGCCCTCGTCCCTCTCAGGCCGCTGTCTGCGCGGGAACCGTCTGGACCCCGACTCCGGCCACCCACCGACGAACGCCGCCGTCCGTGACGGTCATCGCGGAACGCAACGGAGCACCCCAGAGCCACGCGAAGTCCTCGTCGCCGGCGACGGCGAGCGCCGTGGCCCACACGTCGGCGGTGGTGAGATCGTCCGCGACGACGGTGGCGCTCACTGCGGCGCGCACCGGCACACCCGATCGGGGGTCGACGAGATGCGCGCCGCGCTCTGCGGTGCCCGACGTCGCGACCGCGCCGTTGCGCAGCCGCAGCATCGCGAGCACCCCGCCCGGCCGCACCGGATCGGCGATGCCCACGTTCCACGACCAGTCCGCGCCGCGTGCGGTCCATACCCGCAGGTCGCCACCGACATTGATGCCGACGGCCATCACACCGGCGTCAGCGAGCAGCGGCGCGAGGTATGCGCTCGCCGCGCGATCGGCGGCCCAGCCCTTGACGTACCCGGTGGGGTCGAATCCGCCAGACCACGACGCGCTGAACCGACCGCCCGTCGCCTCCTCCCGCTCGCGGCAGGCTGCCTCCACCTCGCGCACCCGCGGGTCGGCAGCGGCCAGCGCGAGCGCACCGCGCCGGAGCCGGGAGATCTCCGACGCCCGGCGAAACGGCGAGAAGAGCGCCTCGAGTTCACGCAGCTCGGCGATGGTGGATGCCGCGGCATCCACCGCTGCCGCAGGCACCGCCCGTGCCATCGGTCGACCGACGACGTGGATGCTGACGATGGTGCCCATCAGCTCGGCCGTCCAGGCACGTCGGACAGGCGGATTCATGCCGACGCCTGGTCGATCGCCGATTGGAGCGAGTCGAGGTAGCCGGTGCTGGTGTACGTCGCTCCCGAGATCATGTCGATGGCCGCGCTCTGGGCGGCGAGAGTCTCGGAGATGAGTTGCGGGAGTGCATCCTGGTTGATCTGTCGGTCACGACTGTCGTGATCGGGATAGGCCGGAGTCTGCACATCGGTGATGGCCCCGCCCGAGACGGTGATCTTCACTTGCACGGCGCCGTAGCGGGTGTTCGCTGCCGCTCCGCTGAACGTGCCGTCGGACAGCCCCGTCTTGGCCGGGGCGGCGTTCGCTGCCGCATCGGGCGTGGCGGCCGATGCCGGTGCCGACGCCGCAGCGGACGGCGTCGGCGCCGCGGCGGCCGCGGCGCGCGGTGTGGCTTTCACCGGTGCGACAGCGGCGGTCTCCTGCTCCGGCAGCGACGTGCGGTAGCTGAAGATCAGCACCAGGCCGCTGACGGTGGCCAGGATCGCGTAGACGATTCTCTTCATCGTGTTCTCCTTCTCGGCTCAGACGCCGAACGCCTCGCTGTGGATCTGAGCGGAGGGCACGCCCGCCGCTCGCAGATCTCGTCGGACGGCCGCCATCCACGCCGGGGGGCCGCAGAGAAACACGTCGTGGTCGTCGAGATCGCGCACCATTCGACGCAGCAGCTCATCGCCGCGTCCATCCGCGAACGCTCCCGGCATCCAGGTCGAGCCGGAACGCCGGCGCGCGCCGTGCAGGGCGACGTGACGCACGCCCCGCTCGCGCACGAGGCGATCGATGGCGACCGTCTGCATCGATTCCTCCGCACGGTGGTCGCGGGTCACGAGCGTCGCATCTCCGGGCGCGTAGGGCTGCTCCTCCAGCAGAGCGACGAGCGGCGCGACGCCCGCCCCAGCCCCGAGCAGGAGCATCCGGTCGCGGGTGCGGACGTCTCCGGTGAACTCTCCGTACGGCCCCTCGATCAGTACCCGCGTTCCACGACGGAGCGTCGCGAGTCGTCGCGTGCCGTCTCCCACCATGCGCGCCGCGACGACGAGTTCGCCCCGGGCCGGATCGGCGGCCAGCGATAGCGGGTTGCCCCGCGTCCACCCCGCGCCGTCGAGGAAGCGCCAGACGAAGAACTGCCCGGCGCGAGCCCCCAGTCTCTCCAGCCGCCGTCCGCGCATGCGCACCACGACACCGAGCGGTCCGTCCGCTTCGACCGACACGACACGGATGCCGTGGCGCGCCGATCGCCACAGCGGCAGGGCCACGCGGAAGACGATGACGGCGGCGGCCGTCACGGCCCAGAGCCCCCACCAGTACATCTCCGCGAGAGGGTGGGCGGCGAAGTCGGCGCCGGTCCACAGCATGTGCGGGATCGCGAGACCGACGCCCAGGTACCCGTACAGATGCAGGAGATGCCACGACTCGTACCGCAGCTTCCGACGCGCGCGCCGCACGCTCGTCACGACGACGAGCACGAGCAGGGCAGTGCCGACGGTGGCCAGGAGCATTCCGGGGTAGTTCCAGACGAAATCCCACAACTGAACGAAGACGTTGACGTCTGCCTGTGCGGCGTAGCCGGCCACCAGCAGCGCAATGTGGGCCAGCAGCAGCCAGAACGACCAGAAACCGACCCAGCGGTGCATCCGCGTGATCGCGTCACGTCCGAATCCGCGCTCGAACACCGGAACCCGCGCCATCAGCAGCACCTGGTACAGCAGCAGGTTCGCCGAGACCAACCCGGTGATCCGACCGAGGGTGTTGAGGGCGTCGGCATCCATCGCCGTGAGGTCGCCGACGGCGCCGCCCGCGACCCACAGCGCGACGACGAACAGACTGGTCGCCCAGATCACCGCGATCGCGAGCAGACGCCAGGCGTTGGTTCGCACGCGTGCCGGCGGGGCCGGCGCATCGGCGAGCAATGGAGTGAGCCAGTCGGCCTCTGTGGTCATGGCATGAGCGTGGCTGAGCCGTTCTGAGACAGAGCCAAGAATCGGCAGCTCCCCGCAAATGCAAAGACATCGCACAGGAGCGCGGCGGCGATGCCCCGCAGCGCTGTCAGCAGCCGCAGCTGTGACGGATGAGGAGACGGGGAGCGAAGACCGCGTCGAAACGGCTCTGGCCCTCGGGCACCGGCCCGGCTTTGCCCGCGAGAATGCGCGCGGCGGCGCGCCCCATCGCTTCCATCGGCTGCCGCACGCTCGTCAACGCCGGGACGCTCAAGCGTCCCGCGAGGATGCCGTCGAACCCCGTGACCGCGACCTGCTCGGGCACCCGCACGCCCAGCGCGGACAGGGCATCGAGCGCCATCAGTGCATGCTGGTCGGTCGCGCACACCAGCGCGCGCGGCAACGCCCCGCGCGCCTGCAGGTCGGCGAGTTGCTCGACCATACGGTGCGGTCCGCGCACCGTGCCATCGATCGGCTCTTCGCGCGGGCGCTGGCCCCATCGAGCGAGCGACGCCCGATACTCCAGGAAGCGCTGCGTGTTGTCGAAACCTTCCTGGCGCCCCACGAAGGCGACGTCGTCGTAGCCGTGGTCGTGCACGAGGTGATCGATGAGTCCCCGCATGCCGCCCGCGTTGTCGACGCGCACGCGGTGGTGCGGGTCGTCGCCCGGGGCGACGCTGAACAGCACGGTGGGAATCGTCGCCGGCATCCGCAGCAGGGCGGCGGGCAGCACCGGAGAGGGGAAGATCGCCAGCCCGTCGACCCGTCCCGCGGTATCGGCGACCGAGACGTCGCTGTCGGAGCCGCTGGAGAGCACCACGGGGCGCCCCAGCATCCAGCATTCCAGCGCGAATCCGCGCTGGACCTCGTCGACGTAGAGAGGGAACGCGCGCGGGTCGGCGAGGGTCTCGTCGTCGGTCAGCGACCACGGGATGATATCGCCCGCCGGCAGCGGCGTCGGGCGGGCATCGGGACGCGGCGGCGACACATCACGGGGTTCTGCCCGCTCGAGCATGAGGTCGAAGGCGTGCAGTCCGAGGATGCCGGTGCGCCCATTGGCCAGGCCGCGGGCCGCCGCGCTCGGGGCGTAGCCGAGCCGGCGGGCGGCGGCGAGTACGCGCTCGCGCGTGGCTTCGCTGATGCGCTCGGGCCGGCGGAAGGCGAACGAGACCGACGCGATCGAGACGCCCGCCTCTTGCGCCACGTCGTAGACGGTGGGGCGTCGTGAGGCAGCGTCGGTCATCCTCGGCCCCTCCTCGTCGCGGCGTGCACCCGGCCTCACCCGGCGGCGGGGCCTCCCCCGCCCGACCGCGCAGAGAGCTCGAGGCCGAAGTGCACCGGGAAGAGGGGATCGCCCGTATCCGACGGTACATCCTCGCGCGACGCACGGACGGCATCCATCGACCGCGGAAGCTCCACGGGCAGGCGCCCCTCGGGGGCGATGCGGCCGGTGAGCACGTCGAGCACGGCGCGCGCCGAACTGCCGAAGTCGACGACGATGGCCGACGCGAACTCGGCGAACGGCGTGAGGATGCCGGGGCGGTCGAGGTTGACGACGAGCACGAGCGGGCACTGCTCGGCGATGCGCCGCATGCGGTAGACCCGGCCCGGCGGGAACTCGAGCGAGCCCTGGTGGAACCATGCCTCGAGGAAGAGGTCGTCGCGCGGCTCGAACGGCGCCCCGAGACGAACCAGCGCGAGATCCGCCTCAGCGGGATCGTCGACCGCACGGCCGAGCCCGGCCACATCCTCCGGACGGAAGCCCTCGATGTACACGCGGCGATCGGCGAGGGCGGCAAGGGGCAGCACGGGGTCGCCGTCGCCGTGCGGGGCGCGATTGAGCACGACCGTGAGCGAGCGCGCCTGGGCATGCTCGCCCTCGGCACGGAACTCGGCGTTTCCGACGATGCGCTCCGCCTCGTCGGGGTCGACGAACGGGTTGTCGAACAGGCCGAGCTGGAACTTCACCCGCAGGATGCGGCGGGCCGACTGGTCGATGCGCTGCTCGGAAACCCGTCCGGAGCGCACGAGGTCGAGGAGCAGATCGACGCACTCCTCACCGCCGAACTGGTCGGCACCGGCATCCAGGATCCTGAGCATGCGCTCGCTCGGCGAGAGCTCTTCGACGCCCCACGCGCGCGCGGGCAGCACCTGATCGCCGACGTGGTTGTCGTTGACCAGCTCCCAGTCGGTGACCACGACCCCGTCGAACCCGAGCTCACCGCGCAGCAGATCGGTGACGATCTGACGGTTGTAGCCGAAGCCGACCTCCTCGATCGGCACGCCGTCTCGTTCGAGCCCGACCGGCATGCCGTAGTACGGCATCATCGCGGCCGTGCCCCGACGGATCGCCTCGCGGAACGGCTCGAGGTGATACTCGAACATGCCCCCCGGGTAGACCTGCTCCCGCCCATAGGGGAAGTGCGCGTCCTCACCGTCCTTCTGCGGCCCTCCACCGGGGAAGTGCTTGGTGGTGCAGGCGACGCTGTCGGGGCCCAGCTCATCGCCCTGGAAGCCCTGCAGGTAGGCCGCCGTGAACTCGGCGACGCGCGCGGCATCCTGCCCGAGGGTCTGTGCCTGACGACCCCACCGCGGTTCGGTCGCGAGGTCGATCTGCGGATGGAGGGCGGCGCGGATGCCGACGGCGCGGTACTCCTGCCGGGCGACCTCGGCGAACCGGCGAACGGTCTCGACGTCGTCGATCGCGGCGAGCCCCAGCCCCTCCGGCCACTGCGAGAACGGGCCCGCGGCGAATCCGACCCCGGTGTTCTCGACGAAGGCGTGTCGCGGGTCGGTGCTGATCGTCACCGGAACGCCGTGCGGGGTCTCGGCCGCCAGCGTCTGCAGGTTGTTGTTCCATACGGCGGCCTGACGTGCGCTGCGGATGGCGTGCACATTGAAGTGCGAGATGTTCTTGCCCGCCACGACGGTGGTCGTCGGCGACTTGGAGATGCGCCCGGGCGTCTCGAGCAGTTCTCCCTGCTCCCCCACCTCGATGACGGTCTGGAACATCAGACCGCACTTCTCCTCGAGGCTCATCCGTCCCACGAGGTCGGCGGCACGGTCGTCGGCGCTCAGGCGCGGATCTTCGTAGGGATCCATCACCCCGTTGCCGTTGAGGTCGCGAAAGGGCGTGCCGTCGGGCGCGGTGAGGAAGGTGGGGGTCATGGAGTCTCTTTCTCGAGGCGGGTCGCGGACGCGGGGCTCACTTGAGCCCGGTCGTGGCGACGCCCTGGATGAAGTAGCGCTGCAGGAAGACGAACAGCAGCAGGATCGGGGCGATGATGAGCACGGAACCCGCCAGCAGCAGGCCGTAGTCCGTCGCGTTCTGGCCGGTCGAGTACAGCGACAGCGCGACCGGCAGGGTGTACATCTTCTCGGTCTGGGCCGCGACGAGGGGCCAGAGGAAGTTGTTCCACGAGGCGAGGAACGTCAGGATGCCGAGGGTGGCCAGCGGCGGACCGCACAGCGGCATGACGACGCGCGCGAAGATGCGCAGTTCGCCCGCGCCGTCGATGCGCGCGGCTTCGATGAGCTCATCGGGGATGCCGAGCATGAACTGCCGCATGAGGAACACCCCGAGCGGTGTCGTGATGAACGGGAGGATGAGCGCCGCGTAGCTGCTCGTCAGTCCGAACGACGACACCATCACGAACAACGGGACGAACGTGACGACGCCGGGGACCATGAGGGTCACGAGCACGACACCGAAGAGGATCTTCTTTCCAGGGAAGTCCATCTTGGCGAGGGCGTAGCCGACCATCGAGCAGAAGATGAGGTTGCCGAGCACCGTCAGCAGTGCGACGACGACGCTGTTCGTGAAGAAGCGGCCGATGTCGAGCGGGCCGAACCACTGGGCGAAGTTGTCCCAGGTGAACTCCCGCGGCCACCAGGTCGGCGGACGCTGCAGGATCTCGCCCTGCGTCTTCACCGAGCCGAGCAGCATCCAGGCGAACGGCAGCATCCAGGCGATGAGCCCGACGACCAGCACGGTGTACGTGACGGCGCGGCCGGTGAAGGCTCGGCGGCTGCGCCGCGTGCGCCGGGGTTGCGCAGTGACGGAAGCGGTCATGACGAGGTCCTCTCAGTCCTTCGTCCGCAGCAGTCGGAACTGCAGCAGGCTCAGTAGCGCGATGGCGAGGAACAGGATGTAGCTGGCCGCCGAAGCGACGCCGTACTGCCCGAAGCCGAACTGCTTGAAGGTGTAATAGGCGACCGACAGGGTCGAGTCGAGCGGGCCGCCCTGCGTCATCACGAACGCCTCCTCGAAGAACTGCAGGAACCCGACCGAGATGAGCACGGCGCCCAGCAGAAGGGTCGGGCGCAGCATCGGGAGCGTGACGGAGGCCAGTCGGCGCCAGGCGGAGGCGCCGTCCATCATGGCGGCCTCTTTGACGTCGGTCGGAATGGCTTGAAGTCCCGCGAGAAAGATCACCATGAGCGTGCCGACGTTGCGCCACACGGCCATCGCGATGAGCGAGGGCAGCGCCCACGTCGTGTCGTTGAGCCAGTCCGGTCCATGGATGCCGACGATCGCGAGCGCACTGTTGAGCAGGCCGTCCGGCTGAAGAATGTACCGCCAGACCACGGAGACGGCGACGATGCTCGTGACCACGGGAGCGTAGAAGCCCACCCGCAGGAACGAGACGATGCGGCCCCCGCCCGAGTTCAACGCCAGTGCCAGCGCCAGCGCGACGGCCATCGTCACCGGGATGCCGACGACGACGAACGTGCCCGTGACGGTCAGCGACTTCAGGAACGTCGGGTCGGTCAGCACCTTGACGTACTGGTCGAGCCCCACGAAGTCCACGGAGAACGGCGAGCGGATGTCCTGGGCGCGGAAGTCGGTGAACGACATCGCGAACGATCCGACGATCGGAACGATCATGAACGCCGCGAAGACGATCACGAACGGGAGCGCGAAGCCCCAGGCGATCCAGCCCTGGCGTCGCCGGAGGGACGAGCCCGCGCGGCGACCACGGCCGCGACCGGAGGAGGCGGCGGCCGCTCCGGTCGCGGCCAGTGATGCCTGCGTCATGTCGATCAGCCCAGTCCGAGGGCGTCGGCCTTGCTCTGCAGCTCCTTCATGGCATCCGCAGGGCTCTGGGTTCCGAGGCGCACCTTCTCGAGCACGGCGTCGCCCGCGGCCGCGACCTGCACCCAGGTCGTCGTCGCCGGCACCGACTTGGCGGTCTCGAGCTGCGTACCGAAGGCGGCGAGCGTCGTCTGCGAGGCCAGCGCCTGGTTCTTCCACGCCGCCTGGACGGCGGGCAGGTCGCCGGTCTTCTCGTACCACTGGGCCTGCGTCGTCGGCTCGGTCAGCCACTGCGCGAGCTTCCACGCGGAGTGAGCGTTCTTCGAGTTCTTGAACACCGTGAGGTTCGCGCCACCGCTGAACGAGGTGGACGATTCCTTCGTGGGCAGCACGGCGGTGGCGAACTTGCTCGAGAAGTCAGCGCCGCCGAGCTTCTCCAGGGCGCCGATCATGAAGGGGCCGTCGATGAGCATCGGCGTCTTGCCCGCGACGAAGTCCGCCTCCTGCGCGCCCGACGAGCGGTCAGCGGCGGGGTTGGCGATGCCCTTCTGGAAGAAGCTCTGGTAGTACTCGTACCCCTCCACCATCTGCGGAGTGTCGAGGGTCCAGTTCTTGCCGTCGGTCAACGAGGCTCCGTTGGACCACGGCATCCACAGGGTGCCCTGGAACGAGTCGTTGCCACCGGGCAGACGGATGCCGTACTCCGCGCCGGCCTTGGACTGCATGTCGGCGGCCATCTGGCTGAGTTCGTCCCACGTGGCGGGAGCCTTGGTCCAGCCTGCCTGCGCGGCGAGGTCGGTGCGGTAGTAGAGCACGCGGGTGTCGACGTACCAGGGCGCGCCGGTCATCCGGTCGCCCACCTTCGTCGACGAGACGGCGCCCGGGAACGACCCCGAGGTGTCGAGATCGGTCGGCACGGTCTGGAATGCGTCGGCGAAGTCAGCCATCCAGGTCGAGCCCATCATCGCGATGTCGGGCGTCGTGCCGCCGGCGATGGCGGTCTGGATCTTGCTGTACGCGGCATCCCACGGGATCGCGGTGACCTCCACCTTGACGCCGGGATTGGCGTCTTCGAAGGTCTTCACGAAGGCGGGCAAGGCTTCACCCTCGGCACCCATCGCCCACATGGTGATGGTGCCCGTGGCCGGCTCGCTTCCGATCGTCGTGGCGGCGTCGGGTGCGCTGGCGGTGTCATCTGCGCGACCGCATCCCGCAAGCGCGAGAGCGCCGACGGCGACCAGAGCGATGGCTCCCAGTCGTACGTGTTTCATGGTTCCTCCTCGAACGGGACACCCGCATCAGTGTCGGAGCCCACTTTACTTATGCGCATAACCTACGTCAAGACCGGGCTCGGCAGAGAGGAGGGCGCTTCAGTCGGCGCAGACCGAGGGGCGCAGGAAGCCGCGCACGAACTCGTCGAAGAGAGCGGTCATGTCGACGGTGTCATCGAGCAGCCACTGCTGCTGCAGGCCGTCCATGACGGCGCTGATCAGACGCGCGGCGCGCTCCGGATCGATGTCGGGGGCGATCTCCCCCGCGCGCTGGCCCGCACGCAGCAGCGCGGCCGTGGCCTCCGCGCGAGAGCGGTAGCGTGCCGCGAAGTCACCGTGGAGCGGATGGTCGGGGTCGGCAGCCTCCGCCACCACCGTCGTGTAGAGCGACGTGAGCCCGCGGGTCGTCTGGTTGTAGGCGACGACCTTCGCCGTTTGATCGAGGAGTCCATGTTCCGCCGGCTCCCCCGCGGCAACGCGCACCCGTTCATCGCGCTGGCGCAGCACCTCCGCGAACAGTTCTTCCTTCGATGCGAAGTGGTGGAGCAGGCCCGCCGGTGTCAGGCCCACCCGCTTGGCGACCTCGCGCAGCGAGCCGCTCATCGAGCCCGAGCGCCCGAACACGAGCACCGCCTCATCGACGATCTGCTGGCGTCGGGCCTGACCCTTCGGGTAGCTCCCCCGCGCGCGCGAGGGAGCTACCCGATCAGCGTTGTCGTCCGATGCCACGAGAATCCTCCCCGGCATCCACGCTAGGGCTCAGGGACGCGGACGCCCCCACGACGAGCCGAACACCTGCTGCGCAATCGCCGGTTCGAGGTTCTGCTCCATCGCCGCGTCGACCATGTAGGCCTTCAACGAGTCTCCGGTGAGCTCATTGCCGATCGCCGCCATGATCATCGACTGGTCGAGCGAGAGGTAGCGCTTCGCGATGGTGTCGCTCTTGACCGCGACGGCGTCGTAGAACCCGCCCGGCCCGTACGCCCCGAGCGTCCGCTCGATCTTGCGGAGGTTGTCCATGACGCCCTTGTGGTCGTACGGCAGGGCGAGGAAGGACGCGTGGGGCGTCACCACGCCGTCGCCGAAAGTGGGATTCGGGTTGGTGCCGGTGCGGCATCCGGGACGGTCGATGTCGACATCGGTCTTCTCCCGATCGGACGTGTAGCCGTCGCTGCGCATGCCCGCCAGATCGACCCCGTACTCGGAATAGCCGCCGAACGGATCACTGGCCGGCGAGAAGCCCCAGTATCCGTACTTCGCGTCTCGGAGTCCGTGATCCTTCTGCACCTGCACCGTGATCGGGTGGTTCCGTCCCCACGAGCGCGGACCCCACTGCGCCTCCGGCACGAAGAGGTCGGGCATGAGCGACTCGAACATGCTGCCGCCCCAGCTGGGCACGAACGACATGCCGTCGTAGGAATACGTGCCCTCATAGACGTCGACGCCGTCGTAGTGGCGGGTCGTCCCGGTGGGCAGCTGCTCCTGCCAGGCCCAATCGCAGCCTGGCGGCATCGTGCGATGGGTGCCGTAGAGACCGGTCGCGGGGATGGTGCCGTCCGAGATCGCCAGATACGTCGCGATGCGGCTCTCACTCACCGTCGTGTCGTAGTGGTGGCAGGTGTAGTACGCCGTCTCGCCGCTGCCGTTGTACATGGGAGCGGCGACCGCGCAGCCGTCGCCGGGAGGCGCTTCCCAGAACCCGCCGCGGTTCGTGCCGGCAGGCAGTCCCGCCGCACCGGCGGGGTCGAAGAAGGCGGAGAAGTCCATCGACCGGTACAGCGCGTCGGCGCGATCGTGCAGCGACGGCTCCGCCTCGCGCACGATACGCAGCCCCGTCGCCAGCCAGCCGTTGTCGACCGTCGAGAGGAACGGATGGATCGTGTCGCCCGACGTCGGGAAGACCGTGAGCTTGGCGCCCGTCGCCGGCGCGTACCAGTTGTAGTACATGCCGCTGGCGGTGTTGCGCTCCATGTGCTCGAGCATGGTGATCGTGGTCGTCAGTCGCTGGCGAGCCTCGTCGGCGCCGATGATCCCGAGGTCACGCGCCGTGACCGTCGACCACAGATAGCCGCCGATGTTCGTCGGCGACGTGTAGCCGGAGGCGGATGCCGGATCGAGATCGCCCTCGATGTTGTCGTCGACCAGCCCGGTGTCGGGATGGGCCATCGCCGCCATGGAGGTCCACGTATCGGTGGCGTATCTCAGCAGCTCCCGGGCATCCTTCCCACCCGGATGTCCCGGGTGGCCCGGCCGGTGCGGACCGCCGTCGGGCGCTGACGATAGCGCGGACTCGGGCGGGGGCGCGGCCGTAGCGGGTGCGGCGGCGGCGAGGCCACCGATCACGAGTGCGGCGATCGCGGCCGTGGCCGCGAGGGTCTTCTTCATGGCGTGCTCTCCTCGTCGAAAGCGCTCCGCGGTATCGGAGCCGCGCAAAAAACCTTTCATGTGTCAGGTATTTGCGCAACCCCCTCGCGTCGACGCCGCACCGCGGCCGCAGACTCAGGCGGAGCCGTCGTCGAGGTTGTCGGAGAGGATGCCGAGCACCTGCGCACGCACGAGGCGCGCACGCTCGCCGAGGGCTCCGGCCACGGTGTCGACGAAGGCCTCGACGAAGGCGGCGTGCGCCACCCGCGACGTGTGGGCGAGCTCCTCGCGGAAGCTCACCCCCGTCGGGGCGATCACGAGCGAGAGGTCGGCCAGGTCGGCGAGCGGGCTCGACGCGAAAGACGTGAGCGCGATCACCCGAGCCCCCGCCGCCCGCGCGCCCTCGGCAGCTCGCAGACTGGCAGCATTCGCACCCGAACCGCTGACGACGATGCAGACGTCCGCCGCCGAGAGCTGTCGCGCCGCGATCTGCTGCGCGATGGCATCCGCGATCACCTCCGCCGGTCGCCCGACCGCCGTCAGCCGCATCGCGAGGTCACTCGCGACCGGGGCCGACAGCCCGTTGGCCACGACGAGCAATCGCGTCGCGCCCGAGACGCCGGCGACGGCGGCCGAGACGTCGGCCTCGGTCATCAGACTCACCGCCGTCGTGAGCGACTGCGCCGCGCGGGCGAGGGCGGCCCGGAGTTCGCCGAGCGGCCCATCGCCGTGATCGAGTTCGCGCTCGGTCTGGGCGCCCAGCTCTGCGGCCAGCGCGACCCGCAACTGCGGGTAGCCGCGGTAGCCGAGCGACTGGCAGGCGCGGACCACCGATGACCGCGCCACGCCTGCCCGATCGGCCAGTTGCTGCGCCGTGAGTTCCACGACGGCGTCCGGCTCGGCGACGATCAGGTCGGCAACGCGGCGCTCGGTCGGCTGCAGGCTGTTGCGCATCGCGGCGATGCGCACCGTGGTCGGAGCGTCAACGGGCACGCGGACCCTCCATGATTCGCCGGCGGAGCATGCCGCTGACGGCATCGATCGCCATCGTCACGACGATGACCACGATGAGCAGCATCCCCACGGTGGACCACTCCCGGTACTGGGTGTAGGACGTCAGCATATCGCCGATGCCCCCGACGCCGATGAGGCCCAGCACGGCCGATGAGCGCACGTTGATCTCGAAGCGGTAGAGCCAGAACGACAGGAACACGGGCTGCGCCTGCGGCCACACTCCCCACCGCAGCACCTGAGCGGTAGATCCACCCGCGGCGCGCGCGGCCTCGATCGGGCCGGCGGGAACGGCTTCGACAGCCTCGTACCCCCACTTGCCGAGCGTGCCGATGCCGTTCACCGCGAGGGCGAGGGCACCGGTGAGAGGCGTCAGGCCGGTCACCGACAGGATGATGATCGCGATGATCAGCTCCGGCACGGCACGGACCACCGAGAACACCAGTCGCAGCACACCGCGCAACCACACGAGACCGAACCCGCGGGCGGCGATGAGGCTGAGGGGCGTGGCGAGCAGGATGCCGAGGACGGTGCCCACCCACGCCATCTCGATGCTCCGCCAGGTCTGCCACAGCGCTTCGGGCAGCTTCGACCATTCCGGCGCCGAGAACATCAGCCAGAGGTAGCGGCCGATGTCGGCGGGAAGATCAGCGAGTCGCCCCCACGCGATCTGCACCGACCAGAACGCGGCGACCACGATGACCGTCACGACAACGGTGGCGATCGGTCGCCACAGCGAGCGGCGACGCGTGGGGAGCTGAAGCGTTTGCGGCGCCCGGGGAACGCGGGGTGCCCGCGGAGCGAGGACGGTCATACGAGCCTCCGGCGGATGGCGTCGCTCACGAGGTCGATCACGACGACGACGATGAGCACCTCGAGGATGATGAGCGAGAGCTGGTCGTAGCGATAGAAGGTGCGGACCGCGTCGATGAGCAGGCCGATGCCGCCGGCACCGACCAGGCCGAGCACGGTCGACGCGCGCACGTTCAGCTCGAAGACGTAGAGCGTCTGCGAGACGAACGCCGGCCACGCATCCGGCAGAGCGATGGCGCGATTGATCTGGGCTTGAGTGCCGCCGGCCGCACGCCCGGCTTCGATGGCCCCGGCATCGGTGGCGTCGATCGACTCGGAGACGAGCTTGACGATGATGCCGACGTTGAAGATCGCGAGCGCGATGATGCCCGGCAGCGCCCCGACGCCGACCATCGCGACGAGAACGGCGGCGTAGACGAGTTCGGGAACCGCGCGGATGACGTTGAGCGCCGTCCGCACGACGCCGCGCACCACCGGATGCGGGTTGGTCGGACGCGCGGCCCAGAACGACAGCGGCAGGGAGACGGCCGCCCCGACGACCGTGCCGAGCACGGCCATCTGCAGCGTCTCGACCATCGGCGCGACGGTGCGCGGGAAGAACGACCAGTCGGGTGTGAGCAGTTCGATGATCTTCGTGGCGCCGTTTCGCCAGTTGGCGATGATCGGGGCGATGTCCAAGCCCACTCCGATGCCGGGAAGGCACGTGATCACGGTGATCGCCGCGACGATGGCCACCGCGATCCACACCCGGCCCCGTCCGCGCGGACGGGGAGGAACCGATAGTGCCGCACTCACCGGTCGAGCCGATCGTCGCCGGTGAGCGAACGCCCGTAGATGTTCTCGAAGTCGGCATCCGTGGCACTCGACGCTGACCCGTCGAACACGATCTCTCCACCGCGCATACCGATGATCCGGGCGCCGTATTGACGCGCGAGATCGAGCAGGTGGATGTTGACGAGCACCGTGATGCCGAGGTCGGCGTTGATGCGGCGGAGGTCGCCCATCACGCCGTGCGCGGTGGGTGGGTCGAGGCTCGCGACCGGTTCATCGGCGAGGACGATCCGCGGCTGCTGGGCGAGGGCGCGCGCGATGGCCACGCGCTGCTGCTGCCCTCCCGAGAGCGCCGAGGCGCGTTCCCAGACCTTCGCGAGGATGCCGACCCGTTCGAGCGCCTCGAACGCGATCTGCTTGTCGGCGTCACGGTAGGCACCCACGAGGGTCCGCCACCGCGACGTGTGCGTGAGGCGTCCGACGAGCACGTTGTTCAATACAGTGGTGCGCCCGGCGAGGTTGAACCCCTGGAACACCATGCCGATCTGCCCGCGCAACTGTCGCAGCCGGCCGCCCCGCGCGGTATCGACGCGCTGACCGCCCACCGTGACGGTCCCTTCGGTGACCGGCACGAGCCCGTTGATCGTGCGGATGAGCGTGGACTTGCCCGACCCCGACAGCCCGACGATGCAGACCATCTCGCCGGGGGCGATCTCGAGGTCCACGCCGCGCAGGCCCACGGTGCCGTTCGGGTAGCGCACGGTGACGTCGTCGAGGCGGATGCCCCAGGGCGTCGAGGCCGCAGCCTCGACGCCCTGGGTGTGGATCAGATCGGTCACTGCAGTCCCAGCTGCTGGGCGGCGCGCGCGACGACGTCGAGCGACGCCGGGTTGGCCGGGGCGAGCTTGGTGATCGAGTAGATGCTCTTGAGCACCGCGGAGCCCGCATCGGTGGTGGAGTACGACGCGAGAGCCTGGGTGATCTTGTCCTGCAGCGCGGGCGAGAGCTTCGACGAGACCGCGACACCGTCGTTGGGGATGGGGTCGCTCAGCGCGAAGACGACGACTTTCTGACCGACGTCGGGGGTGTCCTTCTTCACCAGCGTGCGGGCGTCCCAGAAGCTGAAGCCGACCTCGGCATCACCCTTGTACACGGCCATGACCGATGCGTCGTTGGCCGTGACGGGGATCTTCTGGAAGCCGTTGTCGATGTCGATGCCCTTCTCCTTGAGAGCGAGCATCGGGTAGATGTAACCGGCGGGCGAACCCGGGCCGAGCACGGCGACCTTCGCGCCGGCGATCTTGGTGATGGCGTCGAGGCCGCTGGGCGTGGCCAGCTTGTCGGTGCCGTTGCAGTAGAGCATGCCGTCCTTGTCGACGGGGGTGTCGGAGCAGTACTTGCTCGGGTTGTTGGTCATGAACTGCGCCGGGTAGGTGATGGCACCGTTGCGCTCGGTCTGGAGAACGACCTTGGCGCCGTAGCGGTCGCTCGCCTGCCACAGCTGCAGCGACGGGAGGAAGCCGATCTGGGCCTGGTCGGCGCCCATGGCCTCGACGGCGGCCTGGTAGTCCTTCGAGACGACACCGGTGACCGGGATGCCGAGGGTGGAGCTGAGCATGTCGGTGAGGGGCTTGGCCGTGTCGACGAGGCCGGCCTGATCCTGCGACGGAACGAGGGCCAGCACGAGCGAGGTCGGGTCGGCGGCGGGAGCCGCAGAGCCGGATGCGTCGGTGCTGCCGGAGCAGCCGGCGAGCGCGACGGCGGCCACGAGCGCCGTCGCGGCGGTCGCAGCGAGGCGGAGGCGGGAGATACGCATGAGGTTCCTTCGATGTCGGGTGGTGCGTGTGTGCGGGAGGGTCAGCGGGCGTACGCGTGCGCGCGCACCCAGTCGGAGAGGGCGGGAAGCAGTTCGGGAAGCGTGCGGGCGTGGAAGTCGGGCGATGCCGACGGGTCGGGGTACCCGCCGACGAGCGCGGTCGCGTGACCGCGCTCGTGCGCGGGGGCCAGGTCGTTGCGCCAGATGTCGCCGACGGCGAGCACCGCGGCATCGTCGCCGAGGCCGTCGAGCATGTCGGCGAGGCCGTCGGGCTTGCCGGCGCTGACGACGATCCGATCGAAGTGCCGGTCGAGCCCGAGCGCCGAGAGGGCCTCAGGAATGCGCACGCCGGGGGCGTTCGTGACGAGGATGCGCTCGGCGTCGACGTCGGCGAGGAACGCGGCGAGGCCGTCGGGAGCGGTGATCGGGGCGGCCTCCGAGGCGAGCTGCGTCCGGCTGGCCGCGTATCCACGGCTGAGCGCATCGGGAGTTGCCCCGGCGGCCACCGCCAGCACGCGCACGAGGTCGTAGGCGTCGATGGCGGCATCGTCGGTGGCCTCTGCGCTGCCCGCATCCGCACCTTCGGTGGCGGCGAGGCCCGCCGCGACGTCGTCGACGAAGGACGGCCCCAAGCCGGCCTGCTCGGCGACGGCGCGCGCATAGGCGCGCACCGGACCGTCACCGAGGGCGACGGTACCGTCGAAGTCGAAGATGAGGATGGGACGAGGCACGAAACTCCTTGAGGGCCGCCGAACACGAGTGGACGCTTCGTCCATAGTGAGGGAGAGTTGTGGACGCAATGACCACACCAGATGAACAGCGGGTAAAAAGTCGCCATGAGATCGCGCGGCTCGATGTCGTCGCGCACGCCGCGGCATCCGACCCGCGTGCCGCACTGGACGCTCTCCCCTGGCTCGGCGCCGCGATCGACGCGGATGCCGCTGCGGGACGCTTCGTCACGTGGGGCCGATCGACGGCGATCGATGAGAACACCGGCACCGCGGTGGTGCCAGCGCCGGTCTTCGAGGCGCTGCACTCCCGCGCCGGAATCGACGCGCATTTCCCGGTCGGCAACGCGGGACTGCTGCATGTCTACGGGTACCTGCTATCGACCGAGCCCACACCCTACGGCCTCAAACGCGAGCGCTGGCTCGACGGCACCCTCGCCCAGGCGTACGGTCTGGCCGCCGACGCATTCCACCCGTGGGTCGTCGCGGAGGACGACACCCTGCTGGTGCGCGTCACGAACGCGACGACCGCCCTCCTGTCCCGCGAACCGGCCCGACGCGAGCGCATCGGCGACACCGAGGCCCTGATCGCGATCGGCCGACACGCGGCATCCGACCCGTCTGGACCATCAGCGCTCGTTTACGCGCTCGTCCACGGCGAGGAGCGACGACTCATCACGACGTTCCCGGTCGCCGATCCCGCCGCCGTGCTGACGTCCGTCGCGCAGGACGGCCCTCGCCTGCGGTGGAACGCGGTCGCGTAGCCTCACTTCCACGTGCCCCAGACAGGCGATCTGCCGAGAACAGGCGCTCGTGGCGGCATCCATCCTGCGCCGGGCAGATCGCC
Organism: Microbacterium sp. VKM Ac-2870; assembly: GCF_015350795.1. Taxonomy (GTDB): domain Bacteria; phylum Actinomycetota; class Actinomycetes; order Actinomycetales; family Microbacteriaceae; genus Microbacterium. Next base: position 242,178 of record NZ_JADKSH010000005.1, read on the forward strand.
TGCGCCGCGGCGAACGGCGGTCAGCCGCGCGGCGCGTGCGCCTCGAGGAACTCGTACAGATCGGTCGTGTCGACTCCCGGGAACGCACCGGTGGGCAGCGTCGCGAGCAGAGTCCGCGGCGTCCGCACGTTCGGCCAGGCCTGGTCGCGCCACTGGGTCTCGAGCTCGGCGGGAGCACGGCGGCAGCACACCTCGACGGCATGGCGCGAGACGCCGCGGTTGGTGGTCTCGCGGCCGACGAACCACTTCGTGTCGTCGAAGCGCACACCCACCGACACCGAGTGCGCCCCCTCGCTGGAGGTCTCCACGCGCGCCGTGCACCAGAACGTGCCGTTGCCGGTGTCGGTGTACTGGTAGTACGGGTTGAACTTGTCGGGGATGTCGAACACGACCCGACTGGTCCACCGGCGACAGCACAATTGCCCCTCGATCGATCCCAGACGATCGGCGGGGAAGTTCACGTCGTCGTTCTCGTAGGCCTTCGTGATGGTGCCCGACTCGTGCACCTTGAGGAAGTGCACGGGGATGCCGAGGTGACGGGTCGCCAGGTTGGTGAAGCGATGCGCGGCCGTCTCGTACGACACCGAGTACGCGTCGCGAAGGTCTTCGATCGACAAGGCCCGACGCGCCTTGGCATCGGTGAGCACCGGAACGGCGTGCTCCTCGGGAATCAGCAGCGCTCCGGTGAGGTAGTTCGTCTCCACGCGCTGGCGCAGGAACTCGGCGTACGAGCGCGGCTCGGCGTGCCCGAGGATGCGGCTGGCCAGCGCCTGCAGCACCGCCGTGCGCGAATCGCCCTTCGCCGGCACCGTGCTCGACAGGTACAGCCGGCCGTGCTTGATGTCGGCAACGGAGCGGGTGGATGCCGGCAGGTCGGCGACGTAGTGCAGAGAGAAGCCCAGGTGGGCGGCGATGTCCGAGGCCGTCCGCTGGGTGAGTGGACCGCCGGGGTGATCGACGGCGCGCAGGATGCCGCGGGCATGCTCTTCCAGCTCGGCGAAGTAGTTGTCCTGGCGACGCATGAGGTGACGCAGATCCACGTTCGCGCGTCGGGCCTCCTCGGGAGTCGCCGAACGCTCGTCGCCGAGTCGTTCGATCTCGCCCTGAAGGGCCAGGAGGGCACGGAGGGCGTCGTCGGGAACCGTCTTTCCGATGCGGAAGGGCTCGATGCCGAGCGCTCGGAACGTCTGCCCCTTCATCGCACGCTCAAGCGCGATCTCCAGCGTCGCCCGCTCCTCGAGGGGCTCGGCCTCGAGCAGTTGGTCGACCGTCGCTCCCAGGGCCTTCGCGATCGCTCGCACCAGCGTCAGCTTGGGTTCGCGCTTACCGGTCTCGATCATCGAGAGCTGACTCGGCGCCCGCTCGACCGCGGCGGCGAGCTCATCGAGCGTCATCCCCCGGGCGGTGCGCAGTTGGCGGATGCGTCGACCGATCGTCAGCGCGTCAGCCTCCTCCCCGGCCGAGGAAGAAGCGGCGGAGAGCGGAACATCGACGTTCGTCATGTCGGGGATTGTGTCACAGAAAGAGAAGATCGATCAAACTTCACACCGTCTTTGGTTAGTCCTGGTCGCAATATTCACCCACAGTGGAGTCACGAGCCACTGCCGGCATCACCCCGGCATCCGATGAAGGAGAGCATCATGACGATCCAGGCCACCCCAGGTCAGCCGCCCCTCCGCGCCGGCGACCAGACGCAGACCGCTGCCGAGCTGGAGGAGATCTGGGCGAGCGACCCACGCTGGGACGGCATCGCCCGCACGTACACCGCCGAAGACGTCATCCGCCTGCGGGGGTCGGTCCGCGAGGAGAACACTCTCGCCCGCCGCGGCGCCGAGAACCTCTGGAACCTGCTCCACACCGAGGACTACATCCGGGCTCTCGGCGCCTACACCGGCGGCCAGGCCGTGCAGCAGGTGCGCGCGGGGCTGAAGGCCATCTACCTCTCCGGTTGGCAGGTTGCCGCCGACGGCAACCTCGCCGGCCAGACCTACCCCGACCAGAGCCTCTACCCGGCCAATTCGGTGCCCGCCGTCGTCCGCCGCATCAACAACGCGCTGATCCGTCAGGACCAGATCGAGCACGCCGAGGGCGAGGTCACCCAAGACTGGCTGGCGCCGATCGTCGCGGATGCCGAGGCCGGCTTCGGCGGCCCCCTCAACGCCTACGAGCTGGCGCAGTCGCTCATCCAGTCGGGTGCCGCCGGCATCCATTGGGAAGACCAGTTGGCGAGCGAGAAGAAGTGCGGCCACCTCGGCGGCAAGGTGCTGGTGCCTACGCAGCAGCACATCCGCACCCTGAACGCGGCTCGGCTCGCCGCCGACGTCGCCGGCGTGCCGACCGTCATCATCGCCCGCACCGACGCGCTGGCGGCCGACCTGCTCACCAGTGACGTCGACCCGCGCGACCAGGAGTTCACCACCGGAGAGCGCACGAGCGAGGGCTTCTACCGGGTGCGCCCGGGGCTCGAGTCGGTGATCAGCCGAGGCCTTGCCTTCGCACCGTTCGCCGACCTCATCTGGGTCGAGACGGGCGAGCCGGACATCGAGCTGGCGCGGGAGTTCGCGAAGGCCATCCACGCCGAGTTCCCGGGCAAGCTGCTCGCCTACAACTGCTCACCGAGCTTCAACTGGAAGCGCCACCTCAGCGACGATCAGATCGCGACGTTCCAGCAGGAGCTGGCCGACCTGGGCTACAAGTTCCAGTTCATCACGCTGGCCGGCTTCCACGCCCTCAACTACTCGATGTTCGACCTCGCCTCCGGTTACGCCGAGCGCGCGATGAGCGCGTACGTCGAGCTGCAGGAAGCCGAGTTCGCTGCGGAATCCCGCGGCTACACCGCCACCAAGCATCAGCGCGAGGCGGGAACCGGCTACTTCGATGTCGTTTCCACGGCGCTCAACCCCGACAGCGCGACCCTGGCTCTGGTGGGATCCACCGAGGCACAACAGTTCCACTGAGACCCCCACTCACCCTCCACACAGAAAGAGCAGGGCCATGACTCCCACCGCCACGGGCACCGCGCCCGCATCGACCATCACCATCACGGGACCGATCCGGGACCGCTACGACGAGATCCTCACGCCGGAGGCCATCGCCTTCCTCGCCGAGCTGCACGTGCGTTTCGCCGGCCGCCGTCACGACCGCCTCGCGGACCGGATGCGGCGCCGTTTCGAGATCGGCAACGGGCACGACCCGCAGTTCCGCTCCGACACGGCCCACATCCGCGAGGACGCCGACTGGACGGTCGCGGGCGCCGGCCCGGGCCTGGAGGACCGCCGTGTCGAGATCACCGGCCCGACCGACCCGAAGATGACGATCAACGCGCTCAACTCGGGGGCGAAGGTGTGGCTGGCCGACCAGGAGGACGCCACGAGCCCCACCTGGCGCAACGTCATCGAGGGTCAGCTCTCCCTGTTCGACGCGATCCGCGGGCAGCTGTCGTACACGAGCCCCGAGGGCAAGGAGTACCGCGTCACCGCCGAGCGCACGCCCACGATCGTGATGCGCCCGCGCGGCTGGCACCTGGTGGAGAAGCACATCCGCTACACCGACCGCGCCGGCCGCGACCTCGCGGCATCCGGTTCACTGGTCGACTACGGGCTGTACTTCTTCCACAACGCGCAGCGGCTGATCGACAACGGGGTCGGCCCGTACTTCTATCTGCCGAAGATCGAATCGGCCGAAGAGGCGAAGCTCTGGGACGACGTCTTCACGTTCAGCGAGGAGTACCTCGACATCCCGCACGGCACCATCCGTGCGACGGTGCTCATCGAGACGCTGCCTGCCGCGTTCGAGATGGAGGAGATCCTCTTCGAACTTCGCGACCACGTCGCCGGGCTCAACGCAGGTCGGTGGGACTACATCTTCTCGATGATCAAGAACTACCGCGGCCGCGGTGCACGGTTCGTGCTGCCCGACCGCAGCCAGGTCACGATGACGGTGCCGTTCATGCGCGCGTACACGGAGTTGCTCGTGAAGACGTGCCACAAGCGCGGAGCCTTCGCGATCGGCGGCATGAGCGCCTTCATCCCCAACCGTCGCGACCCCGAAGTGACGGCGCAGGCGTTCGAAAAGGTCGCCGCCGACAAGAAGCGCGAAGCCGGCGACGGTTTCGACGGCACGTGGGTGGCTCACCCCGACCTGATCCCGGTGGCGCAGGCGGAGTTCGACGCCGTGCTCGGCGACCGCCCGAACCAGCTCGACCGTCAGCGCCCCGAGGTGCACGTTCAGGCGTCGCAGCTGATCGACGTGCACATCGGTCTGCCGATTTCGGCGGCTGGCGTGTACGGCAACGTGTCGGTGGCGATCCGCTACATCGAGGCCTGGCTGCGGGGCCTCGGCGCCGTCGCGATCGACAACCTGATGGAGGACGCCGCGACGGCGGAGATCAGCCGCAGCCAGGTGTGGCAGTGGATCCACCAGGATCGCTCGACCGCAGACGGCACGCGCATCACCCGCGAGTACATCGAAGAGCTCATCTCGCGGGTGCTCGCCGAGGTGGAGCGTGGGGATGATGACCGCTTCGACGACGCCGCGGCGATCTTCCGCGACGTCGCCCTCGGCGAGGATTTCCCGACGTTTCTGACGCTCGGGGCGTACGCCGACTACCTGGACGACTGAGCCCGCGCTCCGACGACGGGGGTGGATGCCGCGGCATCCACCCCCGCTTCGCGAGTGCCTTGACAACTTTAGCTAATGCCATTAGCTTTATGGCTATGACATTGACACCCTCTTCATCCGCCACTGCCGCGTTCGCGCAGCTCGACGTTCACTACCTCATGCGCCCCGAGGGCCGGCTTGGGTACCGCCTCACCGGCGACGGTCCGCTCGTCGTCTGCGTGCCCGGTATGGGCGAGATCGCCGCCAGCTACCGCTACACCGTCCCCGCCCTGCGCGACGCGGGCTTCCGGGTCGCCGTGATGGACCTCCGCGGGCACGGCGAGTCCGATGCCACCTTCTCGGCCTACGACGACGCGGCCGCCGGCACCGACATCCTGGCGCTCATCGCCCACCTCGGCGGCCCCGCCATCGTGCTCGGAAACTCGATGGCCGCCGGCGCGGGAGTGTGGGCCGCAGCCGAGCAACCCGCCGCGGTCAGTGGACTGGGCCTGCTCGGCCCCTTCGTCCGCAATGCGCCGACGAACCCCGTGGCCGCCGCTCTGTTCCGTGTGCTGATGCTGCGGCCGTGGGCACGCGGAGCCTGGCTCGCGTACCTCCCCCAACTCTCCCCCGGTCGTAAGCCTGCCGACTTCGCCGAGCACCGCGACGCGATTCGCACGGCGATGAAGCGTCCGGGTGCCACCGCAGCGTTCGCGCGGACGACGCGCACCGACCACGCCGTCGCAGAAGAACGCCTGCCCCGTGTGACCGCGCCCACACTGGTCGTCATGGGCACCGCCGACCCCGACTTCTCCGACGCGCGCGCCGAAGCTGCGTGGATCGGCGAGCAGCTGAGGGCCGAGGTCGTCCTCGTCGAGGGCGCCGGTCACTATCCGCAGGCCGAAGAACCCGACCAGGTCAACGCCGCTCTGGTGTCGTTCTGCCGGACGGTCGCCCGTGCCTAGGGCCGGGCTCTCGCACGATGCCGTGGTCGCCCTCGCTTTGGAGGCCACCGACGACGTCGGCACCGAGGCGCTGACCCTCGCCGAGGTCGCCGCGCGCGCCGGCGTCAAAGTGCCGAGCCTCTACAAGCACATCGCGTCGCTCGATGTCCTCCGCAACGCCGTCGCGACCGCCGCGACGCACGAGCTCGCGCACGAGCTGCGCGTCGCGGCGGTCGGCGTCTCGCGGACCGAGGCCCTGGGCCGCCTGTGTCATGCGTATCGGGGATACGCCCTGCGGCATCCGGGTCGCTACGCCGCGACGCAGCGCGCGCCCCTGCCCGGCGAACGTCGAGAAGCGGCGCATGCGGCGGCCGCAGAGGATGTGCAGACGGTCGTCTCGGCGACGCTGCGGGGCTACGACATCTCCGACGACCAGCTGATCGACGCCACGCGAGCACTGCGCGCCGCCCTGCACGGCTTCTGCGCGCTGGAGAACGGCGGCGGCTTCGCGATCCCGATCAGCGTCGACGAGAGCTTCGCGCGGATGGTCGACGGCCTCGACCGCATGCTGTCGACCTGGCCCGCGTGAAGCGAACGAGACAACCGATGCCGGTCGTCACTCGCGGCCGGGGTCGATGGGCGCGAACCGACGCAGCCCTTCCCCGGTCGTGAGTCGCGAGGCGGCCAGCGAGCCCGCGACCGCGAGAAAGATCGGCACCAGCAGCGTGAACCCCGTGCCGGTGAACTCGATGATGAGGGCGATCGCGGTGAACGGCGCCCGCATGGTGGCGGCGAGGAACGCGCCGGCGGCGACGATCGCCAGCGCCGTGCCGTCGGCGCCCGGCCAGATGAACGACCACCCCGCGGCGGCCGCCGCACCGAGCGCGGCACCGATCGCCACGGACGGTTGCAGGGTGCCGCCGATCGCGCCCGAACCGAGCGAGATCGACGTGGCGATGTACTTCATGACGGCGAGCGCCAACAGCAGGTAGGCGGGCTGCGCCAGGTCGAAGCCCGCCGTGGCCAGCGCCCGACCGTTGCCGAGGAGCAGCGGAAAGAACGAGCCGAGCACGCCGACGGCGGCGAAGGTCAGCGGTAGGGCGACGAGCAGCTTCCAGCCGGTCGGACGCCGCGTGGCCAGGCGCGCGGTGACCGCCGAGAAGCTGGTCGCGCCCCACCCCATCAGCGGTCCGATGAGGAGCGCCGCGACGATCAGCGACGGGGAGACCTCGACGGCGGCGACGCGGTACAGCGACTCGTCCGCGACGAGCGGGCGCGCGACGGTCGTCGCGATGGCGCTGACCAAGAGAGCGACGACGGCCGCACCGGCGCTGAAGCGGGCGAGAAGGATCTCGATGGCGAACAGCGCGCCGGCCAGCGGCACGTTGTAGACGCCCGCGAGACCCGCACCGGCGGCCGACGCGATGAGGATGGTGGCCCAACGGGCGTCGAGACGGAACCAGCCCACGAGCTTCGAAGCCGCCATCGCCGACAGCTCGCGCGGTGCGACCTCCTTGCCGATCGAGGCGCCGAGGCCCACGGAGCTCACCTGGATCACGGTATCGGCCAGGGTCTCCCACAGCGGCATGCGGTGTCCGGCAACACCCTCTTCGACGCTCGCGATGCGCCGCCCGAACCGCCGCAGCAGGTACCAACCAACGGCGGCGATCACCCCCGCGGCCGTCAGGCTCACCATCGGCAGCCACCACGGCGAGGGTAGGGCGAGGCCGTCGAGGAACGGGCCTTCGGCGGTGCCCCACACGAGGTGTTCGACCGTGTGCACGATCCAGACGAGCAGGAGCACGGCGAGGCCCGTGGCGAGACCGACGGCGAGGGTCGCCAGGCCGAGTCGCAGCAGACCGCCGAGTCCGGCGAAGCGACGGGGGCGGTGTCGGGCGTCTCCGGTCACGACGTCACGTTAGCGCACGCGCAGGTATCCGCCTGGGCCGAGGACAGCCGCGACCACTACGCTTTCCCCTGTGACCGAACGCGCTCCCCTGTCCCGCAAACTGTCCGCGATCGCCGAGTCCGCGACCCTCAAGGTCGACGCGAAGGCGAAGGCCCTGCAGGCAGCCGGCCGACCGGTGATCTCCTACGCGGCGGGTGAACCCGATTTCCCCACGCCGCAGTTCATCGTGGATGCCGCCGCGCACGCCCTCCACGACCCGGCGAACTACCGCTACACCCCCGCCGCGGGGCTGCCGGTGCTGCGCGAGGCGATCGCCGCCAAGACGCTGCGCGATTCCGGACTCGAGGTCTCCCCCGCCCAGATCGTCGTGACCAACGGCGGTAAGCAGGCTGTCTACCAGGCCTTCCAGGCCGTGGTGAACCCCGGCGACGAGGTGCTGCTGCCGGCCCCGTATTGGACGACGTACCCCGAGGCGATCGCGCTGGCCGACGGCATCCCGGTCGAGGTCTTCGCCGGCGCCGACCAGGAGTACAAGGTCACCGTCGAGCAGCTCGAAGCGGCCCGCACCGACAAGACGACGGTGCTCGTCTTCGTCTCTCCGTCGAACCCGACCGGGTCGGTCTACACCCCCGAAGAGACGACCGCCATCGGTCAGTGGGCGCTGGAGCACGGCATCTGGGTCATCACCGACGAGATCTACCAGAACCTCGTCTACGAAGGCGCGCGCGCCGTGTCGATCGTGGAGGCCGTGCCTGAACTCGCCGGCCAGACGATCCTCGTCAACGGCGTCGCGAAGACCTACGCGATGACCGGCTGGCGGGTGGGCTGGATGGTCGGACCCACCGACGCCATCAAGCTCGCCGGCAACCTGCAGTCGCATCTGAGCTCCAACGTCAACAACGTCGCCCAGCGCGCGGCGCTGGCAGCCCTCACCGGGCCGCAGACCGAGGCTGAGCAGATGCGCCAGGCGTTCGATCGCCGCCGCACCCTGATCGTCGCCGAGCTGGCGAAGATCCCCGGGGTGACCGTGCCGAACCCGCTCGGCGCCTTCTACGTGTACCCCGATGTCACGGGCCTGCTCGGACGAGAGTGGAACGGCGTGCACGTCGCGACCTCTCTCGAGCTCGCCGATCTCATCCTCGACCAGGCGGAGGTCGCTGTCGTTCCGGGTGAAGCGTTCGGCCCGTCGGGCTACCTGCGCCTGTCGTATGCCCTGGGCGACGACCAGCTGCTCGAAGGCATCCAGCGGTTGCAGAAGCTCTTCGGCACCGCCTGATCAGCGTGTGAGCTCCGGACACACCGACCGCACTCAGAAATCACATAGGGGCACGCGGGACGATCGCATCCCATGCGTTTGTCGTCCTCATCACCTGTCTCCGCGTCTCGCCGGTCGCGGCGCCCGCGCAATGCGCTGCTCGCGCCCGCACGACATCCGGCGACGGCGCTGATCGTGGCGCTCGCGACGCTGGTGTTCCTCATCAGCGCAGGCCTGGCGCTGCGCGCGGCACCCATCGACGCTGGCCTGTCACGCGCGATGAACGCGCTGCACATCGACGGTACGGGCCAGGTGACCGCGCTCGTCTACGACCTCTTCTCGCCGGTGCCGGCGATCATCATCACCGTCATGCTGACGGGGCTCGTCTGGGCGATCACGGGACGACTCGCCCTCGCGGTCGCCTTCGCCGGCACGATCGCCCTGACGTGGATCCCCGCCGATCTCGTGAAGATCGGGGTGGACCGGCCCCGTCCCGACGCGACCCTTCTCCCCCACCCGGTGGCGCACATGCCGATAGATCCGTCGTATCCGAGCGGCCACGTCGTGTTCGTCACGGCCATCGTGGTGACCATCATCGTCATGCTGAAGGGCTCGCGGTGGCGGCCGACCGCGATCGTCGTCGGCGTCGTGCTCGTCGCGGTCATGGCAGGATCGGTGACGGTCATCGGCGTTCACTACCCGACGGATGCCGCTGCGTCCATCCTCTGGGTACTCGGCGTCTTCCCGGCGGCGCGGCTGATCTGGGTGCGGATGATCATGCCGCTCGTCCCGTTCCTGCGTGAAGTGCCGCGAAGCGTTCCCCACGATGCTCCAGGCGTCCGACGCCGCGGCTGAGCCTCAGAGCTCGACGCCGACGAGCACCGGCTCGGGCTGCAGCAGCAGGCCGAACTCGGACTGCACGCGGTGCTGAATGTAGCGAGCCAGTTCCGCCACTTCCCCCGCGGTGGCGCCGCCGCGATTGGTGAGGGCGAGCGCGTGCTTCGTCGATAGGCCCGCTCGCGAGCGCGGCAGGCGGAACCCTTTGCCCAGACCGGCGTGTTCGATGAGCCACGCGGCGCTGACCTTCACGTCCGGCTGGATCGAGACCGGCGTGGGCACCAGGCCGTCGTACGCAGCGAGCGGGATGACCGTGACAGGTTCGACCGCAACCGCCACAGGCCAGCGCGGGCACTCGGGCGGCAGCGTCCGGGCGAAGGCCGCCGAGACGATCGCGTTCTGGAAGAACGAACCGGCGCTGTGGGTGTCGACATCGTCGTCGTCGAGCACCATGCCCTTCGACGCGCGTGTCTCCAGCACGGTCTGGCGGATCCAGCGCAGCGAGACGGCGGCATCCGGAGCCAGGCGCAACGCCTGGCGCAGCTGGCCGCCCCGCACCGGCACGTCACCGTGGCCGACGTCGTCGAGCTCGACGGTGAGCGAGACGATCACACCCGAGCGGCGCGATCCCTGGCCGTAGTGCTGCTTGAGCACCGACGTCCGAAAGCCCAGTTCGAGCTCACGCGCGGACACCGTTTCAACCTCACCCGTCGCCTCATCGAGCAGCTCGACCTCGACGAGGGTCTCGACGATCTCCTGCCCGTAGGCGCCGACGTTCTGGATGGGGGCCGCCCCGGCAGACCCCGGGATGCCGCTCATCGCCTCGATACCGGCGAGACCCGCCGCGACGGTGTACTCGACGAGGTCGTCCCAGTCGTGACCGGCTTCGACGCGCAGACGCACGCGACCATCGGGGGCACCCTCGACCCGGGTGATGCCGTCGGTACGAATCAGCACGACCGTGCCCTCGAAGGGCTCGTCACCCACGAGGAGATTCGATCCCCCGCCGAGAACGAGCCACGGGTCACCGTCGGCCCAGACGCTGCGAAGCGCGTCGATGAGCTCATCACGGCTGCGGGCCTCGATCATCCGTTCCGGCACACCGCCGACGCGCAACGTGGTGAGCTGCGCGAGCGGAACCGGGGCGATCTCGGCCATCAGGACTGCCGGCGCACGCGCACCTGCGCCTTGCCCAGCACGGTGGTGTCGCCGAACGTGACGGTGAGATCGATGCGGGCCGTCTCGTCGTCGACGGCGCCGACCTTCGCCGACACGACGACGTCGGCGCCTGTCTCGGCATCCACGACGACCGGGCGGGTGAAGCGCACGCCGTATTCCACGACGCGGCCGGCGTCGCCCAGCCACTCGACGATGGTCTCGACGGCGAGACCCATCGTGAGCATGCCGTGGGCGAGCACGCCGGGGAGTCCGACGCGCTCCGCGACGTCGTCGCGGTAGTGGATGGGGTTGAAGTCGCCTGACGCGCCGGCGTAGCGCACCAGCGCCTCACGGGTGAGGTGCACGGAGCGCTCCGCCACCACCGCACCGACCTCGAGCGATTCCGTCGTGGACGTCATGCGACCTCGCCTCCGATCAGCAGCACGGATGTCGCCGTGACGACGTGGGCGCCGTCGGCATCGATCACGGTGGACTCGCTCGTGACCATGGCGCCGGCACCGAACGGGCGGACGCCGACGATGCTCAGCTGCGCCGTCAGCTCGTCACCGGCGACGATCGGGCGCGTGTAGCGGAAGCGCTGCTCGGCGTGGACGGCGCGCTCGAGCGCAATGCCGGAGTCGGGCACCGCGAGCAGCTGCTGCAGCGTCAGGTCTTGGATGACGATCGCGAACGTCGGAGGCGCGACCACATCGGCGTAGCCGAGGGCGCGAGCGGCCTCGGGGTCGACGTGCTGCGGCGCGTCGGCGAAGATGGCGCGCGCGAACTCTCGCACCTTCTCGCGACCCACAAGATAGGGGGCGGTCGGCGGGAAGGAGCGGCCGACCAGCTCGGGATTCACTGACACCCCTCGATCCTACCGAGGGCGGGTCTTCTCCATCCGTCCCGTCGCGCCGTATCAGAAACGCCGTGACGACCGATCGCGACGGGAAAGTCGTCAGCGCGCCCGGCGAGCGCGCACGGCGCGGATGGCCATCTGGACGGCGATGAAGGTGAGGAAGACGGCGAAGAGGATGTTCGCGACAAGCGGCGAGAGCAACGTGGCGATCCAGGCGCCGAGCGCCGTCGTCGTGCAGGCCGCCACGCCGACGAGGGCAGCGGCGAACAGATCGACGTTCTGCCGTTTGACGTTGCCGATCGTGCCCGACACTGCGGTCGGGATCATCATCAGCAGAGACGTGCCCTTGGCGATGAGGTCGCTCGTGCCGAAGAGGAAGATCAGCGCCGGCACGACGATGACGCCGCCCCCGACGCCGAGCAGGCCCGCCATCACTCCTGTGAACAGCCCGAGCGCTGCGAGGCCGATGCCGGAAGCGACCGTGAGCTCCAGCACCGCATCACGGGAGGGCACCACCACGAAGAGCATGATGATCACGACAGCCAAGAATCCGACGAACCCCCACCGCAGCGCATTCTGCGGAATGCGTGCGAGCAGCCACGCGCCGATCTGCGCACCGATGACGGCACCCGCCGCGAGGATGAGGGCGGGAATCCAGGCCACCGACCCGTGGACGGCGTAGGAGATCACGCCCACCGAGGCGGTCGGCACAATCGCGGCCAGCGACGTGCCGGCGGCAAGACGCTGGTCGAACCCCAGCAGCAGAACCAGCATCGGCACGATGACGGTGCCACCGCCGACGCCGAACAGTCCCGACAGCAGACCGGCCGCCAGTCCGACCCCGATGCACGACAGCACGAACCGCCGGCCCCGGTGTCTCGGAGGCGCGGCAGGTGCGGCGGCGTTCACTCCGCCGCCCCGTCGGGGTTCTCGTCGCCGCCGGTGGCTGCCTGCTCGAACTGCGAGCGGTACAGCCGCCAGTACGCGCCCTGTGCGGCGATGAGTTCCTCGTGGCTGCCCTTCTCGACGATGTCGCCGTGCTCCATCACGAGGATCAGGTCGGCATCGCGGATCGTCGAGAGGCGGTGTGCGATCACGAACGAGGTGCGGCCTTCGCGCAGGGCCGACATCGCGTGCTGCAGCAACAGCTCCGTGCGGGTGTCGACCGAGCTCGTCGCCTCGTCGAGGATGAGCACGCTCGGCTCTGCGACGAACGCGCGGGCGATCGTGATGAGCTGCTTCTCGCCGGCCGAGACGTTGGCGGCATCCTCATCGAGAACGGTGTCGTAGCCGTCGGGCAGCGAGTGCACGAAACGGTCGACGCGGGTGGCGACTGCCGCCTCGGCGATCTCCAGGTCGGATGCCGATTCGTTGCCGTATCGGATGTTCTCGCGGATCGATCCGGCGAACAGCCACGGGTCCTGCAGCACCATGCCGGTGCGCGAGCGCACATCGTCGCGGGTGAGCTCGGCGATGTCCTGCCCGTCGAGCAGGATGCGCCCGCCGTCGAGCTCGTAGAAGCGCATGAGCAGGTTGACCAGAGTGGTCTTTCCGGCGCCGGTCGGACCGACGATCGCGACCGTCTGCCCGGGCTCGACGCGGAACGACAGGTCGCGGATGAGCGGTTTGTCGGGCGAGTAGGAGAAGGCGACATTCTGGAACTCGATGACACCGCGGCCTTCGCGCAAGGAGGGCGCCTCGTCGGCATCCGGCTCCTGCTCCTCCTGGTCGAGAAGCTCGAAGACACGCTCGGCAGATGCCGTTCCGGACTGGACGACGGCGGCCATGCCGCCGAGCTCGGACAGCGGCTGCGTGAACTGCTGCGAGTACTGGATGAAGGCCTGGACGTCTCCGAGGCGCAACTGCCCCGAGGCCACCATGAGGCCACCGAGAACGGCGATGCCGACGTAGGAGAGATTGCCGATGAACATCATGGCGGGCATCATGAGGCCCGACAGGAACTGGGCCTTGAACGCCGCCCGGTAGAGTTCTTCGTTCTCCTCCTGGAACTTCTCGCGCGAGGCCTGCTCGCGGCCGTACACGCGGACGAGGGCGTGGCCGGAGAACGACTCCTCGACGCGGGCGTTGAGACGGCCGACCTTGCGCCATTGGGTAGCGAAGGCCTTCTGCGACTTGGGTCCGATGACGCCGAAGATGACACCCATGAGCGGCAGCGCGATGAGGGCGACGATCGCCAGTTGCCACGAAATGGAGAACATCATCACGAGCACGCCGACGACGGTCAGCACGTTCGTCACGGCCGTGGACAACGCCTGCTGCATCGTCTGGGTGATGTTGTCGATGTCGTTGGTGACGCGGGAGATCAGTTCGCCGCGCTGCACACGGTCGAAGTACGACAGCGGCAGACGGTTGATCTTCGCCTCGACCGATTCGCGCAGGCGCCACATGGTGCGCACCATGATCACGTTGATCACGTAGCCCTGCACCCAGGTCAGAAGCGCGGAGACGATGTAGATGGCCAGGACGGCAACCAGCACCCACTTGAGCCGTTCGAAGTCGACGCCGGCTCCGACCTGGAAGTCGTGCATGGCGGCGATGATGTTGGCGACGTCGTTCTGTCCAGCCGCTCGGAGCGCGTCGACGACCTGATCCTGGCTCGTGCCGTTCGGGAACTGCGGGAGCGATGTCGAGAGCACCCCCTCGAACAGGATGTTCGTCGCCTCGCCGAGCACCTTGGGAGCGATGACGGCCAGGACGACACCGATCGCGCCGAGGACGGAGACGAAGATGAACGCCCACTTGGACGGCGCGAGCAGCCCGATCATCCGGCCGAAACTGCGGCCGAAGTTCGCGGCCTTTCCGGGCGCGACCGAGTCCCAGTCGCCGGAGTTGAGCCGCGCCTGTTCGGCGAGTTCGAGCTCTTCGCGTTCCTCTTCGGAGAGGGCGGAGGTGTTCGGGGCGCTCATGCGTCCACTCCCAACTGCGACTGCACGATCTCGCGGTAGGTCTCGTTGGCGGCGAGCAGCTCGTCGTGCGTGCCGATGCCGACCATCCGGCCGCCGTCGAGGACGACGATGACGTCGGCATCCGCGATCGTCGAGATGCGCTGGGCGACGACGATCTTCGTCACGTCGGGCAGTTCGCGCCACAGCGCTTGACGCAGACGCGCGTCGGTGGTGACATCCAGTGCCGAGAACGAGTCATCGAAGACGAGCACGTGCGGGCGGTGCACGATCGCACGGGCGATCGACAGGCGCTGGCGCTGGCCGCCCGACACATTCGTTCCGCCTTGCGCGATGCGCGCCGAGAGGCTGCCATCCATCTCTGACACGAAGTCACGGCCCTGCGCGATCTCGAGCGCGTGCCAGAGTTCGTCGTCCGTGGCGTCCTCCCGCCCGAATCGGAGGTTGCTGGCGACGGTGCCGGTGAACAGGAACGCACGCTGCGGCACGTAGCCGATCCCCCGCCACATCTCGTCAAGATCGGCCTCGCGTACGTCGACGCCGCCGACCCGCACGGTGCCGCCGGTCACGTCGAACAGCCGCGGAATGAGGGAGACGAGGGTCGTCTTGCCCGAACCGGTCGACCCCACGATGGCGACGGTCTGGCCGGGTTCGGCGCGGAAGGAGATGTGCTCGAGCACGGGCGACTCCGCGCCCGGGTAGCTGAACGAGACGTCGTCGAACTCGACGGCGCCGAGCTCGGGGAACGCGCTGACCGGTCGCTCGGGGCGGTGCAATGCGTCGGTCGAGTCGAGGACCTCGCCGATGCGGTCGGCCGAGACGGCGGCGCGCGGGATCATGATCGTCATGAATGTCGCCATGAGCACACCCATGAGGATCTGACCGACGTACTGCATGAAGGCGAACAGGGTGCCGATCTCGACATCGCGCGCGTCGACCTGGATGCCGCCGAACCAGATCACGCCGACCACGGTGACGTTGAGCACGAGCATCGCCAGCGGAAACATGATCACGAACAGCGAGCCGACCTTGCGACCGACGATCATGATGTCGGTGTTCGCGACGCGGAAGCGCGCCTCTTCGATGCGTTCGCGCACGAAGGCGCGCACGACGCGGACACCGGTCAGCTGCTCCCGCATGATGCGGTTGACCCCGTCGAGCTTGCCCTGGTAGGCCCGGAACAGCGGCACCATGCGGCTGATGATGAACCCGGCGATGACGAGCAGGACGGGCACGGCCACGGCGATGAGCCAGCTGAGCGCGGCATCCTGCTGCACCGCCATGATGACCCCGCCGATCGCCAGCAGCGGTGCGGTGACCAGCATCGTCGCGCCCATCATGGCGAGCATCTGCACCTGCTGCACGTCGTTGGTGTTGCGGGTGATCAGCGTGCCCGCGCCGAACGACGACACCTCGCGCTCGGAGAAGCCGCTCACCTTGTCGTAGACGTCACGGCGGATGTCGCGGCCGGCGCTCATCGCCGCTCGCGCCGCGAAGAAGGTGGCGATGATAGAAGCGACGATCTGACCGAGGGCGATGAGCAGCATGAAGCCGCCGCGCGACCAGATGTAACCGGTGTCACCGACGGCGACGCCTTTATCGATGATGTCGGCGTTCAGGCGCGGCAGATAGAGGGATGCCATGGCCGAGGCGAACTGGAAGACGAGAACGCCCAGAAGCCACCATTTATAGGTCCAGAGATAACGGACGAGGAGCTTTCCGAGCATGCGAACTCCGTCTGCGGAGGGGTGGGGACGACTCATGGTATCGCCGGGCGCCGACATCCCTCTGCTCCTGCTGCGAGGAGGCTCCGGTCAGGGGATGAGTCGCTCGAGCGTCGCCTCGAGCATCTTCTCCACGCGAGAGCGGTGCGCGGGCAGCCACTCGCCGTCATAGCCGCGAACGTTGATCTCGGTGAGCAGCACGAGCGTCATATACAGCCGGCACAGAGCGAAGCGCGTCGACCCGTGCGGTGAAGACAGCGCGCCGGCGAGAACGCCGCCCGCGTCGGAGTTGCCCGCGAGGACGTCGGCGTCGATGTCCCAGAGGCCGAGCTGATCGGCACCCACGAGCTCGAGCAGCGGGTCTCCCCACACGGTGCGCTCGGTGTCGATGATGCCGGAGATCTCGCCGTCGTCATCCAGGAAGACGTTTCCGGGCCACAGATCCGTGTGCACGTACACCGGCTCCGTGACGCTGTCGAGTGCCGCGGCCTGTGCCTGGAGAGCCGCGCGGATGCGCTCCTCCGGCAGAGCGGTGCCGGAGGCCGCGGCATCCTGCAGGAGAGCCTCGACCATCGCACGAAACGCCGCACCCCACCCGTCGGCCTGCAGTTCCGCTTCGAGAGCGGGATATCCGAAGGCGGGCGCGCGCACGACGTGCAGCCGTGCCATCATCGACCCGAGCCGCCGGCGCACGCCTCTCATGTCCTCTTCGCTCAGAGCCCGATCGTTCCACGGCGTCCCCGACAACAGTCCCGTCACCACGACGTCGGCGTCGATGATGCGGTGACTGAAATCTGTCAAGAGGACGCGAGGCACCGGCACGCGGCGGTGCGAAAGCGTGGAGTAGACGTCGGCCTCGGTGCGCGCGATCCCGCGCTCGTAGCGGCACAGCCGGGCCGGGTCGGTCGCGGTGACTTTGACGACGACACATCGCCCGTCCGTCAATACGACCCGGTGCGCGGAGGCGAACATGCCACCGGAGAGGGGCTCGAACTCCACGGGAACACCGAGGGGCTGCAGCACGGCTCCCAGCTGTTGATCGCTGACCGGGAGCTGCGTCGTCAGCACGAGCGGAGAATCGGCACGCGGAGCGCGGGCGCGTCCTTCATCGTCGACACGGGTCGATTGTATGCTCCCGGGTTCTTGCGCGATGCGCAGGCGACGGACCGTTCCTAGCGTTCGAGGACCACGGCGAGACCCTGGCCGACGCCAATACAGATCGCCACGACCGCGATGCCCGAGCCGCGGCGGGCGAGCTCGTGAGCTGCATGGCCGATGATGCGCCCGCCGGATGCCCCCAACGGGTGGCCGATCGCAAGCGCGCCGCCGTGAATGTCCACCCGTTCGGGATCGAGATCCGGCCAGCCCCGCACACACGCGAGCGCTTGCGACGCGAACGCCTCGTTGAGTTCGACGACGTCCACCTCGGCCCACGTGTATCCGGCGCGGGCGAGCGCCTTGTTCGCAGCTTCGATCGGAGCGATCGGGAAGACGTCGGGGTCCACCCCGTGAGCTGCCCGCGCGGCGATGCGGGCGAGGGGCTCGGCATCCACTGCCCCTTCCCCGCCGACCAGCACGGCCGAGGCGCCGTCGTTCAGGGGTGACGAGTTGCCGGCCGTGACCGAACCGTCGTCGGCGAACAGCGGCGTCAGTCCGGCAAGCACGGCGACGGATGTGTCATCGCGGATGCTCTCGTCCCGGGTGAGCTCGGCGCCGGGCACCTGCACGGTCTCCGCGTCGTACACGCCGTCCGCCCACGCCTGTGCCGCCAGCCGGTGCGAGCGGGCGGCGAACTCGTCCTGCGACTGACGGCTGATGCCCCACTCGCGGGCGATCTTCTCGGCAGACTGACCATTGGAGATCGTCCACGCCGTCGGCAGCTTCGGGTTGACCATGCGCCACCCGATCGACGTGTTCCAGAGCGTCTGGTTGCCGGCCGAGGGCCATGCCCGCGCGGCTTTCTCCACAACGAACGGAGCGCGGCTCATCGATTCGACCCCGCCCGCCAGGACGATGTCGGCGTCGCCCGCTTCGACCGCCCGCGATCCCTGGATCACTGCCTCGACGCTCGACGCGCAGAGCCGGTTGACCGTCACACCGGTGACAGTGGTCGGCAGCCCGGCGAGCAGCGCACCCATCCGTGCGACGTTGCGGTTGTCCTCGCCCGCCTGGTTCGCATCACCGAAGATCACGTCGTCGATCCGCGCCGGGTCGAGACCCGTGCGCTCGACGATCGATCGCATAACGACGGCGGCGAGGTCATCGGGCCGCACCCCCGACAGGACGCCTCCGGCGCGGCCGAACGGCGTGCGCACGGCGTCGTAGATGAAGGATGCCGTCATCAGTGCTCCTCTTCGCTGGCGGATGCCGGTCGGCACAGCGCGCACTGCCCACGCTAGGCCGACGGTTCGCTCCGCGCACCCACCGTTGCGCGCGCAGCTGCTCTCCCGAAGCTCAAGCGACGGCGCTCACGCTGGCAGCACTGAGGCTCAGCCGTCCTTCGAGATCGTCGGGGACGAGTGAAGCGGTTGCTGCCCACGATGGCAACAGACACCTCGTGATCTTCAATCCCGACCGCAGTAATGGGCGCGTCCGCTCCGACCTCACCCACGAGATCGCACACTTCGAGGCGGAGCACGAGCCATCGCCGGCTTGGACAAACGGAGGCGACAGCGGCGTTGGATGCGGTGGCACCTCGAAGTCGCAGGAAAGGGAAGCCGCTGAACTGGCGGGCGCACTTCTCGTCCCCGCGGCCAAAGCCAAGGTGGCCGCAATCCGTGATATCGCGCCACACGTTGTCGCGACACGCTGTCAAGTGAGCATAGAGATGGCCGCGTGGCGCATGCGGATTTCCGGCGGCTACGCCATACGGCGCCGTTCACGGTTGAAGTGGCAACCGATCTCGTAAGCTGAGGACGATACGCCCCATCCGGTCCAGCAACGCGAGGGTGCTATGTCCTCGCTTGCTGCAGCGCCGCGACTGCTTCGTCTACAGGAATCTTGCGGATAAGGAGCTCAATCTGATCCTTGAACGGTGAGTCCGCGCCGTGCCGTAAGTTGAACCTGATCGTTGGAGCAACGCGCCGCCCAATCACGGCGTCAACGGTTCCTTCCTCGATTGAGTCGACTTGCGACCAGTCGAAATTTCCAAGTAGCTCCACATTCTTTACCCCTTGGCTCCGCCAAAGACTCACACCCGCCTTGCTGGCGGCGATCTCTACGCCAAATCCGCGATAGTTCGACGGCGCCGCGCTCGCGTTCTTCAAGAAGGGAGCGAGGACTGCGCTGCTCCACTCTGCGGGAACCACCGTTGCGCCAGGGTTCTTGGCGACCACGATCCGATGCCGAGTGCGTTGCTTTAGCACGCCAGTCGTCAAGCCTAACGATACGAGGATTATCACCGTGCCCGGAACCGCAATCAGGATGATGAGGAGAGCGGCATTCTGCTCGACAGTTTGAGCAACGAGAATGATTGCCACGAGAAGAGCAACAAACACAAAGGCATGCATAACCATGCCGAAAACGACAGGGTTCTTGAACCCTCGCTCAGCACTCATCCGAAACCCCAGTCATTCTTCCCCCTCCTGGGCCTTATGGCAAGACTCAATAAACCCCTTCACGTCGAGTCCGAAGCCGAATCCTGAGTATGGGACACCGTTGGCCCCAACTCCGACGCCCAGTCCCTTCGCGCCGTCGATACCGCTTCGACCCAAGCGGTAGCCTGCCGCCCCCATGCCCGCACCGACTCCGTTCAACATCATCGCACCGCACGCGCCCTGATCTCCCGCCCCCCAGCAGCTCAACCCATCGAGTCCAACGCCGACGGTACTTCCCACGATCGAGACAACTCCGGCCACCGCCCCCACCGACTCTGCAGCATCGACACCGATCGCGATCGCGAGCAGCCCTGCGTCGGCAGCGAGTCCCACACCGGTGGCTGCCAAGGCGACCGCGCCGATCGCAAGCCCAACGCCGCCGATCACCGCCCAGGTAGTAGAGTCCCAGCTTCCGGGGTTCCACCAGTCGGCAAGCCCGAGCGGATCAAGGTGGTTCAGCGGGTTGTTAGTTGTGTATAGGTAGGCGGCGAGCGTCTTGCTCACGAGCGCATCTACGGTGAGGAAGTTCCCCGTTGCTGGGTCGTAGCACCGCGCTTGGAGGTAGAGGAACCCGGTTTCGGCATCGGCGTATGCGGCGGCGAACTGGATAGGTGTGGCGGTGCCGGAGTGTGTACTGACGTTGCCCCACGCGGAGTAGGAGTAGGAGCCCGTCACAGTGCCTGCCTGATTCATCAGCTCAGTCGTGGAACCGTGTGCGTCAGCGAAGTAGTACGTTTGGCTGGATCCGCCTGAGGCGACCTGCTCGATCGGTGTTCCGGTCGGTCCGTAGATGTAATTGGTGGTTCCGTCGCTGATGAGCTCAGGGACCTTCCCGCGAGAATCCCACGTGAACGTTACCGTGCTTCCCGACGCCGTCTTACTCGCCCTGAGCCCGTCGCCGTTGTACGTGTAGGTGGCCGCGGTGGCGCCGGCTAGCGAGGTGAGTTCGCCTGCCGCGTTGTACGCGTAGGTCGTCGCGGCTGTGCCGAAGGGTGCTTTGCGGGTGCGGTCGCCGTTCGTGTCGTACGAGTAGGTCGTCGCGCTGGCTGGTGCCGTCGTGCAGGACGGGGAGGAGACGGCGGTCGTGGTGCTCCAGCAGAGTCTGCCGGCTGGGTCGAAGGTCTGGGTAGCGGCGCCGAGTTTGGTCGGGTTGCCGACGTTGTCGTAGGTGTAGTTCGTGGCCGTGGACCCGACGGTCGAGCTAGTCAGGTACTGGTTGGTGTTGTATCCGTAGGTGGTTGCTGTTCCGGGGGCGCCGGCCGAAGGTGTGGTCGCGTTCAGATCACCCGTGTTGTCACGGCCGTAGGTGATCGTCCCGAGGGCGGTCGCTCCGCGGCTCAGCGCGTTCGAGGCGGGTTGGTCGGCGTTGTCGTAGGCGACGGTCGCGGTGTCGCCGTTGCCGTAGCTGGTTGTGGTCGGCATCCCGTCAGGCGAGTACGCGAAGGAGGTGACAGCGCCGGCGGGGTCGGTCACGCGGTCGAGTTGCTCGAGATTGTTGAAGTGACGAGCGACGCTCGTGCTGGCGCCCGGATACACGATGGTGGTGGTGTTGCCGGCAGCGTCGTAGCTGTACTTCGTGACGGCGCCGGAGCCGGTTTTCACGCTGACGGGTTCTCCGAACGCGTCGTAGCTGTAGCTGTTGGTTCCGGTTCCGTCAGTCATTGCGGTTCGGCGACCGGCGGCGTCGTACGTATAGGAGGTGGCTGGAGTGCTCGTGCCCGAGTAGGTGATGCCGGAAAGCTGGCCGGTGTTGTCCCAGTTCTGAGTGGCGGTGTCGCCGTTCGGTTTCGTCGTGGTCTTGAGCCGTCCCATGCCGTCATAGGTGTAGGTGGTGTTCTTGCCGTCCTTGTCGGTCATCGTCACGACGCGTGCTTGCGCATCGTAGGCGTAGGTCGTGGTGTGGCTGGCCGCATCGGTGACCGCGTGCACGGTGCTGTCGGCGTTGTAGGCCGTTTGGGTGGCGTCGGACGACGGTTGCTGGACCTTGACGGGCCGGTCGGCGGCGTCGAACGTGGTCGTGGTGGTGTGATTGTTAGCGTCGGTGGTCGTGAGCTGGTTGCCGTCGGCGTCGAACGTGGCTGGAGCCTGACCCGGTTTCCCGGACAGTTCTTGTGTGTTGATCATGCCGCGATTTCGGCGGGGATGTGAAGTGCTTCGTAGTCGGCGGGGCTGAGGTCGCCGAGGCTGGTGTGCCGGCGGCGCGGGTTGTAGAACCCCTCGATCCATTCGAACATCGCCGACGCGAGCTGCGCTCTCGATTCCCAGCTCGTGCGGTCGAGGAGCTCGCGTTGCATCGTTGACCAGAACGACTCGATGAGCGCGTTGTCGACGCTGGACGCGACTCTGCCCATCGATCCGAGCAGGCCGGCTTGACGGAGCCGGTGCCCGAAGAGCCAGCTGGTGTATTGCGCGCCGCGGTCGGCGTGGACGACCGTGCCGGGTTCGGGTCGGCGTCGCCAGCGGGCCATCTCGAGGGCGTCGACGACGATCTCCGTGGTGATCCGGTCTGAGATCGACCAGCCCACGATCCGTCTGGAGTACGCGTCGATCACGGCGGCGCAGTAGACCCATCCGTCTCTGGCGCGGTGTTGCGTGATGTCGCAGAACCAGAGCCGGTTCGGCGCGTCAGCGCGGAACTGCCGCTTCACGAGGTCCTCGTGCGTGGCCGTGTCCGGCTTCCACCCACGTCGTTTGCGGCGATGCGAGACCCCGACCAGCCCGTCGGCACGCATGAGCCTCGCGACGCGTTTGCGGCCCACGTGGACGCCGAGTCCTAGCCGCAGTTCAGCCAGCACTCTGGGTGAGCCATAGGTCTCCCGCGAGTCGGCGTGGATGCGGCGGATCGTGGTTATCAGTTCCGCGTCAGCGACCGCCCGCACCGACGGTGGTCGGCGGGCCCAGTCGTAGTAGCCAGACGTTGAGACATTCAGGAACCGGCAGGCCACCGCGACGGGGACCCCGTCAGCGGCGAGCTCCTGGACCAGCCGGAACCCTATTTGGGAGCACGTTCTCCCTCGCGAAGTAGGCGCTGGTGAACTCAACCCGTCAGCGCAACAGTGCTTGGAGCCTATCGGCTGGGGTGTCGAAGTCGAGGGTCTTCCGCGGTC
>NZ_JADKSH010000006.1 GCF_015350795.1 Microbacterium sp. VKM Ac-2870
CCCGGTCTCCCGATCTTCGCCACGCCACACCTCCGAGATGATCATCGATGGTGTTGCGCTGACGGGTTGAGTTCACCAGCGTGTTTTTCGCGAAGGAGCTCGACCGCCCCTGACCGTGATGATCCGGTTCATCAACGAACATCGGGATCGTTTCGGGGTCGAGCTCATCTGCCGGGTGTTGCGACCGGCAGTCCAGGGGTTCCTCACCTCCCGCGGCTACCACGCCGCGGTTCGTCGTTCCCCGTCGGCGCGGAAGCTTCGTGACGAGCTGCTCGTGCCGGAGGTCGCGCGATTGCATGCGGAGAACTACGGCGTCTACGGGCGCCGGAAGATGCATGCGCTGATGCGCAGGCAGGGGTGGGAGGTCGGTCGTGACCAAACCGAGAGGCTCATGCGACTCGCTGGGGTGCGAGGCGTCCGTAAGTCGAAGCGGGTGTTCACCACGCGCTCCGACAAGACAACGGCGCTACCCGCCGATCTCGTGAACCGCCGCTTCACGGCGCCCGCACCCCAGCGGCTCTGGGTGTGCGAAGTGACCTACGTCGCGACTTGGTCCGGGTTCGCGTACGTCGCGTTCGTGACCGACGTGTACTCCCGCCGCATCGTCGGCTGGAACGTCGCATCGACGCTGCGATCGGAGATCCTGCCGATGCAGGCGCTCGACATGGCAGCGTGGGGCGCCGGCGGTGATCTCACCGGGCTGATCCATCACGCGGACCACGGGTCGAACTACACCGCGATGGTCTACACCGACCGGATCGTCGAACTCGGCGCCGTGCCCTCCACAGGGACGGCCGGCGACTCGTTCGACAACGCGATGGCCGAGGCGGTCAACAACCTCTACAAGACCGCGCTCATCCGTCAGCGCGGGCCCTGGCGGACCGTGGAGCAAGTCGAACTCGCGACCCTCGAGTGGGTGTGGTGGTGGAACAACTCCCGCCTCCACGGCGAGCTCGACATGCGCACCCCGATCGAGGTCGAAACGGCGTACTACGCTGACCACGAATCGGCCAACCCGGCACCTGACGGGCAAGGCTCCCGATAGGAACGAAAGTCAGGCCGATTCAGTCCAGTGCTCGAGCGGGTAATTGAGCGCGCTAAAAAAGCGGCGCCGAGAGGCCAGCGGTGGTCGTCTGATTCGTCTTAAGTTGTACCGATGCTTCATCGGCGATGAGTATGGCGCGACTAGCTGCGCGACCTTGACCCGGGCGGTAATCTTCGAAGGTGTCCGATATCGACCGCGCCTCAGCTCTCGTCCAGGAGACGATGGACCAGTTTGATGCTCGCGGCTCGACAGTTGCCGCAATTGCGCGACGGTGTCAGCGCATCGCGTCGCTGCGGGGCGATGCTGTGGCGCTCGCCTGGCTATCGCTTGAATCAACGGATATCGCGAACGAATACGAGAATAAGTCGGGAACTATGCGCGAGACCCTCGCGGCTCGCTTGCTCAAGACCTTGCCAAGTCATGAGGCTAACGCGAAGTGGGAGACAGCGTACGGCGATTACATTAGGCGACGTCGGACCCAGCCCGATAAGCAGGAGGCGAACCTTCGCAGCGTTCAGCAGATCGAGGAGCTGGTGCAGATGCTGCGGGAGCAGGAGGCGGCAATGCTCGTTCCGCCCCCACCCCAAATGCATAGTTACGATCTCGGCAAGCATGTATCCGAACAGATGCAGGCTCGTGTGCGTCTGGTCGAATCTCGCGTCGCGTTGGAGTCAGTGCTTGCCCGTATCAGGGACCGCCTGTGGGAGTTCCTGACTGAAACCGAGTACGAGCTCACGTTCGGAGAGGCGACGGCGGAGACGTTCGACCGTCTGCGGACATACGTCGACAGGCAACTGACGACGATCGCGCCTCCGGCCCTCGAACAGTTTCAAGCAGCGTATCGCAGGCTGAAGGACGGGGGCGACGAGGACCGGGCTCATGCGTTGACGTCTTGTCGGCGGGTACTGAAGACTCTCGCGGACCAGCTCTACCCGGCCAGCCAAGAACCCGTCACGGGTCTCGACGGAAGAGCGCGAGTGCTTGACGAGTCGAAGTTCGTGAACCGACTCGTGCAGTACGTCGCGGAGACGGTCGGCAAGCACGAGAACGGCGCCGTCGTTCAGGCCTCGCTCGAAGATGTCGGAGCACGCCTCGGCGCGCTCAACGACCTTGCCAGCAAGGGCGTGCACGCCGAGGTGACGACGTACGAAGTCGACACCTGCGTCGTCCAGACCTACTTGGTGGTCGCGGATGTGTTGCGCATCCGTGAGCGTTCCACCCTTACGGGACGACGGGGCACAGCGTGAGCAGCGTCGAGACACATATACGCAGCATTGACGGCGTGATCTGCAACAACATCACGGCGCTCTCAGCCGATCGAGCGTTGCTGTCGCAGAACATGTTGTCCCAGCTGCGAAACCTGGTCGAAGGTGTCGCCGTGCTATTTCACACGAAGGACGGCTCCACAGAACACGACTACGCCGCGATCGAGGCTGGTCTCGCGTTTCTTAAGACGCAGGGCAAGCTCAGTTTCCTCAGCCGATTTTACCGGCAGCTGCAGCCAAGTACTTCTCACTACACCTTCGACGGTGACGGATCCGAGCGGTTGATGCTCAAGTACTACGAGTACCTCCACCGCGTCCGCGAGCTCCTCGCCGGAACCTTTGGGCTCGACGTATTGCACAACTTGGAGGACTTTCCGGTCGATCTCGACCCTTCGCTCCGGGAATACCACCAGAAGATCGCCGAACGTGTTCAGGACGCGAGTGACGCGCCATCACCGCGCGACCGCTCATCTCGCTACTACGTCCTCAAGACACGGCCATTTTTCACTGGTGGACGGATCTACTACGAGGTCACCTTCGCTACCCCCTCGGACCGACCCAGCATTAGCAAATTCGACCACGTCATCGCGTTCACGGAGCACGACATCTCCGACAAGCACGCCGCAAGCTTGACTCTACGCAATGACGAGATCGAAGTGCTCGGCCAGACCATGCCGATCATTCTCGTCACGGCGTGGGAGGTGTCCATCCGCGGTTGCGAGTTCGAGAACTTCTCCCGCTTCTTCGGACCACGCTCGCGCGTGAGCACGACCAGCAACGAGTACAAGAACCTCATGCGCTACCTCACTCGGACTGGGTCGACGTTGCTCGACGTCATTGACCTCCCGAATGCCGACTACGAACGCATCAAGGCATGGGTATTGACAGACACGAAGACACCGAGCATCTACCCGACGCTCGACGACGCACGCTGCATCATCCAGAACACGCGACCCGGCTACCTGCTCCTGCGCTACTTACTGCTGTCCATGCGCAACGTCGTCATCCGCAAGCAGTACAACCCGAACGTTTGCGGCAAACTATCCAACCTCCATCTCCAATGGGGCTGCATCCCATTCGAACAGATGCCGTTCTGCACCTACCCGATGGGCCATCGAGCACGCTTCTGGGACCTCTTAGAAGCGATCGACCCGACCGACCGCACCCACGAGATGCTCGCCCGGCGCATCAACAACAACGTCGATCGCCGCGGCATGCTCTACACGCCTCTATCCGAACTCGATGACTTCGGTGATGACGTTATCTCGCTCATTGACCAGCACAACGCGCTTCTCTATAACAATCCGCGACATCAGGCCCGCTGGCTGGAAGTCCAGAACGGGCACGTCTTCATCCGAGGCTACGAGAACGACGTCGTCCAGATCGTCGAGAAGCTGCAAAGCCACGCCACCAGCGGCGTGGGGGGATGGGAATCAGCGCTCTCGAAATGGATGAAGGAGCTTCAAACCCCGCTTGATGATCCAACGAAAGCCGCCGCGCTGAAGTCGCTCTACACAGAGTCGCGCGTCGCGCTGGTCTACGGCGCCGCCGGGACAGGCAAGTCGACGATGATCAACTACATCGCCAACTACTTCAACGGCAAGCCATTGTTGTTCCTCGCGAACACGCATCCGGCGGTCGACAACCTTCGCCGACGAGTACAGACCCAACACGCCGAGTTCCGCACTATCGCAAGCCACAACTGGAACTCAGGATCCGCGACCGAGTATGAAGTCCTCGTCATCGACGAATGCAGCACCGTCAGTAATGAGGATCTCCTCGAGGTGCTCGGCAACACCAAATTCAAGCTGTTGCTGCTCGTCGGTGACGTTTACCAGATCGAGTCGATCCAGTTCGGCAACTGGTTCAGCATCATGCGCTCGTTCGTGCCGCCCTCGGCGGTCTCAGAACTCGACAAGCCATGGCGTTCCGACAACCCCCAACTCCTCGCCCTCTGGCAGAAGGTCCGAGGACTCGGCGACGACATCACCGAAACGATGATGCGCGGCCACTACTCAATCCCGCTCAGTCCTGAGCTCTTTGGGCGGCGGCGGGACGACGAAATTATCCTCTGTCTGAACTACGACGGGCTCTACGGCATCAACAACGTCAACCGGTTCCTCCAGAGCAGTAATCCGAACCCGCCGGTGGACTGGGGTCCGGCTACCTTCAAAGTGGGCGACCCCATCGTCTTCAACGACAGCGAGCGCTTCAAAGGACTGATCTACAACAATCTCAAAGGCACCATCCTGGGCATCGACCGGCAACTCGGGTGGATCCGTTTCGAGGTCGAGCTTGCACGCACCGTCACTGAACTCGACGCCTGGGGGCTGGACCTCACCTGGCTGCGCGACTCGGTTGTTGCCTTCGACGTGTACGAACTAGCCAACAGCGACAATGACGATGCCGCCCCGAACACCTCGGTACCGTTCCAGGTCGCCTACGCGGTCTCGATTCACCGCGCTCAAGGTCTCGAGTATGAGTCTGTAAAGATCGTCATCACCGACGCGAACGAAGACTCGATTACTCACAACATCTTCTACACGGCAATCACCCGCGCTCGCGAGTACCTGCAGGTCTTCTGGACGCCGGAGACAGAGAAGGCGATCATCGCGAAGATGGAGCCGAAATCGACAGCCAAAGACGTGAATCTCCTGACCACACGCCGCGGCCTGGTTCGGGCCTAGCGCATTCCGCTGCATTCTCGATTTGCAGGCACACCCCAGCCTGCCTGCAGGCTCTGAATCCTTGGAGGCCGCGTGTCGTGACGGCTGAGGCCCGTGACGCCTCAGCGGTTGCAAGGCCACCCCAGCATCGTTAAGGCAGGTCCGAACAGCCGGATGCTAGCTCCGACCACCAGCGCTGCTGCTCTGGGTCAGTGATCGAGGATCAACGAGTTCGACGTCGTTCGCGCACGCGTGCCACACGCGTTGGAATGGATCGTTCCAGAGGTCGACGGAACCGCCAGGTTTGTGTCATTGTTCTCTCAAGGAGTACACACAGACGTTAGGGATCAGTCATGGGGCATAAGGTCTACATCTCATTCAAGACTGAGGACGCGGCCTATAAGGATGCGATTCAGGCGATGCCGCACCTAGATTATGTGGACAAGTCGCTTAATGAACCGATCAACTCCCAAGACCCTGATTATGTGCTTAGCAGAATCCGCGCTGATTACCTGAATGACTCGACTGTCACGATTTTCTTGATTGGGTCATACTCGGCAGAGAACCTCGGCGCAGCCGAGCAATACTACATAAAGAAGGAGCTTCAAGCGTCCTTGTACAACTCGGCGCAGAGCACGAAAAACGGGATCCTTGGAGTCGTGCTTCCCTCGGCAGAGGAGGCAATATACGGCGGCACGTACACATGTGTCACGTGTGGCGGCAGTCACAATCTCGTGCGCGTGAACGACAGTACCTGCATACGTGAGTTCAGCTACAACTATTACATCCCAAACAGTAAGTGTTCACATGCGGAAGAAGACCGTTACTGCGTGTTGGTGCGATGGGCGGACTTTGCGAAGGAACCAAACTTGTGGATAGAAAAGGCCTTCGACAAGCGAACGGAACCTATCTCTTCGAAGACGAAAGTGCGACCATAGCAGTGTCTGGAATAAATTCAGAACCAGATATGCCAGCACTCTGGAAAGCGGCGGACGATGCCTCCGCCGCGAATCAGAGATTGTTCTTCAATGTCAAAAGATGGGAACTTGTGGGTCTTGTCACGGGAGCTCTCGCCGCCCTGCTACCCACCTCCTGGCTATGGGGCTTCGGTCCGGGTCTTTCCGTTCTTGCGTTTTTGCTTGTAGTTGCGCTACAGGTGGCCAGCATCGGTCCGCGCGCCGAGGCGCGATGGTACGACGCGCGAGCTGCGGCCGAGTCGATCAAGTCCGCATCGTGGCAGTACGCGGTCGGAGGGGAAGCATTCCGGCTAAAGGACGCCGATTCAGACGCGCGTTTCTTCGAGCGGTTGAGGGAGATTCTCAACGCAGTGCCTAAGCTCGATATCGGTCCGGCGTCCGGCGCCACCGCTGGAGTAACATCTGGCATGAGAGCGATACGGGGGAGGCCTAGAGCTGAGCGCATGTCGATTTATCGCGATTTCCGAGTTCAGGACCAGGTGCAATGGTATGCCCGGAAGGCGGACGAAAATCGGGCGAGGGGGCGTCTCTTCAAAGTCATCATCATTGTGGTTGAAAGTGCCGCAGTGATTTACGGCTTGATTCGGTACAAGTTCGAACTTGACACCGATATTCTCGGGGTTCTCGCAGCAACTGGCGCTGGACTGATTGCCTGGGCTCAGGCAAAGA
The DNA here is from genome assembly GCF_015350795.1 of Microbacterium sp. VKM Ac-2870. Taxonomy (GTDB): domain Bacteria; phylum Actinomycetota; class Actinomycetes; order Actinomycetales; family Microbacteriaceae; genus Microbacterium. Next base: position 6,623 of record NZ_JADKSH010000006.1, read on the forward strand.
AGTACGCTTTTCTGGCCGAGTCTTATTCGGTCACGAGTCATGAGATTGAGTTGGTTGCTGCGACTCTCGAGTCGGTTGCGTCCGAGGACCAGTGGGCTCAATTGGTCCACGACTCGGAAGCAGCTTTCAGTCGTGAACACACTATGTGGCAGGCCCGTCGTCAAGGTCCGGCGTGATTGTCGATGCTCCCGAGCCTTGCTCAACTCGGAGCGTGATCAGGAGGGTGAATTCGTTCTGTCAGTGTTAGTCCCGAACTGGGCACATGCGCGCGTACAGCGCCGACACTCACCTCTGCGATTGCGATCGTCGGCCCCGGCGAGTCTCCCGAGGTGTGTAGAGCAACCCCGCCCGGATCCGCCGCTGTTTGTCAAGGAGATGTCGCCTTGGAGGTTCTTACTTCGACTCCGACTCTCCACGCGTCGGCCGCTCGACGTCGAAGCATTCGAAGTTCTTGCGGACCTTGTTTTAGCTGGTGTCAACGTAGTTGGCACTGTCTGGTTCACTCCAAGCGCCAAGTTCGCGGAACGTATGGGGACTCATCAACGTGAAGAAGCTCGACAGTGGCGAGTAGCGCACTCTGCTCCCGGGTCGCGCGGAGAGGTGCGACCGCTAAGCGCCCACACGGCAAAGTCGTTGCTGGGGAGTAGGTCGTGACTTCTGTGGATAGGACGATTGGGAGATTCGCGCCGGTATCAGTTCAGATGCCGCGATGGATTTACGGGGGTGACCCTCGCGGCCTAGCCGACTTTTGCGGTTGGAGAGTCGATCTAGAAGATGAGTCAACGTGGCGGTGGAAAGTCCAGACACTTGAAACCGTGGATGGAGAGCGACCAACGCTCATCCGAGCGAGGCACCTGTCCGCTGCCGGAGCGCCGCAGTCCGGTTCGCTTTACGAACCGCTGCTTGATCTTTCATCAAGGGATGCGCTGCAAGTTTCGGAGGTGTGGGAGATTGCCCTGGAGCGGGACGCTCGGTTCGCCGAACACGACGGACGCACGTTCGCGCTGGCCGCCCAGAACATCCGGAGCTTGATCATGGCTGCCCCGGATGCAAGGGCGCTGCGCGACTTCATGCCGCAGCTCTCGCGGGAGCGAGTACAACTAGCCTTCCCGCGCTCGTCGGTATGGCTCATCGACACGCCAAACGACTGGCTCGGCATGCGGTTCAGCTTCGCCAGAGCGCTTCTTCGAGGGGAGGATGTTCTTACCGCAAATGAGCCGATGGGAACGTACTTCCAGAGTTCTCAGGCGCTGTTTAACGATACGACGCTCGGACTCGGGGCCTACCTCACCCCGCTTTTTGCCAGCCTGACGCCGTACGTCTGGGGTTTCACCGCGCTCAGGGCGGGTGGCCTAATCGCTGTCGACTTCGGGCAGCTCCTACACGGGGACCCGCGAGCTACCGATCGCCTCCTTCGGGCGATCTCCACGCGAGTCCGCGAGGGTCACAGTGCAGACGATTCTCCTGTCGTGCGACAGAACGCGTATGGAGCCGCACTCCGATGGTGGTGCGGACGTCTCAATCTGCTATTTGCAGAAGCGACCAATCTTGCGAACTACGCCGACAAGTCGGGCCTGCTTTCGCCCGAGATGCTCGTAGAGAAGTTGCTCAGTCTCGAACAGCTCTTTCGGCACTGCGAGTCACTGGCAGTCGCTCGTGATGATCTCCACTCGAAGCGAGTGATGCTGTTCATGGCTTTGGAGACGCTAGGAGGACTGGCTCCTAGACTCACGTGGCAGGTCACATACGACTACCTCAAGGTGGAAGAGCTGCTGGACAACCTGAAAGCGACGATGCCAGAGGGAGTGCAGACGGTGCTACTTCCGCGAGCCGAGCGTGCAGTGGCCGCCCTTCGTGTCGTCGGCAACGGCTTCTTCATCGCTGATCGCCGCGACCAGTCGGGCCACATCCTGCTGCGGGGTGACGATGGCAATCTGCGGCCCGTAGAGATGAACGTCGCTATCCGTTTGTGGCTACGAGTCCTGCGCAACAGCCAGCACGGATTTGACCGTGACCAGTCTCGCCAGACTCGAGATCTACTCGCGATTCACGACGGCCACTTCCCTGAAGCATTGGCAGATCTGGCCTGGTTCTTCTTGCTGTACCTCTTGGCCTTCCCCGAGTCCATTCGCCGCGCGCGGCCGCTATCGACATGACGCGTGTTCTCAAGTTGGTGTCCTAGCTGGACTCGGAACGTCGGAGGCGAGCGCTCACCAGGGCGAATATCCCGTAGCCTGCTCATATCTGCACGCGTCGAAGGGCGAACTGTGAAAATACCGAATCACCAAGCGACGATCGCCGGCATTCGGTTTGGCGCTTCAGGCGCAGTTCCCGCTTATGTCTCGATGAATCAACATCGCGGTGGAGCGACGGGCACCAGAAACAAGTGGGCCGTTCCGCCGACGCACGAGTACGAGATCTTTCGCACGTCGTATGAAGCGCATTGGGTATGTGGCAACGAACACAACTGGGGGGTCCGCGAAGGGCTCGAGAAACTGGGGGCCAACGACGAGAAGGTTGCGAAGTTCCCACGTCCCTCGAACGATTCTGATGATCGTCACGGGTACCCCGTGTCGGCAGCGGATCCGAAACGCCGCTACGAGCATCGCCCACCCGCGAACGTGACGTCGCAGTGGGTGGCCGCTGGGCTGATAACAGCACTACAGAAGAACCGTATTGACAAGGGCAAGGTCTAGCCGTGCACCACGTGACAGTGCGAATTGAGGATCCGCAGGTAGCGGACGTTTTTGCTTACCGTAGCTGGCTCTTTGCCTTAACCTTCGACGGCCAGGTTCTTGCGTACACAGTTGGCGAGCTCGCGGCCCAGCTGTCGTCGCGCCACGGGGCGGACGGCAGGATTGCAAGCTATGCCCTCTTCTCGTCTAAGGGGATTGGAGCTGACGAAGCACTCAAAAGCGAGTGGCGTCAGTACGACCATGCCCGGAGCATTTCGCTGAGGCTCGGCCCGGGTTCTCATCTGGATCTTGGATTCCGCGCCGAGTCGCTTGCCGTGCTTGACATGCATGTCTACTACAACAAGATCTACGTTGCTACGGACCAAGGCACTTGGATGGCCCTTCTGCAGAAAAGCGGACGTGACGAGGCGGTTATCGGGGAGCCGCACAGAATAACCAACGATGCGACGGAGTCACTCAGCGCGGGAATGGGCGCTGTGGCCGCGTCGCTCGGCCGCAACGGGCTAGCGGTTTTCCTCGACGCCTGGGTAGGTGGTAGCGGCAGACAGCAGCGGATCGAGCGTGAGTCCCTTCGCAGCACGCTTGGATGGGGGAGAGCCATCAACTACCCAACGGACAGTTCCTACCAAACGCTCGACGTAGAACGCCGTCAACACAAGGGCCGACCGGTCTTGGACACGGTGAAGGCTCCCGAAGGTGACCCCGTCGAGCTGTCTGACGGCTCCTATGCACTGTGGGAATCCGGTCGTTTACTTGTCGGGGACGCAGCAGGCACCTCGTCATTGGGGCAGGATCGAGAGTCAAGTCGCTCGAAGGTCATTGCGGAGAGAGCGGACAGAACTGTGACGCGGAGGCCGCTCTGGATCGGTCCGACTGGGAACGGGCTGATCGTCACCGAGACGGCCGAAGCTCTCGAGGCGGGCCGAGGTAGTCGTTTAATGACGATCTATCGGGGCGAGATTGGCTCGGTTCGAACCTTCCCTGGTTCCCAGCGGTATAGGCGGCTTATCGCGGCGACCGTTGAAGGCGGACTGTTGCTAAGCGCGGTGTTTCGCGACGACGATGACAATGACTAAGGTCATTCGCCCGTGCAACGGTCTCATCATTCGTTAGCAAGAGCGGCCTATGTGGGTGGTTCACCTATGTCATGCTCGGACAAGCTGACTGAGAGCGACGTGGCAGACTTCGTGATGCTGCCTAGCGGGCTCCACTTCGTTGTGGGGGAGTGATGCCGGCGGACACAAGTGTGGCGCGGACCGTTTTCGGGTCTCGTCCCACACGCCTGCCGATCTGGTTCATTGACAAGCCCTCGCTGAACAGCTCGAGCATCCGCTGCCGTTCGTTCGGTCGCACCTCGGATCGGAGCACGACGCCGGTATCTGCAAGACGCGCAGACACCGTAGTGTCGTGCATCCCGAACTGATGAGCAACTTCCTCGACCGTTGCACCGGCATGGTACGCCGCGATCAACTGTGCTGTCTCCTCAGTACTGACGCGGCGCGCTCGTCCTGGCACCCGCGCCTCGGGTCTTACATCCCGGGCCAACGCCTTCGCCACCTCGCCCATCTGCGATGCTCGAAGCAGTGCTCCAACGGGGGTCGAATTAAGTGCAAGCACCTCTGTTAGGCGCACCATGTGTGATGAGTCGCCACGTAGGAGACATCTGAGTCGCGTCATAGGAGACATCAAGTGAAGGAGCCCGGCCATCGGCCGGGCTCCTTGTGCGTGTTGCGCCAGTAGGTTTTGTCGGGCTCGATGGTGTTGGTGGCGATGATTTCTCCGGTGTCGGTGTGGACGACGGTGGTGGTGCTGTCGTCGATGAGGATTGAATCGTTCCGGGTTTAGTGGAGGGCGAGTTCTCCCAGGGCCGGCTGGCTCCGGGGGTTGATCTCACGGTAGTACTCGTTCTCCTTCTCGATGGGTGTGCGGTATCCGATCGATGAGTGCAAGCGGTTCTCGTTGAACCAGTGCACCCAGGAGAGCGTCGCGAGCTCGAGCTCATCGACGATCCGGAACGGGCCATCGGTCTTCACGCACTCGGTCTTGTAGAGCCCCACGACCGTCTCCGCGAGGGCGTTATAGTAACGGTCGCCGACGGTTCCGGTGGAGGCGATCGCGCCGACGTCGGCGAGCCGTTCGGCGTAGCGAATCGCGGTGTATTGAGCTCCCGCGTCGGAATGTTGAATGACGCCGGTGTCGTCTTTCCCCGCGCGGTCGAGGACCCAGAGCGCTATCTCGAGCGCGTCCAACGGCAGCTCGGTCGGCATCCGGTTCATCGTTCGCCAGCCCACGATGCGGCGCGAGTACACGTCGGTGACGAACGCGGTGAACGCCATCCCCGACCACGTCGGAACACAGGTGAAGTCGACCACCCAGAGCTCGTTTGGCCGGTCGGCGCGGAAGCAGCGTTGCACGTGATCCGGCGGCCGTGTCGACGAGGAATCGGGACGAGTCGTGACGAACTGCTTGCCGCGGCGGATCCCGCGCAACCCCTGCTGCCGCATGAGCCGCTCGACCGTGCACCGGGCCACGACGATCCCCTCGCGCCTGAGCAGTCGCCAGACTTTCCGGACGCCGCTGATGCCTCGACCCAGCTTCTGATCCCAGAACACCCGCTCGATCTGCACGACCAGATCCGCGTCGGACTCGGCACGCGCGGAGGCGGGGCGGGTCTTGAAGGCGTAGTAACCGGACGGGGCGATCGGCACGGCATGCTCGGTGAGCGCCCGGCAGATCGGCTCGACCCGGAACCGGTCACGATGATCGTCGATGAACTGAACTACCACGGCAGTCGCGGGTCGAGCTCCCGCGCGAAGAACGAGGACGCCGCCAAGAGGATCTCGTTGGCACGCTTGAGCTCCCGGTTCTCCGCCTCGAGCTGCTTGATCCGGGCCGCGTCGCTCGTGGTCGTCCCGGCCCGTTCGCCCGCATCGATCGCGGCCTGCTTGCACCAGCCGCGCAGCGTGTCCGGATTGACTCCGACACGCTGCCCGATCCGGACCACCGCCGCGTTCAGCGACAGCTCCGGATCCTCCTTACGGGCCTCGGCAACCAGTCGCATCGCACGCTCACGAAGCTCCGGCGGATACTTCCTCGGTGCTGGCATAGTCATCATCCTCTCGGGGAATCAGACCCTCCACTAAACCCTGGGCGATTCAGTAAGCCAGCGGGATCGTGACGCCAAACGAGGTGATCAGCACGGCGACCCCCCATGCCATCCGGACTCGCCGGGCGCCCTCAACTTCCCGACGCAAGGCGTCGAACGCGGCCGCATCGGGGATCGAAACCGAATCGTTCGACCAGGTCGATCCGTCGCGAACTGCCCATACGACTGCCGCAATCTGTGTCGGATCGAGGCGAGGCGGCTGTTTTTTCAGCCACCGGAGAAGCTGGGGCGCAGCCAGCACCGTCACGTCCTCGGGTTGCTCACGAATCTTGATTTCCTTGGCGTCGACGATGACGATCGCGCCGTGCACAGGGACGTCCGTGCCACAGGCGGCGGACAACACTTTGTGCGTTCTCGTCGCCTCGTAGCGGGTGTTCCGGAGGTAGTCGGTCTTCTAACCGTTCACGAGTAGGCGCCGACCCCCCCACCCAGACGCGTGCGCGCTCGTGGAACTTGGTGTTTACGGTGAACACGCCGGCCGCGCTCACGATCACATGGTCGATATCGCTTCCGCGAGTGCCGACAGGGACCGAGTGGAGGACCGTCCAGCTGTCGTCCTCGAGTGCCGCGAGCCGTGTTGCGACGTCAAGCTCGCCGAGGGTGCCCAGATACCACGAACGTGAGTCTTCGGATAGCGGCGAACGGCCGATTCCCCGCGCAAAGCTCGAGCGGGGCATCCCTTCGGCCTGAAGACGAAGGCACTCGGACATGACGGACGCGGCCGCGATCGATCCGAATTCGGCGGCAGCGTCCGCACCTAGACCTGCAGGCTGCTGAAACAGCGGGGCGGATGACATCGTGCTGATTCTAGGGACACGCTGCGCCGTCGGCGTTATCTGACCAGCACGTAGTTCGCACGCTCACCGGGCCTTACCTCGTGCTTGGCTGAACGAGCGCGCGGACCCCACTGCGCGACCATGCCGAGCGGGACGTACCCGGTGGCGCGGAGAGGGATCGCTCTGCGAACGATCATGGATGACCGGCGCCGCGGTGGGCGTTCGTGCCGCGGCGCCGCCCTAAGAGAAGAGATGCTCGATGAATTCCTGCAGAATGCTCTTTCTCTTTGTCGGTTCAGGCGGAGCGAGTTGAGTCAGTATGTCGACCCCCGACGCGCCGGCGGCGATGACGACTGCGTCGATGCTCTGTCTCGACCACTTGTCACGACGAATCTCCGCGACGAGACCCCTGCGCAGGCGCTGGCAACGATCCCAGTCGGCACCGCCGGAGGGAAGCGCATTCGCGAGCACGCGCCAGGCTTCGCCATCAAAGGAAGCGTGCTTCAACCGCTCGTGAAGGTATCCGAAGCTCTGCTTCCAACCCGACGTTCGCTCGACCGCCGAAGCCGTCCCGCCGGCGGTCAGCAACGCCACCGCGTGCACCCTGTCGCGTGCATACTGAGGCATTCGACTCAGGGCTGGATCCGAATCGACGGCTGATACGAGCCGGGCCCAAGTAGAGGGCGGGCAACGCCGCCAGAGTCCCGCGGACAGGTCCGCAGCAAGCATGACAAGGACGACCTCGAAAGGTGACGTAGGCGGCCGTGGCGGCAAACCGATGGCCGCCGAGCCCACCCGATCCAATACGGCACGTAGTGTGCGTGCCCGATCCATCAGACCCTGCCCGGCAGACGTCTGTTCGGCCGCGGCGAAGAGCAAGCGCCACCAAACGTCCGGCGTCCGCTCGCAGATCTGTAGCAGAGGGTGGACAGCGCTTTGCGCGAGGAGTTGGTCAAGGATCGAAGCCTGCTGTTCATCGGCCAACCCGGAGAACACCGTGACGGCCAGTTCGTTGTCGAGTGCGTCCCATACTTGAGGACGAACGAGTATCTGTGGCTTGCGCGCGGCGATGAGCAATCCGAGGTCGGGGTGGGCCGACGCCATCGCTACGGCGCCCTCGACGGTGACGCCCTCCGCTACGGCGCCCACCAACTGCTCGGCCTGGCCCGGGGTGAGGTGGTTGAGCGGGATCTCTCGTACCCGCGCATCGTGGGGGGATTCAAGGATCAGTCGAACCAGGCGACGGCCCAGGTCGAGGTCTGTAAAGTCGGCTGCAGAGCCGAGGTCGAATGCGAGCGTCAATCGATCAGCTTCTCCATCCGGCCACCCGGGCGGGGACCAAACGCTCGACTGTCCCACGAGGTCTCGTTTGAGAAGGCGCATTTGCTTGGGATGCGGATACTGCTGCCGTATGGTCTCCACGAACGGAGCTGGCTGAATCACCCCGCGGGCCAGTGTCCGGTAGAGAGTCACCAGCGGTGGCATCGCGAGACGACCCGTGCGGCTCTCGGCTCCATAGCGCCCGAGAAAGTCGCGGAAGTCCGCAGATGGCAGCTGCATGTCTTGGGCTAAAAAGCGCGCCCACGAAGGCGCAGGGGGGAGTTCCCTCGACGCCGGACGATCGACGATCTCTAGTTCCACTTGCCACGAGCTCTCAGACGGACGCGACCGAGTGCGGGCGGAGAAGCTGCGACGCAAACCGGGCCATTGCTGGGAAAGGAGCGCGAGGATTAGTTCGTCGATGCCGTCTCGTGTACCGACCCCCACACCGACCCTTGCGTCTGCAGTGTAGAACTCTGCCGCCACAGCAGACGCCAGCTCCATGTCGAATGCCGCAACGGGTGGACGTGCACCACGAGACGTTTCAGGATACGGAAGCGACGTCTCGTATCTCGCGAGCTCGCGCGAAAGATCTGAGGTCGAAGTCGACTGCGGCTGGCGGAACAACTTTGCGATCGACGTGAAGTCGTTGGTCCGACTTAGCTGGATGGGGTTCAGAAAGATCGCGTGGGACCACACAGAGCCAGCGCGTTGCCAGCTCGGGCCGGGCCAAGTTCGAACAAACGCGTGCAGATCAGCGTCGGGCAGTGGGAAGACCGACAGATATGAGCGAGCGCGACCGTCGAACGCCATATCTGTGGCGGTCCTTAACAGTCGCGCTGTCCCGCTTTCAAACTCGGTCGAGCTAGCCAGGAGTTGGTGGCCCTTCGCGTATCCCAGCAGAGCTTGCTCGACGCGCTGACTAGTCAATTCCGAGTGCCCAAACGATCGGAGCGTCCAGTTCTAGACGGGCTCCGTCATGGCCGAGGACAAAGGCTCGTTCGAGGGGATCCCGCTTTCGAAGCGCCTTCAGTTCATCCTTGTCGTCGAAACGTCCGCCTTGTGCGCTCAAGCCGAACACCCTAATCGCCGTTGAGTCGAGGTTGGAGCGAAGGTACTGTTCCGCGAACGGGGCATTCTGTTCGAGCCACTCCACTGGGCTCTGCCCGTTGGCGACGTCGAAGGCTGAGATTACCAGCGCTACTCGCTTGGGTCTTGGAGCAAACTGGCTGCCCAGTATCTGAAGGAGATCCACCAGGTCGATTTGGCTGGTGCGAGCGTCCCCGAGGTAGCCCTGATGAGCGTCCGCAGTGTACTCATCCGCGGACTCCCCGAGCGCATTGGCGGCGCGGTGCACTTCCGCGATGGTCGGGTCCGTAGTGAAGTCCGAGGCATGCACGAACACGCAGATGCCGAGTGCGTCTTCGATCTGATCGATCAGAGTGTCTGCGCACACGCGCTCAGCCAGAACGTCCGCCCAAGTCTCCCCAGAAAGATCCGGAATGCTCAACGAGATATCTTGCGATGTCGCCGTTCGCAGCGAGAGGCTCAGTCCGTCTGATTGGCTGAGTAGCGTTCGGTCGGCAGGCTCGCAACTCATCAACCGCGCGGTGAGTCCATTTAGGTACTCGCGGTCATCCTGGAAATGTCCCAACGACAGTGAAACGCGCGCACCAGACGTGATGGCGAGATTGAGCAAGGCCAGGAAGGTGGACTTGCCAGTGTGCGGAACCCCAGCGAACAAGAGCCTTGCATCGGTCATTTCGCGCTCGTCCTCCAGAAGTACCGCCCGGTTGCCGGAGCGGGGAGTGAGTCCGATTCGAGTTCGCGTCGGCGATCGCGCGTCGCCCACTCAAGGACGGACTCCAGGCCTCTAGGCGCGTCTTGAGCGTCATCTGGACGTGCACTTATAAACGCGATCTCGGGAACCAAGTTCCGATCCGACGCAAAGCGGCGTAGCGGCTCGACGGCAGCCTCAACCTCGTCTCTGGCGGAGCGCGAGAGTAGATCACTCTTGCTTATGGTGATGAGAAGAGGGGTGCCTGGCAGAAGGCCCCCGGCTTCCGTTAGCGCACCCAGCATGAGGCGACTCCTCCACAAACTCCCCGCTCGATCTGCAGGCTGCTTTAGATGCTCCCCATCGATCACCAGCACACACAAGTCAGCGCGTTTGGCGAGCGGTACGGATTCGGCGACGGGCTGCCCGTCCACGAGGTCGCCGAAGAACTCCCCCTTCACGTCCGAGAAGAGAAGGCTTGCGCGACGGCTCGGACCAGCGGCGAGCTCGAGGTGGAGCAGGCGCATGTCGTCGTCTTGGGTGCGCTCGGTGGTTGCCTCCGTACGCCCGGACGAAAGGCGAGCGGGGAGATGCCGGCGATCGAACGCCGAGAGCGTCCGCGATCCGGCGAAGTCCCAGCCATTGAAGGAGCCATCGAGAAACTGCGCCCAAAGCTCGACGACCAGCGTGGTCTTTCCCGACGCATAGTCGCCAGCGACCAGTATGACCGCCGATGGCCTGCTCGCAGTTACATCGCCAGCCTCCGACATCGACAAGGCTTCATCACCGCCAATGTAGGAAGTCGGGGCGGCCGCGGCGTCCCCCGGCTCGAAGTCGTTTTCGAGTCCCTCGTCGAGGCTGAAGTCCAGGCTCGTCAAGTCCTCGTCGATCCCCGAGGAGTCACCCGCCACGTCATCGCTCGCGTGGAGGATGTTCGGACATTCCGTCGGGTCGGTGAAGCCGTCGAGGCACGTTCCATCGTCCCGCAGTGGACAGGCAGTCTGCGAACAGGCAAGTGGAGTGACGATTGTCATTTGCGCTCCGAGAGGTATCGTTCACGCAGGAGTTGCTCGCCGACGGCTCGTACCGGAACTTCGTGCTTAGGGTCGAACCCCGCCTTCCTAAGCAGCACAGCGACAGTCTTCGGCTCCTCTCGATACTCGTTCCAGAGGTGCGCCGCCGACGTGAGCGGCATCAGCTGTCCGCCGTCGTCCGCGGCAACCGCGGTGCTGCGCAAGGCCTTGCCGAGTTCGGACAACGTGCTCGTGCCGTTCGCGTCGCCTCCAACGTCTCGAAGAAGCGACAACTGGGCGGCCGTTGGCGGCTGGAACGAGATTAGTTCGTGCAGTTCCAATGATGCCGTGATCACCCGATTGATCGACTCCATGGAGTCCCAGCGGTCGCCCGTGGATGTGCTTACCTCAGAGCGTGCCCACCAGAGGGCGTTGATCTCCTCGTCCATCAGAGCCAAGCGCTTGTGCATCTCGCTGAAGGTGTCGTTCGCCTGCTTGAGCAGGGAGTTCATAAGCGTCACCGCTTGGTCCATGTCCGCGTCGGGCGCCAATAGCTTTCGGGTGACTCGCACGGGCGAGGGGCGTTGACGAGCATTCCGGCTTGCAGTCTGAACCAAGTCGTCGGCGACGGCTGAGAGTTCTTCGAGGCTAGGACGCAGCCCAATAAATCTCGCTGACTGGACAAGAAGCCCCGTGGCGACTGCGTCGGAGCCAGCGCGTTCTAGCTGCGTAATCACCACCGCTCCTGCCAGTCGGGCGAGCAACTCGTCGCTATCACGGGCCACGAACAACGGGTCGTGCTCGATAACGGCGGCTGCTAACGCCGACCGCCCCGACTCCGAGACAACCCCGTGTGCGGCTTCGACTAGGTCGGCGTTACCGGGCGCTTCAGCAAGAGCGTCGACCGCCAGCCGATACGCCTCCAGTCGCTCAGCGGTCAGCTCAATCGATGCAGGTGTCAGCCAGACGGCTAGCTGGTGAAGATTGTCCTCGTTCATCGTTCCATCTCCGAGATCAGGTTCTCAATAAGGCCGCGCTCTCGGACACGCTCGAGTATTAGCGGGTACAGCTCGCGCGGGGGCATCCGTGTCTCCTCGTCATCGACCACTCCCAGGGCTCGCGCGATATCAAGGCGTCGAAACATTGGCAGACCGAGAAAGTCGACGCCGATACCGCGCAACGAGCGACGGGTTTCAGGTGACTGGGGTCGCTCGGGCACCCGTGTTTCGCCGATTGGCGATATGAGCGGTGACGCCGCCGAGACCTCATCCTGCCCGCCGAGCTCCGCGTCGGCGGGAGCGACAACGGCCGTGGGCAACGCCGGGTCAACGTCCACGAGGTACGTCCGCGCCCCGTGAGGATGCTCGTCGAAGCGAGTCGCGTGCTTGCTCCAGTAGCGCGGGTGGATATCAACCTGGAGCTGCGCCCCGTCTCGCGAGAGCGTGAGCACGTTGTACGTCGGCACGTAGGGCTCGATCTCCCCGTGACCGTCGCGTTCGGGCGCAACCGCTCCCGCCGACACGCGCACAGTACTCCCTGCGACGAGCTGCTCCGCTTCGAAGGCGTGCTCGTGCCCGAACAGAACCAGGTGGGCGCGGTTCAGGTACGGCTCAATACTTTCCCAGTCCCGGATCCAGTGTGGAGGGTGGTGGAGCATCGCGACGTGGATCGTGTCGTCGGCTCGTGGCAACCGACACTGCTGGGTCCCTACGACAAGCGTCTGATGGTCGTCACCGGGACCGCTATTCATCACCGAGTTGATTCCGGTAAGACGGACTGTCCAGCCGTCTACAGTCAGGCTATTGTCCTGCCAGGCGAGCGAGTTCGGCTGGGTGGTGCAGAGGAATTTCTCGGCGAAGCGGTTGTACTCCGCGAGCGGCATCATCAGCCCGTCCGCGGTCGGGTCTTCGGCGATTCGCTTTCGGAAAACTGCATCGATACCGCCGACGGCGTCACAATCTGCCATCTCACGTCGAAAATCCTGAACATCCTTGCTAGATGCGATGATGGCCCGGTCGACGTCATGATTGCCCGGAACGGTCCACACCTGGCTCCGCTCAATCCCGCCGGCAGCCACCAAGACCCCATCAATCCACTCCAGCGCGATCGCATACTCCTCCTCCTTCGCGCTGAAGGCAATGTCGCCACCCACTAGTACCGCGTCAATCGGGCCCGACCCCGCGACCAGCGACCGAAGGTCCCGGATGAGTTCAGCCCGAAGGTCACTATCCTCATCCCACCCAGGGGAACTTGCATGAAAGTGGATGTCGCTCAAGTGCAGCAATCGAAGCGGCATCGATCCTCCAGTCTGGTCGCCCTTCCAGAAACGATAGTGACTGTGGGCGACATGGGCGCATGTTTAGGGCAACCGCCGTCGAAACATCTCGAGCCGCGAGCTGCTCCGTAACCCGCGCTAGGCGTGAGGACGCCTCGGGCGACGCAGCACGTAGTTGGAACCTCAGTCCCCTGGCGCGATCGCTTTGCGTTGCGCTCCCAAGCGGCGGCAGAGATTGTTGCGCTGATTGGAAGCGGGTCTCCAGGAGCATCTGGCCCGTAGAGGTGCCCGCCTCGCGCGCATTCACCGTGGATCTCGGCGAGGGACGGCTGCCGGGGGTCCTAGACGGGTGCGTCGAGGGACGGCTGCGGGTGGGACCTGGACGGGTGAAGCATCGACTGCACAGCGAGGGTGCGAGTTTCGTTCATCGCTCGTTCGGGGATGCCGCCTACGCTCTCTCACCCGCGACACCATGCTGTGTGGTCACGATCCGCAGATTGGTCGCCATGCTTGGTCCGAGCCTCGTGCTCGGCGCCGCACTTTGGCTCACGTCGACGAAAGCGGCGCAGTCCGCGGTCGCCGCGGCATCCCGAGTGAACTCCTTCGTGGAAAACAGCGGCGTCGCCGTCCAGGGGATGCCGTCGTCCACCGTCACCGCGATAGAGGGTTGGGTCTTTGCATCCACCGGCCACGCGAGCGTCGCCGGCGCGCCGCACGTTCCGCTGATCGGGGACGTGTTCTCCGCCATCGCATCGCCGAACTCGACGGTGTAGTGCCCGACGCCCTCGCACGTGAAGTCGATCGACACCGAGCGGGCGCCCTCGGGAAGAGGCAAGTCCGGCCCTGGCCATCCCGTCGCCCCCTCCCTGTCACGGTGGCGCCGGCCATGTCCGAAGCTGGACTCGCAGTGCCCGCCGACGTGGTCGCCCCCGAAGATCCGCTCGTCACCGTCGCGCACCCGACAGTCACGACAGCAACGGCTGCGAGCACGATGACGGACAACGCTGCCTGGGGCCTCACGTGGAGAGAGATCACTGCTGATGTCTATCAGCCGCCGCCGGTTGGAACCAACAGCCATATGGCGATATTCACGACGGACCGGACGCTCGTTTCAGGTTTAAGGGCAGGCCTCGGCGGTCATGGCCGGCTGATTCATAGAGTGGTTCACCTGGAGCCATCCGCTTCCGACAGCAGTCCAGTCGGCGGCCTTCCAGTACACCGTCACCTCGGGGTCGCCGGTGAGAAAGAGACTGTACTCCTGGCCGTCCTTGGCGAGCGTGTCTGCCGACTGGGTGAGGTGCATTCCAGAGACGGGGGTGCCGAGGTCGATCGCCTCTCTGCGCGCGAAATGGTGGTGCCCCTCATATTCGGCGACGACGACCCAGTCATTGTCCACTGCGAGGTCTCGGACGCTGAAGCTCAGCTTTGTGGCGTCGATCGGGGTGCAGATCGTGAGCCGCATGGTGTTCTCGCTCGTGTGGCTCAGGGAAGCGATGCCGTAGTCTGCTCCCGTTTCGCAGGCCGTCAGAACCATGATCGCCGCGATCGCGATCGTCATCACCTGCCCCCACCGTCTCAACATTGATGGTCTCCCTGTGAAAGTAGCCCCCGAAGGCGAGAGTAGCGAACGCCGGTACCGCCCCCGGCGAGGTTGGCTACAGTCTGACGCTTGCAACGACCACAACCGGCACGTGATGGGTCTTCGAGTGCGGTGGGGGCGTGTTCTTGAGCGTCTCGGCGATGATCCTGATGGTCTTTCTCGCGTTGTGGTTCCCCGTCTACGGAGGTTCCTGACCTCGTACTCCGTGTGAGAATCGTCCGGACAGCGCCCCGGTGCGTCCGCTCAGCCGCCCATGACCGCAAGTGAACCGATGATGACAGGGGCACGGTTCGCCTCGCAGGCGTCCGTAATGGCGGCGGCGGCGTGGCGGAACGCGTCGCTCGAGGGCAGCTCCCCGGCATCCGCCAGTGACTCGGCGGCGCGGATCGTCGGCGTCACCGGAGAGGATCCGCGGGGGATGACCGACCATGCCTGTTGCAGTGCGACCTGACGCGCGTCGTAGGCTGCACGGTCGATCGTCCCCTTGCTCAGCAGCGACGACGCGTGGAAGTTCGCGGTCTCGAGAGCGCTGACGTAGCCGCACTCCCACGCGGCATCAGGCTGGTAGGCCATGGTGTCGAAACTGCCGGTCGGAGAGGGGGATGCCGCGGGCACCGGCACCGTCGCCACATCCGGCTCCGCAGGAGCGCTGCTCGCGCACCCGGCGAGCCCGATGAGCGCGATAGCGGAGACGGCGAGGGCGAAGATGGAGTTATGGCGCGTGGTCGTCATCACTCCACTCTGGCATGACCGGCAGCCTGGAAGACTGTCCCCATGCCGGGCTTTCATCACGTCGAACTGTGGGTTACAGACCTTCCCCAGAGCCGTCTCGAATGGGGCTGGTTGCTCAGCGAACTCGGCTTCGAGCGCGGCAGCGAGTGGGTCGAGGGGGAGTCATGGAGCGCGGGCGGCGCGTATTTGACGCTCACCACCTCGCCGAACCTCTCGCGCGAGACCCATGACCGCCGTGCGCCCGGCGTGAACCATCTCGCATTCCTCGGCGGAACCACCGACCAGGTCGACGCCATCATGGTCGCGGCTCCCGCGCACGGATGGGTGCCGCTCTACCACGACCGCTATCCGCATGCGGGCGGACCTGACCACTACGCCGGTTGGTTGGAGAACTCGGCGGGAGCCAAAGCCGAGATCGTCGCCGACGAACGCTGATCGACCTGCTGCCGCTGCGAGGATCGAGATATGGCGAGCTCCTTCACGGTCATCACGCGCGCGAAAGTGCCTCGCGAGCGCCTCTTCGACCTGTCGCTCGACATTGATGCGCACCTGGCATCCATGTCGGAATCGGATGAGCGGGCGATCGATGGCGTGACGGCGGGCACGATCGGGCTGGGGGAGGAGGTCACCTGGCGAGCGCGCCACTTCGGCGTCTGGTTCACGATGACCTCCCGCATCACGGCGCTCGACCGGCCGCACCGCTTCGTCGACGAGCAGACCCGCGGACCGTTTCGCTCCTTCCGGCACGAGCACCTGTTCGAGGAAGACGGCGCCGAGACGGTCATGACCGACACGATCACCCTGGCGTCGCCGGTGTTCGGCGCGTTCGCAGAGCGGCTCGTGCTCGTGCCTTACCTCCGGCGCCTGATCCGCGCGCGCAACCGGCACCTGGTCGGTGTCTTCGAGTGTTGAAGTCACAGGGTGCCGGTGATCTCCCGGTGGGCCACCGACCCGACGAATGTCGGTGACCCATCGAGGGCAGTCGTGCTCAGGCGAGTGGTTCGTAGACCTCGGTGACCAGCTCCTCGGCGCTGACCTCGGCGGGCGTGGTCAGGTAGATGTTGAACGCACGCGCGGCGAGAGATTCGTCGCTGCGTATGCGCAGGCCCTCGGCCGCGATCGTCGCATTGATCTGATCGTGCGCCGCCGTGATCTGGTCGTACGGACCGACGACGCGTGCCACCAGGCAGTCGCGGGCGGGCATCTCGACGAGCTCGAGCGGCGCCTCGACGGTGGTTCCCGCAGCGACGGGGACGAAGATCGAGAGATCGACGTCGCGCTCGGTGTACTGGTCGTCGTGTTCGATGACGCCGCACGGCCCGACTGGCGCAATCGACTGGGCGCCCAGGGCGGGCATCATGCGCTCCCAGAGTTGACCCTCGTCGGAGTACGTCGGCACGATGCCGCGCAGGCATGCGAGCGTCATCGTCGGAACGGTGGTGCGGCTGACAGTGATGGACATGAGGTGTTCTCCTTGATCGAGCAATCTGTTGATGAGAGAGACACGTCCCTGGGCCGCGCGCTGCTCCTCGATCAGGCTCTCGCGCTGCACGCGCAGCGCGTTCGTCCAGGCGGGTGTGTGGCGGGCGGCGAGGAGAATGCCGATGGCGGAGACGCCGAACCCGACATCACGGAGGTTGCGGATGTCGGCGGCATCCTGCAACTGCTGCGACGAGTAGCGCCGGTAGCCGCTGAGGCTATCGACGTGCTCGGGCATCAGCACTGCGTGCAGGTCGTAGTGACGCAGCATGCGCACCGACAGCCGGCTCAGCGAGCTGAACTGTCCGATCGTCATGAGATCCGTGGTCTCGGCCATGTACGTCATCGTGGCCTCTCACACGGTGTGAGAGTCAACCTCACAGCCGGGTGAGGATCAACCACCCGACGAGGATGCCGATGAACAGCGATCCCACCCAGGCCAACGCCGCCGACGAATACCAGTTCTGACGGAGCTGAAGCCTGAGGTAGACGGGGTCGTCGGGGGAGGCGCGCCGGAGCGCGCGTCCGGTGATCAGCAGTGCCGGTGTCATGAGGACAGCGACGAGCACGAGGCCTGCCAGTTGCAGGAGTGCGCCCGACGATCTGCGCCCGGGAGAGACGGCACCCCAGAAGACGGAGAGCGTCGACACGATGTCCTGGGGGCCGCAGATCGCGATGAGCGCGACCGCCCCCGCGATCATCACGAGGGCGCGAACGGCGGCATCCGCCTTCGTGGCAGCGACCTTCGGGGGCGTGCCGCCGTGCTCAGAACGCCAGAACTCGACCTGCGCGCGGCGGCGCAGCACGGGCCACAGTACGAGTCCGACGAACGCCGACATCAGCCATGCGAACACCTGGTTGACCGACATGTCGATACCCGCAGCCTGCGTGAGCAGGATGCCGCCGATCCACGCGGCCAACCCGACCGGAACCGCGACGACGATCGCGCCGATGAGGATGAGCGCGTTCAGCCCGGGGCTTCTGCGCCGCGGAGCGGAAACGTCGGGAGTCGGCTCGGCTGCCACGCCGTCAGCCTAGTCGGGCGTCGTGACCCCGGCATCCACGAAAAGAGCCCGCCTCGACAGCAGTCGGGACGGGCTCTTTCGTGATCGAGATCAGAGGGGGCGAATGTTCGCAGCCTGCATGCCCTTGGGGCCACGCTCAGCGTCGAATTCGACCTTCTGGTCTTCGCGCAGCTCCTTGAAGCCGTCGCTGACGATTGCGGAGAAGTGCGCGAACAGGTCGGCGGAGCCGTCGTCCGGCGCGATGAAGCCGTAGCCCTTCTCGGAGTTGAACCATTTCACGGTGCCAGTGGCCATCGTGTCTTTCCTTCTGTTTTTCGGGCCGCCGGAGCAGCCGGGTGTGCCGAGTCGACGAATGCGACGCGGACGTGTGTGAATCCTACTCGGGATCGTAAGCGATCCGGTGACCGCTGCGCGAGCCAGCGGTGCAGTTGAGTGCAGTCCGAGATCTTCGCCGCGAGCGCCGAAGGCCTGCATGCCGCCGAATGTCTCGTGGACGTAGCCGGCGTACTCGTTGGAGACCGTCGCGACGTGCACGTCGGCATCGGCCTGTCGCCAGACGATCTCTGGCGAGGTACTAGGGATAATCATGAATCGTTTCTGTGCACGCAGTGAGAGTGGCGCGCAAGCGGCGAGAGATGCCGCGGTTGTAAGTTTGGCGGTCCGACGAGCAGCTCTCGGCATCGAGAGGGAAGGGGACGGACGCGTGCCCGAGATACGGGACACTCCACTATAGCACCCAAGAAGGTGCGACCGCATCGGCGCCATCTTCGGGCCCCGGCGTCGTCGCTATGCCCGTGGGAACGTGGTTGTCGTACAGTCGGACGATGCGTCGAACTCTGCCTGTTCTGCTCAGCATCGCCGCCATCGCCGCAGCGCTCACCCTCACCGCGTGTGCTGCGGGAAGCAACGTTGCGCCCTCGCCCACGTCGACCAGTGCGTCCGCTGCTGCGGCTGCGACCCCGACGGCCGTCGCCGGAGCACCGGCCATCGCCGCGCCCATGGCGTGCGACGCCGTCGACCTGAAGCCAGACGTGAAGGTCACCGGCACGGATCTCGCAGCGTGCGTCGTCGCTTACTCCACGGTTGCGGGAAGCGGTCACGAGACGTTCACCTCGTCCGACGGCAGCACCGGCACCGCCGACGTCGTCTTCGGCGACGCCCCGGCCATGTCGGGCACGATCGCCGGCCCCGACGGCACCACGTCGTTCGTGCTCACCCCCGATGCCGCCTGGGTGACGATCGACGGGGTCTGGGTCGAAGGTGACGGCAACAGCACCGAGACCAAGAAGATGCTCGCCGGAACCATCGGACAGGCGTACCGGGCCGCCGCCGATCCGACGGTGGCGGCGTCGTTCATCTCCTCCGCCCCGAGCTGGACGGTGCAGAAGGACCAGGACCTCGTCACCCTTCCCGACAACAGCCAGGTGAGCGCGTGGCGACTGCAGGCCGACGCGCCCTTCACGATGCTCGGCGCCGACGTCCAGGAGATGGTCGTGTGGCTTTCGTCCGCGCACGTACCCGTCGGCAACCAGGCGACCGTCAGCGTGGGCGGCATCCAGACCACGACCTCCCAGCACTACTCCGGGTGGGGGATGCCGGTGAGCATCGCCACACCTCAGCCGTGAGTGCTGCCGGTCTCACCCTCGAGCGGCGCCACGCCGCAGACGTGCACTTCAGCGGACTCGATGACCCGCGGCCCCCCGTCGCAGCGCGCGGTAGGCGACACCGGCAACGACGACGATGACGCCTCCGACGATCGACGGCCACGGCAGCGTCGCGACCAGCACGACGCATCCGACCGCGCCGATGACCTGCAGCGCACGTGGAAAACGGCGACGCCCGGCATCCTGTCGGAAGGCTGCGATGTTCGCGATCAGGTAATACAGCAGCACGCCGAACGACGAGAACCCGATCGCGGAACGCAGGTCGGTCGCCACGATCAGCACGCTCACGATCACGGCGAGGGTCAGTTCGGCGCGGTGCGGCACCGCATAGCGCGGGTGAACCGCCGACAGCCAGCGCGGCAGATCGCCGCCGCGCGCCATCGCCAGGCTCGTGCGCCCGATGCCGGCGACGAGGGCGAGAAGCGCACCGAGGGATGCCGCCGCGGCGCCGATCCGCACGACGGGCGCGGTCCAGTCCCACCCGCCGGCCGCCGCGACCTCCGCCAGCGGAGCAGACGAGGTGGCCAGTCGTTCCGGACCGAGGGTTGCGAGCGCCGACACCGCGACGGCGACGTAGACGACGAGTGCCAGAGCGAGCGCGACGACGATCGCGCGCGGAATGGTGCGCTGCGGGTCGCGCACCTCTTCGCCCATGGTGGCGATGCGCGCATACCCGGCGAAGGCGAAGAACAGCAGCCCGGCCGACTGCAGGATGCCGCACCAGCCGTTCTCGCCGAGTCCGATGGCCAGGTGCGCGGCGGTGCCGGTTCCGGATGCCGCGGCCGCAACGACCACGAGCGCGAGCACCGACAGCACGATCACCACGATCGCCTTGGTCAGCGCGGCGGTGCGGGTCACCCCGAGAGAGTTGACGACCGCGAGGGCGAGCACCGCGGCGACCGCGACCGGCTTCTCCCACCCGGCGGGCGCCGCATACGACGCGAAGGTCAGCGCCATGGCCGCGCAGCTGGCGGTCTTGCCGATGACGAACGACCACCCCGCGAAGAACCCCGACCAGGGACCGATCATCTCGCGGCCGTAGACGTAGGTGCCGCCGGAGGTCGGAAACTGCGTGGCGAGCTGCGCCGACGAGGTGGCGTTCGCGTACGCGACGATCGCCGCGATCGCCAGGCCGATCAGCAACCCCGAGCCGGCGGCTGCGGCGGCGGGGGCGAAGGCGGCGAAGACACCCGCGCCGATCATCGACCCCAGGCCGATCGCGATCGCATCCACGAGGCCGAGCCGGCGCGACAGGGCGCCGGTCGCGGTCATTCGGCGGCCCGTCGGGAGGTCGTTTCGATCACGCCCGGATTGTAGTCGCGCGCAGCCACCCGCCGGTGAACGCGCCAGACGCTATCCTGAGAACCTCGACAGCCGAGGAGGAACGATGATCGACGCGTTCCTCACCGTGCTGCACGCGATCGCCGTCGCCGTCGGCCTCATGGGCCCGGACATCACGCAGGCGGGCTCCTGGATCGCCATGGCTGTGGCCGTGGCATCCCTCGCCGTTGTCGTGGTCTCGGCGGCGACGGCATCTGCCGGCTCCAGCAGATCGTCGCGGGTGCATCCCACACGCACGGATGTGCGGCACGCGTCGGTGTCGCAGAGCGATCCCGACGCTCCCGGGCACATTCTCCGTCGAGGCCCGGGCGGGCCGGTCACGGCCGCCTAGCCCTTCGCCGGCGAATACTCTTCGTTCCCGGCATCTCTTCGCGGCCGACCAGCTCACCCTGATCGCCTCGATGAAACGGATGCCCCGTGGACCTCCTCTCTCTGCCGCCGGTGGCGGCCATGCTCGACCTCACCGCCTCCGGGCTGATGACCTTGATCACCTTCTTGACGCCCGTCGCGGGGCCGCTGTCGGCCGCGCTCGCCGTCGTCCTGCTGACCCTCGTCGTGCGTGCCGCGCTCGTCCCGGTGGGTATCGCTCAAGCGAAAGCCGAACAGACGCGCGCACGCCTGGCACCGCGACTGCGCACGTTGCAGACGCGCCACCGCAACGATCGTGAGCGCCTGCAGCGCGAAACGATGAAGCTCTATCGCGACGAGGGGGCGTCACCGTTCGCGGGCTGTCTGCCGCTTCTGCTGCAGGCACCGGTGGTCGGCCTCGTGTACGCGGTGTTTCTGCACACGTCCATCGCCGGACACGACAACCCACTGCTCGGACAGACTCTGTTCGGGGTTCCCCTCGGGCGCGGATTCGTCTCCGCGGTCGCGGAGCAGAGTCTCGACCCGGCGACCGTGGCGGTGACCGGCGCGATCGTCGTTGCGCTCGCCGTCATCGCCGAACTGACTCGGCGTCTGCTGCGGCCACCCGCGCCGGCGAGCGATCAGACAGCCGTCGGCGTGCCGCCCGCGTTCGTGGGGGCGCTCCCGTTCGTCACCGCCGTCATCGCCCTGTTCGTGCCGACCGCCGCCGCCCTCTACCTGCTGACCACCAGCGCATGGACGCTCGGTCAGCGGCTCATTCTGCGACGCGTCTACCCGCCCGAGCCGGTCACCTGACCTCACGTCGTCGTTGTCGCGGCGGCTGCCGGCGCCGTGGGGGCGCGTGTCAGCGGGCCGCGTCCGTCAGGTCGATCTCGTACGCGGTGCCGTCGATCAAGAAGAGCACGGTCTCGCCTTCTCCCGGCGCGAGGACGGTGCCGTCGAGGTCGTCGACGAGCTGATGCACGATTCTGCGGGCCATGCGCCGAGCCTACTGACCGGCGCCTCTCGGCCGGTGACACCGCTCAGGGCAGCAGGCCCGCGCGCCGCGCACGCGCCACGGCGGCGTGGCGTGTGCCCGCGTCGAGCTTGGCCATCGCCGACTGCAGATACGACTTCACGGTTCCTTCGCGAAGCCCGAGGGCGGCGGCGATCTCCGCGTTGGTCTGTCCGAGCGCGGCGCAGGAGAGCACGTCGATCTCGCGCGGCGAGAGCTTGGCGTCGATCGGCTCGATGAGGCCGGCGTCGTCGCTTGACAGGACGGCAAGGCGGCGCTCGATGTCAGACAGGCGACGTCGGATGCCGGCATCCGACACATCCGCGGCGACGCGGCGCAGCTGAGCGTACGTCTCGCGGAGCTCTTCCCGTGCCGCCACATCGATGCCCGGTGCTGCGGGGGAGACGAGTGCGAGGCGGCGACCGACCTCTTCGCGCACGCGCAGCTCGGTGGCGAGGTCGGCGGCCACCTGAAGCGCGGTGCGCGCCGTCGACTCCCCGAACGGCGAGGTCGACCATGAACCGCAGTACAGGATGCCGCGGGCGCGGCCCGACACGAGCACGGGAACCGCGAACAGGGTGGAGATGCCCTCGCCGAGGATCGCGCGGTCGTAGTCGTGCGTGATGTTGCGCGACGACCGATAGTCCAGCGCCAGCCGCGGGCGACGCTCGACGAGCGCGCGACCGCCGAGTCCGCGTGAGGCATGGACCACCAGGCCGGACAGATGCGGCGTGCGATTGCCGACGATGGATGTCACCTCGACGGCGTTGGCCTGTTCGAAGCCACCGAAGGCAACGGGCAGACCGGTGCGCGAGGCGAGGTCACCGACCGCGTGAGTCAGAAGCTCATCGTCGGTAGCGAGAGCTCCGGCTGCCATAGCGGATACCTACTTCCGGGGGTGACCGCTGCGTCACGCGTTTTCGTAGGGTCGACGATACCACGGAGCCGATCGACGAGGATCGGCCGAGGGGGCGCGTGCGCCCCCGCATGAGGCAGGGAGGCCACATGTCCATACCGTCCGCCGATCCGTCGCCGCCCACCGGTGGTGGCATCGACTACGTCGCCGTCGAGCAATCACCGCGATTCGTCGAGCTCAAGCAGAGGCACCGGAGTTTCGTCTGGCCGCTGGCCGTCGTGTTCCTCGTGTGGTACTTCGTCTACGTGCTGCTGTCGTCGTTCGCATCCGACTTCATGTCGACGCGGGTGACGGGCGACATCACCATCGGACTTCTCCTCGGTCTCGGCCAGTTCGTGACGACGTTTGCGATCACGATGGGCTACGTCGCCTACGCGAACCGGCGCCTCGACCCGGTGTCGTCCGAGATCCGCACCGATCTCGAGCGGAGGGACGTCGCATGATGCTGTCGATCTCGACCGTGACCGCCGCGGGAGCCACTGCGGAGAACAACCCGGTGCTGAACATCGCGATCTTCGGCGCTTTCGTCGCCGTGACGCTCTTCATCGTCATCCGCGCCAGTCGCAACAACAAGACAGCGGCTGACTACTACGCGGCGGGTCGGTCGTTCACCGGGCCGCAGAACGGGTTCGCCATCGCGGGCGACTACCTGTCGGCGGCATCGTTCCTCGGCATCGTCGGCGCCATCGCGATCAACGGTTACGACGGCTTCCTCTATTCGATCGGCTTCCTCGTCGCCTGGCTGGTGGCGCTGCTGCTGGTCGCGGAGCTTATGCGCAACACCGGCAAGTTCACGATGGCCGACGTGCTCTCGTTCCGGTTGAAGCAGGGGCCTGTGCGGATGGCGGCCGCGCTCACCACGCTCGCGGTCTGTTTCTTCTATCTGCTCGCGCAGATGGCCGGCGCGGGCGGGCTCGTTTCGCTGCTGCTGGGCATCAATGACAGGGTCGGTCAGTCGATCGTCGTCGCGGTGGTCGGTGTGCTGATGATCGTCTACGTCCTCATCGGCGGGATGAAGGGCACGACCTGGGTGCAGATCGTCAAGGCCTTCCTGCTCATCGGCGGGGCGATCGTCATGACCATCTGGGTGCTGGCGATCAACGGGTTCAACTTCAACACGCTGCTGGAGTCCGCCGTCGCGGCATCCACCTCGACCCCTCAGGACGCCATCCTCGGACCGGGCCTGCAGTACGGCAAGAACCCGTGGGACTTCATCTCGCTGGCTGTCGCACTGGTGCTCGGCACGGCCGGTCTGCCGCACGTGCTGATGCGCTTCTACACGGTGCCCACGGCGAAGGAAGCCCGCCGTTCTGTGGTCTGGGCGATCTGGCTGATCGGCCTGTTCTACCTGCTGACGCTGGTGCTCGGCTATGGTGCGGGCGCCCTGGTGGGACCTGCCACCATCAAGGCCGCACCCGGCGGCGTCAACTCCGCGGCGCCGCTGTTGGCGCAAGCGTTGGGCGGCCCCCTGCTGCTCGGGTTCATCTCCGCCGTCGCCTTTGCCACGATCCTCGCGGTCGTCGCCGGTCTGACGATCACGGCGGCGGCATCGTTCGCCCACGACATCTACGCCAACGTGGTGAAGAAGGGCAACGTGCCGCCCGACGGAGAGGTCAAGGTAGCCCGTCGCACGGTGATCGTGATCGGTGTGCTGGCGATTGTCGGCGGAATCGGCGTGCAGGGCCAGAACGTGGCGTTCCTCGTCGCGCTCGCCTTCGCGGTGGCGGCATCGGCGAACCTGCCGACCATCCTCTACTCGCTGTTCTGGCGTCGGTTCACGACGCGCGGTGCGGTGTGGAGCATGTACGGCGGATTGGCGGCGGCGATCATCCTGATCGCGCTCTCCCCGGTGTTCTGGGGCACGGAGACGAGCGTCTTCAAGAACGTGGGGGTGGCCATCTGGCCGCTGAACAACCCCGGCATCGTGTCGATCCCGCTCGGGTTCTTCCTGGGCTGGCTGGGATCGGTCACGTCCCGCCGTGCGGAAGATCCGCGTAAGGCCGCCGAGATGGAGGTGCGTTCGCTCACCGGCTACGGGGCCGAGAAGGCGGTGGATCACTGACTGCCCCACCCGTCACAGCGGCGGCCCCGGGGGTTCGGCCCCGGGGCCGCCGCCGTGTGCGACCGGCCTACACGGTCGCGCCCGGGCGTCGAGGCGCCCGGGTCGATTCGGCGCCGACGCGGGCTTCGAGGTCGAGCAGAAAGCGCTTGCGTTCGGGATGCCCGCCGTATTCACCGATCGATCCGTCGCTGCGGACCACCCGGTGCGCGGGAATGACGATCGAGATCGGTGTGCGGGCGCAGGCAGATCCCGCGGCGCGGTGTGCACCCGGCGAGCCCGCCAAGATCGCGACTTCGCCGTACGACGCGGTCTCGCCGTAGGGGATCGTGCAGATCGCCTCCAGCGCGCGTCGTGCGAACCCGTCGACCGAGCCGAGATCCAACGCCAGGTCGAAGTCGCGTCTGTCGCCCGCGAAGTACTCGTCGAGTTGAGCGGTGATCGCGGCGGTGGCTGCGGCATCCGGCACCGAAGCCGCATGCAGGTCAGTGCTGATGCGCTCGAGGTGACGCTCCGCGGCGCCCAGCGCCACCTCGAGCACATCCAGTGCGACGAGACCCCCATCGGCGACGACGATGAGGGCCTCGCCGATCGGTGTCGGGTGCACCGAGTACAGAAGAGATGAGGCCATGGCTCCATGATGGCCGGGGATGCCGACGCGATCGCCCGCGGCAAAGAAACTGTGCACTGTGCCACCGACGAGGCTGCGGGGGAGGAAGCGACGGCCCCGTCTCATGCGTCACACGCGCCCCAATCCCGCGACAACCCGCCGCGTTGACAGGGAACCCCGTGATCGGGACTTTAAGGTGTCGAGTGTGTGGAGAGCAGACGATGGCGCCGTGCGAGGCGTGAACGACGCCGACCACGGGCATGCAGTGACCCCGGCGGACCTCGAGTTGTCTGAGCCGGGTGTCGTCGTGGCTCACGTGGCCGCCGGTGAGCGTGCGCGCCTGCGGGAGGAGTCGACCTGGCTCGGCGGACGTTCGACGCTGCTGCACTACGTCGACGCCGGTGAGGCGGGCATCGACATCACCAAGGCCCACCCCGGCAGCCTTCCCCAGTTCATCACCGGGCGCTCGACTCTGTTGTCCAACCTCTTCCGTGACGAGGTGGCCCTGCGCACGGCGCGTCTCGCTGCCGAGCGCATCGCCGCGAAAGACGTCGAACTGCGGACCACCCGTGGCCTCGACACCGTCAACCTCGCCGTCGGCATCGCCGGCTGGCGCATCGGCGGTGTGGCGTATGCCGCACCCGTGCTGCTGCGTCCGCTCGCCATCCGACGCCATCACGCCGACTTCGATCTCAAGCTCCACGGCACTTTCACGATCAACCCCGAACTCGTCGTGGCGGCGCGCACCCATTTCGGCATCGTCATAGACGGGCGCGCGCTCGCCGAGCTCGCCTACGACGCCGGCGTGTTCAAACCCCAGCCGGTGATCGACCACTTGCGTGCCCTCACCGCCCACGTCGATACCTTCACCGTGCAGCCGCGGCTCGTCGTCTCGACCTTCGCCGACGTGTCGTCGCCGATGGGCCGGGATGCCGAAACGCTCGACCACCCGATCCTCAACGCGCTCGCCGGCCATGAATCCGACCGTGAAGATCTCACGATCGTCCGCACTCCGCCGCCCAACGTGAGCTCCGACGAGCGCCCGCCCGCTGCCGACCGGCTTCTGCTGGACGCGGATGCGGAGCAGGAAGCCGTGCTCGCGCGCATCGTCGCCGGGCAGTCGCTCGCGGTGCACACGCTGCCGGGCACCGGAGGCACGCAGACGGTCATCAACGCCGTCGGCGAGCTCGTCCGTGCGGGAAAGCGCGTGCTCGTGGTCAGTGCGCGCCGTTCGACGCTCGAGGGCGTGCGTCACCGCTTGGCCGGCATCGGACTGCCGGGTCTCGCCGTCTCGCCGCGTCACCTGCACCGCGACCTGATCCGTGCGATCACCCGCAACGAGAAGGCCGCCCAGCCCAAGGTCGCCGATGTCGACGACGCGCTGGTGCGCCTTCGTACCGTGTTGCGCGACTATCGCGATGCGCTCACCCAGCGGCATCCGCGGGTAGAGGTCTCGCCGCTGGAGGCCCTGCGCACGTTGACGAGCATCGCGGTCATGACGCCGCAGCCGTCGGCGGCCACGCGATTCGACATCGCCACGCTCCAGGCGCTCGGCACCCGTCGCGCCGAGGCCGCGAAGGCGCTCGCCACGGCGGCACGGCTCGGGGAGTTCCGCTTCGGCCCGGATGACTCGCCGTGGTACGGCGTCGCCTTCTCCTCCACGCAAGAAGCTCGCGATGCGCACGCTCTCGCCGAGCGCCTCCACCGCACCGAGGTGCCCGCGATGCTCGAGCGCGGCTACGAACTCATCGCTCAGACGCGCATGCGTCCGTTCTCGACCCTCGCCGAACTCGGCGCGTACGTCCAGCTGCTGCAGGGCATTCGCGCGTCGCTCGACCGCTTCAGCATGACGGTCTTCGAGCGTCCGCTCGCCGAGCTCATCCAGGCGCATGCGCCGCGCCGCGATGCCCCGACGATGTCGTCGCCGCAGCGCCGGCGACTCAAGAACCTCTCGCGTGAATACGTGAGGCCCGGCATGCACATCACCGACATGCACGAGTCGCTGGTGCGGGTGCAGCAGCAGCGCACCCAGTGGCAGCAGCTGGTCGATCCCGGGGTCATGCCCGAGATCCCGCTCGGCCTGGACGATGTGGCCACCGCCTGGCAGCGTGTGGCTGCTGATCTGGGTGCGCTCGATCGCGCTCTCGGGCGCACCGAGCCGCTCGCCTCGCTGCCGATTCCCTACCTCCTGCGCACCCTGGCGGGTCTCGCCGCGAAGTCCGACGTCTTCGACAACCTCGTCGAGCGCGCCACGCTGCGCGGCGAACTGGCCGAGATGGGGCTCGAGGAACTGCTCACCGAGCTATCGGTGCGCCACGTTCCCGAAGAGCACGTCGCGGCCGAGTTCGAGTTCGCCTGGTGGCAGTCGGCTCTCGAGGCGATGCTGCGCTCCGACCGTGCGCTGCTGGGCGCCAACACATCGGTCGTCGACCGCCTGGAGCGCGACTATCGGCTCGTCGACGAGGCTCACGCCGCATCGGCAGGACCGCTTCTTGCCGCGGAACTCGCCACGACCTGGAAGATCGCCGTCGTCGACGAGGCGCGCGAGGCCCAGGCGCTGAAGCAGGTCTTGCGGGGAGCCGGAGCGACGGCGAATGAGCTGGTCGCCGCGGCGCCGACGCTCGTGCGCACGCTCGCGCCCGTCTGGCTGGCGTCGCCCTACGAGGTGCCGGCGATTCCGGAGACCCCGCTGTTCGATGTCGTGATCATCGCGGATGCCGCGGCGCTCTGCCTCGCCGAAGCGGCGCCGGCCCTGCGCCGCGCGCGTCAGGTCGTCGTGTTCGGCGATCCCGTCACGCAGCGCCCCACACCGTTCCGCGTCGGTGCTGGTCATGCCTCCACCGACGACGAGCCCGAGGTGCCCTTCGACGCGGTGAGCGTCTTCGAGCGGCTCTCCGAGCTGGTGCCCGTCGAGACCCTCACCCGCAGCTATCGCGCGGGTGGCGAAGACCTCGCCGAGCTCGTGAACGGCGCCTTCTACGGCGGACGGCTGGTGTCGTTCCCCTGGGCGGGTTCGTACCTCGGCCGGGGCAGCCTCAGCGTCGACTACGTCGAGGGCGGCACGGGCACCCCCGATCCGCTCACGGGCGCGGTTGAGAGCCCCGACGCCGAGGTGGCGCGTGTGGTCACCCTGGTCGTCGAGCACGCCGTCAACCGTCCCACCGAGACCCTCATGGTCGTGACCGCTTCGGTGCGCCACGCCGAGCGCGTGCGGGCCGCCGT
The DNA here is from genome assembly GCF_015350795.1 of Microbacterium sp. VKM Ac-2870. GTDB lineage: Bacteria > Actinomycetota > Actinomycetes > Actinomycetales > Microbacteriaceae > Microbacterium. The sequence continues at coordinate 35,657 of NZ_JADKSH010000006.1, forward strand.
GGCTGCCGCGTTCGCCGGGCGTTCCGATGTCGCCGAGTTCGTCAGCCGCGACACCGCCGAGCCGTTCGCCGTGCTGGGGCTCGAGGAGTCGGTCGCCGAAAGCCGCGACCGCGTGGTGTTCTCCCTCGGCTTCGGTCTCACCAAGCACGGTCGGGTACTCAGCGACTTCGGCGATCTGTCCGGCCCCGACGGGGAGCGCCTGCTCACGGTCGGCATGACCCGGGCGCGGCGATCGATGGTCATCGTGTCGTCGATCCGCCCGTCCGCGTTCGACGAAGGACGCCTGGAGTCGGGCGCAGCGACGCTCATGTCGATCCTCGGCGGCATCGCCGCCCGGGCGCGCGAGTCGCGACTGGAAGACCTGGCCGATCCGCTCACGCTGACACTGGCGGGACACCTCCGCGCTCTGGGCATCGCCGTCGACGTCGACTACCGCGGACTGCTGCCGCTGGTCGCGCAGCACCGCGGCAAAGCCGTCGTCGTCGAGAGCGACTCCGACAGCATCGGCGAGACGCTGCGCGAGAGCCTGCGCCTGCGGCCCCAGGTGCTGCGCCGGCTCGGCTGGCACTACGTGCGGGTGCACGCGTTCGACCTGTACAGCGACCCGGCGGGTGTCGCGGCCCGCATCGCCGCGATCCTCGGCGCCTCGCCCGAGACGCCCAAGGCCGAGACCGTCACGCAGCCGCTCGATCTGCGCTGAGAGTTCATGTCCGCCGATAAGCGCCAGCACGTGGAGCGCGTGCGCGGGTCACGACGCGCGCGCCTCACGCCGGCGCCCGGCACCGACCCTTCGCCCGAGTGGCCGGCGGATGCGAGCGATGACGCCCCGCCGCCTTTGGGTGAAGGGGCGTCGGGACCGAATGACGACCGGATGCGGCGCGACGTGCCGCCGCACTACTGACTGCGCGGCTTCCGCTCAGCGGGCCGTGGCGTTCTTCTCCAGCAGGTCGCGGATCTGGATCAGCAGTTCCTGCTCGGTCGGCAGTTTCTCCTCGGCATCCTCGGGAACGCCGAGCTTGGCAGCCTGGCGCTCCTTCCAGACGTTCATGGGGAACACGAACACGAAGTAGACGACGATGGCAACCGCGAGAAAGCTGATGATCGCGCTGATGAGCCCGGCGATGGGGAACGTGACCGTTCCGCCCCAGACCGCAGGAACGGGGATGCCGGGCACGCCGTCCTCACTCGGTTTCCAGAACACCTCGATGAGCGGTGTGATGATCGATGCCACGATGGCGTTGACCACCGCGGTGAACGCAGCGCCGATGACCACAGCGACGGCGAGGTCGATGACGTTGCCCCGCATGATGAAGTCTTTGAAGCCCTTGATCACGTTTCTCCTCCGATTCTCCGGCGCGCGCCGGTCACGACCCCGACGGTGCGGGCGAGGGCTTCGCCTCGAACTTCGATGATGTCGAAGTCGACGCGGCTGCGCCAGTCCCGGCGCCGCCGCTCGACGCCCGCGAATCGGTGCGGTAGAAGCCCGAACCATTGAACGTCACGCCGACCGACCCGTACTGCTTGCGCAGCGCGCCGCCGCACTCGGGACATTCGGTCAATGTCGCGTCGGAGAACGACTGGACGGCGTCGAAGCGGTGACCGCACTGGGTGCAGGCATAGGCGTAGGTGGGCATGGTGTCCTCCGGGAGAGGCTCAGCGTCGCGGCGACGCGAGCTCGACGGTGCGGGTGGGGGTGATGACGCCGGTGACCGCTTGATCGTGCAGGTCGCGCGGCACCTCGTCGAGGAGTTCTGAATCGAAAACGACCGCGTAGACCGGCGGGCAATGCTGCATCGACCCGATGGTCTTGTCGAAGTAGCCGCGTCCCCAACCGAGTCGCATACCGGTGCGATCGACTGCCGCGGCAGGGATGATCAGCAGGTCGACATCGTTGACGGCGAGCGGACTGAGCACGTCACCCACCGGTTCGGGCATGCCGAACAGACCCTCGGCGATGTCGGCGCCCGGCTCGGCGACCACCCAATCGAGCAGGCCGTCCGTGCGGGTGACAGGAAGCAGCACCCGGATGCCGCGACTGACGGCATCCTGAACGAACTCGTGCGTGCCTGGCTCGGTCGGTGCCGAAAGGAAGCAGGAGATCGATCGGGCGCCGACCTGCGCGATCAGCGCATCGAGCTGATGCTTGATGCCCGCGGCGTCGGCGGTGCGCATCGCTTCGGTTCGCTGTTGACGGCGTTCGCGAAGATCGGCGCGCAGCGCGCGCTTCGCGTCGTCGATCCCGTCGGTCATGGTCCGATTCTAGGCGGCTCGGCGCGTCGCCGGCCTCGCAGGGGAGACGGATACCGGCGCCCGCGCCGGTAGGGTATGGACATGTCTCCCTCACGCATCAAGGCCGTCATTCCTGCCGCGGGCCTGGGCACGCGATTCCTGCCCGCCACGAAGGCGATGCCGAAGGAGATGCTGCCCGTCGTCGACAAGCCGGCGATCCAGTACGTGGTCGAAGAAGCCGTCAAGGCGGGCATCGACGACGTCTTGATCATCCTGGGACGCAACAAGAACAACATCTCGAATCACTTCGACTCCGTCCCCGAGCTCGAATCCAACCTGCTCACCAAAGGCGCCCACGACAAGCTGCGCAGTGTGCAGCAGTCGACCGAGCTGGCCGATATCCACTTCGTGCGTCAGGGAGAGCCCAAGGGTCTGGGCCACGCGGTGCTGCGCGCGCGCCATCATGTCGGTGACTCGACGTTCGCGGTCATGCTCGGCGACGACCTCATCGACGAGCGCGACGAGCTGCTGACGAAGATGATCGCCGAGAACGAGGCATCCGGGCTGACGGTCATCGCCTTGATGGAGGTCGACCCCGACAGCATCCACCTCTACGGCGCGGCGGCGGTGGAGGTCACCGACGACCCCGATGTGGTCCGCGTCACGGGGCTGGTCGAGAAGCCGAAGAAGGAGGATGCACCCTCCAACTACGCCGTCATCGGGCGCTACGTTCTCACGGCAGGCGTGTTCGACATCCTCGAGCGGACCGAACCGGGCAAGGGCGGCGAGATCCAGTTGACCGATGCGCTCCAGGAGCTTGCCGTCACCGACGGTGTTCTCGGCGTCGTGTTCCGCGGTCGCCGCTACGACACCGGCGATAGGGTGGACTACATCAAGGCCATCGTGCAGCTGGCCACCGATCGTGAGGACCTCGGACCCGAGCTGCGGCCGTGGTTGAAGGAGTTCGCGAAGTCGCTCTGACGCCTGTCGCGACGCGTCGCCGGTGAGGGGGACCCGATGGAGTTGACGGTGCCCCGTGAGCACGGACCGGTTTCGATCCGGCTCATCAAGCAACGGGATGCGCGCGTTCTGCAGTCCGAGCTGATGAGCAACCGTGCCTGGCTGAGACCGTGGGAAGCGACCAGTCCCGACGGCCCCGTCTCGTTCGACATGCGCCTCGGCATCCGGCGTCTGCTGCAGCAGTATCGGGACGGTGGCGGGGTACCGTTCGTGATGGAGTACGACGGCGAGGTCGCCGGTCAGCTCAACGTCTGGGGAATCGCGCGCGGGTCGCTCTCGTCGGCGACCATCGGCTACTGGGTGAGTGAACGCTTCGCCGGGCGAGGTGTCACGCCGACGGCCGTGGCTCTCGCGACGGACGTCGCCTTCGGCGAGCTGGGTCTGCATCGCATGGAGATCTGCATCCGTCCGGAGAACAGCGCAAGCCTGCGCGTGGTCGAGAAGCTCGGATTCCGCTACGAAGGCCTGCGCCGGCGGTTCATCCATATCGCGGGCGACTGGCGAGACCACTTCGCGTTCGCGCTCGTGCGCGAAGACGTGCCGGAGGGCGTGCTGCAGCGGTGGCTGCGAGGACATGTGCCCGCGGATGCCGCCGCGATCCCCGAGGCGGATCGCGGCGCGCAGTGACCGCTCAGTGAGCGTCGGGCCGCGATCGGCGCCTCGGTAACCTTCACGTTGCACATCAACGTCAGACACGCGGTCGGATGTCGCGGCGCAGGCGCGCGCCGGCCCTACCGTGGTGAGCATGGGCGGACAGGTATTCGGTGGCGGCGTGGTCGTCCTCGTCGCCGTCACGCTGTGGATGGTGTATCTGTTGCCGTCGTGGCACGGTCGGCATCAGTTCAACGCCGCGGAGCGCAACGCGGTGCGGCTCAATCAGGCGCTCCGCGTGCTCGCCGAGACCAGCGAGACACCGCAGGAAGTGCGGCTCGAATTGAACGCCCGCACCGCCCTCGCACAGCAGCGCCTGGCGCGACAGGCTCAGGTTGAGCGCGAGCAGGTTGAGCTCGAGCGCGTCCGCGCCGAACTCGAGATTGCAAAGCTCCAGGCACGCGCCGAGGCAGCCGCCGCTCGCGAGGCCGCAGCGATCGCCTCCGCTCGGGAGCGGGCTCGCCCCGAGATACGCCGCGCTCAGGCACGACGCCGTGCCCGCCTCGTCATCACCGTGCTTGCGGTGGCGGCCGTTGCGCTCGGCGCCTGGGGCGGCGTGCAGCTGGCGTCCGCGGGATCCTCGCTGCTCGTGTGGCCCGCCGCAGCGCTGCTTATTTCTTGTGCGCTGCTGCTGCAGCGTATGTCGCATGTCCAACGTCGCGCGGTGGTTCGCGAGAGCGTCGTCTCCGTCGAACGGGTCGCCCGCGATGTGCAGGACGTGATGCTCGGCACCGAGCGCACCTCCTGGGTGCCGCGCGAGTTGCCCCGACCCCTGACGGCATCCGCGGGTTCGCGGGCGTCGGCGGTGCTCGACGAGGCCGAGGCGCGTGAGGCGTTGCGTCGCGGCGTTGCCGAAGAGGCCATGCGCGTGCGTGCCGAGCGTCAGCGGCCCGTCGCACTGCAACCGCGTCCGCGCGTTCGTGAGGACGAGTTCGCGGGCGGCGTGGCCGCAGGCGATGCCGCCATCGAAGAGCACGTGCGTCGCCTTCTTGAGCGGCGTGCCTCGGGCCAGTAGGCCTCCGTTTCGCCCTGACGGTCGTGGCCGTGTGCTCAGCCGAGGAGTAGGCGACCGTTCGCGATGACCGCCTCGCGCGGGGGTGTGCGAACGAGGACGTCCATCGTGTTCTCGGCATCCACGAGCACGATGTCGGCGCGGTCGCCCACGTGCAGCCGGTTGGTCGGCAGTCCAACGAAACCGGCCGAGGCCCCCGAGGCGATTTCCATGACGCGGCGAAGGTCGTCGTCGTGCACGAGGCTCGAGGCGCGCGCGAACTGCCATGCAATGCCGAGCACGTCCCCCGTTCCGTACGGGCTCCACAGGTCTCGGATGCCGTCGGTGCCGAAGGCGAAGGCGACGCCGGCCTCGTCGAGCTCGTGAAGAGGCAGCTGCGGCAGGCGCAGAGGGGCGACCGTTGTCATCGACACGTCCAGTGCGGCCATTCGCGCGAGCAGCTCGCGACGGTGGCCTGCGTCGATCTGCGCGACCGCGAACCCGTGCGCGATGTTGACGCGATTCTGCAGACCGAGCCGCTCCACGCGGTCGAGGATCAGTTCGATCTGGAAAACGCCGAGTTCCGCAGGATCGTGCAGATGGATGTCGACGCCGACGCCGTGCTCCGCCGACAGTCCGAGAATCGCGTCGATCTGGCCGACGGGGTCGCGGTCGATGGTGGCGGGGTCGAGCCCGCCGATGTGCTCGACCCCGTCGCGGGCGGCGCGTTCGAGAAGCGCCAGCACTCCGGGCCTGCGCAGCACGCCATCCTGGGGGAAGGCGACGATCTGCACGGCAAGTGCGTCACCGAAGCTGGATGCCGCTTCACGCACGGCGTCGATGCCGCGCAGCTCGATGCCGAGGTCGACGTCGACGTGCGTGCGGATCGCCGTCGTCCCGTGTCCGACGAGCTGGTCGAGCACGCGCGTCGTGATCTCCACCGACGGCATCCCGATCTCACCCCGGCGAGCACGTTCGTGCCGGATGCGTCCCTCGGTTGTACCCTCTCCGCCGTACGACTGCCACGGCAGCCCCCACCACGACTTGTCGATGTGGGCGTGCGCGTTGACCAGCCCGGGGAGGGCCAGCAGGCCTCGGCCGTCGTACTCGTCTGGCAGGGGCTTCGTGGCAATCTCGTGAGAAGACGGTGTCACCGCCGTGATGACGCCGTCTTCGATGGCGATGTCGACGGCATTCGTGCCCGTTGCCGACCAGGGTCGCACGTTGCGAACTCGGGACGGTGACAGGTGGGAGGAGCTCATCACTCCATCCTGCCGGTGCATTGACCGCCTGACGTGCGTGATAACCTATCGGAGGTACATGGGCCTATGGCGCAGTTGGTAGCGCGCCTCGTTCGCATCGAGGAGGTCAGGAGTTCGAATCTCCTTAGGTCCACCACATCGGTCTCTTCTGAGGCCACACTCACACGGCGCCTCTCCTTCGGGAGAGGCGCCGTTCGTCGCGACGGCGGAGACAGGATTCGCGGTCCCTCTTGAGCGCTGAGCGCGGCGTCGCAAATCCATCGGTGTTTGCGATTCTCATCCAGGCGCTTTTCTTCGGGTGATTCCGTCAGACGACTATTCCGATGACCCGGTCTGTTGCGTCGAGGAGGACTTAGTCATTGTCGTCATCGCAGCGCCGGTGAGGATGATCGTCATCGTGGATGGGGAGTTCGCGGCGCTTACGTCGCGCACAATGTCGCACGCTGTGCAACAAACACCGCGGGGCACTCCCGTGCGACCGTGAGGCCGTATGCACGGGAAGTGCCCCCGTTGAAGCGATTGTGCCTACTGCGCTGCGGCGTACGCCTCGAGGATCGAGGCGGAGACTCGCCCGCGTTCGCTCACCGTGTGCCCGTTCGCACGCGCCCACGCGCGAACCGCCGCGAGGTCCACGCTCGACGACTTGCGAGGGGTGCGTGCGCCTGCGCGGCGCGGGCCGCCGGTGCCGGAAACCGATGAGACTCGGGCCGCCGCGATGAAAGGCGCGAGCGCCTCTTCGAGCGTGGCGAGATTGTCATCGGTGAGATCGATGTCATAAGACTTGTTGCCGAGCGCGAATCGCACTGTTCCACCGGCTCCGTCGGCGATGGGGGTGCCATCGAGATCGTCGACGAGTTCGACAATGACTTTTTGTGCCACGAATGTGCCTCTTTCGGGTGTATTCAGCGTGGATGCAGCGGGTGGCTCACCCGCGGCATTTGCCACCTTAATCATCTTCCCGATGAAATTCCTGGTTCCGCGCGCATTCGTGGATTTGCGTCGCAATATTCACCGCGTTGATCGGTGGTTCTCGCGCGGCGACATCGCCGGTGGCGAGCGGTGCTGACGCCGACGCCCGATGGGTAGCGGCGCCCGAGTTCGTGCCCGGCGGGATTACCCGCACCGTCGCTCGACGTTCACCCTGACGGCGCCTCCGCCGCACGCGGGATCGCTAGTATGTATTCAACTGAATCCAATCTTGGAAGGGCACTCTCGCCATGACCACGTACAACGTCGGCCTCATCATCGGAAGCATCTCGTCGACCTCGATCAACCGTCGCCTCGCGAACGCGCTCGTGCGCCTCGCGCCCCAGGCCGACCTGACCCTCACCGAACTGCCCATCGCTGCGCTGCCGTTCTACTCCGCTGACCACGACGCCGCCATCCCGGCAGAGGCTGCCGAGTTCAAGTCGTCGATCGAGGCTTCGGATGCCGTCATCATCGTGACCCCCGAGTACAACCGATCCGTCCCCGGCGTGCTGAAGAACGCCCTCGACACGGCGAGCCGTCCGTGGGGTCAGAACAGCTTCGCCGGAAAGCCCTCCGCCGTCATCGGCGCATCGGTCGGCGCCATCGGCACTGCCGTGGCGCAGCAGCACCTGCGCTCGATCCTGTCGTTCCTCGCTTCGCCCGAGCTCTCGCAGCCCGAGGCGTACATCCACCTGCGCGACGGCCTGATCACCGAAAACGGCGAGGTCACCGACGAGTCCACCGCCGAGTTCCTCGTGTCGTGGCTCAAGGCCGTGCACACGCACGTCGCGAAGTCGCTCAGCCCTGTCGAGTGACGCACGAGAGGGGCGCTCGTCTGCGGACGAGCGCCCCTCTCTTCGTTCCGGCGAGGCCGATCGGCGGCGGCATCCGCCCCGCTCACCCCAACGCGTCGCGGGCTGCGTCGAGTTGGCTCTCCCAATCGGGCGGCAATCGATCCGCCGGGCCCGGCACCGACTGCGACACCGGGTGGCTCGTCGGCGGCGCGAGGGAGGGCCCGAGCACGGCGCGCCCCTCGGTGAAGTCCCACCACCAGCTCTCGCCGGGTTCGTAGCTCTGGATGTAGCGGTGACCGGTGGATGCCGAGTGTCTGGAGGCGTGACGGTTCAGGGAGGAATCGCAGCAGCCGATGTGTCCGCAGGCGGCGCAGCGTCGCAGGTGCACCCACCAGCTGCCCATCGCATCGCACTCCACGCACCCGTCGCCGCTGGGCGCGGCATCCACATCGATCTGTTCCACCTGGTCGTTCGATCCGCTCATCGTGGCGATTCCCCTCCGGCCCGATCAGCGGACGCCGGTGGCCCCGGCTGCTGCGTGGTGCCCTGGTGTGCAACGCTAGGCCGGTCGGTAGCCCACCGCGTTGGGCAGGTGTCGAGAGCGTCTTTCGACAGAAGTCGAACGCGCAGCATCCCAGCGCCCGCGCGAGCTCCGTAGCGTCAGGGCAGAATGGAGGGCGACGCCGTGCCGCGGCGAGCAGGAGGACAGCCATGGCCGGGAAACGTCGTCGCATCGGATTCCTCGTCTTCGACGGGGTCAAGGCGCTCGACGTGATCGGCCCCGCCGAAGTGTTCTCCGAGGCGAACCTGACCACCGACGCGTACGAGCTGGTCTTCATCTCGCCGACGGGCGACGACGTGATGACGACCATGGGCGTCCGTTTCGGCGTGCACGTGTCGGCCGCCGATGCGGGGGTGTTCGACACCGTCATCGTCCCGGGCAGCGAGCGTGCCCCGGGCGTCTTCGACGACCGCGAGCTGCGTACGGCGATCGTGACGCTGGCTCAGCGCTCACGCCGGGTGGCGTCGATCTGCAGCGGCGCGTTCGGATTGGCTGCGACCGGCCTGCTCGACGGTCGGCCGGCGACGACCCACTGGAAGTTCGCCGACGAGCTCGCTCGACGGTATCCATCCGTGCAGGTGGATGCCGAACGGATCTTCACTCGGCAAGGCAACGTCTTCACGTCCGCGGGTGTGGCAGCGGGTATCGACCTCGCGCTGTGTCTGGTGGAGGACGACCTCGGCGCCGAGGTGGCGCGCACCGTCGCCCAGTACCTCTTGGTCTACATGCGGCGTGCCGGTGGTCAGGCGCAGTTCTCCGCGCCGCTGAAGACGCGCGCGCCACGCACCTCGCTCGGCAAAGAAGTGGCCGCGTACATCGCGGAGAATCCGACCCGTCCGCTGACGGTCACCGAGCTCGCCGCGCACGTGAACGTGAGCCCGCGTCACGTGACGCGGGTCATCCGAGAAGAACTGGGCGTCACCGCCGCCGACTACATCTCATCGGTGCGTGTCGAGATCGCGGTCGGGCTGCTCGAGTCGGGGATGTCGGTGGCCGAAGCAGCAACGGCGGCTGGTTTTCCCTCGATCACGGCGCTGCGTCGCACGTTCACGCGCCGCTACGGGATGGCCCCCTCTGAATACCAGCGCCGCTTCCGCAGCACAGCGGCAGTGGAAGGGGCTGCCTAGGACGCCAGCTCGCCGACAGGGGTGGCGATCGTGTCGAGGCGGTCGGCGGTGACCACCGGCAGCGGAGCGGGCCCCTTGCCCGGCTCGCCGCGCGCCGCGCGGACGAGGCCGGCCAGCGCGGCGACGCCGGGGGTGTTCGGTTCGGCGAAGAACAGCGTCATCGTCCACCCGAAGCCACTCGTCAGTGCGAGCGTTTCCGAACGAAGTCCCACCCACCCGTGCGACTCCACGTGCACCATGGGCCAGGCGCTGGAATGGGGGCGTACCTCGCACTCGGCCCAGATGCGTCGGAAGCGTGCGTCCGACGCGCTCAGCGTCGATACGATCGCCCGCAGGCGTGGATCGCGCGGATCGGCGTGATAGCGCAGTGAGGCGGCGAGCGCGCGCGCCGTGCGTTCCCAGTGTGCTTCGGAGGGCGGATCGGGGTAGTGGTCGAAGACGGACATCACCAGGTTCAGCCCCGGCCGCAGCCCTCCCGGCGCCACGAGCAGCCCAGGGGCGTTGACGGCGACGACGTCCATGGTCGCGTTAGAGATGTAGGCGGGAGTGTCGGGATGCAGGCCCAGCACGTCCAAGGCCCCGCCCGGCAGCGCGGAGGTGGCGCCGAGGCTCGCGTGGCCGGCGGACAGTGCTGCAACGCGTCGCAGATGCTCATCGCCGTACTGGTCGAGTTGCAGCGCGCGACCGAGCGCCGACAGCACCTGCTGAGACGGTTGGTGACCGCGGCCCTGCTCGAGACGCAAGTAGTAGTCCGCGCTGATTCCGGCCAGCTGAGCCACTTCGCTGCGCCGCAGACCGCGGACCCGGCGCCCTGGTTCCTCGGGCAGCCCGACGACTCTTGGCGGCAGCGCCTCGCGGCGATCGCGCAGAAAGTCGGCCAGAGGTCCACGTGATGCATTCACCGGTCCTCCTCGTGGCCGTGTTTTGGAGAGGGTGCTCCAATTGTGCGATGCCGAGCGCACCTCGCGGGCGGCGCGAAGGGACACGTATGCGACGGATCGAGACACGGGGATTGAGGGCCCACCGCCAGCACCGGGTATTTTCGACACCGTGGGTCGACCCCGGCGATACGACGAGAATGAGCTCCTGGATGCCGCACAGGAGCTCTTCTGGGTGCGCGGATACGACCGCACCACCGTCGAGGACATCGCCGCGGCATCCGGGGTGGCAACGAGCAGCCTCTACGCCGCCTACGGGAACAAAGCCGCCCTCTTCTTGCGGGTCTTCCGTCGCTATTGCGACGCCCGCGCGCGGCTCGTCGCCGAGGCGGTGGCGCCCGACAGTCGCGACATCGACGAGGCCCTGAACGAGTTTCTCGCTCGCATCGTCGATGACTGCCTCTCGTATCCGGATCGCCGTGGTTGCCTCATGCTGACGAGCATCGCGGACCTGCAAGAGCGGATTCCGGAGGTCGTCGAGGTCACGACCGCGACGGTGGCGACGATGAAGGAGATCGTCACCGACAAGCTGGTGCGCACAGCCCACGCCCGTGGACGCCGACTCACGCGCCGTGACGCCTACGACCGCGCGGCACGGGCGGTGGTCGCTTCGCAGGCCGTCATCCATCTCAGCCGGCTGCCCCTGCCACGCGAGCGCCTCGTGGCGATGGGCATCGCACTGCTGCCTGCGTGAGATCCGTCAGACGTCGAACTCGCGAGCGCACGGCGGAGAGTAGATTCTGACCGGGAGGCCGCCATGGCAGAGTTCAGCAGAGGCTTCGGAGCGCGTCGTCGGGAGTCAGACCCCCATCTACCGCCCGGGCAGTACCTCACGAGTGACTTCCCCGTGCTCTCGGCGGGGCCCACGCCCCGGGTGGCCATCGAGGATTGGGAATTCTCCGTCGTGACCGAGACCGCGGTGCGCACGAGCTGGTCGTGGGACGAGCTGATGGCGCTGCCCATCGAAGACATCGACACCGACATCCACTGCGTCACCCGCTGGTCGAAGCTCGGTACGCACTGGCGCGGTGTCTCGCTCGACGTGCTGCTCGCGGACGTCGTCACGTCGGCGCCGTCGGCGATGGCGCATTCCGACGGCGGGTACACCACCAACGTCCCGCTCGCTGACCTCCGCGGCGGCAAGGCCTGGGTCGCGTTCGAGTTCGACGGTGCTCCTCTCGCGCCCGAACATGGGGGTCCCGCGCGTCTTCTCGTGCCGCATCTGTACTTCTGGAAGAGCGCCAAGTGGGTGCGCGGTCTCGTGCTGCAAGAGCACGACGACCCCGGATTCTGGGAGCAGAACGGCTACAACCTGCACGGCGACCCGTGGCGGGAGGAGCGGTACTGGTGAGTGCGCCGGCCTGGCATCCGGCGCACGTGGCATCGGCCACGCCGCTGACCGCCCACTCCCGTGCACTGCTGCTCGACGTCGACGGCTGGCCGGGAAACCTGCCGGGTCAGCATCTTGACGTGCGGCTCACGGCGGAGGACGGCTACCAGGCCGAACGCTCGTACTCGATCGCCAGTTTCGGTACCGGATCGAGGGTCGAACTCGCGGTCGATGAGATCGTCGACGGCGAGGTGTCACCGTACCTCGTCCGCGACGTGCAACCGGGGGACTTCCTCGAGGTGAAGGGGCCGCTCGGCGAGTATTTCGTCTGGCGCGCCGAAGACCCCTCGCCGGTGCAGCTGATCGCCGGAGGGTCGGGCGTCGTGCCCCTGCTGGCGATGGCGAGGGCCCGGCGCGCCTCGCAGAGCGCGGCTCCGTTTCGCCTGCTCTACTCGACGCGGTCTCCGGACGATGCGATGTACGCCGAGGAGATCGGTGGCTTCCGCGACGACGTGAGCGTCGACTGGATCTACACCCGCGCGACACCCCCGGGGTGGGCGCGCCCTGCGGGCAGGCTCGACGTCACGGAGCTGGCGCAGCGGTGCTGGCCGCCCGAGCGGCATCCCCTCGTCTACGTGTGCGGACCCACGGCGTTCGTCGAGTCGGTCGCCGACGCCCTCGTTCACCTCGGTCATGCCCCCGAGCGGGTGCGAACAGAGCGTTTCGGAGGAGGAGCTTCATGACCACGGATGCCTCACCAGATGCGCCGTCGGACATGGCGTCCACAGCCCGGCGGACGATCGTCGACGGCAACGCGCTCGCCGGCATGCTGACCGGCGTGTTCGCGGATGACGCCACGCGCCTCACGCTGCGGTGCGGCCACTGCGATCGTTCGGGTCTGCTCGCCGAGGCGGTCGTCGAGCGCGACGACACCTGTGCGATCGTGCGCTGTCGAGCCTGTACTCGTACGCTCTTCACCGTGACGGCGGCGCCGGGTGGCGCGGTCACCGTCCGCATCGCGGCCGTCGCTGAGGTGCGCACCCCGCCCGACGGCCGCTAGCGCCTCACGCGCGCAGGCGCTCGCCGTCGGTAGGCGGCTGCGCGGGCGCGGATGTGTCGGACGGGCTCTGTTCCCACAGTCGGATCGTCTTCAGCGCCAGGTGCAGGGTGCTGCGCTGCAGGCCGTCGGCCAGTGCGGCGCGCACCGTCTCGGGCAGGTGCTCCAGGCGGTAGTAGAGGGTCGTGCGATGGATGTGCAGCCGCGCGCACGCGACGGGCGCACGCCCGGCGGCATCCAGATAGGCCTCGACCGTCTCGCGCTGCACCGCATCGCCGTCGACCAGCAGATCATGGGCCGCGGGGCACGCTAGCCGCAGCAGAGAGGCGGACCGCGGCAGCGACTGCACCAGCATCCATCCGCCGAGCTCTTCGGCGCGAGCTGCGAGGGGCTGCGAGAGAGCCGCGCGCAGGCGTGCAGCGTCGATCGCGCGGGCGGCCGTCTCATCGAGGTCGTCGATGTCGGCGCCACCGTCGGCGGTAGCGACTGCGAGAACGTCGACGCCCCGTGATCGTGCTTCTGCCTCCAGCTCCGCCGACAGCGCCGGAAGGGTGTCGTCGGCGGGGGAGACGAGGATCACTGCGCCGCCCCGCACCGTGACGAACTCCGCCCGCGTGGGGAGAGTCGCCGCGAGGTGGCGTCCGATCGCGACATGCTCCAGCGGACTCGCGTCGTCGAGCAGCACCGCCCACAGTCGCAGCGACTCGCCCGGCGCGGCGAGCCATCGGCGCGAGCGCACCTCCCACAGCGCATCACCGCGCACCGTCTCGGCGGCATCGAGCAGACGCGCATAGACGCCGTCGCGGTGACCCGCGGCCTCGCCGCCGAGCTCCCGGCCCACCAGAAGCGCGGCGGCGTCGATGAGTCCCCACACGCGCGGTTCGAGGTCGGAGCGCGAACGTCCCGAGATTCGCAGAGCGAGTGAGCCGATCCCCAACGGAACGTCGATCCCGCGATCGTCGGAGGCGCTGTCGGGTACGGCGTGCAGCGCGCGCCCGCCGGGACTGCCGACGAGCTCTACCTCTGTGCGCAGTGCCTGCGACAACTGTTCGATGACATCGGTCGTATCCATGCTCGTCTCCTCGCGCCGCCTGCTCACACGCTAGGACGGCTCCCGCCGCCGGCGCGTGGCCCTCTCGTGACTACGAGGCGGACGCGTCGGCGGCAGGTGGAGACGGGCAGGCGCTCAGTCGCGCAGCTCGCCGAGGGCGCGGAGGATGACATCGGCGACCTCGTCGGCGCGCGAGACCAGCGCGGAGTGCGATGCTCCTTCGATGACGTGCGTGTGGCGGGATCCGGCCCGGTCGGCCATGAACTGCATCCCCTCCGCCGGGATGTTCTTGTCCGCCGTTCCGAAGACGAACCACGAGGGCAGCGTCTTCCAGGCGGGGCTCGTCGTCGGCAGACCCTCGCCGAGAGCGACGTCGCGAATCGGACGCTGCGTCAACGCCGACACCCGCGCCTGCTCCAGTGGCACGTCCGCCGCGAACTGCTGCGGGAACAGCTCGCGGTCGACGACGATGTCGTTGCTGCCATCGCCGAGCGGGTAGGGCCGCACGGTGTCGCCCAGCGTGCTGCCGGGGAACTGGCCGGTCAGGTCGAGTGCGTTCTCCCCGTGGTCGGGAGCGAAGGCCGAGACGTAGACCAGTCCGCGCACACTCGGTGCGTCGGCCGCGGCCTGTGTGATGACGCAGCCGCCGTACGAGTGCCCGACAAGCAGCACGGGCGTGCCGAGCGCGTCGACGGCGCGGCGCACGTTCTCGGCGTCCGTTGTGACGCTCCGCAGTGCGTTGGGGGTCGCGACGACGTCGACGTCGGCCGCGCGCAGACGCCCGATCACGCCTGTCCAGCTCGCGGACTCAGCGAATGCTCCGTGGACGAGGACGACGGTGACATCAGACATGGGGTTCCTTCCGGAGGATGAGACCGGCCGCGGGCGTGCGGGGTCGCCTCGATCACACCAATGGACGGCGCTCGGCGCATCGGACGTTTGTCGTGACTCGCGCCCCGCTCAGCCGACCTGCTCGCGCGTCCGCAGGTCTTTGCGGAGGATCTTGCCCGAGGTCGACTTCGGGATCACGTCGATGAACTCCACACGGCGCACCTTCTTGTGCGGGGCGACGTTCTCGGCAACGAACGACATCACGTCCGCCTCGGAAACGGCCGAGCCGGGCGCGCGCACGATGAACGCCTTCGGGATCTCCTGCTTGTCATCGTCGAGCACGCCGATGACCGCGGCATCCATCACCTCGGGGTGGCCCAGCAGCAGCGCCTCCAGCTCGGCCGGGGCGATCTGATAGCCCTTGTACTTGATGAGCTCCTTCACGCGGTCGACGATCGAGAAGTAGCCGCCGTCGTGGTAGACCGCGATGTCACCGGTGTGCAGGAACCCCTCGCCGTCGAGGGTCTCGGCGGTCGCCTCCGGCTTGTCGAGGTACCCGAGCATGACGTTCGGCCCCGCGATCCACAGCTCGCCCGGGCGCGTGCGACCGTCGGCCTCGACCTCCGTGATCTCTTCACCCGTCTCGGTGTCGATCAGCTTGCAGATCGTGTTGGGAAGCAGGGTTCCCACCGAGCTGACCGGGATATCGGTGCGCGAGAAGGGCATCGCGTGCGAAACGGGGCTCAGTTCGGTCATGCCGTAGCCCTGCATCATCCGAGCGTTGATGCGGCGCGCGGCGATCTCGGCTGTCTCCCCGTCGAGCGGCGCGGCGCCGGAGAACACCGTGTGCACGGAAGAGATGTCGAACTGGTCGACGACGGGATGCTTGGCGAGTGCCACCGCGATCGGCGGAGCGATGTACAGGTATGTGCAGCTGTACGTCTGGATGTTCTCGAGGAACGGAATCAGGTCGAACTTCGGCATGGTGACGAGCGCCGCTCGCTGCTTCAGCGCGAGGTTGAGCAGCACCGTCATGCCGTAGATGTGGAAGAACGGCAGAACAGCGAGCACCCGGTCGGTGTTCTTGAGGTCGATGTTGATGCGGCACTGAGCGACGTTGGCGACGAGGTTCCGATGGCTGAGCATCACGCCCTTGGGGATGCCCGTCGTCCCCGACGAGTACGGGAGCACCGCGACATGCGTCGCCGGATCGAAGCTCACTTCGGGGGCCTCCCGTCGCTCGCCGAGCAGGGTGCGCAGGTCGGGGTGGTCCTGTGCGCCGTCGAGCACGACGACCTGTGCGGCCGGGATGCCGACGGCATCCGCCGCCTGCTGCGCGTGCGGCAGCAGGGGGCTGACGGTGAGGAGCCAGGTGGCGCTGGCATCGCGCAGCTGCTTCTCGATCTCACCCGCCGTATAGAGCGAGTTGATTGTCGTGACGGTCGCGCCAGCGCGCAGGATGCCATGGAAAACCGTCGCGAACGCCGGGATGTTCGGACACAGCAGCCCGACCACGGTCTCGGTGCCGACGCCGCGAGCGGCCAGCGCGCCGGCGAAGGCGTCGATCTGCGCCTTCAACGCCCCGTACGTCGTCTCGGCGCCCGTGGCGGGGTCGATCAGGGCGATGCGCGCCGCGTCGTCGGGGCTGAGATCTGCGAACAGATCGTCGTAGATGCTGACGTGCGGGATCTCGACATCGGGGAACGGGCTGGTGAACACGGCGGTCTCCTTCGACGGCACGATCTCTCACCCCGGCGGCGCTGCCGGGGTGCGTCCATCATGCCACCGCGGAGCCCAGCCTGAGACGAAGTTCCTTGGCGAGAGAAACCGCGTCCCAGGCTGGGGGTCTGTGTGTGCGCCGGCGCCTAGACGAGAGTTGCTACCGATCGAGACGTGCTGCCGGCCGCGAGGCGCCCGGCGGCGCGCTCCTCCGCGGCATCCAGCGGGGTGATGCCGCGCGTCTGGGCGTCGGCGAACACCGCGCGGACGGTGTCGCCGATGGCGCTGACCCGATCCATGATCTCGGCGCGTGAGCCCAGCCGCTTGGCTTCGAGGTCGAGGTACACGACGCCGCCCGCGTTCACGACGAAGTCGGGGGCGTAGAGAATGCCGCGTGCCGCGAGCCGGTCGGCGCCCGAGCGGTGGGCGAGCGGGTTGTTCGCGGGACCGCACACGGCGCTCGCAGCGAGCCGGTCGATCACGTCGTCATCGAGCAGACCGCCGATACCGGCCGGAACGAAGACATCGGCCTCGACCAGGTGCTCGGTGCCCGGTTCCGCCCACCGGGCGCCGAGTTCCGCGGCCAAGGCGCGCTTGGCGGGGTTGACGTCGGTCACCGTCAGCTGGGCGCCCTCGGCGCTGAGGCGCACCGCGAGGCGGCTTCCGACCTGGCCGAGTCCCGAGATGGTGATGCGTCGGCCGACGACCTCCGGCGAGCCGGCTACCCGCTCGAGGGTGGCCCGCAACGATTCGTAGACGCCGAGGCTGGTGGGACCGGCGGGCTCCCCGGAGCCGCCGACGGCGTCGGGCAGTCCGACGACGTGAGCGGTGCGCTCGCTGACGACGAGCATGTCGTCGGTCGTCGAGCCGACGTCTTCCGCCGTCCGGTACAGGCCGTCGAAACGCTCGACGGCGTCGCCGAGGTCGAGGTAGGCCGCGCGGCGGCGCTCGGCGTCGAGGATGGTCCCGACCGGAAGGCAGATGACCGACTTGCCGCCCCCGGCATCCAATCCCGCCGCCGCATTCTTCAGCGTCATCGCGGCCGACAGCCGCAGGGCGTCGCCGACGGCGTCGCTCCAGTGCGGGTAACTCCACATTCGCGCTCCGCCGAGGGCGGAGCCCAAAACCGAGGAGTGCAGCGCGACGGTGATCACGAGACCGCTGCGCGCGCCCGTCGTCACCTCCACGCGCTCGTGGGAGAAATCGGGCAGGGGCAGGGTGTGCGTCATCGCATTCTCTTTCGGCTGGCCTTATGGGCTGTGCTCTGCGGACGTCGCGGCGTTGCGGCATCCGGTGTCTATTGTGCCTCGGTCGCCACCGATCGGGTGGGTGACCGCCCGAATGCGGCGTCGTCCGCAGGCGGGAGACCGGTGTGGGACAGATCGAACGGGCGACCGCGGAGGGCGCGCAGCGCGTACAGGATGGTCGCGAGGTCGATGACCTCCTGGGCGAGCGCGCCGACGACGGCCGGGATGAGGCCGGTGGTCGCGAGCAGCATCGCGGCCACACTCAGCGCGATGCCGATCCAGATGGCGACGTAGGCGACGCGCAGGGTGTCGCGGCCGATCGCGACCGCCTCGGCGACCTTGATCAGAGAGTCCTTGAGCACCACGGCGTCGGCCGCGTCGCCAGCGGCGGTGGCCCCCTTTGCACCCATCGCGATGCCGATGTCGGCGGCGGCGAGCACCGGCGCGTCGTTCACTCCGTCGCCGACCATGAGCACGGGGCGCGGTCTCATCAGCGCCGCGAGGTGGACCTTCTCGGCCGGAAGCAGATCTGCGTGCACCTCGTCGACGCCGACCAGCGCGGCCACCGCCTCCGCCGTGGGTCGGGCGTCGCCGGTGAGCATCGTCACGCGCTCGATGCCGTGGGTGCGCAGCCACCGCACGACGGCGTGCGACTCCGGTCGGGCGCCGTCGGCGAGCACGAGCACGCCCGCGAAGCGGCCGTCGACGGCGACGTACGCCGCGGCATGACCGGCCTCCAGTAGCGTCGGTGTCGTATCGGGGGCGAGAGCAGTGACATACGCGGGCTTTCCCACCACGACGCGTCGACCTCCGATGAGCGCGGTGACGCCGTTGGTCGCTTCCTCGTGTGCCTCGTCGGCGGGCTCCACGTCGATTCCGCGCTCGGTCGCCGCGCGACGGATACCGTCGGCCAGTACATGGGCGGAGTACTGCTCCGCCGAGGCCGCCCACGCGAGGAGACGGTCGGGTTCGATACCGGGCGCCGGGCGAACGTCCACGAGCACGGGCTGGCCTCGGGTGAGAGTGCCCGTCTTGTCGAATGCGACGGAGCGGGCGCGCGCGAGTTGCTCGATGACGGCGCCTCCCTTCACGATGATCCCCGCCTTCGCCGCGCGCGAGATGCCGCCGAGGAAGGCGACCGGGGCCGCTATCAGCAGCGGGCACGGTGTGGCGAGCACGAGCACCTCGGCGAATCGGACCGAGTCGCCCGACAGGCCCCATGCCGCTCCGGCGATCGCGAGCGACACAGCGGTGAAGGGGATCGCGAACCTGTCGGCCAGGCGCACCATCGGGGCGCGCGATTCCTGCGCGGCCTGCACGAGCGCGATGATCTGCTGGTACTGGCTGTCGGCGCTGAGCCGAAGAGCGCGCACGCGGATCGCGCGTGATCCGTTCACCGCTCCCGAGAGCACGGTGTCGCCGGCGGCGCGGGTGACGGGCATGCTCTCGCCCGTGAGCGACGATTCATCGAAGCTCGCCTCTGCCGACAGGAGCACGCCATCGACCGGGACGACCTCGGCGGGGCGGATCAGCAGGTCATCGCCGACGGCCACCTCGTCGGCGGGGATATCGCGGGTCTCGTCGCCGACGGAGCCCGGACGGTGCACGTGTGCGATCTGCGGCGCGCGATCCAGTAGTGCGGTCAGCTCGCGCGCCGCCCGGCGGCCCGCATAGTCTTCGAGAGCTTCGCCGCCCGAGAGCATGAGCACGATGATGAGGGCGGCGACGTTCTCACCCACAGCCAGGGTTGCGACCATGGCGACGACGGCGAGGACATCGAGCCCGACATGACCTCGCAGTACATCACGAATCATGCCGATGATGGTCCAGACGACGATCGCCGAGACGTAGCCGACAGTGATCCACCTCGCCCCCGCCTCCTGTCCCGACCCGGCCAGGATCGCCGCGGTGAGCCCGACGAGGACAGTCGCGGTGATGACGGGATACCGCCGGAGGGCGGCGAGGATGCGGCGCATGGCCCTAGCATCCGCCTCCGGGCAGAGGACCGCCAGTAAGGCTGGATTGCCTTCCTCGCTCCGCAATCTCTTCTCCCATGCGTGGACTCTAGGCTGGCGATATGACCGAGAACCTCTCTGCGCGTAGTCGTATCGTGCACGAGGCCCTTCGCTCCGCCGGGCTTTCGGGCGAGATCATCACCCTGCCGGATGCCGCATCCACCGCGGCCCTGGCCGCCGCCGCTCTCGGTGTCGAGGTCGGCGCCATCGCCAACAGCCTGGTGTTCTGGTCGGACGGTGCGCCGCTCCTGGTGATGACCAGCGGTGCGCATCGCGTCGACACCGCAGGGCTCGCCTCCCGGCTCGGACGGGAGAGCATCATTCGTGCGACGCCGGAGCAGGTGCGCGAGGCGACCGGTCAGGCCATCGGCGGCGTCGCGCCCACCGGCCACCCGGCCCCGCTTCCGACCGTGATCGATGAGGCGCTCGCCGCGTTCGAGGAGATCTGGGCCGCCGGTGGCACGCCCCACACCGTCTTCCCGCTGACCTTCGACGAGCTGGTCCGCCTCACCGGCGGTACGGTCACCGCCGTCGACTGAGCGCGCTCACCCGGCTCGCCTCGCGCCGGATCAGCCATAGAGCCGGCGGCGCAGTTCAGCGGCGGTCGCGCCGACGGCCGAGGCCAAGGCGGCCGGGGTGCGACCGACGTCGGTGTCTGCCGGCCAGGTCACCGCGATCGCAGCGACAGGCCAGTCGGCGTGGTCGCAGACAACCGCCGCGACCGACCGGAATCCGAGCGTGACCTCGCCGTCCTCGCTCGCATACCCATCGTGGCGCGCCTGTTGCAGCACCTCGCGCAGCTCACGAGGGTTTCGTGGACCGCGCCCGGTGCGGTCGGCGAAGGCCGCGGCATCCGGATAGAGCGCTCGCACCTGCTCGCGGGGGAGTGCGGCGAGCATCGCGCGCCCCGTCGCGGTGAGATGAGCAGGGAGGCGGACGCCGACGTCACTGACCAGTGCGGGTCGGCGCGGCGCCCGCTCCTCGACGATGTAGAGCACGTCGCGCCCGGTCATGACCGCGAGCTGCGCACTCTCGCCGAGTCGATCGGCGAGACGCGCGATGAGCGGGTGGCCGAGCCGGGCGAGCGGCTGCTGCCGGGCGTAGCCGCCGGCGAGCTCGAAGGCCGCGGTGCCGAGCCCCCACCGCCTGTCTCCCGGAAGATGTACGACGAACCCGTGGGCGGCCATCGCGGCAAGCAGGTGGTACACGCTCGAACGCGGGATGCCGAGGCCCTCCGAGAGCGTGCGGGCCGCGACCGGTCCCCGCTGGCGTGCGAGGTAGGCGAGGATCCGCAGCGTCTGGTCCGCAGCGGGGACCTGCGGTCCGCCACCGTCTCGTGCACCGTCTGAGATCACAGACACAGGATGCCACGGCGCACTGGCTACCGGAGACGGGGCGCGGTGGAATCGGACCATGACCTCGACTTCCGCCGTGCCGCCGCTCGCTCCGACCCCCCTCGTCGCACCCGTCATCGTCGGCGCACGGCCGTTGAGTCCGGCCGAGGTCGTCGCGGTCGCCCGCGACGACGCCCGCGTGCAGATCGCGCCCGCGGCCGGGGCGCGGGTAAATGCCACCCGCGAGCTCATCGAGCGCCTCGCCGACGACCCGGAGCCGCACTACGGCATCTCCACGGGCTTCGGCGCGCTCGCGACCACCTTCATCGCGCCCGACCGGCGCCGACAGCTGCAGGCCAGCCTGATCCGCTCGCACGCGGCCGGAACCGGCGCCGAGGTCGAGCGCGAAGTCGTCCGCGCGCTTCACCTTCTGCGCTTGCAGACCCTGGCCACCGGGCGCACCGGGGTGCGGCCCGTCGTCGTCGCGACGTATGCCGCGATGCTCAACGCGGGCATCACCCCGATCGTGCGGGAGTACGGCTCTCTCGGCTGCTCGGGCGATCTCGCACCGCTGTCGCACATCGCGCTCGCGGCGCTGGGTGAGGGCGAGGTCCGCGACGCGTCGGGCGCGCTGGTCGCGGCATCCGATGCTCTGGCGGTGGCCGGCATCGCTCCCCTCGTGCTGGAGGAGAAGGAGGGGCTCGCGCTCATCAACGGCACCGACGGCATGCTCGGGATGCTGTCGCTCGCCCTCGCCGACCTCGACAACCTCCTCACCGTCGCCGACGTGACCGCCGCCATCTCGGTCGAAAGCCAGCTGGGCACCGACGCCGTCTTCGCCGCCGACCTCATGGCGCTGCGGCCGCAGACCGGGCAGGCGGCTTCGGCCGCGAACCTTCGCGCGTTCCTCGCCGATTCGCCGATCGTCGCCAGCCACCGCGACCCGGCGGTCTGCACCCGCGTGCAGGATGCGTACTCGCTGCGCTGCTCGCCCCAGGTGCACGGCGCGGCGCGAGACACTCTCGACCACGCACGGATGGTCGCGTCGCGGGAGCTCGCTGCGGCCGTCGACAATCCCGTCGTCACCGTCGACGGTCGGGTCGAATCCAACGGCAACTTCCACGGTGCCCCCGTCGCGTACGTGCTCGATTTCCTCGCGATCGCCGTCGCCGATCTCGCGTCGATCGCGGAACGCCGCACGGACCGGGCGCTCGATCGCACCCGCAGCAACGGACTGCCGCCCTTCCTCGCCGACGAGGTCGGCGTCGACTCGGGGCTCATGATCGCGCAGTACGCGGCGGCGGGCATCGTCTCTGAGCTGAAACGGCTCGCCGTGCCGGCATCCGTCGATTCCATCCCCTCGTCTGCGATGCAGGAGGACCATGTGTCGATGGGTTGGGCCGCGGCGCGCAAGCTCCGCCGCGGCATCGACGGGCTCGCCCGCGTGCTCGCGATCGAGCTGGTCACCGGATGCCGCGCCCTCGACCTGCGCGCGCCACTGCAGCCGGGGCCGGCAACGGCCGCCGTCCGCGATGCGGTGCGCGCGGCGGGCATCGCGGGCCCCGGACCCGACCGTTTCGTGAGCCCCGACCTCGAATCCGCCACCGCTCTGGTGCTGTCGGGGGCGGTCGCCGCTGCGGCTGTCTCCGCGGCGTCGTTCACAACTCCGGAGAACCGTCCCGCGTTCGAGGAAGATGACGATCACATCGCCCGGTGAGACGGTTTCTTCCGGAGTTGTGAACCGGGCGCTCGGCGCACGCCGTGGCGTCAGGGGCGGTCGAAGCTCCAGCTGTCGGGGTCGACGGCGGTGGCGACCTCCCAGTCGTCGGTGTCCCAGGTGAAGGTCGCGACGGCGCACGTGGGCATGTGACCGATACGGCCGCCGGACAACCGCTCCGCCAGAGTCGTCATCCCCGGATCGTGTGCGACGACCATGACGGCGCCGGCGCCGCGTGCCACCGCCGTCCTCAGCAATGTCGCCGCCGGGGCGCCGTACAGCTCGGGATCGAGCTCTGGTTCGAGCCCTAAGGCCGTGCCGAAGAAGGCCGCCGTCGTGCGTGCCCGCAGGGCCGTCGACGACAGGAGGGCGTCGAGGCGAAGACCCGTGGCCGCACATCGTGCGGCGAGGATGGGAGCGTCGCGGAGACCGCGATCGTTCAGCGGCCGATCGTGATCGTCCAGCCCGGGGTCGCCCCAATCGCTCTTGGCATGGCGGACCAGGACGAGTGTCGTCATGGGAGACCCTTCGTATGTCGACGTCGGTGATGATTCCCGCTCGTGCCGGGCGGTCAGTGCGGGAGGCTGGGCATCGGCTTCGACGATATCCGGCTGCGGCCGACACCGGGGCCAATGCGCCGACACTGTCGTCAGCCGACGTACACCCAGGCTGTGCGTCCGCTGTCGAGCGTGACGCGTACGCGGCGGTACAACGACACCTCGTACTCGTCGGCGGCGTCGATCTCGTCGGCGCTGAGGTGCAGGACGCGTCCGACGACCTTGTCGCGCGCGCTTCCGGTCGCCCTCAGTACTGGGTGCACCGAGGCGCCGGACAGATCGACGACGCGTTGGTCTTCGACGTCGACGTAGTCGATCGTGTAGCCGGGCAGCACGTCCGCCTCGCCGCTGACCAGGCGACCGAACGTATCGAGCTGCACTTCGGCGTATTGGAGCGTGCCGTAGGTGAACAGCAGCTCGTGCGCCGGCTCGGTCATGCCGTCAGGGTACTGCGCACGGTCGGCGGCATCCAGATCATCCGTCGTGCGGGACCGCGTCGGCGCCGATCACGCGGGCCGGGAAATGTCCCCGGAATCAGCCCAGGAAGGCGTGGGCGATCGCGAAGATCACGAGGCCCGCCAGCGCGCCGACGATCGTGCCGTTGAGGCGGATGTACTGCAGGTCGCGCCCGACCATCAGCTCGATCTTCTCCGTGGTCTCGGCGGGGTCCCACTTCTCGACGGTGTCGGTGATGATCGAGGCGATGTCGTGGCGGTAGCGCTCGACGACGAAGACAGCGGCTCCGGCGATGCGGTCATCGACACGGTGCTGCAAGGCGGCGTCCGCCGAGAGGCGCTCGCCGATCTCGACGAGCGCGGCCGTCACGCGGCGACGGAGGCCGCTCGCGGGGTCGGCCAGCGCACTCAGCAGCCCGGTCTTGGCGGTGTTCCACGCCTCGCCGGCCAGCTCGCGCACGCGCGGGCTGTCGAACACGGCCGTCTTGGCCTCTTCGAGGCGCGCGATCGTGTTCGGGTCGCTCTGCAGATTGTCGGCCAGGCGCGCGAGGTAGCCGTCGACGGCGCGACGCGCGGGGTGATCGGGGTCTGCCTGGATCGCGGCGACGAACTTGACGGCCTCGTTGTAGACCGTGTCGTCGACCAGGCGCATCGCGACCGAGGGCACCCACGACGGCAGGCGACGCGAGACGAGGCCGCTGAAGGCCTCGTGGTTGGCGCGCAGCCACGTCGCGATGCTGTCGACTCCGAGATCGACGGCGCCGCGGTGCGCATCGGCATCCACCACGCGACCAAGCCACGCGCCGACCGTCGGCCCCCACTCGGGGCTCAGCAGGTGCTCGCGCGCGAGGTCGCTGATGAGATCTTGCACCTCGTCGTCGCTGAGCGCGCGGAGGATGCCGGATGCCACCGCCGAGGCCTCGGCGGCGACGGTCTCCGCGTGGACGGGCTCACGCAGCCAGGCACCCGCCGTGCGTGCGATGGGCGTCGATTCGAGCTTGGCGCGGACGACCTCGGCTTCGAGGAAGTTGGTCTCGACGAACTCGCCGAGGGTGCGGCCGATCTCATCCTTGCGCTGGGGGATGATCGCCGTGTGCGGGATCGGGATGCCGAGGGGGTGGCGGAACAGCGCGGTCACGGCGAACCAGTCGGCGAGAGCGCCGACCATGCCGCCCTCGGCCGCGGCCCGCACATATTCCAGCCACGGGTAGCGCTCCTGCAGCACGAACGCGACGACGAAGACGACCGCCATGAGCACGAGCGCGCTGAGAGCGACGCCTTTCATCACCCGGAGAGCGCGCCGGCGTTCCTGATCGGCCGGGCTCAGCAGTTCGGTGGGAGTGCGCGCCATCCCGGTAGTCTCGCACGGCGTATCCTGGCCGCGTGATCGAAGACATCCAGAAGCGCGCCCTGCACCGCACCAGCATCCTCGAGGGGCAGGTACGCGGGCTTGCGCGGATGATCGAGAACGAGGACTACTGCATGGACATCATCGCCCAGTCCCGGGCGATCCAGAAGGCGCTCGCATCGCTCGACAAGCTGCTCATCGAGAACCATCTGCGCACCCACGTCGCGCACATGTTCGCCGAGGGCGGCGACCAGCGCGACGTCGCGGTCGCCGAGCTGCTGAAGGCCTACGACCTCGAGACGCGCTGACCGCGGCCGCGAACTCTACGCACTGACCGGACCCACCCACGCAGCGGCGACGGTCGCGTGCGCCGACTCGGGGTCGGACGGGTGGAACATGCCCGCCAGCACGTCGCGGTAGAGCCGGCTCAGCTCGTTGCGCGTGAAGTACGACGAACCGCCGGCGACGAGCATCGCCTCATCGACGACCTGCTTCGCCGCGACGACGGTGCGGTGTTTGAGTCCCGAGAGCTTCGGGAACCACAGACCGCCGTGGTCGACGAGGGCGTCGACGTCGTGCGCGATGCTCGCGACCTGGGGGAGCAGCCCGTCGTAGGTGAGCGCCATCTCGGCGATGCGCCAGCGGATGTCGGCATCGTCGCTGTAGGGCCGGCCCGTCTTCTTGGAGGTCCGCGTCTTCGCCGCCGCGATCGCCAGATCGAGCGCGCGCCGGGCGACGCCCGTGTAGACGGATGCCAGGAGCACCTCGAACACGCTGAAGATGCCGAAGACGATCGGGTCGGGGTTCGGGCCCGGGTCGACGCGGCGCACGACGCGGTCGGCCGGCGCCGCCGCGGCGTGCAGAACGGTTGTGCGGGACTGGGTTCCGCGCATGCCGACGGTGTCCCAGTCGTCTCGGGTCTCGACCGCCTCCGATCGAGGCACGAACGCGTAGACCATCTTCGGCGCGGCCGGATCGGTGGTGTCGAGCCCGTGGAGGCCCAGCTGGGTCCACACCGGACCGAGCGACGTGAAGATCTTCGTGCCCGAGAACGTGTAGCCGCCGTCGGCGTCGGGGGTCGCGACCGTGTCGCTGCCGAACAGCACCAGATCGTTGCCCGCTTCGCTGATGCCGAACGCGAACACCTCCCCGGCTACCGCCCCGGTCTGCACGAAACTCAGGTCGTCGATGCCACGGTCGGCCATCACCTTTGCGACGCCGGTCCAGACCAGGTGCATGTTGATAGCCAGCGCCGTGGCCGGTGCGGCGGTGGCGAGCCGCTGCTGCAGCACGGCGGCTTCGGCGAGGCCCAACCCCGCGCCCCCGAGGGCGGTGGGTACGAGGATCGAGAGGTAGCCGGCATCCCTCAGCTCGGCGAGATCTTCGTCGGGAAACCGGTTCTCGGCGTCCACCGCCGCAGCACGCGAGCGGATGCGCTCGAGCAGGTCGTCGGGGAGGTAGACGGTCGGGTCGAAGTCACTCACCCTTCTATCCTGCCGCTCGCCGGGGGCGGTGGGCGCAGTTCGCTGCGATCGCCGGTGCCCACGGCCGTCAGACGGGGCAGGATGGAAAGGTGATCTCTACCGAGCTGGCGCTTGCCCTTCGCGATGCGGGGCTGGTGTGGCGCCCGGCATCCGGTGATCGGTTCCAACTGAACGAGCCCGAGTTCGAGGCCGATGTGTTCACCGTGAGCGAGATGACGATCGAGCCGCGGCAGTATGCGACCGGGGCGATTCTCGCGTTCAACGGCACGACCGAGTGGGCGCTGGATTCGGTGGCGCAGGCGGACGCCCTGTGGCTGCCGCGGGAGGACCAGTTGCGCGAACTGTTGCGCGGCGGCTTCCGCAGGCTGGAGCGACTCAACGACACCCACCGCGTGGTGATCGAGTTCGCCGGCGAACGACACACCTTCGAACACCCACAGCCCGAGGACGCCTATGCACTCGCGCTGCTGCACGTGCTGGGCCGCATCGCCTGAGCGCGGGTGCGGTGGCGGATGTCGCGCGTCAGCCCAGGGCGTCGAGCAGGTGTCGCATCGTGTCGTCAGGCAGGTCGCGGTGCGGTGAGTGGCCGGCGCCGGTCACGACCGACATCGTCACGACCGGGTTCTGCAGCACCTCGTCCGCCAGCGCACCGTGGAAGATAGAGAAGACCTGTGGGTCGGCGGCGATCACATGGGTGGGAATGCTCAGGCGGGCGGCGGCATCGCGGACGTCCCACGGCGAGTTCTGCAGGCTCGTCTGCTCCACAGCCCACCGGCTGGCCTGCTGCGCGGCGTGCGCCTTGAGCTCGATGTCGTGCGGATGCCACGTCGGATGCTCGGCGCGGACCGCCTCGATCGAGGGGTCGGCGAACGAGCGTTCCTGGCCGGCCCGGACGACATCGCGGTCGCGTTCGGACAGGAACAGCCCCGGGTCGATGAGGATCAGCCGGCTGGTCCAGTCCGGATCGGCGGCGCTGGCCACGGTGGCCGCCGCGCCGCCCAGCGAATGGCCGATCGCGAGATCCCAGGGGTGCCCGTCGTCGGCGCGGGTGTGCGCGACGTCGGCGGCGTATGCCGCGATCGTGTAGTCGAGGGCGCGCGGAGCGGTACCGTGGCCGCGGAGATCGACCGCGGTGGCAAGCCACCCGGCATCCGCCAGCGTCGTGCCGTAGCGCCACATGAGCGCTCCGGTGGAGCCCAGACCGTGTACGAGCAGCGCGCGACGCGGGGCGTTCGGGTTTCCCCAGGACAGGCGCGGGAGGATCACCGGTGCGGGCATGCTGCCAGCCTAAGCCGGGCCGTGTTCACGTGATGATCGGGACGGGCTCGGTGTCGGGGATGGGGCTGACGTCGCGGCCCCGCAGATCGGGGAAGCCGCGTACGCAGGCCGCTGCCACGATGGCGCCGACGATCGCGAAACCGGCTGCCGCCGCGTAGGCGCCGGCATATCCTCTGCCGTCGATGACGAACCCGGCGATGGCCGAGCCCAGGGCGGCGCCGATGAGCTGGCCGGTGCCGATCCACCCGTAGGCCTCGGCGGTCTCGCTGAACTTGACGGATGCCGAGGTCATCGCGAACATGACGGCCAGTGCCGGAGCGATCCCGACGCCCGCGAGTACGAGGCACGCCCCGACCCACCAGGGAGTCGCGCCGAGGCCGCCCACGACGATGGTGGCGGCCACCAGGCCGCTGGCGACGACGACCATCCGACGGGCCATGGCCCACGGACCCATGGGGATGTGTCCGAAGGCGAGGCCGCCGGCCAGGCTGCCCACGGAGAACACGGCGAGGACGAGCCCGGCTTCGAGGCCGCCGTGGCCGAAGGTGGCGACGACCGCGGCTTCGACGGCCGCGCACGCGCCGATGAGGAGGAAGCCGGTCACGGTGGCAAGGAGAACGACCGGCTTACCCAACACCTTGCCGAACGCGCGGCGGCTGCGCGGAATGCGTACCCTGCCGACTTCGGGGGAGAGGATGAACCACGCTCCACCGGCGGCGAGGATCGTCACGATCAGCAGAAGCGCCGGAACGGTGCCGACCTGCGTGGCGACGAGGGTGATCACCACGGGCGCGAGGATCCAGATGATCTCCTGCAGGCTGGCGTCGAGGGAGAACAGCGCCGTCAGCTGACGTGCGTTGACCATCTTGGGGTAGATCGTGCGCACGGCCGACTGCACGGGCGGCGTCGACAGGCCCGCGACGAGACCGAACGCCATGTACCCGGCGATGCCCATCGGAATCAGCGCGAGCGCGAGCAGGGCGGTCGCACAGACGGCGGTGGTGAGGGTGAGCACGCGCCGCATGCCCCAGCGACCCATCCAGCGGCTCGTCACCGGGCCCGCGGTAGCCTGCCCCACGGATGCCGCGGCCAGTACGAGTCCGGCGGCGCCGTACGACCCGGTCATCTGCTCGACGTGCAGCAGTATCGCGAGGCTGGTCATCCCGTTGGGAAAGCGCGCCGTCAGCTGTGCGGCGATGATGCGCGCCACGCCCGCCGTGCGCAGCAACTCCCGGTATCCAGCCACCCCACCACGCTACCGGCCGCGGGCGACATCGCGACACGCCCGGAGCAGGCCGCGACACGCCGGGGAGCGCATTCCACAGGTCTGGGGATGTCGGAGCCCCTCCCTAGCGTCGAGGCTGTGGAGGACCTGGCTGCGCCGCCGGAAATTGCACGTGATTCAGGCTTTTTCCAGGCTTCGCAACACTCGGCATCCTGTGGATGAAACGGTGGACAAGCTGTGTTGTACATGTGGAGAGCGGTGCAAAACTACACGGATGTAACTACTACCCCTTGTGGTGCTATCCAACGTCGGTACCCATATGTAGTATTGGACTCCCGGCGGGGGTGCGACCGGGAACACAGCTGAGAACACGATGAGATCCGATGAGATCACAGGGAGAAGAAGAGCGACATGGCAATCACGGTGTACACGAAGCCCTCTTGCGTGCAGTGCAACGCGACCTACCGGGCGCTGGACTCCAAGGGCATCGATTACGAAGTTCTCGACCTGTCGGAAGACCCCGCGGCCCTCGAGCACGTCAAGTCGCTCGGCTACCTGCAGGCGCCGGTCGTGGTTACCGATGAAGACCACTGGTCGGGCTTCCGTCCGGACAAGATCGACGAGCTCGCGAGCCGTTTGGCCTGACATGCCGACGCTGACGAGCGTCCCCCTGCTCGTCTACTTCTCGAGCGTCTCGGGCAACACAGCGCGTTTCATCGAGAAGCTCGGCCTACCGGCCGTCCGCATCCCGCTCGGCCCCGGCGATCTCCCGATCGAGGTCGATGAGCCTTTTGTGCTCGTCACCCCGACCTACGGCGGAGGCCAGGGTCGTGGCGAGGAAAAGGGTGCCGTTCCCAAACAGGTGATCCGGTTTCTCAACGACGAGCGCCACCGTCACCTCATCCGCGGAGTGATCTCCGCGGGAAACACCAACTTCGGCGCGTCTTTCTGTCGCGCCGGTGACATCATCAGCCGCAAGTGCACCGTGCCGCACTTGTATCGGCTCGAACTTTTCGGCACGCCCGACGACGTCGCTCGTGTCAGCGACGGATTGGAACGATGGTGGAAGCTGCAGTGAGCCAGACGACATTCAAGACCGAAGCGCGCTTCGAGGGCATGGATTACCACGCGCTCAACGCGATGCTGAATCTGTACGGCGAAGACGGGAAGATCCAGTTCGACGCCGACAAGCGCGCCGCACGGGAGTACTTCCTGCAGCACGTGAATCAGAACACCGTGTTCTTCCACTCCCTGAAGGAGAAGCTCGACTACCTGGTCGAGAAGGAGTATTACGAGGGCGCCGTCATCGAGGCGTACCCGTTCGAGTTCATCCAGCAGATCCACGACCGCGCCTACGCCCGGAAGTTCCGCTTCGACACGTTCCTCGGCGCGTTCAAGTACTACACGAGCTACACGCTCAAGACGTTCGACGGCAAGCGTTACCTCGAGCGCTTCGAGGACCGCGTCGTCATGACCGCCCTTGCTCTCGCCGCCGGTGACCAGGACCTCGCGAACAAGCTCGTCGACGAGATCCTCTCGGGCCGCTTCCAGCCCGCCACGCCGACGTTCCTCAACGCGGGCAAGGCGCAGCGCGGCGAGCTCGTCTCCTGCTTCCTGCTCCGCATCGAGGACAACATGGAGTCGATCGCTCGCGGCATCAACTCCGCCCTCCAGCTGTCCAAGCGCGGCGGCGGTGTCGCCCTCCTCCTCTCGAACATCCGCGAGGCGGGCGCCCCGATCAAGCAGATCGAAAACCAGTCGTCGGGCATCATCCCCGTCATGAAGCTCCTCGAAGACAGCTTCAGCTACGCCAACCAGCTCGGTGCGCGTCAGGGCGCCGGGGCGGTGTACCTCTCGGCACACCACCCCGACATCATGAAGTTCCTCGACACCAAGCGTGAGAACGCGGACGAGAAGATCCGTATCAAGACCCTGTCGCTGGGCGTCGTCGTTCCCGACATCACCTTCGAGCTCGCCAAGAACGATGAGGACATGTACCTGTTCTCGCCGTACGACGTCGAAAAGGTCTACGGCGTGCCCTTCGGCGACATCTCCGTCACCGACAAGTACCGCGAGATGGTCGACGACGCCCGCATCAAGAAGACGAAGATCAAGGCGCGCGAGTTCTTCCAGACCCTCGCCGAGATCCAGTTCGAGTCGGGCTACCCGTACATCATGTTCGAGGACACGGTGAACAAGGCCAACCCGATCAAGGGTCGGATCAACATGTCCAACCTGTGCTCGGAGATCCTGCAGGTCAACACACCGACGACGTTCAACGAGGACCTCTCGTACGATCAGATCGGCAAGGACATCTCCTGCAACCTGGGCTCGATGAACATCGCGCTCGCGATGGACGGTCGCGACCTCGCCGGCACGGTGGAGACCAGCATCCGCGCCCTCAGCGCCGTCAGCGACCAGAGCCACATCCGCTCGGTCCGCTCGATCGAGGACGGCAACGACAAGTCGCACGCCATCGGCCTCGGCCAGATGAACCTGCATGGCTACCTCGCCCGCGAGCACGTCCACTACGGGTCGGAAGAGGGTGTCGACTTCACGAACATCTACTTCTACACGGTGCTGTTCCACGCGCTGCAGGCCTCGAACAAGATCGCCATCGAGCGGGGCAAGGTCTTCGACGGATTCTGGGACTCGAAGTACGCCAGCGGCGAGTTCTTCGACAAGTACACCGAGCAGGAGTGGAAGCCGGCCACGGCCCGCGTCGAGGAGCTCTTCGAGGGCATCCACGTCCCGACGCAGCAGGACTGGCTCGAGCTGAAGGCATCCATCCAGCAGTTCGGCATCTACAACCAGAACCTGCAGGCCGTACCGCCGACCGGTTCGATCTCGTACATCAACAACTCGACGAGCTCGATCCACCCGATCGCGTCGAAGATCGAGATCCGCAAGGAAGGCAAGATCGGCCGCGTCTACTACCCGGCTCCGTTCATGACGAACGAGAACCTCGAGTACTACGAAGACGCGTACGAGATCGGCTACGAGAAGGTCATCGACACGTATGCCGCCGCGACCCAGCACGTCGACCAGGGTCTGTCGCTGACGCTGTTCTTCAAGGACACCGCCACCACGCGCGACATCAACCGCGCCCAGATCTACGCCTGGCGCAAGGGCATCAAGACGATCTACTACATCCGTTTGCGTCAGATGGCGCTCGAAGGCACCGACATGGCCGAGTGCGTCTCGTGCATGCTCTGACCCGGTCCGAGATTCGATAGAGGAAAAGACATGACTCCCGAACCCCTGAAGCTCCTCGGGTCGGTCCAGGCCATCAACTGGAACCGCATCCAGGACGACAAGGACCTCGAGGTGTGGAACCGCCTCGTGAACAACTTCTGGCTGCCCGAGAAGGTGCCGCTGTCCAACGACATCCAGTCGTGGGCGACGCTCACCCCCGAGGAACGCCAGACGACGATGCGCGTGTTCACCGGATTGACGCTCCTGGACACCATCCAGGGCACCGTCGGCGCCGTATCGCTCATCCCCGATGCGATCACCCCGCACGAGGAAGCCGTGTACACGAACATCGCATTCATGGAGTCGGTGCACGCGAAGAGCTACTCGTCGATCTTCTCGACGCTCGCTTCGACGCCTGAGATCGACGATGCGTTCCGGTGGTCGACGGAGAACGAGAACCTTCAGAAGAAGGCTCACATCGTCATGGACTACTACCGTGGCGACGAGCCCCTCAAGCGCAAGGTCGCCTCGACCCTGCTGGAGTCGTTCCTGTTCTACTCCGGGTTCTACCTGCCGCTGTACTGGTCGAGCAAGGCGAAGCTGACGAACACCGCCGACATCATCCGCCTCATCATCCGCGACGAAGCTGTGCACGGCTACTACATCGGCTACAAGTTCCAAAAGGGCCTCGAAAAGCTCACGCAGCCCGAGCGCGACGAGCTCAAGGACTACACGTTCTCGCTGCTGTACGAGCTGTACGACAACGAGGTGCAGTACACGCAGGACCTCTACGACGAAATCGGTCTCACCGAGGACGTCAAGAAGTTCCTGCACTACAACGCCAACAAGGCGCTGATGAACCTCGGCTACGAGGCGATGTTCCCGTCGCAGCTGACGAACGTGAACCCGGCGATCCTGTCGGCGCTGTCACCGAACGCCGACGAGAACCACGACTTCTTCAGCGGTTCGGGCTCGTCGTACGTCATCGGCAAGGCGGTCGCGACCGAGGACGACGACTGGGACTTCTGACGTTCTGATCGCGGCCTGTGTCGAACGCACGAGGGCTCGAGCTCGCACCACGGTGCGGGTTCGAGCCCTCGTGCATTGTTGTGTGCACCGGGCCTTTCCAGCGCGGCCGTCGCCGCGTGGCGTACGGGCAGAGAGCTGGCGTGGGTGCCGCTCGTCGCGTCGGTCGGAATCGTCTTCGGGCTGTGGGGTGGGCTCACTCTCTTGCGCGTCGCGGTGGCCTGACGCGTCGCGCGCCGCAGGGAGAGCCTCACCTTCACAGGCGGCATTCAGCCGTGGACATGGCCTTCAGTTATGCTGAAGGAATGCTCCGCACCCCACTGTCTCTGTTCCGCACGCTCGCCTTCGCCGAAGCGGTGTCGTGGACGCTGCTCATCGCGGGGCTCATCGTCCGCGCGATCACCGGCTGGGCGCCGGCCGTCTCGATCGCCGGCGGCATCCACGGCTTCGTCTTCCTCTCCTACGGCGCCACCGTCGTGCTCGTCGCCCTCAACAACCGTTGGCGCGCGGCCCCCACGGCCGTCGCCCTCATCTGCGCGATCGTGCCCTACGCGACCATCCCCGCTGAGATTTGGGTCCACCGCCGCGGGATGCTCGCCGGGCAATGGCGCGTCGCCCCGGAGGCGGACGTCGCGGATGCGCGCTGGTACGACGCTCCGCTGGCATGGCTTCTGCGCAGACCGTGGCTGCTGTTCGCCGGCATCCTCATCGCCGTCATCGCGATCTTCGCCGTGCTCCTGCTGATCGGGCCGCCGGGCGGCGCGAAGAGCTGAGCGCAACCAGGGGCACCATCCCGCAGAACTCACGGTACGTCGACCCACCGACATCACAGCGCGTCGATAGCATGGAGCGCATGAGTCAGGACGGTCCCCGCTTCAGCCCGGTCATTGCGCTGCTCGCGGTCTCGGCGATGTGGGAGGAGCAACTGGCGGCGATCCTCAAGGATCTCGGCATCAGCACCCGCAAGTTCGGCCTCCTCGGACACATCTACGCCGAACCGGGTATCTCGTTCTCCGAGCTCGCCCGCCGCTCGCACATCACCGTGCAGTCCGCTCATACCGCGGTGCGCACCCTCGTCGACGATGGCCTCGTGCAGGACGCCACCGCCCACGCCGGCGCTGCCAGCGACCTCCATGTCACCGCGAAGGGCGGCCGTGTGTTGCAGGACGCCCGTGAGCGCCTGTTCGAACTCGACGATGTCCTTGCCCAGCGCCTGCCCAAGGTCGCCCACTCGCTCGACGGCATCCGCGCCGGCATCGTCTGAGCGGGCTCAGCGCTTCGTCGACACCGTCACGGTGAACTTCGCGTCGCGGCTGGCCTGCCGCGTGGGACCGATGAACCGCTCCAATGCCGGGCGATACCGCAGCGGCGAATTCCAGACGCACCACAGTTCGCCACCCGTGCGCAGTGCCCGACCGGCGTCGATGAACAACCCTTCGGCGACCGCCGTCGTCACGGCGGCACCGGAATGGAACGGCGGGTTGAGCGCGATGAACGATGCGCTCGCGTCCGCGCGCTCTTCGAGACCGTCCGCCCGCGCGACATGCACGCGCTCGGCGACGCCGTTCGCTGCGGCGGTCGCCTTGGTCGACGCCGTGGCCACGGCCGACTGATCGCTCGCATACACGTACGCCGTCGGATGCCGCAGCGCGAGCCACGTCGCGACGATGCCGGTGCCGCAGGCCAGATCGACCCAGGGATCGTCGACGGTGCCTCCCGCGGCGGGAGTGCCCGTGGCATCCATCGCCGCCAGCAGCGCCCGGGTGCCGACATCGAGGCGTGCCCCCGCGAACGCGCCGCCGTACGCCCGCACCTCGAGCCCGCCCCCCAGGTCGGCGATGCGCGCCGAGGCCGGGACCGGCTCGCTGCCGCCGTGCGGACCCCGTGCCACGAGCACCCGCGACTTCTGGCGGGCGTGAGTGACGTCGACGGTGTCGAAGAACTCACCGAGCACCGTGTTCATCGCGACGCTCATGTACTTGAGGCGGCCACCGGCGTACACGACCACATCCGTTCGCGCGTGCGCGGCGATCAGCCCGGCGATGTCACGCAACGCGTCGAGCGATCGCGGCAGTCGCAGCAGCACGACGCGCGCGCCTCTCAGCAACTGGGCGTCGAGAGGAAACGACGAGACCCGGTCGGTGAGCCTCAGCGCGGCCGCATTGAGCGCCAGCGCACGCTCGCCGGAGAGAGCATCCTGGTGCACGCGGACGTCGCTCGCACCGTGGAACGCAGCCGCGAGGGCGAGCGCGCCGTGGGTGTCGCCGATGACGACGATCTCGCCGTCGCCAGCGGCCTGTCGCGCGGTGGCCGACTCATCGAGGATCAGGCGATCGGCCGCATCGGCGGCGACCAGGTCTTCGCCTTCGGAGTCGGGGCGGCGGCGCAGCGCGTCGAAGGGAAAGCTCATGATGAGGCGTCCGCATAGTGGAGGACGGCGTCGTCACTCGTGCATTCGTCTCCGATACGGATGCCATCGGCGATGGTGCCGGCATCCCGAAGCTCTGTCAGGGCGGCCACGGCGCGCCGGCGCAGCTCCCACGGATCGATCGTGTTCACGTAGATCTTCGTGCCGCCCTCGAAGCCGGCCGGGGTGGAGATGCGCCACTTCAGCACGACCCGCCACGGCATGGGCCACGGGGCGCCGGGAGGGCGGTAGTGCCACTCCTCGTTCGTCGGCACATGCACCCCGGTGGCGGCGTGCACAGCATGCAAGAGGTCGGACACAGCGCGGATGCCGGCGTCCGAGTGCTCCTGCGGCAGATTCGCCGCCGAGGTCGAGAAGATCTCGAAAGCGGGGTAGCGGTGCCCGACTCCGGCGAACGCGACCGCGCCGTCGTTCGCCGCCACGACCAATCGCTCGGCGACCGCGAGGTCGGCGATCTCGTGCTGGTACAGGTGGCGGTCGCGCGAGAGCAACCGCAACTCGTGGTCGACCTGAGGGCCGTGCTCGTCGATGGCCACGAGCTGCTTGTGCAGATGCTCGAACGACGCTCCGGCGGGCCGGAGCCAGTTCTGGAACACCGCGACGTACGCCGCGAACGGCTGCGCGGCCTGGATCTCGCCGAGCGCTTCGACGGTGAACGCCACGTATGCGGCGTGCTCCTCGGGGGTCAGGGTGCCGGCTGAGGCGAGCTCGGCGTCGGTGGTCGCGCCGTCGACGACGTGACGGCGAGCGACGACGACATCGTGGGAGCCGCCGAGCAGGTCCAGCGCGGCTTCTTCCAGGCTGGCCCGGCTGCCCGTCGCGGCGGCACGGATCTCGGCGAGCTTCTCAAGATGCACGCGGCCGACGGGATCGGACAGGTACTCCTCCGCCCACCGGAACAACTGCGCGGGCTGGCGGAAACCGTGGTCCTCCCGCCAGTACTCGGCCGAGACGATCTCGAAGAGATTGCCGAAGCGGCGGAATTCGGCGACGCTGTCGTTCAGTTCGTCTGCGGGCACGCGTCGCACCTCGTCGAAGCCGGACCCGACGAGGCGGGCCTTCTCGGGTGTCGTCTCGAAGTAGCGGTCGACGCAGAAGGCGCAGAGCCGCCGATCTTCGCCCGGCGCCAGTGTGCGCACGCTGTCGCGCGGCGCGTCGAGCGGCCGATGCGCGCGCCCGGGCACCGTCCAGACGCGGGTGCCGGTGAGCGGGCCGATCTGTTTGACGGTGCCGTCGGGGAGCCGTCGGATCGCCTGCTGTGCACCTTCGCTCACCCCTCCAGCCTATCGGCGCCCGGCAGAGGCACCCGGACCGTTCAGGGGATGCCGGGGGATACTGGCGGAATGAAGACGTTCGCACGATGGCTGCTCGCCGCCGGCATGGTGTTCGCCGGTCTGTCCCACCTGTTCTGGGCGCGCACGGAGTTCCAGGCCCAGGTCCCCGACGTGGTCACCGACCTCACGCACATCGACAAGGATGCCGTCGTGGTCGCCTCGGGCGCGGTGGAGATCATGCTCGGTGCCGCCCTCGTCGTGTTGCCGAAGGAACGTCGCAGGGTCGGAGCGATCCTCGCCGCGTTCTTCGTCGCCATCTTCCCCGGCAACATCGCCCAGGCGATGCAGCGCCGGCCGGCCTTCGGCCTCGACAGCGATCGCGCCCGCGCGACGCGGCTGGTGTTCCAGCCTCTGCTCGTGGCGTGGGCGCTCTGGTCGACGCGCGACTGACTCTCGCGTCGCCGGCACGCGATCAGCTGCGCGCCCGCAGGTAGCGGTGCTCCGGGCGGCCGGTCGTGCCGTACCGCAGTCGCACGTCGACCACGCCGCGCCCGGCCATCGCCGAGAGGTGGCGCTGCGCGGTGGCTCGCGAGACGCCGGCCCGGTCGGCGATCTCCGACGCCGATGACTCGGCGTCGCCCAGCGCTTCGAGGATGACCTGCTCGGTCGCCGAGCGCGACACCGACGGCGCCTCGCCGCCCGCGCGGAGAATCGCCAGGGCGCGGTCGACGTCATCCTGGGAGACGGCACGCTCCTCGTCGAGAATGTTGCGAAAACGCAGATAGCGATCCAGCAAGTCGGTGAGCGTCCGCCGCTCGAACGGCTTCACGAGATAGCTCAACGCCCCGGAGCGCAGCCCCCGCCGCACGGTGCGGGCGTCGGTCGCGGCAGAGAGGACGAACGCGTCGACGCCCATGTCACGTACGAAGGCGATGCCATCGCCGTCGGGCAGGAACGCATCGACGAGCAGAAGGTCCGGCCGTTCGGCCCGGACGGCCGCCGTCGCCTCGGCCAGGGTGCGTGCGGGCTCGAGCGCACGGTAGCCGGGGCGCTCCGCGACGATGTCGCGGTGCAGTCCGGCCACGCGGAAGTCGTCATCGACGACGAGAACCCGAACATGTGCGGTCATGGTGCATCATCTCTTCCGGTGGTCGGGGGCGCGAGTACGCCGCACAGTCGGGCTCCGAACACGGCGCCCGAGCCGGGGCCTTCGGTATCGGCTCCGCCGGCCTCGATGAGCCAGACATCGCCCCCGCGGCGCCGCGCGAGCTCGCGTGACAGGGGGAGCCCGACGCCGAGGCCGTGTACGGCGGCGTCGTCGGCGGCGCTGCCCGGGCGTTCGCGGCGGCGGAAGAGGTCGTCGCCGACCGAGACTCCCTGTCCCGAGTCCGACACCGTCAGGACGAGGTCGTCGCCGTCGCCGTAACAGCCGATGATCACGGTGCGCGGCTCGCTGCCGGCGACCGCTGCCCGCACGGCATTGTCGACGAGGTTGCCGAGCACGGCGGCGACATCCTCGACGTCGCCCAGGGGCGACAGCAGCAGCGAGTCGTGGGCGATCGACAACCGTACGCCGCGCTCGCCGGCCTCGATGGCGTGCGCGCCGATGAGCGCGTGCAGGAGGACGTCGCCGATGAGGTCGAGATTCTCGACGGGGTAGTCCACCGGGCCGCGCTGCAGCTGCTCGCCGAGGAACTCCCGCGCTTCGCGCTCGCGTCCGGCGTCGATCAGGCCGGCCGCCACATGCAGACGGTTGGCGAACTCGTGCCGCTGCACCCGCAGAGCGCCGGTCATCGCCCGCACCGTCTCGAGCCGTTCGGTGAGGGCGACGAGGTCGGTGCGGTCCCGAACGATCAGCACGGTGCCGAGGTTCTGCCCCTCACGCTGCACGGGTTGGGCGTCGACGAACAGTACGCGGTCGCCCGACACGATCCCGTCGCCGGCGGTGCCGTCGCGGACGGTGGCGAGAATCGCCGGGGTGATGCCGAGAGCGTCGAGTGTCTGCCCCTCCGGATCGGTGACGCCGAGCAACTCGCGTGCGGTTTCGTTGCAGAGGCGCACTCGCCCGTCGGGGCCGAGCGCCACGACACCGTCGCCCACACCATCGAGCACCGCGGCCTGATTCTGTACCAGCGCGACGAGTTCCTCGGGCTGCAGACCCAGCGTCATCCGCTCCCAGCGGCGCCGCAGCAGCATGCCGGACAGCACGGCGAGAATCAGCGCGATGCCCGCCGCCGCTGCGATTCCGCCGATGAGCGCCGGCAGGTCGTCGAAGACGTTGGACGGCTCGAAGCCCACGCTCACTTCACCCACCGGTGCACCCGCCCCACCCGCCGTGCCATCGGGGGGCAGCACCGGGACCTTCGCACGCGCCGAGACCCCGAGCGTTCCCTGCTCCCAGGTCACCACCTCTTTGCCGGCGAGAACTTCCCGGTAGTCGGTGCTGACGGGCTGGCCGAGCAGGTCGGCGTCGGGGTGCGCCAGACGGATGCCGTGGTCATCGGTGATCACGACGAACAGCGTGCCGGTGCGCGCAGTGACTGCGCCGGCGAGGCGTTGCAGCTCTCCGCCGCGCAGTTCCGCCGCCGTCGGTGTGCCCGGGTCGGCGCTCAGCTCAGCCACCTCGGCGCGCACCTGTGGATCGACGGCGATCGTTCGTGCGATGTTGAGGGCCGAGGCCTCTGCTTCGGCGCGCAGCTGCTGGATGCCGAGGAGCAGGAACACTGCCGCACAGACCGCGACGACCGCGACGACCGTAGCCGTCTGCAGCAGCACCACCCGCGTCGCGAATCTCATCGCCCCTCCTCCCCGTGAGCATAATGCGCTGAACCCGCGCATCGCGCAGAAGTCGCGGCAATGAGACATAGCGCGCACTCGGGACGCGAACTCCCTAGATTCACGGAATCCGGTCGACGATGCGCGTCGGCCGCAGACGAAGGAGTCGAGATGCCCCCTGTTCTCACCGGCCTCGCGGTCGCTGCCGCCGACGAGGGTTACGACCTGGCATTCACACCGTCGGACGGCGTACTCGTCGTGCTGGGGTTCACGATGGTGCTGACCTTCATGGCGCTCATCATGACGCGGCGGCTCACCCCGATGGTCGCGCTCATCGTCGTGCCGACGATCTTCGGCCTCTTCGCGGGCGCGGGCCTGGGCCTGGGCGACATGGTGATCGATGCGATCAAGTCCATGGCGCCCACGGCGGCCCTGCTCATGTTCGCCATCATGTACTTCGGAATCATGATCGACGTGGGCCTGTTCGACCCGCTCATCCGCCTCATCACCCGTCTGCTCGGCGATGATCCCGCCAAGGTGGTGATCGGCACGGCGTTGCTCGCCGGTGCGGTCTCGCTCGACGGTGATGGTTCGACGACCTTCATCATCACGACCTCGGCCATGCTGCCCATCTACCTGCGTCTCGGCATGAGCCCGGTGGTGCTGACGTGCGTGGCGGGTCTGATGAACGGCACGCTCAATATCGTCCCCTGGGGCGGTCCGACGGTACGGGCGGCATCCGCGCTGGGCCTGCAGCCCACGGACATCTTCGTGCCCATGCTGCCGTCGCTCGCCACGGGGCTCGTCATCACGCTTGCCTTCGCGTGGTTCCTCGGTCTCAGCGAGCGCCGCCGCCTCGCCGGGTCGATCGACACGACGCGCATCGAGTCGACGCGCGGCGACGGCATCTTCGGAGCGCCGCGCCTGTTCCGTGGCGCCGAGCCCAAGCCGGGTGCGGCCGCGACGCTGCGCACCGGCAACATCGTGACCGTGCGCGGTGCGCGCGATGCGATCGCTGCCGCATCACTCGTGGATGCTGCCGACACCGCCATGGCCGACACGATGCTCGATCCGAACCGGGCCACCCTGCGCCCCAAGCTCATCTGGTTCAACCTCGCGCTGACGGTGGCCGTCATGGTGCTGCTGATCCTCGATCTGTTCCCGCTGGCGTTCGTGTTCATGGTGGGCGCGGCCATCGCGCTGATCGTCAACTTCCCCAAGCTCAAGGGCCAGGCCGATGAGATCGTCGCGCACGCACCGTCGATCGTCGGCGTCGTCTCGATGGTGCTGGCGGCGGGCGTGCTGGTCGGTGTCTTGAACGGCACCGGAATGGTGACGGCGATGGCGTCGTGGATCACCCAGGTGATCCCCGCCGAGATGGGACCGTACCTCGCGGTCATCACCGGTGTGCTGTCGATCCCGTTCACGTTCTTCATGTCGAACGATGCGTTCTACTTCGGCATCCTGCCCGTGCTCGCCGAGAGCGCCTCGCACTTCGGGATCGCTCCGGTCGAGATGGCCCGGGCATCCATCACCGGTCAGCCGGTGCACCTGCAGAGTCCGCTGGTGCCGGCGATTCTCCTGCTGGTCTCGCTTGCCAACGTCAACCTCGGCGACCACCACAAGAAGGTGCTGTGGCGAGCGGCGATCGTGTCGCTCGCGATGCTCGCCGTGGGTGTACTGGTGGGAGTGATTCCACTGCACGCCTGAGCCGTGCGCGGTACGCGGCGCCCGGCGGGGCAGCGAGCAGCGTCAGCTCTCGTCTGCTCCGTGCGGGCGCACGCGCACGATGTTGGTCGATTCGTCGATGTCGGCCACCGTCGGGTGAGCCTTCACGAAGTCGGAGAACGAGCGGTGGCCGAGGGCCTTCTCGCTGAACGAAGGGTCCATGCGCTTGAGCAGGTTCTTCACCGCCGACAGGTGCACCCACTCGTCGTCGGTGCGCTCCTGCTCGAGGCGCAGCGCGCGACCGAGCAGCTCGGCGGTGGGATCCTCGGTCTTCTTGCGTCGGCGCGAAGAGGTCGTGGCCGCGGCATCCGTCTTCTTCTGCGTCGCCGTCGCCGGTGCGGGCGGAACCACGCCGGGCAGCGAGTCGTAGGAGTCGAACTGGTCGCACGCCGCGGCGAGGGACTTGGCCGTCGATCCCGCGACGCCGACGCCGACGACCACGCGCCCCAGCCGCTTGCAGCGCTGCGCCAGCGGCACGTAGTCGCTGTCGCCGGCGACGATCACGACGTGGGTCAGATCCGGCAGACGGAACATGTCTTCGACGGTGTCGACGGCCAGTCGGATGTCGGCGCCGTTCTTCGCGTAGGCGGCCGCGGGAAACAGCTGCACCAGGTCGACGGCGCGGGCGACGAGCTGCGAGCGGTAGAGCGCGTTCACGGGAGAGGACCAGTCGGCGTAGGCGCGGGTGAGCACGAGTGTGCCGAAGGATGCCGCGTAGTCGATGATCGCCCCGACGTCGATCGTCGCGTCCTTGAGTCGCTGCGCGATCTCGGGGGCGTCGGGGTCGGCGATGATCTTCTGGCGGTCTGCGGCGTACGCGTTGCGCCCGTGAACCCGGTCGTACCAACTCATGACGATGTTGTCGAAGTCGAGGTAGACGGCGACGCGGGCGTTCTGGATGTCGGCCATCTCACCGCTCCTTCGGGTAGGTCACGCCCAGCTGGGCTCGGATGTCGTCGAGGGCGGCCATGATCGCAACCGACTGCTCCATGGGCAGCAGGTCGCTGTCGCGCCGACCTTCCCGCAGCAGCTGTTCGGCACAGAGGGCCTGGAACTGCATGCCGCGCCCGTCGACGACCGAGACGTGCTCCTCGAGGAGAGTGCCGTCGGTGGCGGTGACCCGGAAAGAGGTCGGTTCGTACCAGACGCGGTCGATGTCGATGCGGGCGTCGGTTCCGACGATGTGGGCGGTGTTCGGGCCTGCCGCGCGCGAACTGGTCGCAATCGATGACACCGCGCCGCTTTCGTGCACGGCGGCGATGGCGACCTCCGTGTCGGCGCCCGTCTCACCGAGTCGCCCGAGGGCTCGCACCTCGGTCATCGGGCCGAGGATGTCCCACGCGAACGACACCGGGTAGATGCCCAGATCGAGCAGTGAACCGCCGCCCAGTTCGAGCGCGTTCAGGCGGTGGGCGGGGTCGACGGGCAGTGACTGCGTGTGATCGGCGACGACGGCGCGCACCTCGCCGAGCACACCCGCGGCGATGAGCTCGCGGATGCGGACCATGTGCGGGAGGTAGCGCGTCCACATCGCCTCCATCGCGAGCAGTTCGCGGCCCGCAGCGATGTCGCGGATCGCGACGGCTTCGTCGGCGTCGAGGGTCAGCGGCTTCTCGACGAGCACGTGTTTCCCGGCCTCGAGGGCGAGGACCGCGTGCGCGCGGTGGTGGCTGTGAGGGGAGGCGATGTACACGATGTCGACGTCGGGATCGGCGACGAGCTCCTCGTACGAGCCGTGCGCGTGGGGGATGCCGTACTCGGCGGCGAAAGCGGCGGCGGTCTCCTGTCGACGCGAACCGACCGCGGTGACGGTGAGCCCGGCGGTCTGCAGGTCTCTCGTGAACGCGTGGGCGATGCCGCCCGGGGCCAGGATTCCCCAGCGGATGGGAGACGGGGTGCCGGGCGCGGCGGCGGCGGTGTCGGTCATGCCACGAGCCTATCGGCGGCCGCGTAGGCTCGAGCCGTGAGTGAGGACAACGCCGCAGCGCTCGGCCGCTTCCGCGAGCTGCTGCAGGTACCCACGGTCTCGCACGTCGATGAGAGCCTCACCGACTGGGCGGCCTTCGATGCACTGCTCGCTGCCATCGAGCGTCTGTATCCGCGGATGCACGAGACGCTCGAACGCGAGGTCGTCGACGGCCACTCGCTCCTCTACCGCTGGCCGGGATCGGGCGGTGACGCGGACGCGGCGGTGCTGATGGCCCACCTCGACGTCGTCCCGGTCGTCGAGGCGGAGTGGGAGCATCCGCCGTTCGGTGCCGACGTTGTGGGCGAGGGGGCGGATGCCGCGATCCATGCGCGCGGAGCGATCGACGACAAAGGCGCGCTCGTCGCGATCCTCGAGGCGGTCGAGCAGCTCGTCGCCGACGGCTTCGTCCCCGCACATGATGTGTATCTCGCCTTCGGGCACAACGAGGAGACCGCGGGTGGTGGGGCGCGCGCCATCGTCTCCCTGCTCAGCGATCGGGGCGTCGAACCTGCCCTCGTGCTCGACGAGGGCGGCGCCGTCGTCGACGGCGCCGTGCCGGGCATCGCCGTGCCCACCGCGATGGTCGGTGTCGCCGAACGCGGGGTCATGACGCTCGACCTCATTGCCCGAGAAGGCGGTGGACACGCCTCGACGCCGCCGCCCCTTCCTGCAACGGCGCGGCTGGCGCGGGCCATCGACCGCATCCGGCGCCATCCCTTCCCCGCGCGCATCGCCCCGCCCGTGCGTGCGCTGTTCGCGACGCTCGCCCCGCACGCGCCACGCGCACTCGGTGTCGTCTTCGGCAATCTCGGTCTGCTGGGTCCGCTTTTCGCACGGATCCTCACGCGGCTGGGACCTGAGATGAACGCGATGGTACGCACGACCGCCGTGGCGACGGAACTGTCGGGAGCGCCCAGCGAGAACGTGCTGGCGACCAGCGCCAGGGCGGCGGTCAACATCCGGCTGCTGACCGGCGACACCGTCGCATCGGCGACCGCACGCATCCGACGTGTCATCGCCGATCCCGAGATCGAGGTGGTGCTGCGCCACGGCTCCGACCCGTCTCCTGTGTCGCCCTGGCGTGGCGAGCCCTGGCAACGCCTCGCCGCCGCGGTGCGCGACACCCTGGGCCACGAGGTGATTACGACCCCGTACATTCAGCTCGGGGCCAGCGACAGCCGCTGGTTCACCGGGCTCAGCCCGCATGTGTACCGGTTCACGCCATTTCACCTCACGCGCGCCGAGCGCGATGCGTTGCACT
Organism: Microbacterium sp. VKM Ac-2870; assembly: GCF_015350795.1. Classification (GTDB taxonomy): domain Bacteria; phylum Actinomycetota; class Actinomycetes; order Actinomycetales; family Microbacteriaceae; genus Microbacterium. The sequence goes on from NZ_JADKSH010000006.1 coordinate 80,504, forward strand.
CGCACAACGAGCGCATTCGCACGGATTCCTGGCTGCGCGGCATCGCCTTCTACCGGGCGCTCCTCCGCGCCAGTTGAACGGCGCCGTCAGGGAACCAGGACGATCTTCCCGTCGGTACCGGCCGCCGAGAGGGCGACCGTCACGGGGATCGCTTCGCCACGCCACGCCTGCTCCTGCGCCGTCAACGGCTGGGGGCTGCCGCCGCTGAAGGCGCGGATGCCGAGCGCGGCGGCATCCTTTCCTCGCACGAGCGTCGCGATACGGCGACGATCGGCGACGAGCTCGACCGACCGCCACCGAGCGGATCGACAACGGTGAGAACGTCCGGGTCGCCCAACCGGGTGTACACGATCGCTGTGCTCATGAGGGGTGCAACGGCGCCGGTGGGTCGATACTCCGGGTGAACGCCGTCGATCACGCGGTGAGCGCCTTGGAGATGCGCGGCAAAGACACCTGCTCAGCGGTCCCCAGCGACTGCGCGAAGAGGCTCACCCGATACTCCTCGAGCAGCCACCGGGCGTGCACGAGGTGCGGGGGAGCGTCGAGGGCGAGGGGTGCGGTGCCGCCGGCGTCGGCGTAGAGCGCCGCCGCCCGTTCGAACTCGGTCATGCGCTGCCGATCGCGGCCGGGGTTGTCGGCGAGCGTGCGTACCCGATCCAGGGCGGCCTGCAGGTAGCGGGGGAGATGGCGGAGGCGCTCGAGGCCGGTGCGCGAGACGAAGTCGGGGAAGATCAATCCCGTGAGCTGGGACTTCACGTCGCCCAGAGCGGCCAGCAGCGTCATCGAGTTCTGGTTCTTGATCGCACGATCGACGTCGCGCTGCAGCGTGAGGATGCGGGCGGTCAGCGATACGGCTTGGAAGAGCTCGTCGACGACCCCGGCGGAGAACGCGTCGCGCACGGCGGCGAACTCTTCGGGGGAGCGCACACCTGCGAGCGTGAGCCGGGCCATCACGGCATCGGCGACGGCCGTGCGGGCGTCTTCGATGAGAGCCTTCGCCGACGGATACGGCGACGCGGCGAGCGAGAGCTTCTCGGCAGCCGTCAGATGATCGAGCACGTACGCGCTCGGCGAGGGCACCGCGAGCAGGAGTAGACGGCGCACGCCCGCGTGCGTGAGGCGGGCGGCGCGCTCGGGGGTCGACTCGATGCGCAGCGCCACGCTCGTCTTCTCATCGACGAGGGCGGGGTAGCCGCGTACGACGCCGCCGGCCACCTTGGTGTCCACGACCTCGGGGAGGGTGCCGACGTCCCACGTGACGATCCCCGTGCGCTCTGCCGGCACCGCGGCGCCTGCCGCCGCATCCGTAACGGCGGGCCGACCAGCGGCGTGTGCGATGCGCGCGGCGGGGGAGGCCTCCCGCGTCAAGGTGCGCGCCACTTGTTCTCGGGCGCGTCCGGCGAGCTGTTGCTGCAACTCGACGAGGTCGCGTGAGGTGCCGACGGTGCGTCCGCGGTGGTCGACAGCGCGGAAGGTCATCATCAGGTGCCCCGGCACGCGATCGAGCTCGAAATCGTCGGGCGTGACGGGCTGGTTGGCCACCCGTTGGATGCGCGCGGCGAGAGCGGTCCGCAGGAGCTGAGGCGGCAGCCCGTCGTGGTGCTCGGGGGCGGCGTCCGCGAGCTCGGCCGACAGAGTCGCCGCCCAATCGGCGGCGGGCACGACGTGGCGGCGGATGGCCTTAGGCAGCGCCTTGAGCAGCGCGGTCACCAGCTCGGTGCGCAGGCCCGGTACCTGCCAGTCGAACCCATCGGGCCGAAGCGATGCCAACAGCGGCAGTGGGACGATCACGCTGACGCCGTCTTCGGGGTTGCCGGGCTCGAAGCGGTACGACAGCGACAGCACCTGATCGTCCTGCTGCCAGCGGCCGGGGAAGGCGCGTTCGTCGGAGCGTGCGGAGTCGTCGAGGAGGTCGGCTTCGCTCATGTCGAGCAGCCGCGGCGTCGTAGCGGATGCCTCCCGCCACCACGACTCGAAGGAGCGCACGTCGACGACGTCGGCGGGCAGTCGCGCGTCATAGAACGCGAAGACCGCTTCGTCGCCGACGAGGATATCGCGGCGGCGCTCGCGCTCTTCGACCTTTTCCAAGCGGCGACGCAATTCGAGGTTGCGTCGCTCGAACGCCGTCAGGCGCTTGTCGAGGTGCTGGCTGTTCCATTCCCCGTCGACCAAGGCGTGGCGGACGAACAGCTCCCGTGCCAGAGGGCGGTCGATCCGCGCCAACTGCACGCGCCGACGCGGGATGATCTCGACGCCGAACAGAGTGACCTTCTCGGCGGCGACGGCGGCGCCGGCATCCTTCGACCAGTGCGGATCACTGAGCTGGCGATTCGCCAGATCCCCTGCCAACTCCTCCGCCCAGGCAGGGTCGATCGCCGCCACGGTGCGCGCGAACAGGCGCGACGTCTCGACGAGCTCGGCGGCCATCACCGCGTCGGGTGCGGCCTTGCGCAGCCCCGATCCCGGAAAGATCGCGAACGCCGCGCCGCGCGCGCCGCGATAGCTCGCGAGCGGCTTGCGTTTGTCGCCCGACGGGCCGGCGGGCTTCTTCGGCGCGATCGAACGTGTATCGAGGATGCCGATGTGCGAGAGCAGTCCCGACAAGATCGCCCGGTGCACCCGTGCCGGGTCAGCGGCGCTTCCCGTCGCCGGCTCATCGCGGTCCGGTGCCGTTTCATCGTCGTGGCGGGGGCGCTTCGCCCCCATCAGCTGGCGCAGCTGGCGGTGCACGTCGGCCCATTCGCGCACGCGCACGTAATTGAGGAATTCCGTGCGACAGAGGCGCCGGAACGCGCTCGAGCCGAGCTCACGCTGCTGCTCCTGCAGGTAGTTCCAGAGGTTCAGCAGGGTGAGGAAGTCGCTCGTCGGATCGGTGAAGCGCGCGTGCAGCCGATCTGCCTGCTCGCGCGCGGCGGGCTGGTCGGCAGACGGCCGTTCGCGGACATCTTGGATAGACAGTCCCGCGACGATCGCGAGCACATCCGGCAGCACCTGCAGTCGGCGTCCCTCGATGAGCATGCGCGCGAACCGCGGATCGATCGGCAGGCGGGAGACCTCTCGACCGAGCGCCGTGAGTCGCCGCGACGGGGTCACCGCGCGCAGCTCGGTGAGCAGATCGAACGCCGCTTTGACGCCACGGCTGTCGGGCATGGTGAGGAACGGGAAGTCCTCGATGTCGCCGAAGCCGAGCGACAGCATCTGCAGGATGACCGAGGCGAGCGAGGTGCGCAGGATCTCGGGCTCGGTGTACTCCGGCCGCGCCAGGAAGTCGTCTTCGCCGTAGAGGCGGATCGCGATGCCGTTGGAGGTACGTCCGGCGCGCCCAGACCGCTGCTGCGCGGACGCCTGCGAGATCGCTTCGATGGGCAGGCGCTGCACTTTCGACCGCACGCTGTAGCGCGAGATACGTGCCGTGCCGGCGTCTACGACGTAGCGGATGCCGGGCACCGTCAGGCTCGTTTCGGCGACGTTGGTCGAGAGGATCACCCGGCGGCGTACGCCGGCGACCCGCGACGGTTCGAACACGCGGTGCTGCTCAGCGGCCGAAAGTCGGCCGAAGAGAGGAAGCACCTCGGTCGGCCTCGCGTCGTGGGCGTACATGCCACGCACGGCATCCATCGCATCACGAATCTCCGCCTCGCCGGGCAGGAACACCAGAACGTCGCCGTCTGCCTCGCGGTCGAGCTCTCGGAGGGCCTCGACGAGCGCGTCGACATCGTCGGTCTCGGGCGTTTCGGCGCCACTCTTGCCGCTTCGCAGGGCGGTCGAGCTCGCGCTTTGCGGGACGGCGTCGGCAGTGGCGGGACGGTAGCGGATCTCGACGGGATACGTGCGCCCGGAGACCTCGACGATCGGGGCGGGGGTGCCCGCGGCATCCGCGAAATGCGCGGCGAAACTCTGCGGGTCGATGGTGGCCGAGGTGATGATCACCTTGAGGTCGGCGCGTTCCGGCAGGATGCGGGCGAGATAGCCCAGCAGGAAGTCGATGTTGAGCGATCGTTCGTGCGCCTCATCGATGATGATCGTGTCATATCGGCGGAGCAGCCGGTCACGATGGATCTCGTTGAGCAGGATGCCGTCGGTCACCAGCGCGATCTGCGTGTCGGCCGAGACCTGGTCGGTGAAGCGGACCTTGTAGCCGACCGCTCCGCCCAGGGGCACCTGCAGCTCTTCGGCGATGCGCTCGGCGATCGTGCGCGCGGCCAGACGCCGCGGCTGCGTGTGGGCGATGCGCGTGCGCCCGAGCTCGAGACAGATCTTGGGAAGCTGGGTGGTCTTTCCCGATCCGGTCGCGCCGGCGACGATCACCACCTGGTGGCCGGCGATCGCGCGCGCGATCTCGTCCCGGGCAGCGCTGACGGGCAGCTCCGGCGGGTAGGAGATCACGGGGACGACGGCGGGCATAGCCCTCCATCGTATTCCGACCCGGCCGCCACCGGCCGCGCCTACGCTGGAACGCATGACGATTCCCCTCCTCACCCTCAACGACGGTCACACCATTCCCCAGCTCGGCTTCGGCGTCTTCAAGGTCGATCCCGCACAGACCGAGAAGATCGTCGCCGACGCCCTCGAGGCCGGTTACCGCCACATCGACACCGCGGCCATCTACGGCAACGAAGAGGGTGTCGGTCGCGCCATCGCGGCCAGCGGTCTCGCCCGCGACGAGCTCTTCATCACCACGAAGCTCTGGAACGATCGCCAGGTCGGCGAGCAGCCCTTTGCGGCGATCGACGAGAGTCTCGAGAAGCTCGGCCTGGAGTCGGTCGACCTCTACCTCGTGCACTGGCCCGCACCCGCGAACGGCAACTACGTCAACGCGTGGCAGAAGATGGTGCAGATCCGCGACGCGGGCAAGGCCCGCAGCATCGGTGTCTCGAACCACCTGCCCGCGCATCTGTCGGAGATCATCTCGGCGACCGGTGTGACGCCCGCCGTCGACCAGATCGAGCTGCACCCGGCCTACCAGCAGGGTGATGTCACCGCGTTCGCGAAGGACCACGGGATCCTCATCGAAGCGTGGGGGCCGCTCGGACAGGGAAAGTACCCGCTGTTCGACGAGGCGCCGGTCGCTGCTGCCGCGGCGGCGCACGGCAAGACCCCGGCGCAGGTGGTGCTGCGCTGGCACGTGCAGCAGGGGCACATCATCTTCCCGAAGTCGAACAACCCCGCGCGTATTCGCGAGAACCTCGACCTGTTCGATTTCGAGCTCACCGCCGACGAGCAGGCGGCGATCACCGGGCTGGAGCGGGGCGGTCGCGTGTCGGCGCACCCCGACGAGGTCAACTGATCGCGGGACTCACTCGCTGAGTCGGCGGTAGCGCTGCAGGCGCCGCAGGCCTGCGGCATCCGCGCGCTCCGCCGGCACAGACGAGACCGCCGCCAGGCGCGCGTGCGCCGCCTGCTCATCGAGGTGGATGCCGATCGCTACCAGCTCCCCGGGTGACGGCGGAGAGGGCAACGGTGCGACGTGAATCGCCCCGGCGACCACGTTGACCACATATCCGCGGTCGCTGCGCGTGCCGCGCACCCGCACGCGACCTTTCATCCGGTAGGCGCCCTCCGGAGGCTGCTCGAGCAGGTCGACGAGCGCCGTCGGCGACACCGGCGCGGCCAGCGCGACCGCGGCGGAACATGCGTGTTCATGCGAATGGTGGCCGTGGCCGGGTCGGTGTTCCGGCGTCGGGTCGACGTCGTGGCGGAGCAGCTGTGCGATCGGCAGTTCGTCGGCAGGATCGTCGTGGTCGGCGACGTCGAAGACAAGCCTCGGATCGACCGCGCCGGCGCGAGCGGCGACGATCTGCGCTCTACGGTTGCGTGCGCGCACGCGATCGGTGATCCGCTCGAGGGTGCTCGCGCGTTCACGGGGAGCGAGCAGATCGGTCTTGCCGATCACGACGAGCGAAGCAGCCGCGTATCGCGGTGGCGGTTCGTCGTGGGAATCGATGGTGGTGAAGTGGTTCACCGCATCGATCACCTCGATGACGCCGCCGGGACGGACGCGTTCCACTCCGCTGAAGCGGATGAGGCGAGCGAGCACGGTCGGCTCGGCGAACCCGCTGGCTTCGACGATGATCGCGTCGAGCCGCAGGCGGGGGTCGGCGAGCCGGGCGAGCGCGTCATCGAGCCCACCTGCGTCGGGCAGGCAGCACACGCACCCACCGGAGATCGCGGAGGCTTCGTCGACCTGCCCGGTGACGAGGCCCGCGTCGACGTTGAGGGCGCCGAAGTCGTTCACGACCACCCCGATGCGCGCTCCCGGTGCGCGCAGGAGGTGGTTCACGAGGCTTGTCTTTCCCGCCCCGAGGTGCCCGGTGACCGCGATGACCGGCACGCGGGATGCCGCGGCGTGCGGCGGTGATGATTCGTCCTGGCGCTGCGACATGGGTGACCCTCGTTCCCGACGCCACCCATATTAATGAGAAGAGTTCTCAGCGAAGGATGTCAAGAACGGAGCTGCGGCTAGACCCAGCCCTGCATCCAGTTGTGCAAGCGGTAGAAGTCGTACGGAACCTGCGTCGCCGACCAGAGCGGATACCAGAAGGCCGAGAGGGCGATCACGGCGACGAGGAAGACGATGACGACGCGCTGACCCGCGGTGCGTCGGTCGGCCATCGCGTGAGCCGCGCCGGCGACGTCGCGCAGGACGAAGGTGAGCGCAAGCAGCAGGAACGGCCAGATCGCGATCGTGTAGAACTGGAAGACCGTGCGCTCGGGGTAGATGAGCCAGGGCAGCCACGTCGCCGCGATGCCCGTCAGAACCACGGCGTGACGCCAATTGCGTTCGACGGCGAACCGGTACACCAGGTAGAGCGCGGCCAGCACCGACGCGTACCAGAGCAGAGGGTTGGGCATGCTGTAGAGCACCTGCAGGCATCCGTTGTCGCCCACGCAGCCGCCCTGACCGTCAGCCGTGGAGAAGGCATACATCGACGTGGGACGCCAGAGGAACGGCCACGCCCACGCCGCACTCGAGTAGCTGTGCGGAGAGGTCATCCCGGTCATGGACGTGTAGATCGTCTGGTGGTAGGTCCACAGGCTCTGCAGCGGGAGCGGCACCCACGAGAACAGTCCCGTCGCCGGACTCGCGTCCGCGACGTGCCGGTCGTAGCCGCCGTCGCTCATCAGCCATCCGCTCCACGAGCCGAGGTAGACGACGAACGCCACCGGCACCAGCAGCACGAACGCGGCGAAGCCTTGGCGCGCGGCATCCATCGGCCAGAACGTCACGCCGAGGCGTCGACGCTCCAGCGCATCGGTCACGACGAGGTAGATCCCGATCGCGGCGAGCACCCAGACGCCCGACCACTTGACGGCGGTGGCCGCTCCGGCGGCGGCGCCCGCAGCGATGATCCACGGCCTGTTCCACAGCACGGGCCCCCACGCCGGTGCCGTCTCGCCGCGCGTGCGCGCCACCACGCCGGCCGCCAGCCGATCGAGGTGTCGCCGTCGATCGAGCAGTGCGAACCAGAACGCCAGCAGCACGAAGAACGCGAGGAAGATGTCGAGCAGCCCGACTCTGCTCATCACGACGCCGAGGCCGTCGATCGCGAGCAGGAACGAGGCGATCGTGGCGAATACCGTCGAGTCGGACAGCGTCTTGGCCACGAAGAACAGCAGCAGCACCAGCGCGGTGCCGAACAACGCTGTCATCGCCCGCCAGCCGAACGAGTTGTCCGCTCCGAACAGCCACATCCCGACGCCGATCAGGTATTTGCCGAGCGGCGGATGCACCACGAAGCTCGGGTCGGTCGTGAAGATGTTCGTCTCGCCGGCCGCGAAGCGCGAGTCGGCGCTGTTCGGCCAGCTCGCCGCGTACCCCAGCGTCCACTGGCTCCAGGCATCCTTGACGTAGTACGTCTCGTCGAAGACGAGCGCATGCGGCTGGCCCAGGTTCCAGAACCGGAGGATGCCGGCGAGCAGCGTCACCAGCAGGGGAGCGAGCCAGCTGTACAGACGCTGCAACCGCGGTTCGGCCCCGACGCGGCCGCGCCACCGGTCGTACACGGACAGTCGAGTCGGCGGCAGCAGCGGCGGGATCGGCTCGGCGGTGATCGACACGGCCCCCAGCCTAAGCTGAAGCAGTGATCATCCTCGGCGCGACGCCCATCGGCAACCTGGGCGACGCGTCCGCGCGGCTGATCGCGGCACTCGAGCAGGCGACCGTCATCGCCGCCGAAGACACGCGCACCGCGCAGCGGCTGCTGCAGGCGCTGCACATCGCCAATCGTCCCCGCCTGATCGCGCTGCACGATCACAACGAGAAGCAGCGCGCCGCCGAACTCGTCGCCCGCGCGCGCGAAGAAGACCTGCTGGTCCTCAGCGATGCGGGCATGCCGACTGTCAGTGACCCCGGCTTCGCTCTGGTCGCGGAGGCGGTCGCGCAGGGGGTGACCGTCACGGCGCTTCCCGGTCCGAGCGCGGTCGTGACGGCGCTCGCCGTCGCGGGACTTCCCACCGACCGCTTCACCTTCGAGGGATTCCTGCCGCGAAAGGCGGGAGAGCGGGCCCGCGCGCTCTCTCTGCTGGCGACCGAGCCCCGCACGATGGTGTTCTTCGAGGCTCCGTCGCGTCTGGCTGAGACGCTCGAGGCGATGGCTGCTGCATTCGGCGCCGAGCGCCCCGCGGCGGTGTGTCGCGAGCTGACCAAATTGCACGAGGAAGTCGTCCGCGATGGTGTCGGCGCGCTCGCCGCCTGGGCGGCGGGTGGCGTGCGCGGAGAGATCGTCGTGGTCGTCGGGGGAGCGGCCGCCCGCGAGGTGTCGGCCGACGACGCCGTCGCGCAGGTGCAGGCGCTCGTGGCCGGCGGCATCCGCCTGAAGGATGCCGCCGCCGAAGTGGCTGCGGCGACCGGGCTGTCCAGCCGCGACCTGTATCAGGCCGTGCTCGCCGCGCGTTGAACCCTCGCGTCGTCACGTGCGGCGCCGTCACACGCGGAGGCGGTGGTGATGGCCCCAACTAGAATCGACGGGTGACATCTGGCCAGTCTTTCTACATCACGACGCCGATCTATTACCCGAGCGATTTGCCGCACATCGGACACGGGTACACCACGGTCGCCGTCGACACCCTCGCGCGCTGGCATCGGCAGGCCGGAGATGACACCTGGATGCTCACCGGCACCGACGAGCACGGGCAGAAGATGCTGCGCGCCGCCGCGGCCAACGGCGTGACGCCGCAGGAGTGGGTCGACAAGCTCGTGACCGAGTCGTGGTTCCCGCTGCTGAAGACCCTCGACGTCGCCAACGACGACTTCATCCGCACGACGCAGCCGCGCCACGAGGAGCGCGTGCAGCAGTTCGTGAAGGCGCTCTACGAACGCGGCTACATCTACGCGGGGGAGTACGAGGCCCTCTACTGCGTCGGGTGCGAGGAGTTCAAGCCCGAGGCCGAGATCGTCGATGGCACCGGGGCGTTCGAGGGGCTCAAGGTCTGCGCCATCCACTCCAAGCCGCTGGAGCTGCTGCAGGAGAAGAACTACTTCTTCAAGCTCAGCGAGTTCCAGGACAAGCTGCTCGATCTCTACAAGACCGAGCCCGACTTCGTGCGCCCCGAGTCGGCCCGCAATGAGGTCATCTCGTTCGTGCGCAGCGGCCTCAAGGATCTCTCGATCTCGCGTTCGGCGTTCGACTGGGGTATCACCGTGCCGTGGGACCCATCGCATGTCATCTACGTGTGGGTCGACGCGCTGCTCAACTACGCGACGGCGGTCGGGTACGGCACCGATCCCGCGCAGTTCGAGCGCCGCTGGCCGGCCTACCACGTGGTCGGCAAGGACATCCTGCGCTTCCACGCGGTGATCTGGCCGGCGATGCTGATGGCTGCCGGTCTCGACGTGCCGCGAGGCGTGTTCGCGCACGGCTGGCTGCTCGTGGGTGGCGAGAAGATGAGCAAGTCGAAGCTCACCGGCATCGCTCCGACGGAGATCACCGACGTGTTCGGCTCGGATGCCTACCGGTTCTACTTCCTGTCGGCGATCGCGTTCGGCCAAGACGGCTCGTTCTCGTGGGAGGACCTGTCGGCGCGTTATCAGGCAGAGCTGGCCAACGGGTTCGGCAACCTCGCGTCGCGGACGACCGCGATGATCGAGAAGTACTTCGAGGGCGTCGTGCCGCCGCCGGCCGCGTACACGGAGAGCGATCTCGGCATCCAGAAGATCGTGGCGGATGCCGCGGTGGCTGCCGACGCCGCGATCGAGCGGTTCCGGCCAGACGAGGCGATCGCCGCGATCTGGACGATCGTCGATGCGCTCAACGGCTACATCACCGAGAACGCCCCGTGGGCTCTCGCGAAGGACGACGCGCAGCGGGGCCGCCTCGGGACGGTGCTGTACACGGCCGCCGAGGGGCTGCGTGCGCTCGCCGTGCTGCTGAGTCCGGTGATGCCGGTGGCGACCGAGAAACTGTGGGTCGCGCTCGGTCACGCCGGGCGTCTGCAGGACCAGCCGCTGCGCGAGGCCGGGAGCTGGGGCGTGCTCGTTCCCGGTTCGAGCGTGAACGGGTTGGCTCCGCTGTTCCCGCGGATCGAGCAGTAGGCGGTCGATTCGGTGGCCAGTGCCGGTCGTTGAACGGCGAGCGAAGCGAGGAGTCGAAACGTCATGACCGACCCGTCGACGTACGTGCGCGTGCGCGAGAAGAGCGCGCGCGACGTGTCGTATCCGCCGGCACCGGATCCGCTACCGGTGGCGGTGTACGACAACCACACCCACCTGGAGATCGAGGACGGCGAGGGTCTTCCGCTCGAGGAGCAGATGCGCCGCGCTGCCGAGGCGAATGTGATCGGCGCCGTGCAGGCCGGTGGTGACATCGAATCGAGCAGATGGTCGGCGTGGGCGGCGGCCACTCATCCGCGTGTGCTTGCCGCGGTTGCGATCCACCCGAACGAGGCTCCTGTGTACGCGGAGCAGGGCATGCTCGCCGAGGCGATCGCCGTGATCGATGAACTGGCCGCGCAGCCGCGCGTGCGGGCGATCGGTGAGACCGGCCTGGACTTCTTCCGCACCGACGAGGCCGGACGTCCCGCGCAGTTCGAGAGTTTCGAGGCACATATCGCGTTGGCGAAAAAGCACGCGATTGCGATGCAGATTCATGACCGCGATGCGCACGACGCCGTGCTCGACACGCTCGAGCGGGTGGGTGCGCCCGAGCGGACCGTGTTCCACTGCTTCTCCGGCGATGCCGACATGGCACGGATCGCGGCCGATCGCGGGTACTGGCTGAGCTTCGCGGGGAACATCACTTTCAAGAATGCGCAGAACCTGCGTGATGCGCTGGCGGTCACGCCTCGCGAGCGCATTCTCGTAGAGACGGACGCGCCGTTTCTCACGCCCGCGCCGTTGCGTGGCCGGCCCAACGCGCCGTATCTGGTGCCGGTGACGGTGCGCTTCATGGCGGAGGAGCTGGGGATCGCGCTGGACGAGCTGTGCGCGCAGCTGGCCGCCAACACGCTCGAGGTGTATGGCGCGTTCGAGGACTGATCGCTTTCTGCTCTTTCTGGGTATCCCTCGCACCGCTCACGCGGCGTGCATGAGACTTCGTGTCGCTTCAATCCGCGTTCCGCTCACGCGGCCGGCAGCAACCTTCGCGGGGGCGGGCGCAGATCGCCCCAGGCGTAACGGAGCGCCAGGCGGGGTCGCAGCGGCGTCGGCGGACCGCCGTCGGGAGGATGCAGCTCGAAGTCGCTGCGGCCGTCGCGCGTCACACGCCAACCGCCGTGGTGAAGCTGCATGTGGTGGAACCGGCAGAGCAGGATGCCGCGGTCGAGATCCGTACGGCCTTCGTCGCGCTGCCACTGATCGATGTGATGCGCTTCGCAGTACGAAGGTGGTCGGTCGCAGCCGTGCCAGCGGCATCCGCCGTCGCGGATCGCCAGCGCGATGCGCTGCCGCGGCGTGAACAGCCGCGATTCGCGACCCACATCGAGGGGACCGCCGCCCGTGTCGAGGGTGCAGGGCACACCGCCCGTATCGCAGGCGTGTTGCGCGACGAGCCACGCGGGCAGAGCGGCGTGTCCGTCCTCGATGACGCCCACCGCGGGTCGTTCGTCGTCGGCGGCGGAGGCCGCGTCTGCGGTGATCACGAGGCGCACGCCGGCCTGCCGCGTGCCGAACACGGCATCGGCGTCGGCGAGTGTGCCCGCGCGCAGGACGTCGATCATCAGGTCGTAGCACAGCTGATCATTCGTGCGCGGGCCGGCGACGAGTTCGTCCGCGAGAGCGCGCTCCGCCTCGTCGACGAATCGCGGACCGCCGCGCCGCGGGCGCAGAGCCGCATCGATGATCGACGACACCCACGCGGCCGCTTCGTCGTCGAAGGTGAACGATCCGCGGCGGAGTCCGTCGTGATCGGTCCACATTCGAAAGCTGCGCGCCTGGAACCGCTCGTCGAATCGCCGCTCCGCACCGGCGGGATCGAGTAGATCCCGAATGGTCCGAGCCGCCTGCGCCAGCTCCTCGACCGTACGATGTGGTGCCTCATCGCGCAGCCGACATGCCGCAGCTGCCCACGCAGCGGCGATGGCCGCGGTCTCGGCATCTGGGCCGCAGGCGGTGTCAGCATCCTGCGCATCGCCCTCGAACTCCGGGCCGACGCGCCGCGGCTGGCCCAGTCCGCGCAGTATCGCGTCGTGTTGGGCGGAGGTCAAAGTTCCTGCCAACAGCGCATCGGCGAGAGCCGCATGCCAGGGTCGCGGTGCGCAGTCCTGCTCGCGGCCGGACGCGCCGGTCTCGTCGGGGGAGCTCCCGTCACCGCCCGATGCGTCGGGACGGGCCGCCGTCAGCGTCTCGCCCAACCTGACATGCTTGGCGGCATCGGCGCGGGTTGCTCCGGTCAGCTCTTGGATGAAGGAAAGCGGGGAACGGTGCCCGCGCGTCTGCGCGAGTCCGCCGTGGCCGTGTTCTCGCGTCGACCGTGACGCGACAACTCCCGCGCCGGCGATCCGCAACGACTCGCCGCCACGCACGAGCGCGGACGCACATGCGATGAGCGACACCACCGCGGCGTCGCTCAAGCTCGCGACGGAGGCGGGGATCTCCGCGGCATCCACATCGCCGACGAGCGTCTGCAGCGTGTCGATCGCTGCGCGCAAGTCGGTGAAAGTGGACATGCTTCATTTTCTCGCCCACCTCCGAAATTCGAACAAAGATACGATCAGTGCGATTGCCCAGCTCACGCCACATCGGCCTCGTCGGACAGCACCGGCTTCGCCGCGGCGATGGCGGTGATCGAACGCCACATGACGAGCAGAGTGAGCGCGGAACCGGCGAACGCGAACCACCAGGGCGCGGTGAGCCCCCACTGCTGGGCGATCAGACCGCCCAGCAGCTGGCCGATCACCAGGCCGCCGAAGACGCCGACCATGTTGACGGAAGCGATGCGGCCCTGCAGCTCGCGGGGGACCAGCCGCTGGCGGACCGTGGTTGAGATCGTCGCCCAGACGAACGCGTAGACGCCGAAGCCGAACATGATGACGAACGCCACCCAGGGCACCGTCGTCAGCGCGAACGCCAGGTGCATCACGACCTCCAGCGACAGGCACACGCGCATGAGGGTCGCGAACGAGACGTGCTTCTCGAGCCATCCGAAGATCGCGATACCGACGAGTCCACCGAGCGCCGACGCGGTCGTCAGTGTGCCGTAGCCGACCGCGCCCATCCCGAGATGATCGGTCGCATAGAGCACCAGGATGCCCCAGGGGGCCGCCCACGTCACGTTGAAGACGAGGATGATCACGACGAGCGTGCGCACCGGGGGAGTGCTCCGCAGCCATCGCAGGCCTTCCCGGATCGGCTGCGCGCGTCGCTGCGGATCGCCCACCTGTTGCGGCGCCACGGTGACCGTGCGCGCGATCCGTGAGATCAGCACGACTCCGAGGCTCACGCACACGATCTGCACCAGGAAAGGCCAGAAGGTTCCGACGGCGAACAGGAACGCGCCCAGGGGCGGCCCGGCCAGCTGGTTGGCGACCAGGTAGCCCGCTTGCAATCGCGCGTTGCCGACGCCGAGGTCTACCGGGCGAACCAGCATCGGCAACAGCGTGCTGCTCGCCGAGTCGGCGAACACCTCGGCCGTCCCGTAGAGGAATGCCGCGAGGAGCACGATCCACACCGTCGCGTGCCCGGTGACGAGAAACGCGATGAGTCCCGCCACCAGGACTGCGCGCAGGCCATCGGCGACCATCACGAGCCGTCGACGGTCGTGGTGGTCGGCGACTGATCCGGCGAACAGTCCGAACAACAACCACGGAAGGTACTGCATCATCGCGCCGGAGGCGACGAGCAGCGGCGAGTCCGTCAGCGACGCGATGAGCAGCGGCGACGCCGACAGCGCGATCCCGTCACCGAGGTTGCTCGTCCACGACGACGCCAGCAACGACCGGAAGTCACGACCCAGACGGCGCGGCGCGACGATCTCGCCGACGGAGCGGCGGTTTCCGAGCGGGGGCATCCTGACATCGTAGGTGCGGCCACCGACGTGCCGAACTCCTCCAGAATCACGACCGCCGCGCGGCGGACACCGCGAAACCGGGGCTCTCCGGTCGCGGTCGGCGTCGTTGGAGGAGTTCGGGACGAGTCGGCGGGCGGCAGGCCGCGCCGGCGGTCGGGCTCAGCGCGTGGTCGAGCCGCGAACGATCTCGAACGGAAGCTCGATCGAGCGAGGCACCTCGCCGCTGTCCAGCGCCGCGAACATGACCTCGGGTGCCCGTTCGGGGTGCAGGCAGAGGTGCGTGACCCCGAGCCGCTCGTTCATCTCGCAGTCGATCGTGCACAGCACAAGCAGCTGCAGGTCGCGCGGCATCACGGTGCCGACCTGCTCGAGGTGCAGATAGATCTCCGGACCCTCCTCGCAGTACGCGAACACGGCATCCGCTCCGGCATCGAGCAGCTCGTGCAGGGCCGGGACGAGGCGGCGACGCCCGGCATCCACCCGCGCCACCAGGGGCGTTCTGCCGCCGACGGCGCTCCACGCGAGATACGCGCTCTCGCCGAGCTGATCCCGCGGCACCTCGCTCTCGTCGACGAGGAAGCCGATGCGCTCGGCGCCGCCTGCTGCCAGATGAGCGAGGCCCGCGCGCACGGCGGCGGCGAACCCGGTGCGGATCGTGAGCACGCCGCCGGGGACCGTGAGGTCGTTGGCCGCCACCGGGATGCCGGCGGCCACCGCGTCGCGCAGAATCGTGCGGTCATCGGCGGGATCGGGGAAGTACAGGGCATCGATCTGCGCACCCGCGAGCAGATCGGGGCGGCTGTCGGGAAGCACCGTCACGGTGAATCCCCGCACGGCCCCCGCCTCGACGAGCGCGTCGAGCTGCCGCGCGCGTTGCAGGGCGCGCCGTCCGTCCTGCAGGGAGTTCGCCGCCATCACGAAACCGATCGACATCGTCCGGCCGCTGCGCAGCGCCGACGCGTGCTTGTTCGGGGCGTATCCCAGTTCGGCCGCCACGGCTTTGATGCGCTCGCGCGTCTCCGCGCTCAGGTTGCCGCGGTCGTTGAGCGCCTGACTGATCGCCGCCGTCGACACCCCCGCCCTGGCGGCGACATCGCGGAGCGTGACGCGTGTCATCCGCGGCCGCCGGCGGGTTCAACAGACATTCGCTCGGCATCCACACCGGCGGCAGTGTCGTCGCTCGACGCATCGTCCGTGGGGAACACGGTGTCGATGGCGCGCGTCCAGGCGGTGCCCGCACCGGCGGCGGCGAGGGTGTGGCCCTGCGAGATCAGTCCGTGCAGGAGCGCGCCGGAGAAGTGACGCAGGGCCGCTTCGGTCTCGGTATCGGCTCCGCGAGAACGGGCGCGGGCGATTTCACGATCGAGCACCTTCTGCACGTGGGTGCGCATCTGCACCACGGCGGGTGCGACTTCGTGCACGCGCCGGGCCATGGCGTGGCGCTGGGCCGCAGTCTGCACGATGAGGCGGGCCTCGCCGATCGTGGCGAACTCGTCGATGGGTGCGTGCACCCGGATCGTGTCGAGATCGAGGAGGTCGATGTCGGGAAGCGAGCGCAGACCCGGGTCGACATTGCGCGGCATGCCCAAGTCGATGATCAGCTGGGGGCTCGTGACGCCGGCGCGCGCGGCCCCGTGGCTCTCGGTGTCGAGCGCGTAGGTGTCGGTCGTCGTGGTGCAGGTGACGATCACGTCAGCGAGCGCCGCTTCGGCGGGGAAATCCGTGGCCGACACCGGGGTGAGGTGCTCACGCTTCGCGAAGCGGTCGCGACCCGAGCGAGAGTGCACGCGGATGTCGACGGCCCCCACGGCGCGCAGAGCGGCGAGGGATGCCGCGGCATAGCGGCCCGTGCCCACGAGAAGGACGCGGGCGGCTTCCCACGAGCCGATGCGGCTGCCGGCCAGTTCCACGGCGAGACGCACGAGGGAGCGCCCCGACTCGCCGAGCTGCGTCGAGTTCTTGACCGCGCGGGAAGTCTCGGTGGCGCGCTGGAAAAGGTGTTCCAGTGACGCGGTCGTCACGCCCTCGCGCCGGGCCGCATCGAGCGCGCGGCGCACCTGACCTGCGATCTCGTCTTCGCCGACCGCGACCGAATCGAGCCCCGACGCCACGGAGAACAGGTGCTCGGCGACCCGGTTGCCGTGTGCGAAGTCGACGGTCTCCCGCACGTCGCGAAACGGGAGAGCGGACAGCTCGGCGAGGCGCTCCATCGCGGCATCCATCGCCGGCACGGGCGAGGTTTCGTCCGGGGCGTCGACGAGGTCGAAATACGCCTCGAACCGATTGCAGGTCGCCAGCACGACGGCGCCGCGGATCGCTTCGTGCGAGGCCGCGAGGTCGGTGGCCACGGTGTCGCCCACGACCGAAAGACGCTCGAGCGCCTCGAGGGGCGTCGTTCGCTGATGAGCGGAGAGGCAGACGAGCACGCGGCTCCAGAGATGATTCGGGACGGAAGGGATCGAGGTTAGTATAACGATTAACGCCCACCCGAGCCCGTCACCCCCGGAGCATCATCATCACTTCTTCTGCCGCCGCAGCCCATCCCCTCACTGCGCACGCGACGTCATCGTCGCGCCTCGTCCGCGCTTTGCGTGGCGATCGCCCCGACGTCACCCCCGTCTGGTTCATGCGACAGGCCGGTCGCTCTCTGCCCGAGTACCGGGCGCTGCGTCAGACCGGAACGATGCTGGATGCGTGCCTGACGCCCGCTCTGGCCAGCGAGATCACGCTGCAGCCGGTGCGTCGGCACGGCGTGGACGCCGCGGTCTTCTTCAGCGACATCATCGTTCCGCTGCATCTCGTCGGCGTCGAGGTCGAGATCGCCGCCGGTCGCGGGCCCGTCTTCAAGAACCCGGTGCGGACGGCGGCGGAGATCAGCGAGCTGGTCCGCATCGATCCGGCGCTCGTCGAGGAACGCGGTGAGGCCGTCGTCGAGGCCGTGCAGCAGACCGTCGCGATGCTGGCCGAGGAAAGCGATCGCCGCGGTGAGAGCCTGCCGCTCATCGGGTTCGCCGGCGCGCCCTTCACGCTCGCGGCCTACCTCGTCGAGGGTGGTCCGTCGAAGGACCACCTGGGGGCGCGCAGCCTGATCCACTCCGATCCGGCCGCGTGGGCGGATCTGACGGCGTGGCTGGCCGAGGTCACCGGACGCTTCCTGGCCCTTCAGGTGCGTGCCGGTGCCAGCGCAGCCCAGCTGTTCGACTCGTGGGCCGGGGCGCTGGCACCGCGCGACTACCGCCGGGCGGTGCTTCCGGCGTCGGCCGCCGCGCTCGAACCCGTCCGCGCCCTGCAGCGCGGGGGCATCGAGGTGCCGCTCATCCACTTCGGCGTGGGCACTGGCGAGATCCTCGCCGACATGGCGTCGATCGGCGTCGACGCGCTCGGCGTCGACTACCGCGTCGACCTCGACGATGCGATCACGCGGATCGGGAGGGACCTCACTCTTCAGGGCAATCTCGACCCTGCGCTGCTGTTCGCCCCGGAAGCCGTGCGCCGTGCTGCGGCGCATGCGGCCCTCGCATCGGGCCTCGCGGCGCGTGCCCACGTCTTCAACCTCGGGCACGGCGTGCCGATGAACACCGATCCGGCCGTTCTCACCGATCTCGTCCAGACCGTGCACGACTGGACTCCCGTGGAGAGCGTGCGGTGACGATTCCGGGCTCGGGCCGGCAGACGGTCGCCACGACGGATGCCGACGTGATTGTCGTCGGCGCCGGAATGGCGGGCCTGGTGCTCGCGCACGATCTGGCCCGGGCGGGCCGCCGCGTGATCGTTATCGAGTCGGCACCGGAGGTCGGCGGATTGCTGCGCCGCGGCACCCTCGCCGGCGTCGACATCGACCTGGGTGCGGAATCGTTCGCGACGCGCACCGACGCCGTCGCCGCCCTCGTCGCCGACGCCCGCCTCGACCTGCAGTTGGTGTCGCCGCGTCCCCAGGGCGCCTGGCTCGCGATCGCGGGCGACGATGCCGTCATGCGGGCGAGGCTGCCACGACGCACGGTGCTCGGCATCCCCGCCGATCCCGACGCCGAGGACGTGGTCGCCATCATCGGCGCCGACGGTGCCGCCCGCGCCCGGGCGGAAGAGCAGACCCCGGTCGATCCTGACGCGGAGCCGTCGCTCTACGACCTCGTCGCCGGACGGCTGGGGGAGCGCGTCGCCGATCGCCTGGTCGACACCTTGTGCCGCAGCGTCTATTCACGCCCCGCCGCCGAGGCGCAGTTGTCGCATCTGCACCCCGGAATGTGGCGCGAGTTCGTCGCCCGCGGCTCGCTGCTGGCTGCCGCCGACGCGATCGCCACCGCCCAGCGCGCCGGCGCTGCGGTCGGCGGTATCGAAGGCGGAATGTGGCGGCTGCCGGCCGCTCTCGCGCAGGCGGCCACCCGATACGCCGCCGACATTCGCACCGGCGTCGACGTGCATGAGGTGCGGGTCGACGGGGATGCGGTGGCGGTCGATACGGCGAGCGGATCGCTGTCGGCGCCGCACGTCGTGCTCGCCACCGGCCCTGCGGAGAGCGCGCGGTTGCTCGCGGGGGACGGTGCGGGCGTTTCGACTCGCTCCGCTCGCTCAACGACCGGTGGAGCGGGTGTCCGCCTCGTCGCGGCCGCCATCGCGCATCCGGGCCTGGCCGACGAGCCCGTCGGATCCGGCGTGATCGTCGGCGCGACGCTGCCGACGGCAGCGAAAGCCCTCACGCACATCACCGCGAAATGGGACTGGGCGCGCGCTGCGACACCCGACGGCATCCACCTCGTTCGCCTGTCGGCTCGCGACGCCGGCGCCGACACTCTGCGCACCGCCGACGACGTCGCCCGCGAGGTCTCCGTGCTCACCGGACTCGACATCACCTCCGACCAGGTCGCCGACGTGGTCGCCCAGGAGTGGCCGGATGCCGTCGCGGGCCGCCCCACGGCCGATGCGCTGCCCGCCGGCATCCATCTCGCGGGGGCGACCGCGGCCGGCACCGGCCTCGCATCGGTGATTCCGCACGCACGAGAACTCGCCGCCCGGCTCGACGGCATGCTCGCCGCGCCGTCCACCTCCGTCTCCTCCCTCCACACCCACCCGGTTTCTTAGGAGCACCGCATGACCGACCTCACCCCGCTCGGCTATACCCTGTTCGCCGTTCTCGCCGGACCCCGTCCGCGCGTTGCCGCTCCCGATGCCGCCGCGATCGACGAGCTATCCGCCGCCATCGAGACGGTCACCGCAGACGGCGTCAGCGTTCGCGGTCTGTACGACGTGACGGGCATGCGTGCCGAAGCCGACCTCATGGTCTGGCTGCACACGGCCCCCGGTGCGGTGGACGACCCGGCGGCGCTGCAGAAGGCGCTGCGGACGCTGCGCCGAACGGCCGCGCTTCAGGGCTTCTCGGCCACGTGGACCGCCATGGGCGTGCACCGCGAGGCGGAGTTCAACAAGCGCCACATTCCCGGCTACCTCCGCGGCGAGACCGCGCGCGGCTGGTTGTGCCTGTACCCCTTCGTCCGCAGCTACGAGTGGTACCTGCTGCCCGACGAGGAGCGCGCGGCGATGCTGGCCGAGCACGGTCGCAAGGGCGCCCGCTTCACCGATGTCGTCGCCAACACGGTGTCGACGTTCGGTCTGAGCGACTACGAATGGCTGCTGCCGCTGGAAAGCGATGACCCCATCCACCTCGTCGACATGATGCGCGACCTGCGCGCCACCGACGCCCGCCGCCACGTGCGCGAGGAGGTGCCGTTCTACACCGGACGGCGCCTGCAGCTCGACGAGCTCGCGGAGGTGCTGAGCTGATGGCCGAGAACATCGCTGCGGCGACGCCCGAGTTCCGTCCGAAGCCCCCGCGTGCCAGCGCGGCGCCGGTGTGCGGTGAGGGATGCCGCGTGCCGGCCGCCACGCCGGCCACGTGCGCCGGCGACCCCCACGTGAGCGTCCCCACCGCCTACCAGGGTGTGCTGCTGCTCGGCTTCGGCGGACCCGAAGGCCAGGATGACGTCATCCCGTTCCTGCGCAACGTGACCGCCGGACGCGGCATCCCCGATGAACGTCTCGAGGAAGTGGCGCACCACTACCGGCACTTCGGCGGAGTGTCGCCGATCAACGAGCACAATCGCGAGCTGAAAGCCGCTCTCGATGCCGAACTCGCCGCCCGCGGAC
Source organism: Microbacterium sp. VKM Ac-2870 (assembly GCF_015350795.1). Lineage (GTDB taxonomy): Bacteria > Actinomycetota > Actinomycetes > Actinomycetales > Microbacteriaceae > Microbacterium. The sequence continues at coordinate 101,086 of NZ_JADKSH010000006.1, forward strand.
TCGATCTGCCGGTCTACTGGGGCAACCGCAACTGGATGCCCTACGTCGCCGACGCGCTCGCCGACGCGCACGCGGCCGGCCACACGCGCCTGCTCGCGATAGCGACGAGCGCGTACAGCTCGTACTCCTCGTGTCGTCAGTACCGGGAAGACCTTGCGGATGCCGTGGAGGCGACCGGGCTGTCGGGCGCCATCGAGATCGACAAGGTGCGTCAGTTCTTCGACCACCCCGGCTTCGTGACGCCGTTCGCCGAGGGGGTGGCTGACGGGCTCGCCGCCCTCCACGCGCAGGGCTTCGGCGATGACGAGATCGAGATCCTGTTCTCGACCCACTCCATCCCCACCAGCGACGCCGATCGCTCGGGTCCGCCCGAGCGCGGATTCGGCGCCGGCGGCGCCTACGTCGCGCAGCACACCGCCGTGGCCGAGACCATCATGGGGCGCCTCGGGTCGTCGTGTGCCTGGCAGCTCGTGTTCCAGAGCCGGTCGGGCCCGCCGCAGGTGCCGTGGCTCGAGCCCGACATCAACGACGCCATGGCCGAGCTGCCCGCACGCGGTCGCGCGGCGGTGCTGATCGTGCCGTTGGGGTTCGTCAGCGACCACATGGAGGTGCTCTGGGACCTCGACACCGAGGCGATGGAGACCGCCGGAGAGCTCGGCCTGACGGCGATCCGCACCCCGACTCCGGGCACGCATCCCGCGTACGTCTCGGGTCTGGTCGACCTCATGGTCGAGCGCCTGAACGGCACGGCGGCCACAGACCGTCCGCACGAGACCGACCTCGGTCCGTGGTACGACGTCTGCCGGCCCGGATGCTGTGAGAACAAGCGCCTCGGCTTCCAGCCGGCGCTTGCCGGGATCGCTCCGTGACGCCCGCCTCCCTCTCCGATACCGCGCCCCCGCTCCGGCTCGGAACGCGCGCCAGCTTGCTGGCGACGACCCAGTCCGGCCATGTCGCCGACGCCCTGCGCGCCGCGACGGGCCGCGAGGTCGAACTCGTTCCGATCACCACCGCGGGTGACGTGCTCACCGGCCCGCTCGCGCAACTCGGCGGCACGGGCGTGTTCGTCGCCGCGCTGCGCGAAGCACTTCTGCGCGGGGAGTGCGACCTGGTCGTGCATTCGATGAAGGATCTTCCGACCGCCGACGTGGAGGGGCTGCGTATCGGTGCCGTGCCTCCGCGCGCGCCCGTGCGGGATGTGCTGTGCGCGCGCGACGGCCGCGCGCTCGACGACCTGCCCGAGGGTGCGGTCATCGGCAGTGGTTCGCCGCGCCGGGTCGCGCAGTTGCTGCGGCGCCGTCCGGATCTGCAGGTCCGCGGCATCCGCGGCAACGTCGATACGCGCCTGCGCAAGGTCGACGAGGGCGAATACGACGCCGTCGTGCTCGCCGAAGCGGGTCTCACCCGCATCGGACGCACCGCGCGCATCACCGACCGCTTCGAGGTCGACGACTGGCCGACGTCGGCCGGTCAGGGGGCGCTCGCCGTGGAGGTGCAGACCGGCTCCGCCGTCGCCGAGGCGGTGGCGATGATCACCGATCCGGATGCCGAGGTCACCTCGCTCTGGGAGCGCGCGGTGCTGCGTCGTCTCGAGGCCGGCTGCGCCGCCCCGGTGGGGATCTCGGCAGTGCGGGGGTCAACCCACGGGGGCCTCCACGCTCAGGTTGCGCTGATCGCCGAGGTCTACGCACTCGATGGTGCGCGCTGCGTCCGCATCGAGCACAGCGTCGCCCACGCCGATCTGGCCGATGCCGCCGGCCGCGACGCCGCGGCGGCCGAGGTCGTCACCGCGCTGATGGATGCCGGCGCCGGCGCCCTCGCCGATCTGGGTCCGCGTGCCGCGGGTGACGGACGGTGAGTGCCACGGCATCCGCGCCCAGCAGCAGCCGGGGGACACCGGGCGAGCCGATCTACGCCCTGCGCGGCGCCCGCGTGCTGGTTCCGCGCGCCGGGTCGTGGGGTGACCGTGTCGCGCGCGAGCTGGAGACGCGCGGCGCGACCCCGGCGATCGCGCCCCTCATCCAGACGGTGCCCCCGCGCGACACCGCGGCTCGCGACACCGCCTTCGCCGCTCTCGTCGACGGGCGCTACGAGTGGCTGTTCGTCACCAGCGCCGCGAGCGTCGAGCAGCTGGCGACCTATCTGGCCGCGCACGGGCTCACGCTTCCTGAAGCCCTGAAGATCGCCGTCGTCGGTCGCGCCACCGCACGCGCCGTCATCGATCTCGGCGCCCAGGTCTCGTTCGTGCCGCTCGGGCGTTCCTCGGCGCAGACGATGATCGCGCAGTGGTGCGCCGCCCACGCCGCGGCATCCACGGGGCGCTGCCTGGTCGTCCGTTCCGACCTGGCCGCAGCCGTGGTCAGCGACGAGCTCGAACTGCAGGGCTTCGCCGTCGACGTCTGCATCGGCTACCGCACCGTGGGCCTCGACCTCGCACCCGAGGTCGCGGCCGATCTCGCGGGCGGGCGCTTCCACGTCGTGCTGCTCACCTCGCTCAGCGTCGGCCGTGAGCTGCGCCGCCAGGTGGGCACCCTGCCGCTATCCACGCTCGTGGCGTCGATCGGACCCGCGACGACCCGCGATGCCGAGCGCCTGGGTTTCACCGTCGGGCACACGGCGCACACGCAGAGCATCGACGCCCTGATCGCCGAGCTCGACTACTCCCCACGACTTCTGGAGGTCACCTCATGACCGCGTTCCCCGTCCAGCGCCTGCGTCGCCTGCGCGGTACCCCGGCTCTGCGGCGCCTCGTCGCCGAGCACGACCTTTCGCCCCGGCGCCTAGTGCTGCCGCTCTTCGTCAAGGAGGCCATCACGGCGGCGCAGCCGATCGCCAGTATGCCGGGCGTGATGCAGTACCCGATCGAGCAGCTCGCCGAGGTCGTCGAGCAGGCCGCCGCGGCGGGCATCGGCGGCATCATGCTGTTCGGCGTTCCCACCGTGCGCGATGCGGTCGGAAGCGGTGCCACCGATCCGGACGGCATCCTGAACCGGGCGATCGCCGTGGCCGCGCGCGCGGCGTCCGGCCGCCTGACGGTGCAGGCCGACCTCTGCCTCGACGAGTTCACCGACCACGGCCACTGCGGCGTGCTCGCCAACGACGGGTCGGTCGACAACGACGCCAGCCTCGAGATCTACGCGCGCGTGGCCGTCGCCCAGGCCGAGGCCGGTGCCGACATCCTCGGTCTGTCGGGGATGATGGACGGCCAGGTGGCCGCGTGCCGCGCCGCGCTGGATGCGGTCGGACGCAGCGACGTCGCCCTGCTCGCCTACTCCGCCAAGTACGCGTCGGCGTTCTACGGTCCCTTCCGCGACGCCGTCGAGTCCACCCTCACCGGCGACCGCCGCACCTACCAGCTCGACCCCGCCAACGGCCGCGAGGGGGTGCGCGAAGCCCGTGCCGACATCGACGAGGGCGCCGACATCGTCATGGTGAAACCGGCCGGCCCCTACCTCGACGTGCTCGCCGAGGTGGTCGCGGCATCGGAGGTCCCCGTGTGGGCGTATCAAGTGTCGGGCGAGTACGCGATGGTCGAGCACGCGGCCGCGGCCGGCGTCATCGACCGCGAGAGGGCCATCGGCGAGGCTCTCCTCGGCATCCGCCGGGCCGGGGCCGAGGCGATCCTCACGTACTGGGCGATCGAAGTGGCCGGCTGGCTGCGCGACGGACGGAGCCTCGCATGACGACCAATGACGCCCTGTTCGAGCGGGCCCGCGCCGTGATCCCCGGTGGGGTGGACTCACCGGTGCGCGCCTACGGCTCGGTGGGCGGAACGCCGCGTTTCATCGTCGAGGCCGCGGGCGCCTACGTCACGGATGCCGAGGGTCGCCGCTACGTCGACCTCGTGGCCAGCTGGGGCCCGGCCCTTCTCGGCCACGCGCACCCGGAGGTGGTCGCGGCCGTGCAGACCGCCGCCGCTCGCGGACTGTCCTTCGGGGCGCCGACGCCGGCCGAAGCCGAGCTCGTCGAGGAGATCGTGCGCCGCGTACCCGCCGTCGAGAAGGCGCGCCTCGTGTCCACCGGCACCGAGGCCACCATGACGGCGATCCGCCTCGCGCGCGGGGCGACGGGACGCGACCTGTTGGTGAAGTTCGCAGGCCACTACCACGGCCATTCCGACGGACTGCTGGCCGCGGCCGGCTCGGGCCTCGCGACGTTCGCGCTGCCCGGCTCGGCGGGTGTTCCCGACGCCGTGGCCGCCCAGACTCTCGTCGTGCCCTACAACGACCGCGCCACGCTCGAGGCCGTGTTCGCTGCGCATCCCGGCTGCATCGCCGCCGTCATCACCGAGGCCGCCGCCGCCAACATGGGCGTCGTCGCACCGGCATCCGGATTCTCGAGCTACCTCGCCGATCTCTGTCACCGCGAGGGCGCGCTGCTGATCAGCGACGAGGTGCTCACCGGCTTCCGCGCGGCACCGGGCGGCTACGCCCAGGTGCTCGCCGAGGCAGGGGAGACCGTGCTCCCCGACCTCGTCACCTTCGGCAAGGTCATCGGGGGCGGGCTGCCGGTCGCCGCGGTGGGCGGCCGCGCCGACATCATGGACCTGCTGGCGCCGCTCGGTCCGGTGTACCAGGCGGGCACCCTGAGCGGGAACCCCGTCGCTGTCGCGGCAGGCCTGGCGACGCTGCGCCTGGCCGACGCTGCCGTGTACGAGCGGATCGGGTTCGCCGCGACCGCTGTCGCCGACGCTGCGACGGCGGCGCTTTCCGCCGCGGGTGTGCCGCACGTCGTGCAACGGGCGGGCACCCTGTTCAGCGTCTTCTTCGGCGCGGACGTCACCGGCGGTGTCCCCGACTACGCGACCGCGCAGCGGCAGGACTCGGCCGCCTACGGCCGGTTCTTCCACGCAATGCTGGATGCCGGTGTCTCACTGCCGCCGTCGGCCTTCGAAGCATGGTTCCTGACCGCGGCGCACGACGATGACGCCCTCGCGCAGATCGTCGACGCGCTGCCGGCCGCCGCGCTCGCCGCTTCCGGGGAGGTCCGGGGCTAGAGCCGTGTCGGACGCACGGTCTAGCGTGTGCGCCATGGACACCGACGAGCTGTTTCTGCGTTCCGACGCCGCCCTGCGCGACGTGATCGACCGGATCGACCCGGCCGATCTCACCCGTTCGGCGCCCGCCGAATGGACCTCCACACCCGATCCCACCTTTCGCGACATCTTGCAGGCCCACACCTACGACGAGGCATGGGTGCCCGACGTGCTGCGCGGGCGCGCGGTCGCCGACGGCGACGAGCTGCGCGGCGTCGATCTGCTCGGCGACGATCCGATCTCCGCCTACGACGCGCGCAACGACGACGCGGCGGCGGCGGTGCGCGCCGGCGGGTATGTCGACACGTTCCGGTTCAGCTACGGCGACTACCCGGCCGCTGAGGGCCTCGCGCACCTCGCGACCTACCGCGCCTTCCAGGCCTGGCTCATCGCGAAGCATCTCGGCATCCCGTTCCACTTCACGCCCGAGCTCATCGCCGGGCTCGAGGAGCACGTCGTCTCGTTCGCCGACGAGTGGCGCCAGTGGGGTGTCTTCCCGCCCGCGATCGACCCGCCCGCGGATGCCGACGACGAAACGCGGCTGCTCTGCGCTGTGGGGTACTGGATCCCGTAGGCCTCGACGCCCCGACGGCCCCGCATCGCTCCCGCCGCACGGGCGGTGGCGCGCACCACGGATAGGCTGGAGTGCATGCCCGTGACACTGCTCGGCGCGGCCGAGATCCGCGCGCTCGCCGCCGACCTCGACGTCACGCCGACCAAGAAGCTCGGTCAGAACTTCGTCGTCGACGCGAACACGGTGCGAAAGATCGTGAACGTCGCCGGTGTCACCGATGCCGACCGCGTGGTCGAGGTCGGTCCGGGGCTCGGCTCGCTCACCCTCGCGATCCTCGAGACGGGTGCGCCCGTCACCGCGGTCGAGATCGACCATCGACTCGCCGCGCATCTGCCCGTCACAGCCGCCGCCCACGGGGTCGCGGACGGTGCCTTGACGGTGGTGGATGCCGATGCGCTCCGCGTCACCGAACTGCCCGGTGAGCCGAACGTGCTCGTCGCCAACCTGCCGTACAACGTCAGCGTGCCCGTGCTCCTGCACTTCATGGAGAACTTCTCGTACCTCGAGCGCGGCGTCGTGATGGTGCAGGCCGAGGTGGGGGAGCGCCTTGCCGCGCCGCCCGGGTCGAAGGTCTACGGCGCCCCCAGTGTGAAGGCCGCCTGGTACGGGCCGTGGCGGCTGGCGGGCACGGTGTCTCGCCAGGTGTTCTGGCCGGTGCCGAACGTCGACAGCGTGCTGGTCGGATTCCGCCGCGATCCCGCGCCGCGCGGCGACGAGACGCTCCGCCGGGCGACGTTCCGCATCGTGGATGCCGCCTTCCAGCAGCGCCGCAAGATGCTGCGCCAGGCACTCACCGGAGTATTCGGCGGCTCTTCGGGCCTCGCCTCCGCCGTGCTGGAATCGGCCGGCGTCGAGCCCACGGCCCGGGGTGAGCAGCTCACGATCGACGACTTCGTCGCCATCGCCCGCGCAAGCGACGGGACACCTCAGGCGGTCACTGCGGTGTGACGATCGCCGCGTCGACGACACGTCACGCAATGTTCGCCCCCTTTTCACCGGCGATCATGAAACATGTCGGTAACATTGCGCGCATGCGTATGGCCGAGCATCCTGCTCCCGAACGGGTCCTGCTGCACCTCAGCGACACCCATCTGCGCGCGGCGGGGTCGCGCATCTGGGAAGAGGTGTCGGGCGAAGAGCACCTGGCACGAGCACTGGCGGGGATCGAGGCATCGGGCGTGCGTCCCGACGCGATCGTCGTGACGGGTGATCTCGTCGACCTCGGCGAACGCGCCGCCTATGCCACGCTCCGTGCAATGGTCGAGCCCGTGGCCGCACGACTCCAGGCACCCGTCGTGTGGGTGATGGGCAACCACGACGATCGTGCGGCGTTCCGCGCCGAGCTGTGCGACGCCGATACGGCCGACGCCCGCCCCGTCGACGGCGTCGACGAGTTCGATGGCCTGCGCATCATCACGCTCGACACCTCGGTGCCCGGTCACCACTACGGCGAGCTCAGCGACGCGCAACTGGCGTGGCTGGCCGCCGTGCTCGAAACCCCGGCGCCGCTCGGCACGATCCTCGCCATGCACCACCCTCCGGTGCCGAGTGTGTTGGCGCTCGCGGCGAGCGTGGAGCTGCGCGATCAGGCGCGGCTCGCTCGTGTCGTCCGCGGCACCGACATCCGTGCGATCATCGCCGGACACCTGCACTACTCGACGTTCGCGACGTTCGCCGGCATTCCCGTCTCGGTGGCGTCATCGACCTGCTACGCGCAGGATCTCACCGTTCCGGTCGGTGGAACGCGCCCGCAGGACGGAGCGCAGTCGTACAACCTCGTCCACATCTACGACGACACCGTGGTGCACTCGGTGGTTCCGGTCGATGTGCCGCGCGTCATGGAATACACCGATCCCGCGGCGGCGCAGCGCCTCCTCGCGGAGGCGGGCGTCACGGGTGTCGGAGTCCAGCGACCGAGCGCTCCGCCGACCCGGCCGCTGTCCGTATTGCGCTGACCGGCACCTCCCACGGCGCGCGGACGGGGAACAGGCGCTCCAGCGTCTCGCGGAGCACACGTACGCGCAGCTCCTCCGGTACCTCGGTTTCGCCGCCGTCGTTGAGACAGAACATATCCGCGTCGCGACGCTCCTCGAGCCGCCGCATCTTGCGCAGCCCCGAGACCATCGTCGTCTGCACGTAGCGCACGCGTGGCTCGCTCGTCGCGATCGCCCGCCCGGTCATCAGCGCGTAGTAGTGGTAGAGGCTGTTGGTGACCGAGACATCGGTGGCGCTGCGAAAACGGGAGGCGGCGGTGCGTGCGATGTCGTCGGCGAACTCGAGCTCCAACTCCGCGGCGATGCTGCGGCGCATCGGTGTCGCACAGTGCTCGAGATCGCGCACGATCGAGCGGCCGAACCGCTCGAGGAGCAGGGTGCGATTGACGCGCAAGGCGTTATCGTGCCCCGAACGTTCGGCGCGCGTCGGACCTGATCCGATGCGCACGTCGCACTCGACGAACCTCGTCAGGCCGCCGGCAGTGAAGAACATCTCCGGCGTGACGGGACGACCGAAGAACATGTCATCGTTCGAGTACAGGAAGTGCTCGGCGAGCCCGTCGATGCGATGCAACTGCGCTTCGACGGCGTGGGAGTTGTGCGTCGGCAGCACGGACGGATCGGCGAAGAACTCCTCGCTGGGCACGATCGTGACCCGCGGGTGCTCGGCCAGCCACGCCGGCTGGGGCGAGTCTGTCGCGATGAAGATGCGTCGCACCCACGGCGCGTACATGTGCACGCTGCGCAGCGCGTAGCGCAGCTCGTCGACATGGCGGTAGCGAGCCGGCCCGTCATCGCCCTCGCCGACCACGTACTCCTCCAGCTGCGCGGCGCGCTGTCGCTGGAACTCGCTCGCCGAGCCGTCGACCCAGGAGAACACCATGTCGATATCGGCCGTCACCTGGTGCGGACGCGCGTCGAACATGCCGACCACGGTCTTCCAGCGTCGTCCCCACCGCCACACCGTCGTCGTGACGAGGTCGGATGCGGGGAAGACGCGCCGCGTCAGTGCGTTGGCCCGGGGCGCATGGATCGTCTCGCCGGTCATGCGCCACGTCTCCAGTCGCACCGCCTCCGCGCTGCCGTACCGGAGCGATCCGTTCTCGGTGATCCGCGGCCGGAAGAGCCGCATCGACCAGACCGCGTCGGGCTCGGGGAGGGCAAGGTCCACCGCGAGTTGTGCGTCGGCGCCCGCCGTCTTCGCGTAGAGAGGATCCTGGGTTCCCGCGTCGGCGAGCGCGCGCACGGCCGCCGGTCCGTCGGCGGCATCCACCACGATGATCGCGCCGCCGCGGTCGTCCTGTGCGAGCAGGGGATCCAGTCCTGCAGCGGCGAGGGCGTCGGCGACCAGGCCGATGTCGGCGATGCGCGCCATCTCCGGCGTGAGATCGTCGTGAACCACATGGAGGATGCCGTCCACCCACCGCAGATCGTGGCGGGCGAGCAGGCCCGACCAGGGATGTGGGTGCGGTGAGAGTGCCTCCAGTGGTGCCACGCGGTATTTCCTTGTCTGTCGGGGGAGCCTCATCGTACGCCCCTCGGTGTTTCTCTGGCGTTTCGGTGAACACGCTCCGCCGCCCCCGCGCGGTCGATAGCCTGGACGGGTGACCGACATCTCCGACCGTTTCTCCCCGTCGCGCGGCGGCGATCTGCACCGACCCTTCGCTGCGGCATCCGACCGATACGCCGCCGGCACCTACCGCCAGGTGGGATCGAGCGGCCTCTACCTGCCTGCCGTCTCGCTCGGTCTGTGGTGGAACTTCGGCGACAACGTGCCCTTCGACAATCAGCGCGCACTGCTGCGTCATGCGTTCGATCGCGGGATCACCCACTTCGACCTCGCGAACAACTACGGACCGCCCTACGGCAGTGCCGAGACGAACTTCGGGCGCATGATGCGCGAGGACTTCAGAGCGTACCGCGACGAGCTGATCATCTCCTCGAAGGCCGGCTACGACATGTGGGACGGCCCCTACGGGCAGTGGGGTTCGCGAAAGTACCTGCTCGCCAGCGCCGAGCAGTCGCTGGGCCGCATGTCGCTCGACTACGTCGACATCTTCTACTCGCATCGCTTCGACCCGGTCACCCCGATCGAGGAGACGGTGGCGGCCCTGGACACTCTGGTGCGCCAGGGCAAGGCGCTCTACGTCGGCATTTCGTCCTACGAGCCCGAGCAGACGGCGATCGCCGCCGCGGTCGCCCGATCGCTCGGCACGCCGCTGATCATCCACCAGCCGGCGTACTCGATCCTGAATCGCGGTATCGAAGACGGCCTCACCGGCGTGCTGCGGCAGGAGGGCATGGGGGCGATCGCCTTCGTGCCGCTCGCGCAAGGCCTCTTGACCGATCGGTATCTGAGCGATGGCACGGCCATGCGGTCGCAGGACCGCTCGTCGCTGCCGGGTCGCCGCCTGAGCGAATCGGCTCTCGCCGGGCTCCGGGCACTCGATGTGATCGCTCGCGATCGCGGCCAGAGCCTCGCGCAACTCGCTCTGCAATGGGTGCTGCGCGACGGTGTCGTCGCATCGGCGCTCATCGGTGCCTCGCGCACCTCGCAGCTCGATGAAAACCTCGCCGCGTTGGACGGGCCCGCCTTCGATGCCGAGGAGCTCGAGCGCATCGATGTGATCGCCGCCGATATCGGTGAGATCTGGGCGGACGCTTCGTGACGATCGCCGGTACCGCCGGACGCCGGGTGCACGTGCGCGCCCCCGGCAAGATCAACATCGCATTCGACGTCGGCGACGTTCAGCCAGACGGCTACCACGACGTCGCGTCGGTGTATCAGGCGGTCTCGGTGTACGAAGACGTGTGGGCTCGGATCTCCGACGAATTCTCGATCACGGTCACCGGCGACATCGACGTGTCGGGGGTTCCCCTCGACGAGTCGAACCTCGCGATCCGTGCCGCCCGGCGGGTCGCTGAGCGGTTGGGGTGGCGCGGCGGCATCCATCTCGACATCCACAAGGGCGTTCCGGTCGCCGGCGGCATGGGCGGCGGATCGGCGGATGCCGCGGCCGCCCTCGTCGCCGTGAACGAGGTGCTCGGTGGCGGGTTGACCACGCTCGAGCTGCAAGAACTCGGAGCTCCCCTCGGCGCGGATGTGCCCTTCGCGGTGCTCGGGGGAACGGCGATCGGCACCGGGCGTGGCGACGAGCTCGCTCCCGCGCTGGCGCGCGGCCGCTTCGACTGGGTGCTGGTCACGAGCGCCGAGGGGCTGTCGACGCCCGCCGTCTACCGCGAACTCGACCGTCTGCGCGAGCTGCCCGACATCGCTCCCGAGCGCGGTGTGCCCTCGGCCGATCCCATCGTGCTGCATGCGCTGCGCGCGGGCGATCCCATGGCGCTTGCCGGCGCTGTCCGCAACGATCTGCAGGAAGCGGCCGTGTCCCTGCGTCCCCGGTTGGTCGACACGCTGCGCGCCGGCCGCCGCGCCGGGGCTCTCGCCGGACTCGTTTCCGGGTCGGGCCCGACCGTCGCCTTTCTCGCCGCCGATGAACGCGCGGCTGACGAACTCGCCGCCGACCTCGCTGCGTCAGGGAGGGCCGGTTCCGACATTCTTCATGTCCACGGGCCCGTTGCCGGCGCACGGGTCGTCTCGGCGTGACCCCGGCGCCGCCCGCGCCCACCCTTCGAACGGAGAGCACCATGACCGATCGCCATCACCATCACGACGCCTCGCTCGATCGCACGATGATCGACGAACTGGCCGCCCGCGACCTCGTGGTTCGTCGCATCGACGACGCCGTGCGCGCTGACGTCGACCCGTGGCTCGAGGCGGTATCGCGCGGATTCCTCGACGGGGAGCGCAACGAGACCCAGCGCGAAGCGTTCTTCGCCGGTTCCGCCTACCGTCGTAAGATCGGCGTGTTCGATGAGACGGCGCCGCTGGCGGAAATCCCCGCCGCCACCTTCGCGTCGTGGGCGACCGAGCTCACTCTTCCCGGCGGCGAGGTGCCCGCCTGCGCGATCAGTTCGGTCACGGTCGCGCCGACGCATCGCCGTCGCGGCATCCTTCGCTCGGTGATGGCGGGAGAGCTGCGCACGGCGATCCAACGGGGACTTCCGGTCGCCATCCTCACGGTGAGCGAGTCGACGATCTACGGCCGGTTCGGCTTCGCGCCCGCCGCGGTCGCCGCGCAGTGGAGCATCGATGCGCGCCGCGCGCGATGGATCGGTCCCGACGCTCCGGGACGAATCGACTTCATCAGCCGTGCTCAGGGGCGCGAGCTCGCCGTCGCACTGCACGAACGCGCGCGCCGGCAGACGCCGGGCGAGATCGCGCTTCCTGGCGGCCACGACGAACGGTTCTTCGGTACCCGGGCCGACTCGGAGAAGCCCGAACAGCTCCGTGTCATCCAGTACCGCTCGCCGGCCGGCGATGTCGAGGGCGTCGCGGTGTATCGCGTGACGGAGAATGAGGATGACTTCACGGCGTCCACCGTCGACGTCGGGTTCTTCGTGGCCGTCACCGATGAGGCTTACGCGGCGCTCTGGCGCTTCCTGCTGAGCATGGACCTCATCGGCACGGTGCGCGCGAGCGAGCTGTCGGTCGACGAGCCGCTCTGGTGGATGATCGCCGATCAACGGGCGGCCACGATCACGCTGCGCGATCATCACTACGCACGGGTGCTCGATGTGCCGGCCGCACTGTCGGCGCGCCGTTACGACGTCGCCGACACGGTTGTGCTCGACGTGACCGACCCGCTCGGCATCGCCGCCGGCACGTTCGTGCTGACGACGGATGCCGAGGGTCTCGCGTCCGTCGACATCGTCGATGACCCGCCGCTCGGGGTGCCGGCGACCCGACTGGGGGTGGCGGAGCTATCCGCACTGCTGCTCGGCGGGGTGTCGCCCGTCACCCTGGCCCGCGCGGGTCGGCTCGCCTCCGACGATGCGGCCCGCCTTGCCCGGCTGTTCGCCTCCACCGTGCCGCCGCAGCTGAGCTTCTGGTACTGACGAACGACCGAGGCCCCGGATCGCAGCGGATCCGGGGCCTCGATCGTCGGTGCGAAGCCTCAGCTGCCGCAGACGTCCTGCAGCTTCTTCGCCTGATCCTGGAGCTTGGAGCTCGACTCCTGACCCTTGGTGGAGATCTCTTCCGCCTTGGTCTGCGCGTCCTGCAGCTGCTGCATGGCGCTCGGGTCGCTCGGGTCGATCTTCGTCAGGTCGGGCATCTCGAAGCCGGCGAAGATCGTCGCGAAGTTGCGGTACTCGTCGGCGAATGCGGTCAGCGGCGCCTTCACCTGCTCGTTGGTGACCTTCGACTCGGCGGACGACAAGCCGTCCAGCACGGGCTGGAACAGCGAGGAGAAGTCGACCTTCTCGCCCGAGCTCGCCTTGCTCATCGACGAGCTCAGGTCCTTCTGGATGCTCGACGTGGCGGTCTGGATTTCGTTCTTGGCGATGGTGCATGCGTCTGCCACACTCTGCCCGCCTGCGCACGCCGTCATGGTGGCTGCGAGGGTGATGACGGCGGCGGCGCCGCCCAGTCGGGTCGCGATCTTGGTCTTCATATCTATCTCTCCGGTTCCTGATGATGTGGCGGCCGAGGTGCAAGCCGTCGGCAATTCTATGGGTTCGCCGTGAATGCGCTCGCCACCGAGGGCCGCGCGACGGGCGCGCTCGCGTAGCCTGGAGCGGATATGGCGCATCTGCTCGGGGCCGAGGGCCTCCACCTGGAATTTCCCACGAAGGTCGTGTTTGACGGCGTCTCGCTGGGCGTCGACGAAGGCGACCGCATCGGAATCGTCGGTCGAAACGGCGACGGCAAGTCGAGCCTGATGGCGATGCTCGCCGGTCGGCTCGAGCCGGATGCCGGGCGTGTCACGGTCCGCGGTGGCGTCACGGTCGGTGTGCTCGATCAGGGCGACACGCTGGATGATTCCCTCACGATCGCTCAACACGTGGTCGGCGACCGCGCCGAGCACGACTGGGCGGGCGACGCGGGCGTTCGCGACGTGATCGCGGGACTCGTCGGCGATCTCGACTGGAACGGCCCGGTGGCCGGCCTCTCCGGCGGTCAACGCCGCCGTGTCGCTCTCGCGCGTCTGCTGGTGGGGGACTGGGACGTACTCGCTCTCGATGAGCCGACGAACCACCTCGACGTCGAAGCCGTCGCGTGGCTCGCTGCCCACCTGAAGCGCCGGTGGTCGGCATCCAGTGGCGCACTGCTCGTCGTCACGCACGACCGGTGGTTCCTCGACGAGGTGTGCACCAAGACCTGGGAGGTGCACGACCGCATCGTCGAGCCGTTCGAGGGCGGCTATGCCGCCTATGTGCTGCAGCGCGTCGAGCGCGATCGGCAGTCGGCGGTCATCGAGCAGCGTCGCCAGAACCTCGCCCGCAAGGAGCTCGCCTGGCTGCGGCGCGGTGCCCCCGCCCGCACGAGCAAGCCGCGGTTCCGCATCGATGCGGCCAACGCGCTGATCGCGGACGTTCCCGAGATCCGAGACAAGGTCCAGCTGCAGTCGCTCGCCGTGTCGCGTCTGGGCAAGGACGTCGTCGATCTGCTCGACGCGGGCGTCGCGTACGACGGTCGCGACGTGCTGCGCGATGTCGAGTGGCGCATTGCGCCCGGCGAACGCACCGGCATCCTCGGGGTCAACGGGGCCGGCAAGTCGACGCTCTTGGGGCTCGTCGCCGGCACCGTCGCGCCGACCAGCGGGCGGGTCAAGCGGGGGACGACCGTGAAGGTCGCGACCCTCACCCAGCGAATGGACGAACTCGACCAGTACATGGACGACCCGGTTCGGGTGGTCATCTCCGGGCTACGCACCAGCTACACGATCGGTACGGGCTCGAAGGCGGCGGAGCTCACGCCCGGGCAGTTGCTGGAGCGGATGGGCTTCAGCTCGGCCCAGCTGTCCACGCCGGTCAAAGACCTCTCCGGTGGTCAGCAGCGTCGACTGCAGTTGCTGTTGATCCTGCTCGACCAGCCCAACGTGCTGATCCTCGACGAGCCGACGAACGATCTCGATACCGACATGCTCGCCGCGATCGAGGATCTCCTCGACTCGTGGGCGGGGACGCTGCTCGTCGTGTCGCACGACCGGTACTTCATCGAGCGGGTCACCGACCAGCAGTACGCCGTCATGGACGGCCGCCTGCGGCATCTGCCGGGTGGCATCGACGAGTACCTGAAGCTCCGTTCCCGGTCGCTCAGCGAGCAGCGCAGCGGGGGATCGGCGACAGCGGGCTCGACGTCGACCGCGCCTCCGACTCTTGCCGGGTCAGACCTCCGCGCCGCCCAGAAGGAGCTGGCCGCTGCGGAGCGTCGGATTCAGAAGCTCACCGCTCAGGTGGATGCCGCGCGTGCGGCCCTGGCCGACCATGACCAGGCTGACTACGTGGGCCTCGGCGACAAGATGCGGGTGATCGGCGAGATGCAGGCCGAGATGAGTGCGCTCGAGGACCGCTGGTTCGAGCTGTCCGAGCTGCTCGGCTGAGGCGCGGTCCGGCTCTCAGGAGTCGAAGCCCAGCGAGAGCTTGCGCAGCAGGCCGGCGAGTCGTTCGCGATCGCCGCGCGACAGCACACCGAGCAGCACCGCCTCGGCATCCACGAGTCGGGTGATCGCGGCATCCACACGCGTCTTTCCCTCGTCCGTGATGGTCACCAGCACGCTGCGCCCGTCTGCCGGGTCGGCTTCGCGCCGCACGAGGCGGCGACCGACCAGACGGTCGATGCGGTTGGTCATCGTGCCGCTCGAGACGAGGGTCTGCTGCAGAAGCTGCTTCGGGCTCAACTGGTAGGGCTCCCCGGCGCGGCGCAACGCCGACAGGACATCCCACTCCCACGGCTCTAGTTCGCTGCGCCGAAACGCCTCGCGGCGGGCGCGATCGAGGTGGCGGGAGAGTCGGTCCACACGCGAGAGCACCTCGAGGGGCGAGAAGTCGAGGTCAGGACGCTGGGCACCCCAAGCGCTGACGATGCGGTCGACTTCGTCGTGCTCGGTGGCCATGGCTCCATTATCGTCCGCGGTCTCGCGCTCGGTTTGGCTCCGAATACCCCCGGGGGTATATTGAACCTGTTCGTGGAAGAGGGAGAACACCAGATGCGCATTGTGATCGTCGGGGGCGTCGCCGGAGGCATGAGCTGTGCGGCGCGGGCGCGCCGGCTCGATGAGACCGCCGAGATCGTCGTGCTCGAGCGGGGGCCGCACGTCTCCTTCGCCAACTGCGGGCTGCCGTACTTCGTCGGCGGCGAGATCGCCGAAGAGTCCGCATTGCTCGTGCAGACGCCGGCGTCCCTGAGGGCCGCGCTCGCGCTCGACGTGCGTACCGGTCACGATGTGACCGCGGTGGATGCCGCGGCCAAGACGGTGACCGTGGTCAGCGCGGACGGCGTCGATACCCTCGCCTACGACGCTCTCGTGCTCGCTCCGGGAGCCGTCGCGGCACGTCCTGCGATCGCGGGACTCGATTCGCCCCGCGTGCGGACGCTGCGCAGCGTCGAGGACGCCGTGGCGCTCCGCGAGCGCGTCGACGCGGGCGCTCACCGTGCCGTCGTCCTCGGGGCGGGCTTCATCGGAATCGAAGCCGCCGAAGCGCTCGCGCAGCGAGGCCTCCACACGACTGTCGTCGAGTTCGCGCCACACGTCCTGCCGCCCCTCGAGGACGAGCTGGCGACACTGGTGACGGCGGAACTGCGCGCGCTCGGCATCGACGTCCGCGCCGGGACGGCGGCCACCGCGGTCGAGTCCGGACAAGACCGTGACGTCGTCGTCCTGGGCGACGGCACCCGACTGGATGCCGACCTCATCGTGCTCTCGGTGGGCGTGCGTCCCGACACCGGTGTCTTCGAGGCGGCGGGGGTCGCCTGCGAGCGCGGTGCGATGATCGTCGACGCGCACGGGCGCACGTCCCTGCCCGACGTGTACGCGGTCGGCGACGCCACAGCATCCGTCGACGCCGTCACCGGCGCGGTGCGCCCCGTCGCGCTCGCCGGGCCCGCCAACCGCGCCGGACGCCTGGTCGCCGATGCGATCCTGCGGCCCGAGCGGGCCCGCCCCCTCCCGCGCCCGGTCGGTACGGCGATCGTCCGCGTCGGCGCGAAGACTGTCGCGTTGACCGGTGCGAACCGCGCCGCTTTGGCGGCCGCGGGAATCGAGTTCGACACCCTGCATCTTCATCCCGGCCAGCACGCCGGCTACTTTCCGGGCGCATCGCAGATCCATCTCGTCGTGCACGTCCGCCGCGACGACGGGCTCCTGCTCGGCGCACAGGCCGTCGGCGCGGATGGCGTCGACAAGAGGATCGACGTGATCGCGACCGCCGTCCGTGCTGGTTGGGCCGTCGACGACCTCATCGATCTCGATCTGGCCTACGCCCCGCCCTACGGCTCCGCCAAGGATCCCGTGAACATGGTCGGGATGGTGGGGGAGAACGTCCGGGCCGGAGCGCTACGGCTCTGGTACGCACAGGACCTCGATGTCGTCGCAGCCACGGCGCTCATCCTCGACGTCCGCACGGCCGCGGAGGTGGCGACCGGTCACCTGCCCGGTGTCCTTGCCATCCCACACACCGAGCTGCGCGGCCGCCTCGACGAGGTGCGCGACGCCGCGGCCGGCCGGCCAGTGCGTGTGATGTGCCAGTCCGGCGTGCGTTCCGCGATCGCGCACCGCGTGCTCGCCCAGACGGGCTTCGACTCGGCATCCCTGTCCGGCGGCATGCTGACGCTCCGGGCGCTGCTCGGCGAGCGGGCGGAGGCCATGCTCGTCTCGACCCGCGCCGGCGTCTGAGCGGCTCGCTCTTCCGAGCTTCCACGACCACTTCCACAATCACGAACAGACAGGAGAACGCCCATGTGCTCAGCGGTGACCTGCCGAACCTGCGGCAAGACGACGTGGGCCGGCTGCGGCCAGCACGTCGACCAGGTGATGAAGAACGTCCCCGTCTCCCAGCGCTGCCCGGGCCATGACGACGTGGCCCAGGGCGGGTTCTTCTCGCGGATGTTCGGCCGATGACGGCGACCACGTCGGTGAAGTCCGCCCCCTCCGACGCCGCGGCCACCCACGATCCCGCTGCGCAGCGGAAGATCGCCAATCGCCTGCGCCGCGCGCGCGGACAGCTCGACGCCGTCATCGCCGCGGTCGACGAGGGCCGGCCCTGTCGAGACGTCGTGACCCAGCTGGCCGCGGTCTCTCATGCGCTCGACCGGGCTGGCTTCGCTATCGTGTCGACGGCTCTGCGCGAATGTCTCGCCGACCCCGAGGGGGCCGCGACCGACGACGGTCTGACGACGGATGAACTCGAGAAGCTCTTCCTCATGCTCGCCTGAGCGCTTCGATGCGGTCTTCCGGCGCGCGGGCTGGCAGACTAGATCGGCACACCCGCCGTCTCGTGGGTTGCGGTCCGCCGTAGTGTAACGGCAGCACGACAGCCTTTGGAGCTGTGAGGTTCAGGTTCGAATCCTGGCGGCGGAGCATGACAGAGAACACGTGGGACGCATCGCTCGCCGTCGTGATCCTCGCGGCGGGCCAGGGAACGCGCATGCGCTCCTCCCTGCCGAAGGTGCTCCACCGCATCGGCGGCAGACCGCTCGTCGGTCACGTCCTCGATACCGCTCGCGATCTCGCTGCCGCGCACGTGTTGGTGGTGGTGCGGCATGAGCGAGATCAGGTCGCCGACGCCGTCACCGGCATCTCGCCGGAGGTCGTGGTCGTCGACCAGGACGAGATTCCCGGCACCGGGCGCGCGGTCGAAGTGGCGTTGGAGGCGGTACCGGATTTCGACGGCGACGTGCTCGTCCTGTCGGCCGACTGCCCCCTGGCGGATGCCGAGACCCTCGCGGCCTTCGTCGCCGAGCATCGCGCGACAGGAGCGCGGGCGACGCTGATGACGGCGATCGTCGACAACCCGACCGGATACGGTCGTGTCATCCGCGACACTGAGGGCACCGTCGCCCGCGTCGTCGAGCAGAAGGATGCGACACCCGCCGAAGCGGCCGTCACTGAGATCAACGCGGGGATGTACGTCTTCCATGCAGCATCCCTGCGCGCACGACTGCGCGAGGTCGGCACCGACAACGCACAGCACGAGAAGTACCTGACCGACGTGGTCGGGTTGCTCCGCGGCGCGGGGGAACTCGTCGCGGCATCCGTCGTCGACGACGTGACGATCACGTACGGCGTGAACGACCGCGCGCAGCTCGCCGAGGTCGGACGTCTTCTCAACGCGCGCACCGTGCGTCGCTGGCAGCTCGACGGCGCGACCATCCAGGACCCGGCTACCACCTGGATCGACGTGACAGCCACGCTCGCCCCCGACGTCACCGTGCTGCCGAACACGCACATCCTGAGATCCACGGCGGTTGCCGCTGGCGCGACGATCGGCCCCGACACGACGCTGGAGGATTGCGAGGTCGGCGAGAACGCGGTCGTCCGCCGTACCGATGCCACCCTCGCGGTCATCGGTGCCGGTACCACGGTCGGTCCGTTCGCGTACCTGCGCCCCGGTACGCAGCTTGCCGCGGGCGGCAAGATCGGCACCTTCGTCGAGACCAAGAACTCCATCATCGGCGAGGGCAGCAAGGTGCCCCATCTCTCCTACATCGGCGACACCACGATCGGCCGCGGCGTCAACCTCGGCGCCGGAGCGATCACGGCGAACTACGACGACATCGCCAAGCACCGCACCGAGATCGGCGACGAGGTGCACGCGGGCTCGCACAACGTGTTCGTCGCGCCCGTTAGGATCGGAGATGGCGCCAAGACCGGTGCCGGTGCGGTGATCCGAAAGGACGTTCCCGCCGGCGCTCTCGCCTTGAGCGTTGCCCCTCAGCGCAACGTCGAGGGTTGGGTCGAGAACCACCGACCGGGAACGGCTGCGGCTACCGCTGCCGCTCGTGCCCGGTCCGCACAGGAAGCGGACGATGGCGCGCAAGAAGCACACGGTTGATCTGGACGTCGAGCGCGGGATCGCCCCCGGCCTCGTCGCCAAGACCAAGAAGCGTCTGGTCGTCGCGAGCGGAAGTTCGCACCCGGAGTTGTCGCGAGACGTCGCGCTCGCGCTGGGGACCGAGCTGGTGCCCACCGAGCACCGCACGTTCGCGTCCGGTGAGATCCTCACCCGGTTCGAAGTCTCGATCCGCGGCTGCGATGCGTTCATCATCCAGTCCTTCGGACCGCCGGTCAACGAATGGCTGATGGAGCTGCTGATCATGCTGGATGCCGCCAAGCGTGCATCCGCCAAGCGCATCACCGTCGTGGCCCCCTATTACCCGTACTCCCGCCAAGACAAGAAGGGTCGCGGTCGCGAGCCCATCAGCGCACGGCTCGTCTCGGACCTGCTCAAGACAGCCGGTGCCGACCGCGTCATGAGCGTCGATCTGCACGCCGCCCAGATCCAGGGCTTCTTCGACGGCCCGGTCGACCACCTGTTCGCCAAGCCGGTGCTGCTCGACTACTTCCAGAAGAGCCTGTCGGTGGAGGACCGCGAGAAGCTCACGGTCGTCTCGCCCGACACCGGTCGCGTGCGTGTCGCCGACCAGTGGTCGGACTCGCTCGGCGCGCCGCTGGCGATCATCCACAAGCGTCGCGACCCGAACGTGGCCAACCAGATCACGGTCAATGAGATCGTCGGTCACGTCGCCGGTCGCGTGTGTCTGCTGGTCGATGACATGATCGACACCGGCGGCACGATCGTCAAGGCGGCGCAGGCGCTCAAAGCGAGCGGCGCAGAGCGCGTGATCGTCGCCGCGACGCACGCGATCTTCAGCGACCCCGCCACTACGCGCCTTCAGGACCCCGCGATCGACGAGGTCGTCGTCACAGATACGGTCCCGCTGCCCCCTGAGAAGCGTTTCCCCGGTCTGACGATCCTGCCGATCGCACCGTTGCTCGCGCGCGCGATCAAAGAGGTCTTCGAAGACGGCTCCGTCACGAGCATGTTCGACGGCGCTGCTTAAGATACCGCGCCACCTCCGCGCCAGCTGCGGTTCACCTTCCGGGCACTCGAGCCTCATTCTCAATGCGAATGCATAAGAAATTCGCCCGGAGTGCGCTAGACGATCGCCTAGCGTTGAACTGCCACCGCGATGCGCCCGACGTGCATCTGAAGCGGCAGGGCACGACAGAAGGAGGACCACCATGATCCGCACCACCGCCGTACCCCGTTCCATCCGTGCCGGCGCGGCCGCAGCGTCTGTACTCGGCATGGTCGCTCTGGCGGGTTGCTCCGCGACGACATCCGCCACGACGCCGGGCTCGTCATCCGACAAGAGCACGGCTCCTACCACTGCTCCCGCGACCGCCAGCGCCGGATCCGCCGCTTCGGGCGGCGTCTACAAGAACGGCACGTTCAGCGCCGATGGTTCGTACTCCACCCCGGAGTCGGTCGAGAAGATCTCGGTGACGGTCACGCTCGCTGACGACGTCATCACCGACGTCGAGGTGAAGGGCAACCCCACCAAGAAGGAGTCCGAGCAGTACCAAGGCCAGTTCATCGGCGGCATCAAGGCCGAGGTCGTCGGCAAGAAGATCGATGAGATCTCGGTGTCGCGTGTTGCAGGATCTTCGCTGACCAGCGGCGGATTCAACAAGGCGATCGACGAGATCAAGGCCGAAGCGAAGGCGTGAGGCCAGCCGACGCGGTCGGAGTCGCCATGACCGAGATGTCTCGGTGGGAGTTCGAAGCCATCGGCACACGGTGGCAGATCGATACTGCTGCCGCGCTGTCACCGGAGGTGCGTGGTCTCGTCGACACGCTGATCGACGACTTCGACCGCGCCTGGTCGCGCTTTCGTGCCGACGGTCATATCGCTGCTCTCGCCGAGGCCGGGGGATCGGTGCGGGCCTCGGCGGATGCCCCGGCGATGCTCGACCTCTACGTTGCTCTGAGCGACGCGACGAGCGGGGCAGTCAACCCACTGGTCGGCGACGCGCTGGCACGCCGCGGTTACGACGCCCACTACGGGTTCGTCGACCGCGGCGCGCAGCCCGCTCCCGCCGCATGGCGGGAGCTGCTCAGCTGGACGGACGACACCGTAACCTTGAGCGCCCCCGCGACGATCGATGTCGGTGCGCTCGGCAAAGGGCGTCTCGTCGATCGGGTGCTGTCGCTGCTCGTCGGGCGTCTCGACGGATCGATCACCGTCGATGCCGGCGGTGACATCGCCCTGCGCGGCACCGAGAGCATCGCGCTCGAGCACCCGTACGATCCGACGCGCGCCATCGGAGTGTGGCCGCTCAGCGACGCCGCGCTGTGCGCCTCCGCGACGCAGCGACGAGCCTGGCCGGGGGCCGATGGCGGGGGAGGGCTTCACCACGTGCTCGACGCCCGCACCGGCGAGCCCGTGCGCACGATCGCCGCGACCTGGGCATCGGCCGCCGACGCGATGACGGCGGACGCCGCGGCGACGGCCCTCTTCTTCGAGGGCGGCCCGCAGTTCGCTCACTCCCACGGCGTCTCGTGGGTACGTATGACAACCGACGGCCGCGTGGAGTGGTCGCCCGACAGTAAGGCAGAGTTGTTCCTGTGATGAGCTCACTCACCGCCGCGTGGAATCGCGTGCTGGCCGTCCTCGGCCGCCTCTCGATGTACCGGATGGTCGTGCTCGCCCTCGGCGTGCTGGCCGCCATCTCGTTCGTGCTCTCGCTGCTCGGCGCGGTCGCTCCGTCGCCGTGGGCCCTTCTCGCATCGTTCGCCGTCCTGGGCGTCGCGTGTGTCGCCGTCGACGCGATCGCGCACCGCGTGCTCAGCACCGGGTGGCGGTGGGAATCGTCCCTCATCACCGTGCTGATCCTGCTGTTCGTACTGCGCCCGACTCTCGAGCCGCTCGGCCTCGTCGGGCTCGCGGTGGCAGCAGCGGTGGCCTCGGCATCCAAGTACCTGCTGGCCTGGCAGGGGCGTCACATTTTCAACCCCGCTGCCGTCGGCGCGACGTTCCTCACAGTGCTCAGCGTGTGGCTACCCGATCTCGGATCCTCCGCCTGGTGGGTGGGTTCGCCGTTCCTGGCCGCTCCGGTCATCATCCTCGGCCTGCTCGTGCTCATCCGCACCGAGAAGGTACGCGTGATCGGCCTGTTTCTCATCGTCGCCGTCGCCGTCGCGTTCCTGCGCACCTCGACGCAGTACCAGCAGGCCGGTCTCGATCTCGATGCGGGCATGGTCTTCTGGAACATCCTTTTCTCGTCGCCGTTCCTCTTCCTCGGCGCCTTCATGCTGTCGGAGCCGCTGACGATGCCGCCGCGCCGCTGGCAGCAGTTCACGGTGGCTGCCCTCGTCGGCCTGCTCGCCGGGTGGCCCATCGATATCGGTGACATCAGTTTGGGCCAGGAGCGTGCGCTGCTCATCGGCAACGTGCTCGCCTTCGTCTTCGCGGTGCGCACGGCTGTGCGGCTGACCTTCCAGCGCCGCGTGGTGCTGACACCGAGCGTGCGTGAGCTGTCGTTCCGCGCCGAGCGACGCTTCCGCTTCGTGCCCGGTCAGTATCTCGAGCTCGAGGTGGCCCACGCCAAGCCTGACGCGCGCGGCACGCGCCGCGAGTTCAGCATCGTCTCGGCGCCCGAAGAGCTGCCCGAGGTGCGCATCGCGATCCGTGAGGGTTCGCAGTCCAGCTACAAGAAGGCGCTGGCTCGTGTGGAGCCCGGAGAGAACCTGGCCGTCACCGGGGTCTGGGGCGATTTCATCCTGCCATCACGTGCCTCGGCGCCGGTCTTGATGGTCGCCGCCGGCATCGGCGTCACACCGTTCGTTTCACAGCTGCGGCACCTTCGCCTCTCTGGAGAGCAGCGCGACGTCGTCTTCGTCTACGTCGCCTCGGATGCCGAGGAGCTCGCGTTCCGCGGCGATCTGGAGGCGGCCGAGGTGCCGGTCATCGTGGTCACCCGCAACGAGCCCGCGACCCTGCCGGAGCACTGGCGGTGGGCCGGGGGTGTGCGTCTCGACGCGGAGGGATTGCTCCAGCTCGTCCCCGACATCGGCACGCGCCACGCCTACATCTCGGGTCCGCCCCGGCTGATCGCCGAATTGGCGCCCGCCCTGGAGAAGGCGCGGTCGCTCACGACCGACGCGTTCGCCGGCTACTGAGCCACCGTCTCGTCGGCCTCGCCGAAATCCGGATCGGCGGGGCGGGCGGGAACGCGCATCTCGAAGACCGTTCGTCCCGGGGCGCTGTCGACGGTGATCGTGCCGTGATGAGCAGTCACGATCGCCTTCGCGATCGACAGGCCCAGTCCGGTACCGCCCGTGTGCCGGGCGCGCGAGGAGTCGGCGCGCGAGAACCGCTCGAACAGCTCACCGGCGACGTCCGGGGCGATGCCCGGGCCGTTGTCCGTCACCTGCACCACGGCGTCACCGTCCACGGCGATGATGGATGCCGTGACGGTCGTTCCGGCGGGCGTGTGCACGCGAGCGTTCGTCAGAAGGTTGGCGATGACCTGGTGCAGTCGCATCGCGTCGCCTGCGACGACCACGGGCTTCTCCGCAGCATCCAGCTGCCATTCGTGGTCCGGACCGGCCGCCTGGGCGTCGGCGACGCTGTCGACGACGACGCGGGTGAGGTCGACCGCTCCATAGACGAGTTCCTGACCTTCGTCGAGCCGGGCGAGCAGGAGCAGGTCTTCCACGAGGGTCGTCATCCGCAGTGACGCCGACTGGATGCGTTCCAGGCTCTGTTCCGATTGCTCGGCGCTCGTGGCCAGTTGCGCGTGTGTCGCGGCCGGGCCCGCGGCGTGCGCGGCGCGCAGCGATCGCAGCGACAGCTCGGAGTATCCGCGGATCGCGGCGAGGGGTGTGCGCAGCTCATGACTGGCGTCGGCGACGAATGCGCGCATGCGCTGTTCGTTGCGTTGGCGCGCCGCCAAGGAGAGATCGACGTGGTCGAGCAGGGAGTTGAGGGCCGCTCCCACGCTGCCGATCTCGTCGCGCTCGTCGGCTTCGGCGGCGGGGACGCGCTCGGTGATGGTGACGTCGCCCGAGTCGAGGCGCTGTGCGGCGACCCGCGTCGCCGTGGCGGCGACCGCACGAAGGGGGCGCAGGGAGTGGCGGATCACGAGGGCGATCACCGCCGCCAGCAGCAGGAGACCGCCCGTCGTGACGAGCGCGATGGTCGTGAGGATCTGAGCGATAGTGGTGCTGACGGTGGACAGGGGAAGACCGACGGCGATGAAGTAGTCGCCCACCTGTCCGATGTACATGCGGTAGGTGTCGACGCCCTCGACCGTGACCGTGGCCGAGGTGCCTCCGTTGAACGCGGAGAGCACCTTGGCCGTCTGCGCCGCCGTCAGCGAAGCGACGGAATCGCTGCCCGAGAGGTAGGCGCCGTCGGTCCCCATCGAGGTGTTGCCCACGACCAACAGGACATCGGCGGTGTTGAGACGCCCCTGGGCGAGCACGTCGTGGGCGTTGGGCGGCCCGGTGAGGTTGCTGTGCCAGCTGACCAGCTGAGAGGCCACCACTCGCGCCGTGTCCTGCACCTCGTTGTTGAGCTGCTCGGAGAGGATGTTGCCGAGGATGGCGCTCGTGGCCACGCCGATCATCGCGAGGATGAGGGCGACCATGCCGACGACAGCGGCGATGAGGCGGGTCTGCAGACTCAGCCGCGTGCGCGCCCGCCGCGGCTCAGGAGCGCCGTCCGTGGTCACTGCGGCGCTTTGATCATGTAGCCCACCCCGCGGACCGTGTGGATCAAGGGCTCCCGACCGGCGTCGATCTTCTTGCGCAGGTAGGAGATGTAGAGCTCGACCACCGACGAGCGGCCGCCGAAGTCGTAGTTCCAGACGCGGTCGAGGATCTGCGCCTTCGACACGACGCGGCGCTGGTTGCGCATGAGGAAGCGCAGCAGTTCGAACTCGGTGGCGGTGAGCTCGATCTCGGTGCCCGCGCGCATGACCTCGTGCGAGTCCTCGTTGAGCGAGAGCTCCCCCACCCGGAGAATCGGGTCGGCTCCTCCGGCGGTCGCCGTACCCGCGCGGCGCATCAGCCCCCGCAGACGCGCCACCACCTCCTCGAGGCTGAACGGCTTCGTCACATAGTCGTCGCCGCCGGCCGTCAACCCCGCGACGCGGTCGGCGACGGAGTCCTTCGCGGTCAGGAACAGCACCGGCACGTCGTTGCCGGCATGGCGCAGACGCTGGAGCACCGACATCCCGTCGAGGTCGGGCATCATGATGTCGAGCACCATCGCATCGGGATCGAACTCACGCGCCTGGCTCAGCGCGTCGTAGCCGGACCCGGCGGTGCGCACGTCCCAACCCTCCATGCGCAGCGCCATCGAGAGGAGATCGGTGAGCATCTGCTCGTCGTCGACGACGAGCACGCGAAGGGCCGACCCGTCGGGGCGGTGCAGGGCGGGGGAGGGGGCGAGTGCTGTCATGACATCCATTCTCGTGGCGTGCCTGTGAGGAGCCTATGGCGCATGTTATGAGAACGCTATGTGTACGCTCCACGGTCTCGCCCTTCGCCGCGTTCGCGATCGCGCGGGCCTAGGGTGGCACTCATGCCACAACCCCAGTGCGTCGTTTACGTCGACGGCACACCTCACCCGACCGATGCGATGCCCGCCGACGCCCTCGCCGACGCGCGTCGGCGAGGCGGGATGCTGTGGGTCGGCATCACGACGCCCGATCCCGATGAGATCCGCAGTGTCGCTCAGCTGCTGGGGTTGGAGCGCATCGGCGTCGAGGGGGCGCTGCGCACGCATCAGCGCTCCAAGCTCGACCGGTTCGGAGACCACCTCTTCGTCGTCGTGCAGCCCTCGCAATACGACGACGCGACCGAGGCGGTGCACTGCAGTGAGGTCGACCTGTTCGTGGGAAAGGACTTCGTCGTCGTGATCTCGGCCGATGGCGCTGTCGACACCGAGAAACTGCGTGCCCTTCTCGACGAGCATCCCGACATCGCCGCCCGCGGACCGTTGGGCGTGCTGTGGGGCACGTTCGAGTACGTGACGCGGGGCTATCGCGAGGTCATGGACGGTATCGAGCACGACATCGACGAGATCGAAGAAGAGCTGTTCGGGGAGGATGAGGGGGTGTCGCGGCGCATCTTCGCCCTGCAGCGCGAGGTGATCGATCTGCGTCACGCGACGGCGCCGCTGCCGGGCATCATGGATCGCCTGGAGCATTACGTGGGAAGTCGGATGCCGAGCGGCGAGGCTCCGGGCTATCGCGAGATCGCCGACCGTGCGCGCTATATCGACGCACGGGTGGCGGCCTTCCGCGAGACGCTCGACAATGCCCTCACGATCCACGCGACGATCGTCGACCAGCGTCGCAACGATCAGATGAGCGAGATGACGCGCACCAGCATCGAGCAGAACGACCAGGTCAAGAAGATCTCCTCGTGGGCGGCCATCGGCTTCGCACCGACGCTCGTCGCCGGCATCTACGGCATGAACTTCCAGAACATGCCCGAACTGGCGTGGCCCTGGGGTTACCCCTTTGCTCTGGGCCTCATGGTCGCGGTGAGCGCGGGCCTGTACGCCGTCTTCAAGAAGAAGGACTGGATCTAGGACCTTTCGACTCGCGGCAGCGCAACCTTCCGGCCGCTGACCGAGCGCCGCGAGTCGAAACGCCCCTCGTCAGTGGGTGTCTTCGGCCTCGATCTCGGTGCGGTCGGCCGACCACAGCGTGTGGAAGGTGCCCGGCTTGTCGATGCGCTTGTAGGTGTGCGCCCCGAAGAAATCGCGCTGACCCTGGATGAGGGCGGCCGGCAGACGACGCGCGCGGAGCCCGTCGTAGTAGGCCAGCGACGACGAGAAGGCCGGAGCGGGGATGCCGGTAGCGGCGGCCAGGGCGACGATGTTGCGCCAGGCGTCCTGCGCGCGTGTGAGGGCGTCGACGAAGTACGGCGCGGTCAGCAACACGGCGAGGTCGGGCTCAGCCGCATAGGCGTCGGCGATGCGGTTCAGGAACTGGGCGCGGATGATGCAGCCGGCGCGCCAGATCTTGCTCACGGCTCCGAGATCGATCGACCAGTTGTACTGGGCGGCGCCAGCACGGATCTCATCGAAGCCCTGCGAGTAGGCGACGATCTTCGACGCGTAGAGAGCGAGGCGCACCTGCTCGATGAAGGCGTCGGCGTCGGCTCCGGTCAGGTGCGCGCCGGCGCTCTCATCGGGGCCGGGCAGGTCTCCGGAGATCGAGCGCTGCTCGGGGTGGCTCGACAGCGATCGTGCGAAGACGGCCTCGGCGATCCCCGACACGGGCACGCCGAGATCGATCGCCGTCTGCACGGTCCAGCCGCCGGTGCCCTTCGCGCCGGCCTGGTCGAGGATGACGTCGACGAGCGGCGTGTCCGTCTCGGCATCCACTTGGCGCAGCACCTCGGCGGTGATCTCGATGAGATAGCTCTCCAGCTCGCCGGTGTTCCACTGAGCGAACACGTCGGCGATCTCCGCCGGCGACTTTCCGGTGGCGCGGCGGATGAGGTCATACGCCTCGGCGATGAGCTGCATGTCGGCGTACTCGATGCCGTTGTGCACCATCTTCACGAAGTGGCCGGCCCCGTCGTGACCGATGTGCGTGACGCACGGCTCGCCTTCGGCGACCGCGGCGATCGACCGGAGAATCGGTCCCAGCGTGACCCACGCCTCATCGGGGCCACCGGGCATGAGCGAAGGGCCGAGCAGCGCGCCTTCTTCGCCGCCCGACACGCCCATGCCGACGAAGTTGAATCCGCGTTCGCGGACGGCCTTCTCCCGGCGGATGGTGTCGGTGAACAGCGAGTTGCCGCCGTCGATGATGATGTCGCCCGGCTCGAAGACGTTCATGAGTTCGTCGATGACCGCGTCGGTGGGACCGCCCGCTTTCACCATGATCAGCGCGGTGCGCGGCTTCTGCAGGCTGGCGGCGAACTCTTCGTACGAGAATGCCGGAACGAATCCGGCTTCGGGGTGTTCGGCGACCAACTCGTCCGTCTTGGAGCGGGAGCGGTTGAACACTGCCACGGTGTTGCCCTCGCGGGACGCGAGGTTGCGGGCGAGGTTCGAGCCCATCACCGCGAGCCCGACGACTCCGATGTTGGCCGTGGGCGACACGGGGGTGGTGGACTCTGCAGCGGACTGTTCGGGCACGTCGAACTCCTCAGGGATCAGTCGGGGTCACTGATCAGCGTAGTCCGCCCACAACGCCCCTGGCGCTGCGTCTCAGCCGTGCCCACGGTGTGGACTCGTGCCGCAGGCGGCTAAGGTGATGCCCGTCGTTTGCCCCTCGGTGAAGGAAGCACCTATGTCGGAGAACTCACCGTCGTCTCTGCGCGTCGCCGTCGCTGTTCCGCTCCCCGAGCAGCTGTGCCGGCTCATCGAGCAGCTCGAGCCGCGACTGGAGGTCGTCCGCGATCACGAACTCCTGGCGCCGATGCGCTGGCCCGCCGATTGGTCGGGCGATCCGGCTTTCGTACGCACACCGGCGCAGCACGCGCGCTTCGAGGAGATGCTCGATGCCGCCGACGCGCTATTCGGCATCCCCGACGCGTCCCCGGCGGCTCTCGCGCGGACGGCGGAGGCGAATCCCCGTCTGCGGTGGGTGATGACGATGGCGGCGGGCGGCGGCGCCCAAATAGGAGCCGCCCAGCTTCCCGCAGAAGTGCTGCGACGGATCACATTCACGACCAGCGCCGGAGTGCACGGCGCTCCCCTCGCGGAGTTCGCCGTGTTCGGTGTGCTGGCCGGCGCGAAGAACCTGCCGCGCCTCCATGATGACCAGCAGAAACGGGTGTGGCCGGATCGGTGGGAGATGAGCCAGCTCGACGAGATGACGGTGCTCATCGTCGGGCTCGGCGGCATCGGCGCGGCGTGCGCGAGCCGCTTCCACGCGCTGGGTGCTCGGGTGTGGGGCACGACGCGTTCGGGGGAGCCGGTGGAGGGCGTCGACCGGCTGGTGCCCGTCGACGAGCTCGACACGGCCATCGCCGAAGCCGATGCGGTCGTGGTGACACTTCCCAGTACCGCTCAGACGCACCACCTCATCGACGCCCGCCTCTTTGCCGCCGCGCGTCCGGGCCTGATCCTGGTCAGCGTCGGGCGGGGCTCGGTCATCGACGAACGCGCCCTGGTGTCGGCACTCGACGACGGCACGGTCGCCTTCGCCGCACTCGACGTATTCGAAGAGGAGCCGCTGCCGCATACCTCGCCGCTGTGGACACATCCGAAGGTGCTCGTCAGCCCCCACACCGCCGCGCTCAGTTCCCGTGAAGAGGAGCGGATCGCGCGACGTTTCGCCGCCGACGCGACGCGCCTGCTGGACGGTGAGCCGATGCGGGCGGTCGTCGACACCGTCGAGTTCTACTGACGCGTCGGCGTGCGACACCTCCGTCGGCTGACGCGCACGCGCCACGGGCGGAGCTATCCTCGTGACGATGCCGGAGCGCTCACCGACAGTGGTCATGCCGCGGATCGTATCGAATGAGGGAGTGCGACGGATGAGATGGAGGCGCGGCCCGAAGCCGCTCGTGCGCATCGTCGTGATGGGGCCGAGTGGTTCCGGAAAGTCGCTGGTGGGTGCGGCGCTCGCTGCACGCCTCGGCGCGCGGTTCGTGGACGGGGATGACCTGCACCCGGCATCCAACATCGCCAAGATGCGCGCCGGTGCGCCACTGTCCGACGCCGATCGTGAACCCTGGCTCGACATCGTGGGCGCAACGCTCGCCCGTGAGCACTCGTCGATCGTCATCGCGTGCTCGGCGCTGCGCCGCGCCTATCGCGATCGCATCCGCGCGGCCGGCGCCGGTGTCGCGTTCGTCGAACTGGTCGTCGATGCGCCGGACCTTCGCCGACGCATGTCGCGCCGCGAGCATTTCATGCCGACCGCGCTGCTGGACTCTCAACTGGCGACCCTCGAACCGCTCGCCCAAGACGAAGCCGGCTTCCGGGTCGCCAACGATGCCGACCTGCAATCGGTGGTCGATCGGATCGTCGAGCTCATCGAAGGGCGATGAGGCGCGGAATCTGCCGCGCAGCGATCGGTCAGTCCTTGCGGTAGCCCGAGCGGCCCAGCGACCAGATCGCGCCGACCACGCCGACCGTCGCGCACACCGACATCAGCCCGACGATCCACAGCAACGCGTGTGACATCCAGCCGTAGTCCATGGTTTCTCCCGGGGTGACGCTCGAGCGCGCGGACGCCGGAGGCGCCGCCGCGGACGCCCGTTTCGGGCATCGTCTTCATCGTAGCGGGGGCGCTGGTAGACTGGTGTCTTCCCTCGGCGAGGGATGCGGCGCGAAAGCGACGGCATCCGTGATCGACGCGGTGATGCGGGCCCATGCGGCTCGGGCGACAGTCCGGGCGGGCTCTCCTCACGTGCAGACGTTCGAGTCGAGACCCAGACCCAGATCAGGGCGCCTGAGCCCACAAGGAGAACCCCTCATGTCCACCGAGACTGACACCAAGGTCGTCGCCGAGCTTCGCGAGAACTTCGGCAAAGGCTTCGCGCGCCGCCTGCGCGCCGCCGGCAAGATTCCCGCCGTGATCTACGGCCACGGCGCCGAGCCGGTCCACGTCGCGCTTCCGGGGCACCAGGTCGCGCTGCTCATCCGCCGCGCCAACGCGGTGCTCGAGCTCGATGTCGCCGGTGCGCACCAGCTCACGCTGGTCAAGGATGTGCAGAAGGACCCCGTGCACCAGATCATCGAGCACATCGACCTCCTCGTCGTGAAGAAGGGCGAGAAGGTCCAGGTCGACATTCCCATCGTCGTCGTGGGCGAGCCCTTCGCCGGCACCATCGTCAACCTCGACAACACGACCGTGTCGCTCGAGGTCGAGGCCACCCACATCCCCAACAACGTCGAGGTCGACGTCGACGGTCTCGAGGATGGCACCCACATCACTGCCGCCGATCTGAAGCTCCCGAAGGGCGCGTCGCTGGTCACCGACCCCGAGACGCTCATCGTGGCCATCTCGGTTCCCTCCTCGTCGGACGCCGACGAGATCGAGGCCGCTGACGAGGCCGTCGCCGAGGGGCAGTCTGAAGAGGCCGCGGAGTAATCTCCTCACCACATCGCAGCGGAGCCCGCTTTCACGCCAGACGAGGAAGCGGGCTTCGTCGTCGACAGAGCACAACGAGCTCGACGGTTCTCCGTCGAACACAGAGGATGAGAGTATGGCGCAGACGTGGCTGGTGGTCGGACTCGGCAACCCGGGCACGCGGTACGAGAGCACCCGTCACAATGTGGGTCAGATGGTGATCGCTGAACTCGCCGCACGGCGCTCTGAGACGCTGCGTGCGCACAAGGCAGGCGCCCGCGTCGCCGAGACGTGGGTGCGCCCGGGCGGGTCGAAGCTGGTGCTCGCCGCGCCCAACTCGTACATGAACGTCTCCGGGGGTCCCGTCTCCCGGCTGGCCCGCTTCTATGACGTGGTGCCCGAGCGCATCGTTCTGGTGCACGACGAACTCGACATCCCCTTCGACACCATCAAGCTGAAGACCGGTGGCGGTCATGGCGGGCACAACGGCATCCGCGATGTCGCCAAGGCTCTCGGCACGGCCGACTTCCCGCGCGTTCGTGTGGGGATCGGACGCCCGCCCGGCCGTCAAGACCCGGCGGACTGGGTGCTCGATCCCTTTTCGAGCGCCGAGCGCACGCAGCTTCCGATTCTGATCTCGGATGCTGCGGACGCGGTCGAACTCCTCGTCGAGGAGGGGCTGCTCGCCGCGCAGCAGAAACACCACGCTCCGCGCGCGTGAGCGGAGCCTTCCGGTCACGGGCAGATCAGGAATAGGTCTGCATACCAACCGCCATGCCAGCAAGCACGGCGATGGTGACGGCGACGCCGTAGACGATCGGACCGACCGCCGCGAGGACGATGGCGCCGACGCCGGGGCCGCGGCCACGCCGGGTGGCGGTCGCGACGATGCCCTGCACGATCGCCCAGATCCCGAGCAGTGCGCCCGCCCAGAACCCGATCTCCGCCCACAGCACCAGGCCGCGGACGGGACTCAGAAGCGCCAGCGCCTCATCGTCTGACAGATGTTCGAGCGAATACGTCGAGTTCAGACCGGCATGCGCGACGGCGCCGCGAGCGGCCTCGAAACCGGTGATCGAGGTGAGGAGCGTCGCGGCGATGACTCCCACGAGTGCCACGATGAGTGCGCTCACGCCGAGCATCCGCGAGGTGCCGGTCGGGCCGTACAGCGCGGTGTGAGCCGCGGGTGTCGGCGGGTTCGGGTCGACCGCGACGTACACGGGCGGTGCGCCCGGCGTCGTCTGCACGTACGCGCCCCCCGATGCGGGTGGCATCGGCGCCGCCGGCGCCACGGGGGCTGAGGCGGGCGCTTCCTGAGGGTTCTCGCTCACGTGCTCATCCTAGGCAGTGCCGCTTCGTCGCCGGGGCAGACCCGCGAGCGATGTCGCCGGGGCGCCGTAGACTTCTGCGGTGACAGTTTCCGGGATCGTTCGCGCCCTCCTCCAGGCGGACACGGTCCGCGAAGCGGTCGATGCAGCCCTCGTCGACACCGACTTCTCCCTCGTCACCGGACTCGGTGCGCCCATGCTCGCCGCCCTCGTGGAGCGGCGCCGCGCATCTGAGCGCCCGGCCGCTCTCCTGGCCGTAGCGCCCACCGGCCGCCGCGCGGAGGCGATCGGCGCGGCGCTGGCGAGTGTCGTGCCGGATGCCGTCGTGCTGCACTTTCCGGCGTGGGAGACCCTTCCACACGAGCGTCTCAGTCCCTCACCCGAGACCGTGGGGCGACGCCTCGCTGTGCTGCGTGCGGTACAGCAGTGGGACGGCACTCATCCCCTCATCGTCACGTCGTCGGTGCGCAGCGCGCTGCAGCCGATCGCGGCGGGACTCACCGAGGCCGGTGTGGTCGAGCTGTCGGCCGGCGGTCGTGGATACGACCTCGACGGCGTCACTCGCCGGCTCGTCGAACTTGCCTACCACCGCGTCGACATGGTCTCTCGTCGTGGCGAGTTCGCGGTGCGCGGCGGCATCCTCGACGTCTTCCCGCCCGTGGCCGATCATCCCTATCGGATCGAGTTCTTCGGCGACGAGGTCGATCAGATCCGCGCGTTCTCGGTGGCCGACCAGCGGTCGCTGCCCGGCGAGGTCGCCGGCATCACCCTGCTGCCCAGTCGCGAGCTGCTGCTGACGCCGGCCGTTCGCGAACGCGCGCTGGCATTGCAGCCGCGGTTCCCGGGGTTGCGCGGCATGCTCGAGAAGATGGGCGAGGGCATCCCGGTGGAGGGTATGGAGTCGCTCCTTCCCGCCGTCGCCGACGCCGTCGTGCCCCTGGTCGACTACCTGCCTCGCGGTGTGGCCGTCGCCCTCGTCGATCCCGAGCGCGCCGTCGGGCGCGCGATGACGCTGGGTGAGACGAACCGCGAGTTCCTCGAGGCAGCCTGGAGCGCCGCGGTCGCCGGGGCTGACACTCCGGTCGACCTCGGATCGGGCGACTTCCTCACCCTTCCCGAGTTGCGCGCGGCCACGGCCTCACGCGGCGGCGTCTGGTGGACGATGAGCGGCTTCGACTCGGGCGAGGCCGATGCCGCCGCCGATCTGCGCGCCGTGGGCGTCGACAGTCGCTCGGACGTCGTGCGCGTCCCGGCATCGTCGGTGCCCTCGTTCCAGGGCAACGTCGACGGTGCGACCGCGCACGTCGGCGAACTGCTCGCCGACGGATGGCGTGTCGTGATCGCAGCGTCCGGCGCGGGGCTCGTCGAGCGCGCGCGCGACGTGCTCTCCGAACAGGGCATCGCCGCCCGGAGCGCCGAAACTCTCGTCGACATTCCCGAGCCGGGGGTGGCCGTCGCCGTCATCGCCACGCTCGAGGGCGGGTTCGAGCAGCCCGACGCACGGCTTGCGGTGCTCACCGAGGCCGAGTTCTACGGACGCACGATCGGTGCGGACAGTCGTGTCGTCAAGAAGCTTGCTTCGCGGCGTCGCAATGTCGTTGACCCCCTGCAGCTGAAAGCGGGCGATGTGGTCGTGCACTCCACGCACGGCATCGGCCGGTTCGTCGAACTCGTGCAACGCGAGGTGTCCAGCGGCGGTCGCAACCCCGTGAAGACCACTCGCGAGTACCTCGTGCTCGAGTACGCGCCCTCCAAGCGTGGACACCCCGGCGACAAGCTCTTCGTTCCGACCGATCAGCTCGACCTGCTGAGCAAGTACGTCGGCGGTGAGGCGCCGACGCTGTCGAAGATGGGCGGCAGCGACTGGGCGGCCGCGAAGGGCAAGGCCCGCAAGGCAGTGCGCGACATCGCCGTCGAGCTCGTGAAGCTCTATTCGGCACGGATGGCCGCGAAGGGATATGCGTTCGGCCCCGACACGCCGTGGCAGCGCGAGCTCGAAGAGGCCTTCCCGTTCGCGGAGACTCCCGATCAGTTGCAGACGATCGAGGAGATCAAGGCCGACATGGAGCGCCCGATCCCGATGGACAGACTCCTGTCGGGCGACGTCGGCTTCGGCAAGACAGAGGTCGCCGTGCGCGCCGCCTTCAAGGCGATCCAGGATGGCAAGCAGGTCGCGATGCTCGTGCCCACGACCCTGCTCGTCAAGCAGCACCTCGACACCTTCGCCGAACGCTTCGCAGGCTTTCCCGTCAAGGTGCGCGCCCTCTCGCGCTTCCAGAGCGACAAGGAAGCGCGCGAGATCCTCGCCGGCCTCACCGAAGGCAGCATCGACATGGTGATCGGCACCCACCGCATCCTCACCGAGAAGGTGATCTTCAAAGACCTGGGCCTCATGATCATCGATGAGGAGCAGCGGTTCGGGGTCGAGCACAAGGACGCGCTCAAGAAGCTGAAGACCAACGTCGATATCCTCGCTATGAGTGCCACGCCCATCCCGCGCACGCTCGAGATGGCGGTGACCGGCATCCGTGAGATGTCGACGTTGCAGACGCCCCCGGAAGACCGGCATCCGATCCTCTCGTACGTCGGTCCCCGCAGCGACAAGCAGATCGCGGCCGCGATCCGCCGTGAGCTGCTGCGCGAAGGCCAGGTCTTCTACGTGCACAATCGCGTGCAGTCGATCCAGCGCGTCGCGGCCGACCTCGCGGAGCTCGTTCCGGAGGCGCGCATCGCCGTCGCGCACGGCCAGATGGGCGAGCACGCGCTCGAAGAAGTCGTCGACGGATTCTGGGAGCGCAAGTTCGATGTCCTCGTCTCGACGACGATCATCGAGACCGGGCTCGACATCTCCAACGCCAACACGATCGTCATCGACCGCGCCGACAAGTACGGTCTCAGTCAGCTTCATCAGCTGCGCGGTCGCGTCGGCCGCGGGCGCGAACGTGCGTATGCCTACTTCCTCTACGACGAGATGAAGCCGCTGTCCGAGACGGCCGCCGATCGCCTCGAGACCATCGCCGTGAACAACGATCTCGGCAGCGGCATGCAGGTCGCGCTCAAAGACCTCGAGTTGCGTGGCGCCGGAAACCTCCTCGGGGCTGAGCAGGCCGGGCACATCGCCGGGGTGGGCTTCGACCTCTATCTCCGCATGATCGGCGAGGCGGTCGCGACGTTCCGCGGCGACGAGGTGGAAGGGCCGACAGAGTTGCGGCTCGAGCTGCCCATCGATGCCCGCCTGCCCGAGAGCTACATCGACAGCGAACGCCTGCGCCTCGAGGCGTACCAGAAGCTGTCGGCGGCGGCGTCGCCCGATGCGCGCACGCGCGGCGGGGGCGAGGCGGGTGCCCATGCCGATCCGATCGATCTCGTCGTCGAAGAGCTCACCGACCGTTACGGCACGCCCCCGCGCGAGGTCGACGGGCTGATCGCCGTGGCGCGTCTGCGCCGCCGCGCCGCCGCCGCGGGGCTGTCGGATGTCGTGGCCATGGGGCCCAATCTTCGGGTCGTGCCGGCCCCGGCATCCGACTCGCTGCGTGTGCGGTTGCAGCGGCTGTATCCGAAATCGAAGGTGCTGGCGGGCGGCGAGGCGATGGTCGTCCCCCTGCCGAACGCCGGGGGAGAGCCGCTGGCCGACGCCGACCTGCTGGCGTGGGTGCGTCAGCTGATCGACCAGCTGTATCCGCTGCCGGTGGCCGAGGCCGTCGACGCCTGAAGCCGGTGCGTCGCCGCCGCAGGGTCGGGTCAGATCTCGATCGCGCCGACGGCGAGCATGACGATCGCGGCGATGGCTGCCGCGACCGCCGCGCCGAAGACGATCCACTCCGCACCGGTGAACACCCGCGGTGCGCGGCGGCGGCGGGCGACGACGAACAGGAGCGTCCCCGGAACGAGCACCAGCATGGCCAGCAGGACGTACTCGCCCCCGGCCGCGGCGAGCAGGAACAGTGTGTATCCGGTGGCACAGACCGCGACGACGAGTGCGGCGATCGCGCGGGCACGCCGCGTCGACCGCACATCGGCGACGGCGACCCGCACGCCGTAGCCGGCGGTCAGCACGTAGGGAATCAGGGCGAAGGCGCTCGTGAGACTGAGGGCGACGTTGAACGCATTGGTGGAGAAGAGGACGACCACGAGCAGCACCTGCACGAGCAGCGTCGACATCGTGAGCGCGCCGACCGGCACGTCCTTGTCGTTGGTGCGGGCGAAGACAGGAGGGAGGTCGCCGTCGCGCGCGGCGACCAGGAGCACCTCTGCGGCCATGAGCGTCCACGACAGGTAGGCGCCCAGAACCGCGACGATGAGTGAGATGCCGACGAACGCCGCTCCCCACGGACCCACGACCTCGGCGAGCACCCCGGCCATCGAGGGCTGGTCCAGCTGGGCGATGCGCTCGCGCGGAAGGATGCCGAACGACACGATCGTCACCGACATGAAAATCGCCAACACGCTCACGAAACCGAGCACCGTTGCCCGCCCGACGTCACGGCGCCGCCGCGCGTGCCGCGAGTACGCGCTTGCCCCCTCGACGCCGATGAAGGCGAAGACGGTGACGAGGAGCGTCCCGCGCACCTGGTCGTAGAGAGCGGCATCCGCAGGGCCGCTGAGGTTGGCCGCGAACACCGCCGGGTCGAACGCGAAGAGACAGAGCAGCACGAACACGACGATCGGCAGCACCTTCGCGACGCTCACGACACGATTGATGGCGGCTGCTTCCCGCGTGCCGTGGCGCACGAGCAGGAAGAACACCCAGAGGCCCACCGACGACAGCAGGACGGCCAGAGGGGTGTCGCCGCCCTGCACGCCCGGGAACACGGCACCCACGGTCGACATGATGAACACCCAGTAGAAGACGTTGCCGGCGCAGGCGCTCGCCCAGTAGCCGAAGGCCGAGAGGAAGCCGAGGTACCGACCGAAGCCGGCGCGGGCGTAGGAGTACACACCGGCGTCGAGGTCGGGCCGTCGTGCGGCCAGTCGCTGGAACACGAGCGCCAGCAGGAACATGCCGGTACCGGCAAGTGCCCAGGCGACCAGCGCGCCGATCACGCCCGTTTGTGTGGAGAAGGTGCCCGGCAAGGAGAAGACGCCCGCTCCGACCATCGACCCGACGACGAACGTCGACAGGGTGAGGGTGGAGACGGTCGTGGGGGCGGTTTCCGACCGGGGGGCGGGGTGTGACACAGCGGAACTCTCCGGCCGCAGACCCGGGCGGCGCGGCCTGTCCTACCCTAACGGCGACACGGGAGGCGCTCGACGCCGTGGCGCGCGCGCCTCTACTGTGGGGGCGGGAGGTCGATCATGCAGTTCGAACACCTCGGGGCTCGGCCCCGCATCCACCCCGACGCCGTCGTCTCACCGACCGCCGTCATTTCCGGCGACGTGGAGATCGGCGCAGGATGCCAGGTGCTGCACGGGGCGGTGGTGACCGCCGAGGGCGGGCCCATCACGCTCGGCTCCCACGTCATCGTCATGGAGAACGCGCTCATCCGCGCCAGTGCGGCGCACGCGGTGCACATCGGCTCGCACGTGCTGGTAGGTCCGACCGCGAGCATCTCCGGCGCCACGATCGGCGACGAGGTGTTTCTCGCCACGGGCATCCGCGTGTTCAATGGCGCGCGCATCGGCGATCGTGCGGAGGTGCGCATCGGCGCGATCGTGCACGTGCGCACCGTGCTGGCGCCGGATGCCGTGGTGCCGATCGGCTGGGTGGCCGTGGGCGACCCCGCGCAGCTGCTCTCGCCCGACCGTCACGAGGAGATCTGGGCGCTGCAGAAAGAACTCGACTTCCCGGGGTTCGTGTTCGGCCTTGACCGGGAGACACCCGACTTGATGATCCAGCTCACCGAGCGCTATGCCGCGGCGTTGGCGCGTCACGCCGACGACCGCCGCGTGGACTGAGCCCGCGGCGGCCGCCGACGCGGCACTCACCCGGTGTTCTGCAGTCCGGCCGAGACGCCGGACACGCTGAGCAGCAGCAGGCGCTGCCAGTGCGGAAGTTCGGCGTCGTCGTGGTCGCCCGTGCGGAGCGTGCGCAGCGCACGCAGCTGCAACAGTGACAGGGCATCGACGTAGGGGCTGCGCATCTTGACGGCCCGCTGCAGCACCGGCTTGTTCGACAGCAGTTCGTCGCCGCCGACGATGCGTACGACCCAGTCGCCGGTCAGCTGCAACTCGTCGACGACGAGGTCGGCGAGGTCGCTCCGATCGCCCAGGTCGAGGTAGCGACGTGCGATGCGCCCGTCCGCCTTGGCGAGGCTCATGCCGACGTTGTCGATGACCGTGCGAAACAGCGGCCACTCGGCGTAGGCGCGGCGCAGCAGCTCGACGTCGCCGACGGCCTCCAGCGCCGACCCCAGACCGAACCAGCCGGCGAGGTTGATGCGGGCCTGCGACCACGCGAACACCCACGGGATCGCCCGGAGATCTTCGAGCGACTCGACCGACAGGCCGCGTCGCGCCGGCCGCGAGCCGAGGGCCAGCAGGCCGATCTCCTCCATCGGGGTGACCGTGGCGAACCACGAGGCGAAGCCGGGTGCCTTCACGAGGGAGAAGAAGCGCTCGCGCGAGGCGGCATCCATTGTCGCCGCGACGTCGGCGTACCGCTCGGCGGCGGCACTGTTGCGGGTCTCGATCGACGGCGCGGAGGCCAGCAGGACTGCGGCGGCGACCTGGTCGATGTGCCGCATCGCGATGTTCGGATCGCCGTAGCGCGCGAAGATCACTTCGCCCTGCTCGGTGAGTTTGAAGCGGCCGTCGACGGAGTGCGGCGGCTGCGCGAGGATCGCGGAGTTGGCCGGCCCGCCCCCACGTCCGAGGGCGCCGCCGCGGCCGTGGAAGAGAGTGAGCTGGATGCCGCTGTCCTTCGCCCACGCGGCGATCTTCGCCTGGGCTTCGTAGAGGGCGAGATTCGCCGCGACCGGGCCGACATCCTTCGAGGAGTCGGAGTAGCCGAGCATGACCTCCAGGCGCCGGCCGGTCGCCTCCAGGCGTGCGGCGAACTGCGGGTGCTCGACGATCTCGGCCATGATGCCGGGGGCAGCCTGCAGGTCGGCGAAGGTCTCGAACAGCGGGATGACGTCGAGCACCGGCGGCGTGCCGCTCGGGCCGACGGCGAGGCGCGCCAGTTCGTGGACGGCCGCCAGATCGCGTGCCGACGTGGTGAACGAGACGATGTA
The DNA here is from genome assembly GCF_015350795.1 of Microbacterium sp. VKM Ac-2870. Taxonomy (GTDB): domain Bacteria; phylum Actinomycetota; class Actinomycetes; order Actinomycetales; family Microbacteriaceae; genus Microbacterium. The sequence continues at coordinate 141,092 of NZ_JADKSH010000006.1, forward strand.
CCGGCCCGCGGCGCGCGGTCCGTAACGGTGCTGGATCTGCGCGATGGTGCGGAACACCTCGAGCACTTCTTCGGCCTGCGGGCTCAGCGGCTCGCCGCTGGCCGCTTCGGCGAGCACCTTCGCGTGCACGGCCGAGTGCTGACGCACCTCGAGCTCGGCGAGGTGGAAGCCGAATGTCTCCACCTGCCACAGCAGCTGCTGCAGGTGTCCATAGGCCTGACGGGGTGCGCCGGCCTCGACGAGCGAGCGCTGTACGGTCTGCAGATCGGCCAGCAGCACGTCGGGGTCGCGGTAGGCGAGATCGGCGTCGCGTTTGCGTGTGGCGGTGATGCGGCGAGCGATCAGCAGTACGGCGCGCTTGTGCGGCTCGACCTTGGCGCGCTTGGCCGCGTCGGCGGCGCCGTCCTCATCGGCATCCGCCAGACGCTGCAGCAGCGCGAGGAGTTCCGCATTCGGCGGCGTGGTGTCGTCGGACAGCGTGAGCGTCTTCGCGATGCGCACCGCCGAACGCTCCAGACCCAGCAGGATGTGCTCGGCGCCGATGGCCGCGGCCTTCTTCGTCACCGCCGCGGTGACGAACGGGTTGCCGTCACGATCGCCGCCGACCCAGGTGCCGAGGCGGACGAAGGGGCGAACGACGGGCGCGCGTCCGCCGGCGGCGGGGCCCTGGAGTGCGTCATCCACCCGCCGGTAGACATGCGGTACCGCGGTGTACAGGGTCTCGTCGAAGACGGCCATGATGGCGCGCACCTCGTCGACCGGGGTCGGCTTCTCGGCGCGCAGGGGAGCCGTGCGCCACAGCGTGTCGATCTCCTCCAGCATCCGCCGCTCTGCGCGCCGCTCGCCGGCGCCGCCCTGCAGCGAGGCGTCGTGCTCGGTCAGGAGCGTCACGAGGCGTCGGATGCTGGTGGAGACCGCGCGTCGACGCGCCTCGGTCGGGTGCGCGGTGAACACCGGGTGGAAGCGCATGTCCTGCAAGCGCTTCAGCGCCGTGTCGTCGCCGACCTCGGCGGCGAGACGCACGAATGCGGCTGCGACGGAATCGGCGGCGTCTTCGCGCTCGGGCCGACCGTCGCGCTCGCGCAGCACGCGCACACGCTGATGCTCCTCGGCGAGGTTGACGAGGTGGAAGTACACCGTGAAGGCACGAGCGACTTCTTCGGCGCGCTCGACCGAGAACGATTCGGCGATCGCAGCGGCACGTTCGAAGGCTTCGGGAGACTCGTCGGTGTACGCGGCGATCGTCGCGACCCGCAGCCGTTCGACGTCCTCATAGAGCCCCGGCGAACCACTCTCGCGGAGCACGCGGCCCAGCAGAGCGCCCAGCATGCGCACGTCGGCGCGCAGACGCTCGGGCAATTCGCTCTCGGCCTCATCGCGCCCGACGATGTCGATCGCTTCGGTTCGGGTGAGTTCACGCATGAGACCACGCTAATGGCACGGTGTTTCACATTTGTCACGGGGTAGAATTCAGGCGTCACATGGAGCCCCGCAGGGGCGCGTGATGGTGTGCCGGGAAGTCTGGTCGGCGATCGCCGTCCACCGACCCCCGGAGTGCCCATGTCGCTGTTGCGATCCGCCCGATTCCCCGCCGTGCTGCTTCTCGTCGCCGCCGCCCTCGGCCTGGCGCTGGCGAACTCTCCGCTGAGCGCGGGCGCCTTCGCGGTGGCCGACGCGCACGTCGGCATCCCCGGGGTCATGGACCTGTCGGTGCGGCACTGGGTGTCGGACGGGCTGCTCGCGGTGTTCTTCTTCGTCGCCGCCGTGGAACTGCGATTCGAGCTGACGAGCGGGCAGCTCGCGTCGCCGCGACGAGCAGTGCTGCCCGCGATCGCCGCCGCCGGTGGCGTGCTCGTGCCGATCGCGCTGTACCTGTCGGTCGCCGGATCGCCGACCACCGCGGGTGGCTGGCCCATCCCGACGGCGACGGATATCGCTTTCGCCCTCGGGGTGCTGGCGGTGTTCGGGCGCGGGCTGCCGCCCGGGGTGCGCGTGTTCCTTCTCGCCCTGGCGATCCTCGACGACATCGTCGGCATCGTCTTCATCGCCGTTCTGTTCACCTCGGGCGTCGATGTCGGGATGCTGCTGCTCGCTCTGGTCTTCGTCGTCGTGTTCGCCGTCTGCAGCCGCCTGCTCGCCACGCGGTGGCGCCGGTTCGCGCTCGTCGGCCTCGCCGTCTCGGCCATCGGCGCCTGGTACGCCGTCCATGAGTCCGGAGTGCACGCCACGATCGCCGGGGTGTTGCTGGGGCTCGTGATGGCGCAGCGCCCCGCGATGCGCACGCGCCACACGATCGAGCCGTGGGTCAACGCGGTGGTGCTGCCGCTGTTCGCGCTGTGCGCGGCACTGGTGGTCATTCCCGCCGTGTCCGTCGAGGAGTTGTCGCCCGCGTTCTGGGGAGTCCTTCTCGCTCTGCCTGTCGGCAAGGTCGTCGGCATCGCGCTCGCCGGGACGCTCGCTCAAGCGGTTCTGCGCGTGCCACTCGCCGACAGACTCGCCGTGGGCGACCTCCTCGCCGCCGGCGCGCTCGGCGGCATCGGCTTCACCGTCTCGCTGCTGCTGAGCGAGCTCGCCTTCGCGGGCGCCCCCGGCATCCGGGATCAGGCGACCCTCGGCGTGCTCGCCGGCTCGGCGATCTCGCTCGTGGCGGCCGGGATGCTCGTATCGTGGCGGGCATGGCATCACCGACGCCGCACTCCGGCGACCGTCTGATCACGACCGACTCCGCAGCGGCTTCCGCCGACGACGCCCTCCGGCGCGCCGCCGACGTCATGGCGGCGGTGCGCGAGAGATGTGTCTGGTCGGCGCGCATCACGCACGCCGACCTCGTGCCCTACCTCGTGGAGGAATCCGCCGAACTGATCGACGCTGTCGAGGCCGGCACGCGTGACGATCTTCGCGAGGAGCTGGGTGATCTGCTGTGGCAGGTGCTCTTCCACGCCGCCGTGGCTGCAGACGATCCTGATGATCCCTTCGGCATCGATGACGTCGCCGACACGCTGGTCGAGAAGATGGTGCGGCGCCATCCTCACGTGTTCGCGGATGCCGTGGCCACCACGCCCGAGGAGGTTCTCGTGCACTGGAACGCCGCCAAGGCGGCCGAGAAGCGCGAGCGGCGTTCCGTGCTCGACGGCGTCTCGCCGCACATGCCCTCGCTGGCGCTCGCACAGAAGCTTCTCGCCCGTGCCGCCCGACTCCCCGTGCCTTCCGTCGGGCGGGACGGGGCGTGGCGCGACGAAGCGGAGCTGGGGCGGGCGCTGCTCGAAATGGTCGCTGCGGCACAGGAGCGCGGGTGGGATGCCGAGCGCGCGCTGCGCGGCGCCATCCGCGGGCTGGAAGGCGACATCCGCGCCGCAGAGGCGCAGGCCGGCGGGCGTGACCTGGAAGAATGACACCGTGGCATCCGTGAACCCGCCGCGCGGCATGCGCGACTTCCTCCCCGCCGACAAGGCCCGTCGTGAGCGTGTGCTCGCCGTCATCCGCGATCGCTACCGCGCGCACGGGTTCGACGAGATCGAGACGCCCGTCGTCGAGGACTACGACCGGCTGCACGCGGGCATCGGCGGCGACAACGAGAAGCTCGCGTTCAACGTGCTCAAGCGCGGACTGGATGCCGACGCGATCCGCGCCGCCGCCGACGCGCCCGACGGCGTCGATGCCCACGCGCTCGCCGATCTGGGTCTGCGCTATGACCTGACCGTTCCGCTGGCGCGCTTCTACGCGACTCACCGCGCGGAGCTTCCCACTGTCTTCCGCTCGATCCAGATGGCGCCGGTCTGGCGGGCGGAGCGCCCCCAGAAGGGGCGTTACCGCCAGTTCGTCCAGTGCGACATCGACATCATCGGCGACGCGACGAGCCGGGCCGAGGCGGAACTGCTCGTCGCGAGCCTCGACGCGCTCGACGAGCTCGGGCTCGTCGGCGCCACCTTCCGCATCAACGACCGTCGCGCGTTGGACTGGATGCTCGCGCACTTCGGCTTTGCCGAGTCGGAGCGAGCGGGCGTGCTCATCACGATCGACAAGCTCGACAAGGTCGGCCCCGACGGGGTGATCGCCGAGCTCCGAGGCCGGGATGCCGCGGCCAGCGCCGTCGAGGCGTTCGACGCGTTCCTGCGGCGGCCGCAGTCTGACCACGTTCTACCGTTCGGGGAGCAGCAGATCCGCGCCGCGTTGCCCGCGGGTGCGCCTGACGACATCGTCGCCGATCTGGTGGCCATCGGGGCGGCTGTCTCGGCGGCGCGCGGCATCGGCGGCGGCGATCGCGTCGACGCTCCGCTCGAGTTCGACCCGTTCCTTGTCCGCGGCATGGGGTACTACACGGGCACGATCTTCGAGCTCGCGCACCCGAGCGTCGCATACTCGCTCGGCGGCGGCGGGCGCTACGACGGCATGATCGGGCGGTTCCTCGGCCAGGACGTTCCCGCCGTAGGGTTCTCCATCGGCTTCGAACGCATCGTCGACCTGCTCGAGACGGCAGCGGATGCCGGAGCAGCCGCCGTGGTGCTGGTGCACGATCGCGATGTGCCGGTCGGCGAGCTGGTGGCTCTGAAGGCGGCTCTCGTCGCCGACGGCGCCCGCGTGCGCCTGGAACAGCGCACGAAGAACCTCAAGGTGCTGCTCGAGCGCGCGGCCGCCGACGGGTACACCTCGTTCGCAACGGTCGCGGCCGGCCAGCCGCGCGACGCGCTCGAGACCAAGCCGCTCAGCTGAGCGGCGCCGGGGCGTGCTCCGTCACCGCCCGTTTACCCGCGAGCGGTGCAATCGTCAGCGTGTCCTCTCGTTCACGCCTTCGCCGCAGGTCGCGCCTGGTCGCGGCGCGTGGTGTCGTGCTCGCCGTGGGCGTCTCGGTTGCCGCCAGCGTGTTGGTCACGCGCCGTGTGCTGACGCGGCAGGCGGCGATCGCCCGCCGCCGCATCGGCAAGCCTCTCGGCGAGATCGCGCTCGACGCAGATCGGCGTTGGCGCGCCAAGTTGCCCGGTGAGCCGATCGAACTGCTGGTCGTCGGTGACTCCATCGCCGCGGGGCTGGGCGCGGAGCGGCCGAAGGACGTGCTGGGCGCCCGCCTGGCCAAGGGCATCGCCGCGTTTCTCCAGCGGCCGGTGCAGCTGCGGACGGTTGCGGTCGTGGGTGCTCAATCCGTCGATCTGGCCGGCCAGCTCGAGCGTCTTCCGGAGGGGTACCGCGCGGATGCCGCGGTCATCATCGTCGGGGGCAACGACGTCACGCACCGCACGCCGGTGTTGACGGCGGCGGCGCAGCTCGAAGTGGCGGTACGGGCGCTCCGCTCGGCCGGCACCGCCGTCGTCGTCGGTACGTGTCCCGACCTCGGCGCGCTGCGCCCGGTTCCCCAACCGCTACGCAGTCTCGGAGCGCAGGCGTCGCGCCAGCTCGCCCATGCGCAGGCGGCGGCCGCCCGGCGCGCCGGCGCGCGTGTCGTCTCGCTCCGCCGCGCCGTCGGCCCGATGTTCATCGCCCACCCCGAAGACATGTTCAGTCTCGACAGATTCCACCCGAGCGCGCTCGGCTATCGGCGGACGGCGGACGCGCTCGTTCCGGAGATCGTCGCCGCTCTCGCCGACGGCTCGGTGTCTGGTGAGGCGCCCCGCCGGTGAGGGGGCGCCGCGTCGAGAGAGGCGACCTACATCTGTTCTAGTTGTCATAGAATAGATGCGAGGAGGCGCCATGCTGATCCGCACCGATCCGTCGAGCGATGTCCCGCTGTTCGCGCAGATCGCCGCGTCGGTCCGCGCGGATGCCGCCGCCGGTCGGTTGCGCCCGGGTGACCGCTTGCCGTCGGCGCGCGAGGTGGCAGCTGCCCTCGAGGTGAACCTGCACACCGTGCTGCACGCGTACCAGCAGTTGCGCGACGAGGGACTGCTGAACATGCACCGCGGACGCGGCGCGGTGGCGACGTCCGCTGTTGCCGATCTCGCGCAGCTCCGTGACGACATCGCTGCCCTCACATCCCGTGCCCGCCGTCTCGGCCTGAGCGCCGAGGCGCTCGGCGCCCTGATCCGCCACTCAGCCGAACCGACCCCGGAGGTATCCTCATGACCCCCCAGCCCCCTCGTGTGATCTCCTCCTTCGTCGCGGTCGCGGTGATCGCGCCGGCGGTGACCACCGGCGTCGCGGTTGCGCTCCAGCTGATGGCCGCGACCTCGCTGCCCGACCCGATCGCGATTCACTGGGGTCTGTCGGGTGCCGCGGATGGGTGGGGACCCGCATGGCTCACGCTGCTGCTCACCGTTGGGGTCGGTCTCGGCCTGCCGTGGTTGCTGGCGGCATCCGCCGTCGTCGGACTGCGCCGCGGCGACCGTGGGCCGGTCTATCGCCTGTTGGCCGCCATCGCGGCTGCGACATCCGTCTTCCTCGCCGCGCTTTCGACCGGATCCGTGCTCATTCAACAGGGCATCTCGGCGGCAGCAGATGCCCCGTCGATCGTGCCCGTCCTCGGCCTCGCCGGCGCTCTCGCGGTCATCACAGGGCTCGGCGGCTGGTTGCTCCAGCCCGACGAGCGTTCCACGCCCTCCACCCGCACAGCGACGATGGACCCCCCTCTCGGGTCGACCGAGCGCGCTGTGTGGGCACGCCAGGTCAGGCTCGCGCGTGGAGGGCTGGTCGTGCTGGGCGGCGCCCTGCTGCTTCTCGTCGCGGTGAGTGCCATCACGATCGCCGTGAGCGACAACGCCGCCGTCACGGCCATCCTCCTCGCTGTTGTGGTGCTGATGGTGGCCACGATCGCGATGACGGTGGTCTTTCAGGTGCGGGTGGACGCCACAGGTCTCGCGGTCGCATCCGCGGCCGGCTTTCCCCGCGTCCACATCCCGCTGAGCGACATCGAACGTGTCGAAGTCGTCGACGTGAGTCCGATGGGCGAGTTCGGTGGGTGGGGTCTGCGCTGGGCGCCGGGCGGCGGTTTCGGCGTCGTGATGCGCTCGGGTCCCGGCATCCGCGTCCACCGTGTCGGCGGGAAGGTCTTCACGGTTACGGTCGACGATGCCGAGACGGGCGCCGCCCTACTGTCAGCCGAGCGCGAGCGCACCGAGCCCAACCGTTGACCCGGTCGCGCCGAGCGAGTTTGCTGGGGGCATGACCGACGTCCCACTCGCGGCGGCCCACGCCGTCGACCGCTACCTCGTCGAGATGCTCGTCGGCTCGGATGCTGCTCTCGACGCCGCCGTCGCACATCAGCGGGCGGGGGGCCTGCCCGACATCGAAGTCGCCCCCACGAGCGGCAAGCTGCTCTGGTTGCTCGCGCGCATCTGCGGCGCCCGTCGTGTGCTGGAGATCGGCACGCTCGGCGGCTACTCCACGATCTGGCTCGCGCGCGGCATCCCCGACGGCGGTCGCGTCGTGACGATCGAGGCGGAACCGCGCCACGCCGAGGTGGCGCGCACGAGCATCGACCGCGCGGGTGTGGGGGAGCGGGTGGACATCCGGGTCGGCCGCGGAGCCGACGTGCTCCCGACGCTCGTGGACGAGGAGCCCTTCGACCTCGTTTTCATCGACGCCGACAAGGAGTCGAACACCCTCTACCTCGACTGGGCCGCAAGGCTCGGCCGGGCGGGCACGCTCGTCGTCGTCGACAATGTGGTCCGCGCCGGGCGCGTCGCCGATGACGCCGACGACAGCACGCAGGTGGCCGGCGTGCGCGCCGGTCTGCGCATGCTCCGCGATGACCCCCGGTTCACCGCGACAGCTCTCCAGACTCTGGATGCCAAGGGGTGGGACGGCATCGCCCTCGCGCTCGTCGTTTGATCCGGCACCGGGCACGTCGCCTCGGCATCCAGGTCACTAGACTCGAAGACGGAGCAGGAACACACCCGTGACGCTCCGAGATTCACCCTTCACAAGCAAGGAGTCCCCTGTGGCACTGATCGAGGCTGTAGGCGCACGCGAGATCCTGGATTCGCGTGGCAACCCGACCGTCGAGGTGCAGGTGTTGCTCGACGACGGCATCGTCCAGCGCGCGGCCGTCCCCTCCGGCGCATCCACCGGCGCCTTCGAGGCGTACGAGCTGCGCGACGGCGACAAGAGCCGCTATGGCGGAAAGGGCGTCCTGAAGGCCGTCAATGCCGTCATCGACGAGCTCGGCCCGGCCATCGAGGGCGTCGAGGCGAGCGAGCAGCGCGTCATCGACGAGATCCTGATCGCCACCGACGGCACCGAGAACAAGTCGCGCTGCGGTGCGAACGCCATCCTCGGCATCTCGCTGGCCGTCGCCAAGGCTGCGGCCGACAGCGCCGACCTGCCGCTGTTCCGCTACCTCGGCGGACCGAACGCGCACGTGCTGCCCGTTCCGCTGTTCAACGTCATCAACGGTGGCGAGCACGCCGACAACGGCATCGACTTCCAGGAGTACTTTCTCGCCCCCATCGGTGCGGAGACCTATGGCGAGTCGCTGCGCTGGGGCACCGAGGTCTACCACGTCCTCAAGGGCGAGCTGAAGGCCGCGGGCTACAACACCGGCCTCGGCGACGAGGGCGGCTTCGCCCCCGACCTGCCCAGCAACCGCGAGGGCCTCGACTTCCTCATCAAGGCGATCGAGAAGGCCGGCTTCACGCCTGGCAAGGATGTCGCCGTCGGCCTGGATGTCGCCGCGACCGAGTTCTACAAGGACGGCGTCTACACCGTCGAGGGCAAGGCGTGGTCGGCTGAGAAGCTGACCGACTACTTCGCCGACCTCGTCGCGAACTACCCCGTCGTCACGATCGAGGACGCCCTCGCCGAGGACGACTGGGAGGCGTGGAAGCACCTCACCGACGCGATCGGTTCCAAGGTCCAGCTGGTGGGCGACGACCTGTTCGTCACCAACCCGGTACGCCTGCAGAAGGGCATCGACCTCGGTGTTGCGAACGCTCTGCTGGTGAAGGTGAACCAGATCGGCACGCTGTCGGAGACCCTCGACGCGATCTCGCTGGCCACCCAGAACGGCTACCGCTCCATGCTGTCGCACCGTTCCGGTGAGACCGAGGACACCACCATCGCCGACCTCGCCGTCGCCGTGAACGCCGGCCAGATCAAGACCGGTGCCCCGGCGCGCAGCGAGCGCGTCGCGAAGTACAACCAGCTGCTGCGTATCGAGGAGGAGCTCGGCGACGCCGCGGTCTTCGCCGGTCGCGGCGCCTTCCCCCGTTTCAAGGGCTGAAGGTCACGGTCTCAGGCCAGCGAATCGTACGACTGTCCGGGGTGCCGCACGACGCGCGCGTGAGCGCGACGTAGGCTGGAGCCCATGACGAGAGAGGGAGCCGGGCGCGCTGCGCCGGCTCCCTCTTCCCGTTCTCCACGCGGGCGCGTCGACGTGCGCGCGTGGGCGGGCGGCATCCGCTTCTCGGCCTTCACGGTCATCATGCTCGGCCTCGTGGTGCTCGCGGTGTTCACCCTGGTTCCCACGGTCGGCACGTACCTCGGTCAGCGCCAGCAGATCTCGTCGCTGACCCACTCCGTCCAGGTCTCGCAGGCCGACGTGGCGTCGCTGCAGCAGCAGAAGGACCGCTGGAACGACCCCGCCTACGTGACGTCGCAGGCGCGCGAGCGGCTGTACTACGTGCGCCCCGGCGAGGTCGTCTACCTGGTCGACAACGATCTGCCCAAGACCGCGATCCCCGCAGAGCAGGGTGCGGTCAGCGCGCAGGTGCAGGAGACCCGCGTGGACTGGATGACCCAGCTGGTGCGTTCGGTCGCCGGTGCGGGCCTCGCCCAGACCGCCGCGGTGCCGCCCGCCGCTCCCGCCGGCTGATCCAGCAGTCGGTCAGCGCACCCCGGTACCCTGGACGGGTGTCGCACCCTGTTCTGACTCCTGCCACCGACGCCGACCTCGAGGTCATGCGTTCCCAGCTTGGGCGACCGATGCGCGGCGTGGTCGGCATCGCCGCGCGGTGCGTGTGCGGCAACCCCACGGTCGTCGCCACCGAACCCCGTCTGCCGGACGGCACCCCTTTCCCGACGTTCTACTACCTGACCCACCCCGGGGCGACCGCGGCGATGTCCGCGCTGGAAGCGACCCAGGTCATGCCCGAGTTCGCCGAACTGCTCGACTCCGATCCCGAGGTCGCGGCCTCTTATCGTGCCGCGCACGAGGCCTACCTCGCCGACCGCGCGGTCTACGGGGACGTGCCCGAGATCGCCGGCATTTCGGCCGGGGGGATGCCGACACGCGTGAAGTGTCTGCACGCGCTCGCCGGCCATGCCCTGGCCGCGGGGCCTGGCGTCAACCCCATCGGCGACCTCGCCTTGGCACGTGGCGAGTGGTCGCCGCAGCGGTGCACCTGCGTCGCCGTACGGAGCGACGCGTGAGGTTTCGCCGCGTCGTGTCGATCGCGGCGACACTCGTTCTGGTTGCGCTGGTCGACGTCACTACGGCCGCAGCAGCTCTCCCGGCTTCAGCCGCCGCATCCGCCACCCCTCCGCCCGCGGCCACCGATCCGGCGCGCGCGGCGGAGTACTGGCTCGACGAGTACGGCGTGCGGGCGGCGTGGCAGACGACCCGTGGAAAGGGTGCGACGATCGCCGTCATCGACACCGGTATCGGGCGCGCTCCGGTGGAGTTCTCCGGAGCCGTCGTCGGCGGTGCGGACTTCTCCGGAGCGGGCTCGTCGGACGGTCGCACGCCGGTTGGAGCGGTGGATGCCAACCACGGCAGCTGGGTCGCATCGCTCGCCGCGGCGCGGGGCACCGGTGCCGACACCGGCATGATCGGCGTCGCCCCGGAGGCGAATCTCCTGTCGCTGTCGATCGGCTTCGGTGCGGCATCCGCGGTGCCGTTCGTGCAGCAGGTCGCCGATGCCATGAAGTGGGCCGTCGACCACGGCGCCGACATCATCAACCTGTCCTTCACGACCAACACGCTGACGTGGGACCCCTCCTGGGACGACGCCTTCCAGTACGCGTTCGATCACGACGTCGTCGTCGTGGTCGCGGCGGGAAACAAGGGCAGCGGCACCGAGGAGGTCGGTGCGCCCGCGACCATTCCGGGGGTGCTGACCGTGGGCGGGGTCAACCGGGCGGGCGTCGCCAGCGAACAGGCCTCCACCCAGGGCATCACGATCGGCATATCGGCCCCGAGCGAGCAATTGCTCGGCGTCTCGGCCGACGGTCAGCTCGTGGTGTGGGACGGGACGAGCGGCGCCGCGCCGATCGTGGCGGGCATCGCCGCACTGATCCGGTCGGCGCATCCCGACCTCGACGCCAACAACGTGATCAACCGCATCATCGCCTCGGCGCGGCGCGCTCCGGCAGCGACGAAGGTACCGGACGAAAAGTACGGTTATGGGCTGATCGACGCGAATGCCGCCGTCAACGCCTCAGTGGCGAGCGTGAACGCCAATCCGATGGGCAGTCTGTCGGATTGGGTGCGCCTGTACCGGCGGGCCGATGCCGGACCTCAGCCGACGCCGACGTCCACGCCCGTGGACATCCCGCAGCTACCGAAGGCGGAGACGCTCGAGCATCGTTCGCCTCTGCTTCCCAGCGCCGATACCCTCCGCTATGGCACGGTGCCGCTCGTGGGGGTCACGCTGACGGCTATACTGGTCGCGCTCGGTGTCACTGCTGCTGCCCGGCGCATCAGATCGGAGCGCGCACCTCGTCCTCCGAGCCGTTGATCCAAGGAGTGCTTCCACCTGTGACTCACACAGCGCCCACGACGTCCGCGCGTGCCGTACCCAAGATCCTCGTCGTCGGCGGCGGTTACGCCGGCTTCTACACCGCATGGAAGCTGGAAAAGCACCTGCGCAAGGGCGAGGCCGAGGTCACCATCGTCGACCCGCTGCCCTATATGACCTACCAGCCTTTCCTTCCTGAGGTCGCTGCCGGTGAGATCGAGGCGCGCCACGTCGTCGTCAGCCTGCGTCGGCACCTGAAGAAGACCCGCGTGGTCACGGCCAAGGTCACCGGGATCGACCACGCCAACCGCACGGCGACCATCACGCCGCCCCAGGGCGAGCCGTGGCAGGAGAGCTACGACCAGATCGTCGTGACCGCGGGCGCCGTTTCCCGCACCTTCCCGATCCCGGGCATCGCCGAGAATGCCATCGGCCTCAAGACGATCGAAGAGGCCGTCGCCGTCCGCGACCGCATCCTCACCAACTTCGACCGCGCCGCGAACCTCCCGGCCGGCCCCGAGCGCGATCGTCTACTCACGGTCGTCGTCGTCGGTGGCGGCTTTGCCGGCATCGAGGTGTTCGCCGAGACGCGCGCGCTGGCGTCGTCGCTGCTCAAGGACTACCCGCAGCTGCGCTTCGAGGACACCCACTTCCACCTGATCGAGGCGATGGGCCGCATCATGCCCGAGGTCTCGCTGAAGACGAGCGAATGGGTCCTGAAGGATCTCGCCAAGCGCGGTGCGAACGTCCACCTCGACACGCAGGTCATGGGCGCCGTCGACGGCAACGTTGAGCTCTCGACCGGCGAGGTCATCCCCACCGATCTGATCATCTGGACCGCGGGTGTCATGGCCAACCCGACGGTCGTTCGCGGCGGTGACCTGCCTGTCGAAGAGCGCGGCCGTATCCGCACGCGCGCCGACCTCCGCGTCGGCACGCCCGAAGAGGTCGTCGAGGGCGCCTGGGCCGCCGGTGACGTGTCGGCCGTTCCCGACCTCACGGGCAAGGGTGTGGGTGGCTACTGCGTGCCCAACGCTCAGCACGCGGTGCGTCAGGCGAAGCTTCTCGCGAAGAACCTCGTCGCCGTTCTGCGCGACGAGGTGCCCCGCGAGTACATCCATCACAATCTGGGAGCCGTCGCCGGCCTTGGCCTGTACAACGGTGTCTTCCAGTCCCGCAATATCGCGCTCAAGGGCTTCATCGCGTGGTGCGCACACCGCGGCTACCACGGCTTGGCGATGCCGTCGTGGGAGCGTAAGTGGCGCGTGATCGGTGACTGGTGGCACAACTTCTGGCTGCGTCGTGACAACGTGTCGCTGCAGACCGTGCAGAACCCGCGTTATGTCTTCGAAGAGTTCGCGTCGCGTCCGCGCCCCGCTGCTCCCGCGGAGGCGCCGGCCGCTCCCGCAATCGACCCCAAGTCGGTCGCCGCGGAGAAGACGGGCGCCGCCGAGCCGACGGCCGAGAACAAGCCCGCAGCGAAGAAGGCACCGGCGAAGAAGAGCGCCGCTGCCGCGAACGCCGGCTGACGAGCTAGCGTGGGCGGTGCCGGTCGCTGACCGACGCGCCCCCGTAGCCCAATGGCAGAGGCAGGCGACTTAAAATCGCTTCAGTGTCGGTTCGAATCCGACCGGGGGTACGCGAAGCCCTTGCAACGACAGGCATCAGGCCCCCGTCGACTCCGGTCGGCGGGGGCTTTTGCTGAGTTTCACTGACGATGGCACCGCGTGTCATCTAGGCTGGTGCCCTCTGGCGCGAAGGAGCCCTGCCCGATGACGATCGATCTGCTCGAAGGGCAGCCGCGCGCGCGACAGCCCTGGTCCGATCCGGCGGCCTACTGGGCCGCGCGCTCCGCAGCTGTCGCCGACGTCTCCGGACCGGTCGCGACCATCGACCTCGACGCCTTGCAGTACAACGCGATGGACCTCATCGTCCGCTCCGCGGGAGTGCCCATCCGCGTGGCGAGCAAGTCGATTCGCGTGCGCGAGGTGCTCGACGCCACTCTCGCCGTCCCCGGGTATCGCGGCATCCTGGCGTTCACGCTGCCGGAGGCGCTCTGGCTGGCCAAGGATCACGAGGACGTTGTGCTCGGCTATCCGACGGTCGATCGGGCCGCCCTCGCACAGCTCGCGCACCATGAGGATGCCGCGGCCCGCATCACCCTCATGGTGGATGATCCGGCGCAGCTCGACCTGATCGACGCCGTCGCCGCGCCACGTGCTCGCGCGACGATTCGCGTCGCGATCGATGCGGATGCGTCGTGGCGGGCGCCTGTGTTCGGCCACATCGGTGTGCGCCGCTCGCCGGTGCACGACGCCGCGGAGGTCGCCCGCCTGGGGCTGGCGATCCTCGCGCGCCCCGGCTTTCGCCTGGTCGGTCTGATGATGTACGAGGCGCAGATCGCCGGGCAGCCCGACGACACGGGCTCGGGTGATGCCGTCATCCGGTGGATGCAGGGGCGGTCCCGCGAGGAACTCGTCGACCGCCGCGGAGCCATCGTCGCGGTGCTGCGCGGGCTCACCGAGCTCGAGTTCGTCAACGGGGGAGGCACCGGTTCGCTCGAATACACCTCCGCCGACCCGGCCGTCACGGAGACGACCGCCGGCAGCGGTCTGCTCGCGGGTCACCTCTTCGACGGCTACCGCGCGTTCGATCCCGCTCCGGCGGCGGCATTCGCTCTGGAGGTCGTGCGCCGGCCGACCGACGATATCGCCGTCGTGCTCGGTGGCGGCTGGATCGCCTCCGGCCCCCCGGTCGCCTCGCGTCAGCCGCTGCCGGTGTGGCCACCGGGATTGAAGACGCTGGGACGAGAAGGTGCGGGAGAGGTGCAGACGCCGTTGCAGGGTGACGCTGCGCGTCGGCTTTCGGTGGGAGACCGTGTCTGGTTCCGCCACGCGAAGAGCGGTGAACTGGCCGAACGGGTCGACAGGTATCACCTGACGATCGGTGATCGGCTGGTCGGTGAGGCGCCGACGTATCGCGGCGAAGGGAAGAACTTCCTGTGACGCGCCCCGGCGGCGTATGGCAGAACTGGGCGCGTACCGAGAAGATCCGACCACAGGTCGTCGAGTATCCGACGACCGTCGAGGCGGTGCGGCGCTCGGTGCGCGCGGCCGCGTCACGTGGCCGCGCGGTCAAGGCGGTGGGCTCCGGTCACAGCTTCACGGGGATCGCCGCCGCGCCCGGCACCCTGCTCGAGCTCAGCGAGCTGTCCGGCCTGGTCTCGGTCGATCGAGAGCGCGGTCGTGCTCGGCTTCTCGCCGGAACGCGGCTGTACCGCGTGCCCGCGCTCCTGGCTCCGTACGGCCTGGCGATGGCCAATCTCGGTGACATCGATCGCCAGTCGATCGCCGGCGCGCTGTCCACCGGAACCCACGGCACGGGGCTGCGATTCGGCGGACTGGCCACGCAGGTGGTCGCCGCAACGCTCATCACTGCGGACGCGCAGGTGCTGACGGTCGATGACGACAACGAGCCCGACTTGTTGCCAGCGGTGGCACTCGGCCTCGGCGCGCTCGGCATCCTCGTCGACGTCACACTCCAGTGCGTCCCGGCGTTCACGCTGCACGCCCAGGAACGGCCGGAAGCGCTGGACGGCGTGGTCGACAGCCTCGTCGCTCGTGCGGAGGATGCCGACCACTTCGAGTTCTACTGGTTCCCGCACACCGACGTGGCGCTGACGAAGACCAACACGCGGCGGGCCGCCGACGCGCCGACCTCGCCGCTCTCATCGGCAGCGAGACTGGTCGACGACCTCATCATCGGCAACGGCGTGCACCAGATCGTCTGCAGTGCTGGCCGTGCGGCGCCTGCGCTCGTGCCCGGGATCAACCGGCTGTCGGCGCGAGTGTGGGGCGACCGCGAGTTCTCCGACGCTTCGCACCGTGTGTTCGCCACGAGTCGCGGCGTGCGGTTTCGGGAGATGGAGTACGCCGTGCCGCTGGGGCGCCTGACCGAGGCGTTCCGCGCCGTCCAAGACCTCGTCGATGAGCGTCAGTGGCGAATCGAGTTCCCGATCGAGGTGCGGGTGGCGGCCGGCGACGACCGGTGGCTCTCGACGGCCCACGGCCGCGACAGCGGGTACATCGCGGTGCATCGCTATTGGCGTGCGGATCACCGCGACTACTTCGGGGCGGTCGAGGAGATCATGCTCGCGCACGAAGGCCGCCCGCATTGGGGAAAGCTGCACACCCTGGATGCCTCGGTATTGCGGCATCGCTACCCTCGCTTCGACGACTTCGTCGCGCTTCGCGATCGTCTCGATCCCACTCGCATGTTCCGCAACAGCTATCTCGATCGCATCCTGGGTGCGTAGGCCGCACGGGCGAGGACGATGGATGGGGAACGGCTGAGAGTGCGCTCTCGGCTCGGTGAACGGAGCGGCCCCGCCGATAGGATGATCCTCAGTCGATGGGAGTTGTATGGAATGGCTGATCCCGGTTCTGATCGTCGTCGCTCTGGTGGTGGTCGCCGGTGTCTATCTGTGGGCGACGTACAACTCGCTCGTCGCGCTCGGCGTGCGCGTCGATGAGGCGTGGAGCGACATCACCGTACAACTCAAGCGTCGTGCCGATCTGTTGCCGAACCTCATCGAAACCGTCAAGGGCTACGCGGCGCACGAGAAGGCAGTGTTCGAGAACGTCACGCGCGCCCGAGCTGAGACGCTCACGGCGGGCTCGCCGGCGGAAGCGGGCGTGGCCGAGGGGCACATGCAGCAGGCGCTGAAGTCGCTGTTCGCCGTCGCAGAGGCCTATCCGCAGTTGCAGGCGAGCCAGAACTTCCTCCAGCTGCAGCAGTCGATCGTCGACACCGAGGACAAGATCCAGGCGTCGCGGCGGTTCTACAACGGCGGCGTCCGCGAACTGAACACCAAGATCAAGGTCTTCCCGAACAACATGTTCGCGCGCAACCTCGGCTTCCACGAACGTGAGTTCTTCGAAGTCGTCGACGGTGCGGCGATCGCCGAGCCTCCGCGCATCCAGTTCTGAGCGCAAGCGCGGCATGTATTCCGCGATCGCACGCAACAAGCGCAACACCTGGCTGATCCTGGCCGGGTTCGTCGTCGTCCTCGGGTTGATCGGCCTTGCGGCGGGCTGGCTCGCCGGAAACAACTGGTGGATCACCGCTTTCGTGCTGGTCGGCGCCGCCGGATACGCGACCTTGCAGTACTTCCTCGCCGACCGGGAGGCGTTGGCGCTGTCGGGTGCACAGGAAGTCACCCGGGAGGAAGCACCGCGCTACTTCCGAATCGTCGAGAACCTCTGCATCAGCACCGGAACACCCATGCCGACGCTCCACGTGGTGGAGGATGCCGCGCCCAATGCCTTCGCCACCGGCCGCACACCCGAGCGCGCCGCCATCACTGTGACGACGGGCCTGTTCGAACTGATGACCGATCGCGAGCTCGAAGGCGTTCTCGGCCACGAGCTGGGCCACATCCGCAACTACGACATCCGCGTCTCGCTCGTCGTCTTCGGGCTCGTCGTCGCGGTCGGTCTGATCGCCGACATCCTGCTGCGGGTCGCGTTCTTCGGGGGAGGGCGCCGCGGCGGCAACAACCAGTCCCAGCTCTTCTTCCTGCTCTTCGGCGTGGTGGCTGCTCTCGTCGCTCCGCTTCTCGCCGGAGTCGTCCAGGCCGCCATCTCTCGTCAGCGCGAGTACCTCGCCGATGCCACCAGCGCCCTCACGACCCGCGACCCCGACGGCCTGTCGTCTGCGCTCGCGAAACTCGGAGAGTACGGACGTCCTCTGGCCAAAGCGAACACATCGATGGCGCACCTGTGGATCAGCGACCCGCTGCGCCCCGGCGCCGTCCAGCGCCTGTTCGCGACTCACCCGCCCATCCCTGACCGCATTGCGCGTCTTCAAGAGATGGGTGGCCGGTTCTGAGTTCTAGACTGGCGGGATGAGCGGCTCCGACGACACTTCCGGCGCCGAGCGGCGCGGCTCGTTCCTCGACTCTCTGCGCGAGCGCACCGTGGCCTCGGATATCGACCGCGGCTTGCCCCGTGGCCTGCGCGTGGCAACGGCCTACGCCTGGCGCTTCGTGGTCATCGCCGTCGCTGCCGGCATCCTGATCTGGCTCGTCATCCAACTCAAGCTGCTCGTCGTTCCCCTGCTCGTGGCGATATTGATCACGGCTCTGCTCTGGCCCGCGCTGAGCTGGATGCTGAACCGTGGAGTGCCCCGCTGGCTCGCGATCGTCGTATCGGTGATCGGCACGATCGCCGTCGTGGGCGGTCTGCTCTGGCTGGCGATCTGGCAGATCACTCGGGAGTGGTCGAGCGTTCAGGCGCGCACGACGCAGGCGATCGATCAGTTGCGCCAGTATCTCATCGACGGACCGCTTCACCTCACCGCCGAGCAGATCGACGATCTGCTGGCGCGGGCATGGAGCTACCTGCAACAGCAGGTGGAAGTGCTGTGGTCAGGCGCCCTGGTGGTGGGCTCCACCGTCGGCCATGTCATCACGGGCGCGGTGCTGGCCCTGTTCATTCTGCTGTGCACGCTCGCCGACGGCGCGGGTATCTGGCGTTGGGTCGTGCGACTGTTCCCGCGTCGCGCCCGCAGCGAGGTCGACGGGGCGGGTCGCGCCGGCTGGCGAACGGTCGTCACCTATGCGCGCACACAGCTGCTCGTCGCGACGATCGACGCCACCGGCATCGCCCTTGGCGCCTTCTTCCTGGGTGTTCCGCTGGCCATTCCGATCGGCGTGCTCGTCTTCCTCGGCGCGTTCGTCCCCTTCGTCGGTGCGGTTGTCACCGGCGCCCTCGCCGTCTTCCTCGCGCTCGTCTACAACGGGCCGTGGATCGCCTTGTGGATGCTGGTGGTCGTTCTCGCCGTGCAGCAGATCGAAGGCCATATCCTCCAGCCGCTGCTGATGGGCTCCGCAGTGAAGGTTCACCCGCTCGCGGTCGTCCTCGTCGTCGCCGGGGGAGCGATGATCGCCGGCATCCCCGGTGCTCTGTTCGCCGTACCGCTCGCCGCGTTCGTCAACGTTGTGGCGGTGTACCTCGGCCGGCGCCGCGACGACGGCTCTCCACCGGAGGAGAGCGACCTCATCTGGAGCACCGTTCCCCGCAGCAGGAAGAAGACCGCGTGACCCTCCCTACCCTGGCAGAATTCGAGGGAGCCGCCGCCGTCCTTCGCGATGTCATCCTCAAGACTCCCTTCGACGTCTCCGAGCACCTGAGCGATGTGCTCGGTGCCCCCGTCTACCTCAAGCTCGAGAATCTGCAGCGCACGGGCTCGTTCAAGATCCGGGGTGCCACCTATCGGCTGTCCCGACTGAGCGCCGAAGAGCGGGCTCGTGGTGTGGTGGCCGCGTCGGCGGGAAACCACGCTCAGGGTGTCGCCCTCGCAGCGCAGAAGCTCGGCATCCACGCGACGATCTTCATGCCTCTCGGTGTGCCCGTGCCCAAGCTGCTGGCAACGAGGGGCTACGGTGCCGAGGTGATCTTGGAGGGAGCCACCGTCGAGACGCCGCTCCGCCTGGCCGCCGAGTACGCTGAGCGCACCGGCGCGGTGCTCATCCACCCGTTCGACCATCGCGACGTCATCGTCGGACAGGGAACGCTCGGGCTCGAGGTGTGGGATGCCGTGCCGGACCTCGACACCGTCATCGTCGGCATCGGGGGAGGCGGTCTCATCGCCGGGGTCGCCGCCGCGGTGAAGGCGCGGGCGGCCCTTCACGGCCGCACGGTGCGCATCGTCGGTGTGCAGGCTGAGAACTCCGCGGCCTATCCTGCTTCTCTCGCGGCCGGCGAGCCTCTCACGGTCGCGACCACCCCGACGATCGCCGACGGCATCGCCGTGGCGCGTCCGGGCGACGCGCCGTTCGAGGTCATCAGCGAGCTCGTCGACGAGGTCGTCACCGTCAGCGACGACGACATCGCGCGGGCGCTGCTCGTGCTCTTGGAGCGGGCCAAGCAGGTGGTGGAACCGGCGGGGGCGGTTGGAGTGGCGGCGATCCTCTCCGGCAAGGTGGCGCCGACGGGCGCGACCGCGGTCATCCTCTCCGGGGGCAACATCGATCCGCTGCTGCTGCAGCGCGTCGTCGCGCACGGGCTCGCGGCATCTGGGCGCTACATGACCCTCGAGATCCCGCTGCCCGATCGGCCCGGACAGTTGGCGCGGGTGTCGGAGCTGCTCGCGATCGCGGGAGCCAACGTCATCGAGGTGCTGCACACCCGCCACGGTCAGGGCTTGCAGATCAGCGAGGTGGTCCTGCAGCTCAGCGTCGAGACGCGCGGCGCGGAACACCGCGCACACGTCATCACCGTGCTCGAGGAGGCCGGCTTCCACCCGCGCCTCGCACGCGACTGAACTCGGCGGACGAAGAGCGACGAGGGGGAGTGGTCAGGATGCTGCGGCTCGCCGCATCCGGTCACTGACCGTTGTAGGTCTCGACCTTGACGATCTCGACGGCGATCTCGCGGCCGTTCGGAGCGGTGTACGAGGTCTTCTCGCCTTCGGCGAGGCCCAGGATGGCCGCGCCCAGTGGCGAGGCCTCGCTGTAGACGTCGAGTTCGGACCCGGCGGCGATCTCGCGGCTGCCGAGCAGGAATACCTCTTCGCCTCCGGCGACGATCGCCGTGACGACGGTTCCGCCCTTGACGGTGCCGTCCGACTCCGGTGCTTCACCGACGACAGCATCCTTCAGCAGCGATTGCAGGGTGCGGATGCGCGCTTCCTGCTTGCCCTGCTCATCCTTCGCGGCGTGATAGCCGCCGTTCTCCTTGAGGTCGCCCTCTTCGCGTGCGGCTTCGATGCGCTTCGCGATCTCTTCGCGACCCGTGGTCGACAGGTGCTCGAGCTCGGCCGCGAGCCGGTCGTAGGCGTCCTGGGTGAGGAAGGTCTCCGTGTTCTCGGGCACGTCGTCTCCTTGTCGATCGGAATCGGAGAGTCCGGTCGCGATGGCGTCGATGCGACACCCTGCCCGCGCCGGGCTAAGCCAAACGCCCCGGCTGCTGCCGGGGCGCGTATGTCGAATCAGCCTACGGGATCCAGCATGACGGGACCAAACCGGTCGTCGCCTCGGCGGTCGTTGGCACGACCTCGGAGAAGGTTCGGCTGTGGGCGGGGTCGGCCGGGTACGACACGACCTTCCAGCCCACGATGCCGTGATCGGTGTCCTGTGCCTCGATGACACAGTCGACCGCCGAGCTCGGCGCCAGCGTCAGCTGGAAGTCGACGGTGACGCTGCGCGCGTCGGTGAGGTGGAAGCCGAGCACGTCGATGTCGACGGACTGCGCGGCCTGCGCATAGGTCGACCAGCCCAGGTAGCCGACGGCGGCGACGGCCACGAGACCGATGCCGATCACCGCAGCACGGCGTCCACGGAGGCCGCGGCGACGTCCGTAGCGATCGTCGAGTTCCTGCTGCGTGCGCATCGCGGTCATGACACTTCCCGAGGTTCTAGGCTGGTACTTCCAGGCTAGGCGCTCCGCGCGGAACAGAGGAACGATGCACGCACTGACGGTCGCACTCGCGAGCGTCGCCGCCGAGGCGACACCCACCCCGACGATGACGGTCAACCCGGATGCCGTCACCCCCGGGTTCGCGGGCTTCGTCGGCATCGCCGTGCTGGCCGTGGCGGTGATCTTCCTCCTCATCGACATGCTCCGCCGCATCCGTCGCGCGGGGTATCGATCCGAGATCGCCGAAGAACTCGACGCGCAGCAGCAGGCCGACGCCGCTGCGGTGGCCGAGGAGCAGGCGTCCGCCGCCGTCGAGGCGAGCGACACCGACGATCAGGACATCGACCGCGCGACGCGCTAGCAGCGCCCCATCGCCGTGACGGAGTGGCTCAGCCGGACGCGCCCAGCGACGGCACCAGTGGGTGCAGTGCGATAAGCAGGCACGCCGTCCAGTGGCACAGGAACGCGAGCACCGTGCACACGTGGAAGATCTCGTGGAAGCCGAAGTGCCCCGGCCACGGGTTGGGCTTCTTCAGCGCGTAGACGATAGCCCCGCCCGTGTACAGCAGGCCGCCGACGATGACCAGGATCATCATCGCGACGTTCACCTGCAGCAGGTCGACAAGGTACATGACCGCGGCCCAGCCGAGCAGGAGATAGAGCGCGACGTAGAGCCATCGCGGCGCGTTGATCCAGAACACGCGGAACAGGATGCCCAGCAGTGCTCCCGACCACACCAGCACGAGCAGCAGAGTCCCCTTGCCCGGTTCCAGCGCCAGCACCGCGATCGGTGTGTAGGTGCCCGCGATCAGCAGCAGGATGTTCGCGTGGTCGATGCGCTTGAGCACCGCCTTGGTCGTCGGCGTCCAGGTGAACCGGTGATACAGCGCGGAGTTGCCGAACAGCAGCAACGAGGTCGCCATGAACACGGCTGCCGCCCACTTCGCCGGCGCGCCATGAGCTGCGACGATGAGCACGGTTCCGGCGACGAGCGCGACGGGGAACGTCCCCGCGTGGATCCATCCGCGCCACGTCGGCTTCAACTCGTCCTGAGAGCTGGCAGATGCCGCTTCGATGAGGGGGAGCTGGGGCATCTCGGTGCCCTCGGAACCTGGGTGTCGGGTCACGTCACAGAGCCTACGCGCCTGTGCATTCCGCGCCACGCACATAGCGTTCGCGCGAGATCGGGCCAGCCCGCGCGGTAGCGTAGGGGGCGTGACACCCACCGGTTCGAGCGAGGGGCGCGGCTTCCTCTATCGCCTCTACAGTTCGCGGCTGCGTCGCGAGTTGACGCCTGAGACCGTGCCACACCATGTCGCGATGATGATCGACGGCAACCGCCGGTGGGCACGCCAGGCGGGCTTCGCGACTGTGGCGCACGGGCATCGCGCCGGGGCGGCGAAGATGCATGAGTTCTTGCGGTGGTGCGATGACCTCGGCATCCGTGTCGTGTCGCTGTATCTGCTCTCGACCGACAATCTCACCAAGCGTGACTCACAGGAACTCGCCGATCTCCTCGAGATCATCGCCGAACTGGCCGACGAGCTCTCCCGCGAGCCGGGCTGGCGCGTGCAGCACGTGGGGCGGGCGGAGATACTCCCGGCCGACCTCGCCCGCGTGCTTCGCACGGCAGAGGAACGCACCGCCGGAAATACCGGGCTCCACGTCAACCTGGCCGTCGGCTACGGCGGGCGCGGCGAGATCGTCGACGCGGTGCGCAGCATCATCGCCAAGCACGACGAGAGCGGAGGCTCGCTCGAAGAGCTTGCCGCGAGCCTCACACCAGAGCAGATCGGCGAGCATCTCTACACCGGCGGTCAGGTCGACCCCGACCTCGTCATCCGCACCTCGGGCGAGCAGCGGCTCAGCGACTTCTTGCTCTGGCAGTCCGCACATTCCGAGTTCTACTTCGTCGAGGCCCTCGGGCCGGATCTGCGCGAGGTCGATTTCCTGAGGGCGATCCGCGACTACGCGACGCGAGATCGGCGCTACGGCGGCTGAGGACTGTCGGCGGCGCGCGACGGCCCCGGCTGCGCCCGTGGGCGCATGGGACAATGGCAGACGTGAACGATCTGGCGCCCTATCTCGAGTCCTTCGACGGCGTGGAGGGCTACCTCGATTGGGCCGCATTCGGGCCGCTCTCCCCGGCCGTGCGGGCGGAGATGCTCGCCGACGCCGAACTGCTCGGCAGTGGTCGCCGCTCGGGAATCGACCTGGTGGCCTCGCGGGTGGGCGAGGCGCGCGAGTTGATCGCCGGCATCCTGGCGTGTTCGGTCGACGACGTGGTGATGCAGCCCTCGACGACCCAGGGACTGATGC
This sequence comes from Microbacterium sp. VKM Ac-2870, assembly GCF_015350795.1. Lineage (GTDB taxonomy): Bacteria > Actinomycetota > Actinomycetes > Actinomycetales > Microbacteriaceae > Microbacterium. The sequence continues at coordinate 164,433 of NZ_JADKSH010000006.1, forward strand.
ACGCGATGCACGGGTTGGCCGGAACCGTGATCGTCTCCGCGCAGGACTTCCCGGCGCTGCGTGTCACCGCGCGCCGTGCCCACGACTCGCGCGGGCGCCTCACTGTGCGCGAGATCGACCCGCCTGACGGCATCGTCACGGCGGATGCGGTCGCCGACGCCCTCGATGACGACGTGACGGCTGTCGGGGTGAGTCTCGTCGATTTCCGCACCGGGGCTCTCGCCGATCTCGCCGCGATCCGCGAGCTGATCGGCGACCGACTTCTGATCGTCGACGCCATCCAGGCGTTCGGCGTGACCGACGTGGATTGGTCTGCCGCCGACGTCGTGTGCGGCAACGGGTACAAGTGGCTCCGTGCGGGGCGCGGCACCGGTTTCGCCCGCTTCTCCGATCGTGCCCGCGAGCGCATACAGCCGGTCCTCTCGGGAATCTCCGGGATGCAGGGCGATGCATCCAGCCTCGGCGTTCCGGCGCCGCTGTCGAGCGCCGCGGCCTATCAGGTGGCGCCGACGGATCCGCTGGCCGCGGGCCGTCTGGCAGTCGCGCTGCGCGAGATGACGGATGCCGGCATCCCCGAGATCGCGGGCGAGGTGCGCTCGCGCGCGCAGGCCGTGATGGACCTCGCCGATCGCTACGGGGTCCCGATCCTGACTCCGCGCGACCGGCATGCCGGCATCGTGACACTGCAGCCCGCCCCCCACGATGCCGCGCCACTCTCGGCCGCCCTAGCCAACCACGGGGTCACTATCACTGCTCGGGGTGCGACGATCCGTGTCGCCGCCCACGCGGGCACTGGCGCCGACACCCTGCGCCTGCTCGGCGACGCGCTGGCCGAGGTGGGCACCACACGCGTGGTGATCGACGTCGCACCAGGGGGCCTCACGCTTCCCGACGCGATCGAGGCGTGACGCACCGAGTTAACACGTTGGTCACCTGCGAGCGGCGTGTCGTGGATGACGCGAGGCGCCTCGTCGCCGTACGTTCATCACATCGGGCACGGCGCCCGGTCGAGTCGGCCTTTTCACGACTCGTGGCCACGGTCGACTCGAAACTGCCGGGTGTTGCACCCGGGGCGGGAGTGAGTTGTGATCACACGGGCTTCACTGCAGCAGCGACACATCGACGACGAGACCGATGACGCCGCAGACACCGATCTGCGCACCTACGTCCTCGATACTTCTGTCCTGTTGAGCGATCCGCGGGCATTCTTCCGGTTCGCGGAGCATTCCGTCGTCGTACCCGTCGTCGTCGTCACCGAGTTGGAGGGCAAGCGCCACGATCCGGAGATCGGCTACTTCGCCCGACAGGCGCTGCGCCACCTCGACGAACTGCGCGTCGAGCACGGCCGCCTCGACTTTCCGGTGCCCGTCGGCGAGGGCGGCACGTTGCGCGTCGAGCTGACCAACACCGACTCCTCGATCCTTCCCGCAGGTATGCGCCTGGGCGACAACGACACCCGCATCCTCGCGGTGGCGATGCACCTCGCCCAGGAGGGCCAGGAGGTGACGGTGGTCTCCAAAGACCTCCCGATGCGTGTGAAGGCGGCCTCACTCGGCATCCCGGCCGAAGAATACTTGGCCGAGCAGGCGGTCGACAGCGGCTGGACCGGCATTGCCGACATCTCCGTATCGGGTGATGACATCAGCGACCTCTACGAGACAGAAGTCGCCACCAGCGACGAGGTGCGCGGCTTTCCCCTGAACACCGGCCTGGTCATTCACTCCGAGCGTGGCTCGGCTCTCGGTCGGGTGACTGGCGACGGCAGCTACCGCCTCGTGCGGGGAGACCGCGACGTGTTCGGGCTGCACGGACGCAGCGCCGAGCAGCGCATCGCGATCGACCTGCTGCTCGACCCCGACGTCGGCATCGTGTCGCTGGGTGGTCGAGCCGGCACCGGAAAGTCGGCTTTGGCCCTCTGCGCCGGACTCGAAGCCGTGCTGGAGCGGCAGCAGCAGAAGAAGATCATCGTGTTCCGTCCGCTCTTCGCGGTGGGCGGGCAGGAACTGGGCTACCTGCCGGGAGACCAGGCCGAGAAGATGAACCCCTGGGGTCAGGCGGTGTTCGACACCCTCGGCTCCGTGGTCACCGGGAACGTGCTGGAAGAGGTCGTCGACCGCGGGATGCTGGAAGTCATGCCCCTGACCCACATCCGCGGACGTTCGCTGCACGACGCGTTCGTGATCGTCGACGAAGCCCAGTCGCTCGAGCGCAACGTGCTGCTCACCGTCCTGAGCCGGATCGGGCAGAACTCCCGGGTCGTGCTCACCCACGATGTCGGCCAGCGCGACAACCTGCGCGTCGGCCGCCACGACGGCATCGCTTCGGTCATCGAGACGCTCAAGGGACACGGCCTGTTCGGGCACGTGACGCTCGTGCGTTCCGAGCGCTCCGCGATCGCCGCGCTTGTCACCGACCTGCTGGAGCAGGGCGAACTCAGCTGATCGTCACGGTGCGTGGCGAGGGCTACTCCCAGCGGTAGCCCTCGCCACGCACGGTCGTGATGTGGTCGGCGCCGAGCTTGGCGCGCAAGTAGCGCACGTACACGTCGACGACATTCGAGCCCGGGTCGAAATCGAGGCCCCAGATGCGGCTGAGGAGTGTTTCGCGGGTCAGCACCGCACCGGGATGGCGCAAGAACTGCTCGGCGAGGGCGAACTCGCGCGCCGACAGGTCGACATCGCGTCCGGCGACGGTGGTGCGCCGCGCGAGGAGATCCAACGTGACATCCCCCTGCGTCAGCACCATGGTGATCGTGCCGGTGCGCTCACGCAGTCGTGAGCGCACGCGTGCCATCAGCTCGGCCAACGAGAACGGCTTCGGGACGTAGTCGCTGGCACCGGCATCCAGTCCGTCGACGGCGTCGCGCGCCGAACTGCGTGCCGTGAGCATGATGACCGGGACCGAGGCTCCGTCGGAGCGCAGATGCCGGAGCACCTCGAATCCGTCCATCGTGGGAAGGCCGACGTCGAGGATCACGAGGTCGATGTCGCCCTGACGCGCGCGGTCGAGCCCGGCGGGCCCGTCGTCAGACGCAACGCACTCGTAGCCCTCGGCCGTCAGCGCGCGTGTGACCATCGCCACGATGTGCGGTTCATCATCGATGATGAGGATGCGAGTCATCCGGAAGCCTCCCGTTGTTGGACGACGTCCCCCGCACGCACAGGCGTCGGGAGGGTCGCCTGTGTGCCGATGGGGATTTCAATGGTGAACGTCGCGCCGCCGCCCGGGGTGTCGGCGACGACGCAATGACCGCCGTGCGCCTTGGCGATCGCATCGACGATCGCCAAGCCCAGCCCCGAACCGCCGACCGAGCGCTTTCCGGTGCCGCGGTCGAAGCGTCGAAAGATGCGATGGCGCACGGCGGGGGCGATGCCGGCTCCGTGGTCACGGACCCAGAGCTGAGCACCCGAGGGATGCACGGCGCTACCGATCTCGATGGGCGAGTCGGACGGGGTGTACTTCGCGGCGTTGTCCGCCAGCTGCAGCCACGCCTGGAGCAGCCGGTCGTGATCGCCGTGGATGATGCCGGAAGCCTCTTGCTCCAGGCTCCAGCCGTGGCCGCCGATGACCGTGACCAGCTCGGAGACCCGCTGGGTGAGAGCGGCGAGGTCGACGTCGCCCATGGTGAAGTTGTCGCTCTCCGCAGCGGCGAGCAGGTCGATGTCGCCGATGAGTCGGGTCATCCGATCAAGCTCGGCGATTCCCAAGGCGCGCGTCGCTCCCACGTCGACGGGATCCTCGGGGTCCATGAGTTCGAGGTGACCCCGCACGATCGTGATCGGCGTCTTCAGTTCGTGGCGCACGTCATCGAGCAGCCGGCGCTGGGCGTCGAACAGGGCGTCCGGAGTGTCCAGGCCCTCGGGTGGCCCGGGCGATGCCGGGTCATCGATCAGAAACCATCCGACGACGGTCGTTACCGCCAGCGTCAACGCGCCGGCAGCGGCGAAGACACCGACGGCGCTCCAGGTGGTCTCCGCTCCGGTCACCGCATGCAGCACGAGCAGAGCGAGCCCGGTGAAAGCGAAACCGGCCGCCACGACGGCGAGGATCACCGCCAGCGTGCGCGCACGACGACTCGTCGGGACGAGGCGAGCGGCGCGGTTCACGTGATGATTATCGACCCGGATGCGTCGTCGTGCGATCAGCCCGGGTGTGTCATGGAAAGCAGGTCGAGCTTCTCATCGAGCTGCTGCTCGGTCAGCTCGCCGCGTTCGACGTATCCCAGTTCGATGACGGCCTCGCGGACGGTGATGCCCTGGGCGACGGCGTGCTTGGCGATCTTGGCTGCCGCTTCGTACCCGATCAGCTTGTTGAGGGGTGTCACGATCGACGGGGACATGCCGGCGAAGGCGGCGGCTCGCTCGAGGTTGGCCTGCAGCCCATCCACCGTCTTGTCGGCGAGGACTCGCATGGCGTTGGAGAGCAGGCGGATCGACTCCAGCAGCGCGGTGCCCATGACGGGGATCGCGACGTTGAGCTCGAACGAGCCCGACGCGCCCGCCCACGCCACGGTGGCATCGTTTCCGATCACACGGGCGCACACCATCAGGGTCGCTTCGGGAACCACGGGGTTCACCTTGCCGGGCATGATCGACGAGCCCGGCTGAAGATCGGGGATGTGCAGCTCGCCGAGACCGGTGTTGGGTCCGGAGCCCATCCATCGCAGGTCGTTGTTGATCTTGGTGAGCGACACCGCGATGGTGCGCAACGCACCCGAGGCTTCGACGAGGCCGTCGCGGTTGGCCTGGGCCTCGAAGTGGTCCTTCGCCTCGGTGATGGGCAGCTCGGTCTCTGCGGCTAACAGCGCGATCACCTTCTGGGGGAAGCCCTGCGGAGTGTTGATGCCTGTACCGACGGCTGTGCCGCCCAGCGGCACCTCACCCACGCGGGGCAGGACGGCCCGTACCCGCTCGATGCCCAGGCGGATCTGGCGCGCGTAGCCGCCGAACTCCTGCCCGAGAGTCACCGGTGTGGCATCCATGAGGTGCGTGCGGCCGGACTTGACGGCATCCTTCCAGAGCACCGCCTTGGCCTCGAGCGCCACAGCGAGGTGGTCCAACGCCGGGATCAGGTCATCGATGAGCGCCTGCGTGACGGCGATGTGCACCGACGTCGGGAACACGTCGTTGGAGGACTGCGACGCATTGACGTGGTCGTTCGGGTGCACCGTGGCGCCGAGCTTCCGCGTCGCGAGAGAGGCGAGCACCTCGTTCATGTTCATGTTCGACGACGTGCCCGACCCGGTCTGGTAGGTGTCGACGGGGAAGTGTGCGTCGTAGCGGCCGGAGATCACGTCGTCGGCGGCGGCGGCGATCGCGTCGGCAATGGCGCCGTCGAGGGTGCCGAGCTCCTTGTTGGCGAGTGCAGCGGCCTTCTTGATGCGCGCGAGCGCCGCGATCTGCGTCGACTCGAGCCCGGTCCCGGAGATGGGGAAGTTCTCCACGGCGCGCTGTGTCTGCGCGGCGTACAGTGCGTCTTTCGGAACGCGCACCTCGCCCATGGTGTCGTGCTCGATGCGGTACTCGGTGGTGTCGGTCATTGCGGTCACATCCTCGTTTCCTGTGCGTGTTCTGTTGTGCTCCGCCCCGTCGGCCGGCCGGACGCCGGTGCGCGGGCGGTGGTGCTCAGGGCTGGTCGAGCCCGACCGCGACGTGGGGGACGGCCGTGCCTTCGATCAGTCGATAGTTCGCTCCGACAATGCCCAGGCGGCCATCGGCCACCGCATCGGAGATGAGTCGGGAGGAGGCGAGGATGTCGTCGACCGTGTTCTTGAGGTGCTCGCGGCCGACCTCCTCGGCGTCGAGCGTTCGCGGATCGACGTCGCCGCCGGCGTCACGCAGGACCGCGCGGGCGGCGGGCACGATGCGGGAGATGAGTCGCCAGATGTGGGGCGGAAGTTCGGGAGAACCGAGCGCGGTCGAGTCGATGGCGGCGCGGACCGCGCCACAGGCGTCGTGCGCGAGGACGATGATCAGCGAGACATCGAGGGCGGCGACCGCGTACTCGAGGCTCGCGATCGCCGAGTCTGAGGCGATCTGACCGGCGTTGCGCACGACGAAAAGATCTCCGAGGCCTTGATCGAAGATGATCTCGGCGGCCAGACGCGAGTCTGCGCAGCCGAACAGTGCCGCGCGTGGCGTTTGCGCGTTCGCCAGTTCGTTCCGGTGCTCGACATCCTGACGGGGATGCCGGGGCTGACCGGTGACGAAGCGTTCGTTGCCCTCCCGCATCTCGGCCCAGACGGTGGTCGGAGTCGGTCGTGGGGTCACGCTCATTGTTTCTCCTCGCGCAGAGTCAGGATCTGAGAGGTCACTCCGGTGGCGGCGACGGCCGCCGTCGCCGCGTCGGTCGCTCCATAGATGAGCACGGTGTCGGGGCCGGCTTTCGTCGAGATCGCGTAGGAGACGGTGTCGGTGCGTGCCGCCGCGGGGATCGTGTACTCGTCCCAGACGATGCTGTCGATCGTGACGCTGCCGGTGGGGGCGAATCCGCCGAGCACCTTGGCGGGCCACGTTGCGTCGGCGTCGATTCCCTGAGCCACGCGCACATAGCCGCTCGGCGGCGCGTAGATGACGCGCCACATCGAGCCCTCGAGGCGCGCGGAGTTGGCGCGCCAATCCGAAGGGACCGAAGGAACGAGCAACGTCCGTCCGAGGGAGGCGGACGCGCTCTGCGCCGCCGCCGCGACGTCGGCTTCTTCCGGTTCGGGGAGGGAGCCGCGGGGCACCCCGAAGTAGACGACGGCCACGACCGCCATCGTCACCAGAAGCGCCGCGACCAGGTTTCGGAAGGTCTTGCTCTGGCGGTAGGCGCGCGACGCAGCCGCCTTGCGATCGGCGGTCTCCTCCGCGGTCTCCGGACGACCGAGCTCGGCGACGATACGAGGACCGGTGGCCATCAGGACTCCGCGTCCGCAGGACGGGCCGCGTCGAGCAACCGCTTGGCTCCCCGCAACCACTCTTCACAGCGGGCCGCCAGCGCTTCACCGCGTGTCCACAAGGCCAGAGAGTGCTCGAGCGTGGGTGATCCCTGCTCGAGCTCGGCGACGACGCGCACGAGCTCGTCGCGTGCCTGCTCGAACGAGAGATCGGCGACGTCGGCGGCCGTGTCGCTGGTCATGGCGTCCATTCTAGGACGGGCCGCCGGCATCCTCCGCGACGCGCCCCCCGGAGCGCGCCGCGAATGAACCGTCGGCCACGGTGATCGTGACGTCGGTCCCGGCGGGGGCCTGTGCGGCGTCGCGGACGATCACCCCACCGTCCAGATGGGCGATGGCGTAGCCGCGTGCGAGGGTCGCTCCCGGTGAGAGCGCTCGGAGCGAGGCACGCAGCTGCACGGTCGTCCGTTCCGCCGCATCGAATCCCCGGGTGACGATGTCTCGACCGCGCGACACCAACGTCCACAGCTCGTGGGAGCGGGGGGTCAACAGCGATTCGGGGGAGCGCAGAACAGGGCGTGAGCGCAGCTGCTCCAACTGAGCGATGTCGTGCGAGATGCGCTGGGTGAGTCGAGTGCGCGCGCGCGACCGCAGCTGCTGCACCAGCGCTCGTTGTTCCGATACGTCGGGAACGACCTTCTTGGCCGCATCGGTCGGCGTCGAAGCCCGGAGATCCGCGACGTCATCCAGGAGCGGGTGGTCGTTCTCGTGCCCGATGGCAGAGACGACGGGGGTGGATGCCGCGGCCACCGCGCGGACGAGTCTCTCATCGCTGAAACCGAGCAGCGTCTGAGGGTCACCTCCGCCGCGCGCGATGACGATCACGTCGACCTCGGAGTCGGCGTCGAGGGCATTCAACGCCGCGATCGTCTCGGGAACGCAACGATCACCCTGAACCGCGGCGTGGACGGTGCGAAATCGCACGTCGGGCCAGCGCAGTTCGGCGTTTCGGAGCACGTCCTTCTCGGCGTCGCTGCGTTCTCCGGTGATGAGGCCCACGACGTGGGGGAGGAAGGGGATGCGCTTCTTGCGTTCCGGATCGAACAGTCCCTCGGCACGCAGCGTCGCCCGCAGCCGCTCGAGACGTTCGAGTTGATCGCCGAGGCCGGTGTGGCGCATCGCGGAGACCGTGAATGTGAAGTCGCCGGTCTTGACGAAGAAGTCGCTCTTCACGCAGGCGACGACGAGGTCGCCCACCTTGAGATCGTCAGGCAGGCGCTGCAGCGTCGACGACCACAGGCGGAAGGAGATCATGGCGTCGCCGCCGGCATCCTTGAGGCGCCCGAACACGTGGCCGCCCCGCAGGTTCCACGCGGTGATCTCGCCCTCGACCCACACCGAGCCCCAGGTCGACACGAAGCCGCGGATCGTCTCGTTCAGGCGCGACACCGATGTCGGCGCATCCGGGCGCGAATCGCGGGGCGCGACCGCATCCGGGGGCGTATTTTCGCCGGGCGCAGACGCGAACGAAGCCATCGTGACCTTTCCGCCGCGCGCATGCGGCCCTCACTCAGCCCGCTCTCCCTAGAATCGAGGGGTGAGCAGCACTGCCGTCCGTCTACCGACGCCCCATATCCCAGGCCCGCGCGGACGGCTTCAGGATAACCCGGTCCGCGGACACAAGAAGGTTCTGCTGGCGTCGCCCCGCGGGTACTGCGCCGGTGTCGACCGTGCGGTCATCGCTGTCGAGAAGGCGCTGGAGCGCTATGGCGCGCCGGTGTATGTGCGCAAGCAGATCGTGCACAACATCCACGTCGTCACCGAGCTCGAGACCAAGGGGGCGATCTTCGTCGAAGAAGTCGACGAGGTGCCCGAAGGATCGCACGTCGTCTTCAGCGCCCACGGCGTCTCGCCGGCGGTTGTGGACGCGGCATCCGACCGAGGGCTGCAGGCCATCGACGCGACGTGCCCGCTCGTGACGAAGGTGCACCGCGAAGCGGTCCGATTCGCCCGCGACGACTTCGAGATCCTCCTCATCGGCCACGAGGGGCACGAAGAGGTCGAGGGTACGGCAGGCGAAGCTCCCGACCACGTGACGGTCGTCAACTCGCCGCTCGAGGCCGACCGCGTCGTGGTGAAAGATCCGTCGAAGGTGGTCTGGCTGTCGCAGACGACGCTCTCCGTCGACGAGACGATGGAGACCGTGCGGCGGTTGCGCGAGCGATTCCCGCAGCTGCAGGATCCGCCGTCCGACGACATCTGCTACGCCACGCAGAACCGACAGGTGGCGATCAAGAAGGTCGCCAAGGATGCCGACCTCGTCATCGTGGTGGGCTCGTCGAACTCGTCGAACTCGGTGCGCCTCGTCGAAGTGGCGCTGGAGTACGGGGCCAAGGCTGCCTACCGGGTCGACTATGCCCACGAGATCCAGCAGGCGTGGCTGGACGGCGTCGAGACAGTGGGTGTGACCAGCGGCGCTTCGGTGCCCGAGGTGCTCGTCCAGGAAGTGCTCGCCGACCTCGCCGGCGCCGGGTATGCGGATGTCGAGCAGGTGCGCACCGCAGAGGAGGACCTCATGTTCTCGCTGCCCAAGGAATTGCGTCAGGACTCGAGCGGGCGACGCGACGACCGCGCGTTGGGCGGGCGGGCGCGCTCGTGAGCGACCCGCACGCACCTGGGATGCCCGAGCAGAGCGCCGAGGCACCGCGCCCCCGTCCGCAGTACGGCGAGTACGCCACGCCGGAGGAGCAGCGCGCGCGCATCCAGAGCCCTTCCGCCGGGGCGCCGCACCCTCACCCCGTGCTGCCGCACACGGCGCCCTCGCATATGCCACCGCCGACAGTGCCCGCCACGACGGCGGCCGCGCGCCCGACCCGCACCGCGGATCGCGTCATCACCTTCGCTCTGCTCGTCTACGGCCTCGTGACGGTGCTGAGCGCTGTTCCGCAGCTCTGGGATTTCACCGGTTTTGCGCAGACCTGGATGCGGGTCGCCGGTATCGACGCGACCTTCACCAACACGGCGCAGGGCGATCTGTGGGGTCGTGTCGCCGCGCTCGTGTTCATCGGCGGCTGGCTGCTGACCGCCGTGCTGTCCTGGCTGTCCGTCCGGGCACGGCGGCTGTCATGGTGGATTCCTCTCGTGGGCGCCATCGTTACGTTCATCGTCGCCACGGTGTGCCTCACGGTCCCCCTCCTGGGCGACCCTGCGATCGTGAGTCACTTCGCGCGATGAGTGACACCGGCGTCCTTCTCGCCGTCTGCGTCGTGCGGGCCCTCCGACCGGATGCCGGATCGCTCGGCGTGACGGCGATCGACAAGACGGCGGTCGAGGGTCCCGTGCGGCTCGGACGCTACGGCGCCTACGCCGACGTCCAGGCGAATCGAAAGCACCACGGCGGCCTCGACAAAGCGCTCTATGCGTATGCACAGCACGACGCCGACTTCTGGTCCGCACAATTGGGTGCGCCGTTGCCCGCGGGATGGTTCGGCGAGAACCTGCGCGTGGACGGCCTCGACGTCAACCGGTCGCGGATCGGTGAGCGCTGGCGAATCGGAGAGACGGCGGTCGTGGAGGTCACCATGCCGCGGACGCCCTGCCAGACGTTTGCGCGCTGGGTGCGCACCGTCGATCGTTCGGCGGAGCGTGGCTGGGTGCGCCGCTTCTCGAGCGAGCGTCGCCTCGGTCCGTACTTGCGAGTCGTCCGGACCGGGTCGGTCCGTGCGGGCGATTCCATTTCCGTGATCCACGTGCCGGAGGGTGCGCCCGGGCTGCTGGACGCATACGTGGATCCCGCCTGAGACGACAGCACCAACGCACAGCGCCCCGGAACCGAACGGCTCCGGGGCGCTGTTCGTTGGTGCGCTCAGATGCTGATCGAGCGTCCCGCCGAGCCCAGCTGCTGCGTTGCTTCGACGACGCGAGCGGCCATCGCCGACTCAGCCACCTTGCCCCAGGCACGCGGGTCGTAAGCCTTCTTGTTGCCCACCTCGCCGTCGACCTTCAGGACGCCGTCGTAGTTGCTGAACATGAAGCCGGCGACCGAACGGGTGAAGGCGTACTGCGTGTCGGTGTCGATGTTCATCTTGACGACGCCGTTGGCGACCGCGGTGGCGATCTCCTCGGGGGTCGAGCCGCTGCCACCATGGAAGACGAGGTCGAGCGGCTTGACGCCCGTGCCGAACCTCTCGGCGATGCCGGCCTGGATCTCACCGAGCAGCTCAGGGCGCAGCTTGACGTTGCCCGGCTTGTAGACGCCGTGGACGTTGCCGAAGGTAAGCGCGGCGATGTACCGGCCGTTCTCGCCGAGGCCGAGCGCCTCGACGAACTTCGAGACGTCGGCGGTGGTCGTGTAGAGCGCCTCATTCGAGCCCTCGTGCTTGACGCCGTCTTCTTCGCCGCCGACGACACCGATCTCGACCTCGAGGATCGCGTTGATGTTCTTCATGCGGGGCAGGAGTTCCTTCGCGATCTCGATGTTCTCATCGAGCGGGACGGCCGAGCCGTCCCACATGTGCGACTGGAAGATCGGGTTGCGACCTGCGCGGACCTCTTCCTCGGATGCCGCGATCAGCGGCAGCACGAAGTCCTGCAGTGCCGGTTTGGGGCAGTGGTCGGTGTGCAGCGCAACCGTGATCGGGTAGTTCTTGGCGACCTCGGTGGCGAACTTCGCGAAGGCGAGCGCGCCTGTGGCGCGGCCCTTGACCGTGTGGCCGGCGAAGTAGTCGGCGCCACCCGTGGTGACCTGGATGATCCCATCGGATCCGGCTTCGGTGAGGCCCTGCAGGACGGCATTGATCGACTGCGAGCTCGCGGCGTTGATCGCGGGGAACGCATATCCACCGGCCTTCGCGCGGTCCAGCATCTCGGCGTACTGCTCAGGGGTGGCGACTGGCATTTCTGCTCCTCAGTTCTGCGGGGATTCCTGTGTCAGCCTATCGAAGCGGCGAGCAGGTCTGTGTGGCTGCGACCGGGCAAAAGGGGCGGGCCCGTTTGTGCGGAGCGAAAGAAGCCCGATTCCTTCACGAGACCGTCACCGAAATCTCCCCGGGCTTCGCGCGCGCCGCTCTAGGCTTGCGACATGGTGAGTTTGACCGCGGATATGAGCCCTTTGCACCCCGACCGCAACCTCGCGATGGAGCTGGTGCGCGCGACGGAGGCGGCGGCCATCCGATCGGTGCCCTTTATCGGACGAGGCCAGAAGGAGAAGGCTGACGGCGCGGCGGTGGACGCCATGCGCGCATTCCTCAACACGGTCGACTTCGACGGTGTCATCGTCATCGGGGAGGGGGAGAAGGACAACGCGCCCATGCTCTTCAATGGAGAACATGTCGGCACCGGTCGAGGCCCGCAGTGCGATGTGGCCGTCGACCCGATCGATGGCACCACCCTGACGGCCGAGGGCCGCAACAATGCGCTCTCCGTGCTGGCCGTGTCGGACCGGGGCTCCATGCTCGACGCGTCGAGCGTCTTCTACATGGACAAGATCGTGACGGGGCCGGCGGGGGTCGGTGTCGTCGACATCCGCCTTCCCGTCGCCGAGAACATCCGACGCCTGGCAAAGGCCCTCGACAAGCCCATTGATGAACTCGTCGTGTCGGTTCTCAATCGGCCGCGACACGCGCGACTCATCGAAGAGATCCGTGCGGCCGGTGCGGGGACGCGGCTGATGAGCGACGGCGATGTCGCCGGCGGCATCAACGCCGCGCGCCACAACGCCCGCACCGATATGTGCATCGGTATCGGCGGAAGCCCGGAGGGTGTCGCGACGGCCTGCGCCATCAAAGCGCTCGGCGGGCACATTCAAGGACGACTCTGGGCGCGCGACGACGACGAGAAGCAGCGCGGCATCGACGCCGGACTGAAGCTCGACGACTACGTTTACGAGGCCGACGAACTGGTGAAGGGGCGCAACACGATCTTCGTTGCGACGGGAGTCACCAACGGCGAGCTCGTGGCCGGGGTCCGGCGCGACGGTGACTTCGTCTACACGGAGAGCGTCGTGCTGCGGGGAGCCTCCGGAACCCTTCGTCGCATCTCGTCGGAGCACCTCACGTCGAAATGGCTCTGATCGCCGGATAGTCACAACTCGGTCGCGACGCGCGGCGCGTGCAGGACAGGATCAGGTGGGCTCTGGCAGAATGTGGAGCGGTGTCACCGGCGACACACACGTCGTCCACGTAGTCCGGGGGTCACATGTCCGCAGCATCGAGCAGTCCCAGAACGGGGCAGGTCAGCGTCACTGCAGACCCCGCGCGTCGTCCCGATGTTCTGCTGAGACGGCGGATGCCGGAGGGGCACCAGGTCAGCGCATGGTGGATGATCGGCGCTTTCGTGGGCGTCTCGGTCGCTGTGGTCGGATTGCTGAACCTGTTCCCCGCCTGAGCGTCGCTGCCGCGTTCACAGGCGGTCTCGCAGTTCTCCCACGTCTGCCGATAGCCCTTCGGTGAGTTCAGGGGAAACGAGTCGGCGCGGCGTCTTCTCGATGAGCTCCGGTGCGGCGACCGCCTCGAGCTTCGTCTCGTCGATTCCGGGGAACTTTCGTGCCGTCACCAGCACGCGCGTCTCGAGAGAACCCGCGAAGCGGTTGTAGCTGTCGACGGTGCGCTCGATCGCTCGGCGCAGTTCCTCGGCGTGGCCGGCCATGCTTCCCAGGCGCTGATACAGCTCGGTGCCGAGGTCGAAGAGCCGCCGCGCCTCGGTGGAGACATCCTGCTGCGTCCAGGTGTAGGCGACCGTCTTCAGTACTGCCCAGAGGTTGACGGGGGATGCCAGCGCGACGCGCTTGCCGAAGGCATAGTCCAGGAGCGTGGGGTCTTCGTCGAGTGCCGTCGCCAGCAGAGCCTCGTTCGGGAGGAAGCACACGACGAACTCGGGGCTTGAGTCCAAGCCGCTCCAGTAGGCCTTCTTGGCGAGTGCGTCGACATGCGCGCGTACTGCCTTCACATGACGTTGGAGGAGTTGGCTGCGCCGCGCGCCGTCTTCGCCCTGTGCGGTGACGGCAATCGCGGACGCTTCCAGGTACGCGTCGAGGGGGACTTTCGCGTCGACGGCGAGCGACTTACCCCCGGGCAGGCGAACGACCATGTCGGGGCGGCCCTCACCGGAGTGCGAAGTCACGGACGACTGCAGTTCGAAGTCGACGTACCGAGTGAGCCCGGCCGACTCGACGACGCGACGCAGCTGCGTCTCACCCCAGACGCCGCGCGTGGCGTTGGAGCGCAGGGCGCCGGCCAGTGATTCGGTGGTCGCGCGCAACGCCTCGTCGGAAGCCTGCGCGAGGCGCAACTGCTCGGCGAGAGAGCCGTACTGCGTCTGGCGGTCGCGCTCGAGGTCTGTCACCTTTTGCTGCATCGCCTGCAGCGACTCCTGCACCGGGGCCAGAGCGCGCAGGACGAGCTGTTCGCGTCGCTCGCGCTCCTGTTGCGCGTTCTGGTCCGAGCGCACCTGCGCGCTCAGCTCGCGGGCGAGCATCCGCTGTTGTTCGAGCTGCTCCGCGAGCGAGCGGGCCGAGGCTTCCGCCCCGCCGACGCGCGCGCTGAGCGCGGCAGCCTCGCGCGCGCCGCGCTCCGCGGCCCGCATGCTCCCGCCGAGCCAGCCCGCGGCAAGGCCCGCGAGAAGACACACCAGCGCGATGACAATGACGATGACGGCATCCATGTGATCAGCGTGCCGGACACGTCCGACATCGCTGTGCGCCGCTCCGTCAGGCCGCCGGAACGACCGCGACGACGCGACGTGCGGGGGCGAGTTGGGGAACGCGCAGGCCGAGCAGCATCGCCATCTCCACGACATCCTGTGCGCCGGCACGCTGGGCGGCGTCGATCATGATGTGGGCGCATGCGAGGGCATCCGCGGACGCGTCATGGTGGGCGAAATCGAGAAAGCCGGCGGCCGCGGCCACGAACGGCAGGCGGTAGGAGGGCAGCTCGTACGTCTTGCGGGCCGTCTGGAGGCTGCAGATGTAGCGAAAGGGTGGGCACTCGGCATCCGTGACCTCGCATGCGCGGCGCAGCACGCTCATGTCGAACCCGGCGTTGTGCGCCACCACCACGTCATCGCCGACGAACGCTGCGAGATCGGGCAGCTGCGTCACCCAGTCCGCGGCGTCGATGACGTCATCGGGTCGGATGCCATGGATGCCGATGTTCAGTTCGAAGAACCGGTCGTGCCCGGGCGGCGGCTTGATGAGCCAGCCGGAACTTTCGACGACGTGTCCCGCCCGCACCTTCGTCAACCCGACGGCGCAGGCCGACGCGCTGGAGGAGTTGGCCGTCTCGAAGTCGATTGCGGTGAAGTCCAGGGCCACGGCCCCACTCTTCCCGCGAGGTCCGCACGCGCGCGGCAGGCGCGCCGGTGCACGCGCACGCAGGAGCGGGGGAGCGACCTTGCTGTGATCGCCCCCCGCTGTTCTGTGTGCCGTCGTCTCAGCAGCGCAGCACGATGCGACCGTCGATCTTGCCCTTCTTCATCCGCTCGAACTCATCGTTGATGTCCTCGACGCTCTGGACGGGCATGGTGAAATCGATCGCGCCCCGGGCGTAGAAGTCAAACGCCTCGATCATGTCGTGGCGGGTGTCGACGAGCGACCCGCGGATGGGTGATGGCGCGCAGAGCGACGTCGAATTGGGGGCGACAGGCCAGTCGCCGCGGGCGGCGTGTAGATCGATGCGGCGCACATCGTCGGTGCGGCGTCGGTATGGCTGGCGGTGGGGGCGTCGGCCAGTGTCGTCATTGACATCACTTCCTCTCGGCGGAGCCGTTGCGCCCGATGCTCAGACGCTAGGGATGCCGAGGTTGCATGATGCTGTGGGCGTAGGGTCGAGAGCATGGCGACGCGCGACGAGATGGCCTCGAGTTTCGGCAGTGCTGCGGGAGACTACGAGCGAGGACGGCCGACGTATCCGGATGCCGCGGTGGCCTGGCTGCTCGCACCCGCTGGCCCGCACCCTCGGGTCGCCGACGTCGGGGCGGGAACGGGCAAGCTCACCGCAGCGCTGCACGATGTCGGTGCCGATGTCATCGCCGTCGAACCGGATGCCGCGATGCTCCAGACGTTGCGCAGTGCCCTCCCGGGCGTCGAGACCCTGATCGGCCGCGCCGAGCGGATGAACCTTCCCGACGAGAGCCTCGACGCCATGGTCTTCGGTCAGGCGTGGCACTGGGTTGATGTGGCTGCGGCATCCGCCGAGGCCGGACGCGTCCTCAAGCCGGGTGGTGTCCTCGGCCTCGTCTGGAACATCCGCGACGAGAGCACGTCGTGGGTCGCCCGTCTCGGCGCCATCATGAAGGGCAGTCACGCCGAGGAACTGCTCGCCGGGGAGGGCCCGGCCGTCGCCGCCCCTTTCGCAACTCTTGAGCACGAGAGCTGGCAGTGGTCTCGACGACTGACGAGGGCCGAACTGCTGGCCATGGTGCGCTCGCGCAGCTACATCATCACCGCGGCGCCGGCCGAACGAGACCGCATCCTCGTCGAGGTGCAGGAGCTGTTCTCCGCGTCCTGTCGTCGTGGCGACGACGGTGTCGAGGTCGTCGACCTGCCGTACCGCACAGAGGCGTTCCGCAGCATCCGGGGATGACTCGCCCGGATGCGGGAACGAGCGCTCAGCCCGGGTAGACGACGGCGCCGCCGTCGACCGTGATGCGGACGTCGTCGCCGACGGCGGGCAGTGGTGCGCCGACGGCGCGCAACGGTACGCCGACCGCGGTGCCGTCCGCGCACGACACCGTGGCGGTGGCCGTGGCGCCGACGGTGGCGATTGCGGTGACGCGAGCGGTCACTGCCGCGGCATCCGTCGTCAGCCGGAGCTGCGTCGGACGCACCATGCCGACGACCGTGGATGCCGCGTCGGAGAAGTCGGCTTTCACGGGGAGCGTGCCGAGCGCGCAGCGGAATCCACCGCGTACGGTCTTCGCACCCGCGAGCAGAACGGTCTCGCCGAGGAGGCGCGCGACGGCTGCCGAGACGGGGCGCGAGAACACATCCTCACACGATCCGGCCTGCTGGAGCCGGCCGTCGTCGAGAACGGCAACGCAATGCCCGAAGGCGAGCGCCTCGTCGGGATCGTGGGTCACCAGCACGCTCGTCACCTTCGCTCGCGCCAGCGCCTCGACGACCTGTGCGCGCACGTGCGCGCGCAGCTCGGTGTCGAGCGCACTGAAGGGCTCATCCAGCAGGAGCACCCGTGGGTGCGGGGCGAGTGCACGGGCCAGCGAGACGCGCTGCTGCTGGCCTCCGGAGATCTCGTGCGGGTAGCGATCGAGCAGCTGCGGTTCGATACCGGCGAGAGCCGCAGCAGCGGCGACGGCATCGTTGCGCTCGCCGCGCGCAGATCCGCGCAGGCCGAACGCGATGTTCCGTCGAGCGGTGAGGTGCGGGAAGAGGGCGCCGTCCTGTGCGACGTAGCCGACCCGCCGCCGATGCGGGGCGACGTGGCGCGTTGCGGTGCCGGCGATGTCGTCGCCTAGGCGAATCTCGCCCTCCGTGATGCGCTCGAAGCCGGCGATCGCCCGGAGAAGTGTGGACTTGCCGCTGCCCGAGGGGCCTACGACCGCGAGCCGTTCACCGTCGGGCACTGACACGCACACGCCGGTGAGCACCATGTTGCCGCCGAGACGCACCGCCGCATCCGTCACCGTCAACGAAGTCATCGATCGCTCCGGCGTCGGGCGTCGGTCAGAAGGAGGGCAACGCTCGGGACCGACAGCACGATGAGCATGATCGCATACGGCGCACCGGCGACGAAGTCGGCGTTCGAGGTTTCCGACCAGAACTGGGTGGCGAGCGTGCGTGTGCCGGCGGGCGCCAGCAACAGGGTCGCCGTCAACTCGTTCGCGCAGCCGAGGCCGACCAGCGCCAACGCCGAACCGAACGACGATGCCATGAGAGGAGCTGTAACCTCGACCGTCGCCGCGAACCGCGTGCGCCCGAGGGTCTGTGCGGCTTCCTCCAGCCGCGGGGGCACTTGGGCCAACCCGCTGCGAAGGCTCACCAAGGCGCGCGGCAGGAAGACGATCACGTAGGCCGCGATGACGGTGGCGGGGGTTTGATACAGCCAGGGCACGACGCGGAGCGTCACCGTGACGAGCGCGAGCGCGACGATGATCGTGGGCAGGCTGCTTGCGAGGTACATCGCGCCCTCGATGCCGCGAGTGAAACGGCTGGGGTGTCGCACGCTCAACCACGCGCAGGGGAGGGCCACGAGGGTGGCAGCGAGGGCGCCGCCGCCCGCCAGGAGGAGCGTCTGGCTGAGCGCGGGCAGGAGATGGATGCTCTGCCATCCCTCGGGCCGCAGCGCCCAGCGCAGCAGGCTCACGCCCGGGACACCGACCGCGAGGATGAGGATGCCGGTGAGTGCTGCGCTCACCGGTATCGCTCCCCATCCCAGCCGGTGCGGGACGGCGGGGCGCGGGGCGCCGCGTCCGACGCGGGCGTAGCGCACGCGGCCCCGCAGGCTCGCCTCGCCGACCAGCAGGACGAGGCAGACGGCCGCGAGAACGACGCCGAGGGCGTTGGCCGCGGGCCCCGCGAAACTGGACTGGAACTGGCTCACGATCGCCGTCGTGAAGGTGTCGAAGCGCAGGAGCGCGAAGGCACCGTACTCGGCCAGCAGGTGCAACGCGACGACGAGTCCGCCGCCGAGAATGGCCAACCGCAGTTGTGGCACGACCACCCGCCAGAAGGTCGTGAGGGGTCCGAGGCCGAGTGCGCGGGCCGACTCTTCGAGCGACGGATCGATCCGGCGAAGGGCCGCAAGGGCCGGAAGATAGACCAGCGGGTAGTACGCGCCGACCGCGATCAGCAGGCCGCCGGCGAGTCCTTGAAGCGAAGGCACAGCCGAGATCCACCCGTATCCGCTCACGAAGGCGGGCATCGCCAGCGGCGCGGCGAGCAGTGTCGCCCAGATTTTCCGGCCGGGCAAAGCGGTGCGTTCCACCGTCCACGCTGCACCGACGCCGACGGCGATGCACAGGGGGACGGCGAGAACGACCAGGCCCAGAGTATTGGCGAGAAGTTCGCCCACCCGAGGGCGGAAGACCTGAGCGCTCAGCTGCGGCCACCCTTCGGAGACGGCGACCCAGACGACGAAACCGACCGGAACGAGCAGCAGCGCCGCGGTGATGAGGGCAAGCGCCAGCAGCGGCACCGGCGCGGGGTGCGCGCGGTGCCGCTGCGGGGGCCCGCTGATCGCGGAGCGATCGGCGGTGGCGAGGCTCAGATGAGCCCCGCTGCGGTCATGAGGTCGGTGACCTTCTTGCTGTTCAGCGTCGACGGGTCGATCGCCGGCGGCTGCAGTGAGTTCAGCGGCGGCAGGGCCGGGTTGGAAGCGACGTCGCTGCCGATCGCGTACTCGAAGCTCGTGCCGTCGCGGAGCACCTGCTGTCCGTCGGGTCCGGTGATGAAGGCGAGGAACTCCTGCGCTGCGGCCGCGTTCTTGCTTGAGGCGAGCACGCCGCCGCCTGAGACGCTCACGAACGCCCCCGGGTCCTGCGGGCCGAAGTAGGCCAGCTTGGTGTTCGCGCTGTTCTCCTTCGTCTTGGCCTGATCGATGAACCAGTAGTAGTGGTAGATCACGCCGAGAGGGATCTCGCCCGCGTTGACAGCCTTCATGACCGTGCTGTTGCCCTTGTACGGGGAAGCGTTCTCCTTCATCGCGCTGAGCCACGCGGCCGTGGCGTCTTCGCCCTTCTCCTGCAGGACGGCCGACACGATCGCCTGGAAGTCAGCCCCGGTGGGCGACGCTGCCCAGCGGCCCTTCCATTCCGGTTTCTGCAGGTCCATGATCGACGTCGGCAGCTGGTCGGACGAGATGAGCGACGGGTTGTAGACCATTACGGTCGACCGCGCGGCGATTCCTGTCCAGTCGCCGCTGGCGGGACGGTACTGCGTCGGCACGTTCGCCAGCGTATCGGCGGCGACGGGAGCGAGCAGGCCCGCGCTTTCGACGAGGGACATCGCGGGGGAGTTCTCGGTAAGGAAGACGTCTGCGGGGGAAGCGGCGCCCTCCTGCACGATCTGGTTGCCGAGCTCGGAATCGCTGCCGTTGCGCAGCACCACCTCGATGCCGGTCTTCTTCGTGAAGGCGTCGGCCCATTCCTGCGTGAGCTCTTCGTGCTGGGCGTTGTATACCGTGATGGTCGTACCGCTGAGGCTCGACGGGTCGGCCGCAGAGGACGAACCGGCAGCGGCGGATCCCGCACACGCGGACAGACCCAGCGCGGCGACGAGGAGGATGGATGCCGCAGTGACGCGGCGAGGGACGGACACAGGCATGAGAGCCCTCTCTCTGGGGGTAGGTAACCCTAACCTTATCCACCTGACTCGGCATGCTGATCCACAGGTCGGGCGCGGCGGCGAGCGGCACCCGCCCACGTAGACTGAGACCCCGTGGCTCTTACCATCGGAATCGTCGGTCTCCCCAACGTCGGCAAGTCGACCCTGTTCAACGCGCTGACCAAGAATCAGGTGCTCGCTGCGAACTATCCGTTCGCGACGATCGAGCCGAACGTCGGCGTGGTGAACCTGCCCGATCCGCGGCTCGAGAAGCTCGCCGAAGTCTTCGGCAGCGAGCGCATCCTGCCCGCCGCCGTGTCCTTCGTCGACATCGCCGGCATCGTGCGCGGTGCGAGTGAGGGGGAGGGGCTCGGCAACAAGTTCCTCGCCAACATCCGCGAAGCCGACGCGATCGCGCAGGTCGTGCGCGGATTCGCCGATGGTGACGTCGTGCACGTCGAGGGCAGGGTCGACCCCGCATCCGACATGGAGACCATCAACGCCGAGTTGCAGCTGGCCGACCTCGAGACGCTCGAACGCGCCATCGTGCGATACGAGAAGGAAGTACGCGGTAAGAAGCTCGACCCCTCGGTGCTCGATGCGGCCGTCGCCGCGCGTGATGCGTTGCAGCGCGGCGAGCTGCTCTCGGCATCCACCTTGGACCTGGACCCCATCAAGGAACTGGGTCTGCTGACGGCCAAGCCCTTCATCTTCGTGTTCAACGTGGATGAGGCCGTGCTGACGGATGCCGCACGCAAGGCCGAGCTGGCCGCGCTCGTCGCTCCGGCCACAGCGGTGTTCCTCGACGCGAAGATCGAGTCGGAGCTCATTGATCTCGATCCCGTAGACGCGGCGGAGTTGCTGGCGTCGACGGGCCAGGACGAGTCCGGCCTCGACCAGCTCGCTCGCATCGGGTTCGACACCCTCGGGCTGCAGACCTACCTCACCGCCGGGCCGAAAGAGGCGCGTGCGTGGACGATCGGCAAGGGCTGGAAGGCGCCGCAGGCCGCCGGCGTGATCCACACGGACTTCGAGAAGGGCTTCATCAAGGCGGAAGTCATCTCCTTCGACGACCTCGTCGACCTCGGCTCCGTCGCGGAGGCGCGCGCTAAAGGCAAAGCGCGCTTGGAGGGCAAGGACTACGTCATGCAGGACGGCGACGTCGTGGAGTTCCGCTTCAACAACTGACCCCATTCGCCGCTGTCGAGCTGGCTTCTGCGGGAGAGGGCGACGCGCGGCCGCGGAGGATAGGGCGGACGGACCTGGTCACGACGGTTCGGTCGTGCGGATCGGCCCACACGACAGGCACGACCACGCCACAAGGAACTTCTCGTCGTCGAGGACCTCGAAGCCCAACGGGTCGCCGCACAGGGGACAGGTAGGACCATCACCGAGGGGCACGCGCACACCACCCAGTATCGCCGTGACGGGGCTCGTTCACGGCGGACGGGGCGACACGCCCGGGATGCCCGCGTGATTTGCCCGATGGTCTGATCCGACCTATGTTTATACCCGTTCGCCCCACAGGGAAGAGCGAAGGGCCGGAAGGCCTCGCCCCCTCAAGTGGAGAACCGCCTCCCAACCCAAACCTCTCGGTAGAGAGAACAGGACTTCTGGTCTAGGATGGGAATCCCCTCGCGGAACGCCGTCGTCGGTCGCCACTGCGGATCTGAGATCCCGAAGCGTCGATTTGACAAGCGAAGCGAGAGGGATAAGATAGAGAAGTTGCCCTGCGGGCGAGGCTGAGAGGCCGAGCAGTGGGAGCATCCGATCCTTGAGAACTCAACAGCGTGCAC
>NZ_JADKSH010000007.1 GCF_015350795.1 Microbacterium sp. VKM Ac-2870
TTCGACACCCCAGCCGATAGGCTCCAAGCACTGTTGCGCTGACGGGTTGAGTTCACCCTCGCAGCCTTGAGGATCTCATTCGCCTTCCGTAGCTCGGCGTTCTCTTTCCGCAGCCGCTTGATCTCCGCCGCCACCTCCGTTGTCACGCCCGGCTGGGCGCCCGCATCGACTTCCGCCTGCCGCTGCCACAGTCGCAGCGTCTCCGGGCTCATCCCCAACAAGCCCGCCACATGCCGCGCCGCGCTCATCATCGTCGGGTGCGACGGCCGCGTCTCCGCAAGCATCCTGAGCGCCCGCTCACGCATCTCCGGCGAACACCTCCTGTTCATCGAGCTCCATCCTTGCTTGAAGAACGGAACGAAAGTCAGGCCGATTCACTACAGGTAGCCTGCTCGATGTCAGCGGCGGTACTACGCTCAGCCCGAGAACTTCGCAGATTAGAAGCGTCTCAGAGCTCGCCCCACGATCCGGTTCCAGCACGACGCTGCGCGATATCGGTCATCCTGACGCCTCGCCTTCGGTATAGGTTCACGCTAAGCGCCGAACCCGCCCTACCCGTCGAACGGAGGCGCGCCTCCTCTGACTTCACGTCAAACACGTTGAGTGTTCGGATCATTATCGACTGCATCAAACATGCCGCGAACTCGCGCACAGATACTCGCAGTTCTCGTCGCGTTCCTCACCGGCAACCTAATCGCCGGCGCCATCGCACGGTCGGTAGTGACAGTCAGCCGGATAGACCGAGGATCGTCCGCGGAGTCGACATATAAATACGTAACGGTGTAGCCCGGAAAGGCTGGTTCCTCCATCCAACAAGACACGAAGATACCGGGGTATTGGACCCGCGTCAGGACAGCGAGTCGAGACTCCATTGCGCGCCAGCGTAAACACGAGACGCCTCTCGCGTTTTTTCCTCTATAGCACGAAACGGCTCACTTGCACCGAACGGCCACCGAAATACCCAACTGGCTCTCGACAATCGTCGGAACTCGTGGGTCAGCCCTTTGAAAGGCTTAATCGCTACGTAGCGTCGCATGTGCCGGGATATTCCCCGGTGAAGCGAAAGATGATTTCTTCTGGGATCCCGGATGAGGGCGTGGGAAAATACTCTACCTGCGGTCCTGCTGAGATCCCGACCCACGACGCGGTGATCAGGGCGCACCTGTCGCTCGAGCTCGCAATGATCCAGACGCTCCGTGCTATTCGACGTCGATCTGCCTCCACCGCTCTAGCAACGACCGATAGATGGAGTCAGCAAGTCGGGCTTCTAGACGGCGAGTAAGCTCGGACCGCACCTCTGCGTATGCGCTCATGATCCGCCTCTCGACCCGGTCCCGAGGAATCCCTTCGTCGAGGTAATCGATCAGAGCGATGAACTCCGAGAGAAGGCCAAAGTCGGAATCCGACGCCAAGGCAAGCTTTGACAGGAGCGAGGCTGTCTGTTCTGCCGTCGGGGGCGGCGACGAAGCGAGCGTACAGACGACCGCGATCCAAAGGTAGGTTCGGTCGTCGGCGACCGTCCAGCCAACATCTGCCATCGCCTCGTCAATCAGGACATCGACTTCCTCGCGGCGCAGATCTTGAGAGACCGAAGCGGAAGCCAGCAAAAGTAGGCCGGCGGACTCCGGCGACTCGCCCAACCAGTTCGCTGACGCGCTAACTACATGGTCAGCGTTCGTCCACCCCAAACGGAACCGCGAGACTGCACACAACCACTCGACGGGAACCTCTGCGTCCATGGCTTAAATCTCCTTCTGAAACGCTGGGCGCCTCCGGCCCCAGGAATCAATACTTGAGCTTGCCCTCGACTTTGCAACCGGTCTGTATGTTCTCGTACCAGTGCGCTTGTCCTACTCGGCCATCCGGGAAGCGGTGGGTGGTGCGTGCCGTCATCTTGGCCCAGTCGCCGGGTTCACCTCCATACTCGCTCGTCAACCGATCGACATCATCGATCCCTCGCCCATCTTCAGCGCCGGCCCCGGCGATCGAGCGTCCTTCTCCGGACATTCCTTCCTGGATAGCGAGGTCTTCCGAGAGACGCGCCCCCTGAGCAGCGCTCTCGGCATACTCCGCTCCGGCTTCTTCCGCTGCGAGACTTGCACCCAGTTCGGTGCCGAGAGCGGCCTCGCCTGCCACCACGCCAACATCGCCCTCGGCTCCGACCAGGCTGATGGTCAACGCAACGCCGACGATGGCGAGGCCGATCATCCCCGCCAAATCCCACGTGTCATCCCACGACCAAAGGCCCAGAGGATCGGTCCGATTGAGCGGGTCGTTGCTCGCGTAGAGGTAAGCGGCAAGGGTGGCCCTCACGAGCGGATCAACACTCACGAATAGAGCGGTCGCTGGGTCGTAGTAGCGCGCTTGGAGATAAAGGAACCCTGTTTCCGTATCGGCGTATGCGCCGGCGAACTGGATGGGTGTCGCGGTGCCGGAGTGTGTACTGACGGATCCCCACGCGGAGTATGAGTAGGAGCCGGTGACGGTGCCTGCCTGGTTCATCAGCTCAGTCGTGGAACCGTGAGCGTCAGCGAAGTAGTAAGTCGGGCTGGATCCGCCTGAGGCGAACTGCTCGAAGGGTGTTCCGGTGGGTCCGTAAACGTAGTTGGTCGTTCCGTCGCTGAGCAGCTCAGGGACCTTCCCGCGAGCATCCCACGTGAACGTCGCCGTGCTTCCCGACGCTGTCTTCGTTGCTCTGAGCCCATCGCCGTTATACGTGTAGGTGGCTGCGGTGGCGCCGGTTAGCGAGGTGAGTTCACCTGCAGCATTGTACGAGTACGTGGTCGCAGCGGTCCCGAAGGGTGCTTTGCGTGTGCGGTCGCCGTTCGTGTCGTACGAGTAGGTCGTCGCGCTGGCTGGTGCCGTCGTGCATGAGGGGGAGGAGACCGCGCTCGTGGTGCTCCAGCAGAGCCTGCCTGCCGGGTCGAAGGTCTGCGTTGCGGCGCCGAGTTTCGTCGGGTTTCCGACGTTGTCATACGCATAGCTCGTGGCAGTGGATCCGACTGTTGAGCTGGCCAGGTATTGGTTGGCGTTGTATCCGTAGCTCGTTGCCGAGCCGGGCGCGCCGGCCGAGGGCGTGGTTGCGTTGAGGTCGCCCGTGTTGTCGCGGCCGTAGGTGATCGTGCCGAGGGCTGTCGCTCCGCGGCTCAGTGCACTTGAGGTGGGCTGGTCGGCGTTGTCGTAAGCGACGGTCGCAGTGTCGCCGTTGCCGTAGCTGGTTGTGGTCGGCATCCCGTCAGGCGAGTACGCGAAGGAGGTGACCGCGCCAGCGGGGTCGGTCACCCGGTCGAGTTGCTCGAGCGTGTTGAAGTGGCGAGTGACGCCCGTACTGGCGCCCGGATACACGATGGTGGTGGTGTTGCCGGCCGCGTCGTAGCTGTACTTCGTGACGGCACCAGCACCTGTCTTCACGCTGACAGGTTCTCCGAATGCGTCGTAACTGTAGGTGTTGGTTCCTGTCCCGTCAGCCATCGCGGTTCGGCGGCCGGCGGCGTCGTAGGTGTAGGAAGTTGCAGGGGTGCTGGTGCCCGAGTAGGTGATGCCTGAGAGTTGGCCGGCGTTGTCCCAGCTCTGCGTGGCGCTGTCGCCGTTCGGTTTAGTGGTGGTCTTCAGCCGTCCCAAGCCGTCGTAGGTGTAGGTGGTGTTCTTGCCGTCCTTGTCGGTCATCGTCACGACGCGTGCTTGCGCATCGTAAGCGTAGGTCGTGGTGTGACTGGCCGCGTCGGTGACCGTGTGTACGGTGCTGTCGGCGTTGTAGGCCGTCTGGGTGACGTCGGACGACGGTTGCTGAACCTTGACCGGCCGGTCGGCGGCGTCGAACGTGGTCGTGGTCGTGTGATTGTTACCGTCGGTCGTCGTGAGCTGGTTGCCGTCGGCGTCGAACGTGGCTTTCGATGTGTGGCCGAGCGCGTTGGTCGTCGTCGTCACATGGCCGTACGGGTCGTAGGA
Organism: Microbacterium sp. VKM Ac-2870; assembly: GCF_015350795.1. Classification (GTDB taxonomy): domain Bacteria; phylum Actinomycetota; class Actinomycetes; order Actinomycetales; family Microbacteriaceae; genus Microbacterium. The sequence continues at coordinate 3,949 of NZ_JADKSH010000007.1, forward strand.
GAACGTCGTGCATCCCTTCGCGGGCGGGGTGCACCCCGGGGCGACACCGGCGGCCACCCCGACCGGTGCGACGGTGCTTGTCTTCCATCCGCGATTGGTGTCGTAGCCGTACTTCGTGACGTTGCCCTGGGCGTCGGTGGTGCTGGTCATGTCGCCGAAGGCGTCGTAGGTGTATGTCGTCGTGTAGGCGTTGGGGTCGGTGTATCCCGTGACGTTTCCGGGGTGTGCGGGGTCAGAGTATGCGTAGCTGGTTGAGCGCGCATACGAGGGGTTAAGCACGTCGTTCGCAGAATCCGCGCTCTGCCCCAGAAGCGTCACGAGGACCTTCGTGGGCTTCGCAGCAGCGTTGTATGTGGTGATCGTCTGGAGACCCGTCGGGTCCGCTCGTTGGATGACGTTGCCGGCGGCGTCGTACTGAGTCGCGGTGGTGCGGCCGAGTCCGTCGCTGGAAGAGATCTGGTGACCGGCGTCGTCGTACGAGAACGTTTGCGTTGAGCCGTCGGGGTTGGTCTGGACGGATACGCCGAGAGTGACGGGGTCGTACGCGTAGGACCATGTAGACGCCCCGGTCTGCCCGTATCCCTTCGTCATCGAGGTCAGCAGACCGTTCTGGTAGGTGTAGAGGGTCTTGTGGCCGACCGGGTCAGTCACAAGAGTCTGCCCCGCGCTGAGTCCAGCGGAGGAGTTAGGTCCGTACGTGAAAGTCGTCACGTCCCCGACCGGATCGGTTTGGGTGAGAACCCGCTCAGATGTGTCGTACGTCATGGATGTGACCGGCGTCGGGGATGCGGTCTTGCCGTAGTTCGCGGGTGACCGCTGCGAGCTCATCAGGTTGGCGGACGTGTACTGATACTGCGTGTGGTCCTGATCGCCGTTCGTTCCGCCTGTGCGGGTGGTGCCAACGCCGTACACGTCGGTGAGGTCGCCGGCGGTGTTGTAGACGTAGTCGACTTCCTGTGCTGCGGGTGAGACGACCTTCGTGATGTGGCTGCCTGTCCACGTGAACGTGTAGGCGCGCCCGGCGGGATCTGTCACGGTGTGCAGGTGCCCTGAGGAGTCGTATGCGAGGGTCGTCGCGTACGGGGTCGACGCTGCGCGTCCGGCCGGGTCGCTGATCTGCTGCAGCCGCCCAGTCGTCACGTCAAATGTGAACTGGTCCGTCGAGTGGCGTGTGAACACGTACGTGGACCCGGACTTGACGAGGGTGGCGTCGAACCGTGGTGCGGACGGCGTGTAGTGGCCACTGCTGTCGACGGTGAAGGGCACCGTGGAGCCGTCTTCCTGGTGCACCGTGACGCTGCCGCCTGACCCGGTGGTGGCGCTCATGCCGTAGTTGAAGGACCATCCCCTCCCGAGCGGCCCATTGAGCGCAGAGGCTCCTGAAGGGCCGGATGGGTCCGCGAGCGATGAGCTGTACGTGCGAGTGAAGGTCAGCGCTTCGCCGAGCCCCGGTGTGTTCAAATCGGTGAGGGACTCACCGAAGTAGCCCGTAGCGGTGTCGACGGGGTCGCCCTCAGTCCGACGGACGCAGCCGCAGTTCACCCACGCGGGGTTCGACCCCTTCGGCGCGTCCTGAATTCCCGGGGGCCCACCGATGGGCTGGCCGGGAGTGCCGCCTTGCGGAACGAACGCGATCGCGTCGAACGCAACGTCATACTCACCAGCGGCCATCGAACTGGCGTTGCTGAGCTGAACGTTGCCGCCGTTCTGCATCGCGAAGGTGCCGATCGTCACCCATTGCTCGGACTCCCAGTCCTGGTTCACACGCATCTTCCACGGGGACGCTGAGCCGCCCGGGTTGATCGTGTAGACGACGTCGGTCGCGGTGGCGCCGGACTGCGGGATGTGGATCTTGACCTTGTAGTACTGCAGGCTCGGCAGGTTCGGCGTCCACGTGCCCGTGTTGATGAGGCTGGTCGAGCTGGCCGGCTCAGTGTGGGTGAAGAGAATATGCCCACCGAAGCCGGACCCGAGCTGGTGCGTGTCGATGTTGCCGACCGGGTCACCCGAACTGTTCGTTCCCGGGCTATAGCTGAAGCTGCCTCCGTTGCTCCAGTTCATCCCGGCACAGCCCTGCCGATTCTGCGTGGGGTCTGCGAGGTCGTCAACGATGATCGACCCGGATGGAACTTTCGACGTGTCTTGATTGCAGGTGGGTGGGTACGGGTCGGTGTAACTTGGCTCCGTCGATCCGGCGCCATCCTCGTAGGCCGCTGTCGCGCACGTCGAGCTGCAGTTACTCACCCACGTGACGGGCTGATGCCACCAGCATTCGGAGTCACTCAGGTTGCAGTAGCCACCGGCAGCGTTCGAAGGGTCGCAGTGATTGTCGCCCGAGCACATGCTGTTGACACCGGGGATCTGTAGCCAGCTGTTGCCACCGTGGTAGTCGGGGGTGTCGTAGGCGATGTATCCGTAGCGGATCAGGGGCGAGCCCATCCACCCCATGATTCGTTCTTGATACGGCCAGCTGGAGGGATGAGCAGCGTCGCCATATGTGTTCTTGAGGTACGGCGCGCGCGACGGGTCATAGTCCGGGTTGCGCGGATTGTTCGACCAGCCGAGTCCCCACGTTCCGTCGGGTCCCGCGCAGGTCGGGCTCGGCGTGCACCCGGAGGTGTTGCCGAACGCGGCTGTCGGCTGCACGCCGGTGTTGTACGCCCACGCGGCGAAGTACCAGTTCTCGAGGTAGCGCGGGTCGCCACCGTTCGCGGTGATACCCGCGTCGTAGAGCTGGTTCCACGTCGACTGGAGGATGTTCAGCCCGGCGGCGATGTTCTCCTCGTAGTCGACGGCGACTTTCATCTGTCCATGGTGCGAGATGGAGGTGTCATCTGCGTGCATGCCGGTCGTGACCTGTGCGACTCCGTAGCCGCAGTCCGCGTCGGGGTAGTCGATAGTGTCGATCGAATCCCCCGCGCCGTAGTAGTCGGCAATGAGTGGATCTCCCGCAAGACCGGGCAACGCGTGCCACGATGCCTGATTGAAGTTGGACTCCTGCGCTTCGATCGCGACCATCACCGACCGCGGCACCGTCGCCCAGTTATCCGACGACGGATGTTCGAGCGCGATCGGCGAGAAGTCGTCACTCGGCGAGTACGAGACGAGCCCCATGCTCGCAAAGTTCGCAGGGCGAGCATACGCAGAACCCGAGAGAAGCCCCTGCTCAGCCATCTGCGTCGCCCAGTCGACCTGCGCATTAGAAGGCTGCATCGCTTGCAACGTGGGTTGCAAGCGTGGGATAGAGCACGTCGGCGTGCTCGCGCCGGAGGAGACAGCAGGATGAATGTAGGACGCGGTTGCCACAGAGACAGTCGAGGGTCCGACCTGGACGAACGCCGAACGCTTCACCTCCTTTGGCGCTGGCTGCGTAGACGCGTCGGACGGGCCGCCCGCACCAGGGAGCGCTGGACCCGTGGAACTGTCGCCCGAGGTCGGATCAGTTTGGACGGTCGTGTCCTTCGCATCGCTCGCTCCAGACACCTGAACGAGCGGCGGAGACACCTGCTGCGAAAGATCCGCCTGCGTCGTCGCGTTGTCAGGCTTCGTCGGTGGTGCGCCGGGACGGGGACCGAACGCGGCGGCGCCGTCCAGGGTGACGTTGTCGGCGCCAGCGGGCAGTTTCGACGCATCGACGCTGGTGACTCCCGTCGCGTCCGGGACACCGATGGCGATGTTGTGTCCGTTAGCGCCAAGGAACAGCTTCGCCCCAGCTGCGGAATCGCCGCCGTCCTTCGTCGCCTGACCACCCTTCTCGTGAAGCAGCTGCACGTGACCGTCATTGCCAGCACTGAGCAAGTCGATGCCGCCGTCCGCTGCAGGCCGCAGATCAAACGCTGCCCCACCTGCCGAGGAAAGGGCCGATGACTTCGCGGGCGCGTCGAGGCTGCCCTCTCCGGGCAGCGTCACAAGCGAGGTGCCTTCGGCCCCGACCATGCCGTCCCCCGCAGGGATGACACTCGTCACCTGCCCGGCCACAACGGACTGCACCGTCTGTTTGCCCGATGAAAGGTCATAGCGGGTGGCAACGGTCGTAGCCTCGTTCGATCCCGGGTTGCTGGTGAAGACCGCAGAGTCATCGAGTCCGCACTGCGGCGAGTGGTACTTGAGCCCAACACCGGAGCCCAGAGCCGTTACCGAGCCTGAGCGAAGATCCACGCCGTAGGCGTAGGCCCCGTGATCGCGTGCCGTGTTCAGATTGATAGCCGTCCCGGGAAGGACCGCAACAGCCGCAAAGTTGCCGTCCGCCGTCACACACTGATACCCGTACCAGGATCCCGGGGACATGTCTGCGGGCCGCAGCACCGCGATGTCCTGCCACACAAAACCAGTCGACGCAGACGTCACGCGCAGGTGATAGCCGTCGGCTGCGCCCTGCCCATCCACCGCAACGCTCGTACCGGTGGGAGACGCCGATCCGTCCGCCTCCGGGCGAGGCGCCGCCTGCGCGGCAGCGAGCGGCGGGACACCGAGCCCTGACAACGCCAATGAAAGAGCGATGACGGCCGAAACCGGAAAGCGAATAGGCACGCCACTCCTTCAATGCTAAAAACGAAACACGCGTTCCGACGACAGCGGCCAACTCGGAACAGTAGAAATTCACGAAGAAAACAGCCGCCCGAAGCGGCCTAATTTATCCGCACATGGTTCGACGGCGGCGCGCCACGAGGAAGAACCGTAGTGAACTACCAGTCGCCAAGCTAGCCCTGCGAGCGGTTCGCGGCTAGGCGGGCGGCTGAACTTTGCAATAGAGAGACCTATGAAATAGCTGAAGACAACCAATCCATAGATAAGGCAAACATTGCCGACAGATAGAAACGGCCCATCGACCTGCATTGAAATCGTCGTAGTATCCAAAAGTCACTATTGCTGCATCGCCTATTGTCGCTAACGTCCCGCCATGACCAATGAAATGGGCCGCCGCGGGTTTCTTATCGGAGGTGTCGCTGCCGCCATCGGCACTGGACTCTTCTTGGCCGAACCCGGCGCAAGTGCGAGCGCGGCGACGCAATCGTCGGCGCTCCCAAAACCAGTTAGTGCTGCAGCGAGCAAGGGCTTCACCGACCTCGCAGGGGTGAGAACGGAGTACTCAGCGGCAGTGAAGAGCTGGCCACTCGCGCTGCCCGCAGGCTATAGCCTCCCAACGGCGTCACAGCTCCAGGATCCAGCGGACGGACCGGCCCAGTGGGAACGCGGCAGCGGGCTCGCGGAGGCGTACGGGTACTGGTTCACGCTGACAGCCGTGGCCGCCGTGGCCGCATCGCGCCGGGGAGACCTCTCAGCGAGCCAGGTTCACCTCGACACCTTGGTCAGCGCACAATCGTCGACGATCGCTCGATCCGTGATCGATGACCCGGACGGGCTCGTCATCCGGGAGGTCATCACCCCCGCACGCAACCAGCAAGACTTCTCGAAGCTCAGCTCAGCATTCGGCCTCGACCGACTCGACCCCACATCGCCCGTGGCGCGGATTGCTCGCGCTGCTGGCGACCTCTGATGCAGGCAAGACGGACAGCTCTGCGTATGCACCGCCGTGACGAGCGGAGACCGACGCTGCCCTCATTCACCTCGCTCCGCCGCCGAGCGTTCGTCGCGGTGGCAACTGGCGCACTGCTGCTGGCGCTCACGGGATGCACAGGTTCCACTCCTGGGGGCGCGGCGATCGAAACAACTCCGGGAACGGTAAGCGCAACGACGCCGACGATGACACCATCGCCGTCGCCGACAGTGAGCGCCAGTGACCAGGCGGCTGCAGAGGCTGATGCGAAGTCTCGGGCGTCCTACCTCGCGTTGTCCGAGGACGCACGAGATCAACGTTGCCGCTATGTCAGCGACGCGTGGGATGCCCTCAACACCCAGAACGATCGGGAAGCAGCGCTTAGCCTCCTCGACAAGGCGGAAGCCATCTGGGCTGATCCGGTGCTCGCGCCAGAACGCGACAAGACTCTCAGCACCTATATCGAGATTGAGATGGGACGGTGCGGACGGTGAATGGGGCGCCGGTTCGATCGTCAGCGACCGCGACGCGGGAGAGGGGTCTGCCGATACACACGGGAACCCGACTGCTGTTCCCGGAAGCAGAGCCCGGCTGGTACCACCGCGAAAGTCATGTCGCGGAATACCAACAGACACTCAAACACCTGCCTCTCGAGCTTCCCCGGGGAACCGTCCTACCTACGGAACCGCCCGCCTCGGAGCTCGGGACGCTCTACCAGCGGGGGGCTGGCGAGGTTGCTGCCCTGTTCGCGTGGTTGCGCGCCATCGAGCGTGAGGCGCTTCGCGCGCACTCGGCTGGACGAGATCTCGACGCACGGCATTGGGTAAAGGTCGCCGCCCAGTTCACCGATACCGACACGTACGCCAAGTTCAACGACCACTCCGCGCCGATCAGCTGGCACGTGGCAGTCATCGAACCAGCACTGCAGGGAGACTTCGCTCCTATGGCGGCCGACGTCGACCAGCTTGTTCACTAACACGGCACTCATTGATTGGAAGACCATGGGCAACTACTACAGCGTTTCTGGCGACATGCCCGCTCCGGCAAACGGACAGCCCGGGCAGGGAAACCTCCGCCAGTACAGCACCTTCCGTTACACGCTCGGCGGCCCCGCCAGCTTGACTGTCAACACCATCAATGCTGCCCTCGCTGACGGGACCATCATTTCTTCGCAGGATCTGAACTGGGCAGGGATGCGTGCCGGACTTCGAAATACAGACGGCAATCAGATCACACCCTCGGCGCAGTGGGGCTACGGCGTGAGGGGGAACGTGCCCTTCGGGAACGTGAATGGATATGTCGCAATCAACGCGCGAGTCATCACAAACAAGTACGCGATGTACCCGAACTACATCTGGTCGGGCACGCTCTATCTCGGGCTATGACACTCATTCACATCGAGGGCGTCCGCGATCGCCGGAACCGTCCCGCGCGAAGCCGTTACGCGCCGCCTCCGGCCGTCGCATGCGCCGATCGTATCGGTGAGACGCCCACCCCCGCCCGGATGCTCTAGCCTCGCCGAGAGCAAAGCAAACTGGCCCACGAGGACGTCGTCGCTGTCAGTTGCTCCCCGCCACCTTCTCCGCGAGGTTACCCATGATGTACCGGATGGTCTTCGGTCCGACCTCAGTGGCATCGGCGTTCGTGTTGGTGACGATGACAAGCAGGTCTCCTCGTCGGCCGAACCCGATGAAGTCGTCGTCCGTGTGAGGCGTGCGCGAGTTGTAGGCGACGGTGTTCTCGACCTTGACTTCGACCGGCGTGAAGACGGCCGTCCCTTCGTTCTTGGAGCACTCTTTGAGCAAGTCCACCTGCGCATCGAAGACGCTCTTGGTCTGCTCGACAGTGTCGTAGCGGATCAACGTGGCGAACTCGTCGGTGCCGTTTATACCAATCTCCTGCGTGGCAGCTTCCTTGATGGTGGCATCCACGGCTCCGGCTGTCTCGAAGGCTTTGGCACAGCTCTCGCCGTAGTCGACAGCACTCACGCTAGTGCCGCTGAGGCTGAGCCGTCCGTAGAGGTCCTCGGTCACGAGTGAAGTGGTTGCACTCCACGCGTGGTCACCATTGAGGTCGGCGTACTGCTCGGTGGTGGGCAGGAGCTCGGTGATCGGGATGCTGGGAAGCACCGACGCTTCCTCCTGGCTGGTCGTCGCCGCACAGCCCGCGAGGGACGCGGCGATGATCCCACCGGAGAGCGCGACGCGTAGCGCTTTGACGGTTGCCGATCGTCGCCTCTCGCTCGATAGAGCGCGGCAGAATGCGGTGACGTCGCCGAGCGGTCGTCGTCTGGCCAGGTCTGGTTGCGGCATGGACGGTCGCCTCTGTTCTTGTTGAGCGCTCACGAGGAGCGGCTAGTGAGTCGCGTCGTCGAGCGCGGACTGGATCTTGGCGACCATCTGGCTCAGGTCGTCAGGGTTGATTTGGTCGAGGGACGAACCGTCGCCGTAGACACCGGCAGTGACGTTGATGAGGAGGTTGCCGTATGCGAACCGGCGGACGACGGAGTGTTGGGCGGCTGACCCTTCGCCGCTACTCGCTTTCATCTCACAGAAGGCTTCGTGGCAGTCTAAGGTGAGGCTGTTCTGCTTCATCGCGGTGGCGGCCGCGGTCGTGCACGCGGTGTCGCCAGCAGCGTCGATGAGGGCTTGCTCAGCGTTGGTGGCGTCCTCGACGCCGGTGAAGGTGCGGGCGGCGGTGCGGTAGTTGACGCTGACATGCCCGTCGTAGCGTCCTGTCGAGACGCCCGTGATGCGGATGTCTTTTCGCGCGTCGGCAGCGACGGCGAGAGTGAACGCGCCAGCGACTGGGATGCACTGTTCGGAGACACGAGTAGCGGTGAAATCCGGGATCGGCGTGAGGTCGGAAGCGATATTGCCGTTGTAGATGAAGGGCGTGGTCAACATCCCCTCAAGCGATGCGAAGGCTTGCTGCACCTGCGAGTCGGTGAACACGGCGGTGCTCGCGTTGGACGCTTTTGGCGCACTGCCCGGAAGTGCGGAACACCCTGCCAGCCCGATAGCCAACGACGCCGTCACTGTACCCACTCCCACGGCGAGCCCGACGCGTCGGAGTGTCCTGCGCGATCGGCTCGACTGCAGCGGGGAGGCCACGGGCCGACGAGGTCTACTGATCTTGTTCATGAGTCCTTCTCAACGTGGGGAAATGTGCTGGCGGTGACCCGGGCTCACCATCAACTCGGCGGTGAATAGCGAGCCCGCGCCGCAAGGGAAGCTCAGCGAGTCGCAGCCCGACGCGTACGTCGAGCGAGCAACAGCGAGAGCAGTCCGAGGAGGAGCACCGCAGCCGATCCGGCGGCAAGTGCACCGGTCGCGGCGCTGTTCAGTCCCGTGTCGGGCAGGCGCGTGGTGGCGGTGCTCGTCGTGTTCGATGCGAGGGAGGTCGTGCCACCTGTCGACGCACCCGTACCGGTTCCGGTCCCAGCACTCGCGCCACTCTCAGTCCCACCCGTGCTGCCCGTGCCACCGTTGTCGACAGCGCACGGAATGCTGACCGGGTACGGGGTGCCGCTGACCGTGTCGTGTCCCTGGATTGCGAGGAAGAAGGTGGCCGCACCGCACCGGTAGGCGAAGGAGCCGCTCTGGGTGCCGGAGCCGTCGAAGTGGACACTCGTCACCGGCGCGTCGGTGACGGCGATGACGATGTCGCCAGCGCCTTCGGTGCCGGCGTCGTAGGTGATCGTGTACTGCACGGTCGGGACGTTGTCGATGAGCGCGCCACTGAAGGAGGCCGTGGCGGTCGCCGGGGTGACGGTCGGGGTGGTGTCGCATCGCTTGATCGTGAAGGAGCCCGAGATGTCTGCGGTCTCCTTGGGATCGGTGGTGCTGCTGTTCAGGTTCTCGACCGTGTAGGTGTAGGTGTGCGTGCCGGGGAGGAAGTGCAGCGAGTTGTCTCCCATGCGCTTGCCGTCGATGTAGAGCCCGGTCATCCGCTCACCCTCAGCGATGGAGCCGCTGACGTAGCCAACTTCCGAGGCTTCACCTTTCCCGTTGCCGGGAAGTTCGCAGTCGAAGTTGGGGTCGTCGTAGATCGGGCCGAAGACCACGTCGGTCTTCGGAACCCATGGCGCATCTGCAGCCGACGCCGCCGATGAGAGGGTGGCCACGGACAGGACGGACAGCGCGGCGGCTGCGACCGCGGCGTTGACGCGGCGAAGCGTTCGGGAATGGGTGGCGGGATACGAGCGGGACATGGATGGACTCCCCAGGGATAGAGGTGCATGGCCGGCGCTCCCCGCAGGCGCGTTGGTACGCGCTCCAGGAGGGGCCGGTTGGTCTTGCTACTTATCAGTAGCACATAGCACGCCCCATTGCGACTTATAAGTATGTAGACCAATAGGTAGCACCCTGGTGGCCTGGAGGGGTGGAAGGTGACCTACAGCGCACGCTCGGGCGCAACCTCCGCGCACACCGCCAGAAGCTCGGTCTCAGCCAGGAACAGTTCGCCGAACGCCTCGGCTACCACCGCACCTACGTCGGTGGCATCGAGCAGGGACTTCGCAACCTCAGCCTCCGCTCACTCGAACGCCTTGCGCTCGACCTCGAAGTTGATCCGCTCGAGCTTCTTCGAGAGAACCCGCCAGCAGCGGAGTAGACACAGGCCACAACTGGGGACACTCAACGAACCTCGTAGAGGATCTCTCCGAGCGCGGCGTGAATCCGAATAGCGCTTTCCAACGTCACTTCGATGAACTGACGCTCTCCAACGACAACGACCCAGGGTACGGTGACCTGGGCGACAGGATGCAGCGCGAGGACGGTCATCTCATCAGGCTCGAACGTGCGACCTGATGTGGCGCTGGCGTCACCGCCAGTCGCCGACTTTGGCGCGACGACGGACACCAACACCTGGCGGCTCTGGTGATACCGGTCGTCGGGGTGATCCTGGTCCTGGTGGTCTGCCTGACACCACGACGGGCAGGGTTCGGTCAGCCAGGATGGACGTTCTCTCAGCACGACGCGGCGCTCCTCTCGATCCCAGCGCACGGACTGGGCGGGAGACAGTAAGCCTGATCTCCAGGGGTTTGTCGAGGGATTAGATGACACCAGGTTTCCTGGGCGCGTCGTAGTTCTCAAACATGACAATCGAGTGACTACCGGCACACCGCGACCGCTCGTGAAGAGTGTCGCCGAGCGCGCAATCGGACCTAATTTCCACCACCGGGCGGGTACCTGACGGAGGTTGCAGGAAAACCGACTCTTGCGCACAGATAGGTGTCACCCAGTATGTTCACAGCTAACTGCAAGTTTTTTGATTGGCGTCGCTGAAAGAGCTGTGAGGCGAGCTCGCCATCGTTTTGGAGGTTAGTGGTGACTCGACGCGGGCTTCGTTGCTTAGTTGCGCTTGTCTTGACCAGCTCGCTGGTGATCATTCCCGTGGACGGAGCAATAGCCGCCGTACGGGCGCCCGAGGCTCCAGCTACATCGAACTCGGCAGAACCGTCTCCCGTTCCACCCGGGGAGATCACCGCCGAGCACGTGGAACGAGTCGCGCCGAAAGTCGAACTGGCAACGCCCGCCGAGATCAGCTATCCAGAGGGTGACTTCAGCGCCCAGGCTGAGGCGGTGCAGGCGGTGGCGCAGCCGATAACGCTCGACGCGCAGCTTCCGGGTAATCCTGGGCGCGACCTCGCAGCCGAGGTTTCTGACCTTCCGGTGGTCGATCGCGATGAGTATTCGAACACGTATGAGCGCGCCGATGGATCACGCATCAGGGAGACGATGCCAACGCCCATCAATGTGCAGGTGGGTGGCCGCTGGCAGCCCGCATCTACAAAGTTGGAGGAGAAACGGGGAAGTTGGCAAGTCAACGCACACCCGTTGCAGCCGCGGCTTTCGGTCGGCTCTGACGGGGCTCCGTCCGTCGCGGTTTCGCGAACGGGCAAGAACGTTAGCTTCAAATTCGTCGGGCTCGCAAGGAAGGCCGTCGTCGAATCCACGGATGCACCGAACGACTCGCTGAGCCTCGACAACGTTGCGGAGGGTGTCGACCTCGACTACACCATCGAGTCCTCGGGCGTGAAGGAGACACTCACACTTGAGGATAGGACCGCTGCCGGCAAGGCCGAATGGCGATGGACACTGAACTCCGACGGGCTCAAGCCCCGCGTGAGCGACTACGGGCTCGTCGACCTCCTCGACGAGACAGAGGCTGTCGTGATGCATATCCCTGCGCCCGTGGCCTGGGACTCGTCGGGGGCGGACGGCGAATCTGAGCCTGTTCTCATCAACCCGACCGTCGACGTAAAACGGAACGCGGACGGGACTTTCGACTACACACTACGGATCGATCCCGCGTGGCTGGACGCGCCTGAGCGTGTGTTCCCCGTATATGTTGACCCGACGCTTCAGACCGGACCCGACTACTTGAAGTCGTTCAAGTCGGATGGCAGCGTCTATAACAACCAGGGACACATCGGGAATACCCGCCAAGACAACCAGAACGTCTACTGGCGAACCTTCGTCCGGTTCCCATACACCGGAATCCCTGGCAATTTCCTAGGCAACACGCAAATCGGCATCGGCTACGACAATTATGGTTCGACCGGAACCTTCGGCGGGTCTGTCTGGTGGGCCGGTGGGCAGTGCTTCGCCTGCAACGCGAGCTACGTCACCTCCTACAGCCTTGGAACCGGTAGCACCTGGACCAATGATCAAGGCGTTGCTGCGCGGCTCGCGACCCAGTTTGCCGCCGGCGACTATGGCGTGTCCTTCCTAATCGTGGGCGACGAAGGCAGCTCCTACAGCCACAAGCGCATTGTCACCGCTTTCTATTCGGAGTACTGGCCGTATCCGACCGTGACGCAGTCGAGCCCAGCCAACGGCGCCACGGGCGCGAGCCTCACGCCGCTGCTCAAACTCAACGCGACAAACAGCTCGCCGTACAGCCCTGGAATGGCCTACTCCTACACCGTGTCAACAAGCCCGAATCTCTCCTCCCCGGTCTGGACGTCTGGATGGATCGGCTCGCAGGAGGCGACCGTTCCCGAAGGTAAGCTCCAGCCGGACACGACGTACTACTGGGGTGTTCGGGTCTATGACGCTCACTCCGGTTTTGCGGGGCAGTCGACTGAACGCGCGAGCGCTGGCGCATGGTCACTTAAGACCCAGAAGGTGCCGCCGACTCCGCCAAAAACCAGCGCCTCTCCGGGAGCCGAGAATCAACCGGCTTCCATCACGACCCTCACCCCGACGCTGCAAGTGGACAAAGTCCTCGACGCTGACTCCATCCCTGCTGGGGGTCAGGTGAAGTATGAGTTTAAGGTCGCCACCGGGGCGGACGGGCGGTCCGGGGCCGTGTACACATCGGGGCTTGTGTCCCCCGGAACTGACGGTAAGGTCCGGTGGGCCGTTCCGGAGGGAGTGCTCCAAGACGGCGGGGTATATTCCTGGATCGTTCAGCCACATGATGGGCTCAACAAGAACGTTTACCCCGTGTGGACGATGAAGTTCAAGGTCGACCTCCGACTTGGCGCATCGGGGCCGTCGCCCTTCGACAGGGTGGGGCCCGCCACTGTGAACCTCGCGAATGGAAACCTCGTCTTCGGGTTCACGTCGAACACCGTGTCCACACTCGGCGGTCCTATGGGTATGTCGTTTACCTACAACTCTCAAGCTGTCCGAACCGCAAATGCAGGTCTCACCGGGCAGTACTTCGACGCTCGTGACACCGCAGGCGTGGCACCGTCGAATGCAGCCGGTTTCACATTCGACGGCAAGACCCCCATGGTGACACGCACTGATGCAAACGTGAACTTCGCCTGGGGCGCTAGCTCTCCCGGCGGCGCGATACCTACTGACTACTTCCTCGGCCGCTGGACAGGATTCATCCGGTTCCCGCATCCATCTACCCGCTGGAAGCTTGGCGTCCGCAGCGACGACGGCGCTCGGTTGCGAATCGGCGACGCGGAGATCATTTCTAACTGGAACACCGGAGCGTTCCCATCGGTCGTCTGGTCAGGGGAACAAAACTACGACACCTCACAGCGAAGGCTGCTGCTTGACTACATGGAGCAAGGCGGTGACGCGTTCCTCGAACTGTGGGTTGACGACCTCAACGACTCTGAACCGGCAATGATTGTCCCGAACACGTGGTTCTCGAAGCAACGCCGGATCCTCCCCGAAGGGTGGTCCGCGTCGTCCCCCATTGCCGGCGCCGCAACGACGTGGGTGAGCGCAAGCATCACCGACACAGCGGTGACGTTGACCGATGCAACGGGCGCAACACGCACGCACCTGCGAAAGTCCTCGGGGGGGTATTCACCGCCCGCGGGGGACTACGGGACGGTCAGCCTCACATCGACGGGATTGGTTGTCTATACGGATGAAGCAGGGACGGTGCATCAATTCGACGGCTATGGCCGTATACAGTCCTCTACACCGGTGACTGACGCGATCAAGCCTGCAACGCCGCTAATCATCCGAGGCGGCGACGGCGCAGCGACATCGATCGTCGACCCCGTTTCAAAGGACGGATCCACATACTCACGCAGCATCCAGTTCGTGTACCAAAACACGTATACGAATCCCAGTAACGCTACATGCGTGGGTCCGGCGCCGAGCTACGAGCCAGCGCCTGTCGGCATGCTTTGCAAGATCATCTACCCCGACGGCACCGTGACCACGCTGAACTACTACCAGGAAGTGCTCTGGATGGTTGACGATCCTCGCAGCGGGCGCACGTGGTTCGGTTATACCGACGGACTACTCACCTCTGTCATCGATAACGTCGCGGATCAATACAAGTGGGCTTATCCCAGCGGCGGAGCATTCCACCAGCAGCCCGAACTCCGCGTGAACTACACGTCCGACCGGAAGGTTTCGTCAGTCTCCCTGCCCAGCCCAAACGGCATCGACAACGGAATGAAGAAGACATACACCTACCAGTCCGCGTCCAGAACGCTCATCAGCATCGCGGGTGTGAGCGGTGCTACGAGCGCTGTCGACTTCGACAGCAAATGGCGGAAGACCAAGGAAACGTCCCCGATGGGCGTGTGGACCAAGCAGGAGTGGGACGGAAGTAAGGACCTCGTTCACTGGACGGACACTTCGACCGGGCTAAGGACCTCGACCCTCTATGACCCAGTCACCGACAGACCGACAACCACGTGGGGGCCCGCAGCCATCACCTGCTTCCCTTACGGTGAGACGCCTATTGGCGGATGCGGCGCGGCAAGTACGACGACCTCATATGACCAGAGCATGATCGGGCTGCATGCCGCCTACTATGCGAACAGGACCCTTTCGGGTCAGCCTTCGGCCTTCTCCCTAGGACTTCCGGGGATCACCGATGGAACAGTCAACGGGGTCTGGTCCGGCTCACCAACGTCCGGTGTGCCCGCAGATCTGTTCTCCATCCGCCTTACCGGCCTCATCACGTTCCCACAGTCGGGGACGTACACGCTGAAGACCACCAGCGACGATGGCGTGCGCGTCTGGCTCGACGACGCTCTCGCGATCGACCGCTGGACCGACGGAGCCGGTGATGCGAGTTCTCAACCGATCTCGGTGTCAGCGAACACGACGCGCCGCATTCGCATCGAGTACTACGACCTCACCTCCACAGCCCAATTGCAGCTGAAGTGGAGTACGCCAACTTCAAGCGCATTCGCAATCGTGCCCGGAAGCAGCCTCCGGCCTGACTACGGCAACGTCACATCCACTACCGTCAACGATTATGCGCCCACCGGGACGAGCGGGATCGACTCTTCGCTGACCCCTTCTATAACGACGGCGACGAACTACGAGCGGCCTTGGCTGGGCCTCGCGACGTCGACGACCGTTGACCCCGGCGCGGGGAAACTGAACCTCACGACAGAGACAACTTTCGAAGCCCCCGGAGCGGGCTGGCTGCGGCGAACAACCAAGACTCTTCCGGCCGCGGCAACCAACTCATCTGCTCCAACGACCGCCAAGAGCGTTTATCAGTACTATGGCGCCCTGGAGACGGCGCCAGCCGGGGTTTGCAACGTCGGTGGTGTCCGCCAGTACGGCGCCCTGAAGTCCGCCATAAATCCCACCCAGAAGGCTAACGCTGCGAATGCTACCAACTCCCCCGTGGTGACTGAGTACGTGTACGACGTCATGGGACGGGTTGCGGGAACCAAGACAACAGGCGACACTGCCTGGTCCTGCACGACCTACGACACCCGCGGAAGGGTTGTCGAACAGACAATGGCGGGGCCGAGTGGCGTATCAAGCCAACAGGTGAGCAAGACGTACGGACCAAGCATCGCGTGGGACAACAATGGAAAGCCCCCAGGGGAAGTTATGACCATCATTGGGTCCCCGACGTCCTCCTTTCCCAACGGGGCCAAGATCACGGTAAACACCAACTTTGCCGGACAAATCGTCCGATATGAGGATGCCTGGGGAACCGTAACCGTACCGACCTACGACCCCGCCACGGGACAGACGACGACGGTTACGGTCACACCGAAGGACGCCGCTGCGGTGACAACCATCTACGCCTACGACTTGGATGGCAAAGTCAGGTCAATCATCCGTGACAACCAGACGCTGGCGGTGCCCGATTACGATGGCCTTCAACGGCTTTCATCGGTAGCCTATGCGGGCGGCTCGAGACTGAACTCCATCGCACGAGATGGCGCAGACCGCGTCACGCGGGTCGAGTGGACGTTCCCGAACGGCCCGTCCGTGACAGACGAAGCCATAAGGTCTTTTACTGGTCGTGTAATTCGCGACACAGTCGCGCGTGACAATGTGTCGAACCAGTCGACATACGGGTACGACGCTGCGGGAAGGCTGGTCACTGCCAATATCCCGGGACATAGCCTCGCCTACGAGTTCGCCGCATCCGGTGGGTGCGGTGACAATGCCGCTGCTGGCAAATCTGGCAATCGGTCACGAGTTGTGGACACACCGTCCGGCGGGACACCGACCACCACAACGTACTGCTATGACTGGGCTGACCGGCTCACGTCCAGTAGCGTCTCAAACGTCGTCTCGGGCGCGCACGAGGTTGCCAACGGCCTAGCACCTGCCGATATCACCTACGACGTAAGGGGGAATATTTCGCGGCTTGGGGGTGCGACCCAGACGGGTCGAATGAGCTTTTCGTACGACCCCGCAAACCGGCACATCTCCACAACGCACGGCAACGGGACAACTGTCAGTCTTGAGCGAGATCCCCTTGGTCGCGTCATCGGACGAACAACGACGACCGCCACAACCTCAACAACTCTGAAGTATCTGTATGCCGGAACCGATGACGCTCCGTGGGCGACCGCGATTGCGTCCTCGCTAACGCAACACGTTGGGCTTCCCGGGGGTGCGAACGTGGACATAACAGGAACCGCGCAGTCGTGGGCCTACCCCGGCATCCTCGGGCATACGCTGACTGTGGGATCGGGCAGTGAGTCTTCTGTTCTCCGGGTTCTCGACCCATTCGGCCAGAGTCCGGACAGTTCAACGGGCTCGCTTGGCACGACCAGCGCAGATGACGGCGGCATGAATGGCGAGCGGGCAGAGTGGCACCAAGCTGCGCTCAAGCTAGTTGATACCGCCGGAGACGCGGCAACCACCGAGATGGGTGCACGCGTCTACGTTCCATCGCTGGGGAGATTCCTCGGCGTCGATCCGCTGGAGGGTGGCGTCGACAACGCCTACGTGTGGCCGAACGACCCAATAAACGCGCAGGACCTCAGCGGAACAATGATGCGAGCTATTCCAAAAGTGGATCTCGCTCGAGGGTTTGGGCGGTCACCCTCGGCATCACCGTCCATCCAACGTACGGCTGCTTCTTCGGGCGGCGGCATGAACGCGCTCTCTGCGTTGCTCGCGGCACTCCGAACGTCGGTAAATGGGGTTCCCACCGCCGTGGGGCGTGGCATCGCACTTACACAGGGACTGGACTGCCAAAACGGCAGCAATGGGATAATCGTCTGCGGAGGAGCAAGTTGGGGCTATGGCGGAGGTGGGACGACCTTCGGAGAGGTATTCGTGACGCCGCTCGATACCCGTAGCGCACTGGGCCGCGGAGACCTACTAGCTCACGAACAAGCGCACTCTTGGCAGTGGGCAGCGATGACCGCGAGTGGCGGGCCCGCCTTATTTCCACTTCTGTACTACGGCAACTATCTGGTCGTCGGAGGAAACCAATGTCTCAACGTGTTCGAAGCATCGGCAAACTTCGGGTTCGGGGGATACAGATGCTGAGAAGAATGCTGAGCGCTGCCGTGATCGGCCTCACCGGTGCTCTCGCGCTAACTGGATGTGAGACGGGCGCCGGCTACGGCGCTGCTGCACTGAGTCAAACAAGTAAGGGGGATATCCGACTCGCGATATGCGCCCCGACCGAGGCCACCAAGTTGAGTTTCAGCGTGCGTGATCTTGCGGTGTCCAAAGATTGGACGACCGTCGTGGAGTATCAGGGACGACACAACTTCACGAGCGGTGACACGTTCGAGATTGGCGCGCCAATCTCCGGGATGCAGATCACTCAGAAGACGAAGATCCCAATCAGCAGCGGACAGGAGTATACCCTTCTCATTGATGGGAATCCCGAACGGACCATTTACTGGCGTGCCATTGGGTGGGACACAGCGGGGAGTGATTGGGTACAGGTGAATCACTCCGCCAACTTGCCGTCGCTCACCCCCCAAGCCTGCCCGACCGACTAGGGTGAGCAGTCCCGCTCAGGCGCGGACACAGTGCGAAGGACCCAAAATCACGTAGCTAAAAAGGACCAATCCCTTCGCGGCTGCGAAGCGATCAGTCATCGAGTCCAGCTGTCCGTCGAAAGTGGTTTCGCACGATAACGCCGCGAGGTACGTACACTTGCCAGAAAACTGGTAGACCCGACTACCTAGGACCCAACTAACTCTGAGAGAAGCACCCCTCATGGCACAGAAAGTCATTGTCGAGCTCGTTGACGATCTCGACGGCACCCCGATCAAGGACGGTAAGGGCGGGACGGTGAGTTTCGCGCTCGGCAAGAAGTCCTACGACATCGACCTTTCCGACACGAACCTCACCAAGCTCGAGAAAGCCCTCGCGCCGTTCATCGACGCCGCGCGTCCTTCCTCCAGCGCACCCACCGCTGGTGCACGCCGTAGCGCTTCGCGCTCGGCCCGTAAGGCTTCGGGTGTTGATCTCGCGGCCGTCCGCGACTGGGCTCGCGCCAATGGCCACACGGTCAGCGAGCGTGGACGTGTTCCCGCCGCGGTGCTCGAGGCATACGCCGCCGCGCAGTAAGCGATACTCACTGCATCGACCGATGGGTGGTCGATACGTAAGAAGTGAAAAGCGGTGGGCGCTGGCGGAGAATGACTTCTCGCCGGCGCCCACCGCCATGCGGAGGAGGCTATTCGCTCTGACTGCCGCCGATGGGAGTGACGCGGACCTGTAAACTGGGCGCGTACTCCTGAAGTAATGCGGCCCACATGATCGCTTCGAGATAGTTCTCGTGCGGCTCCGGCTCGGATCGCCACCGCGCACCGCCCGGCTCCCGGGTACTGACGTTGTACTCGCCAGAGGCCAGAAGCAGGTGCGATACGGCGCGCGAGAGGTCGCTGCTGTTGCCAGCGGGGTTCACTCCCCCGACCAGCACCGCGTTGCCGACAAGTCGCGCGCGGCCACAGGTTACGGGCAGATGGAACCACCAGAGGAACGTGGCACGCCGGTTGAACGGTAGCCCACGAAGTAGTCCTTCCTCGTTGACGTATATCGTCGCGTTGAGCTCTGGGATGTCGACCGCCTCGATCCAGCCGCCCACCACACGTTGATAGTCCTCGAGCTTCTCGAACTCGGCGCTGACCAGTGGTTCTGAATCCGATGCCGGGATGATGATGCCGTGCACCATGGGATGTCCTCCTTCACACATACGGCCAGAGAACGCGGGATGCTCTCTGTCTGAACCGCTGAATGCGAACGAGACGTCGTCGTGAACTTGAAGGGTGGTGTGCGGACGACCGGCGGGAGAGCAACGTCCGTAAAGGACGGCTCTATCCCAACCGGTCGCCCGCAGGGTGGATCTTCAGCCGCTGACCGGCTTCGCTGATCGCGTGGTCTTCGTCGCTGGGGTGGCGTCGAAAATGGCAGCGATCGCATCACGCTTACCAGCTGCCTCGCGCTCGATCTCCTCGCGCGCCGCCTGGGCGAGGCGTTGCAGCGCCGGGTCGGCCTTCGCGAGTTCGATCCAGGCGTCGATGGCGAGGCGAACCTCGTCGGTAACGTTGCGATCACGCAGCTGGGCGATGATGTCCAGCTGGGTGCGGGTGGACTCGTTGAGTCTGACCGCGAGCGGTTTGACCGGGCCATAGCCGAGTCCATTGGCGGACTCGGCAGGGGCGGGCGGGGTGTTGACGTTGGACTCGCTCATTTGGGCGGGTCACCTCCTTGACAGGTGCGGCCGAGAACTCTGATGGTTCTCTACGAGACCGCGTGCCGGCAACGAGTCGGTAGCTGCTCTCGCAGTAAACGACATCCGTACGCTCACAGCGACGGTCCGATCGACCGGAACAAAACAATCACCCGGCATGCTCCCGCGACGAACTGTCCTCAAGCAGTCCCGCGGCCCATATGACGCCATGCGCCCCCGAACGAGCCACGGCGCAGTAGCTCAAGCACATGCGAACCCCGCAGGCAGCCGGGCCCCAGCTAGACCAGATGAGGTGCCGTCAGCCTTCGCCTTGCGGGCGCTCCAATGCTCGGAGTAGTGCGCTCGCGAGTGCCACATACTCGCGCACGAGCGGGTCGGTCAACTCTGAGTCGTCCACGGATTCCACCAGGTCTGTCAACTGGCCAAAATCCGCGAGGGCCCTCCCCTCAGCCACGGAAATCACAGTGGCTGATGACAGAGTCGTGGTGATCGTACGAAGATCACGACCCCAGTCGGGAATTGATAGATGATTATCCTCCACGAGCTCGGTCAGCCGATCTAGCACCAAGGTGTGAGCAGCCGCGACCTGTGCGCGCGTTCCAAGCGGAACGCTCGACGAAACAGACGCCTCAAGCGCGAGCAACTCGCGCGGGGATGAGCCTATTGCGGCATCCGATGTTGATGCCAAGATCGCAATACTTGAAGATGCAATTCGTGTGAACTTCGCCTGAAACTCCTGACCGCCGATCTTCGCAACCACGTCAAGCTCGTCATCACCTCGTATACGATCCACTAATGCCAACGCCGCTGTCTTAAAGCTGGCGGAGTAGCGGACGGCCAGAAAAATTACGACCGCTGGCCATGCCACGGCGCCCAAGAGTCCAGAGACTGCGGCGACTAGTTCGGCCCAGTCCTTCAAGACCCTCTAACCTCGGAGTCAATTTTATCCCAAGCCGGATAGACAAGTGCCGATTCTCGGTCAAGGCTGATGAGCGAACTCGTGGCGATGTTGCCGAGTGCGTCAACAACCTCACCTCGGCGAAGCGGAAGCAAATCCTCCATCGATCGGACGGATGACCAGATGTCACGAATCGGAATTGCCGCCGGCCGGACCGTGTCGTGAACAAGAATAATATGAGCGAGGATTCGATCTTCCAAAACGATCTCAGCGTGCGATGATTCCGAATTTATACGGGAACTACTGCCTCCGACTTTACCTGTTTTCACCATATTCTACTCCAATCACAGGAAAAAAACAATCAAATTGGTCGACTCGATCGAATAGCCACTTCCAGGTGGTGTTCACACAATGTAATGAACGCCTTTCGGAATATCTTTCGCATCTGCGCAACCTGCGCTTCCTTCAAATCAGTGCCACCTTCACCAATAATCTCGGGCGAGTCTGAGACGTAATAAACGAAAAGTTTCGGATAGGCCGAGTACGAAGCGTTGAGAGAGTTGACAGACGCGCTCAACTGTGCGATTGCCTCCCAAACCTGATACCTGTAAATAGCAACCCCGCCTTTCGCGGGATCGCGAACTGCCGTTGTACTCTGGTAGGAGGCAACCCACACGCCCGCAGCAGTAAAGGGAACCTCAACTGAGTGGCCGTTGAGATAATTCACGAACTGCCGTTCGGCATCCTTCGCATTTACTGCGTCGGCTCGATCAAAAAGCAGCGCTGCAACAGCATTGAGTAGCTGGGGCGCACCGATCTCCGCCTCTGACCGGAGCTTCGCGAGGATGCCCCGCATACGCACGTTGAGACTCCGTACCTCCAGGACGGCATCCGCCGAGTCATCTTCATGCGCGACTGGAGGCGCGAGGCTACTCTCTATGGAACCGACCACGCGCAGAATGTCGACCTTCAGCTGCTCGGCGATGTGTGCGAAGTGATCTTCGGTCTTCCACGCCGGATACCAGTTGGGAGTTCGGAGCAGAGCTGCATGATAGAGGAGGCTATACCGCCGAAGTCTTCGGGTGAGTTCAGGGCCCCAGGAAGCAGATTCAAGCGCACCACGAACAATGGAAGCGGAATCTTGCATCCAGGCAATTATCGTCGCGTCGTTGATTTCTGATGCACGTGCGAGAATATTAGAATCAGAGACCGTTGTGCCGTTCTGGAGCCCTATCGGAGCGGCAGCTTTGAAGGAAAAGAAGTCGAGACTCGGGCGTTTGGAAGCCAGGGTACGGTGTAGGCCACTGTCTGCTTTCGTCTCGCCCTCTTGCTCGGTCAGCCAGAGTAGCTCCTCGACAGCTTCTTCGAGGAACTTGTTTTTAGCTACGACGTGATGATGGAAGAGTACCCATTGGTAATATCGTATTCTATTCGTGAGAAATGTTTCGATCGCGGTCCTGGCCCGGTATCCAAAGCCAATCCTCCAACCCAGCCCGCCAGGAAGAGCAGACGACGGCGATGTGTGCATCTCCATTGACTCGAACAGGCGCACTTGATCGATGGCACCGAACTCGATGCCAGCAAGTCGTGCGTCTCGAACAAGGTAGTCGATTCTGTCCACGTCGACCTCAGCGGCGATAATCTGATGGAGCGCAAACGACCATGTTCCCAGCTCAGAGCTTCGGAGGATATTCTCCACGAGCCACCAGGACACCTTCCCAACCGACGCATCCAACAGGCGGCGGGTGAGCTTGAGGCCCACCAACTCATGAAAAGCAAAATGTGCATCGGCGTAGGCAACTTCGTCCGCGAGCTGCTCAGTGTCCCCGAATCCATCGTTCGTAACTATGTGCCTGAAGTGGCGCTCGTAAAGTGACTCCAGAGTGTGGGAAAATGGCGGATGTCCCAGATCGTGGACGAGACCAGCCGCTCCGATAGCTAACCCAACTTCCTCAAAGAAGTCCAGAGTATATTCGGTCCATTCTGTGTACCATTTTCGCGTATGAGCGTCGATCGGCGTGGAATGCGTAAATGCGTCAAGCGCATTATCCGTTGCGGCGGCCTCGATTTCTGCGTAAATTATATCGCGGAGTGATTTGCGCGCACCGTCGCTCATGCGAGACCATATTCCCCGCCAAGCGGTTCTGGCGAGGTGCATGACACCTAAGCTATGTTCGAATCTGGTTCCGTTCAGTGATGGGTAGAGAGCGCGTGCCATCGCTGTTTGTTTGATGTGATGGAGCCGCTGGACCAGAGGGTGGTCTACTACGGGGACGATCTGTGCGGGCACGACCACGTAATCATGAACGGGATCTCGAATCAGGACCGCGTTTCGTGGGTCGCGTGGCTCCTCCTGGCGCGCAGACTGCTCGTCTGGTTCCGCAATAGGAGGCTTTGCGCCAGCTGACATAGCCGCACCCTATCGGCTATCTCCCGCCACGTCGATTATCTGCGACTCAGCGCGTCGTGCCCGACGGGCTTCCACCCGGTCCTACGCGCTCTTCAGGACATACAAGACGTCGTAGCCGCGACCGTCCGAAGCCTAAGCAACAACTTGTTGCCCAGACTCTCGCTGACCACGTCGTTGTGTGCACCCGTCCAGTTCACGGTGAACTTGGGCCAGAGTTCGCCGCGCCAGACGATCACGATCGTCGTCTCCGCGGTGGATTCTGGTATTGACGTCGGTTTGGCGGTGTAAGCGAACCGCCAGACCTCCTCATCTTCCACAGTCCATTGAAGTGGGGTGTCGTCTCGCAAGTCCCCCTGGAGGACAGTAATGCGCACCGGGCGCATCTGAACCGCCTGCAGACGGGCAGTCATGAGATTCAGCTCCCACCCGCACTGGTCGTGAACCGCGATGACCTTGAGGCTGGGCACAGTTTCGGTGGGCCAGTTACTCGATATCAGCCGCGCAAGCACCCGCACGCCTCTGTCCGAGTAGCGCCGCACTTGACGTTGGTCCATGCCGATATCTGCTCCGAAGGCGTCGAGGCGCTTGAGGTGTGTGTCTCCCTCGGCGAGCAGCCCGAGCGACGCCGCCGCCGCTTTGACAGCAAGGTCGAGATCTGAATCGAAGATCTCGTGACACAGACGCGTGTAAGCGACGAACGGGTCCCCACCACCAAGAAGGTCACAGATCACACGGGCGCCCGCGATCGCATGCACGGTGGCGCCGGAACTCATCTTGCGAAGCGCGAGTAACTCGGCGAGCACGCGACTTTCGAGCGTCTCAGCTTCCATCAGCGGGTGTCACTTTCTTGTCACGACCGTGAACATCGCCCTCCGATTCGATGATTCCAGAGATTCCGACCGGATCTCGGAACATTGAACGGAGCATCATCATGACAACCAATGAACTGCTTCCCTCGGGAAGCTTCGCGGGGGCGAAAGGTCTCTCCTCGATGTCGCTGGGCATCCAGCGGCAGACGCGTCGCGAGGTCGATCAGATCCAGCGGCGTGCGGTCGTCGCGAAGCTGACCGAGGACGGGCGCGCCCTCCTCAGCAACGTCGCGTTGGAGCACGTCGGTGCGCTGACGGCGATGGAGCAGCATCTCATCACCATCGCGCCGCTCGGAGAGGCTCGCTACCGGGAGATCGTGGACAGCTACACGCTCGGCGCTGCCGCGGCTATCCGACGGTGGCACTGACATGACCGCGCTCGCACTCCTCTCCCTGCCGTTCCTGATCATCGGCGGGCTCGTCAAAGGCGTCGGCTACGTGGGCGGGTGGCTCATGAATCTGTACGAGCGTCACCGTGCGCGGAAGCGTGCCGCTCTCGAGGCGGAGCTGGACCGGAAGCAGGCGGAGCTTCGCGGCACGATCCTGAGCCTGGCCGGTGCGCTCGGGATGGAAGCTCACGAAGCTCGCAAGGCGCTCATCCGCGAGTCGTACCTCGCCTCTGGGCGCGTCCCGGAGGCCTGAATCGGACCGGCCGGTGCGACGGGCAGTGTCACCGCGACTGGCGCGTCGTCCCGGCCTTCGACTCGCCGTCCGTCTTAGTGCGGGGCTGTGGATGAGTCCGTGTGGTTTTTGCAACATCCACAGGACTTGTCCACAGCCCACCTCAAGAGACCTGCCGACGCTGCCGGTGGGGTGCGCGATTGGACGGTTGCTGAAACCGGCCTGAGAGCGCATAACCAGGGAGGCAGCCCCGCACGACCGCGATATTCGTCGTCAACCCAGCGGGCTAAGACCGCTGCGGGAAGGAGCACACACATGCACACCACCAACACCAACCATCACCCGGACGACGCCCCCACGACGGCCCCCGGACGCCGCTACCGGACGATCCTCGCGGACCCGCCCTGGCAGGCCGGCCAGCAGGGGAAGTACGGCGCGGAGCATCACTACGACCTCATGAACCTCGAACGCATCAAGGCGATGCCCGTCGCCAATCTCGCCGAGGACAATGCGCACCTCTATCTCTGGTGCTACCCATCGACCAGGTACGTGGCCGAGGACGTCATGCGGGCCTGGGGGTTCGAGTTCAAGGACGAGTTCGTCTGGGGTAAAGACCAGATGGGTCTCGGCCAGTACTTCCGTCACGCCCACGAAACCCTCCTGCTCGGCGTGAAGGGGAAGCTGCCCGTCAAGTTCCGTGGGCAACGCTCGTTCACGATGCTGCCCCGCCAGGACCACTCCCATAAACCGGAGGAAGTCCACGCCATGATCCAACGCCTCAGCCCCGGCCCCTACCTCGAACTCTTCGCCCGACGCCCCGCCCATGGCTTTGACATCTGGGGAAACGAAGTCGAGTCCGACATCTCCATTCCCGGCTACCCCGTCCCGAGCGACAGTCTGCCGCGCCGAGCAGCCGTTCCGAGTTCGGAGGTCGACCATGCCTGACATGATCCAACTCCCCCTCATCCCTTCGGAGGTTCCACATGTCCTCGTCCGAGAAGACCGTCCTGCAGCGGTTCGTGTCCGCCTGTGCGACCGTCGCGTTCGCCGCGTTCCTGCTCTGGTTGGCCGTCTGGCTGCTCCAACAGATCTGGGGCTGGCTGCTCCTGATCCTGCTCATCGGCGCGGTCGTCGCGGTGGTGGTGATCGTGCTGCGAGCCCGGCGCGACCGGTGGTTTCGGTAGGAGGCGGCCGATGAGCGGCCCGTCGCGCCGCGGTCGGGGACGGCCCCGCCGCGAGTACCGCATCCGCATCCGTGGGGAGCGCCGCGAACACCCCGACTACGACAAACTCGCCCGCGCCCTCCTCGAGCACGCCGCGATGGAAGAACGCGCCCGCCGAGAGGGTCGCTCGTCTGCTCGCGACGTGTCGCCCGGCCCCGCGGATGAGACACGCGGTGCCGAGACGGAGAGGGGTGCCTCATGACGACGTGGCGTGAATTGCACTTATCCGCCGTCGACGAAGCCCACGCCCTCGGATTCCTCCGCGCCCTGGCGGCGACCGAAGGGCGAGGCGGCATCGTGTGGGAGATCCGCACCGAAGCCGGCCGCACCCGCTATCTGATCGGCGCCGACCCGACCGACCTCTCCGCAACCCTCTCCACTCTGCGGCGCCTCATGCCAGGCGTCGCCGTCACCGCACCGGAGCCGCGGCGAGAAGCAGAACGGGCGGGACGGTTGCAGATGCGCGGCAGGTACCTGAATCTCGCGCTCGATGCCCGCACCGAAACCCTCCGCGCGGTACTCGCCGCACTCTCGGGCGCGACCGGTAAGGAGGACACCCTCGTCCTCCAGGTGGTGCTCGGCCGGGCCCTCGCCCCTGAGCTCCTCCCGACCAGCACCCCCGACCCGAGCGCGTCGCTCGGCAGGACATTGATTTCCGGGCTACGTCCGGCCGAGCGCAGCATGCACGCTCGGATGCAGGACAAGCTCGCCCAGTACCGGTTCCGCACGGTCGTGCGCATCGGCGTCACCAGCCCCTCCCCCGTACGCCGGCGCCTCCTCATCCACGGCCTACTGGCTGCGATCCGGACCTTGCAGTCCAGCGGCGTGAAGATCTCCCTCACCACGAAGAACCCCGCCAACCTCGACGCCGGCCTCATCCCGCTACGCCAACCCCTGCGCCTGACGCCGGAGGAGCTGCTCCCCCTGCTGGCATGGCCGATCGGGGACAGCGATCTGCCCGGCCTCCCGAACCGGCACCCCGCGCTGCTCCCACCGCCGAAGACCTACACGGCGCCAACGAAGCGCGTCTTCGCGACCTCAACCGCGCCGGGCACCAACGTCCCTGTCGGGATCGGCATGACCGACGCGCTCCGACACACCCACCTGTACGGGCCGACCGGGGCGGGGAAGAGCACCCTCATGCTGCACCTCATCAAGGCCGACATCGACGCCGGTCGATCAGTCGTAGTGGTTGATCCGAAGCGTGATCTCGCGATGGACGTGCTCAGCCTCATCCCGGAGAACCGGAGAAGCGAGGTGGCGGTCATCGACTCCCTCTCCACACGCCCGGCGGGGGTGAACCCGTTCGCCGGGTTCGACGGGCCGGGGCAGGGGGATCGTCGCGCCCTGGTCGCGGAGAGCATGCTCGACCTATTCCGAGGGTTGTTCCCTGCGGCGTTCGGCCCCCTCACCGCCGACACCCTCCACGCCTCCTTCCTCACGCTGACCTACGCCCCAGACGCGTCCCTCGCGGTGCTCCCCAAGCTGCTCACCGATGACCGGTACCGGCGAAAGGTCGTCGCGACGATCAGTGAGCCGTCGCTGCTGGAGTTCTGGGCCCAATACGAGCAGAAGACCCCCGGCCAACAGGCCGCCGCCACCGGGCCGGTCATGACCCGGCTGCGCCAGTTTCTGCTGCGCCCTGGGGTGCGGGCCGTGCTGGATCAGCCGCACCCGGCGTTCGATCTTGCCGACCTGTTCACGAAACCCCGCATCCTGATCGTGAGCCTGAACAAGGGCCTCCTCGGTACCCAGGCTGCGAGCCTGCTCGGCTCCCTCGTGGTCAGCCAGCTGTGGCAGCTAATTCTGGCCCGCGCCGCCGTCCCAGCCGAGAAGCGCAAGCCGGTCAGCATCTACGTCGATGAAGCCCAGCACTTCCTCCACATCGGAGATCTCCAAGAAGCCCTCGAACAGTCCCGGTCCCTGGGAGCGGCGTGGCACCTCGCCCACCAGGACCGGGGACAGCTCTCCCCGAGTCTGTTGAAGGCCATCGATGCCAACGCGAGAAACAAGATCATCTTCGGCCTCGAAGACGACGAAGCGAAAACCGCCGCCCGTCTCACCGGCCTCGACGCGGAAGATTTCACCCGCCTGCCGCCCTACGAGATCTACACCAGCCTCCAGTCTGCAGGTTCCCGCACGGGGTGGTTCTCCGCCCGCGTTCTCCCACCACCGAAAGCCATCACCAGCGCCGACATGGTCATCTCCGAAGCAGAAGCCCACTACGGCGCACGCGTGACGACACCCGACAGCCCGGCGTCGAACCCCAGCGGCGCGACGCTCCTGGATGAGGACGAGCCCATCGGGCGTACGAAACGGAGCCCGAAATGAGACGGGCTGAAGAGGTGAGGAGGTGTCCGGTCGCCCGACGGTTCGGAAGCAGAAACCAGCCCACAATCCCGCATCGTGGCGGCGTTGCTCGCCTCGTAAGGGAGGGGACTCTCCCGCCCCTGGCGGGATCCCAGTCGCCCGTCACCTGGATCGCGAGGGAGGCCCGCCGATGAGCGACCACCCGACACCAGCAACGCGCATCAGCGGGAACCAGCGGGCCGCCCTTCTCGAGCGACTGTCGAGCCGAGATCTCGCTGTGCTTCGCTTCCTCAGCGCCCAGGGATACGCCTCCTCCGCCCACCTACGACGGATGTTCTTCACCGACCACGCCACCTTCAGCGCGGCCACCCGGGCCACCGTCCGCGTCCTGGACCGGCTCCTGACACTTCGGTTGGTCACCCGCCTGGAGCGGAAGATCGGCGGCTACACGCGGGGCTCCGCCGCTTACATTTGGCATCTCGATGCTGCCGGCGAACGCCTCACCCGCGCCGAACACGCCCCACGCCGCCGCTACACCGAACCAGCCCTCCCGTTCCTCGATCACCGTCTGCAGGTCACCGACGCCGTCGTCACCCTGCACGAGCTGACCCGCGACGGAGACACGCAGCTCAGCAGCATCGCTGTCGAGACAGCCGCCTGGCGCAGCTTTCTGAGCCCGCACGGCACCACCGCCATCCTGAAGCCCGACCTCTACGCGCAGCTGTCTACCGAGAGCTACGACGACCACTGGTACATCGAAATCGACCGCGGCACCGAACACCTGCCCGTGATCCTCACCAAATGCCGCACCTACGCCGCCTACCGCGCCACCGGCCGCGCCCAAGCCGAACACGGCGTCTTCCCCCGCATCCTCTGGATCGTCCCCACACAGCGGCGCGTGGAGCGGCTCACCGCCGCTATCCACGCCGACAAGAACCTGCCAGACCGACTGTTCACCGTCATCACCCCCGACCAACTCGAGGCCACCATCCGCGACGACGCCTACCCCGCAGCACCCGAGAGGAGGAACCCATGAGCCCCGAAACACCCCCGCCCCGTGACCGGGAACCGGAGAACGAGCCCTGGCGACCCCGAAGCAACCCGCCATTCGGGCCGGAAGCAGCAGCCTCCGTCGAACGTTCCCTCGCCCAGCTCAAGGATCCCGATGACGCGCTCCGCATCCTCTGCGGCGTGCAGCAAAACGGCGCCGCGTTCGCCGCCTACCTGATGCTCACCGATACCAACCTCGCCGCCGAGAACATCATCGACGCCTTCTACGACAGCTACCTCGACGCCTGGAAACACTTCGACCAGTTCCGCACCGTCATCCTCGAAAACCTCGGCTGGCTCGACGCCGTCACCACCGTCATGACCGAACAAGGCATCCCCGCCGACCATCTCACCTGGAACCGAGCCGCCATAGACCAGCAAATCTTCCAGACCTACGACGCCGTCCACATCGACGGTTGGTGGCACATCTTCCAGAAGTAGCAGCTTCCGGCGCTCGCCACTGCGAGAGCCGGACACAAGCTCACCCACCGGGTGAGAACAACACAACAGACCGGAGACGCCACGCGCGGCCCCGGCGCCCTCATGAAAGGAGGCGACCATGACAACACCAATCAAGAAGCAATCCCCCAGGAGAAAGGAGAAGCCCGTCGCGGGCGCCTTCCTGAGGATGGAGACACCGACGGAGAACCGAGCGCCCGCGGAACTCGGCGGCCAAACACTCGACGAACAAGAACAGATCGTGCACGCTCACGCCGCGCGCATCGGCGTCACGATCCGTCACCAACTCGTCTGGGTAGCCACGGCCGAAGAAGACACGCCCGACGCTCGCATCACCCAGCTGGTCGACATCCTCACGAAGCGACCAGTACGGCACCTCCTCGTCCCGGCGTCCCTTTATCAGGGGTACACCGACGACGACATCATGAAGCACGCAGTCATGCTCACGATGCACGGAACCGAACTGATCCTCGTCGAAGACTGAGGTCACCCCTCGGCCCCGCCGCCCCAACAAGGCGGTGGGGCCGAGCCAACCTCCAAGCACATAAATGCCTGATCAATGATGACAATTCCGCATCACCTGAAGTATCGACTTCCCGCGCAAAGAGAGCGTAAATAGGGAAGCTAAGTCCGCCCATCCGGGCAGAAAGGAGGCATCATGTACGACACTGCCAGCCCCGCAGGGGCTCCCCCAACGACCAGGCTGACCGCCGTCTCCTATCTGCGCGTCTCAACAAAGGAACAAGCGGAACGCGATGGCGACCCGGAGGGATACAGCCTTCCAGCCCAACGCGAAGCCAACCGACGCAAGGCCGAATCCCTCGGCGCCGACATCGTTGAAGAGTTCGTCGACCGCGGCGAATCAGCACGATCCGCCGACCGTCCCGATCTACAGCGCATGCTGAAATTCGTCGTCGAGAACCCCGTCAATTTCGTGATCGTGCACAAAGTGGACCGCCTGGCGCGTAACCGGGCAGACGACGTCACGATCAACCTGGCGCTCCAGCAGGCTGGTGTCCGGCTGGTTTCAGTGAGCGAGAACATTGATGAGACGCCGTCCGGCATGCTGCTGCACGGCATCATGAGCTCCATTGCAGAGTTCTACTCGCGCAACCTCGCGAACGAGGTCGTCAAAGGCATGAGTCAGAAAGCCAAGACGGGTGGGACACCTGGACGAGCGCCTATCGGCTACCTCAACCGAGGCATCATCAACGAAGACGGCCGGGAAGTGCGAACCGTCGTTGTTGACGAGCAACGTGCAGCCCTCATCTCATGGGCGTTTAGGACCTACGCGGAGGGTCAACACACCGTTCGTGAACTCGCTGAAGAAGCTGCCGCGCGTGGGCTTGGATCGCCCGCCACACCCTCCAGACCGTCGCGCCCGGTCGACGCGACGATGCTTCATAAGATCCTTTCCAACCCCTACTACAAGGGCGAAGTTCGATTCCAGGGCGCCACCTATCCGGGGCGTCATCAACCACTCGTCGATGCAGCAACCTGGCAACGCGTACAGGACCTCATGGCTTCGCGAGTGCTGGGCGAGAAGATCCGCAAGCACCACCTATACCTTAAAAGCTCAGTGTTCTGCGGGAAGTGCGGATCTCGGCTCATCGTCCATATGCCCAAGAATCGACACGGCACCGTCTACGAGTACTACATCTGCTCCGGCCGCCACTCTAGGCGCAACGGCTGCGACCAACGCTCGCTGCCAGTCGGACTCGTCGAGAACAAGGTTGTCGAACTCTACAAGCGCCTCCAGCTCGAACCCGAAGCGCGCGAGATCGTGAGGAGGCAGTTAAAAGTCGAACTCGAGCGCGGCTCGCTCGAAGCTCGCAAAGCGCAACGCGACCTTGCCTTGGAGCAATCCCGCCTCGATGCTCGCAGCCGCAAGCTGCTCGACGCTCACCTCGACGGCGCGCTACCCGCCGATCTCTACAAGGAAGAGCAGCAAGCAATATCCCGACAGCTCGCAGCCGTCGTCGAGCGCTTGCAAAACCTGACCGTCCGATTCGATGAACTGGAACGCAACCTGGAGACCGCCATCGAACTGACAGCCAGTTGCTACGAGGCGTACCGCCGCGCTCCCGATGCACTGCGCCGCATCTACAACCAGGCCTTCTTTACACGGATTCTGATCTGGGAAGAAGAGCCCGCCAGCGGCGAACTCCAAGACCTCTTCGAACTCGTGCTCACCATCTCCGCCGAAACACAGGCTCAGGAAAGACAAGAGGCCGAGAACACGGGGTTCTCGGCCTCAAAGGGTTCTAAAGACGAACATTTGGTGCCCCTGGAGGGATTCGAACCCCCGACCCGCTCCTTAGGACGGAGTGGCTCTTCCACTGAGCTACAGAGGCTGGCGCATCGATTCTAACCGGGCGGCGCCTGCGCACCGGCCGCGCCGGCACCATCCAGCGCCCACCGCAGATAGGGCGCGAGGTGCTCGGAATACGCGACGGTCAGGTGGGTCTGGTCGTAGCGGATCGGCAGCGCTCCTGCGAACGCCGGGCAGACGTCCTGCCAGCACGTGAACGCCAGCGCATCCACCACGCGATCGCCAGTCGCCGCCGCGGCGGCCGCCGTTGCCGCCTGCATGTCGCGCCACACGGGCGTGATGCTCGTCGCGCACGCGTACGGCGACCCGACCCGCGTGTAGCAGTTGCCGAGGGGCGCGCCCTCCGGAGGCGCCTCGAGGTAGACGATGCGGCCCGGCATCCCGTACCGCGCCATCTCGGCCGCCTCAGCGGCGATCAGATCTGCCGCACTGAGGTCACGCCCATCGACCGCGCGACCCAGGGTGTACGCGTTCGAGACGAGGACCTTCTCGGGGTGGTCGGCGGCGATCATCGCGGCGACGTCGTTCTTGCGCTGCGTGCACGCCTGCATCACCGCGGGGTCGTCGTTCTGCACGAGCACGTCGGTGAACCGGCATCCGTAGAGCCCGACCGTCGTGACGCGGATCGCTCCCCCACTCTGCTCGGCGAGCGCCTTCAGCGCCGGCGCGTACGCCATCGCGGTCGAGTCGCCCACGAGGTACAGGTGCCGCGGAGCGTCGCCGCTCCCCCACGTGCACGCCGCGGCATCCGGACGCGGCGTCGGCGCGAAGCAGTCGTGCGCGGGGTTTGCCCCCGACGACTGCGCCATCACCTCATCGATCGACGGGTGCAGATCGGGCCAGGTCGTCGCCGACACCGCCGCCGCCAGATCGGCTTGCAGCGCCGCGGTCGGATCCTCGATCGCGGCCGGGCTCTCCTGCCCTGCGCCGGCGATCGGGGCTGTCGACCGCGGCTGCTGCATCTGCACCGTCAGCACCCCGAGCAGCACCGCCGCCACCAGCCCTGCCGAGGCGAGCACGATCTGCGTACTGAAACGCTCGCGCCACGCATCCATCGCCCGTCCGACCGGTTCGGCCACGGGGCTGGGCGCCGGCGCGAGCGGCGCCACGTCGGGCACCTCCACGACCGATGCCGGCTCGACGACCACAGGCGTCGCGGATGCCGTCACCACCTCGGCATCCGCGGACGACGCGGCATGGGCGGCGGGTCGCGGGGCTCCCGGGTAGTACCGCGTCCCGGGCTGCCACCCGGCGGGCCGGCGCGTCGGCACCGCGACCGCGCGCGCAACCGGTGTCGCGGATGCGGGGGCATTCCCCGGGGGCACCGGCGGCGACGCGGCGGGCTCCGCCGCCTGCGTCACTATCCCCGGAGCCGCGGGAACGCGACCGCCGAGGAACGGCGCATGCCGCAACGGCTGCTCGACGATCGCATACGACGCGAACCCGAAGACCGCGATCGCCGCGAAGGTCAGTGGCAGCGACCACGCCGACGCCGGTAGCAGCGCGGCCGCGAACACCACGACGGGGTAGTGCCACAGGTAGAGCGAGTACGACGCGTTGCCCACGGCGATGCTCAGCGGATTGGTCAGCAGGAACAGTGATGGCGGCGGAGCGGAAACCCCACCGGCCAACGCGACCACCGTCGCGACGACGGGCGCCGCCGCCCACGGCCCCGGAAAACCGACGGTCGACGGGTCGAGCAGCAGGAACGACGCGACGATGCCCGCCAGCCCCGCCCACGCGAACAACGCTCCCAGCCCGGCAGGCATACGCCGCAGCAACGGCACGGCGGTCGCCAGAAGCGCACCCAGCGCGAACTCCCACGCGCGCGTGCCGGTCGAGAAGTACGCGGCGGTCGGTGCCGACGCGCCCTGCAGCACCGCCCAGCCGAAGGATGCCGCGGCGACCGCCGCCGCCCACACCGCCGTGACCGCGAGCACAGCCCGACCCCGGCGCGCCGCCGCCGGCACGAACAGCAGCGAGACGATCAGCAGCCCTGGCCAGACGAGGTAGAACTGCTCCTCCACCGACAACGACCAGAAGTTCTGCAGCGGCGACACCGCATCGCCGGCGTGGAAGTAGTCGGTGCCGACCTGCGTGAACCGCCAGTTCGACGCCAGCAGCACCGCAGAGATCCCGTCCCACAACACCTGCTCGGCGCGGGCGCGGCTGAACAGAGCGAACGTCGCGCCCACCACCGCCGCAACGGTGACGACCGCTGCGGGCACCAGGCGCCGCGCACGCCGCGCGTAGAAACGACCCAGCCGAACGCGTCCGCTGCCCTGCTGCTCGCGCAGCAGCATCCCCGTGATGAGAAAGCCCGAGATCACGAAGAACACGTCAACCCCGGCGAAGCCGCCGCGCGGCCACCCGCTGGCGTGCGCGCCGATGACGGCCAGCACGGCGAGCGCGCGCAGGCCCTGGATATCGCGGCGAAGAGGCACAGAAATCAGCCGGTGAAGGGAGCGAGTGAAGGGGGTCCACTCCAGCCTACGGGAGCGCTCCCAGCGCGGGCGTCGCCGCCACCCGCGGACGCCGTCTCGACAACCTCATAGGTCGGCGACTGGCGAAAGAGCTATCTCCGTCTGCTATACGTTCATCTATGCAAGACGAACGTATAACGAACCCTGCGCAGACCTTCCGCCCCGCCACCGACGACCGTTCGCGCCCGGCAGCGCTCCCCCGACTGCGCCGACGCCTGCTCGGCACCATCGCAGCCATCGCCGCGATGCTCTCCGGAGGCGCCGTCATGGCCGCTCCCGCGTCGGCAGTCGAGTCCGCCGAAGCGAGCACCACCGTCACCGTCGCGAGCGACGCCACGAGCACGCCACTGGATGCCGTCGGCACGCTCCTCGTCGAACGGCTTCAGCTGGCCGACACCGTCGCCCAGGCGAAGTGGATCAAGGGCACTCCGGTGTCGGACCCCGCCCGCGAGAAGGTGGTGATCGATGCCGCCGTCGCCCAGGCGAGCCGCGACGGCGTCGACCCCGATCTCGTCCGCCGCGTCATGACCGATCAGATCTCCGCCAGCAAGGTCGTGCAGCGCGGTCTTCTCACGCACTGGGCGCACAACCCGAGCGAAGCCCCGACGGCCGCGCCCGACCTGACCACCGTTCGCACCCGCCTCGACGAGATCGACGCGGCGCTCGTCGATGCCCTCGGCGCGGCACAGCCGACCGCTGCCGATCCGACGTGCCGCCACCTCGTCGACCACGAGCGCGACCGCGAGTACCCCGGTCTCGACTCACTGCACCGCAAGGCCGTCCACACGGCCTGGTCGAGTTTCTGTGTCCCCCTCACCAACAAGCCCTGACCCCTCCGGGCGACCCGAACAACTGCCGACCACCACGCGTACCTCTCCTGGCGTGTGGTGGTCGCCAGTTCGTGCGTGAAGCGCGTGCCGTCGAGCGCATCGCCGTCGTTTTGTAAGCTGAACGGCGGTCTTGCGGTGATGTTCCAGAGGAGAGTTGTCGATGCACGCGTCCGTTCCGCCTACGCCCCGCCCTCGCCCGCGCTTTCTCGTACCGGGCATCGCTCTCGCCGCGATCGTCGTGGCCGTCTGCGTGATCGTGGGGCTCGCCGTGATGGGCACCTCCGGAGCATCGGACAACGGCGCCGCGACCCCCGCGGACGCGGGCGCAGCCACGCCCACACCGACGCCCACCTCCTCGGCA
This sequence comes from Microbacterium sp. VKM Ac-2870, assembly GCF_015350795.1. Lineage (GTDB taxonomy): Bacteria > Actinomycetota > Actinomycetes > Actinomycetales > Microbacteriaceae > Microbacterium. The sequence goes on from NZ_JADKSH010000007.1 coordinate 39,653, forward strand.
TCCGCCCCGGCGAGCGCAGGCACCGACTACCGCGAGCTGTGCGATGCCAACGGGGCGGCCGCGAAGGCGAAGCAGGCAACGGTGGCCGACGACCTCGCCGCGACGCGCCGCCAGTCGGCGGCGATCCGGGCGCTGCTGCCGATGAAGGATGTGCCCGCGGAGGTCGCCGCCGGAGCCGACGTGTTCGCTGCGTCGACCGATGAGCTCATCGGCATCCTCGAGGCGCTTCCCGGACAGACCCTGGTGTCGGACGTTCCGGTCGAGACGTTCACCGACACGCAGGCGATGAAGGCCGTCGGCAGCGACCCGAACTACCAGGCGTTCATCGGGTGGACCATCGAGACCTGCGGGCTCGCCCTCGCGGGCTGACCGCGAGCCGCCTGCACGGCGCCCCCGTCAGAAGCGAGGGGACGATCGCCGCCCGAACGCGAACCACACGATGGGTCCCATCAACGGGAACATCAGGGTGATGAGAATCCACACGGCCTTCTCGACGCCGCCGGCCTTCGATGACGCGATGCTGACCAGCGCCGCCACGAACAGAGCGATCGCGGCGAGCACGACAATCAGAATGAGCAGATGCCACCCGGTGAAACTGGCCATGGCCTCAGCATGCCCTACCGCCGGTGCTGACGCGGCTCCGCCACGACGTCAGTGGAACAGCCGTCGCCACACGTTCGTGTCGGCCAGGTCGATCAGCTCATCGCCGCGGCCCGACAGCACCGTGCGCAGCGCCCACAGTGAGAACCCCTTCGCCTGCGCGAGGGTGATCGACGGCGGCATCGCGAGCTCCTGACGCGCAGTGACTACGTCGACGAGCACGGGGCCGTCGGTGTCGAGCGCCTGCGCGATGGCTGCGCGCACATCGCTCCCCTTCTCCACGCGGATGCCGGTGATGCCCACTGCCTCGGCGATCGCTGCGAAGCTGGGGTTGTCGAGCTGGGTGCCGAAGTTCACGATGCCGGCCGCCTTCATCTCCAGCTCGACGAAGTTCAGCGACGAGTTGTTGTAGACGACGATCTTGATCGGCAGGTTGTTCTGGCGGATCGACAGCAGATCGCCGAGCAGCATCGCCAGTCCCCCGTCACCGGCGAGGGCGATCACCTGCCGTGAGCGGTCGATGGCCTGTGCCCCGAGCGCCTGCGGCATGGCATTGGCCATCGAGCCGTGCGCGAACGATCCGATGAGGCGGCGTTTGCCGTTCATCGTCAGATACCGTGCCGCCCAGATCACCGGGCTGCCGACATCGGCCGTGAAGACGGCATCCTCGCTCGCGAGTTCGTCGACAACCTTCGTGACGTACTCGGGACGCACGGGCTGCCTTCCGTCGTCGATCGCGAGATCGTCGAGTCGCTCGCGGGTCTTGCGATAGTGCGCGACGCTCTCGTCGAGGTGCTTCGACGATCGTTCGCCCTGCAACAGCGGCAACAGCGCGGCGGCCGTCTCTTTGACCCCGCCGACGAGACCGACGTCGATCGGCGTGCGCCGACCCAGTTGCTCGCCGCGGATGTCCACCTGGATCACCGTCGCGTCGCCGGGGAAGAACTGCCGGTAGGGAAAGTCGGTGCCGAGCATCAGCAGGGTGTCGCACGACTCCATCGCCTTGTAGCCCGACGCGAAGCCGAGCAGGCCTGTCATACCGACGTCGTGCGCGTTGTCCCACTCGATGTGCTCTTTTCCGCGCAGCGCGTGCACGATCGGCGCCTGCAGTACGCCCGCCAGCGCGAGCACCTCGTCGTGGGCGCCGGCCACGCCCGATCCGGCGAGGATCGTGACCTTCTTCGCGTCGTTGAGCGCCGTCGCGGCGGCGGCGAGGGCGGATGCCGACGGCAGCACGGTCGAGCCCGTCGCCCGGATCGGGGCGGTCGCACGGCGGTCGGGAGCGTCCTTGAAGAACACGTCGCCCGGCACGACGACGACGGCGACACCGCGCTTCTCGACGGCGGTGCGCATCGCGATCTCGAGCACCCACGGCAGCTGCGAGGCGTCGCCGACCAGCTCGGTATAGACACTGCACTCGCGGAACAGCTCCTGCGGATGCGTCTCTTGGAAGTAGGTGCTGCCGATCTCGGCCGACGGAATGTGCGAGGCGATCGCCAGCACCGGCACGCGGTTGCGGTTGGCGTCGAACAGGCCGTTGATGAAATGCAGGTTGCCGGGCCCGCATGAGCCAGCAACCACCGCCAGCTCGCCGGTCAGCTCCGCATCGGCTCCCGCCGCGAATGCGGCTGCCTCTTCGTGGCGCATGTGCATCCACGCGATGGCGTCGTCGCCGCCGTCACGGCGGAGGGCATCGGTGAACGCGTTGAGCGAATCGCCCGGGAGCCCCCAGATGCGGCTCACGCCGGCGCGCTTGAGGGTGTCGATGAAGAAGTCTGCAACGGTCGCCATATCTCGACGCTACGCCCCGGCACCTCACCGCGGGCAGCGACAATCGTCGCAAGCGTGGCTCGGGGGCGGCCCGCCACTGATTCGGCCTCGGCGCCGTATGGGTTTCGTGAGCGCCCCTTCACCGGGGTACGTCGGCGACGTAGGAAGGTGGACATGACCTTGACCGCCGTGCTTCCTTCGCTCCGCCGCAGCATTCCCGACCCCCTCGATCATCGGCTCTGGCCGGAGCACACGGTGACCGCGGTGGACGACGTGATCGTCGGTGCGGTGTCTCTCGTGCGGCTCGCGCAGTTGGAGGGAACACCGTGCGTGATGACGGGCGACCTGTACCACCCGAAGGCGCGCGACGCCCGTGCACGGGGTGTCGGCACCGACGTGACGGTCGTCGTGGTGCGGGTGATGTCGCTGAACGGCGACAACGGTCGCCGCGGCGCCGCGGTGGACGGTCGCCTAGCGGCACTGCCCGCGCGGTGGAGCGAGTGCCGGCTGATCGGGCGCGTGTCGACCGTGCGACCTCTACCGATCGAGCTCTCCGGCGTCGACGGCGACGGCCCTGACACCGGCCACGTCGACCGCACCGCCGCGGCAACGTGCGCGCTGCCCGGCGATCTGCGGGAGGGCGATCTCCTCGCCATCCCCTGCGCTGGCGCGGCGAGCCTGCACGATGTCCGCGCGCGCCGGGCGGGCGCGAACGTCGACGACGGCGGGTGGCGCTGCGGTAAGTGAGGAAGGCGCCCGAGACGACGGACCTGTCTCAGCCGTTCGGCAGCAGCTCACCTCGGAGAAGCTCGACGAGGCCCTGCGCCGCGGCCGTCAGCGGACGACGCCGCGACCACGCCAGTGACACCTCGAACGCGGGAACGGCGTCGCCGAGCGGCACGCTGCGCACCGGCATCCCGTGGTCAGCGCGCGCCGCGGACGCAGCGAATTCCGGCACGATCGCCAAGCCCAACCCGTGCGGGACATAGGTCGCCGCGGTCGAGAGGTCGGCCACCTCGATGAGCACACGCCGCGAGACGCCGGCGTGCGCGAACGCGTCGTCGACAATGCGCCGCGACCCGTATCCGGGCGGCAGGTCGATGAAGCTCTCGCCTTCCAGCGCGGCGAGCGCGACCCGCTCGGCATCCGCGAACCGATGATCGGCGGGTACCACCAGCACATAGGGCGAGGAAGCGACGACCTCGCCCCGAAGACTCGCGGGCAGCGCATCGACGACCGACAGCAGCGCGACGTCGATCTCGCCGCGCTCCAGCTGCGCGACGAGCCCGGTGGAACCGAGCCCCGTCGCCCGCAACTGCACCGAGACGGCGGGGTGACGCTCGTGGTACCGCCCCAGCAGACCCGGTACGTCGACGAGGTCGACTCCCGTCATGAGACCCATCGTCACCGCACCGCGCAGTTCGGTCGCGGCGGAGGCGACCGCGTCGCCGATCTCACGCATCTGTTCGAGAACGGCCCGTGCTCGCGTGAGGAGCTCCTCCCCCGCTCCCGTGAGTCGAATCTGTCGATGCGAACGGTCGAAGAGCTCCACACCCAGTTCACGTTCGAGCTCGCGCACCGTCGTCGAGACCGCCGACTGCGCCAGCAGCAGGCGCTCTGAGGCCCGCGTGAAGCTCAGATCCTGGGCGACCGCGGTAAAAACGGAGAGATGACGCACGTCCATCTCTCGATCATGCCCCCTCGTGGCATCGCTCGATTCATCTCCCAGAAAGATGAGTGGTATCACCAACGCCGTCTTCCTCGCGCGGCCCTGCAGGCGGAGCATGGACACATGAGCATCGCATCGGTCCTCCGGCCTGTCGCGTCTGAACTGTCGGCCCCGGTCGCATCCCGTGCCGCCGACCGGATCGTCGAGGTTCTGCAGGCACACGGCGTGCGGTGGGTGTTCGGCGTGCCGGGCGCCAAGATCGACCCCGTCTTCGATGCACTCGCCGCGGTGCAGGACGACCCGACCGCTCCGCACCTGATCACCTGTCGCACCGAGCAGAACGCGGTCTTCATGGCCGCCGCGGTCGGCCGCCTCACCGGCATCCCGGGGGTCGTGCTCGTCACGAGCGGACCGGGCACCGCCAACCTCGCGACGGGCCTGCTCACGGCGACGACCGAGGGTGACCCGGTCGTCGCGATCTGCGGCGCCGTGTCGCGCTCGCAGCACCTCAAGCGTGCCCATCAGGCGATGGATGCTGTCGGCATGCTCACCTCGGTGACCGTCTCGGCGTGCGAAGTGACCTCCGCCGACAACGTCGCCGAGGCGATCGTGAACGCCTTCCGCGCCGCGACGCGCGAACCGCGCGGAGCTGCGGCCGTCGTGCTGCCCTACGACGTGTCGACGTCGACCACCGCGCGGGGATTCGCCGAGCCGATCGTGCCGGCGATCACGGGTGGGGCGGCCGCGGCATCCGTCGCTCGCGCCGCCGCACTGCTGCGCGACGCGCGCTTTCCGGTCATCCTCACGGGGGCGCGCAGCGGTGAACCACGCACGGTGACGGCGCTGCACGCGTTCTTGCGGGCGACGGGGCTGCCGGTCGTCGAGACGTTCCAGGCCGCGGGCATCATCTCTCGCGACCTGGAGGAGCACTACCTCGGCCGCGTCGGATTCGCGCGCAACCAGCCGGGCGATGTGCTGCTGCACCACGCCGATCTCGTACTGACGCTCGGTTACGACCCCGTGGAGTTCGTGCCGACGGAGTGGAACGTCGCCAAGGCGCGCCACATCGTGCACCTCGACACGGTGGCGGCCGACATCGACAACGACTATCGACCGACGGTGGAGCTCGTCGGCGATCTCGCCACCACCCTCGACGACCTCACGCGGGCGATCGTCGGCGCGGACGGTGCCGTCGGCGCGGCCGCGGCGGGACAGCTCGCCATCGACCCCGAGACGGCACGGATCATCGACCGTGAACGTACACGTCTCGCTGAGAACACCGACCTCGGCGACCCCGATCACGACGACAGCTTCGGGCTCAACCCGGTCGCCGTTGTCGCCGGCATCCGCGCGGCCCTCCCCGACACGGCTGTCGTGCTGTGCGATGTGGGATCGAACTACCTCTACATGGCGCGCCATTTCCGCACCTATCGACCGCGCTCGCTCATGTTCTCCAACGGACAGCAGACGCTCGGCGTCGCCCTCCCGTGGGCCATCGCCGCGAGTCTCGCCGACGCGGGCGACCCGGTGCTGTCGGTGTCGGGCGACGGCGGCTTCCTCTACTCGGCCGTCGAACTCGAAACCGCCGTCCGCGTCGGGGCGAACTTCACACACATCGTCTTCAACGATTCGGCCTACGACATGGTCGCCTTCCAGCAGGTCGAGAAGTACGGGCGCACCGCGGCCGTCGAACTCGGTGCATACGACGTCGTGGCTTTCGCGGAGTCGTTCGGAGCCCACGGTCACCGCGTCACGCGCATAGATGATCTGGTGCCGACGATTCTCGCCGCACTCGCCGAGCCTGGCCCCTCGGTCATCGATGTTCCCGTGGACTACCGCGACAACCTCCGCCGCCTCGGCGGCGATCTGCTCGCCGACGTACTGCTGTGACGCCGTTCTCGTTCTCGGACACCCGCCCCCTCCTCCTCCGAAAGGACCGCTCATGACCACCGCCGAGCGGCACACCCTGTTCCAGACGAGCCTCATGGCGGCGCTGTTGGACGGCATCTACGAAGACGACATGACCGTCGACGAACTGCTCGAACACGGCGACTTCGGCATCGGCACGTTCAATGCGCTCGACGGCGAGATGGTCGTGGTCGACGGCGTCGCGTATCGCTTGCGCGGTGACGGCACGGCGGCCGCGGCATCCGGAGAATCCGCCACACCGTACGCGGTCGTCACCGACTTCTCGCCGACGATCACCCGAACCCTCCCCGACGGGGCTACCCGCGCAGAGGCCTCGGCAGCGATCGACGCCATCACCGCTTCAGCCAACTACATGTACGCGCTGCGCATCACGGGGCGCTTCCGGCGGGTGACGACCCGCACGGTCACCCGGCAGCAGAAGCCCTACCGCCCGATGACGGAGGCGACCGACGACGATGCCGTGCAGGAGTTCGATGACGTGCAGGGCACGATCGTCGCGTTCCGCACACCGCTGTACGAGCAGGGCATCGGTGTGCCCGGATGCCACGCGCACTTCATCGACGACGCGCGTACCCGCGGCGGCCACGTGCTCGACTTCACGCTCGAGCACGGCACGGTCGAGCTGTGCCTGTGCACCGATCTGCACCTGCGTCTGCCGTTGACCACCGAGTTCCGCGAGGCGGCGCTCTCGCCCGACGATCTGGCCGACCAGCTCGCCAAGACCGAGCAGCACGCCGGTCGCGCCTGAGCGTTCTCGCGTGCTCTGTCACCGAGTGGGCTCGGGTCAGCGGAAGTCGCGGGAACGGTGACGCACGCTCACCCGCAGGTCTTCGAACGCGTCGGCGACGAGGTTGGTCACACCCTCGACAGAGCGCTCCAGCATGCCCCGGGCGATGAGCGCGGGCGCATCGCGCAGCACCCGCCGGTAACGGTCCCAGACGCCCTTCGAGCAGATCACGTTGACGAGTCCGTGCTCGTCTTCGAGGTTGATGAAGGTGATCCCGGATGCCGTCGCGGGCCGCTGCCGGTGCGTGACGAGCCCCGCCACCTCCACCCGCCGCCCGACCTCGTGCGTGCGCAGCTCACGCGAGGTGAGCACCCCGCGGGCATCGAGCGGAGCCCGGTAGTGGGTGAGCGGATGGTCGTCGGTCGAGATGCCCGTCGCCCACAAGTCGGCAGCGAGCACGTCGTGGGTGGACTGATCGCCGAACAGCGGCGGCTGCACCGCAACGAGCGAGTCGGGGAGGAACTGCGGCAGGTCTTGCGCCGCGTCGCCGGCCAGCCAGATGCCCTCGCGACGCGTGATGCCCATGCTTTCGAACGCCCCGGCTGTCGCCAGCGCCTCGACTTGCGCCGCCGTCGCGCCGGTGCGGCGAACGAGGTCGCGCAGGTCGCGGAACGGCCCCTCGGCCTCGCGTGTGGCGACGATGCGCTCCGCGAGCGGTGTACCGATGCCGGTGATGGCGGCCAGTCCTAGCCGAACGGCGAACGCGCCGTCGCGCCGGTGCGCGGCCGACTCGTCGGGAGCCGCGGCATCGAACGGCGGCACGGGCGGCTGGTGGCGGTCGGTGCAGGCCGGGATGCCGGTGGGGGCGCCATCGCCGCCTGCGTCGACGGGTTCGAGACCGGCATCCACCCCGGAGGCGTGCAGATCGGGGCGCCGAACAGTGACGCCGTGGCGGCGCGCGTCGGCAGTCAGGGTCGCCGGGGAGTAGAACCCCATCGGCTGGGCACGCAGCAGGGCGGCCAGAAATGCCCCGGGATAGTGCAGCTTCAGCCACGACGACGCGTAGACGAGCAGCGCGAACGACAACGAATGACTCTCCGCGAAGCCAAAGTTGGCGAACGCCTGGATCTTCGCGTAGATGTCGTCGGCCACCGCACCGACCAGCCCGTTGCGCTTCATCCCGTCGTAGAGCTTCTGGCGCACCGACTCGATCCGCTCGATGCCGCGTTTGGAGCCCATCGCCCGGCGCAGCACATCGGCATCCTCTCCGGTGAGATCACCCACCGCCATGCCCATCTGCATCAGCTGCTCCTGGAACACCGGCACCCCGAGGGTGCGCTCCAGCACGGGAATGAGCTTCTCGTGCGCGTAGGTCGGCTCCTCGAGCCCCAGCTTGCGGCGGACGTACGGGTGCACCGCGCCGCCCTGGATCGGCCCGGGTCGGATCAGCGCGATCTCGATCACCAGATCGTAGAAGCGCCGCGGTTGCAGTCGAGGGAGCAACCCCATCTGCGCCCGCGACTCCACCTGGAACACCCCGATCGAATCGGCTCGGCAGAGCATGTCGTACACCGCCGCTTCCTCTTTCGGGAGGGTGTCGAGCGTCCACGTCTCTCCCGTGGCCTCGGCGATCAGGTCGAAGCAGTGCTGCAGCGCGGCGAGCATGCCGAGACCCAGAAGATCGAACTTGACGAGCCCCATCCAGGCGGCGTCGTCTTTGTCCCACTGAATGACAGTGCGCTTGTCCATGCGGGCGTGTTCGATGGGCACCACCTCCCCCACGGGACGTTCGGTGAGCACCATCCCGCCGGAGTGGATGCCGAGATGCCGCGGCGCCTTCAGCAGCTCGCCGGCGTACTCGAGCACGCGGGCGGGGATGTCGTGCGAGCCGGCGACGGCGCCGTCCCACCGCTCCACCTGTTTGGACCAGGCATCCTGTTGTCCCGGCGAATGGCCGAGCGCCTTGGCCATGTCGCGCACGGCGTTCTTCGGCCGGTACTGGATGACGTTCGCGACCTGCGCCGCACGCTCTCGCCCGTACGTGTCGAACACCCACTGGATGATCTCTTCGCGCCGGTCGGCGTCGAAGTCGACGTCGATGTCGGGCTCTTCCTCGCGCATCGCCGACAGAAACCGCTCGAACGGCAGGTTGTAGGAGATCGAGTCGATCGCGGTGATGTTCAGCAGGTAGCAGACGGCACTGTTGGCTGCCGAACCCCGCCCCTGGCAGAGGATGCCGCGACGCCGCGCCTCGGCGACGATGCCGTGCACGATCAGGAAGTACCCGGGGAAGTCCTTCTGCGCGATGACATCGAGTTCGCGCTCGATGCGCGCCCGACCGTCGGCGTCGAGGTCGGGGTACTTGCGGGGCACGGCGTCCCAGACGAGCGTGCGCAGCCACGACATCGGCGTGTGCCCGTCGGGCACCGCCATCTTCGGCAGGGCGGGTTTGGCGCGGCGCAGCGGAAAGGCGAGGTCGTCGGCGAGGGCGACCGTGCGGGCGATCGCCCCCGGATACCGTCGGAACCTGCGCGTCATCTCGGCCCCGGTGCGCAGATGGGCGCTGGCGTGCGACGGCAGCCAGCCATCCAGCTCGTCGAGGCCGCGATTGGCGCGCACCGCGGCGACCGCCGCCGCCAGGTGCACGCGCTCGGGAACCGCGTAGTGCACGTTGTTGGTCGCCAGCACCGGCAACGACCGCGCGGCGGCGAGCGCGGCGAGGATGTCGTTGTCGCGCGTGTCGGTGGGCCCGCCGTGGTCGATCAGTTCGACGTTGACCGCATCGGCGCCGAACAGCGCCACCAGTCGGTCGAGTTCGGCGGCCGCGGCATCCGGCCCTCCGGCGGCGAGCGCCTGACGCACGATGCCCTTGCGGCATCCGGTGAGAATCGCCCAGTGACCGCCGCTGCGGGCCGCGAGGTCTTCGAGGTCGTACCAGGGGCGCCCCTTCTCACCACCCGACAACTGGGCGTGTGTGAGGGCCGCCGCCAGCCGGTGGTAGCCCTCCTCCCCGCCGGCGAGCACGAGCAGATGCGAACCGGAGGGGTCGGCCGCGCCCCGGCGAGCCGGGGTCGGGCCCCCGAGCAGGCTCGCCGCCGCGCCGCTCCCCCTGCCCGGAGCCGACCCGCCCGTGTCGTCCGCAACACCGGTCTCGCTGAGGGACAGCTCCGACCCGAACACCGTCTTCACCTGCAGCTGCTCGGCAGCCTCGGCGAAGCGGACGATGCCGTAGAAGCCGTCGTGGTCGGTGATGGCCAGGGCGTGCAGCCCCAACCGCTCGGCCTCCTCGGCCAGCTCGGCGGGCGAAGAGGCGCCGTCGAGGAAGGAGAACGACGAATGCGCGTGCAGCTCGGCGTACGGCACCGCATCGGCGGGGCGTGCGATCGGGGGCGCCTCGTACTTTCCCCGCTTGCGCGAAAAGGCCGGGCCGTCGCCGCCGTCGGGCTCTTTGTCGCCGCCGATGGCCGGAGCACCCAGCAGCCGGGCCATCTCCGACCACCGGACGGAGGGATTGTTGAACCCCATCAGTCACCCCGTCCCATCAGTCGTACCGCCCCTCGATCTGCCAGACCCCCTCCTCGCAGACCAGCAACCACGCCCCCTGCGCGGCGTCGACCACTTGGAAGCGATGCGCCCGACGCGCCCGCGCAGGATCCCATTCGCGTTCGATCACCGGCCACGGACCCGCCCAGGTGCGGATGCTGCGACGCCGGCCCCCGAGCTCGATCACCGCGGGCACGGCGGTCGGCTCGCCGCGGGCGTCGACCGCGATCATGTCGCCGTCGCCGTCGAGCACCGCCACCGGCATGCCTTCGGCGAACACCGTCGTGGGCAACGGATCGGGAAGTCGTCCCGGCCAGGGGCGGTCCGCGGCCCGCACCTCCCCCGCGACATCCCCCCACGGAACGAGAAGCTGACGTTCCGCGAGCCATCGGCCTCCGCCGATCTCCGGAGTGAGCACGCCCTGGTGCCCGAGCATCGCCTGCACCCGCGACAGCGCACGGTGCACCCGCTCCTCCGGCCCCGAACCGAAGAGGCGGGCGGTGTGGTGGGCCGCGGCATCCACGGCTTCGGGCTCGATGCGCACCCGTGCCACGGCGCTGCGCAACAGCTTGTGCGCCACTACCGCCCCGCTGCGTCCTGCCGCGGCGCCCGCACCTCCCGCGGCGCCCTGCTCGGCCAGCTGCCAGCGCACACGATCGACGACCGCTGCCGCATCGAACGCGCCCGGATGCAGCCACACGCGCTCGCTGCGCTCCCCGCGGTCTCCGGTGAGCACGACGCGTAGCTCGGTGCACACCAGCCCCTGCTCGCCGAGGCGCGCGATGAACTCGGCCGCGGGCACCCGGAGGGCGAACGCGATCTGATCGGCGATCTCCACGGACGGCTCGAACGCCACCTCGCGCTGCAGTTCGGGCGGAGGCGTGCGCGCCGTCACGGGTCGCGGGTCGCGCCCCGACGCAAGCGCGTACAAGCGATGCCCCCGCGCTCCGAACCGTTCGACGAGCCGGTCGGCTCCGAGTTCGACGATGTCTGCCAGCGTCTGCACGCCGAGCCGCCCGAACAGCGAGGCCAGCTCTTCGTCGAGCACCCCGACCGGCAGTGGCGCAAGAAAATCTGCGGCGGACCCGGCCGGCACGATCCGCACCGGGTCTTCTCGACGCGTTCCGGAGCGGGCGGCCTGTTCCGCCGTGAAGGTGCCGTCGGCGATGCCCACGCGCACGTCATCCACTCCGTTCTCCACCACCGCGCCCGCCAGCACGGTCGCCGCCGCCGCCTCACCGCCGAAGTAGCGTGAGGGCCCCCGGGAGTGCAGCGCACACAGGCCCGGCTGCACCACCTGCACGCCGGGCGCGATCTCCTCGATCGCCGCGATCAGCGGGGCGAATGCGCGATGGTCGCGCACCGGATCGGCCTCGACCACGCGCAGCTGAGGGCACCGCGCCTGCGCATCGCGACGACGTTGATGGCGGCGCACCCCCTCCGCTCGCGCCGCGGATGAGCACGCCACGACCACGCCCTTCTCGAAGACGGCGATGGGCTCCTCGGCATTCAGCGGCTCGTCACCGTCGCGCGTCAGCGCCACGATCGGCCAGTCGGGAACCCAGACGACAAGACTGCGCGGGGGCGCCGGGATGGGCGGGGAGGCGGCATCCATCTCACACCGCCCGTCTCATCGGCACGGGATCCCACCGGTGCGCGTGCTCCGGCTGCGCGTGCTCGCCGAGCCGTCCGCTCTCGTCCGGCAGCAGCATGCGGTTCGAGCGGGGCATGGGCGAACGGCGGCTGGTCACCGTGACCGTCAGTTCCCGCCCCGACAGGATGCCGTGGCCATCGCCCAGGCCCGACCACAACGGATCGGCGACATCGATCATCGCCTCGGTCTGCGGCCACGGGCCCTGCACCAACAGCACCGCCTCCCGCTCGCGCATGCGGGCCGCCAGCCGGGCGACCTCGCTGTCTTTCGCGCGCGTCGGGGGACGTACCGCCACCACCGGCAGGACGTCGGCGACGGTCGAGGTCACCGCGAGCCACCGCTCCCCCGGATCGGGGATCAGCACCAGCCGCGACAGGTCGACCCCTGCGGCACGCGCCGCTTCCACCCCCAGATGCGGCATGCCGACCACGGCGCACCACGATCCGGTGCGCGACGGCTCGGCCAGCAGGGCGAACAGCAGTGACATCGATCGGCCCAACGAGTACGATCCCCCTGTCCGCAGGCCTCCCCCGGGAAGCAACGATGCCAGCGCGGGCGGCACCGGCAGCACGGGCGTGTCGAGGCGCCGTCCCTGCATGCGCTCCATCTGCGCACGCAGGGTACTCACGGTGCCCGCGACATCCGCGGCAGCAGTGCTTCCCATGCGTGGCCTCACTTCGACAGATTAGAACATCTGTTCTACTAGTTCAATGCGTTGCTCTCGAAGATAAGAACGGGTTCGGACATCGCCCCTCCTCCCCTCGCGCGGACGCTCATCTGCACGAAACATGAGCGCTTCTTCTTCCACACCGACGCGCTCAGCCGCAAGGCGGCGGAGATCGCCGCCGCTCCGGGCGTTGCGCTGACGATCCTCTGGCCCGGCTTCACCCGACAGCTGGTCGTGCAGGGCGTCGCCGCGCCGTCGCCCCGCACCGAGTCCGATCGGGCCTACCGCGAGCGCTCGCCTTACCTGCAGCAACTCGCGTGGCAGAACACCGCCGCATTCGCCGCGCAGCGGCTCGCCGAGCGGCGCGCTCAGTGGCACGCGTTCCTGCAGGCGCACGGCGGAGCGGAGCACCCCGACTTCACCGCGCCCGACACGTGGGCGGGGTTCGCCGTCACGCCGCACCGACTCGTCTTCTGGGTGTCGAATCCGGCCGCCGCCAGTCGCCGCCTCGCGTACACCCGCGACGGGTCGCGCTGGGAGCTGACCACGCTGCCGGGCTGACGGCAACGCGGGAGGCTCAGGCCGCGAGAGACAAGTAGGGCTCCCAGGCGGGCTCCGACCGCTCGGTGCCTCGCACCGTCCACTGCGGACCGCGGGGAGGCTGGGGCACCCACTTCAACTCCCACCCCATCTCCTGCGGGGTGCGATCACCCTTGACGTTGTTGCACCGCAGGCACGCGGCGACGAGGTTCTCCCACGAATCCGCTCCCCCGCGCGAGCGCGGCAGTACGTGATCGATCGTCGTCGCGCCCTTGCCGCAATATGCACAGCGGTGCGCGTCTCGGCGCAGTACGCCGCGCCGGGTCACCGGAACGCGGCGCGCCCCGGGCACGCGCACATAGCGGGTGAGCACGATCACCGCCGGACGATCACACGAACCTCGGATGCCCCAGACGGGATTCTCGTCGATGCGTTCGATGACGGTGGCCTTCTCGTTCATGACGAGCACGAGGGCCCGCTTGAACGAGACGACGGCCAGGGGTTCGTATCCGGCGTTCAGCACCAGTGTGCGCATGCGCGTTCCTTTCGAACGACCGTCGATGGCTTCGACGGCTCTCCGTAGTCGACGCGGCGCAGGCGCGGTGGCGCAGGCACGAAAAAAGGCGCTGTCATGAAGACAGCGCCTTGAAGCCACGACGAAAGTCGCGGCAGTCGTGCACACGATGCCGAAGGACATAGCGACCGAGCGCATTCACGGTTCGAATGCGAGGTCTCGTGTCCATCGGCTCCCCCTCGGCTGTGCGAGCGTCGGGATCAGGCTAACGCACGCAGCGACAGGGCGGGCGACGAGAAGGTGAACGGATGCCGCGTGTCGCGCGGCACGAGGTGTCAGCGGACGTTCGCGACGAGGAAGTCCTCGGCGTTGGTCCACGAACCGTTCACGTAGATCTCCAGGTGCAGGTGGGTGCCGAACGCCCGTCCGGTGTCGCCGACCTGTCCGATGATCTGTCCGGCACGCACGGTGTCGCCCACGACGACGCGACGCGTGCCGTACGACATGTGCGCGTAGAGCGAGGTCACGGTGTTGCCGCCGATGTTGTGGGCGATCTTGACGTACACACCCCAGCCGGGGCCGTCTTCACTCGACTCGACGACGACGCCGTCAGCGATCGCATTGATGGGCGTGTACCGGTCGACCATGTAGTCGGTGCCCTTGTGGCCGGGGTACGGCTCGCCGAAGTGGTTGAAGAAGGGCAACGGGCGCACGACGGAGCCGGCCGGAGCAATGGTCTCGGCGAGCGAACCGCTGTATACCGAGGCCGCGGATGCCGCAGTGATGCGCGCAGCGGCCGCCGCCTTCGCGGCATCCTCGTCTTTCTTGGACTGGATTTCTTCGGGCGTGGTCGCGGAGTAGCTGTCGCGGGCCAGGGCCGCCGGCGTCGCCTCGGACGCGATCACGAGGGACTGCTTGTTCTCCGCAGCGACCTGCTGCAAGGTGACGGCTTCGGCGGAATTGCCGCTCGACGCAGCGAAGGCGGGCGCGATCGCGACGGTAGCGATGAGCCCTCCGACGGCGGCCACCGTGATGAGGCTACGAATCGGGTGGCCCGTGCGGCGGGGGCGACGCGGTCGCACGGGAGAGACGGGAGCTTCAGGCGCGGAGCGGGTGAGCGCCACGCGGCGCACACGGCTCCGGAGAGCGGGTGTCGTCGTCGGGGCCTCGGGTGACTCCTGCGACGCGTCTAACTGATCAGCCAATTGTCCTCCGGCGCCTCTGCAACGCCTCCCCAGAGGCAGGTTGCTGGTTCGTCGGCACTCGGTGTCGGGCACAGATGTACGGGCTTCACCGCGCGAACGACGAACCGATGAGGCAATTCGTGCGGAGGTCCGTGGCGGGCTTCTCGCCACGTGGACATTCCGAGGCTACCGGAAGGTAACGAA
The DNA here is from genome assembly GCF_015350795.1 of Microbacterium sp. VKM Ac-2870. Lineage (GTDB taxonomy): Bacteria > Actinomycetota > Actinomycetes > Actinomycetales > Microbacteriaceae > Microbacterium. The sequence goes on from NZ_JADKSH010000007.1 coordinate 54,654, forward strand.
TAAGTCACGCACAGGTGTTCACGCCCAGGCGCTTCCCGGGTGACGCTCAGTCCTGCGGCACCGCGTCGACGAGGAAGATGTGCGAGGCGACCTCGACCGGCAGCTCGAGTCCGTCGGTCTTCCCGTCCATCTGCACTAGGACGTATCCCTCGCTGAAACGGAACTCGCCCACGCCGCCGGGGACGACCCCTGCATCGCGGAACTGCTCCAGCAGCTCGGGGTCGACCTGCACCGGTTCGGCGAGGCGACGCACGGTGCCACGGACGGGACCACCGGTGTGGTTCATGTGGCGCACCAGGCCGACGACGCCCTCGTGGAAGGTGCGCGCGGGGACGTCGCCGAGCTGGTCGAGACCGGGGATGGGGTTGCCGTACGGGGATTCGGTGGGGTGGCCGAGCAGCTCGATGAGGCGGCGCTCGACGAGCTCGCTCATCACGTGCTCCCAGCGGCACGCCTCCTCATGCACGTAGGCCCAGTCCAGCCCGATGACGTCGCTCAGCAGGCGCTCGGCGAGCCGGTGCTTGCGCATGACATCGATCGCCTTCTGACGACCCGGGGTCGTGAGCTCCAGCGAGCGGTCGTCCGATACGACGACGAGGCCGTCGCGCTCCATGCGCCCGATCGTCTGCGACACCGTCGGACCGGAGTGGCCCAGACGCTCGGAGATGCGCGCGCGCAGGGGGACGATGCCCTCCTCCTCGAGCTCGAGGATGGTGCGCAGGTACATCTCGGTGGTGTCGATCAGATCGGTCATTTGTAGGCCTCGGTGCGCGTTCAGGGGTGTGTTTCCAGCCTATCCGTTTCTTACGGCCTCCCGGCGGGACCGCCCACCGGCTCACCCTAGAATCGGGAGCATGGCCCACGTCACGCTGCCCCGCGAGATCCTGCCCGCCGACGGACGCTTCGGTTGCGGCCCGTCGAAGATCCGCCCGGAGCAGCTCGCTGCCCTCTCCGGACCGGGTGCGGTGCTCATGGGCACCTCGCACCGCCAGGCGCCGATAAAGAACCTGGTCGGCCAGGTGCGCATGGGGCTCAGCGACCTGCTGCGCCTGCCCGACGGCTACGAGATCATCCTCGGTAACGGTGGGTCGACCGCGTTCTGGGATGCCGCGGCATTCGGCCTCATCGAGCACCGCGCGCAGAACCTGGTGTTCGGCGAGTTCGGCGGAAAGTTCGCCGCCGCAGCCGCCGCGCCGTGGCTCGAGGCTCCCGACGTGCGCAAGGCCGAGGCGGGCACCCGCACCGTCGCCGAAGCCGTCGAGGGTGTGGACGTGTACGCGTGGCCGCACAATGAGACCTCAACGGGCGTGGCCGCACCGATCCAGCGCGTGGTCGGCGACGACGGCGCCCTGACGGTCATCGATGCGACCAGCGCCGCCGGCGGCATCAACTTCGCCGTCTCGCAGGCCGACGTCTACTACTTCGCCCCGCAGAAGAACCTCGGCTCCGACGGCGGACTGTGGTTCGCGGCTGTCTCCCCGGCGGCCGTCGAGCGGATCGAGCGGGTCGCGGCATCCGATCGCTACATCCCCGAGTCGCTCAGCCTGAAGAACGCACTCGACAACTCCCGCCTCAACCAGACCCTCAACACCCCGGCCGTGGCCACGCTGTTCCTTCTCGACAAGCAACTCGAGTGGATCAACGCGCACGGCGGCCTGGGGTGGGCGGCAGCCCGCACGGCGGAATCGTCGTCGGCGCTGTACGAGTGGGCCGAGGCGTCGGCGGTCGCGACCCCGTTCGTGGCGAACCCCGCCGACCGCTCGCCGGTGGTGGTGACGATCGATTTCGATGAGACGGTGGATGCCGCGGCCGTCGCCGCCAGCCTCCGCTCGAACGGCATCGTCGACACCGAGCCCTACCGCAAGCTCGGTCGCAACCAGCTGCGCATCGCGACCTTCGTCTCGATCGAGCCTGCCGACGTCCGCCAGCTCATCAAGGCGATCGACTACACGATCGAGGGCATGCGCGGCTGAGCACCCCGCCCCGGTCGTTGAGCAGTCACTGCACCTGCAAGCCGTCCGATCACCGCGAGGATGGGCGCTGACGCGGTAGGTGCCGTCCTGCGCTCGGCCGGATCATCCTTCGACGAGCTCGTCCTCGTCGTCCTCGTCGTCGTCGTCCTCATCGGGGTCCGACTCGTCGAGTTCGTCGATGTCGACACCGTCGAGGTCACCCGCGTGCAGGATCGGTGAACCGTCGGAGTCGAAGTCCGCGGCATCCAGATCGTCGAGATCTTCGGCGTCGTCGTCTTCCGCATCGAGGTCGTCCTCGTCGAGATCATCGTCGTCGAGATCATGCTCGTCATCCCCGCCACGCTCGGCGGCCAACAAGGCCTGGGCCGCCTGATACTCGGCCAGCCGCACAGCCCACGGGGTCCAGTCCGGCGCCAGCAGCGCCCCCTCGCCCGGCAGCAACTCGACTTCGAGCACGGTCGGGTCAGCGTCGTCGACCACGGCGAGGCTCACCGTCCAGAACCAACCCGGATACCCCTCCATGGAGTTCGCAAACCGCAGGGAGACGACACCGTCGTCTTCCACGGTGTATCCCGCGGCGGCGCCCACGGTGGTTGCGGGGGTGATCTCATGCAGAGCCGCCAGCGCCAGATCGTGCGCGTCGAGCAGACGGTCGTCGGCGACGACGGGCGTCGAGCGCTGCTGCGGCTCCGGCGTGCCGGAGTCGTCCGACTCAGGCGTCGAGTTCATCGGCCACCTTGCGCAGGATCGCCGCGACCTTCTTGCCCTGACCGGCATTCGGGTAGTGACCGTGGCGCAGATCGCCGCCCACCTTGTCGAGCAGCTTGACGAGGTCTTCGACCACCACGGCCATGTCGTCGGGCTTCATCCGATTGCGCTTGGAAAGACTGACGGGAGCATCGAGAACGCGCACGGCGAGCGCCTGAAGTCCGCGCTTGCCGTCGGCGACGCCGAAGTCGAGGCGAGTGCCGGCCTTGAGTCCCTCGGTGCCCGCAGGGAGGGCCGTGGCGTGCAGGAAGACGTCCTGGCCGTCATCGGTGGTGATGAAGCCGAAACCCTTCTCGTCGTCGTAGAACCTGACCTTGCCGGTGGGCATCGCAACAACCTCGCTCATCGGCGCCCGAAGTCCGGGCGCGGTGACATTTGGGGACGGTCCGCCCCTTACTCCAGCCTACGGCACCGCCGCGACCAGGGCGGGGACGCAGTAGGGTAAAGCCGATGCCCTCTTCGCGCTCTCGCACACCCGGCTCCGCCGACGACCTTCCGGTCCGGCAGATCGACCGCGTGCTCGCGTTCATGTCCCTCGGCCTGCTGCTGCTGTCGGTGATCTGCTTCGTCGCGATCATGATCGGCTCGGCAACCGGAATGAAGCACGACGATTTCGGGCAAGGCGCCTGGCCGCTGGTGGGCACACTCGTCTACATCGCCCCTATCGTCGCGTTCGTTCTGTTGATGGTCGTTCTCGTCATGACCTTCGTCCGGAAGGCCAGGGCCGGCCAGGGCCGGTAACGTGACCGCCTCCGACGCGCGCGCTCTCGCACAGCTCCTTGTGCAGTGCAGCGACGACGCCCTCGTCCGACTGTTCGCCGCGCGACAGATCTCGCCGACCGTGACCTGGAACGATGCGTTCGACGCGGCAGAGGCGCTGCTCGACACGCCCTCCGTCGAACGCGCCCTCGCCCGCCTCACCACGGACGAACTCGCGGCGATGACGACGGATGCCCCCCTCGCCGCGGGCGATGTCCGCGACCGCCTGCAGAGCCTCGCGCTCGTCGATGAGGACGGGATGCCGTACGGCGCCGTGGCCGCGGCGCTCGAGGCCGCGCGCGCGGAGGGGCGACTCGCACCCTCCTCGTCTGCCGGGGGCGGCTCGGCCGTCGATGGCGGCACGACCTCCGACGACGCGGGAGCCGCGGAACGGGCGTTCGCTTCGCTCGCATCGCTCGCCGATATCTTGCATGCCGCCCTCGCGCACCCGTTCGGACGCATCGGCGCCGGTACCCTCGGCGCCGCCGATCGTCGCCGACTCATCGAGGCCGGCATCGTCGAAGAAGGATCCACCGCCGACGAGCTGGTCGTGATCGCGGAGCGCACCGGGCTTCTGGCCGGGCAGGACAAGACCTGGCTCGTCACCGCCCACGGCGGCCAGTGGCTGCGCAGCGACACGCTCACGCGGTGGACCGACGTCGCCGCCGCGCTTCTCGGGAGCATGCCGGCGGGCTTGCGAAAGAACGAAGGCGGGTGGCTCCCGACTTCCGAGTGGACCGGCGCCTACCCGCTGGATCCGACGTGGCCCGCGCGCGCCGGCACACTCCGATCACTGCTGCAGCGATGGGCCGTGCTGGACGATGCCGACCGACCGACCACCTGGGCGCGGGGAGCGTTTCGCAACGAGGCCACAGGCGATGCAGCGTTCGAACCCGCAGATCTCGAGCGGCTGGCCGCGCTGCTGCCCGGGGAAGTCGATCGGGTGTACTTGCAGAACGACCTCACTGCCATCGCACCCGGTCCCCTTGCTCCACAGCTCGACATGCGACTGCGATCCATGGCCAACCGCGAGTCGCACGCGCAGGCGTCGACGTATCGCTTCACCACGGAGACCATCGCCGACGCCCTGACGGCCGGTGAGAGCGCTGATTCTCTGCGCGAGTTCTTGACCGGACTCTCGCTCACCGGGCTGCCACAACCTCTCGCGTACGAGATCGAACGCACCGCCCGCATCCACGGGACGCTGCGCGTCGGACCGGACAGCGAGGGCCGCACACGGGTGCGCAGCGACGACGAGGCGCTGCTGCGCACGCTTGCCGTCGATCAGGCGCTGCGTCCGCTCGGACTCGTCGCGGACGGCGCCGACCTCGTGACCCGAAGCGGCCCGGACACCGCCTTCTGGATGATCGCCGATGCCCGTTACCCGGTCGTTGCCGTGGATGCCACGGGCACCCGCCGCACGCTGGACCGGCACCGGCTGGCGGCAGACCCGCCGGCGCCGACCGACGCCCAAGAGACGTACACGATCCTGGTGTCGCGACTGCGTTCGGCACAGGGCGGCGACGCCGACGCCGCGTGGCTCGGCCGTGAACTCGACCAGGCCGTGCGTGCCCGCGCCACCATCATCGTCACCGTCCGCATGCCCGACGGCACCGAGCGTGAGTTCACCATCGAAGCCACCGGCCTCGGCGGTGGGCGCCTGCGCGGACTCGATCGCACCGTCGACGTCGAACGCACGTTACCGGTCTCCAGCATCAGCGGCATCCGCCCTGCCTGATCACCGCGTCGCCTGGAGCGACCGCCACCGCCGCACGCCCCGATAGACTGGGTCGCTATGGCTGACGGCCCTCTCATCGTGCAAAGCGACCGAACCGTGCTGCTCGAAGTCGCGCATCCGCAGGCGGAGGCGGCGCGGCACGAGCTCGCGATCTTCGCCGAGCTCGAGCGCGCACCCGAGCACATCCACACCTACCGCGTCACGCGCCTCGGACTGTGGAATGCCCGTGCCGCCGGGCATACGGCCGACGACATGCTGGCGACGCTCGACCGGTGGTCGCGCTTTCCCGTCCCCGCATCGGTGTCGATCGACATCCGCGAAACCGTCAACCGGTACGGGCGTCTCGTCATCGAACGGGATGCCGAGGACGCGCTCGTCCTGCGAGGTTCGGATCCGGCCGTCCTCGCGGAGATGGCGAAGAACAAGCGCATCCAGCCGCTGCTGATCGGCCACCCTTCGCCCGACACGTATCTGATCGATGCCTGGGCGCGCGGGCACATCAAACAGGAGCTTCTGAAGATCGGGTGGCCGGCGGAGGACCACGCCGGCTACACCCCCGGGACGCCGCACGAGATCGACCTGCACGAAGACGGCTGGACGTTGCGTCCGTATCAGCGCCAGGCGGTCGACATCTTCAGCGAAGGCGGATCGGGCGTCGTCGTCCTGCCTTGCGGCGCGGGCAAGACGCTGGTCGGCGCGGCGGCGATGGCCGAGACGAAGACCACCACCCTCATCCTCGTGACCAACACCGTCAGCGCACGCCAGTGGCGCGACGAGCTGCTCAAGCGCACCTCGCTCACGCCCGAGGAGATCGGCGAGTACTCCGGTCAGGCGAAAGAGGTCAAGCCCGTCACGATCGCGACCTATCAGATCCTCACCGCCAAGCGGAAAGGTCAGTACGCGCACCTGGCGCTGCTCGACGCCCTCGACTGGGGACTCATCGTCTACGACGAGGTGCACCTGCTGCCCGCGCCCGTGTTCAAGCTCACCGCCGACCTCCAAGCGCGCCGCCGCCTGGGTCTGACGGCGACGCTCGTGCGCGAGGACGGCCGCGAGGGCGATGTCTTCAGTCTGATCGGCCCCAAGCGTTTCGACGCGCCCTGGAAGGAGATCGAAGCCCAGGGCTTCATCTCCCCCGCGGTCTGCTACGAAGTGCGCGTCGATCTGCCCGCCTCGGACCGTCTCGAATATGCGGCATCCGCCGACGACGAGCGCTATCGGCTCGCTGCGACCGCCCACGCCAAGATCGGCGTCGTGAAAGAACTGGTCGCGCGGCACGCGGGCGAGCAGATTCTCGTGATCGGTCAGTACCTCGATCAGATCGATGTCCTCTCCGACGCGTTGGCGGCGCCGAAGATCACCGGGGCGACACCGGTCGACGAACGCGAAGAGCTCTACGGCGCCTTCCGTGAGGGCCGCATTCCGGTGCTCGTGGTCTCGAAGGTGGCGAACTTCTCGATCGATCTTCCGGAGGCGTCGGTCGCAATCCAGGTCTCGGGCTCATTCGGGTCGCGCCAGGAGGAAGCCCAGCGGCTCGGCCGGCTTTTGCGGCCGAAGACGAACGGCCACACCGCGAGCTTCTACACCCTGATCGCGCGCGACACCGTCGATCAGGACTTCGCGCAGAACCGCCAGCGCTTCCTCGCGGAACAGGGCTACAGCTACACGATCCTCGACGCCGACAGCCTCGCCGCCGCCTAGGTCGGCTGCCTCGGCGCGGGGCGTTTCGACTCGTCGCTGCGCTCCTCGCCGTCAGTGCGCCGGCGCCATCATCGGCATCGGCGGCGCCAGCACGAGCGTGCGCGGCAGCGGCCGACGCCGCAGCATCCACTCCACGACGCCCACATACCCGCCGATGAGCAGGAACGACCACAGGAAGCTGACAACGTCCGTCGTGCTCTCGGTCGGGTTCGAGCCCGCGGCGAGCGCCAGCAAGAAGGCCGACAGGTTGTTGACGACGTGCAGCGCGATCGCGGCTTCGAGTCCGCCCGTCCGCCACGTGAGCCATCCGGCAGCAACGGCGAACAGCCCCACCCCGGTCTGGCCGAGCACGTCGTACGTGTGGCCGAGGACGAACAGCGGCACCGGCAGCAAGATGGCGAATGCCGGATGCCGGAGCCACCGGCCGATGCTCTGCATGAGGTATCCGCGGAAGACGTATTCCTCCGCGGCCGCTTGCACAGGCACGAGGACGATCACCAGAACCAGCACCAACGGCCAGAGTGCGTTCGGCGCCGTGGCCGGCGTGTCACCCTCGGAAGGCAGCAGGAGGCTCACCGCCGACAGCACCAGCGACAGCGCGACGGCCACCCCGGTGCACTGCAGCATCCACCGCCAGCGCAGCCGTCCGGCGGCCGAAGAGATCAGTCCGACGCGACGGCCGTTGACGACGAGCGACGCCAGCAGGTACGAGGGCAGCATGAGGGCGATCGTGCCGAGCAGGAGGGCCACCAGCAGGGGGTCGCCCATGTCGACCCCGCCGCTGTCCGAGAGGCGTGCCAGGCTGTCGAGACGCCCCGGATCGCGGAAGGTGGCGATCACCGCGGCGATGATCACGACGAGGAGAAACCCGAAGTAGATCGCGAGTCCGAGCGCGCCCGTCGCCAGCGGAGTCCACCATCCCGAACGGCGTCGAGCGAACAGCAGCCGGTGAAAAGCGAGACCGCCGGTGACCGCGTCGGCGGGCAGGGCACGGGGCACCGGGGTCGCCGCCACCGGCGCAGATGGGATGAAGGACGGGGGGACGGGGACCTGCGGCGCGGGCGTCGTCATCCATCCATCTTGTCCGATATCCAGCAAAGGGATGGGTTGCGATGCCAGGATGGGGCTATGACCGCACCGCGCATCCTCGTCGTGGACGACGAACCGAACATCCGGGACCTGCTGGTCACGAGCCTGAGGTTCGCCGGCTACCAGGTGCGTGCCGTCGCCAACGGCGCGCAGACCATCTCGGCCGTGCTCGAGGAAGAACCCGACCTCATCATCCTCGACGTCATGCTGCCCGACATGAACGGGTTCAGCGTCACCAAGCGTCTCCGGGGCGCCGGTTACACCGCGCCGATCCTCTTCCTCACGGCCAAAGACGAGACCGAAGACAAGATCGAGGGACTCAACGCCGGCGGCGATGACTACGTCACCAAGCCCTTCTCCCTCGACGAGATCGTCGCGCGCCTCCAGGCGATCCTGCGGCGCACGATGCAGGCCGACGAGGAGTCGACCATCCGCGCCGGTGAACTGACGATGGACCAGGACACGCACGACGTCACCGTCGGCGACGTCTCGATCGACCTGTCTCCCACCGAGTTCAAGCTGCTGCGCTACCTGATGCTCAACCCGAACCGGGTGCTCAGCAAGGCGCAGATCCTCGATCACGTCTGGGAGTACGACTTCAACGGCGACGCCGGCATCGTGGAGAGCTACATCTCGTACCTCCGCCGCAAGATCGATCCGTACTCATCGGAGCCGCTCATCCAGACCAAGCGCGGCTTCGGCTACATGCTGAAGGCCGGCAAGACCACCTGATCGCGAGTCGATGACGGCGGACGGCGTGTACGCGGCACACGCGAAGAAGAACGACCGCCTCACCTTGTGGTGGCGCGGCATCAGTCTGCGCGCGAAGGTGACAGGCGTCACCGTCGCGGTGCTCACCGTGGGGCTGCTCGCTGCCGGGTTCGGCACCGGCGTGTTCCTTCGCAACGCCCAGATCGCCGAACGCGACCAGTCGATCAGCCAGACGGTCACGCTCGATCAGGCGAGCAGCCTGCTGAGCGTGCAGGTGGTCGACGGCATCGCGCAGTTCGCCCCGGCGGAATACCCGCCGCTCACCTCGTTCTACATCGCCGTGTACGGGCCCGACGGCACGCGGCTCGCCACAGGCGGCCCGCCATCGGACAACGCTCCGGTGTTCCCCGCGACGTTCGGGCTCGATCGCACGCTCATTCAGGGGACTGCTCCGTTCGACCTCCATTCCGAGGACGGAAAGACGACCTTCCACGCGGCGGTGGACATCCTGACGATTCCGGGGGCGCGGGAGAACAACGTGCAGCTGCTCGCCCTGCCGCTGACGCCGGTGAACCAGACCGTCGCGAGCTTCGTCGGCATCTACAGCGTGCTGGCGCTGCTGACCATCCTCGCGAGTGCCCTCCTGACCCGGTGGCTGGTCACCCTCGCCTTCCGCAGCCTCGGTCAGGTCGAGCAGACGGCGATGTCGATCGCCCGCGGCGACTTCGGACAGCGTATGGGCGATGTCGCACCCGGTACCGAAGTCGGCAAGCTCAAGACGGCGATCAATGCGATGCTCGACCGCGTCGACCAGGCTCTCGGACAGCGCGACGCCACTGTGCAGCAGATGCGGCGCTTCATCGGCGACGCCAGCCACGAGCTGCGCACTCCCCTGGTCACCGTCCGCGGCTACGCGGAGCTGTACCGCATGGGCGCGATCTCCGGCGATGAGCAGACCGCGCAGTCGATGGAACGCATCGAGAAGGAGGCGATCCGGATGGGCGGGCTCGTCGAAGACCTGCTGGCCCTCGCCCGCCTCGACGAGCGCCGCGACATCGTCGTGGCGCCGGTCGACCTGCGTCCCATCGCCCGCGACGCGGTGCTCGATGCCCGCGCGACGGCACCGGAACGCACGGTCGCCTTCGTGGACGATGAGCCGCGCCCACGGCTGGTGCGGCCGGCATCCGCTCCCCCGACCGCCAACGTACCCACCCGGCGCCGCCCGCCGACGGCCGCGATCGGCGCTCTCCTGCGCCGCCGCCCGCGTCCCGGTGAGGATGCCGAAGCCAGCCCGCCCGCAGAGGAGCTCGTGCCGGTACCGGTGCGGGAGCCGATCGTCCTCGGCGACGAGAACCGCATCCGCCAGGTCGTCGCCAATCTGCTCGGCAATGCGCGCCGCTACACTCCGGAGGGCTCTCCGATCGAGCTCGCCGTGGGCGTCGACGAGCCTGCCGGTATGGGATGGATCGCGGTGATGGACCACGGCGACGGCATCGCCCCGCAGCTTCGCGAGAAGATCTTCCAGCGCTTCTGGCGCGCCGACACATCGCGCACACGCGAGACCGGTGGGTCGGGGTTGGGACTGTCGATCGTCGCTTCCGTCGTCGAGGCCCTGCACGGCTCCATCGACGTGAGCGAGACGCCCGGTGGCGGAGCCACCTTCCGGGTCGCGTTCCCCCTGGCGCAATCGCGCGATGCGTCCGAGCACCTCTTCATCGAAACCCAGCCTCTGCCCCGTCTGCGCCTCGACGACTGAGCATCGCCTCCTCCCCAGACGGAGGCCTGCGGGCGTTTGCCCCCGGACAGACCGATGCGCGGAGAGCGACATCGGCGCCGGCATAGCGTGGGGTCTTCTCGACGAAGGGAGACACCATGACCGCGTTCAGTGTCGATTCGGATGCCGTCCTCAGCGCCACCGGGGCGATCCGCGCGACGGCGGACCGCCTGCAGGGTGAGACCGCCGCCATGCTCGGTCAGCTCACGCAGTTGCAGGGTACGTGGACCGGAAGCGCCGCCCTGGCGTTCCAGGGACTCATCGACCGGTGGCGGAGTGCGCAGACCGAACTGGAGAGCGCCCTCGCCGACATCGGGACGGCGCTCGCTCACGCCGGCTCCCAGTACGCGCAGACCGAGCTGTCCGCCGCCGGGCTGTTCCGCTGACGCAACGAGCGGACGGAGCAGCGACGCAGAAAGGCCCCTCCGAAGAGGGGCCTTTCTGGTGATGACTCGGACTCAGAAGTCCATGCCACCCGTCGGGTCGCCAGCGGGAGCGGCGGCCTTCTCGGGCTTGTCGGCAACGACGACCTCGGTCGTCAGGAACAGGCCGGCGATCGACGCGGCGTTCTGCAGCGCCGAGCGGGTGACCTTGGCCGGGTCGATGATGCCGGCCGCGAACATGTCGACGTACTCGCCGGTGGCCGCGTTGAGGCCCTGACCGACGGGCAGCTCCGACACCTTGTTCGCGACGACACCCGGCTCGAGGCCGGCGTTGAGGGCGATCTGCTTCAGCGGAGCCTCGATGGCGACCTTGACGATGTTCGCGCCAGTCGCCTCATCACCGACGAGCTCGAGCTTCGCGAATGCACGCTTGCCGGCCTGGATGAGCGCGACACCACCACCGGGGACGATGCCCTCCTCGACTGCCGCCTTCGCGTTACGCACGGCGTCTTCGATGCGGTGCTTGCGCTCCTTCAGCTCGACCTCGGTGGCCGCGCCCGCCTTGATGACGGCCACGCCACCCGCGAGCTTGGCGAGACGCTCCTGGAGCTTCTCGCGGTCGTAGTCGCTATCGGTGTTCTCGATCTCGCGCTTGATCTGCGTCACGCGACCCTCGAGCTGAGCGGAGTCGCCCGAGCCCTCGATGATCGTGGTCTCGTCCTTGGTGACGATGACCTTGCGGGCCTTACCGAGCAGGTCGGTGGTGGCGTTCTCGAGCTTGAGACCGACCTCCTCCGTGATGACCTGACCACCGGTGAGGATTGCGATGTCCTGCAGCTGCGCCTTACGGCGGTCGCCGAAGCCGGGAGCCTTGACGGCGACCGACTTGAAGATGCCGCGGATCTTGTTCAGTACGAGAGTCGCGAGGGCTTCACCCTCGACGTCCTCCGCGATGATGACAAGCTCCTTGCCCTCCTGGATCACCTTGTCGACGATCGGCAGCAGGTCCTTGATGTTGGAGATCTTCTGGTTCGCGATGAGGATGTACGGGTCCTCGAAGACAGCCTCCTGGCGCTCCGGGTCCGTGACGAAGTACGGGTTGATGTAGCCCTTGTCGAAGCGCATACCCTCGGTGAGCTCGAGCTCGGTGCCGAACGTGTTCGACTCCTCGACGGTGACGACACCTTCCTTGCCCACCTTGTCGATGGCCTCGGCGATCAGCGCGCCGATCTCGGGGTCGGCGGCCGAGATGGATGCCGTGGCGGCGATCTCTTCCTTGGTCTCGACTTCCTTGGCCGAAGCGAGGAGTTCGTCGGAGAGAGCCTTGACGGCCTTCTCGATGCCCTTCTTCAGCGAAATGGGGTCGGCGCCGGCTGCGACGTTGCGCAGACCTTCGCGCACGAGCGCCTGAGCGAGGACCGTGGCGGTCGTCGTACCGTCACCGGCGACGTCGTCGGTCTTCTTGGCGACCTCCTTGACGAGCTCCGCGCCGATCTTCTCGTACGGGTCGTCGAGTTCGATCTCCTTGGCGATCGAGACGCCATCGTTCGTGATGGTGGGAGCGCCCCACTTCTTCTCGAGCACGACGTTGCGACCGCGGGGGCCCAGGGTCACCTTGACGGCGTCAGCCAGGATGTTCAGGCCACGCTCGAGGCCGCGGCGGGCCTCTTCGTCGAAAGCGATGATCTTTGCCATAAGTGTGTCGTCCCTCCCGGACGTGAGGATGAGTCTTTAGCACTCGCGAGGTTGGAGTGCTAACTCATTCTGGCACTCTGGCATGACGAGTGCAAGCCGCGCCGGACGGGGCGTGGCGGGAGGACGACGCCGCCTCGAGCGGCGTCAGGCGACGACGCGGACCGACTCGGCCTGCGGGCCCTTCTGTCCGGCGCCAACCGTGAACTCGACGGTCTGCCCCTCCTCGAGCACCCGGAATCCGGACATGTCGATGTTGGAGTAGTGGACGAAGACGTCCTGACCATCGGTCACGGTGATGAAGCCGAAACCCTTCTCGGCGTTGAACCACTTGACGGTACCTTGGGCCATGCGAATCTCCTGATGCTGCGGTGGGACTTCGCAATGCTAACCAGCGGTCACAACGCGCCATCGCCGATCCGGCAAGTATTGACATGGACGCATCGAACTGTTCACACGCATGAAACACGGAGGAGTCCGTGCCTCATGACCGACGCTCAGCCCGCGGGTGTGGCGCCGGCATCCGCGCGGTCGGCACCGATGACGACCACGAGCAGCTTGCCTCCTGCAGCATCGACGAGACTCTTGTACGCGTCGCTCAGCGAAACCGCGGCGCCACCGATGGTCTGGGCGAGCCCGCGGGCTGCTCCCTCTTCGGCGGGGTCGGTGTAGAACACGGTGGTCGTCTGGAAAGACGAACCCGCATCGCCGGCGGTGACATCGTTGCTCGGCCACCCCGCCGCGATGATCTTCTGTGCGAAGGCCCCCGCGAGGCCCGACTGTGCGCTGGCGTTGAGGACGCTGACCTTGTACGACGTGTCGACCACGGGCTCGGCCGTCGCGATCGGCACCGGAGTCGCACTCGGCGACGGAAAGAGCGTCACCCGGCCTGTGACCACGAGGGTGCCGAAAATGCCGGCGGCAACCAGCACGACGATCGCGATGATCGACCACAGCACGACGACGCCGCCGCGCATCCGCGGGTTCTCGGCGCGGTGAGCGCCGATGCGACCCCCGTCGGAGGGCAGATCATCGAAGCGGTCCTTCTGCGTGGGCGTTCTCGACACCAGAGAATGCTACCGGGCCGTGCCCGCGGGAACCGTGGACGCCGCCGCACGGCTCGCCCGCTCGCGCGCCCGCACGTCGCGAAGGCGTCGCAGTCGGTGCACGAGCATGGCGTCGTATGCCGCGGCATCCGGTTCATCGATCACACGCCCGATGAGCTGGTAGTAACGGGCGGGTGCCAGCGCGAGCTCGGCGCGGATCGCTTCTTCTTTCACCGCGTCGTGGCCGCTCCAGCGGGACTCGAAGTCGAGCAGAGCGCGGTCGCGGTCGGTCAGGGGCACACCTCACGGTAACGCCGCCTCGGGCCGCATCCGCGGCGCCACACGCGCGATCTGCCGGTTCGACGCATCCCACCCGCCGGCATGTCGGGTTGAATAGGTACGGAGTAAGGAGCCAGAAGATGACCTATCGCGTGAGCAAGACCGACGAGCAGTGGCAGTCGGAGCTGACCCCCGAACAGTACGCCGTGCTGCGTGAAGCGGGAACGGAGCGCGCGTGGACGGGCGAGTTGCTCGACGAGAGCCGCGCCGGTCTCTACACCTGCGCCGCGTGCGGGGCGGAGCTCTTCCAGAGCGGAACCAAGTTCGACTCGCACTGCGGGTGGCCGAGCTTCTATGAGTCGGTGCGCCCCGAAGCGGTCGAGCTCATCGACGATCACAGCCACGGAATGGTGCGCACCGAGGTGCGCTGCGCAAACTGCGGATCTCACCTCGGTCACGTGTTTCCCGATGGCTTCGGCACTCCCACCGGTGACCGCTACTGCATGAACTCCCTGTCGCTGTCGTTCACCCCGGTCGACGACGCGGACGCCTCGTGATCGACGCCGTGACCGACTACCCCGCACTCGCGGCCGTCCGAAGCCGTCGGTCGTGGTCGAAGGTGACGGATGCCGCGCCCTCCCGGGCAGAGCTGCTGACCCTCGTATCCGCAGCCGGACGCGTCGCCGACCATTCGTCGCTGCGCCCGTGGCGCGTGATCGAGCTGCGCGGTGACGACCGGCTCGCCCTCGGTGCTGCGATCGCGAAGGCGGAGGGCGACGACAAACCGTCGACGAAGCCGCTGCGCGCTCCCCTGGTGCTGGCGATCGTCGCGAGCTACCGCAAGAGCGATAAGGTTCCGCGCTGGGAGCAGGAGGCGGTCGCCTCGGGCGTGGCGCATGTGCTCAGCCTGTTGCTGGACGAGGCCGGATGGGGCGTGATCTGGCGAACGGGTGGCTACACCCGTGCCAAAGCGGTCGCCAAGGCGCACGGACTGGGCAGCGACGAGGTGCTTCTCGGCTGGCTCTATGTCGGCGGCAAGCCCGCGGGCGCACGCCCCGGTCGCCGCAAGAGCGTCGACCCCCGCGCCCACCTCAGCCGCATGCCGGCGACGGTGAAGGCCGGCGTGAAGGATGTTCCGGCGAAGAAAGATGACGCGAAGAAAGGCAAGAAGAAGCGCTGAACGCGACGCGGACCCCTCAGGCGTGAGGCCGGCGCCACGGCGCGACGGCGACGATGACCGAGCTTCCGGCGACGATCACCATGAGAAGTTCCGTCGCCCAGCCGGGCCCGGCATCGGCGGGCCAGATCGTGTCCAGCGCGAACGCCGTCGCGAGCTGGCCCACCACGACGCCGAGCCCGAGCAGCAGGACGCCGGTGTGGGCGACGAGCGCTGCCGACAGGAAGATGTAGATCACTCCGACGATGCCGCCCAGGTAGAGCCAGGCATCTGCGGGCAGTGATGCGGGCGCGCCGACCAGGGCGACGTGCACTGCCGCGGCGATAGTAAGGACGACGGTCCCGCCGAGGAAGTTGACGAACGTCGCGGTCAGAGGCGTCCCGACACGCTGACGCAGTCGCCCGTTGGTCGCTTGCTGCCACGCGATGCCGACGCCCGCGACGAACGGCAGCAACAGCATCCATATCGGTACCCGGTCGAGCACGCCGCCCTGAAGCGAGATACCCACGGCCACGAGGGCCAGAGCGCCGCCCGCTACGCGCGGCATGGTCACCGCGACGACGCCCGCCGGTCCGTAACCGATGCGGTCGAGGATCAGCCCGTTGAGGGTCTGCCCGGCCACGACGCCGACCGTGAAGAGTGAGACGCCGATGACGGCGACCGCCAGGCCCTGTGTGGCGACGGTGAGCGCTCCTGCGAGGCCGCCGCCCAGCATCCACCAGGGAAGGGAACGGTTGCGGATGCCGCGGACGAGCGCACCGAATCCGCGACGCCCGGCCGGAAGGGCTGCGGAGAGGACGGCCAGCGCGACGAGGCCCGAGCCGAAGGAGATGACGGCCGCGACGAAGCCATCACCGATGCGCAGGCCGAGTTGACCGTTGATGCGAGCCTGAATCGCGGTGAGCACGCCCACAATGACGGCTCCGCCGAGCGCAACGCCAGCTGGGAGGCGATGCGTCGTCGGAGGGCTCACGGCTCCTCAGCCTAGACGCCGATCGAAGGCGACCGCGGTTCAGTCGTAACCGAGGATGCAGATCGCTTCGGTGACGGTCTCGGGTTCGGGATGCGGGTCGTGGTCGTCCACGAGATCGAATCTAGAGGCGGCCGGCGCGACACGCTAGACGCATCGCCGTGGATAACGAGTTCGAAGTCGAGTGGCCAGCCTCGTCATGAGGAACGAGCTGGTGACGGGTTGACCGGTCACCAGCTCGTTCCTCACGCTCGGGGAGACGTTGTCAACTCTTGGCTAGTTCAACCACCGATCGTTGAGGCCTCTCGAGGCGCCGATGTAGCGTGTCTCGTGGCAGGGCCACGAGTGAATGACATACGGAACAGAGGAACACCTTGAACAAGAAACCAGCCAAAGCACTCGCGTCCGCTCTCGCAACGGTGGGTCTCGTCTTCGGCCTCTCGCTGGCCGCAGGTCCGGCAACCGCCGCTGAGGGACAAGACCGCGCCACGGCCGCCCGGGCAGTCTATGACCGAGTGGTGGCCTCCGCCGATCCGGACGCTGCCGTCGAAGCGCTGTCGCCTGCCGATCACGATCTCTTCGTGTATGCAGTGACGCCAGTCTCGGAGGAAGTGACTGAAACGGTGACCCCGGCGTCAGGCACCACTGCTCGCAGCTCTTGCAGTGAGAGGACGCAGCTCGGGCAAGGCAAGAGCGCAGCCGGCGTCGCGCTCTACGACTTCTGGACGACGGGTCGAATCTGCTGGGACGGCGGAGTGTCTTCGGCAACGTACCTCGACGGTGGGGGGTCGTCCGGCGCCCTCGGATGGAACTACACCGGTTCCACACACGCCGAAGGCGTCATTTCCGGATGGGGCTACGCCGTTGGACGGCACAACTTCCAGCTCAACATCGCTGGCGTCGTCGTTCAGTCCCCGACCGGCTGCGCCCGCGTGATCGGCAGCAGTGGCGCCATCTTTGGCGACGTGGGCAACTGCAACCTCGGCTAACGAAGGGAGTCGCCACGCGATGAACGATAACGATGTGCACGCCCGCCCGCGGCGGGTCTCGGGATGGTTGATCCCGTTGGCGTGCGTTGTGCTGCTTGTCGCAGCAATGCTCGCACCGATCACGGCACCATTCGTTGCGGCCGCAATCGTCGCGGCAGCCATCCATCACGCCATTTGTATGGCGAAGACTGACGGTTCTCCCGCCCCGTTCGCGGCCCTGCTCGGGCTGGACATCCTCATGATCGTCCTCATCGTCGGACTGCTCGTGACTCGCTAGGCAGCCACGTCTCCTGAGCCATGTCAGTCGTGACCGGTTTGGTAGGTGAATCGGCCTGACTTTCGTTCCGTTCTTCAAGCAAGGATGGATGACGATGAACAGGAAGTATTCGCCGGAGATGCGTGAGCGGGCGCTCAGGATGCTCGCTGAGGCGCGGCCGGAGCACCCGAACATGATGAGCGCGGTCCGTCACGTGGCCGGGCTGCTGGGGATGAGTCCGGAGACGTTGCGGTTGTGGCAGCGTCGCTACGAGGTCGACGCTGGCACCAAGCCCGGTGTCACGAGCGAGGCGGCCGTGCGGATCAAGCAGCTGGAGAAGGAGGTCTCGGAGTTGCGGAAGGCGAACGAGATCCTCAAGGCTGCGAGGGTGAACTCAACCCGTCAGCGCAACAGTGCTTGGAGCCTATCGGCTGGGGTGTCGAA
>NZ_JADKSH010000008.1 GCF_015350795.1 Microbacterium sp. VKM Ac-2870
TGGGTTGGTTCAGAAGGGGGTGTCGTCGCCGTAGTCGGCGGGGTCGGGGGTGGTGGTCTTGATGACGCGGATGGTCTGGCCGGTGAGGCTGACGGCGATCTCGTCGGCGTTGACGCGGTGCTGCAGGCGGGGGCCGTTCTCGCTCTGGTACTGGGTGATGCGGTAGCGGCCGGCGAACATGATGCGGATGTTGCCGGACTCGGTGGCGGCGTCGACGAGCTTGACGGCCTTGTCTCCGCTGACAGCGACGTCGTAAGCGATCGTGGGCCCGTCAAGGTAGGTGCCGTCTTCCTGGCGGATGCCGTCGCTGACGAGGATGCGGGCGAACGTGTAGGGGCCGTTCTCTCCGTGGCGGAGTTCGGGGGTGGCGGCGAGGTTGCCGGTGCGGACGATGTAGCTGCTCATGATGGTTCTCCTTCGTTGGGTTGGGTGTTCAGTTGGTGAGGTGAGAGGCGATGCGGTCGATGTGGTCGGGGCGGAACCCTGACCAGTGGTCCTGGTCGTCGACGACAACGACGGGAGCCTGCAGGTAGCCGAGGTCCTTGACGTACTCGAGCGCTGCGGCATCTTCGGCCATGTCCACGACTCGGTAGTCGATGCCCTTCGCGTCGAGCGCCCTGTAGGTGGCGTTGCACTGCACGCAGCTGGGCTTGCTGTACACGACGATCTGCGGCTTGGTCATCTGGACCACCTTCCTTTCTTGTCTCTTCCCCCCGTTGTTTTCCCGGTGGGTGCCGGGGGCACGTAGTGGCCGGTACCGGCGGCGGAGCGCAGTGCCCGGAGAGGGCGGTACCGGACTGAGCGCAGCGAGGGAGGATAAGGAGCCCTCGGAGGGAACGCAGCGACAGAGCCGGTTTAGGCTCGGAGTCCCCCGACACACCCCGGGTGCCCGCCCCTTGTGGGGCGGGCTGAGATGGGGGCCGTGGAGCGGCCCGGGAGCCGCGAGGCTCCCCCGTTCGTGGTCGTGTCTAGAGAGAGTGAGCCGGCCCCTGGATGGCGGGGGCGGGAGAGACCGTGGGGCCTGTGTCGGAGGGTGTGCGGGGCATGAGGCTGGGGCCGCTGACGGTGCGCAGATCCTCGAGCGTCGCGGCGATCTCGGTGCTGGTGAGGCGGTCTACGGCGAGCTGGTCCTTTACGGCCTTGTAGGCCATGCCCCAGGCGATGACGTCGACGCTCGGCGCGGGCTGGTCGTCACGGACGCGGCGCTGCTGTTCGGCAGATGCCGCCCGCACGAGCTGACCGGTGTGCTCGTCGGCGTACTGACCGACGACGTACCAGAGGTCGGTGCGCTGGTCTTCGCGCAGCTGCTGCTCGAACCTCGCGCGTCCCTCGGGGGTGGCCAGGTTGACGGTCTCGTCGGGACCATACGGTTCGAAGCCTTCGGAACGCCCCGGCGCTGCGTCGACGGCCGCGGCGACGCGCTGCAGCGACGCAGGAACCTCCGGCGCGTCAGGGGTCGGCCAACCCGTGAGAGCTTCCGCGACGTCGAGTCGGGTGATGCGATCCCGCAGGTCCAGGTCACCGTTCCATACGAGCCGGTCGGCAAGCAGGCGGCAGGAGTCGGTTCCCACCCGCTGGCGACGCGACAACGTCGGCGTCATCGCGGATCCGCCGGCCGCGGGTTCATCAGCTGGGTTGTTCGCGGCGAACCACCGGTCGGTTTCGTCGGCGTACGCGATCAGTCGTAATGAGAGGGCTTCCCGCTCGGCCCGGTCGAGAGTGAGCGTGTCCGCGGGCATGGTGTTCTCCAGTGTTGTGCTCATGGTGCGCACGCTACGTGGGAGGCGCATCCCCACGTCGGAAAACCGGCCAAATTGACCACACCGCCCCCCTGTGGGTGCTCTGCGGGGCGAATTCCGGTCAGGCTGGCTGATCGGCGGCACCGGTCAGGCGTAGGCGCGGTGCACGTGCCACTCCCCCGCACCGCCGTACACGTCGAACACGAGCGATTCCCCCTCCGGGTCGGTTCCCTGGAACCGCCATCCGTAGAGGCCTCGGTGCAGCTGCTCGGGAGTGACGCTCCACACGCTGTCGCGAAGCCGAGTAGGAGTGTCGGTGACGGTCCAGCGACGGCCGGCGTAGAACATTCGCGCGGGCTGCTCGTCGACGAGCCAGAGCGTCACGTCGTGTTCGGTGTCGGTGTGGGCCATGGTCACTGAACATAGAACATTTGTTCTATTCTCGCTAGTGACTCGTCGGCCGGAGGAAGGAGCGCTCTGCGGTGACGACCAACCGCCGCTACGAGGCCCGCTACGCCGCCCAGCACGCCAAGTCGGTACTAGAGGCTTCTCCCCCGCCGTGCACGCTTCCACAGCAGGCATACGGGCCGCAGGACCTGGTGTGGGCGAAGAGCCGACCCCCGGTGTGGGCGTGGATCAGCTGGCCCGACCGTCCCGCGGAGCGGATCGCGGCGTTCGCCCGTGGATGGAACGATCGGGTCGTCAACGTCAGCTGGTACGGGCCCCGTGGAGAGGTCGATTGCGTGGTCTGGCGTAACGCCGTCACGCATCGATCGGCCGCCCAGGCGGCTGTCGAGGGCACGCGGTAGACTGGGATCTCCGATAGGGGGTCCGCATGTCGCAAGTGATCACTCACCGCCCCTCCTCGGATGCCGCGCAGATCCCGACCGTCGTTCTCTACGACGTGATGCGGGAGACGGCGAATCGTCTGCGTGGGCGGCTGTCGCATCTGCAGGATGTTCACCCGGAGTCCGGGGCGGAGTTGCTGCAGGCGCGTGTGGATGTCGCTCGTCGCGCGGATGCCGTCGACGCGCAGGATCGGTCCGCGATCGCTGAAGCGGATGCCATTTTCCGGGCCGAGCTGGCCCAGCTGCCCGCAGCTTGAGCGACCACGAGCCCTGGATCGTCGAGAGATTCAGGGAGAGGGTTCTGCCTGAGCTCTTTGCCGACAGTGCGGCATCGGCGGACCCGTTGTGGATCGGGATCGGTGGACAGCCCGGTGCGGGCAAGACCGCCGGCAGACAGCTCGCTGTGCGTCTCGCGGGCGGCGAAAGGGTCGTCGCTGTGATCGGGGATGACTTGCGTCCACTCCACCCCGATTACGACGCACTGCTCAGGGATGAGCCTCTCGCGATGCCCGAGCGCACGCAGACGGCCGCGTCGGCGTGGGTGGAGCTCGCACTCGAGCACGCGGCGCGGGAGCGGATCAGCACCCTCGTGGAGGGCACGTTCCGCCGCCCGGAAGTCACCCTGTCGACGGCGCAGCGGTTCCGGGATGCGGGGTTTCACACGCATCTGGTCGCTGTTGCGGTGCCGGGGTGGGAGAGCCGGCTATCGACGGTGGAACGGTTCGTGCAGGATCACAGGGAGGGTCGAGCGGCGCGGTGGACACCGAACGAGGCGCACGATGCGGGACTGATCGGGACGCCCGCGACGCTGCGTGCGGCCGCGGCTTCTGACTCTCCGGTCGACCGGATCAGTGTGGTCACCCGGCGAGGTGACGTGCTGTTCGATCAGCACCGTCCCGCTGATCTTCATGGCGCGGCTGTGGCTCTGCAGGCGGAGCAGCGTCGCACGCCTTCCGTGGCTGTGCAACGGGAGTGGGAACTTCGGCGTCGGGCGGTGGTTGAGTACCTCGCCCGGGAGGTTCCTCGCACGTCGGAGACGGCGGCGACCGTCGCGGCTCTGCGCGCCGACGCCTTGCGGTGGGAGTCGTCCACGGGCCCGGTCGGAGGCGTCGGCCCAGGATGGTCCGGGCCGCTCAGCTTGGGCTGAGCGCGGGCTACTCCGACGCGGCGACGTGACGGCTGACGAGGCCGACCGCGAGGGCGACGATAGCGCCGAGCGCTGTGGCGATGGCCGGCTGCGCATCACCCGCTGACCAGTAGGCGACGGCGAAGCTGAGGAAACCGACCGCGGCGAGGAATGCGACGCGCGCGATACCTCGGAGGTGTTGTTCCCGGCGCGCAGTGACACGAAGCCTGATGGCGAGGATGGTCGCGGCGATCAGGGAGAGGACAGCCACGCCCCACGCGATAGCGGAGAGCCAGTTGTCGAACATCACTCTTTCCTCTCTCTCACCGGAGGTGTGGGAGAAAACCCGGACCGGTGACCCTTCTCGGTATGCCCACCACCCCCGACGCTCCACCGTCAAGGATCGTGCGGGGTGCGTTCAGGTGAGGGTTGGCCCGGCGCTGCTGGGTCAGAAGAGGGCGTTGGCAGGGACGGGGCCGGTCACCCCGGTTGGTGTGCCGGCGTTGTCGCGGTGGAACCAGACGCGGCTGGCGGTTTCGTTGTCGGTGAGGCATTCGGCGTAGGGCAGGTCTCGGCCGTGCCAGTCCTCGATCCAGAGTTCGACGATGACCGCCTCTTGACGTTCGTCGTGGGTGCGGTCCTTCTTGTACTCGTAGACGCGCACGTCGTAGGCGATCCGCTGCCCGACTTGGAAGCGTTGCCCTTGGTGCTGGAGCTGTGAGACCTCGCGGGCGTGGTTCATGGGGCGAGGGAGGCGCGGGTCGCGCGTGGTGTTCACGCGCGACCCTGCTCGTCGACGGACAGGTCGAACCCACCGTAGGGGCTGTAGTTGGGGACGTGGCGGGTGCCGGTGCCGCCTCGGTTGGTGAGGATGGGGGCACCGGGGATGCGGAAGTGTTCGGGGTAGTTGGTGTCGAGCCAGTCTTCGAGCTTGGGGTTCATCTTTTTGTTGCCCATCTGTCCGCGAAGCTTCGGAGGCAGGATCGGGAGCTCGCGCCATCCGGGGAAGGCGTGGTCGTGCCAGGCTTCGACGACCACGTTCCAGTCCGGGTCGATCCAGTGGAGCTCGCAGGTGTCGCAGACGATGAGGTGGAGGTAGTTGCCGACGCATTCGCAGGGGATGCGCTCCGCGACGAGGCGGGGATGCTGTCCTTCGGTGCGGCAGTGGCGATCCCACATGCATCGCAGATCCGCCGTGTAGGTGGTGATCGAGTGGTTTGCGTAGGTCGCTCGCGCGCCGCAGTAGTCAGCGATCCAGCCGTGGCGGATGCGGTCCTCCCAGCTGCGGTGGCTGTTCTCTTCGTCGCGGCGGTGCTGGGCGGCGTCGAGATCTGCGCTGCTGTAGTAGCGGCTGGTGAACTGTAGCGGCGCACCGTTCCAGGTGGGCAGAGCGTTGAGGGTGTCTTCGGCGATCAGCTGGTCGATCGCGTCCATGAGGGTGAGGCTCACTGCTGTTCCTCCTGACGGATCGTGGCGGTGGTGGGCCAGTGGCCGGTGTTGGCCGCGTGGTCGCCGGCGTCTTCGACGTCACGCTCCCCGCAGGTCGAGCATTGCGGGAACTGTTTGGCTTCGGCGTTGAGGGTGTCGTAGGTGGTGTCTGCGGTGATGACGATCGCGGGACGGTTGCTGGCCCGGGCGAGGTAGTGGCGGAGGAGTTCTTTGGCCAGGGAGCGGCGGATCTCGTGAAGTGGGGCTCCGATGAAGGTGGCGGCGTTCTCTGCGGCTTGCCAGGCCCACAGCACCTGGTAGTTGGTGAGACCGGTGGGCGCGTTGAGGCCGTATGCGCCTTCGATCATGCGCTGGGCGATGCGCGCGTACTCGAGCGGCGTCGGTGTCAGGTCGATCGTTTCCATGCTGTTCCTCCTCGTTGTTTTCCCGGTGGGTGCCGGGGGCACGAAGTGGCCGGTACCGGCGGCGGAGCGCAGTGCCCGGAGAACGCGGTACCGGACTGACCGCAGCGCAGCGGAGGGAGGGAGGATAAGGAGCGTTCGGAGGGAACGGAGCGACAGAGCCGGTTTAGGCTCGCAGTCCCCCGACACCCCCGGGAGCCCGCCCCTTGGGGCGGGCTGAGAGGGGGGGCCGTGGAGCGGCCCGGGAGCCGTCAGGCTTTCCCTGCGGTTCAGCGCAGGCTGGGGCCGGTGCCGATCGGTGATGCGGGGCCGGTGTGCGGGCCAGTGTCCGCGGCTGGCGCTGTGGGCGCTTGTGGGCGCGGCTCGGGTTCGGCTTGGCTGGTGAGGGCCTGGTCGATGCTGTCGAGGCGCGCACGGGCCGCGTGGAGCGCGTCACGGTGCTTGAACGGGGCGTCGAGGCCTCGTTCGGCGTCCGCGTGTGCTTCGTCGATGGAGGCGAGGTCGGTGCGCGCGCGACTGATCTGCTCGTCGACGGTGGCGATGCGGTGCTCGAGGCTGCGGAGGATGCCGAGGTCGGCGGGGTCGAGCGCACGATCCGTGTTCACGCGGACGGCGACGCCGGGGAGGCCTTCGATGCTGATGTGCAGCTGGACGATGCCGGCGTCGGTGAGGGTGCGCGCCTGCAGCGGGAAGCTGCTGATGGTGCCGAGCTCACCGCGGGCACGGTCGTCGGTGACGGGCCGTGCCCACTGGAGGCCGGCGGAGGTGGCCCATGTGGCGATCGCGTGCTGCGCGTCGACGCGGGAGGTGTACTCGCGGCCGTTGATGGTGATGCGGAACCGGTCGCCGCTGAGGTCGAGGGCGCGGGGTTTCGCTGCCTCGAGCTGAGCGATCCGGCTCTCGACCCGCTCACGGTCCTCCTGGAGCGCGGTGATCGTGGCGCGGAGGGTGCGCTGGTTGCGGTGGTAGGCGCGTTCGAGGCGTTCGAGGCGGCTGGTCTCGTTGAGCGCGGTCGACCGGGCCAGTAGGAGCGGGTTGCCGCTGGCGAGGGCTTTGGCTTCGGCGGCGGTGAGGGAGTCGGAGCCGAGATCGTTGATCTCGCGCACGTCGAGCCGGCCGCGCATGACCTGGTTGATGAACCGGCTCTTGCGTTCGATCGCCTGCCACATGTATGCGGCGAAGGTCTGTTTGACGACGTACTGGTAGATCTCGATCTCGGCGTTCTGGTTGCCCTGTCGTTCGATGCGGCCGTGGCGTTGGGCGACGTCGGCGGGACGCCACGGGCAGTCGACGTCGTGGAGGGCGACGGCGCGCAGCTGCACGTTGGTGCCGACGCCCATCTTCGATGTCGACCCGATCAGCACGGCCACGCGGCCTTCGCGGGCCGCGGCGAACAGGCGGGCCTTCTCCTTGTCGTTCTTGGCTTCGTGGGCGAAACGGATGCCGCCTTCGGGGACCCCGCGGGTGACGAGCTGGGCCTTCAGCTCGTCGTACACGTTCCATCGGTCCTTGTTCGGGGTGCCGAGGTCGCAGAACACGATCTGCAGCGCGCCACGCAGCGGGGATTCCTCTCCGGTGCGAGGGTCGGTGAACACGTCGTCCTGGTGCTCACGGTGGATGCGGGCGATGTTGTCAGCGACCACGGCCAGCGGCACGGAGGTGGGGATCGCGGTGTCGTCGACCATGCGGATATCGAGGGCGGCTTTGCGGCCGTCGCCGGAGATTTTCAGCATGTTGTCCTGGTCGGGCGACACCTGCTTGGCGGCGACTTTATCGGCTCGCTCCCCCAGCTGACGCACGTAGTCGAGGACCTCGGGTGACGGGTCGATCGCGATCGTCTCCGGGGCGCGCCGGCCGTCGGCGCGCATCCGCAGCGGCGGGGTGGGCAGGTCGAGGTCTTCGGCGGTCTTCACGTCCGCGAACACGTGCCACATCCGCAGCATCTCGGGGACGTTGCGGAACCGGGCGAAACGGGTCTTCAGCCGGAATGATTCGCCTCCCTGGGGGGCCATCTCCACCTCGTCGACGGTCTCACCGAACGTCGCGGCCCACGCGTCGAACGATTCGACGCCGGCGTCGCGCAGCAGGTCGGGGCGCAGCAGTCGTTGCATGACGTGCGCCTCGGTGATGCTGTTGGCGATCGGCGTTGCGGTCGCCCCGGTGATGACCCGCTCACCGTGGGTGCGGCGCAGGTAGTCGAGCTTGACGGCCAGGTCGGTGGCGCGGGCGGAGCCGGTGATGTTGGCGTCGCGAATGCGGCTGACGGTGGCGAGGTTCTTGTAGTCGTGGATCTCGTCGACGATGAGGTAGTCGATGCCGGTGGATTCGAACGTGATCCCCGCGTCACGGGGCGCGTCGAGGAGACGCTTCTGCGTTTCCTCGGCCGCAGCGATCCGCTTCTCGATCTGCTTGACCGTGAGCCGGTCCTCGGAGTCCAGGTTCGCCAGGCCGTGCCGGAGAGTATCGACCTCGTTGTCGATGTAACGGGCCATGGTGTCCGGTTCGACGGGCAGACGCTTGAACGCTTCCCGGGTGAGGATGATCGCATCCCAGTCGTTCGCGGCGGCGCGGGCGACGAAGATGCGCCGCTTGTCACCGGAGAGGGTGTCGGTGTTGGCGGCGAGGATCCGCGCCTGCGGGTACAGCTGCAACCATTCGCGGGTGAACTGCTCGAGCATGTGGTTCGGCACCACGACACCGACCTTGTTCACCATCCCACGTCGACGCAGCTCCATCGCTCCGGCGACCATCTCGGCGGTCTTGCCGGCGCCGACTTCGTGGAACAGGCCGACGGCGGGTTCGCTGACCATGCGGGCGACGGCGGTCTTCTGGTGGGCGCGCAGCTCGAAGGAGGCGACCATCCCCGGCAGAGTGAGTGTTTCCCCTTCGGCGGTGTAGTCGCGCAGCACGATCCCGTTGAAGCGCCGGTTGTACTCGGCGGCAAGCTCCGCTGCCCGTTCGGGGTCTTCCCACACCCACTCTTCGAAGCGTTCCCGGATCAGGTCGGCTTTCTCCTGCGCGGCGGTGGTCTCGGTCGGGTTGAACACGGACCGTTCGGTGCCGTCGACGTCACGAATCTTGTCGTCGACGCGGATCTGCGACTGGTTCGCGAGCTGCTCCAGCAGGTCGTGCGCCGACCGACGCTCGGTGCCCCACTCGCTGGTCGCACGGATGCTGCGGCGCACCCCTCCGCGCACCTGCCATGTGCCGGGGAGCGGGTTGGTGACGGTGACGGAGGGGTCGGCGACGAGCTCACGGAGGAACTGCTGATGGTGGGCGGCACTGATCCACACCGCACCGGGACGAGCGGTGATCTCTTCCGGGGTGAGCGGGGTCGGCAGCACCTGTTCGAGGGCGCGCACGTTCACCCGGTACCGGTCGTCGGTCTCGGCCGCGGCACGCGCCGCGTCGAGCTTGGGCGGGATCACCCCAGACAGGTACTCGGCCGCGGTCAGCAGCTGGCCCGTGTCGGGGTCGTCGTACACGAGCGTGCCCAGCTGGGCGCGGGCCTGCTCCACCGTATCTCCGAGGAGGGAGGCGATGTAGTCGAGGTCGACGCGGCCGTCGTGGTGAAGGCTGATCTGGAGGGCTTCAGCGGCCGTGTCAGCGCCGAGCTTCTCCGGGCGGGGCAGGATCACCCGCCGGCTCATCATCGCCGCAGGGTGCGCTTCCTGCGACTCGTCGTCGAACACTTCGAGGGCGAACACGAGCGGCCCGAACGGGTCGTCGCGCAGCAGCCGCGGCGCGGTCGGCATCCGGCGGGCGAGGATCGGTTCCCCGTCCTCCCCGGTGCGCCCCGTCCCGGACAGCGTGTACCGGTTGATGGGTCCGAACCGGGCGACGTAGCCCTCCCATGAGGCTTTGAGCTCGGCGCGGGCGGCGACGATCTCGTCGGAGTCGTCGAGGCTTGCCCGTTCCAGCTCGAGCTGGCGCACGGCCCCGTCGCGCAGCTGCAGCAGAGCGCGAAGCTCCCGTGAGGCGGACGCGGGAACCTTCAACGGCTGCGGGCCCTGCCGTGTGGCAGTCGTGAAGGTGCCGGTGGCCTCGTCGTAGCGGATCGTCCCGTCCCACTCGTCCAGCGCCGGCAGCTGGTCGACGACGGAGCCGGCGGATGCGGTGCGTGCGGTGGCGCGCAGGCCTCGCTCGGTCGCGGAGGTGACGATCTGTTCGAGCGCGCCGCGGAGGCGCTCGTCGACGGTGGCGAGGTCGCTGCGCACGTGGAGGCTCTGCGCGCCGTACATGCCGTGCTCGGTGGTGAGCTCTCCGAGGATGTGCTCGGGACGTGAGTCGAAGTAGCTGTTGATCTTCACCAGCTGCTCCCCCACCGTCCGCGGCGTGACGCTCTCCCACGCGGTGTCGGCCGGCTCGGTGCCCGGTTCGCGGCGGCGGAAGATGAGAACGTCGGTGAGGGCTTCGGTGCCGGCGGTGCGACGATGCGCACCGGAGGGAAGACGGACGGCGCCGATCAGGTCCGCGTAGCGGCCCATCTCACGGCGGGCGGCGGGGTTGCCGGCGTCGAGGGTGTAGTGGCTGGTGAGGACAGCGACGATCCCGCCGGGACGGGTCGCTCGCAGCGACTTCAGGATGAAGTGGTTGTGCAGGGAGTGCCCGTTGGCGTTGTCGATCGGATCGTGCAGCACCAGGTCCGCGAAGGGGACGTTGCCGACCGTGGCGTCGAAGAACCCGTCCGGGATCTTCGTGTCCGCGAAGGACTGCGCGTGGATCGTCGCCTGCGGATACAGCAGCTGGGAGATCCGCGCGGTCGTCTCGTCGAGCTCAACACCCGTCAGCTCGTACCCCGAAGGGGCCAGACCGATGAACGTGCCGCTACCCGATCCCGGCTCCAGCACCCGCCCGGACTCAACGCCCAGACCGGCCACCGCATCCCACACCGACGCAACGTAGCGAGGGTCGGTGTAGTGGGCGTTCAGGACGGTGCGGCGCGCCTGAGCGAACTGCTCCTCGCTGAACAGTCCCGCAAGGATCGCCCGGTCGCCGGCCCACTCGTCGCGGGCCTCGTCGAACACCTGCGGGACAGCGCCCCAGCTGGACCACCGCGACAACACCGTCTGCTCGGCCGACGTCGCCGGCCTGCTCTCCGCCTCGCAGGCGCGCAGCACACGGAGCGCGGCGATGTTCGCGTCGACGCGGGAGCGTTGACCCGACGGGACCAACGGTACGGACGGGTCAGGACGAAACGCTACCGACTCTGAAACGCCGCCCAGCGGGCCTCGACCGACCGGTCCCACACCGCCCGGTTCTGCGGCTCGTTCAGGAACTCGTACGGCGACGCTGCCGCGACCAGAGCCTTCAGGAACGGCACCGGCAGAAGGTACTCCGCTGCGGTCTCCTCGAACGAGAACGTCGTCTGCTCCAGGCCCTCCAGCTGAGCCTGCATCCGCCACGCCCACTCCTGCAGACCCAGAAGCGTCTGCTGAGTGTCGCTCTCCCATTCCTCGCGAGAGGCCTCCACCTGCAGCAGACCCGACTGCGCCCACGCGATCTCCGTCGCGGTCGCCTTCGCGTTGCGGAGCCTCGCGACCTTCTCCAGGTACATCTCCCCCGGCAGATCCGGCCCCGCCAACTGCGCGGACAGCGTCGCGATCGTCGTCGCGAGCTCCTCCCCCGCCTCCGTGAAGAACCGTTCCGGATCCTCCAGCGCGGCCAACGCCTCGGGCCGGTGCTGCTCCCAGTGCTCCCGGACCCTCTGCCCGTAGTGATTCATCGCTCTCCCAATCGACACCGAACAGACCGCCATCGCCACCCACACCAGCGGGTACGCGATCATCGGAAGACGCCACCGCGGGATCATTGGCCACCCCCGCGGTCAGAGCCACATCGACGGACTCGTCGCTGCTCCCCCACAGGTCGAACTCCAGCTGAGTCGAAGGCACACGAGTGCGACGGCGAGCCATTAGGGCAACGTAACAAGATCACTCCCCCGCACGTCGGAAAACGGCCCATATTGACCACCTAGCCTCCGGCGCGGCGACCGCGAGGAAGTTCCTCGGTCACGGGGCGCAGGGGTGCCCCGTCGTTGTACTCCTT
Organism: Microbacterium sp. VKM Ac-2870; assembly: GCF_015350795.1. Lineage (GTDB taxonomy): Bacteria > Actinomycetota > Actinomycetes > Actinomycetales > Microbacteriaceae > Microbacterium. Next base: position 11,612 of record NZ_JADKSH010000008.1, read on the forward strand.
CTCGATGCGCTTGATCTCGGCCTCGAGGGCGTTGGCGACGAACTGGGAGAACGTCGGCACTGACTCGTGGAACGCGGCGTGACGGAACGCGGCTCGAGCTCGCCCGCGCAAGTCGGTCGTCACGTCTGCGGCGAGTTGTACCCGGGTTGCTGTCGGCGCGGATTCCGGCTTGGTCGTGCGCTTTCGCGGTGCGCGCTTCGGCTCCGCCTCGACTGGTGCGTCGGGAGTCTGTGGTGGCGTCTCTACGGTCTCCTTCTGGGGCGGCGGTGTCGCGGCGGTGCGATCAGCGGCCTGGAGATTGTGAGCTGCGCCCTGGGGGCGTGCTCGGGGGGTCAGTACGGCGATCTTCCGCTCGTCGCTCATGCTGTGGCTTCCTCCAGTGCGGCCTCGCGGGTGACGAGGCGTTCCATGATCTCCGTGGTCAGGGCGTACAGGTCGTCCGCGACGCTGGAGGCCGTCCGCGTTACGCGTTCCCCGCTCGCTTCGCCTCTCCGAATCCGCCACCATTCGGGCTGGGACTTTGCGTACTCGTCGAGCTCGTGGACGAGCTTGCCGAAGCGTCGCGCCTGCTGCGCAACGGAGGTTGAATGCCGGATCGCGGTGTTGAACAGCACTTCCTCGGTGCCGACCACCTCGCTGATCATTCGGCGGGCCTCCTGCTCAACACGTGTCGCGGACTTCTCCACGTCGAAGAGGGCCACCCCCAGCAGATCGAGGTTGGGGTTCACCTCCACAACCCGTTCGAGGCGTTCGGCGAGCTCCATCAGCCCGCGCCCCGTGCCTTCATCAGCCTTGGAAGGGGCGATGACCCACCGCGCCGCGCCGATGGCTGCGGTCTGCAGCGACTCGTTGCCTGGCGGGCAGTCGACCAGGATCAGGTCGTACTCATGAGCTATCGGCGCCAGGACTCGCGCGAGCGCATCTCGAGCGTCTGATCCTCGCTGGGACGCCGCAAGGGCGGCAGCGGCGCCGTGAAGCGCCGCGCCACCGACCACGACGTCAAGGTTTTCTCGAACCGCGCTCAGTACGCGAACCTCGGCGGTGAGCTGCTGCAGTGCGGCCGACAGCCCCCGACCCGCGTCGTCGTCGGATCCGTCCGCGTATCCGAGGTCGAGGCCGAGGTTGCCCTGGGGATCCATGTCGACGATCAGGACGCGGTAGCCGCTGCGGGCCATAAGGCCGCCTGCGTTCGCTGTCAGAGTGGTCTTCCCCACGCCGCCCTTGCCGTTGATGACGGCGATGACTCGTTGCAGCCCATCCCGCTGTACAAGGTCTCTACTCACAATGCTCACCTTCCCAGGTTAGTTAGCAATCCTCACAGTGTGGGGATTGCAAGCGGAGAGTCAAGTGCTCACACGCCTCACAAAGCGATCATTGCACACATTGTTAGGATTGTGGGCATTCGTAGAATTGTGGGCTTAGCTAGCCCACGTCGTAACGCTGTGCACAACGTGAGAATTGCTAACAATGCTCACCTCGACGCATCTAGGGGATGGGAGGAGAGCTACGTGCCCGAGGCTGTCCTGATCGCGGAGCAGGTGGGGCCATGTGTCAGAGCCCGACCGTCCACATTGGGTGCAGGCCAGCCGGCGGGAGCTGGGCTGTGCCCACTGTGGGCGGTCGCACCGTCCGACCAAAGGGCTGCCGCCCTCCGCACTTCGCGCTGCGGTTGCCTTCGGCGTCATGCGGCGAGTTCCGTGTCGCGGAGCTGCTGGATGAGTCCTGCGGTGACGTACTCCCAGGCGGTGTGGTGGTCCGCTGTTCCGTCGGGATGACAGGGGTAGGTGGGCCACGCCTCTGGTCCTCCGTGGGCGTCGCTGAGCTGGAACATGAGGGTTTGGGCTGGGCCGGTTCGTTCGCGTCCGCGTCGGCCGGCTTTGCGTGTGAGGTGGTTCTGCCACCAGGCCCATTGCTCTCGTTCGTTGGCGTGGCGGGCGCGTCGGCGCTTGAGGATCCCGTCGACGCCGAGCTTGCGTGCTGCCCAGTGTCGGAGATCATGTGCGGTGCGCCGCCAGGAACGGCCTGACGCGACGGCGAGGCGAACGTCGTGGAGCCGATGAATGATGCGAGTCACCCTGTGGTGGGGGATGCCGGCTGTCCATGCCAACTCGGCCGTATCCCTAGCGATCGGGGAGAGCGCTTCGTACACGCGTCGTGCTGTTGGTCCGAGGCCGGTGCGGGTGAAGACGTCGTGTCGTCCGTCGTCTAGCCGGCTTTCGAGTTCTGCGAGGAGAGCGGATCTGACGTCGAAGAGGTGACCGGGGGGGCGGGCGGTCACGTCGTGAAGTGGCCCGTCTTGTCGGGGAGCTGTGGAAAAACGGTCTGTGACCCTCCAAAACGCGGCGTCAAGTCCCTGGGACTCGCGAGTGCGGAGGGCGAAGCCGGCGTTCTGCAGGCGGCGCAGAGACCGGTCGACGGTGGTGGATGCCATGCCGGTGGTGTCCGCGATCGCGCGGAGGGAGGCGGCGGTGTCGCGGGCACCGGAGCGCAGCGCGAGCCAGGCGAGAGCGGTGAGGACGCGGGCGTCGTGGAGGGCGGGTTCGGTGGTGCCCCAGCGGCCGGGGGAGACGCGGAACGCACGAAGGAGGCCTTCGGCCATGTCGACGATGCCGGCGAGCTCGGTGAGGTCCTTGTCTGTGCGGTCTTGTGGGGCGTACCGGTAGAGGCTGGCGCGGCCCAGTGCCTTCTCCCATTGCCGGTCCAGGCGTGCGGCGGCTTCTTGCGGCTTGCGGGGTTCTCTGAGGCCGGTGGAGGGGTTGCGGCGGGTGCGGTAGTGCTCCATGCCGGGGGCGGTCCGCGCGGCGTGCTCGACGTCGTTGCGGGTCCAGCCGGCGACGGCCGCGGCGAGTAGGCATAGGTAGCCGGTGCGTGACGGGTCGGCTCCGCCGCCGATGGTGGCCATGTGCGCTGCGCCCCAGGAGGGCAGGTCACGGTGGGCCTGATGCGTGGGGGAGATGGGGCCGGTCGGGGCCTGGGTGGTCGCGTTGACGGCGGGTCGCAGCTGCTGGAACGCTGCGATGAGCCGGTCGAGGTCGGCTGTGGTGATGGTGGGCGTCGTGAGGGAGGCTGTGTCGCCTTCCATGACTGCTGAGGCGCCGCCCTTCGCGTGGGGTGCGCCGGGGGGGCGCACCGCGCCGGTGCGGTCGTTGCAGAGCAGACCGTGGTCCAGCGAGGGCAGGACCGCTCTGGCGGCCGCGGCGAGGCGGACCATGACGGCCTTGTCGACGCCATCGACGGCGAGGAAGACGTGGAATCCGCCCGTGGGGGATGAACGGCACACGACGTGGGGGAGATTCTGCGCGCGGAGGGTGCGGATGAGCACGCCGAGATCCTCGGCCGCCTGCTCGAAGTCTTCGGTGCGCTTGGCGTCCAGGTCGAACACGGCGATCCAGAACCGGCTGTGCTCGTCCGTGAGATCGATCGTCCACGGCGTCGACGGGAAGAACGGGCTCGAGGAGGGATACTTCCGCGGGTACGAGTTCGAGCGGACAACACCGTCCGCTTCCGCGATCATCACGTTCACGTAGCGGCGGCGAACGAGCGCGCGCGTCAACGCCCACGCCTCAGAGACGTCCGCGACCGTCCCCACAGACCCCGAGACCGGGTGTCGTGGTAAATATTGGGGCGAATCGCGCACGAAACGCGCGTCTGTGCTATGGCCAGCGGCCAGGGTTTCGGGTACTATGGGGTCACCTCCAAAGGTCGCAGTCCTTGGGGTACAACTGAGGTCCGGGTCTTTCCCGGTCTCTTCGACAAACAGGGCGCGGACGCCAATCCGCTTCCTAACACCGGCTCGATCCGATTCCGTCGCCAAACTTCAGCGGATCAAGCCCAACGCTTCCGAAGCCTCCGCCTTGCCAAAGGTGGGGGCTTCGACTTTCTATGCCACTTCGTCGATAGGCAGCTCCACACGTGACGGATCGGGCTGAGTGGGGGCGTACTGCTGCATCCCCAGGTCTTCGGCGATGAGAGTGGCCAGGTAGTCGCTCACCGTGAGTCCCAGCTCGTCTGCGCGCAGTCGGGCTGCGTGTGCGAGGGGGGCCATGGGGCGGGTACCGAGCAGCTCGCGCTCACCCTTGGACTTGCGACCACCGTTCGACGTTCTCATGCCCCCATCATGGGTGGGGCAATTACTGTTACAGCGACCGACACGCCGCGGGGTAACAGTTATCGAGGCTGAGCGGAGCGGCGACTGCTACGACTGCAGCCCAAGAAGTCGCCCCAGCTTGCGGTATTGGTCGGCGAGCTGTTGCTGCTGAACGACGTAGCGGGTTCGCATCCCGCGCCGGAGCGCGTACGGCACGGTTGGGGCAGGATCGGCCTCCAGGGCACCCAGAGCAACCAGAGCTGCGACGTGGTTCTTGACGGTGCCGAGGGCCAGCTCCGTGCCGTCGGCAATCTCTCGGACAGTGGAGTGCGGGTGCTCCCCGATGTACCCAAGCACGGCGACGCGAGCAGCGTTCGCTCCGAGGACGTTAATGGCGCGCTCCACATCGGGCGGCAGTAACGGCTCTGCGTACCAGGGCATAACTAGTCATTGTCGCAGGGGTCCTCTCTCTCGACATCGCGTAGCGCACTAAGTAGGCTACTCAATACATGCGACCACCGCCGATGGAGGGCACACAGGATGCGGAGACCGGCCCGACTCGAACAAGGGTCGGCCGGCCGGTGCATCTCGGGCAATAAATCGGCCCATGTCGCATCTCTCAATGGAGGAAGGCCCCAACCGCGAGATGTGAGATGACCCGACGATGAGCGAGACCGAAGAGAGTCGCGTGAGCGCCGACGCTTTCACAAGTGTCGGGCTATTTAGCCATTCCGTACGATGGAAGCATGGGCGTTCGCGGCATGGGTGAAGCATCGGAGTGGGCCCGCGCCTTCGCGAGCGCTGCGGCGGCGCTGCGGGTAGAGAAGGGCCTGACCGTTCAGGAGCTTGCGTCGCGGATCGGGAAAGACCCGAGCTACGTCTCCGGCCGCCTCAACTTCAACGCGCCATTCAACATGAACGACTGGGAGTTGCTGGCTGCGGCGCTTGACGTGCACCCACTTGAGCTCGCCCGGCGAGCCGCCCTAATGCAGCCACACAACGATGAGTTCGAGCCGATGGCCGATCTGGATCGGTCCGAGCTGTCCCGCCGTCTGAAGCTCCTTGAGAGGACACCAAGGCCGACAGGCGAGCCGTTCTTTGGCGCGGTGCTCGCGAACCTCGCGACAGAACGAGCGATCGCCCTTACCGAGGACGACTGGACCCGGCTGCGAGATGGCTCAGGCGATGGGGAGGTACCGCTCCGAGTGCTTGAGCTCGTAGCTGAGTACAGCGGTGTCGACGTCGGGTACCTTACGGATCTCTCCGACAGCGACGTTGCAGATGCGACTGAGGCGCAGCTCGAGCTGCGTGAAGCCATTCGCGCCGTAGGGGGCGACGGGCTGCTCGCCCGGTCGGTCGGAGACGTGAGCCCAGCGGGTCTGCGGGCGATCGCCGCATCCCTTCGCGCCGCGCGCAGCGACAGCAAGGACGTCGGCTGATGTCAGTTTTGTCGGTCAGCCCCGCGGACCTGCAGCGGCGGGTGGCGGAAGCTCTCGCCCGGCTTGGGCTGTCGCGGGGCGCCACGTTGTCAACGCTTCTCGAGGTCGTGGCCAGTACGTCTGGGCGAACGATCGAGATCAGCCCTGTTGGAACTAAGGAGTGGGAGACGGTGACAGGCTTGGTCCTGCTTTCCGAAGGAAGGGCCCAGGTCCTCGTCCGCAAGTCCGACCCGCGCTGGTATCAGTTCCACAGCGTTCTTCACGAACTGTCGCACCTCGTGCTCGAACACACCGGCTGCTCTTCACTTCCTTCCGGCCGGCGGACTGGGGTAACGCCGCGCGCGGGCCAGACGATGCTCGCGCGCAGTGTGGGTACGTACGAGTTCGAGCGGCACGTGGACTTCCACGACGAAGAGGCGGTGCGAGAAGCGGAAGCGGAGAAGCTCTCCCAAGTGATCGCCGAGCTCATGCTGGGCCCAAAATATCGCGAGGATGAAGCGGTGCTGGGCTGATGAAGTTGGCGGCGTTCCTGGCGCTGGCGGCGCTCGGAATCTACCGTCTACCTGCGCTTCGACGCGGCGGGGCGGGAACGATGAGCGAGCTGGCGTTGCTGGCGGGCGCAGGCGCGCTCTTCATGGGCGGGTCTGCGGTGCCTCTCGAGACGGTTGACTCGTGGTTTGGGGGCACCAACGTGGTGAACCTTCTCCAGAACGTGCTGGCTACGCTCGCGATCTGGTTTATGACGATGACGGCGCGCATCATGGCGACGGGGGAGTGGCCGTCCAGGCGCGCCGTTTACGAGCTTGGCCTCGTGCTGATCGCCTTCATCATCCCCTTCGCGTTGATGGATCGCGGTGCGACGAGTGAGACCTTTATCCGGTCGACGGCGCAGAGCGGATGGTTGTGGCTGTACGCGTCGATCTACATGATGTACGTGGCTTACCTGATGGGTTGGATGATTCTGGCGCTGGGGAAGCGACGCGCGCGGCCGTACCTGGTCGTCCGCGTGGGGGCGTTTCTCATGGGCACAGCGAGTGTCGTCGAAGTCGTATACCTGACGGCGCGCGTCCTCGGTGCGCGGCCGGAGTGGTTAGGGGACCTGTTCGTTCCACTGTTCTACGGCGGCATTCTGCTGATCGCGGGCGGTCTCGCCTGGTTTCCCGCCGCGCGGCAGGTGCGCGTGGTGTCGCTGCGGATCGCGGCGGCTCTGCTGCGGCGTGCGGCGGCCGCACATCCGGGTGCGGCGATCGAGTCAACACCGGTGTGGCGCTCTACCGCTCATGACACCTATCGCCTGGCTGTTCAGATTGCGGATCTCGGCAACGCGGTCGAACTTACGCGCTCGGAGCGGCTTGTGCTGCGATTCGCAACCTTCCTGCTGAACTTGCAGGTGCCGGCGCCCCGCATCATGACGATGTCCGCATCGCCCAGGGCTGCTGGATGATTGCCGTGCTTGTGGCAGCCGCGGTGCTGTTGGCGTGCGCGGCGGTCGTTATAGCCGTGGGCGTCATCCTGGCCAAGAAGGTGGTTAAGGCCGTACCCAGCAGACGGACACTGCCAGTCACGTTCAGCAACGGCCTCGTCACACTTCCGGCTGACCACAGAACGGTCGCTGACGGTGAGTACCTGCTTCGATTGGAGGAGGACTTCTCGCTGCCGCCCGTGAGGGTGGGCGAGGTTGTAGAGGTTCACGATGGGCAGGTGGTGCGGCGCGTGCACGGGCCCGCGGTGGAGCGACGAGGCGCCGGCAGAGGGGCCTGGATCGCTCACAAGTACGCAGGACCGGATGAGATCGGGCCCTTCCAAGTGGTGCAGGTCCCTGTCGCAGACGACGAGCTACGCGAAGCATGGCTGTTCAAGGGTGATCCGACGCGGTGGGTCATACATGTGCAGGGCATCCGAACCTCCCGAAACGTGACTCTCCGCACGGTCGCGATCGCCTCGGAAGCCGGCGCCACATCGCTCACGATCACGTACCGTGGCGCGGGAGACGGGCCACCTGCGAGAGCCGCGACTCTCGGCGCAGAAGAGTGGCGAGAGCTGCGCGACGCCGTCCGCTTCGCGCGAGAGCATGGCGCGAAGCGAGTCACCGTGGCCGCATGGTCGATGGGCGCTGCGCTCGCACTCGAGCTGCTGCGCCGCGACCCCAAGGCGGTCGACGATTTGATCTTGATCTGTCCTGTGTCCAGCTGGCCAGCCACGATCCAGCACGGAGCCGAGCACGCACATCTTCCCCGCTGGACGGGCAGCCTCGCCGGCCTCACGCTGCGATCTCGCGCTGGCTCGAGACTGCTGGGCCTACCTGAGCCGGTCGACGTTCGAGCGTTGGACTGGACGGGCCCCTCATCGATTTCCGTACCCACGTTGATCATCCACTCACAGGGTGACGAGGTGGCGCCCTGGAACAGCTCAGTGAAGCTTGCTGCCGGCAACCCGCGGACGACAACTCTGGTGGAGACAACGGCGTCTCCCCACGGCTTCGAGCTGACCGTACCCGACCCTGTGGCCCAGTCAGAACTATACGAATGGCTAATTAACCGTCACTGAGCTTGCTGCATGGTTAATTAGCACGTAGCGTTGCCCCCGTATCAAGTGAATGGGGGCATTCGCGTGGATCACAGCATCTGTGAATCAAGGCTCGTCTCAGACGACGCTGCACATCGCACTCTAGGCGCGCGCGCGTCCTTTGTCTCGGGCGGTGGCGTCCTGCCCCCTGGCGCCACCCCCCGACCCTCCTACGCCTCTGGCGTGGCAACCCCCGGTCGTCCGTAGCGCCCATGGGCGGTATGGCGACGGGAGCCCGAGTTCGCACCTCGAGCTCCCGTCTTGTCCCAGAAAAAGACACAGGAAGTGAACTCATGCATTCATCTGGAACCAACACCAGCGTAGGGAGCGGGAGGCCCCCCGTCACGCGGGGTGAGCTGCATAAGCGGTTGCGGCGCGTGTCGCGTCGTGTGAAGCGGAGCGTCGCTGCTGTCGCCGTCGCGGGCGTTGCGGTGACCGGTTTCGCGGTGGCGGCGCCGGCTATGGCGACGTCGGAAGGTGCCGGCCTGAATCTGTCCGGCGACTTTGGCGCGTACGGCTTCCGTGGTGCGCAGATTCAGGACGGACTGGCGGTGTTCTGCCTGGACTGGACGTATGACGCGCCGATCGGGTCGAGCCCGGCGAGTGTGTACCGGGCGACGAGCCTGGGCGCGAACGGCTCCGGCAATCAGCACGGCGTTGGCGGGACCGAGCTGGGGCGCATCAACTACATCCTCAGCACGTGGGGCGGAACGGGAGATAACACGACCGCGGCCGCGGTCGATCTCGCCGTGTCGTCGTACCTGCAAAACGGGGGCGTGGACGGCATGGCCAAGTACGTGTCCCAGTCCAGCCAGGGTCCCGCGGTACTTGCCGCGGCGCGCTCAATGGTCGACCAGGCCAACGCGATCACCATCGGTGGCTCGACGGCGCCCGGGTCGGGGAAGCTCTACTTCATAGTCGACCCCAACAACAACTACCAGGGCACTGTGGAGATGCAGGGCACAGCGGGATCGACGGGTGACATCACCCTGACGAACGGGTTCTTCGACGACAACGGCAACGGCATTCAGGATGCTGGCGAGTCGAACGTGAAGCCGAACGCGCAGGCGAACACGAAGTACAGCGTGCACGGGCTGCCGCCGGAGGGTGCGACGACGTACAAGATCTCCGGGACGGGTAACTGGTCGACCGGTGGCGGCACGGTGTGGCCGGCTGAGGTCGACGTGCTCGAGTTCGGTGGCGGGATGCAGCGCATGGCGCGCGCGATCGGGCCGGTGCAGGTGCAGTCCAACTTCCAGGTGTCGGGTATGGACCCGAACACCCGCTCGGTGGTGTTCGCTCCGGTGCTGTCGACGACGGCGACGACGTTCGTTCAGGCGGGTCAGCCGTTCACCGATCAGCTGGTGTTCTCTCCGGCCGCGGTCGACGGGCTCAACAACCCGTGGTTCCGGTCGGCTACGACCGGCAACTACGCGCCAGTGAAGGCTACGGGCGTCGTGTACGGGCCGTTCCAGTCGCAGCCGGCGGAGTCGGACACGGTTCCGGCTGGTGCGCCGGTTGCGGGTGAGGCGACGATCACGACCTCGCTGACAGACGGCCCCGCCGTTCCGTACACCGCGAACACGAACACGACAGCCGCGACGAGCGGCTTCTACACGTGGGTGTGGAAGATCAGCGCCGCCGATCAGGCCGCGGGCACGCAGCGCATCATCCCCGAGGGTTACGCCTGGCAGGACCGTTTCGGTCAGGTCGTGGAGTCGTCGGTGGTGCCGATGAACATCACGGGCGTCACTGAGGTGAAGTCGGCGGAGGTGCCGCTCAGTGGTGTCGCGCAGGACACGGCCACGATCAACTCGGGCGGCTACTGGCTGCAGGAGAACGCGGCGAATGTCCCGGTGAAGATCACCTGGAAGGCGTACCACGACACGAGCGAGCAGACCCCGGCGCGCGTTCCGGCGACGGCGATCCCGTCGACGGCGACCCTGCTGGGCACGTACTCGACGCAGGTGACGAACGTGGGCAACATCACCACGCCCGCCTCTCTCGCTGACGGCGGCATTCAGGCGCCGGACGCCAAGGGCGGATGGATCGTGTGGGTGCTGAGCATCGACGACCAGGATCAGCCCCGTCCGGGCTACGTCCGGCCGTTCTCGGACGACTACGGCGTCCCTTCGGAGATTCAGAAGATCGCCCTGCCCGAGGTTGCGACCAAGGCGCAGCCGGGCGTGAAGCCCGGTCAGACGATCACCGACACCGCCACGGTCACCGGCACACTGCCGGCGGATGGTGCGGAGCTGCACTTCGAGCTGTATAAGGCGACGAAGAACACCGCGGGGGAGTGGGTCTGCGAGGCGGGCAACCTCCTGTGGACGTCGCAGTCGCAGCATGTCGAGACGACCGGTGACTACGTGTCGCCGGCTGCTCCCGGCCAGGTCGACGGCGAATACCACTGGGTCGAGGTGCTGAGCTCCACGAAGGCAGGCGAGATCCACCGGGGCTTGTGCGGCCTGCCGAACGAGACCACGTTCGTCGTCGACGTGACCACCAAGGCCAAGACCGACAGCGGCAACGCCACGGCCAAGCCGGGCGAAGCGATCTTCGACACCGCACTGCTGAACGGCCAGGTGCCCGAGAAGGGCACGCTGACGTTCGAGGCGTACCGCGTGTTCGACGGCGCGAAGGTCTGCACCGACCAGACCCGCATCTGGACGTCCGAGGCGATCACCCTCGATGGCGGTCTGGCCAAGGACCTGCAAGTCGACTCCGCGAAGTTCACCCCGGAGCTGAGCTCGAAGGCCAGCACCGTCTACTTCGTCGAGACGACCCGTGACGCCACGGGCCGGATCGTGGCGCAGGGCGAGTGCGGGGAGCCGTCCGAGACGATCCCCGTCGACGCGGCGCACCTGGCGGTGACCGGTGGTGACGCGGATGCGTCGTCGTGGGTCCTCTTCGGGGGCCTCGGGGCGCTCGGCTTCGGAGCGATCGCGGTCCTCACGGCCGCAGCGATCCGTCGTCGCCGCCAGGAGGCCACGGCCCAGCAGTAACCCCCGGAAGGCGCCGCACACCACCTCTCTCGGCGGCAGCACTTCCGGCCCCCCAAGACCCCGCGGGGGCTTCCCCAGAGCCCCCGCGGGGCACCCACAGAAACAGCGAGACGGACGAGGATCATGACCGAGAACAACTCTCCCGAGCAGGCCCCCGAGGCGGAGACTGCCGAGCAGCCCGCCCCGGCGACGAGCCGCCGGCGGATGCCGTGGTGGGCGTGGGCCGGTATCGCGGCCGTGGCGATCGCAGCAGCGATCGCTATCCCGTTGTCCGTCACCGCGGCAACCCACACCGCTGCTCTCGACGGGTACCGTCAGTCGACGTCCACCGCGGCGGAGGCGGCGGACACCGCGACGAAGGCCGCTGCACAGCTCGCCGCGACAAGCGCGGCGGCGGTGTCGGAGGCCGACGCTCTGCAGGCGATCGTCGATCAGACGCCCGCTGAGCTCGTCGCGGACCCCGCGACGCGTGACGCGGCGGCCGCGGCGATCGTGCAGCTGCGCACCTCCGCGACAATGCCCGCGATCGACGTTCCCGCCATTGCCGAGTGGGGCTCTGTGCAGGAGTCGGCGTCGACCGACGACCTCAACATCGCGGCGAGCACCGCCGCTTCCTACACGTCCACGACGGAGAGCCTGGTCAGCCAGGCCAGCGCTGCCCAGGCGAAGATCAGTGACGATCTCACCGCCGCGCAGACCGCGATCGACAACCTCGTAGCCTCGGCCGCGGCGAAGGGCGCAACGCTCGTCTACGACCGGGCTGGTGACGGTGAGAAGCAGGCCCTCACGGCCGCTGTTGCCGCGCTCCAGGCGCGCAAGGCAGGCGCGGACCGTCCCAGCACGGCGGACACCACCGGCCTCGTCGGTGGGTACGTCGCCGCGGTGAACGCAGCGAAGGCATCCCACGATGCCGCGATCGCGGCCGACCAGAACAACACCGGCGGAAGCGACTCCGGCAACACCGGCGGCTCCAGCGGCGGGTCGGGCGGGTCGGGCGGCGGAGGGGGTAGCTGGGGAGGCGGCGGCTCTGGTGGCTCCGGCGGATCGACCGGCGGCGGTTCAGGAGGCTCCGGCGGCGGCAACTCAGGAGGAGGCACCGTCGATCCGGGGCCGCGTGGAGCTATCCATATGACGGGCTCCGCGTGTCAGGGGTCTGGTGGGTCCTCGTCGTCGAGCTGGGGGAGCGGCCTGGTCGCACCTTCGGACTCCACCATCACGAACGTGTGGGAGTCCTACGGAGACTCCTGGGGCATTTCGTGGCAGTGCAACGCGATCGACTTCTGAACGGAGAGAACTGTGTTGGTTGAGGGGGATGTTCGCATCGTTCCGGCGGGAGCCGGGTTGGTGCGGTTTCGAGACACCGCGTTGCTAGTCGACCGTGATGATGCGGTCCATTGGTTGCTGCGGTGCGTCACGCCGGCTGTCCTACTGGCGAGCACCGGAGCGAGCGAATACGGGTTGGAGATTCGGCACGCTGCGGATGCCCTCCGCAGCGCGGTCGAGATCACCGCGACGAGGCATCGCACTCGTGACGTCGAGAAGGTAACCCGGTGGCTCGGTGAGGCGCGCACGGGGCTGTTGCGGGACGCCGACGACATCGCCGGGCGACTCGAGACGCGGAGGATGCCGGTGCGGTTCCTCGCACTGCACGGCTCGGTGCCGGGAATGCTCGAGGCGCGCTTCGCGACTCTCGTAGACGTCGTGGCGATGATCCGTCGGCTGCCCGGCACCGGCGTGGTGGTGACGGAGGCGTACCGCGCGGCGGTCGCGGCGATCTGCCGGTCCATGCTCCTCGCGCAGCTGTGCATGGACCGGAAGCTCGTGCCCGATCGTCTCGAAGAGGCGTACCGGCACGCTCTGACGCTCCTGGCGTCAGTGAGCGAGGAATCGAACGGAACGGAGAGGTGAACATGACGAAGAAGACCGGGATTCTAATCGGCGCCGTGTCCGCGGTGGCCGTGGCTGTCGTCGCGACGGTCGTCGTGGTCACGGCGGGCCAGGGCGGCGGCGAGCCGTCGACGGCGGGGACGCGGACGCCGCTGACGGTGGTGACGCCCGGCGCATCGGTGAAGCCCAGTGCGGCTGTAGCGTCCCCTGAAGCTCCCACAGGCGACGGGGCTACGGCCGCGGGCTGGGTGGTCGAGCCGACCACGACGAACGCAGCGGAGTACGCGGAAGCTGCGCTGCGCGCGGTCACGACGTTCGACACCCGGAAGGCCACACGCGAGGAGTACCTCGCCTATCTCAAGACCTGGATGACCACCTTCGTGCGGGATACCCCTGGCAAGGATCTCGACGCACACCAGACCGAGCTAGCTCTTGAGAAGCTCGCGAGTGACGTGATCCCGCCGACGGATCTCTGGGACGAGATGACGGCGATGCAAGTGACAGCTGAGCCGTCGTTCCCTGACGGGAACCTCGTCGCGGATGCGCCGAACAACTACGGCCTCGGCTTCACCGTGAATGTGCAGACCACCTACCGTCCCCATGAATCGACCGAGGAATCGTGGGCGGATAGTCGCCATCTCTTCGTGTTGGTGCGGTGTGACGAGTACACAATTCCGCGCCCTGGGAGCGATCAGAAGCCGGGTGACTGCAAGGTCATCAACTGGGCGAAGCTGACTGGCTGATGCCGGCTCCAGCTGCAGCCGCGGCCGTCGCGAAGGCGGGGCTTATTCGCAAAGCGCTGCGGTACCTGATGCCGCTCGTGGCGGCAGGGTTCCTGCTTGTCGGCTTGGCGGGCTCGTTCCTGTTCATGGCTGTGTCGGCAAGCGCGTCCGGAGGAGCGTCGACGCAGCCAGCGCCGACGCTCGGGCCGGTCGTTCCGGGGTCGTGGATCGTTCCGGTATCGGATTCCTACTCGGTGACGAGCTGGTTCGGGTACCGCCCTGACGTGATCCCGCACCAGCACAACGGTGTCGACCTGGCGATGGCCGGCGGATGCGGGTCGGTCGTCGTTGCGGCCAACTCCGGCACAGTCACCTACGCCGCGTGGGCGGATGGCGGCTGGGGCAATCGGGTGCTGATCGCGCACCCGGACGGCACGATGACCGGCTACGCGCATCTGCAGAACGGCTCGTTTCTCGTCCACCCCGGTCAGACGGTGCAGACCGGCACCCCTCTGGCACGGGAAGGCAACACCGGTATCGGCACAGGCTGCCACCTCCACTTCGAGACCTTCATCAACGGGACCCGGGTCAACCCGGTGCCCTTCATGGCTGCACGCGGCATCACGTTCTAACGAAAGGAAACACCCTCATGACTCTGCTCCACCTCCTGCCTCTGGTCGACGTCCCCCCGATCACCCCGAACTTCGACGCCCCCTGGATGAAGGGCGTGCAGGTGATCGTGTCGTACATCCTCGGCACGGCCCTGGTGCTGATGATCCTCGCGCTGATCTTCGCGATCGTGTCCCTGGTGACCTCAATCCTCCCGGACGGGGCGCGCAGCTGGGCGGGCAAGAACATCGTCAAGGTGTTCATCGCGACGGCCGCTCTGGCGGGTATCAGCGGCCTGTTCCAGTGGATCGTGAACTTCAACTTCGGGTTCTGAAATGCGTCCCGTCCTGCGCTGGAGCGTCGGCATCGCCGTCGCCGTTCTCCTCACCCTGACGGGTGCGGGGGCGGCGACGGCCGCAGACGTACCCACCACCATGACCGCGGCACAGGCGGTGCGCGCGCCCGCCTCGGATGACGGCCCGGTCGAGGGTCAGGCGTGGTCTTCGCCGGCGGTGCCGGCATCTTGCACCCGAAGCGGCATCACCGTCACCTGCACACCGGAGAGCTCGTCGAGCTCCGTCGCGATGAGCTGCTACCTCGACGTCCCGCTCGATGGCACGAGCGTGACGGTGTGCGCCAGTTCGAAGGACTCCCAGACCGAGCTGGAGAGGACGCCAGGGAAGAAGCTGGACTATCAGTGGGGTTGCGCGCAGACGTGGGACTGGTGCGGGATCATGGAGAGCACCGCCGAGGCGATATCTGTTCAGGCGATCGACACGGCGGGCCGCACGGTCTCTGCGATCAGCTTCACGACGAAGAGCGCCCTGTGGTCGGCCGCGATGGGCCAGTGGAGCTTCTGGGTGTGGGCCGTGTGGATCGTGATCCTCGCGGCGGGAATCATCGGGATCACGCAAGCCGCGTTCACCGGTTCGTTTGGTGACGTATTGGGCGCGATCGGACGCCTAGCGGTCACGGTCCCTCTGACGCAAGCGCAGCTGTGGCTGATGGGCTCGATCAGCGATGCGATCAACGAGCTCACACTGACCCTGTTCGCCTCCTCGGACCCGTTCGGCACGATCGTGTCTCTGCTATTCAGCGGCGGCCAGGTGAACCCGTTCTCCGGGGCGGGTGCCGCGCTGCTGGTGCTGGTCGCGATGGGGCTCATGCTGCTGGTCTTCATCGTCCGAAACGTGGCCTTGGCGGCGCTGGTGATGGTCGGGCCGATCGCTTGGATGTTGTTCCCGATGCGTGAAATCGGCAGGCAGTGGGTGAGCCGGTACCTGTCGGCATACGGTGCGACGCTGATGACCGGACCCATCATGATGAGCCTGCTCGCTTTCACAACGAGCGGACTGAAGTCGGTGTCGTCGTTGTGGGACCCGGCGATCTGGCCGTTCATGATCGGGATCATCGTCATCTGCTTCGCCCCTCTGGCGGTGTTCAGCGTGTTCTCGTTCGTGGGGAACTCGGTCATCGATGGGGCAGCGAGCGGCGCAGGCCACGCGGCGCGAAATGTCAGCAGTCGTGTGTCGCGCCAGATCCCGTCCCCGCGTCTTGGGGGCGCTGGTGGCGGCGTACCACGAGGCGGCGGGTCAACCCCGTCGATCACGGGAGGAAGCGGCCGGTCAACCCCTGGGGGTAGCGGTCCGGGGCCGCGGTCGACGAGCCCCCGTCCCAGCGGGCCAGGTCCGTCCGGCGGATCGTCCGCGGCGCCGCCGACGCGACGCGGGGCTCGTGAGAGCGCACCTCAGTCGGCGCCGATGCCGCGCAGCGGCGGGGCCGCACGTCCGACGGGCGGGGTGGGTTCGCCGCCGTCCGCATACCGCAGTGCAGGAAGGAAGCCGAGCTGATGAGCATCGATGACAAGGAGCTCGCGCGTCCCGTGCGGCTGCCGGCGCGATCCTCGCAGGGGATCGTGCTGGGCCTGGACCCGTGGCAGGTGACGTCGCTGCTGGTCGCCGCGGCGATCGTGCTCGTCGCGGTGCAGCAGATCGGCCCCTGGGGGCTGCTGGTCGCCTCCCCGCTGTATCTGACGTTCGCGATCAGCGGCGTTGTCCGCCGGCATGGGATGTCGTTGCCGCGGTGGTGGGCAGTCAATTTCAACTACACGAGGCGCGCGCACCCGTGGGTGCACGCGAACAAGGAGGTTTTCATGCCCGAACGGGAGCGTCGAGCGGGAACGGTGCGGCTGCCTGGCCGGCTGGGGAAGGTGCAGCTGTGGGAGTCCGACGGCATCGCGGCTGTGTACGACATGGCCGGCAAAACGCTGTCGATCATCGCGCAGGTCGAAGTACCCGGGTTCCTCATGCGGGACCTCGAGGTACGGGCGGAGCTCGCGGAGCGGTGGTCGATGGTCCTCGCCTCCTTCACGCAGCGTCCCGGTGTGAAGCGGGTGACAACGCAGGAACGCACCCACCCGGGCACGATCGACGTCGCCCGCAGCTTCTTCGCCGCTCACGCGCTGGCGGGTGCTCCCGCAAGTGCGGTGCAGCGGTATGCGGAGGTGCAGGACGTGTCGGAGGGGTTCGCGATCGCGCACCGCGGGTATCTGACCCTCACCTACGACCTGACCTTGATGAGCGCGCAGCTGAAAGCGCTCGGGGGAGGGCAGGCTGCGATCGAACGGCTCGCCGCGGTCGAGGCGGGCAACGTGTCCGGCGCTCTGGAGGGCACCGAGATCGAGATCACGAAGTGGCTGTCGGTGCGCGGTGTCGCCGCCCTCGCCCGTGCGGCGTTCGACCCGGCAGCGGTGTCGATGATCGAAAGCCGCACGGGCGAGGACGAAGGCGTGGACCCGGCCGCGATGGGCCCGATGTTCATGGAGGAGCCGCGGGGTGCGAGCGGCCTCGTGTGGACGGACTCCGGCGTGCACACGACGCTGTGGATCCACGAGTGGCCACGAGCGGCCGCACCGATCGGTTTCGTCAACGATCTGGTCTTCGCCCGCCACCCCGTGACAGGACAGGCAATCTCCCACATCTTCACCGTGGTGCTCGCACCCGTCACCCAGAAGGAGGCGTTCAAGCGCATCCAGAGGGAGAAGAAGACGTGGCGATCGAACGAGAAGATGCGTGCGCGTCGCGGTGAGGGCGGCAACGCGGTCGACCAGAAGGACTACGACGCGCTCGAGCAGCAGGAGCAGGATCTCGTCGCCGGTCAGGGCGAATACCGGTACGGCGCGTATCTGACGATCACGGCGCGGGATGAGGCGGAACTGGAGCAGGCCGTCGCCGGCGCACGCAACGCTCTGTCGCGCAGCCGCATGGAGGCGCAGGTGCTGTACGGCCAGCAGGGTCAGGCGTTGCTCGTGAACGCCCTCCCGATCGGGCTGGGGCTGAAGTGAGCCAGATTCAGCGCACCGGGTGGCATTTCGAGGACGCCGGCCTCACCCGGGCTGAGCGGCGCGCGATCCGCCGGCAGGCACGCGCGGGTGAGAGCATCCTTCGGGTCGACGAGACGGCGAAGAAGCCGAACCTGCCTGAGCTTCCTCCTCCCGATCTGACCGGGATGATCCAAGCGTGGCAGGGCCGCGGGTACTGGAACCCGCTGCCGATGACCGTCCCCACCCACACGGCGAGCACCCGCGACCTCGCGGGAATCTACCCGTTCGTCGCGGATGCTGGGATCGGCATGAACGGTCCGATTCTTGGCGTCGACATGAACGCGGACAGCCTGTTCTGCTACTCCCCGTGGGAGTCATACCTGGATGAGTCCGCGCGCGGAGCGATGTCGACGAATCTGCTGGTTCTCGGCGCTTACCGTGGCGGGAAGTCCGGGACGATCAAGATCCTCGTCATGCGATGCATGGCATGGGGTTGCCAAGCCGTGGTCCCGTCCGACCCGAAGGGGGAGTGGGTGCGGCTTGCGCAGGCCACCGAGGGAGGTCTCGTCATCCGCCTCGGTGACGGTTCCCGTCTGAATCCGCTCGACCGGGGTCCGCGCCGCGCGGAAGACCAGGACGAAGAGGACCGGGAGATGGTCACTCTGCGCCGTTCGACGGTGCTGACGCAGCTGTTGGAGATTGCCGTTGGTCGATCGCTCACGCCCGCGGAGAGCGCGGCGGCGAACCGTGCCCTGCAGCTGTCGATCGAGGCGACCGACGATCATCCGACGTTGCGGAACGTTCACGCGCAGCTGTCGCGAATGGTCAGCGGGGACGTTCGCGTCGACGCGAAGCCGCGCGCGGCGGCCGAGGACGTGCAGCTGATCCTCGACCGGTTCATCACGGGCGAGCTGGCGGGCATGTTCGAGGACGAATCGACGGTCGAGTTCGATGAGAACGCGCCGGTCGTCGTGATCGACACGTCGCGACTGTTCCAGCGCAGCGACCTGGTGGCCCAGGTCGCGCAGCTGTGCACCTCGAGCTGGGTGCAGGCGGTGATCTCCGACGGCGGCACCCCAAGGCGCCGGTTCCTCGTGCGCGAGGAGGGGTGGCGGGATATGCAGAGCGAGGCCGCGCTGAAGATGTACCAGCAGTGGTTGAAGCTGTCCCGCAAGTACGGCATCAGCAACGTGGTCATCCTTCACACGATGCGTGACCTCGACGCCGTGGGCCCCGAGGGTTCGAAGGAGCGTGCGCTGGCGTACTCGTTCGTGCAAGACATCGAGAACAAGTTCATCTTCCACGTCAACGGGCAAGAGTCCGCGAACCTCGGCACCCGCCTGAGCCTTCCCGCCCCCCATGTGGCGATCGCCCGGCGGCTGCGCAAGGGCGAGTTCCTCGCCTATATCGGCGAGCACGCGTACGTCGTCGACTGCTTCGCGACGTCGACGGCCGCGGAGTACGAGCTGACGAAGACGGATGACGCTCTCGCCACTGACCGTGACGTCCCCGATCCGCGCCCCGCCCTTCAGGGCCTGTCGATCGATGATCTGTGGCCCGCGCCGGCGGGAGCTTCCGCTGGCGCGGATGCGTGGATCGCGGCGGCACCGAAGACGAAGACAGGAGAAGACGAATGATGACCACCCACCCCCTCGTCCAGGCGCTTGTGAAGGACGAGTACTGCGAGCTCACCCGCCCCGACGGGCAGAGCGAACGTGTCGGCATCTCAGCCGGCGTCGACGTACGAAGCGCGGTCCTTCAGCGCGCGACATCGGTCGCGGCAGACATGGGGGAGAGCATCGAGCTCGTCATCTCCGGGACCCTCGGAGATCTCCGCTTGATCGTCACACCGGCGGGCGAGGTGTCGGCTGCGGACACTCCGTCGTCGCCGGCGAGCGTGGTCGCTGATGAAGCGATCGCCCGCGCGTCAGAGATGATCCGACGCGGTGCGGCACCCACGGACGGGGAGCGGGTGCGCTCCGCTCAGGACATTCCGGCGCTGCGTGAGGTGCCCGAGGAGCCGATGCTTCGGCGCCGACGGACGACGTTCGTGTCGCAGACAGAGCCGGCGACCACACAGGTTTCCGGGTGGCGTGGTCTGCTGCGTGCGAAGCCGTCAAAGGCGGAGCTCGCGCAAGCCGAAGCCCGCCGCACCGTGTCCACACACTGGCCGAGCATCCGTCGCATCGCCGTGGTCAACGGCAAGGGCGGCGCGGGTAAGACGACCGCGACCGCGTGCCTCGCATCCGTGTTCGCCCGTCACGGCGGGGGAGGGGTGCTCGCGTGGGACAACAACGCGACCCGCGGCACGTTGGGGTGGCGCACCGAGGATGCCGGGCATCCCAGCACCATTCAGGATCTGCTCGAGCACGCCGACCAGCTGCTGCTACCGACGGTGACGCGCTCCGCGATCGCCGCGTATGTGCACCACCAGACGGAGGACAAGTACGACGTGCTCCGATCGAACCCGGAGCTGCTCGCAATCCGTCAGCAGGTCAACTCCGCCGAGTTCGACACTCTCATCCGGGTCATCGACCGCAACTACCGGGTCGTGATCTTCGACTCCGGCAACGACGAGTCCGCGGAGCGGTGGCTGCGGATGATCGATCACTCCCACCAGCTGGTCGTACCCACCACCGCATCACCCGAGGCAGCAGAGTCCGCGATGCTGCTGCTGGAAGCGCTGGCGGAGCGGGACGAGCGTTCCGCGTACCTCGCGAAGAGCGCCGTCGTCGTCGTCAGCGACGGTGATCGTGCCGGGCAGACAACACCGATCGCGGACGGGTTCCGCGACGCCGGCTACTTCACCGAAGTGATCCCTCTGGACCGGGCCCTGCGCAGCGGCCCCATCCGCCACGACCGGCTCGCCCGTGTCACCCAGGACGCCTGGGTCCGCGTCGCCGCGGCCGCCGCCCGCAACTTCTAAGCGAAGGAGAAACCGTCATGAGCAACAAGACTGATGAGCGCACGCTCGACGAAGAGGAGCTCCTCAGCTCCCTGGCGTGGTTGAAGAAGGTCGCCGGGGTAGACGACGAGTACCTCGAGCGCTGGTCCACACTCGAGTGGCGTCAGTGGCACGTGGCGATGCGTTCCCGCAGAGATGAACCGTGCCCGAGCGTCCCGGCGTGGATGCAGCCGCTGATGCCCGAGTGGAGCTGGGACTTCTCACTGCCTTGGCCGTGCGTCGCACAGCTCTGGCCGACAAGCCACGACTGGTTCAGCGAGGCTCGCGAACGCGAAGGCTTCCGGTTGGAGGTCGAAGAACCCAGTGAGGGCTGGGCTCCCACGCTCGCCCAGCTGGAGGAAGCCTGGGGCATCGCCGCACGGGCCGGTGCCGCACCACAGCTGTCCATGAACGTCCTCCCTGCGGTGACCCGTGCAGGGGAAGACGTTGAGCTCAGCGGCGTGTTCGGCGCGATCGAAGGGTTCTACATCGCGGCCAGCCCGACGAATCAAGCTGTCCGCGACGAGCTGGAGGCGACCCTTCGTCGGGCCGGTGCTCGACCGATCGGACCGCTCACTGGAGAACCGGTCCTCGCTTGGGAGTGGCTGTACGGCTGAGCGCCGCAGTCACCGCACTAAGACACAGAAGAGAAGAGATCATGGGACAGGAACGCAGACAGCTGGTCACGCTGGGCATCCTCATGTTGTTCACGGCGGTCGTTGTCGGCCTGGTGATGCTGGTCGAGGCGATGATCGCGGGAGCGTGCGGTGCTCGGCCGGTCGCACGGAACCCGATCGCCGCGCTCGAGCTGCTGTTCACCGGGAAAACCAACGGGTATGCGATCGCTGAGGGCTGCGTCGTCCCCGTGGTCGGTATTCAGGTCACCGCGGCCGCGATCGTGATCGCTACGCTCGCGCTGGTGGTCCTCGGCGCGGTGGGCTACGCCCGGTGGCGTCACAGCGATGCGGGATTCGTCGCCGAGCTGCAGGCGCGCGACGGGTTCGCGAACCGGCGTGAGGTGAAGAAGCACCTGTCCGCTCAGGCGGTCCTCCGAAACGCCCCGACGCTGCGGCCAGCGCTGGATCGGCCGGCGACGCCAGCCGACGTCGGCTGGCCGGTCGGCAAGGCGCGCGGCGTCGACGTGTACGTGTCGATCGAGGACTCCATGGTCATCGAAGGCGCACCGCGAGGCGGCAAGGGGTACCGAATCCTGATCCCCGCGATCCTCGACTGGGCTGGCCCTCTCATCACGACGTCGACGACGAACGACAACCTCACTGCCACGTTCCGGTCCCGGCAGAAGCGTGGCGAGGCGCACGTGTTCGACCCGCAAGGGCTGTCGGGCCTGTCGCGCACACTGCGGGTGAGCCCGATCACGGGTTGTGAGGACCCTCTGGTGGCCACGCAGCGTGGGCGGGCGATCATCAACGGGACCGCGCTGGGCGCGTCCTCGTCGAACGGGGAGTGGGCCGATGCCGCCGCGACCGTGTTCGCCCGTCTCCTGCACGCTGCGGCCATCGCCGGCAGGTCCGTCGACGACCTCTACCGGTGGGGATCGGCGCCGGGGCTCGCGCGCGGCGCGGTCGACATTCTCCGCGTCGACGGGACGCCCGGGTGGGGCGACGGGCTGGAGTCCGTGCTCGAGGGAGACCCGCGGCTGTTGTCGTCGCAGTGGTTCGGCGTGCAGGCCGCGGTCGCCCCGCTCGCGATCCCGCAGATCCGCGACGTCCTGTCACCGACGGGCGTCGACGCACCGTTCTCCGCGGCCGAGTTCCTCGTGGGGGAGAACACGCTGTACCTGCTCGGCTCGTCCAGCGGCGCAGCCGCGATGGGCGGATTCCTGTCGGCCCTGCTCGACGACATCGTGGAGGTCGGCCGTAAGCGTGCGATGGCCTCGCGTGGCGCGCGCCTCCCGATCCCGTTGGGGCTGATCCTGGACGAGATCGCGAACATGTTCCGCTGGGAGAGCCTTCCCCGCGTCATGGCCGACGGCGGCGGCCGCGGTATCTGCACGCTCGTCGTGCTGCAGGCGCTGTCCCAGGCGGAGACCAGCTGGTCCGCGGCCGAAGCCTCCACGATCTGGTCCGCCGCGACCGCGAAGGTTCTCCTCGGTGGCGGTGGCGACGCTGACCACCTGGGCGACGTCGAACGGCTCATCGGGTACCGGGACCGTCAGCGCACGCAACGTTCGTGGAACACCGAGCAGCTCGGCTACTCCACCAGCGAGCAGCACGAACGACTCCCGCTGATGACCGTCGACGAGCTACGCCGGATGCCGAACGGGACCGGCCTTCTCAGCTACCGCAACCGCCGGCCCGTATTGCTCGAGCTCGACGGGTGGACCGAACGCCGCGACGGGCGGGAGATCTCCACCGGCAAGCGCGACCTCGAGCGGGAGCAGCAAGCGCACTTCGCCGCCCAGGGCCGGGATGTCTAACCGACGCCGGCCCTCGCGCGGCAACACGTACCGCACCGGCTATCTGACCTCCCCGCAGTGGTTCGCTCGCCGCGACCGCTGGTTCCGCGACCAGCTGCAGGCGGCAGGGGGGTGGACGTGTGTCGGGTGCGATCGCACCGCCGATCAGCGCGAACTCGAACTGCACCACCTGTCTTACGACGGTGTGCAGAAGACCCAGACCGGCTGGTACGCCGACGAGGCACACGAAGACCTGTGGCCGCTGCACCCCGCGTGCCACGAGCTCCTGCACCGGATCATCGACCGGGACCCGCTCCTGGCACGCCACCGTACACGCGTGCAGGCATCCACGACCGCGCTGCAGATCGTCCGACGCAAACACGCCACCAGAGGGGAAGAAGGATCATGAGCGACGACTTCGACGATTTCGACGCCTACACGGTCGATGAGGCCGCGGCGGTGATGCAGGCCGAGATCGACCTCGACAACCGTCAGGCCGCGGCCGAGCTCGACGCGGTGTGGGTGGTGAACTGGCGCGAGCTCGACGACGAGACGGCCCACGACGTCTGGATCGACCTTCGGGACTGGGTGGAATGGTTCACCCTCCGCTACCAAGTCAGCCCCAGCGTCATCCCTGCCTGCTGGTGGAAGCACGGGTGGCTCGTCGAGGAACTCTCCGCTCTCCGTGGCGCGCACCGTGCTCTCTTCGCCGCCGAGGACACCGGCCTCGGCCCCATCGGCTGGCACGAGCGCTACGCCCTCGCCGCAGAGCGCATCAAGAAGGCTTCCTCCGGCATCGGATGCACCAACGGGCACCAGGAAACCCGTCCCAACCGCGACTGGTCCGACGCAACCGATGAGACCGAATGGGACCAGTGGATCACCCGCTCCCACGGGTAACAGGCCACGGTCTTGACCCGCGGCGGTGGCATGATCACGTCGTTGGCGCCGCGGCACCGCGCTAAGAGCCGTTTGTGGAACGGCGACCTGACATAAGATTCATTATCGGCATAAGCTACATACGAACACTTATGTACATTTAGTGTACGATGGGGGGATGAACAGCGTCAGCCGAAGCGTGGCCTCGAAGGACCTCCGCGACTCTCTCTCCGACGTTCTCGGGATCGTCGCGTACGGCTCCGAGCGTGTCGGGGTGACCCGGCACGGCAAGCTGACCGCAGTGATGATCAGCGTCGACGATCTGGAGCTGCTCGAAGAGCTGGAAGCTGCGCGCGATGCCGCAGAGTTCACGTTCGCGAAGGCCGCCGACGATGGTGGGCGCGTGAGCCTTGACGAGCTGCGCGCCGAGGTCGCGTGAGCGCCTATCGCGTCGAGTTCACGACCGCGGCCGCCAAGGAGGTTCGCAAGCTTGAGCCGCAGATTCGTCGGCGGGTGCTGGCCGCGATCGCGAACCTCGAAACCGACCCAAGGCCTTCGGGTGTGCGGAAGCTGGCAGGTCATGAGTCGGCGTGGCGCGTCCGCATTGGTGACTACCGCGTGCTGTACGAGATCTCCAATGAACGAGTTGTGGTCACAGTCTTCCGAGTAGCGCACCGCCGAGCCGTTTACGAGGACCACTGAACATGAGCGACAACATCGGGGCGTGCGACGTCGCCTACGTGTTCCGACTGCCGGACGGCCTGCCCGAGGTTCATGGGTTCGAAGCCCGCGGACGTCGCCTTGTGGTCTCCCCGCGGACTCTGCGGATCGAGCACTGGCCTGCTCACGATTCGCCCGGAGCTCTGCACGTGTTCATCGACGGCGCACGAGTGCGAGCGGACGGGACGCTCGGCGGCAATAAGGGCGTCGCGTTCAGTGATGAGCCAGACCGGTGGGCAGATACGGTGCGTCACACGCACGAGCTACCGGCATGGTCCCGGCCCTACATCGACGCCGTACGAATCTGGGAGACAGGCCGAAGCAACCCGCGGCCGCCACACTTAAGCCCGCTCTGAGGACGCCCGCTCACTGCCCCGACGGGCTTCAATCGGCACTCATCGGAGGGACTCACTGTGGAGTCTGTCGGCGCTCCGGTGAGCTGGAGACGTCAATCCCTGTGGGTGGGCTGACTTAGCGGATGCCGAACCCGTCGTCGAACTTGGGCGCGGACGCGGTGGTGCGCGCGTCTTGAGCGGTGCGGGCGTGGCGGATGCGCGCCTGGTGCTCGTGTGCGGCCTGCTCGGGTGTCATCGCGTCGCGGAGCTGCCGTTCGGCCGCGGCCCGCTCGACAGTCCCGTTCGCTCGTGCGTACTCACCGAGCAGCTGCTTACGCAGTGCGGTCGCTTCCTCGAGGGAGGCGGTCAGGCGGTCGCGCAACGCGATAAGCGCGCCAGGGTCTTCGGCCTCGACGCCGGCGACTTGCAGAGCGTGGCCACGGGCTTCTGCCATGGCCAGGCGGGCGCGGACGGTGCGGAGGGTTTCGGCGTTGCGGTGGATGCTGTCGCTGAGTCGTTCGACCTTCGCGCGCAGGTCCGCGGCCTTCTCTGGCGCGTCTGCGGCGAACCGGTCGAGGTCGATGATCGCTCCAAACGGACGCCTCTTACGGTCACTCCACACTGCCGGCGTGAGGTCCTCGCGCACGGGCTCGTCGACGGGGCGGGCGGCGCGGGACAACTCGTCCAGAGCGGCCCGCGAAGCGTCCTCCAGCGTGACTTCCTGACGGGCACGCATCATCGTGGCCGCCAGCTCGTCGACGGCCGACTCGGCACTCTGAGCGATCACGACGGCTTCGTTCCGTTCGCGTCCACGGGTCATGCCGACGTACAGGCCGGCGGCGTTCACGCCGGGACCGACGATTGCCTCATCGGTCGTCTCACCCTGGATGCCGTGCACGGTGGACGCGTAGGCGAGGTGCACGTGGTCGGCGACGTACTCGGCCGACACGTCCTTCACGTCACTGCTGTCGGTGACCGACACCAGGCGCACACCGTCGGGGCGGATCTCCTGGATCGTCCACAGCGCCCGGTTCTCGACCCCGGCGCCGCTGTCGTTGCGCCGAGTCTGCACGACGTCGCCCACGAGTAGACGCTGCTCGTTCTGCCCGATCGCGACCACCTGGTCGGAGAGACGGCCAGCGTCGACGAGCGCGGCCTGAATCGTGTCGTTGATCTGCTGGGCTTCCTCGTTGGTGCTCGTCACCAGAGACACGCGCCTGCCGGCAGCGTCAGCGTTCAGGTACGCGGTGACCATGTGCTCGCGCGCATCGTCCTGGCTGGTGACGGTCTTCACGAGGCCTCGGCCGGTGAGCGCCCACGCCACGCCAGTTGCTTCCTGCAGGTTCGCCGGCTCCCGCAGCCGCAGCGACAAGTCCCCGTACTCAGGGTCGGTGAACCGGTGCACCGCGGTGAGCTCGACGACAGAACCGGAACGGTTCTTCATCGTCGCCATCGCACCCGAATGACCCACGGGCATCGCCTGCAGGTGGTCACCGACCATCGCGATACCAGCGCCGGTCGCCTCAGCGACCTGGGCGAGAGCGTTCGCGGTGTGCAGGTCGACCATGCCGGCCTCGTCGACCACGATCCGATCCCCCGCCCGCAGCGGGAACCGGCGCGGCCCCTCGTACACGACCGGGCGTCCGTGCTCGTCGACGCGCCCCTGGTCGTACTCTCCGGGCTGCAGCAGAGTCCACACCTGCGCACCGGACTCATCGGTGCGCCACCGCCACCCGTGATCCAGCAGCAGCGCGTGCAGGCTCGACGCGGTGGTGCCGATCTCCCTGCCGACCACGCTCGCGGCCTTCTTCGTTGGTGCGACCGCGACCAGCTGACGACCTTGCTCTTCGAGCGCCGCCTTCGCGACCTTCAGCAGCGTCGTCTTCCCGGTGCCGGCAGGACCGGTCACAGTGACCAGGCGTGCGGTGCCGGCGATCGCGGCCGCGGCATCCGCCTGACCCGCATCCAGGGTCTTGCCCTCCTCGAGCACCCGCTCGGAGATCTCCGCCACGCTGTCCGCGGTGAGCATCCGGCCGGGCTCGTTGAGCCGGTCGAACCGTGCGGCCAGGTCGAGCTTCATCGCCGCCGTCGACGTCGACATGAACTGCTTGATGTGCGCCGGCACCCGGCTCTCACCGTCGAGCATGTCGACACTCATCTGCACCGCCCGAGCCACGACGTCCTCGATCGTCTCCTCGAGCTGCGCACGCTCCGCGACAACACCGGACGCGGCGATCGCACGCATCGCACCCGCGCGCACATCGAACAGGCTGTACCGTCCCCCGGTCTGAGCCGACCGCTTGTCCGCGTCGACGACCGCACGCGCGGCAAGCAGCTCACGGTCCAGATCCGCGATCGCCACCGCCTCCACAACCACCCCGTCACGGGGGGTGAGGATGCCGGCGTCGAGGTCCTCCAGCTCAGCGCGGGTGCGCTCCTGCCACTCGTCCTCCACCAGGTCGTGCGGCTTGTTCGGACGACCGAACGCCCACGCCCACCGGTCGATCGCCAGCAGCACATCCGGCGACGGTTCCAGCCCCGGGTGAGCGTCCCGCCACTGCGCCAGACGCATCGCCCGGTTCGCTTCGATCTGGTTCGACCGACGCGACAACGGACGCACCACATGAGCGAGCTCGGAGATCTCCCCCGCCTCATTCAGCGTGTATCCGTGACGTGCCAGAGCGGCCACCCAGGCCGGGTCGGTGCGCGCCGCGATCTCCCCTTCTGCGTTGATGAGCGTGTGCATCTTCATCGCGACACGGGAATCGATGTTCGACCATCGCCCGTCTTCCCCGAGCACCTTCACGTTCAGCCACAGGTGCCGGTGAATGTGCGGGTCCAGCGCACGGGAGCGTTCGTGCTGCAGTTCGACGACCTCGATCCGCTGCAACCCCTCACGTACGCGGCCGGCGGCACCGCGACGCGCGTTGAGCTCCCGCTGCCACGTCGTGATCACCTGGTCGCGTAGCCGGTCCTGCAGCCGCTCGTACTCGGCCGCGAGCTCCGGGTGCAGCAGCGCCGCGATGCTGTACGACTTCGGAGCGTTGATCGTCCCATCCAGCACCAGGTCCGCATCCGGTGACGCGAGCTCACGGCCACGCCGCTCCCCCGTCTCCGGGTCGCGCCCATCGACCCACACGCCAAGACGTTCCGCGTCGAGCTGGTCGACCGTGACCTGACCTGCCTCGACGACGAACCGGGTCACGGTGCCGGCGTCGACGTCGGAGTAGTGCCCGAGCGCATCAACACCGGACGGGGCGTGGATGTGGGCGTCGCAGGTGCCCTCCATCGCGTACGCGATCGCCTGCCGAACACCCTGCGAGTTGACACCTCGCTTCCACCGCTCCAGCCCGCCGCGCATGCCCCCAGCGTAGCTGATCACTCAAAGTGCCTGCGTGCATTCAATCTCTATTGCTCTTTGGGTCCTCTGGCCTCCTTGGTGGTCTGGGGTCTCTGGATCCTCTGTCATCGTGTGGGCTCTCCCTCTTGGCTTTCTCTCTGATCGTTGATGTGGCTGGTGGATGCCGTAGCTCGGTGCATCGTCTTCTCGCTCCCATCTGCGGCGTCCTCGGGCGCAGCAGAGCGCTGGCAGTGACCGCACGGACGGGCCGACGGTCGTCAACACGACGACCGAGCACACGACCGCACACCGCACCGGGAGGGCACCGTCGGCGCGCCCCTCCGCACCGCCGTGCATGTGGTGGTGGTGAAAAACACACCGACAGCATTCACCTGGCTCGCGCGCGACGACCGTCTGCGCATCCTCGTCGATATCGGACAGGCCGCGACAGACACAGCGACAGCATCGCACTTCGTCGACCGGGCCGGCAGCATCACCGCCCTCGCCTACGCTCTGCTCGAGCTCGTCGCCACAGTCCTCATCGACGACGCCACGTGGGCGCCGTCACGGGACCGTCCCACTCCACCTTTCGACGTGCCTGCAAAGCTCTTTGGTCGCTCGAACGGCGAAGGAAAGAATCTACGACGATCACAGGGCGAGTGAAGACGCCTCGCGCGAATATCCGTCGTGGACTATCCCACCGCTCTGTGGTTGGGTCAAAGCACAGAGCGGTGGGATGGAGCATGGATGACCACAACGAGCGAGGATCACGATTCAGCCTGTCACTCAGCTGCCCTCGAGCTAGCAGCGTCATTTCACAGCCAACGTCAGATTCTTGCCCTATCTCAAGAAGAGGTCGCCATCCTCGCAGGCATAACCACGGTGACGTATCGAGCGGTCGAACGCGCTCAAGCGCCCAACGGCAGACTCGTAAACCCGCGGCTGAGCACGATCGTTCGGGTCATGTCGGTCCTGGAAGTCCACGCCACGGTCGAACGCGGACTTCCGATCAGCTAGAGCCCGACCGCCCTCAAGCTGATCGCGTCAGTGATCAGATAGGCGGCAAGGGTAACGGCTGATCCCACCGCCAGTGGGGCGAGCACCCACCACCCTCTCCGCCGCAACGCGAAGGTGCACACGAGAGTTGTGACAACTACGACACCGACGATCACAAAGAACGTGTTGACCGCTCCGGCGAGTGAGTCGTAGTCGCAGGTGTCGCTGCAGGCCGCAACGCTCAGGGGACGCAGGTACATGGTTACTGCCGAGAAGGCGGTAATGAGAAACTGCAGCAGTGCGAACGCGAGGATCCAGTGGATTGAGACAGCGCTTGTCCGCTCCACACCTGCAGCTGAAATACCTTGAGTCACGTCCATTCGCCCATGTGCATCATCCATGAGAACACATCAGGCATGTGTTGCGCATAGTTATTGTGCGACGCGTTGGTCGAGCTGTTGAGAGCGAGCGACTGGCAAGCCCAGTCATTGGGGTAGCACCACGACCGGATCCGCGACGACCACATCGGATGATCGGCCCACTGAGGGTAGCCGTAGAACCAATACCGGCTCTCGAGGACATTCGTCAACCCCGTGGTGCGGGCTCCGAGTATTCCCTGGCCGCCCGGAGGTGGGGAGAAGTTGAAGTTCATGCCGGATCGAAACTTCGGATCTCCAAAGACCGCGACCGCCTTGATGTTCACCCACACCGATTTTAGAAGCTGTGAGTTGGCGAGGGCCTCCAATACGACGTCGGCACCCTGAGAGTGTCCGGCGAGGAAAATGAGAGGCATCTGTCCACCACAGTCGGCGAGAGAGTTGAGGACCGTCACCAGCTTCTGTTCTCCATCCAACTGGCTCGGCCAATACTCGGTACCTCCTCGAGCGTCGTACCTGATCGCTCGAGCCCACGTCGAGAAAACGTCTGCATTGAAGCTCGGAGCGAGCGCGGCAATCTGGTCGCCAAATCCACCCGAGGCATAGACGCGGCCGCCTTCCTCTGATCCGCTGCCAGCCGGCGCATCGGAGCCACGAACTCCGATGAAAACCTGGTCTGCCGAACACTTTGATGCGGGCGCAGCCTGCGCAGACTGAGCGCCCGTCACCCCGAGGGCGAGCCCGAGTACAACGGCTGTCAACGCCCGACTGGTTCTCCTGAAAGCCATGATTCTCCTTTGAGTGCGGAACAGGTTCACCAATCCTTCATAGAGCCTGATATCCGCACAAGAAAGAGAACTATGCATCCCAGGCGCCTTGTGGCCTAAGCCTGCAACTGCTCGAGCCAGCGGGCAAACGCGTCACCGACGCCGCCACGTGGGCGCCGTCACGGAACCGTCCTACTTCACCGCTCGACGTGCCTGCACCGTCACCCCACCCCGAAACGGTGAAGGAACAAAGCTGCGATTCTCGCCCGTCGGTCTCACACTTCCAGCGTTCGAGCGTTCACGATCGGCGCAGGCAGCGCACCACGGATACGGCGCGTGTGCGGCAGCACCTGGTGCAGCTCGACGCGATGCGGAACATCGCCGGCAGGCACCTGCGCCCACACGCTCGCCGTCACCACGGCACCCGGGTTGAGCACCAGGACCTGCCCGTCCTCCCACTGCCACACCGCCTCCGACGTGACTGCGCAGAGGTACTTCGCCCGCCCCGCCCACACGTGCGCTTCCTGACCGAACAGGGGCACCTGGCGCGGCCGGCGGGACGTGTTCGAGACGATCACCGGGACCTCCCACAACACGTCCAACACCCGATCCTCCGCGATCACCGGAGCGGTCACCTCGACCCGGAGCCCCTCGATCGACGCTGGCAGATTACGCCGATGCAGAACCCGGACCGCCCACCACCACAGCAACCCGAAACCGACCAATGCGAGCAACAACACCAGCACGTCCACGACCACTCCCCCTCACCCGGCGTCTAGACCGGATCCGGATCCGCCTGCAGCTGCTCCATCCACCTCTCGAACGCCAGCTGCGCAGCGTCGCGATCGGCATGCTCTCCGAGCTTTACTCGGTACAGCTGCATCCCGTCGATCTTCATCTCCGCGTCGACGACGATCCCCGTCGCGCCGCCCCGGTAGATGGGCATCACGCTCACCAGGTGGTCAACGTTGACCCAAAGCTGCGGGTTCCCATCGGCGTCGGGAATCGGTATCAGCTTCATCGCCCGCTCTCCATCCGTGCTCGGTGCCTGGCCGCGGCGCGGTAGACGCCGCTGCGGGAGATCCGGAAGATGCGCGCGACGTCGGCCGCGGACCGGTCGCCCTCCTCGAGCGCTTTGGCGATCGCCGCGTCCGTCTCGGGCGGGATCGCCGGCTGTCGGCCCTTCAGCTTCTTCCGCACGCTGGGACGCGCCATCGCCTCCTGGGTGCGGAGGCTGATCCAGCCGCCCTCGGCTTCCGCGATCGCGGCGAGGAAGGTCAAGAACAGCTTCGACCACGGGTCGCGCGGGTCGTAGACCGTGTGGCCCATCTGGAAGATGACGCCCCGCTCGGTGAGATCCCGGACGATGTGCAACGTGTCCTCGACGTTGCGGGCCAGGCGGTCCATCTTCGGCACCACGAGCGTGTCACCGTCACGGACGGCGGCGAGGGCCTGGTGCAAGCCGGCACGCTGCAGGTTCTTCCCGGTGAAGCCGACGTCAGTGTAGATGCGCTCCTCGTCGATGCCGGCAGCGATCAGGAACGTCCGCTGCGACGACACGTCCTGCTCATTCGTCGACACCCGCGAGTACCCGACCTTCACGAGCCCTCCCCCACTTCGCGGCGCGCGGCGCTGTTCGCGTCGAGCTGCCGTTCGATGTCGTCGATCATCGCCCGAACCCGCTTCGCGGCCTCCCGCAGACGCGGGCCGTCGCTCGAGGGAACACCCGGGCCGTTGTACGCGACCCGCTCGTCCTCGTCGGCGGCGTCGTGCTCGAGCTTGCTCGCGTAGTCGTACAACGCGGCCGTCAGCAACGCATAGTCCTCGCTATCAGCGAGGTTCAGCAGCACCGGCTCGAACGCTGCCCAGCTGGCCATCGGTCAACGTCCGTCGAGATCGCGCAGTTCGGTGAGCGCGCCGATGAGTTCGTTGATCCTTGCGCGGCGATCGTGCTTTCCGGCCACAGCGATCAGAAGCCAGCGAGGATCCTCAACCCACGCCGTGTTCTGGATCTTGATGCACGGATCACCGTCCGAGTTCTTCTCGACGGTGAAGTGATCACCATTGGCGATGACGAGCACGTCCTCGTCTCGGTCCATGTCATACCTCCTGGCTCGCGTTCCGTTTAGGCACCCGTCAGCGGGACGGTCTAAGAACACCGTATATGGGACGTCCGACATCCCGTTAGACCGCGAGCCCGGCGCCGCAAGCGGGCGTCTCGCTTACCGATCCCCAACCGAACATCACCGGCTCACTACGCACTCGTGTAGCCCTGCAGCCCGCCTTCCCAGATCGTGGCACCCTCAAGGTTCACCGTCCCACCGTCGCGGATCTTCGCATCCGTGAGGTCCACTATCCCGCGGTCGCTGATCGTCGCACGCCTGAGGTCCACCGTCCCGCGGTCGCTGAGCGTCGCACCCTCGAGGAACACGGTCCCGTCATCGCTGATCGTCGTGCGCCTGAGGTCCACCGTCCCGCGGTCACTGAGCGTCGCACCCTCGAGGAACACGCTCCCGTTATCGCTGACTGTCGCAGCCAGGAGGTTCACCTTCCCGCTATCGCGGATCTTCGCATCCGTGAGGTACAGCGCGCCGCGGCCGCTGATCGTCGCACGTAGAAGCACCACCCTCCCGTTATCGCTGATCGTCGCCTCCTCGAAGAGCACCCTCGCGTCCGCGTCGATGTTCACGCGCGCGAGCACCACTATCCCGCCGCCGCTGATCTTCGCCCCGTCGAGATATACATTCCCGCCGTCGGTGATCTTCGCGCGCGTCAGGTAGACAGCCCCTCGGCTGATCGTCGCGCTGCTGACGTCCAGCACCCCCTTACCGCGGATCTTCGCATTCGTGAGGTACAGCGCGCCGCCGCCGGTGATCGTCGCGTGCCCCAGGTCCACCTTTCCGCGACTGCTGATCGTCGCCCCGTCGAGAGCAAGGGGGAAGTCGATGTGTGCGCGCGCGAGGTTGATTGACCGGTCACGCCAGTGGGGTGCCGCGCCTTCCCCGAGGTGGTTTCGGATTACGGTGTAGCCGGCTTGCTTGACGGCGACCTCTTGTGAGGTGGTGCTCTGTGCGGCACGACGCTCGGCCGGCTCGAGTTGGTCGTACTCCTCCTGCGTGAGGGGCTCAAGCATGTCGTCGGTGCGGGGTGCGCGGAGGTATCCGGTGAGGACTTCGATGCACACCTGTACCTCGTCCGGCTTCCCGAAGGCGTCCCAGTCGTCGGCGAGGGCACCGAGGGCGAAAAGGGCTGCTTGCCGGTTGACGGGTGCGGGGTCGCTGAGGAGTTTCACGGTGGTGACGAACCGTTCGCGCAGCGCCCGCTCGGTGTCGATGCGCCTTTGCGCCTCTACTTCATCGCGACGCGCCTGCTCGCGCTTGCGGTCATCGTCGAGGCGCTGGCGGTCGCGTTCGGCTGCTTCGCGCTCCTGGTGGTGACGGGACATGCTGAGCCCGACGGTGACGACGGCGATCACGCCGCCGAGCGCGAGGAGTACGAGGTTGCCGGCAGCGGCGACGACCTTGGCTTTCTCGGCGGTGTCGTCGCCGGTGATCCAGTTGTTGAGCAGAGCTTCGGGTGCGTACAGCACAGTGACGAAAGCGATCACGAGGTAGATGAACACACCGATCGTGATCCGCCAGCCGTAGCTCACACTCTTCAGTCGGCGCCGCTCGGGAGGCGCGGAAGCTTCCTCGGTTGCCTTTGCGGTCTCGTCCGGATCGGGTTCTGCGTCCACAGCCCGATTGTGGAGCATCCGGCTCGGGCGCGCGAGCGCGACTACCAGTGCGCCCGCAGGGCACGTATGTGACCGCCGAGGATTACCGGCAGACGGGTCCCCCACACGAAAGACCGCACCACCGCAAGAGCTCGAATACACACTGCTGCCCCCGTATGACACCCGCTCACCGCGCCTCCCCCATCGTTCTACGGGTATGAGCTGTATGCCTGCGTCCTAGAGTTCGCCCCACGCGCCCCAATTCAATGACGAGGGCGCTGATAGGAGAACCGCGATGAAGTGTCCGACATGGTGCACGATGACCAGGGCGCCCTCCAAAGCAGCACCTTGCGGGGGCGCCCGTGAGCGGGCTACCGACGCGCCTGAAGTGTGCGCGTGCGGCGAGCGAGGCGTTGCCGGCACACGGTCGAGCAGGTGCGACGTGGGCGTCCGTTCGCAGCCTGCTCGATGGGTGTCCCACAGTTGGCTCAGCGGCTCTCGGCGGCGGGCGTGTGGAGTTCGGTGGCGAGGGTGACGGCGCCGCTGCCGGCGAACAGGTCGTGCAGCTCGTCGTCGGGTTGATAGCCGAGCGTGTCGAGGACCCAGTGGGTCCACGGGTAGGGCTTGGAGCCGACGTAGTTGTGTCGGTAGCTGATGCCGGCGATGAGGACGTGGGAACGCACGAAAGGGGGCGCCCGTAGGCGCCCCCTTGGGTTGGTTCAGAAGGGGGTGTCGTCGCCGTAGTCGGCGGGGTCGGGGGTGGTGGTCTTGATGACGCGGATGGTCT
>NZ_JADKSH010000009.1 GCF_015350795.1 Microbacterium sp. VKM Ac-2870
GCCCGCGAGGATAGCTCGCGGGCATGGCCTGGGGCGCTGATTGTCCACACCCACGCTCAGGAGTAGGCGCGGTGGACGTGCCATTCGCCGGCGCCGCCGTAGACGTCGAACACGAACGATTCGCCGGCAGGGTCGGTGCCCTGGAATCGCCACCCGTACATGCCGCGGCCGCGGTGGGGTTCGTCGAGGTCGACGCTCCACACGCTCTCTCGCAGCCGTGTGGGCTCGTCGGTGACCGTCCACCGCCGGCCGGCGTAGAACATGCGTGCCGGCTGCTCGTTGACCAGCCAGAGAGTCACTTCATGTTCTAATTCGATCGCCGTCATAGTCTCTGAGGATAGAACATCTGTTCTATCCTGGCTATCTGAATCTCGGCCGGAGGGAGGATCGGCCGCGGTGACGACGAACAGGCGCTACGAAGAGCACTTCGCCGCCAAGCACGCCCAATCCCTCATTGACGCTGCTCCCCCGCCGTGCACGCTTCCGCAGCAGGCGTATGGGCCGCAGCGCATCGAGTGGGTGAAGGGCTCGAACCCGCCCGTGTGGGCGTGGGTGAGCTGGCCGGATCGTGCCGCTGAGCGCATCGCGGCGCACGCACGGGGTTGGAACGATCGCGTGGTGATTGTCACCTGGTACGGCCCGCGGGGACAGCTTGATTGCGTCGTCTGGCGCAACGCCGTCACCCACAGGCGGGCCGAGAGCCCAGGCGCTAGGCGCTGAGGCTCGCGTGGCGCAGCTCCACGATCTTGTCGAGCCGTAGTCCTGTCCAGCTTTCGCCGGTCGACGTCGTGACCAGCGGCAGCTCACGCACGCCGCGGCCGCGCAGCTCGTCGACCAGTCCCGCCGCGTGGACGTCGACGACCTCGAACGGGATGCCGGCAAGCCGCAGCGCCGTGCACGTGTTCGTGCACTTCCAGCATCCCTCTGCCCCGTACACCGTCACCTGAACGCTCATCGTTGGTCACCCTCTCGCAGTTGTCGGCTGTTCAGCCGATGCATCGCCATCGGCTGATACCCGCCGCCCTGCGACCCGTGGAGGGCGGGTCAAGGGCCGGCTCTGCTGGGATTCCGCAGGAATCTGCGTAGCACCCTTGACGCGCCCGGAGCGGGGCGCAACCACGCCACCAGTCCCCCGCGGCCGCGGCCGCGGCAGCTCGAGCAGTTGACACGTACGTGTCAGTAACGGTGTTAACACCACCGAATGCGGCGTGTCGTTCCCGCCGCGGTGTTAACACCGTTACTGTCGGCGTCATGTCCAGACGTCAGATTCCCCGTGGCACGCGTCTTGCGGCCACTCGTCTGTCGCTGATCGTTGAGGAAGAGCGCAAGCGACGCTTCGATCAGATGGCGGCTCAGGCCGGCATGTCATCGGCGGGCTTCTTCGAAGCCGTCGTGACCCATCTGGAGAACGACCTCACAGACCGAGGGGTGCCCCACTGGCTCCCCCAGCCTGAGCCGAGAGATGGGGAGCTGCCTATCGGCGACGTCGCATAAATGACTTCGCCCCTCGCGTGATGCGAGGGGCGAAAAGTGTCA
Organism: Microbacterium sp. VKM Ac-2870; assembly: GCF_015350795.1. Taxonomy (GTDB): domain Bacteria; phylum Actinomycetota; class Actinomycetes; order Actinomycetales; family Microbacteriaceae; genus Microbacterium. The sequence continues at coordinate 1,537 of NZ_JADKSH010000009.1, forward strand.
AGTCCGATCCGGTGAAGTTTGGCGACTGAACGGATCGAGATTTTCAAAGAACCGCCCACGAGGGGCGGGGCTTTGTCGTACCCACCCTCCGAGGAAGGCTGGTATGTGCATAGGTTAGCTCACGCGCGCCCTGATAGCCATAGCGCTAGGGTTCAGCACGCGGGCGTGTCGCGCGATCGCCGCGGCTCGTGGGCTCTGCCGGCGCCCTCTGGGGCGTACGCAGAGCTGCCGGCCTGGTGGTCGGCTGAGGCGTGGTTCGACGCGGTGATGGACGCGCTGCGCACGCCCGAGGGCGAAGAGCTGCGCCGGAGGGCGCGCGTCGCGGCCGCGACGTTGTTGCGCGTCGCGTACGCCGATCGGTTGTCGGCCGACAGGGCGACAGGGCGCGACGTGTCCACGGCGCACGAGACGGTCGCCGCTCAGCTCGGGATGAGCAGCAAGACCGTGCAGCGTGCACGGCACTTGCTCGAAGCTCTGGGCCTGGCGGTCACCGTGGCTGAGGGACGCTATCTGACGACCGCTGAGCGGGAGCAAGCGCGCCTGGTGCATGGGAGCGACCAGGTGCGTGCGGCGTCGACGAGAGCGCTCGTGATGCCGGCGACGACTACCGCTGGCCGCGCGCCTCAGAATCCTCGATCTGTGGAGAATGTCCACCTACCTGTCTCTCCGTCAGGAGAGCAGGTATCTCACGTTCTCAAATCATCACCAACGCGCGCGCATTCGCGCGCTCGTGAGGGCACCGCTGCGCGGCGCCCAGCGACGACGAAGAGGAACAGGCCAACGGCCCCAGAGGCGCCCCGCGCAATCGCGGTGCAGCAGCTCGCGGCGCGGTTGGCCAGTCGGATGCCGTGGCTTGATCGAGGCGCGCACATCGGCCGAGTGTGCTCGCTGATCGAGCGGATGCAGCTCGTGGAACGAGGCTGGACGGTGCAGCAGATCGTCGACCGGATCGACGATCACGTGCGCGGCGCCGGCATCCGAATTGCCGATCCTGACGACCAGCGCGACCCCCTCGGATACCTCGCGTGGATGCTCCGCGCGGCGGTGCCGGCGGACGAGCTGGCACCCTTCGAGCGCGTCGCTCAGGAGCGGCGCGAGCGCATGGCGAGAGCTGCGGCGCAGAGCGCGGCCGAGGCCGCGCGCCGTGCTCAGATCGATGCCGAACAGGACGCGATCGAGGCCACGTTGGCCGCGATGCGCGCACAGTTCCCCCGCCTCCCCAAGCCACAACGCCTATTCGTCTGAGTATTCACTCAGAGCGAATAGGCAAACGAACCTAATCGGTTCGTTTGCCCTTGTCCTGCCGTCCCCCCCACGCTTCGCGCTTTCCAATCTCCACCCCTCAGCGTTACACTTTTCGGAATGGAGATTGGAAAGTTCTGGGGGGGACGGCAGGACAAGGGCAGTTAAAGAATGGTGTGTGTGGCAGGGGACGGAAGGCGGGCTGTTCGGTGCAGGTGACGTTGCGGGATGAGCGGGTTTTCGAGTGGATGCGGGTGGTGCGTATCGCTGACTCGGAGGCGCTTAGGTGGGTGCTGGCGGCGACGGATGGAAGGTCGGAACCGGTGTCGGCGCGGAGGGCTCAGCAGTGGATCGCGCGGGGCGTTGAGGCGGGCGTGATCGAGCGCGCGCGGCCGATCTTCCGGGACGGTTCGGTGGTGTGGTTGTCTCACGCGATGTCGGGTCGGTCGGCGCCGAATCTGTTCCGCGCGACGACGCGACACGAGGTGGCCGTAGCCGCTCTGTCGGCTCGGTTCCTCGCCGCCGGCTACTCGTGGGAGCGCGACAGTCAGCCGCGGTCGACGAAGGAGCACGCGGCCGATGGGGTCGCTCGACTCGGTGAACGTGTCGAGCGGGTGGAGGTGGAGCTGACAGCGAAGGCGCTGCCGCGCTATCAGCTGATCCTCTCCGGGCACGGCCGGTGGCTGACCGAGGGTGTCGAGCGGGTTGTGTACGTGGGTACGCCTACGGCGATGCGCGCGGTCGCGCGTGAGGCCGACAAGTGGGTGCACCCGGCGGTTCGTGACCGCCTAGTGACGTTGCCCGTGCTCGATGAGCGCGGGCACATCGTGGAGAGCTTGGACGGCTTGTGGGCGTCGACCGATCAGCTCGAGCAATTGACACGCACGGGTCAGCTGCTCGAGCAAGAGCCGGCGGTGCCGGCACCGGTGTTGCCGGCACCGCCGTTGCCGGTGTGGGGAGGGCGTGACTGATGAGCCAGACCAACGTGCAGCCGAAGCCGGCGCCGACAGATACCACGACCGAGTTCTTCGGCAGTGTGTTGCAGATCGTCGTCGTGCTCGTCCTGGTGCTGTTGTTCCTGCCCTTGGCGGTGCCGCTGCTGGTTGCTGGCTTTGCCGGCAACCGGGTGGCTAAGCGGCATTGGTTCTGGGTGACCTACCGGTGGCACCTGGCGGTCAATGTCGCGGCCGTGGCGATCGTCGCGGCCGTGCTCACGGCCGAGGCCGTGGCCGTGGCCGGGTGGATCGCGAGCGGGGACGCTCGCACGTTTGTGCAGGGCGACGGGTGGCCCCTCGCCCTGCTGTCGAGCTGGTGGCCCTATCTGCTGCTGAATCTGTTGCTCGGCGTGTTGCTGGTGCCCGTCGCCTGGTCGTGGCGACGGCGCCGTATCGCGGAGCTGGTGCGCACCCGGAAGGTGCCCGATGTGCTCACGCAGGAGCACATTGAGAGCGCCAGGAAGCGGGCGGCGGATATCGTCACCGCCCGCCGGGTGGGACTGCGCCTGGACGCGCGCACGGGCGCGCTCGCGCCCAGCGGGCGCGCTGCGTTGGTCGTCGCGCCCCACCCGGTGCCGGTCGTGCGTCCGAAGGCCGGCGGAGGTCGCGAGCGGGTGACGTTGCAGGGCATCGGCATGATCGAGCGGCCGACGATTCGCACGATCGGGGATCGGATGCAGGACACCCGCAGGGTGCCCGACTGGACCGATCCCGCCGGCACCTACGTGGTGCTGCCGGAATCGGCCGGCGCTCAGCGGGTGCTCATGTTCGCGGAAAGCGGCTCGGGCAAGTCCGTGCTGCTCCAAGACGCGATTCTCGCGGTCTTGGAGCTGGGCTGGCCCGTGTTCTTCATCGACGCGAAGGGCGACCCCGACGACGCCGACAGGCTCGCGGCGATCGCGCGAGCTCGCGGCCACAGCGTCAGCGTCGCGGAGCCGTGGAACCTGTTCACCGGCTCCGCTGCGGAAATCACCTCGAAGATCATGCGGACGCTGCCGACGTCGACCGGCGACGGCCAGTTCTACAACGATGAGGTCAATTCTGCGCTGAACGCGATCCAGGCCCACGCTCCCTTGACGGGGATGCGCGACCTGTTTGGCCGGCTCGCTGATGCCGCCCCGCACGTGCGGGATCAGGCTCAGCTGACGATGCTCTACGAGCCGGTCGACAAGAACAACACGCCGCGCGTGGCGCGCGTGACGAGCCGGCTCATGCTGGCTCTGGGGCCGTTGGAGCCGCACCTGTCGGCGTCGGGGTGGAGCTTCGAGAACCGCACCGCCGATCTGACGATCGTGCCCCTCTCCCCCGCCGACAGGGCACAGGCCACCGTAGGTGACCTGATGCTCGCCGATCTTCGGCGGTGGATGAGCGCGCGCTTGTCGCGGCGCGACAAGACGCCCGCGGTCGCGTTCGTCGACGAGTTCGCGCAACTCGTCACGGACGACAGCGACCCCGGCGATATCGCCGCGTCGCTGTTCGAGACAGCCCGATCGGCCGGCATCGGCCTCTGGCTGGCCGCACAGTCGGTCGCGGGTGTCTCACAGGATGAGACACGCCGCCGACGCGCCCTGTCCAGCGGCGCGGCGCTGGTCATCGGCCGGTCGAAAGACCCCGAGGACGTCGTATCGTTCGCCGGCACCGCGATGCGCCTCGAAGCATCCGGCGCTGCGACCGGCGACGAGCTGCGATCCGCGCGTGCTCAACACACCTACGTCATCCCGCCGGATGACGTGCGCCGCGCGGCGGTGGGGCAGTTCTACATCGTGCAAGGCGGAGCTATCGCGGTGTTCCGCGCTCTCCCCTCCCCCACGCTCACCGCCGCCATCGACCAGGCCGCGCACGCGGCGGCTGAACCGGTCGACGAGCCCGCGGCCGCGGTCGACGAGGAACACGCGACGAGCTGAGCCACCCCCTGCGGGGCTGGGCGGGCGCATGCGCCCGTGGGGGGACGGCCGCTGCGCGGCCGCGGTCCAGGTGCCCTACGGGCACCCGTTTTTCTGCCGTGAAGCCTTCGGCAGCATACGGACGTCCGGGTTCCGCGCAAGCGGCAAGCCGCCGGCTCCGCCGAGATTTTCGGCACGCGGTCGCTACGCTCCCTTATTTCGCGCCGAAATTCTCTCCCCCGCCGCCCTCCGGGTTGCACTCCTCCCTCCCGTCCTAGCGGCGACAAGTCGCCTTCACGGCAAAAAACGTGAGGGGGAAGGGATGAGAGCAATGAGCGTTCAGGTGACCGTGTTCAGCCGCACAGGCTGTGTCCAATGCAACGCGACCTATCGGGCGCTCGACGGGCGCGGGGTCGAGTATCAGATCGTCGACGTCGACGAGCTGCGCGAGGGCGCCGTCGACGAGCTGCGCGCGCTCGGGTTCCTCCAGCTCCCCGTGGTCAAGGTCGAGGGCGGGGCCGCATGGTCAGGGTTCCGTCCCGACCTCATCGCAGAAATCGAGGTGGCGGCATGAGCGCCACGGTGGCCGCTCCCCTGGTGGCGGCGATCGAAGAAGCATGGGCCGCGATCCGTGAGCGTCACCAGGACGTGCCCGAGGTCGTCGTTACGCTCGGCAGCGGTAGCGACGCGAAGGGCATGAAGCTCGGCCACTTTGCGGCACAGCGGTGGGTGCGCGGTGAGGACGAGTTGCACGAGCTGTTCGTCGGCGGTGAAGGGCTCGTGGCGGGGGCGGCGTCGGTGCTCGCGACGCTGCTGCACGAGGCCGCACACGCGGCCGCGACCGCTCGCGGCATCCAGGACACCAGCCGTCAGGGCCGCTACCACAACCAGAAGTTCAAGACCATCGCGGAGAGCTTCGGCCTCACCATCGAGCACGACGCCCGGATTGGGTGGAGTGTCACGGCGCTCCCTGAGCGCACCGAAGCCGCGTACGCCGACACCATCGCCATGCTGCACCAGGCGATCACCGCGCACCGCCGCGCCGAGGCCGTCACCGTAGGCGGAGGCCGCAAGAGCAACAACAACGGTGCGTCGGCAGAATGCGGCTGCGGTCGCAAGATTCGCGCGTCCCTGACCGTCATCGAAGCCGGCCCCATCCTCTGCGGAATCTGCGGCACCGAATTCACCCCGGATGTATAGTCCAGGCTTGACATTGCATGTATAGGGAGGGGTATACTAGAGTCATGAAGGAAGCGAAGCGGGGCGAGGTCGAGAAGTTCCTACGCGAGCAGGGCTACTCGGTTGCCAGCGACAAGGGCGACCACACGAAGTGGAGCAAGCCGGGGGCGCGTTCGATTCCGCTCCCCCGCCACAACCGGATTTCACCGGGGGTGCTCAGGTCGATTGAAAAGGTGATCGGCCACCTCCCCGAAGAGTGGAAGTGAGACAGAACATGACCCGCAGGACCTACCAGCTCACCGCGACCCGAGAGGGTCAGTGGTGGATCATCGACGTTCCCGAGCTTGACTACCGCACCCAGGCGCGCAAGCTCGATCAGGTCGAGCACATGGGCCGCGATCTCATCGCGCTTATGGAGGACATCGCGCCCGACAGCTTCGACGTCGCGACGGTCATCGCCATGCCCGAGAGTGTCGCTGCTCAGCTCGACGAGGCCACCCGACTGGAACACGAAGCCCGCGAGGTCGCCGCACAAGCGGCGCGCGATCGCCGCGCGGCCGCGCGTGCGCTCCACGACACCTACGGGCTGTCCGCGATCGAGGTCGCCGCCGTTCTCGGCGTGACCCGTGCGCGGGTGTACCAGCTCCTAGACGAGAAGGCGACGGCGTGACATGAGAGCGGGACGCCTCGCTGGCGTCAGCGCGGCCGTTCTCGTCGTCGCTCTCACCGGCTGCACTCCCCCGGAGTCTGCGCCGGCCGGCGCCGAGCACGGCCGGGTCGCTGCCGTTGTCGACGGCGACACGATCAAGGTCGACACAGCGACCGGTACCGTGCGTGTGCGCATCATCGGGATCAACACCCCCGAGATAGGGCGCGATGGGCAGTCGAGCGAGTGCTACGCCGAGCAAGCTCGCGACTACCTCGACCAGCTCGTCTACGGGCGAACGGTCGACCTCTCCCCCGACCCCTCCCAGGCCGATACGGACAAGTACGGGCGGCTGCTGCGACACGTCTACCTCGACGGCGTGAACGTCGCGCTGACCGAGATTCAGGCCGGCGTCGGCGCGGAGTACACCTACGACAAGCCCTACACCGGGCAGAGCGACTACCGCGCCGCACAAGCAGCGGCGCAAGCCGCCGGCCGCGGACTGTGGGGCTCCTGCTCCCCTTAGCTATCTGTCTTTCTAGAAAGCTATCTAGAAAGACAGATAGAGAGTTAGTCAGATAGATAGAACGCTAGATAGAAAGAAGGCGTATACTGTGAGCATGCAAACCGTGATGGTCTACAGCGAGGCCGGCGGCGTCAGCAAGACGACCGCGGCCGTGTCGGTGGCGATGACCGCGGCCGAGGCGGGGCACCGCACCGTCCTGATCGACCTCGACCCCCGCGCCGCATCGACGAAGTGGACGCGCATCGCGCCTGTGGGGGAGGGGCTGCACGTTGGCGCCATTCTCGGCGCCAAGGAAGAGCCCACCGGCTGGGCGGAAGACCTGGCGGTGCAGAGCACGTGGCACCCGCTGCTGCGCGTGATCCCCTCCGCGCGCGACCTGAGCAACCGCGAGAGCGACCGCGACGACTACGCCGAGCTGCGCCTAAAGACGTCGCTCGTCGATCTGCAAGCCGACGTCGTGGTGATCGACTGCGCCAACCGGCAAGGCGGACCCCTGACCCTCTCGGCGCTGCACGCGGCCGACCGCGTGCTGTACGCCGCTACGGCGTCCGATTCCGGCGTGGATGGGGTGACGGGTGCTCAGCGCACCGTTGACACGTTCAGGCGCAGCATGGCGCGTCTGGGAGCGGCCGCGACGATCGAAGAGGCCGGTGTGGTGATGACCCGTGACGGAACCGGGTTCCTGTCCTACGCCGAGCAGGATGCAATCGACCAGGTGCGCGAGCTGGCGCCGATCATCGAGCCGATCGTGCCGCACCTGGCGATCGTTCCTGAGGTGCGCATGGCGGGGGAGTGGTACGGCGCGTACCGCAAGGGCGCCGCGATCCGAGATGCGTACACCGAAGTGATGCGAAAGGTGATCCGATGACCACGCCACAGCCCGACCGTCCCGCTCGCACTCGTCCTCGTCCCGCCGCCGATGCAGGGGTGGACCCGATCGACTTCGGAACGCGCGCAGCTCCCGCAACCGCCCCCACGACTCCTGTCGAGGGCAAGGGCGCCCCGGCGCCCGCGGCAGCTCCCGAGCAGCCGGCAGCGGCGCCCACAGCCCCCGTGGTGTCCGCGTCAGCGCCGCAGACGCCAGCCGGGGGAGCTGAGGTGACTGTGCAGCTCGCCACCCGCATCAGCCTGAACGTGAACGACGTGCTCACCCAGGCATACCGGCGCACCGGCAAGAAGAAGCGCGAGCTGATCGAGGAAGCGATTCTCCGCACCTGGTCGAACTGACACGTACGTGTCAACTGCTCGAGCTGGCGATGCTCAGCCGAGAACCCAGCTCACGAACGCGAGCAGTTCGGTCGTGACGCGCTCGCGGTTTGCCGCGTAGCGGCTGCCACGGCCGGCGCCGCCCTCGATCGCGGTGATGAAGCCGCGCTCTGCGAGCTCGTTCAGAGCATCAATCGTCGTGGTCACGGCGAGCCCGGTCGCCCGTGTGACCTCTGCCCGCGATGCCGAGGGCACGCGCAGAAGGTGGCGAAGGCAGATCAGTCGCGACTCGTTCTGGAACACCCGATGCGCGTTGAGCGCAGCCCCGGTGAGGTCGGGGATAGGCGGGCGGCGGGGCATGCCGACATTCTGCCAGCTAGGGGGGTGCTTCCTATGAAAGCGGATTCGCCACCTGTTCGTCTTACGGATTATTCGTTACTCTGTTGATAGGCGGGCTGACCTGACATCGCGGTTTCGATGTCACTCCCGCGGACTACCATGTACGAAAACGCAGGGGGTGCGCATGACGAATTTTGAGACGCCGCAGCCATTTCGGGGCGCGAATCGGGCTCAGGGATACATCGAGGATGCCGGGGTGGTGTCGGCTCACGACATCCCGCCCGCTGTCCCCCAAATGGGGGACAACGCGAATAATGCGCTTGCCTCGCCAGCAGAGCAGCGCCTAGCGCAGTTCCGCGCAGACCCGGCGGTTGACGCCCCGCCGGTCGAGGCGACCGTGCCGGCCGTGACGTCGGCGCCCGCTGTGGAGGTGCCCGCGGCTGAGCCCGAGGCGCCGCGGCCGCAGGGCGTGCCGAATGTCGACCTTCGGATGACGAGGCGTGAGGCATCGGAAACTTCCCGTCACGGGTGGCGGGGGATGCTCCGCAACATGGGCTTGACGATCAAGCCCAGTGCCGGCGAAATTCGCGCGTCCGAGCTGGGCCGTGCTCGCTCGCTCATCCGTCTTTCGCAGTGGCAGCGCAGCGTCGGCATCCTGGTGGCGAATCCCAAAGGCGGCGTCGGCAAGACGCCGCTCTCGCTCGCGATCGGGGGTTGCTTCGCAACGATCCGCGGGGGAGGGGCAGTCGTCGTCGAGGTATCAGACGATCCCGGCGCGCTGTCCGTTCGGGCGGAGGGTCGGGCGCCCGTGGGCGTGGCCGAGCTGTTGCGAGATCTCGATGAGATCCGCGGCGCCGGCCACCTGGCCGGCTACGTGTCGCAGCAGACGAGCTACGCCGCGGTGATCGGCACCGTTGGCGATCGCGAAGCGCTCACCGGCGCCGATGTGCACCGCCTGACGCACAAGCTCGACGAGTTCTATCCGGTGCGCGTGATGGACACCGGAAACCAGCCCAGCTCGTCCGCATTCCACGGTGCTTTGGAGTACACCGACGTCCTGGTGATCCCCGTCCTCGATGCGCTGGACGCCCTACAAGGCGCCATGCAGCTGCTACGGCACCTTCACCAGCTGGGAGGCCACGCGCAACACCTGGCGCAGACGGCGATCGTCGTACGCACGCACGACGGGCGCCCCGAGGACGCCGAGGTGAGCCGCGTTGTGGCCGAGCTCATCGAACAGTCCGGCATCCAGTCGGTCTATCACGTGCCTGTCGATCGACACATCGCGGAACGAACCGCGCTCAGCTACGGGCAGCTCGCGCCCGCGACCACCGACGCCATTACGCGGCTTACCGCGGGCATCGTCGACCAACTCAACACCGAACTTCGAAAGGCCTAGAGACATGAACAACCCGCTCGACGGAATCATCCCGGACTTCACCATCTTTGGTGCCCAATTCACGGAGCTTTGGCAAAAGCTCCTCGCCGGTGTGTGGGGGATCGCGATCGTCGTCGTGATCGTCTGGCTCATCATGGGCTTCGTCAAGATGGGGCAGAACAGCGAGACGAACCCCGCGGCCGTGGCCGCGGGCAAACAGCAGGTCATCACCGCCGGCATCAGTCTCGGATGCCTCGCGGCGCTGACCGTGATCGTCGGCGCTGTCCTCGCGATCTTCGCCCGATGATGAACGCTCAGCCCGCATCCTCCCGCCGCCGGCTCTGGCTGTGGCTCGCCGCAGCCGCCGTGGCGGTCGTCGTCATCGTCGCGGGAGTCGTTGGGCTGAGCCTGGCCAACGGGCCGCGCGACGACGCCGGCCCCGGCCCGGTACAGAGCACCGCGCCTATCGCAACTCCGTCGGCGCCCGCCTCGTCCGCACCCCCTGTGGCGGCGGGCGTCGACGGCTGTCTTGGCGGCGACGCCCGCAGCCCTCAGTCGGTGCTGGACGCGCAGTCGCGCGCGCCGCACACCACTGAGGGCGCGGTGTCGTTCGCGATCGCCTTCGCCCGCTGGCTCGCACAGAAGCCGGCGGTCCCACAGGACGAGGTAACGCTCATCGGTAGTACCGCGTCGCGCATCCCGAATCTCGCTGAGGTTGCGGCTTCGGCGGCGAAGGTCGATGCCAGCCAGTTCTACGTCACGAGCCTGAATGGGTACTACCGGATCGACACGTTCACGGCCGACCGTGTGGAGCTGACGCTGATGCTCCCGCTGGTGGTGAACGGGGCCATCGACCCGACTCTGAATCTCATGCCGTCTTATGCGGTCGTCTGGACAGAGAAGGGCTGGGTGATCGAGGACGGATTGAGCGTCAAGGACGCCAACACCCTGCGCACCACTGGCGTGCCGATCCCAGGGGCGTGCTGATGTTCAAGATGGACGCTCCCAGCCTCCCGGACATCATCGGGGGTGCGGTCGACTCGATCGGTGGGGTGGTGAATTTCTGGGCTGATCCGTGGGGCAATATGTACAAGACCGCGCGCGAGGCTGTCGTCAGTCTCAGCCGGGACGTCATCCCCGCGATCACCGGATCGACGCTGCCAGACCTCACGTTGCCGTCGTTTATCAGCACCTATCAGGTGTCGTTCGCCCTCGCGTTGATGGTCGCCATTGTGCTGCTCATCTTCCAGTTCGTCCGTGCGGCGAAAGGGAGCATGAGCGGGCAGGAGCTTTTCGATTCGATCGCTCTCTACTTCCCCGGCTTCATCCTCGGGATCAGCTTCGGTCCCGCTATCGGCATACTCCTCGTCGAGTTCGTTCGCGCTCTCACGCGCAGCCTGATCGGCTGGGCGTACGGCGGCACGATCGACCAGATGATCAACACGTTCGCTCAGATCGCGGTCGACGACCCGAGCAAGATCGCGGGCGGCGCCGCTGTCGGTGCTCTCGTCTTGTGGTGCATGGTGCTCGGGCTGATCATCATCCCGGCGATCTTCGTCTTCCAGCTCGTCGTTCAGAACTTCTCGGGCGTGCTCATCCCGCTCGCGGCTGTGTGGATCGTCGACAGCGGCCGGCGCAGCGCCGGCCTGGCCGTCATTCAGCTCTGGGTGGGGATGCTCGCCGTTCAGCCGGTTCTCTTCCTGCTGCTCGGGTTCGCGTTCCGGCTCAACATCGACGCCGTTGGCCAGTGGGGCAACGACGGGTTCAAGAACCTTGTCGGGCTGCTGATTGCTGTCATCGCGAACTTCCTCGCGGTCGTCGCACCGTTCGTGCTCATCTCGTGGGGCAAGAAGCACCTTGCCGGCGCGCCCGCGTCGGACGCGATGCCGACGCGGCCTCTCGGTGCACCGTCGCCCGGTCAGAAGGGCTCGGTTGCGAGCCGCCCTGCGCCGCCCGTGCGGTCGGCGCAGCCGGTGCGGGCTATGGCTACCCCGGAGAACGCTCGCGGGGCCGTAGCGACCAAGCTGGGCGCGCAGACGGCGACAGCGCGGGGCCGCAGCGCCACCGTGGGGGTCGGCGCGAAGGCGGCGGGCGTCGGAGCCAAAGCGGCCGGCGCCGCCACGGCCGGCGCCACCATTGCCGCTCAGGGAGCAGTCACGGCTACACGGAAGGCGAGTGAGACAGCGCACACGAGCATCACGCCGCCGCCCGTTCAGGGGAAGGAGCGCCCGCAGTGAGCGACGCAGAACAGCCCGAACGCGGGGTTTTCATTCTCGGTGGCGAAGGAAGCCACCGCGGATTCTGGGGCGGGCAGAACAAGACCCGCGCATGGGGAACGGTGCTCATCATCGTCGTGGGCATGGTGTTCACGCCCTCGGTCGGGTGGCCGGCGATCGCCGTGGCTGTGGCCGCGGTGGCGGTGCTGATCGTGCTCACGAGCGGCACGCACAACGGCAGCATCCTCGAGCGGCGTCGTCGTCAGCGTCGCTTTCGCGCGGCGCGGCAGACGCACGCCGACGAGTACATTCCGTACGACGCCGATCGGGCGGCGCTGCTGACCACGGCTCTCGCTCAGACCCGCAAGAGCAAGGACAAGGCCGACCGGGACTCTCGCGTGGCGTGGGCTCGCGAGCTGGCGGCGATGCGCGCCAACCCGGACGGGTGCGACGGGATGGGCTGGTTGCAGTCCGGCCGCGGCGTCCCCGGCATCGCCTGGCACGGTCCTGCCGGCGAAGAGCCCTACCTGAGCGTCGCTTTCTCGGTGAGTGGCCAACTGCGCGGTATGGAGTCGCCCGAAAACGTCGTGCTCGGCGCCGAGGCCTTCGGCGCGTTCCTGGCGAGCAAAGCCGCCCCGTCGTCGCTGTTGCGCGTCGTGCAGCCCGTGACTCGCGTTCTGCCGGCCGATACGGCCCTGCAGGAGTTCTGGGTGCTCAACAACATTGACCCCCAGGCTCCCGAGTGGGCGACGGCCTCTTATGAGGAAGTCCTGTTGGAGTCGTCCCGCGGCGCGATGGTGCAGCGGCACTACGTCGTCGGCCGCTGGCCGCTCAACAGCCGGTTCGTGCAGCAAGCCCGCAAGTACGGGCCTGGCCGCGACGGCTGGCGCAAGCTCATGGCCTCCGAGATTGAGTCGTTCCGGCGCGGGCTGCTCGATGCTCGCAACGGGTGGGCGGAACCGCTCACCGCGCGCGGCACCGCGGCCGTGATCCGCCACATGCAGAACCCCTCCCGGCCGCTCGACCTCGTGCGCGACGTTGAGCCCACGAACGTAGGGGAGCGCTCACCGGGCGGCGAATACTCGGCACACGTCGTCGATGGGATCGACCCGGAAACGGGCCAGCCCGTGCAGTGGTGGCACCGCACGGCCGCGATCCGCGCTGAGCACTTGACGGTCGCGCAGCGGCGGCCGCTGTGGCTGCTTGACCTTCTCGTTGGTCGTGAGCTTGACGTGATCCGAACGGTGACGTTCCACATCGAGCTGGTGCCGGCGGTCGAGGCCCGCCATGCGGCACGTCGCGACCTGGTGTCCGATATGGCAACCGATCTTTCCGAGACAGCGAACGGGCGTATCCCGCTCGACGAGGGAAGCGTGCGCGTCGCGGCCGCGCAGCGCCGCCGCGCTGACCTGGCCGAGGGCAGCGGCCACCACGGCACGAACTGGGTCGGCTACATCACCATTACCGCCGAGAGCCGCGACCAGCTCGCGACGGCCAGCCGGGAGCTGGCCGAGCTGTGCGCGAACGAGGTCGGCATTCAGAAGCTGGAATGGCTCGACTCCTACCAGCCCGCCGCGAGCGGCAACACGTGGCCGATCGGTCGCGGCATCCGCCCGCACACGCCCACCTTCGGAGCTCGCGTCATGCGGGCTCTCGCGGGTGGGGGAGACAAGGAGGCGATCGCGTGAGCGACACCACCGCGCCGCGCCGCTCACGGCGTGCCCGCAAGAGCGCCGAGCAGGTCGAGGTCGACCTCGAAGAGGCGATCGACATCGAAGCCGGCGAAGTCTCGCCGTACGAGCTGCCGGGGCCACAGCGCCGCGCCAAGACCCGCAAAGCCGAGCGCGGTTACTACGCGCCGGCTTTCGAAGGCGCCCCGTCGACCACCCGTCAGGCCTCCGTGCTGAACACGGCGCTTATCGGCCCGGTGACCGGAACAGCCGGCGTGGCCAACGGGCGCGACATGCTGTCGCACTCCCTCATCACGCACGACCCCGTGACGGCGTACAACTCGACGCCGCGGCTGATTTCTAGCCCGAACTCGATCGTGTGCGGGGGAGTGGGTGGCGGAAAGTCGAGCTTCGTCAAGACGGTCTACGTCACCCGCCCGCTCGTGATCCGTTACCGCCGCGCGGTCATCTTCGACAAGAAGGCCCGCGGCGGCGAAGGCGAGTACGCCGAGCTGGTGCGCGAATGGGGCCAGGGTGAACCCATCCGGTTCACCACGGACGGCTCAGGCTCGCGCCTGAACCTGTTGGACCCGCTGATCGTGTCCCAGATCGGTGACGCCGGCACCTACCGGCTACTGCACGCCATTGTGCGCATCGCGCGGGACGGTGCCCGCATTGACGACTGGGAAGAAGAGGCCGCACGGTCCGCGCTGAAACGCACCCTCGCCGCCTACGACGGGGTGCGGGCGCCCACGCTGGCTGACCTTCTGCCCCTGCTGGGGAGAGTCGACGACTATCCCGACCTCACCGAGCACGCCCGCGACCGGCTGCACCAGGCCGGCCTCGGCGTCCGGTTCACCCTGGAAGGGCTGCTCGACGAGTACGGCGGGATGCTCGACGGAGACACGAGCGAGAACGTGAACCTCACCGGCAAGCTCACGAGCTTTGATATCTCGCAGCTTCCCACCGAGGGGCCGTCCTCGCATGTGGTCCGGGCGATCGGCAACCAGTGGATGCTGGGCCGTCTGCGCACCGATCCGGGCTGGCAGACCACGTGCATCAACGAGGAAGGCTGGGACATGGTTGACGGGCCGGCCGCGCACCTTCTGAAGTCCAATCAGAAGCTCTCCCGCGGTGTCGGCTTGAACAACGTGTTCGTGTTCCACAAGGGCCTCGATATCCCTCTGGACTCACCCGGCCGCACCGTCATCAGCGAAGCGCAGAGCATCTACGTGTTCCGCCAGGACCGCAAAGAAGATGCCGACTGGGCCGTGCGCACCTTCGGTTTCGACCCGTCGACATCGAGCGTCCTCCAAAACCTCGCGCCGGGGCAGTTCATCTTCAAGTACGGCAACGTCCCCGAAACGCACGTCGAGCACGTGCGTTCGTCGATCGAGGTCGGGCTGACCGACACCGACGAGGGGATGCGAGGGGACCTGCGCCGGGACAACGCATGAGGAAGATCGTCGCAGGGCTCGTCGTGGCGATGCTCGCCGCCGTTTTCGGCGTGACGTTCGTCCTCGGCTCCGTGCAGCGCGCCGACGCGCACGGCATGTGCCTCAGCGACACCAAAGCCCTGCCGGCCGACGTCGCCGGCTACAAGGGCGAGCAGCTCGTGAACGCGGCCGCGATCATCCGCGCCGGCATCGACCTTGGCGTCGACCAGCACGGCCAGGTGCTCGCGGTCATGACCGCGATGGGCGAATCGGGCCTGCGCAACATCACCTACGGCGACTGGGAGACTTCCGGCGTCACCAACCCCAACGGCACCCGCACGACCAGCATTGGGCTGTTCCAGCAGCAGGAGTCGTGGGGGAGCGTTCAGGAGCGGATGGACCCGTCCCGCTCCGCCGGCCTGTTCTACAGCCGGCTACTCGCCGTTGCGGGCTGGCAGAGCATGGCGCCGACGCTCGCGATTCACGCGGTGCAGATCAACGCCGACCCGCAGCACTACGCACGCTTCGAGAAGGACGCCACCGCGATCGTCGCGGCGCTCACCACGAGCTGCCCCGGCGGGTCGGGCGCGTGGATCGTCCCGGCCCGCGGGCACGTGACCGACACGTTCGGCTCGTGCGCGATCGACCGCCCCGGCCAGGACGACAAGACCTGCCACAAGGGCACCGACCTCGCGGACGGCACCTGTGGGGGACCGATCTGGGCGGCGGGTGCCGGCAAGGTCACCTTTGCCGGCGTGCAGCCCTTCCGCGGGAACGTGGTGTGGATCGACCACGGTGGCGGGATCGTCACCGGCTATTTCCACATGGAGGCCGGCCTTCTCGTGAAGACCGGCGACGTCGTGAGCCCCGGAACGCAGCTCGGGAAGATGAGCGACACCGGATTCGCTGAGGGCTGCCATCTGCACTTCCAGGTCGAGAAGAACGGCACACCGATCAACCCCGAACCCTTCATGGCCGCCCAGGGCGCCCCTCTACCCCACCAATAGGAGAACCTCAATGTTCCTCACCCTCACCGCTCTTAACGACGGCAACCCTGAGATCGTCAACCTCCGTGAGATTCGACGCGCGTGGATATCACGGAACGAAGTGGCGCAGCGTTTCGGCAACGAAGTTGAATCGGCATTGGTTTTGGTCATCGAGTTCGTCGGGGCGACCTCGATGGTTCGCTATGTGCCGGTCGACAGGAACGAGCGGCCCGATCCGAAGGAGACGGACGCCGCGACGGCTCTGCACAACTTCAATGTTGCTCTACTGGGTGCTGTGCGTTGATGGAGCCATTGACTCGCGACCACCTCTAGTCCGCGGTGGGCACGGCGGTAGCGCCGATACGCTACCGCCGTGCCCACCGAATTCGGAAGCTTCGACCGCATCGAGAACGAAGCCGAGCTCGAGATCGCTTCACGCGTCTTCAACGTCTCAGTCGCCCGTTTCCATCAGCTCGGGGAACTCCGAGAACCGATCCCAGAATCCATGATGGCAGTCGACGATGGCCACACGGCGCGTGTGCCCATCTCGTCTCAGGTGCAGATGGCTTTCGGTCGAGCCCACGATTCTCTTGAGGCCTTTCACGACTTGACCGTGAGGGGGGTGAACGCGGCAGCGACGCTCCGTCCTTACGCCCACTATGCGCTTCTCCGGATGGCATGTGAAGGTGCTGGGTTAGCCCAATGGCTTCTACGTCCGTCGAGGAAATACGGTCGGGTGTTGAGATCCCTCAACCTTGAGTTCACGCATCATGAAGATGCTAAAGAGTTCTCTTCCATACTGTCGGGGGACCGGTCGAACCGTGCGTCCCCGGAACTAGACAGGATTCTCCAACGCCTGAACGAGCTGAAAGACACCGTCCCCCAGCTGCGGGAGCGTCAACTGGGACGCATCCCGAGTTGGAGTGACATCCTCATCGATCTCTCGCCGCCACGTGGGCCGCGACGCGGAGGGCACGCCCCAGAATCACCGTTTGTCACTTGGAAAATCGCTACCGCTTTCCTTCATGGTTCCAGCGCGACCGTGCGGGCGTTGTCGGACATTCAGCAAAGAACAGAGTTCGGAGCCAACCGTGTTGCATCCGTCGAAATGAGACCGTCCTGGCGCGTCCTTGCCGCGTCATTCGCAGTCTGCGTTCAAATGCTCGACGACTTGAGTCAGCGACACGAGTTCCTCGCGACCCACGACTACTCGCAGAGGGCTCTTCTCTGAATCCTCGTTTGGACATAATAACCATTATCGGGGATTTCGGAACTGCGGTTTTTCGTACCTATCAACGATTCCGGCTTGGCTATTCAGGGTCGTATGTCACGTCGACAACCGTTCCACCTTCGACCGACCGCAGCCGAGCGACACCACGCGCGCGTAGACGGACGGAGCGCTCCGTCCCGTTGTCGGTCCATTCGTAGGGAACCCAGTCGTCCGCCAGCTCGTGGGGGTTGTGAGCCCACACGGCGGCGCGAGCTTCGCGCCAGGCCGCAGCGGAACCCCACAGCGGCACCACGTCGGGGCACCTGTGACCTGGTCGCCAGTGGCGATCGACGGTGCTCTTGGGGACGCTCAGCGCGGCGGCCGTCTCGCGAACGGACAGGCCAGCCTCCCGCGCATCGAACACGGCGAGGTGCAAGAACTGCGCCTCCATCGAGGCGGCGACGCTGGCGCGCTCCCGCGCGATCCTGAACGCCTCGGCCGAGCTGACGAACTCCGACATCGTGACCCCCTCAGAGCGTCCCACCGTGGGACACCTCAACTGTCCCACGGTGGGACAGTTGGAGTCAAGCCGGACGGAGCGGGTAGTTACACGCCCACGACGATGAGCTGGCAGTGGGCGCACCAGTAGCCGTGTGCTTCGCGGCGCAGCACCGTTCCGCAGTGTGGGCACTGCGGGGTGGCTGCCACCTCGAAGCCGTCAGGGGCGATCATGCCCGCGAGGATAGCTCGCGGGCATGGCCTGGGGCGCTGATTGTCCACACCCACGCTCAGGAGTAGGCGCGGTGGAC